>NZ_CP067364.1:152500-2562218 GCF_016653495.1 Carnobacterium sp. CS13 | reverse complement strand
ATAGAGAACCTCCTTTATAAATGTGTCTTTCTTATTTTAGCACTTTCTTTTAAAGTTTTCCACAAGTAGTTGCAACCTGTTGAAAATTCATACAAGACTTGTCAATATAGTTATCCACAGGCTAAAATAAATAGTGTATAACTAATTTTAAAAACCTTTCTGTTAATAGAAAAGGGGAAAACTTACAGTCTTTTAATGGCTATATATCAATGTTTTTAAAAGTTATCCACAGACTCGATCTGGTATGTGTAAGAAACCGTGCACAGCTTGTTCGTTTGTGGATAACAGCTTTATAACTCAATTTTAATAAAGTACTGAAAAAAAGCTATACCGAAGGCTGTGGATAATAAAAACCGGATTGTGGATATCTTTTAGAGCACGCAAAAACAGCCATAAGCTTTTTGTTATAGTTGTTTTTCTACGGTTTTTTTTTGGATAGATAAAAAGAAAAAAGGCAGTAAAAACAGGGAAAAAATGAACTGGAAATAAAATGTAAACTGTTAAGATTTAAGCGGGAAGGAATAAAATAAAGAGAGAAAAATGAGGGGAAATCGAATTTTTTATTCATTTTACGAACATGAATAAAGCTGTTAATAGAAAAGGAAGAGATAGAATAAAATTAGAATCCATTAGAAATAGTTGCTCAATGGTTGGTATTTTTTCAGCTCGGAAACTATTTTTTTAAAGACAAGGAATAAAAAAGTGAAAAGAAGGTTCCCTATTCTTGTAATTTATGCTATCATACTGAAGTGAATGAATAAAAAAGGTTTGAAATTAATTTTGATAAGCCCGTTTTTATTTCATTAGAATAAATGAGACTGTCTTGTGCTGCTAAACAACAATATAATGAGAGATAGTTATTATTACAGGAGGTGTATTACGAATGAAAAGAACTTACCAACCTAAAAAACGTAAACGTCAAAAGTTACATGGCTTCCGTAAACGTATGAGTACCAAAAATGGACGTAATGTATTACAAAGTAGACGCCGTAAAGGCAGAAAATCATTGTCTGCATAGATCACTGAACGTCTCAGTGGTCTTTTTTTTCTTTTTTTATTAAAAATACACATACTTATAGAAGCAATTTGTTCAGGTAAAGAAAAAGAGATGAGAGGTTATTTGAATGAGAAAAGCCTATCGTGTCAAAAAAGAATCAGAATTTCAAAAAGTATTTCATCGTGGAAAATCTACAGCCAACCGGCAATTTGTTCTTTATGTATTAGACAAAAAAGAACAACCGCATTTTCGAGTAGGGCTGTCTGTCGGTAAAAAAATTGGCAATGCAGTGGTAAGAAATGCCGTTAAGCGAAGAATACGTCAAAGTTTAACAGAATTAAAGCCTCATTTAAAATCGGAGAAAGATTTTATCGTCATTGCCCGTAAACCAGCGGCAACAATGTCGGTAAAAGAAACTAAAAAGAGCTTGATCCACGTTTTGAGATTGGCTAAAATGTTAGATTAAGCTTATTTTTTTATTGAAAGAATGGGGGAAAAACCGTGAAAAACCGTAAGCGATTACTTCTTTTATTAGGAACCGTTTTGTTAGCAGTTGTTTTAGTGGGGTGTGGTACATCACCTATCACTGCTGAAAGTACAGGATTTTGGGATCGATACATCGTTTTAAACTTCTCACGTGTGATTATTTGGTTATCTGATTTATTTGGTGGAAGTTATGGATTGGGAATTATTGTTTTCACCTTGATCATCAGGATTGTTCTATTGCCTTTAATGCATGGGCAAACCAAAAGCACACGTAAGATGAGCGAATTGCAACCAAGAATCAAAGCTTTGCAAGCACAATATTCATCTAAAGATGCTGAAACACAAAGTAAATTAAAAGAAGAAACATCTAAATTGTATTCAGAAGCAGGAGTTAATCCGGTCGCGGGTTGTTTGCCTTTACTGATCCAAATGCCTGTATTGATGGGTCTTTATCAAGCAATCAGCCGAACAGAAGCGCTAAGCACCGGGAATTTCTTATGGATGAACTTAGGTAAACCAGACCCAATGTTTATTTTACCTGTTTTGGCTGCTATTTTAACTTATGCAACAACAAAATTATCAAGCATGAGCCAAGCTGAATCAAACCCGACAACCACATCTATGATGTACATGATGCCGGCATTGATTTTATTTATGGGTATCACACTGCCAAGTGCATTATCATTGTACTGGGTAGTAGGAAATGCTTTTTCTGTTGGACAAACGTTATTACTGAATAATCCATTTAAAATCAGAAAAGAACGAGAAGAAAAACTCCAAGCTGAACGTGAACGCGAACGCGCTCTAGAAAAAGCGTTAAATCCGAAAAAGAAAAAGAAAAAGAAATAAGTCTTTACTATCAATCAAGAGTAGATAGAACGGAGGATCAACAGATGGATAAGTACACGGCTCAAGCAGCAACAGTAGCAGAAGCAACTCAAAAAGGTTTGAAGCTTTTAGGTATCCGCGAGGAAGAAGCTTCTATTGAAATCGTTACTGAGGGAAAAAAAGGTATTTTAGGTTTCGGTAAGAAAGATGCGATCGTGATCGTAGAAAAGAAAAAGATAACGAAAGAACCAATGACACGAGCAGATGCAAATATTGATTCAAAAGTTTTAAGTGAGAAAAGCGAGCACACAGAAATTCAAAAAGAAGAGTTTCCAGAAGATGTGAAAGAAGCTGCTCAGTTGGATCAACAAGTTACAGATGCGAATAAAAACTCGCAGAATAACGAAGAAGCAGTGCAATTGGTTTCTGATTATTTGGCTGACATTGCTCAACAAATGGGAGCTGCTGCAACCGTAGATGTTGAAAAGTCGCGCAATCAGGTTACTTTCCATATTCATACCGAAAAAGCCGGTTTGGTCATTGGCAAACATGGTAAGACACTGAATGCTTTACAATCGCTAGCACAAGTGTTGCTGTACCATCATGCACCAACTAAACTTACAGCTATTGTAAATGTTGGAGATTATCGTGAACGCCGTGAAGCTGTTTTAAAACAATTAGCTAATCGAACGGCTGAAAGAGTTGTTCGTACAAACCTTCCTGTTTTTCTAGAACCAATGCCTGCTTTTGAAAGAAAACAGATTCATTTTTATTTGAGTAAAAATAAACAAGTTGCGACTCACTCAGAAGGCAATGAACCTCACCGTTACTTAGTAGTCGAACCGGTGAAATAAAGCGAAAAAGCTTAACAACAAGGGAAACCTTTTTGTTAAGCTTTTTTGTATGGCTCTTTGTCCAATTGTGTTGGTGACTCTTAGGGGGTGGAATTGAATTACCTCCGTAGTTTACTACTCAAGCTTTAAACGAAGCGGAAACACCATTCTTCTTAGCGTCGATTCGGCTCGTTTTCTTGTTTTTGGGACGAACGCCCTTCTTTTTGGCAGTAGTTTGTCCCGTTCTAAAGCAGACACTGCAAATGGTCAAGAAAATAGCAGTGATCCGAAAATTTCACTACCTGCAGTTGAATAGAAAAGCGACAGAGATCGCGTATTGTAAGGAGTACATGAGAAAGAAAATAACCCGATGCAAGTAGGTAGCGTTCAATAAAAATAAGTTCTAATTTCTTTACCCCTTTACCAGAATATCTTGACACTAACATCAATATTCTTATGATAGAACTTTTATTCTAACGGAGATTTTCGTCTGTCATTACTTTTAGATGCCAACACTAAAGGATAGAACCTAAAAGCAAAGATGATGGAAAGGAAAAAGGAATTTGGCTGCAGTTGTCTAACCAATTTTTTAGGCTGTATTCCTGTATGATGACAGAAGAGAGTAGAAACGCTGGTAAGATTCCTTGAAAAGGTATGCAAAGTAGAGTTTAATGAATGTAAGAGTTTCACTGAAGGAGAGAAAACAGAATGGATGTAGTTAGTATTGGAGCATCATTTGCTGAAGTAACGGCAGCTTTAAAAGTTAGAGAACTTTAATTGCTCTTTGATAAGCAAAGCCATCGAATTCTCGGCGGTCAATTCTTGTTGGAGACGACTATCCTGGCGCTAGCTGAGCAATTAGCTGTGAAAGCATTGACCAGTTGTTTTGGCAAAGAAGTTAGTCAAAAGGAGTGAGGAACTCGTTATGGAAATAGAAGATCTACTGGACAAAAGTGAACGGTATCAGGTTCGTATTTTAAGAAAGCTCCTTTTAAACGGCGGACAAATCAGCTATCGTGAATTGTTCTCTTCTTTACAGATAGCGAAACCATCTTTTGATAAGTATTTGCAGAATATACAAGATCTTGCTGCTGTATCGCCTCACCTGTTTGCATTTGAGCGAATAGATGATGAATTGGTTTTGCGGTTGGAAAAACACCACACATTGCAGGAAATTTGTTGTTTATACATCAAGGATAGCTTGAAATTTCAAGTTTTAGATTATATCTATCAATATCAGGAATTTACAGTGCCTCAATTGACCAATCAGCTTTTGGTCAGTGAAGCGTCTTTCTATCGACGCTTAAAAGAAATAAACGGTTTTCTGAAAGAATTCGATATTCAAATCCGTAATGGAAAAATGCGGGGCGAAGAATTGCAGATCCGCTATTTTTTCTTTCAGCTTTACTGGTTTTTGGAACCCTATACAAATCATCAAATAAATCATACAGATAGCTGGCAAAGCAAAACGGTCAGGGTTTTAGAGCGGAATCTGGATGTTGTGCTCCATGACCATGACCGCCAACGATTGAACCTCTGGATGATCATTACCCGTAAACGAATTCAATTGAAATACAAAACTTATTGGCAATTACGGCGATCGATAATACCTTTTCAAGAAAATGAATTGTATAAAAAACTAAAGGAAACGGTTTTTCGTTTTTTGAGCCGCTATTCATTCGAAGCAGAAGAAGAGGAGGCGATGATATTTTTTGTATTTCTAGTTTCCATGTCGATTTTGCCTGAAGAATTTTATGGAAATCAGCCTGCTGAGTTGAAGTTGATTGCTTTTCCTCATGCTGAATATTATCAGCAGCTGCTTTCAAGAATCACTCAGAATTTTGGGTTGAAGTCTTTGTCTCCGTCTTTGCTTTCTAAGACCTTCTATTATCTAACCCAGACACATCTGCTTTTATTCTTTTTTCAAGGAGATCTTCAATTTCATGATTTAGAAAATTTGTGGGAAAAGGAAAAAGCTATTGTGCGTCCGAATGTTAAACAATTTTCCTGCATACTTCTAAAGGATACGTTAAAAACCATGAATCAAAAATCAGATGAAAAAAACACACTTCAAATGAACGCTCTGGGCCGGTACCTTAGTATTCTGAAACTTGTTGAGAATGAGAGTTCTTCTAAGATCCATATCGGAATCGACTTGCAGATGGAAAAACTATATGCTGAAACAGTAACAACGATGCTCATTCAAAGTCTGGATGAGCGCAATGGAGTGAGAATGGAGCCTTACCGCAGCGAGGCTTCTTATGATTTGGTGATCACCAATACCAATGCGGCTCTTTTTGGCAAATACCCTATCAAACAAGAAGTTTATGTGCTTTCTGAATTAGGATCGACTTATGATCTCCTTCAAATCAAGAAGGAAGTGCACCTGATTTTGGAGAACAAGAAAAAAGATTTTATGCAAGATCAACTTAAAAATACACCAAAGTGAAAGGGACTCTTTCCTCATATAGAGAGGTTTCCTTTCTTTTTTGTCACTTTTTTTGGAAACGGTAAAAAAAGTTGGTAGTTTCTCCTCTGAAAAACGCGTTATGATTAGACTATAAATGAAAGAGGTTACAATTTTTTGGAGGTAAGAAAAAAATGACAGAAGAGAAATATATTATGGCGATCGACCAAGGTACAACCAGTACAAGAGCCATTATATTTGATAAAAAAGGCAAAAAATTAGCTAGTTCTCAAAAAGAAATTCCGCAATATTTTCCTCAATCAGGTTGGGTAGAACATGATGCCGTTGAAATCTGGAATTCTGTTCAAATCGTGATTGCCGGAGCTTTGATCGAACTTGGGATCAAACCAAATCAAATAGCGGGCATCGGGATCACCAATCAGCGAGAAACGACCGTTATTTGGGATAAAAAAACTGGACGTCCGATTTACAAAGCAATCGTTTGGCAGTCTCGCCAAACATCTGACATTGCAGATCAGCTTATGAAAGACGATCACTCAGAAATGATCCATGAAAAAACTGGTTTGCTGATTGATGCTTATTTTTCTGCAACAAAAATTCGATGGATCTTGGATCATGTACCAGGAGCACAGGAACGTGCGGAAAAGGGCGAACTTCTTTTTGGAACGATCGATACTTGGCTTACTTGGAAATTATCAAATGGCAAAGTTCATGTAACCGATTACTCAAATGCCAGCCGTACGATGCTATTCAATATTCATAACTTAGAATGGGACGAAGATATTTTACAATTGTTGTCCATTCCGAAATGCATGCTTCCGGAAGTGAAATCCAATTCTGAAGTTTACGGCTACACACAGAGTTTGAATTTTTATGGCGGTGAAGTTCCAATCTCGGGTATGGCCGGTGACCAGCAGGCTGCTTTATTTGGTCAAATGGCGTTTGAACCGGGCATGGTTAAAAATACCTATGGAACAGGTTCGTTTATTGTCATGAATACTGGAGAAAAACCGCAATTGTCCGGCAATAACTTATTGACGACCATTGGTTACGGAATCAATGGGAAAATCTACTATGCTTTAGAAGGCAGTATTTTTGTAGCAGGATCAGCTGTACAATGGCTGCGGGACGGCATGAGACTGATCGAAACAGCAGCTGAATCGGAAGAAGTTGCAGCTGCTGCGTCCAGCGAAGACGAGATTTATGTTGTACCGGCTTTTACAGGATTAGGTGCTCCGTACTGGGACTCAAACGCTCGCGGTGCCGTATTTGGTATGACACGCGGAACAACACGGGAAGATTTTGTCAAAGCAACCTTGCAAGCAGTGGCGTATCAAGTTAGAGACGTCATTGATACGATGTGTCTGGACTCAGGTATTGATATTCCACTGCTTAAAGTAGACGGCGGAGCGGCTATGAACAACCTGTTAATGCAGTTTCAAGCCGACATTCTAAATGTTCCCGTCCAACGGGCAGCGGACTTAGAAACAACCGCGTTAGGTGCTGCGTTCTTAGCTGGATTAGGAGTGGGCTTCTGGAAAGACTTGGATGAAATTAAATCCTTCAGTGAAGAAGGAGAACGATTCACGCCGCAAATGCCTGAAGAACGCCGCGAAGATTTATATGCAGGCTGGCAAGAAGCTGTGGCGGCTACGCAAGTGTATAAACATAAGAGCAAAAAATAAAGGAGTGGGAAAAGATGACATTCTCATCAAAAACTAGAAAACAAGCGATAGAAAAAATGAAAACCGAGACCCTTGATCTATTGATCATTGGTGGTGGAATTACGGGTGCCGGCGTTGCTTTGCAAGCCAGCGCATCTGGTATGAAAACCGGATTGATCGAGATGCAGGATTTTGCTGAAGGAACTTCTTCACGTTCGACAAAATTAGTTCACGGCGGACTGCGCTACTTAAAAACATTTGATGTGGAGGTTGTAGCAGATACTGTTCAGGAACGTGCAGTGGTACAAAGCATTGCACCGCATATCCCAAAACCAGATCCGATGCTGCTTCCGATTTATGACGAACCTGGTGCAACCTTCAATATGTTTTCAATCAAAGTAGCGATGGATCTATACGACCGCTTAGCGAACGTGACAGACCCTCGTTATACGAATTATATGCTGACGAAAGAAGAAGTGCTGGAAAGAGAACCTCAACTGCAAGGAGAAAGACTTTTAGGCGGCGGCGTTTATTTGGACTTTAGAAACAATGATGCACGTCTGGTGATTGAAAATATTAAACAAGCTGCTCAAGATGGGGCGCAGATTGCCAGCCATGTGCAAGCTCAATCGATTCTGCACGACGAAAATGGTCAAGTGAATGGCGTACGAGTATCGGACTTGCTAACAGGAGAAGAATTTGATATTCATGCCCGTTTAGTGATCAATACAAGCGGACCTTGGTCTGATTTTGTACGAGAACTAGATGAAAATGACACGACCCCGTCACAAATGCGCCCGACAAAAGGAGTGCACTTGGTCGTTGATGCTAAAAAACTATCTGTACCGCAGCCAACTTATTTTGACACTGGAGATCAAGATGGCAGAATGATTTTTGTGATTCCTCGTGAAGATAAGACTTATTTTGGTACGACCGACACAGATTACCATGGAGATTTCAATCATCCGACAGTGACACAAGAAGATGTCGACTACCTTCTTGAAATCGTCAACCGCCGTTACCCAGAAGTCGATTTGACGATTAACGATATTGAAGCCAGCTGGGCTGGTTTACGTCCGCTTATTGCTTCAAATGGCGGATCTGATTACAATGGAGGAAACAATGGCAGCCTTTCAGATAAGAGTTTCGATGAAGTCGTTGCTGTTGTATCCAAATTCCAACGCAACGAAGCAACCCGTTGGGATGTAGAAGAAGTGTTGGAGAACGTAGAAAGTACTTTATCAGAAAGCGAAGCGAGTCCTTCTTCAGTTTCACGCGGAAGCGCACTTGAAACAGCAACTAACGGTCTCATCACGCTTGCTGGGGGTAAATTAACGGATTACCGTAAAATGGCAGAAGGTGCTGTTAACCTCGTTCAAGAGACGTTGGAAAATAAATTTGATTTGTCTTACAAATTAGCGGATTCTAAAAACTATCCAGTATCTGGCGGTAAAATCGATCCTGCTAATGTCGATGAAGAGTTAGAAAAAATCGCTCAAATCGGAATTGAAAAAGGGTTGAGTAAAGAAGAATCTGTCTACTTGGCTGATTTGTATGGTTCTAATGCTCCGAAAGTTTATGCACAAATCGACGAACTGGAAGCTGTTCCTGGGTTAAGCTTAGCGGATACGCTTAGTCTTCATTATGCAATGGAAGAAGAGATGGCATTGCGGCCAATAGATTTCTTCTGGCGCCGTACCAACCATATGCTCTTTATGCGCGATACGCTAGATGCGATCAAACAACCAGTAGTAGATGAAATGGCACGTTTTTATGATTGGTCAAATGAAGAAAAAGAAAAACAAATGGAAGAATTAAACCGCACTATTGCCGAATCTGATTTATCAGAATTGAAACAACGTAACGCTTAATAAGAACCAACAAAAATAGATTTAACAGCTGAACCGCAAAGAAACTAAACGTTTCCTTTGTGGTTCGGCTGTTATTTTTTTTGCTGTATAAAGCGATTTCTTTTCTTAGCGTACGCATTTCTTGGCTCATTGAAATGATGGGAACTGTTATAATTTAACACTTGGTTTTTTTAAAAGAGGGTTTATTGATAAAAAAATATAAAACGCTTGCATTTTTGTTTAAAAAAAGGTACATTTTACTTGTATATACAAGTTGGAGAAAAGCAGTTTATAGAGGAGGAAAAAGAAATGGCGGATTACAAGCAAGATGCGAAACAGTTATTGGAAGACATTGGCGGTCCCGAGAATATTTCTGCGGTCAGTCACTGTGCTACACGGATGCGGTTCGTATTGAACGATGCTTCCAAAGCAGATGTCAAAAAAATTGAAGATATCCCCGCGGTAAAAGGCACTTTCACACAAGCCGGTCAATTTCAGGTCATTATCGGAAACGATGTCGCTACATTTTATAACGAGTTTTCAAAAATTTCCGGTAAAGAAGGAGTATCAAAAGACGAAGTAAAAGCAGCCAGTAAACAAAATCAAAACCCAATTCAGCGGGCGATGTCTGTATTAGCTGAAATATTTTCACCCATTATTCCCGCAATTGTAGTAGGGGGTCTGATTTTAGGATTCCGTAACATTTTAGAAGGCGTTCCCATGGAGTCGCTTGGTCAACTTGTAGTTGATGGTACGGCACAATTTACGAATGCTGGTGCCCCAATTTATAATACTATCGTCGATGTAAGTCAATTTTGGAACGGTGTCAACAGCTTTTTATGGTTGATTGGCGAAGCGATTTTCCACTTCTTACCAGTTGGAATCACATGGAGCATTGCTAAGAAAATGGGAACGACTCAAATTTTAGGAATTGTTTTAGGAATTACATTAGTTTCACCGCAATTATTAAATGCCTATGCCGTTGCCGAAACAGCAGCAGCAGATATTCCGTTCTGGGATTTCGGTTTTTTCCAAATTGATATGATTGGTTATCAAGCACAAGTTATTCCTGCAATGTTGGCCGGTTTCCTACTAGCTTACTTGGAATTAGGATTGCGTAAAGTTATCCCGCAAGCTGTATCAATGATTTTTGTTCCTTTCTTCGCCTTAGTGCCAACTGTATTGATTGCGCATACAGTTTTAGGTCCTATCGGCTGGATCATTGGAGGTTGGATTTCAAGTTTAGTCTATGCTGGTTTAGGCAGTTCAGTGAACTGGTTATTCGGTGCTTTGTTCGGTTTCTTGTATTCACCTTTAGTCATTACCGGGCTGCATCACATGTCAAATGCCATCGATTTGCAGCTGATCGCTGACTATGGCGGAACCAATTTATGGCCAATGATTGCTTTATCTAATATTGCTCAAGGTTCAGCTGTATTAGCTATTATTTTCCTTCATCGCGGCGATAAAAAAGAAGAACAAGTTTCTATTCCGGCAGCGATTTCTTGTTACTTAGGCGTAACAGAACCTGCAATGTTCGGGATCAACATCAAATACGTTTACCCATTTGTAGCTGCAATGATCGGTTCCGGTCTTGCTGGAATGGTTTCGACGATCTTTAATGTCACAGCCAACTCAATTGGAGTCGGCGGTCTGCCAGGGATTCTTTCAATCCAAAACCAATACTGGTTCGTATTCATTATTTGTATGGTGATTGCTATTGTAGTGCCGTTTGCCTTAACAGTCGTGTTCCGCAAATACAATATCTTTAATAAATCAGATCAAGCAATTGAAGCGAGTCAACCAGAATTAGGACAATAATTTTTTAGAAAGTAGGAATAACATTGAGTACGTTTCACGAAAAAGTCGTTTATCAAATTTATCCGAAGTCTTTTAAGGATTCAGATGGAGATGGAGTTGGAGATTTAAAGGGAATTATTGAAAAAATCCCTTATTTGGCTAGTTTGGATGTGGATATGCTCTGGCTGAACCCTTTCTTTTCATCACCGCAAAAAGATAATGGGTATGATATTTCCAATTATACTGAAATTGATCCTTTATTTGGAACGATGGAAGACTTTGAACTGCTCGTTTCAGAAGCTAAAAAGCACCAAATGGAAATTATGCTGGATATGGTTCTGAACCACACATCCATTGAGCATGAGTGGTTTCAAAAAGCATTAGCCGGCGATAAGAAGTACCAAGATTATTATATTTTAAGAGAGCCCAAAGCTGATGGTTCTTATCCGACCAACTGGGTTTCCAAGTTCGGCGGCCCGGCTTGGGCACCATTTGGAGATACCGGAAAGTGCTACTTGCATCTTTATGACGTTACTCAAGCTGATTTAAACTGGCGCAACCCGGAAGTTCGTAAAGAATTATATGAAGTGGTTAATTTTTGGCTGGAAAAAGGCGTGACCGGATTCCGATTTGATGTTATCAATGTGATTGGAAAAGAGGAAGTGCTGGTTGATGCGGAAGACAACGTAGGCAAATCATTGTATACCGACCGGCCGATTGCTCACGAGTTTATCCATGAGTTGAACCAAAAAACATTTGGACATGTAAAAGACTCAATGACTGTTGGAGAAATGTCTTCAACGACTGTAGAAAATGGTGTAGCTTATTCAAATCCTGAAAACGAAGAATTATCGATGGTTTTTAGTTTTCATCATTTAAAAGTTGATTACTTGAATGGAGAAAAATGGAGTTTGATGCCGTTTGACTTTATGAAATTGAAACAGTTGTTAGATGAATGGCAAGTCGGCATGTCGGAAGGCAATGGATGGAACGCATTGTTTTGGAACAACCATGACCAACCGCGGGGCATCAGCCGTTTTGGAGACCCTGTTAACCACTTTGAAGCTTCAGCTACCTTACAAGCGCAAACGATGCATTTGCTGCGTGGAACGCCTTATATTTACCAAGGCGAAGAGATCGGGATGACCGATCCTGGTTTCGAAGAGTTAGAGGATTATGTTGATATAGAAACATATAATGCTTATGCTGAATTGGTGGGAAAAGGGTTGTCGCATGAAGAAGCAATGGAGATCATTAAAGTGAAATCTCGTGACAACAGCCGAACGCCTATGCAGTGGAACAATGACTTGCATGCAGGGTTTACAACTGGTAAACCATGGTTGAAAGTAGCTGAGAATTTCCATAGTATCAATGTAAAGCAAGAACAAGCAACCGGCTCGATTTTAAACTATTATAAACAGTTGATTCGTTTGCGGAAAGAGATGAAAATTATCTCTGAAGGCAGTTATCGAGGAATCTTGATGGATCATCCAAGTGTTTATGGTTATGTCAGAGAATACCAAGGAGAACAATTGTTGGTATTAAATCATTTTTATGCTGAACCAGTAAGTGTTGAGATCCCGGAAGAATTCTTAAATCGCAAATGCCGCTATTTGATCGGCAACGGTGAGAAACGAGAATTGACCGAGATGTTGACACTGGCACCTTACGAAACGATTGCTTTTTATTTTGAAGCGTAAATAAAAGATCACAAAAAGAGAAAGAGCTTTAAATCGAAGTTTAAAAACTTTGATTTAAAGCTTTTTTATTTAACTATAAAATAGTGTTGGTGGGCTCGTAAGGCATGTAATTTCCTCTGGAATTTACGTATTTTCTTGTGGAAAGTCATAGAACCTCCTGGAGCCTTGGTAGTCTCCAGAAGCTTCAAATGGATATGTGTGTGCCTTAACTGTACGCTAAGATTCGACTTAAGGCACGCAAAACCCGGATACGTACCTTAACTGGACAATAAGACCCGACTTGAGGCACGCAAAATCCAGATGCGTACCTTAACTGTATAATAAAACGCGACATAAGGTATGCAAACCCATTTTGAAGGCGATATGATAAGGATGAAAAAATTCTATCCATACGGTACATAAGAACACAGTACAAATTATATGAATAAGAGAAATCAAATAGAAAAATTCTTTCAAAATAGCTGTACTATGCACGACGAATCGTCTAACAGGTTTGTAGTAAGATCACAGAATAAGTAAGTAGAGTAGTTGGTCTACTCATCAAATCGCAATCATAAAAAAACTGTAGGGCGCAATTCATCATGCACTCTACAGTTTTTTTTATTTGTATAGGATAAGGCTATTATTTTGATTCCTTTATTTAAAGAGTTTCGCTTGGGTTTCTGCGTCGGGCAAATTCAACGAAGCGGAATCGATCTAAGCGGTGACGGGATTCGGTATACTGGAAGAGTGTTGTGTCTTCCAAATAAACATCGCTTCGGACCACTACGACATGCGTATCCTCATCATGCAGATCCATTAAAAGGTGATCCTCGGCGGTAGCTGGTTCAACAGTGATTTCTTTTTGAGCATAGCCGATCACTAATCCTAAAGTTTGCTCAATATAGGTGTAGAGAGAATCATGAGCAGCAGCATCAGGCATGTCTGAAATGACCGAAGCTAAAAGGTAATCTTTGTCTAAAATCACCACTTCTCCATTCACTTGCCGTTGTCTTTCAACATAAATAGCTGGCGTTCCTTCTGGCAGTTTCAAATGTTTGGCCAAAGCATCTGGCAATGGAGTATGGATATTTTTTGTAACGATCGTTTGGCTGTTGATGTGTTGAGCCGTTTGCAATTCTTTGTAGCTCGTCAAGCCAGAAACGGGAAAGTCAAAGCGTTTCACATCCAAAACAATCGATCCTTTGCCTTGTTTTTTTTGAATGTACCCATTTTCCAATAATAAAGATAAGGCTTTCCGAATGGTTTCGCGGGACACTGCGTATTTTTTTGCTAGTTCGTTTTCACTCGGCAAGAGGTCTCCCGCTAAATAAACCTGATTCAAAATAGCCGCTTCAATCGTTAAATAAATCTCAGTGAATTTGTTCATGTAAGTTGCCTCGCATTTCTTTATATCCCTTATAGTTTAGCACATTCGGCAAAGGAAAAAACGAATCTTAATCATTTCTTTAGGAACAACTGCAGTATGGTTTGCTTAATGAAAACTGTGAAAGAAAGACCGTTTAGATTTGAGGTAATTGCTTGCAGTGAACCGATTTTATTTTATTCTAATTCTAAAAAAAGGCAAAAAAATACCCCCAAGATGTATACTGGACATCATTGGGGGTTGTTTATACCTGTTTTTGCAGTTTCAAGCCGTTTTGTTACAAATTAGTTTGAAACTTGTACATTCAATGTTTGTCTGCCAAAGTTCATTGCTTGGTTTAAGTCAGTCATGTGAATGTCGATGCGGTTTCCTTGAATAGCACTACCTGTATCGCCAGCAATAAATGTACCGTATCCTGGGACAGTAATCGTTGATCCTAAAGGAATAACACTTGGGTCTACAGCAATAACATTAGGATTTTCATTTAAATTGATTCCTGTAGCTGTTGTGTCGCTTAATTCAGGTTGGTTAGTTGAATAAGCAGTAGCTTCAACGGAGACTGTTTGGCCAGATTGTGCTGCTGGTTCAGCTGTTTGTGTTTCTGCTGGTTGTTCTTCAACAGGGGCTGCAGCTGGTTCTTCCGTTTTTTCTTCAACGGGTGCTAGAGTTGTTTCCTCTGCTGGAGCTTGCGCTTCTTCTACTGGTGCTTGTGTTTCTTGTGGAGCTTCAGCTTCTACTTCAACCGCTTCTTCAGGTTGGCTCACATCGTAGCTCACAACTTCATCTTCATTTTCAATGGTCACGGTTGAATGATCAGCTGATAAATGAATCGTGTTGCCGCTATAGATTGTATTAGCGTTATTGATATCATTGATATCGACTAATGCATTAAGGGAATTGTCTGTAGCAGCTGCTACAGAAGATAATGTATCTCCCCATTGGATAGTGTATTCTGTGCTGCCATCTTCGTTATTTTGGATATCTTGTTTAATATCATCTACTGAACGAGCTTCCCAAGTAGTAGCTTCAAATTCTGCTGCTGAGGCTTGGGTTGGGTTTGAAACAGCTACGACTCCTGTTAAAGCTAAAGTAGCACCTGCGATAAATAATTTTGATTTAAAGTTAGACATTAATTTTTACTCTCCTTTTTATTTCCTAATAGTTTTATTGACTATATTTCGTTAAGAGCATATGACTGTAGTTTCGGACGACATATTCAATTGTATGTTATACGACTAAAGGTCTCTGAAGGACTCGTTCCTTCAACATTTGCTATCCTACCACGAATACTGAAAAAATAAAGGCATTACGCTAATCGTTATGCTTTCTTATCCTGTTTGTATTATTTGGGCCTTTTTTTGTCGAAAAAACGACAAATCGGCATTTTTTGTAAGATAGGGCTTTCTTTGTAATCTTTTCGATATGTTAATGCATTATTCGTAAACTAAGGTTCTGATTTTCACTGAAAAATCAAAAATCACTCGATTTTTTATAAAAAAAAGGAGGACAATCGAAAAAAGAGAGGCTGTTTAGGTTTAAATAACAGTGTTTTTAGGTTTTTAACTAAAGCATTGTAATGTAATAAGGAGTTGTTTTTTGTTTTAAAATGGGAAAAAGCAAAAGAGCAAGATCGTTTGCGCATCTTCTATAGGAAGACTTTAGTTTTCTGCTAGCCTTGAAACGAACTTTTTCTATATAAAAAAGCCACCAAGCAGTTTATCTCATTTTTTAAACGATTAAACTAATGAAGAGTTTTTTCAATAGATAGAACTTATTCTTAACTTGCTAAAAAAAGTGAACCGAAATTATTGACAAATAGTTAGAGAACTTGTATAGTCTTAACGGAGCAACAAGAAATAGAAACTAAACCATAAAATTAAACTTATCTGAATGATAAAAGTAGTCAAAGTGCTTTATCCATTCCATTTGTCAAAAGCAAAGGGGTGGAGTGGGCACTTTTTTCGTGCAAAAAATTAATAAGGAGTGAAGGAGTTTGTCATTAGAATTTGAAACAATCGCAGCCATTTCAACGCCTCCTGGTGAGGGTGCTATCGGTATTGTCCGTTTAAGTGGAGAAAATGCAGTAGAAGTTGCTGATCGTGTTTATCGCTCAGGAGCAAAAGTTTTAGCCGAACAAAAAAGCCATACGATTCATTATGGTCATATCCAAAATCCAAAGACGAATGAAGTGGTGGATGAAGTGATGATTTCAGTCATGCTGGCTCCTAAAACTTTTACACGTGAAGACATTATTGAAATCAACTGTCATGGCGGCATTACTTCTGTTAACCAAGTACTGCAAGTTGTTTTGCAGCAGGGTGCTCGTCTAGCTGAACCTGGAGAATTTACCAAACGTGCTTTTTTAAATGGACGAATTGACTTATCACAAGCTGAAGCTGTGATGGATTTGATCCGGGCAAAAACAGATAAAGCGATGCACGTTGCTTTACAGCAACTGGATGGCAACTTATCTAGCCTGATCCGGAGTCTGCGTTCAGATATCCTAGATACATTGGCACAAGTAGAAGTAAACATTGACTATCCTGAATACGACGATGTCGAAACGCTGACGTCTCAATTACTAGTTGAAAAAGCAACTCAAGTAAAAGCGCATATCCAGCAGTTATTGCAAACAGCTAGCCAAGGGAAAATCCTACGAGAAGGACTGGCGACAGCCATTATCGGACGCCCTAATGTCGGAAAATCTAGTTTATTGAACTTTCTTTTACAAGAAGAAAAAGCCATCGTCACGGAAATTGCCGGAACGACGCGTGATGTGATTGAAGAATACGTCAATGTCAGAGGAGTTCCGTTAAAACTGGTTGATACAGCCGGCATTCGTGAAACAGAAGACATTGTCGAACGCATTGGGGTCGAACGCAGCCGACAAGCGTTGAAAGAAGCCGATTTAGTGTTGCTGGTTTTCAATCAAAATGAGCCATTATCTGAAGAAGACCTTTTATTGATTGAAGCGACGAACCAAAACCACCGTATCGTTATTTTAAATAAAGTTGATTTACCGAATCAATTAGATTTGAACAAATTAGAAACGTTGGTCGATTCCGATTCTATTGTTAAAACATCGATTTTGACGAAATCGGGAATCGATCTCTTAGAAGAAAAAATAGCAGCTTTATTCTTTGCCGGCAACACAGGAGAACGGGATGCCACTTATGTATCAAACGTCCGCCATATTGCTTTGCTGAATGACGCTGAATCGGCACTGGATGATGTGATCACAGGCATTGAGGCAGGACTGCCGGTAGATCTTGTGCAAATGGACATGACCCGTTGCTGGGATCTGTTGGGCGAAATTACAGGAGACAGCGTTCAAGATGAACTGCTCAACCAACTTTTCAGCCAATTCTGTTTAGGAAAATAAAGATAATATGCGGAGCGTTCTGTTCAGCTCTGACAGAAAAATAGAAAAGTTCCCGCAAAAGGCTGTAAGCCTTGAGGATCATTTCTTCTTTTTTCCGGAGAGTTAGAGAGCGCAGCTCAATTAACAAGATACGAACATTATTTAACTTTACTATAGAAGAAAGTAATTAATTTGACTGACTAAACGAGAGGAATGATTTGATGCAACAATATGAAGCAGGTAGTTTCGACGTCATCGTAGTTGGAGCGGGACACGCAGGTTCGGAAGCAGCTTTAGCAGCAGCCAGAATGGGAAGCAGTACCTTATTGATTACCATTGATTTAGATATGGTTGCGTTTATGCCGTGTAACCCATCGATTGGTGGGCCAGCTAAAGGTGTCGTTGTCCGCGAAATCGATGCTTTAGGCGGAGAAATGGGACGTAATATAGATAAAACTTATATCCAAATGCGGATGCTGAATACAGGCAAAGGGCCAGCTGTTAGAGCTTTACGCGCCCAAGCGGATAAATTTATGTACGCAAATGAGATGAAAAGTACACTTGAAAAAACTGAAAACTTGCTATTGAGACAAGGGATTGTTGAAGAATTGATTGTTGAAGAGGGAGTTTGTAAAGGGATCATCACGAATACAGGCGCTATTTACCGCGGAGAAGCGGTTATTTTAACAGCGGGCACATCTTCACGTGGTCAAATCATCATAGGAGAATTGAAGTATTCTTCAGGTCCAAACAACTCACAACCGTCCATTAAACTATCAGAAAGTTTGCTGGAACATGGATTTGAACTAGAGCGGTTTAAAACCGGTACACCACCGCGTATTAAAGCTTCAACGATCGATTATAGTGTGACGGCCGAACAACCTGGAGATGAAAAACCCAACCATTTCAGCTATGAAACACCAGACAGTGCTTATTTGAAAGATCAATTGTCTTGCTGGTTGACTTATACCAATGAAACAGCTCACAGCATTATTCAAGCTAATTTGCATCGTGCGCCAATGTTTACTGGAATCGTTGAAGGAGTAGGCGCTCGGTATTGTCCTTCTATTGAAGACAAAGTAGTTCGCTTCAGTGATAAACCGAGACACCAACTATTCTTAGAACCTGAAGGCCGCAACACAGAAGAAGTTTACGTCCAAGGTTTATCTAGTTCGCTTCCAGAAGATGTCCAAGAGGATGTGCTGCATTCTATTGCTGGTTTAGAGAATGCCGAAATGATGCGGACCGGCTATGCCATCGAATACGATGTTGTTGTTCCTCATCAATTGCGTCCATCATTGGAAACGAAGACCGTTGAAAATCTTTTTACTGCTGGACAAATGAATGGAACTTCTGGATATGAAGAAGCGGCTGGTCAAGGTTTAATGGCTGGTATCAATGCAGCTCTTAAAGTCCAAGGCAAAGAGCCTTTTGTGATGAAGCGGAGTGAGGGATATATTGGTGTAATGATTGACGATTTGGTAACGAAAGGAACAAGTGAACCTTATCGCTTATTGACTTCTCGCGCTGAATACCGGTTATTGCTGCGTCATGACAATGCTGATTTTCGTTTAACAGAAATTGGGTACCAACTGGGTCTGGCGACAAAAGAACGCTATGAAACTTGTTTAACGAAAAAAATACAAGTTGAAAAGGAATTGGAACGTTTAAGCACGACTCGTTTAAAACCAACGGATGAGATCCAAGCCTTTTTAGCTGAAAAAAATATCGCTCCATTAAAAGACGGTATTTTAGCCATTGATTTTTTACGTCGTCCGGAATTATCTTATTGGGATATTCTTACTTTTGCGCCTTTAGCCGAAAGTCTTCCTAAAGATGTAGAAGAGCAAATAGAAATCCAAGTGAAATATGAAGGATATATCAAAAAAGCTAATCAAAAAGTAGATAAATTAAAACGCATGGAAAACAAACGTATCCCTGAAAATATTGATTATCTTGCTATTAATGGGTTAGCTACTGAAGCTAAACAGAAATTAACTCAAATCCGTCCTGAAACGATTGCTCAAGCAAGTCGTGTCAGCGGTGTGAATCCAGCAGATATTTCAATCTTAATGGTTTACGTAGAACAAGGGAAAATCGCAAAAGTTCAAGTATAATAAACGGCTGTTTGACAAATTGTATTGGTAACTCGTGAGGGACGAAATTTCTTCCGGAATTTATGTGTTTGCTTGTAGAAAGCCATGGGACCGCTTGGAGGCTTGAATTCTCTTCATGGCTACAAGCAGACACTATTCCTCCAGAAATTTCAAATCTGTAGCATGCAAGCATTTCACTTACCAATACTAAAATGATAGAATTTAATAAAAATGCCCTGACTTTGCAAAGTCAGGGTTTTATTGTGCAGTATAACGCGAAAAGGCTTTACTTAACGTTTCTATTCGCCTATAATAAGAATGTCGGTGTTTTTGCCAGCAATCCATGTTGACAAACCACTTTTGGTTCCTTAGCTCAGTTGGGAGAGCACTACCTCGACAAGGTAGGGGTCGCTGGTTCGAGCCCAGTAGGGACCATATCTTATAACCGAAAAGAAAGAGAACAGACATCAACGTCTGTTCTCTTTCTTTTATTTGTATTGAGTCAAAGGGCAAGTTTTTATTCTACAACAAGTGCCAAGTCGCCTTTGTTGACCCATTTAACTTTTTCCATAGCTGTATTGACCACGACGGCAATAGCAATGGGTACTAAAACACCGGCTAACATATAAACACCAAAACCAACAAATCCTTGAGCTGCCAAAATATTCAAAGGCGCGATCAATGAACAAAATCCAAGTCCGCCAAGGGCGCTAGGAGCTGTAAAACCTAGAATCACTGTAGCAAGTGGTGCAGCCACAGCTGCTGCTACGATTGGCCCGATCAATACCCTTGGGTTTTTAACGATATTTGGCAATTGCACTTTAGGTGTACAAACAAATTGAGCTAAAAATCCGCCAAGATCATTTTGTCGCATAGAAACGAATGAAAAAGCCATGTACATACTCGTTGTACCAACTAGCATAGCCGCACTTGAAACGGGGTCTAAATTCAAAGCAATCGCAATTGCTGCAGAAGAAGCCGGCGACATCAAAACCAGCCCGCCTACAACCGAGATAATGGCTGCTCCGATAATAGGAGATCCAGAAACAGACGCTGAAATAAAAGCACTGACAGTATTTAATAATGGCGCAATAACAAAGTTTAAGTAATAGCCAGCGACTCCTCCAGCTAATATAGCTGTAATGGGAATAGCCATCATATCTAAAGGCGTTTTTCCAGAGATGCGTTTGCCGACAAAAGTAGCAATCGTCGCTGCAATCAAACAACCGATCGGTTCCCCAGTTGCAATAGCTAAGACGCCTTCAGCGGTCATGTGAACAGCACCTGCTCCGATCGTACCAGCAGCCATCGCACTAAAGACGGTTAATGTGTTGGCTCCCAGCATAATGGCGATACCCGCACCAATCGCCGGCGCCATCAACATTTTTGTAGCCGTTCCGATCGTCACTAAAATAGCGAGGCCAGTCATGTTGCCGATGGTTTCGAGTAATAAACCAATTCCAATCGTTACAAAAATAGCATTTGCAACCCCGGATGATGCTTTGTACATACGATCGACTAAATAATTTTTCATTCTTCTTCGCCTCCAAATAAAATAGTGTTTGTAATTTCCTGACAACGCAGCTTATGATGGTCCCAAATTTTATTCGCCCTATAAAAAAAAGACAAGCCTTTGAGTTACAAAGGCTTGTCTCATCTATTAACAGATGATTGAGCCCAGTGTACGTAAACAAGGACTCAACTAAATGAATAGTTCGAATCCTGGGTCAAATCAATAAGTTAATAATGACTAGAGTTGTCTTCATAGTAGAACAGTTAGTGGTTTGATTCATTTTCGTCGTTTTCATATAAAGCAACTCCTTTTCATTTGTTGTTGTCAGACTATTAAAAACATTCTAACTGCTATTCACACCAAAGTCAAACTTTATATTCATTAAATTCTCATTTATTGTGTTTGTGGTTATTTTAATGGCTTAAACAGCTCTCTTTTTTGGCAAAAAAGAAATAAAAGTTTTGATTAAGCATTGCACTTAGACTAGTTTTGTTATACAGTTATACAGATGAACCTGTGAAACAAAATAGTGTTTCACACTATCAAAAGGAGTTGTCTTTATGAATCCAGAAGAGTTTAAAAAAGCCCTTCACGATAAAGGGATTGACGTTACGGAGAAGCAAATGCAACAGTTTGATCACTATTTGGTCTTATTACAGGAATGGAATGAAAAAATTAATTTAACAGCTATTACGGAACAAGAAGAAGTCTACTTAAAGCATTTTTACGACTCAATAACTGCTGGGTTGTATGTGGATTTTAACAAAGGGGTCCAAAGCTTATGTGATGTAGGTGCTGGTGCTGGGTTTCCGAGCATCCCCCTAAAAATTATTTTTCCTCAATTAGAAGTAACCATTGTCGATTCTTTAAATAAAAGAATCCAATTTTTAACGACTTTAGCTGAGAAATTAGAATTAGAAGGTGTACACTTCTACCATGACCGTGCTGAAACATTTGGACAAAACAAACAGTTTCGTGAATCGTTTGATTTTGTGACGGCTAGAGCTGTGGCTCGTATGAGCGTATTAGCTGAACTTTGCTTACCGTTAGTCAAAAAAGGCGGTGTATTTATCGCTTTGAAGGCTAGCAATAGCGATGAAGAAATGAAAGAAGGACAAAAAGCGCTTGCTACATTGGGCGGCAAGTTCCGGGAAGAGTTTGTTTTTGAACTTCCGAAAGAAGCTGGCGAACGTCATGTTCTACTAATTGATAAAAAGAAAGAAACGCCAAAAAAATACCCAAGAAAACCAGGAACACCTAATAAGAATCCTTTATAGAAGAAAGCTGCTAGAAAAAGTTCTTGTCTAGCGCTTCAATAAGCATCCAAAACGGAAGCGGTACCCGAAAAACGTCTGCAGCATCTGAGACGATCAAAAGTGAATAAAGAGCGATAAATGATAGATCATTTTGAACAAATGCGTAAGGGAAAGATGCGCATGCGTATTCTTTCCCTTTTTTTATATCAAGAACATGAGAGCAAACGACGAGGATCACAAACGGAGGGAAAAGAATGGCACGAATTATAGCAGTCGCAAATCAAAAAGGCGGAGTTGGGAAAACAACTACAACAGTTAACTTGGGCGCTTGTTTAGCTTATTCTGGTAAAAAGATCTTACTGGTTGATATCGATGCTCAAGGAAATGCAACAAGTGGGCTAGGTGTGCGTAAAGTGGACGTTGAAAAAGATATTTACGACATTCTGGTCAATGAAACGCCGATTGAAGAAGTGGTTTTGCCTTCTTCAAGAGAAAATTTATGGGTAGTACCGGCTACTATACAGTTGGCTGGAGCAGAGATTGAATTGACCAACCAAATGGCTCGGGAAACAAGACTGAAGCAGGCGCTGGCGAAAGTTTCAGACGATTATGATTACATTCTAATTGACTGTCCGCCTTCATTAGGGCATTTGACGATCAATGCGTTCACAGCGAGCGATACGATTTTAATTCCAGTGCAGTGTGAATATTATGCTTTAGAAGGTTTAAGCCAATTATTGAATACGGTTCGTCTGGTCCAAAAACATTTTAATCCAGATTTAAAAATCGAGGGTGTTTTATTGACTATGCTCGATGCACGGACAAACCTTGGCTATGAAGTAGTCGATGAAGTTAAAAAATATTTCCGCGAAAAAGTTTACAAAACTATTATTCCGCGGAATATCCGATTATCTGAAGCGCCCAGCCATGGGCTGTCGATTATCGATTATGATCCACGTTCAAGAGGAGCAGAAGTTTATCTTGAGTTAGCAAAGGAAGTGTTAGCGAATGGTCAATAAAAACAGTAAGGGTTTAGGCAGAGGAATTGACGCGCTTTTTAGCGATTATTCTGATTTAGATAAAATTGATGTTTCCAGTGAACGCGTTCAGGAAATTGAGTTGGGAGATATTCGGCCGAATCCTTATCAACCTCGAAAAACCTTTGACGAGGAAGCGTTGGACGAGTTAGCACGTTCGATCAAGCAGTCAGGCGTTTTTCAACCCATTATTTTGCGCGAGTCGACTGTCAAAGGTTTTGAAATCATTGCGGGAGAACGCCGTTTTAGAGCTTCTAAACTTGCCGGTAAAACTACCATTCCAGCCATCATTCGCGAATTTGATGAAGAGAAAATGATGGAAGTTGCGGTGTTAGAAAACTTGCAGCGGGAAGATTTGACTTCGCTTGAAGAAGCAGAAGCCTATGATATGCTAATGAAGAAATTAAAATTGACCCAAGAAGAAGTTGCTACTCGTTTAGGCAAAAGCCGTCCTTACATCGCTAATTACCTGCGTTTGCTAGGGTTACCTGAAGCCGTCAAACAAATGCTGCAAGACAACGAAATTTCGATGGGTCAAGCGCGGACGCTGCTGAGTTTAAAAGAAAAGAAGCAAATCGTTAAGTTAGCAAAACGGGTAGTGAAAGATAATCTAACCGTTCGTCAGTTGGAACAACTGGTCAGTCAAATGAACCAGCCAAAAGAAAAAGTTGCTAAAGCAGCCAAAGCGATCCAAAAACCTTATTACATTCGTGAAAGCGAAGAACGGTTGATGGACAAATTTGGGACGACAGTAACCATCAATGAAAAAAATAAAAAAGGCAAAATTGAAATTGAGTACCTTTCAACAGAAGATTTGACCCGTATCTTAGATGTACTAGAAATTCAATTTGATGACGAATAAAAAAGGCAGGGTGTGAAGATATGTATGACTTGAACGATGTGGTTGAAATGAAAAAACCTCATCCATGCGGAGAAAATCGTTGGCAGATTATCCGGATGGGCATGGATATTCGAATCAAATGTACTAAATGCGGACACATGGTGATGATGCCCAGAAGAGAATTTGAAAAGAAAATGAAAAAAGTCCTCGAGCATGCTGAACCAAAAGAGTAAAATAAGCTAGAGAAATATGAAAAGAAAGAGTGAGTAAAACATGTCATTAACAGCAGGAATCGTGGGTTTACCAAACGTAGGAAAATCAACCCTTTTTAACGCCATTACCAAAGCAGGAGTAGAAGCAGCAAACTATCCATTTGCAACGATCGACCCGAATGTCGGAGTAGTAGAAGTACCGGACTATCGTTTGAATCGTTTAACAGAACTTGTTGTGCCTAAGAAAACTGTTCCAACGACGTTTGAATTTACAGATATCGCCGGAATCGTTAAAGGCGCAAGCAAAGGCGAAGGTTTAGGAAACAAATTTTTGGCGAATATCCGTCAAGTAGATGCCATTTGTCATGTGGTACGTTGTTTTGATGATGAAAACATCACACACGTAGAAGGCCGCATCGATCCATTATCAGATATCGAAACCATTAATTTGGAATTGATCTTAGCTGACTTAGAAGCCGTTGAGAAACGTTACACACGGGTTGCTAAAGTCGCACGAACAAAAGACAAAGAGGCTATGATCGAATTAGCTGTATTGGATAAAATCAAACCAGTCTTAGAAGCAGGCGAGTCTGCTCGTACAATAGAATTAGATGAAGACGAACAAAAAATCGTTAAAAACCTCTTCTTATTAACAACTAAACCAGTGTTGTATGTAGCCAATGTGGCCGAAGAAGAAGTAGCCAATGCGGATGAAAATGAGTACGTTAAACAAGTTCGTGAATTTGCTGAAAAAGAAAACGCAGAAGTTATTGTGATTTGTGCGCGTATTGAAGAAGAGATCGCTGAATTGGAAGACGATGAAAAAGAAATGTTCTTGGAAGATTTAGGCATTGAAGAATCTGGATTGGATAAATTGATTCGTTCAGCTTATTCATTATTGGGCTTTGCCACTTACTTTACGGCAGGTGTTCAAGAAGTGCGTGCTTGGACATTCAAAAAAGGCATGAAAGCACCGCAAGCTGCAGGTGTCATTCATACTGACTTTGAACGAGGATTTATTCGGGCAGAGACAGTGTCATTTGAAGACTTAGACAAATACGAAACTATGCAGGCAGCCAAAGAAGCTGGACGAGTTCGTTCAGAAGGAAAAGAATATGTGGTTCAAGACGGCGATGTCATGTTGTTCCGTTTCAACGTATAACATATAGAACAGTTGCCAGCTACACTTTTAATCAAGAGGATTCAATAAGGAGGCTTTTCCGGTGGGACAAGAGAATACAAATGAACAGGTGATTAAAAAAGAGGAGAACGAAACACTCTTTCAGCAATTAACCAAGCGTAATGACCAATACATGATGAGCTTAGACAAAGCGTTGATTGCAGCTAATATTTCTGAAGAAAGACGAGTAGAAATCTATAACGAGATGCTGAAAAATTTAATTGAAGGCCAAAAATCTGGCCAAACAGCTCGTCAATTGTATGGAACCGTCACAGAACGCACAAATATTTTGCTGTCAGCACCAAAAGAAAGCGAAACTGGACGCTCTGAAGATTGGAAAATCGTTTTAGACGGCGGCTTGATGATGGGGGCAATGTTTGCTTTCATTACAGGTATTTCTGGCTTCATCGGCAGCGGGCAAGGGTCTGAGATGGGAATCATCACGATGATTCTGAACTTTATCATCGGCGGATTTGCGATTTTATTGATTTCAAAAAATGTACCGGATAAAACAAAACCTAAAAAAGGCAGTATGTTACGTTACATTTTAGTGTCGTCAGCTGGAATGATTGGGTGGATGGTCTTAATGACAGCTTCGATGACCTTCATTCCAAGTTCCATTAATATTTTAATGCCAGCAGGCGTAAATATAGCTATTGGAGTAGCAGCTTTTGCAGCTAAAATGTATTTCAAACGCACATTAAATATTCGCGGTGGTTTATTCTAATTGTATAAAAGTGAAAGCTTCAGACCAGGTTAGTGAAAATGGTTTGGAGCTTTTTCTCATCATTTTTTTAGAAAATAGACTTTTTCTATGAGCTTTTATGGGAAAACGTTTATGAAAGCCTTATTCTGATAAACTATTCTTGACGGACCGGGGTATCTCTGTTATTTTTGTAAGTAAAATCTCAACCAAATTCAAAGGGAAATAGAAGGAGTGTTTGTTTAAATGTCGAATTGGGAAACGAAATTTGCAAAAAAAGGCTTCACATTTGATGATGTTCTCTTAGTTCCAGCAGAAAGCCATGTTTTGCCAAATGATGTTGATTTAAGTATACAATTAGCTAAAAACATTAAATTAAGCGTGCCGATCATCAGTGCCAGTATGGATACTGTAACAGATTCAAAAATGGCTATTGCCATGGCTCGACAAGGCGGTTTAGGCGTTATTCATAAAAACATGAGTGCTGAACAACAAGCAGGAGAAGTCAGAAAAGTAAAACGTTCTGAAAGTGGTGTAATCATTGATCCTTTCTTCTTAACTCCGACTCATTTGATTTCCGATGCAGAACATTTAATGGGGCGTTACCGGATCAGCGGTGTGCCAATCGTTAACAATATGGAAGATCGTCTTTTAGTAGGGATCTTAACCAACCGTGATTTGCGTTTCGTAACCGACTACAGCATTCCAATTGAAGATGTGATGACAAAAGAAAATTTAGTCACTGCTCCTGAAGGAACTTCTTTGAAAGAAGCTGAAGCCATTTTACAACAGCATAAAATCGAAAAATTACCGATCGTTGATGATGCTGGACGTTTAAGCGGCTTGATCACGATCAAAGACATTGAAAAAATTCTGGAATTCCCAAATGCTGCTAAAGACGAACACGGACGTTTATTGGTTGCTGCTGCAGTAGGAGTGACTACTGACACATTTGAACGTGCACAAGCATTGATCGATGCAGGTGTCGACGCTATTATTGTTGACACAGCACATGGACATAGTGCAGGTGTTATTCGTAAAATCAAAGAAATTCGAGAAGAGTTTCCAGAAATTACGCTCATTGCCGGAAATGTGGCGACTGGTGAAGCAACCCGTGCGTTATATGATGTTGGCGTAGACGTTGTAAAAGTCGGGATTGGTCCAGGATCGATTTGTACGACTCGTGTCGTCGCTGGTGTCGGTGTTCCGCAAATCACAGCAATTTATGATGCAGCTGCGGTTGCTCGCGAATATGGCCGTACGATCATTGCAGATGGCGGAATCAAGTATTCAGGAGATATCGTTAAAGCTTTAGCTGCTGGCGGACATGCGGTTATGTTAGGCAGCATGCTTGCTGGTACAGATGAATCACCAGGCGAATTCGAACTTTTCCAAGGTCGTCGTTTTAAAACATACCGTGGCATGGGAAGTTTAGCCGCAATGGAAAAAGGGTCAAGCGATCGTTACTTCCAAGGTGGCGTAAATGAAGCCAACAAATTAGTTCCAGAAGGAATCGAAGGTCGTGTGGCTTATAAAGGCGCAGTATCTGATATTATCTTCCAATTATTAGGCGGTTTAAAATCCGGTATGGGATATGTTGGCGCAGCGAATTTAGAAGAATTGCGTGAAGACGCTCAATTTGTCCAAATGAGTGGGGCAGGTCTCCGCGAATCTCATCCGCATGATGTTCAAATCACTAAAGAAGCACCAAACTATTCAATCCAGTAATTGAGAATGCAGCCGAATGATTCCTTCTTTTTATAATAGAGGAACATTGCTGCCATAGAAGTTGGCCGAAAGACGTTAGTGTCTTTTGGCCAACTTCTATTTTTTAACGAATTCTTTAGTAATTTCTGTTATGATAAATAAAAATACACCTGAAAATGAGGGAAATGTATGAAAATTTTAGTAGTCGATGACGATAAAGAAATTGTCGAGCTCTTAAGCATTTACATTAAAAATGAAGGCTATGAGGTAGTCAAAGCTTATAGCGGCAAAGATGCTTTAACAAAATTAACGGAACATAAAGATATTGATTTAATGGTTTTAGATGTAATGATGCCAGTACTAGATGGAATGGAAGTCGTCAAAACGGTTCGTCAAAATTCACAATTGCCTATTTTGATGTTGAGTGCCAAAACAACCGATGTCGATAAAATCAAAGGTTTAGTAACGGGTGCGGATGATTATGTGGCGAAGCCGTTTAATCCATTAGAAGTAATGGCTCGAATCAAATCTTTACTGAGACGCAGCACTTATGCAACGACTCAAGATGAACCGGATAAATTAGAAATTGGTCCGTTGATCATCCAAAAAGAATCTCACGAGGTCTGGACGCTGACCAATCAATCGATTCAACTAACTGCTTTGGAATTTGGCATTTTGTATTTATTAGCCAGTCATCCAAATCGAGTTTTTAGTGCAGACGAAATTTTTGAACGGGTATGGCAACAAGAAAGTTTGGTTTCTGCTAAAACAGTGATGGTCCATGTGAGTCATTTGCGCGATAAAATTGAAGAAGCCACTGGCGGAGAAAAAGTGATCCAGACCGTTTGGGGCGTAGGGTATAAAATCGAAGATCGTTAAGTTAGAGAGGAATCCAAAATATAGGAGTTGAACAAGCGCTTGAAAATAACCAGAAAAGAAAAGAGCAAATTGATTCTGGAAGGATTTATCACTGTCGGATTGATTGGTTTAGTCTATTATGCAGCCTTTGTCATTCTCAGTCGGGCCATATCCGCTTTCCCTGGAATTATCCGTTCTTTATGGATTTTTGGGGACGCGATCATCAGTATTCAAAGCAATCGAGTGATTTCGATTACGCCTTTTTTTGCATTTGTGCTGATCATCATAGCAGCGATAGCGATTCACTGGCGGCTGAAGAGACGTTATAAGCAAATGCAATTGAACCATGTCATTAGTGAACTGCACTACATTGCAGAAGGACATTATGAACACCGTATCGCAACGGATCTTAGCGGAGATATGAAAAAAGTCGTAGACAGTATTCACGTCTTAGTTGATAGTACCGTTAAGGCAATGGAAGAAGAGCGGAAAATCGAACAATCCAAAGATGAATTGATCACTAATGTCAGTCACGATATTCGGACACCGCTGACGTCTATTATCGGCTACTTAGGTTTAATAGAAGAAAGACGGTATCAAAATGAAGATGAACTGCTGAAATATACCCATACAGCGTATGTTAAAGCTAAACAAATGAAAGTGTTAGTAGAAGATTTATTTGAATACACACGTGTGCGTCAAACAACAACGCCTTTAAATTTAACGGAATTTGATATGGTCCAGTTATTGGAACAATTAGCTGCTGATTTTGAATTAGAAGCTGAAAAAAAAGGCATGCAAATTGAAGTAGTCAGCAAACAAGAAGTGATCCTGATGGAAGCTGACACAGAAAAAATCGTCCGCGTATTCAATAATTTGATCTCTAATGCCTTGAATTATGGAAACGATGGACAACACGTTTTTATTGAAGTGGAAAAAGTAGGGCAAGAAGTCGTGATTTCAGTTAATAACGATGGCAGCCCAATTCCTGCTCAATCGTTGAAACAACTGTTTAATCGTTTTTACCGTGTAGAAGAATCGCGTTCGCAAGAAACCGGCGGAACAGGGCTAGGCTTAGCGATCGCTCAGAGTATTATCGACCTTCATGGAGGCAGCATTTACGCAAAATCAGATAAACACCTCACGCAGTTTATCTTGCATTTTCCTTTAACTCAGCCTTCCCAAAAAGATTAAAATGTTTCACGTGAAGCAATTGCAAGAAAACAATATTTAAAAACAACTGTCTGCTAAGGGATTATCCAAAAGAGGGTTGTTTTTTTTATGAGATTTCGCTACCATAGAACAATGAGTGGATTTTGTCCATTTAAAATCGAGAGAAAACTATTGAGGAGATTTAAGGAATGAAAAAATTAACGAAATTCGGACTGGCATTTGTGATTACCCTAATGGTAGGAACTGTTCTTCCAGTTTTTAATGCAAGTATGACCGTTTCAGCTGCAGAAGCTGCTCCAGAAATTGAAGCTGCCGCTGCATTTATTATTGAACCTACTACTGGGAAAGTGTTATTGAATCAAAACGGTGATGAAAAACTGGGAATTGCTTCGATGACAAAAATGATTTCAGAATACATTATTTTTGAAGCCGTTGAAAAGGGCGACATCACATGGGATCAAACTATTCCCATCAGTGATTATGCACATAAAGTTAGTCAGAACAATTCGTTATCCAATGTTCCTTTAAGACAAGACGAAACTTATACAATTGAAGAGTTGTATCAAGCTATGGCTATTTATTCCGCAAACGGTGCAACCATAGCGATTGCTGAAGCAATCGCTGGAAGTGAACCTGAATTTGTCGACATGATGCGTGAACAAGTAGAATCATGGGGAATTAAAGACTACGAACTTTACAACAGCACAGGATTATCAAATTCCGATTTATACGGCAACCTTTATCCTGGCAGCAGCGAAGACAGCGAAAATGCTATGTCTGCTCGCGATATCGCTATTGTAGCGCAGCAATTACTGAAATCTTATCCAGAAGTATTAGAAACAACAAGTATTCCAGTAATGAATTTTAAAGAAGGCACATCGGATGAAATAAAAATGGAAAACTGGAACTGGATGTTGTCAGGTTTAATTTCTGAACGTGAAAACGTCGACGGTTTAAAAACAGGAACCACTGATTTTGCCGGTGCTACTTTTACCGGAACCGCACTAGAAAATGATATCCGGATCATTACTGTCGTGATGAACGTGAAAGATGGACAAAAAGATTTGAGCAAACGGTTTGTTGAAACCGATAAGATGATGGACTGGGCTTTTGCGAACTGGGAAGTAACAGAAGCTTATCAAAAAAATGATGTTATAAAAGAAGTCAAACCTCTAGCTGTAAACAAAGGAAAAGCTGACACTGTAAAAGTAGCCGCTGGTTCTGATATCAGCTTACTCGTACCTACTGGAACCGACTTGGAAAACTTAAAGGTTACATACCAACCTAAAAAAGAGTTGTTAAATGAAGAAAACCAAGTATCAGCACCTATAAAAAAAGCTGACAAAGTAGGAACGGTTCAAGTAACAACAGCAGACGATGAATTAGGCTATGTTAATGGCGATATGGGCGAAGAAGCAGAAGTTGTTGCAGCTCAAACTGTTGAAAAAGCTAATGTCTTCGTTCTAGCTGGACGCTGGATCAAAGGCTTCGTTTCTAACTTAATAGGCTAGATAAAAAAGGAGACCGTTGATGGTCTCCTTTTTTATTGACATGCGAGTGGCCATCGGGTAGAATAAACTCAAATCAATTAAATAAGTCGAACGTTAGTAGTGTGAGCTAGTAAAAGAGATAAAACGCATAGAGAGTCAGTGGTTGGTGGAAACTGATGGTTTGTTTTTTTGAATCCGTCACATGAAGTAAACAATGAACCAAAGCCAACTGAAGAAACGGCTTTGCCTAAATTGCTTCGGATCCAGACCGTTATCTGTTGTAAAGCGTAGAATCTGTCTGTCTGATGGTTTCTAAATTTGGGTGGTACCGCGAACTTCGAGGCCATTTCGTCCCATGAACCAAGGGAGGAAATGGCTTTTTTTGTTGCTCTGAAAAAGATTGAATCTCGTTCAATGAGGGGTTAAGTTCGAAATCCTAAAGAAAAGAATAGAAAGGAAGAGAAATATGTTAGATATAAAATTGCTTAGAACGGACTTTGAGAATGTAGCGGAGAAACTTGCTACACGAGGAGTGAAACCAGAGGTATTAGAAAACTTTGTTCAATTAGACAGCCAAAGACGCGAGTTATTGGTGGAGACCGAAAAGTTAAAAAAATACCGTAATGAAGTTTCAAGTGCGATCGCTGCTATGAAACGCAATAAAGAAGATGCTGATGCTAAAATCCGTGAGATGCGCGAAGTTGGCGATCAGATCAAAGGCTTAGACGAACAAGTGACAGAAGTCGATAATCAAATCGATGCGATTGCCACCGGCTTGCCTAATTTGCCTCATCATTCTGTACCCGTTGGGGCAGATGAAGAAGATAATGTTGAGATCCGCAAATGGGGAACGCCGAAAACCTTTGACTTCGAAACTAAAGCTCATTGGGAAATTGGCGAAGACTTAGACATTCTGGATTTTGAGCGGGGTTCAAAAGTATCCGGGAGCCGTTTCCTTTATTACAAAGGTTTAGGCGCCCGGTTGGAACGGGCTGTTTACAATTTCATGTTGAATCTGCATACGGAAGAACACGGCTATACTGAAATGATCACACCTTATTTAGTGAATAGTGAATCTATGTTCGGTACCGGTCAGTTCCCTAAATTTAAAGAAGATGTGTTTCAAATTGAAGGAACAGATTTAACGCTTATTCCGACAGCGGAAGTTCCTTTAACAAATTACTACCGTGGTGAAATCATGAAAGAAGAACAACTGCCTGTTTACTTTACAGCAATGAGCCCTTCATTTAGATCAGAAGCAGGCAGTGCTGGACGCGACACTCGTGGGTTGATCCGTCTGCATCAATTCCATAAAGTTGAAATGGTGAAATTCAGCAAGCCAGAAAACTCTTATGATGAGTTGGAAAAAATGACTCAAGATGCAGAGTCTGTTTTACAAAAATTAGATTTGCCGTATCGTGTATTGGCATTATGTACAGGAGATATGGGTTTTTCAGCTGCTAAAACATATGATTTAGAAGTTTGGATCCCTACTCAAGATGTTTACCGAGAAATCAGTTCATGTTCAAATACTGAAGCTTTCCAAGCGCGCCGTGCTAAAATCCGCTACCGGAATACAGCAACAGAAAAATTAGACTACGTGCACACATTGAACGGTTCTGGTTTGGCAGTTGGACGTACCGTTGCTGCTATTTTGGAAAATTACCAGCAAGCAGATGGATCCGTTAAAATTCCGGAAGTTCTGCTCCCTTATATGGGTGGCGTAACAGAAATTCGTAAAAAAAACTAGCAGGTCAAAAGGGAGCTGGAGGTGTAATATAACCTCTAGCTCCTATCTGCTTTTTATCTTCGTTATTTTTTGAACTTAATCCTTCTATTAAACAAATTAGTGTAATCCCTCAAAAAGGAGTGCTATAATTTAGCCAGACAGATGAATGAGGGGGAAACAAGATGAGCGAACAAGACTTTCAAAAAGCAACATTTGCAGGCGGTTGTTTTTGGTGTATGGTAAAACCATTTGATACACAGCCAGGCATCATATCCGTTGTTTCTGGATATACCGGTGGACATACAGTCAATCCTACCTATGAAGAAGTATGCAGTGAAACAACTGGACATACTGAAGCCGTTCAAATCACTTTTGATCCAGAAATAATCAGCTACAAAGACTTAGTCGAGGTTTATTGGAGACAAACGGATCCGACTGATGCGGGTGGTCAATTCGCAGATAGAGGTTCCTCTTATCGCCCAGTAATTTTCTACCATAGTGAAGAGCAAAGACAGATCGCAGAAGCGTCAAAATTAGCACTGCAAAATAGCGGACGCTTTAAAGAGCCGATCGTGACGATGATCGAACCGGCAGAACCGTTTTATCCAGCAGAAACGTATCATCAAGACTTCTATAAGAAAAATCCTGCTCATTATTCACGGTATAGCCGGGGATCAGGCAGAGTTAACTTTGTTGAATCAGTTTGGCAAGGAAAATAAAAAGTAGAATTCACCAAGCCTTTTTCTCTATCTAGTAGAGGAAAGGCTTTTTTTGAACAGTAATAGTCCTTTTTCTGTACAAAACAAACTGAAGCTTGAGTTAAAGCTTATTTATTCAGAATAAAAGAAACATGAGCTTATTAATAAAGCGAACTAATTTCGTTTTAAATTAAGTGATGTTCGTTTTAATCGCGAATGAAAGCGCGTAAGTATTTTCAGTCATTTAAACGTTCAGATTTCTGAGAAAAAGCATTTTATTTGACAAAAAGCGTTGACGCAGGACCAGATTGCTGGTATATTAATACATGTCGCTGCGAGAGATTGCGGCAACACGAAAAAAAGAAAAACAAAAAGGTTGTTGACAAACAAGTCGACATCTGATAATATTAAGAAGTTGTCAAAACGGCAACAGCAATCAAATTAGACCTTTGAAAACTGAACAAAGCAAAACGAACCAAATGTGTAAGGTGGTTTAACCAAGGGTTAAACCAACAGAAACAAAGTGAAATAAATTTCGCTAGCAATTCAATTAATGAGCTTCAAGCATCATTAAAAGGGTGAAGTCCTAACGGACAAAGCCAACTTTTATGAGAGTTTGATCCTGGCTCAGGACGAACGCTGGCGGCATGCCTAATACATGCAAGTTGAACGCTTCTTTTCTACCGGGTGCTTGCACCCACCAGAGAAGAAGAGTGGCGGACGGGTGAGTAACACGTGGGTAACCTGCCCATAAGTGGGGGATAACAGCCGGAAACGGCTGCTAATACCGCATAATTCCAGTGATCTCCTGATCGTTGGATGAAAGGTGGCTTCGGCTACCGCTTATGGATGGACCCGCGGCGTATTAGCTAGTTGGTGAGGTAATGGCTCACCAAGGCAATGATACGTAGCCGACCTGAGAGGGTGATCGGCCACACTGGGACTGAGACACGGCCCAGACTCCTACGGGAGGCAGCAGTAGGGAATCTTCCGCAATGGACGAAAGTCTGACGGAGCAATGCCGCGTGAGTGAAGAAGGTTTTCGGATCGTAAAACTCTGTTGTTAGAGAAGAACAAGGATGAGAGTAACTGCTCATCCCCTGACGGTATCTAACCAGAAAGCCACGGCTAACTACGTGCCAGCAGCCGCGGTAATACGTAGGTGGCAAGCGTTGTCCGGATTTATTGGGCGTAAAGCGAGCGCAGGCGGTTCTTTAAGTCTGATGTGAAAGCCCCCAGCTCAACTGGGGAAGGTCATTGGAAACTGGGGAACTTGAGTGCAGAAGAGGAGAGTGGAATTCCACGTGTAGCGGTGAAATGCGTAGATATGTGGAGGAACACCAGTGGCGAAGGCGACTCTCTGGTCTGTAACTGACGCTGAGGCTCGAAAGCGTGGGGAGCAAACAGGATTAGATACCCTGGTAGTCCACGCCGTAAACGATGAGTGCTAAGTGTTGGGGGGTTTCCGCCCCTCAGTGCTGCAGCTAACGCATTAAGCACTCCGCCTGGGGAGTACGGCCGCAAGGCTGAAACTCAAAGGAATTGACGGGGACCCGCACAAGCGGTGGAGCATGTGGTTTAATTCGAAGCAACGCGAAGAACCTTACCAGGTCTTGACATCCTTTGACCACTCTAGAGATAGAGCTTTCCCTTCGGGGACAAAGTGACAGGTGGTGCATGGTTGTCGTCAGCTCGTGTCGTGAGATGTTGGGTTAAGTCCCGCAACGAGCGCAACCCTTATCTTTAGTTGCCAGCATTCAGTTGGGCACTCTAGAGAGACTGCCGTCGACAAGACGGAGGAAGGCGGGGATGACGTCAAATCATCATGCCCCTTATGACCTGGGCTACACACGTGCTACAATGGATGGTACAACGAGTCGCAAGACCGCGAGGTCAAGCTAATCTCTTAAAGCCATTCTCAGTTCGGATTGCAGGCTGCAACTCGCCTGCATGAAGCCGGAATCGCTAGTAATCGCGGATCAGAACGCCGCGGTGAATACGTTCCCGGGTCTTGTACACACCGCCCGTCACACCACGAGAGTTTGTAACACCCGAAGTCGGTGAGGTAACCTGCAAAGGAGCCAGCCGCCTAAGGTGGGATAGATAATTGGGGTGAAGTCGTAACAAGGTAGCCGTATCGGAAGGTGCGGCTGGATCACCTCCTTTCTAAGGAATATTACGGAACCTCACACATTCGTTTTGGCTTTGTTCAGTTTTGAGAGGTCTAATCTTCTCAATGCATCAAAAATGTTGTTCTTTGAAAACTGGATAGTGTTTAACAATTGTAACAAAGTAAGAAACCAAGTAAAAACCGCGTTTTATTTTTTACGATTCGCATCAATTGATGTTGGATCGCTATTAACAACGACCATAGGTTAAGTTAATAAGGGCGCACGGTGGATGCCTTGGCACTAGGAGCCGATGAAGGACGGGACTAACGCCGATATGCTTTGGGGAGCTGTAAGTAAGCTGTGATCCAGAGATTTCCGAATGGGGAAACCCAGCACCTTTGATAGGGTGTTACTGCTGACTGAATACATAGGTCCGTAGAGGTAGACGCAGAGAACTGAAACATCTAAGTACCTGCAGGAAGAGAAAGAAAATTCGATTCCCTGAGTAGCGGCGAGCGAAACGGGAAAAGCCCAAACCAGAAAGCTTGCTTTCTGGGGTTGTAGGACTGAACACATAGAGTCATAAATGAACGGTGTAAGAGAAGCGACCTGGAAAGGTCCGCCAAAGAGGGTAAAAGCCCCGTAACTGAAACCCCGTTCACTCTGATCAGTATCCTGAGTACGGCGGAACACGAGAAATTCCGTCGGAATCCGGGAGGACCATCTCCCAAGGCTAAATACTCCCTAGTGACCGATAGTGAACCAGTACCGTGAGGGAAAGGTGAAAAGAACCCCGGAAGGGGAGTGAAACAGCACCTGAAACCGTGTGCTTACAAGTAGTTAGAGCCCGTTAATGGGTGATAGCGTGCCTTTTGTAGAATGAACCGGCGAGTTACGATCCCATGCGAGGTTAAGTCGATGAGACGGAGCCGTAGCGAAAGCGAGTCTGAATAGGGCGAATGAGTATGTGGTCGTAGACCCGAAACCAAGTGATCTACCCATGTCCAGGTTGAAGGTGCGGTAATACGCACTGGAGGACCGAACCCACGTATGTTGAAAAATGCGGGGATGAGGTGTGGGTAGCGGAGAAATTCCAATCGAACTTGGAGATAGCTGGTTCTCTCCGAAATAGCTTTAGGGCTAGCCTCGGAATAAGAATCATGGAGGTAGAGCAACTGTTTGGACTAGGGGCCCTTCTCGGGTTACCGAATTCAGATAAACTCCGAATGCCATTGATTTATATCCGGGAGTCAGACTACGAGTGATAAGATCCGTAGTCGAGAGGGAAACAGCCCAGACCACCAGCTAAGGTCCCAAAGTTTATGTTAAGTGGAAAAGGATGTGGGGTTGCTTAGACAACTAGGATGTTGGCTCAGAAGCAGCCATCATTTAAAGAGTGCGTAATAGCTCACTAGTCGAGTGACCCTGCGCCGAAAATTTACCGGGGCTAAACATAACACCGAAGCTGTGGATAGAACTTAGGTTCTATGGTAGGAGAGCGTTCTAAGGGCGTCGAAGCTAGACCGTGAGGACTGGTGGAGCGCTTAGAAGTGAGAATGCCGGTATGAGTAGCGAAAGACGGGTGAGAATCCCGTCCACCGAATGACTAAGGTTTCCTGGGGAAGGCTCGTCCTCCCAGGGTTAGTCGGGACCTAAGTCGAGGCCGATAGGCGTAGACGATGGATAACAGGTTGAGATTCCTGTACCCGTTTGTTTTGTTTGAGCAATGGAGGGACACAGTAGGCTAAGGAATACGCACTGTTGGATATGTGCGTCCAAGCAACAAGTCTTGAAGCGAGTCAAATGCTTGCTTCTCTAAGGACAAGTTGTGATGGGGAGGGAAATTAAGTACCGAAGTTCCTGATGTCACACTGTCAAGAAAAGCTTCTAGTGAGAAACAAACGGCCCGTACCGCAAACCGACACAGGTAGTCGAGGAGAGAATCCTAAGGTGTGCGAGTGAACTCTCGTTAAGGAACTCGGCAAAATGACCCCGTAACTTCGGGAGAAGGGGTGCTGACCATTTGGTCAGCCGCAGTGAATAGGCCCAAGCAACTGTTTATCAAAAACACAGGTCTCTGCTAAATCGAAAGATGACGTATAGGGGCTGACGCCTGCCCGGTGCTGGAAGGTTAAGAGGATGGGTTAGCTCTCGAGCGAAGCTCAGAATTGAAGCCCCAGTAAACGGCGGCCGTAACTATAACGGTCCTAAGGTAGCGAAATTCCTTGTCGGGTAAGTTCCGACCCGCACGAAAGGCGTAACGACTTGGGCGCTGTCTCGGCAAGAGACCCGGTGAAATCATAATACCTGTGAAGATGCAGGTTACCCGCGACAAGACGGAAAGACCCCATGGAGCTTTACTGTAGCCTGGTATTGGAACTTTGTGCATCATGTACAGGATAGGTGGGAAGCTGAGAAGCAGGGGCGCCAGCCTCTGTGGAGCTGTCGGTGGGATACCACCCTTGATGTACGGAGTTTCTAACTCGTCGCCCTCATCGGGCGAGAGGACCATGCCAGGTGGGCAGTTTGACTGGGGCGGTCGCCTCCTAAAAGGTAACGGAGGCGCCCAAAGGTTCCCTCAGAATGGTCGGAAATCATTCGTAGAGTGTAAAGGCAGAAGGGAGCTTGACTGCGAGACCTACAAGTCGAGCAGGGACGAAAGTCGGGCTTAGTGATCCGGTGGTTCCGCATGGAAGGGCCATCGCTCAACGGATAAAAGCTACCCTGGGGATAACAGGCTTATCTCCCCCAAGAGTCCACATCGACGGGGAGGTTTGGCACCTCGATGTCGGCTCATCGCATCCTGGGGCTGTAGTCGGTCCCAAGGGTTGGGCTGTTCGCCCATTAAAGCGGTACGCGAGCTGGGTTCAGAACGTCGTGAGACAGTTCGGTCCCTATCCGTCGCGGGCGCAGGAAATTTGAGAGGAGCTGTCCTTAGTACGAGAGGACCGGGATGGACACACCGCTGGTGTACCAGTTGTTCTGCCAAGAGCATCGCTGGGTAGCTATGTGTGGACGGGATAAACGCTGAAAGCATCTAAGCGTGAAGCCCCCCTCAAGATGAGATTTCCCATCACGTAAGTGAGTAAGACCCCTGAGAGATGATCAGGTAGATAGGTTGGAAGTGGAAGTACAGCGATGTATGGAGCGGACCAATACTAATCGGTCGAGGACTTAACCAATTTTTTAAACGGTGTCTTGGTTTCGACACGATGTTGCAAAAGAAAAACACTATCCAGTTTTGAGAGAACACCGTTCTCTTGATGAAAAAATGTGCGGTGGTGACGGCAAGAAGGTCACACCTGTTCCCATGCCGAACACAGCAGTTAAGCTTCTTAGCGCCGATGGTAGTGAAGGGTTTCCCTTTGTGAGAGTAGGACGCTGCCGCGCAATCTAAAAAGGTACCATCTTCGGATGGTACCTTTTTTGTGTTATACTGAATAACAATAACGGATTTAAGGTTATATTAAATGAAAAATCACCATCGTAAACGGTTATCTGAAGAATTTTTAGGTAAGATACATTCCATGAGCAGCATCTTTAATTTCTTTACTGTTTTGTTTTTTAGAACAATGGAGGTGTGTGGGTGATGAAAAAAAAAACTGAGACTTCACAAAGCCAATCAAAAGCAGCTATTCAAACATTAGTGAGATTCAGTAAAAAGGATATTGACCAAATCTATAGTGAATTGGACACAGATAAAGAGGGATTTTCTGATGAAGCGGTAGCAGAAAAAATAGAAAAATACGGTCTCAATCAACTAACTCATGAAAAAAGTGTTCCATGGTATAAACAGTTGATTAAATCTTTTATCGATCCATTTACTTTAGTATTGATGACATTAGCAGTAATCTCTTTTATAACTGACGTTTTGTTATCTCCTCCCGAAAGCCGCAGTTTTAAGACTGTGATCGTTATCAGTACTTTAGTAGCTATTAGCGGATTTTTGAAATTCTCACAAGAATACCGTTCAAGCAAAGCCGCGGATAAGCTTAAGACATTGATCAGTTCGACTTCAGATATTCTGCGAAAAAAATCAGGTATTCAAGAAATAGATGTGGAGAACATTGTGCCTGGAGATATTATTAGTTTAGCAGCGGGTGATATTATTCCTGCTGATTTAAGGCTGATAGTCAGTAATGATTTACTGGTAAGCGAATCATCTTTAACAGGTGAATCAGAACCGGTTGAAAAAGTTGCTTCTCCTTTAAACAGCATTTCTGACGATACAGCGGTAACTGAACTGAGCAACATCTGTCTGTTAGGAACGACGATTGCAAGCGGTAGTGCGACAGGCATTGTGCTTGCTACGGGAGATGCTACTTACTTTAGTTCAATCGCGTCTTCTATTGTAACGCAAAAAAATAAAACCAGTTTTGATAAAGGCATAAAAAAGATTAGTTTGCTTTTAATTAGATTGATGATATTAATGGTTCCTTTAGTCTTTGTCGTAAATGGGATCACGAAGGGCGATTGGCTGCAAGCGCTGTTATTTGCTATTTCTATTGCGGTAGGACTGACGCCGGAAATGCTGCCAGTCATTGTGACAACGAACCTTGCAAAGGGAGCCATTTTGATGGGCAAGCATAAAACGGTGGTCAAAGAATTGGACGCTATTCAAAATTTCGGTGCAATGGATATCTTGTGCACAGATAAAACCGGAACGCTGACAATGGATGAAATGACCGTTACAACGTATTTGAACGCTCGGGGTGAAGAAGAATCCAACGGTCTTAAGAAAAGCTTATTTGAATAGTTTCTTTCAAACAGGTTTACGCAATTTGATGGATGTTGCAGTTCTTGAAAAGGGAAAAGATAAAGGGTTCAGCAATCTTGAATACCAGTACAGTAAAGTAGAAGAAATCCCATTTGATTTTATCCGAAGAAGAATCTCAGTGGTTTTAAAAGACGCGGAAGGCAAAAATAAAATGATAACAAAAGGTGCTTATGAAGAGATAATAGGCATTTGTACTCAAGTAGAAAACGGCGGAAAAATAGAAGTACTTACAGCAGTCGAAAAGAAAGAAGCTTTGGATAGAGCTAAAAAGTTAAGCAGTGAAGGCATTCGAGTGATTGCCATTGCTCAAAAAGAACAACTAGCAGCTAGCGAAGCAACAAGCAAAGCGGAAGAAAAAGAATTAGTATTAGCAGGTTTCGTGGGTTTCTTAGACCCGGTCAAAGAATCTGCAGGCGAAGCTCTAAAAGTGCTTGAAGAGGATGGCATAGACGTTAAAATTTTAACAGGGGATAGTGGAGCGGTCACTCTTAAAGTCTGTCAAAATTTAGGATTAGTTGTTCAAAGAGTTTTGCTAGGCAACGAAATCGGCAAAATGTCAGATGAAGAGCTGGCAGCTGCTGTAGAAGAAACCAGTGTCTTTGCCAAACTTGAGCCGTTACAAAAATCTCGTATCATCCAATCTTTACAAGAAAAAGCCCATATTGTAGGCTATATGGGAGATGGCATCAATGATGCTGCCGCACTTCATCAAGCGGATGTTGGCATTTCAGTCGATACCGCTGTTGGGATCGCTAAAGATTCAGCCGATATTATTTTACTTGAAAAAGATTTGCGGGTATTAGAAGAGGGCGTTATTGAAGGACGCAAAGTCTTTGGCAATATCATGAAATATATTAAAATTACAGTCAGTTCTAACTTTGGGAATGTTTTTAGTGTCTTACTGGCTAGTTTGGTACTGCCGTTTTTGCCGATGCTGCCCATTCAGCTGCTCGTTCAAAACTTATTGTACAATATATCTCAACTAGCCATACCTTGGGATACAATGGATCAAGAATATTTAAAAAAGCCGCGTAAATGGAACGCTGATGATATCGGAAAGTTCATGTTATTTGTTGGACCGATCAGTTCTATTTTTGATGTCGTAACGTTTTTAGTGATGTGGTTTATTTTTAAAGCTAATACACCAGCCATGCAGTCTTTGTTTCAAACAGGCTGGTTTGTGGTCGGGCTTTTATCTCAAACGTTGATTGTACACATGATTCGAACCGAAAAAATTCCTTTTATAGAAAGCAGAGCTACGCTTCCAGTAATGGCATTGAGTGGCGGTATGATGCTGATAGGAGCTGGTTTGCCGTTTACACCTTTTGGCACATCTATCGGCTTAACAGCATTGCCGCTAGCTTATTTTCCTTGGTTGATTGGAATTTTATTCAGTTATAGCTTGTTGTTGCAATTGGTTAAAAAAAGATATATTAAAAGATTTAATCGATGGCTTTAAAGGAGATGAAAAAACAAGCAGTGGGGAAAAAGAGCCGTATTTAATGATCAAGGATAAAAATCAGCGGTATTTTACGGGTTCGTCCACTGTTCAATAGTACAAATCTTAGGATAAGCAGTTGAATAGTTGAACATTAAAAATAGGCCTGCTCTTTTCTTAGAGGAAATGAAGAAAGGAATGGAATGTTCTTTAATTACGGTCAAAACATGGTAAAATAAAGGTGACCACGTAGGTTATCTTTTTAAAAATTGTTTGATGGTTGGGCACTCTCTCATAACTCAGGAACTTTACGTATAAACAAAAAGGAATGAATACAAATGGAGACTAATAAAAAATCAATGTTTATTGGATTAGGGATATTTTTGATTTTGATTGGAGGCTTTTATATTTTTAAAAGCATGCAGTACCAGGATCAATTTCTGCCTAAAACCACTGCTGACGGTATCTCTATCGGCAAGCAAACAGTAGAAGAAGCAAACAAAACACTTCAAAAACATTACCAAGAAAAAACGTTTAAAGCGACCGAAAAAGGCGAAGAACTGTTTGCCTTTACTGGATCTGATATAGGTGTATCGAATGATTTTAGCGAAACGCTAGAAAAACAATTAGCGAAACAAAATCCTTGGTCATGGCCAGTGAGTCGTTTTAGTTCCAAGAACAAACAAGTAGCCATTGAAGGGGCTGCCTCGGATGAAGCACAAGTAAAAGAATTTGTAGCTGCTTTGCCATTGGGAAATGAAAACCGTACAAAACCGGTAAATGCAACGCTTAAAAAAACAGAAACAGATTTCGAAATTCAGCCTGAAGTGAAAGGGAACAGTTTTGATTTAGAAAAAGTCAATCAGCTGATCAGAGAGGCTGTTCAAAAAAACTCAACTACTATAGAGTTGGAGCAAGCGTATGCTACTCCAACGGTTTATGCAGACGATGAAGCATTGCAAGCCAATTTGGCAGAGGCAAAAAAACTAAGCGATCTGTCGATCACTTATCAAATATTTGGTTCAGAAGAGATTGTGCCACGTGAAACATTAGTCAATTGGCTGAATGTGGATGATACAGGTTCAGTGGGAGTAGATAAAGCTCAACTCACTGCTTATATGCAAAAATTAAGCGATAAGTACAGTACGTATGAGAAAGCTCGTGATTTTACCTCTTCTAAAAAAGGTGTGGTCAGTGTTCCAGCTGGAACGTATGGTTGGACTTTAGATGTGGCACGGGAAACAGAAGCTCTGGCTGAGGATATCTTGGCTGGTAAGGATGTTGACCGGACTCCCCGCTACAATGGATCTGGATATGCAGATGATGGTAATGAGTTTGGAGAAAATTATATAGAAATCGATTTAGAAGCACAACACATGTGGTTTTACAAAGATGGAAAGTTAGCTTTAGAGACGGATGTTATCACTGGTAAACCAAGTACACCGACTCCTAAAGGAATCTTTTATGTTTGGAAACAAGAACGCAACGCTACCTTAACCGGTGAAGATTATGCAACGCCGGTTGATCATTGGTTGCCGATCGACTGGAGCGGAGTAGGAATCCATGATTCACCATGGCAAACGAATTATGGTGGGAAAACTTATTTGACCAAAGGTTCTCATGGGTGTATAAATACTCCTCCTGAGGTAATGGTAAAGATATATGATCAAATTGAGATCGGAACGCCTGTAATTGTTTATTAAAATAGAAAAAGCACAACGAAATGAAACTTTTCGTTGTGCTTTTTTTATGAAAGGCTATACTTTTTATAAGGCAGTGCCGTTAAATAATCAAGTTATCAAGAGAAAGATAATTAAGGAGGACTTTTTTTGAAACAACAGTATGTTATTGGGGTCGATATGGGAACAACCAGCACAAAAGCGGTTTTGTTTGAATCGAATGGAACAGCGATAGATGTAGCGTATACAGCCTATCCGTTGATTAAGGAAACACCCGACATGGCAGAACAAGATTTAGATGTTTTATTTGAAGCCGTGTTATTAAGTGTTGGAACATTAATGGATAAGACAGCCTGCCGACCTGAAGATATTCTATGTGTCAGTTTTTCAAGTGCCATGCACAGCTTGATTGCGATGGACCGACTGAATCAACCCTTGACGAGAAGCATTACATGGGCAGATAATCGTTCGGCCAAATGGGCGGATCAATTAAAAGAAACAAACGGTTTAGAAATATACCACCGGACAGGAACACCGATTCATCCTATGTCTCCATTAGCTAAAATCATTTGGTTGAGAGAAGAGCATCCTGTTATTTTTAATAAAACAGCAAAATTTATTGGTATAAAAGAATACATTTTTTATCAATTATTTGGTGAATACATAGTTGATTATTCCATTGCTTCTAGCACGGGTTTGTTTAATATTCATGATTTCAAATGGGACAGTCTGGCCTTAGCAACCGCTGGTATTGACGAAAGTCGATTGTCCAGTTTAGCAGCACCGACTAATCAACTAGCGGGAATGTCGGCGAAGTCTGCAGAGCAAATGGGGCTTTTGCAAGATACTCCATTTGTTCTGGGAGGAAACGACGGCTGTCTTTCCAATTTAGGAGTAGGAGCTGTGGAGCCAGGGATAGCAGCGGTCACTATTGGAACAAGCGGCGCAGTTAGAATGGTCACCGATCGTCCGGTTACAGATCCGCAAGGGCGGACCTTTTGTTATGTTTTAGATGAAAAACATTGGGTGATCGGGGGCGCAGTCAATAACGGCGGCGTGGTTTTAGAATGGGCAAGCCATCAGTATTTTCAAATGGAACAGCAATTGGCTGGTGAAAAGGAACAAACAGCTTACGATTGCTTGATGGAACAAATTGCTGCTGTGCCAGCCGGTTCTAAAGGCTTGTTTTTCCATCCTTACCTCAATGGCGAACGTGCGCCGTTATGGGATGCAGAAGCACGCGGTTCGTTTTTTGGAATCAATACGATGCACCGTCCTGAACATTTTTTGAGAGCGGTTTTAGAAGGCATCTGCTTTAATCTTTACGACGTTCTACATGATTTGATTGAATTGGCGGGCAAGCCTAAAAAAATCATGGCAACGGGCGGGTTTTCAAGATCAGAAGTCTGGCGCCAAATGCTGACAGATATTTTTAATCAGGAATTAACATTGCCGGAAAGTTTTGAAAGTTCTTGTTTAGGTGCGGCAGTCTTCGGCTTAAAAAGCATGGGAGTCATCCAAGAACTATCAGAAGTAACGTCAATGACCGGTTTCGAATACAGTCATACTCCCCAAGCAGCAGAAGGAGAAATCTATGAAACGATGTTTCCAGTCTATCGACAACTAAGTCAAACATTTGCCAGCAATTACCATCAAGTTGCAGCAATACAACGGATTTTAGAATAAAACAATTTAAGGTGAGTCGCATATAGTACAGAAATATGGGATAATAAAAAAGAGATTTAATAATGAAAGGGGAAACAAGATGGCTTCTCAAAAAGAAAACATGATTGCTGGTGAAATGTACGATTCATCAGATCCAGAATTATCAACGGCTCGAAAATTTGCTCGAAAAACATTAAGAGAGTTCAATCAAGCAGAAGATTCAGATGAGGCAAAAGCACTGCTGAAAAATCTTTTTGGTTCAACAGGCGAAAATTTTCACTTCAATCCAGGCTTAGTAGCAGATTATGGATTTAATATACATATAGGTGAAAATTTTTATGCGAATTTTAACTGTACATTATTGGATATCTGCCCGATCACCATTGGAAAAAATTGTATGTTAGCTCCCAATGTCCAATTGTACACAGCGACTCATCCTTTAGATCCTGTAAAACGCAATACGGTTTGGGAGTATGGCAAGCCGATCACGTTGGGCGATAATGTTTGGATCGGCGGAGGCGCAATCGTGATTCCGGGAGTTACTTTAGGTAATAATGTTGTTGTGGCAGCTGGTGCAGTAGTCACGAAGTCATTTCCTGATAATGTGGTTATCGGCGGAAACCCTGCTAGAGTTATCAAAGAATTGGATCTTTAATACAAACTAAAAAACTATCCAATGAGGTAAAGTGCCTCAATGGATAGTTTTTTGCGTCCCGCTAAATTAGAGCAGAGACTAAACCTCCTCCTGATTTACCAGGAGGAGGCAGGGGATTATAAGCGAATGACATCTTGCGTTTCTGTATCAAAGAAGTGAGACTTGTTCAAGTCAAAAGCTAAATCGATAAATTCACCAGGAGCATGGTAATCACGAGCATCTACTTTTGAAATAAATTCCGTATCATCCACACGAGTATAAAGCATCGTTTCAGCACCAAGCAATTCAGAAACCACTACTTCAGCATGTACCACACTATTTGGATTGGTATCTAAAGCAATTTGTTCGCTATGGATATCTTCTGGGCGGATACCAAAGACTAATTTTTTACCTTCATAGCCTTGTTCTATCAAACTTTTACTTTTGCCTTCAGGAATGGTTAATTTTAAACCTGCTCCATTTGTGATGACATTGCCGTTCAATGTAACGTTAAAGAAGTTCATGGCCGGTGAACCGATAAATCCAGCTACAAAAACGTTTACTGGCGTGTCGTAGACTTCTTTAGGCGAACCAATTTGTTGAACAAAGCCGTCTTTCATAATAACGATACGATCGGCCATTGTCATCGCTTCTGTTTGGTCATGTGTAACATAGATAGTAGTCGTTTCTAAACGACGGTGCAACTTAGCGATCTCAGCCCGCATCGCGACACGTAATTTAGCATCCAAGTTAGATAAAGGCTCATCCATCAAGAAAACTTTAGCGTCCCGTACAATAGCTCGGCCTAAAGCTACCCGTTGGCGTTGTCCGCCAGATAATGCAGCCGGTTTGCGTTTTAAGTATTCCGTTAAGCCTAAAATCTCAGCGGCTTCTTCTACACGGCGTTTGATTTCTTCTTTTTTATATTTACGTAATTTCAATCCAAAAGCCATGTTATCGTAAACAGTCATATGCGGGTACAAGGCATAGTTTTGGAAAACCATAGCGATATCGCGGTCTTTAGGCGCTACATCGTTCATCAACGTATCTCCAATAAACAATTCCCCTTCAGAAATATCTTCTAAGCCGGCGATCATTCTTAAGGTCGTTGATTTCCCACAACCGGATGGTCCAACGAACACGATAAATTCACGATCTTTGATTTTTAAATTAAAGTCTGTTACGGAGTACTCTGGATTATTTTCGTATTTTTTATGAATATTATTTAAAGCGATCTCTACCATGTTTTTCACCTGTCCTATTCATTAGTTTATAAGTAACTCAATACATTCAGTGTAATGTAAACGCTGTCTTTTTGAAACGTAGCAGTGCACAAGTTTTTGTACATTTTTTTGTGCAACATGCCGATTTAAGTGGATAGGTGACAATTGAAGGGGAAAATCGCACCCTGTTATGAGCTAGAGTCCATTTATCTCACAATTGATCCAAAAAAGAGTAGCAAATTGTTAGATAAAGCCAGTCTAGTTCTGTAGTGTCCGTATAATGGTGTGAAAAGAGAAAGGTCAGTTCAACGTTTAATACAATATAGTTCCCACAACAAACATTGAGAAAGGATAATGGTTATGACCCAACTAAATCCTAATATAAATGTTGATTGGAAATTTATTGGATTCGAAAATGTCACTACCTGCTAGTCGGAAGATATCGTAATAAAGCCTGGTTTTTGGTATAATGAATAAGGAGTTTTAGGAATCTTGAAAAATAATATACAGTGATGTAAAAGTTTTCTATTAAACGAACTAGATTTAAAGGGGACCCAGTATAGAATGGAAAAAGTACGTGGATTTGAACGTGTGTCACATTACGAAACAAAAGATATTCAGTTACCGATCAGAGCAACGAACCATGCGGCCGGTTATGATTTTGAAGCTGCAGAAGATTGTTTAGTACCGTCGATTTGGAAAGTGTTGTTTAAGAATAAAGCAAAAGAAACCTTGGCAACGGATGCTGTTTTTCCGGAAGAAAATCGCAAATATTTAAAATCAACGTTGGTGCCAACAGGCATTAAAGCGTATATGGGAGAAAATGAGTATTTACAGTTAGCCAACCGCTCCAGCAACCCGATCAAAAATCAACTGCTGTTGCCTAACGGAGTAGGGATCATTGATGCGGATTATTACAATAACGAAAGCAATGAAGGACACATTTATTTTCAATTTGTTAATTACGGCATCACAGATCACTTGATCAAAAAAGGTGACCGAATTGGACAAGGAATTTTTATGCCTTTCTTGAAGGCTGATAACGAAAGAACAACCGGGCAAAGCCGATCTGGCGGTTTTGGTTCATCTGGCAGATAACGGCAAGTTGAAATGACAATGGCATAAGAAAAAGAAGAAACCAGGAGCTAAAGCTTCATGGTTTCTTCTTTTAAAAATCACAGTTTAAGCATTTGCGTATTCTATACTAAACGTGACGTTAACACAAACGGATTTGAAAGGCTTTTTGGTGGTTTTAAAGCGTATTCTCCTTTTATTTGTGGTAAAATAAGATTAAATTCAGCTTAATGAATCAGAAGGGAATGTTCGATTGGTGGCAAAAAAAATAGCAACAAAGTTTGTCTGCCAGGCTTGTGGATATGAATCCCCAAAATGGATGGGCCGCTGCCCAAACTGTGGCGCATGGAACCAAATGGAAGAAGAAATAATAGCAGATAAAAACAATCGTAGAAGCCGAGTCAGTATGGCTGGTAAAACAGCTAAGGCACAGGCTATAGAAGACATTACCGTTTCTAAAATCCCCAGAGTAAAAACTAAGCTAGCTGAACTGAACCGTGTATTAGGCGGAGGAGTTGTTCCTGGATCAATGGTGTTGATCGGTGGAGACCCGGGTATCGGAAAATCTACTTTGCTGCTGCAAGTCTCTGCCCAGCTCAATCAAGCAGGCGGAAAAGTTCTTTATGTATCAGGCGAAGAAAGTGCCGGCCAATTGAAAATGAGTGCCAATCGTTTAGGTGTAAAAGGTTCAGATTTTTATATTTATCCGGAAACGGATATGGCTGCCATTCGTCAGACCATCGAAGAGATCCAACCGGATTTTGTGATCATTGATTCCATTCAAACGATGAGCCAACCCGATGTTTCAAGTGTGGTCGGAAGTGTGAGCCAAGTACGTGAAAGTACCGCTGATTTAATGAAAATTGCTAAAACAAATAATATTGCTATTTTTATCGTTGGGCATGTAACCAAAGAAGGATCGATTGCCGGACCGAAAATGCTGGAACATATGGTAGACACCGTGCTTTATTTTGAAGGCGACCGACACCACACGTTCCGAATTTTACGGGCAGTCAAAAACCGTTTTGGTTCAACCAATGAGATCGGCATCTTCGAGATGCGAGAAGGCGGTCTAGTCGAAGTCGTGAACCCTTCAGAAATGTTTTTGGAAGAGCGACTAGCGGGTGCAACCGGCTCTGCCGTTGTTTCAGCCATGGAAGGTACCAGGCCGATTTTGGTAGAGATTCAGTCACTGATCACGCCGACTGTGTTTGGAAATGCTAAACGGACGGTTAGCGGACTAGATCATAACCGTGTATCTTTGATCATGGCTGTCTTAGAAAAACGAGCAGGGTTATTGCTGCAAAATCAGGATGCTTATCTAAAAGCAGCAGGCGGTGTAAAATTGGATGAACCTGCAATTGATTTAGCCATTGCCGTCAGTATTGCTTCAAGTTACCAAGAAAAAGAAACACGGCCTAAAGACTGTTTTATCGGAGAATTAGGTTTAACAGGAGAAGTCCGGCGCGTAAGCCGAATTGATCAACGAGTTCAAGAAGCTGCTAAATTAGGCTTTACTCGCTTGTTTATACCCAAAAACAACATTGGCGGCTGGACGTTCCCGGAAGGAATTGAAATCGTCGGTGTTACAACTATAGCCGATACGATCCGTAAAGCATTCGCTTAGATATAAAAGCAAGACAATCAAATGGAACATGCGTTTTTTGCTGAAAAAGTAAAAAACGCAGCCATTTCTAAAGGAGGATTATTTTGGCTAAAAAAATTATTACTGGAATTTTTTTACTGATTGGTGGAAGTGTAGGAGCGAGTTTTTTACCAATGGTATGGGAAATCTTTCATATATCAAATCAACTATTTAACAATTCATTTGTGAACATTTTAATTGGTGCTATTATATTTTTATTACTATCTATTCCTAGCGAGAAATACATTGAACAAGGCATAAAAAAATTAGAACTTTTATTAAGCCAACAAAGCGTCACATATTTACTTTTTGGCAGCCTTGGAACGATTATTGGAATGGTCTTGGCTTGGTTGGGCAGTTTATTTTTGATCGGCTTATCTTTGCCAGTGATCAGCAATGTTTTTCCGATCATTGTTATGGTCGTATTTGCTTATTTAGGTTTCCGGATCGGAACGACCCGACGCGAAGAATGGCGCAAGCTGTTTCAATCAAAAGCGAAGAAAAATACAGAAGACGATAGTCAGGTTTTGGAAAGAAGAGCAGATGAAACGTTCCGCAAATACAAAATTTTAGATACCAGTGTTATTATCGATGGACGGATTTACGATATCGCAAAAACCGGATTTCTTGAAGGAGTTATTTTGATTCCTAATTTTGTGCTGCAAGAACTGCAGTACATTGCGGATTCTTCCGATAGCCTCAAACGCGTTCGCGGACGCCGCGGGTTAGATATTTTGAATGCACTGCAAAAAGAAAATGATATGGAAGTTGAAATGTACGATGGCGACTTCGAAGACATTACGGAAGTCGATTCAAAATTGATCAAATTGGCTAAATTGTTAGACGGTGTGGTTGTGACCAATGATTACAACTTAAACAAAGTCAGTGAATTTCAAAACGTCCCTGTTTTAAACATCAATGCCCTTGCCAACGCTGTAAAACCTGTGGTCATACCTGGGGAAAATATGACAGTGTTGGTGGTCAAAGTTGGAACGGAACGCAATCAAGGTGTTGCTTATTTGGATGACGGCACGATGATCGTTGTTGAAGATGGACAATACTTTATGAATAAAACCATTGAAGTTGTCGTAACGAGTGCGCTCCAAACGGCAGCAGGACGAATGATTTTTGCGAAACCCGTCCACTCTCAAAAAGGAATTAAAGAAAAAGAATAGGGGACTTGTGATGAACAAAGACTATGAGCTGATTTTATTGGCGGCTGGTCATGGGAGGCGGATGAACGCTTCTGAAAATAAAGTTCTATTGCCGCTCCTGAATAAACCAATGATTGCTTATCCCTTAAACACTTTTTTAAGCGATAAAAACTGCCGGCACATTATTATAGTGGCCAAAGAAGACGAAATCTCCTTATTGAAAGAGCTGGTTAAAAAAGACAATACTTCTGCCCAGACACCGATTACGTTTACTGTAGGAGGGCGGGAAAGACAAGACAGTGTTTACGCTGGTCTAAAAAGCCTTCATGAGCCAGCTTCAGGTTTTGTGATGATCCATGATGGAGCGCGACCGTTCATTGAACGGAAAAGCATCGATCAGCTAAACGAAAAAGTTCATACTGCTGGTTCGGCTATTTTGGGCATGCCGGTCAAAGATACCATTAAATCGGTGGAACTAGGAAAGGTCAAAAAAACCTTGCCGCGGCCTGAACTTTGGCAAGTCCAGACTCCTCAAGCATTCAGCAGTCCATTGATTTTCAAAGCGCATCAAAAAGCGGATGAAGAACATTTCTTCGGAACGGATGATGCATCATTGGTTGAACGCTTAGGCGGAGCCGTAACAATGGTCGAGGGCAGTTATGACAACATCAAAATAACGACGCCGGAAGATTTGATCACAGGTGAAGCGATTCTTCAGCAACAATTAAAAGAGCATCAGAAAGAAAAAGGAGCTGATCTTATGCTGCGAGTTGGACAAGGATACGACGTTCATCAATTGGTTAAAGGTCGGCCTTGTATCATCGGCGGAGTGACGTTGCCTTATGAATATGGGCTACTAGGGCATTCTGATGCAGATGTTTTGATTCATGCAATCATTGATGCCTTACTCGGAGCCGCTGGATTAGGCGATATCGGCCAGTTGTTTCCAGATGACGATCCTCGATTTAAAGATAGCGATTCAAGACAGCTGCTGCAAACAGTCAGCGGCTTGCTGGCATCAAAAGGGTACCGTGTCGGCAACATCGATGCCACTCTGTTGGCTGAACAGCCTAAAATGCACCCTTATTTAAAAGAAATGCAAAAAAACCTAGCAATTGATTGTCAAATAGGCATAGAACGTGTTAACGTAAAAGCAACGACATCTGAAAAAATGGGTTTTGTCGGTCGCCAAGAAGGTATCGCAGCAATGGCCATTTGTTTATTAGAAATAAAATAAAAAACCGGAAATGAGGAAATAACATGACAAAAAAAGTTCGGGTACGTTATGCACCAAGTCCAACAGGGCATTTACACATTGGGAATGCTCGTACAGCATTATTTAATTATTTGTTCGCACGCCATAACGGTGGAGATTTTATTTTAAGAATTGAAGATACCGACCAAAAACGCAACATTACAAATGGCGAACAAAGCCAATTGGAAAACTTAGCATGGTTGGGCATCGATTGGGATGAAAGTCCTGACAAACCTGGTGAATATGGTCCTTACCGACAATCAGAACGCCGGGAAACTTATGATCCATTGGTAGAACAACTCCTATTAAGCAATCGTGCTTACAAATGTTATTGTTCTGAAGAAGAATTAGAAGCAGAGCGGGATGCGCAACGTGCTCGTGGAGAAATGCCTCATTATGGTGGAACTTGTGCTCATTTGACCGCAGCAGAAAAAAGCGAAAAAGAAGCAGAAGGAATTGAACCGGTTATTCGTTTCCGCGTGTCGCCAGAAAACACGTACAGTTTTGAAGATATTGTAAAAGGCCATATTTCTTTTGAAGCCGCAAGTGTTGGGGGCGATTTCGTGATCGCTAAACGCGATGGTATGCCTACATACAACTTCGCAGTCGTTGTGGACGATCATTATATGGGAATTACACACGTTTTACGTGGCGATGATCATATTGCTAATACGCCAAAGCAATTGATGATTTACGAAGCCTTTGGATGGAAAGCACCTGAATTTGGCCATATGACGTTGATCATCAATAGCGAAACAGGGAAAAAATTAAGCAAACGGGATGAAAGTATCCTGCAATTTATTGAACAATACCGTGATTTAGGCTACTTGCCGGATGCAATGTTCAACTTTATTGCATTACTGGGCTGGTCACCGGTCGGAGAAGACGAAATTTTTGACCAAGAAGCCTTTATTAAAATGTTTGATCCGAATCGTTTAAGCAAATCACCAGCTGCTTTTGATCCTAAAAAATTAGAATGGATCAACAACCAATACATGAAACAAGCAGACCTTGAAACGGTTACGTCTTTAGCATTGCCTCACTTGATCAAAGCGGGCTATGTAGAAGAAAACCCTTCAGCTGACAAACAAGCTTGGGTCCAAAAACTGATTGGCTTGTACCATGAACAAATGAGTTACGGCGCTGAAATCGTAGAGTTGTCTAGTTTATTCTTTACTGAAACTCCAGAGCTGGACGAGGTTGCCAAAGAAGTACTGGCCGGAGAAACGGTTTCTGAAGTTCTCCATGCATTTTATGACGTTCTGGATACATTAGAAACTTTTGATGTCGCTAGCATCAAAGCTGGCATCAAAACGGTTCAAAAAGAAACAGGCATTAAAGGGAAAAACCTCTTTATGCCGATTCGTGTAGCTGTAACCGGTCAATCTCACGGTCCTGAACTAGGAGAAACAATCGAATTATTGGGTCGCGAAAAAACAAAAGCTCATTTAAAAACCGCTATTGCTCATTTATAAGAGCCTTGCACGAAGTTGACTTGATATGAAACGAAGAACAGAAAGAATTAAATAGCATAAAAAACAGTGAAGAGAAAGAGTACCTTAAAAGAAACCTCCAGAGAGTCTGTATGGGTGAAAGCAGATGGTTTAGTTTAAGCGAAGTGCCTCTCTGAGTTGAGGTATTGAACCTGCAGTAGGTACCTATCGGCTAACATCCGTTAACTTGTCCAAGGTAGTTGTTGAAGGAATACAAAAAATGTAGACCTGACAAACTACGAAGAAAAGTGGAACCACGCGAGACAGCGTCTTTTATGCAGATAAAAGGCGCTGTTTTGTTTTTTTTGACCCATTCATTTGGTTGCTAAAAGTTAAATTGTGCAATGAAAGCGAGGAAAGGGTAGATGAATAGGCTAAAGGAAGATATACAAACGATCAAAAAAAATGATCCTTCAGTAAAAAGTACACTTGAAATTATACTGGCATATCCAAGTTTTTACGCGGTCTTATTGCATCGGTTGGCACACAGCCTTCACCGTCATCGTTTTTATTTAATTGCACGAATTGTGGCTGCTGGCTCTCGTTTCATTACGGGAATCGAAATTCATCCGGGAGCTGTTATCGGCAGAAGGTTGTTTATTGACCATGGCATGGGAATCGTGATAGGAGAAACAGCTGTGATCGGAGAAGACGTAACCATTTTTCATGGGGTAACACTAGGCGGAACCGGTAAAGACAAAGGCAAACGTCATCCGACTATTGGAAACAATGTTCTCTTATCTGCCCATGTTCAAGTACTAGGCCCCATTACGATTGGCAATAATGCTAAAATCGGCGCTGCAGCAGTGGTTCTAGAATCTATTCCAGCTGATGCTACAGCAGTGGGTATCCCGGCAAAAGTTGTGAAAAAAGCGGGTGTCAAATTGCCGCACTAATTTTTTCAATAAATGAATGATTAAAGGAGAATAGATATGTTAAAAATATACAATACATTAACAAGAGAAAAAGAATTGTTTGTGCCATTAGAGACCGGCAAGGTAAAAATGTATGTATGCGGACCAACGGTTTACAACTACATTCATATTGGAAATGCACGAAGCACCGTTGCTTTTGATACGGTTCGCCGTTATTTAGAATACCGAGGCTATCAAGTGAATTTTGTCTCCAATTTTACAGATGTAGATGACAAAATCATTAACGCAGCTAAAGCGTTAAACTTAACGGCACCAGAAGTAGCTGAACGGTTTATTCAAGCTTACTATGAAGATACGATAGCGTTGGGTGTTGAGAAAGCGACCGCCAATCCGCGCGTAATGGATAACATTCCAGCTATTATTGAATTTGTTGCGGTTTTAATTGAAAAAGAGTATGCATACGAATCCGCTGGAGATGTTTATTACCGCACCCGTAAATTCAAAAAATACGGCCAGTTGAGCGGTATTTCTATTGATGAGCTGGAAATCGGCGCCAGCAATCGGATGGAAGCCAATGAAAATGAAAAAAAAGAAGACCCGCTTGATTTTGCCTTATGGAAAGCAGCTAAGCCAGATGAAATCAGTTGGAATTCTCCTTGGGGAGCTGGACGCCCTGGTTGGCATATTGAATGTTCCGTGATGGCAACCAAATATTTAGGCGATACCATCGATATCCATGCCGGCGGACAAGACTTGTCTTTTCCACATCATGAAAATGAAATAGCTCAAAGTGAGGCCAAAACAGGGCATACGTTCGCACGTTATTGGATGCACAATGGATTCGTGACGATGGATAATGAGAAAATGAGTAAATCGTTAGGGAACTTTGTCTTGGTTCATGATATTATTAAACAAGTCGATCCGCAGATTTTACGCTTTTTTATGGCTACGACTCAGTATCGCCGCCCGATCAGCTATAATGACGCAACGATCGATGAAGCACGCAACAATTTGACTAAATTAACCATGGCATTTGATAATGTTTCTTATCGATTAGCTGATGCAGTCGCACAAAAACCGGCTGACCAGCATGAATTGGAAAAATTAGCTGAATTTAAGCAGCGGTTCATAGCAGAAATGGACGATGATTTTAATGCGGCCAATGGCATCACAGTTGTTTATGAATTGGCAAAAGCCATGAACGTCTACAGCGAGCAAAAAGAAGTTTCAAAAACCGTGTTAGAAGCAATGTTAACGCAATTTCAAGAATTGATGCAAATTTTTGGGATCACATTCGGCAAAGAAGAGCTGTTGGATCAAAAAATCGAAGAGTTGCTTGAAGAACGTACGGCTGCGCGTAACAATAAAGATTTTCAAAGAAGCGATGAAATCAGAGATTTGCTAAAAGCGGAAGGAATTATTTTAGATGACACCCCACAAGGAACAAGATGGAGAAGAGGATAACAAAAAAATGACAGAAAAAAATTGGGCTCTTTTAAATGGGCTGGCATTAGCTTATGTAGGAGATGCGATTTACGAAATTTATATTCGCGAACACTTGGTTCAAATTGGGCAGACCCGACCAAACCAATTGCATAAAATTGCCACTAAATATGTTTCTGCTAAAGCCCAAAACAGCTTGATGCACGATATGCTGGCAGAAGAAAATTTTTTAACGGAAGAAGAAGTAGCTATCTATCGGCGCGGACGAAATGCGAAAAGCCATACGTCTGCTAAAAATGTTGCTGTGACAACTTACCGGGTCTCAACCGGTTTTGAAGCCTTAATGGGTTATTTGCATTTGTCTAAACAGACCGAACGTATGGAAGAATTGATCAACTGGTGTATTCAGAAAGTGGAGGTAGCAAATAATGTCCAAAGATAGAAAGAAATTTGAAAAACGAAGCTCGAGCCAACAACGTCCGAATCGTCAAAAACCGCAAAATAGACCGGTCGAACCGGTTGAAGAGGTGGAAGAAGAACGCGATTTAGTGGCAGGACGTCTTCCAGCAATCGAAGTGTTAAAGTCAGAAAGAGACATCAATAAAATCTTCATTCAAGAAGGACTAAGCGGTTCGAAAATGAATGAGATTCAACAATTAGCTAAAAAACGCAGTGTTCAAGTATCGTTCGTTCCTAAAGCAAAATTAGACCAGTTAGTTGATGGAGTAAATCATCAAGGCGTTGTTATCGCTGCAGCTGCGTTCCAGTATGCTACGATTGATGATTTGTTTGCGGCAGCGGCTGCAAAAGGGGAAGAACCGTTCTTTATTATTTTAGATGGAGTAGAAGATCCTCATAACCTTGGTTCCATCATGCGTACAGCAGATGCCAGCGGAGCACATGGTATGATCATACCCAAGAGACGTGCAGTCGGATTAACCGCTACTGTAGCCAAAGCTTCAACAGGAGCTATTGAACATGTTCCAGTAGCTCGTGTGACCAATTTGACCCAAACCATCAATGAATTAAAAGAACGTGGTGTTTGGCTTTATGGAACAGACATGGAAGGGCAAGATTATCGGCAATGGGAAACTAATTTACCGATTGGGTTAGTGATTGGCAATGAAGGCAAAGGCATTTCACGTTTAGTAAAAGAACAAATGGACGGCATGGTAACGATTCCGATGACAGGTCATGTCCAAAGTTTAAATGCGAGCGTTGCAGCTAGTTTGTTAATGTACGAAGTTTTCCGAGGAAGATCTGCAAAATAAGTTAAAATAAGATGAGAAGGGTGGGCGGATTTATCATGAAAAAAGAATTGTTAATTATTGATGGGTATAATATGATAGGCTCATGGCCAGAATTAGTGAAATTAAAAGACAAAGATGAGATGGAAGATGCTCGTGATTTGTTGCTGCATGAGTTAGCTAATTACCAACAATATGAAGGCATGGACATACGCGTGGTATTTGATGCCCAACTTGTTCCCGGAATCCAGAAAACGTACAAAAAATACCATTTATCGGTTGTTTTTACGAAAGAAGGAGAAACAGCGGATAGTTATATTGAGCGGATGATCGGAGAAGAAAATCTGCTGATCACTCAAGTAACCGTTGCCACTAGCGATCTTGCGGAACAATGGTTAGTCTTTCAAAGAGGTGCGTTACGTAAATCGGCTAATGAGTTGTATAATGACTTAAAACGCGCTAAAAAAGCCATCGATGCCGATGCAAAAGATTATCGTTTTCAAAATTACCGTCGAAATTCGCCTTGGAATCACCACCAATTAGATACACTAGAAAAGCTAAGAGATGACTTAACGAAAGAAAAATAAGGTGCTTGCTTATTTTTTGAGAATTTTCGAGAATAGTAGACTCAAAAATATAATTGTTGTTATTTTTTTAGCTTGAATAGTAGACCATCTAAAGGAGGAACAAGATTTGTTGGATAAGGAGAATTTTTATACGCAAATGAGCGACAGCGAATTGATTCAAAGCATTAAAGGCGGGAACGAAGAACCATTTGATATTCTTTTTGAGCGATACCGTGCTTTAGCCATCAAAATGACAAACGGTTATTATTTGAAAAGTTTCGAAGCGGAAGATTTTTTACAAGAAGCACGGATGATTTTTTTAAAAGCAATTCATACTTATGATAGTGAAAAAGGTCACACGTTCGGAAATTTTTATAAATTGAACTTAAAACACCATATGTTCAGCCTCGTGCGAAAAGATATGGCCAAGAAGAGAACCATTGAAAAGCTTGCAGAATCTTATGATAACTTGCTTGAAATGAGAGAAGGAATGCAGCATCCAAGGCACGGGAATGTAGAAACCCCTACGCTTGAACTGCTCCAAGTACGTGAAAAACTGGCTGATTATCAAGCGACTTTGTCTGAATTTGAGCAAAAAGTATTTTTAGATTATATTCACAATGTCGATGTAGAAGATATTGCGGAAAATTTGAACTGTGACCTCTCTCAAATAAAAAATGCTTTGGACCGTTGTAAGCGCAAAATGAAACAATTATTTGATTGACTCATTTGTGTCTAAAAGTTGATAACACTTCAATAAACTCGTTTTAAAAGATGCATTCAGCCTTAAATGAAAGCGGATACTTTCGGTGGAGAGCTGAAGTTTTTCTGGAAATACCCCATGTGTCTACTATTCTTGCAAGTTTTTAAACACTTGTAGAAAAAGCCTTTGAAAAGATTAGTCATCTTTTCAAAGGCTTTTTTATTATAGTCGGCGATTTAATAAGCTAAGAGTAACTTCGCGAATGATCTCTTTCTCAACTTGATCGGGCAATTGCTGAATACGTTTGAGAGCTTTTTGCGTATATTTTTCTGCTAACTTTTGAGCTTCAGCTAATCCGCCGAGTTTGATAACCAATTGTTGAACTTCTAGGGCATCCTCCTTGGTCATCTGTTCTTGTTTTGCAATCAATTGTTTTAAACGTGGATCATTTTTCCGCAAAGCGTAAATCAAAGGAGAGGTGTACACGCCTTGTTTGACATCTTCTAAAACGGGTTTGCCAAAGTTTTCTGTACTTTGCGAATAATCTAAGATATCATCCATAATCTGAAAGGCCATTCCAATATGACTGCCAATGTAATATCCGTTTCGAGCAAACCGTTCGGATTGTCCGCCTTCTAAAGCCCCAGAATAGCAGGCAAGGGAGAATAGCTGAGCCGTTTTTCCGGATATTTGAGTTAAATAATTTCGAATGGTCATCGTTTGTTTATAACGCAAATGCATCTGGTCTAATTCTCCTAATAAAATGCGTTCCATACCTCTCGTATTTATTTCGATTTGATTGTCTGTAGTCGCATAGGTTGATAAGAGCCGAAAACAGACTGTGAAAAGATAATCGCCCGCATAAACAGCTACATCTTTGCCATACTGTGCTTGAATACTAGGTTTTCCGCGCCTTTTCGGAGAATCGTCAATGATGTCATCATGAATCAAAGTCGCCATATGCAACAATTCGATTGCAGCAGCTACTGAACGGGTTCTTTCGCTATTTTGTTCTTTTCCGAATTTAGAAAAGAGAAGAGTGTAAGCAGGTCGGACCATTTTTCCGCCGGCATGAATACGATCTAAGAGCACGGATTCAATTTCTTTGTTTCGTAATCGAACTTGTTCACCCATTAATTGGGTCGTTTTTTCTAATTCTGCTGCTAATTCAGGATAGGTTGTCCATAAAGGATGGATCTGCATAGCTCTTTCTCCTTTCTTTTCTAAACGCTAAGAAGCGGTTAGCTTTCAAGTGGTTTGAACCATTTGGTCAGTTTTTTCTTTTTGGCAGGCTGATCGTAATAGACAGCACGAAAATCGCGTAGTGTACGGACATGATCCAATAAGTAATTAGCGGCAATGCCGATAGCAATGCCAGATAAGATGCCCATAAAGGAAAGAACAGGTAAGTAGAGCATCACGGTCCAGGTCTGTGAGATCCAGCTCGCTACCATCAACTGCCCGACATTATGCAAGATTCCGCCAGTGGCGCTGATGCCGATTATGCTGACATATTTAGAACCTAATTGTTTCACGATCATCATGCCTAGGTAACTGAGGAGAGCCCCGGCACAACTATACATAAAAGTAGACAATGTTCCGCCTAATAAAGTAGTCATGATCAATCGCATCCACACAACAGTGAAACTATCTTTAAAAGGCAGTGTAAAAATCGCGACGATCGTTATTAAGTTGGCAATACCTAGTTTTGCTCCTGGAGCAAAAGCGAAGGGAAAGGGTATGCTTCTTTCTACTAAACCAAGAATTACGGCTTGAGCGGCAAGCAAAGCGATGTAAACAATTTTTTGGTTTTTAGTCATAGGCCATCCATCCTTAGTTTAATAGTTATTATGAGTGTTCAAGAAAAATAGTAAGAGACAGCAAAGAATGGTCAAAAAAATCATTCTTTGTTCTATCTTAGCATTTTAATGGAGCTGACTGCTAATAAGGTAAGATGAGTGAAAACAGAGACGTTCTGCTTCCACACATCTTTACACAAATTAATATCTATTCGGTTTATTTATATAAAGATCTAGGCGTTCCATACCACCATTTTCCAGCAGCTTTTTGCACCCAGGGAATCACGTAGTAGTCTAAACCAAACGCACGTCCAGAACCATTCATTAGCGCGATCGCTACGAAAACGAACCAGATATTTACCCAGTAGAACATACCGGATAATGCGAAACTAGCAACTAATCCAATGGTCAAAGCACTCAACAACCAAACAAACAAACCGGCGATGATTGCTAACCCAATGGCAATTTCAAGCAAGGTCATTACTTTTTGGAAAATTAGCGCCACTTCTGGAGTTGGGACCATAAATTTCATTAAACTCTCAAACCAGGCTGGGGCTTTAGAGAACACCATCATCGGTTCTTCACCATACGCAAAGCTCAAACTAAAGACTGGTTTAGCAACTTCCGCAACGGCTTCTCCAGCATCTGCTGCTTCAGAAGCACCGGTTGTAGCTTCTTGTAACCATGAGAACGGCAAAACGACTTCATTGCCAAACCAGCTTGTTGTTCCAAATAAGCCGAAGACTTTTTTTACTCCTTCGAAAAGCCACATGCTTCCGTAGAAAACACGTAGCGGAACGCTCCAAAGAACATTTCCGTAGCGAGAAAGGTGTCCGCGGAAAATGTTGCGTTGGTCTTTTATGTGGAAAAATTCATGGAAAATATATTGAACGGCATAATAGCCTGAACGAATCCCAAAGAAATAATACAAGTTAACGAGGTGTTTCATTAAAACAGCTAAAAATCCGCTCAAATGAATGTTGTCGCCTAAGTGGGCAACGCCGTATTTAGAACCGATCGAAACCATAAATCCTTGATATTTTCCAACGTACTTCTGTTTCTCTGTATTTTCAATTGCAGCAATAATGTTTTCAGCAGCGGTATGTCCTGTTTGTTCAGCTGCTTGAACGATTTGCGGTGTTGGAGTATCTTTGAACTCTTCATAATAAACGAGGTCTCCGATAACATAAACATTCTCTAGGCCTTTAGCTTCCATGTATTCATTTGCTACCAAGCGTCCTGCTCGTCCTTCAACCATATCGAAAGCTTCGGTGTCCGTATTTGCTTTTACACCTGCTGTCCAAATCAAGGTGTGTGTCGAAATTTTTTCACCAGATTTCAGTGTAATGCTTTCAGCGTCAACGGCTATGATTGGAGAAGACTTCAATAACTGAATACCTTTCTTGGTCATAAACCGTTCTGCTTTATCTGCATCGCTGCGAGAGATCATATTAAGAATAGTTGGAGCAGCTTCAACAACGGTTAACGTGATTTCAGAAGCATCGATTTTATTGTCTTTTGCTAAACGTTTTTTCCAATCTAATAACTCGCCAATCATTTCGATCCCGGTAAACCCAGAGCCGCAGACAACGAACGTTAACATGGCTTTGCGTTTGGCAGCATCTCGTTCAAGGGCTGCTTTGGCGACTGTTTCTTCTATATGAGTGCGGATTTTCACGGCATCTTCTAAAGACCAAAGAGTAAAAGCGTGCTCTTTTACGCCGGGAGTCCCAAAATCATTAGGTTCTCCGCCCATACCTAAGATAAGGTAGTCAAAGGCGTAAACATCATTTTCGGTAACGACTGTTTTTTTATTGTGGTCAATTTCGGTTACGGTATCTGTTACCAAGTGAACGTTTTTCAAACGGCAAAATAAACGTTGCAGATCATATTGGATAGCGTTTGGTTCAACTCGTCCTCCGGCTACTTCATGTAATTCAGTCATATACGTTTGATACGAATTCCGATCGATAAGTGTGATGGTTACGTCGGGGTTCTTTTTAAATTGTTTTGCTAATTTTTTGGTGGCCGCAATTCCTGCAAATCCAGCGCCAACAACAACAATATTTTTTTGGGACATCTTTCCCACTCCTTTTATAGTTAATAGATCTATTGAGCATACTTGCGATTAACCTACCTTGAAAAAGTTATTTGTAAAGTCTATTTCTAAAAATAAAAATTGCTTAAAAAAATATTTAGTTAACTATTTCACAAGTAACTTCGAGTTTATTATATAAGATAAGAATCTGTTTGTCTAGTTATTGTTGTGGTTTTTTTAGTATCCAATGTACTGAAATGCTATTTTTAAAAAATGATTCATTAAACTTGTGAAAAAAGTAGACAACTAAAACGAAACAGGCTATACTGAACTCAGATATTCCTTTAGGTTGTGAATTATTTATCAAACTAAGGAGTAGACTAAAGGAAAGGTGGTAAATGATTATGGAAATCAAAAAAGGTTTTAAGTTGGCATCGGTTATTTTTACTTCAGCAATTGTTTTGGCAGCTTGTGGAGACAACACGGCCACGGAAGATACTGCTTCATCAGCGGTTTCAAGTGAGGTGGCATCAAGCGAAGTACTATCAAGTGAAGCAACTGTTGGCGAATTACAAGATGGAACTTATAAATTAGAAGAAAAAAACTTAGATGATAATGGTTGGAAAGTCAACTTTACTATGGTTGTCAAAGACGGCAAGATTGCAGAATCAAACTATGACTATGTGGACAAAGACGGCAATTTGAAATCAGAAGATGAAGGCTACCAAGAAGCGATGAAAGAAAAAACCGGCACAGGCCCTGCAGAATACATTCCTGAATTAAATGCAGAGTTAGTGGCTAAAGGCGACCCGGCTGAAGTTGAAGTCGTAACCGGAGCTACTCACTCAGCAGAAGCGTTCAAGATGTATGCTCAACAATTGGTAGATGCTGCTGAAGAAGGAAATACAGAAACGATTATGGTAGACAATTAATAATCAATAGAAGAATCATCTTTCGCTAGCCGGCATCCGTGCTCAGTAGGTCTTAGATTAACTTCTAGGACCTATTTAACTGTTTTTATAGGCGGCGGGTTAGATATAATGAATACAAAGAACGGATAAAAGTGATAAAGGGGTTCTGAGAAATGAAACAATGGAAAATGCTCTTTTCTTTAATCGTTGCTTTGTTGATTGTTACAAGCTGCGGCAAAGAAAACGAAGCACGCGACTTAGTGAGCGATCCTTATAGTCGGACAGGATTTATGATGGGAACCGTTGTAAATGTAAAAATTTATAATGAAGGAAAAGAAGAGGTGTTAACAGCTGTTTTTGACCGCATGGAAGAATTGGCGGGAAAAATCACCGTGGATGAACCGGGATCAGAAGTTGAAGCGATCAATCAACAAGCTGGTATTGCTCCAGTAGCTGTTTCGGAAGATGTTTACGAGTTATTAGAAGCTGCATATGCTTACAGTGAAGAGACCCGCGGAAGTTTTGATATGACGATAGGGCCGTTGACTGAATTGTGGCATATCGGGTTTGACGATGCCCGAAAACCGGAACAAACTGAAATAGACGAAGCTTTAACATTAGTAGATTACCGACAAGTTGAGTTTGATGAAGCCAACCAGACGGTCTACCTTCCAAAGCAAGGGATGCGGTTAGATTTAGGTGCTATCGCCAAAGGTTACATCACCGATGAAGTCGTCAAAGTATTGAAAGAACACGAAGTAGATACCGCTATTGTGGATCTTGGCGGGAATGTTTTTGTGTTAGGCCACAGTCCGCGAGCTGAAAACGCAGATTGGAACGTTGGTGTTCAAGATCCTTTTGAAACAAGAGGGGAAATCTTGGGTTCCATTCCGGTCAGCAATCAAACGATAGTGACATCTGGTATTTACGAACGTTTTCTTGAAGTAGATGGAATGCAATACCACCATTTGATGGATCCGGAAACGGGTTACCCTTTTGACAATGAAATAGCCGGAGTCAGCATTATTTCAGAAAAATCTATTGATGGGGACGGGCTTTCAACAGCGGCTTTTTCAGATGGGCTTGAAGCTGGACTGGACTATATCGAACAAATAGAAGGTGTTGAAGCCATTTTTGTGACTAAAGATCGTAATGTCTATGTAACAGATGGATTGAAAAAAGGCTTTCATTTAAATAACGACACATTTACTTTACAAGAGTGAAAGAACATAAATAAGACTCAAGAAAGCAGGTGATGTAATGAAGGCAGCAACTTTTTTTAAATTAGTAGAGATTCAAACCAAAATTGCCAGTCTTTTTCCTTTTTTATTAGGGACATTGTTTGCCAGCTATTATTTTAAAGCCGTTAACTTTGGGAATACGATCGTTTTCTTTTTAGCGATGATTATTTTCGATATGACAACGACAGCTATTAACAACTTAATGGATTATCAAAAAGCAAAAGACAATGGCTACAAAGATGATGTCAATATTATTGGGCAAGAACGGATTTCTGAAGCGATCGTGATTCGTTTGATTCTAATGATGTTGGCAACAGCAGCGCTCCTTGGCCTATGGTTAGTAGTGCGGACAAATGTATTGTTATTCTTTATGGGAGGCGCCTGTTTTGTTATTGGAGTTTTTTATACATTTGGACCGGTACCGATTTCTAGAATGCCTCTGGGAGAAGCTGTTTCTGGATTAGTGATGGGATTTGGTATCTTTTTTATAGCGGTATATGTGAACATTCCCTCAGAACTCTTGCTCAGTTTAGCTTTTCGAGGAGTTGTTTTTTCATTAACGGGCAACCTCTTAACGATTATTAAAATCTTTTTTGTCTCACTGCCCACAGTCTTTCTAATTGCCAACATCATGTTGGCCAATAATATTTGTGATTTAGAACAAGATATTAGCAATCATCGTTTTACACTGCCTTTTTATATTGGGAAAAAGAATGCAGTAGGGCTTTTTAATCTTTTAATGTATGCTGCTTACGGAGTTGTAGTAGGGGCTGTTCTATTGAAATTGCTGCATCCTGTATTATTAGGAGTGTTGCTCACACTGGCTCCTGTTAGGGAAAATCTTGCGCAGTTTAATCAACGGCAAGTTAAAGAAGAGACGTTTTCGGTGGCGATTAAAAATATTTCACTTTTTAGCGGAGCAGAAATTCTTTTGTTGGCCCTTAGTTTATGGCTGCCTTAAAGGAAGCTGAGCGATTTTTACTTTTCAACTGGTGAAGTTTATTTACAATTTTACGATAAGGGTTATACTGCTGAAAAAAGAACAATTGACACCATGGAAGAGTGATGGTAAGTTTAGGGAGATGTTACTCGCCAATTCAGAAAGTATAGGTGGAAAAAAATGAACACTAAAAAAGCAGCGTTAGCCTGTTCTGTGTGCGGCTCTAGAAATTATTCTAAAAAGGTCAACAGTGCTGGCCGTACAGAGCGATTAGAAGTAAAAAAGTTTTGTAAATATTGCAATCAACATACCGTTCATCGTGAAACAAAATAACAAAAAACAGTTAGGTGTCCGTTCGGAGGGAATAACATGGGAAAAATAAAAAACTTTTTCGGTGACGTACGCCGAGAAATGAAACAAGTTACTTGGCCAACGAGCAAAGAATTAAAGAAAAACACGCTGATAGTTTTTGGAGTTTGTTTATTATTTGCAGTTTTCTTTATGGTTGTTGACTTTGGAATCGTCTCTATTCTTGATTTTATTTTATAAAATTAGCAGGAACCACTAGCGGGTTTGTCCGTTAGATGGTATACTTAATGCAAATAGATAGCGCGTAGAACCTTCTTTAATCCTAAGTGAATGAAGGTTTTTTTGTGTGTCGTGAATAAGAATGAAACAAATCAATTGAAATTGAACTAAAAAGAATAGGAGTGGTTGAGATGGAACAAGTTGAAATCGAAAAACACTGGTATGTCTTACACACATACTCAGGATACGAAAATAAAGTAAAACAAAACATCGAATCGCGTGCGAACAGTATGGGGATGGAAGATTATATCTTTCGCGTTGTGATTCCGGAAGAAGAAGAAACAGAAACAAAAAATGGGAAAGAAAAAGTGAGCATGAAAAAGACATTTCCGGGATATGTTTTAGTGGAAATGATCATGTCTGACGATTCTTGGTATGTCGTACGGAATACTCCCGGTGTTACTGGGTTTGTTGGCTCTCATGGAGCTGGAAGCAAGCCGGCACCGTTATTAAAAGAAGAGATCGAAGCTATCTTGCGTCGTTTAGGCATCAGCACGCGTCATAAAGAAGTTGAGTTTGAAGTCGGCGAAACTGTAACGATCATTGAAGGCGCGTTTAGCGGTATGACCGGGAAAGTTACCGAGATTGAATATGAGAAAGCTAAACTGAAAGTCAATGTTGAAATGTTTGGTCGTGAAACGAGTACTGAACTTGATTTCGAACAAGCAGATAAACTTTAATCACCATTAAAAACGGGCCCTTTGGCAAATCGTGTTGGTAACTCTTAAGGGTGGGAATTTCCTCCGGAAATTTCAAGTTTGTAGCATGAAGTCCCTTCCTTTATCAACATCAAAAATGAAGGAACCTTTTATTCTAACGGTGAATTTTGACTGTAATTATTTTTTCACAAAAAATAATGTAGTGATTTTGATTCACCAACGTTAAGTATTATAGAACCTAAAAACGAAAAGCTTTTTGTCGAAGACCAGCAAATCTTATGGATCAGCTGTCTCTGGCAAAAAGCTTCTTTTGTATTTTTGGCTCTTTGTTAAATCGTATTGGCGACTCTTGGGCAGGAAGATTTCCGCCAGAAATTTCAAGGTCGTGGAGTACAGTCATGACGTTTGCTGATATCAAAGAGGATAGCCCTGATTTTTAAGGAGTGATTTGAAACTGGAATTGGTTTTCTTCAATCTGTTCGGTCTGATTGTAGCGTCGTTCTGCAAATGTGACAAAATCGTTGTTATCGATGAATAAGGCTGTGGAAGAAACTGTTCCATATAAAGAGCTGCTGATAAAGAGAGTATCTGTTTCTTGATTTGTGTTTGTTTTTTGCGAGTTGGCTGTATCAGCCGGCTTTCCAAAAAGGTCAAGAAGAACAGTGGGAGATAGAGTTGCACTTTGTTTAACGTACTGCGCTAATCGTCGATTGCCTTCCACAACTTTAGGCCAAGGAGTATCAAGCGTAGCATTGCTCAGTCCGTGTGCTCCTGGCGAAAGCGGTATGAGTTGATCTAGGCGGCTATTGTAATGCATCAATGTTTCAGAATCTCCAACGAGCAAGTTGAACCCGTCGAATAGAGAACGTTGTTTCCGTAAATCATGCAAGAAGGTTTCTGGGGACATCTCGGTTGTTAAATAGTGCTGGACGATCGTTCCGCGGGATCGTGGTTTTGGTTGGCTGGCCATACTGGCTGTAGCAGAAGAGTGAGCATTCGTTAGAGCTGCGAAGCGCCCTGTTTTAGTGATGCCTAACCATGTTCCGAACTTACGCAAATCCCGGCCTGCTAAAATAAACGGTTCGTCTTCCCAAAAATGAGCTGCGGCAGTTGGGCGGTCATAAGCTTCATCACGGTTAGCGACTAAGATAAGTTTGTAATTAGGGTGTTCATGGAATTGGAAATTAAGCAAGCACATAGCGGACTTCCTTCCTATTGGTTTCTTTCTTAAGTATACTTAAGCTTAGAAAGCAATGCAAAAACAAGAAGTGCAGCTGAGCAATAAAGACTGTGCTATACTGTTGCCTTGAAACCGTTGTTGATTTGTAAGTTGCATTTTGGAGGGAACAGAAATGAAAGAAGCTATTTTACTGTTGGCTAAGCTGGTAAATGAGGTGCACGATGTCTTGGCGTATCAATTTGGCGTTCGTATGACTGATAAGGATTTGCATTTTTGGGTTATGGGCATCATTGGGATCATCTTTTTCCTGTTCGTCTATGTATTCTTTAAAGCGATTGAAAAAATGAAATTCAGCACAACCATTTTGGCATTTATTTATACCTTTACTATGATGGTGGTTTTAGTATTTGCGATTGAAATACAACAAGCGATCACGAATCGAGGCAATATGGAATTTGCAGATGCTGCCATCGGTTTATGGGGTTTTTTAGTTTTTTTCTTTGGTTATGCACTATTTGCGGGTATTGTTTACAGCGTTGTCCGTTCAGTGAGAAAAATGAGAAAGCAGCCGGAACAAACAGAAAAACAACTAGAAATAGAAGTTGAGGATAAGCCGACTAGACGCTATCGAACAGAAAAACGAAAAAACAAAAAATAGGGGTTGTCGTTAAGTAAAAGAGATGGTATAGTAATTGGGTACGTTTTGACGTATGCAAGAATGTGGGAGGGGAAATTTTAACCCCATTAACCACATCACGGACTCATTCAAGGAGGTATGTCTCGTGGCCAAAAAAGTTGTTAAGATAGTTAAATTGCAGATTCCTGCAGGAAAAGCAAATCCAGCTCCACCAGTAGGACCAGCTTTAGGTCAAGCGCAAGTGAACATTATGGGATTCTGTAAAGAATTCAATGCTCGTACGCAAGATCTAGGTGGCTTACTAACACCAGTTGTAATTTCTGTTTATGAAGATCGTTCATTTACATTTGTTACAAAAACACCGCCTGCTGCTGTTTTACTTAAAAAAGCTGCTGGTATTGATAAAGCATCTGGTGAACCAAACAAGAAAAAAGTTGCAACTGTTACAAGTGCACAAGTAAGAGAAATTGCTGAAACTAAAATGCCTGACCTAAACGCTGCTTCAGTTGAAGCTGCTATGCAAATGGTTGAAGGTACTGCACGAAGCATGGGATTTGTTGTAGAAGGCTAATCTCGAAACACGCTTCTCAGTGTCTCTCGTATGAAAGAAGACGAGGATCAAGTGGGAGGTAAAACCGTTATAACCACAATCAAGGAGGAAATGAAAGATGGCTAAAAAAAGTAAACAATATTTAGCAGCTTTGGAAAAAGTTGACACTGAAAAACTTTATTCTGTAGAAGAAGCTGTAGCTTTAGTGCAAGAAACAAACTATGCTAAATTTGATGCAACTGTTGAAGTAGCATACAGACTTGGTGTTGACCCTAAAAAAGCTGACCAACAAATTCGTGGGGCAGTTGTTCTTCCAAATGGAACAGGTAAAACACAAAAAGTTTTAGTTTTTGCTAAAGGTGAAAAAGCTAAAGAAGCAGAAGCAGCAGGAGCAGACTACGTCGGCGACGCTGAACTTGTTCAAAAAATCAATGGCGGATGGTTTGATTTCGACGTTGTTGTAGCAACTCCGGACATGATGGCTGAAGTTGGTCGTTTAGGACGCGTTTTAGGACCCAAAGGATTAATGCCTAACCCTAAAACAGGAACAGTTACAATGGATGTTGCTAAAGCAATCAATGAAATTAAAGCTGGTAAAGTAACGTATCGTGTTGATAAAGCAGGAAACGTTCACGCTCCAATCGGTAAAGTATCGTTTGATGCAGCTAAATTGGTTGAAAACTTTGCAACGATCCAAGACACAATGGTGAAAGTAAAACCTTCAACTGCTAAAGGCGACTACATTAAAAATGTTACCATTACAAGCACGTTTGGACCTGGTATCAAAGTTAACGTAAGTACGTTTAACAAAGCTTAATTTAAAAAAACAAAAAATGTCTTGACCTGGACGGTTTGAGTTGATAGAATCGTCTAGGTTAAGAACTATTACCGAAGACAGTAGGTGGCTATATGCCTTAATTTCCTGCCGAGGATGATATGTGAAAGCATACAATACTCCCTCTATGTCTACGGTGACATGGAGTTTTTTACGTTATAGAGACTTTTTAGTTGATGAAGCGAAAAAATTCCAATCGATCGGGAGGTGAAAAGTTAATGAGTCAAGCAGCAATTGAACAAAAACAATTACTTGTTGAAAAAGCAACAACTCGATTCCAAAACGCAGCATCTGTTGTAGTGATGGATTACCGTGGTTTAACTGTTCAAGAAGTAACAGACTTGCGTAAACAATTACGTGATGCAGGAATTTCAATGAAAGTTATCAAAAACTCTGTGTTGAGCCGTGCAGCAGAAGCAGCTGGTTTAGCAGGAATGGATGATGTTTTTAAAGGACCTACTGCTATCGCATTTAGTGATGAAGATGTTATTGCACCTGCAAAAATCATCGCTGACTTTGCAAAAGAAGCACCAGCTTTAGAAATTAAAGGTGGCGTCATCGAAGGCAAAGTTTCATCAGTAGAAGAAATGAACGCTCTTGCAAAACTACCAAACCGCGAAGGTTTGCTATCTATGTTACTATCAGTACTTCAAGCACCGGTTCGCAACACTGCTCTTGTTATCAAAGCAGTTGCAGAATCAAAAGAAGAAGTAGCTTAATAAGAGAAATGGCTTATTGTTCGTTTGAACACGTAAGTTAAGTAAGATGAACAAAACTAACCTATAAACCTATAATGGAGGAAAATAACAATGGCATTAAACATTGAACAAATCGTTGCTGATTTGAAAGAATCAACAGTATTAGAATTAAACGACTTAGTAAAAGCAATCGAAGAAGAATTTGGCGTAACTGCAGCTGCACCTGTAGCTGCTGCTGGTGGCGGAGAAGCTGCTGCTGCTGAACAAACAGAATTCACAGTAGAATTAACTTCTGTTGGAGACGCAAAAATCAAAGTTATCAAAGCAGTTCGCGAAGCAACTGGTTTAGGCTTGAAAGAAGCTAAAGCTTTAGTTGACGGAGCTCCTGCACCAATTAAAGAAGACGTTTCTAAAGAAGACGCTGAAGCTATGAAAGAAGCATTAGAAGCTGTTGGCGCAACTGTAACACTTAAATAATCAATCTGCTTTAACAGTAGAATTTTTAGACACGCAGTTCGCTGCGTGTCTTTTTTAACTTTAAAGCTAAAATCAAGGAGGGTTTGATATGGCAGATCATTATTTCACGAATAAACCAAGCGCGGCAAGCGAACATTCAGCGTGGACATACGAATTGCGCGGCCAAACATTTAAGTTTGTTACGGACTTGGGTGTGTTTTCGAAAAAAACAGTCGATTTTGGGTCGCGTTTATTGGTTGAGACACTTGATTTAACTTCGTTAGTTGAGGGAGATATTTTAGATGTAGGCTGTGGTTATGGACCGATCGGATTGGCATTCGCCAAAGAAGCTAGTGAACGTACGGTAGAGATGGTCGATGTAAACGAGCGGGCGCTTGGCTTAGCTAAGCAAAATGCTTCTAATAACCGAATCGGCAATGTTTCTATTCATATTTCTGATATTTACGAACAAGTAGCGCAAAAAGAATTTGCAGCAGTCGTCAGCAATCCGCCGATTCGTGCCGGGAAATCAGTCGTGCACGGTATTTTGACAGGTGCTTATGACTATCTCAAAAAAGATGGTATATTAATGATCGTGATTCAAAAGAAACAAGGTGCTCCTAGTGCTAAAGCGAAAATGGAAGAAACATTCGGCAATGCAGAAGTCATTAGTAAAGACAAAGGATATTGGATTATCCAAAGCGTTAAACGGTAAAAACCAAAAAGATGGTCATCTTTAACAAAACAGGATTTATTGTGCTTGACAGAGGGCTTTTTTTTCGGTAAAATAATCTAATGCAGTAAGTGTGTCCAGTAGAAGTAAACTTGTTCTGAAATATTGTCCAGAATAGGTTTTTAAAGAAAAACAAAAGAAAATGTGATTTTTATTTAAAAGTTCACGACTCTTTTGGTTTTTTTTTGTCAAAAAATAGGGTTGCAGATCAAATGTTGCGTATTTTTAATAATTGTTACGCAATTGTAATATGTTGATCCGCCGTAAATTTTGATGGTCTACGTACACAATCAAAACATTTTGAGGGGTGAACAGGTTGGCAGGCCATTTAGTAAATTACGGAAAACACCGTACACGTAGAAGTTTCGCACGAATCAACGAAGTTTTAGAACTTCCGAATTTGATTGAAATTCAAACCAATTCCTACCAATGGTTCTTAGATGAAGGCTTACGTGAAATGTTTAAAGACATTTCTCCAATAGAAGACTTCGCAGGAAACCTATCATTAGAGTTCCTTGATTACCAATTACAAGAATCTAAATATACCGTTGAAGAAGCTCGTTCTCACGATGCAAACTACTCAGCGCCTATTTATGTGAAATTACGTTTGATCAATAAAGTAACCGGTGAAGTGAAAGACCAAGAAGTCTTCTTTGGGGATTTCCCTTTGATGACCGACATGGGAACTTTTGTTATTAACGGAGCAGAACGAGTTATCGTTTCTCAGTTGGTTCGTTCGCCAGGTGTTTACTTTAACAGTAAACTAGATAAAAACGGTAAAGAAGGTTTCGGATCTACCTTGATTCCAAACCGTGGAGCTTGGTTGGAGTACGAAACAGACGCAAAAGATATTTCTTATGTGCGTATTGACCGTACACGTAAAATCCCGTTATCTGTTTTAGTTCGTGCGCTTGGGTTCGGATCAGACGATCAAATCCTTGAGATTTTTGGAGAGAATGAAAGCCTTCGTTTAACTCTAGAAAAAGACTTGCACAAAAACGCCAGCGACTCGCGGACGGAAGAAGCGTTAAAAGATGTTTATGAACGTCTGCGTCCAGGTGAACCTAAAACAGCAGATAGCTCAAGAAGCTTATTGACTGCTCGCTTTTTCGATCCAAAACGTTATGATTTAGCAAACGTGGGTCGTTACAAAGTGAATAAAAAATTAAACCTAAAAACACGTTTATTCAATTTAACATTAGCTGAAACTTTGGTTGACCCAGAAACAGGAGAAATCTTAGTAGAAGAAGGAACTAAATTAGACCGTGACCAAATGGACATTTTAGATCCTTACCTTGATGCTGGTCTAAACAGTGTTACGTATTACCCAACAGAAGATGCGGTCGTTACTGAACCGATCACTCTGCAAGTTGTAAAAGTTGTTTCTCCAAAAGACCCTGAACGAGTTGTGAATGTGATCGGAAATGGCGTAATATCAACAGAAATCAAAAATGCTACACCGGCTGATATTATTTCTTCAATGAACTATTTCTTTAACTTGCAAGAAGGCATCGGCAATGTAGATGACATTGACCACTTAGGCAACCGTCGTATTCGTTCGGTTGGTGAACTATTGCAAAACCAATACCGTATTGGTTTGTCTCGAATGGAACGTGTGGTACGTGAGCGGATGTCGATCCAAGATATGGCTACCGTTACACCACAACAATTGATCAACATTCGTCCAGTTGTTGCGGCCATCAAAGAATTCTTTGGGTCATCTCAACTGTCACAATTTATGGATCAAACCAACCCATTAGGCGAGTTGACTCATAAACGTCGTTTATCTGCTTTAGGACCCGGTGGTTTAACCAGAGACCGTGCTGGATACGAAGTTCGTGACGTGCATTACTCGCATTATGGCCGTATGTGTCCGATTGAAACACCTGAAGGACCAAACATTGGACTGATCAACAGCTTATCTAGTTTCGCAAAAGTAAATAAATTTGGATTCATTGAAACACCTTACCGTCGCGTAGACCGCGAAACTGGTAAAGTAACAGACCACATCGACTATTTAACAGCAGATGAAGAAGATGCGTATGTTGTTGCGCAAGCAAATGCAGAGTTGAATGAAGATGGCACATTTGCGAACGATATCGTATTGGCTCGTTATGTAGAAGAAAACTTAGAAGTACCGATCGGCCGTGTAGATTATATGGACGTTTCTCCTAAACAAGTAGTTGCTGTAGCAACAGCTTGTATTCCTTTCTTGGAAAACGATGATAGTAACCGGGCATTGATGGGTGCAAACATGCAACGTCAAGCTGTACCGTTGATCAGACCAGAAGCACCATTAGTGGGGACTGGTATGGAACACGTAGCGGCAAAAGACTCAGGCGCGGCAATTATTTGTCAAAATGACGGAATCGTTGAATACGTAGACGCTAAAGAAATTCGTATTCGTCAAGACAACGGGGCATTAGATAAATACCCTGTTACAAAATTCCGTCGTTCAAACGCAGGTACTTGTTACAATCAACGTCCAATCGTTGCTAAAGGCGATCGCGTAGACAAAGGCGAGATTTTAGCAGATGGTTCTTCTATGGAAAATGGGGAAATGGCTTTAGGTCAAAACCCATTAGTAGCCTTCATGACTTGGGAAGGGTACAACTATGAAGATGCGATCATCATGAGCGAACGTTTAGTCAAAGATGATGTGTACACGTCGATCCATATTGAAGAATATGAGTCAGAAGCACGTGACACGAAACTTGGACCTGAAGAAATCACTCGTGAGATTCCTAACGTCGGAGAAGATGCTTTAAAAGATCTAGATGAAATGGGTATTATCCGCATTGGGGCTGAAGTTCTTGATGGCGATTTGCTGGTTGGGAAAGTAACTCCTAAAGGGGTAACGGAACTATCAGCAGAAGAGCGTCTATTGCATGCGATCTTTGGTGAAAAAGCTCGTGAAGTAAGAGATACTTCTTTACGCGTACCACATGGTGGCGGCGGAACAGTCCATGATGTTAAGATCTTTACTCGTGAAGCAGGAGATGAGTTATCTCCAGGAGTAAACATGCTTGTTCGGGTTTACATTGTTCAAAAACGTAAAATCAATGAAGGGGACAAAATGGCGGGACGTCATGGTAACAAAGGTGTTGTTTCGTTGATTATGCCGGAAGAAGATATGCCGTTTATGCCTGATGGAACTCCTGTTGATATTATGTTAAACCCATTAGGGGTACCTTCACGGATGAATATTGGACAAGTACTTGAATTGCATATGGGAATGGCCGCTCGCAAAATGGGCATTCACATTGCATCGCCTGTATTTGATGGAGCCAATGAAAAAGACGTTTGGGAAACAGTTCAAGAAGCCGGAATGGCTGCAGATGCGAAAACCGTTCTTTATGACGGACGTAGCGGAGAACCGTTTGACAACCGCATTTCTGTAGGAGTAATGTACATGATCAAACTGGCCCACATGGTCGATGATAAATTACATGCTCGTTCAACTGGACCTTACTCACTAGTTACACAACAACCGTTGGGTGGTAAAGCTCAATTTGGTGGACAACGTTTTGGTGAGATGGAAGTTTGGGCACTTGAAGCTTACGGTGCAGCTTATACACTGCAAGAAATCCTGACATACAAATCAGATGATGTTGTTGGACGTGTTAAAACGTACGAAGCTATCGTTAAAGGCGATCCTATTCCAAAACCAGGTGTTCCTGAATCATTCCGCGTATTAGTTAAAGAATTACAAGCTTTAGGATTAGATATGAAAGTATTGAATGCTGAAGATGAAGAAATTGAACTACGCGATATGGATGACGATGATGACATCGTAAACATTGATGCTCTAAGCAAATACGCTGAAGAACAAGAAAAAGTTCGCGCAGAAGCAGCAGAAAAAGAACGACTAAAAGATTAAGATGCGAAGCGCTCTGTTCAGCTCTGACAGAAAAATAGAAAAATTCCCGCAGAAGGCTGTAAGCCTTGAGGACAATTTTGTCTTTTTTCCGAAGAGCTAGAGCGCGCAGCTCAATTAAATTAGGATACGTAATACGCCTGATAGACTTGAAAGAAAAATAGGGAAGTACCGCAAGAGGCTAGAGCCTCGAGGATATTTCATCTATTTTCCGAAAGTCTGGCGTATGCAGTTCAACTAAGATGCGGAACACGCTTGATAGGCTCGAAAGAAAATTTGGGAATTCCACAGAGGATGTTTCATCCTCGAAGAAATTCATCTATTTTCCGAGAGACTAGCGTGTGCAGCTCAATTAAGAAGATGCGGAGAGTTCCTCCGGGGACTCGGGTTTCCGCTCTATTTTGTAATGAACCAAAACAGTGAGCAGATAGGGCAGCTCGATATAAAAAATAAAGGGAGGTAGGCCCCTTGATAGACGTTAATAATTTTGAAAGTATGCAAATTGGTTTGGCCTCTCCAGATAAGATTCGCAGTTGGTCTTATGGAGAAGTAAAAAAACCTGAAACCATTAACTATCGTACATTGAAACCTGAACGAGATGGTTTATTCTGTGAACGTATTTTTGGACCTTCAAAAGACTGGGAATGTGCTTGTGGAAAATACAAACGAATTCGTTACAAAGGCATCGTCTGCGACCGTTGTGGAGTTGAAGTAACTCGTTCTAAAGTACGTCGTGAACGTATGGGTCATATTGAATTAGCAGCACCAGTTACTCACATTTGGTATTTCAAAGGGATTCCAAGCCGTATGGGACTTGTGTTAGACATGAGCCCACGTGCTCTTGAAGAAATCATTTATTTCGCTTCTTACGTTGTTATCGAACCTGGTAACACACCGATGGAAAAGAAACAATTATTGACTGAAAGAGAATACCGTGAACGTCGTGATCAATATGGAACAGAATTCCAAGCTGAAATGGGAGCAGAAGCCATTAAGCAATTATTGAACGATGTAAATCTTGAAAAAGAAGTGACTGAATTAAAAGAAGAATTAAAAACAGCACAAGGCCAAAAACGGACACGTGCTATTCGTCGCTTGGACATCCTAGAAGCTTTCCGTAATTCTGGAAACCACCCATCATGGATGGTTATGGATGTTATTCCGATTATTCCTCCAGAGATTCGCCCAATGGTTCAATTAGAAGGCGGACGCTTTGCGACAAGTGATTTAAATGACTTGTACCGTCGTGTAATTAACCGTAACAACCGTTTGAAACGTCTACTAGATTTAATGGCACCGAATATCATTGTTCAAAATGAAAAACGGATGTTGCAAGAAGCAGTCGATGCTTTGATTGATAATGGTCGTCGCGGCCGTCCAGTTACTGGACCAGGTAACCGTCCATTGAAATCATTGTCACACATGCTAAAAGGGAAACAAGGTCGTTTCCGTCAAAACTTACTTGGTAAACGTGTAGACTATTCAGGCCGTTCGGTTATTGTTGTTGGACCAACGCTTAAAATGTACCAATGTGGATTGCCGAAACAAATGGCCATTGAACTTTTCAAACCATTTGTAATGAGAGAACTTGTTGCCCGCGATATCGCCAGCAATATCAAAAACGCAAAACGCAAAATCGATCGTCAAGACGATGCTATCTGGCCTGTCTTGGAAGAAGTTATCCGCGAACACCCAGTTTTGTTGAACCGGGCACCAACATTACACAGATTAGGAATCCAAGCTTTTGAGCCTGTTCTTGTAGAGGGTAAAGCTATTCGCTTGCACCCATTAGTCTGTGAAGCTTATAACGCCGACTTCGATGGAGACCAAATGGCTGTCCATGTACCGTTAAGTGAAGAGGCACAAGCTGAAGCGCGTATGTTGATGCTTGCTGCTCAAAACATTCTAAATCCAAAAGATGGTAAACCAGTAGTTACTCCTTCTCAAGATATGGTATTGGGGAACTATTACCTTACAATGGAAGAAGAAGGACGCGAAGGCGAAGGAATGACATTCAGCAGTTTGAATGAAGCATTGGTTGCTTACCAAAGCGGCTATGTGCATTTACATTCACGGATTGGAATCCGTGCAATCGATATTCCGAACAAACCGTTTACTGAATGGCAAAAAGATAAAATGATGATCACGACTGTTGGGAAATTGATCTTCAATGAAATCATGCCTGGGGAATTCCCATACATGAATGAGCCAACTCAAGTAAACCTTGAGGTTGCTACACCAGACAAATACTTTGTCGAAGCAGCAACGGATATTCCGGCTCACATTAAAGAGCAAGCGTTGATCAAACCATTTAAGAAGAAAAACCTTGGTAATATTATTGCAGAAGTTTTCAAACGTTTCAAAATAACCGAAACATCAAAAATGTTAGACAGAATGAAAGACTTAGGATACAAATATTCTACTATTGCAGGGATTACCGTAGGAATTTCGGATATCGTTGTCTTGCATGAAAAACAAGAGATGTTAGATGAAGCTCATGGACAAGTAGACAATGTAACCAAACAATTCCGTCGTGGTTTAATTACGGATGATGAACGTTATGAACGTGTTATTGCTATCTGGAATGCTGCTAAAGACCGTATTCAAGTGAAATTGATGGAAAGTTTAGATGACCGCAACCCGATCTTCATGATGAGTGACTCAGGTGCCCGTGGTAACATCTCCAACTTTACTCAACTGGCTGGTATGCGTGGATTGATGGCTGCACCGAATGGACAAATCATGGAATTACCGATCACATCTAACTTCCGTGAAGGACTATCAGTTTTAGAAATGTTTATCTCTACCCATGGTGCTCGTAAAGGAATGACCGATACGGCTCTGAAAACGGCTGACTCGGGTTACTTGACTCGTCGTTTAGTAGACGTGGCACAAGATGTTATCATTCGTGAAACAGATTGTGGAACGGACCGTGGTTTAGAAGTTACTGCTATTAAAGAAGGCAATGAAGTGATTGAACCTCTTGAGGAGCGTTTGTTAGGTCGTTATACACGTAAAACGATCTTTAATCCTAAAGACGGATCTGTTATCATCAAAAATAACGAAATCATCACAGAAGACATTGCAAAAGAAATTATAGACGCAGATATTGAACAAGTTACCATTCGTTCAGTATTTACATGTAATACTAAACATGGTGTTTGTAAGTATTGTTATGGCCGTAACTTGGCTACAGGTTCAGAAGTTGAAGTTGGAGAAGCAGTTGGAACAATTGCAGCTCAATCAATTGGAGAACCAGGAACCCAATTAACCATGCGTACTTTCCATACAGGTGGAGTTGCCGGAGACGATATTACTCAAGGTCTTCCACGTATCCAAGAAATTTTTGAAGCTCGTCATCCTAAAGGACAAGCTGTTATCACTGAAGTAACCGGTGAAGTCATTGCGATTGAAGAAAATCCAGCAGATCGTACGAAAGAAATTACGATCAAAGGAGTAACCGATACGCGTAGTTACCAAATTCCGTTTACTTCCCGCATGAAAGTTGCTGAAGGCGACATCGTTAAACGTGGTTCAAGCTTAATTGAAGGATCAGTCGATCCTAAACAACTATTAGGTGTCAGCGATGTTCTTTCTGTTGAAAACTATCTCTTACGTGAAGTTCAAAAAGTTTACCGTATGCAAGGGGTAGAAATCGGCGACAAACATATCGAAGTTATGGTTCGTCAAATGTTGCGGAAAGTTCGTATCATGGATCCAGGTGAAACAGACGTCTTGCCAGGAACGTTGATCGACATCCATGATTTCACAGACGAAAATAACCGTACGCTATTAGCCGGCGGTGTTCCAGCGACAGCTCGTCCAGTTTTACTTGGAATTACTAAAGCTTCTCTTGAAACAAATAGTTTCTTGTCAGCTGCTTCCTTCCAAGAGACGACACGTGTCTTAACAGATGCTGCTATTCGCGGAAAACGTGATCCGTTATTAGGATTGAAAGAAAACGTCATTATCGGAAAAATCATTCCAGCTGGTACAGGAATGCCGAAATATCGTAAAATGGAACCAAAAGGAGTTGGCGTTGTGAGCGAGAATGTTTACAGCATCAATGACAAAAAGGAACCGAATATATAAGATAAGTTAATAAGGCCGTTCAACTGATGCAACAATCAGCTGAACGGCCTTTTTTCATTGCCTAAGCTTCATAACTTTAGTCGTTGTTTTTCCGTCGATAGTGCGAATTCCTTTTGCGGACCTTAACAATGTTAAAGCTCTGTCCATGAGGTACGCAAATCCTTTTTGAGTACCTCAACATTGCTAAACCCCTCTCGTTAAGGTACACAAACCCTATTTGCGTACCTTAACGATGTTAAATCTCTCTCCTTAAGGTACATAACCTCCTTTTTTCATTTGCCTGCTTATTTGAAAGTGACATTATTTTTAGTGAGCCGGAAGGTGTGCTATGCTAAATATGAGTAGAAATATAAAAACCAAAAAATTGAAGGAGTGTTTTAAGTGGGAATAACACGAAAAAAATTACCGGATATGCAATCAGGGCTTTATATTGACGGACAATGGACAACAGGCTCGCTGGAAAGTAAAGCAGTCAACAACCCTGCTACAGGCGAAGAGTTGATACAAGTGGCACAAGCCGATACAGCTGATACTGAAAAAGCTATTGCAGCAGCAAAAGCGGCTTTTCCAGTATGGTCAGGAATGGAATTGAAAGAAAGAGTAAAGATTCTGCACAAAATTGCGGATTTAATGGAAGAAAATGCAGATCGACTAGCACTGATCATGACGCTAGAACAAGGCAAACCACTAGCAGAAGCAAAAGGCGAAATCAAAACGAACGTAGAAAATATGCATTGGAATGCTGAAGAAGCTAGGCGGATCTATGGTGAAACGATTCCTGCTCCTAATAACCACAAATTTGAAGTTAAGAAGCAGCCAGTAGGCGTTGTTGGTGCCATTACCCCTTGGAACTTTCCGTCTAACATGATCATACGGAAGATATCGCCCGCTATTTCAGCTGGCTGCACGATTATTTTGAAACCAGCCAGCAGCACACCGCTCTCTGCTATTGCATTATTTGAGTTGTTTGAACAAGCGGGGTTACCGGCCGGCGTAGCTAATTTGGTAATGGGGCCATCAAGTGATATCGGTAAAGCCTTAACGGACAGTAATGATGTTCGCAAATTAACGTTTACCGGCTCAACCAAGGTAGGGCAGCAATTGTATGAACAGTGCGGGGCTACCTTGAAAAAAATCTCATTAGAATTAGGCGGGCATGCACCGTTTATTGTTTTTGCAGATGCACCGATCGAAGAAACGGTCAAGACATTAGTAGCTATGAAATTCAGGAACAATGGGCAAGCTTGTACATCGCCTAACCGTATTTTTGTCGAAAAATCGATCAAAAAAGAATTCACGGCTGCTTTAAATCAAGCTGTTTCTCAAGTGAAGGTCGGGAATGGGCTAGATGAAGTGACGGTAGGCCCGCTAATCAATGAAGAAGCTCGTGAAACGATTGATGCTCAATTAGCGGATGCAAAAAATAAAGGTGCAGACATTCCTGTCGGTGGTGGTCGCTTGACAGAAGGAGAATATGAAAAAGGATTCTTTTATCAGCCAACTGTCGTCGATGGCGTAACGAAAGAAATGGATATATTCTATGAAGAAACGTTTGGTCCAGTCGTTCCGCTGGTTGAATTTGAAGAAGAAGATGACGTGATTCAAATGGCTAACGATTCCAACTTCGGTTTGGCTTCTTACGTTTTCACTACTGACTTGCGTCGTGCTGAAAAAGTGAGTCGAGCTTTAGAGTATGGATTAGTAGGAGTCAACAATACGCAAGTTTCTCAGTCAGAAACACCTTTTGGCGGTGTGAAACATTCTGGTCTAGGCCGCGAAAATGGGCATTATGGAATTGAAGAGTTTCTTGAAGTTAAATTTGTCCACACAACTTACTTTGTTGATTAAGAGAGAGTGCCTAAAAAAGAAAGAAGGGCTAAAGATGAAAGCTGTACGGGTTGATGAATTTGGCGGACCGGAAGTACTGAAATTAGAAGAAATCGAGACACCGGTGCCAAAGGATGATGAGGTTCTGATCAAAGTTCGTTATGCAGGAGTATTGCCGGTTGACTGGAAAATCCGACAAGGTAAGGCAGGCAAGAGAAATTTTCCTTATACTCCGGGAATTGCCGCTTCGGGGATTATTGAACAAGTTGGTAAAGATGTGGTAGGTTTTAAAATCGGCGATGCCGTTTTCGGCAGAACAAAACGCGGAGCCTATAAAGAAAAGGCCACTATTCCCATGACAGCCTTGAATCACAAACCTGTCAATCTTTCATTTGAACAAGCGGCTACGATTATTGCCGGTGCAGAAACAGCCTGGAAAGCTTTATTTACACAAGGCGATCTAAAAGCTGGTCAACGTGTTTTGATCCATGCTGCAGCTGGCGGAGTAGGACATTATGCCGTTCAGCTGGCTAAATGGAAAGGGGCAGAAGTTATCGGAACAGCATCAACGGATAACCAAAGCTTTTTAAAAGAATTAGGCGTAGACCAAGGAATCGATTATAAAAAGCAACGGTTTGAAGAAGAGGTAGCGGCCGTTGATTTAGTTATTGATTTGATTGGCGGCGAAACCCAAGACCGATCTTGGGAAATCATCAAGCCAGGTGGAAAGTTAGTCAGTTTGGTCGGCATTCGCAACCCACAAGCTGCAACAGATCATTTAGTTACAGGAATAGACAATCAGGATAGCCCCACACTAAGTGATTTGGACCAATTAGCAGAACTGATGGCTAATGGTACAATCAAAACAGAAATCGAGAAGGTTTATCCATTGGAAAAAGTTCGAGAAGCTATGATGCAAAGTGAGACTGGCCACGGCCGAGGGCGCATTTTGTTGAAGGTGACAGCTGATTAACACTGGATTAGATAATAAGACAGAGCAAAAGGGATAAAAGTACTTTTGCTCTGTTTTATTTTGTCAGATAAAAAGTTTCTCAGTTAAGGCCAAGAGAGCTTCACCGTAGCGGATAGAAAAGAACACACCGAAAAAGATAAAGGGAGCAAAAGGCAGATGAGTTTGGCGAGTTATTTTTTTTAATAGTAAAAGAATACTAGCCAGCAGCAACAACGATAAAGAAGCTGCAAACAAGGTGAACAGCATTAGTTTGAAACCTAAAAATAAGCCAAGGATACCAAAAAGTTTTACATCGCCGCCGCCAATGGCTTGATCTGTGATCCAATACAAGGCATAAAACAAACTAAAGTAAAAGAGAGCGCTGAGCAGATAGTGAGTAAATGAGAGTGGATGATACAACATTCGACCGATCAGCACGAGAGAAAAAAAGGACGCCATAAGCGAGTCTGGCAATAACTGGTAGTGGAGATCGGTTACGCTGAAGATCAGACTAAAGGCAACCAGCATATACATTAAAAAAAGTTCTTGCGGTTGAGCAGCAAAAGCTAAGGCAATAGAAACAAAGAGAAAACCAGTCCAAATTTCGCTAAGCGGATAAAAAAGCGAAAGGGAAGCGCGGCAATGGCGACACCGTCCTTTCTGAAACAGAAAAGAAAAAACCGGAATCAGTTCAGTTGGACCAAGCGAATGCTGACAATCAGCACAATGCGAGGCCGGATGGACAATGGATTGTCCCAAAGGAATTCTTAAACCGACGACCATAAAAAAAGAACCGAAACAACAACCAAGCAATCCGATCAATAGAAACAAGAGAAACACAGACATTTTTTGATTCACCTAGCTTTCTTCATTCATTTGCTTTTGTTATAAGGAATATACGTAATGTTTAATGAAAAAAATTATTTTGAAGAAAAAAGAGAAAATGTTGTCCTTTTGTTGACAAGAAAAAAAAGACATGGTATGATTCACAAGGTGCTTTTGTATACAGATTCCTGTCGATCAGTCGTTCTGACTGGTACAAGGGCCATTAAATCTACAAGTAAAGCTGGTTGCGATTTGCAGCACTATTTTTTTGCTGAAAAAAGAACCACCTGGATGTGTGGACTAGAAAGATAAACACAGGGAAGGAGGAAATTACCAATGCCTACTATTAATCAATTAGTTCGTAGCCCTCGTAAATCTAAAGCAGAAAAGTCTGAATCACCTGCTTTGAACAGAGGATATAACAGTAAAAGAAAAAAACAAACAACAGTAAACTCACCTCAAAAGCGTGGTGTTTGTACTCGTGTGGGAACTATGACTCCTAAAAAACCTAACTCAGCGTTACGTAAATATGCACGTGTTCGTTTGTCTAACTTAATTGAAGTAACAGCATATATCCCAGGAGAAGGACATAACCTACAAGAACATAGTGTTGTACTTATCCGTGGAGGACGTGTTAAGGATTTACCGGGTGTACGTTACCACATCGTTCGTGGTGCATTAGATACTGCTGGTGTTACTGACCGTAAACAAAGTCGTTCTAAATATGGTGCTAAAAAACCTAAAAAATAAGCTAACTGCTTAATTTGAAAATGAAATTCGTATTCTAAAAAAACTATTATTGAAAGGAGGAATTTGGATGCCTCGTAAAGGTCCTATTACTAAACGTGATGTGTTACCTGATCCAATTTATAATTCTAAATTAGTTACTCGCTTAATCAACCGTTTAATGGTTGATGGTAAACGTGGGAAAGCTGCTACTATTCTTTACAGCTCACTTGATGTTGTTAAAGAACAAACAGGCAACGATCCTATGGAAGTGTTTGAACAAGCAATGAAAAACATTATGCCTGTTCTTGAAGTTAAAGCTCGTCGTGTTGGGGGTTCTAACTACCAAGTTCCAGTCGAAGTTCGTCCAGAACGTCGTACTGCACTTGCTCTTCGTTGGTTAGTAAACTACGCTCGTCTGCGTGGAGAAGATACTATGGAACAACGTCTTGCTAAAGAAATCATGGATGCTGCAAACAACTCAGGTTCTGCAGTTAAAAAACGTGAAGATACACATAAAATGGCAGAAGCGAACAAAGCTTTCGCTCACTACCGTTGGTAAAATTTTTCCGAAAAAAGGCTTGGTTCCTATTGTAGAAACCTGGCCTTTATTGGAAAAGAGTGTATTTAAACTAAACATTAAAAACTTAATTAATTTAAGAGAGGTGTTATTGCAAGATGGCTAAAAGAGAGTTTACTCTAGAAAATACCCGTAATATCGGAATCATGGCCCATATCGATGCTGGTAAAACAACAACGACTGAGCGTGTCCTTTATTATACTGGCCGTATCCATAAAATTGGTGAAACCCACGAAGGTGGAGCACAAATGGACTGGATGGCACAAGAACAAGAGCGTGGAATCACGATTACATCTGCTGCAACAACAGCTGCTTGGAAAGGACACCGCGTAAATATCATCGATACTCCAGGTCACGTTGACTTCACTGTTGAAGTTGAACGTTCTCTACGTGTATTAGATGGTGCTGTAATGCTGCTTGATGCACAATCAGGTGTTGAACCTCAAACTGAAACAGTTTGGCGTCAAGCAACAACTTATGGTGTACCTCGTATTGTATTCATTAACAAAATGGATAAAACCGGAGCAGACTTTTTGTATTCAGTAGGCACAATGCACGATCGCTTACAAGCAAACGCTCACCCGATTCAGTTGCCGATGGGTGCTGAAACAGAATTTATCGGAATTATCGATTTAGTTAAAATGAAAGCTGAAATCTATGAAGACGACATGGGCCAAGTGGTTCGTGAAGAAGACATTCCTGCAGAATACCAAGAGTTAGCAGACGAATGGCGTACAAAATTGATTGAAGCTGTTGCTGAATTAGACGAAGATATGATGGAAAGATACCTTGAAGGCGAAGAGATTACTGAAGCAGAACTTATTGCTGGTATTCGTAAAGCAACTTTAAGCGTTGAATTCTACCCAGTTCTTTGTGGTTCAGCATTTAAAAACAAAGGTGTTCAAATGATGCTAGATGCAGTTATTGATTACCTACCATCTCCAATCGACGTTAAACCTATGGAAGGTATCTTACCAGGTACTGAAGACACAGTTGAACGTCCTGCAGATGATAGCGCACCATTCGCAGCATTAGCATTTAAAGTTATGACTGACCCGTTTGTAGGTCGTCTAACATTCTTCCGTGTGTATTCAGGAACGTTACAAGCTGGATCATATATCCAAAATGCTTCAAAAGGCAAACGTGAACGTGTAGGTCGTATCTTGCAAATGCATGCGAACTCTCGTAGCGAAATCCCTGAAGTATTTGCCGGAGACATTGCAGCAGCAGTCGGATTGAAAGATACGACTACTGGAGATACACTATGTGACGAAAAATCACAAGTTATCTTAGAATCAATGGACTTCCCGGAACCCGTTATCCAAGTAGCGATTGAACCTAAATCAAAAGCTGACCAAGATAAAATGGGTGTTGCATTACAAAAATTAGCTGAAGAAGATCCAACTTTCCGTGCTGAAACAGACCACGAAACAGGTGAAACGATCATTGCTGGTATGGGTGAATTACACTTAGATATCATCGTTGACCGTATGAAACGTGAATTCGGTGTTGAAGCTACTGTTGGAGCTCCACAAGTTTCTTATCGTGAAACATTCCGCGGTTCGACTCAAGCTGAAGGTAAATTCGTTCGTCAATCTGGTGGTAAAGGTCAATACGGTCACGTATGGATCGAATTCTCACCAAATGAAGAAGGAAAAGGCTTTGAGTTTGAAGATGCAATCGTTGGTGGTGTTGTTCCTCGTGAATACATCCCAGCAGTTAAAGCGGGACTAGAAGCTTCATTAGATAATGGTGTTCTTGCTGGTTATCCATTAGTGGATATCAAAGCAAAACTTTATGATGGTTCTTACCATGATGTCGACTCAAATGAAACGGCATTTAAAGTAGCGGCTTCAATGGCACTTAAAAATGCTGCGAAGAAAGCTAACCCTGTTATTTTGGAACCGATGATGGCTGTTGATATTACAATCCCTGAAGACTATTTAGGAGATGTAATGGGACACATTAGTGCTCGTCGTGGACGGATCGAAGGCTCAGAAGTACGTGGAAATACGACTATCGTTAAAGGTACGATTCCACTAGCTGAAATGTTCGGATACGCTACAGCATTACGTTCAGCAACACAAGGCCGTGGTACATTCTCAATGACATTTGATCATTACGAAGATGTTCCTAAGTCGATTTCTGCAGAAATCATTAAGAAAAATGGCGGCGAAGCGTAAAGTTAACGGTAATCGTTAAGTATTGCTTTTCCCGACATTAATCGGTATAATTCTTACAAATGATAGGGACGAACTGAGGTTTTTCCCTATCTAAAATAAAAAATGAAAACTCATTCCAAGGAGGAAATTACTAAAATGGCAAAAGAAAAATACGATCGCTCAAAACCCCATGTTAACGTTGGTACTATTGGACACGTTGACCATGGTAAAACTACTTTAACAGCTGCAATCACAACTGTATTAGCTAAAAAAGGTTTCGTAAGTACTGCAAAAGACTACGCTTCTATCGATGGTGCTCCAGAAGAGCGCGAACGTGGAATCACAATTTCAACTTCACACGTTGAATACGAAACTGAAAACCGTCACTACGCTCACGTAGACTGCCCAGGCCATGCTGACTATGTTAAAAACATGATCACTGGTGCTGCACAAATGGATGGAGCTATCTTAGTAGTATCTGCTGCTGATGGCCCAATGCCTCAAACTCGCGAACACATTCTATTGTCTCGTCAAGTTGGTGTTCCATACATCGTTGTTTTCTTAAACAAAGTTGACATGGTTGATGACGAAGAATTACTAGAATTAGTTGAAATGGAAGTTCGTGACTTGTTAACAGAATACGAATTCCCAGGAGACGACACTCCAGTTGTTGCTGGTTCTGCTCTTAAAGCTCTTGAAGGCGTTGCAGAATACGAAGACAAAATCATGGACTTGATGGAAGCTGTAGACACTTACATTCCAACTCCAGCACGTGATACTGACAAACCATTCATGATGCCAGTTGAGGATGTATTCTCAATTACTGGACGTGGAACAGTTGCTACAGGTCGTGTAGAAACTGGTGAAATCAAAGTCGGTGAAGAAGTTGAAATCATTGGAATCCACGAAGCAACAACAAAATCTACTGTAACTGGTGTTGAAATGTTCCGTAAATTGCTAGACTACGCTCAAGCAGGGGACAATATCGGTGCTTTATTACGTGGAGTTGCTCGTGAAGACATCCAACGTGGACAAGTATTAGCTAAACCAGGTTCAATCACTCCGCATACTAAATTTAAAGGCGAAGTTTATATCTTATCAAAAGAAGAAGGTGGACGTCACACTCCATTCTTCGCTAACTACCGTCCGCAATTCTACTTCCGTACAACTGACGTAACTGGTGTTGTTGAGTTACCAGAAGGTACTGAAATGGTTATGCCAGGAGACAACGTTACAATTGACGTTCAATTGATCGCACCAATCGCTATCGACGCAGGAACTAAATTCACTATCCGTGAAGGTGGACGTACTGTTGGAGCTGGCGTTGTAGTTTCAATCGAAGCTTAATCAACAAAAACTAAAAGTGATTTAAAAAGGACTCTGTCAGTGGCAGAGCGTGTTCAGACAAGAAAAAAGCCGTATCGGTTATCCGATGCGGCTTTTTTATGTTCTTTTTTTGATTTGTTAAAACAGTTGAGTACCCTATAGAAGATGGAGTAGCAGTTGTATGGTACATGAAAATAGGTTATATGCCCTATTATTTATTGTGTGATAAACCTAGACAGTTAGGATGCAAGAACAGGATACGTACCTTAACTGTATGATAAGACTCGACTTGAGGCACGCAAAATCCAGATGCGTACCTTAAGAGTGGATACGAATAGAGCATAAGGTACACAAACTCTTTTTGAGGACGGTAAGGATAGAAAACCTCTCTCCGTATGTCACGCAAGACAAGTGCATTAGTTGGATTTTTCTTCTGTGGTCGAGAAAAGCTCCGATTGGATTGGGTTGGCTAAAACCAAACCGGTTAAGAGTCGTATGGAGGATAGAATAGCAAGGGTACATCTGAAAGAAAATATAAAAACAATTATTCAGAATCTAATCAAAAGCAACTGTAAAAACAGCTTGTTTTAGAAGTTTTAGAAAATTTAGAAACTTAACCTCATCTTATTCTAATAATTGTGTTACACTAGAAAGCAATATAGCGTAAGGAGTGGTTGAAATGGGAAAAACAGTAGACTTGGATTGGGCAAATTTAGGATTTAGCTACATTAAAACAGATTACCGTTACATCTCGTATTGGAAAGACGGGAAATGGGATGATGGTGCTTTGACAGAAGACAATAAAGTACATATTAGTGAGGGGTCGACTGCTTTGCATTATGGCCAAACGGTTTTTGAAGGGATGAAAGCTTACCGTGCAAAAGACGGCAGCATTAATCTGTTTCGAGCGGATCAAAATGCTGAAAGAATGCAACGGAGCTGTCGACGTTTGCTGATGCCGGAAATTCCTACAGATACCTTTATAGAAGCGGTTAAAAAAGTTGTCAAAGCGAATGAAGCGTATATCCCGCCGTATGGTACAGGAGGATCATTGTATCTTCGTCCGTTTATGATTGGTGTAGGAGACAACATTGGGGTTAAGCCTGCTGAAGAATATCTATTCTCAATTTTTTGTATGCCGGTCGGAGCTTACTTTAAAGGCGGCTTGCTTCCAACAAATTTTATGGTATCTGGATATGACCGAGCAGCTGGGAACGGAACAGGTGCTGCTAAAGTTGGGGGAAATTATGGCGGGAGTTTGCTGCCAGGCAGAGAAGCGCAACAAAAGAATTTCAGTGACGCGATTTATCTGGATCCGATCACGCATACAAAAATTGAAGAAGTGGGGTCAGCGAACTTCTTTGGAATTACTAAAGATAATAAATTTATCACTCCCGTTTCGCCTTCTATCTTGCCGAGTATCACAAAATATTCTTTGTTGTATTTAGCTAAAGAACGTTTGGGGTTAGAGGTGGAAGAAGGAGATGTTTATGTAGATGAATTGGATCGGTTTGCGGAAGCAGGAGCTTGCGGAACAGCCGCAGTTATTTCGCCAATCGGCGGCATTCAATATGGAGAAGATTTCCATGTGTTTTATAGCGAAACAGAAGTTGGGCCGATAACCAAAAAACTTTACGAAGAATTAACGGGAATCCAATACGGAGAAGTTCCGGCTCCTGAAGGCTGGATCGTCAAAGTTTAATTATTTCAGTTGTCATCTAAAGATTGAATACCATTCTTCTGATCGGTAGGAAGGTCAGTTAAATAAAAAGAGATTTCTTAACACTTTTAAGTAGACAAATGAAACAGAATAAGTTACGATAAGCGAGTTGATCACTTCTTATCGTAGCTTATTTATTTTAATCAAATGACTGCTTTCTTCTACCTTTCTTCTATAGAATAAGAAGGATGTTTCGGCAAGAACATAAAAAAGCAAAACAATAAAAATAAAAAGTAAAAAATGCTTGATAAAAAAAGATGTATCTTGTATAATTGAACAGGTGCTGATTTCAAAGAAGAGATCGTACTGGGTATTTCGAAAGAAACCCAATGGCTATGAAACGAGAGGTTGCGACACACCCGGCCGCTTTGCCACGGCGAGTGTGACGGAAATTTTCGTGGAGCAATGTCTAATTTCTAAGACTAGGCGAAGGAGGGAAAATGATGGCAAAACAAAAAATTCGGATTCGTTTAAAAGCTTATGAACATCGTCTTTTAGACCAATCAGCAGAAAAGATTGTAGAAACAGCAAAAAGAACTGGTGCTAGCGTGTCTGGTCCAATTCCATTACCAACAGAAAGAAGCCTTTATACTGTGATTCGTGCGACTCACAAATATAAAGATTCTCGTGAGCAATTTGAAATGCTTACACACAAACGTGTGATTGATATTATCAATCCTACACCAAAAACTGTTGATGCTTTAACAAAACTTGATCTACCATCTGGCGTAGACATCGAGATCAAACTTTAATACAAACTAAAAAAATGGAGGTGTACTCATGACCAAAGGAATCTTAGGCAAAAAAGTAGGAATGACACAAATCTTTACAGCGTCAGGCGAATTAATCCCTGTAACTGTAATCGAAGCAACACCAAACGTTGTTTTGCAACTTAAAACAATGGAAAACGACGGCTATGAAGCTGTTCAATTGGGTTACCAAGACAAACGTGATATTTTATCAAACAAACCTGCAAAAGGACATGTAGCAAAAGCAGATACTGCTCCTAAGCGCTTCATACGTGAATTTGACGATGTTGAGCTGGGAGAATACGAAGTGGGTAAAGAAATTCGTGTTGAGACTTTCGAAGCTGGAGACATCGTTGATGTAACGGGGACTTCAAAAGGTAAAGGATTCCAAGGCGTTATCAAACGTCACGGATATGGCCGCGGCCCAATGTCCCACGGATCCCGTCACCACCGTCGTCCTGGTTCATTGGGTGACGCTAACGCAGCTCGCGTATTTAAACAAACATTACTACCTGGCCGTATGGGCGGAAACCGCATTACAATTCAAAACCTTGAAATTGTTCGCGTAGACGCTGAGAAAAACGTTATTCTTATTAAAGGAAACGTACCAGGAGCTAAAAAATCCTTGATCCAAATTAGATCTGCTCACAAACAAGCAGCTAAATAATGAACTAAGAGAGGAGGAACAAAGGAATGCCAAAATTAGCATTATACAAACAAGATGGTACCCAAAATGGTGAAGTTACTTTAGACGACGCTATTTTCGGTATTGAACCAAACGAAAACGTTGTGTTTGACGCAATCATTATGCAACGCGCTTCATTAAGACAAGGAACTCATGCAGTTAAAAACCGCGGTGCAGTACGCGGCGGTGGACGTAAGCCTTGGCGTCAAAAGGGAACAGGTCGTGCTCGTGCAGGATCTACTCGTTCTCCAATCTGGCGTGGTGGTGGTACAGTCTTCGGACCTACTCCTCGTTCATATAGCTACAAACTTCCTAAAAAAGTTCGTCGTTTAGCTATTAAATCAGTTCTTTCTACTAAAGTAGCAGAAGAAGATTTAATCGTTGTTGACGCATTGAACTTCGATGCACCAAAAACTAAAGAGTTTGCAAAAGTGTTAGAAAATCTAAACGTTGATACAAAAGTATTAGTAGTTGTAGAAGACGGAAATGATTTCACAATGTTATCAGCACGTAACCTTCCTGGAGTTACTGTAGTAGCTCACGACAACGTTACTGTACTGGATGTTGTATCTCACAATAAAATGATTTTGACACAAACTGCTCTTACTAAGGTAGAGGAGGTTCTTCAATAATGGATGTACGTGACGTAATCAAGCGCCCAATTATCACTGAAGCTTCAATGCTTGCTCAAGATGATAAAAAATTCACTTTCGAAGTGGATGTTCGCGCTAATAAAACTCAAGTAAAACAAGCAGTTGAAGAAGTTTTTGACGTTAAAGTTAAAAATGTAAACATCATGAACGTACGTGGGAAATTAAAACGTATGGGTAAACATGCTGGCTACACAAAAAAACGTCGTAAAGCAATCGTAACTTTAACAGCTGATTCTAAAGACATTCAATTCTTTGAAGCATAATTAAGACTTCAAAATACTATTCGGGAGGGAAAACACGTGGCGATTAGAAAGTATAAACCTACCACAAACGGTCGTCGTAATATGACTGGTTCAGATTTCGCTGAGATCACTTCAACAACGCCTGAAAAGACTTTGTTGGAACCGATCAAAAGAAATGCTGGTCGTAATAACGACGGTAAAATCACTGTCCGTCACCGCGGTGGTGGCCATAAACGCAATTACCGTGTGATTGACTTTAAACGTAACAAAGATGGTGTTGTCGGCATCGTCAAAACGGTTGAGTATGACCCAAACCGTTCTGCAAATATTGCATTAGTGCAATACACAGATGGAGTTAAAACATATATCATAGCACCAAAAGGAATCGAAGTTGGACAACAAATTTTCTCTGGAGCAGATGCAGATATCAAAGTTGGTAACGCACTTCCATTAGAAAATATCCCAGTGGGTACTGTTATCCATAACATCGAATTGAAACCAGGCAAAGGTGGACAATTAGTACGTTCTGCTGGAACTAACGCACAAGTGTTAGGTAAAGAAGGAAAATACGTATTGGTTCGCTTAAACTCAGGAGAAGTTCGTATGATTTTGGCAACTTGTCGTGCTACTGTTGGTTCTGTAGGGAACGAGCAACACGAATTGATCAACATTGGTAAAGCTGGTCGTAGCCGTTGGTTAGGCAAACGCTCAACTGTACGTGGATCAGTAATGAACCCGAACGATCACCCGCATGGTGGTGGTGAAGGTAAAGCTCCAATCGGACATCCAAGTCCAATGACTCCATGGGGCAAACCTGCTCTAGGATTGAAAACTCGTAACAAAAAAGCTCAATCTGACAAATTTATTGTACGTCGTCGTAAGAAAAAATAAATCAAGGTTAGCTGGTCAGCCAGCTACCTAATGAATGGAAGGAGGTTCAACCATGGGTCGTAGTCTTAAAAAAGGACCTTTTGTAGATGAACACTTGATGAAAAAAATGGAAGCATTGGCTAAAAGCGAAAAGAAATCTGTCGTTAAAACATGGTCACGCCGTTCAACGATTTTCCCAAGTTTTGTAGGATACACAATAGCAGTCTATGATGGACGCAAACATGTTCCTGTTTATGTACAAGAAGATATGGTCGGACACAAATTAGGCGAATTCGCACCAACAAGAACTTACCGCGGTCACGCTGCGGATGACAAAAGAACTAGACGTTAATATCGAGGGGAGGATTACTCATGCAAGAACAAATTACAGCAGCTAAAGCAACTGCAAAAACTGTTCGCATTGCGCCTCGTAAAGTTCGTTTAGTTGTCGATCTTATCAGAGGTAAAAGCGTTGGAGAAGCAATTTCAATTTTGAAATTCACTCCACGTGGAGCATCGCCAGTAGTTGAAAAAGTGCTTATGTCAGCAATTGCAAATGCAGAACATAACTACGATTTAGATGTAGAAAACTTGGTAGTTAGCGAAGCTTTTGTTAACGAAGGGGCAACGATGAAACGTTTCCGTCCTCGTGCTAAAGGATCAGCTGCACCAATTATGAAACGTACAAGTCACATTACAGTTGTGGTATCAGAGAAGAAGGAGGGATAATCTGTGGGTCAAAAAATTAATCCAACGGGGTTACGCGTAGGCATCATCCGCGATTGGGATGCTAAATGGTATGCAGAAAAAGAATATGCTAACTATTTACACGAAGATCTACGTATCCGTGAATACATTGCTAAAAAACTTAGCGACGCTTCTATTTCACAAATTGAAATCGAACGTGCTGCTAATCGTGTAAATGTTTCACTTCATACTGCTAAACCGGGCATGGTTATCGGTAAAGGCGGTTCTGAAGTTGATTCACTACGTAAAAAATTAAACGAGTTAACAGGCAAACGTGTCCACATCAACATCGTGGAAATCAAAAAACCTGACTTAGATGCAAAATTAGTTGGCGAAGGAATTGCTCGTCAATTAGAAAGCCGTGTTGCTTTCCGTCGTGCTCAAAAACAAGCCATCCAACGTACTATGCGTTCTGGCGCTAAAGGAATCAAAACGCAAGTTTCTGGTCGTCTAAACGGTGCAGATATCGCTCGTAGCGAAACTCACTCTGAAGGATCAGTTCCATTGCACACATTGCGTGCCGATATCGACTACGCATGGGAAGAAGCAGATACTACTTATGGTAAATTAGGCGTTAAAGTCTGGATCTACCGTGGAGAAATTCTTCCAACAAAAAAGAACGCTGAGAAAGGAGGGAAATAATCATGTTAGTACCTAAACGTGTAAAATTCCGTCGTGAATTTAGAGGTAAAATGCGTGGTGAAGCTAAAGGTGGTAAAGAAGTAACCTTTGGAGAATGGGGCTTACAAGCTGTTGATTCTCACTGGATCACTAACCGCCAAATCGAAGCAGCACGTATCGCAATGACACGTTATATGAAACGTGGTGGGAAAGTATGGATTAAAATCTTCCCTCACAAATCATATACGTCTAAAGCAATCGGAGTTCGTATGGGTTCTGGTAAAGGAGCTCCTGAAGGTTGGGTAGCACCAGTTAAACGTGGAAAAATCATGTTTGAAGTTGGTGGCGTCTCTGAGGAAATCGCTCGTGAAGCATTACGTCTAGCTTCTCACAAATTACCGATCAAAACGAAAATTGTAAAACGTACAGAAACTGGTGGTGAATCGAATGAAGGCTAATGAACTTAAAGAGTTATCCACTGCTGAAATGATTGGAAAAGAGAAAGAATACAAAGAAGAACTATTCAATCTGCGATTCCAATTAGCAACAGGTCAATTAGAAAATACTTCTCGTTTAAGTGAAGTTCGCAAATCGATTGCACGCATTAAAACTGCGTTACGTCAAGCTGAGCTACAAAAATAGTTGATTGGCAAAGGAGGCTACCAAACAATGAATGAAGAACGTAATCATCGTAAAGTTTACCAAGGACGCGTTGTTTCTGACAAAATGGATAAGACGATCGTTGTCGTAACAGAAACTCAAAAGAGACATAGCAAATACGGTAAACGTATGAAATATTCTAAAAAATACAAAGCACATGATGAAAACAATGTTGCCAAAATGGGCGATATCGTAAAAATTATGGAAACTCGTCCGTTATCAGCTACAAAACATTTCCGTTTAATGGAAGTTGTAGAAGAGTCAATTATCATCTAATTGAAACTCAAGATGAAGATCTGTTTCTAATTCCGAAAGGAGGATACTCTAGTGATTCAATCAGAAAGTCGTTTAAAAGTTGCTGACAACTCAGGCGCACGTGAAGTGTTAGCTATTAAAGTTCTAGGCGGTTCAGGCCGTAAGACTGCTAATATTGGTGATGTAATTGTTTGTAGTGTGAAACATGCAACACCAGGTGGCGTTGTCAAAAAAGGTGAAGTTGTTAAGGCTGTTATTGTTCGTACTAAATCTGGCGCTCGTCGTACAGATGGTTCTTACATTAAATTTGATGAAAATGCTTGTGTAATCATTCGTGACGATAAAAGTCCGCGTGGAACACGTATCTTTGGACCTGTTGCACGTGAATTGCGTGAAAACAATTTCATGAAGATCATTTCATTAGCTCCAGAAGTTCTATAATAACCAACCATCCACTAAAGGAGGTGCAAGAAACACATGTACATTAAAACAGGTGATAAAGTAAAAGTAATTACTGGTAAAGACAAAGGAAAAGAAGGCGTGATTTTAAAAGCTTTCCCTAAAAAAGACCAAGTAATCGTTGAAGGAATCAACACGGTGAAAAAACACCAAAAACCTAGTTCATTAAATCCGCAAGGAGGCATTCTTGAAACTGAAGCTCCAGTTCACGTTTCTAACGTAATGCTGATTGACGCTTCTACTGGCGAACCAACACGCGTTGGCTACAAAGTTGAAGATGGTAAAAAAGTACGTATTTCTAAAAAAACTGGTGAAGTTTTAGATAAATAAATCATAAGGAAGGAGGGACAACCCGCATGAACCGCCTTAAAGAAAAATATTTGAACGAAGTAACACCATCATTGGTGGAAAAATTTGAGTACAAATCAGTTATGCAAACTCCAAAAGTTGAAAAGATCGTTATCAACATGGGAGTCGGCGATGCTGTATCAAACGCTAAAAATTTAGATAAAGCTGTTGATGAGTTAACCGTTATTTCTGGTCAAAAACCAATCATAACTAAAGCTAAAAAATCAATTGCTGCTTTCCGTTTACGTGAAGGTATGCCAATTGGTACTAAAGTTACTTTACGTGGAGACAGAATGTACGATTTCTTAGACAAATTGGTTTCTGTTTCACTTCCTCGTGTACGTGACTTCCATGGTGTAAGCAAAAAAGCTTTCGACGGACGTGGAAACTACACTTTAGGAATTAAAGAACAATTGATCTTCCCAGAAGTTAACTACGATACTGTAGATAAAGTTCGAGGAATGGATATTGTTATCGTAACAACTGCTCAAACAGATGAAGAAGCACGCGAACTTTTAACACAACTTGGAATGCCATTCCAAAAATAAACTAAGGAGGCGAACTACGTGGCTAAAAAATCAATGATTGCTAAGAACAAACGCCCTGCAAAATTCTCAACTCAAGAGTACACTCGTTGCGAACGTTGCGGACGTCCACACTCAGTTTATCGTAAATTTAAACTTTGCCGTATTTGCTTCCGCGAACTTGCCTATAAAGGACAAATTCCCGGCGTGAAGAAAGCAAGCTGGTAAGACGATACTCGCATAAAGGAGGCTAAAAACAAATGGTCATGACAGATCCAATCGCAGATTTTCTAACTCGTATTCGTAATGCCAACCTGGCACGTCACGAATCATTAGAAGTACCTGCTTCAAAAATTAAAAAAGACGTTGCTGACATTTTAAAACGTGAAGGTTTCGTAAAAAATGTAGAGTACATGGAAGATGACAAACAAGGGGTTATCCGTGTTTTCTTGAAATATGGAAAAGACAACGAACGTGTTATCACAGGTTTGAAACGTATCTCTAAACCAGGTTTGCGTGTATACGCTAAATCCGGCGAAGTGCCTAAAGTTCTTAACGGACTTGGGATCGCGATCGTATCAACTTCTGAAGGTGTATTTACAGATAAAGAAGCTAGAGCTAAAAACGTCGGTGGAGAAATTATTGCTTACGTTTGGTAATTTTGGAAATTAAACAAGGAGGTGCATAGCTGTGAGCCGTATCGGTAATAAAACAATCACTGTTCCTGAAGGCGTAACGATTACTCGTAACGAGAATGAAGTTACTGTTAAAGGACCAAAAGGTGAATTGACTCGCTCTTTCAGCCCTATTATTACAATGACTGTAGATGGTAACGAAATTTCTTTTGCTCGTCCAAACGATTTGAAAGAAAATCGTGCGATGCATGGAACAATGCGTGCCAACTTAAACAATATGATCGTTGGTGTAACTGTAGGATTTGAAAAAGCTTTAGACTTAATCGGTGTTGGGTACCGTGCACAATTACAAGGCAACAAACTTGTAATGAACGTAGGATACTCACATCCAATCGAATTCAATGTAGAAGAAGGATTAACTGTTGAAGTTCCTGCTAATACTAGAGTTGTCGTTAAAGGTACAAACAAAGAACGTGTCGGAGAATTAGCTGCGAATATTCGTGCTGTTCGTCCACCAGAGCCTTATAAAGGTAAAGGAATTCGTTACGTTGATGAATTTGTACGTCGTAAAGAAGGTAAAACTGGTAAGTAATTACCTAGTTGCCTAAGCAAGTAAAAAAATAAAGAGGTGACAATTGTGATCAATAAACCAGACAAAAATAAAGTACGTTTGAAAAGACATTCACGTGTACGTTCTAAAATTTCTGGTACTGCAGAGTGCCCACGTTTAAACGTTTTCCGTTCTAATACAAATATCTACGCTCAATTAATTGATGACGTAGCGGGTGTGACGCTAGCAAGCGCATCTTCATTAGACAAAGGAATTTCAGGCGATACAAAAGTTGCTCAAGCAACAGCTGTCGGCGAATTAGTAGCTAAAAACGCTGCTGAAAAAGGAATCAAAAAAGTAGTCTTTGACCGTGGTGGATACCTTTACCATGGCCGTGTGCAAGCTTTAGCTGAAGCAGCTCGCGAAAATGGACTAGAATTTTAAAAAAAGGAGGAATACCACACATGGTTTACATCGATCCAACTCAATTGGAATTAGAAGATCGTGTAGTTTCAATCAACCGCGTAACTAAAGTTGTAAAAGGTGGACGTCGTTTACGTTTTGCTGCATTAGTTGTTGTAGGAGATAAAAACGGACACGTAGGTTTCGGTACTGGTAAAGCTCAAGAAGTACCTGAAGCTATCCGTAAAGCAATTGAAGATGCTAAGAAGAATCTTATTGAAGTACCTATGGTTGAAAGTACGATTCCTCATGAAGTTATCGGACGTTACAGCGGCGGAAACATTTTAATGAAACCTGCTAAAGAAGGTTCTGGAGTATCTGCTGGTGGCCCAGTACGTGCTATCTTAGAGCTTGCTGGAGTAGCGGACATTACAAGTAAATCTTTAGGATCAAGCACACCAATCAACATGGTTCGTGCAACAGTTCAAGGATTACAACAATTAAAACGCGTTGAAGAAGTTGCAAAACTTCGTAACAAATCTGTAGAAGAAATTCTAGGATAAAAGGAGGACAATAAGAAATGGCTAATTTAGAAATCACTTTAAAACGTAGCGTTATCGGACGTCCTCAAAATCAACGTGATACAGTTAAAGCGTTAGGTTTGAAAAAAACTAATACTACTGTAGTTAAACCTGCTAATGAAGCTATCAAAGGTATGGTTAACACAATTTCACATTTAGTGGACGTTAAAGAAGTTTAAAAAAAAGAACGAAATCTTTTATTGAAGGAGGTGCCCAATCTATATGAAACTTCATGAATTAACATATGCTGAAGGTTCTCGTAAAGAACGCAACCGCGTTGGACGTGGATCTTCATCAGGTAATGGTAAAACTTCAGGTCGTGGTCAAAAAGGACAAAAGTCACGTTCAGGTGGTGGCGTACGTCTAGGGTTCGAAGGTGGACAAACACCATTGTTCCGTCGTTTGCCTAAACGTGGATTTACAAACATCAACCGTAAAGAATATGCTATTGTGAATCTTGAAACCTTAAACCGTTTTGAAGATGGTACAGAAGTAACACCAGCAATGTTGGTCGAATCTGGTATCATCAAAGCTGAAAAATCTGGGATTAAAGTTTTGGGTAACGGTCAAGTTGAACGTAAACTAACTGTTAAAGCAAGCAAATTCTCCCAAGCAGCTAAAGAAGCTATTGAAGCTGCTGGTGGTTCAATCGAGGTGATCTAATGTTTACATTACTGAAGAATGCATTCCAAGTAAAAGACATTAGAAGCAGAATTCTCTTCACTCTCGGTATTTTAGTAATCTTTCGCATAGGAACCCATTTAACGGTTCCTGGCGTAGATGCCACGGCTTTACAAGGCCTTTCATCTTCTTCGAATGGTCTGTTTGGTCTGTTGAATACCTTTGGTGGGGGAGCATTGAGCAATTATTCTATTTTTGCACTAGGTGTTTCTCCTTATATCACATCTTCAATCGTCGTTCAATTGTTACAAATGGATATTATTCCTAAGTTCGTTGAATGGTCAAAACAAGGTGAAGTAGGACGCAGAAAGTTAAATCAAGTTACACGGTACTTAACGATCGGCTTGGCATTTGTTCAAGCTATCGGTATCTCATTTGGTTTTAACGCGCTGACAGGTACTGGCTTAGTCAAAAACCCTGGAACGTCTGCTTATCTTTCGATTGCAATTATCTTAACAGCCGGAACTATGTTGGTTATGTGGCTGGGGGAACAAATTACAGTCAAAGGATTTGGGAACGGAACGTCAATGATCATCTTTTCAGGGATCATTGCAAAAATACCGACAGATATAGCAACGTACTACAACATCCAAATTCGTAATGCCGGAGATGAGCTTGTAGGGGCGATTCTTTTTACAATTGCTATTTTAGTTGTAATAGCGTTACTTGTAGTTGTAGTCGTTTATATCGAGAATGCAAAACGTAAAATACCTGTTCAATATTCGAAACGAGTGACTGGCTCAGGCCAAAGCTCACACTTGCCTTTAAAAGTAAACTCAGCTGGAGTTATTCCAGTTATCTTCGCAAGTTCGTTCATTATGACACCACAAACGCTGTTGGGATTCTTTAGTCAGAATAACGCAGATGCACAATGGTTCGTCATTCTGAATAAAATCTTTAACTTGCAAGAACCAATTGGTGCTGTATTATATACGTTGCTGATTGTTGTCTTTACTTACTTCTATGCATTCATTCAAGTGAATCCAGAAAAAGTAGCAGAAAACTTACAAAAACAAGGCGGCTATATCCCAAGTGTGCGTCCTGGTAAACCGACACAAGACTTTCTCTCTCGTACATTAACCCGTTTGAGTACAGTCGGTGCCCTTTATCTAGGAATTATCGCATTATTGCCGATCGTCGCATCCGGCTTGTGGAATTTGCCTCCATCTCTTGCTTTAGGTGGTACGAGCTTATTGATCGTAGTAGGTGTCGCACTAGATTCAGTTAGACAACTGGAAGGCCAAATGATCAAACGGAGTTACCAAGGCTTTATACAATAAGAAGAAAGTGTTGGGGAATTATCCTCAGCACTCATTCTTACATTAATAGGAGGGTAAATGATGAATCTCATTTTAATGGGTCTTCCTGGTGCAGGAAAAGGAACGCAAGCTGAACAAATCGTGGACACATACCATGTGCCTCACATTTCAACAGGCGATATGTTCCGTGCTGCTATCAAAAATGAAACTGCCTTAGGTTTAGAAGCAAAAACATTTATGGATAAAGGTGAATTGGTACCTGATGAAGTAACAAACGGGATTGTAAAAGAACGTTTAGCTGAAGCAGATACTGAAAACGGCTTTTTATTAGATGGATTTCCAAGAACCCTAAATCAAGCGGAAGCTTTGGAAAACATTCTTAAAGACTTGAACAAGAAATTAGATGCCGTTATTTACATCAATGTAAACAAAGACATTTTAATGGAACGTTTAACTGGACGGATTATCTGTCGTACATGTGGTGCAACTTATCATAAAACCAATAAGCCGCCAAAAGTGGCTGGTACATGTGATCGTTGTGGCGGACATGATTTCTATCAAAGAGAAGACGATAAACCTGAAACCGTTGAAAACCGAATTGCTATTAACCTTGAATTAACAAACACTCTGTTAGACTTTTATACAAAACGTTCTGTTTTGCATACTGTCAATGGCGAGGACGATGTTCAAGACGTGTTCAAAGATATTCAAGAAATTATTGCCGATACTAAAAAGTAAGGCGAAAATTGAGTCTGTTCTTTTGATCCGTTTATGATACCTGCTCTATATTGAAGTTGTTAAGTAAGCAAAGCGATAGTCTGCAGTAGGCTTGTTACTATGTTAAGTTTGTGTTATAATGTGCCAGGTGTTGAATTTTCAACTCTGTTATGTTGTGTAACAATTAATAGGTTAAAAAAACAGAAGGTGAGGGCTATGGCGCTCACTGTTTATCGCGTTTAAGATGCGAAACACTTTAAAGGAGGTACGAGGCGTGGCGAAAGACGATGTCATTGAAATTGAAGGAACAGTCGTTGAAACTTTGCCGAATGCAATGTTTAAAGTCGAACTTGAAAATGGCCATATTGTATTGGCACACGTTTCAGGCAAAATCCGTATGCACTACATTAGAATTCTACCTGGAGACAAAGTTACAGTTGAGTTGTCCCCATACGATCTAACACGTGGTCGCATCACATATCGCTTTAAATAATTGTACTCCGTCAATTAAAATGGGAGGTATAGTTCATGAAAGTAAGACCATCAGTTAAGAAAATTTGTGACAAATGCAAAGTTATCCGTCGTAACGGACGTGTTATGGTGATTTGTGAAAATCCAAAACATAAACAACGTCAAGGATAATGATTTAAACTATTAGGAGGTGTAATTGAAATGGCTCGTATTGCTGGTGTAGATATTCCGCGTGATAAACGTGTAGTAATTTCTCTAACATATATTTTCGGAATCGGTAAAACAACAGCTCAAAAAGTTTTGAAAGCTGCTGACGTTTCTGAAGAAATTCGTGTAAATGACTTAACAAATGATCAATTAGATGCTATTCGTGCAGAAATTGACAAATTAAAAATTGAAGGTGACCTTCGTCGTGAAGTAAGCCAAAACATCAAACGTTTGCTTGAAATTGGTTCATATAGAGGCATGCGTCACCGCCGTGGTTTACCAGTTCGTGGACAAAACACGAAAAACAACGCGCGTACTCGTAAAGGCCCGTCTAAATCAATTGCAGGTAAGAAAAAATAATAATTAAGTAAGGAGGTCAACCTTCATGGTAAAAAAAGTTGTACGTAAACGCCGTGTGAAAAAGAATATCGAAAGTGGGGTTGCTCACATTCGCTCTACTTTTAACAACACTATTGTAATGATCACAGATGTTCATGGAAATGCTATTTCATGGTCTTCTGCAGGAGCTTTAGGCTTCCGTGGATCAAGAAAATCAACTCCATTTGCAGCTCAAATGGCCGCAGAAGCAGCCGCTAAAGTATGTATGGAAAATGGTATGAAAACTGTAGAAGTTGCCGTTAAAGGTCCTGGTTCAGGTCGTGAAGCAGCAATTCGTTCTCTACAAGCAACTGGTTTAGAAGTTACTGCTATTCGTGACGTAACTCCTATCCCGCATAATGGATGCCGCCCTCCAAAACGCCGTCGTGTTTAATTGAGAGCTGCTTCGTTTTGTTGCTTTGCGCTCGTTAACATGAACTTCACGTTTTGAAAGGGGTATAGATAGAATGATCGAAATTGAAAAACCAAGAATTGAAACGATTGAGATCAGCGATGATGCTAAGTTTGGTAAATTCGTTGTAGAGCCACTTGAACGCGGTTATGGAACAACGCTAGGAAACTCTCTACGTCGTATCTTGTTGTCTTCTCTACCGGGAGCAGCAGTAACCACTATTCAAATTGATGGTGTTTTACACGAGTTTTCAGCTGTCGATGGTGTACTTGAAGATGTAACGTCAATCATTTTAAACATAAAAAAACTTGCACTCAAGTTATATTCTGGTGAAGATAAAACGATTGAAATCGATGTAAAAGGTCCAGCAGTTGTCACAGCAGCTGATATCGTTTACGATAGCGATGTTGAAATCTTGAACCCTGACTTGTACATTTGTACTGTAGCAGAAGGCGCGCGTTTCCACGTTCGCATGACAGCTAAAACGGGTAGAGGTTATGCAAGAGCTGAACACAATAAACAAGATGATATGCCTATTGGCGTATTGCCAATCGATTCGATTTACACCCCAGTTAGTCGTGTAAACTACCAAGTAGAAAACGCACGAGTTGGTCAAAAAGATATTTTTGATAAATTAACGCTTGATGTATGGGCAGATGGTTCTATTAGCCCGGAAGAAGCTGTTAGTCTTGCAGCTAAAATTCTAACTGAACATTTAAATATCTTCGTGAATCTAACCGATGAAGCTCGTAAAGCTGAAATCATGGTAGAAAAAGAAGAAACGCATAAAGAAAAAATGCTTGAAATGACTATTGAAGAACTTGATTTATCTGTACGTTCATACAACTGTTTGAAACGTGCTGGAATTAATTCTGTTCAAGAATTAACCGATAAATCAGAAGCTGAAATGATCAAAGTACGCAATCTAGGACGTAAATCACTTGAGGAAGTTAAATTTAAGTTATCTGAACTTAATTTAAACTTACGTCAAGACGATTAGTACTGTACCAAGGGAGGAAAATCAAAATGGGTTACCGTAAATTAGGCCGTACAAGCTCACAACGTAAAGCAATGTTACGCGATTTAACATCTGACTTGATCATCAACGAGCGTATTGTTACAACTGAAACACGCGCTAAAGAAATCCGTAAAACAACTGAAAAAATGATCACTTTAGGTAAAAAAGGCGACTTGCACGCACGTCGTCAAGCAGCAGCTTTTGTTCGCAATGAAGTAGCTTCTATTAAAGAAGAAGGCGAAGAAATCGTTGTTCAATCTGCTTTACAAAAACTATTTAGTGATATCGCGCCTCGTTACACTGAGCGTCAAGGTGGATACACGCGTATCATGAAAACAGAACCACGTCGCGGCGATGCTGCACCAATGGTTATTATTGAATTAGTTTAATCTTATAACTGGATGGAAACTGCCGCATTGGATACGTTCAGTGTGGGAACGAAGTTGGTTGAGAAAACGAAATTCAAATGAAGTTCGCTTTTTTGATGTAATGTAAAGAGTGTTATGATGATGGAATGAACAATCAGTTTATTCCAAGTCTAGCTCGAAACTTCTCTTGAATGAAAATGGGTTTCATTCAAGAGAGGTAAATTCATCGAGAAAAGTGATTTTTTTTGTCTTAAAACAGGCAACAAATAAGTGGGTCTGTCCCCTTATTTGTTGCCTGTTTTAGTATAAAGAATACTATCTCTTTGCTGAATCGTGTTTGCGACCCTTAGGGGATGAAATTTCCTCCAGAAATTTCAAGAATGTAGAATACATCTATTTCACTTGTTAACAACAAAAAAGATAAAAGTAAAAATTCATCAATCATGATTACTAATAAAGAAAGAACTGTTTTCACCTATAAAATGAAAAATAAACGCAACAAGTCTGACCGGTTTAGATGTTATAAACACGTTAAAAAAGACTAATGGAGACGGCAATTTAAAAAGCAGGCATTTGAAGCGGTTACCTTGGTAACAAAGGCTTGAGCGTATTGCACCGGATCCTTTTTTTTGATAGTCTTAAGAAGACTTGAATTAAAAAGAACGCGAGGAATGTTCAATGGAGAAAATCATATCGTTAAAAGATATTTCATACCAATACCATGCAACAGATACTAGATTAGCTTTGAACAACGTTTCTCTTTCCATTGAAGCTGGAGAGTGGGTCGCGATCATCGGCCATAACGGTTCGGGAAAGTCTACATTAGCCAAAACAATCAATGGATTGATTGCTCCTGCCAGCGGAGAAGTAACCGTTGGGGGATTAGCTCTTACTGAAGAAAATATTTGGAAAATCAGAGAAATGGTCGGAATGGTTTTTCAAAACCCTGATAACCAATTCGTTGGATCAACGGTTCAAGACGATGTTGCCTTTGGTTTAGAAAACTTGGGCGTTCCAAGAGAAGAAATGATCGAACGGGTGGCGGATGCCATTGAACGTGTAAAAATGTCTGATTTCATGGAGAAAGAACCTGCTCGTTTATCTGGTGGACAAAAGCAGCGTGTCGCGATTGCGGGTGTCGTAGCATTGCGTCCAGCCATCATCATATTGGATGAAGCGACGAGTATGCTGGATCCTCAAGGAAGACAAGAAGTTTTGGCTACGGTCAAAGCGATCAAAGAAGAAGCTAACTTAACGGTCATTTCGATCACGCACGACATCGATGAAGCAGCCAATGCCAACCGGATTTTGGTAATGGAAAACGGCGAGTTGATCCAAGAAGGAACGCCGGAAGAAATTTTTGCTTCAGGAGAAAAATTGATTCACATGGGCTTAGATTTGCCATTTCCTGAGCGACTGAAATTGGATCTAAAAGAACGCGGCATTGATGTGCCAGGTGAGTACCTGACAGAAGAAGGGATGGTGGACTGGCTATGGACATTACTTTCGAAGAAGTAGGGTTCACTTATCAAAAAGGCACGCCTTTTGAAAACCGGGCTTTATACGCCATTGATATGACCATTAAAGAAGGCAGTTTTACAGCTTTAGTCGGCCATACCGGCAGCGGGAAATCAACGGTGCTGCAACACTTAAATGCACTGATGAAACCAACAGAAGGAACGGTCACGATCGGGGAACGAGTGATCACGCCGACAACCAATAATAAAAATTTAAAATCGATTCGCAAGCAAGTCGGTATCGTATTTCAATTCCCAGAAGCCCAATTGTTTGAAGAAACCGTTGCTAAAGACATTGCTTTTGGTCCTAAGAACTTTGGGGTTCCTGAAGCTGAAGCGATTGAATTAGCTCGAAAGATGTTGCCGTTAGTCGGCTTAGATGAAAGTTTTATGGAGCGGTCTCCTTTTGACTTATCCGGCGGTCAAATGCGACGTGTGGCTATTGCCGGTGTATTGGCGATGGAACCGCAAGTACTGGTGCTAGACGAGCCGACTGCAGGACTAGATCCGCAAGGCAGAAGAGAAATGATGGAGATGTTTTATAACTTGCATCGTGAAAAAGGCCTGACGATCGTTTTGGTGACGCACCAAATGGACGATGTAGCCAATTACGCCGATCATATGGTTATTCTTGAAAAAGGCACCGTTATTAGAGAAGGCTCACCGCAGGAGATTTTTCAAGATGGCGACTGGTTGAAGACAAAACAATTAGGCGTACCAGCTGCTGTTTCATTCGGACAGCTGTTACACGCTAAATTGCCCTCGTTTAACGAACGTTTGCTGTTAACGACTAATGAACTAGCAGATGCGATTGCAGCGCAGGTGAGCGCTCTAACAGCGAATGAGCGCCATCAAGAGACTGCAAGTGAAGCAGGTGAACCCAAATGATGGATAAACTGATTTTTGGCCGTTACATTCCTGGCGATTCTTGGATCCATAAACTCGATCCCAGAGCCAAGTTAATGGGCAGTATGTACTTTATTGGAATTATCTTTCTAGCAAACAACTGGCAAACGTATTTCTTGCTCTTTTTGTTTACCATGTTTGTGATTCAATTATCTAAAATCAAATTAAGTTTTTTCATTAACGGAGTCAAACCTCTGATTTGGCTGATTTTATTTACGGTCATCTTGCAAGTTCTGTTTACAGGCGGCGGGACGGTCTACTTTTCTTGGGGACCGATCGTAGTTTCACAAGAAGGACTCTTGAACGGTATATTTATTTTCTGCCGTTTTGTCCTGATTATTTTTATGTCGACGTTATTGACGCTAACGACCATGCCGCTTTCACTGACGGATGCTATTGAATACCTCTTGCGGCCGTTAGTGTTTTTGAAAGTGCCGGTTTATGAAATCGCACTGATGCTGTCGATCGCTTTGCGTTTTGTGCCGACGTTAATGGACGAAACCGAAAAGATCATGAACGCACAGCGAGCCAGAGGAGTCGACTTTGGTGAAGGAAACGTCTTTCAGCAAATGAAAGCCATCGTTCCCTTACTGATCCCTTTATTTGTCAGTTCGTTTAACCGTGCAGAAGAATTAGCAACAGCCATGGAAGCTCGTGGTTACCAAGGCGGAGAAGGACGAACAAAGTACCGCCAATTGAAATGGGCTTCACGCGATAACCTTGTGATCATCGGCTATGGATTGCTGACGGTCGCTCTAGTCGCTTTAAGAGCCTAAGATAAAGCAGAATAAAGACTCATTCATCAGCTGTTGGAAGAGTCTTTTTTCTTTTGAAAATAAACGGGTCTTTGTCAAATCAGTATGAGGAACGCTTAGGGAATAACATTTTCTCTAGAATACAGCCGCTTCACTTACGAATACCCAAAACCATAGAATCAAATAAAACATTTTTAGGAGTCAATGATAATGGAAACAACACGTTATAAAATCATTATTCAGTACGATGGAACCAATTTTAGCGGCTTTCAAATCCAACCTCACGATCGAACCGTTCAAGGCGATATTGAGAAAGCTTTAAAAATCATGACCAAAGGCATCGAGATCAAAATACAAGGTTCTGGCCGGACCGATTCAGGTGTACATGCACTCGGACAAGTGATCCATTTTGATTACCCTATTCGGATGCCGATAGCAAACATGAAACGTGCGTTGAACAGTTTAACGACGGATGAGATCGAAGTTTGCGATGTAGCAATCGTCAGCGAAGATTTTCATGCTCGCTACCTGACAACTGGGAAAAAGTACCAATACCGTGTGGATACCAATAAAGACACCAATCCTTTCAAACGGTTGTATACGAAGCACCATCAATACCCGATAAACATGGAAGCTCTGCAGCAAGCCTTGAAAGACATTGAAGGAACCCATGATTTTACGAGTTTCTGTGCTTCTAACAGCGGGCGGGAAGATAAAGTACGGACAGTTTACGAAGCCAGTGTGGTACAAGACACAGCAAATGGCGAGTTGATCTTTACATTTCGCGGCAATGGTTTTCTATACAATATGGTGCGGATCTTCATCGGCACGTTATTGCAAATTGCCAACGGCAGACGCCCGGCAGATGATATGAAACGATTATTGGAAGTAAAAGACCGTAATCAAGCGGGACCGACTGCAGCGCCGCAGGGATTGTATTTGGTAGAGGTTTATTATGACCTAGAAGAAGCAACGAAAGGCACCGCTTTTTATGCACCCGAGTCTAAAAAAATGGGAGTTAACTAAATGGACATAGACATTCGAACCAGCCAATGGGCTGATTACCCGCAAATCGTAGCGATTGAAAATCAAATCTGGAATTCTACCAATACGCCGCAAGTGACCCACTATGCTTCAGCAGAAGAGTACGCAGAACGGTTTCCAGTAGGATCGCATTTAGTAGCGGTCTCCCGCGTCCAAAATGAAGTCTTAGGGTTTATTGGATTTCATCGTGCTACGAGCATGAAGGCCCACAAATGGACGTGGACGATCGATATTGGCGTCAACCCCGCTGCACAAAGTTCAGGAGTTGGAACAAAACTGCTGGATGCTGTAAAAAAACAAGCCCAAAGCGAACAGATTCATAAGCTGAGCCTTCGCGTTTTAGGAACCAACCAAAATGCGATTCGCTTTTACCAAAAAAACGGCTTTGAAATCGAAGGTGTGTTGAAAAATGAATTCTACCTCGACGGTCATTTTGTAGACGATATTTTCATGGCCTTTCCTTTAAAAAATGACACTCCTTTGGTATAATGACACAATTATAAAGTCAAGTGCATAACCATAAGCAAAGATAACTGAACGGTAAAGGAGTATTCATATGAAAAAAACACTATTGGTCTTTGTGGCGACGGCCTTCATTTTAACAGGGTGCGGAACAAACAAAGCTGAGGCACCTGCGGATAGTACTTCAGAACAATCAAGCCAAACGAGTCAAGAAAGCTCAGCTGCCGAAAGTTCAACAACGGTAGAAGAAGCAGATAAAGAAGACAGCAACATGGCTTCAATCAGCGAAGAGGAACTAAAAAATGCAGAACCAGCAACTGATATCAGCCAATATGAAGAATTATCTTATGTGCAAGAAAAAGTAGACTTATCAGACTATGAGAGCCGCATTGTAACAGACAATCCAGGTACACGCGTGATGCTGTTTCTTGATGGCACCAAACAAGTCTATAAAACAGTCTATGTGAAGCATAAGCAGTGGCTGAAAGTGATTGATTTGCAAGCGAACGATTTAGTGATAAATGAATCAATACAGTAGCCGATAAAAGTTTCAAAAAGTTAGTTAGAATGATTGACAATTAGCTTTTAAAAAGGTATTATGTTAGGTGGTATTGTTTGCCCCACATAATGAGCCCCGGAAACTTATATTGTGCAACAAACAAACAGATAAGAATATGGAGGAAAAAAACGTGCGTACAACTTATATGGCTAAACCTAGCGAAGTAGAACGTAAATGGTATGTGGTAGACGCAACCGATATCCCTATGGGACGTTTGTCTACTGTAGTAGCATCCATTCTACGCGGTAAAAATAAACCAACTTTCACACCACACATCGATACAGGTGATTTCGTGATCGTTATTAATGCAGAAAAAATCAAATTGACTGGTAAAAAAGCAACTGACAAAATTTATTCTCACCACACTGGTTACATTGGTGGATTGAAACAAGTATCAGCTGGTGAATTGCGTGCTAACAACCCGCGTAAACTAATTGAATTGTCTGTAAAAGGTATGTTGCCTAAGAACACTTTAGGACGCAAACAAGGCATGAAATTACACGTTTACGGTGGTTCTGAACACGAACACCAAGCACAACAACCAGAAGTACTAGACATCACTAACCTAATTTAAGGAGGGAATTTCATTGGCACAAGTACAATATACCGGCACAGGCCGTCGTAAAAACTCAACAGCCCGCGTACGTTTAGTACCAGGTACTGGAAAAATCATCATGAACAAAAAAGACATCACTGAATACATGCCTTTCCCATATCTATACGTAATCGTTAAACAACCTTTAGCAGTTACTGAAACATTGGAAAACTATGATGTGCATGTAAACGTAAATGGTGGAGGCTACACTGGACAAGCAGGCGCTACTCGTCATGGTATCGCTCGTGCGTTGCTACAAGTAGACCCAGCTTTCCGTTCACCGTTAAAAGCTGCAGGCTTGTTAACACGTGACCCACGTATGGTTGAACGTAAAAAACCAGGTCTTAAAAAAGCTCGTAAAGCTTCTCAATTCTCAAAACGTTAATATTATTTATATATCAATGTTTCAAGGCACTTTCCAAATTTTGGAAGGTGTCTTTTTTGACTTTAGAACACATTTTAGAACACATTTTAGAACACATTATTCGGATTGGCTTTTTTGAAGAACACAATCAAAAGCTTCGTAGATATCTAGATTTACAACATTTGGTGTGTTCACATAAATTTTTGTTGTGGCTACTTCCGAATGCGTAAGAGCTTCGGAAATCTTGCTGATATCCGCTCCGCCTTGTTTTGCAAGTGTAGCAAAAGTATGAGGTAGTTTGTGTGGAGTTAAATGTTCTAAGTGCTTATGACGTCTCCTCAGTGTATTTATTCGATAGTTTAAATAATCTATATGAACAGGACAGTTAACTTCTCCAGAAGGCTTACTATAGGTAAATAAGAACTGCTCAGAAGTTTGAGTAATTTTTAGTTTTTGTAATTCAATCTTCTGCAATTCATTCCATTCTTGAAGTAGATCCATAACTGTCTCTGATACTTGAATAAGTGTATCTTTTCCTGATTTTGTCGCTTTTTGGTTTTGTCTTTTATCCAAAGATTTCTTTAAGTGAATTGTGTGATTAGGAAAATCAATATGCTTCCATTGAAGAGCATAGGTTTCACTTTTACGATCTCCTAAATATAAAGTAAGCATAAATAAAGTGTAGTCTTGGGAACTTAGTAGGTTTTTCTCTAAATCGCTTTTGACTCCGTCTAACCAATCTAACAATTCGTTTGCTGTTAAGCTTGTTTTCCTTCTTCTGATCTTTTTTCAGCCAACGTAATCTTTTTAGGTGCAGTTATACTTTGAATGATTTTTGTTGTTCGATTGAATTCGATGTAGCCAAGTATTTCAGCTATATCAAACATGGAACGAACGTAACTTTTCAATATTTTGATATTTGCATAATCCTTAGATTTTTTAGTCAATTCATCTGATATTATTTCAGTATTTGCATTTAGATAATTCATAGCGTATTTACCAAACATAGGTACAATGTGTAACCTGAATAAGTCTTTTGTATTTTGAATGGTAATATTACTAGGAATCCTACCAGCTCGTCCAGTTTGGCCCAATTCATATCTAGGAAGCCATTTAGTTTGATAAAAGTCTTTAAATTTTATCTTTCCTTTAATCTCTAATAAGTAATAAGTATTTAAGACATGGAGGGAATTGATGTAATGAGCAATTTTAAATTGAAATTAGACAAAAAAGAAACCGAAAATAAGACGATTCGATTTCCACTACCTTTAGTTGAGGAAATTAATGAAGCAATAAAGAATGAGGACGTTACTTTTTCTGGTTTTGTTATTCAAGCATGTGAGTATGCATTAAAAAATATGAATAAAAATAAATAAATTTTATTCTACTAAACTCTATCTTTTGGATTCAAGTTAAAAGAATTTATATGTATTGATTTATATCTTGTTATTAATAGTTTGTTCTCAAAAGGTTGATTCTTTTTTATACAGAATTCTCAAGGCATCTTCCATTTGGAGGGTGTTTTTTTGCGATGCGATAGAAAGACAATCAGAATGTGAAAGTAATTTTTTGAATTATAATAGATATAATGTTGTTTACAGTTTATAATTAAGATGAATTTTTAGTTGAAGTGAATGTATAGATTAAATTAGTATTTTAATAGTCACAAATTAAGTTTTTATGAAAAGGAAGGGGTATAAGGAGTGGAAGAATTTGCAAATGAAGATTTTTTTTTAATTTAATGACATCGATGGATACGCTAAAAGATGACGATAGTGAAAAAATCAAAGAAATTATAGAGAGGTTAAACAGATATGATAAATTAGAATTTTTACAAAGGGTTTCTGCTCTGAGACTATGTTTTGAAAATAGAGATAAAGCAGTTTTAATCGATGCTATTACAACAGAAATGCTAAGATGGTTATTCAAAAATAATTGGAATTATAATGGTTTAAGTATGAGTTATGGAAAGTTTAAGAAGGTAATAAATCTAGTCAATCAATTGAGTTCTAAAAATGCAATTGACCCGTTAGACAATCCTTATGTTGATGAAATACAATTTTATGGAAATTATAAAGTTTTACCAGGAATTAATGAAAGTAGTTCATATAACTTAAAGATATTAATAGATACATTATTTAGAAATGGAATTCCTGATGAAAAGCAACAAATTATTGTAGACACTATAAGTTTCCACCTATCTATTTCTACTTTGATCTGTAGTAAACTAAATTTTGCTAAAGAGTTAAAGTTTGAAAGAGAAATTTTTATTCCTAGTAAGGAAGTTCTAGATGAATATATAGGTGTTATTACATATGAGTATAGTTCTACTTATTTTGATGACTTATTGATTGATGAATTTGAATTTCAATTGGAACATAATCAATCTTTCTCGCAAAAAAAGCATTCTTTTCTAACAAAACCTTTTATAAAAATTGATAATAGTATAATTTTATTGGATGCAACATCAGTTGCAAATGCACTTTGTCATTATTTGAGTAGTAAAGTAGTTTTTGAAGACGTATTTAATATAGTTTGGCAAGATATTAGAGTTTCTTTAAAACAATTAGGCCATTATAAAGTAGCCGAGAGTAATTTATCTTTTTCATTAATTAATGAAAAAAATTATAAAGAATCCATATTTACTGTTGCAAATGATAAACTACTTTTGGTGTTTGGTATTTTTAATGGAACTGATGGAAATATTAATATGTCTAAAAAATTATCAGAAAGATTGGAAAGCATTTCAACAGTTTTAAAGAAAAATGGAATAGAAAAGAACCAGATATTTGTTTTTGTTTGCATGCAAACATTTGGAGGAAATATTGCTTCTTCAACTATGAATGATTCTTTTCCTAATTTAATGATTAAGCCTAGCGAATTAAGAGTAGTTTCTGAATCTGAAAAAGATAGCTTATTTTTACCTAGGTTTATGGAAGCTAAAAAGCATAGAGTATTCCCAAATTTTTATGGTGATTTTTGGTCATTGATACTTTTTTCAAAAAATGACATGTCGTTTTATGCGGGAGATGATATTGACTATAGAGAAATGCTGACAATGATTTCGATAGAGGAAACATCAGATTACTACTTAGATGCTTTAAAAAGAAATAGAAGTAAAATATTTAGATCATTAGAAGACGACAATTGGTATACAGGTGTAAGAGAAGAATTCAATCAGAGATATTTTATAAGCATGCCAAATCAAAAAAAATTAAAATGTTTTTTTGAAGTTAAAGATTATAAAACAATAGAAATAATAACAGAAAAATTCAACACACCTGAACAATTAGATGTTTTATTTAACTGTTTTGATACTGTATCTTATTGGCTTGAAAAGTATTATTCATATAAAGAAATAAAAAAAAATATACTGATACAGTTAGAATTAGAAAATACAGATATTCAAAATTATTTTGTAGAGAAGGAATTATTTAATAATAGTAAAAAAATAAATCTATACAATGATAAAAATAGATGTGTAGTAGAAATCTCAGCAGATTATTATCGAGCAATGGGTATGAGTAAAAATAATTATTATGAAAAAGAATTAATTATAAAAGTTATTAATGAAATTTCTATTTTAGTAGACTATAAACTTATAGATGAATTATTTAGTCCTAAGTTTAAAAAGAAGATGACTGGTGTTTTACTAGATGATAATGGTAAGCTGAAAATACCGACAAATGGATTTAAGTTACTTACGATAAGCGAATATGAAACAAATAAACTTTTAGATGAGTTAGGTGAGTTTCTAAAGGATCAAGGGATTAATCAAGGTGAAATTTCAAAAGAATTAAATGTTAAGTTTTGTAATGATATAGTAGGTTTTTTATATTCTATTTTAGAAAAAGAAGCTAAAAATTTTGATAAAGAACAATTGATGAATGTATTAGTTACTCAAACGGAAACATTGTTACCTATACAATTAGGGGAAGAATCCTCATATAATAACGATATTATCTTATCTCCAGATGAAAAAGAGTACTTTTTCAAAAGGTTAAATGAGAATAATCAATGTGCATTAGCTACTAAATTTTTATTAGAGTATGTTGTAGCTACTCCTATATCGAGCACTCGAGATGTTGGTATGTGGGAGATTGAGAGATTATTAGCAATATGCTCCTTAATAATAGAGTGGGCTCATAAAAGTGATTATTTTAAGTATGAATTAGTTGATACGACAATTAGTTTTTTACCTTCAAATAGAATAGGGTTAATTAAAGAAGATTTTTCTGATGTTAATAATTCAATGTTATCATCTAGAAATGACCAATTGGAAATTAAGAAGACGAGTCAAACAAATAATACAGAATATATAAAAAAAATAGAAAATCTATTAATGAATAAATTAAATGATTCGTTTAGAGATGCTTTTGCATTTACTTATGAAGAATACGATTCAGTCATAAATTTGATGGTGGACACTTTCAACGATTTGGATAGAATAGTCTGGGTTGAAGACAAAAAAAGTGTTATAGATCGAATTTATCTTAAATCAGATTATAAGATATCTAAAGATAAGATACTATCAGTATTAAAATTTATTACTTTAGAGGAACGAGAAGCATTTTTAAAGGCACCAAAAGGATGCAAAGGAATTGATATTTTCCCGTGGGTGTTTAATCGGCCGCTATCTTATATAAGAAGACCAATTATTAATTACCAAGATAAATATATATTTGGAATTAGAAATATTTTATATTCAAGAAAATATTTATTACACTTGATTTGGCAAGGGAAATTAAAAACAACAGGTAAATTAATGAAAGACTTGATGTCTAAGTTAAGAAATTTAGAAGGGGAAGCATTTAATGAGAAAGTAAGGTATAATCTTGATTTTTATGAGGAATTAGAGGTAATAAAAGGTGTATCTAAAATAGGGAAAAAACATATATCTGATGTAAATAATAATACTCTTGGAGATATAGATATTTTTGTAATTAATAGAAAAAAGAAAAAGATCTTTTTAGTTGAGACAAAAGATTTTAGTTTCTCTAGAAATCCTTATGAAATTGCAATGGAACAAGAAAAAATGTATGTTGGTGACAAATCATTTGTAATGAAGCATTTAAGAAGACATTTGTGGATAGAAGAAAATATAAATCACGTTTTAGTACACTATAACTTGGAGCAGGGAGATTGGGAGATAGTTCCGCTGTTTATTGTTTCGGAGTATTTAATAACAAAAGATTTAGTAGAAAACTTTGATATTGAAATTATCCCATTTAATAAAATAGCAATAGAAAAATTTGAATAAAAGGGAGGTGAGATGGATGAGAAGTATTTTTTTACGAATTGAAGTATTTAATATAGTCAGAGAATTTAAAAAAAGAAATCGTTTAACTATACATGATTTTAGAACAGAAGAATATTTAAAAGGATTTAATAAAAAAATATATTTATTCTTAAATCAGGATATTTTTAAAGATAACAAAGAGATTTACAGGGCTGTTATTAAATTTTTAAAAACATCTTTAAAAAATGAATACTTATACTATTCTGAGATCATGGTTGAAGAAATCATAAAAGATTTTCATGAAGTATATATGAAAAAAGTAACAGATTCAAAATTTATTTTAGCACCGATTAAAGACGTTAAAAATCCTTTTAAAAACAAGAGTTCGGATGATTTTTCAAAAGACTATACGAAATTGAATAATATATCATCAGGCTATATTTATGATGTTATATATAATATGAACCATCTCGATAAAGGTAAAAATATTAAATCTATTTTAAAAAAGAAAGAAGTTTCAACAATATTATTATTAGATGACTTTTCAGGATCAGGAAAAACAGTAGTAAATTACTTAAATAAAATTGATTTGGTAGTAGAAGGTAAAAAAATAATAATTTATATTTTTCATTTATCAAAAAGTGCTGAAATAAAAATTAATCAGTGTATAGCTAGCTTAATCAACAATGACTATAAATTAAATAAATATATGATATCGAAAACCCTGAATGAGGAGCATTCTATTAAAGAGATTGAAAACTTTGAAGAAAATATAATTAAAAGTTTACATCCACTAGGGTTTGAAAAATCAAAAGAATTATTATCATTTTACAGAAACACTCCTAATAATACCTTTAGTGTTTTTTGGGATACGTATATAGATGTTTGGAATCCATTATTCCCAAGAAAAGAAACGGTATCTTTCGAGCAATATAAAAAAAATAGAGAAATAATTAGATATAATATTGCAGCGATACTAGGAATTGGTACTAGAGATGAAATTTTAGAAGAAATTAGTTATAAATATCTAGTAACAATTATATTTATTAACTTGAAGAGAGATATAAGCAATATTGATTTAGAGAATATTTTAGCCTATAATGAAATACAATTAAAGGTACACAAGAAAGACATGGAAGAAGAAAATTGGTTAAAAAAAGATAAACTTAAATTAACACCTAAATCTAAAAATCTTATTGAAAGATATGAAATCAATAAGATTGAATCAATTGATCAACTAATTAGTAATAATGTGAGTAGTAACTTCTTAGATTGTGATGATAGTTTATCTGTTTTAGAAGATTATAAACCTAGCACTTCTTTTAGATTCTAGACGCAAACTGCTATATGCAGACTTGTGATTGGATAGTTGATTTCAACTTATCTAAAAAAAAATGGCTCTAACATAGTATCAATCTTAATCAGCTTGATACTATCTCAGTCAATCTATCGGTTAATAAAAGTAAAAGAGGTAAAAAATGAGTAATAATTTATCTAAACATAATGAAAAGAATGATTATGAAAAAAAGATTAAATCTTATTCTCAAAAAATCCATGAAAACGGTGTGCCTTTAATTTTTGATTCGGAGCATTTAAGAAGAATTATTGGGGTTAATAAAAAATCTTTTTTAGAAATCATAAATTCTATAGATATTCAATATCATACAATCTATGTCCCTAAAAAAAGAGAAGGATTTAGAGAAATTAATAAACCATCTATTAATTTGATGATAATCCAAAGATGGATATTGGAAAACATATTATACAAAAAGAAAGTTCATAATAATAGTTTTGGATTTGAGCCTAAAAAATCAGTGATATCAAATGCTAAAGAGCACTTAAATAAAAAAACAGTTTTATCTGTAGATATTGAAGACTTTTTTCATTCTATAAAAGAAGATTATATAAAAAAAATTTTTTTGGATATGGGATATACTAAAAAATTATCAGAATTATTAGCTAAAATTTGTTGTTTTAACGGAATGTTGCCTCAAGGTAGCCCTAGTAGCCCGTATTTATCTAATATTTATTGCATAGAATTGGACAAGGATATTTACAAATTATGTCAGAATTATGATCTTAAATACTCTAGATATGCTGATGATATTACAATATCAAGCAATAATCATATTAATTCAGAAGAAGTTATCACTAATTTAATTAAAATTTTTAATAAGTATGGATTTGAAATGAATTCAAGTAAAACACGTGTATCTTTAAAAGGAAATCGTCAAATAGTAACAGGTATATTAGTTAATGATAAACTAAATGTGTCAAAAAAATATAGAAATGATCTAAGGCAAGAAATATACTACCTTAATAAGTATGGATTAGAGAATCACTTGGATAAAAGAGATGATATTATGAGGAGATCGAATTATAAAGAATATATTTATGGTAAAGTGAATTATCTAAAATTATTTGATATAGAGAAGGCAAATAATTACTATGAAGTTTTAAATCGCATTGACTGGTAAACTCTTATAAAGATAGTATTCAACTAACATTCAAAAACTAGGTTCAAATTGGTTCAAGTTATATCTATTTTTACTCACTTCTGTCCAATTTCTTCCTCTTAGAAAAACTGTAAACATTGATATAAAAGGATTTTAACGGATAGAGATGAATAACTATATCAGCCGTTCGTTCTCAAAACGTTAATTGCTGGAGCCGTCGCGAATTTATTCGCTTACGGATACAGTATGGGACGGAGATTTCGAAAGAAATCGAGTACCAATCATTACAATATCAAGAAGAACTGTCATATGGCAGTTCTTTTTTTGCTTTAAATTTTTTTAAAATATTTAATTAAGGGTAGAAATTTAAGGAATTCAATGTTTTGGCTCATTTTTTTGGTATAATTAAAAGTGATGATTTTTTATGGGAAGAGGCAGAAAAAACAATGATCAACTCGTAAAAGAAAAAGTATGTAGAGAAGAATGCGTAGACTTAAAGCAGGAAATTCTATGTATTTTCTTTATATATTGCAGTAAATAATTATACGGGGTGATATTTTGTAAGGAAAAAAGTAAAAATGAAAGCAGTAGTTATCAGGTTAGTGGTTCATTTGAAAAAAGAAAAGAGGAAATAGAATTGAACGAAAAAGTATACGATAAGAACAGTATCAAAAAAGTCAAAGGGCTAATCATTGGTATTATAGTAGTTATGTTATTAATAGGCGGCTTTTTAGTGTTCTTTGAAAAAATAGAAAATGGTTATGTAGGTGTTCGTTATTCAATGAACGGCGGAGTTAAAGATCAAACTCTAAGTCAAGGGGTTAAATTTGTAGGTCTTGATAAAGTAACCCAGTATCCTATTCGATTACAAACGGTTAAAGCAGAAAAGTTAAATTTGGCTACAGAAGATGGAAAAGCTACTCACGTATCTATTACATATGCCTATAAAGTAGATTCAAAAAAAGTTTCTGATGTATTTAAAGAGTTTGGAAGTATTAACGTTGAAGACATTGAAGCCAATTGGTTAAAAGCACAATTGCTTAAATCCTCTCGTGCTGTAGTAGCTAGATATAGTTTATTGGATGTAACGGGATCGAAATCAACAGAAGTTCAGCAATCAATCTTAGAAGATTTCACTAAAGCAGTTGAACCAAAAGGATTTCTGGTAGAAGATGTTGCTTTTGGAGTTCCAGATGTAGATGCTGAAACACAAAAATCAATTGATGAAATTATTAAAGCTGGTCAAGAAAAAGAAAAAGCTATCTTAGAAGCTGATACAGCAAAAACAAAAGCTGATAGTTTAGCCTATCAAAAAGTAAAAGCAGCAGAAGCTGAAGCTGAGGCAAATAAAAAGTTATCAGAATCCATTTCAGAAGAATTAATTAAGTTAAAAGAAGTAGAAGCACGTTTAGAACATGGTTGGGTTGAAGTACAAACTGGTGAAGTAATTGTTGATACTACTAAGTAGGTGATAAAATGATTTTTTTCTTAGGTAAGCTTATTTTTATAATTATACTAGTAATACTAATAGGTAGTTTATTATTTGAGCTTTTTAAAGGCGCTAATAAAAACAAAGATGATGATTTAACCTTTTAAGTACCTTCTTGAAAATGCCTTGTTGAAAATTTTGAGAAAGAGGTTCTTGTGATTACAAGGATCTCTTTTCTGTTACTTATCTCAAATCTCATTCTACTAAAAAATATTGCCATTTATTGAACAAGTTATTTGCTTAATAAATTAAAATATGTTTGTTGCTTCTCGGTTTATCCTGTATGATTTAAGGAAGATTGTAAAACCAAATATTGTACTGTTGGGCAAAGGATACGGAAAATAATAATGGATTTAAGAAATAGTGTTATGCGGTTTTAAAAATGGATTCACCATTTTTTTAAAGCTCGTAGACATTAAAATTAATTCCATTAATGTAGTCATCACTCCTCTTATCTCACTGAAAGTATTTAGTGCTACATTAACGAGGCGGTGTGAAAAAGTGAATTCAAAAGAGAAAATGTTAGAGTTGATCAAAAAGAAACAAGCAGGTGGCGGAAAATCTAAACAAACCAACACACCAAAAAATGATATAAAAAATATGCGAAAAGGTCCAAAGATTTTTAATAAATAAGCTGATTACAGTACTTTGAAGAGGCAATGGATAGTGATGGATTGCGAATATCTGCTGTCCGTCTAATGTTCTAGTCCTGAAGCTGTATGAATAGAATAAAATGATGAAGATAGTAGATTTGAATGTAGTTTATTTTACACGATACCTAAAACTAGTAAATCTTCTCGCTTATAAAGCATTTATACATCTTATATATCAATGATTCATGACACCTTCCTTTTGAAGTGTGTCTATTTTTTTGCCTAAATTGGCAATCTCAATTTACTAAGACCGTTCAAATAGATAGTTACGTATACAGTCAGTAGTAGGGGTAACGAAATGAAGTATATTTACCAAATTTTTGGATTTCTATTTTTCTGTAGTATTTAAAAATTAATGATAAAGGTGATATCCGCCACTGGAAATTACCGGTAGCGCCATAAATATTACCATCTATTGACATAAATATTGCCACTGAATGCCACGTAAATTACCAATAAGAAACAAAAGGAAAATAATGACCACAAATACCTGTATCGAAGGCATTTGTGGTCGTTATTTTATAGTTATAGTTGAACTCGAGGTGGTAATGGTTCATTTAATCTATAGAATCTGGATTAGTGACTTTCTGAATAATTTCAATCGCTAATTGGACAAGCTCATCTTCGGAGATTTGTTCCTCTGTATCCCACATGGCTTGTAAGAGGGTTATATCAATCAAATTTGTGAGCTCTTCTGAAGCTGTATAACGATAATAAAAATCGGTAATTCGCCTAGTAACTGACTCTGAAAGCATCATAGTGTACCCACCAATCCATGACGTTCTCGCATGGATATTTCCCCATCTATCATTAATTGAATAGAATTATGAACAATTCGATCCATAATCGCCTCAGCTACAGTACCATTACCGAGTCTTTGCGTCCATCCTTGCGGATCTATTTGAGAACAAAAAATAGTTGATTTGAGTTTGTATCTCATTTCTACAATTTCAAGGACCAAAGCAGCTTGTTCTGGTGAAATATCAATTAATAACCATTCGTCAATGATAAGCAAATCTACTTTTGAGAGTTTTTTAATACTTTTTCGATAGGAGTCGTCATTTCTATGTTGTTCTAATAGAAGTTCGTCTAACAGTTCAGGAAGACGTAGATATTTTACGGTGTGGTGTTGGCGGCATGCGGAGACCCCAAAAGCCTGAGCCAGAAAACTTTTCCCCGCACCTGTTGGCCCTTTTATAATCAGATTATTTGTTTGACGAATGTAATTACAGCTGGACAATTCCATAATGCCTGTCTTATCCAATTTTCGATCTTCATGGTATTCAATATCCTCAATACAAGCTAGAGAATCCTGGAAGTTTGCGCTTCTAATGAGTCTTTTTAAGGTGTTCGATTTACGCCGGTCATATTCATGATCAATTAAAATCTGGAAACGTTCTTCAAAACTCATTTTTTGAAACTCAGAGATATTTTCCTGATGTTGATAGCCTTCAACCATACCTGATAACTTCATTGAGATCATCTTACTTATTGTTTGTTCATTCATTTGCTTTTTCCTCCCCAATAATCTTTGCCACGAGTGAATCCAAACTCTTCATGCAATGAAACATCTTTTTCGAGTGCTTTTTCAGCATCTTTTTTCTTAATTGCTTTCAACTGATTTTGTATTAATTTGACCGTAGGTCGATTTGTAATACTTAAGATTTCTTTGCATGCTCTTTCAAACTCATACTTCGTGTACCGGCGTGAACTATTTTTTAAGGCGAAAATAGAAGAAAGTGCTTGTCGCTCTACTTGATAAGTGTCCAGAAGATATTGAATAATGCGTAATGTATTTTCTCCAATAGATTCCGCCCATTTTAAAGCATTTTCTGGTGTTTGTTCGATATAAAGTTTATGATTGTCTGGCATATGGTCTTTGCTGGTGGATAACTGTCCAAATTTCCCATATAATCGAGAGTGTGTAGCTACTCGCATATGTTTGAAGTACACTTCAATAAGATGTTCGGAAACCCTTACATCTACTGGTTTTGCAATGTATTCATATGGAACAGAGTAGAATCTATTCTCAATACTGATATGATAATCTGGGCGAACTTTGGCGGTTCTCCATTCAGCCATTTTATATGGTTTTAATGGAAGAGGAGAAAGGGCAAATTTTTCCTCTTCTTCAAATGCTGAAAAGCGAGTGCCTTTCTTTTTAGAAAAGTCTCTATGATTAAATTCTTCCAACTTTTTTGCAACTTTTTGATTCAATTCATCTAACGTAAAACATTGTTCATTTCTCAAGGCTGCTATAATCCATGTAGAGAGGGTACCAACGGATCCCTCAACAGAAGCTTTGTCTTTTGGAGCCCGAACTCTAGCCGGCATACATATAGTGCCGTAGTAATCACACATTTCTCGATAAGTCGGATTCAAAACAAGTTCTTTCAGCGTATGACGGGTAACAGACGTTTTTAAATTATCAGGTATAACAATCTGAGTTCTACCCCCGAAGTATTGAAAAGCACGGTTGTGCGCTCCAATCCAAGCGTTTAAATCCATAGATAAGGTTGCCTCAGCGTAAGATAGCTGACTACAAGGAAGGGTCGAGACAAAAACGTAAGCTTTTATTTTTTCACCAGTATCTCGGTCAGTGATAAAAGCGGTTGAGCCAGCCCAGTCCACCTCCATTATTTCTCCAGGTTTTCTCCTAACCCTTAGGGTTGCTTTGTATTTATCTGCATAAGATTTATAGTGACGCAGAAAAGAACGGTAAGCATAAGGAATTTTACCATTTGCACGACAACTAACTTCATACTCATAATGAAGTAGAGATAATGTCACATTAGGTTTAGCCAACTCTTTATGAACCTGATCGAAATCAATCATGCCATAACCAGAGTTTTCAATTGACTTGTGTGGATACAAAAACTCTTCTATCCACTGATCATCCATTTCATCTAACAAGGGGGACTCTAGTCCCTTGTCTTTAGCCAACTGAAGAATTTCAGTGACTTTTGGTCGACCGTGGCCTGTACTTGCAGAAATAGCGCGCAAGCTCAAGCCTTCATCAGCCAGTTCTAATATTTTTTGATATTGAATCATACAAAAAAAACCTCCTATATAATGTTTTTGCACTATAAAGTGCTTCTTCATTATATGGAAGATACTGTTGTTTTAGTTAACTATTATCCAAGATGGTAACTTCATTGGCAATAGGCGGTAATTTCTGTGGCAGTGGCTGGTAACAATTATGTCGTTACTGGTAATTTAGCCTGGCGGATATCATAAAGGATTTGAAATCCGAAAATAATATTTGTAATTTCGTTAAATTACTTATTAAATATTGACTAATTTCTAATATATGTTATCATTCAAACATGGGTTCTTCGTAATTCGTTTAAATTACTAACAAGGAGATTAGTTATGAAGTTTGAAAAAATAGTACAGATAAACGTTGGACAAAATATCTCTAGATTTAAAGGGAAACAAAGTGATCGTTCAGGTATTTATACTAATGAGGATTTAATTGGTGATTTGCAAGAAGGTTTAAGGAATTTGGCGACTAAAGCTGATACAAGTCTTTCTCAAAAGGATAAGTACCAATTATTCCCAGGAGACATTTTGTATAGTTTTGTAAGTTCCAAAGCAGGGATTGTTAGTAATAAGAATACAGGAAAATTGTTTAATCAGAACTTTGCAAAACTGACATTGCTATCTGACGAAATAGACTCAAAATACATATGCTATATTTTGAATGAATCAGTAAGTATAAAGAAGCAAATGGCCATTTTAATGCAAGGCAGCGTTGTTCCGAAGCTAACTCCAGCAATTTTACGTGAAATTGATATTAAACTCCCAAATAAAGATACGCAGTCAGTTATTGGAACCAGCTACTTTAACTTAAATAGGTATCAATACTTAACTGAATTAGAGACAGATCTAAATAGAAGAATATATTTAGAAATGCTAAAAAAATTAGATGTTTAAAGAAAAGAGGAATTAAATTATGGAGAACAATTTAAATCAGAAATTATTTAGTGCAGCAGATAACCTTCGCAGCAAAATGGATGCATCAGAATATAAGAACTACTTATTAGGGCTGATTTTCTACAAATACCTTTCTGATAAATTATTGCAAAAAGTGGTGGAGTTAGCGGATGAGTCATTAGAAAAATATGCTACTACAGATAAACAAACAGCTCTTTATCAAGAGTTGTTATCTGATGAAGAATCCAAAGAAGACTTGATTGCAACGATCGTTGATACCTTAGGCTATGATATTGAGCCAGCTTATCTCTTTAATGTGTTAGCAGATCAAGCAAAACAAAATATTTTTCAATTGAATGAACTAAACAAAGCATTCATTCAATTATCGTCGAGCTATAATCAATTTAGTGGATTATTCGATGATGTGGATTTGCAATCAAGAAAATTAGGATCGGATGACCAACAGCGGAATGTCACGATCACGGAAGTTTTAAAGAAATTAAATGATGTTGATGTGATTGGACATCAAGGAGACGTCATAGGAGATGCTTATGAGTTTTTGATCAGTCAATTTGCCTCAGAGGCAGGGAAAAAAGCCGGAGAATTCTATACTCCTCACATGGTGTCAGACATGATGGCGCAAATCGTGACGATCGGTCAAAAAGACAAGCAGCTGTTTAGTATCTTTGACCCAACCATGGGTTCAGGGTCATTAATGTTGAACGTAAGAAATTATTTGAATTACCCGGAAAATGTAAAATACCATGGACAAGAATTAAATACCACAACGTATAACTTAGCCAAGATGAATTTGATTCTGCATGGTGTAGATGCGGAAGACATGGAATTACGTAATGGGGATACGCTAAATAAAGACTGGCCAACTGATGAGCCGTATACGTTTGATTCAGTAGTTATGAATCCTCCTTATTCAGCCAAGTGGTCTGCAGACGATACCTTTTTAGATGATTCGCGCTTTAACCGCTATGGCAAATTAGCACCAAAATCAAAAGCGGATTTCGCTTTTCTTTTACACGGCTATTATCACTTAAAAGAAACAGGCACGATGGCAATCGTTTTGCCGCATGGTGTGTTGTTTAGAGGAGCAGCAGAAGGTGTTATTCGCAAGAAGCTGTTGGAAGATGGCAGTATCTATGCTGTGATTGGAATGCCGGCTAATTTGTTCTTCGGAACTTCTATCCCAACGACCGTTATTATTTTGAAGAAGAACCGAACGAACCGTGATGTTCTATTTATTGATGCCAGCAGCGACTTCATTAAAGAAAAGAATCAGAACAAATTAACTCAAGAAAATATTGAAAAAGTTGTTTCAACTTATAAAGAACGGAAAACTGTTGAAAAATATGCTCATCTAGCAAGCTTTGAAGAAATCAAAGAAAATGACTTTAACTTAAATATTCCACGGTATGTGGACACCTTTGAAGAAGAAGAGCCTATTGATATGGCAGCTATTGGAAAAGAAATAAAAGACATCCGCCAAGAAAAACAAGCTTTAGAAAAGAGTCTTTTCGAAGCGATCTCTTCGTTGCAAGTAAACTCAGAAAATGCAGAATGGATCAAAGGTGCTTTAGAGGTGTTTAACCATGAAAAATAATAAACAACCAGAGATTCGTTTTCGTGGATTTACTGAGGATTGGGAACAGCGTAAATTTGGAGATTTGCTTGAACCTAAAGATGGAGTACGTCGAGGACCATTTGGAAGTGCTTTAAAAAAAGATATATTTGTCCCTGAAAGTGATTATGTGGTTTATGAGCAACAAAATGCCATTTATAACAATTACGCAACAAGATATAACATCACTAAAGAAAAATTTGAGGAACTTAAAAAATTCTCTTTAACTGAAGGAGATTTTATTATGAGTGGTGCAGGCACAATTGGGAGAATATCTAGAGTACCTAAAGGGATTAAATTAGGTGTATTCAATCAAGCACTTATAAGATTCAGAATTAACAAAGAGCTTACAGATTCTGAATATTTTATCCAGTTTGTTCGTGCTGATAATATGCAAAGAAAGTTGACTGGTGCGAATCCAGGATCAGCAATTACTAATTTGGTACCAATGTCTGATGTGAAACAATGGAGCGTTTTAGTTCCTTCAAAGCAAGAACAAAGGGAAATGGGAGACTTTTTCAAGACAATTGATGATACTATCGCTCTTCATCAGCAAGAACTTACTGCCCTTAAAGAAACCAAACAAGGCTTTCTACAAAAAATGTTCCCAAAAGAGGGGGAGAGGGTTCCTGAAATTCGTTTTCCAGGATTTACTGACGATTGGGAACAGCGGAAGTTAGGTGATATTGCAGATAGTTTTTCTGGTGGAACTCCAACTGCGAATAATAGAGATTACTATAATGGTCATATTCCTTTTATTCGCTCTGGTGAGATTAATTCTGATACAACTGAACTTTTTATAACTGAAGAAGCTATAAAAAATTCATCTGCCAAGCTCGTTAATAATGGAGATATTTTGTATGCTTTATATGGTGCAACCAGCGGAGAAGTTGGTATTTCTAAAATAAATGGTGCAATTAACCAAGCCGTTTTAGCTATAAAACCCAGATTTGGTGATGATTCTTATTTTATATCTCAGTGGTTGAGAAAACAGAAACAGACGATTATAAGCATTTACTTGCAAGGTGGACAAGGAAACTTATCAGGCGGAATAGTAAAGAAATTAATGATTGATATTCCAATTAGTAAAGAAGAACAAATTAAAATAAGTATTTTCTTTAAACAACTCGACAACACTATCGCTCTTCATCAACGTGAGTTAGACCTATTAAAAGAAACCAAAAAAGCATTCTTGCAAAAAATGTTTGTTTAAGGAGATGAATTCAATGAACAAAATCAATCATCGTGATGAAGCTGAAGTTGAAAAGCATCTCATTGATGTGTTGGGAGAAGGGCATAACCAATGGACTTATCGCCCGGATTTGAAATCTGAGGAGGATCTTTGGCAAAACCTGCGCCATAAAATCACGCAAAATAATCTATCTGAAATTGAAGAGCATCCTTTGACCGATAAAGAGTTTGACACCATCAAAACAGAATTGCTTTTGCGTACCCAGACACCGTTTGATGCGGCAAAATGGTTGAAAGGGGAAAATGGCATTTCCCGGATCACGATTGAACGCGAAGACAGGGATTTAGGTTCAGTTTCATTGGTTCTTTATTCTAACCAAGATATTGGCGGCGGCATTTCCAGCTATGAAGTGGTCAATCAGATTGCAAAGAAAGGCAGTAGCGGGGACGCTCGTAATCGTCGTTTTGATGTGACCTTGTTGATCAACGGATTGCCAATTATTCAAATTGAATTGAAGCAAGTGACGGCAAAAGATGGTGTTTACCAAGCGTTTAATCAAATCAAAAAATATGCTGAAGAAGGAATGTTCAGAAATAATATTTTTTCAACTTTACAGTTATTTGTTGTATCCAATGAACAAACTACACGCTACTTTGCCAATGCAATGCCAAAAGACATGCATCGGAAATTCTTATTCAGCTGGCGTACGAGAGACAACAAAAAAGTGGATAATTTATATGAATTCTGCAAACAAGCCTTGAACATCCCAGATGCTCATCGTTTGATTGCACATTATACGATTGTTAGTGAAGACCAAGACAATAAAACGCTGATGGTTTTACATCCGTATCAAGTTCACGCGATTGAAGCGCTCTTTACAGCTGCCAACAAACACCAATCGGGTTACGTGTGGCATGCAACCGGTTCAGGAAAGACCTTGACCAGTTTCGTTTCAACAAAGCTGCTCGCAAGAAAATCAGGCATTGATCGGACGATCATGTTGGTAGACCGGAAAGATTTGGATAACCAAACCACTAGTGAATTTACCAAATTTGCTTCAGAATTTAATACCGGCATATCTTCAGGAAACTCTAAAGCCAATAGCCTGATTGTTGGAACAGGAAGTGCTAAAGAATTAAGCGATACCCTTTTAGCAGATGCCAATTCGAATGTCATCATTGTCACGACCCGTCAAAAGCTGGATGCTGCTTTAAAGTATGCCAACAACCAAGAAGAACAAAAAGGAACGAACCGTTTTCATAAGTTAATGGGTCAGCATATCGTTTTTATTGTCGATGAATGCCATCGTGCGATAAGTGCTGAAAACATGGAAGAGATCAAAGCATTTTTTCCTAATTCTACTTGGTTTGGTTTTACCGGGACGCCTATTTTTAGCGAGAACAAGAAACAAGCTAAAGGACAACTAGCACGAACGACTCATGACCAATATGGAGAAGTCCTACATACGTACACCATAAAAAACGCATTGGAGGATGGCGCTGTCTTAGGATTCCAAGTAGAACATGAAGATACGATCGAACCGACTTCTTTAGACAATAAAATCCATCACCAGTTTCGTGTGAATGAGAAATATGCTGACTATACAACGGAAGCGATCAATAAAGTCATTGATGAGATGGATGACATCAAAAAAGAAAGCTATTTGGAAAGCAGCACATATGAAAATGACGAACATATCCAAAAAGTCATTCATAAACTATTCCGGCCGGATAATGCTTATACAAAATTTGATTTCCGAAATGGAAAACCGACAAAGTCAGCGATTCTAACGACCAGCTCGATTGCCATGGCAAAGAAATACTACAAAGAGATCAAAGAAATGATGAAAAATCCAAATTGGATGGAAAAAGAGTTTCCCAATCATCCGGTTCGAGCAGGACGCACAATGGATGATCCGGATTTTCCGCGAATCGCCATTACCTACTCGCTGGAAGAAAACGCAGGCGATTCCAGTGAACAACAAAAAGAAATGCAAGAGATTATCGAAGAATACAATGCTTATTACAATACGGCATGGAATTTAGCAGAGATTGAGCGGTATAACGGAGATATCAATAACCGATTGGCGCGGAAGCGGGCTGAATTCAAACAATTTGGCCGGCAAGTAGATTTGGTCATTGTTGTGGACCGCTTATTGACAGGTTTTGATGCGCCCACAGTCCAGACTCTTTTTGTGGATCGAAATTTGGAATATGCCGGTTTGATCCAAGCATTTTCTAGAACCAATCGGACGTATCCAGACAAGACTAAAGGAATGATTGTGACTTTCAGGAAACCGGCAACGATGGAAAAGAACGTGGCCGATGCGACTAAATTGTATTCAGAAGCAAAAGAAGAAACAGGGTTGGTTTATCCAACCTATGTGGAATCCAAGAAACGTTTCAAAAAGGCCTATCGAAAAATACAAGAATTTGTACTCGTATCTGATGAGCTGGATGAGCACACTTCTTTAGAAACTCGCGTCGATTACGTCAAAGCCTTTCAAGAGTTGAACAATGCCTATGAATCTCTGGTTACCTATGATGACTACAATGATGATATGGAACAATCATCAGCGCTGCAAGAACAAGTGCATGTCTTAGAAGAACAAGTAGGAGTTTATGAAACGGTCAAAGGATCACTTATCGATATTGAACCGGATCCAGATCAAATAGATCCAGAACTACCAGATTTTTCAGAAATATCCTTTTATACAGACAGTACAATCAAGTTATACGATATTGATTCCGCTTATATCGATCAATTATTAGGGATCTATGCAGCCAATAGTTTAGATGCCAGAGAAGAAATTGAAAAAGCTTTGCAGAAGTTGAACAAGACAGAAAGCGTCAAACAAGTGTATCGACAGATTCTTAATGCGATTGATAAAGAAGAAATTGATGCGAAAGAAGATATTTTCGTGATAAAACGACACTTCTTTACTCAAGCACAGGACCAGTTGATTCAAGATTTTTCCAAAGAGTGGTTTGTATCTCCTGGCGAACTAAGGTCTTCAGTCGTTCAATACATGATTGGGATGGAATCGATTCCTAACCTGAAAGGAATCATTGAAAGCAAGGATTACGAAGCCTATAAAAACCTTCATCCAGAAGTAAAACCCTTTAAGTACCCACAAGCCATGAAGCGAGCCTGGCGAGAAGTATTAGATGAACAAATCTTGCCGCTGGATAATGAATTAAGATAAATGATGGGAGGGAAAAAAGTGGAAGAAATACAATTTTTGCTGTATGAGTCAGACGAAAAAATTGAAGTTGTAATGAAAGATGAAACAATTTGGGCCACCCAAAAAGCAATAGCTGGTTTATTTGATGTAGGTGTTCCAGCCATAAATAAACATCTAAAAAATATATTTGAATCAGGAGAACTTTCTGAAGAACGAACTATTTCCAAAATGGAAATAGTTCAAAACGAAGGAACTAGGAGCGTAAATCGGGAAACTGCATTCTATAATTTGGATGCCATCATTTCAGTTGGTTATCGTGTTAATTCACAAAAAGCAACGAAATTTAGGATTTGGGCAACGGATGTTTTGAAAGATTATATTCAAAAAGGATTTAAAATCGATGTTGAACGAATGAAACAAGGTGAAACAGTTTTTGGTAAAGATTATTTCCGTGAGTTACTGGAAACTGTTCGTTCGATTCGAGCAAGTGAACGTAGGATTTGGCAGCAAATTACTGATATATTTGCAGAGATTTCTTATGATTATGATAAAAACTCGGAGATAACTAAACAGTTTTATGCAACCGTTCAAAATAAGTTTCATTTTGCTATAACTGGCAAAACTGCTGCAGAGATAATTCATGGCAGTGCAGATAAAGAGAAAGACCATATGGGGTTAACAACATGGAGAAATTCTCCGGACGGACGTATCCTGCAATCAGATGTAACTGTGGCTAAAAACTATCTGACTGAAAAGCAAATTCGTAGTTTAGAACGAAACATATCATCTTATTTTGACTATGTAGAACGGCTGTTGGAAGATGAAAAGCCGCTTTCTATGCAAGCTTTTGCTAACAGTATTGATGAATTTTTGAAGTTTAACCGTTATGAAGTATTGGAAGGTCACGGAAGGATATCTGGCAAAAATGCAAAGCAAAAAGCTGTAACAGAGTATAAAGAATTCAATAAAGATCAGAGAATCAATTCAGACTTTGATAAAGAAATCGAAAAAATCCAGCGAGGGTCAGAATGATTTTCAATATTATTGAAGAAAAACATACACATATAAAAATCTATTAATTAACTACGTATAGAGTGTTTACTCAGCATCAGATTAGATTCTGAGTATTTATAAGATAGAGCATCAAGTAACCATTAAACAAGTATTGAGCAATTTGACTGATTTAAAAATAAAGTATACTCTTTAAATCAGTCAACTCGCTAAGCTGAGGCAAAGATTTGTGATACTGATAGCACGTAATGCTATAAAATCTAATATCGCTATAAGCATTAATAGATAGTAGATTTAAGGCATTTTATAACTTTATAAGACATAATAAATCAGTAGTTTGTTTAACCAAAGGCCTTAAGAAAGCTCGTGAAATTAGCCAATTTAAAAGCATTAATACTGGCTCTTTGTCAAATAGGGTCGGTGAGTAAAATTATCCGATTGAATAAAGCTATGGTGAAGGTCTTAAGAAGCTAATTTCTTGAGACCTTCATTTTTTATTTTGAAAGATTATGGTGATTTATTAGTTTCTGTAAAAGAGCAATCTAATAAAATCGAATATCAAGCGAAACAAATTGATTTTGATAATCATTTGAATAAGTATAATTCCTATTTGCATGAACTGTATCGGAGAATAAAACGAGAAGAATGCAATTATTCTGAACAATGTACATTAATGATGAAACGCATTCTTATTTCACTCTGGCTAATGGAAAAAGGACATGTTCCAAATGACTTAGGAGATTGGAGTAAATATGAAGGAAATAGAAGCAAACTAAGTGACATGCAGAAAAATTTTATCTCAGAATATACACCGATTTCATTTAGAAAAATAGGTGAATTTGTTAACCAAATTAATAACGTATTTTATCAAGCTGCAATAAATGTATCAAAGAAATATGATCTAGCTTTTAACGAGGAAAAACATCATCGCATTGTGTCTCTTGTTGATTCTGAAAATATGAACAGATGATTTCCCCATTCAAAAATGCCTGTTTATCGTAATTTCTAAAAGTTGGTTTTTTCAAAATAGAGAAAATCACTTTGTTTTTGCTGTTAATACTAAGATACATAGGCGTATAATCAATATAAAGTCAAAAAGGTGGGTTTAAAATGAAAAATAAATCTAAACAAATTGTACACGATTTTTACAATAGTATTGATCAATCAAATATGGGAGATATTAAAGAAGTCTTGTTAAAAGTGTATACAAAGTTGGATGATTCTAAAGAAAATGCTCCTCTGATTAATCGTCTGGTTAATTTTATTTACTTTACAGGCTTCCATCAAAAATTGCATTTTAAACCAGAACAAGAAAGCATGATTAGAAAACTAAGCAAGATTGGGCAAAATGCTGGACTTAATGGTGTTTATCGCTCTAGCTATGGAGACAAAACACAATTTTGAAGTAAGTTATCGAATATAAAATGAGTTGTATATTAATTATTTTAGAGGTTTATTCAATAGATATATTGCATGTGGTGCAGTATATCTATTTTTTTGCTTAATTTGGTAATTTCAATTTACTGAATCTGTTTAAATAAAAAAATTACAGACAAAATAGTAGGTGTAACGAAGTGAAGCGTGAAATAAAATGTTAATCATGTTTCAAGGTACTTCTCTTAGTAAAATATATCTCTTATGGATGTACAAAAAGTGCCCAAATCTGTTATGGTTAAAGCATCTGAAGTAAACCCAAAAGAAGAATCTTTGCTGGATTCATAGTAAACGTTCTCTGCTGAACAAATTTTTTTTAAATAATTTAGCAAGGATAAATTAAGGTTCACTAGACATAAGTTGTTTTTATGAACAAACTAAAGCATTAATTGAAAACAAATTAATGCGTACTTAAATTTGAACTATGCATAAAGACAGCTCCTGTATATTGAGCATCGCTCTATTATTGATTATATAAATTATTAAGAAAATAGATATAAAATAAGCGTTTAAGAGGTGCGTTATAGAATGAACATTAATAATTTAGGATTGTTAAATAGTTTAGCTGCTATTATTAATGAGGGAGTATATGATAGCGACTATTCAACAACGGAATATATATTGCATAACATTGATAATATACAAAATATAACAGTTAATATGATTATGGACGAAGCTTATGTTTCGCGATCAGCAATAAGGAGGTTTTGTAATAGATTGGGGTACGAGAATTTTAGTGTATTGAAACATTCATTATCAGATATTATTTTTCCCTCTAATATCCATTTACGAGAATTCGAAAATATAGGCAGCTTCAGAAAAAAAGTAACCGAAGGATTATCAAAAATGGTAACTGAAATTAATGAAATAATTACTGATGATATTATTGACAGCTTAGCAAGTTTGATTAATGAACACGAAGGTGTTTCAATGATCAGCGCAAATAATATCAGTGCAAACTTATTAAAATTTCAACAGGAACTATTTTATGCCAAAAAAATCATTAAGATCGTAGATAATTATTTTGATAGGGACGAGATGGACGTTTCTTCTAGAGAAACGAACCTTATAATTGTTGTTTCTGTGTCAGGCATATTTGCAGAAGCAATTAATGACATAATTCGTGAAGTTGATGGAAAAAAAATCCTGATCACTGGTAGTCATGGCGAAGAATATAAAAAAGTATACGATCAAATTATTTATATTAGTAAGAGTGATATTTCTGATGACAAAATGGGTTTGTATGGAAAATATGGAATTACCTACTTTTTTGATTTACTCTCAGAGCATTATATTTTTACGTATAAACAATAATTGTATAAAATATCATAGTCTTAGTGGTTCAAATTCTGAACCACTTTTTTTTTGCGTATAAGTTATGATTAATTTAAGAAAACGTTACCAATAAAATAGATGGGGGTATTATAATGCGAAAGTATTCAGATGTTTTTAGCGATACAGATTTTCTTTGGGGATCAGCAACTGCTGCATACCAATGTGAGGGTGCTTGGAATGAGGATGGTAAAGGAGAAGGCGAGTGGGATTATTTTAATCACCATAGCGTACTCAATATTCATAATGAGGATGGCGATGAGGCGAGCGACTTCTACCATCGATACAAAGAAGACATTGATTTAATGGTAGAAGGAGGACAAAACACATACCGCTTTTCAATTTCTTGGGCTCGAATATTACCTAATGGCACAGGAGAAATCAACCAAAAGGGTATTGATTTTTATAATAATGTCATTAACTATTGTTTAGAAAAAAATGTTGAACCAAATGTTACGCTTTTCCACTATGATTTGCCGCTTAAGTTAGCTGCGCAAGGTGGATGGTTAAACAATAAAATTACTGACTACTTTGATGAATATGCAAAGGTTTGTTTTAAAGAATTTGGAGACAGAGTGAAGATTTGGGCAACCATTAATGAGCCTCGCTACTATAGTTATTGTTCAAATATAGTAGGGAACTATCCACCAAATCGTTATGCAGATATTCAGTCGTATTTTCAATACCAATATAATTTAATGTTGGCAAGTGCTAAAGCAGTCAATTCATTCAAGCAAATGAAGGTCGACGGTATTATCGGCATTGTGCATGATAACGGTAGCGTGGAAATTGATCCAACAGCTGAGAACCAAGAGGAAATATTTAAAATTGCAGATTTCTTTTACAACCGTATGATTTTAGTACCAGCGTTAGAAGGAAAGTTACCTGATGAACTTGAAGAAATGAAGAAGACGTTTAACTTTATGATTTACCACAGTGATAACGATGCAGAAATATTTAGTAAGGGAAAAGGAGACTATTTAGGTCTTAATTTGTATAACAGGCAATATGTGAAGCACTGGGAAAATGGGGAAACAGAAATTTTTCATAATAACAAAGGCGCTGACAGTATGAGCTTAGAAGGTATCCGTCTAAAAGGGTTATTTGAAAGTTCATTTGATAAAGAAGTGAGACGAAATAAATGGGGAAGAGAAATTAACCCTAGAGTTATGCATACAGCTTTATTAGAAATAAAAGAACGATATGGAAATCCATTAATATTGATTGCTGAAAATGGCCATGGAATTTATGAAACTCCTGATGAAAATGGGTATGTAGAAGATGATGAAAGAATAGAAATATTTAATGAATTTTTGGAATATATGTTAAAAGCTAAAGCAGACGGGGTTAATGTAAAAGGCTACTATCACTGGGCAACAATGGATTTATACAGCTGGATCAATGGCTATGAGAAAAGATATGGATTAGTGAGAGTAGATTTTAAAAATGATTTCAAACGTATACCTAAAAAAAGCTATTACTGGTATAAAGACTTCATCAATAATTACAGTAAAAATACTAAATAGTTTCAATTGCTTGGATAGGAAGGTGTTAATGTGAAAGTCTTAATGGGCCACTATACCTTAGAAAGTAACGAACACGTGCGTGGTTTAACTGAATTAGATAGCTTTAATCTCAAATTCGGAGAAAATCTAATCAATTCGATGCATGTAGGAGATATCTTTAACGAGAATAATATTGAGATGATTCCTGCAATCTTTGCCGATGCACATTCGGCTAAAATTGTTAGTCAAGAAGCATATAATTATATTCATGATAAAGCGATGCGAGTCCTTAAAGAGAACTTGCATGAATTAGATGGGATTTTCTTATTCCTTCATGGTGCGAGTAAAGTAGAAAATTTGCCAGAAGGTTCGGGGGAAAGACAGTTATTAAAAGACATTCGTGAAATTACAGGACCATATCTACCTATTTGCGTAGTTATGGATCCGCATGGAAATTTAACCGAAGAATATGTATCCATGATGACGATTGGACGTTGCTATCGACAATCGCCTCATACAGACTTAATAGAAACACACAGAATTGTAGCTAATATGATGGTTGACTTACTGTATAATAAAAAGTCACTAGTCGCTCAATATCGTAAGCTTCCTTTTGTATTAGGTGGGGAAAGAAGCGTTTCAACTGATGAACCAATGGTCTCTATTAATAAAAAGTTAGACGAAATAGAAAACGATAGTAGAATTTTAAGTGCTTCTTTCCATGTAGGTTATTTAAGACATGATAACTTTGCTGCAGGTTCTGGTTTAATAATTGTACCTTCTGATATGAAATACAAAGATTACGCACAAGAAGCATTGGATGATTTATATGAGTTTTGTGTTGGTAAATACAATGAGTTTAAATACCACGGCAATGCATTAGAAATAAAAGAGACGATTAAAGAATCTACTGAGTCTGAATATAAACATGTCGTTGTTACTGATTCTGGAGATAATGTGACGTCAGGAGCAATTGGAGATAACACCTATTTATTAAATGAGTATTTGTCTCTTGAAGATTATAATGATAAGAATTTGTTGTTTGCTGGAATTACTGATAATAAATTATTTAATTTGATAAACCGAAATGACAATAAGGATTATTTTGATATTGAATTAGGAACAAATACAGACGAATTATCAAGGAAAATAAAGTTAACGGTTAAGATCAAAAATAAAGGAGTTCTCCAACAAACCTTTGGTGATAAAGACAATTATGGAGATACGCTGACATTATCAGTTAAAGGAAAACCAATTGATATAGTATTAATTGATAAGTCTGTTAGTTTTGCTGAAATGCATCAATTTGATGCTGCTAATATTGAGTTGAATGACTACAATATAGTTGTAGTGAAACAAGGATATATTTTCCCGGAATTAAAAGAGTATTGTAACTATTCAATCATGGCTTTAACTGACGGGACTACAAACCAGCAAACTGAGAACATTATATTTAAACAAATAATGCGTCCAATGCTGCCTTTTGACAAACTTAATTATTAATGATAGATAGTAAATACAAATAAAGGGTGATTACTATTCCTGCAAATGTAAAAAAAACACAATTACCAAATGCTGATAATTCAGGCGAAGTGATTTCACTTACAGATAGCACGATAGAAGAAAGACGCAATAAAGTATTGAACTTAATGAAAGAAAAAGAGATTACTTCTTTAGTTATATATGCTGACAAAGAGCATGGGAGCAACTTTGAATATTTAGTAGGATTTGTTCCAAGATTTGAAGAAGCGTTACTGGTATTAAATATTGACGGTACAAGTACATTGGTTTTGGGAAATGAAAATTTTAATAAAGCACAATACTCACGCATTAAATCTGCTAGTAAAAAGTGTTCTCTATTTTCATTACCAAATCAACCGATGGAAGAACTAAGTGAACTAGAGGAGATTCTTTCTGAAATTAGCATGGATACCACAGGGAAACTAGGAATTGTTGGTTGGAAATTGATACCTGGAATGAAGACTTACTTCGATATTCCTGAATTTATCGTTATGGCGTTAACTTCTGTAGTAGATAGAGAAAAATTAATGAACGCCACAGATTTATTTATAAGTCCAAAATATGGTGCAAGAATCACAAATAATGCAAATGAAATTGCACATTATGAGTATGGGGCATCTTTAGCTTCAGATGGAGTTCTTGAAGCAATGAACTCTCTGGAGATAAATAAAAGCGAAACTGAAGTTGGTGAAATTCTAAATAAACAGGGACAATACAATAGTGTGGTAACAATTGCTGCTTTTGGAGAACGATTTATTAAGGGAAATCTTTATCCTACTGATAATATTTTAAAGAAAAAAGACAAGGTTTCGTTAACGGTAGCCTATCGAGGAGGATTATCAAGTAGATCTGGCTACGCTGTAGAAAATTTTGCGGAGCTTGAAGAAGTCGATAAAAATTATTTTTCAGAAGTTATAGTGCCTTACTTTAATGCATACCATCACTGGCTAATGAATATTAAAATTGGGAAAAGTGCTGGAGAATTTTATAATCAATTTGAAGAGTATTATCCACAGAAAAAATTTGGTTGGTCACTTTGTCCAGGGCATTTAACTGCAGAAGAAGAATGGTTATCTTCACCTTTTTATAAAAATTCGGATGCAACAATCCAATCGGGAATGATTTTTCAAATTGATTTTATTCCATCTCAACCAAACCATAATAGCGTCTCTGCTGAAAGTACCATAGTATTGGCAGATAAAGAGCTTCGTAATGAAATAAAACAAGAATACCCAAAATTATGGATGAGAATTGAAAATAGAAGGAAATACATGCGTGAAGAACTAACTATTCATTTAACTGATGAAGTTCTACCTTTGACAAGTACTGTGGGCTACTATAGACCGTTTCTTTTAAATAAAGATTATTCTTTATGTATGAACGAAAAATAATTATTTTATTTATGGTAACTCCTCTCCTTTGAGGAGTTTATCTTCTAATGAATTTGTAACCGATTACAAAACACGTGAAATGTTAACTGTTATTTGAAGTTAAAAGCAACGGTAAAAACTAGCAGTAGCGCATTGAAGCATAGCGCTAAAAGAAATAGGAGGGAAAACAAATGAAATACATGGAGATGTCAAAAAAAGTAGTAGAAAACATTGGCGGAGTTGAAAATATTCAAAACGTTGGTCATTGTGCAACTAGATTAAGAATTAATGTAAAGGATGAAAGCTTAGTAAATGGAGAAGCTTTAACGAATTTAGATGGATCACTTGGATATGTTTTCAAAAATGGACAAGTACAGTTGATCATTGGAGCGAACGTAAACGAAGCCTATAATGATTTTGTTAAAATTTCTGGATTCAGTACTCAAGTAGATGAAAGCACCGAACATACGGAACTTAAAGAAAATAAGAAAAAGAACTTTATGTATTATGTTAACCTTGTAGGTGGGTTTAGTGCAGAGATTTTCATGCCTATTGTACCGGCTTTAATAACAGGTGGTGTGATTTTAGCAGCTAATAACTTTATGATTAATTATTTAGGTGTCTCTCCAGAAAGTGGTACGGCTACAATAATTTTAGCAATTTTTAGTGCAGCGTTCTCTATGTTACCTATTTATTTAGGTTTTACTACTGCAAAGAAATTAAACCTTCCACCAATCATGGGAGCTTTCTTAGGAGCAATTTTAGTAAGCACGTCTATTAGCGGAGTAGAAGGTCTCGACTTCTTTGGAATTCCAGTTACGTCAGTTGATTACAGTGGCAGCATATTGCCAATAGTCATAGGCGTCGGATTTATGTACTATATAGATAAATATTTAGACAAACTGATACCTGAATTTATTAAGTATTTCCTCAAACCATTCTTAACGATGCTTATCGTGGTACCTTTTACATTAATTGTATTTGGACCAATCGGAACTGTTCTTAGTACTCATGTAGGTAATTTTGTTGTTTGGTTAATGGATTCAGCTGGTTTTATTGCCTTGCCAGTATTGTCTGCTTTATATCCTTATATGGTCATGTTGGGTTTAGACAAAGCTATCATGCCAATTGGATTTAATGCAGTCGCAACCTTAGGATATGACCCAGTAGTCATGGTTATGGGCTTTATTTCAAACTTAGCTGTTGGCGCTTCTGCTTTAGCTGTAAGCAGATCCGTTAAAGAAAACAAAGAAAAAAGTGGAGCTCTTTTCTCATTTGGACTTACAGGTCTGCTCGGTATTACTGAACCAGCATTTTATGGTGCACTAATAGGCCGTCCAAAAGCATTAATTGGTACTGCAATTGGAGCCGCTGCTGGAGGTTTAGTTGGAGGGATTTTCCTATTGAAAAGTTATGTTATGGGAGGGGCACCAGGATTATTTACATTATTATTTTTCTTGGCTCCAGATGGAACAATGGGTAATATGATCTTAGCAGTCATTACGGCTGCTGTCACTATTGGGGTTTCGTTTGTTGCGACAAAAGTTATTTTGCGACAAGATGTTAAAAAAAAGCAGTTAAAAGAAGAAATCTTAACAACAAGCGAAAATAACTGAATGATTAAAAGGTTGGAACAAAAAGTAAATTTGTAAAAATAGGCCTTACTAAAAATCGCAAACAAATTAAAAATAAAACTCCGGAATTTTTTTAAAAGTTTTGCTAAAGCTCTAGTCTATTGCCATAGGCCTAGAGCTTTTTTAGTTAGTTTGCAATAAAACAAAAACACAATCTCTATTTATATCAATGATGTTTTCGTTGATATAAATAAAATTGTGTTTTTGAAGGTAAATTTTTACTGTTATATCTTACTACTTTGTAAGGTAGCAGTTGCAGGTTCTTTTTTTTGTTCCTTCTCGGTAGTTGGTAAATCTTCAAATCCTAAAATATAGGTGAGTGCAACTCCTCCAATGAAAGCAGCTAAACAACCAATGATATAATAGACAAATACCTTTGTTCCAAATGCAGCATACGTAAACATCGTTAAAATTCCATTATTTGCAAATGCGTCGCCGTAAACGCCGCCAAATCCCATAATCGCTCCACCAATAGCACCACTAATAACTGCAGCTACCATAGGTCTTTTAAGTCTTAAGTTTGCACCATAGATGGCAGGTTCTGTTATTCCGACTAAAATTGCGGAAATAAATGCAGATAGGGCAACGTTTTTCAAAGCAGCATTTTTTGTTTTTAGCATAACAGCTAAAACCGCTCCGCCTTGTGCAAAGTTTGCAGCTCCTGCAAAGGCTAAAAGGTTTTGTTTGCCCATTATTGCAATATCATTTAATCCAACAGGTAACAGGGCTCTATGAGCTCCTAGGACAACTAGTACACCCCACAGACCGCCTACAAGTGCTCCTCCAAGCGTTGCGTTGAAACTAATAATACTGTTGTAAACAAGTTGGATGATATTGCCAGCATAAATTCCAATTGGACCAGTAACAACAAGCATGACTGGCACCATAACAATAAGGGAAATACCTGGTACTAGAATGATTTGTACAACTTCTGGAATGATTTTCTTAAGTGCTCTTTCTAAAAAGGCTAGTACAATAATAGAAATAACAATAGGGATAACAGATTCTACATAACTGAATACTCGTAATGTATCTCCAGAACCCCAGGCTCCTTTGATAACTGGCAATCCGAAAATTGTAGTATTTGTTGTATAATCCATCATGATAGCTTCAACTTGTGGATAAACTAAGAAAGCTCCCAACGTCATCCCTATAAACGGATTCGTTTTCAATGCTCGAGAGGTGGTATATGCTAAGAATATAGGCATAAAATAAAATACTACTTGACTGGCAGCAAATAAGAGCACATACGTATCTGAATTTGTAATGTCTAGGCCATAATAATTACCTAACAACATGTTAGCAGCTGTTAATAAACCTTTTATTAATCCAGCTGCCGCAATAACTGGTACAATAGGCGTAAAAATTTCAGAAAGGATTCTTAAGATTTTGTTCCCAAATTTTTCATTGCTATCGTTTTCAGCAAAATTTTCTTCATCAACCTTATAACCTAATTGATTTATAACCTCATTATATACTTTTCCAACTTTATTACCGATAACGACTTGATATTGTCCAGTTTTATTCACTGTAGAAATGACTGTTTCAATTGATCGTAGCTCATCTTCATTGGCTAATTCATCATTTTTTAGAACAAATCTCAAACGAGTCATACAATGAGTAACATTACTTATATTTGATTTTCCACCAACATTCTCAATAATGTCTTGAGCAATTTTTTCAAAATCCATAAACTCTACATCCTCTCTTATTCAACTCCCAGTGTACAACTACTACTTTATACGTTTTATCTTATTGTTGTACAACATAACTTGTTTCCTGAGCACTCATTTTAATGAACAGTTAGAAATAAACGATGGTTAAGATTTGATTTCTTTCTATCTAGTTTGGCTTGCCTATATTAATCTGATAAGCCATTATCTTCAATTACTTTTTGATAAAAGTAAAAACTATCTTTTTTGATTCTTGCCAAATCCTTTAAATCATGATCTTTTCTGTTTACATAAACAAATCCGTACCGTTTTTTGAACCCTTGGTGAGAGCTTAAAATGTCAATTACTGCCCAAGGACAATAACCAAATAGCTCTACGCCGTCTGCAATTGCATCGTTGCAAGCAGCAATGTGTTCTTTAATATAATCAATACGATAATCGTCATGGACTTTTCCGTCTTCAGTAAGTGTATCAGGTGTCCCTAAGCCATTTTCTGTAATGATGAGTGGAAGTCTGTAGCGATTATAGTATTCGTTCAATACTAAGCGAAGTCCCATTGGATCAATTTGAGCACCGTATTCACTTGCTTGTAAATGAGGGTTTTTCTCAATTTTAAAGTAACCATATAAATCATAGTCTATTTCATTTATTTTCGTGCCAAAAGGGTGTTCTTCGGTTTCTGGTAGGTAACTCGCAACCAATGTCCGATAGTAATTAACCGCAATCAAATCTGGTTTTGCACGTTTTAAAATTTCTTCATCTTCTGGCTGCCTTACGGGACTAATTCCTGTTTTTTCTAAATATTCCTTGTAATATCCAGGATAATCACCATAACAATACATGTCTAACGCATAATTTGTTTTAAAATTATCATTCATTTTTGCTGCCCAAATATCCATTGGTTTATTGGAAGCAGGGTACGTCATAGTTGAAGAGACAGCTGGGCCGACTTTTCCGCCTTCAACAAGTTCGTGACAAGCATTTGTTGCTAATGCATGAGCAACGAACATATGGTAATCCATCTGTGCACGTACTCTTTCAGCATCTTCAGCTGGAACATCGTACATATTCATTCGTTCATTCACACGGACCATCAAATTTTGTTCATTGTTTACTTGCCAATGTTTAACTCTATCTCCGAATGCTTTGTAACAAATTTTCGTAAATCGTTCAAATGCATAAACACATCTTCTGTCTTCCCAACCATTGTATTTTTCAGCTAATGAAAATGGCAAATCAAAATGATACAACGTAACAAATGGAAGAATTTCATTTTCAAGTAATAAGTCGATTACTTTATTATAAAATTCAACTCCTTTTTCATTCACTTTACCATCACCATCCGGGATAATTCTTGCCCAGGAAATAGAAAAACGATATGTCTTCATTCCAAGTTCTTTCATCAAAGAAATATCTTCTTCATAACGATGATAGAAATCGCTTGCTACTTTTGTGTCTGCTTGTGCCTCTGACTTTTGGAATGAATTATAATCTGCCACGGACATTCCTTTGCCGTCTTCATCCCAAGCTCCTTCTATTTGAAAGGCAGAGGAAGAAGCTCCCCACCAAAAGTTTTCTGGAAAATGATTTTTCATAATTGTTATTCCTTTCTTTAAGTTAATCATTGTAAGGGCTTCACTTCATGGATCTAATCAAAATTATAGCACGATTATTAAAATAATCAACACTAATTTTGTAATTTTTATACCGAATAATTGAAAAAAACATAAATTTGGTATATTATTATGATAATATAAATACCAATATATTAAAGGAGTACTATGAATGAGTATAAAGAAGAAACAAACTTCCTTACTTTTAACCATTATTGTTTTATTTTGGTTTGCGCAATATGTCTATATCCCTTATCAAACTCCTTATTTGAATTCCATTCATTTATCCAGTAATGCAATAGGAATTATTATTGGAGCATATGGGATTTCACAGATGCTTCTTCGGTTACCTATTGGAATTTTAGCAGATAAAAAGGGAAAGCATACATTGTTGATTTTTATTGGAGCATTGTCTTCAGGCCTTGCTTCTTTATTTAGAATGTTTCTTCCAAATGGAATAGGTTTTCTCATAGGTAATTTATTTTCAGGGTTAGCGAGTGCTATGTGGATTTCATTTATGGTGCTCTTTATGAGCTATTACTCTTATAATGAGCAGCAAAAAGCTACAGGAAAACTGATCTTTGCAAATAATTTAGGGATGCTAGGCGGTTTTGTAATGAGCACCTTACTATACGACAGAGTGGGTATGGTAGTAATCTGTTTATTTAGCGTGATTGCAGGCTTTGTTGGAGCATTCTTAGCTTTGTTTTTGAAAAGACCAAACAGACAAAACCGAACTTCATATTCAACTATAGATCTGTTGGATGTCTGTAAGAATAATAAATTATTACTATTCTCATTATTAGCCTTGATTCAGCAAGGAATACAGATGTCTACTACAATGTCTTTTACTACTCAAATTGTAAGGGATTTAGGAGCATCTAACCTAGCTGTTGGATTGACCTCCATCGTCTACATGATGGCAGCAGTTCTTTCAGCTGTCATCGGCTCCAAACCAAACTTTTATAAAAGGTTCACGTTTGATCGTTCTATACCAACTGTGTTTTTATTGCTATTTCTTTATTGCTTATTTATTCCTCTCACAAATTCGGTTTTTATGATTTGCTTATTGCAGATCTTACCGGGACTTTCGACAGGGATACTATTTTCATCTTTAACAACTGAAGCGATGACTGAAGTTCCTGATGACAAAAAATCTACTGCTATGGGTTTCTTCCAAGCAGTGTATGCAATAGGAATGAGTACATTTCCTTTAATTAGTGGATACATCAACACGCATTTTTCAATACAAGCTGCTTTTTTATTTCTTGGATGTACGAGCATAGTTGGAGTAGTTGCTTCAAAATGGTATTATAAAAGAAAAAAGATAGGTGAGTATGCTTGAACAAAAATCTAAAAGCGTATAAAGTAATGCAAAATATTCGCGAGCATATTTTGGATGGAACATACCCAATTGACTCATTATTACCTAGTGAAAGAGAACTATCTGAAATGTTCAAAGTAAGTAGAATGCCCATTCGAGATGCTTTAGAAGAGCTGGAAAAAGAACAAAGTATCGCAAAAACTGAATCGAATAAATGGATGGTAAAAGGGTATAAAAAAGTCTCGTTATTCTCAGAAGTTGAGCCTTTAGAAGAGGTGAATTTAAAAAATATCATAATGGAAAGTCTGAAAGCACGGCAATTAGTTGAAAGTGAAGGAGCAAAGTTGGCTGCTCGATTTGCTACTGAAGAGGATATTAAGGAAATGAGGTTATATTTAAATAACTCGATTATAGAATTAGAAAATTTTGTGGATTTAAAAGATCCTAATTATAAAGAAGCCGATTTTCAATTCCATTTATCTGTAGCCAAAGCTAGTCATAACCCTTTGTTTTCGTCTTATTTGACATCCATTAAAGAAATCGTGCATATGCATCAATATTTAAGTATGAAGTATAGAACGACAATTCAAGATTTTGGACAACATCATATTGAACTCTTTCAAGCGATTAATGATAGAAATGAAGACAAGGCTTATAATCTGATGTACAAGCATTTAGGAAATGTCATACAACTGATTACAGCTAGCTACTAGTTAAGTCAAGTCGTAGGAGACTTTTGAGCCTAGTGATTTCTTGAATGTGATATTTTGTTAGACAATGTTTTTGTTTGGGTGTACAAAAAGAACGAGATACCCTTAAAAATGCTATTCTAGAAAAATAAAAATTTTTTTTACTTAGTGTGTTTAGGCCTCTAGTACAGAATATAGTTTAAGTTCTGTTTGTAAGGCAACTGCTGCTAAAAGGTTTCTAAAGGCGTTAAATAAATTGAAGCCAATTGAATACACTCATCCAATTTAAGGATTTCGATTCTATAAAGGATATTTATAGGAGTGCGCTGTTTAGGAAAGTAAGTACTATTAGTGGTGTATAAAGAATATTTAACACAAAAAAATGTAGCTGATGATTGTGTTTTCGAGAATCTTGGTGAACCGTATTTTATGCAGTTCTTTTTTTGTTCACCAGCTCATGTTATAATAAGGGACTCGGAAAAGTACTACTGTTACTTTGAACGGATGCCAATAAAAGCCTCCGCCTAACGATAAAACATGGAGGTATAAGAGAATGAATAAACGATGGACTATTGGTGAGATTGAAAAATTTGTTGAGAGCAATTCGGAAAGTACGTTGCTGTCGACAGAATATTACGGTTTTTCTAAAAAATTACTATTTAAATGTGCTTGTGGCAGCAATTTTGAAAAAACATTTACGAAGTTTAAAAATAAAAATCAACGCAAGTGTGATACTTGTCAACCTCCGAAGGAACCACGCTAAACAGATAGCGAATAAACATTCGAATACGCAGATGAGGTTGAGACTGTTGTCCCAGCCTCATTATTTTTTACTGCATTCGAAATTTGGTTAGATAATTGCAAAGCTTTGTTACCAGTTATAATGAATGAAACTGCTATTAGGTCTAATAGTGATGAAGTATAGAGCTTGAAAATATGAATAGAATAAAATGATGAAGAGGGATAAAATGAGAAACATTAAAATGACCATTGAGTATGACGGCGGCAGATACCAGGGTTGGCAAAGGCTAGGGGATTCTGATAAAACCATTCAAGGAAAAATAGAAAATATCCTGTCGGAAATGACGGAAACCGACATTGAAATCGTCGGATCAGGCCGGACGGATGCCGGAACCCATGCTAAAGGGCAAGTAGCCAATTTCAAGACGACATCTAACTTGGACTTGGTAACGATGCGGGACCATCTGAATACTTATCTCCCTCGTGATATTATCGTTAAAGAGCTAGAGAAGGTTCCTGAAAGGTTCCATTCCCGGTATAATGTCGTCGGTAAAAAGTACAGCTATTATGTCTGGAATACTGTTGTACCATCTGCATTTGAACGTAATTACAGCTACCATTATCCTGAACAACTTGATGTCGATAGGATGAATGAGGCTTGCAGCAAGCTTATCGGAACCCATGACTTCATCGGTTTCTCTTCGCTCAAGAAGACGAAAAAATCGACGGTCAGGACCATCGATGAAATCTCGATCCACAGGGAAGGCGATTTGTTGCACTTTACGTTCGTAGGGGAAGGCTTCCTGTACAAAATGGTCAGAATCATTATGGGGACGCTCCTAGAAATTGGGGCAGGAACGAAAAGTCCAGAATGCATTGATGCCATCTTTGAGAGTGGAGTCAGAAGTGATGCCGGGATGACCGTGCCTTCTCAAGGACTGTTCTTAGATGAAGTTTATTACGATTGATGGGACTAAGATGACGTATTAGATGGTTATCCGCATGAAGGTTTTCTTTCAAATAGAGCAATAAAAATTGAGATTGAAAAAATCACACAGTAGATAGCAAAAAAGAAACTAAAAAAGGGCTAACCAGCGATGAAGTAGGAACACAAGAAGCCTTTCTAAAAAGTATCTCAAATTTTATTAACCATTTGATTGGTTTAAAAAACAAAATGTTTATACATGATTTCATTTCTAATACAAAATAAGCATGTATTGGGTAGGTTTATAAAAAAAGAACCCTATGGGGATAGAATTCCCAATACGGGATTTTATCCAATTTCATGTATCGAATTTTTAAGTTAGCTAGGGTACAATAAATCTAATCAGTATAGAGGAGGAAGAGTATGAAAAATGCAGGTGAATGTCCAAAGTGTGCATCAAGAAATATTGTAAGAATTCCAGGCCAAACAGGTGCGGTTGGAATTGGTAATAATATTTCTATTGGCTCAGTTATTCCTACTTTAGTAGATGTATCAAGATACTTATGTTCTGAATGTGGCTTTTTGGAGGAATGGATTGTCGATAAAGAAGACATAGAAAAAGTAGTCAAAAAATTTAAAGGTAAATAGATTACTAGTGGAGATATAGTGAAAAAAACAAAGAAAGTAAATGGAACCTAAATAATTCATAGTTTTTCTGAAAGCTATCTAAAATCTTGATTAAATACTATACTTACTGAAGAGAGAAATGATAGCTAAAAAAACTGACACCAGCACTGGGATCAGTTTTTTAGTTTTTTTAATTAACCCTCTTTTTTTATTGTCTTTGAAACAAGGGGTCAAGTTAAATGTTTTTAGCACATATTAAGGCTCTATATCGGTCTATTGTGTATTAATAATTTGTAAAATCCAAATATTTTTTAACACTAGCTCCTTCGTAGAGACGTAGTTATAAAAATTAAAAGAGTGTTGAAATTAAGGTTACTAGAGCTGGACCACCTTGTGTAAAAATAATTTTTTACTACTTGTAACACTACCATATGAAGCAACCACTATAATGTAAACTAATAGCAATCTTGTGACTTCAAGAGAATCTGTTGATAAAAATGCACCATAGAGCAATCCTAACCCAAATAAACCATTATATACTCATTGATTTTTGAGTAATACATTAAGTGATTTTTGACTTAATTCTTTCTGATCAATGTTGAATATACGACTTGTCTTGCTAGAAGTTGTAATAATTGTTTGGATATACAGGATATAAAAAAACTCAATTGCAACCACTACCGTTAAAATAATAGATCATGTAGACATAAGTTATTCACCTAATTCGGAAATTTTTAAGTCTGGCGCTTTTAAGCTGTAATGAGCTATTTTACTAACAAAATTTTGTAGTAAAGGATTTTGATTATGGGTATCAATTGCAAATTGATCTTTCCAAATTTCTACCATAATGAATGTATTTCTTTCTTCTAGTGATTCGTAAAGATTGTAGGCTAAACAACCGTCTTCTTTTCTAGTTTCTGAAATTAATTCTTTGGTGTCTGATAGAAAATTATCACGTTGATCTCCTTTGATAAAAAATGAGGCATTAATAACTTTCATTAAATAATCTTCCTCTCTTATTTAAAAGTAGTGAATTCTTTTGCATCCAGTCGAATAGAATCATATCCTTCTTCTAATGCTTTACCAATGGATAGAATCATGACCGGTACATAACGTTCTTTTTCTAAGCCAAATGCTTCTGCTAATTCATCGGCTTCAAATCCACCAATAGGGTTCGTATCATATCCATAAGCGCGTGCAACAAGCATAAACTGCATAGCAGCTAAACTGGAATCAATTTTTACGACATCATTCATTTCTTCTCTAGTGAAATTTTTGTAATAAGGGATAATTGCAGCTAATTGCTCATCTCTCACTTTTGGAGACATTTTACCTTCAATTACTGCCTGATTATAAATCACTTCCCCATACTCATAACATTCCATATCTCCAAATATAAGTATCATTGCTGAAGATGTGTCATTTTGTCTTGTATTGAAACGAATTAATGGTTTCAATTTTTGTTTTTCTTCAGTACTCTCGACAACTACGAAACGCCAAGGCTGCATATTTACTGACGATGGTGCTATGGTTGATTTCTGAATCATTTCAAGCATTTCTTCTTTAGAAATTTTGACACTCTCATCGTACAATCTGATAGATTTTCTATTATAAGCGATATCTGAAAAGTCATTATTTATTGTCATTTTTAAACCTCTTCTTGTTTGATTAACTTTTTAAGCAATAGTTGTAACTGCTTTTCTTCTACAGAACTAAGTAGATGATATAAAGGATTTTGTAGCTTATCATGTTCTTTTTCACAGATTTCAAGATCCTGTTTTGCTTTCTCAGTAATTTCTACGAAGACTTCTCGATTATTTTCTTTATTTCTTTCTCGAATTACATATTCTTTTTCTTCTAGAACTTTTAAATGTCTCGTTACGGCAGCACTATCTATTCGTAGCTTATGCTGTATTTGCTTTTGCGAACATTTTCCTGTTTCTTTAAGAAGCATCATTAATTCATATCTGGTTAAACTAAATCCAGTTGCTTTCTCAAATCTGGATGTCATTTCTTGATTCGCAATCTTTATCTGATAAAGAAGACTACTAAATTCTCTAAGATTCAAACTATACCTCCTTTTTAATTCTATAATTGACTAATCAATCGTTGACAAGTCAATTATAGAATTAAAATATCATTTTGTAAACAATAAAAAATAAATTTAAACAATTACTATTATCCAGGTTTTAGAAAACTCATTAAAAATATTTTTCATTTCTAATAAAAAGGAGGTTTAAACATGGTAGTAGTGCAGGTTGGTTTAGAGCTTCCAGATGATATTCAAGAAGGTATTGCAAAAGGTATACCAAGGATGTCTGGTAGTGTTGTTAGAAAGGTCAATAGTGGAGCAATTGTGAGACATTTAAAAGAAGCAAATATTGATAAAGAAAAAGACAGTCATATCATTAGTTTGAAAAAGGCCAGTGAGATAGTAAGTAATGTAAATCCGAAGACTAAACTAATTGTTGGAAGTTCTCTTATTTTAGGCGTAGAAACTACTAGAGCTTATTATGCAGTTAAAAATTTTAAGAAAAAGAAAAAAACAGATCACAATGTTATCAACCAGTTTAATCAGAGCCTTCTTCAGTATATAGATGCTGCAAAGAATAAGCGATTAACTCCAAAAATAATAAAACATCTTGAAGATAGTCTAAAATTAATTATGGCTACAAATAGCGGTATCGATTTTAATATAGTAGTTGATCCTCAGAAAATAAAAGACCTTGTTGATTTGATTTATCACTATACTAGAGATCTAGCAGAAATAAATTTTGAAGAAATCCAAGAAATCCAAATAGGAGATACACTAGTCGTAACAAAACTCGATCGATTCGCTCGAAGTACTCAAGATGCTCTAAATACGATTAAATTACTTTTTGAAAAAGGGGTTAAGATTAATGTATTAAATCTAGGAGTGATTGAGAACACATCTACTGTAGACTCATTATCACTATTTTTAGTGCTTTCGCAGATTTTGAACGAGACCTAATCGTAGAACGAACTCAAGAAGGGAAAGAAATAGCTAAGCAGCAACCAGGATACAGAGAAGGTCGTCCTAAAAAATTTTCTCAACAATAGATTACTCTAGCCATGAGTCTACTAGAGACACACTCTTATACACAGGTAGAGAAAATGACAGGAATTAGCAAAAGTACCTTAACAAGATATAAGCGGAAGAAATAATTGAAATAGTACAAAATACGTTTAGTAACAGCTAAATAAAGATCCTTGTAAAAGAAATCGATAATAGCCTCACTATTGGAACTTGTCCCAAATATCGGAATAATAATATTGGAAAAGGGAAATTTTATGGTTGTTCTAACTATCCGACTTGTAAATTTACTTTATCCAATAATTTTCGAAAAGAAAAATATAAAAGAATTATTAGAGGGCAAAGAAATGTTAGTCAAAAGTATTAAAAAACCTATAATGCAACACTAGTGGTAAATATTATATAAAATAAAAAAATGAGATAACTTTGAGCATAGTCAAAATTATCTCATTTTTTTATTTTATTTTAGCATATTAACGACTATTAGTAATGGTTATTTTATAAGACAAATGGATCGTTCATGATATCGGAGTAAGCTGTTGGATCTCCAGCATTTGTATCACGGCCATTTTCACCTAAGTCTTTGGCTGTTTCTGGTACACCAACTGGTTCAGAAGGTACATTTAAATCTGCATAACCACGTGCATTTGCTTCTTCCCAAGCTTTACGAGAATCATTCGGTGTTGGTGTTACATCGACATCATTGATAGCGATATTCATAGCAGCTGCTACACCTTTTCCGTATTCTGGGTCGGCTTGATAAGTATTGCGAATGTGACGGTGTTTGATTTGTAAAGTAGCATCTCCCATATTGCGGGCTGTGTTTTCAAATAACACTAATTGTTGTTCAGCAGACATAGCACGGAATAATTGACCTGGTTGAGTATAGTAGTCATGATCATCTTCACGGAAATCATAAGTAGCTACCGGTCCGTTATCTTGTGCAGGCGTTTCGTTTTCACGGTTATCAGTCCAGTTACCATAACTGTTTGGTGTGTAATGAACTTCACTTCCGCCGTTCCCGTCAACTCGCATAGCGCCATCACGGTGGTAGATGTGGTGGTCTTTAACACCACGTGGTGCATTTACTGGAATTTGGTGGCTATTAACACCAATACGGTAACGTGCAGCGTCACTATAGCCGAACAAGCGAGCTTGTAGCATACGGTCAGGTGAATAACTGATACCTGGTACAACGTTAAGTGGTGAGAATGATACTTGTTCTACGTCTTGGAAGTAGTTAGCAGCATTACGGTTTAATTCAAATTCACCAACTTCGATGATTGGGTAATCTTCTTTCGGCCACATCTTTGTTAGGTCGAATGGATTATTTTTCCAAGCCTTTGCTTGCTCTTCAGTCATAATTTGGAAATACATCTTCCATTTCGGGAATTGCCCTTGTTCAATGGCATTATATAAGTCGTTTTGATGAGACTCACGGTCTCCTGCAATGACTTGTTCAGATTCTTGGTCTGTTAAGTTTTGGATACCTTGCTCAGAACGGAAGAACATTTTCACCCAAACACGTTCGTTATTTTCATTAATCAAGCTATATGCATGGCTACTAAATCCATGCATATGGCGGTAAGATGACGGAATACCACGATCACTCATCACGATTGTGACTTGTAGCAAAGCTTCGGGTAGAGATGTCCAGAAATCCCAGTTGTTATTAGCACTACGCATGTTTGTACGTGGATCACGTTTAATTGCGCGGTTCAAATCGATGAATTGTTTTGGCTCACGGATGAAAAATACTGGCGTATTGTTACCAGCCATATCCCAGTTACCTTCTTCAGTATAAAACTTCAAAGCGAAACCACGGATATCACGTTCAGCATCAGCAGCACCACGTTCACCAGCTACTGTAGAGAAGCGAGCAAACATTTCTGTTTCTTTCCCAACTTCTGAAAATAATTTTGCTTTTGTATATTTTGATATATCATTTGTAACTTTAAAGGTACCAAAAGCGCCTGACCCTTTTGCGTGCATACGACGTTCAGGAATTACTTCACGGTTAAAGTTTGCTAGTTTTTCTTGTAACCAAGCGTCCTCTAAAAAAGTTGTGGGGCCGCGTTTACCGGCAGTCATGGAGTCAAAGTTATTGTTTACTGGTGCACCACTTTGATGATGAAGTGCTTTTTGATCTCCTGTTGTTTGATTGCGACTAGGTTCTGAACCGTTCAAACCATTCTTGTCCATTGGATTAGACATTTAATCTTCCTTTCATCATTTAAATTTAATAGTACTCTTAATAGTATAGCGGTCTTTAGGCAAAAAAATAAGGTAAATGTTCAAATTTTTAAAAGATAACGTTTTTATATAAAATATCACTAGCCTGAATAATTCATACTTCTAAAATTTATCTGTAAAAGTTATTTTTTTTATCTGTCCATCCCAATTAATTTACTTTTTTATTCATTAAAGGATGGAAAAAGTTAAAATAGGTAAAACGATGAGCTGAATGATAGGGTATTACTTGATTTTGGCCGCACGAACTCCCTGAAAGAAATGAATTTTTTAAAATTCATTTGGATGGTCACCAACAGAGTTATTGTATTTTTTCTAACAACTGATAGAAACTATCTTGAAAGACATGAGTCGTGCTCAGTTTTAATAGCAATCTACGGCTACTTCGTACCAATTTTCCTGCTACTTTAAATAAATGCAAGCGGAGAGTATCAATTTGAAGTGTCGCTTCTTTTGCTGATAAACAAAGTGTTCGCATAAAGTTAACGATATTGTAAGCCAATAGGCTTATCATCATATGAGCATGATTTTCCAGAAAAGTTGAGCTATCGGTTTTATCAAAATAGAATCCATTTTTTGTTTCTTTAATAAAGTTCTCCATCGTACCGCGATTTTGATAGGTGTAAAATATGTTTTTAGCGGATAAATTTTCTGAACAATTGGTGATCACATATTCATGGCGAAAAATCAGCTCTCCTGCTTCTCTAGTTGATTTGATGCAAACCCGACGTTCTTGTGACCAATTTTTTGCTCGATAAGACGTAGAATAGTAGTGAACTTCTTTTTCTTCCCAATGATGATCATCGCCAATTAAAATGAATGATTCTGCTAACTTTGCTAGTTGAGCATTGGCTTTCAGACGAAGCACATAAAAGCTTTCGTTCAATTCACAAGTTTCATATACTTCTGGTGTCGCAAAGCCGCTGTCTCCACGCACAAGAATCGTTGTGCAAGGAAGTTGCTGGCTGTAATGATTGAGTAAAGGCCTTAGAAAATCCCTTAGAAAATCCCTTACACCGTTTGATGTATAAACATTTCCAGAACGAAGTTCTGCCTTTAAAAAGTCGCCCGTTAGCCCATCAAAAGCAACTAAAGGGTGGTAACCGTTTGTTTGATAGTGGGCATTATAGTTCGTTCCTTCTTGATTTCCAAAAGTATCCGAATGAGTAGAATCCAAATCAATGATCATCTCTGTTGTGTTTCGCTTCAATCGTACTTTATCAATCAAAGCTTGATTCAAATCTTGGAATTGACGGATCGTTTTTTCATCTATTCGGTCCCAGAAACGTGAAAGAGAAGGTTGTGAAGCAGCAGTTTCTTTATTTAAAATAAGTTGGAAGATGGGATCTTCCTTCAATAATTTAGCTGATGAATCTGCAGCGTAGCCAGAGATCAGTTGGAAAAGAAGTTGTTCTAGTAAGGAGATATTGTCGTGTCTCCAGTAAGTCCGGTCCTCTTTGATTTGAAGGAAGCTTTTGGCCAATTCTAAAAATCCAAGTGAGTCCATAAATTCTTTTACTAAAATCAATCCGGCATCTGTTGAAAGATTACCACCAGTGTTGGAAACTGTTAGTTTAGGATTGAAATTTATCCGTTTTTCCTGTAATGTAGCCATTGAGAGAACCCCTTTCATGGTTTAGTTTAGTCACTTTAACCATAACAGATTGGGGTTCTTTTTGTACACCCAAAGGGTGTTGTAAAATATGTGAAATAATGGCTTCACTGTAAGGTTTTAGATAGCTTTCAGAAAAACTATGAATTATTTAGGTTTGAATATAATATTAAATATTTGCTTTTTAACTTAGTTATTAGTAAAGTTATCATAGAGATAGTTTGTAATGATTGTTAAATGAAGCTTATTCTAAGGAGGAAGAAGAAATGGAAATTAACGATAAAAAATATGGAAAAAAACCTTATATAGTGAATATCGAAGAGGCTACTGTCCAAAATGATAGGTATCGGACAACAATGTGGACGGGTGAAAAATTACAAGTCACCGTTATGTCTATCCAGCCTAATGATGATATAGGGTTAGAAGTTCACCATGGTATTGATCAATTTATTCGTATTGAAGAAGGAAACGGACTATGTAAAATGGGCCCTACAGAAGACAACTTGAATTTTGAACAAAAAGTTAAAGATGATGACGCTGTTTTTGTTCCAGCTGATATGTGGCATAATATCTTGAATACAGGTGATAAACCTTTAAAACTATACACGGTTTATGCAGGTCCAGATCATATTCCAGGTACTATACATGAAACACATGATGATGCACGTAATGATCCTAATGAACAAGACTAGAATAAATTTGTTTTAAATTGAAAAAAAAAGGCTTAGGACTTTTGTCCTAAACCTTTTTTTCCAAATACACTATTATTTTATTTGGATCAGTTTAAGTTCTAACCCAAAATAAACACTTACTAGGTATTGATCTGATTTATTTTTCGCTGTCTATTATAAATGTCGATTAAAATATTCAGATTTCCTAACTTAAAAAACCATGTATATATACCCTTGATTTAATAAGGTTTTATATACACGAATTTATCTAATTTCACGTATCTAAAAACCTAGTTAAAAAGAAAGAGGTATTATATGCAATTCTTAAAAAGAATGATTGAAATTAAGTGGCCTTTTTTGTTAATTGAACTTGTATTTTTATTTGTAGGAATTGCACTCATTATTACTGGAATTAAAATATGGAAAAAAAGCAAGTCGGCAGCTATAGTCAACATAGTTATTGGGCTTACAATGACGCTAGTATTGTTGTGGGTTTTATTTTGGACTTTAATATTTGGATACAATTCCTAAGAAAAAAGAACCTTATTCGTTTAAGATTCTAGATACACGACTTTATATCCTTTCATGTGTCTTTTAGAACTGTGATTTATCTCCATAGTTAGCTCGATAAGAACCGTTCAATCCAGCTTTTTGCCCAATTCCACTTAATTGTCTAATTAGTTCATCTTGCTCTTCACTAAATGTTAATTTTTCAGTAAAGGCTTTAAAATAAATGAAATTGATTAGACGATTAATCATAGGAGGATTTTCCTTAGAGTCATTAAGTCTTTTATATACTTTCAATAGAACTTCTTTAATGTCTTCCATTTCTTCGCCTGTATTAGACTGAACAAGGCTATTATATAAATCATGTACAAGTCGTTTCGACTCATTTCCCATCCTATCCATCTCCTTTTTTATATACTATGTCCTTATTGTGTCATTATTACGGCTTTAATTCAAATCGATTTAATAAAAAAGGATTGGAGATATAGCGAAAAAAAACAAAGAAAGTAAATGGAAATTTATTCTTTGGATCGTTTCGTTAGTTGTCATTGGAATTCTAGGAATGCCAGAAATACCTGTCGATCAAATTGATGATAAATAATTTTAGAATAGAGTTGGTAACTTTTTGAACCGAAAAAATAACCTTATTAATTCAAGGTTTTATATACACTATTTTAAGCAATTTCATGTATTGAAGTAAACACACTTGCAAGTACACGTATAAGTGTACTTGCAAGTGTGTTTTTGAGTTTAATTTAAAAAATTATCTATATATTTTGCTAATTCTTCACTAGTTAAAACTAAACCCAAGCCAATCATAGTAACAAATATATTTAAATCAAAAAATAATGATCCTAGAATAACGATTCCCATACCCAAAATCATAATTTCATCTTCGTAATTATGTTTGATTTTTATTTTTCTTTGCATTTTCTTATCCCCTTTTATAAGTTCATCTAATGAGATTTCATACAATTCGCTAATAGAGATTAAACTTTCTATATCGGGAAGTGTTTTTCCGTTTTCCCAGTTAGAAATTGTTTGTCTTGAAACAAACAATTTTTCTGCTACTTCTTCCTGTGTAAGGTTTAAATTTTTTCTCTTTTCTTTAATAGATTCATGAAATTTCATAGGACTACCTCCTTACTACAAACAATAGCTACTCCATTCCCTATTGTCTGTCAAAGTTCTTTTACAAATAGAAAAATCGTACCATTTATATCATTCATTATGAAATAGAACCAGTATTAGTACAATCAACTAGTTACATCGTTTTTTCTCCCTCGTCATTCTAAAGGATTTTATATCGAAACAAATAAACTTAACTTCCGTTATACATAAGGGTTCAATATTTTTACACGTGTTAAGCTTAGCAACAGAAAAAAGTCTTTAAAAAGTCTTTTAAAAGGTTTATACTGATTTTAGATAAAGGAGAGGATTTATATGGCCATGAAAATATTAGATATTCCAACATCTTCTATTTCCGAAGTAAAACGATCTCCTATGGAGATCTTTCAAAGAGCAGATAAAGAAGCTGCTGGGGTCTATGTCTTTAATCGAGAAAAAGTAGCTGGAGTCATGTTGACACAAAATCAATACGAATCACTCAATAAAGAAGTCGATGGATTATATGATCAAATTGCTGATTTAATCACTGAAAAAAGGCTGCTGAACGAAAAAGTCGCTACTTTTTCTGATAGTGAAGTACGTGGAGAAATCGCAAACGAACGACCTATTATCGACGAAGATGATGGGTGGGAGTAAAGTTTGCACCAAATAGAATGGACAGAATACTCAAAAGAAGATTACGACAAGCTTGACGGCAGCCAAAATTTTATTGTTAATAAAGCTCTTAATCGCATTAAATTACGTGGTATGGACGCTGGTCAGCCGTTACATGGTGCTTTAGCACAATGCAATAAGTTGAAAAACAAGAAAATGGGGCTTCGTGTCATTTTTAGAGAAGTACAAGGTAAAGTTGAAGTCATTCAAGTGGTCGTTATTGGAAAAAGAGATAATGAAGAAGTCTATACGATTGCTGAAAATCGAATAAAATAATCAAATAAGACATTTAACACTCCATTAAGAAGTGTTAGATGTTTTATTTGATTGTGACGCATGATTCTATCTAATTTCGTGTATATAAGTAACTAGAATTATTGGATCTCTTCTAAATTTAAGAATTATATCCAACTATGAATGTCCAAAATAATAAATATAGTGAAACTAATGTAAGTATTGTCCCTATAACTATGCTAAACAAAGCTGAAGATTTGCTTTGCTTTCGTATTTTTATTCCGGTAGCGATAAGCATGATTCCTCCAATTAAAAAAATAACTTCAAATAGTAATATAGGCCATTTTATTTCTATTGATCTTTGTATAAATTTCATGAGACACCACCTTTTTATCAATATAACAATTGTAACTAAAATAAGTTATATTGGATATGCTGACAATAAGATAAGATTTGTTTGAATAGGTTACAAACACACTATTTTATAGAACTTCATGTATCATTTTAGTGAATACAAAAAAACAAGAACTACTTTTATTTGTAATGAAGTCTTATCAATTAAATTTTTAAGGAGCGATAAAATGAATGTGTTTCAAGAAGCCTTAAGACATATGAATCAAACAATTTACGAACCAAAACAATTAACGGTAGAATACGTTCAAGAAGAAAAGCAAAATTCTGAGTATGCTGCTGGTGTTTTTAGATTATCTTCTAAAACCATTCGATTTAGAGTTGCGAAAATCACACCTACAAAAATAGGACAGTTTGTTGCTTTTTGGGAAAAAGATAGTAATAATAAAAACCGTCCTTTTTTATCTGAAGAAGCACCTGAATTATTAGTTATAACAACTTTTAAAAAAAATAATGAATTTGGTCAATTTGTTTTCCCAAAAGAAATACTTATTAAAAAGAATATCCTTCGATCCCAGTCCGCTAAAGGAAAGATGGCTATAAGAGTCTATCCCAGTTGGGATAGACCAACTAGCAAACAAGCAATTAATACTCAGAAATGGCAATTACCTTATTTTGTAGATATGAGTACGCCTAATAAAATATCTATAGATAAAATAATTAAATTATACGCTCTGGGACGTACAAAATGCTGAAGAATAAGTCTAAAAAAGTAAAGTTAAACCTTGTTAAGTCAAGGTACGAAATACATGATTATATCCAATTTCATGTATTAAGAACATGAAATTGTATGTCTAACTCTTAAACACAAGTTTTATACCTAATATAAAAGAAAAGATTGAAAGAACAACATATCTTACTCCATTTAAACTTGTTACTAGGATATAGAGATAAATATACATTCCGTCCTCATTAGGTACTGGATAGGCTATATTGGGTAAGCTAACTAATATTAAAACAGCGACTAAAACTAAACGGAATAATTCATTTAAATCGCCTTTAGTGACTAGAGTTTGCACAATTTCTGTAGTAAAATCATTTATAGGGAGGTCCTCTTTTCTGTGAATTGGTTGTCGTTAACTTTATTCTACAGAAGGGACTTCCTTTTTTGTATGGATTTTTTCATTTACACAAGATATTTTACACTCTCTAAATCTATAGTGACAAATATATCAGTATTAACTTTTATTACATTATGTATTACACTGAATTTATTACAAATGATCGACATCTAAGAAAGAAGGAAAAATATGAAGAGTAGAGCAGCAGTAGCATTTGGTCCAAATGAACCACTTAAAATTGTTGAGATTGATGTAGAAGAACCAAAAGAAAATGAGGTATTAGTTAAAATATTGTATACATCTGTTTGTCATACGGATGCATTTACGTTGTCTGGAGATGATCCAGAAGGAGTTTTTCCAGCTGTCTTAGGTCATGAAGGTGGAGGTGTGGTTGAATCTATAGGTAAAAATGTCACTTCCGTAAAACCAGGAGATCATGTTATACCACTTTATACAGCAGAATGTGGAAAGTGTGAATTTTGTCTTTCTGGCAAAACAAATTTATGTAGTGCAGTCCGTGAGACGCAAGGTAAAGGGTTAATGCCTGATGGAACAACTCGTTTTTCATATAAAGGAGAGCCAATTTATCATTATATGGGAACCAGCACTTTTAGTGAGTACACAGTTGTAAATGATATCAACTTAGTAAAAGTTGACGAAAATGCTCCTTTGGACAAAATTGCTTTACTTGGTTGTGGAGTTACTACAGGTCTGGGAGCAGTTAAAAACACTGCAAAAGTTGAAGAAGGCGCTGTAGCAGCTGTATTCGGTCTTGGTGCAATTGGTTTAGCCGCTATTCAAGGATTAAAGAAAGCAAACGCCAAACGCATCATTGCAATTGATATTAATCCTAGCAAATGGGAATTAGCTAAAAAAATGGGCGCAACTGATTTTGTTAATTCAAAAGAATATGATCGCCCAATCCAAGAAGTTATTGTAGAAATGACAAATGGTGGTGTAGATTATAGCTTTGAATGTATTGGTAACGTTGATGTAATGAGATCTGCACTTGAATCTTGCCATAAAGGATGGGGTGAAAGTATTATCCTTGGTGTAGCAGGTGCTGGAAAAGAAATTCAAACACGTCCATTCCAATTAGTTACCGGACGCGTATGGCGCGGATCAGCATTTGGTGGAGTAAAAGGAAGAACTGAATTACCAGGAATGGTTCTGGATTTCATGAATGGTGAAATTGATTTAGATTCATTTATTACTCACAACTTAGAATTTAAAGATATCAATGAAGCATTCGATCTATTACACAAAGGTGAATCAATCCGCACTATCCTGTCTTATTAAGAATTGTTTTTTTTCGCAAATAATTTTTTAGAAAAACAATCAGCGATGCAAATCCATTCTAAAAAAAGGAATTGGAGACGATTAAGCTAACTGCAGTCGTGAAATAAAAGAATCATCTTTTGATTGTTTGGATATCAAGTGGACATGTTTAGAACTATTAGATGATTTCATCATTTATAAAAGAACAGTTAGAGTTTCATATCGCTGAATCAAAAACAATAAATCCAAGGAGTGAAGTATATGACAAACATTAAATTACACCCAAGATTAGATAACGGAATCCAAGATTACCCTGAAGTAGAAGGATTCGGTGGGGGCACATTAACGTGTCTTTGTGAATCGAATAAAGTAGAGGTCAAAGTAAGCTCACAAACGCTACACAACCACGCATGTGGCTGTTCTCAGTGTTGGAAACCAGAAGACGCTAGGTTTTCTTTAGTAGCTGTAGTTTCTCGTGAAACAGTTGAAGTCATTAACAATGAAGATAAGTTAGAAGTAGTTGATGAAACAGCGGCAATCCAAAGACATTATTGTAGAGATTGTGGTGCACATATGTATGGTCGTATAGAAAATAAAAATCATGCATTTTACGGATTAGACTTTATTCATACAGAATTATCAGAAGAAAAAGGATGGTCTGCACCAAAATTCGCAGCCTTTGTTTCATCTGTAATCGAAACAGGTACACCAGCTTCTAAAATGGCGGATGTTCGTAAAGAATTAAATAATCTGGGACTACCGACTTACGATACCTTGTCTCCTGAGTTAATGGATTTAATTGCTACTAAAGCTGCGGAACTAAAGGGAACTTTAAAATAAAAAGAGGTAAGTTATTTTTATTTGAATCATTAATAATTTTTTTATTAAGAACCTCATAATAGTATTTATTATTTTTGTATTTGATATTATTGAGTCTTATAAAGAGTTAAAGTTAGAGAAAGATTCAAATAAAAATAATGCAAAAAACCAATAATGAAAAATTAAATTAATGAGGCTGGGACAAAAGGTCTCTCAAAAAAATACACTCCCAAAACTATGAACTATTTTGTTCAGTAGTAGGAGTGTATTTTTGGTTCTACGTCAACTGACGTTGGTAAAATAAAAGTCAATTCGTTCTAAAGTGGTTATCTTATTATTGTCTGTTTAGAGTGTACCTAGAACAGACAGCGATAAGGTTTTGTTTTTTCGCTTTTTTTAGTGTTTATTATGAGTGTCGATTAAGTAAGCTGATAAAAAGGAGTGAAAAATATAAAAGTAGGCTATGCACGTGTATCGTCTACTCGTTCAATTCTAGATGATAAATGAAAAAGGAAGCTAAGCCTGCAGCCTGACTTCTTTTTCTCAAATTCTTCTATCAAATTGATCATTCAAGAAGTTGAGACACGCCTTCATACAAGCGATTAGGGACTTTTGTTTTCAAAAATGTTTGTGCAGTTTATTATTCAACTGAAGTTTTGTCAGCGTTTTCTTTCAAAAATTCGCTAAAACTATCTCCCCAATCACAAATAGAAGTTACAATGGGTTCTAAGAGTAAACCAATTTCACTTAGTTGATACTCTACTTTAGGAGGTACAACCGGGTATACAACCCTAGTAATGATTTGATCTTCTTCTAATTCCCTTAATTGTCTAATTAACATACGTTGATTGACATCGGGAAGGTATCTTTGTATTTCACTTAACCTTAATGGAGACTGTTGGAGCAAACACCAGATAATCGCTATTTTCCAACGTCCACCTATAACGGATAAAGCCAAATCCTTGCTAGTGAAAAAAGTTTTTTCTTTATAATGAATAGTCATATAGTACCATCTCTTTCTATTGATATTTTGTTTATAGTGACAAAAGCGTCAGTATTGTCTAATGAATTATAATATGAGATGATGGAAAAGTAAATTAGCAAACAAAAGAAAGAAGGTATTCAATTGAAAAGTAAAGCTGCTGTTGCATTTAAACCAGGAGAACCGCTTCAAATTGTAGAAATCGATGTAGAAGAACCAAAGGCAAAAGAGGTCTTAGTAAAAATCTTGCATACTTCAGTTTGCCATACTGATGCGTTTACTTTATCGGGTGATGATCCAGAAGGTGTATTTCCGGCTGTACTAGGTCATGAAGGTGCTGGTGTTGTAGTTTCTGTAGGGGATGAAGTGACTTCCGTAAAACCAGGAGACCATGTGATTCCACTGTACACGGCTGAATGTGGGGAATGTAAATTCTGTCTTTCTGGTAAAACCAACTTATGTAGTGCCGTGCGAGAAACGCAAGGCAAAGGTTTAATGCCTGATGGAACTACGCGTTTCTCTTATAAGGGAGAGCCGATTTATCATTACATGGGAACCAGTACCTTTAGCGAATATACAGTCGTACCTGAAATTTCTTTAGCAAAAATCAACCCAGAAGCACCCCTTGATAAAGTCGCTTTATTTGGGTGCGGTGTAACTACAGGAATAGGTGCTGTACACAAAACGGCAAAAGTGGAAGAAGGTGCGGTAACAGCCGTATTTGGCCTTGGGGCTATCGGTTTAGCTGTTATTCAAGGATTGGTCCAAGCAAAGGCCAGCCGAATTATTGCTGTCGACTTAGATGAAGATAAGTTTGAATTAGCTAAAAAAATGGGCGCAACCGATTTTGTGAATCCAGCTAAATTTGATCATCCTATTCAAGAGGTCATCGTTGAAATGACGGATGGGGGAGTTGATTATAGCTTCGAGTGTATTGGAAATGTGGAAGTTATGAAGGCTGCTCTTGAATGTTGTCATAAAGGCTGGGGGGAAAGCACTATTATCGGTGTAGCCGGCGCAGGGAAAGAGATTCATACTCGCCCATTCCAATTAGTAACGGGACGCGTATGGCGTGGATCAGCCTTTGGCGGAGTCAAAGGTAGAACGGAACTACCAGGAATGGTGGAGGACTTTATGGAGGGTAAAATTGACTTGGACCCCTATATCACCCATCACTTAAACTTTACTGACATTAATGAGGCATTTGATTTGCTTCATAGGGGCGAATCGATTCGAACGATTTTAACATATGAGGAGTGAAGAAGTGAATCTTAAGCTTATTGAAAACCACCGCTCTTTTGGTGGAGAACAGCGTAAGTACAGCCATTATTCAGAAGTGTTACAGTGCGACATGACCTTTAGTCTCTACTTGCCGTCCAATAAGGGAATGGAAAAAATCCCGCTTATTTGGTGGTTATCGGGTTTAACGTGTACCGATGATAATTTTAGTCATAAAAGTGGCTTCCAAAGATTGGCTGAAAAATATCAAGTGGCTGTCATGATTCCCGATACGTCACCACGCGGAGAACATGTTGCTGATGATGAGTCTTGGGATCTTGGCCAAGGTGCAGGATTTTATTTGGATGCGACCCAAGAACCATGGGCCAAGCATTATAAGATGTATGCCTATATCACAGAGGAGTTAACCGCGATTGCGTCCTCTCTAGTGCCCAACTTCTCAGGGAAAGAGAGCATTATGGGGCATTCTATGGGAGGGCATGGCGCTTTGGTAATGGGCATGAAAAATACAGAGAGATTCAAAGCGATTTCGGCTTTATCTCCTATTTTGAGCCCTAGTCAAGTTCCTTGGGGGATCAAAGCCTTCACCACTTATTTAGGGGAGAATCAAACTTCCTGGAAAGAGTGGGATGCTTCCGAACTGGTTAAAGGAACCGGGATGCCGCCTATTCTCATTACGCAAGGAACTGAGGATGGGTTTTATCCAGAACAATTAACAGAAACGTATTTTTTGAAAAATGCTCAGGAAAATAATGTAGCCGTAGATTACAAAAAGGAAGAAGGCTACGACCATAGCTACTTCTTCATTGCTACTTTCTTGGAAGATCATTTCGCTTTTCATATGGAGTGCTTAAGATAATTCTTTGGTTTAAATTCTCACTCTATTTAAAGTGGTTTGATTGTTGAACTTTATAATGTTCCATAAGTCTTTTGTTAAAAGTAAGCGCCTAATGGAAAGGTACCTAGAAAATGAAAAAGGTGCTGGGAAATAACTAGCTCTAAAAATAAAAACCGCGATGAAATAATCATAAATGTGATTGTTTCGTCGCGGTTTTTATTTTTGATTGATTTGTGTTGAAAAGCTTCCGGTTTTCTTCTAACCTCAAGGGCTAATTTGGTTAGGTTCATGCTCATAAGCATCATTCCCATGTCAGTATGTACAGCTTGCTTGCCTCTGACATGGGTTCTTCGCATACTAAATCCACCTTTCAATCGATCAAAAATAGTTTCTACGTCAATTTTGCGTTGAGCGTAGATGGCTTTTCCATGATCACTTTCAAGGTTTTCTTTTACATGATGCTTAAAATATTCCCAATTGTAATTTACCGACGTCTGGCGTTGGACACCTTTGGGTGTTTTGGCTAATCAATCGAGCTTTTCATTCTGTTGCTCCACATCAGCCTTGTAAACTTTAAATTGTCTTTCAAAACTATTTTTATCATTCCGAGTGCTGTAGTGTGAAAAGCTAAAGCGGACACCATCTAAGTCAGTATAGTAATCTTCACTCCCATGATAATCCCAGTTATGACGATGTTTTGGATTAGAAGCATATTTTTTACTTTTCTCTTTATGGTACATGCCGTAGGGGATTAAAGGGACTTTATCAAACATATCCACAACTGTCTGGTAATTTTCTTCACTTCCAAACCCTGCAATTAACTGTAAGACGATTTGTTCCAGAATGGATTCATTTTCATGAATATAATACAGTCGGTCGTCTTGAATCTGGATATTTTACGTAGGATTCGGCTAAACTTAAATTTATCCATGAGTTCTTTTGCTAATATTAAGCCGGAATCTGAGGATAAATTTCCACCAGAGTGAGATACCGAGATATTTGAATTGAAAAGTAAACGATTTTCGTGTGAAGTTGCCATTGAGAGAACCCCTTTCTTTGGTTTGGTTTAGTCGCTTTAACCATAGCAGATTGGGGTTCTTTTTGTACACCCAAAGGGTGCGAATGAACGAAACAAAATAGACTATTATAACAAGGTTTTTGAAGCATTTTTGGAAAACCATGAATAATTCAGGATACTGAGAGAATGTTTTTTTTTGATGACAAAAATTGAGCGAAAATGGCATAAGATTTACATAGGGTTGATGGTGTTTATTCATCTGATCTATATTCCCGTATCGGTCATAGAATGGTTATTCATAGATAGCGGCTTTCCAATCGTAGCTTTAGTAGTAGGAATCCCTTGTCGTTTATGAGAAAAATCATATGGCACAGCTAAAAGTGGAACAAAAATAAAGAAGGTTCGTAAACGTAAGTGAAGTCTTAACTTTTTACTTATAGAAAAAAAGATGATAAACTGCTTTCAAAAGCTGAAACTATCACTTTTACAAAAAGGAGAGATTTTATGCGCGCAGTAACATGGCAAGGAAATGAAAAAATGGAAGTCAAAACAGTCCCGGATCCAACGATTGAAGAACCAACCGATATGATCGTTCGCATTACAGCAACAGCTATTTGCGGTTCTGACTTGCATTTATACCATAACGGGAAACCGGTCATGGAAGAAGACTATGTAGTAGGGCATGAGCCTATGGGAATTGTAGAAGAAGTTGGTTCTGCAGTGACGAAAGTGAAAAAAGGCGACCGAGTCGTTATCCCTTTCAACATTGGTTGTGGAGAGTGTCATTTCTGTGCTCATCATATGGAAAGTCAATGTGACAATTCCAATCCTAATCCAATGTTTGATCAAGGCGGATTGTTCGGTTTTGGTAAAATGGAAGGAAATCATCCTGGAGGACAAGCTGAATACTTACGTGTCCCATTTGCAGATTTTACTTCTTTTGTTGTTCCTGATAGTAATCTGCCTGATGAGAAGGTATTATTTCTATCAGATGTACTGCCAACAGCATATTGGAGTGTAGAACATAGTGGCATGAAACCAGGAGATACAGTAATCGTATTGGGTTCTGGACCTATCGGATTATTTGTACAAAAATTTGCCAAAATGAAAGGTGCTAAACGTGTAATTGCCGTAGATAACGTCGATCATCGTTTGCAACATGCGAAAAAAATGAACGGCGTAGAGATCGTGAATTTTTCAGATGTTTCTGAAGTTGGTAGTGAATTGTATGAAATGACTAAGGGCGGCGCTGAGGTAGTAATAGATTGTGTAGGAATGGATGGCGTAAGACCAATCAAAGAAAAAGCTAAAGAGATTCTTACCTTGCAAAGCGGTTCTTACTCACCGCTACAAACGGCAAGTGAAGCTGTGAAGAAATTTGGGACATTGATGGTAACTGGGGTTTATATGACTCCAGCAACGAATTTCCCGTTCCAAGATTTCTTCACTCGTAATGTGAGTATCAAAATGGGACAAGCTCCGGTTATCCACTTGATGCCGAAAATCTATGATATGATTGAAAAAGGGGAATTCGACCCATCGGATATCATTACACATACAATGCCTTTGGAACGTGCGGCTGAAGCATACGATATTTTTGACAAAAAAGCAGATAATAACATTAAAGTAGTATTGAAACCAGGTATGTCTTAAAAGAAATAGTGTGGCTGGGAAATAACTAGCTCTAAAAATAAAAACCGCGATGAAATAATCATAAATGTGATTGTTTCGTCGCGGTTTTTATTTTTGACTGATTTGTGTTGAAAAGCTTCCGCTTTTCTTCTAGCCTCAAGGGCTAATTTGGTTAGGTTCATGCTCATAAGCATCATTCCAATGTCAGTATGTACAGCTTGCTTGCCTCTGACATGGGTTCTTCGCATACCAAATCCACCTTTCAATCGATCAAAAATAGTTTCTACGTCAATTTTGCGTTGAGCGTAGATGGCTTTTCCATGATCACTTTCAAGGTTTTCTTTTACATGATGCTTAAAATATTCCCAATTGTAATTTACCGACGTCTGGCGTTGGACACCTTTGGGTGTTTTGGCTAATCAATCGAGCTTTTCATTCTGTTGCTCCACATCAGCCTTGTAAACTTTAAATTGTCTTTCAAAACTATTTTTATCATTCCAAGTGCTGTAGTGTGAAAAGCTAAAGCGGACACCATCTAAGTCAGTATAGTGATCTTCACTCCCATGATAATCCCAGTTATGACGATGTTTTGGATTAGAAGCATATTTTTTACTTTTCTCTTTATGGTACATGCCGTAGGGGATTAAAGGGACTTTATCAAACGTATCCACAACTGTCTGGTAATTTTCTTCACTTCCATACCCTGCATCTGCGCCTATATACTTAAATAAATCTAACGTTTGAATGGACTCTAAAAAAGGGATCAATGTTCGTGTGTCCGTTGGATTTGAAAAAATATCATAGGCAATGACGAACTGGTTGCTGGATGCCACTTGAAGATTATAACCTGGTTTCAACTCACGGTTCTTCTTTCATGGCAGAAGCACATTGAGGACAAGTACAATTTTCTTCACGGTATAGATGCTCAACGACTCGTAAGTGAACGAATTTTTCTTTTTGATGACCTTTCTTCTTATGACGACGGACAGGATTTTCTTCGATTGTTTCTTCTTCGCTTTGGCTGCCAGTCTGCTCTGGCCAACTAAAAGACGGGTCATCCTCAAAAAGATCCGTTTGGTTGGGATGAATTATTTCAGGAGACAAAGTCTCCTTTTTGCGTCCAAACAATTGTTGCAGCTAAACCATCAATTTGCCGGCGCATATCAGTTTTTCCACAAACGATAAATACATTCTTCACTTTAGTAAGGTCAATAATTTTCATGAGCACTCAACTCCGATAAAAGAATATGCACTATCTCCTCTTTGATCTCTTCATAGAGAAATAACTCTGCTCGGGAGAATTTGACACGAGCCACCAATGTAGAGGGGGAAGCCTTCGGCTTAAATGACGTGGTAGATGGAGCTTTTGAATCACCGGTTAACGTCACTGGGACAACATCTTGTTTTGCTTTCAAAAATAAAACCTCCTGTAAACTTGAATTGTTTCAAGTTTATCAAGAGATTTTGTATTTCGGAAGATACCTTTCTATTAGGCGCTTACTGTTAAAATGCGTATCGTTGTAAAATTTGATGATGCAATAAACACCTCACTAGAATTTCAGGGAGGTGTTTTTGAATAGAATTTCCACCAGAGGGTGCTTTAACAAATACTAAACCAATTTTAATCGGCTTAGTATTTGTTGTATAGGTGTCATAACTCAAGAGTATTGACTATGAATTCTTAATCCAGTAAAATCAATACATACAGCGGTGTCATAACTTATGTTCGAAAGTAAATCAGAAAAGTGGGTGAAAAGTGTGAAATATGGTTATGCAAGAGTGAGTACTCGCCACCAGGATTTAGAAGGACAGATGCGTCAATTAGAAGAGGAACATTGCAACAAAATTTATTTTGAAAAAATTACTGGAACAAAAAAAGATCGTCCAGAATTTCAAAAGCTGATCCAAATTATTCGAGCTGGAGATACATTGGTCGTAACAAAACTCGATCGATTTGCTCGAAGTACCCAAGATGCTTTAAGTACAATTAAATTACTTTTTGAAAAAGGAGTTAAAATTAATGTGTTAAATCTAGGTGTGATTGAGAATACGTCTACCGGAAGACTTATTTTCACTATCTTTAGTGCTTTCGCAGATTTTGAACGTGACTTAATCGTAGAACGAACTCAAGAAGGAAAAGAAATAGCTAAGCAGCGACCAGGATACCGAGAAGGTCGTCCTAAAAAATTCTCTCAACAGCAAATTACACTAGCCATGAGTCTACTAGAAACTCACTCTTACACACAGGTAGAAAAAATGACTGGGATCAGTAAAAGTACGTTAACAAGATATAAACGTAAGAGAGACCATCTACTTAATAAGAAATGAATATTTACTTAAGTGTAGTTGTGCAACTCATATCAATATAAGGGCAAGTAAGTAGAAGTATTAGAAAACGCCGCATTAGAAAAAACATAGGGAAATAATTTTGGATGAATAAAGCTGAAAGAAACTCTATAATTTCTGTAAGAACAAGATATACTTATAGAGTTGATAGAATAGTTTTTATTTAAAAATTATTTCAGTAATTATTACTTGAATGTATATAGTTTTTTTAATAGATTTTTAATTCGCTACTTGGTGATTGAATAAAAGAAAGAGGATAATTTTCCGGGGATATGAAAATACTTGTTTTTGTTAACGTTTCATGTAGTTGTCTGACGATATCTAAATTATCATCTATTAAGAAAAATTGCTATTGTAGTTTTTAATTTTCTAAACCAATTAATGGAGGATGATACTATTAAATTGGCATTAATACGTTTTGCGTCTGTGAGGTTAATGATAAAAGGAAATTATCAAGTAAATAATAAACCTATTATTTGGAAAACCTAACTAAGCATAATCATGTGTTATCTAAGTTAATAGTTTTTAATTTTCGAACAAAATTTATACGATAATTGGCCAGGCATAGCGGAGACAGTGAACTTTAAACACATCAAAGAACATTATTACCGCAGCCATAAAAATATCAACCCGACAGGCATTGTTCCAGTAGGACCTGAATTAGATTTTAGTTTTGATTAGTTAGAGATTTTTAAATCACTGTTTCTTCAAATTAGTATCTTATATTTAAAATTCAGGCACTTTACGTAAATCAAAAAAGACAAGAAGACCAAACATTTTACTATGTTTGGTCTTCTTGTCTTACTACTGTTTCTAAGGACTGTGGAAGAATTAAGAATTTCCTTTATTATAGAGATACTAACTTTCAATGTCCGAAATAGCGTATTAAAGAAACCGATGAAAATATTTTTAAAATAAAAAAATATAAGTAATGATATTATGGAAAATGTTCATATATCTTCAAGTAGCGGTTTATTTTTTGACCTAAAAGGAGTAGATATTTTTTTCATTTCAATTGAATGTTCGATATTGTTCTCATAATTTTTTGAAAATAGCCCGGCATAAAGCAAATCTAAAATTAAAAGGATAGATACTTTCGAAGAAAAAGTACTTATTTTCGAAAACATTTTCTCTCTTGAAACAATATTTAATGTAATATTACATAAATCAGAAATACTGTTATGTCCAACACTTGAAATACAAATCATTGGCGAATTTGTATTTTTAAGAATTTGACAATATTCAATAATCTCATCAGTCTCTCCAGTATAAGAAATGATCAATGAGACTCGTCTTTTATTTGAATTAGCTGCTTTTATGACCAATTCTTGGTGGTTTTCAGATATTGTCACTTCTTTATTGATTCTTTTCATGTCTAGCATAAAACTATAAGCTAAATGTTGATTAAGACCTACTCCATATATATCAATGAAATCTGCTTCATCTAATAGTTGAATGACTTGTTCATATTTTTTAGCATCAACTAATGAATTTGATTCTTGTATAGCATCAATAAACAATTGAGATAGATTAGATGAAATGGTTTCAATAGCATCATTTTCTTTAAAGGGAAAGTTGGCATCTATAGAAATTAAAGGAGATTTACGCACGTGAACGGCTGATAAGAAATCAATTCGAAAGTCATTATACCCTTGATACCCCAACTTTTGAGCTAACCTTACTACAGTTGAAGGACTGGTATAAGTTTGATTTGCGATTTCTTTTGTAGTGTAATTTCTAATGATTTCTGGGTTATGAAGAAGAAACTGAATGATAGCTGTCTCAGAATTTGAGAAAAAATGAGTTTGGTTCATCTTAGTAATTAAGTCCATTATTTAGCGCCCCCTAAGTCAAATTATACCATGTTAAAAAAATAGAATGAAATAATTTTTCAAAAAATAATGATTCAGAATAAATTATTGCAACGCTGCTTCAAAAACGGCGGAAAGGGTTTACATAACTGCTGAATCAATCAATAATGAGTTTATTATAACAAAAAGGAGGATGAAGTAATGAAAAACGAAGAACTAGCAAAAAAGATTTTAGATCTCGTTGGCGGGGAAAGTAATGTAAATTCAGTTGTTCATTGTGCAACGAGATTACGTTTTAAGCTTAAAGATGAAGACAAAGCAAAAACAGAAGAAATTAAAAATATTGACGGAGTTATTACAGTAATGCAAAGTGGTGGACAATACCAGGTAGTTGTCGGAAATAATGTACCTTACGTTTATAAAGCATTGCAAAAGATTAGTAATTTGGGAAAAGAAAATGGTAATTATGACGTAGTAGAAGACAATAACAAAAATCCCTTTAGTAAGCTTATTGATATTATTTCAGCTATTTTCACCCCGATTTTAGGGGCAATGATTGGAAGCGGAATCATTAAAGGGCTTCTAATGATTGGGACACTGTTTTTTGGAATGGATAGCACTTCAGGCACTTATCGAGTATTATCCGCTTCAGCAAATGCAATTTTTTACTTCTTACCAATCATTTTAGCGTATACGGCATCTAAGAAGTTTGGGGCAAATCCAATTATTGCAATGGTAATTGGCGGTTCACTTATTTTTCCTGATATGATTTCAGCATTTACAGAGGGAGAAGGGTTGTTTTTCTTAGGAATACCTATTGTATTAATCAATTATAGTTCTTCTGTTCTCCCAACAATCTTAGGAACTTGGGTGTTATCTAAGGTTGAGAAGTTTTTAGAAAGAGTCATACCAGATATTATCAAGAGTTTTGTTATTCCTTTAATTTCCCTAATGGTCGTAGTACCAGTTGTCTTTTTGATTTTTGGACCAATTGGCAATTATGTAGGTTTAGGAATTGCAAATGTATATACGGTTATTTACTCATTCAATCCAATAGTTGCTGGTTTTGTGTTAGGTGGTTTATACCAAACATTTGTTGTATTTGGAGTACATTGGGCTATCGCACCCGTTCAAATCAATAATGTTGCCGTTTATGGCTTCGACACTATTACTGCAATGTATCTACCTTCAAAATATGCTCAAGCAGGTTCTGTTCTTGGAATTGGATTGAAGACAAAGAATAAAAAGCTTAAATCAGAAGCATTTACTACTGCATTTACTACTGCAATTTTTGGTATTACTGAGCCAGCAGTATATGGTTTTACTTTAAAACACAAAAAAACTTTCATTATTGCTTCATTAGCCTCGGCTATCGGTGGAGCATTAGCAGGGTTTTTTAGATCAGCTGCAAGCGCATATGGTGTGTCCAATACTCTTACACTACCAGTGTTTCTAGAACATGGGATTGTAGGAATTATTATTGCTGTTGTCACTGCATTTACCATCTCATTGGTATTGACTTATCTTTTTGGATATAGTGATGCAATAGATGGAGATAGGGTACAAAGTAGTTTAAATGAAAAAGCTGATACAATAACAACTCCTAATAAGCAAAGCGTATTAAAATCGCCAATTGTAGGAAATTTTATTTCATTAAATCAGGTCAAAGATGAGCTGTTTTCAAATGAAGTAATGGGGAAAACAGTTGCAATTGAGCCATCAGTTGGTAAAGTATTTTCCCCTGGAAGCGGCAAGATATCTATGGTTTACCCATCAAAACACGCATTAGGATTGAGACTGGATAATGGCGTAGAAGTTCTAATTCATATAGGTATTGATACCGTAAAGCTAAATGGAAAATATTTTGACATGCATATCAGTGAAGAACAACATGTTAACACTGGAGATGTTTTAGCAGATTTTGATATTAATTTAATCAAAGAAGCAGGATATTCAGTTACAACCATGATGGTAATTACTAATCCAAATAAAGAATCTATACAAGTCACTAGCAACTTGGAAGAACTAGATCTCAATAGTACAGTTTTGTCGTTTAATTAGAAAAAGGAGGTAATATTTTTGAAGAAAGAATTTCCAAAAGATTTTATGTGGGGTGGAGCTACCGCCGCTAATCAATATGAGGGTGGATACTTGGAAGGCGGCAGAGGCCTTGCGGCATCGGACTTTATTACTAGTGGAACACATAATAAACCAAGAAAAATTTTTTATAAAGATTCATTTGGTAGCGAAGGCTCTATTACATTAGGCGAATCATTGCCTATGGGAGCTAAGGCAGTTTTAAAAGACGATGAGCATTATCCAAGTCATATAGCAACAGATTTCTATCACCATTATAAAGAAGACATACGCTTAATGGCTGAAATGGGTTTTAATTGCTATAGAATGTCGATCTCCTGGACACGAATTTTTCCAAATGGAGATGAAGCGGAGCCTAATGAAGAGGGCCTACAATTTTATGATGAAGTTTTTGACGAATGTTTAAAATATGGAATACAGCCAATTGTCACGATATTGCATTTCGATATGCCTATCAAATTAGCTGAAAATTACGGTGGGTGGACAAATAGAAAGATGATTGATTTCTATTTGAATTATTGCGAAGTTCTGTTTACAAGATATAAAAATAAAGTTGAATATTGGATTACTATAAATGAGATCAATGTCTTAGGAGGATTTTGGACATTAGGTACCTATAAAGAAAATAAAGAGCAACTAGAGATCAGTGGTCCAGTGATCCCTACAAACAATTACCTTCCTGATGAAGCTTCTGAGAAATACCAATCACTACACCATCTTATGGTTGCAAGCAGCTATGCTAATAAACTCGGGCATGAAATTAATCCATACAATAAAATTGGTTGTATGTTAGCGTTGTCTGGCATCTATCCTAAAACGAGTCATCCAGATGATGTTTTTGGGTCATACCTATTTAGAAGAAGAGCGCTGTTATTTTCTGATGTTATGATGCGCGGATATTATTCAGCATACGCTCAAAGTATTTTCGATGAATATGATTTCACTTTACAATTAGAAGCTGGTGATGAAGAAATTCTACGGAATTACCCTTCAGATTTCCTATCGTTTAGTTACTATAGAACCACTGTATTTGATAGAAATGCTGAAACTACAACTACTACTGGAGGGCAGCAAGGGCAAAGCAATCCTTATCTAGAAACAACTCCTTGGGGTTGGCCGATAGATGCCAAAGGTTTTAGGTTTGTCCTAAATGAGCTATATGATCGTTATCAAAAGCCTTTAATGTGCGTCGAGAATGGGATCGGAAATATCGACGAAGTAGTTGATGGAAAAATATATGACGATTATAGAATTCAGTATTTATCTGATCATATTTCTGCTATGAGAGATGCTATTACTATTGATGGAGTAGAATTGATTGGCTATACGCCTTGGGGATGCATTGACTTAATATCAGCTGGGACTGGGGAAGTTAAGAAAAGATATGGCTTCGTATATGTAGATGTAGATGATTTTGGAAATGGAACATTTAATAGATTAAAAAAGGATTCGTTTTATTGGTACAAAGAAGTCATTTCGAAGAACAGCAATACTGAGCTAAATAAAGCTCACATTCAGTCAAAATAGATTCTACAAAGCTAATTAAATAGAGGATAATAAAACTATGTACTTTAATTTTTAAGCGTAGTCATTTTATAAGAAACATATATCTAGTTCAATTTTTCTATAGAGATATGGTTTTTGAAGACATTCATCTATTTCGATGAATGTCTTTTTTAGTGCGCCCGGCATAGGTGATAACTTGGTGGTGAAAGTCCACTACAGGCTTTGCAGTAGGAACTGTTAGCGAATAGCAAGGATGTACCCCGCGAGGAGGAATCTCGATCATTGACTAGTTTTTGCAATGTGCTTAGAAATTTAATAAACTATAGTCAGATCTGAATAATTTATAATATTTCTAAATCGTATTAAAAAGTTTATTATGGCGCAGTTTTTTTGTTTTATTAACTTGCACCCTTTGAGTGTAGGAAAACTCATGAAATAATAGCTTCATTGTAAGGTTTTTGAAAATTTTCAGAAAAGCCATGAATGATTAAGGATGGTTACTTTGCTCAAAAACTTCATAAGAACCGCTTTCCATAAAATCTAAATAATAATAACTATCATCTTTTTTTGTTAATTTGATACTATCAATTCCAATCTCATTTAATATTTTCATAGTAACTGGAATACCTTCTTTGAGGTTTAATATATCTCTTAGTATCCATTATCTTAATGCTTTATTAGGATTAGACATTAATGCTTTTCCACCTATTTGAGCTACTTTACATGACATAACTTCTCTATTAGGAAGCTCTACTTTAAAACTCGGCGATTCTTTAGCTAACTAATTAAACATAGCAATATTAATATTTGATTAGTTTTTTTAAAATAAATAGGTATCGCTTGTTCGATATTATATGATGCTAAAATATTGTTACTAATATTCAATTGACTCATCTACTTTGACTAATATTTGTTTTGATTCTCTTTCATTTATCTTCCTGTATAAGGAGCCTTGAGAAATACCAGTAATTCTAATAATGTCTTTGACGGAATAGTGTCCTGAATCATATAGGCTTAAAGCGTCTTTTACTTTTTGTTTGTCCATTATAGGTCTACCAAGTTTTACCCCTCGTGCTTTAGCTGATGCTAAACCTTCATTTACACGTTGTACAGTCAAATCACGTTCCAGTTGAGCAATCACAGCCATCATTTGAAACATAGCTTGACCCGTAGGTGTGGAAGTATCCAAACTCTCCTTTAACGATATAACTTCTACTCCCTGTTCTTTTAATTCTTCAACGGTAGAAAGGATGTCTAATGTTTTTCTACCTAATCGACTAATCGATTCAATAATGACGATGTCCCCAGATCGTACGGTATTAAATAAGCTATCTAGTCCTGTTCTTTTTTTTTGAGTACCAGTAAATTTTTCTTGAATGAGTTTATCGTAACCTACTTTTTCTAATGCATCTAATTGACGATGAAGCTCTTGTTTATCTGTTGAAACTCTGGCATAAGCAATTCGCATCATTTCACCTCTTTAAATTATTTTTTCTTATACAACAGATATGTAAATTATTTATTTATTGTTTTAATACCTCTCGTTTTTATTATAGCATGAACCATCTTATATGTAATAGTATTTGGTAATAGTTATGGACATTGATTTTGGTAATAGTATGAAAATTGGTTTCATAAGCTTTTTTGATTATTTTCTCTTTCTATAAAAAGGTTACCAAAAACACTTGTTTTTGGAGAGGAGAATCAATAGATACATTCAATAAGTTATCTATAGTAACAGAAAAAAGTGCAATTTTGTAAACCGTCTTCAATATTTTTTTATGCAACATATTCTAAGCATAAGTTAATAACGTCCATTGATTTACGCTCAATGTCATTTAATTCGGAAGAACTTATATGACTGCTATTTAATATTGTAGAACTGCAATGTTTCACTGGATTTTAATTTTTTTGAGGCATGAGCTTATTATTATTTCTTCAATCAGCTCTTAGTTAACTAAGACTAATCCTGTTGGTTTCAATTCTTTTATAACAAAACGTTTATATATGATTTTATTTCAAATACAAAATAAACATGTATTGGAGAGGTTTATAAAAAATTACCCTTATAGAATAGAGAGAAAATTCCCGATACACGGTTTTATCCAATTTCATGTATCGTATATTATTTTTTATTTAGTATTAACAGTAAAGATAGTAATTTGAGCAGCCTTATCTTTTTACATCTTTTTAGATAACATTTCTCCTATAAAAATAAATACAGCAAATACAATTGCACCTATAACAGCAGCTGTTAATTCAGTTGAATTATTAACAAAGTATTGAGTTAATAAGCTAGCAATAAAATATACACCTACTAGTAATAGGCACTTTTTAAAGTTAATTTTTTCATAATTAGTTGTTCCTTTTTTATTTTTAGTACATCAAAGATGGACAATCTTTATTCGAATCTTTATTTTAATCTAAACTAAAAAAACAATCTTGGTCTAATAAGGTTCTAGATATATGATACTATCCAACTACTTTTCTTTATGAAAACGTATTTAATGGAAAATGAACTTTGATTATTAATCTAAACGTGGTAAAATTGAGTTTGAATTTTATTTTTGCGAAATTAATCTCTAGGAGGATTTTTTGAATGATAGATGGAAAAACTAAAGTTAGTACAGCTTCACTGAAAGTGTTAGCAGGATGGGGAATAGACACAATTTATGGAATTCCTTCGGGAACTTTAGCCCCTTTAATGGAAGCTTTAGGTGAACAAGAAGAGACAGATATTAAATTCCTTCAAGTAAAACATGAAGAAGTTGGAGCAATGGCAGCTGTAATGCAATGGAAATTCGGAGGGAAATTGGGTGTGTGTGTTGGATCAGGTGGCCCTGGGGCTACTCACTTAATCAATGGTCTTTACGATGCAGCTATGGATAACACACCAGTTTTAGCTATATTAGGATCTCGTCCACAAAGAGAACTAAACATGGATGCTTTCCAAGAATTAAACCAAAACCCAATGTTCGACCATATCGCAGTATACAACCGTCGTGTTGCTTACGCTGAACAATTACCAAAATTGATCGACGACGCAATCCGTACTGCTATCTCTAAACGTGGAGTAGCTGTATTAGAAGTACCTGGCGACTTCGGTTACCACGAAATTGCTAACGACGCATTCTACTCTTCAGGTCACAGCTACCGTGATTACGTTTCTTCTGCAATCAATGAAGCAGATATCGACGCAGCTGTTGAAGTGTTAAACAACGCTAAACGACCTGTTATCTATGCAGGTATCGGAACTATGGGACACGGTCCAGCAGTCCAAGAATTATCTCGTAAATTAAAAGCTCCAGTTATCACAACTGGTAAAAACTTTGAAACTTTCGACTATGACTTTGAAGGATTAACTGGTTCAACATACCGTGTTGGTTGGAAACCAGCTAACGAAGCTGTTAGAGAATCAGATACAGTTCTTTTCGTTGGTTCAAACTTCCCGTTTGCTGAAGTAGAAAATACTTTCGGAAGCGTTGAAAAATTCATCCAAATCGACAACAACCCAACAATGCTTGGTAAACGCCATAACGCAGATGTTGCTATTCTTGGTGATGCTGGTGAAGCAGTTCATTCATTACTAGAAAAAGTAGCACCTGTTGAAGAATCAGCTTGGTGGAATGCTAACTTGAAAAACGTTCAAAACTGGCGTGACTACATGACTAAGTTGGAAACTAAAGAATCTGGTGCTTTACAACTTTATCAAGTATACAACGCTATCAACAAATATGCTGACGAAGATGCAATCTACTCAATTGATGTTGGTAACTCAACTCAAACATCTATCCGTCACTTGCACATGACTCCTAAAAACATGTGGAGAACTTCTCCATTGTTTGCTTCAATGGGTATCGCACTTCCAGGTGGTATTGCAGCTAATAATGTTTACCCTGGACGTCAAGTATTTAACTTAATGGGTGACGGTGCGTTCTCTATGAACTACCAAGATGTTGTTACTAACGTACGTTACAACATGCCTGTTATCAACGTAGTATTCACTAACACTGAGTATGGTTTCATCAAGAACAAATACGAAGATACAAACACAAACACTTTCGGTACTGAATTTACTGATGTAGACTACGCTAAAATTGGTGAAGCACAAGGTGCTGTTGGTTTCACAGTAAGCCGTATCGAAGACATGGATCAAGTAATGGCTGAAGCTATTAAAGCTAACAAAGAAGGTAAAACAGTTGTAATCGATGCTAAGATCACTAAAGATCGTCCAATTCCAGTAGAAACATTGAAATTAGACCCTGCATTGTACAGTTCAGAAGAAATCAAAGCTTACAAAGAAAAATATGAAGCTGAAGAATTAGTACCATTTAGCGAGTACCTAAAAGCTGAAGGTCTAGAATCTATCGTAGCTAAATAATTTTTTGATGTACAACTTATAGTTTAATAAAAAAGGTGAGTCGCTATGTTATAGTGACTTGCCTTTTTTGTTAGGCAGATTTTATAAAGAACTTTGTCGTACAGTTTGCCGGCAAAGACTTTAGATGATATTGTACCGTTTGTTTGGTAACACCGATCATATCTGCTCCCTCTTTTACCGTTTTATCTGTCAAAACTACACCTCCATACATGATTCTATTTTCTACCCTTTATTTTAAATTATCTATTCGCGTACCGTATTAATTCATTGGCTGCTATTAAGGTCTGGAACAACGGCATAAGAAAAACAAAGTTTTTAAGAACTTATAAAGTAGTGTATATTTAATAGTAAAATGAAAAAATATTTTTTATACTTCCAAAATTCAATTTAACTAACTATTTAGTAAAAAGGGGACGAACACGATGTGTACAACAATTGGATTTTCTTATCAAGATGGAATAATTTTTGGCAGGACTTTAGAAGTTAGCGTAAAGTTAGATCATAAAATTCTTTATGTTCCAAAGAACAACAAAGAGTTTCTCCAAGTGAAAGGTAAAGAGTTTTCTACAAAATACGCAACTATAGGAACTGGTTTCTTTAACATTGCTTCTTTAGGAGATGGAGTCAATGAGATGGGGCTGATGGGTTCTAGCAACTTGTTTCCGGGATATGCTTCCTTTGCTAAAAAAGCTGTAGAAGGAAAAATAAATCTCGTTACATCAACAGCTTTTGATTATTTTCTGAGCAGATGCAAAGATGTTGATGAAGTAAGACAAGAAGCTGAAAAGCTTATTTTACTGGAAAAATACGATGAGGGGGAACGGCAAACAACGAGCAACCACTTCTTCTTTATGGATGCTAAAGGCGGAAAAATTGTTTTAGAGCCAAAAAACGGACGCCTAGTTCCTTATGACAATCCTTATGGTGTTTTGACGAATGCTCCCGAGTTCCATTGGCATGAAACAAACTTGAAGAATTACTTAAATATTAGACCAGAAAATATTGAAAATAGAGACTTCAATGGTACTGTAGTTTCAAAGTTTGGGGAAGGGAGTGGTGCAGTCGGTCTTCCTGGTGATTTTACGCCTCCATCGCGTTTTGTACGTTCTGCTTTTTTTGTAGCCAATACACCTAAAGATTTAGAACGTCAAGCTGCTATCTTACAAGGCTTCCGTATCTTGTCACAAGCTGATATCTCAACAGGAGCGGTAGTAGATCTCGAAAAAGGTCACAAAGATGAAACATTGTATACCTCGATAATGGACACCCAAAAAAAAGCTTACTTTATCAAGTGCCATGACAATAACACTATTCAACCATTCTATCTTGAAGACTATCAAGAAAAATCAGATATCACATTTATTGAAATTGAAAAAGAGATGACTTTGTAACAATAAAAGAAACTATTGTGTGTTTTAGAAACTATTTTAATGAAGCAAACACAAAACCTCTTCATTCTTGTCTTGTCTAACTCTTTTGTGCCTTTCTTGTTTAAAAATACTGCACCTCAAAAGTGAGTTTTTCGCTTTTAGAGTGCAGTATTTTTTGTAGGCAGTTGCAGTTTCGTCTGCTTCACCTAAATCATTACCGATGGCCGAAAACTTTCCATCTTCAACTAAAATTTCAGATGCGCTGTCGTGTTTATAGATTGTAGCATTGAAAAATTTTTTCTTCATTCCATACAACCTCCTATGTTTTCTAATTCTACTCTACTCTCTATAACCGCTATTTATGAACTTCTCGATAATTTCTCGAAATTTTGGAAATTATTATACCCATGAGCACCGTGAATAACACTTTCATTATACTTTGTATTGATCGACCCTCTGCTAAAGAATCGTTTGAACAAGCAGACGTAAAGGTATGGCTAATTCTAGGCAAATAGTTACGGCTTTTTACATAAAATAAGACACTTTATAAAAATTGTTTAACAAAGTGTTGCCTATCTAAATGGCTCTCCTGATAATGAATTTCTTAAACGACATCATAAAATTTTTTAGACAATCGGATAATAACTATTCAGGATAATATTTTATTTCATATAAAATTGTGATCGATATTTGGATGGCGACATACCTTTATAAAGCGAAAATTGTCTTGAGAAATGGGTGGAATAATTAAAACCAACCAGATAGGCAATTTCTTCTATAGAATAACTAGTTTTTTTAAGCAATTCAGCAGATTTATTTAATCGATATTGAATCAAATAGGTTTTTGGGCTAATATTTTTATATTTTTTAAATAATCGAAATAAATAAGTTCTTTCAATCTTTATAGCGGTAGATAAATGTTCAATGTTAAACTCAGCGTTACTATACTCTTCATGGATTAAACGGATCGATTGTTCAACATATTTTTCTGCTTCGCTTAAACTATGGTTTTTTTCTTCATTAAACTGTGAAGAGAGCAAATCGATGACTTGGTAAGCTTCCCCTAGTGCAGAATAAGGTTTGTTTTCTTCAGAAAAATCAAAAACATTTTTAAAGTGATGCTCCATCTGATACTCATCTGCAAACTGGTAAATATAATTTAAAATAGAATCTTCGGCTTGAGGAAGCAATAATCCGCATTCTTGGAATATGTTTTGACAACCTGAGCCTTTAAACCCAATCCAGCGGTAACTCCAAGGATCTTCAGTTGAAGGGTAATAATTATTTTTTGTATTTGGCGGAATAATAAATCCTTGATTCTCCTCTAAGACAATGTGCTCATCATTAATATAGAAGTGTCCTTTTCCTTTTAAAATAAAATGAATCAAGTAATAATCGATAGCTTCATATTGGTAAGGTTCTCTTACTTTAACGTCTTCATACCCGCATTCGTAAACAAAAAATTCATTATTTAGTGTTTTATTTGTTGAAAATGTTCCGACAGAATTGAACACAGCTTCCCTCCTAAAAACAACATAACGTTAAACATAAGCAACATTCATTAATTCCATAATAACAAATTACATATTACAATGAAAGCGTAGTCAAATATAAGCATGAATGTTTTTAACAAGTATTGATTGCTAAGTAGTGGGTAACATATCAAAGGAGGTTTTTTATATGCAGGAAAAACGAGGTAAAATGAAGCCGATTTCATTTCTGTTAATGACTTTTACAGCGGTGTTTTCTTTTGGAACTATTATTAATGCAAGTGCTAGTATCGGTTTACTTGCTGTTCCAACCTTTTTATTTGCAACAATTTTTTACTTTTTTCCTTTCACATTAATGATTGGAGAATTTGCTTCAGCTAACACAAATTCGGAATCAGGAGTGTATAGCTGGATACGGACATCTCTTGGAGAAAAGTGGGCATTCTTAGGTTCATGGTCGTATTTTTTTGTTAACTTGTTTTTCTTTACATCTTTACTTCCTCAGACACTCATCTATGCCTCCTATACATTTTTAGGATACAACATATTTGGAGGGATAAACGCAACGGTTCTTATTTCAGTTTTATCTATTGTACTTTTTTGGTTAGCAACATATGTATCAATTAAAGGAGTATCTTGGATTTCTAAAGTAACCGATTTGTCAGGCATTGCGAGAATACTTATGGGAATCGGTTTTATCATCTTAGCTCTAGGGGTTGTCTTTATCTTAGGAGAGGAACCTGCACAACGATTTACTAGCGAATCTGTCACAATGAACATGAACTGGAACTACTTGACGACATTAGCCTGGATTTTACAAGCGGTTGGTGGAGCTGAAGCAGTTGGAGTGTATGTTAAGGATATCAAAGGCGGAAATAAATCCTTTATGAAGACAATTGTTGTTGCAGCTTTATCGATAGGTGTCATCTACGCATTGGGGGCTGTTGCGGTAGGTATGATTTTGCCTAGTGAAACACTTCAAGGAAATTATTCCAATGCTTTATTCGATGCATTTGCTATATTAGGTAGCCACTTTGGAATAACAGCTGGGGTTACTCGAACTGTCGGGTTTATTATGCTTCTTAGTTCAGTTGGATCACTAGTGCTTTGGACTGCGGCACCAGCTAAAATTTTATTTTCTGAAATTCCAGAAGGTATATTTGGTAAGTGGGTATCAAAAACAAATAATGAAGGCAATCCAACAAACGCACTTTTAGTACAAGCGATTATTGTCACAGTGTTGATGATTGTACCAGCTTTAGGAGTTGGCTCGATCGATACATTCTTGAAAACACTTATTAACATGACAGCAGCAACATCATTGATTCCGGTACTCTTCTTATTGTGGGCATATATAACAATGCGGATTAAGAAGGATGACTTACCAAGGTCTTTTAAAATGGGAAATCAAAAAACAGGTATCACAGTCGGCATTATGCTCTTAATATTTTTTATATTCGCATTTGTCGTTTCAATATTTCCTTCTCCACTTGCATTGATGGCTTATTTCAAAACAGGATTTATAGCTGAAGGTGCTGCTAACCCATTGTTTACACTGATATATAATGCTTTAGGAGTCATTGTTTTTGTAGGATTTGCATATGTTTGTTATATGAATTACGAAAAAAAAATAGGCGGTGCTTTAATTGAGGAAACTAAAAAAGTGGGAAAATAATAAAATAGACAGTATAAACAGAATGGAACCAAGAGCAAGTTATAAGAGCTTTATAGACCGCAGCAAGGCTGAAAACAAACAAGATACGGGGAGGTACTTTGAGGGTTTAAATGGCGAATGGGATTTCTTGTTCTTAGAAGCTCCAGAATATAGTCCAGAGGATTTTTATAAAACCTCTTATAAGACTTCCGATTGGGACAAAATACAAGTTCCAGGGAATTGGCAAAGACAAGGATATGGAGAAATGCACTATTCGGATTTATGGTACAATTTTCCGATCATTCCACCTTTTGTTCCAACTGAAAATCCTACTGGTATTTATAGAAGAACAGTTAATATTGCTTCAATTCAAAAAGAGCAACAATATATTTTGAGATTCCAAGGAGTTGATTCTGCATTTGAAGTCTATTTGAATGATCAGTCTATCGGTTATAGTAAAGGAGCAAGAATTCAAAGTGAATTCGATTTAACAGACTACTTAACTGAGGGTGAAAATACTTTAACCGTGAGAGTATTCCAGTGGTCAGATGGAACATATTTGGAAGATCAAGATATGTGGTGGTTAAGCGGGATATTCCGCGATGTTGATATCACTACACGTCCAAAAAACGGTCTATATGACTTTGCAATTCGGACTTATTTTGACCAAGACTTCAAATCAGCTACACTAATCGTTAATCCCATCTTCACTCATCAGGAAAGTCAAACCATTACGTATGAACTATTTGATTGTGATGGGAATAAACTATTTAAAGAAGAGGAAAACGGTAAAAAAAGTTTTGTCAAAACGGTGGAAGAACCACAAAAATGGTCTTCTGAACATCCTTATTTATACGAACTGTTCATGACTATTGAAAAAGAAGGGCAAGTTATTGAAGTCATCAATCAAAAAGTCGGATTCAGACAGATTGAAGTACAGGGAAATTGTTTCCTAGTTAATGGTGTGGCTATTAAATTAAAAGGAATGAACCGTCATGATTACAGCCCGACAGAAGGACGAGTAACCACTAAAGAAAGTATTGAAGAAGATATTGTTTTGATGAAACAACACAATATTAACGCCATTCGTACAGCACATTACCCTAATTCCCCTTTCTTTTATGAATTGTGTGATGAACACGGTATGTACGTTATTGATGAGACCGATTTAGAATGTCATGGTTTTGAATTAACTGAGGATTACAAATGGATTTCTGACAACCCCGAATGGGAAGAAGCGCATGTGAATAGGATCAAACGCACCATTCAAAGAGATAAAAATCATCCTTGCATCATCATGTGGTCGCTTGGAAACGAATCAGCTTTTGGACATAACTTTAGAAAAATGGCAGAATACGCTAAAGAAACAGATCCAACGAGGTTGGTTCATTATGAAGGGGATTTTGAAGCGGAAGTAAGCGATGTTTATACTACTATGTATACATGGTTAGAAAGAAAAGACGATAAGCTGACGATGGATAAAATCATTACGAATACAAAAAAACCACATATTTTGTGTGAATACGGGCATGCGATGGGGAATGGACCAGGAAATTTAAAAGAATATCAAGACATCTTCTATAAATACGATCACATTCAAGGCGGTTTTATCTGGGAATGGTTTGATCATGGTATAGAAACAGTGTCAGAAGAGGGAAAAATTTACTACCGATATGGAGGAGATTTTGGGGATGATCCCAATAATGGCAACTTCTGTATTGATGGAATGTTGATGCCGGATAGAACACCATCTACGAGTTTAATAGAATATAAAAAAGTGATTGAACCAATTGAAACAACCTGCATAGATCATGTGTCTGGGCTATTTAAACTAACCAGTAGATTAGATTTTAATACGTTAGCTGATTATCAGTTGATTTGTCAATTTTATGAAGACGATCACCTAATTGAAGAAAGACAAGAAGACGTACCTGAAACCCCAGCAAGGGGAACAGCATTGATTAGACTTGCCTATCCAGAAATCGGTTTTAAACCTGGCGCTTTGTACACCGTTCGCTTTTTATACCAATTAAACAATGAAAAAACATGGGCTCAAAAAGGCTTTGAAGTAACAAGAAGTGTGTTCATTTGGCACGAAGAAAAGCGCCAAACAAGTACAGAAGAAAGTAAAGCTGGTAAATTAACTGTAAACGAAGAGAAAGCCTTTGTTACCGTAGAAGGAGAAAACTTTAGTGTTCGTTTTGATAAAGTCAAAGGGAAATTACTAAATGCTTATTATAATGAAAAAGAGGCTATTGAAAAAGGTCCTGAAATAAACTTTTGGAGAGCACCTATCGATAACGACATGTATATTTTAGAAGAGTATAAAAACAAGTACTTTATGCATTTGCCACACGAGTCTATTCGTACGGTTGATTGTGAAGTAAAAGAAGAAGAATTTGAAATGCGTGTAAATTCATTCTATGGTACGACTAATAGCGCTTGGTATTATGAACTGGATTATAAATATGTAGTAGATAAGTCTGGAAAAATCAGTTATTTTATTAATGGAATTGCTTCAGGCCGCAAGCTGCTTGCTCCTCCAATGTTGCCTAGATTAGGAGTCTCGCTTCGTTTATCGAAAGACTTTGAAAGAGTTTCTTGGAGAGGACTAGGACCTTTAGAAAATTATTCTGATTCTCGCCAAGCTGCTTATCCAGGAGTGTTTACAAGTTCTGTCGATGAATTATTTGTGAATTATGTGAAGCCTCAAGAAAATGGAAATCACATGGAGTGTGACTGGGTAGGATTATCAAATGATGAAAAAACGCTATTGGTTAAAACAGATAAGAAATTTGATTATAGCGTATCTAGATACGAAGCAGTGGATCTCGAAAAAGCAAAACACACGATTGATTTAAAAGAGCGTGATTACTTAGTAGTGAATATTGACTATTGTCAAAACGGCTTAGGAAGCAACTCATGCGGTCAAGATCAATTGGATAAATACCGTTGTAAATTCGAAGATTTCTCGCTGCAGTTCAGTATTTTATTAGACGAAACTGCGGGAAATAAAGTTTCGGAGATTGCACGGAAAAAGTAAAGGCGGGTAGGAGATTCATATACTGTTAAATTGAAACTATTTCTAAAATGGCTGTGGATACACCGCTTATCAATATACTAGAAAAATAAACGGATCTGCAGGTCAAGTTAGTGTGCGAACACTAAACTGGCATGCAGCTTGCTTGTAGTAAAACGCGAAAACATTTATTTGAAAAGGAGACTATTTATGAAGAAACAGGTAAGAAAGAGAAAAGCAATTGCAAGTTTAGGTATTGTACTGGTATCTGTTTTTGTTTTAGGGTGCGAAAATGCTTCTAGTGGAGAAGAGACAAGCAAACAAGAGAATTCGAGTTCTGAAATAAGCAAAGATAAAGAATCAATGTTAACTCGAACAAAAGTTGAGCATTTTGCTAACTTGCTAGATTTATCAGCAAATCCGACAGAAGAAGCAAATGGAGCATATGAAACCAATAAGTTTAATCATTTTTCTGACCTCGGAGCTTGGCATGGCTATTACTTGCCAGCTAAAGATAACAAAGCTTTATTAGGCGGTTTTGCTGGACCGTTGATTGTTGGTGAAGAGTATCCAATCAACCTATCAGACTCCATTAATTCTATTCAGTTGACGAATAAGAAGACGAATGAAAAATATGATTTAAGTAAAAGTGAATATATCGATATGTCTTATTATCCAGGAAAATTGGTCCAAAAATATGAATTAGACGATATTACACTAAATATATCCTTGATTTTTGTTAGTAATCGTTCGGCCTTAATTCAAACAACTATTGAAAATACAGGTGAAGAATTGGTTGAACTGGATGTCAGCTGGAAAGGTTCGGTCTTCGATAAAACTGTAGATGGTGATAACACGATTGATATCGGAACAAGCTTAAAATCTGAAGATAATGCTGTTCAAGTTGATTTTAGCGAAGTTCGGGAACAATGGGACTATTTTGCAACAGATGAAGTCAATTATTATATCTCTCGAGACAAAAATGTTGAGACGAATATCGATGGTTTAAGCTATACTTCTAAACTCTCCGAATCGGTTAAATTAGAGCCTAATAAAACATTTGAAACGTATGCTACTGAGTCCTATACTTTTACAGAAGATGAGTTTGCAAAAGAGAAAGATCAATTAACCGGGTTTATGGAGAACCATGAAACGCATTTCAAAGACAACAACGATAGATGGCAAGGATATTTAGATAAAACTTTTGATGAAGAAAATGCAGGAAATTTCCCAGAATACCAGAATGCAGCTATAAAAGCTATCGAAACTTTGACAACGAATTGGCAGAGTCCAGCTGGTGCAATCAAGCATGATGGAATTGTTCCTTCGATGTCTTACAAATGGTTCATGGGTATGTGGGCCTGGGATTCTTGGAAAGCAGATGTAGCTTTAGCCGACTTTAATCCTGAATTGGCAAAAAATAATATGCGCGCATTATTTGACTACCAAATACAATCAGATGATGATGTCCGTCCTCAAGATAAAGGGGCCATCATTGACGCTATCTTCTACAATCAAGACAGCGACCGAGGAGGAGAAGGAGGAAATTGGAATGAACGAAACTCCAAACCACCTTTGTCAGCTTGGTCAGTATGGCACATCTATCAAGAAACTAAGGATAAAGATTTCCTAGAAGAAATGTATCCTAAAGTAATGGATTATCACAACTGGTGGTATACAAATCGTGATCATGATCAAAATGGCGTAGCAGAATATGGCAGTATGGTGAGTGATGCACACTGGAAAACAACTGATGACGGCGACATAATCAAAGATGAAAACGGAGAGCCAGAGCTTGACGATGAAGCAGTCATCGAAGCTGCAGCATGGGAAAGCGGAATGGATAATGCCACTCGCTTTGATAAAGAAGGCAGCGGAGAGGACGATGTTGGCGTTAAAGTATTTGAAAACAAACAAGATGATGAAGTAGTTGGTTATTCTATAAATCAAGAATCCGCTGACTTAAACTCGTACTTGTATGCTGAAAAAGGTTTCTTGAATCTTATCGCAATGGAACTAGATAAAGATGATGATGCGAAAAAACTAGAAGAAGATGCAGGAAAGCTGAAAAAATATATTCAAGAGAATATGTACGATAAAAAAACTGGTTTCTTCTATGACTTGCAAATCAATGAAGACGGTTCTGAAACGAAGCTGCTAGTGAATAGAGGAAAAGGAACGGAAGGTTGGCTTCCGCTTTGGGCAAACGCAGCTACTAAAGATCAAGCAGAAGCTGTGAAAGATAATATGATGGATGAAGAAAAATTCAATGCCTATGTACCTTTCCCAACAGCTTCAAAAGATAACCCGAAATTCAGTGCAGATAAATATTGGCGCGGTCCAGTTTGGTTAGACCAAGCGCTGTATGGCGTGGAAGCATTGCAAAATTATGGTTTTGATTCTGAGGCAACTGAAGTAACGGAAAAATTATTTAATAATGCAGAAGGTTTGATGGGTGACGGTCCAATCCATGAAAACTATAATCCGCTGAATGGCAAAGGAATCAGTACTAAAAACTTTAGCTGGTCTGCAGCAGCTTACTACTTGTTGTACAAAAATTCTATCTTAAACGATGATCCAACAACTCAAGATGCATTTAAATAAAAAGAACTCAATAGCGACAGCTTTATAGGAGCGCTAATCTAAAAGTTTAGTCGTTAATTAAATTAAAAAATATATTTAAAAAAAGGTGTAAGCGAATGTTTGCTTACACCTTTTTTTGCTATTAACAACGACCATTGATGAATCAATCAACTACACAAGCGCAGATTCTTATTTAAATATTACATAACTTGGAAAAGAGATTGATTCAGTTGACAAATTATAAACAAACGATATAATGAAATTGTAGACATATGAATATTCGTTCATATGTAGTTCGTAACTGTTCCGATTTGCGAAAAAAACCAACTGCCATGCAGTTCAAAATGCTGGATGGTTGTAAGCCGAATAGTTTGAAATAAGCGTATAAAAATACACAAGGTTTTAGAAAGGTGATAGAAATGGAAAATGCCGAAAAGAAACAAATGCACACAAGTCATGATCATTCTCATAGCCACGACCACAGTCACGAAGATGAGCATAGTCACGGAAAAATGCCGGTTGTATTATACTTTATTGGGTTAATGTCATTTCTTATCGCGTTCTTTTTAAAAAATGACAGTTTAGTGTTAAAAAATGTCTTGTTTTTGACGGCTGCTATTACCGCCGGCTATGATGTTATTATCCTTGAAGGCATCAAAGAAACAATTGCAAACTCTAAAAGCCAAAAGAAATTTATGCCCAACTCGCATATGTTGATGGGGTTGGCAGCATTAGGCGCTTCCCTCATAGGCCAATTTAGTGAAGGGGCGTTATTGATTCTCATCTTTTCGGGTGCGCATTTTCTTGAAGAGTACGCTGAGGGAAGAAGTAAAAGAGAAATCACTAAATTACTTGAAATGAATCCAACGACAGCCAGACTGATCATGACTGATGGCACTACAAAAATCGTTGATGTCAGCGAGTTAAAGGTTGGAGACCAACTCCAAGTACTAAATGGTGACCAAGTACCCATTGACGGAATGATTTTATCGGGCACCACCTCAATTGATGAATCTTCTATCAACGGTGAAAGCATGCCTAAAGAGAAGTCAAAAGGAGATGCGGTTTTCGGAAGTACGATTAATGGAACCGGCACTTTTACGATGGAAGTCACTAAAGAAAACAAAGATACGGTCTTCTCGAAAATCTTACAACTCGTCAATCAAAATCAAAATAACCAAACAAAAACTGCAAGTATCATACAAAAATTTGAACCTAGATACGTTAAGATAGTTTTAATTTTAACGTCAGCAGTCATTCTATTCACACCCTTTATGTTTGGCTGGTCATGGGCGCACAGTATTTACAGAGGGCTGGTTCTTTTGATTGCAGCTTCTCCTTGTGCTTTAGCAGCAAGCACCGTTTCAGCAACGTTGTCTGCAACCTCCAACCTTGCAAAACGAGGAGTGCTGTCAAAAGGGAGTGCTTATTTATCACAATTAGCAGAGATCGATGCCATTGCTTTTGATAAAACAGGTACCCTTACTTATGGGAAGCCTGAAGTAACAAATGTTCATTTTTCTGATGCTGTAAATAAAGAAAACATGATCGATATCGTAATCGCTCTTGAAAAAGAATCGAATCACCCACTTGCAGACGCTATATTAAGAAAGTTCGATGCCAAAAACAAACTACCCATCGAAGTGACCAACCAAATCGGAAAAGGTTTAGTTGGAGAACATGATGGATCCCAATATCGTGTAGGCAAGCCGACTTCTTTTGAAGATGTTTCTGCTGAATACACTCGTTTAAATGCTAAATGGGCATCAGAAGGAAAGACCGTTGTATATATAGCCGAAAACGAAACAGTTATTGGGCTGATAGCTCTGATGGATGTTCCGAATAAAAATGCAAAAGCAACGATTGATTACTTTAAGAAACTCGGTATCCATACGACTTTGATCACTGGAGACTCAGAGATGACTGGAAAAGCTGTTGCTGAACAATTAGGAATAGACGAAGTTGTCGCTAATGTTATGCCTGAAGACAAATCTAACATTATAGAACAACAAAAAGAAAAATACGGAGTAACGGCCATGGTCGGTGATGGTGTGAATGATGCACCAGCCCTTGTTACAGCAGATATCGGCATTGCTATGGGAGACGGTACCGATGTAGCAGTAGAAGTATCGGATTTGGTTTTAATGCAGAGTGATTTGTCTAAATTAGTAGAAGCTCACAAAGTTTCTTCAAAAATGAATCGTGTTACTTGGCAAAACATTATTTTTTCAATGGCAGTAGTGCTCTTTTTAATTGTGGTGAGTTTCTTGGGATTAACCAATATTGCCATTAGTGTAATCGTCCATGAAGGAAGTACTTTAGTGGTGATACTAAATGGGCTTAGGTTGCTACGATTTCGTTAATGGTACGAAATACGCCAGTTGTCTGGTTTATCAGTAATGAAAATCATATAAAGTGGACAAGCAAGCAGCTGGTTGTTCAAATCTAAGCATAAAAAATACGTTTACTAAAACAAACAGACCCGGCAAGCAGAAATGCTTATCGGGTCTGTTTGTTTTTTAGTTGAATCGTTTTACATTGTTATCCCTTAACAGAAGCACTCGAAACGCTGTCTACGGCTACAGCTACGGGAACTTCTTCGCTTTCGGTAACACTAGCACTTGAAACACTGTCTACTTCTTCTTGTTCTTTAGTAGAAGCACTTGATACCGCATCGACATCTCCAACCAATGTTTGTTTGGTTTGTTTTAAATACCAGTCGATGATTGGTTTGAAGTCTAAAATGAATTCATTGATTCCGACATAGTTGCCTTCTTCGTCGTGCATGGCTTGGTAATTATGGACGACGTATTTATCTGGGCCATGTGTTGGCACGTGAACACGGACAGCATCTTGTTCTCCTGAACGCAGTTGTTGAATAACCCATTCAACATTTTTCAATGCTTTTTCTGGGTGGCAATTTGCCAGCGGATTTCCTGCTTGTCCAGGTACACGAGACGCTAACATCTCACTGCCAGGTTTTGTATGGTTGTAGTATAAGAACTGGTTGTTTTGGTCAGCATATGTTAATTCCATCGGCATAGACGCTAAGAAGTAATTCAATTGATCAACGGTAAGGATTCCGCGGTTTAATTTAACATAGGCGTTGCCTTCCACAGCATTAACGGCTTCAGCAGCTTGCTCGACCCAATCCTCAGCAGACATATCGACGCCTTCAATGGTTGTGTCGCAAGTTCCTGTTGCATGCAAATCTTCTGGTTCAGCAGGTTTTGGTTTAGGACCTTCTAATAAAGACACAACATTGATAAATTGGATGAATTTTTGCAAAGTACTTTCTAAAAATTTGATTGTATTTTGATCTTTTAAGTTTTCATTTTCGTCAAAAGCTTCTTTTACCTTGCCTAATAAAAACTCATTACCGGGTAGGACCATCGCATTAACACCAGGAGCATCTAGAATTTGACGCAAGTGCAGTTGTGCGCGAGAAGAACCTTGATCGTAATAAGATGCGCCAACGATCATGACGGGTTTGTTTTCTAATGGATGGATTTTAAACGATAACCATTCCAATAAGCTCTTTAAACCAGCGGGAATGGTGCGGTTGTGTTCAGGTGTAGCGATGATGACGCCATCAGCACTTAAGATTTTGTTGCTGATCTTTTGAATAGCAGGGCTGCTTGTTTGGTCATCGCTTTGGTTGAACAACGGAATGTCTTTGATTTCTAGTACCTCTAATTCGAACAAATGACCAAATTGTTTAGCAATGTATTTTAACAATAAACGATTATATGATACTTCTGCGTTAGATCCTACAATACCGACTAATTTCATTTTTTTTCGTCTCCTATTCTTTAAAGGTTTTCCCATGAGAAGCTTTCAGCTTCTTTTTTGTTGATAGCGTGTGCGCTTTTTAATTGGTTGGTGATGTCCATAAAAATTTGGAAATCTTCAAACAGTCCTTCTAGCTTTTCAATTTGTTCGAAATCGATCAAGCTGGCATCTTCATCAAAAGCTTGTAAAGAATGGCTTAACAAAAATTCAGAACTTGGCATGACGCGAGCTTTTAATTCTGGAGCGTCAAGGATTTGGCGCAAATGCATTTGTGCTCTTGAAGAACCAAGTGTTCCGTAAGAAGCTCCAGTAGTCATAACGGGTTTATCCACAAAAGGGAATATGCCGTATGAAAGCCAGTTAAGAGCATTGATCAGTGATGCAGGAACGGAGTGGTCGTATTCTGGCGTACTAATGATCACACCGTCAGCATCCTCAATCTTTTTAGCCAGTTCTTGCACGAGAACTGGCAATTGTTTGTTCTCTGGTTTGTTAAATAGGGGAAGATCTTTGATTTCAACCACTTCAATCTGTGCTTGATTTGAAAAATGTTTTTGAATAAACTGCAATAACATCCGATTAGTAGAGTGATCTGAATTTGTTCCAACTAAACCAATAATTTTTTTCATGTTGGTACTTCCTTTCAGTAATGTTTTTAGTGTAAACAATAAACTAATTCATTTTGATGATTTTGTCTTCTAATGCAGCGGAATAGAGCATTTTTTCTTCTTTCGTAATGAGCAATCCATCTATTCCTTCTAATTGATTTAAGATATGCATAATTTCTTCAGACGACTTTCCGAATAAACGAGTCGTCCATATTTCGCCATCGATCGATTTGTCGGAAACAATTGTTAAGCTGGCAACGTCGGTTTCTATTGGATAGCCCGTATGTGGGTCCAAAATATGATGATATGTTTGTTCGTTATCGCTCAGGCTTCTTTCGTAAATACCTGAGGTGACAATGGATTGATTTAAAGCTTTTAAAGCAACCATTGATTGATCGCGAGAGGGCCCAGGACGCCGAATCCCAATTTTCCAATGATGGTCTTTATTAGTAGGCGAAGGGCCTAAAACCACAATGTTTCCGCCTAAATTGATCAAAGCAGACAAGGTACCGACGCTTTTTAAATAATCGATCAGCAAATCGGCGATGAAGCCTTTTGCCAAAGAGCCTAAATCAATCAGCATGCCGGATTCTCTTAAAAAAACCGTTTGGGCTTCGTCATTTAAGACAATATTTTGCGGGTCTGTTTTTTTGAGCAGGAGTTGAATGTCTTCTGCTGCAGGAACTTTAGCGTCATCGAAACCAATACGCCACGTTTGAACTAAGGGGCCGATAGCAATGTTTAGGTTGCTGGCTGGAGAACAGCTGTGGTGTTTCCCGATTTTGATCAATTGGTACAAGTCAGGATGGACAGGAACAGGTTGGATCCCAGCATTTTTATTGATGGCCATTAACTCAGAGCTTGAATCATTTGCGCTAAAACGGTGTTCATATTCCTTTAATCGAATGACTAACTCGTCTAATACTAAACCAGGAGTTTCGTGTTGAACCAATAAATCAATGACGGTTCCCATCAAATGAATGATTCTTCTTTTTTGATCCAACTGTTATCGCCTCTTTCCTCTAAAGAATGTTGCTAACAAATCATTACAGTTTATTTTCGTCGTTGCGAGACAATACTGTTTTTTCTAGTACAGCGAGCTCTCTAAGCAAAACATGATTTTTGTTGATTTTGGCATAAGCCCTAGCATCATAGACTAATTCTAAAATATATTCTTTTGATTCATTCTGACTAACAGCATTCTTGACCAACTGGAAAGCGGCTCGTGCAAGATAGAACGTTACGTGATTGTCTGAGCAAATCGATATAGCATACTTTAACAACGTATTGCTTGCTTCTAGTTCATGAATTTCAGCATAAAACACACTGCATTGAAAGACGATATTAAGAACTCGCCAAGTATCTTCTAATTCTGTTGCTTCATAAGTATAAATTTGTTTAAGAACTTTATTAAAATAAAATTCTGCTTTTTCTTGATCCGCTTCGCGAAAGTAAACCATCCCAGTGCCGGTATACGCTAGGAGTCGGAAAATTTCCGAGTCATCGGTATCTTCTGCTAATAAGATTTTGTCAAAGTTGAACAAAATATCTGTGATAGCACAATTTTGAAAAATCATGATAAAGCCTTTTAAATAAAAGTAACGCAAGGATAAAATAGAATCTGCAATCGTGTTTACAGCAATAGTATCAAGCAAAGCTGCTGCTTGTTCATATTCGCTGGTAACAAGGAAAAACTCCGCTTTGTTCATTGTTTCAATCGTCTCTGTATACCTGATTCCCACTCTTGGAAATAAATCAGCTAATGGAAGTCCTAAACGATTACAAAGTTTGATCATTATTTTCAAATTGGGAACTTGTCCATTATTTTCAAATCGGCTTAAGGTTGCTTGAGTACAAATGCCTTCAGCTAATTCTACTTGAGAAAATCCCATCGCTTTACGCGCTTCAATAAATCTCTCAATGTTCATACTGCTCCTCCAATGGTTGCTAACTTGTTCATTGTTGAGTTTGGTTATTTTAATAACCGGTTACATCGATAAAAAAATAATTCAGGATAGATACTATTGACTCTTTTCTCAGAATGGCAAAGTTACGTCTACCAAAGGATTTATGAAGGTTTTCGTTTAATTTTCCCATTTCGATAACACACCCTTTTTGTTGTGATTTTATTCACATAACTTCTACACACTTATAATACTCTGTTAAAACATTTATGTCAATACAGATATATAAAATAATATATAAAAAACGATATAAAGGTTTTAAACTAATGGTTCATGAATATTGAACTTCTATTTTAAAAAGTTCTTTTCGGCTGCGGCCGCAAAGGTCCGATCGGATTGGATAAACGCGGTTGCGTGCCTTAACGTGTGATAGACATAGAAAATAAGGCACGCAAAAGAATTTTGCGTGCCTTATGAGTGGGTTCGAATGGAACTTAAGGTACGCAAATCCTTTTTGACTTATCGGTTTTAAATGCTTAACTTATAACTTAAATCACTTATAATGAACGTACTAATAAGAATGCAAATTGTTATAATGCGTTCAGAAAAGGTGCTATCTATTAAGAAAGGTAGGGATAAAGGTTGAAATATAGAGGGAAGTTTAAGAATGTTAAACTGTCATTTTACAGATCTCGGTTTGAAGTTGAAACATTCTCCAAAATAAGTACAACTGAAATATATATAAAGTTGAAAAGGAAAAAAGAAACTAAGTTCGAAAAATCTCTGAAAGAAGGTATGAAAAGATATGATCATGCTCTTAGAGAATTAGCGAAAAGATAATCAGAAAGAAGAGGATACTAATGGTATTGCAGAGAAAAACCTTTTTAGAAGGAGGTTCACTAATGATTAACCTTCCAGACGAATTACACGTAAAAGAGAATGCCACATATTATTTCCATAAAAAAGAAAATGGCACAATAGTTCTTACACCTGAAGTAGATGATTATTTCAAAGAAGTGAGAGATGGAGAATTTAGTGAAGCACTTGCATGGGAAGATATCTACATTCCTCAAGGGAGAGAATGGGAAGAATAATAAATTTAGAAAATATAATAATAGATTCACGTAAGTAGAGAAAGAGCTGCTCAATTTTTTGGGGTTTAAGCAGCAACTTCTCTATTTTTTTCTGCTGATGGATGGTGTACTTAAGATTTTTCCGTAAACTGGTTGGTATCAGCCTGGATCTTAATCTGTAAACGTTGGAAAGCCAAAATTTAAAGGCTAGATGTCAATCTTGATTTTCAAAAAATATTTGTAGATTTAACTTTTAATCTTTAATAAGCGGCATTCGCCCTTTGTATCCACAAAAAGGACAAGTTACGATTCGTTCATCGGGTATACCTGTTTTTAAAGCAAGTGCAAAACTTATTTTTGATAATTTAAAACTGGAGCCACAATTCGGACAGATAAAGTGAGTTGTACTCGTATATGTGTCCGTATATTTTTTTATCATTAAATACATAAATACAAGTGCTATTGCCGTGGTAAGTAGTCCAATGATAATATCCATTTCAATCCTCCTCATAAGATATGTTTTAAGAACACCGAATTTTCCTTTGATCATAAATAGCTCATTTTTAACAAATTCTAAATGTTCTATCGGAAGAGAATTTAATAAATCCTATACCTGACCAAGATCAGTAACTAACTAATGAACTAGATAATTAAAAATAATCAGCTATAGACAAAAAGAATAGGTGAGTATTCTATATAAGTATTAGTCAGATTAAGATTGTTTTAGTATGATGAAATTAATTAACAAGAAATAACTGAATAGGTTGGTGAAGGACTATGAAAGACTTATTAAATCGAATCATTGGTAAGGAAATAGTAAAAGGTTCCCCAATTTTTGAAGAAATACACGAGCAAAAGGCCAAAAATGAAAGGCTAGTGATGGAATTGAATACCGGATACCATGCTCCATCAGATGTGATTGCAGCACTTGAAAAAATTACAGGTGAATCGATCGATTCTTCAGTTACTGTTTCGTTGCCTTTTTACACAGATTTTGGAAAACATATTGCATTTGGCAAAGATATTTTTCTCAATCAAAATGTTACTTTTGTTGATTTAGGCGGTATTTATCTTGAAGATAATGTATTGATCGGACCTGGGGCGCGATTGCTCACAGTGAACCATTTAGTGGATCCAGCAAAAAGAAGAGGAATAATAGTAGATTCGATTCGAATTAAGGAAAACGCATGGATCGGTGCAAATGTAACCGTGTTGGCTGGCGTAACAATTGGTAAAAATGCTATTGTTGCAGCAGATGCTACGGTCACCAAAGACGTGCCAGACAATGTAATTGTTGCAGGTACACCTGCGAGAATCATTAAAGAAATTGATTAAACAATCAGTTTGTATAAATAGGAGGAAAATTAAGCTATGAATAAACCGTATGTCATTATCCATACACACACCTCTATCGATGGCAACCTAGATATCATGGATTTGCCAGAATTTAAAGAAGCGAGCCGCCAATACCAGGAACTTTCCATAAATCCAGAAAAACAACAATTCGGAATCCATGGTTATTTGAACGGAAAAACGACAACTGAAGATAATATGACCCATTACAAAACACCGAAGCTGGATGAAAATGCAGCCCTGTCCCTGAAGGGGATTATGTAGCAGATCCAGATGCTCCTATGTATTATTTGTCCATTGATGCACGTGGAGAACTGGCTTTTGAAGAAAATTTCTCTGATTATGGCGGTGTTTCTTCTCACATTGTAGAAGTCTTGACAGAACAAGCGTCAAACGCGTATAAAGATTTTCTTAGAAAGAAAAAGATATCGTATATCATTGCTGGTAAAGAGCAAATCAACTATGAAGCGATGTTGGACAAGTTCTACAATTTATTTGGTATCAAGCGAATGATGGTTGGAGGCGGCGGAACGCTCAACTGGTCATTTGTTCAAAACGGACTGGTTGATGAAGTCAGTGTCATCTTGTCTCCTATCGCAAATGGGGATCCGGGCGGACACCGTTTCTTCGTTGCCAAAGAACCATATACCCAAATTAAAGAAACAGCCTTCCAATTGGAGACTGTTGAAACATTGGAACACGGCACCCTATGGATTCGCTATTCTGTCAAAAAATAAGTAGAGATAGAAAGAAGGCAATAAAATGGTGTTAAATGAAACGTATACATTATCAAATGGGGTTAAAGTTCCTAAATTAGGTTTAGGTACATGGATGATCGATAATGAAGCAGTGGTTCAAGTTGTAAAAGATGCTCTTGATTCAGGCTACCGTCATATCGATACGGCTGAAGCTTATCTTAATGAAGAAGGCGTAGGGCGCGGTATAAAAGAGTCTGGCATCCACCGCGAAGATGTTTTTGTTACTACAAAGCTCGAAGGCGACATCAAAAACTACGATGAAGCTGTCAAAGCAATCAATGAATCGCTGGAACGCTTGGATATGGCTTATATCGACTTAATGATTATTCATAGTCCACAACCATGGGCTAACTTCCGTGACGGCAATCATTACTTTGAAGGAAATTTAGAAGCCTGGCGTGCCTTAGAAGAAACTTATGAAGCAGGCAAACTACGGGCAATAGGCGTTTCTAACTTTGAACAAATAGATTTGGAAAATCTAATTAATAATGGGAAAGTTAAACCAATGGTGAACCAAATTCTCGCACACATTACAAATGTTCCTAGCGACGTAATTGAGTACAGTCAAAGTCTCGATATTGTTGTCGAAGCATACTCACCAATCGCTCATGGTGCCATTCTTGACCACCCTGTTGTCAAAGAAATTGCTGAAAAGTACGAGGTTTCGCCTGCTCAATTAAGCATTCGCTATGTCATACAATTAGACATGGTCGCTTTGCCTAAATCTACTAACAAAGAGCATATGAAATCTAATGCCGCGGTAGATTTTACGATCTCTGAGGAAGATATGAAAACTTTAAATGAGTTGCCTCTTATCGAGACTTATGGTGACGATGAGGTCATGCCAGTCTTTAGTTCACAATACAAGAATAAGTAAGAAATATATGCTATGCTGAATTCAATTCGCGTAATATATTGAAAGGAGTTTTCAAATGAAAGTATTAGTTGTAGGTGCCAATGGGAAAGTAGCTCGTCATTTTGCTGATTTTGCAAAAGAAGATTCTGCTATTGAAGAAATAGCAATGATCCGCAATAGTGAACAAGCTGGTTTCTTCGAAGAACGAGGGATTGAAACAGTTCTCTTAGATCTTGTCAAAAATTCAGTAGATGAATTGGCTGAAGCAATGAAAAATGTCGATGCGGTTATCTTTAGTGCAGGTGCTGGCGGAAGTGGTTTTGATAAAACTGTTCTAATCGACTTAGATGGAGCTATTAAAGCAATGACCGCTGCAGAACAAGCTGGCGTTAAACGTTTTGTTATGGTTAGCACCTTCCGTACAGGCCGTGAGGAAATGGCTAAAGAACATGATTTACAAGTTTATACAATCGCCAAAAATTATGCGGATGAATGGTTGAAAAATCGTACAGAACTAGATTGGACGATTGTCCATCCTGGTATATTAGTTGATACACCTGGTACCAATCAAATAAAAGTTGGTATGGGACAAGACATCAATGAGATTCCACGTCAAGATGTGGCTCAAACCTTGATTTCTGTACTTCATAATGACAACACAATTAAACAAGAATTTGAAGTTCTAGCTGGCAATACAGCCGTCGAAGAAGCTATTAGTAATTTAAAATAAATAGATGTTTAAAAAAATTAAACCAAAGACCCCAAAAGCTTTTTATGTTAGCTTTTGGGGTCTTTTTATGCAGTGAGATACAATAAACTATACATTGTTTAATGATTAAGGTTTCTTAGTAAACCGTTTGACTTCAGTCCTAAATTTACCTTGCAAACGTTGAAAAGCCAAAAATTGTTGACGAGACCGTTCAATTCTTTTGTATCTCTTGCGGTTTTTCTTATAAAATTGTTGGTGATAGTTTTCTGCCGGCCAAAATACGCTTGCAGGTTCAATTAATGTAACGATTGGATGCTTGTATTTGCCGGATTCTACTAAACACTGTTTTGATTTTTCAGCAATCTGTCGTTGCCTCTCATTTCGAACAAAAATAATCGGACGATACTGATTGCCCCGATCTTGAAATTGACCAAACTCATCTGTGGGATCGGTCAACTGCCAATAAAGCTCTACTAGATCTTCATACTGTATGATTCTTGTATCAAAAATAATTTCAACGGCTTCTACATGCCCGGTATATTGACCGCTCACTTGATCATAAGTGGGGCAGTCAATATGTCCACCAGTGTACCCAGATAAGACGGAAACGATCCCATCAAGAGTTTCAAAAGGCTCTACCATACACCAGAAACAGCCGCCTGCAAATATAGCGGAATCTTGATAAGCCAGTTCATCAGTGGAGTGTTTCGTAAAATCAAATTGAGTATTGGCAGCAGCATTACCGGTAATCTTATTATAAAAATCTGTCACATCAGCAGTTAAGTTATTTCTTAAAGCAAGCGGACGTAAATCAGCTTCAAGTTTTGAAAGCTGATTTTCAAAATTAGCACCGTCTTCTATAGCTTTTTTGGTTGCCAATAATAATGACCGTTCCCATTCCCGAGTTGCTGGATTGAGTATGAGATTATATAGATTTTCGAGTGTCTCTTCATGATTATTGTTCATCTTGAAGACCATCCTTACGTATGATTTTTTAGTGAAAAGCTTCTGAATTAAACTAGTTAAAAATGAATCTTCTTACTTCATTATACATTAGCAAGTATGGCACAAGTACTTTTAAAACTCGCAAGGAATAAAATAGAAAATCGTACCCTGGATGAGTTTTTCAATACTCACTTAGGGTACGATTTACTTATTAAAACAAGTTTTTTATTTTTTCAATGTTTTTGATCATAACTGAAGTGGTTCCATCTGGGTTATTAATAAACTCGACAACTTCTGGATCTTTATAGAGATCTATAGGGATACTGATTTCGATACCGTTATCTAAACGGAATTTTTGCTTCGAATATTTCGGGCCAGCTACGGCTACTTCAGCAGGAGCGCGATCTACGTATCCCATTTCAGTTATTTCTTCAAAGAACTTTTCTTTTTTCGCATGATTATCCCCGTAAAGGGTCTCGGCAATCACTTGGTTATCAATGACGTTTTCTTCAGTCATACTATGAACAAGCGCTTCTTTCGTATCGGCCAACACTTGGAACTCTTCATCATTAAAAGCTTTACTTGTTTTTTGAACAGCTTTTTTTATGATCGAGATGTTTTCTTTCAGACTTGGCTGAGGTTTATCTTCTAAAAATAATTCTGTAAAATAATAAACTTTCTCTGCTAATTCAGCAATCATATGTTTTTTCTCGATAATGTGGTATTCCATGGTGTTTAAATTCAGCACCATTCCTTCTTGAATCGCTTGGCGAGCACTCGGTAAAATGGAGCGATTAACAATCAACTGATTTGTTAGTATTTCCTCTTCATAAGAGACATAATGGGTGATGCTGTCAGAATAATTTAACTTGAAAAGTCCTAAATGCGGCACTTCGTCCAAGGTAAAGAAGACAAATAATAAATCAGCTGGCGGTATTTCTGGATTGATTTTTGTAATGGAAAAGAATTTATCGCTCAACGTTTTTGTCGTCTCAATAAAATCTTCTTGAATAGTAGAAAAAGTTTGGCTTAAAGGGTTATCTTCTGTTAATATCCCGGTTTTCATATTGTCTGAATCTTCTACTTTTTCAATCATAGCTTGAAGATAATCCATTGTAAATTTCTCCGTCAGATCTAATCCAGCAAAAGAAAAAATCGGTTCGTTGCTGTTCAAGTCAAAAATGTGTAAAATGGCTTCTTTTATATAAATCATTTTGTTCCCTCCGTTTTCAGTCACGCTTAGTAGTATCTCACAAATGTGACATTCGCAAAAGAGATTTTTCGAGAAACGGGATAGTAAAAACACAGATGGCTAAAAAAACTTTCTTCTCCAAAGTCCAGAACGTTCTTTTTCCTTGATGAGACCTAGAAGAGTCTTAATTGTGTTAAAATGAAATCGAATTCAATAAGAGGAGGAAGCAAAAATGACATTTCAATTGAGCGTGACAGAATTAGCAAATATGGTGGACCATACATTGTTGAAAGCAGATGCACAGAAAGCCGGATTTGAAAAATTGTGTCAAGAAGCTGATGAATATGGGTTTAAAATGATGGCGATCAATTCCGCACCGGTTGCTCTTTGTAGCGCGTTATTAAAAGAAAGTTCCGTTCATGTAGGAGCGGCCATTGGTTTTCCGCTGGGACAGACTACAATTTCTACTAAGATTTTTGAAGTCGCGGATGCGATCAAAAATGGTGCTGATGAAATTGATTATGTAATCAATATCGGCGAGTTAAAAGAAGGAAACTTAGCGTATATAGAACAGGAAATGAAAAAAATCGTAGCTGCCTGTCAAGCGAATAACGTGTTAAGCAAAGTGATTTTAGAAAATTGTTATTTGACAGATGAAGAAAAAATTGCTGTTTGTGAAATTGCTAAAAGAGTTAAACCTGATTTTGTAAAAACGTCAACAGGGTTTGGCACTGGCGGAGCAACGATTGCAGATGTAAAACTAATGAAAGAGACAGTAGGAGCAGAGGTCAAGATAAAAGCAGCAGGAGGCATACGTGATTTTGCAACGGCTAAAGCAATGGTAGAAGCTGGTGCTGAGCGATTAGGAACTAGCTCAGGGATTAAAATTATTAACGAGTATAAATCGTTCGTCAAGGAAGCCTAATTTATGATAATGCAAAAAGTGATGACCAAATCAAACCTAATGTTTTCATCTGATGGGTTCCTTAGTTCGTATATAAAGATATATTATTTTATATTCGCGGTTAGATAGTAAATGATAATTAATTGATATAGGTTCATTTTAGAAAGGAGTTGTTAAAGTTGGTACAAACATTGACTAAGTTGAAGGATCAAACGAACTTTACAAATACGGAGATGAGGATTGCCGATTATATCATCCAAAACATCACTAAGATTCCTACGATATACATTGAGGATCTAGCAAAATTAACGTATACTTCTCACTCGACGATTATCCGTCTCTGTAAAAAAATGGGATACGATGGATTTAGAAGTTTTAAGGACGCTATTTCAGGTGTAGTTTATAGTCAATTGCATTTACCTAGTGAAGTAGATGCTAATTTTCCTTTTAAACAAGAAGATTTAACCATGGATATAGCTAAGAATATGGCAAATTTAACGATTGATACAATAAAAAAGACTTTAAATCAATTAGATGAAGATTTACTACAATCAGTGGCAGAAATTCTTTTCAAATCTAAGCATATTTTTCTGTTTTCTCGTGGTGATTCACAAGTACGAGCGAGAAGTTTTCAAAATAAATTAGTAAAGATTAATAGATTTGCTATTATTTCTGAAGAATATGCAGATGAGGCATGGAATGCTTCTAACCTTACTCCAAAAGATTGTGCTTTATTTCTGTCTTATAGTGGAACTAGTCCGCAATACAAGCGTATGTTACAACATTTTTCTAACAAAAAGATCCCAACTATTTTGATAACAGGGAATACAGAATCTGATTTGATTAAATTAACTACCAAAACGATAGTGGTAGTCCAGGAAGAATATGATTTTGTAAAGGTTGGGACTTTTGCATCACAAGTTGCCTTTCAATATGTATTAGACACGTTGTATTCTATTTTATATGCAAAAGAATACAGCAGTAATTTGGAAAAATTAAAAGAAAAACAGTCACTCATTCAAAATGGAATTTTGTCAGAAGAACTATGACCCATCCATATATTGAAAAAGCATCTGTTTTTCACTTTAAAAATTTAGCCTAATGATATACCAGCAGAATCTAATCCTTTATCTACAATAGACATAACCATTTCACTGTGATCAAGGTGGTTTGTCATCGTTTCAACGTCAGATTCTCTTATGATTCTTTCAAATTCAGTAAATTCCTCATACATCCGATGCGTATGCACTTTAAAATCAACGATTTCGCTCTTATTTTGATTGTCTATTATAGTAAACCTATCGATAGTACTTGTCGGTCCGTCAATAATGATAGCTCCTTTATCGCCTTGGATAATGGTTCGTATCGGAGCTGTAGAATCTTTAGCACCTATGCAGACTACTTTTTTATCCCCATAATCCAAGCTTAGGATGCCAGAAGTATCAATTCCGTTTTCAACATTTGCCAAGTAACTGACTTTTTGGGGCTCTCCAAAAATACCCGTTACAAAATGGATATTATAAATATTAATATCCATTAAAGCACCACCACCCATTTTAGGATTGAAAGCTGGTAATATATCTCCTTGTTTGAAGGCATCATACCTTGATGAGTATTGTGAATAATTGCATTCAATAATTTTAATAGCTCCAATAGTCTTTATAGCTTCTTTTATTTTTTTGTAATTGGTTAAATATTGATTGGTTATAGCTTCTAACAACATGACATTGTTTGCTGAAGCTAATTCTCTTAGTTCTTTCATTTCGGATAAGTTTAAGGTAAAAGGTTTTTCACATATAACATTTTTTTTATTAAGGATGGCTTGTTTAGCAAAAGAAAAATGCAAATGATTGGGCAATGCAATATAAACAGTATCGATAGCCTTACTTTTTAAACAATCTTCATAATTAGTTAAGACTTGACGAATGCCATAGTTGTTTTTTAAAAGCCTCATTTTATCCATGCTTCTATCCGTTCCTACAATTGCCTCTAATTGAATCCCTGGAACATCACAGACCATAGTTAAAAAATCATTCACGATCATGCCAGAACCTATAATGGCTAGTTTCATTGTAAACCTTCTTTCTTAGTTGAATGATCCTTGTTTTTCTAACGAATAGATAAATTAATATTTAATACTTTGAATACCTTCTTCAAGTATCTCTAGTTGACGAATCGTTTCTTCATCTTTCACGGACTTATCTTTTCCATTGATAATAGACTCATACAATCCTTCATAAACACGACTGTAATCCCCAATTTCTGAAATGACTTTTTCTTCATGATAAAGGCCATCAGTATCTATATAAGTCACAGTACCGTAATGATTTGGGGTATCTATCCCGAAATCGGCATTAGTTGGCATATAGAACAATTTTAGGTGTTCTTCTTGTCTATCTTTCTCTTGCTTGATAAACATGCCCTTCTTACCATATAGAACAAAACTTGGTCGTGGTTTTATTCTGAAGTAACTTGATTTAACAGAAACCTTTATTTTTGAATAGTAAAAGTCCAAGTCAAAATAATCATTCATTCGATTAGGACCCAATAATTGTCTTACATCATAATGAATGGAGTCTGGATCTCCAAAATAGGAAAGAACTTGATCGATTGTATGGCACCCATGTCCATACAAATAGCTTGAAGATGCTGAAAATTCTGTGCTGTTTTCTGGAACTTCTGGTCTGAAATAATCATAATGCATTTCTACTTCTAGCAATTCACCTATAACGCCGCTTTCGATAATTTTTTGTGCGGTCAGAAAATCTGAATCGTAGCGTCTGTTTTGGTAACATTGAACGAGTAAATTTTTTGATTTTGCTAACTCAAATAGTTCTTTTGCTTCTTCAGCAGTTTCGGTAAAAGGTTTTTCAACTAGTGTGTTTTTCCCGTTCTCTAGTGATAATTTTGCAAATTCAAAATGTAATGAACTAGGAAGGCAAATTGCAACCAATTGAATTTCTGGATCATTCCAAATGTCTTCTAAATTCGTTGTGTAGTGGACTCCAGGAACCTTATCCCATGAACTATTTTCATGACGAGAATAGATAGTCTTCACTTTAATGTTCCCTGTTTTTAATGAAAAAGGTAAATGATAACGATTCGTACTTTTCCCATTACCGATATAAGCTATTGTTAACATAAAAAAACCTCCTATAGTATCTGATAATTAGATTATATATGAAAATGATTGAAATAAACCGTTACTCATCCATTCAGGTTCCCAAGTTCTTGTTTCTTCCAAATAAATAGGTATATCCTGAACATTATGTTCAAGATATACCTATTTAGTATTTTTTACAGGAATACTTTTATTTGAAATAGCAATATAAAATAAAGGTTTAGAAGTAATTTGAATGGAGTATATGAAATTTGGCAGTGCACTGTATCTAGCAGTATTCTTCTATACTAGATTTGGTAAATTCGATTTAAAAAAATGAAGTAAAAAGAGGGAGAAATGATACATAAGATTTTGATATACAGCAGGAAAAAGAGAATATAGTTTCTAATGGTATAGAAAACGACAAAGTGACTAAGGTATCTGCTAAAAACCAACTTGTTTGTTAATTTCAATTATTCTGACTATAATAAAAATAGAAGATAAATACAAATGATGTATAAAGTTCAGTATTTGAAAGGGGAATAATGATGGGATTATTAGTAGACGGCAAGTGGTATGATCAATGGTATGACACGGAAGGCAGTGGAGGACGATTCATTCGTCAAGAATCACAGTTCCGGAACTGGATCACATCGGATGGAAGTGCAGGGCCAAGTGGTGAAGGCGGGTTTAAAGCTGAGCCTGGACGTTATCATTTATACGTAGCGTTAGCCTGTCCTTGGGCAAACCGTGCGCTGATCATGCGGAAATTAAAAGGATTAGAAGAGATGATTTCAGTCTCTGTTGTGAATCCGTTAATGGCAGAAAACGGCTGGACATTTGAACCAGCAGAAGGTGTGGTTCCAGAACCAGTGATGGATGCAAACTATCTTTATGAAGTTTATACGCATGTTGAACCAGAATATAGCGGGCGTGTGACGGTTCCGGTTTTATATGATTTGAAACAAAATAAAATCGTAAACAATGAATCTGCCGAAATTATGCGCATCTTAAATTCGGCTTTTGATGAAGTCGGTGCAAAAGAAGGCGATTATTATCCTGAAGAGTTGCGTTCAGAAATTGATGCAATCAACGATAAAGTGTATCATTCTGTCAATAACGGGGTATACAAAGCAGGCTTTGCAACGAAGCAAGAGGTCTATGAAGAAGAGGTCATCAAACTATTTGACGCCCTTGATGAATTGGAAGAACGCTTAGGGGAGAACCGCTATCTAGTAGGCGATCAAGTCACCGAAGCTGACTGGAGATTATTTACGACGTTAATTCGTTTCGACAGTGTCTATTATGGTCATTTCAAGTGCAATATCAAACAAATAACGGACTACAAAAATCTTTGGCGTTACACGAGAGAATTATACAATTGGCCGGGTATAGCAGAAACAGTGAACTTTAAGCACATCAAAGAACACTATTACCGCAGCCATAAAAATATTAATCCGACGGGTATCGTTCCAGTAGGACCAGAATTGGATTTTAGTTTGGATTAACTACTGCAAGAATTGTGAAAAAATCAGTTGAATTGGCGGATTACGTATTTTCGAATAATACCCGTTTAACAAGACTCAAAAACAGCTGCCTTAAAATAGGGCAGCTGTTTTTAAGTTAAAGAGAATATTAATGAAAAAGGAACCTCAATAAGGCTCCTTTTTCTATTTTTAAATTGAGTAAATTAGCATTCACAAGTTCTTGTTTTTGTAAGAACTCTTTTAAAGCTTCAACAGGTGGAGTTAATCGTTTACCTAACACTCTTTTAAATTCCCCTGATACTACCTCTAAAGCACTATTGCGAGCATCATTTTGAATTATTAAAATGCAACTAATTGCAGATTCGTGCACACCGTAAATTGAAAAAGTTATACATGCAGAAAAAATGCTGGTGAATTCTTACAGTTAATGCATGAATTGCGGAAGGGCTAGATCGCTATTTTGATGAGAATAATTCTGCTAACTTAAAATTAAATGGGACTCCAAAATAAGATTCTGAATAAAGTGACCCAGAAGCAATCAAATTAGCTGTCTAAAGAGCTCAATTAGGATAATTAGCTTTTGAGAAGTTTTGTGAGTTAGCTGGAGCGGCTGGTATTCCAGCTTGGACGTGCGATTTAGTATCAAAACAGATCACTTATTACGATCATCCTCATCAAGCATTATTAATAAAGTTCATTCCTGAGCTTTAAGGTAAAAGAATGAAAAGTTGTAAGTTAGGTAAATAGAAGCAAAATTATCTTACATTATTCGCTTGTAAAAAGTAAGTGAATGATGTAAGATGTATTTGTAAGGTAAAAAAAAACAAATCATTCGGAGGTAATTATTCATGTCAAGAAACATTGGGATTTTAGTAGGAAGTTTACGGAAAGATTCGTTAAATAAAATTGTAGCAAAAAAATTAGCTGAGCTATTCCCAGCTGATTACACAGTATCTTTTATTGAAATTGGTGATTTACCAGTTTACAATGAAGACTTAGAAGGAAATGTTCCAGAAAGCTACAATCGTTTCCGTAAAGAAATGAAAGAACAAGACGCATACGTATTCATAACTCCAGAATACAACCGCGGTATGCCAGCTTCATTAAAAAATGCTATTGATGTTGGTTCTCGTCCGTGGGGCGAAAGTGTATGGCCAGGCAAACCAGTTCTTGTTGGTTCAGTATCTCCAGCAGGTATTTCTGGTGCATTAGCTAACCACCAAATCCGTCAATCACTAGTATTCGGTGACAGCCCAGTTATGGCTCAACCAGAACTTTATATTGATGCATCTAAAGCAATTAGCGAAGATGGACAAGTAGTACCAGGATCCGTTGAATTCCTTCAAACTATTGCAGATGCATTCGTAGCATTCATCGACAAAAATTCTAAATAATAGTTAAAAATACACAAAAAGTCTGGGACATAACCTAGCTAAAAAGCAGCCAGAAAAGTAAAATATTTTCTGGCTGCTTTTTACTTCTATGAAATTTTAAATTGAAAAACCATACACGAACACCCTTTTATTTAAATAATTTAGTTAGCTCAATTTACACTTATAAAAGGTAGAACTAACTTTTAGGGTGCTGTTTTATTTATATAAATGAGACTCTATCGATTCTCTTTTGCGTTCTAAAAAGCGTGGTAAAGACAAAGGAATATCATCAAACTCAGTCGATCCGTAATCTTCTTTCGTGAATGAGATCTCTTCAGTTGCTACTTCGAATAAGAGTTGATTTGGTTCTCTAAAGTAAATAGAAGTAAAAAATTCCCGATATTTTACACCTGAATTCTTGAAGTTTCGCTCAATAACTTGTTGCTCAATCTCGCTTAACTCTGAAGTGTCTTTCACGGATAACGCAATATGGTGCGCCGATCCAATGCCTAATACTTCTCGGCTGCTCATCTTATCTTCAATAATATGGATTTCTTGATTAAATAAGGTATTGTCTTTTGATAGCACTGTTGTAAGTAAACTTCCTTGATGAATGTTTTTTGTGACCTCTAAACCAAACATACGCTGCATATTTTTAGAAGTTGCAAGAGGATAGCGTACGCGCAAATGGACAGAGTCGATTCCTAAAATAACATTATCTAAAGAAATTTCTGCAGTTTCTCTAGGGAAAAAGTCATTAATGGTGTCTCTAATGGGGACCATTCCTAGTTGAACACCATCGAAATCCTCAAAGCGTAGAATTTTAGAATCGTTATAATCTTCTATTTCACAATTGAACACATCATTTTCGTTTAATCGTTTCTCCCAAAAGTAAAGAGCCTCAACAGTTGGAACTGCAAACACAGTACGCTCAATAGCGTTTGTACCAAATGTTCTGTCCACACCGTCTTTCATTTGGAAAACAGTGAATTCTGTACCTGGACGTCCTTTCGTATCACCGAAGAATAAATGATACATCTCCACGTCATCTTGGTTTACAGTTTTTAATAGCAGATCTAGTCCAAGTAGCTTATGATAAAATCGAAACGTTTGTTCAATGTCTCGATTAATCACGGAGACATGATGTATAACAGAACTATTCAACATAATTGCGACACATCCTTTGAAGTGTTTGGAGGTACTTTCTTATGAATTATATTAACATACCTGGTTCTACAAATGAATTTTTTGTTTTATTTCATGGCACAGGCGGAAATGAATACAGTTTGTTATCTGTCATCGGTGACATTAATCCGAATGCATCTGTGATTAGTTTTTTGGGAGATGTAGGATCAGGAGCGGGCAGAAGATTTTTTGATCCTTTGCAAAACGGCCATTTTCTACGTGATAATTTTAATGAAAAGGTGAATCAATTCCTTACTCTATGGGACGCTATTAAACCTATAGATGCTAAATTGACATTTGTAGGCTACTCAAATGGTGCTAATTTTCTGTTAGGGCTGATGGGAAAACGTCCAAATATTGCGGACAACGTTGTATTGATGCATCCTTCAAACTTAGGTTATACTTTTGAATCAGGTTCGAACAGTAATATTTTCCTTACTAGTGGAGCAACAGATATAATGGCTATTCCAAGCGAGTCGTTGCAGTTATCTAAACAACTGGCAAAATACTTTCCGTCAACAAAACTAGAATTGCTGGATAGCGGTCATGAAGTAGCTAACGAAGAAGTTTCCAAGATTGGAGAGTTTTTAAGAAAAACACAACTGGATGGTTAATAAATAAAGCTTACCGTAACTTGTTTAAAAACATTTTACGGTAAGCTTTTTTAGTTAATAGACTCTATTCGGACAAGTAATAATAAAATAATTTAACAGTGCAATGGATTATATGCGGTTCTCTTTTTATGTTTTGAAAAATAACGGTTTTAACTTTCGGGGAATTGCATTTTAATACTGATAGAGACTAGGGAAATCCGGTAAATTTTTAATGTAATTCTGCCCCATTTTTCATTGTTATTCCTTCATTGAAAGGGATTTTAGAATGGACTGTGCCCAGCAGTTAAAAATGAGTGATGCATACAATTGGAAGTTTCGTTGTAAAAGCGTTACCATAAAAATAGATACAAATAAAGAAGGAGGAAATATTGATGTCGATAAAAGTAGCGATTAATGGATTTGGGCGTATTGGACGTTTGGCATTGCGTCGGATGTTGGAAAAGGACACAGACTTAGAGGTTGTCGCAATCAATGACTTGACGAATAATGACGACTTGGTTTATTTGCTAAAATACGATACGGCACAAGGCCGGTTCCCGTATGATGTAGAAGTTGGGAGCGATGCGATTGTGGTAGATGGAAAAGAAATCAAATCGTTTGAAGAAAAAGATGCTAGTCAGTTACCATGGGGCGATTTAGGCATCGACATTGTCTTGGAATGTACTGGTTTTTATACTTCAGCGAAAAAATCACAAGCCCATTTGGATGCAGGCGCAAAACGTGTTTTAATCTCTGCACCGGTAAAAGCTGCGGGAGCGGAAGTAGACAATACTAAAACAATCGTTTATGGTGTGAATCATGATTCGCTTGATGAAAATGACAAAATCGTCTCTGCAGCATCGTGCACCACGAACTGTTTAGCACCAATGGCAAATGTATTGAACAACAAGTATGGAATCGACAGTGCTTTAATGTCAACGATTCATGCGTATACTGCATCGCAAGCATTGCAAGATTCCCCAGGTGGACGTAAAAACCGTGCAGGGGCACAAAATGCTATACCGGCTTCAACAGGTGCTGCCAAAGCGGTAGGGAAAGTTATTCCTGAATTAGATGGAAAAATTGACGGAACGGCTGTCAGAATTCCGACTATTACGGGATCAATGACAGAATTGTATTCTGTTTTGAATAAAGAAGTAACAGTGGAAGAAGTAAACGCGGCAATGAAAGAAGCTTCAAACGATGCGTTTCTTTATACTGAAGACGAAATCGTATCTTCAGACGTTATCGGAGTACCTGCTGGCTCAATTTTTGATGCCACTCAAACAAAAGTAATCGAAGGCACTAAGGGACAATTAGTCAAAACGGTTGCTTGGTACGATAACGAGTATGGCTTTGTGTCTAACATGGTAGGTACTTTAGAACATTTTGCTGCTATTTAAACAACAGGCTAATTAACGGGGAGCAGAAAGCTTCCCGTTTTTTTGTGTTTCAAAACGTTGATATTATACATACCAATGCTTAAAGGCACTTTTAAATTTTAAAGAGTGCCATTTTTTATTGATTCTATTTTCCACGAAACTTTCATATTGAAATCAAAAAGCATGTACAAATCCTCAGTTTTGGAAGCACCAAACTCAACTTAGAATAGCAATTGCCCAGTGAGAATTCATTCTATTCTTCATAATTGATTGTCAAAAAAAAGACTGTTTATTTGGTAGCTCTTTCTTTGTGTAAATCCATGTTTACTGAATCTTTACGTGTTATTGATCAACACTAAACATTCGTCCTCTACAGTAAGAGTATAGGCTCATTTGATTGAGGGCTTATAAATATATCTTGATTTGGGAGGAAAAGAATTGCATATAAAAAGAAAAGTTAACAGGTTTTCTGTTCCAAGTATAGCTGCCATGGTTTTGTTGGTACCATTTGTGTTAGCCGGCTGTCAAACAAATGCAGCACCAAGCACTTCAGAATCAGCTTCTTCAGTGGTTAGTTCTTCAGGAAATGAGATAGAATTATTAGAGAGTAAGCCAAAAGTGGCTGAAGTTGAAGCAAACAATGTACCTAACCGTATCATTACGACACTCAATGGAGATACTCAAACTCAAATGGGCTTTAACTGGTATACGACGGATAAATTTGATGACGCTAAAGTGTGGGTAAGCACGTCAGAAGATTTAAGCGATCCATTAGTTTTTGAACCAGAAGCTGTCGAAGTGACGAATCAATACGCAGAAAGAACAGAAGACGGTTTTTATATTTATGCAGATTTGGAAATGGATGAAGAAGGAAATCCTGTGGAAGGAGAAAACAGCGAACCCGTTGTGAATGGCTACTACACAGATGAAGGCAAAAGCGGACCGGAATGGACAAGCGGAGATGCAGTCGGTTCGTTAGATTTGGTTGACGTGACTGAATACTCTTATAAGACCTTAGCAACGGATTTAGAGCCGAGCACCACTTACTACTACCAAGTTGGAAGCGAAACGGGCGAAAAGAGCGAGGTGGGAACATTCAATACCTCAGGTGAATCAGGCGATGAATTTACTTTCGTACAATACACCGATACTCAAAATGCTTATTGGAATGAAAATGTCCTCAATGAAGCTGCTTACGGTGCAGATACCATTAAACAAGCTTTGGAAATTGCTGATGCCGATTTTGTGCTGCACACAGGGGATGTCGTGGAAACAGCCGAAGTAGAAGATGAATGGATCGATATTTTTTCTCAATCTGAAGAATCTTGGTTGCAGCAGCCGTTAGTCGTTGCCCCAGGAAACCATGATGAATATGCGTTAAAGTATGGCGACTCTCAATTAACTGAGAAATTTAATGAACACGTCAATGTGCCGGTAACAAATGATAAAGTCGATGGCGGATCTTACTACTCGCTTGATTACAATGGCGTACATATCGTAGTCGCTAATACGAACGACAATAAAGTATCTGAAGACAATCCAGAAGGCAAGGCTTTAGGCGAAGAACAATTAGCATGGATCGAAGCAGATATCAAACAAGCTCGTGAAAATGGTGCTGAATGGGTGGTGTTAACTTACCATAAACCGTTGTACTCTAAATCTTATCATTCGCTTCAAGACGAAGATGTTCAAAAAGTCAGAGAAGAATTTATGCAAATGATTGATGAATTAGATGTTGACCTGGCTTTACAAGGACACGATCATGTCATCTCTAGAACGAAGTCTCTGAACTTTGTGCCGACAGATGAAAACTTCTCTAATGCTACAATCGACCAGTCAGAAGTTGTTATTGGAGAAGACAACGTTGAATACTACAAGAACCCTTCTGGGACAGTATTTGTATTACCGAACACAGGAGGGACAAAAGCCTATGATGATCTTTACAGCAAATCACTGGAACATGTTCATGAGGTAAGACCGGATTTAGAGTGGATGACTCAAGAAAATCTAGATTACTACAACAACCTTTTTGCTTTCGGCGGACAACCGCAGAAAGATGGTGTATTTGCAAATTCGCATTCCAACAATCGGGACTCGACTGTTCAAAACTTTGCCGTTTATAATGTAAATGGAGACGAACTGACAGTAGAAATTTACCAAGTATTTGGCGAGCTGCTGGAAGGCGAAGAACGTGCAGTTGAAAAAGTACATGAATTTGGAATTGTGAAAGAGTAAAAGTACGTAGATAGAACATAATTTATCAAAAGGGAGAGAACTGTTTATACGGTACCTCTCTTTTTGTTGCATTTGCAACAAAGGTTTTATACAATAAGAGTGTCAATGATGAAATGAGGGAACGAGATGATAGATATTCTTCGTGATATTGGTGTCATTGCGAGATCGTTAGATTCGATTGCCAATATAGAGTTTAAAGAGTTAAATCTTACAAGAGGACAGTACCTTTATTTGGTAAGAATTAAGGAGAACCCGGGAATTATACCGGATAATTTAAGCGAAATGATAAAAGTTGATCGAACCACTGCATCAAGAGCCATCCAAAAGCTTGAGAAAAGCGGGTTTATTGAGAAGAGATCCGATTCAGCAAATAAAAAGATAAAAAGATTATTTACTACCAAAAAAGGCGATGAGTTAGCTGATTTTATAATCAAAGAAAATGAATACTCGAATGAAGTTGCTTTAAAGGGTTTGACGGATGAGGAAATCGAGACTTTTTCTCAACTTTTAAGCAAAATCAAACTCAATACTGAACGGGATTGGGACTTTGTAAAAAAAGGTAATAAAAGGAATTACTAAAGGAGCTGTTAAATTTGGAATTAAAAAAAGGCACATTAGCTGATGTAATGCTGCTTCAGCAAATCAGTATTGAAACATTTACAGATACTTTTAAAGAACAAAATACCGAGGAAGATCTAAAACAGTATTTAGAGAAAGCTTATACTGTTGATCAGCTCAAAAAAGAATTAGCTAATGAGAAATCTTCTTTTTTCTTTTTACAAGATAATGAAGAAACAGTAGGTTATTTAAAAGTAAACGTAGAGGATGCCCAAACAGAGGATAGTGCTGAAAGTGCTATGGAAATCGAACGAATTTATATTCGCAGTCATTATAAAAGAAAAGGTTATGGGAAATTCTTGATAGAACAAGCTGAAAGGTTTGCTCAAAAAGCAAACAAAAAGGCTATTTGGTTAGGTGTTTGGGAGAAAAATACAGCAGCTCTAGCCTTTTACAAAGATAGAGGATTTGTTCAGACGAGCTCACACTCCTTTTTCATGGGAGATGACGAACAAACAGATCTTATCATGACAAAGCAATTGGTTTAATGGTGAAAGGAATCAAGAATTAACAGGTTGATGAAATAAAGGATAAAAGAAGTACCAACCTATTAACTGTCTAGAGCGATTAGAAAAATAGGGGGAAAAGCGATGCGCGATTACCATACAGCAAAGAATGGCGAATAAAAAAATGGGTGACTTAAAGGAGTTTTGTTTAGATGGTTTATGCGGATTATCATGTCCATAGCGATTACAGTGACGATTCCTGGTATTTAATGGAAGATGTCGTAAAAGATGCTATTCAGTTGGGTTTAGAGGAAATTTGTTTTACTGATCATGTAGATTATGGGGTCAAACCCGATTGGAAACCAGAGGAAGAATTTCAAGCAGGCAAGAATAAAGACGTTAAAAATGTTCATTACGAACTTTATTTTTCGGAGCTAGAGAAACTTTCTAAGAAATATGAAAAAAACATAACCATTAAAAAAGGCCTAGAGTTCGGTATGCAAATCCATACAATTCCGCAGTTTGAGAAACTCTATCAGTCTCAAGACTTTGACTTTATTTTGTTATCAGTCCATCAAATTGAAAATAAAGAATTTTGGACAGGAGAATTTCAAAAAGGGCACACACATCGGGAAAGTTACGATAGGTATTACGATGAGATGTATCAATTAGTCACTTCTTATAAAGAGTATAGCGTGTTGGCACATATGGATTTGGTGAGACGTTACCTAGATAAAGAAGTTGATATGTTTGAGTATAGTAAAGATAAAATAGTGAAAATATTAAAAAAAGTGATAGAAGACAATAAAGGAATAGAAATAAACACATCCTCAGTTCGGTATGGAATCAACGGTTTGACGCCTTCTATAGAAATCTTAAAATTGTATCATGAGCTTGGAGGTAAGATCATTACGATTGGCAGCGATAGTCATAAACCAGAACATTTAGGGTTTCACATCAAAGAATCCAAGAAAATTTTAAAAGATATTGGTTATACTCATTTTTGTACTTTTGATAAAATGAAACCTATCTTTCACAAACTATAGAATTTTTGGTATTGTGTTGATTCTCTATTTGTAAAATAGATAGTGAAAAAATGTAGAAGATAGATACTCAATTCCTTTTACGTACCTTAAGTTGGTTGAATTTCTATCGATAAGGCAGGCAAATCCATTTTGCATACCTTAAGTAGGATAAAATTTCTCCCTTAAGGCACGCAAATCAATTTTGCATGCCCTAAAGGAGAAAAAGACTATCATTTAAGTCACGCAAACTTTTTTTGAATAAAATAATGTCTTTAACCTCCTACTTATTTTGGCTAAATCGGTAGGATTCTTCCATATATAATAAAACATGACACCTTCCTCTTTTTTATACAGGAGAAAGGTGTCATGTTTATTTGTTTATTTTTTTAACGAGTAAGTTAAAAGCGAAATTTTAGTTTACGCTTCTTTTGTATAAGCTAGTGTTTTATTCAAGAAGAATGGAGTATAGAAAGCTACAGTATCGCTTAAAGGTAAAATATCATCAGAAAGATCAATGTTGATCACATTTTTGATGTAGTTTCTTCTATCTTCAATACGTTTCCAAACATCTGGATACTGCTGTTTTAACTCGTCTCTCAAAGCTTTATCGGCTATAGCGATTGGTTCTTCAGCGCTTGCACCTGAGTAGCCTGGCACACTTGGAATGATATCCACTTGGAACAGTTGTCCGCTTTTAACTACAGCTTTAGATCCTGGGTAGAATGGAGAAGACATCCACTCGTCATCTCCTGTGTAGTGTCCGGGGTTTAGGGTCCAGCCATAAACGTCAGAAGGGAATACTTTCTCGATCATAGAGTAAAATTCATCGCCAGAAATACCAATGCTGATATTTTCTAACCAAGTTGCATAGGCTGTGAAGTAAGGTTTGCCCAATTTATCCAAATAATCTTTTTGATTCTCTGGCAGTTCTTCTTGAGAAGAAACTACAAATCCAGCACGACTGCTCAAACCGCCTTTGTAGCCTACAGTTATGGAGTAGTTGTCGGACAATTGGGCTTCTTTATCTCTTGGATAAAGAGTCGCATTAGTGAACCGTTGTCCGGCAGCACTAATGGTCGTGACAGTATTTGGTTGTCCATCTTGTGCAAGCAAAGCGCCAATTTCTTTTTCGGTTTTGCCAGCTTCAATTGCTTGTATCGCATTAAACATGCCGATACCTGCTAGAGAAGCACCGTATTCAAAATGAGCAATTTCATTGGCATTATGCGTTGTACGCAAGCCACCTTCAGGAGAGCTCAAAGAAAACGTGAAGTTCTTTAACTGGCTTCTGTTCGAAACATAGTTTAACAAGCTGTCTATGATATAAAATGGCAAATCAAATAAATCTGCATTATCGTAACTGCTAGAAGTAAAAAGTTTCCAGCCAATGATACCAATTTGAGCATCTGGTTTAATTTGGCTTTCTTCAAAATGATCTTCCAACGTTTTTTCGCCATCCATCGGTTGGTTTGGAAGAGAGAAGAAAGGAACATGGATTGGTTTAGCATCCACTCTAGAATGTTCCGCCAACTTCAGATTTTCATTTCCTAATAATAAATAACTGTCTCCATTAGCATGAATGACTAAGCAAGCTTCTTCGAACCGTGGGATAAAGCCAGTAAAATATTCAAAGTTGGCTCCGTGTTCACGATCGGCATAGATGATCGCCGTATCCATTGAATAGGTTTTCATTTGTTTTAGAAAGTTTTCTTTTCTAGCAGCCATTGTTTCGTCCGTTAATATGACGGATTGCGGGTTAGAGTGTATAGTAGGCAGCGTTACAGTGTTTAAATTAATGTTCATTTTTAATTTCCTCTTTTCTAACAGATTTTATATTGGTTAATTGGTTTATTTCTTTAAATACAGGTTGTTCACTTTCCAAGTCCGTTACGATCATATCAAAATCGGTAATTTCCCCTACTTTATGGAGATAAGACAAACCAAATTTCTTGTGATCGGCTACGAGCACATTTTTTCTAGATTGTTTCATAATATTCTTTTTGGTAAAAGCATCTTCTCCATTTGGCAGCGTAATCCCTGAGTTAACAGTAATGCCTTCTGTGCCTATAAAGGCAATATCAAAATTGAAATTTTTGACAAAATCAGATGTTTCTAAACCTAAAAAGCCTTTTGAAAGATCTCGATACTTTCCAGGAACACAATGCAGCTGAATGTCCTCAAATTTAGCTAAAGAATTCATAACCAATAATGAATTGGTATAAAACTGACAATTTTCGATATTGAATAATTCTCTGGCAACGGCTAACGTGGTTGTTCCGGTCTCAATAAAAACAGAGCTTCCAGGTTTGACTAAGGTTCGGCAAAATTTGGCAATCATTTTTTTCTCATAAATACTGACTTCTTCTTTGATCGATATTGGGTTTTCAAGTGAGGCATCTTCTCGGTAGATAGCACCTCCATGGACCAATTGGATTTCTTCCCATTTGGCGAGCTCTTTTAAATCTCGATTGATCGTCATCATAGAGACGCTTAGTTCATCAGCTAGTTCTTTTGTAGTAACCTCACCATTGATTTTTACTAAATCGAGGATAAGTTCTTGTCTTTTCGTTTGATTCAATTGAAACACCTCCTTAACTTATCTACTGGTGTTGGTTTCTTCTCATTCATTGTAACATTTAACGGAATAAAAGCAACACATAATAACATATTGTTAGTTTAGTGTTATTTTAAATTTATTTCAAAAAGATGTTTTGACTAAATTATCATTAAATGATAAGATGAAATTTAATTAAGGATAATAAGAGTCTTTAATATCTTTAATAAGGAGGGAAACCATGAAATACTCAAAAGCTACTGATAATGCATTGCACACAATGGTGTATTTAATGACTTTGCCTGAAGGAGATATGATAGGGGTTCAGAGCCTAGCGGAAACACAAAGACTTTCGCCAACCTATTTGTCAAAGATATTAACGAAACTTGCTAAAGCTGGATTAGTAGAATCGACACGGGGAGTTAAGGGAGGATATCGAGTCTCTAAACCAAAAGATAACATCACATTTTTAGATGTCATAAAAGCAATTGAAGGAGACTCTAGTTTATTCAGTTGTTCTATAAACCATAATCAAGGCTGCATGATTGAGGATGTCATGATAAAAGCAGAACAAAATATGAAAGACGAACTTGAGCATAACTATCTCATTGATATCGTCTCTAAAATGGAAGAAAAGCATATGCATAAAAACAAATAAAATGAAGAACAAGGGACTGTTGGCAGTTTTATCTACGGTGCCAAACAGTTAAATTGAAAAGGAGAATGAATATGAAAAACCATGACCACTCACATCATAAGGGTAATTTTGAAAAGAAAGTCGCGTCTCTAGACAATGCAAAAAGAAGAGAGGAATTCCCGCCAGAACAGTTGCTGAAACAATTTCCAATCAACGCTAACGACACTATTTTAGATATAGGGGCAGGAACGGGATTTTTAACGATACCGGCTGCTAAAGCAACTGATGGTCTGGTCTATGCTCTTGATATAGATCCTAAAATGTTGCAGATCATCCGTTCTAAGGCTGATGAAGAAGGACTTGAAAATATCCGAACCATTAAAGAAGAAATGAAAGATTTGCCTTTATCAGCCAATTCAATGGATATTGTTTTAGCTTCGTTAGTCCTGCATGAGATAAATCCTTTACCTGAGACATTACAGTTCATCAACCAAGTCCTTAAAACAAAGGGTACATTTGTATGTGTGGAATTAGAAAAAGAGGAAAATTCAAGTCAGCATCACCCAAGAATAGCTTCAACTGAAATGGAACAACAGCTAAACCGAGCAGGGTTTGAAGTAACCAAGAAATATCATCCGACAGATGCTATTTACGTTATCATTGCTCAAAAGAGAGACTAAATACTAACTTTGTCTGAGTTATAAGAAAGAGTAATTTTTAATAGCTATATTGAAAGGGTAAGTAGATTTATCTATCTATTTATTCTTTTTTTTGCTAACATAGTTACTTATAGTAACTATGTTAGGTAACTTAATTCGGAAGGAGAAGGAAACAATGGATCATCAACTATCGGAAGAATATATTGATGCCTGTATGTGTGCAAAACAAACGATACAGTTTTTGCCTGAGCCGCCTCTTGAAGTACAAAAGAGGCATATTTATATCATCAAAACATTGTATAACTTGTCAATAAAGCTGGACAAAGTACGCATCAGTGATATTGCTGACGCGATTGGTGTAACGTTGCCGAGTATTACAAAAAATATCACAACGTTAGAAAAACAGGGCTATATCAATAAAGAAGCAAACAAGGAAGATAAGCGAGTGGTAAACATTCGGTTAACTAAAAAAGGGTTAGCGTTGCATCGAAAAATGGTCTACGATTTTCATCATAAAAATAGTCAGATTTTAGAAGAAGTTCCGGATGAAGATATCCGCTTGACGATCAAAACGATTTACCGAATACATGATTTAATGGAGCGAGCGCATTTGCTCAATTAAAAGAAGAGGAGTAAGACAATGTATAAAACATTAATGAAATCATTGCGGCAATATAAGAAACCTGCCTATTTGACCATGCTGTTTATGGCCTTAGAAGTTGCTGTGGAAATCTTTATTCCTTTTCTTATGGCAAAGATTATTGATAGAGGATTGATGGAAAGGGATATAGCGTATATTTTGAAAATAGGTTCATTAATGTTTGTGATGGCCTGTTTTTCCATGCTGTTTGGAGTATTGGCCGGAAAATTTTCTTCCGATGCGGCAGTAGGACTTTCAACGAATCTTCGTCAAGATATCTACGAAAATATTCAAACCTTTGCATTTGATAATATTGACAAATATTCTTCGTCCAGTTTGATTACAAGACTAACAACAGATATTACGAATATTCAAATGGCTTTTCAAATGGTACTAAAAACTATTATTCGCTCGCCATTCATGATTGCATTTGCATTTGCAATGGCATCTTATACAAATTTGAAATTATCTTTGACCATTCTCATCATTGTTCCTATTGTAGCGTTCATTTTGATCGGTCTTATCTATCGTGTGCATCCTTATTTTATAGAAGTTTTCAAAAAATATGATCGATTAAATCAAACCGTACAAGAAGATATTAATGGAGTGCGTGTGGTAAAATCGTTCGTTCGTGAAGAGAAAGAAATTGAAAAATTTAAAAAAGCTTCTGAGGATATTAAATCTCTATTTATGAAGGCAGAAAAAATTATTGCTTTTAATGCTCCGGTGATGCAGATCGCTATTTATTCTTGTTTGCTCCTTGTTTATTGGTTTGGGGCCAAGTATGTTGTCGGCGGAACAATGAGTACGGGTGAGTTAACGAGTTTTATTACTTACATGATGCAAATCTTAACGAGTATTATGATGATTTCCATGATTTTTGTGATGATCGTTATTTCTGAAGCTTCGGTAGAACGGGTTGCTGAAGTTCTGAATGAAAAAGCGACATTGTCAAATCCAGAAAAGCCGCTTACGACAATTGAAAATGGCGACATTGAATTTAAAAATGTTCAGTTTAAATACAATAAACGATCAGAAGAGGCAGATTTAAGTCAGATTAATTTAACCATCAAGTCTGGTGAAACGATAGGGATCATTGGCGGAACGGGTAGTGGAAAGAGTACACTTATTCAGTTGATTCCCAGATTATATGATGCAACTGAAGGAGAAGTATACGTTTCAGGACATGATGTAAAAGACTATGATTTAGTGACGTTGCGTGACCAAATTGCAATGGTATTGCAAAAGAACACATTATTCTCAGGAACGATCATTGAAAATTTGAGATGGGGAGACAAAGAAGCTTCTGAAGAAGAAGTTCAACGGGTTGCCAAATTAGCTCAAGCAGATGATTTTGTTCAAGCCTTTCCAGATAACTATGAAACGGTGTTGGATCAAGGTGGTTCGAATGTTTCCGGTGGTCAGAAACAGCGGTTGACGATTGCGCGCGCATTATTAAAACAACCTAAAATCCTGATTTTAGACGATTCGACCAGTGCAGTAGATACAAAAACAGATGCTTATATTCGAAAAGCATTTACAGAAGAAATTCCGAATACAACAAAAATCATTGTGGCACAGCGTATTTCTTCCATTCAGGATGCTGATCGCATTATCGTATTAGAAGAAGGCAAGATCGATGGCATTGGGACACATGAAGAATTGTTGGAAAACAATATGATCTATAAAGAAGTATTCGATTCTCAAGTAAAGGGAGGGACGATAGTTGAAGAATAACTCGAACGTGAAACCAGCTGTTAGTCCATTAAAAACACTTAAAAGAATTCTTTCATATGCAACGAAGCAATATAAAGTGCGGATACTCATCGTAATTGTCAGTATTATCATTAGTGCAGCCACCAATGCAATTGGGATCAGCTTTACGAAAACATTGATTGACGACTATATTGCTCCTCTTCTTACTCAAGAAACGCCTGATTTTTCAAATCTAGCACGTATTATTAGTCTAATGGCACTATTGTATTTGACCGGTGCCCTTTTCACCTATATTTTTAATCGTACAATGGTGACTGTATCGCAGGGAATCTTAAAAGACATTCGGGATGAACTGTTTACGCATATGGAATCTTTGCCGATTCGTTACTTTGATAGCAATGCGACAGGTGATATTATGAGTCATTACACGAATGATATTGATACGCTAAGACAGATGATCAGCCAATCGATTCCGCAAATTTTTTCTGCACTGATTACGATTTTATCAATTATTATTGCGATGTTCATTATTAATATACCGATGACGTTGGTTGTCTTATCTATGATAGGTGTGATGATTGCCGTTGTTCGTACGATCGGTAGTAAAAGCAGCCGTTACTTCTCTATTCAACAAGCTGCATTGGGAACATTGAATGGCTATATAGAAGAAATGATTGAAGGCCAAAAGGTCGTTAAAGTCTTTAACCATGAAGAAGAGGCAATTGCTGATTTTAGTGATTTGAATGAAAACCTAAGAGAAAATGCTACGAAAGCCAATACCTATGCCAATATCTTAATGCCGATCATGGGAAATATTGGGAATTTTATGTATTTATTAACGGCTGTAATAGGATCCATTTTTTCGATTACAGGAATCACGACGCTGACAGTAGGAAGTATCGCGTCGTTTGTTCAATTCACGAAAAGCATTAGCATGCCTGTATCGCAAATTTCGCAACAGTTTAATGCGATCATCTTGTCGTTAGCGGGTGCAGAACGTATTTTTAAACTATTAGCTGAAAAACCTGAAGAAGACACTGGAACAATTGAGTTAGTTAATATCACTAAAAGTGTTGACGGGAAAATCGAAGAATCCAGACAACGCACAGGTGAATGGGCATGGAAACAAACGACTGCTGATCACGAGGTTGCTTATACGGAATTAACGGGAGATGTGCGCTTTAACGGTGTAACGTTTGGGTATAATCCCAATAAAACGATTCTTCACAATATTAATCTATTTGCAAAACCCGGTCAAAAGATTGCGTTTGTTGGGGCAACTGGAGCTGGAAAAACAACGATCACCAATTTGATCAATCGCTTCTATGATATTCAAGAAGGGACCATCACTTATGATGGCATTGATGTCAAAAAAATCAAAAAAGATGCTTTAAGAAAATCATTGGGTATTGTATTGCAAGACACGCATTTATTCTCAGGAACGATCAAAGACAATATTCGTTACGGCAGATTAGATGCCACCGATGAAGAAGTTGAAGCAGCTGCAAAATTAGTCAATGCTGACTTCTTTATCAGACAATTGCCGCATGGTTACGATACTGAATTAACAGGTGATGGCGGCTCGCTTTCTCAAGGACAAAGGCAATTGCTCGCAATCGCCAGAGCTGCAGTAGCAAATCCGCCAGTTCTGATTCTTGATGAAGCAACTTCAAGTATTGATACGCGGACGGAATCGGTTGTTCAAAGCGGAATGGATGCCTTAATGAAGGGAAGAACGGTATTTGTGATTGCCCACCGGCTTTCAACAGTTCGCAATTCAGATGCGATCATGGTAATGGAACAAGGACGAATCATTGAAAGAGGAAACCATGAAGAGCTGATTTCTCAAAAAGGAGAGTACTATCAATTGTATACTGGTGCATTTGAAATGGACTAACTAGAGAAATACCAAGGGATGCAATTATATCCTGCAAATTTATTGTAAGATTTTTAGCGAGAAATGGTCCAGTGCTGTTATGACGTAGAAGAAAGCAGCGCTGGCCTAATTTTTATTGTCTAGTTGATTTTAAATTACATAATGATAAGAGGAGGATTGTAGATGGAAACAAAAAACGGCAGGCATTCATTTTTCGATGGAGGACTATTAAGTCTTATAGGTTGGAGCCTTTTAGGCGGTGCGGTGACAATACTAACATTTGGGATTTGTTACCCTTGGGCTTTATGTATGGTGTATGGTTGGAAAATAAACCATACAGTTATAGAAGGCAAACGAATGAAATTTAACGGTTCAGCTTTTAGTTTATTCTCACACTGGATCAAATGGTTGTTGCTGACTATCGTAACGCTTGGTATTTATGGTTTTTGGGTAAGCATAAAATTGGAAGACTGGAAAGCTCGTCATACAATATTTGTAAACTGAGTAACCAAAAAGTATTTTTGTTCATGGTTTTAAGTAGAACTTTAATACTGAATACATAACTATAATTAAAAAGGAGAATATATTTATGGCCGAATTAGAAAAATACATCAATTGGACATTCTCAGAAGAGTGTGGTATTCCAGATGATATAAGCGATAGACTGGTTCAAGGAGAAGAAGCTGTAGCTGCATTTAAAACGATCAGAGATATTGCTATATTTACTAACAAACGATTAATTGTTCGTGACGCACAAGGATTACGTGGTAAAAAAATTGAAATCTACTCTTTGCCGTATAGTTCGATCAATATGTGGTCTACTGAAAATGCTGGTACTTTTGATATTAATTCCGAAGTTGAACTATGGACACGTGCTGGTCATGTAAAAATAGGTTTAGGAACCAAAATAGATATTAGAAAATTTGATGATTTAATTGCTTCGGTTTTATTATAAAAGAAGGTTTTATTTTTCTTTAACTTAGAGGGTATATACAAGTATCTAAGGTACAAAAGCCAGTATTTCAAGATGAGAAAAAAAATTAGAACAAGATAGTCAATTCTTATTTGGTTTTAAACAGTTTTGGAATTATTTTATGACGGAAAAATCATTCTAATTGAGGGAACTCTTTTAGCTCTATAATAGTGAGTGTTGGTGATTAAAAATCACTAACACTTATTTTTTTGTAAAAAAATGACAAGTAGCCTCTACTATTTGAAAAACTCACACAATAAAAAAGGATTGAGGAAGTCTGTCCTTTTTGAAAAGTTCAAATTTAATAATTTTATATAAATCTAACCTTTTTAGTTGCATTGGAGTTGACTACAAGGTGTAAACTGTATTTACATTAACGAAAGAGGAACCATCGTGTCAGAAAATTAAGAACAATTTTATGAAACCGTTGGTATTCCGGTTGAACGTGTTGCGGGAGCTATCCAACAAGCGATTCAGGGACCTGCAGATACGGCTTGGAGCGAAATCATTGTCCGGCCAACGAAACAAATTCAATAATGCAAAAAGGAAGTGATGGAATTGAATAAAATATACTTAGTCATTTTTGCGAGTGTATTTGCATTGCTTGCAGGGTGTACTGGAAACGGGGAGGAAAATAGTATGAGTAACGATAATAGCAACAACGAGGAAAGTCGTTCAGAGCAATCCGCACAATCTTCATCAATGTCAAAAATCGTTGGCACCAATCAATATGGCAGAGGTGCGAAGTCGGACGGTCAAGATACGAATAGCAATGAAGCACCAACGAGAATTTTAACGGAAGATGCCGATGCAATCGTCATCTACTTTTCAAGAAGCGGCAATACGGAAAACTTAGTGAGGATGATTCAAGGACAGATAAATGCTGATATATTAGAATTGACGATTTCACATCCTTATCCTGAAGATTATGATGAAACGATTGCTCGTGCAAATCAAGAAAGAGAAAATCAAGAATTTCCAGAAATCAATACGGAAATTCCTGATCTAAGTCAGTATGAACGTGTTTATTTAGTGTATCAAACTTGGGCGATGTCTTTGTCTCATCCAATCATTAGTTTTTTGGAAAACTATGGAGAGCTGCTTGATGGGAAAATAATCTATCCCTTTTCATCGAATGCTGGATATGGTGAAGGGGACTCTCTTGAAAGAATACAAGAATTGTTGCCAAACAGCTCAATAGAACAAAGCTTTTCTATCGAAGATAAAGATGTTATTTCTTCGCAAGAAGAGGTTGCAGACTGGTTAACAAACGATTAGGTCGTTTCGCTTGCTTTATAGTCAACTCTAAGGTGTATGGTAAGAATACAGTAAAGTGAAAGGAAGTAATGATACATGAAAATGTTAATTTTAGGTGCAGCAGGACAAGTAGCTAGTATACTGATCAAACTTTTGGTACAAGAAACAGACAGCAAGCTGGTGCTATACGCTCGTAATGCAGACCAACGTTTAAAAAAAGAAGTTCCTGACCGAGAAGAAATTATCGCTGGAGATTTTCTTGATTCAAATACTCTAAACAAAGCGATGAAAGGTGTAGAGCTTGTTTATTTAAACGATATGGGAAACTCTGAGGCAGTTGAAAATGTAATAGAATCAATGAAAAAAAATGGTGTTAAGCGAATTATTGGTGCATCAATTCTTGGGATTTATAATGAAGTTACTGGCAAATTTGGCGAATGGAACACTACAATGATTGGATCCAGCCCAAGAATGGAAGAACAAAAAAGATCCGCTCAATTGATTGAAACTTCAAATTTGGATTACACTTTATTGCGTTTGACTTGGTTATACAATGATTCTGCGAGTCTATCTTATCAATTTACTATAAAAGGGGAACCTTTTATAGGCGCTCAAATAACAAGAGGAGCTGTAGCTCGTGCAATTGCTGATATTATTGAAGACGATGATGGAACTTATAGTAGCGAAAGCCTTGGTATAAGCGAAGTGGGTTCTGAAAAATTAGAAAAACCTTCATTTTATTAAGTCAATTGGTTCAAAAAAATGATGAAAAAAGAAAATTAAATAGAGCAGCGAAATGAATTGTTGGGTTTATTGATCACCGTAGTCCGGCAGTAGATGAAGGATTCATTGACTCGTATGCAAATTTTGTTGTAAAGGAAGGATCAGTATGAATATAAAAGAAGTGAGCGAAAAATATAGTATTTCAACGGACACTTTACGTTACTATGAGCGGATAGGAGTTATCCCCCCAGTGACTCGAGACAAGAATGGTTACCGAGATTTTTCTGAGAAAGATTTGAATTGGGTGTATTTTGCAAAAGTACTCAGACAAGCTGGAGTCACGATTGAACGATTGGTTGATTACACAAATTTATCAAAACAAGGTGGAAAAACATTAGAAACTAGAAAAGCAATTTTGGCCGATCAACTAGAGGATATTAATAAGAGTATTGAGGAATTTGAAGAAGCTCGTGATTATTTAAAATATAAACTTGATAGTTTTTATACGCATATGGTTGAATATGAAAAAGAAAAATTAAAAATTGAGAATGACCAGAATGAGAATCAGTAGTCCTAAGCAATTAATTAGAAAAATTTTAAGTAGCTTTCAAAGACGGAGGATAATCATATGTCAAAGCTATTGTATTTAATGAGGCACGGAGAGACGTTTTTTAACCAACAAAAGAAAATACAAGGCTGGTGTGATTCACCGCTAACGGATAAAGGAAGGAACCAAGCAGCCATAGCAAGCAACTATTTTTCTGAAAAGAACATAAGCTTTGATAGTGCTTATTCCTCAACTTCAGAACGTGCGTGTGATACATTGGAACTTGTAACAAACATAGATTACAAGAGAATTAAGGGGTTAAAGGAATGGAATTTCGGAGTATTTGAAGCAGAACATGAATATTTGAATCCACCTTTGCCTTATGGAGACTTTTTTGTAACTCATGGTGGTGAAGGAGAGTTGGAATTCAGAAATAGAATTTCTAAAGCTCTGTTCAAAATAATGAAAGAAGAAGAAAAGCAAACAGTGCTAGCGGTATCTCATGGAGCGGCTTGCAGACAATTTATGCGAAATTGGGCGCATACAAGTGATGTGGACCAGAAAGAACGCTTAGGGAATTGTTGTATTTTAAAATTTGCGTTTGCTAATGATCGTTTCGAATTACTTGATATCATCAATCATGACTTTTCAGCTTTATAGAAACCATGGAAGAATCAAGTGATGATAAAGTTGAGTGTTTTAACATGATAAAAATAAAAAATATGTTTTAGAAAGCAAATTAATCAGTAATAAGTAGTCACACAAATAGGAAAAAAATGGAGGAATTGAACATGGAAACAGTAACATTAGCAAACGGGATAAAAATGCCGATTTTAGGTTATGGAGTGTATCAAGTAAACGATCTAGAAGAATGTGAACGTGTAGTCAGTGAAGCCATCGAAGTAGGGTATCGTTCAATTGATACTGCTCAAGCTTATGGGAACGAAGCGGCAGTGGGCAACGCAGTGAAACAAAGCGGCATTCCGCGTGAAGAATTCTTTATCACGACAAAAGTTTGGATTTCTAATGCTGGGTATGAGAAAGCTAAAGCATCAATTAAAGAATCATTAAAGCTGCTTCAAACAGATTATATTGATTTATTATTGATCCACCAACCTTTCAATGATTATTATGGCACTTATCGGGCGATGGAAGAGTATTACAAAGCCGGTAAAATCAAAGCCATTGGTGTAAGCAATTTTTATCCAGATCGTTTTATTGATATTGCTGAATTCAGTGAAATCAAACCAATGGTCAACCAAGTAGAAACGCATGTCTTTAACCAACAAGTGGAAGCACAAAAAATCATGAAAGAATACAATGCCCAAATTGAATCGTGGGGACCATTTGCTGAAGGGAAAAATGATTTCTTTAATAATGAAACATTAAAAATTATTGGTGAAAAATATGGCAAATCAGTTGCTCAAGTAGCTTTGCGTTATTTGATTCAACGTGGAGTCGTTGTGATTCCTAAAACAGTCACAAAAGAACGAATGGTCCAAAATTTTGATGTCTTTGATTTCTCATTAACAGATAAAGATATGGAATCGATTTTAGAGTTAGACCAAAAAGAAAGCCTCTTCTTTTCTCACTATGATCCAGAAACCGTTAAAGTGTTAACAAAGCGCGGTAAATAATGAACATTCTCAATCAAGTAATTAGAAAGAATTCAAGATGAGGAGAAACAGCTCAGAAAATGGATTGAAAAATTTTCTGTTAGACTAGGATTGTTGGATACAGAATGATGAATTAGCGTATTTAGTCGTCCACATAAATCGTTTGTTGAATTACAATGAACTAGATGGTTAGAAGCAATAGAAAGTAATAAAGTAACCTACTTGAAAACAAAAACAAGAAGGTGCAATATCCATTTATTTGGATACTGCACCTTTTTTTATTTTCTATAAATATCCTAAATAAGCAATACCTGTCTTAAAATTTTTATGCTGTTATTCAGTTTTTTCATCAATGAAAAAACTTGTTTAAGCATTTCCACGCTAGCTTCAATCGTATAAATGATGCGACTGATAAACTAAGTTACATTCATTAAATTTAAAATAGAACATCGATTATTTAAAGTGCTTTTTATCCACATAATAAATGGTATGCCAGCTTACTGGAGAAATATAAACTATAATGTTTCATAAATACATAGTCCGCATGCGCCAAGAGCACCATTTATTTCATCATAGCGTTTAAAAATGCGTTGTTTAGGATGCTGAAGGTTTAACAATGATGCGTTCTCATCAATACATTTGACTAGGAGATCAGCTAATTCAGGCTCGCTGAATAATTCACTATGGATATAGACGATGTCTGAATCCATAATCATTAGCAAATTATTGATGGCGATAGAAAAATAGTGAATCGCTTGATTAATAATCGTGATTGAACCTTCATCGCCTAATTGATAGGCTTTAATAAGCGTGTCGATGTCGATTTGTTTTCTTTCGGCTACTAACTGTTTGAGAAAAGTATGAGGTGCATCTTCATAAAGAAGGTTTGCTTTTTTTATCATCCAAGATTCACTAGTGTAAGTTTGAAGGCAACCGCGTTTTCCGCACTCGCATAGAGCACCATTTGGATTGATGACAGTATGTCCAATTTCACCAATCAAATGGTTGTTCTCTGCGTATATTTCCCCATTGTACATATAAGTGCAAAACATTCCGCGTCGAACATGCAGAAAAATAAAATTCTTATCTTGTTTGTATTCTCCAAATAAGCGTTCAGCGATAGCCATACATTTAACGTTATTTTTAAAATAAACAGGTAAATCAATTGAGGCGATAATATCTTTTAATGGAAATGTTTGCCAAAAAGGGTGATTTGTTTTAATGCTTTGACTAATGGAATCATAATGGCCTGGTATAGCAATGCCGACAGCAACAGGGTCATATTCCGTATATTGTTCGATAAACTGAGTCATTTTTTCTAGAAAAAAAGTCTCCGTAAATGACTCTTGAAAATCCCAACTATTATGATAGAGAATTTGTTGTTCAATAACCGATCCCAGATTATCGCTTAAACAAAAGGACAGAAACTTATCGGATAACTCTACGCCTATGAAGTAGCTGTGTTGGGATGAAATCGTTAATAAAATTTTTTTGCGGCCTGGTTTGTTACCTGTTTCATCTTCGCCTAATTCATGAATATGTTTTTCATCAATCAGTTTGTTTGTTATTTCGCTTACAGTAGCAGGGGTAATGTTTAATTCTTTTGATATCTCGATTCTTGAGATAGGTCCTTTGGTGTATATTTTATCTAATATTCTTGTTTTTTGTATACCTTGCTTCTTAGATAGGTACATACTAATAGCCTCTTTCTGTATTTATTTATAAAATAAATGCCTATATTGTTCTTGCAAGAAGGACATTTTTAGCAACAGAATACGCGTGATATGCTAAAACGATAGTTGCTTATCTTACTTCTTTTTCTTATAAAGGTTTATTTTTACGGTTGATTATTATGGTGCAAGTCATTAAAGATAGTATAACTTATTATTTATTTTTTGTAATGATTAAAAATAAATAATGTTAAATAATCAATTAATTGTTTACAAAATAAAACTAATTGACTATACTGTATTTAATAACTAAATATTACTAATTAACGAAATGAAAGGGTTTAACGTGGTTTGTTTTGTTATATAAAGTAATTAAAAAAGGGGGATTCATTATGTCACAGTCAAACAATTTTATTGAAGAAAAAGTTATGCCGATTGCAGTAAAACTAAGTACAAATAAATATTTAACGGCCATTCGCGATGGGATTACTTTAGCCATGCCTTTAATCATCATTGGTTCTATCTTTATGGTCATTGCCAGCTTGCCAGTTCCTGGTTGGGAAGCTTGGTTAGGAGATATCGGTGTATCAGGTTATTTATGGAAAGGCGTCGATAGCAGTTTTGGTTTGATTGGTTTAATAGCAAGTTTTGGTATTGCCCAAAGTTTGGCAACTCAATACAAAGTAGATGGAGTTGCTGCTGGAATTGTTTCGTTAGCTTCATTTGTTGTTGTAACACCTTTTATTTCAGGTGAAACAGGATCAGGGCTTACGGTCACTTATCTTGGTGCTCGGGGTTTGTTCGTTGCTATTATTCTAGGGTTATTGAGTGCATATGTGTACCAGTGGTTCATTAACCACAATATTCAAATCAAGCTGCCAGAAAGTGTTCCGCCAGCTGTTGCGAGAAGTTTCAGTGCCATTATCCCAGGTGCAGCGATCATTACATTTTGGTTAATTGTATACGCTTTACTTGATTCTATGACATTGCCTAATTTACATGAAATTGCTCAAGTCGTTTTAGGGGGTCCGCTCGGATTATTGGGTAATAACATTTTTGGTACAGTGATTGTCGCAGGTTTAAACAGTTTGCTATGGTTTGTTGGGATCCATGGCGGTAATGTGGTGAACTCTATTATGCAGCCGATTTGGATCGCGAATTTAGATGCTAACCAAGCAGCTTATCAAGCTGGAAGCGAATTGAAAAACGTGATCACGATAGCGTTTATGGACAACTTTGTTTATATCGGCGGTGGTGGAGCAACGATTGGTTTAGTACTGGTTATCGGCTATTTAGCCCGCAAAAAAAATACCAGTAAACAAACCAAAATTATGGCTCCGATAACAGTTGTACCGGGTTTATTTAATATTAATGAACCGACGATGTTTGGTATTCCAGTAGTCTTGAACTTTATGCTGCTTGTTCCGTTTGTACTTGCTCCAATTGTCAATGCAGTTGTTTCGTATATCGCCATGTCAATCGGACTGGTGCCTTTAACTAGAGTCGTAGCCTCTTGGACGATGCCGCCTATTATTAGTGGTTTCTTAACAACAGGTAGTGTGAGTGGTTCGATTCTGCAAATTGTTTTAATTGTATTGGATGTTCTGCTTTACTTGCCGTTCTTCTTAGCTCTTGAAAAACGGTTCAAAGCACAAGAAGAAAATGAATCATTGTCTCAAAAATTATAAAGGGAGTAGTGAAAAAAATGAATAAACGTTTAATTAGTGCGAATACTGCAGAAATTTTGGCTATGAATGCTCAAGAATTGAAACAAAGTATTAAAGCAAGCGAAGGCCGCGTTATCCTATCCGAAAATTTGGCTCCGCGTGAATCGTTTATTGGCGATATTACAAATTCAGAAATTGCACGAGCATTCGGAGCTGATTTAATTCTTTTAAATGGAATCGATGTATTAAATCCCGATGTATTTGCAATCGGAGAATACGAAGGCTCGTTTGTTGATCGTTTGCATGAATTAGTTGGTCGTCCGATTGGAGTCAACTTGGAACCGGTGGATACGTCTGCAGATATGCTTGAAGAACGGGAAGAAATCTCTTTAGGGCGTCAAGCCAATAGCGAAACATTGAAACAAATCGAAAAATTAGGATTAGACTTTGTCTGTTTCACAGGTAATCCAGGAACAGGTGTAACAAATGTCGCAATTATTGATACAGTAAAAAAAGCAAAAGAACATTATTCTGGTCTTATTATTGCTGGGAAAATGCATGGTGCTGGAGTCGATGAAGCTGTTGCAGATTTAAACGTCATTAAAAGCTTGATTGAGGCTGGAGCGGATATTATTCTCACACCATCAATTGGAACAGTGCCAGGGTTTGATAAAGAAGATTTAAAAGAAGCTGTTAAATTAGCACACCAAGAAGGAGCTCTAGTTATGACCGCTATTGGAACGAGCCAAGAAAGTTCCGATCCTGATACAATTAAGTATATGGCTTTACAAAATAAAATATGTGGAGTTGATATTCAACATATTGGCGATGCTGGATATGGCGGAGTTGCTACGGTTGAAAATATTTTCGCAATGAGTAAAGCCATTCGTGGACAGCGTCATACTGTATCAAGAGTTGCACGTTCTATTAACAGATAATAGTTGCAGTAACTGGGAGGTTATATTTCATAAAGTTACAAGAAAAGAAGCTTTCTAACGTTTGTTAGGTGCTTTTTTCTTGTAGCTTTTGAATGCTACTCGTCAAAAATTAATTGTTATTTAAAAATTGAATAGGGTTAATGTGACAAGTTTTATTGCATTTCATAGTTTCTAAGAAAATCAGCCGCTGAATAATATAAATTTATTCTGTATGATAGGTACAAAGAAGAATGATACTGAGGAGGATGATTAGGTGAAACATAGCGGTACTCAACCATTAGAAACAGAAAGATTATTCTTAAGAAGGATCGCCCTAAATGATGCAGAAGACGTGTATCACAACTGGGCAAGTGATGAAGAAGTAACCAAACATTTAACATGGAAGCCGCATAACAGTAGCGAGGTTACAATAGCCAGTATCTCAAATTGGCAAAAAGAGCTGGAACAAGAAGACTGCTATCGCTGGTGTATAGAGTTAAAAGAAAACCAACAAGTCATCGGAACGATTGATGTGGTTCAGATAAACAACGACATTGAATCTGCCGTGATTGGGTATTGTATGTCTAAGGATTATTGGAATAAAGGAATTATGACAGAAGCTTTTAGTGCTATTAAAGAATTTTTATTTGAATGTGTTGGATTTAATAGAATAGAAGCCAGCCACCATACCGAAAATCCTGGTTCGGGAAAGGTCATGGAAAAGGTTGGAATGAATTTTGAAGGAATCAAAAGAGAGGGAGCAAAGAATAATGAAGGGAACCTTTGTGATATAGCAACGTACGCTATGTTTAAATCAGATTGGGAAAATGAGTACAACGAGATAGAGCAAAACGATTAACTTTTCTATCCTAAAAAGCGTCGTTCAAAAAGAGTAAGCTTAAATGTTAAATTCTTTTGTCCTACAATGAATAAGAGAGATAGAAAGAATTGAATAGCCTTGTTAGGTGAGGCTACTGTACTAGAGAGATGCTGCTACCCAGAAACGTCCAAAGACGCCAATGGGTTAACAGGAATTTTCGAATTAAGGAAATTTTTAACGTAGCTGGGATCGTCCCTATGCTATACAGTGCTGAAACTCAATGAAGGGGTGCGGGGATTAAGCCCATTTGAAGCATCTTGCCCAGCAATTGTTTTGCACGCTCTTCGAAGCGTGCTTTTTTTATTTCTTTTTTAAGTTAAATGGTAAGCAAAAGTCAACAGGAGAAAAACGTTTTTGCTGTTAGCTTGTTTCATTACCATGAAATTCTCTAGGGGGTGGTTCAAGTGGATTCTATTCCATCTTGTCGACAGATGAAAAAATCGAAAAGTTTTATTCATATAGTGCAAAAACTAATACAGGAAAGAGGAGCACTTTTAATGAGCCTTCCTGAGAGGAATAATAGTAATGAAAAGAATGGATGACAGAAAAAACACATATTATGAAGGAATCTTCAAAGCCGCAAAGGAAAACAACCGTAAAAAATTTCGTAAGCTATTTTTGAAACTTCATACAAATGATCAAGTTGAACTTTTTCACCTCTTATATCCTGAAAAGAGAAAAAAAGTAGAGAGCTTTTTAGAACCAGCAGAATTTGCGGACTTATTCCATTACATGGAGATAGACAATGTGGTAAACTTTTTATCTTATCGAGATGACGAAGAAAGTCAAGTTTTCTTAAATTTATTAGACGCAGCAGAAAGAAGCAGAGTAGAAGAAATGCTTGCGTATGAACCGGAAACTGCCGGGTCCGTTATGACGAAAGGGTTTATTAGCGTTTATCCTGAACATACTGTGCAGCAAACAGTGGAGATGGTACGTACTTTTGCTAAGGAAGCAGAAATGGTTTATTATATTTACGTTTTAGACACAGCCAGCAGATTGGTAGGCATCTTATCTTTACGAGACACGACCTTGAATTCGGAAGTTACAAAAGTCCGAGATGTTATGCTGACTTAACTAGCCTTTGTGCGTATGAATGATGACCAAGAAGCAGTTGCCCGTATGATTCAAGATTAGGATTTATTAGCTGTCCCTGTTTTAAATGATGAAGATGTGATGTTGGGAATTGTGACTGTAGATGATGTGATGGATATTTTAGCTGAAGAAACAACAGAGGATTTTAATGAATTCTCTGCTATTCAAAAAAAAAGCAAAACGGAACGAGGAGAAGAAAGCGCTTGGCAAATTGCTCGTGCAGGGATGCCGTGGATCGTCATTCTTGTTTTCCTTGGAATGATCAGTGCTTCTTTGATCAGTTCATTTGAAGAAACGTTGAGTCAAGTGGTCGTGCTTGCTGTTTTTATCCCGATTATTATGGATTCAGCTGAGAATGTCGGCACACAATCCTTGGCGGTTGCAGTTCGAAATATTCCTATGGGAGAAGAAAAAACTAGGGAAGAATTTTGGCAAAACGTCCTAAAAGAACTTCTAGCAGGAATGATAATCGGATTATCTACAGGGGTAGTTTTAGCACTTGTAGTGGGCATTTTTTATCAGAACCTCGTTTTAGCCGTCATTATTGGCTTTTCTCTTTTGGTGACTTTAAGTTTATCTACTGTAGTAGGTGCAGTCATTCCCTTCCTTATCAATAGATTGAAAATTGATCCCGCTATTGCTTCTGGGCCTTTTATTACAACGATCAATGATGCAATGGGGTTATTGATTTATTTTAGTGCAGCAACAAAACTGATTCATGTGCTTTAGAAAGAAAATAGAAGAGCAGCCCCAAACGCAATTCAAGACGTTTGGGGCTGCTCTTTTTTTTAAAATAAATTTAAAAGGGAACAGGACACAAGTCCCGCTCCCCCCTTTGCATAATTGAATAATTAACTCATGCTTTGTTTCAAAAAATCAACCTGAAGCAGGCTTATTCGTTGCCTTTTTTGACCCATTCTGCCACTTTGACGGTACGCTCAGCTTGGTATTTCACAGCATCTGCTACATCTTCAATCATTTTTCCGTCTTGTCCTACAGTCACGCTTGTTCCATAAGGGTTGCCGCCTGCTTTGAATAAGACAGGGTCTGAATACCCTGGCGCTGCAATAATGGCTCCCCAGTGCATCATGCTGGTATACAATGACAGGATTGTTGCTTCTTGTCCACCATGCGGATTTTGCGCAGAAGACATAGCACTAACTACTTTGTTAACTGTTTTTCCGCTAGCCCAAATGCCTCCTTGGATATCCAGGAACTGTTTCATTTGTGATGGCATATTTCCGAAACGCGTTGGAGTGCTGAAAATGATGGCATCTGCCCACTCCAAATCAGCGGATGTTGCTACTGGAACGTCTTTTGTTGCTTCGACAGTAGCTTTCCAAGTTTCATTTCCTTGAATGATTGCTTCAGGAGCCAATTCTTGTACTTTTAATACTCTGACATCAGCGCCTGCTGCTGTTGCGGCTTCTGCTGCCCATTGTGCTAATTGATAATTTGTTCCACCCATACTATAAAATACTACTGCTAAATTCACTTTTGTCATATTGATCTTCTCCTTTAAATTTGAATTTCTTTTTTTAAAAAATTTGTATCCACTTATTTTGTTCCAGAGTATCATAAGTTTTTTTGTGCGTTCAATGTCTAGCGTTCAAGCCCAGACCTCTCGTAAAAAAGATGATTAAAAGGCCTACAGTCACGCTACGCGTGCTTTATACAAGTCGACGAAAGGAGCGTTGCTCCCCAAGTAGTATTCCCTATTTTTATGGAAGTCAAGGCGGGCTTGTCTGCTTTTCTTAACATTAAAAGTCGTATTCTTCGTCTTTTTCCTTACGAATAGCTGCGAAAGCTTCTACGGTCAATACCGTATCTTCGATGAGCCGTTCTAAACGAAAGAGGATATCGTCATTTATGATCTCATTTCGCAAGAAATCTTTTTCTTCAATAAATACGTATGTCGGGACAATGTGTGCTTTCATATACGCTAAAATGGGTTTCAACTGTTGTTCCAACATTAAATAATGTTTAGTTGTACCGGCTGTCATCACACTGCTGACAACTTTATCTCGAAAAGCGTTGACCGGAAGCAAGTCGAAGATATTTTTAAGTGTGGCAGGGATAGAAGCTTGGAAAGTAGGCGTTCCAATGATGATGGCATCTGCAGCCATGAGCGTCTCTGCAACGTATTTTGTATCGCCGTCATACTCAAAGTAATTCCGTCCATCGCTGAACACCATTGTATACTCGGCTAAATCTAAAAGTACGACTTCATGTTCCGGGTACTTCTGTTTAAGAATCTCTACTGTTTTCAGCATAGCTGTTTTTGTTTTGGAACCGATGATAGAGCCGGCTAATACAGCGATTTTCATAGTTCACCTCCTTTAATTTTTTGTGTATTTTTTAATTGCTGGGATAATGTCGTTTCCAATGAGTTCTATATTTTTCATGAGCTTATCAAATGGCACACCGCCAAAGTCAATTTGCGCCATAAACCGCTGCATACCGAACAATTCATATTGATACAATATCTTTTCAATGATTTGATCGGTACTGCCGACCATCAAGGCATCACGGTAATCCGTTGCTTGAGCAAATTGTTGTTTGGGATATCCAGTACCGCGAATGGCTTGGAAACCGCCATTAAGATGCGGATACATTCCTTGCAACGCTTCTTTTGTCGAGTCAGCTACATAAAACAAACTGGTTGTGGCGACTGGCAAATTAGCTGGATCAAATCCACTTTGCCGAGCAGTTTCACGGTAAGCATCGATAGAATGTTTAAAGTTCATTGCCGGCCCGCCTAATGTAGTCAGCACCATTGGGAGTCCCATATAACCTGCTTTGATTGCACTAGAAGGTGGACCGCCTACAGCACGCCAAATGGGAAGCGATCCACTTAAAGGACGCGGTAAAATCTCGGCGTTTTGCAAGGGAGCCCGGAAGTTTCCTTGCCAGGTGACACGTTCATTTTCATTGATCAGTTTAAGCAATTCCAGCTTTTCTTCATAAATTTCTTCATAATCTTGTAAATCGACACCGAATAACTGATGAGCCCCAACACGTGAACCACGGCCGGCAACTATTTCTGCGCGCCCATTTGAAATCAAATCAATCGTTGCAAAATCTTCATACACACGTACAGGGTCTAAGACACTTAATACAGTTGCTGAACTCGATATTTTAATTGTTTTTGTGGCTTGGGCAATCGCTGATAAAATTACGCTATGCGCTTGGGTTGCGAAATAAGTTTGGTGACTTTCACCCACACTAAAAACATCTATTCCTGCTTGTTCAGCAAGCTGGCTCATTTCAATTAGTTGTTGAATTCTTTCTTGTGCTGAAATTCGGCTTCCTGTTAAAGGATTCATGATGTGGTCACCTAAAGAATACAGACCAAATTCCATGCCATTTGATTGGTTGATACGATATTTTTCCATCAGTGAATCTCCTTTATTGGTTGTAGTTTGCGTTCGATTTCATCGCGTTGTTCTTCTAAAAAGGGCGGCAAATCTAGTTGTTCTCCAAGACTTTCCACTTTTCCATCAATGGTAAATCCTGGCCCATCTGTTGCGAGTTCAAATAAAATTCCATTAGATTCACGGAAATATAAGCTTTTAAAATAAAATCGATCGATAATCTCTGAAGAATGGAATCCTCGTTCGCGTATTTGTTTCTCCCAATAGACCAGCTCTTCTTCATCTTTAACCCGAATAGCTAGATGATGGATACTGCCGCGGCCTGGTTTTTCAGCAGCAGTCTCTAACGATTTCACTACGATTTCACCGGTTGCTTTTCCTTTTATGGACTGAAAAACGGCTTCTGAGTCAGTATGCGAAATTTCTATATATCCAAATAACTCTGTTAAGGTGCGTGCCAGTTTATCCAAACGACGTACCGTAATTTCTACAGTCCCCATTCCTTGTATCTGGTGTTCTAGAGGGACAGCTGATTTTTCCCATGCTTCCCAATGTTCTGCTTTTTCACCATTTGATACAAGAAGAACCATACGCAAACCTTCTCCATCTTCAAAATGTAAAGCAGGATGATTGGCATAAGTTGTCAGCTCTCCGTGATGAACGCCCATTTGTTCAAAGCGTTTTTTCCAGTATGCTAAGCTCTCTTTAGAAGGGACAAGCAAACCGATTTGGGTAATCGCATTTGTTCCATGATAGGTCTTTCCTGCAGTCGGCATTTCAAAGAAAGACAATTCAGTTCCCGGGCTGCCTGTACGGTCTCCGTAAAATAAGTGATACATAGATGGATCATCTTGGTTTACAGTCATTTTGACCCGGCGCAAACCTAAAACAGAACGATAAAAGAAATTATTTTGCTTTGCGTTTTTTGTAATCATCGAAATATGATGATGTCCTGAAATAGTATACATTCTTTTCCTCCTATGAATTACTTGACTAGTCAAGTGATGAGATAAAAAAATATCATTTTTCCAGATATTTTTTTTGGCTTTGTTTTTGCACGCGCGACATGAGTGAAAATAAGGTTTTTTGTTCTTCTTTTGATAAACAATCTTCAAAAAAAGAGGATTGGAACTTGAGCTGAGCTTCATAGGCATTTTCTAATTTTTTCCGGCCTTTATCTGTTAGCGAAATTATTTTTGTTTTCCATTCCTGTTTTCGCTCGATTAATTGATCTTTTTCTAAACGAGCAAGCATGCGAGAGATTCCGCCTTGCGTGACCGTAACTTTTTCTGCAAGTTCGCTTTGCGTTAACGGCTCATAGGTTGAAATTTGAAGCAACGCATCAAATTGAGCAGTCGTTAAGTCATATTCTTTTAAGAATTCGTTTGATAGCAAATTGCTTTGGTGAGTGAAACGAGCGATTCGAAGCCAAATCAATGAGCCAAGAGTATTTTTTCGCATATTGTTCATCACTCCTTTTCGTTATCATCACTTTACCACTCAACTGATAAAAATGCAAGAAGAAATTTTTGGAAGTTAGTGTCAAGTTATTCTCGGTAAAAGCACAAAAAAGTTAAAAACTTGATATACGTCAATTTTTATTCAGTACAAACCAACTATACTACAAGTGTAAAGAGAAAGAGGCGAAGAAAAAACCTCTACTACAAATAAAAAAATAAAGGGGAAATGAATGATGTCAAAAGCAGTCCTTACATTAGAAGCATTATCTTGTCCAAGTTGTTTGCAAAAAATTGAGAGCGCAGTAAAAGGGTTGAACGGAATCGACAAAGACAGTGTAAAGGTTTTGTTTAACTCCAGTAAAGTAAAAGCCGATTTTGATGCAGATACTCTTTCTATTGAAGAAATTGAAAAAGCAATCATCGACTTGGGCTACCCAGTCCTTAAAACCAAAGTGAAATCTGCTTAAACGAACACAAATCAGAAAGAAGGAATGTATAATGGCACTACTCAATGAAGTGGCAGATAAGTATTTTGAAAAATTAGATATGTTTACAGTAGCAATTACACGTGCCCATGGTAAGAACCACCCTGAAGCGTTTGAAGTACGAGAATTGTTCAGTGAAATAAAGGAGAAAATACAAATAGCCGGTTCAACTAAACCCAATTTAGATGCGGAACTCACTCAATTGCGTGAAGTTACAAACAATTACACCATCCCTGGTGATGTTTGCGGAACGTATGCTGCGGTATACAACATGCTTTCTGAAACAGATCAAGCGTACCAAGCTTGATGTATCTTTAAAAAAATGTACGCCCAGAAAGAAACTAACTATTCTTTCTGGGCTTTTTTCTTAATTAACTCCAATGAAATAAATAGAAATTCTCCAAACTTGATGGCCGTCAAGTTATATATTTTGAAATTGTCCTATACTTTACTTAACAACAAAATACACATTGGAGGAAAAAATTATGCAGCATTATATACTAAGTAAGAAAAACCAAATGACATTGATCAGCGGTGTGTTGATCGGACTAGGATTCTTTAGCCATTTTATTTTAGAAAACGTGAGGATCTCTGAATGGTCTTTGATCATCGCTTCTATTTTTGGAGTCGCTCCAATTGCTATCCAAGCGTATCAAGCAATAAAAGTAAAAGTTGTCAGCATTGATTTGCTAGTCACTATCGCTGTCATCGGAGCTTTTTTAATTCAAAATTACGAAGAAGCAGCTATTGTTACTTTCTTATTTTTATTTGGACATTTCTTGGAACAACGCACATTGAATCAAACCCGATCTGCTATCAAAGAATTAACTGAAATGGCACCAGAAAGTGCTTTAAGACAAATGGAAGATGGAGAATTTGAAGAAGTAGACGTGGAGGATGTAGACGAAGGAGAGGTCTTGCTCGTCAAAACCGGCGCAAAAGTCCCAGTAGATGGAACCATCATTTCAGGTGAAGGCCATATTAATGAAGCCAGTATCACAGGGGAATCAGTTCCAGCAAACAAAACAGTTGGTTCAGAGGTCTTTGCAGGCACCATTTTAGAAAATGGAACGATCCAAATTCGTGCTGATCGAGTGGGAGAAGACACGACGTTTGGAAAAATCATTGAATTGGTTGAAGAAGCACAAGATTCTAAATCCGAAGCAGAACGGTTCATTGACCGCTTTGCCAAATACTACACGCCAATTGTCTTAGTACTTGCATTTGTTGTGTGGGTGTTCAGCCAAAACATCGAATTGGCGATTACTATTTTGGTGCTGGGCTGTCCAGGTGCATTGGTTATCGGAGTTCCCGTTTCGAATGTTGCCGGTATTGGAAATGGTGCCCGTAACGGGGTTCTGCTAAAAGGAAGCGAAGTTATTCATGACTTCAGCCGAGTGGATACGATCGTATTTGATAAAACAGGAACATTGACAGTAGGGAACCCGACTGTAGCGGAAACAGAATTTTATGGGAAAGATAGCACTGAAGTACTTGGTTATTTGGCAAGTGTGGAACGTGAATCCGATCACCCGCTTGCGAAAGCCGTCCTCCAACAAATTGGCGAAACGACTCTTTCTACCGTGGAAGGAACAGAAGTCGTCAAAGGCGGCGGTATTGTGGCAAACGTGAACGGACACCGGCTAGCTATTGGAAATGTTGCATTGATGGAAAAAGAACATGCCGTATTCAGTAAAAAAGCACAAAAAGACGTAGAACGCTTTGAAAAAAATGGCAACTCGTTGGTACTGACAGCGGTCGATGGCGAATTGAAGATTCTGATGGGCATTCGTGATCAAGTCCGCTTGGGAGTAAAAGAAGATCTGCAAGAGTTAAAAAAATTAGGTGTGAAAAACCTGGTTGTTCTTTCTGGCGATAATCAAGGAACGGTGGATGCCGTTGCTCGCGAACTAGGATTAACAGAAGCACATGGACACATGCTGCCGGAAGATAAATCGGCTCATATCGAGAAATTACAAAGAGCAGGCCAAATCGTTGCTTTTGTCGGAGATGGGGTTAACGACAGTCCTTCTCTAGCTTTAGCGGATATCGGAATTGCGATGGGAAATGGAACAGACGTTGCCATTGAAACGTCCGATGTGGTCTTGATGAACTCTGACTTCAGCCGTTTACCGCATGCGTTAGGTTTGGCAAAAGCCACTGCTCTAAATATGAAACAAAATATTATCATTGCAGTCGGTGTGGTCTTAGTCTTATTGGCCAGCGTCTTCTTTAGTGAATGGATGAATATGTCTATCGGCATGCTGGTGCACGAAGGAAGCATCTTAGTTGTTATTTTCAATGGAATGAGACTATTGAACTATCGTTTACAAGGCAAAAGGATCCTCAAGAAAACGAAAACTAACTCAACATCAGAAGCAGCACATACTGCTTAATTTTTTTAAAAGAAAGCACTTGCCAAAGAGAAGGCTGCTAAAGGATCAGATAGGATTATTTGACTCTTTAGCAGCTTTAATTATTGGAAGGTGTTTTTTTTGCTGTTTAGGACCCAAATAATGTGAACAAATTTGACATAATAAATGAAGCGATAGTGAAATTGGACGAACTATACCATAACGAAGAAGTACAAGAGTATATCGAGGAACAATTTGACGGTATAAAAGTTCCTGTCCAAAAAGACATTTCTTATTTAGAAGAATAGCAAAAATAGTGTGGGAAAAAGCGTTTAGACTTGGAACTTCTACCTCACAGATAATACCCCTAAGCAACTTCAGCTGTTTTGTAGGGTCCATTTTATTTTGTTAGAGGCTTTTTTTCTTGTGTTTTTTAGATAACTGTCTGATATGCGCCTATATTCACTCAGAGCATTTAAAGCCATAATTTGTAAAAAAATTATCTGCTGAATTGTATAAATATATCAGGTATTATATATACATAGAAGAACGATACCTGGGGAGGATAATCGGATGAGAAACAAAGGAACTCAACAACTCGAAACAGGAAGATTACTCTTAAGAAGAATCACATTGAATGATGCAGAAGATATGTATCATAACTGGGCAAGTGATAAGGAAGTAACCAAACATTTAACTTGGAAACCGCATAAAAGTATCGAGGATACAAAAGCCACTATCTCAAGTTGGGAAAAAGAATTAGAACAAGAAGACTGCTACCGTTGGTGTATAGAATTAAAAGGAAACCGGCAAGTCATCGGAACGATTGACGTGGTCGAGATAAATAGCGACATTGAATGCGCAGTGATTGGATACTGCATGGCTAAACGTTACTGGGGTCAAGGGACTATGACAGAAGCATTCATTGCTGTTAAGGACTTTTTATTTGAAGAAGTTGGGATTAATAGAATAGAAGCCAGCCACCATACTGAAAATCCAGGTTCCGGAAAAGTTATGGAAAAGGTTGGCATGAGTTTTGAAGGAACCAAAAGAGAAGGAGCAAAAGATAATGAAGGAAATCTTTGCGATATAGCAACTTACGCCATCCTTAAATCAGATTAGGAAATGGGAACTTTGGTGTAGAGTAAAAAGAATTACCTTTTATTATTGGAAGGTGTTGTTTAAAAAATTCCAGAACTATGTGGAAGTTTTAAAAAGGAGACTGGACTATGCAAGACTATCAAGAATATACAAAAGAAGAGTTGATTCTGCAGATGACTTCTTTGACCAGATTAAATAAAGAATTGTTGCAAACCATTCAAGAGTCAGAACGACTAGAATTTGGATGGACAGGAAATCTAGGGCAATGGTTTTGGGATTTTACTACCAATGAAGTAACATTTAACCCTTTAAAAGCAGAAGCTATTGGGTATATGAAAGAAGAATTACCAGAGAAAGTTCCTTATCAATTTTTTACAGACAAAGTTCATCCCGATGATAAAGATGAAGTGATGCAGCAGATGACAAATCACCTGACTGGGAAAACGCCCGTTTGGGAAGTGAAGTACCGTATTCAAGCTAAAGATGGCTCGTGGAAAGTGTATCAAGATCGTGGAAAGGTGACGGAACGAAACGAAAAAAACGAACCGCTTTTTCTTAAAGGAATAGTATTTGATATTACCCAAGAAGAGCAGGAAAGAGAGCTGTTAAAGGTTAAAAATAAAAACTTGACCAGTCGAATGAAGATAGATACGCTTACTTCTCTGCGCACACGATCGTCTATTATCGTAGAGTTGGTAAAACATGCGAACAGATCGAAAAAAGAGGACATCCCGTTATCAGTGATGGTTCTAAATGTCGATAATTACGCTAAATATGAAGAAGATTTTGGAATAGTGTTAAGTGAAGAGATATTGAAAATCGTAGGACAGGTGATAAAAGCTGCTACTGAAGACAAATATGTTGCTGGAAGATACAGAGATTCTGTGTTTTTAATCTTATTGGAAAATACGCAAATAGAAGAAGCGTTGATACTGGCTGAAACAATCAAGCAGACCGTTTTGGAAACTGTTTTTGATGTGCCTTACCATATAACGATTAGTGGAGGAATTTCTACATTTCAATCAGAAGAAGCAATCAGCGAGTTGATTCAAAAGGTTGCTGAGAAATTAGTAGCCGCCCAAAAAAATGGTGGAAACCAGATTGTAATATAAAAATGCATCAAGAGGTTTGATAAAACGTAGCTAAAAAGAAAAAGTATCTAGAGAAGTCAATAAGGTTTCTCTGGATGCTTTTATAATACAAAAAGAAACCTTCCTGATACAATGCAAATACAGATATTCCACTTACCAACACCAAAAAGAATAGAACTAGTTTTTTAGTGATTTTATTGTACCTTCCAATTCATAACGGGTATTCTGTATAAATTAATATCTTAAGGACATTAACTCTGCTGAATCATTTCTTCTAGTTTATCTGTTAAACGGCACATTTTTGGCCATGAGAGAGATACTTTCCCTTTTTCCCATTTTGGAATATCGTATTTGCTGGCATGGCTTAATCGAATTAAGTCTTCTTCGGATAAGTTGAGTTGTTCTTTCCACACCTTTACTTTTCTAAAGCGTTTTTTATAAACAATGCTGTAATAGAGACCAATAAAAGCAGGAATAAAAATAATGATAAACCAAGGATTTCTCCAATCAAAAAAGAAATTAAAAGAGAGACCAAGTAAAAAACAAACAATCGTAACCAGTAGGATGATCATACTATCTTTTTTTAATCGACTCATTATTTTACACCCCTTCTATATAAAATTGTCTTATTTGACAGATCAACCTTTTCATTGGAAAGGCGATAATTGTTACTGATAGATACATAAGTTAAGTGTAACACTCATTATTCTTTACTCAAATTAAAAATATATTTTTTCTCTTCTTTGAATAGCCTACTCAAACGTATTTGACATTATCAGTAATATAAATAATGTTAGTAGTGAACATGCCATGAACTACTTTTTAATGATTCGGAAAAACAAAAAGCAGAGATAAAAAATCTCTGCTTTTTTTCTATGCAAATGCTTCATCAGGCACATCAAAAGGTGCTTTTAAATCCGGCTTTCGGGTAATCATTTGGTTTTATAATCTTTAACATTCATAAACTAGTTTAAATGAATTATAAAATATGGAGGAGCTTCAAATGAAGAAGATTTATCATTCAACAAGCAGAGTCGTTTTTATGTGCGGAACAGCAGGATCAGGAAAATCTACGTATGCTAAGAGTTTAGAACGGCAAGGATTCAATCGTTTGTCTTTTGATGTAGAGTCTTTTAAGAGAGGCGTGAGGGTTCATCCGTTGTCAAAGGATATCTATGATGAAATCAAAATTTTTCTCGATCATGAGTTACGATCCCTGATTGCACAAAACAAAGATGTTGTTCTAGATTATTCATTTTGGTCACGTCAGATGCGTGACGAATACAAAAATATGCTTGTTCCTTTTGGTATTAAGCCAGAAATTGTTCTAATTTGCACTCCGAAAGAAATTGTTTTACAGAGAATTCGTGATCGTAGAGGAAAACACCCTAACGATATTATTTTAGACGAACGCACTGCAGTTCAATATTTCGAACACTTTCAACCGCCAACCTCTAGAGAAGGCGATATCACAGTCATCAAAGGCTATTGAACATGGTATAGAAATTAGCGATAGACTTGCTGAGTTTTTTTAGTGGTATAATACAAAAAATTCCTTTGCAATAAGCACAGCTTTATTAAGGACTGTGTCTATCACAAGGAACATTTAACTGGATGATTTTATTCCAATTCAGGATTTAACGCAAATTTGCATATAGAGCAGTGATCCACAAATCGAAGTTTTCTTGTTCTTCGTATTGCATCACATCATACATTTCAGAGCTGACAACTTGGAATTGTTTTTTGAAGACAGGCAGATCAAATTCTTCCATTTGTGTGTCTCGTTTAACGCGGCTAAAAATCTTAGCAAAGTCTTTACTGCTGTATCCGATGTCTTTTCTCTTCAAAACTAGAGGTACACCTTTTTTCGTGATGCCCATTGCTTGGGCAGCATTAAAAGCAGCTTCTTTAACCGCAAAAACCCGGTCGCTTGATGCGAGTTTCGTTAAAATGTATCTTGATTTCTGGCAATCGTACTTTGCCAATTCGTTAACGGCTGCGAGTCTGGTTTCCCAGCTGTCTTTTGTAGTCGCTTTGATTTTTAATTCTTCTATATTAGCGGGTTCTGCTTGAATGATTTTCATGGTCACGCTGCCTCTTTCTGTTTCTAGTCTAACGTTCATACTATAGAGTTCGTTTTACTTTTACAAGGTTATTTTGATTAAATGCACGATTTCTTCTGGCCATATTTATTTTAGTTTCTTCAGATAGTATAGTTCAATGATTTAAATAACAGTTTTGGCCCCCAAAAAAAGATAGGTTAAAATTTTGACGCAAAAATAACAATGTGATATGTTAGTGTTACGAAATGAAAGCGATTTCCTCAGGGGAGTCGGATAAGATACTAAAAAGGAAGGTGTTAACAGTGAATAAGAAATTTTCTTTGTTTTTCATAGCGTTTGCAACGCTTATTCTTGCGTCATGTTCTGATTCAGGCAATACTATAACCGACGATAATTCTGCAACTTCTACTGCTGTAGAAACTTCTGAGGTAAAAGATAACGCAAATGAAAGCTCTTTAGAAACAGAAGAACCAAAAGAGAATACGGAAGAATTATTCCAACAAGTTCGTAATAATGAGCCTACAAGCGAGCGAATAGCAGCTCTTGAAGAAATTGCGATGCATTATTATTGGTATGGCGGTGATATGAAAAAAGCTGAAAAAGAATTGTTTCAAGGAATAACGTTGCATGGCGATTATGATGTAGTAGAACAATCTTTTGCCCGTGCGACAGTTATCGACCCTTATGACGTCGAATTAAAGCGTTCATTGGCTTCTGCACAGATATTACAAGATAAAATACCAGAAGCCCTAAAGTCATTTGAAGAAATTATTGATATTGACCCTGATAATTTTGAAGCTCACATACTGCATGCTGCTTATTCAAAAGTTACAGGAGATACAGACTCATTTGAAAAAGACATACAAAAACTTTCTGAAATAGACCAAGAACGAGGGCAAGAATACGAAGTGAAATTTGATTCTATTGAGGAAATAGAAAAAACGACACTTAATTCTGAAGTTCCTGAAAATATTACTAAAGACAATCATGCTATCATTACCTTAGGTTACGCTCTTTCAGATGAAGGAGAAATGCAGGAAACCCTCTTAGAAAGATTGAAAGTCACTTTGAAGGCTGCAGAGAAGTACCCAGATTCAAAAATCATTGTAACGGGCGGAGTACCTAAAAAAGGACACACAGAAGCAGAACTAATGTATGATTGGCTAGTTGAAAAAGGTATTGATAAAGAAAGAATATTTAAAGAAGCATTGGCCACAGATACTGTTGAGAATGCATTGTTTTCTATGGATATCGTAAGAGAAGAGGGACTGCAAGATATTACGTTGATTACGAGTGCAAGTCATATGAGACGGGCACTTGTAACGTTTAATGAAGCCAGTCAATTGATGGATACGTTAGAGAATAAAACATCAAATCGAGAATTTACGAATGTTGTGTATATGGATTACGATAGTGAAGAAGAAGCACAAAAAGTGACGGAAGAAGAAGAGATGGTTATCTACCGTGACTTCATTCGTACTTCTGGTATATGGCAATTCCCCGGATTACAAAGGTAAATTGAAATCAAGAAAGACAGTCATAAACAAAGAGAAATTGTTTGTGAGTTTATACCATATTTTTTTAAGGGCACTATTCGGTTTATAAAACTTCTTTAATTTAACGAAAAGAAAACATTCCACTACACATGTTTCGTTAAGAGCATGTCGTAATGGAATGTTTTTTTGTGTAAAAGTTTTATTATTTAATAGCTGCTTCCAGAGCAACATTGATCATGTCGCCGAAGCTTGTTTGTTGTTCATGGAAGTTTTTCGGATTCGAAAATGTTACGAGAATATTTTGATATCAACGAACAACTCTATTTGTTACCGCTTACAACGATGGTGTAGTATAATAAGTTTATAAGAGACGCGATGAAACTATCACAAAACCAGAACAGTTGGAGCGGTTATCCATCTCACTTAGTGATTTGATGTTAAACTGTTTGGTTAATAGTGGTCAGCTAATTTCCCATAGATTTGATGAACTAAACGGCAGCTAATGATTTCCAAATAGGTGAAAAACTTAAAGGAGAGGGGTCTTATGCTAAAGATCAACCGCAACAAGAAATTTAAAGCACTACTTCTATCGTTGCTCTTGGTTGTATTTATGTCGATTCCTTTTGCGAGTGTTTTAGCGGAAAGTATTTCTGGGGACAATATTGTTGTAGAGTCCGGTGAAACATTAGAAAAAACGAGTTTTCTTTCAGGAGAAAATGTTCGTGTCGATGGGGATATAAATGGGACTACTTTTATAACTGCTGGTAACGTAGAGGTTAATGGAACGATTGATGGAGATTTATTTGTAGCAGGTCAAAGTACGGTTATAAATGGTACAGTCAAAGGTAGCGTATTTGTGGCTGGACAAAATATCACTCTAAATGGTGTTGTTGAAAATACTATTTATCTAGCTGGAGCTACATTGAAAGTGACATCTCAAACAAATGGCAGTGCTTTTTTAGCAGGACAAAATATCTTCGTTGAAAAGGGTACAGTCATTGAGAAAGATGTTTTTGTTGGTGGAGCTAAAGTTTATCAAAATGGCGTAATCAATGGTGATTTGTCTAGTTCAAGTGAGTCTTTATCTGTTGATGGTAAGATTGGCGGAGATTTAAAATACAGCAGTCAAAACAAAGCAGATTTTTCCAGTAATTCTGAAGTCGTAGGAGAAACAACTTGGAAAAAAATTGAACCTAAATCTTCTGAATCTGCTAAGTCGGTGTTTACGATTGCATTCTTGATGAAAATTCTCTTTAGCATTCTAGCTCCTTTAGTCGTATGGCTTTTTGTTAGATGGATCAGACCGGATTTTTGGCCTGACTTAGCTGAAAAAATAGCAGCTTCTCCACTTAGAGCCCTTGGTTTTGGAGCTTTAGCTGTTGTATTGATTCCCGTTGTTGCTATCCTTTTAATGATTACAGTTATAGGGATACCGTTAAGTTTTATCTTATTAGCACTATATGGAGTAACTTTTTATGTTTCAAAGATCATTTTTTCAGTTTTTATAGGTCTTTGGTTCCAAAATAGGTTTAACTGGTCCAAGGCAGGATCTTTTTGGTTGTTTTTATTAGGATTAATTATTCTCTCTATTTTAGGAGTTGTCCCAATAGTTGGTATGATTGTTGGTTTTGTCATTGCATTTTTCGGAATGGGTTCCATCGTATGGTCTCTACTAGAGGGCAGAAGTTAAATGAAAAACACCTGGAAAGGTATGAACCCCAAAAAGTCAGATGTGCTCGTTCTATTTATTTATAGATGAGAGCTGCGACCTCAAAAAGTTGGTTTTTGCAGAGTAGGGTTTCCTGCTCTGTTCTTTATTGTTTATTTTTACAAAATCAGCATCCAATTTTTGTCTGGTTTTAATGCTAAGAACATTTAAAGAAGATAAGCAGATACAATTGAAGCAAGTTGTAGCAAAAGAACAGGCATGGTATCATTTGGCTAAGATGCATTTTTTAGGGGGAAGCAGAGTATGCAAGCAAAAGAGTATACACCCCTTAATTTTGGATTAATTTGATAGGATAAAAGGAGACAAATAAAATGAAATCACGCGCAGCAGTTGCATTTGGACCAGGTCAACCTCTTGAAATAGTAGAAATCGATGTAGCAGGACCTAAAAAAGGGGAAGTGTTAGTTAAAATTACAGATACAGCTGTTTGTCATACGGATGCCTATACCTTATCTGGTACGGATCCAGAAGGTGTTTTTCCCGCAGTATTGGGACATGAAGGCGGCGGGATCGTTGTAGAAGTCGGAGAAGGAGTAACTTCCGTTCAACCAGGGGATCATGTGATTCCGTTATACACACCGGAATGCGGCAAATGTGAATACTGTACTTCAGGTAAAACGAACTTATGTCAAGCGATTCGTGAAACGCAAGGTAAAGGATTAATGCCGGACGGAACGACTCGTTTTTCTTATAAAGGAGAACCTATCTATCATTATATGGGAACAAGCACATTTAGTGAATATACGGTTGTTTCTGAAATTTCGTTAGCAAAAGTAAATCCAGAAGCACCTTTAGAAAAAGTCTGCTTATTGGGTTGCGGTGTAACCACTGGGATTGGTGCTGTAAGCAATGCAGCGAAAGTAACAGAAGGCGATACTATCGCTGTTTTCGGGTTAGGCGCAATCGGGTTAGCGGTTATTCAAGGAGCTGTTCAAGCAAAAGCTGGACGCATTATTGCTATTGATACAAATCCAGATAAGTTTGAATTAGCTAAAGAAATGGGCGCTACCGACTTTTTAAACCCCAAAGAATACGATCGTCCTATTCAAGAAGTCATCGTTGACTTAACAAATGGCGGTGTGGATTATAGTTTTGAATGTATCGGAAATGTACATGTGATGCGTTCAGCTTTAGAATGCTGCCATAAAGGCTGGGGAGAAAGCGTCGTTATCGGGGTAGCCGGAGCTGGCGAAGAAATCAGCACTCGTCCATTCCAACTAGTGACTGGACGCGTTTGGCGCGGTTCTGCTTTTGGCGGAGTAAAAGGGCGCTCAGAATTGCCAGGTATGGTTGAGAAAGCGATGAGCGGCGAGATTCAATTGGATCCATTTATCACGCATACTTTGCCATTTGAACAAATCAATGAAGCATTTGATTTACTGCATGAAGGAAAATCAATTCGTACGGTTCTTTCTTACCATTAAGTTGTTTCAATCAATTTCATATGAGGGGGATAAACATGTCAAAATTAGAACTGCTTGAAGAACACGTTGTTTTTGACGGAACACAATACAAATATCGTCATGATTCACACACTTTAGGTTGCCCAATGACCTTCAGTTTATTTTTGCCAAATAAAGAAAAGTTTTCTAATCCGCCTTTATTTTGGTGGTTATCAGGCTTAACGTGCACCGATGATAATTTTACGCAAAAATCCGGCGCACAAAAAGCTGCTGCGCGTTTAGGCGTAGCGATGATCATGCCAGATACTAGTCCTCGTGGAGAGCATGTAGCGGATTCAGAGGATTGGGATTTAGGCCAAGGAGCAGGATTTTACCTTAATGCTACCGAACAGCCGTGGGAGCCTCATTATAAAATGTACGATTACATCACTAAAGAACTGTCTGCCATCGCTCATGACCAGTTTCAATTAACTGGCCCAGAATTTATTTCAGGTCATTCTATGGGCGGCCATGGGGCTTTAGTGGTTGGACTGCGTAATGCAGAGCGGTTCCACTCGATTTCTGCTTTTGCGCCGATCGTTAATCCTAGTCAAGTTCCGTGGGGGATAAAAGCCTTCAACGCGTATCTTGGCAGCGATAAAGAAAAATGGCGTGAATGGGATGCAGTAGAACTGCTAAAGAATTACATGGGCAAAAAAATTCCAGTGTTGATTGATCAAGGAGATGCGGATTCTTTTTATGAAAAACAATTGCAGCCATCTAAGCTAGCGGCTGTTGCAGAGGAGAAAAACTATCCGTTGACGGTCCGAATGCAAAAAGGACATGACCATAGTTATTATACGATTGCGAGTTTTATTGAAGAACACCTAGAGTTTCACTTATCTCAATTGGCTAATAATCAATAAACGAAGACTTTCTGTAAACAAATCGGTTAGAAATAAAACAGTCAGTAATGCCAGCATACTGGTATGGCTGACTGTTTTTTTTAGCGCTGTATCAAGAGTATTGGTGATTTGAAAATCATGTGTATGTGCGTCTATAAAATTATGCTAATGTTATTAAAGTAAAGCAGCAAGTGAGTATACAAAAGTCCTATAAGGGGTTGATAGTCTTGGTTGATAAAGAAACACAAATAAAGATACTGTTGTATGGAAATGCATTAGATTTTGCCTGTAAAACTCTTGGGATTAAAAATATGAGGTACCATAAGTACTCTAACGTTTTTACGGTTAGTGAAGCGGAAGTATATGACTATACATTGATCCATGGTATCCCGCAGAGTGATGCAACAAGATCATCTATGGCTGAAGGCTTCCATTATTTTAAAGAAGAAGACAAATGGACTACTTTTTTTAGCGAAAGAGGTTCGATCTTCCATGAAAAAAATTTTAAGGATGACGAGCTCGGTAAAAAGTATATCGTACATACACTGCTGCAATTAGCTGGTACTGGCCTCTATTAGCAGTTGTTTTTAATAACTGAACGTTTTTTCTAAGTAATAATGGCCTGATTTCTCGATTTAATATTGAGAAATCGGGCCTTTATTTAAAACCATTAAGGTTACGCAAGATTAATGAAAAGAAAGTCACTGAAAAGCGCAACGAATCAATCCATAGTCGGTATAGCTATAGTTTATCTTATTCCAACTTTATTGATTACTTAAAATCTAAATCAGAAAATCCTTCTCCCAACATATCATTGATGTCTTCGACAATCTCCTTCGAATCTGGATTAATTAATAAGAAATCGCCGTCTATTAGTTCGCCTCGGCTGTTTTCTTCAGGAGTGTCATTTTTTGCTTTAAGACAAATAGGGTAGTACACATCAGGAGCAGGTTCTAAAATTTTCTCGAGTACGATTTCATGTTCCCAGTCATCTCCGAAATCATATGTATAAACAACTCGATCTTTTTCTTTTTTGAACCACTTAGCTAGAGTTTCTTCTTCCTCATTTAAATTTTCAATGGACGAGGCGAAGTTGCCCCAGCTAGCATCCGAGTTAGGCCCTTGATACTCATTATCAGGTTCGATAAAAATATTTTGGATCTTTCGACCATTTGATTTTCGAATAGAAAAGTTGTGTAAATGAGAATTATACCAATCGAAAGCAACTTGAATAACTTCATGTAGTTCACGAAAAGTGGAATCACTATTCACCTGGACTCTTCGCCATACGGGTACTCCGATATCTAGTAAAGAAATTTTAAATTGAAAAATCATACAAGCACATCCTTCTCTTTTAATTATTCATAAAACTTAAAGAAGCAAAAAAATAGCAGCTTTCACTCAACTATATTATCACAAGAGAAGATATTATGAAAAATTAAATTCTATGACCTATCTAGGGTTGCATGAAATATTCATTGTTCACAATAAGGTCTTTATCGTTCCTCAAGAGAGTTTTGCGCGCCTTAATCCGACTTTTACTGTACAGTTAAAGCCCTCATGGCTTGTTCTAAATCGATAAAGGTTTGATAAAGCAACTGCTTTTTTTGTCGCTTGAAAAAGTTTAAAAAGTTAGTGCTCATCATGCCTGCAAGTACTAGGGAAAATGGTAGTATAGTAAAATGCAGAAACAATAGAGTTAGGTGTGTACATTCCTAGCTGAAAAAGACATAGAAGCTTTCTTAAGTGCATTAATCAATCAAGGAAGCTAGAATAGAAAGTATAATATTCTATAAGTTCCCTTATTGAGCAGCAAATGTATTCGTATTTTAAGTGCACATAATGGATTCTTTTTATCTTTTCAATAAATGAACAAGCCAAATCTGTTTCAAACGGAATGATTGAGGAGGAAGAAACACGGTAAAATTTATGAATAAGATTCCAGCAGGAACGTTTCTCGTTCCAATGCTGCTGAGTGCATTGCTTTATACTTTATGGCCGAATTTATTTAGCAATCTAGGTGGAATTACAAATGCTTTTCTTGGAGGAAGCGGAACGAATTTTATCATAGGATTGATTTTTTTTGTTCCGGAATCGGGATCAATCTTAAAACACTTGGCAAACTTTTTAAACGCCACGGGGTATTGTTGCTCGTGAAGTTGGTTTTAACTGTTGGTTTTGGACTATTATTTATCGCCCTTCTTGGACAATCTGGCGTTTTTGGTATTAGTGCTTTGGCTTTTATAGTGGCCATTTGCAGTATGAATCCTGCTCTTTATATTTCAATTGTAAATGATTTCGGAGACGAAGTGGATAAAGAGCTATTGGTTTAGTTGGTTTATTTGGAATTCCTGCAGTACCCATGCTTATTTATGCCATTTCTGGTCAAGGAGAAATCCAATGGATGCCGATTATCTCAACTATTTTGCCGCTTATATTAGGAATGATTTTAGGGAACTTAGACAAAGATTTTTGGTGCAGGAATCAGTGTACTGCTTCCAATACTTGGTTGGAATATTGGTCAAGGAATGAACTTGATTGAAGGACTGCAATCTGGTATTTATGGAATTATACTAGTCGTCGTATTCTATGTTTTGATGAGTCCGCTAGTTGTAGTGGATAAAATGATTCTAAAGAACGATGGAGTGGCCGCATTATCCATGAATGCAGTTGCAGGAGTTTCAGTGTCTTTCCCAGCTATCATCGCTCAAGTCAATCCCGGGCTAGAGTCTTACGTCACCAGTGCAACGACACAAATCGTCACTTTAGCCATTATCACTATTCTAGTTACGCCGATGTTGGCTCGCAAATTGTACCAACAGACTCATAAAATCAATTCTAAATAGAAAGAACAAAAAAGGAAAACTGCCATCGCTGCAGTTCTCCTTTTTTTTGTATGGACAATGAATTAGTCAAACGTTTCTTTTAAGATATCAATTCTTTCTTCATAGCTCACTTCGCGGTGAATTTCATGCAGCATCCAAACATAACCAAAAGGGTCTAAAAACTGTGCATTTGAAATGCCGAATTCTTCCATTCTTGTTACACCTTGTATCTCTGAGCAGCCATTCTCAATAGCGGCTTGATAGGTCTTATCTATATCATTAACCATAATGTTGAACCAAAAAGATTGCGGATGACCTTCTTTAGGAGCTACTAAGTGGTATTCAGGGTTTTCGTCTAGCATATGAAAACGAGCTTCGAAAATAGTAAAGACAACTTCATTTGTGCCAGATTTAAAGTCAGACACTTCTACACGTTTAACCGGGAAGATCTTTTCGTATAATTTAAGAGCTTTTAAACTATCCTTTACAACAAAATCAAATTCTACAGCTTCCATTCATGATCCCTCGCTTTTATTTTTAGTATAGCAGAAAAGATTTTATTAAACATTAGTCGCGCTAAGTAGAAGGTATGTTTTTATTAGGAGATATTTCAGCTACTGAATGCGTATTACATGATAGACTTCTCTTAATCCTTTATACTGAATGATGTAAGCTATTATTCATGGAGAGGATGAAAGCAAGATGACAAAAACAGAAAAATTCGAATTAAATGATGGAACAAGTTTGCCGGCGATTGGATTTGGAACGGTAAATATTCAAGGAGCTAAAGGTGTGAACAGTGTTCTTACAGCGATTGATGCGGGTTATCGACTCATCGATACTTCAACCAACTATATGAATGAAGGTATGGTAGGAGAAGCGATTCGTCGTTCGACCGTTCCGCGCGAAGAATTGCTCATCAGTTCAAAACTACCAGGAAAAGCGCATGAATACGATAAGGCAATCAAAATGATTCAAGAATCGTTATATCGTATAGGCATTGATTATTTTGATAAATATCTGATTCACTGGCCGTTGCCTAAACAAGGCAAATACGAAGAAGCATGGCAAGCGTTGGTAGATGCACAAAAATTTGGTCTGATCAAAACGATTGGCGTATCGAACTTCTTACCAGAGCACCTTGAACGCATTATCGAAAAGACGGGTGTTACTCCTGCTACGAATCAAATTGAACGCCATCCCTACTTTAATAATAAAGAGTTGGTCAAAGCTAATAATGAACTGGGTATTTTAACAGAAGCTTGGAGTCCGTTTGGTCGTGAAATCAATGATGTATTGGAAAATGAAACCATTGTTGCGATTGCGGAAAAATATGGAAAAGAACCTGCTCAAGTCATTATCCGTTGGAATTTGCAAAATAACGTTATGCCCATTGTAAAAGCTTCTTCTTTCAGTCACCAAAAAGCCAATCTTGATGTCTTTGGTTTCGAACTAACAGAAGAAGACTGCCAAAAAATTGATGCTTTAGATAAAGGGGAAGCTGGCAGGGTAGAAGGGCAACACCCAAATGAATACGAAGAGTTTGATTAAACTTTTTTAAAATAGGTATAGAAGAAAGGCAGGTAAAGAGGTATGGTAGAAACTATTTATATTGAAGAAAACAAACCATTTCCGAATAATCCGCTTCCTGTTCTTTATTATCCTAAAGGAGTATCTGATTTATTGGATAAGACTGGTTCAGCAGAGAATGTACTAGCCCTATTTGAACAAAATGGTTATTCAAATGGCTGGGTGAACGGTATCTTTTCTTATCATCACTTTCATGCTACAACCCACGAAGTATTGGCTTGTATTGCTGGCGAAGCGACTGTGCAACTTGGTGGTCCGGATGCAGAAAAATACTCTTTTACTCGAGGAGATGTCTTACTCTTGCCGGCTGGAGTAGCTCACAAACGGATTGATGCAAGCCCTGATTTCAAGATAGTGGGTGCCTATCCTGTGGGACTTGAACCGGATATGCAAAAAGGCGAAGCAGAAAATTATGAGGTCATCAAACAACTGATTGCTTCTGTTGTTCGGCCAGCTAAAGACCCAGTTGAAGGGGAAGATGGAGCAGTGATTGAGTATTGGATTTAAAAATGTTCTTTTTTCTTCTATATTCTCTATTGACATTCATGCATTTCAGATAAAGATTTTTAGTAAGGCAGGTTGTTGCGGTGAAAAAACAACTTGTTATGGATAAGTTATATTTAAAAGTAGTGGGATCGCATAGATCAATTTTAAAAAAAGTTCTTCAAGAATTATTTCTCTTGAAGGACTTTTTAATTTTTGTACTAAATTAGAAAGTTATGTTCAGCCGAGATTTTTATTTTTCGAATAGATATTCTCCATTAGTTTCTATTACTTTTTTATACCAGTCAAAACTCCTTTTCTTGTATCTTTTCAAACTTCCGCTTCCGTCTTGCTGATAGTCAACGTATATAAATCCCCAACGCTTTAACATTGTGCCGGTTGTTCCGCTTACAAAATCAATTGCTGACCAAGTAGTATAGCCAAATACATTGATCCCATCTTTAATGGCTTCATTTATTTGTTTTAAATGATCAGAAACCAAATCGATTCTGTAGTCATCATTTACTGTCATGTTCCCATCTTTAGCTTCAATCAGTTCCTCTATTGCAGATGAACCATTTTCAGTGATGAACATAGGCAGTTTATACCTATCCCACAAGTAGTTTAATACTGTTCTTAGCCCAACTGCATCTATTTGCCAACCCCAGTCGTTTTGAGGAAGATAAGGGTTTTTCAGTTTTGAGAAGATATCTTCCATACCCTTTTTTTCTGCTGAAGCAACTCCTGTATTGTAATAACTGAAGGCTAGAAAGTCTACTTTGTTTTCTTTCATTATTTTTTTATCCTCTTCGGTGATAGTTAAGGTAATATTTTTTTCTTTAAAATATCTATCCATATACCAAGGATATTCTCCGTTTACTTGAATATCAGTAAAGAAATCTTGATAACGATTTTGCTTTACAGCTTCCCAAACGTCTTCAGGTTTTGGAGTCAATGGATATCGAAATGTTGAAACAAACGTACAGCTTATTTTTGCAGTAGGGTTTATTTTTTTTATGCACTCTATTGCTTTTGCGCTTGCTACGAACATATGATGAGCAGCTTGGTATTTTTCTTGTACTGTTACTTCATTTACTTCACTAATCCCAGCTTGATAAAAAGGCATCGCTAAAACAGCATTTATTTCATTAAATGTTAACCAGTATTTTACTTTGTCGCTATATCTTTCGACTACAGTTTTAACATATCTTAAGTAGAAATCAATGACTTTTCTATTTGCGAAGCCATTATATTTTTCTGCTAAATGAAGCGGCATTTCTGATGTGTGTGTAAGGGTAATTAAAGGGACAATATTGTATTTTTCTAATTCATCAAATAAGTTATCATAAAATTGCAAGCCCTCTTCATTAGGTTCTGTTTCGTCTCCTTTAGGGAAAATTCGCGACCATGCTATGGAAGTTCTAAATACTTTAAATCCTATCTCTCCAAATAAAGCTATGTCTTCTTTATACCGATTGTAAAAATCAATAGATTTCAACTTTAAGTTATCAGCTGTTGGTTCATCTGTTCTACCTTCAGCTGGAGAGGCAGGTACAACATCCGAAATTGCTAACCCTTTTCCATCTTGGTCATATGCTCCTTCGAAATGATAGGCTGCAGCTGCACTTCCAAATAAAAAATTTTCTCCAAAATAACTATCCTTATTCATATGTTTTATCTCCTTCATCTTATATTTTGCAGAAACTACATTAAAACCTCCGAATAGTTATAGAAGTATCTATAAGCATTGGAGGTTTTAAATGTGTGTTCAGCAATTATTAGTATAATTTGGACTTATTTGACTTCTTTTGTTCGAGCTAATTCTTTAAACCAATAAGCACTCTTTTTTGGGTATCGTTCTTGTGAATCAAAATCAATATAGAATAAGCCGTATCTCTTGTTATAGCCGTTAGACCAAGAGAAGACGTCCATTAACGACCATAAGAAATAACCTTTGACATTTACTCCATCTTCAATTGCTTTTGCGATAGCTTTCATATGCTCTCTGATATAATCGATTCTTGGTTCATCTTCGATGTTCCCATTATTGAAATCGTCTTTGTAGCCCATACCATTTTCTGTTACATAGATTTTTTTATAGTTTGGGTAATCATTTTTGACACGTACCATCATATCGTAAAGTCCTTCAGGATAGATAAGCCAATCCCAATCTGTACGCGGAATGTCCATATCAAACATTTTTTCTCCAACACCTTTTAGTCTGAAGACTGAAGTTCCTTTATCACCGGTTCCATTATGGAAAATTTCGCTTTCTCCATCATAGGCTTTAATAAAACTACTTTGATAGTAATTAATTCCTAAAAAATCGTTGAATTGGCTTGCTTTTTTCAATACATCTATATCGCTGTCTTTGATTTCAATGGATCCATTGTTAACATCAAGAATATGCTTTATAGCAGCCATTGTATCTTCTGTATAGAAACCTTTAAATGTTGCATCTAATAAAAATTGGTTTGCTAAAACATCATCTAAATGAGCAGCCTTTTTATCTACGGCACTGTTTGTATAAGGATAACGTGTTTCTAAAGAATGAACAATTCCAATTTTTCCTGGAGTGTCTAGTTCGTTGAACAAGACAACTGCTTTAGCATGTGCCACCATCATATTGTGCATAGATTGAACCAGTTTACCGAAGTCAAAACGAATTCCTGGCGGGAATGTACCCGTCAAGTATTGTCCGCTAGAAACGGGCCAAATTTCATTGAATGTAATCCAATAAGAAACTTCGTCTTTATATTCTTTAAAACAAAATTCAGCATAATCAACAAAATGTTGAATATTTTCTTTATTTAAAAAGTCATCTTCTTTATGCAAAGCTTCTGGAGTGTCAAAATGATGTAATGTTATAAAAGGTTCAACGTTTCTTTTATGACATTCTTGGAACAACTTGTGATAAAATTCGACTCCTTCAGGATTTGGAGTGCCGTATCCGTTAGGAAATATACGAGACCATGCAATAGAAATTCTTATTCCGTTTACTCCAAACTTCTCACTTAATTCTAAGTCGACAGGGTATTTATGGTAAAAATCACTTGCGGGGTCTGCACTGAATCTTCCTTGATCTTCTAAAAATGTATCCCAAGCAACTCTGCCTTTATTTCCTTCTTTAGTAGCTCCTTCTGCTTGATAAGCTGCGGTTGCACCGCCAAAAATAAAATCTTCAGGTAATTTAAACATTATATTCCTCCTCTAATTACTTCTTCATGTTGTTGTTCTTCTTCTTTGTTTTTATCTAATATAGTCATTACAAAATTCAATGCTCCTTTTGGATCTTTTGTAAGAGAAATATATTCTTTTCCTTGAGTTTTTACTAATTTTATATCTAACCTATCAGTATCTTTCTTAATATCTTGATAGTTAGAAGCCACCTGTGGTGCTAAAATAATCAAATCATAGTCTTTCATAATATCATAATGAGCTCCGTAAGAACCTGCAGCAGAGTTAATTGGAACATTATATTCTTTTGCACCTTTTGCAAGTGCATTAGCTAACAATCCGCTTGTTCCACCTCCTGCACATAATACTAATACATTTTTTTCATCGTAATTTTTATTAGTTTCAATAACTAAGTCTTCATTTTCTGAAAGCGAATGAGTTTCTACATCAACATTTTCTTGCTCTTTTTCTAACTGTTCTTTGTCATATACTTTGAAGAAAGGATAGTAAATCAATATATCCATGACTAGCAGTAAAGCAGCCAGTACAAACGCAAGAGGTGCTAATCCAGTACCAAAGATCAACCCTATAGGGCCAGGAGCTGTCCATGGTAAGAAATAAACGAAACTATTCATACCTAAGAAATCAACAAAAGCTTTAAAAACCCAAACATTTAAAATAGGAGCAAGAATAAAAGGGACAAAGAAAATTGGATTTAATACTATTGGAGCGCCAAAAAGAATTGGCTCATTCACTCCAAAAGATGTAGGAATGAAAGAAGCTTTACCAATAGCTTTGTTTTGTTTCGACTTACCCATTAGCATAAACATATACGGCACGACGAATGTTGCGCCTGTGCCTCCTAAAGTAGCGACAAAATATTGTAATCCAGGAGTTAAGGCATGTATTGCTTGTTCTCCTGATTGTAGTAAACGCAAGTTAGCATCAAGGTTCAAGTAAATTATTGCAGAAACAGCTGGTTCTACAATAGAAGGGCCATGAATTCCAATGAACCAAAAGAATGACATTGCTCCATATATGAGAGCTAACCCTAAGTAGCCGTCTGCCGCTGTGAATAATGGCTGGAACATCTCGATAACCGTTTGAGCAAAACTAGCTCCTACAATACTCCGCATCAATGTGTCTATAATAAACAATAACAAACTGGAAGCAGCGAAAGGAAGTAAGTCTTTAAATGTTTGAGAAATGTTAGGAGGAACTTCTTCCGGCATCTTTATAGTTATATTATTTTTTATGAATATATTGTAGACATTCACTACAATAAAAGCAGATACGAACGCAGACAGTAAACCAGTTGTTCCTAAATATGCGCTAGCAAATCCTCCTTCAATTGGATCAGAAGAAAGTAACAAGAAACCAACTATCGCAGCTAACATAGTAGAAATATTATTTATTTGGTTATTTTTCGGCAAATCTCTATTGAATGAATCTGTCAGTGATTTTGCAGTTGTACCTGCTACTAGCAGCCCTAATACACCCATTGAATAGTTATAGGGTTTTACAATCAATACTTCAACACTTTCACTCCAATAAAATCCAAATATATTAGGAACGTAAGCAATTAGCATAAAAATACTTGAAAATAGTACGACTGGCATAGCAGCAATAAAACCATCTTTAACTGCTCTTAAATATTTGTTTCTAGACATTTTCTCGAAAAACGGTTTCATTCTTTCTATTTGTGCAATCAAATTATTCATTTAAATCATCCTCTCATCCTTTTTTGTAAAGAGTTACCAGATGTTGAGTTAGATCCTTCAGCAGAAGAGTTGTCATAAGATGATCTTGACCGTGAACCATAATAAAACCTACTTCAACACTTTCTCCCGCAGCTTCTTGAGCCAACATTTGTGTTTGGGTATTATGTGCTTCTTTAATGCTTTCATTAGCGTCTACTATTAATTGATCAGCTTCTTCATATTTGCCCTCCTTTGCACAATTAATTGCGTCTAGCAATTGCGATCTTGCTTCTCCAGCATAAGCGACGATTTCGAAACCTATCATATTAGCTTCTTCTCTATTCATATTTATTCTCCTTTCAAAACATGTTTGTATGTGTTTTTTTATGTTTCTTTTTGTTAAATCCAATATATCAACATTATAATTAAAAGTCAACCGCTTTCAAAACATTTTATTTCTCTTCGAAAACCTTTTTATGCACTTTTTTTAAAATATATTAGTTTTAAATTTAAAAAAATGTTTAATTTATAGATAATATTGACAACTCAGTTTGAAAATGTTAGATTATGTTTGTGAAGAACAAAAAGAAACATTTTGTGATTTCGAAAATTACTAGAAAGGAGGAAATTATATATTGAAAAGAGATAGACTATTAACCATTTTAGAAGAAGTAAATAAAAACGATATTGTGAAGATATCTGATTTGATTCAAAAACTAAAAGTATCGGATATGACCGTTCGTCGAGACTTAGATGAATTAGCGAGCAGCGGGAAAATCATCCGACTGCATGGGGGAGCACAGAGTGTTAAGAGCGGAATCATTTATGAAGCTTCTCATATTGAAAAGCGCGAACTTCATATCGATGAAAAAAGAAACATAGCTCAAATGGCAGCTGCTGAAATTCAAGATGGTGAAACAATTTTTATTGGACCTGGTACAACTTTAGAATTATTAGCAAGCTATATAAATGTGAATTATTTAAGAGTAGTTACTAATAGTCTGCCAGTATTCGAAAACTTTCAAAAAGAAAAGCCTCAAATTGAACTGGTTTTAACTGGAGGAACTTTTCGACAACGTTCTGGAGCCTTTATAGGAGGATTAACAAACGAAACAATTGAAAAATTAAAATTTAACAGAGCTTTTGTTGGGGTCAATGGGATAAGAAATGAAAGCGTAATGACTGCAGATACAGAAGAAGGGCAAACACAAAAGGTAGCTCTAAATAATGCACGAGTTAAATATATACTGACTGATTATCACAAATTAAATAAAGATGACTTTTATCAGTTTTATAGCTTATATGATATCGATTGCTTAATCACAAATCATGAAGTAACAGATGAAATTTTGGCACATTATCAACAATATACTAAAGTAAAAGTAACAGACAGCAAAAATAACAACGAACAAAAAAACAGCAACTAGCAAAGGGGATTGTACAATGAAAATCGCATTAGGTTCAGATAAAAAAGGATTTGAGTTAAAAGAAACTATAAAGAAATACCTACAGGATAAAGGTCATAGTATTTTAGATGTAACAGAAGAACCGGCTGAAGATTTCGTAGATTCATCAACAGCAGTTTCAAAAGTTGTTTTAGAGGGAAGGGCAGATCGTGGTTTAATGTTTGATGAATATGGCGCAGGCTCATTTATGGCAAGTAATAAAATAAAAGGAATGATCACTGCCAATGTGACAGAAGAAAGAACAGCACATATGACAACAGAACATAACGGAGCAAAAGCAATAGCTATTGGCTCAGGAATTGTTGGTCCAGCTTTAGCTAAAAGTATCGTTGATTCATATTTGGATATTGAATATGCTGGTGGTCGTCATCAAGTCCGAGTAGATATGCTTGAAAAAATGATTTAATAAGGTGCAGAATTTAAAAATTAAACTAGGAGGAATTAACTTATGATTATTGCAATTGGTAACGATCATATCGTAACAGATGTAAAAATTAATATTTCTAACTTTCTAAAAGAACAAGGTCATGAGGTTATTGATGTTGGAGCTTATGATACGAGTCGTACACATTATCCGATCTACGGTAAAAGAGTTGGGGAATTGGTAAGTGACGGAAAAGCAGATAGAGGAATTGTTTTATGCGGAACAGGTGTTGGAATTACAGTAGCAGCTAATAAAAATGACGGTGTTCGTGCTGCATTAGTTAGTAATGCAGCAATTACTCGATACATGAAAGAAGAATTAGATATCAACGTTATTGGCTTCGGTGGAACAACGGTTGGGAAATTTTTAGCGGAAGATATTGTTTCCGTTTTCTTGAATACGGAGTATAAGGAAACACCTGAAAATAAAAAAATAATCGAAAAAATTAATGCAATTGCACCTAAAAATCCTGAACAACACGACAATTCGGATTTCTTTAAAAAAGAACTTGATTTGTGGGATGAAGGATACTACCACGATTAACTTAAAGGAGTTGTATTTATGTTGAAATCAATTTTAGCAATTACAATGAATCCATCGGTAGATATTTCTTATCCATTAGGATCCCTACAATTAAATGCAGTCAATCGAGTAGAAGACGTGAGTAAAACTGCTGGAGGAAAAGGATTGAATGTTGCTCGAGTACTGTATCAGTTAGGTTCTCCAGTAATTGCTTCGGGCGTTCTGGGCGGAACTATTGGGAACTTTATTGAAAAACAATTGGATGAGACCGGAATAAGCCATGATTTTATGACCATCAATCAAGAATCGCGCAATTGCATCGCTATTTTGCATGATAATATGCAGCAGACAGAAATATTAGAGCAAGGACCACTTTTAACTGACCAAAATGAAGTCGATTTTCTAGCACATTTTGAAAAACAATTAGAAAACGCAGCTGTGGTGACTATTTCAGGAAGTTTACCTGAAGGTCTGAGTAAGCAATTATATGCTGAAATGGTTAGAATCGCTTCAACTAAGGATATTCCAGTTTTGCTTGATAGTTCGGGTGAATCGTTAAGAGCCAGCTTAACTGGAAATAATAAGCCGTTTTTGATTAAACCTAATCAAGAAGAAATTGCACAGTTAATTCAAGAACCCATAACGGATTTAACAAAACTACAACAAATTTTAACGGATAATCCGCTATTTAAAGACATCGAGTGGATTGTTGTTTCTTTAGGAGCGGATGGCGCTTTGGTTAAACATAGAGACCAATACTTCCGTTTAACGATTCCTAAAATTGACGTTGTTAACCCAGTAGGTTCAGGAGATTCAACAGTTGCTGGATTAGCTAGCGCAATAGCAAAAAAAGATGATAATATCAAAATAATGACAACAGGTATGACAACGGGCATGCTGAATACAATAGAAAGACAAACTGGGTTTGTCAATACAGATTTATTTGCTGAATATTATGGAAAAGTAATGATAAAAAAATTAAATTAAAGGATGCGAAAACTCATGACGCCGAACAAACTAGCAAATTTAAAAAAACTATCAAATGAAAGCGGTGTAATAGCTGCATTGGCGATAGACCAACGTGGTTCATTGAAAAAAATGTTAGCTTCAGCAGCAAATAAACCAGCCAATGAAGAGGATATTGTCGAATTTAAGAAAGTGATTTCTTCTGAATTAACACCATTTTCTACTTCGATCTTACTAGATCCAGAATATGGCTTACCTGCTTCAAAATTACGTGCTGATGGTACAGGATTATTAGTTGCGTATGAAAAAACAGGATATGACGCAACAGAACCTGGACGTTTACCTGATTTATTAGAAGAATGGTCTGTCCAACGTCTAAAAGAAGCCGGAGCAGATGCGATTAAGTTCTTACTGTATTACGATGTAGACGAAGATGAAAAAATTAATGACTATAAGCACGTTTACATGGAACGTCTTGGATCAGAGTGCGCAGCAGAGGATATTCCTTTCTTCTTAGAATTGCTTTCATATGATGCAACAAATGATGATATTAAAAGTGCAGAGTATGCTAAAGTAAAACCTCATAAAGTTAATGAAATGATGAAAGAATTTTCTAAACCACGTTACAAAGTCGATGTGTTAAAAGTTGAGATACCAGTAAATATGGATTATGTTGAAGGATACAATTCGAATAATGCAGCTGTTTATACCAGAGACGAAGCAAAGAAATACTTTGTTGAACAAAGCGAAGCAACACAGTTACCATTTATCTTCTTAAGTGCAGGCGTATCAGCTAAAATGTTTCAAGATACATTGAGACTTGCATATGAAGCTGGTTCTCAATTCAATGGAGTTCTTTGCGGCCGTGCAACATGGCGCAACGGAATCGAATCGTTTGCTAAAGACGGTGAAAAAGCGGGTAAAGAATGGATGAATACAGTTGGGAAGAAAAATATAGAAGAATTAAATGCTGTATTAAACGAAACGGCTGTTTCATATTTTGATAAAATAAAATAAATTTAATAACTGTTAAAAGACACAATTAACTATGCTTTTTTTATAATTGTGTCTTTTAACATTATCTTTCTGGAGAGGTGAGTAAATGGAGACGATTGATAAAATTTGTGATGAAAATAAACAATACAAGATATATAATGTAACGGATCCTGAATTTAAAGTATTCGGAAATCTTCTTAGTGGGTATGATTTAACAGAGATTCAAAAATATGCAAAAGAAAATATAAAAATTCCTAAAGAAGGAAATATTTATAGACCTTCTAATGCTGAATTGGAAAACTTTGAAGTGATCAAAGAAATAGAATCAGATGTTTATGCCGGGCTTCCAATTGAAGCAGGTGAATGTGCAGGACAGAATTCTTCTTTTTCCGCTTTTGAATTTCATCAAGGCAGTGAAGTTAATATAGTTTTAACGGATATTATTATGGTTTTAGGAAAACGCGAACAAATAATTAATGGTTATTTTAATGCTCAAGAAGACGCTGAGTTGTTCTTTGTTCCTGCAGGGAGTATAGTTGAGATGTATAGTACAACACTTCATTACAGCCCTTGCAAAGTCGATGAAAATGGGTTTGAAATAATTGTTATTCTAATTAAAGGATCAAACGAGTCTTTAAAAAGTAACTTTAAAAGTAGAAATAACCAAGTTGTAAAAATGAATAAATTTCAAATGGTACATAAATCAAGAAAAGATAAAATAGAGCAAGGGATAAAAGTAGGATTATCAGGTGAATTAATTAAGATTAACCCAATTTTATAAAATGATGGAGGAAAGCTAATGCTGAAATTAGAAAATGACCAATTACTTGTTGAAGTAGCTGCACAAGGAGCAGAGCTGCAAAAAATTTATCATAAAAAAGAAAAATTTGAGTATCTTTGGGATGGAAATCCTGGTTTTTGGGGAAACCATGCACCGAATTTATTTCCAATTATTGGTCGTTTAAATGAGTACAAATACAACAAAGATGGCCAAACTTACGAATTGCCGCAACATGGGTTTGCGAAAGATTTTGAATTTGAAGTAGCAGAATCTTCCGCTGCAAAAGCAGTGTTTGTGTTGAAACCAAATGAAGAAACACAAGCAATGTATCCATATGATTTTACTCTAACGATTACTTATAGTTTAGAAGGTCCTGAACTTAAGGTGGCTTATAAAGTGAAAAACCATTCCGCTGAAACAATGCCGTTTTCAATCGGAGGCCATCCTGCATTTAATATTCCAATGAATTGCGAAGGAACTTACGATGACTGTACATTGACCATTGATCCTAAAAAAGAAGTCAGTTATTTCGAAAGTGATCCAGTTCCTTACCCAAGCGGTGACAAGAAACCCTTTAAAGACATGGAAAACGGTATTTTAAAAATGAACCATGAAACATTCCGTGATGGACTGATCATTATAGATGAACCAACTCTTGAAACGGTTACGTTAGCATCGCCTAACAATAAACATGGAGTTACAGTTGATGTTTCAGAGTTTACTTATTTATGCTTATGGACTAAAGAACAAATGAATGCACCTTTTATTTGTATCGAACCATTCTATGGACTTCTAGATGTCACCGGAGAAGTTGGAACGCTTGAAGAAAAAGAAAACATTATCTTGTTAGAAGCAGACGAACAAAAAGATGTCGCCTTTACGATTGCAACATTCTAAGAATGAAATGAACCAAAAACTCAACATTCATAAAAGCACAACTCGTTTTAAAAAGTATGCTGCCTCCCTAATATTAGAGGCGCAGCATACTTTTTTGTTTGAAATCAATATTTCTTTTTTGGGTGCCGATCAATTACTTCTGGGTATTTAGCAAGCAATTCTTCTCCAGCTGGCGTCAGTTGGTAACCTCTGATTTTGAAATATGGAGCGAGTTGCTCTTCTGTTAATTGTTCTTTAGCTAATTCCATTAATTCTGTTTTGTTCAGCTTAGAATAGCCAGTCAGTCCAAATTGTTTGAAAATGGCTTTTAACTGTGCAGCATTGAGGTGAGTTAATGAGTCAGTTGCCGAAAGTTCTTTCGCATAACCCATTTGTTGGACTTCATCTAATGCTTGTTTTGCGTTGATGCCGTAATCGTATTCAAAATATTTTGGAAAAACGCTCGTATTCGTAAATGTACCAAAATTTATGCGCCATAATAAAATAAGGTGACCAGGTAAGATATCTTCCTCGAAACGAATCATGTTTCGTTTTGGGACAGTATTTCCTGAGCCGATACTGACCGAGTTTAACCACTCTTCCAAATCACGGTTTGGCGATATATAAGGTGCTTCTGCATAATCCTGATAGAGTGAGAGAACGTTTTGTACGTCTTTTTTCTTTAAATCTAAATGACTATTTTGTTTATCGATGTTAGTTGTATTCATTAGAATCTCCTTTCCATGATAAATAATTATGATTCTCTTCTATTTTGATAAATGATAGAAGAGAAGTCAATAGATTTAAAAAGTATTCAGTCCTATTTTCTCACTATTTTTATATTTGTTTATTTAATATAGTTTAAGAAAAACGTAAATCGATATAAATATATTGTAATGCGATAAATAAGGTGCTAAAGTAAAATAAATAATTATTAAATGAGGTGTTTTTTATGAAAAAAGGTACTACACTCTTTTTAAAGTTAGCTGTTCTTCTTATTGGGCTCCCAGTTCTTGCATTAAGTTTATTTGGATTGACCTGGTTAATTAATAATCCAGCAAGCCCAGCCTATAATCAATTATTATATCCCATTTTGATTGGTATATATGTATCTGTATTCCCATTTTTCGCTGCTTTATACCAAGCGTTTAAGCTATTAAATCATATTGATAGGAACCAAGCTTTTTCTGATCTATCAGTTAAAGCGTTAAAAAATATCAAGTTTTGTGCACTGCTAATCAGTGGCTTATATTTGGTGATTTTGCCATTTATTTTTGGCTTAGCCCAAATGGATGATGCCCCTGGTCTAGTCTTAGTCGGAATGGTTCCTGTTTTTGCTTCACTGGTGATTGCCGTTTTTGCTGCAGTTCTGCAGAGGCTGTTACAAGGAGCGATTAAGATAAAATCAGAAAATGAATTAACGGTCTGAGGTGAATAATATGGCAATTATAATCAATATTGATGTGATGTTGGCTAAAAGAAAAATGAGCGTAACGGAACTTTCGGAAAAGGTTGGAATTACGATGGCGAATCTTTCTATATTAAAAAATGGAAAGGCAAAAGCGATCCGGTTATCCACATTAGAAGGAGTTTGTAAGGCTTTAGAATGCCAGCCGGGAGACATTTTGGAATATAAGAGCGATGAAGATGTTTAAGGATAATAAAATAAATAAAGTAGGTTCAGATTCATTTAACTAGTGGGTAATTTATTTGTTCACGGTTTGAATATCTCAGAAAGATTCTAACTTAAAGGATAAAGTATCCAGTTTTTGGTGATTACAGAAGCAGGCGGAAACGGCGCTTGTACTGACGGAACGTACATTGGGCATGAAGTGAAAGCCGCTGCAACAAATGATCCGAAATACGCATATGAAATGGGTCGCGTATCCAGTGTTGAAGCAGCTGCGATTGGATGCAACTGGAGTTTTGCTCCAATCGTTGACATCAACCGCAACTGGTGCAACCCAATCAACTCAAATCGTACTTGGTCAGCTACTTTAACCCAGATGCAACCATTAAAGAAAGAACATTCCCTGCAACACTAAACAAATATATTTTAATAGATTTATTGCGCGATAAAAATGGAATTCAATGGGTTAGTTGTTACGGATGCGAGCCACATGGTTGCTTTAACTTCTCCAATGAAACGTAAAGACATGTTGCCGGCAGCAGTTGCAGCTGGTTCGGACTTGTTCTTGTTCTTTAATGATCCAGACGAAGATTTCCAATGGATGATGGAAGGGTACGAAAACGGCGTTATTACGGAAGACCGTTTACAAGAAGCGTTAACGCGTATTTTAGGAACTAAAGCAGCGTTAGGTTTGCACAAAAAAGGTAAAACTGAAATTATGCCGCCTAAAGAAGAAGCTCTAGCTAAGATCGGTTTGCCTGAAAACAAGAAAATTGCTGAAGAAGTTGCGGACAAAGGCATTACTTTGGTTAAAAACAACGAAAATATTTTCCCGATTTCACCAGCAAAACAAAAACGTGTTTTATTAGTAGACATTAAAGGTGTAGAAGGCGGCTTTGGTGCTTTAATTGGTGGAAGTGGTCCAAAGTCTTCTGAAATGTTGAAAGAAAGATTAGAAGCTGAAGGCTTTGAAGTACGCATTTGGGAATCTGCGATGGATAAAATCATGAAGCTTCCTGAAGAAGAGATGAAAGCTGCTATCGCAAATGTTTACGCTCAAAAACGTCCGATTTCAGAACTAACAGACAACTATGACTTGATTATCAACTTGGCAGTAGTTAACCCAAATACAGATCAACGAATCCAATGGCCTGCAAGTAAAGGTACACCAGATATTCCATTCTACGTGCAAGAAGTACCGACAATCTTTATTTCATTATTGTCACCATTCCATTTGGCAGACGTACCTCAAGTTCAAACGTACATCAACACTTACGACAGCAAAGACTTTACTGTAGATGCTTTAGTAGAAAAAATGTTGGGACGCTCTGAATTCGTTGGCGTTAGTCCAGTTGACGCATTCTGTGGGTTTGAAGACACTAAATACTAAGAGTACATGATGCTTACCGCTTATTAGTCGTTAATTGGAGACTGATAAGGGAATAAGGGCCAAACAAAACAACCAAACAGGCTGAATCCTCTAAAGGATCCCGCCTGTTTGGTTGTTTTTTATTAAGTTTGCCAATAAAACAACAACTTTAGTTTAAAATTTACGGATATCGTAAGCTCGATATCTTTTTAATCTTTTACTACCTCGTTATCATCGTAACTGACCCAATCACTGTAGCCGCCTGGATACAACTTGGGTTTCAAACCTGCTTCTTCCATGAATAACATATTGACTGTTCCGGTTATGCCTGAACCGCAGTGGACAATGATTTCCTCGTATTTATCAAGAGATTTGAACTTCTCGTTTATATTTTCGATATCTATTATCGTGCCTTCATTGACCAAATCCATCCAAGGATAGTTTAGGGCGTTAGGAATATGCCCAGGCAATTTATCTAAAGGCTCTATTTGTCCCGAATACCGTTCATGTGCTCTGGAATCGACAATGGCTGTAGAGGTTGATGCAGTAGCTGTTTTTACCTCTGATATCTCAGCGATCATGGCTGAATTTAGATTTAAATTTAAAGATGTAGATAATCTAGGTTTTGTAGTAGTCGTAGTCGTTTTTAGACAGTTATCAATCCAATGCTTCATGCCGCCTTCTAATAAAAATACATTATCCTTACCAGCATATTTTAACAGCCACCATAGCCTGCCCGCCATGGCCAAATTTCCATCATCATAAATGACTAGTGTAGAGGAATCATTGATTCCTAAATTTTTCATCTCGTCAATAAAGATTTTCATATCCGGTAAGGGATGTCTGCCGCCATGAGGGCCAATTTCACCGGTCATCGTATTTTCCATGGAGACGAAGTGAGCCCCGCTAATATGTCCTTCTTTGTACTGATTAAACCCAGCATTAGCGTCATTCAATTCTGCGCGGGCATCTAGTATGATTAAATCATCGTTTAAACGATTCTCCAGCAACCACGATTGTGTAACAAAATTCTTCATATGTCCTCCTAAGTAGATAAATTATTTAAAAAAATAAAAAAATAGTCTTATATTAAGCTAATTTAGTTATCCTAAATATAGAATAAGGATTGTTACTTAGTATACAATACATCGCAGATAGATTCATTGTAGCTAAAGTATAGGTACATATAAACTCATAATCATTATCATTTTGTATGTTAGAAAAAAAGTACTGATATGCTGGAAAATTTTCCATAAACAGGAATATGCATTTACAAGAGAATCTTCTATAATGAAAGCGTAATATGTTTATAGAAAAGGAGATTTATTTATGGATAAACTGATAACTTTTATTGAAGAAAAAATGGTTCCAAAAGTTTCTAAAGTTACAAATATGAATTACTTTATTGCATTACGTTCAGGGTTTTTAGTTATAATGCCGTTAACTATCATTGGTTCATTATTTTTATTAATTATGGATTTTCCTATTCCAGGATATAGTGATTTTATGGCTTCTATCTTTGGAAATGATTGGTCTTCTTATTTAAGTAGTGCCTCTAAAGCTACTTTTGATATGTTAGGATTATTTACAGCTGGCACATTTGCTTATAAATTAGCAGAAACTTATAAGATGGACCGTTTATCCAATATGGTTTTAGCGATGGTATCTTATATTGTTGTGACACCTAAAGAAGTATTGACAGAAACAAATGAAATCGTTGGCAATGTACTGCCGTTTAATTGGTTGGGAACAAAAGGAGTTATTACTGCTATGATTGTTGCAGTATTAACTGTTGAAGTTACTCGTCTTTGCGAGAAGAAAAATTTAATTATCAAAATGCCTGAAAGCGTTCCGGATATGGTATCTAAAGCATTCAGTTCTCTAATTCCAGGGTTTTTAGTGGTCTCTCTTATGCTGATTTTGGGCGGTATAGCAACACACTTCTCTGGTTCTTTACATGAATTAATTTATAGTATCATTCAAATTCCATTACAAGGATTTACTTCAAATGTTTGGATTATTGCTATTGTAGGAGGACTAAACGGATTTTTATGGTGGTTTGGTGTTCATCCAACAGTTGTTAATTCTATTATGTATCCTTTATTAAATGCTAATTCTGTTGAAAACTTAGATTTATATCAACAAGGAAAACTAACGTTTGAAACTGGAAATGTCGGAACAACTCAAATGCTAGACCAATTTGCAACCATTGGCGGAGCAGGTATAACATTAGGATTAGTGATTGCTATGCTAATTGTCGCAAAATCATCTAGACTAAAAGCTATGTCAAAACTTAGTGCTGTTCCTTCTTTATTTAATATTAATGAGCCCATTGTATTTGGATTGCCGATTATGTTTAACCCGTTACTATTGATTCCAGTTACATTAGCGCCAATTATCTCTGTTTTAATAGCTTACTTTGCAATGGCTATCGGATTCATGCCTATATTTAATGGTGTCTTAGCGCCATGGACCACGCCTCCAATCGTTTCTGGGTTTTTAGTAGCTGGTTGGCAGGGAGCAGTTGTTCAAGTAATTGCAGTTGCCGTTTCCGTTGTTATCTATTATCCTTTTGTTAAAGCATTAGACCAACAATATTTAAACGATGAAAAGGTAAAAGTTTAAACAATACTATTGAAAAGGTGATTATCATGAGTTTGCAAAAACAAATATCCCTACATGCAGATAGCTTAACGGATATGGAAAAGAGTCTTCTTCATAACATTATTGAAAATAAGGAAAATTTTGAATACGAAAAATTCACGATCGCTTTACTCTCTGATACATTTAACGTGTCTAAAACAAGCGTTCATAGGCTGGCCAAAAAGTTGGAGTACTCAAGCTTTCTGCATTTTAAAGATGAATTCTTTTTACGCTTTCGCATAAACGAGGACATGGTAATTGAAAAAAATAGCGAAGTCGATTTACTCTTGGACACATTTCATGCTGTTCAAGAATCGATTACGTCAAAAATGATACAAGAATTGATAGATGCTAAACGGATTACTATATATGGAATGGGTATGAACAGTTTTATTGGGAAAATGTTCCAAATAAAATTACAGCTGCTAGGAAAACATGTAGAGCAATACGATGACTCGAGATATATGAGGGTTTCTGCACGGAATTTACAAGAAAAAGAAGATATTGTCATTGTTCTATCAAGAAGCGGCAGACCGCCTGAGCTACTAGAAGCAGTGGTTGAAATCAGTTTGAAAAAAATCTATATTCTTTTGATTACTGAACAGCATGGCTCTCCTCTTGAAAGCCTTGCTACTGAAGTATTGTATACTTCGCACAGTCCTGATTCTGATTCGGATATAGATACTCGGTTGAATTCTCATATTGCTATGAATGTCATTATGAAGAAATTTATAGAAGCAAGTAAGAAAGGATAAGATTACCACATTGAACGAATTTAATAGTCTTTTAGACAGAAGAGGGAATGGCTCTAAAAAGTGGGATACAAATTATATTGAAAAACGATTTAAAACAAGAAGAGAAGATATTTATCCATTATTTATCGCAGATACTGATTTTAAACCGGATAAAAAAGTTCAAGAAAAATTTATTGAAGTAATTAAAAAAGGTGACTTTGGTTACTTTGATATTAGTGATGCTTTTTTTAATAGTATTGTGAATTGGTACCAAAGCAAACTAATGACTAGTATAGATAAATCATGGATAATTCCTGCTAATGGAACAATTGCAAGCCTTCATTTAGCTGCACATGCGGTAGCAGACGACAAACCTATCTTGATTTTTACTCCTGTCTATGGTGTATTTAAAGACATTGCGAGTAATTTTGGAGAAATGGTTACTTTTCCTTTAAAATTAGAAGAAAATGAGTATACAATTGATTTTGCATTACTAGAAGTCACCATAAAAGAAAAGCAGATAAAAACGATTTTATTTTGTAATCCGCATAATCCTTCTGGTAAAATCTGGTCAAACGAAGAACTTACAAAGCTTGTCTATTTGTGTAAATCATATGGAATTGTTCTTCTGTCAGATGAAATTCACGGCGAAATCAATGTGTCAGACAAGCCGTTTAGTTCTCTAATTCACTATATGGAAGACTATTCTAAGATCATTGTCAGCAGTTCTCCAAATAAATCATTTAATTTATCAGGCATAAATGCGTCTTATCTCATCATAAAAAATGAAGCCTTACGAGCCGTTACAAATACAGAATTAAAAAAATTTCATATTACAATCAATCGAATAGGGATGGAATTTATTACTATCGTCTACAAATACGGCAATGATTGGCATGATAGAATGATACAGCAAATTAAAATAAACATTCAGTTAGTTAAAACTCTGTTAAAGTCCTCTCAAATCCAATTCGAGGAACCTGATTCTGGTTATCTTATTTGGATGAAATTAAATAAAATTGAGAATATAGATTCGTTTGTTATTGAACTAGCGAAGGAAACAGGTGTTTTAATTGAGACCGGATCTCGTTTTATCGAGAACTACGAAAATTATGTAAGAATAAACGTAGCGACTAGCCCTATACTACTAGAGGAAGCTATAAATAAGTTCAAATTATTCTACGATCAATATTAATACTATAAACAATGATAGTAAAAAAAGTAGGGAAAAGACGATTTATAAATGTCTTTTTCCTATTTTTTTAAAAGTTTAGAAGAATGAACAATCTTGACTTTGGACAGTAAAAAATACGAAACACATTTTTGTTTCTTTACAACATGCTGTGTATGTCATATTATTTTTACTTGATAGTTACAAACATTGGTGTTCATTATACTTGTCATTTACTTTTTATGGTGATAAGAAGATAGTCGTTTTTCGTTCCCATAAAGGTTTCAAAATAGAGAAGAAACTAATTATTATACTTCTATACGGTCTCCCATAGCCATTACCATACTGTTAATGTATTGATGAACAGCATCTGGAGATTCTGTTCCTTTTTCTGCGATAATATTGACGATTGCACTTCCAACGATCACGCCATCTGCTGCTTGAGAAATCTCTTTTGCTTGTTCGGGGGTGGAGATGCCAAAGCCAATGGCACAAGGAATGTCACTGACTTCTCTAACTTTTTTGATGATGTCTGCGATATTGGTGCTGATATTGCTGCGGACTCCGGTTACTCCAAGAGAAGAAACGACGTATAAAAATCCCGTAGCTTCTTTGGCGATTTTATGGATTCTTTCATCAGAAGAAGGAGCGATCATAGAGATGTGCTCAACACCGTATTGTCTGCAAGCACCAGAAATGACGTGTTTTTCCTCGAAGGGCATGTCTGGAACGATGATCCCGTCCACTCCAACTTCTTGGCAGCGGGCCATAAATTTATCCACGCCATACACAAAAACGGGATTGAGATAAGTCATCAAGACAAATGGTGTTGTGATGTCTTCGCGCAAATCCTGCACCATTTGAAAAATATCATCCACATTGATGCCATTTGATAGTGCCCGTTCGTCCGCTTGTTGGATGGCAGGACCTTCAGCTACAGGGTCAGAAAAAGGGATGCCGATTTCAATGAGGCTTGCGCCGGCGTCTACAGCTTTTCGAATGACCCGTTTAGTGGTAGCGATCGTGGGATCTCCAGCTGTAATAAAAGGAATAAAGGCTTTCTTGTTTTTAAATGCTGCTGCTATTCTACTCACGGATATCCACTCCTTTGTAACGTGCAATGGCAGCCACATCTTTGTCTCCTCGCCCGGATAAACAGACGACGATCACTTGATCTTTGTCCATTTCGGGAGCGATTTTTTTAGCATAGGCAATGGCATGCGAGCTTTCGATTGCGGGTATAATGCCTTCGGTTCTCGATAAGTAGCCAAAAGCTTCAACCGCTTCTTCATCGGTAATGGATACATAGGTCGCTCTGCCAATATCGTGCAAATTAGCATGCTCAGGGCCAACTCCTGGGTAATCTAGACCCGCAGAAATAGAATAAACGGGAGCGATTTGTCCATAACTGTCTTGGCAGAAATAAGAGGACATGCCATGGAAAATACCTTGTGTCCCAACGGCGAGAGTAGCGGCTGTTTCTTTGGTATCAATTCCGCGGCCGGCAGCTTCACAGCCGATCAGTTGCACATCTTCATCTTCTATAAAATCATAAAACATTCCAATGGCGTTGCTTCCGCCTCCAATACAAGCCATAACCATATCTGGAAGTTTGTTTTCTCTTTCCAGAATCTGGACTTTTGTTTCTTCGCCGATGACTTTTTGGAAATCTCTTACCATGGTAGGGAAGGGGTGAGGACCCATCACTGAACCGATAGCATAGTGTGAATCTTCGAAATTAGAAGTCCAGTCTTTCATAGCTTCATTGACGGCATCTTTTAATGTCCGCGTACCCGTAGTTACTGGAATGACTGTCGTGCCCAGCAGTTCCATCCGGAAAACATTCAATGCTTGTCTTTGGGTGTCTTCTTCTCCCATGTAAACTACGCACTCCATATCCATCAGAGCTGCAGCAGTAGCAGTGGCTACTCCATGTTGGCCAGCGCCTGTTTCAGCGATGATTCGGGTTTTTCCCATTTTTTTTGCTAGCAAAACCTGACCAAGCACATTATTGATTTTATGGGCGCCGGTATGATTCAAATCTTCTCTTTTTAAATAAATTTTTGCACCGCCGAGTTTTTTTGTCATTTTTTCAGCATAATACAAAAGAGAAGGGCGACCAGCATAAGTGGCTAGCAAATGGTTCAGCTCAGCGTTAAAATCCGCATCCTCTTTATAAAAATCGTAAGCTGTTTCCAATTCCGCAATGGCATTCATCACCGTTTCTGGAATAAATTGCCCACCGTGTTTTCCAAAATAGTTTTTCATGCTGTAACCTCCTGTATATTTGATAACAATTGAATAATCTTATTTCTGTCTTTGTATCCATCGGTTTCAACACCGCTGGAAATATCAACGGCATAAGGATGCAGCTGTTGAATGGCTTGCTTGATGTTTTGAGGGTTCAAGCCGCCTGCTAAAAAATAGTCTTCTTTTTTATCTCTCAACATTTCCCAGTTGAACGTTTTTCCTGTTCCGCCCATCTTGTTTCCGTGATAGGCATCATAAAGCAAGTAGTCAGCTGCATAGGACCGATTCAGATTGGATTCAGAAGAGACTCGAACGGCTTTGATGATTTTTGCATCTGTCTGTTGTGCCAATTCTTTTAAGTACTGGTCGTCTTCATCCCCATGCAGCTGAATCAAATCGATGACTTGTTCATTCACTAGCTGCAAAATCGATTCGACGGGTTCATTCACAAAAACGCCCACCGTTTGTATCCGACGGTCCAGATGGCGACGGAGAATTTCTGCTTCTTGAAAAGTGATTCTCCGAGGGCTTTTTGCAAATACAAAGCCAGCAAAATCGGGCAAAGTTTCATTTAAAATAGCACTATCTTCCAAACGGCGGATGCCGCAGATTTTGACTTTTGTTTTAGACACTCAAGACACCACGCAATTCTGCTAATTTCGCTTGTTTATCTGTTGCTTGCATCAATGTTTCGCCAATTAGAACACCGTTTACGGCCTTTTCTTCTAACAGGGATATGTCTGCTCGCGTTTTAATGCCGCTTTCCGCTATAAAAAGGATATTTTGGGGCACCTGATTTCGAAGCAGAACAGCATTTTGGATATCGACTTCAAATGTCTTCAAGTTTCGGTTGTTGACGCCGATGATGCGTGGATTTATGGATAAGGATTTTTTGAGTTCTGACTGAGAATGAACTTCTACCAAGGCTGACATTCCTAGAGTGTGTGCCAACTCTTGATACCGTTTCAGTTCTTCAGTTTCCAATAAAGCAGCGATCAACAGAATGGCATCAGCACCAATAACTTTGGATTCATAAATTTGGTACTCGTCGACGATAAAGTCTTTTCTTAAAATCGGAATCGAAGTAGTCCGTTTGATTTTAGATAAAAATTTATTTTCACCTTGGAAAAAATCCGGTTCAGTCAATACCGATAGCGCAGCTGCTCCAGCAGCTTCATAGGATTGAGCAATCGTTTGATATGGAAAATCCACTGCGATCACACCTTTTGATGGTGAAGCTTTTTTTACTTCACAAATGAAACTCATATTTGATGCTGCTAAAGCTGTTTCAAAAGGAAAATCTTGTTCAATAGGCAATGCAAAGGCTTGTTTTTTTAAATCTTCTAAAGCGAGTTTTTCTTTTGCGCGTGCCACTCGGTGTTTGGTTGCGGCTGAGATTTTATCGAGTATCATTATTTATTCACCTCATTTGAAAGTTGTTTGAATTGCTCCATTTTTGCTAAAGCTTGTCCGCTGTCGATCAAGTCTGCAGCTTGCAAGATAGCTTCCATAATGGAAAGATTATCTTTAGCTAAGTAAATAGAGAGCCCGGCATTGCAGATAACGGTGTCTCGTTTGGCTCCTGTTTCTCCAGAAAGAACTGCTAATGTAATGCGGGCATTTTCTTCAGGACCGCCGCCAGTCAACTCTTCTTTATGGCAATAGTCAAATCCATATTCTGCAGGATCAAACTGGAAATGGCGGATAGTGCCGTTTCGGATTTCAGAAACTTCTGTGGTGGTCGTCAGCGTGATTTCGTCTAATCCGTCATTTCCGCAGAAAACCATCGCTTTTTCCATTCCCAAATTTTTAAGCACTTCGGCTAAAGGTTTTACCAATTGTGTATTGTATACTCCCAGCATTTGCATTCGAGCACCCGCAGGATTTGCCAAAGGTCCGAGCAAATTGAAAAGAGTTCTGATTCCAATTTCTTTGCGCACAGGAGCAGCATATTTCATTGCCGGATGATAGGTGGGAGCGAACATAAAGCACATGCCTAACTCTTCTAATATTTTTTCGCTCTGCAAAGCCGTTAGATGGATATTCATGCCCAATGCTTCAAGCACATCTGCACTGCCGCTTTTGCTGGAAGCACTGCGATTTCCATGTTTCGCTATAGGGACCCCAGCTGCTGCAATCACAAAAGCAGAAGTAGTAGAAATGTTGAAGGTATAAGCTTCGTCGCCTCCTGTACCTACGATATCAAGAGTATTTGCCAAAGAATGAACTTTTTCAGAATAGTTTCTCATTACTGAAGCTGAAGCCGTGATTTCTTCTACGGTTTCACCTTTCAGACGCAAAGCCGTGAGGTAAGCGGAAATTTGAGCGTTAGTCGCTTTGCCATCCATGATTTCTGCCATTGCTTCTGTAGTTCGTTCGTAGCTCAAGTGCTCGCCATTCATTAATTCAGAAATGGCTGTTTTAATACCTGCTTTCTTTATTGGGGAAGTCATTGTCTCAGGAGTCTTTAGTTGTTTGAGAGCCATTTTTTTATCATCCTTTCTATTGATCAATTAGGTCCATATACGTATTTTTTCGTACAAAAAAAGCCCTTGTCCCTCTATAAAAAGGGACAAGAGCTTAGACTCCTGCGATACCACCCAAATTGACGCTGTTATAGCGCCCACTCGTTTTACATACTATCATATGTACCCTGCTTGTTAACGGATAGGGTTTCCCGTCAGCTCCTACTATGATTTCAGAGCTGCCCTCTCTAGTCCATTCAAGAAAATTCCTGTTGCCGTATTCTCACCATTGACGGCTCTCTTTAAACATTCATCATTCTCTACTACTCTAGATTATCGGTTTGGTTAAAATTGATTAAGTTAGATTCATTTAAATTTAATGTTTTGTTAATATACCGAGAAGTATAGTTCAACTTTTTATAAGTGTCAACCTTTATGATAAAAGAATAAAAAGATGCCAGTAAATAAAACCACTGGCACCAAATAGGTAAAAGTATGCTCATATTTAATGATTTTATAAAAATTTGAAACAGTAAAACAACTATTCACTTACATTAACAGCTTTTTGTTTTGTAAAAGAAGATTTGTTCAATTCAGCAGCTTTTAAATTATCTTTTTTCATTTGTTTAAAGTACCACACGAACATTAAAATATAAGCCGCTAATGCTGCTACAGATAACAAGATTAAGGATAGATCCATAGTGTCGACCGCTTTCCCTAATAATACAGCTAACATTTTTTCTAAAGGATCCGAATCGACAGAACTAAATAACTGTCCTTCTGATAAACCAGCAGGGAAGTTATTCATCGCAATAGATGCTGATGTAAGGAAATTTCCTATAAGAGTGGCTGCCCATAAGAATAATGGAATCATGATCGTACCAATAATGGTCATACGGATTACTTTTCCTTTAGTAACAATCAACAAGGCAGGGGTTAGGACCGTTAATAAAATTCCTCCTAAAGGAAGGACTTGGTTTCCTGGAAGAACCATCGCGATAATTAAAAGAATAGGAGCTAAAATATTAGCTACTGCCCATACCTCGGCTCTTGAAGCAAGAATCGGCCAATCGATGGCGATAAATAATTTTCGGCCTCGTAAACGTTTGCTCATTAAAGTAGTAACTCCATCTGATAATGGTTCAATAGCAGGACCGAACCAACCGCCAACATAAGCAAACAGTTCCAAAGCAACTCCTGCAGTAAACGCTAGAGTGAAGATTTCTTGAGGACTTTGTTGTCCTAATAAGCCAATAAACAGGCCTAAATAAACACCAATGGCAAATTTACTGCCCCAAAAACCAATTTTTTTATTTAAAATTTCAGCATTAAAATCATATTTATCGATAAAAGGAATACAGATATCAATTAATTTATTAAAGACCATTACGATAGGAGCTACTAGTAAAGATGGATGCGCTGTCGTAGTGATATTTGTTTCTTCGTAGTCTAGTAATTCGTTGATTGTCGGTTTCATGACATCCGCATTGATCAACATAAGGGCATAGATAAAGACTACAAAAATGGAAGTTATAAAAATGTTGTTATTAGAGTATTCTAAAATAATCAATCCTATAATAGATATATTCCAAATATTAAATAGATCAACATTTAGGGTTTGAGTAAGGGACGTAAACAATAGAATTAAATTCATAATGATACAAATGAACGCAAAATATAGGGTATACATAGATCCCCATGTAATCACAGCTAGAGGTGCCCACCCTAAATCGGTTATAGACAAAGAGACACCAGTAGATTCAACAAAGCTATTTAAAGCTGGTCCAAACGCACCGGTTAGTAAGGATATAATAGCGCCCATACCGGTTAATGCAATGGCCATTCTGAGACCGCCTTCAATTGATTTTGAAAAAGAAACTTTAAATACTAACGATAGTAACGTAATAACAATAAACATCATAGCAGGTGCGCCTAATCCAATGAAAAAGTTAAATCCTGCATTTAGTGCATCAAACATATTCAACATCCCCTTTAATTTTCGTAAATGCGTAACCGGTTACGAATTTTGAGGACGTTTACAATTTATCACATTTAACTTTTAAACACAAGGGAAAATATTTGAGTTGACAAACGCTTTCAAAAGGAGTTATGATAATAAGCGTAATCGGTTACGTTATTTTCAAAGAGGAGTTTAAAGTATGACAACAATACGCGATGTAGCAAAGTTAGCAAATGTTTCTACTGCTACTGTTTCTAGAATCATTAATGGAAAGGGAGAAGCAAGCCCTGAAACTATTAAACGTGTAAATAAGGTAATAAAAGAAGTAGGCTATAGACCTAATTCATTAGCTAAAAGCTTATCAAAGCGAGATTCAAATTTGATAGCTTTAATAATACCCACTTTAAATAATCCTTTTTTTCCAGAATTAGTTGAAGCAATTGAAACCGCAGCTAGTAAATATGGATACAACTTATATCTTTGTAATAGTGAAGACCAACGATCAAAAGTTGAGTACTTTCTCGATTCAATCGTAGATCATTATGCATGTGGAGCAATTATTAATTCGTTACATGTCAATGAAGAGGATTTAAAACGTTTAGAAGAACGGGGGATCCCCACAATTACAATCGATAGAACACAATTTTCACATCCTTATTCTGCCGTTGGAGTAAACCATAAAGATGGCGGATACCAAGCTGTTTCTCATTTAGTTAAAAACAATAACTGTAAGAAAATCGTTTTTTTGTCGGGACCAGATGGTGAAAAAAGCTCTTTAGATCGTTTAGAGGGTTACAGAGAGGCTTTAAAGGAAAATAAAATAACAGATTTTGAAAAAATTGTTTATGGCAATTTTGAAACGGTTAGTGGATATGAAGCAATTAATGAATTAATTAAAAATGGTTGTATTTTTGATGCCATTTTTAGTTCTAATGACGCAATGGCATTTGGTGCTATTAGAGCATGTATCGATGCAGGCTTAAAAATACCAGAACAAGTAAAAATCATTGGATATGATAATGTTTTGCTTTCAAGTTATTTTTATCCCAAATTAACTACTGTTAGTCAGCATAAATCACGTATTGGAGAACTTACGATTAAAGAATTGGACCGTTTGATAAACGAACCAAACAGTAAGCCCAAAAAATATAATCTTTCTCCTGATTTAATAGTCAGAGAGTCATCAAATAATAGGAGTGTAAAAAATGAATAAACTAGGACCATCATTAATGTGCACGGATTTGGGAAATGTAGAACAAGATATTAAAGAATTAGACAATGCAGCAGTGGATTTTTATCACATTGATGTTATGGATGGGGTTTTTGTTCCGAATTTTGGTCTTAACCCCGACTTTGTTAAAAGAGTTCGGGAAATAACTGAAAAACCACTTGATGTACATTTAATGGTGACAGACCCAAGTCGCTATATCGATACATTTGCAGAAGCAGGTGCAGATATGATTTCTATACATGCTGAAGCAACATCTAATTTACAAGGCGACTTAGCAAGAATCCAAGCACATGGTTTGAAAGCAGGGGTAGCCATCAATCCTGCTACTTCACTGGATGTATTGGAATACGTCTATGACGTAACCGATTACGTAGTTGTGATGACGGTAAATCCAGGGTTTGCAGGTCAAAAATTTATACCGGCTACCTATGATAAAATCCAGGAGCTTAGTGATCAAATAAAAAAACGCGGGCTGCAAATTGAAATACAAGTAGATGGAAATATTGGAGAGAATACGATTCCTAAATGTAAGGATAATGGAGCAACGATGTACATCGGCGGATCAAGTGCGGTATACAATAGCACAGGAACACTTAAAGAAAATGTCCAAAAGACAAAACAATTATTAGCGTAGGGAGGAAGTAAAGATGAATTATGATGTAGTCGTACTTGGGAGTATCAACATGGATGTACGTGTGGAAACGAATAACTATCCTGAATATAGTGAAACTGTTTTCGCAAATAAAATAGAAATGCTGCCTGGAGGAAAAGGTTCAAACCAAGCCGTTAGCGTAGCGAAACAAGGGAAGAAATTAGCTTTTTTAGGTGCTGTTGGTCAAGATAGCGCGGGCAACCAAATGCTTCAAAACCTAGAAAATAAAGGTATTTCAACTAGCAATATTTTGCAAACAGATAAAGCAGGTACAGGAACTTTTGTAGCGATTGTTGATAACAGTGGTGAAAATACAATGGTTGGTACGATGGGCGCTAACGAAAAACTTCTAAAAGAAGACATAAGAGAAGTTTTTTCAGATATTGATGCTAAGATTTTATTATTGCAAATGGAAACGAGTAAAGAGTCTATTATTGAGACTATGAAAATTGCGAAAGAAAAAAAGATGTACACTATTTTAGATCCTGCTCCTGCAGATGGGTATTTTGAGGAAGCTCTTAAGTATGCAAGTTTGGTTACTCCTAACCAGCAAGAAACAGAAAAAATAACTGGAATCAAAGTAGTAGATGAAGAGACAGCATTTGAAGCAGCTAAAAAAATACATGCCATGGGAGTTCCTGATGTTATCGTTAAAATGGGGAACAAGGGCAGTTTAGTATACAAAAATGGAGAAAAGATTTTAGTTGATTCAATCAAAGTCAGGGCAGTTGATACGGTTGGAGCTGGAGACACTTTTGCTGGAGCACTAGCAGCCGCATTAGTTGATACAGATGATTTAGTAGAAGCTGTACGATTTGCAAACATAGCAGCTGGCATCAAAGTTTCTAGGTTCGGGGGACAAGAAGCTATACCGACTAGAGAAGAAGTTATAGCATACCAAAAAGAAGCTATAACACAATAAAAATACTAGAGACAGCTAAAAGAAGATGAAGAGAGTAAAAAGTTTAATTTATTAAGAAACCATTTGAGTTTTACCTAAAGAAAAGCTAAAGGCAACTTGTTACCATTAGCATCAATGAAACCAAAAAAGTTTAGTAATGAGTATGGCAAATGAATAGTCCATTGCCATACTCATTTTTTTACAGTAAAAGCTAAGTGTAACCTATCCAGATGTTAAATTTCTATCGTTAAGATAGGCAAATCCTTTTTGAATGCTGTAAGGAGTTTAAATCCACATTTTTACTAACGAAATATGAGATAGAACTCTTTGAACTGCTTTTTTATTTTATCTTTATGGGCTTTTGAGGTATGTTTTTGCATTCTAGGCGTCAAAATCTCTAAAGATTAGAAATTAAAGTTGACAAAATAAATGAGAGATGTTAAATTAGCGTTACATTAAATTTTGATTATAATGAAATTTGAATTGAGTGGAACGCAATGATAAGAAAAGTACATTTAAGCGGAATCTTTACAGAGAGCCCTGGTAGCTGAAAAAGGGAAGAGAAAGCTGAATGGAAAATGGTCTTTGAGTGGAACAATTGAACGTTCTAGTGAGTTTTTCATAGAACTTTAGGTTGTTACGGGTGCACCCGTTACAGTGCTACAGTATGGCGAGTAGTTTTTTGCTTTAGTACTGGAAAAGGTGGGAACTGTGAAGTTTTCATAAACCAAGGTGGTAACACGAAATCAATGATTCCGTCCTTGCACAAAAGATTTTTCTTTTGTGTGAGGGCGGATTTTTTTGTTTGCAAATAGAAATAAAGCTGGAGGGTATGCAGATGTCATTAGTTGTAAGAACAGGTCCACAAGAATATGAATGCGGAATCGGCGTTTTAGATTCCTTAACAAGCAAATTAAAAGCACGAGGTATTCGTAAAGCTGTGATCGTTCATGGAACAAACTCTTGGAAAAGAGCAGAAACGTATTTATCCCATCTGATCAACAGTGAGATCACATTAGAATTTGTAGCATTCAATGGGGAATGTACCTATGAAGAAGTGAATCGAATCGTGGAACGGCTAAAAGAAACCCACGCAGAGGCAATTATTGGAGTAGGTGGCGGTAAGCTGATGGATACCGTCAAATATGCTGCAGAAAAAATTACTGGGGTTCAATCGATTTTGATTCCGACGTTAGCCAGCAACTGTGCCCCATGGACGCCCTTAAGCGTGATGTATACAGCAGATGGCGTTTGCTTAGGGTTTGATATTCACATGAAACAAGTAGCCTTATTGGCTATTGAACCGAGTTTGTTACTAGATGCACCGGTCAATTACTTTGTGGCCGGAGTAGCGGATACCTTGGCTAAATGGTATGAATCGGATGTCATCTTGTCTCGACCAGAGCACCAAACAAATGCATTGCTGCTGATTTCTCGTGCTGCAGCGTTAAATTGCAGAGATACCATCGTCAACTATGGCCAGCAAGCTGTTGCAGATATTCAAACTCACTCGCTTACTCCAGCCTTTATCCAAGTGTGTGAAACCATTATTGCGGTCAGCGGTTTGGTCGGAGGCTTGGGAGATGAATACGCACGTACGACGATTGCTCATGCGGTTCACGATAAACTAACCATTTTTCCTGAAACTCATGTCTTTTTACACGGCGAAAAAGTCGCTTACGGGATTATGGTTCAGTTAGCGTTTGAAGAAAAATGGGTAGAAGTAGCTCGATTAGCTGTTTTTTATGAATCGCTGCAGTTGCCAAAAACCTTAACCGATTTGAACTTAAGTCGTTTGACGGACGATCAATTAGCGGCATTTACGGCTAGCGTAGCCTTAGACAATAACCTTATTCAATCTGGTTACGAGGCAGCAAAAGAAGACATCCAAAAAGCCATTCATTCTTTAGAAGATTATTTAGGGATAAAAGTAGTTAGTGAAACTAAAATGGGGGAATCTTTATGATCACATTTGAGCCGTCAGATGCGTTAAAGCGGCTTCCAAATCAGTTCTTTACTCGTTTGCGTTCAAAAGCCGCTAAACTTATCGAACAAGGATACGACGTGATCGACTTAGGCATCGGAAATCCTGATTTGCCAACGCCAGCTTTTATCGTTGATGAGTTAAAAGCAGCAGCGGATAATCCAGTGAACGATCGGTACGGACCCTATCGAGGGTATGACTATTTAAGAGAAGCTGTTGCAGCATATTACTGGCGCGAATACGGAGTTGAGGTAGATCCTGAAACCGAAGTAGCCGTATTGCATGGGTCAAAAGCGGGAATTGTGAGCATTAGTCAGTGTTTGCTGAATCCTGGAGATACAGTCTTATTGCCAAACCCTGCTTATCCAGATTACTTATCGGGTATTGCTTTAGCAGATGCTGAAATTGCTTCACTGCCGTTATTAGCTGAAAACAATTTTTTACCTGAATACGGTTTAGTCGGTCCAACGATTGCTGCCAAAGCGAAATTGTTGTTTCTAAATTACCCGAATAACCCAACAGCCGCCACAGCGACTGCAGAATTTTTCGCAGATACTGTTGCCTTTGCCCAAAAGAATCAGATTTGTGTGGCACATGATTTTGCTTATGGGACGATCGGGTTTGATGGCGAAAAACCCTTAAGTTTTTTACAGACGCCTGGAGCAAAAGAAGTCGGGATCGAGTTTTTCACTTTATCGAAATCACACAATATGGCTGGATGGCGCATTGGATTTGCCGTCGGAAATACATCGGTTATCGAAAGTTTGAATGTGATGCAAGACCATACGAATGTCAGTTTATATGGAGGAATCCAGCAAGCAGCGGCCAAAGCCTTAAGGGGAGACCAAACCACAGTAAAAGAATTAACCGCTATTTACGAAAAACGCAGAAACCTATTTCTCGCTGAATTGGAACAGACTGGATTAGAAATTCAAAAGCCCAAAGGTTCTTTTTATGTATGGATAAAGGCACCAGACGGATTTACATCAGCAGAATTTTTTGATGTTTTACTAAATGAAGCGCATGTGATTGTGGCAACTGGGGATGGGTTCGGGACATTGGGTGAAGGATATGTTCGTGTAGGGCTGTCACAAGCAGATGACCAAATCCTCGAAGCAGCAAAAAGAATCGCTCAGTTAACTCTATTTAAAGCACCAATAGCAGAAAAAACCCTTGTTAGGAGGACACTATCATGAAACGAAAACTAGGAATGATCACAACGTTAGCCATCGGAGCCATTTTGACCGGATGCAGTGGAAATGAAGCAGCTTCTTCAGAAAAAGAAGGGTTGCTGAGCGATGGCGTATTAACCGTCGGCGTAACAGCTGGTCCGCATGAAGATATTGTAAATGAAGTCAAAAAATTGGCGGCAGAAGATGGGTTTGAGATCGAGGTGGTCTCATTCACAGATTTTGTTAAACCAAATACAGCTCTAGAAGAAGGCGAATTAGACATTAACTCCTTTCAAACAGGTATTTTTTTAGACAGCGTGGTAGCAGAAAGCGGATATGAATTAACCAAAGCAGAACCGACCATAACGATTCCGATGGGCATCTACTCTGAAGCTTATCAGGATATTAGTGATATCAAAGAAGGAGACACCATCGGTATCCCAAATTCACCTACTCAAGAGGGACGCGCATTGCAATTATTTGAAGAAGCCGGACTGATCACATTACCAGAAGGTTCTGGAGTAGAAGTCATTATCAGTGACATTGTTGAAAATCCTTTAAACTTAACCTTTCTTACATCAGAAGCGGCTCAATTGCCTTCCCAACTGCAAGATTTAGGAGCGGCAGGCATCAATTCAAATTATGTATTGGATGCTGAAATGGATCCTGAAGAATATGGTTTGTTAATGGAAAATGTCGACGATTTGGTACAAGCTAATTACGTTGTTTCCCGCACCGAGAATAAAGAAGATGAAGCCTTAGCGCAATTTATCGACTACTATAAAACGGACGAGATCAAACAATTTATTGAAAAGGAATTTAAAGGCGCGGTCGTTCCTTCATGGTAGAAAAGCTCTTCTAATTATTAAGAGACGGACAAGATAAAATCCTTTTGCAATTTTTATATGTGCTGTATACTGTGCTCAAGAATAAGACGAGCTAAGGTTGGTTTAGATAGAGATGCACCGCATATAAAAGGAGGAACTATCCATGGAAAAAATTGTCCCGCATCTATGGTACGATCAAGAAGCCGTAGAAGCTGCAGAATTTTACACATCGCTATTTGAAAATTCTTCTATTAACAGCAAGGTGAAAATTTACGATACTCCTTCAGGAACAGCAGAAACGGTTACCATGACGTTAGCTGGACAAGATTTTATGGCTATTTCTGCAGGTCCTCTATTCCAATTTACACCAGCCGTTTCTTTTCGAATTGATTGCAGCACAATTGAAGAAGCAGATCAGTTATGGGAGAAACTATCTAGCGGAGGAGCGGTCCTTATGCCGCTTGATGCCTATCCATTCAGTGAACGATATGGTTGGACAACTGACAAATATGGCTTGTCGTGGCAAATCATGTATCTTCCAAATCAAATGATTGCGCAAAAAATTACTCCGACATTGATGTTTACAGGAGAACAATGTGGTAAAGCGCAAGAAGCAATTCATTATTATACCTCTATCTTTAAAAATTCTGCTAGCGATAAATTTGATTACTATGGTGAGAACGATGCTCCTAATCAACCAGGAACTGTACGTTTTGGTGCTTGTACATTAGAAGGACAAAATTTTGTTGCTATGGATAGTGCCTTAAATCATGAGTTTTCATTTAACGAAGCTATTTCTTTTGTGGTGAATTGTGATAACCAAGAAGAGATTGATTACTTTTGGGGGAAACTATCCTTTGTTCCAGAAGCTGAGCAATGTGGCTGGTTAACAGATAAATACGGCTTATCGTGGCAAATCGTTCCCACTTTAATGAATGAGATGATGTCAACGAAAGATCCAGAGCAGTTGCAGCGAGTGACGCAAGCTTTTCTTAAAATGAAAAAGTTTGATATCGCTGAGTTACAGAAAGCTTACGAAGGCTGATGTTTTTTATTAGAAGTTTATACCCCAGTAATTTATCTTATTCGAGTATGGTCTCTGTTACCCAATAAAGAAGTTAGCAAAAATATGTTAGCTTGTTGACAAGACAATAAAGAAATGGTATCTTCTAGTTAAGTTAAAATAAAATTATAAATAAATTAAAATATGATGAAACGCAGCGATAAGAAAAGTACATTTAAGCGGAATCTTTACAGAGAGCCCTGGTAGCTGAAAAAGGGAAGAGAAAGCTGAATGGAAAATGGTCTTTGAGTGGAACAATTGAACGTTCTAGTGAGTTTTTATAGAACTTTAGGTTGTTACGGGTGCACCCGTTACAGTGCTACAGTATGGCGAGTAGTGTTTTGCTTTAGTACTGGAAAAGGTGGAAACTGTGAAGTTTTCATAAACCAAGGTGGTAACACGAAATCAATGATTCCGTCCTTGCACAAAAGATTTTTCTTTTGTGTGAGGGCGGATTTTTTATTTGTTTAAATACTAATTAGAAAGAGGGAATGAAAATGACAGTAGCTGCAGAAAAATCAACCAGAACCGTTGCACCATTTAGAGGAGATCAAGTAGGGAGTTTCTTACGTCCAAAAGCGTTGAAAGACGCTCGCCAAGCTTTTGTGTCAGGGAGTATTTCTTCAGAAGAATTGCGTAAAGCGGAAGATGAAGAAATCAACAGACTGGTCGATAAACAAGTGGAAGTGGGACTCAAAGCAGTAACTGATGGTGAGTTCCGCAGAAGCTGGTGGCATTTAGATTTCCTAGAAGGCTTAACAGGAATTGAAGGCTATGTACCAGAGCACGGCTATTTCTTTGAAGGAGTAGAAACGGAAAAATACGATGTTCGAAATACAGGAAAGATTGCTTTCAATCCGAACCATCCTTTTTTTAAAGACTTTGTCTATTTAAAAGAAAGTGTAGGCGACAGAGCGCTGCCGAAAGCAACGATTCCGAGCCCAAACCAATTGCTGCACCAAGGCATTCGTGATGAAACTATTTACCCAACAGTAGAAGCTTTTTGCGAAGATATCCAACAAGCGTACCGTGAAACGCTTCAAGAGTTTTATCGCTTAGGCTGCCGTTATTTACAAATCGACGATTGTTTCTGGGGTGTATTGTGTTACGACAAAGTGGTAGAAGATCTTTCTGAAGAAGAATTAACCAATTTGAAAGAATTGTCCGCAAAAAATGTGCAAGGTATTTTGAAAGACAAACCGGCTGACTTAGTGATTACCACGCACATTTGCCGCGGAAACTATGCTTCTACCTTTGCTGGGAGCGGAGCTTACGAACCGGTGGCTAAAGAGTTGTTTGGCCAAACAGATTACGATGGCTACTTTTTAGAATACGATACTGAACGATCTGGCGGTTTTGAACCGTTGCGCTTTTATAAAGGCCAAGGTCAAATCGTGTTAGGACTGATAACGTCTAAAACCGGTGAGCTGGAAGAAAAAGAAGACATCAAAGCACGTATCCAAGAAGCCGCTAAATATGTTCCATTAGAGCAGCTTTGCTTGAGTACACAATGCGGTTTTGCTTCAACAGAAGAAGGAAACCATTTAACCGAAGAAGAGCAATGGAATAAAGTGAAATTGGTACTAGAAGTTGCCCAAGAAGTTTGGGGAAATTAACCGTTGAAAATGGAAAAAATTAGGAGGAATGCAGCATGGCAAAAGTAGAAAGTTTTGAATTAGATCATAATTTGGTGAAAGCACCGTATGTACGTGTAGCGGGAGTGGAAAAAAGCGGTAAAGGCAGTATTGTTCAAAAATATGATCTGCGCTTTTTGCAGCCGAATCAAGAAACATTGCCTACAGCAGCTCTGCATACATTAGAACATTTACTAGCAACTTATTTAAGAGATGAGCTGGAGGGAATTATTGATATTTCGCCGATGGGCTGCCGTACCGGATTTTATTTGATCAAATGGGAGGAAGATTCGCCCGAAGTTGTAGCAGCAGCTTTAGAGAAAACCTTGCAACGTGTTTTAGAAACAGAAGACGTTCCAGCTGTGTCACCAATTTCTTGCGGAAATTACAAAGACCATTCTTTATTTGCGGCGAAAGAATACGCAAAGATCGTACTAGAAAAAGGCCTTAGCAGAGATCCGTTTGAACGTGCGTTTGCATAATATCACTCTTAGGAGGTAAGCACTAATGATCGGAATTGATTTGACTGGCAAAGTAGCTTTGGTAACCGGCGGAAAAAGCGGGATAGGAAAAGCGGTTGTAGACAGTTTGCTGGAAGCCGGAGCTTTTGTGGTTTCTGGAGATTTAGGTCATAAAAAAGGCTTCGAACTGGAAACAGACCGATTTGCCGTTTCAAAATTGAATGTTGCTTCAGAAGCGTCCGTCCAGAGCTGGTTGGAGAATACAATAGCAGCTTTTGATAAAGTCGATATTCTAGTGAACAGCGCGGGTATTTCAACCATGGATTTAGTGGTAGACAGTCAGACTTCTGACTGGGACAAAGTCATGGATGTGAATGCCAAAGGAGTATTTTTGACTTCAAAGAATGTCGGAAAGCTTATGCAAGAAGTCGGGAATGGCGGTCGGATCATTCAGATTGCTTCACAAGCTGGAAAAAACGGCTATACCGCACTAGGCACCTATACAGCTTCTAAACACGCTGTTTTGGGGTTCACCAAAACGATGGCAAAAGAGCTGGCAAAAGACAATATTCTTGTCAATGCTGTCTGTCCTGGAATTGTCGAAACAGAAATGAAACATCGTGAAAGAGTAGAAGGCGGACTTATCAGAGGCATGACGCCTGAAGAAATTTATGCTGAGGATTGTTCGCAAATACCGCTTGGACGCACAGCAAAAACCTCGGAAGTTGCGAGTGTGGTTCTATTCCTAGCGAGCCACTTGTCAGCATATATGACAGGACAAGCGATCAACGTGACCGGCGGCATGACTATGCATTAAGAAAGGGCGATGAGGTATGAAAAAAAGACAAAGCGTTCTATCATTCATTTTAATCACAACAACTCTTGTATTGGCTGCCTGCGGCTCAACAGGAGATGCGTCAGAAACAAAGTCTTCGAAAAGCGATTCGAACGAATCACAAACAATAGTGATCGGAGCCCAAGCATCAGATGTTCAAATTTGGGAATACATTGCTCAATCTGATGCTGCAAAAGAAGCAGGAGTCACATTAGAAGTTGAAGAAGTCAGCGGCGGACCTCAATTGAATACAGCGACTGTTGAAGGCGAAGTGGATGTCAATGCCTTCCAATCATGGGCATACTTAAACTCATTTAATGAAGAGAGCGGGTCCGATTTAACTGCTTTTGCAACAACTTACTTAGAACCAATGGGCATCTACACTGACAAATTTGACGCTATAGACGATGTGAGCGAAGGCTCTGTTGTGGCGATTGCTGACAATCCATCGAATGCTTCAAGAGGGTTGTTATTGCTCGAAGCAGCAGGTTTGATCACATTGCCCGATGATTTTGACGCATTAGGCACAACAAGTGATATTGTTGACAATCCTAAAAAATTAACCTTTGTTGAAATCGACGATACAACCGGTCCGAGAGTGCTACAAGATGTAGACCTGGTCTTGATCGGAAATACGGTTGCACTGGAAGGCGAATTGAATGTCTTGGAAGATTCAATCTTCCATGAAGAGATCAACGACGAAACAAAAAATAACGTTAATATTCTGGTTACGCAAAAAGAGAATGCAACTAATGAGGACATTCTGAAATTAGGCGAACTGTACCACGATGAAGAAGTCCAAGAATATATCGAAGAACAATTTGACGGCACAAAAGTCCCTGTTAAAAAAGACATTTCTTATTTAGAAGACTAACAAGAAAAATAGATTCTTTGTCCAATGGTGTTGGTAATTCTTAGGGGAGTGAAATTTTTCCGTAATTTACGTGTTTGCTTGTAGAAAGCCATGGGACTTCCTGGAGACTTATGTCTTCAGGTTTTCAAGCCTCTTCATGGCTACAAGCAGCCACTATTCCTCCAAAATTTCAAGATTGTAGCATACAGTCATTTTAGTTGCCAGCACCAAAAAGGATAGAACCTAAAAATACAGCAATCGATCATTAGTTGATCCATTGCTGTATTTTTTTGATTAATTGAGCTGACCGATATTTACCTGGTGTAGAAAGGAAAAAAAGAAGTACCTCGAAACCAATAGTGATACCGTTACCATTATTTTATTTAGAGGAATTGAACCAAAAGGTTAAAAGTCCAATAAAGTAGTTTTGATAAATAAATCTCTAATTCGTGATAAATTAGCTTGAAATACTTTTAATTCTGTGGCATACTAAATAAGCACTTACGAAATGTAAGTGATTAATTGACGGTTCACCTTCAATTAAATAAATCAACGGAGGAAATACATTGAGCAGTAAATCAGTATTCACTCGAATGAGCGAAGTGTTATTCGGAAGAAAAGAAGAAACAATAATAGAAGAAAAGGGGAAAAAAATTATGAAAATCGGTATTATCTCAGGAAGCGTACGCGAAGGAAGAAACTCAGAAGCAGTAACACAATGGATTTATGATTTTGCAGTAAACAGAAACGATGAAGGAGTAGAATACGAAATCGTTGAGTTAGCTGATTATGATCTACCGCTATTGGGAGCTAAACTTCCTGAAGAGCGTCAAGCAGCAGCAGGTGCAGCTATTCAAGCATGGTCTGAAAAAATGGCTTCATTTGATGGATATGTATTTATCACTCCAGAATACAATCATGCAGTAGGTGGAGCATTAAAAAATGCTACTGACTTCTTAAAACCAGAAGTAGCGAATAAAGCAGCAGCATTGGTTGGATACGGCAGCTTAGGCGGCGCACGTGCTCACGAAAATATGCGTTCGATTTTAGGCGAATTGAGTGTTGCTACTGTCCACACAACAACAAACTTCTCTCTAATAGCTGACTTTGAAAACATGAGTGCTTTCAAACCAAACGACTACAATAAAGTTAATGCACAAGGTATGTTTGATGACTTATTGCTATGGTCACAAGCATTCAGCACAATCAGATAAGCATAAAAATATAGAATAAATGCCCTTCAAGGTAGTCGCGATAAAAAGGTGACTGCTATACTTGAAGGGCGTTTTTTTATGGAAGAGAATGCAAATATTTGATCAATAATCAGATATATGATTTAAAACCTGGAGACATGTTGTTTTTAGATGGTTTGGATTTGCATAAAGCACATGTAACGGGCAATAAAGAGTTATACGTCGGTATGCTGCTTTTTGATGCGATGGCTTCTTTAGAAAAAGTCATCGAATTCTGTCATGAAGCAAACGATGTAGCTAAGAAATTAGCCGAACATGGGATAAAATTGTATTACCACAATCATCACATCGAATTCAAAAAATACGATGGAAAATATTTGTTGGATATTATCCGTGAAGAAGCTCCTTTATTAGGTTTTGAATTGGATGTCCACTGGGTACAACGCGGCGGTAAAAACCCGGTTTCTGTATTAAAAGACTATGCTGGAAAAGTAGATCTAGTGCATTTGAAAGATTATCGAGTCGCTAGTATCCCTCCGGAAGCTTTTGATGCTTTAAAAGAAGGGGACTACGAAACCTTTATGACGGCATTTGCCAATATCATTCAATTTGCGGAATTAGGCCAAGGCAGTTTAGATTTGCCAGAGATCATTGAACAAAGTATCGCCAGTGGAACACGTTATTTATTGGTGGAGCAAGATGATCAATATGGACGCGACCCATTCGACTGTTTGATTACTTCACGCGATTATTTGTACAACGCAGGCTACAAAAACTTATTTTAAATCTAGGAAATAAACGATATATGGGGCTAAGAGTTCGACGCTTAGCTCCATATATTTGTTAAGTTTATAATCAGAAGAATAAAAAAATAGTTGGTGGAAGGATGATCGAAATGAAGCAAGACGGAATGAACTATGCACCAAAAGGCAAGCCAAATCCAGTAGTTGAACCCGGTGAGTTTAATTTTGCCGTAACAGCTTTGGATCACGGACATATCAATGGGATGACCAATGGATTGCTGGAAGCAGGAGCAACATTAAAATGGGTCTATGACCCAGATCCAGAAAAAGTAGCCGCTTATCAAGAACAATTTCCTGAAGCGGCAGTAGCGGAATCATTAGAAGCCATTCTTGCGGATCCAGCGATTCAATTAGTTGCAGCTGCCGTTATTCCAAATTTACGCAGTGAGATGGGCAATCGAGTGATGCGGGCCGGAAAAGATTATTTTACGGATAAAACAGCTTTCACAACGATGGCGCAATTGGAAGAAACTAAAAAAGTTGTTGCTGAAACAGGCCGCAAGTTTTTTGTTTACTTTAGTGAACGCCTGCATGTTGAAGGAGCAGTTTTTGCAGGACAATTGATCAAAGACGGTAAAATTGGAGAAGTCATTCAAGTGACCGGTTTTGGTCCACATCGTTTGGACAAAGACATACGCCCAGACTGGTTCTTTAAGAAAGAACAATATGGCGGAATCTTGTGCGACATCGGCAGCCACCAAATTGAACAGTTCTTGTATTATACCGGCAATGAAAATGCTGAAGTTCTGCACAGTAAAGTCGGAAACTATGCTAATCCCGACACTCCTGAACTGGAAGATTATGGAGATGCAACATTCCTAGGCGACAATGGAGCAACTTTCATCTTTAAAGTCGATTGGTTTACACCAGATGGCTTAAGCACTTGGGGAGATGGCCGAACATTTATTACGGGGACTAAAGGAACGATTGAAGTTCGCAAATACCTTGATGTAGCGCGTGAAGAAACCGGCGATCATTTGTATTTGGTTACTGCAGAAGGAGAGGAACATTATTCTCTAACGGGAGAAGTAGGCTTCCCATTCTTTGGCGAAATGATCAAAGACTGTATCAACCGTACTGAAAAGGCTATGACACAAGAGCATATTTTTAAAGCTCAAGAGTTGTGCTTGATTTCGCAAGAAAAAGCAATGGTTATTCCAACAAAAAAATAAACAACTTATCCTTAACAAACGAAAAGCCGCATCAAAAATCCTATTATGGATTTCTGATGCGGCTTTTTCTTAGCTTATTTTGCTGAATCTAAATAATTTTGATAGAATTCTTCTACTTTAGCTGGATCGGCTACTAACTCATTTCCAGTGTCGACTAACGGACTAACAGTCGAGTAAGCTTTTAATTTCAAACCATCGTAAGCAGAACTGATTTCATCTTGGTTGATGGAGTAAAGAATCGATTTACGCAAATCGGCACTATCAGAAACATCCCGTCCATTGGTATTGAACAACATGTACGTTACACCATTACTTGGCATACTTTGTAATGTTAAGCTGTCTTCGCCTTCAACAACGTCATATTTTGTTTCATCTAATCCATACAATAAGTGGATTTCACCAGAACGTAAAGCAGATAGGGCACTATCCGCATCTCCGATAAAACGAACCGTCACATTAGCAATCTGTGCTTCGTTTTCTGTTCCAGCCATATAAGCCGGATTTTTTTGGAAAGTTGCGGCATAGTCGTCTTTTTGGATCATGATGTAAGGACCGCTGGCATACAAATGATTGTCATATGTTTCGCCTTTTGTTACGGTCCGTTGGTCTCCGTAAGGGATATCAGTAGTGATATCAAAGTTTTCGATATCGTATGTGTTGATGCTTTCAACTTGTTCTTGTGACACGATTCCTGCAGATTGGTGCGCCAAGTAGTTTAAGACTTGCGGGAAAGGTTCTGTTGTGGTCATTTTGATCACTTGGTAATTTCCTGAAGCATTATCAACTTGTTCTGCATCTTCTACAACTGCAGCAATAGGAGCTTCTAAACCAGCTTCTAAAGCTTCTTTGACAGACCCGCTGCCGTCAGACAACTGAGCATTTTCAAGTTCAGTAAGATCTGTAACCAAGCTAGCCGAGTCGATGTGCTCATGTAAACTGTACGTCCGGTGGTCTGGTACAGAATTCGGATTTTTTGCGCGGTTTAATGAGAAAATAGCATCTTGACCACTGACCATTTTACCAGTATCGACAGCTTGTCCATCTTCAACGGCTGCAAAATTAATATCATCGCGTAAAATGAAGTAGTAATCCGAGTTGCCGTCTGCGATTGCGTGGTTGTAACTTAAAGAGCCATCAGAAACAACTTTGTCATCATCTGTTAAGTTCACTAAGCGGACATACATATTCGTATTCAATTGATTAATCGATCCGTCATTGCCTTTGATAGGGTCTAATGAAGTCAAATCTCCCATCGTTTGCGTCAACAGCAGGGATTCTGTATCGTTCAAAGCCGTGTCGTTAAATTGCACGTTTTCCCAAGCAAAAGCACGCGATTTTGACAAACGAATAGAATCAGGCTTTAAGAGTTCGCTGTTAAATGCTTGAGCTTTTAAAGAAGTATAAAGCGGGGCGATATAAGCATTTTCAGTAACTAAGACATCTTCTAATTCTTTATACGTTTGAGTATACTCATCAGCAGTTTGCAGAGCTGCTTCATCAATCAAAGCATCTACTTCGCTGTTTGACATGCTGCTGTTATCGCCGTCTGTAATAAATAAAGAACGCACAGCATAGTCAGGATTTCCGGTTACAGTTGTCCAGCTTGAGATCGCTAGATCATAATTACCAGCTTCTTTTTGGGTTTGGAAACTAGCATAGTCCGGCTGAGTATTCAATTTTACATCGAAGCCATTTTTGATCAATTGATCTCTGACGATATTCATGTCGGTTTCATTGCTTGAAGTGCCTAATAGTTCAATCGTATTTTTTTCCGTTGTTTCACTAGTTGAAGCAGAGTTGCCGTTGCTCGCTTGGTCTTCTGTTTGAACACCACAAGCTGCTAATAAAACCACACCAGCTGTAAGAGTTAGTAGAGATAATAATCGTTTTTTCATTGCACTTAACCTCCAAGTTTTTTTATTGTCTATAAAACAAAGATAATGAACCCTTATTAATTCAATTTTGGATCGGTGGCATCTCGGATACCATCGCCCAAGAAATTAAATGATAAAACCAGCAGGATAATCGCTAACCCTGGATAGATCGCCAAATACGGACTAGTCTCTAAGTATTGGCTGCCGATCCTTAAAATATTTCCCCACTCTGGAATGTGAGCTTCAACCCCAAGTCCAAGATAACTTAAACTGCTTGTCGAAATAACGGCCGTTCCGATTGTTAACGTTGAACGAACGATCATTGGAGCCATCGCATTCGGGATAACATGCCTTGAAATGATCCGGCCGTTAGTTTGTCCCAAAGCCCGAGCTGATTCAATGTATTCCAAATTGCTGACTTGCATGACATTGGCTCGCATCGTTCTAGCATAAGATGGAATCGAGCCTAAACTTAATGCAATGACTAAGTTCGTTGTTGAAGCGCCAAATGCCGCTATGATCGTAATGGCTAACAGCATGCCGGGAATGGCGTAAAGCACATCCAATAATCGCATGATTACGTTGTCGGTCGTACGGCCGTAAAAACCAGATATTGCGCCTAAAACGCCGCCAACGACTAAAGGAATGGCGGTTGCGATCAAACCGACAGACAACGAAATTTGTGTGCCGAAAATAATTCTTGAAAAAACATCGCGTCCATAATTATCCGTGCCAAAAGGATAACGTAAAGAAGGACTTTTCAAAATCGAGCTGTAGTCATTTTGAACCGCAAAAGAATAACTAAACGTCCAATTACAGGTAACCGCCAGCATGATCAAAAAAGTAATGAACAGCAGTCCAAGCAAAGCGGCTTGATTTTTGATCAACTTTTCGCGAATACTGGTTTGACGTTTCCCTATGTGGTCGGGTTTATTATTTTGATACAAAGAAGCTGCGACAAAAAAGACAAGTATGTTCCCTGTAAGACCGGTCAGCGCCAGTATGAGCAACGTTATTTTTTGAACCGTTGGCTGCCAGTCAAACCATCTTTGTCCAAAGGCTAAAACGAAGCTATGGAAAATCAGAGAAGCAATCATCAGATAAAAGAGCGGTAAAAAAGTGTTCGATACAAACGGTTTGAACACATTCAATGCCGTCACAGCAATGACGAGTACATCTACCAACACCATATAAATAGCATAAATCAGGCTAGTCGTTAGTGTTTTTTTCAGCGTGATGATTCCTGAAATAAAAGCAAAGATATTTCCAATCAAAAGACTAAAGAGCATGACCACTGAAAGGATTTTAACTGAAGGAAGTTTTATTTCAGCATGGAAATCGTCTTTTTTGACCATTTGGAGTAACCATTGGTGTACTAAACTGACGAGTACATTTAAAACACCTATTCCTAGAATCACCGGTTTAAATCCAAACGGCTGAAATTGAATGCTCAGCAGTACCCATAATACGGCATACCCCCAAGTCAATCCATTGTTGAAGCGGATTTGTTGGTAAACCAAATTTGTTTGGTATGATTTCACTTAAGAGACACCTGCTTTCATCGTCCGCTTTTGATCCGAGAACGAATTCGTGGATCAATAAAGCTGTAAAGTAAGTCAATAAAGACATTGACCATCGATAAGATAACGGCGATATAAATAACGCCGCCCATAACACTTGGGATATCTGGAACAAACTGTTTATCGACAATATAGCTCCCTACACCATTGATATTAAATACTTTTTCCGTCACAGAGGAGCCGCCCAGCATTCCGCCAAACTGTAAGCCAATAATCGTAACGATCGGAATCAAAGCGTTTGGTACGGCATGCCGCAGAATAACTCTTCTAGTTGACAGGCCTTTAGCTCGGGCTGTCAAAATGTAATCTTCATTGATGACTTCCAGTGTCGATGAACGGGTCATTCGCGCAACCGAAGCCATCAAGCCCGTTCCCAGAACAACGGCTGGCATAATAAGAGAAACCAGATTGTCCGCATTGTAAGTAGCCGGCAGCCACCCTAAGTTGATAGAGAATGTCAAAATAAAGATCAATCCTTGCCAGAAACTAGGAATGGATATTCCGATCAAAGCAATCAACATAAAAAGATGGTCAAACGTTGTGTTAGCTTTAACCGCTGCATAAATTCCAGCAGGGAGAGCAACTACAACGGAAAGCGCCAAGGCGAATAAAGTCAATTGTAAAGTGACTGGGAAGCGACGCATGATCATTGTTACAACACGTTCATTTCCTTCAAAAGCATTGCCTAGATCAAATGTGAAAATACCTTTGATGGTTCGGCCCAACTGGATCAGATAAGGATCATCTAAGCCATGAACAGCATTAAAGTTGATAATTTGTTCAGGCGTTGCTTGTACTCCTAAAATGTTTGTCGCTGAATCTGAAGGCGATAAGTACAATAAAGTAAAGACGATAATGGTAACGCCGATAATAACGAACACCATCATAATTAAGCGATCAACAATGTAGCGCAACGTAGGAATAGAGACGATCAACAAGAGTACATACATAGGCAAGCCCAGAAATAGAGACAAAACAAAACCCAGCGGCTGCTGCAGCCATTTGACGGTTTCATTCAAGAAACTGGGCTGCTCGCTAGTTGATTCTTGGTAATAAGCCAATGTACGCTCCTTTAGTTCTTTTTGATAAGCCGTCTGATAAAGTTCATTCACTCTTTTTTCCATCTGTGCTTTCGAGCTGTTTTGCTGCAGAAAATCAGCCTTTCGTTTTTCTTGGTTCAGAAGGTTTTCCTTTAAAGCCGCTGCCGCACCGCTTTCTTCAAATGTTCGTTTGATTTTTTGCTCTACAGCGTGTAATTCAGATAAGCGATTCTTTAGTAAGTAGCGGATGAGCACGAGCAGTTGAAACGGGAAGCTGAGCAAACCTAAACCCAAGGCAATAATGCGTTGCTGAGAAGCTTCTTGATAAGATTGACTGATCGTTTGCAGCCAATTTGGTTTGGCGTGCATGGCATTTCCTCCTTTCGGTTTTTTATTTTTTTAGTGATTCGTTAGATGTGATTTTTCCTGAAAAACAAACAAAAAAGCCCTTAAACGGCTCTTCTTCATATGATGAAGAGCTGTTTAAGGGCAAAATGCAATATTTTACGGTTCCACCTTAATGGTTACAAAGAGAAAAAGAACTGCCATTCTTGTTTTACTTTGTATGCTTAATTCGGTACGGCGCCATAAATAACAGACGGATATACCGATTTGCTGTAACGGGCAAACCCGATATGGTCTAAAGAAATGTTCATTCAACCATACAACTCCAAGATGCACTTCCAAATTTTCTTCCAGATCCCTTTCCACCAGACGGGACTCGCTGTGCTGTCATCCAACTTGTACTTTTCTTTTCATCGTTTTTCAGAGGTGTTCACTTGTCTAACTAGACATAAATATAGCAAACACTCTTATATTCGTCAAGCGATTAAGTGAAAAACTTTTAATTAGTAAGTAACGGGGTTTATTTTTAGATTGAATCGTGTTACATTTCTAAGCAAGAGAACTGCCATTTAATACCTAAAACAGCCTAAACAGGATCATCTTTATTTATTTTGACTAAGAATGGTTAAAGGAGTCGCTTATGGAAACGCTATTGAATGTAAACAATTTATCTGTCTCTTTTACGACAGGAAGCAGTACACAGCAAGTCACCTCGAATGTTTCTTTCGCAGTTAAAAAAGGAGAAACACTGGGAATCGTTGGAGAATCTGGCAGCGGAAAGAGCGTAACGGCTCGCTCGATTATGGGGTTGTTAGCGCCCAATGCCTATGTTCATTCTAAAAGCAATATTGTATTTATGGGGAAAGATTTGCTTAGCCTGCCTGAGAAAAAAATGAGAGGTATACGGGGAAAAGATATCGGGATGATTTTTCAAGATCCGATGACTTCTTTGAACCCAACGATGACAGTCGGAAGCCAAATCACTGAAACGATTCTTTATCATGAAAAATTATCGAAAATAGAAGCAGAAATCCGAGCAAAAGACATTATGCATCATGTTGGGATCACTGATGTAGACGTACGGTACAAACAGTATGCCCATGAATTTTCAGGAGGCATGCGTCAGCGGATGATGATTGCTTTAGCGTTAGTCTGCAAACCGGCACTGTTGATCGCAGATGAACCGACAACAGCATTAGACGTCACGATCCAAGCTCAAATTTTGGACTTATTAAAAGAGGTTCAAGAGAAGTTTGGGACAGCGATTATTTTGATCACACATGACTTTGGTGTTGTAGCAAATATGTGCGATCAAGTGATCGTTATGAAAAATGGCCAAGTAGTAGAAACAGGCGAAACAAAAGACGTTTTTCAGCACCCGAAAGAAGCGTATACTAAAATGCTTTTGGCTGCCATTCCCAATTTGCATAAAGAAAAGTCAGAACGACATAAAAAAAAGCTGGCAGAAATCCACTCAGGAAAACGAAAAAAACTGCTAGACGTTTCTCATCTAGAAAAACATTTCCCTTTAGGAAAAACCGGTCTATTAAAAGCAGTGGATGACATCAGCTTTGCCATTTATGAAGGGGAAACCCTTGGCTTAGTTGGTGAATCTGGCTCTGGAAAATCGACTACCGGAAGAACGATTCTTCGTTTGCATGAAGCCACTGGCGGAGAAACCTTGTATCAAGGGTTTGACTTGAACCATCTGTCTCCAAAAGAATTAAAAACGATGCGCAAGCACATGCAGATCATCTTTCAAGATCCGTATGCTTCTTTGAATCCGCGAATGAAAATTCAAGATATTATTGGTGAAGCTTTGGATATCCACCATTTAGCCAAAAACAAAAAAGAACGCAATGCTAAAGTAGCTGAATTGTTGCGTCTCGTTGGACTAAATGAAGAATTTGCACAGCGTTATCCGCATGAATTCTCAGGCGGTCAAAGACAGCGAATTGGTATCGCACGAGCTTTAGCAGTAGATCCTGCATTTATTGTCCTCGATGAACCATTATCAGCATTAGATGCGTCTATTCAAGCACAAATTGTTGAACTTTTAGAAGAGCTGCAAGAAAGACTAGGGTTATCCTATTTATTTATTGCTCATGACTTAGCGATGGTCAAGCAGATATCAGACCGAGTAGCTGTGATGTACAATGGTCGAATCGTAGAATTAGCCGATGCGGAAGAATTATTTTCAAATCCCATTCATCCGTATACGAAAAAACTATTAGCTGCCATTCCAGTTCCAGACCCAGCTTATGAGGCGACTAAAAAACCAATAAGTGCAGCGACCGATGAAGAAGCTGGATTTCATTCAGAAAAAAGTGTCTTTAAAGAAGTCAGCCCTCATCATTGGGTAGCTCAATGAACTGAAAAAAATAAAAAAAGGTTTAAATCAAAGGGAAATTTGATTTAAGCCTTTTTTTACGGATACATATGAAATCATCTGTAAAAAAGAGATCTGTTCCAACCTCTATTAAATAATACTGCTTTTAATCCTGCTGCTATTCTTTTAGTTGAGGTACTAAATAAATATTCTGCACATATACCTACAGTTTAAATTAAATTGAGCAAGTTGCTTATGTCTGTTCTAATTGATTGATTTTTTTTGTTAAGTTAAAGAAAAGCTTTCCGTAGAGGATTAAAATAATCAGGAAACAAATGGTTATTGGAATACCGCTGATAAGGGATCTGGTAGTGAATAAATTTGATAATAGAAGAAAAAGCAAGATAAGTGACATAGTCATTCCGAACCAGGTCCAATGCATTCTTACCTTTTTCAATAAACCAATCATCGAATCCTTGTCCGTAAAGATTTCAAGATTTTGAGTTTCGTCTGTACTAAGTTTTCTGAAGTAAATCCAACTGCCTTGAAATATAGGATAAGAGTAAACAGCTTCCCAACCAGCATCTTCAAAAATAGCCAAATATTCATCTAAATCTTCTAAAGTTTCTTTGTAGTCAATACGATAAACATAGTTTGCCGGTTTACCTTGTTCAAATTGGTACTGAAAGTTTTTATATTTAGAAAAATGCCAGCCTTCTAAAGCCATATTATGCAGAAAATCCTGCTCTTTTTCCAGTTGATCTACTGTAATGAATTTAAATACTTTTTTCTCCATGATTATAGACCTCCTTTAGAGTTTAGATAGAGTTCCTCAATACGTGCTTTCTCACTATCTAAAATCTCTTTTCCTAAGGGTGTGATTTGATAAATTTTTCGGTTGCTTTCTTCTTTTACTGGTTCGATCAAACCGTCATTTTTCATCTTTGATAAAGTTCCATAAATAGTTCCCGGACCTAATGAAATACGTTTTTTAGTCAGCTTTTCAACATAATCAATAATGGCATATCCATGTTTCGGTGTAACTAAAGATAGAAGGATATAGAATGCAGTTTCAGTCATCGGAATATAAGAATGTTTCAATTTTTTGTTGTTCAATATATCACACCTCGATGTATTTGGTAAGTATAGTATATCACGCTGCGATATATATTGTGAAAGAAAAGGTATCGTAACGCGATGCTGTTTATCCTTAGTATTGCGGAGTGCTACTCCAGATATAATATGGATACCTTATAGACTAATGAAAATAAAAAAGAACAATAGTATAGTCAGCGATTCTTCTAATTGATTGAAAGTGACACTAGTGTTACAATGAGAAATGTAAACACACTAATTAATTAGAGGAGGAGAAAGAAATGTGGCTGCACACTCATTTAACAGCTTTTATACTTTTATTTATAGCCGTTTTAGTAAAATTACTTAACCAGGATAAAGAGATGAAACCACTCTTGATGGTCATACGGGTGATTTATCTTATCTTGATCGTAACGGGAGCACGTTTAGTCTTTTATACATTCGAATCTCAAATGGTATTAACGATAGTGAAGATTTTACTTGGGTTAAGCACAATTGGTATTTGTGAAATGGCCTTTAGCAAAAAAGGCACAAAAGCGATGAAAAATGGACTAGTTGGTTTACTAGTAATAACTGCAATTGTCGGGTTAGTACTAGCAGGCGGACGACCGTTTATATCTTAATAGAATTAGAAGAGAACATGACAAAAAAGGTGCCTCAAAAACAACAGTTTTTGAGGCACCTTTTTTGTCTAATTTCAATGTATACATAGCATTTCTCGAAAAAGTTGCTACTTATTTGTATTGGCTATGAAAAGAGAAGGAGTCATACCCGTCACTTTTTTAAACACTTTCCCAAAATAATTGGAATCATTAAAACCAACGAGTAAAGCAATTTCAGTAATGGATAGACTTCCTTTTTCTAAATAAGGTTTTGCTTCTTCTATTTTTTTGTAATGAATATATTGTGTTAGCGTCATGTGTGTTTCGCTTTTAAACTTACGGGACAAATGAGCTGGATTGACATAAATTTTTTTCGCGATTTCTTCCAACGTTAATGGATAATCGATGTGCAGCAAAATATAATGAATCGCTCTTTTGACAATATCACTGTACTCTGGATTTGAATACGTACGTACACTTTCGCTGTATTCCATTAAGAGCGCTCTTCTAATTTCATATAACGTTGGCAGATCCTTGGTGCGTTCAATCATGATGGCAAATTTTTCAGAAATGCTGTGCAGATAGATAGGGTGGACTCCGCCTTTTTCAGCAGCTTTTCGATTCAACGTGTTTAATGAGAACAAAAGGTTTTTATATGCTCGAATAGGATTATCGCTGGCCCGATACGAGAAGTCGATCAATTCTAGGTGCTCATCCATAATTTTGATGGCGAGAAGCCCATCGCCTTTAGCAACCACTGACATGAGTTCGTTTTCAAATTTATAGCGAGCTTCGATAGTCTGTTGTGTAGTTTCTTGTTTACTGAGGACTTCATGTTTTGTAGAGAAAGATGGAAGAGAATCAGATGATCGTAATTGCGGCGCCACATAAGGATGTGAAAACAAATTTGTCAAAAGGACATTCAAATGATTCAACTCATGGGGATGAACGACAATTAAAGAATCGTAAAAATCTTGCAGTGTTTTACGACTATGAAGGGGTAATTGATTGGAAGAAATTACACGGTTAATAAAGTCAAGGTTAGGCGCATTAGAAAGAAAAGGGCCAACAAAAATAGAACCTTGAAATTTTTCTTCTTCCCACAAACCAATCGCACTATATTCTAATCCAAAACTGGTATTAAAAAAATAGCAGCAATTCGGTTTTTGTTTCTGTAATTGTTCTGTTACCTTCAAAAAAGTATCCATAGTAGGCATTATTTCTTCAGAAAAAGATGGATGAACCAACTGAATTAAGTTTACCAACCGTTGCCAACAAAAGACGTTATGGCTGTGCCAGCTTCATTTAATGATCAAGGTGTCGGATTTTGAAATGAAGCAAGGTACCAATCGTGTGCAAGGGAATAAAAAAGGAGTATTCAATCGTGCTCGCCAGCCAAAAATGGTTGTTCGCTCACTAAGAGACCGCTGGAAAGCTATTCCTGATTTTAACTACAAAAAATAACGACAAGAAAATTGGGAGGATCAGGCATAACTTGATCCTCTTTTAAAAAAAGAATAAAAAAACGGTTAGGAAGTGGAAATAGCAATGAAGAAAGATGTTGTTTTAATCGGTGAAGCGATGGGTTTATTTAGTGCATATGAGTCTGGAAAATTAGACGATGCATATTATTTCTCCAAAAAAGTTGCTGGAGCAGAAGTAAACGTAGGAATCGGCTTATCTCGCTTAGGGATAGATGCAGAACTCATTACCCGCCTAGGGGACGATTACTTTGGACGTTACATTTTAAAGTTCTTAGAGTTAGAGGGAATTGGGACCGAATTCATTTCTCTGGATGAGGATAGCAATACGGGTTTCATGTTGAAAAGCAAGATGGATGAAGGAAATCCTGAAACAGCGTATTATCGAAAAGGCAGTGCCTTTTCCAAGCTGTTTATTGAAGATGTAATCGGTCTGGTTGATTTTAAAAATGTAAATGATACTGTAGGAGCAGGTGACGGATTTGCGGTAGGAATCATTAGCGGTTATTTAGATGGGTTAACTTTAGAACAATCCACTGTTCGTGCAAACGCTATCGGAGCGATCCAAGTACAAAACCTTGGGGATAATGAAAGGCTGCCAGATAGAGAGACGTTATTGGATTTTATTGAACAAGGGAACAGTTTGATTCAAGATTAACCAATTTATAAATGGTTATCCATTAATAGACAGAGTAGTTGTTTTTAACTATTCTGTCTATTTTTATTTAATTAAACTAACTTTTTTTCGTGTATGAATGTCATACTCTAGACTGATTTATTTCTTCGGGAAATCCGTTATACTAAAGCCATGAACGAAAGCGATAGGTTCAATAAAGAATCTTTGCCTATTATTTCGTTAATAAAGTCTCCCAAAAGGCTAGTTTTCTAAACAAGTTGCAAAAGCATCCGCTCAGTCTCAGAAATTTGGCAAGCAAGTCTAACTAATTTTTCTATAATTGCAAAGGATGATGAAAAATGAAAATGGTACAAAAGCAAAAGAAGACACCTATGACACAAATAAAATCACTTTTACTATCCCTTTTTAGTACAAAAGTAAGTGGGAAAAAGAAATTGATGGTAGGGGCAATCGTTCTTTATATTATCAGCCCTATCGATTTTATTCCGGATTTTATTCCTGTAGCAGGCTATGCTGACGATGTGATACTACCGATTTTACTGATTATTGCCAATAAATTATTGTCGGATAATAGCGGATTAGAAACCAATAAACCAATAAAAGAAGCTGAAAAGGTTCAATAAATCTACAAAAAAAGAATAGCTCTTTGTCGTGTTGGAAACTCTTAAAAATTGAAATTTCTTCCGGAAATTTTAAGATTGTAGATTACATTCATTTCCCTTATCAATACCAAAAACGATAGAAAAAAAGAATTGTCACATAGACAATTCTTTTTTTTAGCTTTAAATAAAATGAGATAGTGAATTTACTGAAATATGTTATCCATTATTTAACGCAGACCTTTTTTAAACAGAGAAAACAAAATCCCGTTCAATCTATCGGGAAAGTCCGACAAGAGATGAACGGGATTCTTTTAAAAAAGTACTGTCTATTGAGAAGTTGTTACATTAAGTTTTTTTGATGAATTGCTCCTTGCAGTGAGGACAGGTAATGTTGATTTTTCCTTTATTTCGCGGAACACGCAATTTTTCATGGCAGTTGGGGCAAGAGTAGAACTTATATGCTTTGCGTTGGTAAAATTTGTTCCGTTTTTTGTTCCATTCTCCCTTAAGCCGGCGAGTAAATGTTAGATATTTCAGGTTTTCTTGATACCGTTTTGTCCGATTGCGCGAAAATATTCGATAATAACTAATGATGATGGCTGCCCACCCTAGTAAGCCGCCAATCGGCCAATTCAGTAAATTAAACAAGATAATGAAAGCAAGACCACCGTAAAGCAAGAAGCTGGAGAGTTTATCCACGCCGTATCTGCCAATCATAAATTTCTGGAATTGAGTTTTGATTTTTCCCATTCAGTTTGTCGCCTCTTTCTGTATTACGTATATGGATAGTAATAAGTAGTATACCATTTCAAATAAAAGTTGCGACCGTCTTTGGTCTGAGTTTAGGGTTGAAGTTACCAATAGGGTTGAGGACGTTTAGGATGATTTCTTCAATGCACTTATTTTTTCTTGTACACCTAATCTGTGTAGTCTAAGCTAAATAAAATAAGGATGACACACAAAAAACTTTACACCAATCATAGGGGCTCCGCCCAAAATGATAGAAGCATGGGAAAGAGGAATATTCCCCCCCTGGATCAGGAAGTCACGTATTGGAATCAATAGATAAAAATCCTATTGTGTTTGACTGTACACAAGTTATTAGCGAACTAAAATTTGAGAGGAAATTAAGGTTCCTCACAAGTTTAACGGAATTTTTAATAAAACGCCTTCATAGTCCTTACAATGGAAAAACCACTGTGCTACACTAATAGAGATGTACAGAAATACAGCTTTCACTGAATAGAACTGAAGGAGGATATTTATGGGACTTAGAAAAGATTTTTTGTGGGGCGGTGCTACAGCAGCCAATCAATGCGAAGGTGGCTATAATAAAGGCGGACGCGGTCTAGCGAACGTAGATGTCGTTCCGATTGGGGAAGATCGTTTTCCGATTATTGCTGGGAAACAAAAAATGTTTGATTTTGACGATGAGTATTTTTATCCAGCAAAAGAAGCTATTGATATGTATGATCACTACAAAGAAGATATTGCTTTATTTGGAGAAATGGGATTCAAAACCTATCGTTTATCCATTGCTTGGAGCCGCATTTTTCCAAAGGGAGACGAAGCAGAACCAAATGAAGAAGGCTTGCAATTCTACGAAGACTTATTCAAAGAATGCCATAAATACGGCATTGAACCCTTAGTGACCATTACGCATTTTGATTGTCCAGTGCATTTGATCGAGAAATATGGAGCATGGCGCAGCCGCGAAATGATTGGTTTTTATGAAAATCTTTGCAACGTTATTTTCCGTCGTTACAAAGGGCTGGTAAAATACTGGTTAACGTTTAACGAAATCAATATGATTCTTCATGCTCCATTTATGGGAGCGGGTTTGTATTTTGAAGAAGGCGAAAATGAAGAACAAGTAAAATACCAAGCTGCTCATCATGAACTAGTAGCGAGTGCCATTGCTACCCGCATCGCTCATGAAGTCGATCCAGAAAACCAAGTGGGTTGTATGCTGGCTGCCGGGCATTACTATCCTTACTCTTGTAATCCAGAAGACGTTTTCAAAGCGCAAGAAGCCGATCGTGAGAACTACTTCTTTATCGATGTTCAATCACGTGGGGAATATCCTGCCTATGCGTTGAAAAGATTAGAACGTGAAGGCATCACGATTCAAATGGAAGATGGAGATTTAGAGTTGCTGAAAGAAAACACAGTAGACTTTATCTCTTTCTCTTACTATTCTTCACGTGTTGTTTCGACTGATCCAAAAGTAAATGAAACAACATCTGGCAATATCTTTGCATCTGTAAAAAATCCTTATTTGGAAGTAAGCGAGTGGGGTTGGCAAATAGATCCATTAGGACTAAGAACAACGATGAATTCATTGTATGACCGGTATCAAAAACCTCTTTTCATCGTTGAAAATGGCTTAGGTGCTATAGACGAACCAGATGAAAATGGATACGTAGCTGACGATTACCGTATTGACTACTTAGCAGCGCACTTGCAGGCTATGAAAGATGCCGTTGAACTAGACGGAGTAGATTTGATGGGCTACACAAGCTGGGGCTGTATCGATTTGGTCAGTGCCGGTACAGGTGAAATGAAAAAACGTTACGGTTTTATCTATGTTGACCGCGACAATGAAGGCAACGGGACTTTAGCTCGTTCTAAGAAAAAATCATTTGACTGGTACAAAAAAGTGATCGCAAGCAACGGAGAAGACTTATCTGTTTAAAGAGTGCTGATTCGTTTAAAACAAAAATGTTATATTAAGGTAAAGAGCCTTTCTCAATGGAGAAAGGCTTTTTATGATGCTTACGTATTGGTGAGTTGTGAGGTTTATACTATACAGATATTATAGACTATTCATCAATTTGTTCGGACAATAAAAATAAAAATGTTTACACGTACGTATAAGTGGGGTATAATAATTTTTGAAAGCGCTATTAAAAATTAAGTTAGGAGAATTAAAATGACATAATACGCGATAGCTGTTGACCTGATATACTGTTTATCCAATTGTATTTTAGAACTTGAATTTAAAAGGTGGTGTAGTTAAAGCAAGCTGAATTAGAAAGCAATTATTCTATTGCTAGTTTTAAAAATTGTAACAGTAGAACGCATAGTTAATTCAAAAAAATTAGTGAGGAGAAATAAAAATGACTAAAAAAAATATAAAAAAATTTATTTTGTCTTTTGTAGGACTAATCTCGTTTGTATTACTAGCAGCATGCGGCAATTCAGAAGCAGATGATTCAACAGCTTATATAGGTATTTCTATGCCGACGCAATCAGCAGAACGCTGGATTGATGATGGAAACAATATGGTTTCTAAATTAGAAGAGTTGGGTTACAAAACAGACTTACAATATGCTGAGGACGTTGTAGATAATCAAGTTTCTCAAATTGAGAACATGATTACAAAAGGTGTGGATATTATTGTAATCGCTTCCGTTGACGGATCAGCTTTAACGGATGTATTACAAAAGGCAAAAAATGAAGGAATTGAAGTTATTGCCTATGATAGATTACTAATGAACAGTGAAAATGTAGATTACTATGCAACTTTTGATAATTTTGGAGTTGGTGTTTTAGGTGCATCTTATATTGAAAACGCTTTAGGTTTGAAGGATGGGGAAGGACCTTTTAATATAGAATTATTTGGTGGTTCACCTGATGACAACAATGCCGTCATTAACTTTGATGGGGTTATGTCTGTGTTTAAACCTTATTTTGATAGTGGACAATTAGTTGTTCCTAGTAAACAAACCAAGTTTAACCAAATCGCTACATTGCGTTGGGATGGGGCAACTGCGCAATCTCGCATGGATAATCTTTTAAGTGCTAATTATACTGACGAAACGATAGATGCTGTTTTATCTCCATATGATCCAATTAGTTTAGGTGTTATCTCTTCATTAAAAGGTGTAGGTTACGGTTCGGACAGCAAACCATTGCCAGTTATTACAGGACAAGATGCTAACTTGCCAGCAATCAAATCTATTGTTGCCGGTGAACAAACACAAACTATCTTTAAAGATACTAGAGAATTAGCATCTGTAACGATGGATATGATCGAAGCAATCGTAAATGATAAAGAAGTAGAAGTTAATGATACAGAAACATATGATAATGGCGTAAAAGTCGTTCCTACTTTTACAGTAGAGCCAGTTTCAGTAGATGAAGACAATTACAAAGAGGTCTTGATTGACAGTGATTACTACACAGAAGAAGAAATCAATAATTAATAACTAATATATTATTCTGGGTCTTAGCTATTTTATTCTAACTAAGGTCCAGAATAAGATTAGGAGGGATTATGTGTCAGATATTATACTAGAAATGAAAAATATTACTAAAGATTTTTCAGGTGTGAAAGCATTAGATAATGTCAATCTTAAAGTTAAAAAGGGAGAAGTTCATGCTTTATGCGGAGAAAATGGAGCAGGAAAGTCTACACTTATGAAAATTCTCAGCGGTGTTTATCCTTTTGGAGAATACTCGGGAGATATCATTTACAACGGTGAAGTTTGTCAATTTAAATCAATATCTGATAGTGAACGAAAAGGAATTGTTATCATCCATCAAGAATTAGCCCTTATCCCTTATTTGTCAGTAAAAGAAAATATCTTTTTGGGAAACGAACAATCAAAGAAAGGAATCATTGATTGGGATTTAACCGAAAAGAAAGCTTCAAATTTATTGAAAACGGTTGGATTGACTATTTCCCCAAATGTTTTAGTTACACAGTTGGGTGTTGGACAGCAACAGTTAGTCGAGATAGCAAAAGCATTCTCCAAGAATGTTCAGTTGCTAATACTAGATGAGCCGACGGCAGCTTTAAACGAGGATGATAGTGAAAATCTTCTAGAACTTATCAAAGAATTTAAAAAACAAGGGATAACTTCTATTATTATCTCTCATAAGTTGAATGAAATAACAGATATTGCAGATAATGTAACCATTATCCGAGATGGAAAATCGATTGAAACATTGTCAAATGAACAAATTGACGAAAACCGGATCATCAAGGGAATGGTTGGAAGAGATCTAACGAACAGATACCCTGATAGAGAACCCAAAATAGGGAAAAAAATATTTGAAGTAAAGAATTGGAATGTTTATCATCCTCTGGATACGAAGAGAAAGGTGAATGATAACCTGAATTTTCACATCAAAGCTGGAGAGATAGTTGGTATTGCTGGATTGATGGGAGCAGGAAGAACTGAATTCGCTATGAGTGTTTTTGGAAAGTCCTATGGTTCTAACATCAGCGGGCAAATCATAAAAAACGATAAAGAAATTAAATTAAATAATGTATCTGAAGCCATTAAAAACCGAATTGCTTATCTCTCGGAAGATAGAAAGAATTATGGATTAAATCTATTACAAGACATCAAAGAAAACGTTACTATGGCGAGTTTGTCAAAAATTTCAAGTAAAGGAGTTATAGATAAAGAAAAAGAAATTACTGAGGCTGAGAAATATCGAGATAATATGCGAATAAAAACAAAAGATATTTATCAGAATGTAGGAAATTTAAGTGGAGGAAATCAACAAAAAGTGGTCTTAGGCAAATGGTTGATGTCTGAACCTGATATTCTTTTTCTTGACGAACCTACACGTGGTATTGATGTAGGAGCGAAATTTGAAATTTATTCTATTATTGAACAAATGGCGCGAGCAGGAAAAGCTATTTGCATTATTTCGTCAGAATTACCTGAAATATTAGGAATGTGTGACAGAATTTATACAATGAACGAAGGGCGCTTTACAGGAGATGTTCCTAAAGAAGGGGTTACACAGGAAGATCTAATGAAACTTATGACTGCTGAGGAGGCAATGATATAAATGGAACAGACAAGTGATGAAAAAACACTATCAAAAGAGAATAACAGAGAGAAAAAAACAATTAAAGATATAGCGTTAGATATTCTTAGCAAATACAGTATGATTTTTATTTTAATAGCTATTTTGATTGCATTCCAGCTTTTGACAGATGGAATTCTTTGGAAGCCGTTAAACATTACCAACTTGATATTACAAAATAGTCATGTGCTTGTTTTAGCCATAGGAATGCTGCTTGTCATATTACTTGGAGATGTAGATTTATCGGTGGGATCAGTTGTAGCTTTCGTTGGAGCTGCATCAGCTGTTATGATGGTTCAGTGGCAATGGCATCCAATGATCGCTATCATAGCCTCTTTGCTAGTGGGCGGTTTAATAGGAGCTTGGAACGGCTTTTGGATTTCTTATGTTGGTATTCCGGCATTCATTGTTACTCTAGCAGGTTTATTGTCCTTTAGGGGGCTGACTCAGGTTATTCTCGGCGGCACTACACTGGCACCTTTTCCTACATTTTTTACTAAGTTAAGTTCTGGATATATTCCTGACTTTATTGGTAATGGGGAACTACATTTAACCTCTATTTTAATAGGATTGGTTTTATCATTGCTTTCAGTTTGGAATATGTGGAAATCACGTAAAAGAAAGAAAGATAATCTATTCGAAGTAGAATCTTCAGCATGGTTTATAACTAAAGCAGCAATCATGTTTGCTTCAATTATGTTGTTGACTTTTGTATTGGCTTCTTATCAAGGATATCCAGTTATTTTGATTCTATTAGCCGTCTTAGTCATGATTTATGGTTTTTTAACAACAAAAACAACTATTGGAAGACAAATATATGCAACAGGAGGGAACCGAAAAGCTGCTGAATTATCAGGTGTTAAGACAAAGAAGCTGACTTTTTGGATCTTTGTTAATATGGGAGTTATGGCTGCTTTGTCTGGTTTGTTAGTAGCTTCTCGTTTAAATGCAGCGACACCAAATGCTGGTAATGGGTTTGAATTAGATGCTATTGCAGCAGTATATATAGGAGGAGCATCTGCATCAGGTGGTATTGGAACGATTCTTGGAGCCGTTATCGGCGGGTTGATCATGGGTATTTTGAATAATGGAATGTCTATTATGGGAATCGGTATTGATTGGCAACAAGCTATCAAAGGATTGATACTATTACTTGCTGTTGCTTTTGATATTTATAGCAGAAAAAGAAAAGCATCTTAATATATATATCTGAGGAGTGGATGATTTATGGAAAATAAAACAGTCCTTCTTATCTGTACAGCAGGAATTACAGCAGGATTAATCGTAAAAAACATTCAAAATATTATGGAAAATAAAGGGGAGAATTATCATATTTATTCTGCGCCTGCAATTGTTGCAGAAAATATTATAAAAGAACAAAAAATTGATGCTTTGCTGATTGCTCCCCAGTCTAAGTATGAAGTATCAAGGTTAGAAGAGTTGCTCAATTATAAAAAGGTACCGTATAGATTAATTGATGAGGAAGATTATGAGATATTAAATGCTCAAGCGATTTATAATAAATTGAAATCAATGTTATAACATAAGAAGGAAGAATTGCTAAAAATGATAACTAAGCATGTCATTAAGGGACAAAGTTATCTATTTAAATACCTCAAGCAGCTATGTCAACAGTATAAAAAGTTGACATAGCTGCTTTTTTTAGGCCATCTGTGTGGGAATGTTCCTTGCCAGTCAACAGTATTGGATAGGCAACACTTTATGATGTTTTCAACAAAAAAATTGAAGGCATTAACAATAACCGTAATAGAAAATATAATTTGCGGAAGTTTTATAAAATAAAGTTGTACGTTATTGCAACTATATATGACTTGCTGTACTATATACGTACGTACAAGTTTGAGGAGGAGCGAAACTATGGCGAGTGAACCCAAATATATAGTTATTAAAAATAAGTTGAAACAGCTTATTTTAAATGGAGAATATGATATAGGCAGCAAAATACCTTCAGAAGCAGAATTGAAGGATAAGTTTAATGTTAGTCGGCATACTATACGTCAATCTATTTCAGAATTAGCAAACGATGGTTATTTAAGAAGAGAGCAAGGATCAGGAACGTATGTAAGCAATCAATACCAGATAGAGACAAAAGAGACATCACAAAAAACGATAGGTGTTATTACAACGTATCTTTCTGATTATATTTTCCCCTCTATTATTAGAGGAATAGAAGACGAGTTGAGTAAAAAGGGATATGCTTTACTGCTGTCTAGTACCCAAAATAATGTCGAGAATGAAAAAAGAAGTCTCGAAATGATGCTTGAAAAGCATATTGATGGTTTAATTGTTGAACCGACTAAAAGTGCAGAGTTAAACCCAAATCTAAACTATTACTTACGTATGCAAGAGAGAGGAATTCCTTATGTGTCCATCAATGCTTCTTATGAAGAGTTGGATGCACCAGAAATAAGAATGGACGATATATTAGCAAGCGAAAAACTAACTTCTCATTTACTAGAATTAGGACATACCCGCATTTGTATGATAACAAAAACAGATGACTTACAAGGAAAAGAGCGAATGAAAGGATTTATCAGAGCTTATAGCAAAGTTAATAAAACATTTGATGGCAGCTTAATGATTACCTTTGATACAGAGCACATAGGTGAACTGCCAAAAGATATTGATCGTGTCTTAAAACTTGAAAACTCTCCAACTGCTTTTGTTTGTTACAACGATCAGATAGCTATAAAAGTCATTGAACGCGTTACTAATAGTGGAAAAGAAGTTCCGCTAGATATTTCAGTCGTCAGCCATGACAATTCTCTTTTGAGCACAGCAACAGATATAAAACTAACTTCTATTAACCACCCCAAAGAACAATTAGGAAGAGATGCAGCAAATTGGATTATACAAGCGATTGAAAAAAATTCATTTAAGCAACAATCTATTATTTATGAACCGGAATTAATAATGCGGTCTTCTACAAGTAAAAATAATGAAATTGATTAATCTATCTTTAATGGGCAGTACCGATCTATATTTGTCATTGAAATTCAAAAGAAGAATTGCTTTAATAATGCCAGTGAAATAGAACAAATTTGGCCTTTCAATGATGTTATATAGCGAAGAAAATAGCAACAATCGGCAGAATGAAATGATAGAAAAATAAAGTGGTATAAAAAACCTTTATGTACGTACAATTGTAATAAATATGTTGACGTGTACGTACATTAAGGTTATACTTTTATTGTAGATTTGATAGCGCTTTCTACTTTAGGTATTTTTATTAAAACTTTGAGGGAGGAGTGAATAAGAATTGAATAGTAAATTCGAAAAAATTAAAAAAGATATTTTGAGTAACCGGACTACTTTGGGAATCGAGTTAGGTTCCACTAGAATTAAAGCAGTGTTGATTGATTCAGACTATCGACCTATCGCATCAGGAAGCTATGAATGGGAGAATCGTCTAGAAGAAGGTGTTTGGACCTATTCGTTTGAAGACATTTGGAAGGGGATACAAGAAAGTTACCGAGTGATGGCTGAGGATGTTCAAAAGCAATATGGCGAAGTATTGACAGCGGTAGGCTCTATTGGATTTAGCGCCATGATGCACGGTTATTTAGCATTTGATAAATACGGGGAGCTTTTAGTTCCTTTTCGTACTTGGCGAAATGCAATGACGGAACAAGCTGAAAAAGAGCTGACCAAACATTTTGACTACCCGATCCCGCAACGATGGAGTATAGCCCACTTGTATCAAGCGATATTAAATGATGAAGAACATATAAATGAAATCGATTTCTTTACGACGCTTGCTGGATATGTTCATTGGAAACTAACTGGTGAAAAGGTGCTTGGGGTGGGAGATGCTTCAGGGATGTTTCCAATTGATGCGACAACTAAAAACTATCATCAGAAGATGCTTGTTCAGTTTGGAGACCTGATCCAAGAAAAAAAGTACGCTTGGAAACTTGAAAACATTTTGCCGGAAGTTCTAGTGGCAGGCAAAAAAGCCGGTTCATTAACGAAAGAGGGAGCACATCTGTTAGATCCTTCTGGAAATTTACAGGCTGGTATTCCTTTGTGTCCACCTGAAGGCGATGCTGGAACAGGAATGGCGGCAACTAACAGTGTGGCTGAACGCACAGGGAACGTTTCGGCGGGGACCTCAGCATTTGCTATGATTGTTTTAGAGAAAGAACTGGAAAAGGTTCATCCTGAAATTGATTTGGTGACGACTCCTACTGGAAGTTTAGTCGGCATGGTGCATACGAATAATTGTTCTTCAGACGTGAATGCTTGGATAAACCTTTTTGCTGAATTTACAGTTGCTGCTGGGCTGCAAATGGATAAGAATGAACTGTTTAGTCTTTTATTTAATGAGGCTCTAAAGGGAGAACCAGACGGCGGTGGTTTACTGTCCTATGGATATTATTCTGGCGAAAACATTACACATATGACTGAAGGCAGACCGTTATTTGTCCGTCAACCAGACAGTCAGTTTACTCTGGCTAACTTTATGCGTGTTCATTTGTTTTCAGCATTTGGAGCTATGAAGATTGGAATGGATATCTTAACAAAAGAAGAACAGATTAATATTGATTCAATCGTCGGGCACGGTGGGGTTTTTAAAACTGAAAAAGTAGGACAGCAAGTAATGGCAGCCGTGATGAATGCACCAGTGACTGTTATGGAGACAGCTGGAGAAGGCGGAGCTTGGGGAATTGCCTTGCTAGCTGCGTACTTGCGTGAAAAAGAGAGCGGAGAATCTTTGGATGGTTTCTTAGAGAAAAAAGTATTCAAAGAAGAAAAAGGATCGACTATTGCGCCTCTTCAAGAAGATGTGGCAGGTTTTGAAGTGTTTATTGACCGCTATCAAAAAGGATTACCAATTGAACAGGCAGCAATCGATTGTTTGCGTTAAATAAAGATAAAATACTATAAATAAAATAATGGAGCTAAAAAACAGGAGGTTGAAAAGTGTTAGATGCATTAAAAAAAGAAGTCTATGAAGCCAATATGCTGTTACCTGAATACCACCTGATTACATTTACTTGGGGAAATGTCAGCGGTATTGATCGAGAAAAAGGACTAGTTGTCATTAAACCAAGTGGCGTTGAATATGAGCATTTGAAACCTAGTGATATGGTGGTAGTGGATTTAGAGGGTAGAGTGGTTGAGGGAGACTTAAATCCTTCAAGTGATACGGCTACACATGTTGAGTTATATAAAGCTTTTCCTAATATACAAGGTATCGTGCATACTCATTCACCATGGGCTGTTTCATTTGCACAAGCTGGACGTTCTATTCCAGCAGCAGGAACAACACAAAGTGATTACTTCTATGGAGATATCCCAGTGACGAGAGCAATGAAAGAAAGTGAAATCGTAACGGAGTACGAAAAACAGACAGGAACAGTTATCATCGAGACATTCGACGAAAAAGGACTTTCACCTGAGGAAATTCCGGGAGTATTGGTAAACGATCATGGGCCATTTACTTGGGGAACATCCGCTAAAAATGCTGTTCACAATGCAGTTGTCCTGGAGCAAGTTGCAGAGATGACGTATCATTCCTTACAATTGAATCCATTTGATATTCGGATGGACCAAGTACTGTTAGATAAGCACTTTAAAAGAAAACATGGGAAAGACGCTTATTATGGACAAACTAAAAAATAGAGGAGCTAACTGAAATGTTGCAAACAAACGCTAAAGAATTCTGGTTCGTTGTGGGAAGTCAAAACTTATACGGAGAAGAAACGTTAAACCAAGTCAAGGAACATGCCGCACAGATCGTGGAAGGCCTAAATAAAAGCGGGGTTTTATCTTATCCTTTGGTTTTTAAAGACTTAGTAACAACTTCTGATGAAATCAAACATGTGATGAAAGAAGTAAACTACCAAGATAATGTTGCTGGTGTAATTACATGGATGCATACGTTTTCTCCAGCAAAAATGTGGATTGCTGGAACAAAATTATTGCAAAAACCATTATTGCATTTAGCAACCCAATTTAATGAAAAAATTCCTTGGGATACAATCGACATGGATTTTATGAACTTAAACCAATCAGCTCATGGAGACCGTGAGTATGGCTTTATTAATGCTCGTTTGAAGAAAAACAACAAAATTGTTGTAGGGTATTGGGGAAATAAATCAGTTCAAAAAGATATTTCCTTGTGGATGGATGCAGCCATTGGATTTATCGAAAGTCAAAATATTAAAGTAGCTCGTTTTGGGGACAATATGCGCCATGTTGCAGTTACAGAAGGAGATAAAGTTGAAGCAGCTATTCAATTTGGCTGGACTGTGGATTACTATGGTATCGGTGATTTGGTAGCAGAAATGGATAAAGTAACAAATGAAGAAATTCAATCAACCTACGAGGAATGCCAAAAATTGTATGAATTTGAACAAGGAGATAATGATCCGGCCTATTACGAAGAACACGTAAAAGAACAAATCAAAATTGAAATAGCGCTACGAAGATTCCTTGAAGCTGGCGGTTACACTGCCTTTACAACGAATTTTGAAGATTTGCACGGTATGAAACAATTACCAGGAATGGCTGTTCAACGCTTAAATGCAGAAGGATATGGTTTTGCTGGAGAAGGCGATTGGAAAACCGCTGCACTAGATCGCTTAATGAAAATTATGGCTAAAAACAAACAGACCGGCTTTATGGAAGATTACACATATGATTTAACAGAAGGTAGTGAAATGATTCTACAATCTCATATGTTGGAAGTTGACCCTACATTGGCAAGCAATAAGCCAAAGGTAATTGTGCACCCGCTTGGTATCGGTGACAAAGAAGATCCTGCTCGTTTAGTATTTGATGGAGCGGCAGGAAGCGGCGTTGTAGTTTCTATGCTGGACTTGGGAACTCATTACCGTTTGTTGATCAATGCTGTAGAAGCTGAAATACCAACTCAATCAGCTCCTAATTTGCCAGTAGCGCGAGTATTGTGGAAACCAAAACCAAACTTTAAAGAGGGCGTAACAAAATGGATTCAATCAGGCGGTGGACACCATACAGTTGTTTCACTCGTGTTGACGGTAGAACAGATTCAAGACTGGGCGAAATTAGTCAACTTGGAAACTGTAGTAATTGACTAAAAAATGTAACTTCCTCGAATAAAAAAAATTTAAGGAATAGAAGAGTATTAAAGTTATGTAAACTCAAAATGTTTTATGTTTAAAGCTGTGAGACGTGGAGCGAATAGAGATAGGAAATTCATAGATCGTCGAGTACTATTTATGAAGTAGACATATAGTATATGTAAGATAAAAGTAGTTGGATAGAAAACAGGAACTGAGGCTTTTATCTCAGTTTCTATTTTTTTTAGTAATTTACATAAAACAAATAAGTTTGCTGATGCTTTTACAACTATTCTTATAACGGCATTGAATACTACAAAATTATTTTCAATAGAATGAACTCGTCTTTCTTGACATCATTATCGTACCTCGTTATACTAATTCCATAAAGTTACACATGTGTAACTTTGGGAAGATAACATGGAAAAATAAGGTATCAAAGACCAAAGAGGAGGAATAAAAATGAAACGATTATTAAATACTAGTCTTTTTTATGCTGTTTTTGGTTTAGCAGCTGGTTTATTTTATAGAGAATTTACGAATGTCTATAATTTTACGGGGTGGACGCCGCTAAGCGTACTCCATACGCATGCTTTAATGTTAGGGATGTTTACATTTTTGATTTTGCTGCTGTTTGAAAAAGTATTCCACATTACACAACACAAAAAATTTAAGCCATTTTACATGATTTACAATATAGGATTATTATCGACTTTACTGATGCTGACGGTTAGAGGCGTTACGACGGTTTTAGGAACAGATTTAACCTCAGGAGCAAACGCTGCTATTTCTGGCGTAGCCGGCTTAGCACATATTCTCTTGACCGTAGCTATCATACAATTGTTTATTCTGCTGTATACCATCATTGGTAATGAAAACAATCTCGTTAAATCTAGTCAAAAAGAATAATTCAGACTCCATTTATTTTTTGTTATAAAAAACAGAATTCCAGGTAAAAAAAACGAAAAAGGAGAATGATGATGAAACCGATTATTGAAGTTAAAAACTATACCAAGAAGTATGGCGACTTTACAGCAGTGGATAACGTTTCTTTTGAAGTAGAAGAAGGCAGTGTTTTTGCCTTTCTTGGTCCAAATGGAGCGGGAAAAAGCACGACTATCAACACACTGTGTACAATGATGGAAAAAACATCAGGAACGTTGCTGATTGACGGCAAAGATGTCTCAAAAGAAAAAGATGAAGTACGCAAAGCGATTGGAGTCGTTTTCCAATCACAAACATTAGACGAGAAAATGACTATTTCCGAGAATTTGAATATGCATTGTGTTTTTTATAGTATTCCTAAAAAAGAAGTGAAAGACAGAATTCATTTTGTACTAGAGCTTGTGGACCTGCTTGATTGGAAAGACAAAAACGTCTCTAGTCTGTCAGGTGGAATGAAGCGGCGGGTTGAAATCGCTCGTGCTTTGTTACATTATCCAAAAGTGTTGTTTCTAGATGAACCAACGACCGGATTAGATCCTCAGACGCGTAACCGCATGTGGGAGTATATTACAAAACTTCAGAAAGAAAAAAACATTACAATATTTCTGACCACCCATTATATGGACGAAGCTGAAATTTGCGACCATGTGGCGATTATGGATGATGGAAAAATTATGGTGGACGATACTCCTGAAAACTTAAAACAGCAGTATACAAAAGATAAAGCGACTTTGCATGTAAGCAGTCCGGAAAAATTTGAAGAAGCATTAACAAAGGAACACGTTGGTTACCAAAGAGAAAAAGAAACGTTTTATGTCGATGTTGATGCAGCTAACATTCAGACTTTTTTAGATTTTATTCAGCCGTTTAAAAACGAAATTCAAGACTTAGAAATCAAAAAAGGAACATTGAATGATGTGTTTTTGAAAATTACAGGTAAAGCTATAAGAGAGGAGACTTCAGAATGAGAACGATCACGGCACTATGGTTAAGAAATATTCGAGGGTTTGTTCGCGACCGAGTAAAACTGATTACTTCGCTTGTTATTCCATTCTTCTTTCTCTACGTTTTTAGTTCAATTTTTAAAACAGATCAAGTAGAGGATCCAACTGCCTTTTTACTAGCTGGGATCACTGTTGCAACAGTATTCCAAACCTCATTAAATATTGCAACGTCTACAATTGATGATACAGTCTCAGGGTTTATGAAAGAGGTTTTAGTCAGTCCGACTAGCCGCTTGCAAGTAGCACTAGGTCAAATATTATCAGCAGCTACTATCGCAACAGCTCAAGGTATATTGATTCTGATTATTGGTTTCTTTACAGGGTTGAGGTTTGACCATTGGCAAACGATTTTTTATGTAGTAGCGGCACTGATTTTGATCGGTTTAGTGTTCTCGGGATTGGGTTTATTTTTAGCTTCTATGGTAAGAAGCTCATCTACCTTCCAAGTGGTACAGCAAGCCGTCGTACTGCCATTCACATTTTTATCGGGTGCATATATTCCAATCGAGTTTTTGCCTAAAGTATTAAAGTTCGTTTCTTATTTTAACCCCATGACTTATACCACGGCTTTTTTCAGAACGATCATGTTAGAAAAAGGCGATTTAACTCAAGCAGGGTGGTTAAAACTAGGTTTAGCATTTGATTTCAATGGATTTATCGTAACACCGTGGATGAGCGGAATCGTGATTGCTGCTTTTGGCGGCTTGTTCTTATTCTTAGCTACAAATTCTTTTGTGCATGCGGATTTTAATAGAATTTCTCGTAAACCAGCAGCAGGTAAATAAAGAAATATATAGGAGACATGGCACAAAAGTTCTCTCAGAAAAACACATTTCAAAACTAATTGTATAGTAGTTTTGGAATGTGTTTTTCTATGAGACTATTAAACTATACAGCAGTGAGAGATCTTTTTTACAAAAAATACTTTTGTTTAAGTCTCATATTATGCCTATATTGAAAGGAGAGGCATATAAAGTTCGACATCATTGAATACCACTAATCACAATTTTGATATTATTTAATTTATGCATTTATGAAAAAAACAATAACTGTGCTATAGTAGTTTCTGATTAAATTATTCATAGAAAGTTTAATCTAATAGCAAAGTAATTGGAGGTAATTGTTTGAGTAATATGGTAAAACGTTATAGTATGTTTTTTTTAAGTCTGTTTATTATGGGGTTGGGTATCGGGTTAGTTACAAGTTCAAATCTAGGTACTTCGTCTATCTCTAGTATTCCTTATGTCTTGAGTATGATTTACCCATTAAGTTTTGGAATGTTTACTTTTATAACAAATATACTTTTTGTTATTTCACAGAAAGTTATTTTAAAAGAAAAATTTCCTAAAAGACAATACATGCAGCTAGTAGTTGGTCCTTTTTTTGGCCTATTTATTGATTTAGGAATGTTTCTATTTGTTTCTATCCATCCAACTACTTATTTAGAGCAATTAAGTATTTTATTATTAGGCTGTACTATTTTAGCTTTTGGAATATTTGTTCAATTAGCTGCTAATGTCATTACTAATCCAGGAGAAGGGTTTGTAAACGCTATTTCAATTAAGTGGAATAAAGAGTTTAGCAACGTAAAAGTAATTTCAGACTTGGTTTTAGTTCTAATAGCCGTATTATTTTCTTTTATTGCATTTGGTACGATACGTGGCATTCGTGAAGGAACTATCTTGTCCGTTATTGTAGTAGGCCCTATGATAAAATTATTCAAACGGATTTTTAGTTATCCGAAATTTCAAAATTTAAAATCTGAAAAATGAAAATACATCAAAAAAAGTGCCTAATCATAACGGAGATATACTTAATTTGTAAGAAATTTATAATTCGCAGAAAAGTGATCCGCATGTACTGATGCTAATGTACATTAAACGTAGATTTTTAATTTTTTTAATAAAAGGTTGTATTTTAAAAAAAATACAGGTATGATAACGGTAACAGTTAACATGTTAACCCGTTAACGTGTTGATTCGAAAGAGTTAGAAAAGAGGGATTCCAATAGAACCTAAGTATGCAACAATAAAAAAAGATATAAAAAAAGAAATTGAAGATGGACATTTTAATCCCGGAGATAAGATCTATACAGAAGGAGAATTGAAAAAAAAATACGATGTGAGCAGTACGACTGTAGTAAGAGCTTTGCAAGAGCTTGTTTTAGAAGGTTTTTTAATTCGAAGACAAGGAGAAGGAACATTTGTACGCAAATATTCTAAACACAAAAAAGTATTTTTCAACGAAGAAATTCCTATCTTTAAAACGTATAGTGATGAAATAAAGCAAGGAACACGAGAAGGAATAAAAACTCTTTTTATTAAAGACATTAAAGATGAAGATATTGCTAAAAAGTTGAGATTGTCTTCTAAAGAAGAAACAATTGTACATTTTTGTCGAATAGCATATTTAAATGATGTTCCTTGGTCATTCAAAAATAGTTATATAGCGAAAGATAGAATATCAAATATAGACTATAAGAATGAAACAGCTTATTCTTCTTTATCAGAGATGTTAAAAAAAGAAATGAACATCAACTTACTTCAATTACCTATGGAAGAAACGATAGTAGTTGAACATCCAGTGAACGAAGAGATAGCGGAGGATTTGAAAATTGATAAGAACAGCCCAATTATTCATGTGAAAAAAATTAGTTATTATCCCGATGGTTATCCCTTCGAATATTCTGATAGTTATATGAATCATCACTATTATTCAGTTCGTATAAAAACCGATTCTGCATTTGAATGAAATTGGCTAATAACTGATGAAGTAGAAGTAACTACAAGTGCTATTAAAATAGCACTTGTACATTATAGATATTGTTCTATTAAATTAAAAATAAAAATAAAAAGGAGTAATAATAATGACAACACCCAATATAAAAATGCTTAGAATTGATGAACGCTTAATCCATGGACAAGGACAACTATGGTTGAATTCACTAGGTGTGAATCTTGTAATTGTTGCTAATGATAAAGCCGCAACAGATAGTTTGCAACAAACATTAATGAAAACGGTTGTACCATCTAAAATAGGAATGAGATTTTTTACTATCGAGAAAACAAATGAAATTATTTTTAAAGCAGCGCCGGCTCAAAGTATATTTGTAGTTGTAAAAAGCCCAAAAGATGCACTTAGACTTGTCCAAGGCGGATTCCCAATAGAAGAAATCAATATAGGAAATGTTCATGCTGCAGAGGGAAAAGATAAGGTATCACAGTTTATTTCTTTAGGAGAAGAAGATAAAGAGTCTTTGAAAGAATTAAGAGATAAATACAATATTAAGTTCAATACAAAAACATCTCCAGTTTCAAATGATGGAGTAAGCACAGTAAAATTATTGAAAAATTATTTTTAAATAGAAACTAAATGAGGAGAGAATCAATATGGACATAACATTAGTTCAAGCGTTGTTAATAGGTTTAATTACGGCGTTATGCTTTGCGGGGCAGTTATTAGGTATTTATACTAATAGAGTAATTGTTTTATCATTCTTTATAGGACTTGTTTTAGGAGATGTCCCCACAGCTTTAATGATGGGAGCAATTGGTGAATTAGCTTTTATGGGCTTTGGAGTAGGAGCAGGAGGTACTGTACCACCAAATCCCATGGGCCCAGGAGTAGTCGGTACAATCATGGCAATTACATTAAAAAATAGTGGAATGACTGTTGAAACAGCCTTAGCGTTATCGTATCCATTTGCAGTATTGTTCCAACTTGCAACAACAGTAGTATATACAGCACTTTCAGGAACAACTGCTAACATTAAAAAGGCTATTAGTGAAGGAAACTATACGAAGTTCCAAATATTATCGAATACAACATTTATGGCATTTGCACTAGTTGGATTTTTGATTGGGTTTGTTTCTGCTATTAGTATGAGCAGTCTTCAAGCTTTTGTTGAAGCTTTTCCTACTTGGTTGATTGATGGGTTTACAGTAGCAGGGGGACTATTGCCTGCAATAGGATTTGGCATGATTATGAGCGTTATGGCAAAAAAAGAACACCTTCCTTATGTTTTATTAGGCTATGCTTTGATTGCTTACTTAGATCTTCCAGTAATGGGAGTGGCAGTTATCGGCGCAGTTTTCGCTTTAATCATTTATTTCCAAAATGGTACCCGAGAAGGAAACACAACTACTAATGTAGAGGAGACTTATGAAGATGGAATATAAAGAATCAACTCTAACGAAAAAAGATTATATGAAAGCGTCCTTAAGATCTTATTTCTTACAAAATGGGTTTAATTATAATAGTTACCAAGGAACGGGCTATGCATTCATCATTTATCCTGCTTTAAAAAAGATTTATAAAAATGAACCAGATGAATTAAAAGAAGCATTAGGAGGAAATATAGAATTTTATAATACAAATCCTCATATGGTTCCTTTTATTACAAGTTTACAGTTAGCCATGTTGGATCATGGTGAAGATGTAGACGATGCAAGAAGTATCAAGATGGCATTAATGGGACCAATGGCAGGAATTGGCGATTCTATCGCTCAGTTTGGTTTAGCTCCATTATTTTCAACAGTTTGTGCAGGTTTGGCTATGGAAGGATTGATATTAGGACCTATCTTATTTTTAGTTGCCATGATTGGCGGAATGCTGGCCATTAAAGTGGCTATGGGCTATATAGGGTTCAAATTAGGCACGAGCGTTATTGATACGCTAAGTAAACAAATTGCTAAAATTTCGGAAGCAGCAAATATAATCGGAGTTACCGTCATATCAGGCCTTGCAGTTAACTTTGTAAAGGCAAATATTGCATTAGAGTATACAACTACCCTTGAAACTGGAGAAAACCAAGTCATTGCTTTTCAAACAATTTTAGATCAAATTTTACCAAATTTATTACCTGCGTTAATAACAATTTTGGTGTACATTCTAATTAAGAAATACAATTGGTCAACTTATAAATTAATTGGATTGTTGCTCGTTGCAGGAATTGCATTATCAGCCTTAGGCATTCTAGGTTAGGAGGAAAATAATATGTATAAAATAGTAGTAGTAGGACATGGAAATTACCCAACAGGATTGGTTTCTGCTTTAGATTTACTAATTGGATCTAATGAAAATATTATCCCTTTAAACTTAAATGAAGAAAGGACTCATGAACAATTTGAAATAGAAATAACAGAAATTTTAAAAGAAAACGCAAATGTTTTAGTATTTGCGGACTTAACCGGAGGAGCTCCGCATCAAATTTCAGCTAAAGTTATGATTGAAAATAACTTCTCTGAAAATCAATATGTAATCTCTGGAGTGACATTAAGTTTAGTTGTTGAATTAGCAATGAAAACATTATTTTCAGAAGTTGAAAATAGTGAGGTGGAAGAGAACATTAAAGATGCTATTGCCCAAAGCAGCGAAATGATGAATTATTTGTCAAGTGGGATGCTTAAAGAATGAATCAAACCATATGAATGTTTATACTAGCAATTTTCACCATGACATTCATTTTACAATCGTATCTACAGTATAAAAAAGCAAAAAAAGACAAAGAATCCTATCTTTAGTTTCAAAAGAAACTGAAGATAGGCAATTTTGTTTTATTGTCTTCTGGTATGGTATTTTAGGAAAGATTGTGAAGATGATAAAGATAGGTATATTATTAAAATCAATGAAAAAATTGAAGTTATCGCACAGTCAGTAGTAGCTATTGATAAACAGAAGAGCGAAGGGAGATTATCATAGTGCAGAAATTTAAAAACTATTTTTTAAAATATACTAACGGTAATTGGAACGATTTGGTGAAAACAACCCAGACTGCGACTCATTCTATCTATAAAGCGAATTTGATTTTAAATAATATTTTTATGTTTGATGATGCTTTAGATATGGAAGCTTGTTATATTCCTTATCACTTTAAAGTTATGGATTGGAGTTATACGCCTAATACAGACGTTGAGTGGGTTTTTATGTTGAATCGTCAAGGGTTTTTGATAGATTTGTTAACGGCGTATCATCTTACGGGAGAGACAAAGTATATTAATAAATGGAAATACCTCATCTTTGATTGGATCGAACATAATAGTGAAATAAATGATGAAAATGAAACAGCCTGGAGACCAATTGATACGGGGATACGCTGTTCTAATTGGATTCGTTCTTTAATTCTATTATCTGATAAGAATCATTTAACGGATAAAGAATGGGAGAAAATACAACAATCTTTAAAGCTACAAACAGATTCCATAAAAGAACGGTATTTGTCAAAACATACATTAAGTAACTGGGGAGTTCTTGAATTAACAGGATATCTTTCAGTTAATTTGTTTTTTCCCGAAATGATTTTAGATGAAAATGTTCAATGGGCTTGGGCGACCTTTGAAGAACAACTAGATATTCAGTTTTATAGAGATGGTTTTCATTGGGAACAAAGTCCATTATACCAATTTGAGGTTATCATGAGTTCAGCAATACTGCTGATGCATCATGAGTACTTGCAAAAAGAGATTCCATTTAATTTGAGAGAAAAATTACAACATGCTGCTTCAATAATCTATTATATGGAACAACCAAATAAAAAATTATTAGCTTTGCATGACAGTGACAGCGTGGACATTGATAAAGCAATTGCTATACTTAGTGCTCTAGACATAAGTAATACTAAAATAACTAGTAATGATTACCTTATTACTACAGGAATGAACTACCAAACCGAAGACAAAAAAACTGATTTCCCTAAATTCTATGCTGGTGAAGTTAGTGGTAACTATATTTATAAAGATACAATTAAAGGAACTTATTATAGTCTTTTTAATGGACGTCACGGAAGTAGTCATGGTCATGCAAGTCTAGGCCAATTTACTTTTGGGCTATATGGTCAAGACTATATAGTTGATCCAGGTCGGTTTACTTATGTACATGATTCTCCAATACGAACATATTTAAAATCACAAAGTGGTCACAATAGTATTGTACTTGATCAATATCCGCATACAGCGGTTGATGGTTCTTGGAGTTATAAAAACTTAGGAGAACCTTTGAGTAATAAAAGCTATGATGATGAAGACTACAACATTATTGAGGTAGTTTATAGTGGTAAAGGAAACAACAATCAAATTTACCTGATTAAAAGATTATTCATCCATATAAAAAAAGAAGAGACTTTTGTAGTAATAGATGTTATAGATTATCCTGGAGCACACACTTTTCAGAAGAATTATCAGCTAGATGCAGACGTCTTTCTTTCTAAAGATGCAGAAGGTTATTGTCTCACAAAGAATAAGCTGCCGATTTATATCTATACTACTTCTAAAGGTGTTTTTTCAACAAAACAGGGAATTGTTTCTCCTATTTACAATCAATTAAGGAATGCGGAAAAGATATATTCAGACAATACTTTTCTTGATTTTTCTATTGAAGCAACTGTTTTATCAAAAACGAGAGTTAAATTACAAGAAAAAGAAATTGTTCAAGATGATTCAGTATCTGTAGTATCTCCTGAAAATATGTATGGTATAGAAATCATAAATGAAGAGACTTCTTCTAAGTTAATGCTTTATTATTCAGATAAAGATACAGTTAAAGGAAATAAACTATTTCGTTCAGACGGTATAAACCTTTACGGTAAGCTCATAATAAAAAGTGAACAAAATAAAAAAGTGATTTGGTAAGTAAATATATAACTCTTAATGAGGTGATGAAGTGCTTAAGGGACTATTTATTATGGATAAGAATATAGTAAATCAAGTTTATCCTGATGATGTACAAAATGAAATTAGAACGTTAGTAGAAATTACTGCTCTACCACTTTCTAAACAAGAAGTAGAAGAAGACAAAACTATTTTAAATGATATTGACTTCATTTTTTCTAGTTGGGGTGGACCCACGCTAGATGAAGATTTTTTAAAACATGCACCAAAACTAAAAGCTTTATTCTATGCTGCAGGAAGTGTTAAAAAGATTGTGACAGAAGATTCTTGGAAAGCAGGAATTAAAATCATGAATGCTAATGTAGCAAATGCCATACCAGTTGCAGAATATGCTTTATCACAAATTCTTTTTTCTTTAAAAGACGGATGGCAAATGACAAGAAAATTAAGAGAAACTAAAGTATATCCCGAGATACCGTATATAAATGTTGTAGGAGCATATAAAAGTACTGTAGGATTGATCTCGTTAAGTGCAGTTGGTCGAAAAACAATCGAATTATTGCAGCCATTTGATTTAGAAGTGATAGCTTACGACCCATTTGTCAGTGAAGAAGAAGCAAAAGAATTAAACGTTAAACTTTGTTCGTTGGAAGAAGTTTTTCAAAAATCTGATGTTGTTTCTTTGCATAGCCCTTTACTAAAAGAAACTACCGGAATGATAACCGGAGAGTTGATAGTATCAATGAAAGACTATGCTACATTTATCAATACAGCTAGAGGAGCAATTGTTAAAGAAGATGAGATGGTAGAAATCCTTAAAAGACGGACAGATTTGACGGCTATATTAGATGTTACTTGTCCTGAACCTCCACCTAAAACATCTATGCTTTACACATTACCCAATGTTGTATTGACTCCTCATATTGCTGGCAGTATGGGAGGAGAGATGGGACGAATGGGTGCGTATATGTTAGAGGAACTTAAGCGATATCTTGATAATAAACCTCTAGATTGGGAAATAACAGAAGAAGCATTTAAACACATGGCCTAAACTAAGAAAAACACATATATAGAAAGGAAGTCTCATATGAATAAAACTGGTCTGTGTTCTGTAACATTCAGAAATTTATCAGCTGAGGCTGTTATTGATTGTGCAAACCATGCAGGTTTAAATGGAATAGAATGGGGCGGAGATGTTCATGTACCGCTAAATAGCCATAAGCGTGCTAAAGAAGTTGGGAAAATAACTAGAGAAGCTGGCCTAGACGTTATAGCATACGGTTCTTATTATCGGGTTGGAATAGAAAATGAGGCACCGTTCGAGGAGATACTTAAAACGGCTGTTCTTTTATCTGCTCCTGCTATTCGGGTATGGGCCGGCCGAAAAGGTTCAGATTTAGCAGATGAATCATACCGAGAACAGGTTGTTAAGGATACGAAAAGAATTTCTGAATTGGCTCAAAAAGAGAATATAGATATTTGTTTTGAATATCATAGAAAAACTTTAACGGATACTCCTGAAAGTGCTGTTCAATTAATGGAAGATGTGAGTTGCCCAAATGTTTATTTGTATTGGCAGCCTAGTATTGGCACGAAAACAAAAAAAAGAGTAGCTAATATAAAAAAAATCAAACCATGGCTAGCTTATATTCATGTTTTTTATTGGAAAGAGGAGATAGAACGTTATCCGCTTGTTGATGGAAAGAACGAGTGGAAGGAATATATTGAGGCAATTAATCAAGAAAATACAGGGAAATTTAGAGATAGATATTTTATGTTAGAGTTCGTTAAAGACGATGAAAAACAACAATTTTATGAAGATGCTGCAATTTTGAAAAAACTTTTAGAAGAAAAAATATAATTAAATAATAGTTGAACTAAAAACCCTTAAACTAAAGCTAATAATAGCTTGAAAATTCTTCATATTGACGTTGTTATTGAATAAAATATTAGTAGTATTTGATAACAGCAATAGCGTTATAATCGGGTACATTGATCGACAAAGATGTCATCTCTTTCTTCAACCTTCGTATCCCGTATTAAAGCTTATGAGGGAAGGCCAACGTTTGAATGCAAAGTGTTACTTAGTTTCCAAATAACTAATCGGGTTGGTCGATTTCTTGCATTTCTGTTTGTCAAAAGCAGCCTCTCGAATAGCAGAAATAAGAATGAGAGCTAATTTCATATGTGTCTTCCGTAACAGGTAAAGGACTGTATAATCCATAAAAGCTAGTATTACAGTAAATTGTTTAATGCTTTTCAGATTCATCACTGCATTTCTGAAAGCTTCCAGCATAATAATTTAACTGTTCAAATTACATTTTTTCACGTTCTTCAAAAGGCTTTGTTGCAGCGTTTCCAGCAACAACCCTAAATCACGAAGGTGAATATCCATACAGCGAAGATGGGTGCAGTCCCATTTGCTTAATTGCATGAGACAACTGTTTCATATCCAAATTTCTTTGGTAGTAGGTATTGGACAGTTTCAGTTCATGTTGATTCTCTAACTATGCTGTTTCGATTTTAAATGCCTTTAGATTATTGTTAGAGTCTTCAATGAGCCCCCATATCACTTAACATTTTCCTTTACTGCAGGCAGATCAGCTAGTTTCCAGTATTGGACAAATGCTGCTGGGAGATCAGTACCGATTCGGCAAGGAATATCGGCTAGCTTTGCTTGTGCCGAATGAACCTTGTCAGCATCGCCTGCTAGTATTGCCTGCCAATAATTGAAATCTTCTTGAACCCGTTTCAACCAAGGTCCGATCGCTTGTTGAAAAGCACTATCTCGGACTTCCGACAATTTCCAACTGGCTTCAACCAATTGTTCTAGTTGACCTGTAATAAAATCAACATCTTTTTCTCGGATAGCTTTTTGCTGTTCAAAGGTAAGGACTTCTCGTGTGTATTTGTTAGGATTAAATTGAGCAAAAACTTTTAACGAGTGAACATATTCAACCGGCAGGTACTCATTCAACGTTTTCTTCCAGCTGTCTGCTGTCTTATAGCCGGTCGGGTCCCAGAGAAATTGACTCATATTATGGATAGTCAATTTTGAGAGTTCCCATTGTGCCATGGGGTTAGAAACAACTCCAGCAACACGGAATTGTTCTTGTCCCAGCAATGGAGAACGGTTTTCGTATGGACTTAGAAAAAGCAATTCATAGTCTTTTTGATAATCGTTTACCGGAATGTTGTCCCAGATGATCATCGGACGCTTATAGGCAGCAGCCATGGTTTCAACTTCAGCAGTGGTGATTTGTGCAGCTAAAGTTGAAGGACCTGTCCAAAATAAGGGGATACTTTCCGGCATCTTTTCACTCAAAATCTCCAGATAAGACGAGTCTTGGTGATTATCGTATTCTGTTGGACAAACGACTAAACAGTAGTCTTCTAGTTCATTTTTTAAAAAATTGTCGACTTGCGTAACCAAATAGGCATGTGCACTGGCAGAAGAGGCAAACTTCTTTTTAGCGTTGCCTTTTAAGAGGTAGTCGATATCATCCAACAGCAAGCCGAAGTTTCTAATACCTGAATCGATTAACTGCTGTAATTTGGTCGTCAAAACTCTGACTTCTTCTGCTTGAGTGTAGTCAATATCGTTACCAGGACTAATCATATAATAAAAATCGATCATCTCTTTTTCAGCGGTTTCGATAAGCTCTTCAAACTGACAAAGAGCTTTTTCAGGATACAACGTACGCCATAATTTACGTTGGTAGACATCATCTTTTGGAGCGTACATATAAGTATTCATTCGATGGTTACCAAGATAACGCAGAACATCTAAGCGGTCGGAATGCTGCCAGGGAAGCCCGTAAAAGCCTTCGATAACACCGCGTACTTGAAAAGAAACCGAATGGGCAATTGAAATCAACAAACAGGCTGTGCCACTGGTAGTTTTTTCAAACAGCAGATTTAAAGCTTCAGCTGCGTAGCGAAAGCCGCGTAAGTTTTTGGTTTTAATAATGACTTCCTTCTGCTCGGTGACCGTTAAAGTAAAACTATCAGATTTTAAATTACGGTCAAACTCATGCGTTAATACCATATCGGTTTCTCCGGAAAAGTCATTCGGCACTATTTCAAAAAGGGTATCGGTTAGCCTGCTTCCAAATGCATCTTGAAAAGTCTCAAAACGGAAAAACTTTCCTGAAAATTTAATCTTTAAGGGCCCATTTGCAAAAGAAAGGTATTTGCCTTTCGTATAAACTTCTTGGTAGGCAGAGAATTTTTGTAGTAATGTTTCCAATTTTTTTCCTCCTAAAATAGAGTGAACTAAAAAAATGAATAGAATGATAATGTTGTAGTCTATTTTACTCCTATATACAGCTTTTAATAGATACAAACTATAGCAAAATTAGCAATAACTTAATGACTTTAATAAGGTTTAGACAATTTATCTTTTGGTAGTTCAAATTTCATTTCTTTGCTTTAACGTTTAGAACTTCGATTATCAAGAAAAAAGCTTATAGTCCTTTACAATTATACGGAAAACGCTTACCATGGATGAGTATAAGCAAAAAACAGAACTTTTATGGAGGGTTACAATGAAAAATATCGGAATTTCTATTTATCCAGCTAAAAGTACGTTTGAAAAGGATAAAGAATACTTAACTTTAGCAAGTAAATACGGCTTTACACGAGTTTTTATGAGCTTACTGGAAGTCGAAGGCGACACTACGGAAGTCGTTGAAAAATTCAAAAAAGCGATCAACTATGCGAATTCAGTTGGGATCGAAACGGTTTTAGATATCAATCCTGGTTTATTTGGACAGCTGGGGGTCAGCTACAGCGATCTGAGCTTTTTTAAAGAACTCGGTGCAAGCGCTATCCGGTTGGATCTAGGCTTTACAGGTGCTGAAGAAGCCCATATGACCCAAAACCCAGAACGGTTGAAAATTGAAGTAAACATGAGCAGCGGGACAAAGTATATTGACAATGTGATGAGCAACCAGCCGAATCGGGATTATTTAACAGCTTCTCACAATTTCTACCCGCAACTTTACTCTGGTCTTTCTCAAGAGCACTTTGAAAAGACAACTGCACAATTCAACCAATATAATCTTCATACCGCTGCATTTGTCACAGCCAAAAATGGCGAACTTGGTCCATGGCCGGTTCAAGCCGGGTTATGTACATTGGAACAGCATCGTTATTTACCAATCCATACACAAGTTACTCACTACAAGCTAATGGATTCGATTGATGACTTGTTGATTGGAAATGCATATGCTGCTGAAGAAGAATTAAAAGCTGTAGCAGAAGCTTATCTTGGAGCTTATCCACAATTGAAAATAGAGTTTACGGAAAGTGCAACAGATCTAGAAAAGAAAGTTATTTTAGAGGAAATCCACAGTTACCGTGGCGACCGTTCTGAATATATGATTCGTTCTTCTATGACACGTGTTAAATACAAAAACGAAGATTTCCCTGCACATCAAACAGGACAAATTAAAAAAGGCGATATTCTAATTTGTAATGATCAATTCGGGCAATACAAAGGCGAAACGCAAATTGCTTTGAAAGAAATGGAAGATGACGGAACCCGAAACATCGTGGGCCACATCAAAGAAGAAGCGGTATTCTTATTGGATTACTTGCCGCCTTCAGCCAGCTTCTGTTTTGTAGAATAAAATAAAAAATACCCCTGTAAAAGTCTGTTTCTATTATACTTTTACAGGGGTATTTAGTTAATGAAGTTAAATATTCATCTTGGCTAAGTTAGAAAATAATTAGAAATAGAAGTATTTACACGAATTAGTTCAAAAAAAATTGAAGTCTATAAAAGTTTGTGATATTATGAACTTGTAATAAAAATATGTGAAACAAATCACAGAAATAAAAAGTACATGTCTCTATCAATTAAAATAGGAAAGGTTGAGTTTAATAATGGAAAATAAAGTTGCGTATACAGGGAAAGATTATTTAAATAAAGTCTTAGCAGGAACAGCCTCAGGAGTCGTTATAGGATTGATTGCAAATGCAATATTGGGTTCGATCTTCAAGTCGCTTATACCGTATGGATCTGTATTTGAGTTATTAGCAAGTGTTGTCATGATCATGCAATTTATCACACCAGCAATTATTGGAGTTCTAGTAGCCTTGCAGTTTAAATTAAGCGGAATGGAAAGTGTCGTTATAGGAGCCGCCGCCTTTTTAGGTTCAGGTGCTTATCAAGTTACTGAAGCCGGAGTGCAATTAGTTGGTATTGGGGATTTGATCAACGTTATGCTCGTCTCTGCTATTGCAGTATTTGTTACACGGCTTCTGCAAGGTCGATTAGGTTCATTAACACTGATACTAATGCCGATCATCGTTAGTGTAGGTGTAGGCACGTTAGGTTTGATCATGCTTCCATATGTTGGCATCATCACTTCTTCACTTGGAAACTTGATCAACAGCTTTACTTCTTTACAACCATTACTAATGACTATCTTAATATCTATTGCGTTTTCTATCATCATTATTTCACCAATTTCAACCGTTGCGATAGGAATTGCTATCGGAGTTACTGGATTAGGAGCTGGAGCAGCAGCAGTGGGAATAACGGCATGTACTGCCATTTTAGTAATCGGTTCTATCCGAATCAACCAAACTGGGACAACCTTAGCCATTTTATTGGGAGCCATGAAAATGATGATTCCTAACTTGATCAAACATCCAAAAATCATGATTCCAGTTGTTATCAATGCCTTTGTTTCAGGAATTGGTGTTTATATGCTGACCATTCAAGGTACACCGCAAACAGCTGGTTTTGGAATTGTTGGTTTAGTTGGACCTATCCAATCCTTTAATATGGGAACAGGGTTAATGAACGTTCTTTTAGCCTACTTTGTGATCCCTTTTGTAGGTGGTTACCTTATTGACTTTGTTTGCAATAAAGTACTGCATATTTACGAGAATGATATCTTCAAATTTATACCAGCTTCAAATTAAATGAAAGATAATTTATTAAACAAATGGGGGAATTTTAAAATGAAAATAGCAATTGCGGGTTCTGGAGCTTTAGGTTGTGGATTTGGTTATATGATGCAAAAAAATGGAAACGACGTTACTTTGATAGACTTTTGGGAAGATCACATTAAAGCCATTCAAAAAAACGGTTTGACTATAACTGTAAATGGAAAAGAAGACAACATTGACATTCCCATAGGAAAACCTGCTGACATTAAAGACACATTCGATGCTGTGTTTATTTTCACTAAATCAATGGGCTTACGTCATATGTTAGAAGAAATTAAACACTTGCTGTCAGAAGATACTAAGGTTATCTGTTTATTAAATGGATTGGGACATGCTAAGACAATTGCTGAATACATTCCAGAAAAAAATATCATTATGGGTACGACTGTTTGGACAGGTGGGCTAGATGCGCCAGGGAAAACACATTTCATGGGTGAAGGTCCTGTTGAAGTCCAAAATGCGGATATCAACGAAAAAGAAAGTACCCTTCAAATAGTGAAAATGATGGCCGATAGCGGGTTGAACGGTGTCTATAGTCAAGATGTTCATTTTACAACATGGAGAAAAGCTTGCGTCAATGGCACAATGAACGCTTTGTGTTCCCTACTAGATTGCAATATTAAAGAGTTGTTCGCAACTTCTGAACATGAAGACCTGATCAAAGAAATCGTCAGTGAATTTTCTCTTGTGGCGGAAACTGAAGGTGTCCATTTAGACGTAGAAGAAACGGTTAGCTACTTGAAAGCGACAGCAGAAAAAGTTGGAGCTCATTATCCTTCTATGCATCAAGACTTGCAGAATAAACGTCTGACCGAAATTGACTTTTTGAATGGTACAGTAGCAAAAGAAGCAGAAAATAAAGGATTAAACGCTCCTTATAGTAAATTGATCACTCAATTGATTCATGCCAAAGAAGATATTCTAGGCATCAAGCGTTAAGGCAAATCAATATGCTATCTTAAATAAGACAAAGCACGACCTGATACTTTTAGTTAATGAGAGAGTAGTCATGCCCGAATGGGTTTAAAATGGAAAGAATATTCCTGAATTGTAGGATTTATTTAATTAAGAAAACATCAAAAAATAAGGAGTGAGGATAGATTATACTGTCTAATCTCCTTATTTTTTTGGTTTTAAATAGCTTAATTTATTGCTTATTTTCTTGACAACTAAGCAAATAAAACGGAAAAATGTTTTTACAAAGGACTTATTAAACAACAAGACCATTCAATAGAGTATATATTAGTTGACAATATTTTTAATGTGACATACTATATTGTGTATGTGATGGCTTATTGAAAGAGGGGAAACAATGGAACTAAGCGAACGTCAAAAAGAAATTATTGAGATAGTAAAAAAGAATGAACCGATTACAGGGGAAAATATCGCTGGATTACTAGGATTCTCTCGCTCAACGTTAAGACCCGATTTATCACTCCTGACATTAAGTGAATTGTTGATTGCGAAACCTAAAGTAGGGTACTTTTACAATGCCCATAGAGTAGAGCCATTTATAATAAAGGATATAAAGGAAAAAAAAGTAGAAGATGTTATGAGTGTTCCCGTAATCGTCAGCTCCGATACATCCATTCAAGATACTATAATAAAAATGTTTTTAGAAGATGCAGGCTCGATTTATATCACAGAACAACACCATCTTGTTGGGATCGTCTCTAGGAAAGACTTATTAAAAACAGTGATGGGGAAAATGAATATTGAGGAAATACCGATTAGTATGGCCATGACTAGAGTACCGAATATTGCCTATGTACTTAGTGGTGACTCGGTTGAGTTCGCTACAAAAAAACTTTTAGAACATGAAGTTGATAGTCTTCCGGTCATAGAATCTACTGATGGAAATGGACCGAGGCCGTTAAAAGTAATTGGCAAATTTTCAAAAACTTTAGTTAGCCGCTTATTCTTGAACATTATCAATAATGAAATTTAGGAGGATCATATGAAACCAGCAGCAATTTATCTTATTTCTGACTCGATAGGGGAAACTGGTGAGCAAGTCGTACACTCTATCCTTTCTCAGTATTCGTTAGAAGTGGAGAACATCAAAAAATATACCCATATATTAACTAAAAATATGTTAGATGCGGTGCTTATCAGTATCTCTCAAGAAAGAAATGTGGTTGTCTTTTATACATTGGTTCAAGAAGAATTAAGACAGCACTTAACTGATTTTGCTGAAAAACAGAACTTTCTTTTAGTGGATATCTTAGGAAACGGATTGGCTGCTATAGCGCAAGCGACCTCTTTAAAACCATTGGGAGAACCAGGCATCATCCGGAAAATGGATCGAGAATATTTTAACCGAATTGAAGCAATCGAATTTTCTGTTCGATATGATGATGGGAAAGACCCCAGAGGCATATTAAAAGCCGATTTAGTGATTTTAGGAGTATCTAGGACTTCTAAAACGCCTTTATCTATGTACTTAGCAAATAAAAATATTCGCATTGCAAATGTTCCACTTTTTCCTGAATCTGAACCGCCAAAAGAAATTTACCAAATTTCACCAACTAAAGTTATTGGTTTGACCAATACTCCTGAAAAGCTAAACAGTATAAGAAAAGAGCGGTTAAAGACTTTAGGATTGCCGCAAAATGCTAGTTATGCTGAAATGAACCGTATTTTGGAAGAACTAGAGTACGCTGATAAAATCATGAAAAGAATTGGTTGTTTAGTTATAGATGTCTCTAATAACGCCATAGAAGAAACGGCGAACTTGATTTTTGATTATATGAAAAAAACAAATACTGCTCTAATCAATAAAAATGAAAGTTAGTAATAATGATGAGTAGAAAAACGCAACGCATTCGTGTATAAAATAACAGATAAAAAAAGAAAGAGGCTGATAAAATGACTGAAAAATACGTTTATAACTTTAATGAGGGTAAAAAAGAAATGAAAGAATTACTTGGCGGAAAAGGGGCTAACTTAGCTGAAATGACGAAGATAGCACTACCTGTCCCTTCAGGATTCACTTTAACTACAGAAAGTTGTAACCGTTTTTTTGTTGAAGATCAAGTTATTTGGACTGGTTTAGAAATGGAAATCAATGATCATTTAAAAGAACTAGAGCAGTCGACGGGGAAAAAATTTTCAGACATGGAAAACCCGCTGCTTTTATCTGTTCGATCAGGAGCAGCTCATTCTATGCCAGGTATGATGGATACAGTTCTAAATTTGGGGTTGAATGATCATTCGGTCATTGGGCTGGCTAAAGCAACGTCTAATGAGCGCTTTGCTTATGATAGCTACCGCCGTTTTATACAAATGTTCTCAGATGTTGTCATGGAAATCCCTAAAATACATTTTGAATCCATCTTGGAAGAAGCTAAAAGGAAGCAGGGAGTTGCATTAGACAAAGAACTTGATGGAAATGATTTAAAAGAAATCGTTAAAAAATACAAAGAAGTGTATTTACAAGAAACTGGCGAAGACTTTCCGCAAGAACCCATGGTGCAGCTGATACTTGCTATCAAAGCAGTGTTTGCCTCTTGGAATAATCCAAGAGCAGTATTTTATAGAGAAATGCACGGGATATCTAAATTGAATGGTACTGCTGTCAATGTACAAGCAATGGTATTTGGAAACAAAGGAGAATCTTCTGGGACAGGAGTAGCTTTTACTAGAAACCCTGGAAACGGCGAAAAAAAATTATTTGGCGAGTTTTTATTAAATGCACAGGGCGAAGATGTTGTCGCAGGTGTTCGTACACCGAATGAGTTATCAGAACTAAAAGATCTGATGCCCAAAGTGTATCAACAATTAGAAATAGCAGCGAAAAATCTTGAAAGCCATTACAAAGATATGCAAGATATTGAATTTACCATTGAAAATGGAGAACTTTTTTTATTGCAGACCCGAAACGGAAAAAGAACGGCACATGCAGCCATCACTATTGCCGTTGATTTACACGAAGAAGGAAAAATTACTAAAGAAGAAGCTTTGTTAAGAATTGATCCCCAACAATTAAATCAATTGCTGCACCCGAATTTTGACGAAAAAGCTGCCGCTCAAGCAACGGTTTTGGCAAAAGGGCTTGCGGCTTCACCGGGAGCAGCTTCAGGAAGAATTTATTTTACTGCTGAAGCAGTAGAAGCAGCCTATGAAAAGGGAATAAAATCTATTTTAGTGAGACAAGAAACATCTCCTGAAGACATCTCTGGGATGGTTAAATCAGAAGGGATTTTGACAGCCAGAGGAGGGATGACTTCTCATGCTGCCGTAGTGGCTCGTGGAATGGGGAAATGCTGTATCGCCGGCTGTACAGAAGTGAAGGTCAATGAAGAGGAAAAGATTGTCAAATACAAGGGCGGCGTGTTAAGTGAAGGAGACGTTATTTCGTTAGATGGCACAACTGGGACCGTTTATCTCGGTGAAATAGAAAAAAGCAAGCCGACTTTAGGAGGCAAGTTCACCAAGCTGATGGAATGGATTGATGAAACCAAAACAATGGCTGTTCGTGCCAATGCGGATACACCAGAAGATGCGAAACAAGCCTTAGAATTTTATGCTGAAGGCATCGGACTTATCAGAACCGAGCATATGTTTTTTAAAGAAGGGCGAATTTCTTCATTCAGAAGAATGATTTTAGCTGAAACGGTTGAAGAGCGAGCAAAAGCGTTGAATGAGATATTGCCTATGCAAAAAAATGATTTTTATCAAATCTATGAGGTAATGGGAGAGCTTCCAGTAACGATCCGCTTGTTAGACCCACCTTTACATGAATTCATGCCTGTTAAAGAAGAGGAAATTCGCCAGTTAGCTGAAACGATGTCCTTGAGTTTAGAAGAGTTAAACGGACGCATAAATGAATTGCATGAAGTTAATCCAATGTTGGGACACCGGGGGGTTCGATTAGGAATAACTTATCCTGAAATCAGCAGAATGCAAGTAAGGGCCATTATGGAAGCTGCTTTAGAACATAAGTCGGATAAAAACAGCGACATTCAACCAGAAATCATGATTCCGCTTATCAGCGATGTAAAAGAATTGTCTTATATCAAAGCAGAAATAGAAGATGAAATCCAAAAAGTGTTCATTGAGAAAGGCAAGTCACTTGCTTATCACATTGGAACAATGATCGAAGTTCCTCGAGCTGCACTGACAGCTGATAAAATTGCCGAGGAAGCCGATTTCTTTAGTTTTGGAACTAACGATTTAACTCAGATGGGGTTTGGTTTTTCAAGAGACGACTCTGGTGGTTTTATTTCGGAATACATGAATAAAAATATTTTTGAAAACGGACCCTTTGATACCATTGATCAAGAAGGTATCGGTCAGCTAGTTGAAATGGCTGTCGAGAGAGGACGCATCACCAAACAGAATTTCAAAATAGGTATTTGCGGGGAGCATGGCGGGGATCCTGCATCTATTGAATTTTTCCAAAGACTGGGAATAAATTATGTCTCTTGTTCTCCATTCCGTGTACCCATTGCACGTCTGGCAGCTGCCCAAGCAGCGATTAACGATCGTTAGTTTAATCAAAACATAGGAGCAGAAGTTTTTTACAGGAATAAACAGGCCAAATGTTAGGTTTCCTAGTAGAAAATCCCCCGAAAGAAGAAACTTCATTGGATCATTAGTTGATAACTGTTATAATATAAGCTGCTCTATCAATGAGCAGCTTTTTTTATGTTTACATAAACTGTTTTAAAGAAAACAAAGGAGGAGACAGATGAGCAAACCGATTATTAAATTGACTCAACTGAGTTTTAAAGCAAATGATAACTTGATTTTAAATGACATCAATCTTTCCATTGAAGAAGGAGAATTTGTGACGATTACCGGACCATCTGGCAGCGGAAAAAGTACGCTTTTAAAAATAATGGCTTCTATGATCTCGCAAACGGCCGGCTCAATAGACTATCAAGGTAAGCGTCTAGAAGAGTATGATCCGATCGCGTACCGTAAAGAAGTTTCTTATTGTTTTCAGACAGCGGTATTGTTTGGGAAAACCGTTCAGGAAAACCTGTCTTTTCCTTATGAAATCAGACAAGAACCTTTTAACTCTGAAAAAGCCGCAGCTTATCTAATGAAGGTCGGATTGAATAAAACGTATTTGACAAAAAATATCAACGATCTGTCAGGTGGGGAAAAACAACGGATCGCTTTAGTGCGCAACTTGTTGATTACACCTAAGGTTCTATTGCTGGATGAAGTTACTAGTGCGCTTGATGCAGAAAATCAATTGATTATCAGACAGTTGATTCGAAAAATGAATCAAACAGAAGGCATCACGGTATTGTGGGTGACACATAACGCTGGCGAAATTGCAGAATCAGACCGTGTCATCCAGATTGTCAATGGAGAAGCGGAGGAAAAAAGATGAATTTAGAAATCAGCAACACTTCATTGTTACTTGCAACAGGATTGGTGTTGGTTGCACTAGGAGTTGTTTACAAAGAAAAGCTTGATTTAGGAAAAGACATTCTATGGGGCGTTTTTCGCGCTGTCGTCCAATTATTTGCTGTCGGTTATGTACTTGGATATGTGTTCAAGTTGGACAACACTATTGTCACACTGGCTATGTCATTGGTTATTGTATTTAATGCTTCTTACAATGCCGCTAAAAGAAGTCAAGGGATTCCGGGAGCGTTTAAAACATCTTTTATTGCAATTTTAACTGCGACTGCTTTGACATTGGTTATTCTGTTATTTTCAGGCTCCATTGCATTCAGCCCTTCTCAAGTCGTTCCGATATCCGGAATGATTGCCAGCAACTCAATGATTGCAATCGGAATTTGCTACCGAAACCTGAATAGTAAATTTGCCGATCAACGTCAGCAGATACTAGAAAAATTAGCACTGGGAGCGGACTTAAAACAAGCTTCCATTTCTATTGTCCGAGACAGTATTAAAGCGGGAATGTCCCCGACGATCGATTCAGCTAAGACGCTTGGCTTAGTCAGTTTGCCTGGGATGATGTCAGGGTTGATGTTTGCGGGAGTTGATCCGACACAAGCCATAAAATACCAAATCATGGTGACATTTATGTTGCTCTCAACGACTAGTATCGCTTCGGTTATAGCCAGTTATCGAGCCTATAAAGGTTTCTATAATGAACGAAAACAACTAATTGGTTAAAGAAAAAATGAGAAACAAGCCTGAGATTCTATTTCAGGCTTGTTTTTTTTGAGTGGATCAGGCAAGGAACAGTGCTTTACTAGTGGTGACGAAACGAAACGGGTATAATTCATATTATAGAATAGGAAAAGAAGCGCTCAAATCAGTTTGCACAGGAAAGGAAGATGAACATGAAAAAAATCGGTTTTTTAGTAGCAATGCTGGTATTAAGCGGATGCGCAAATCAATCTGCTGAAAGCCCCAGAGATGTTTCGTCAGCCGCAGAACCAGCACTAGTCTCATCAAGTGAGACATCTGTTGAACCAGAAGACCCTCATGATGAAGAAAAAAGAATTTCATTTGTGGGAGTAGGAGACAACCTGATCCATAATGTGATTTTTGTAGAAGCTCAGTTAGAAGACGGTTCATTTGATTTTAAACCAATGTTTGAGTATGTAGCAGATCCTATCGAAACGGCAGATTTAGCTTTTATTAATCAGGAAACATTGATTGGCGGAGATGAATTTGGTTTTTCTGGTTATCCAGATTTCAACACGCCCAGCGATATGGCGGACAACTTAAAAGATTTAGGGTTTGATTTAGTGAATGGAGCTTCCAATCATTCATTGGATAAAGGCAAACAAGGCGTTTTGAATACTTTAGAAATATGGGACCAACAAGAAGATATGGTATTTACAGGGGTATTTGGTTCCCGAGAGCAGCGTGATGCGATTCCAGTCATTGAACGGGGCGGACTAACTTTTTCTTTCTTGGCTTATACATATGGAACTAATGGTATTGAGCCGGATGTCTCTTATCGTTTAAACTATTTTGACAAAGACTTGATTACTCAAGATATTAAAAAGGCAAAAGAAGTTAGTGATTTCGTTATTGTGTCAGCACATTGGGGAGATGAACATATGCTTGAACCAAATGCATTCCAAAAAGAATATGCTCAGTTGTTTGCAGATCTAGAAGTGGATGCGGTGATTGGCACACACCCTCATGTGATTCAACCGGTTGAATGGGTAGAAGGGAAAAATGGCAATCAAACATTGGTCGTTTACTCTTTAGGAAATTTCCTGTCTGCTATGTCGACCGGAACTGAAAATAATATCTTAGGTGGAATGGTTTCTTTTGACTTTGTGGCAACAGGAGAAGAAAAATCCATAGAGAATGTCAATTGGAATCCCACAGTAATGCATTATACAGGCGATCAGAATGATTACGCCGATTCAAGAAAGAACTTTAGAATTTACCCGCTGGATGATTATACAGAAGAACTCGCCAACCAGCACGTCCTCAATGGTTACCAAGGGAACCAAGTATCGAAAGCTTCTTTACAGCAGACAACAAAAAAAGTCATTGATTCTGAATTTCTGAAATGAGGTAAAATAAAAAACGCGAAAAAGATATACAGATATACGTATATCTTTTTCGCGGTATAATTTAACTAAACAGAAAAGGAGTGTTTAGAATGCTAGAATCAAGAGTATTAAGAAAGTCAGGAAACAGTGCTATTTTAACAGTCCCGACTGAGGTGATGGAGGCTTTAGGCGTGGGTATTGGAGAAAAAAATAGCTATGTTATTGAAAATGATGCTGTTAAATTAGTTAAAGAGAAAAGTGAATTAGAGGATTTAGGAGTATCCAAAGAATTTATCGAAATGGTCAATGAAAGCTTTAGTAAATACGAAGGAGCGTTAAGAGAGCTGGCTGACAAATGACAGACTATTTGACAGAAAAAGAAATCATCTTAATAAATGCGTTTGTTATCGAAAAAATCAATCCAAAAGAACAGATTGGTGTTAAAGTTCCATCCGCTTTAAGTATGTGTGTAGAACAACCAAAACTGTTTGCTTTTGGACAGGAACTTTATCCCAAGTTAGAAGATAAAACGGCGATACTCTTTGAATTATTAGTCAATAAACAGTGTTTTTTCAATGGAAATAAGCAGACTGCTGCAATTTCTTTAGATATAGTTCTAAAGAAAAACCAACGAATACTGACTTGCAGTAATAAAATCTTGGCGAATTTTACAGTAGATTTAGCAGAAAAAAGAGGCAATGAAAGGATTTCTCATAATGAAATCGTTGAATGGATCGAACAGCATTCCAGTAAACTAAATTAAACCTTCCTCCTTAGGAATCAGACTGAATCTAAGGAGGTAGGTTTTTTAATATAACGATAGGTGAATGTAGCATAAAATATAGAAGATAGAGCGCCCAACCCCTTTTAGGACCTGAAGTCATTTGAAATTCTAACGATAAGGTCGTAAACCTCCTTTAAGGACCTCAAGTTATTTAAATTTCTAGTGATAGGGGTTGTAAACTCTTTTACGACCTTAAGTCTCTGGGGATATGGTCGTAAACTCTTTTGCGTGCCTTAAATCACTTAAATTTCTAGTGTTAGGGCAGGTAAACTCCTTTTACGTGCCCTAAACCGTTTAAATGCCAATCGTTAAGGCAGGCAAATCTCTTTTGCGTGCCCTAAGTGTGATAAATTCTATCACTTAAGGCATGTAAATTTTTTAAAATACGATAATGAGTGTAAACCTCCTAGCTAGTTTCGATTAAACTAATAGAATTTTGTTATTAACAAAAAATGACCGCTTTTTCCTGTTTTATTCAGGAGAGAGCGGTCATTTTCTTAATGTTATTCTTCTTTTTCTTGGATAGCGCCTTTCAATGCATTTGAATCGGACGGCGGATCGCTAAGAATGTTGCGGACGTCGTCTAAATCTGCTTCAACATTCCAAAGCAAGATACCCACAGGTTTATCGTCTTTAAGGTAATAAACAACTTTTCCGTCGCCGACTTTATTGATCAACGTATCCAGCTCAGGATCTAAGGTTCCAATAGCTTTCCAAGAGATATCAAATACGACAGAATAGAAGTAAGGAGTGTGTGTATAAGGTTCATCTGCTCCGGCCATCGCTTTTCCAACAGCTTCTCCTGAATTTCGCGCATGATCGACGTGTTCGATTCGGTTTTTGCCTAAAATCTTATCTGGATAAGCAGCGATATCTCCGGCGGCATAGATATCGGGATCTTCAGTCCGCAAATACTCATCAACAACGACACCGTCTTCTACTGTTAAGCCGCTTTCTTTTGCCAGTGAGACACGAGGGGAAACGCCCAGACCGCTTACGATAGCGTCAGCTTCTAGTTCGGAACCGTCATCAAGTGTCAATGTTAGTTTATCATCTTCTTTTCGATAGGATGTAGCGCGTTTTCCATTTACAAGTGTGACACCTACTTTTCGGAAAGCTGCTTCATATTCTTTAGCGATTTCTTCAGGAAACTGCTTGCTTCCAAGTACTTCATCAGGGTAGATCAGCGTGACCCTAGTCTCATTTTGGACTAAACCAGCTGCTAATTCGGCCCCGATATATCCGCCTCCAACTACTAAGATATGCCGATTATGGCCGGAAAGTTCACGGAGTCTTCGGTAGTCTGTCCAGTTCCTAAAGAAAATCGCACGGTCATCTTCAGGACCGTCAATTTTAGCTGGTTCGCTGCCTGTTGCCAAGAGTAATTTGTTATAGCCGATAATCGTTCCGTCTTCCAGATGAACTGTGTGCATGTCTCGGTTGATTGCTGTTACAACGGTTTCTAATTCAATCACAGCACCCGTTTCATCTTCTGTATTAAGCGAAACTTGATCCTCTGTAAACTCATCGTCTGTCCATAATTTTTTCGTTAAGGCAGGGCGTGTGTAAGGCGCATCCACATCTGCTGAAAGGATGCCGATCGTACCGATTTTATCCAGTTCGCGTATTCCTTTCGCAGCATAACCGGCGACCATTCCACCTCCAATAATTAAGTAATCATAAGGATGGTTAGCTTGTTGTGTCCGTTGAATATCATTTTCTGGTTGTTTTCCCACTGATTATTTCTCCTTTCTTAGCTTAAATAGTTGCAACTGATCCAGAGTCTACGCGGTAATTAGAGCCATTGACAAAAGAAGCCTTTTCAGAGCAGAGGAAGGCAATAACGGCAGCTACTTCTTCTGTTTGCCCGCGGCGTTTAAGTTCCATATAAGGTCTCTTTTTATCCAGAAACGATTGAATCGCTTCGTCTTTTGACACGTTTAACTCTTTAGAACGTTTATCCATCATGGCATCGGTCATCGGTGTCTCAATGAAAGCTGGTGAAACGGTGTTGACCAGCAGTCCTTCACGAGCATAAGTGCGCGACAGTCCTTTTGCAAAAGCAAGAATCCCGGCTTTTGCACAGCAATAAGGCAATTCATCATCGTAAGGTTGTACAGCATCTTCAGAAGCTATTAAGACAAGTCTGCCCCATCCGCCATCTCTTAAGTCTGGTAAGAATTCTTTTACCACACGAACAGGTCCGAGCAAATCTACTTCAAGTGTCGATTCCCAGCCTTCCATATCGATTTCATGAAAAAGTCCCTGCGCACCGGTTATGCCGGCTGATTGAACCAAGATATCGATTTTGCCGACTTCTTCTGCAATTTTATCGTGCATTGTTTTCAGTTCTTCGCTGCTGGTAATGTCTGCTGCATAATGAAAAAGCTTATCATTCGTTCCCAATTTAGCCGTGGCTTGTTCTAATTTCTCTTGCTTTTTACCCGTAAGAATAACCGTAGCGCCTTCTTCTAAAAGAACACGAGCGGTTTCCCAACCAATGCCCGAACTTGAACCAGTGACCAAAGCTATTTTTCCTTCAATACCTAAATCCATGCTGCTTTCCTCCTCAATGGTTTGTCTGCTGATTTGAATAATCGGATGAATTCGCTAACATTTATCTGTTACTTAAAATGGTACTATTCTATCTGATCAAATACAATTATTACGCATTATGGACTTTTAGATGCATCATCAACAATTCCCCCTGCAATCCCAGACACAGAAAGAAAAATGTTCATCAGGCTATTATTTTTTGTTATGAGTATAGATAAAGTATACTGGTAATAAGATAAATAAGAGCTTAGTCTGGTTTAAGGGAGACTAAAGTGAAATGAGGTGAAGAAAATGTTCACAGATAGACGTTTAACAGAAGCGTATAAAAAAGCTAGAGTGGAATATTTTGATGAGGATTCAAAATATGTGTTTTTTAGTGATGTCCATCGAGGAGATGGCAGTATGTCAGATGAATTTACACGAAATCGGAATATTTATCTTCATGCTTTAAAACATTATTATGAAAATGATTTTACTTATATTGAAGCGGGAGACGGAGATGAAATGTTAGAGTATTCAGATTTTAAATACACTAAAAATGCTCACCGCGAAGTATTTGATATCATAAAAAAGTTTTTCGATAAAAAGCGTTTGATACGGTTATATGGCAATCATGATATATTTTTGAAGAATAAAAAATTCGTTGAAGAGAATTACTATACAAATTACGATGAATACAATGAAGTGTTTTTTGATTTTCTTAAAGGGCTTAAACCAGTTGAGGCATTAGTATTAAGAAACTTAGAAACAGGTCAGGAAATTTTAACGATACATGGCCATCAAGGAGATGCACCTAACGATCAATTTGCGTTTTTTACGATGCTTTCTCTCAAATTTTTTTGGCGGTTTCTCCATGGATTTGGCATAAGGAATCCGTCAAGTCCGATAAAAAATGTCTCTAAGCGGCATAAAATTGAAAAGAACTTTAACAAATGGATTAAAAAGAATAAGATGATGCTGATTTGTGGACATACCCATCGATTTAAATACCCAAAAGACAAGGAGCTGCCTTATTTCAATACAGGTTGTTGTGTCTACCCAACTTTTATTACAGCAATTGAACTTACAGAAGGAAAAATTCAATTAGTGCGTTGGGCAATCAAAGTGAGTCCAGATGGCGTATTGACGATTGAAAAAGAAGTAATGAGAGGACCGGAACCTGTTGAAGAGTTTGATATACGATAAGTTGCAATTAATAAAGTAAAGCGGAGGCTAAGAGGTAATATTCCTAGCCTCTTTTTTTTGAGAAGAAAAAAATCTTAACCAGAACTTTCAGTTTTCGCTCAAAGAAAAAACCGCTTTTTGTAAGCGTTTTTATTTATTCTATATGCCTATAGAATACGTCAATTATCCTAACAGAACAATAAGGGGTACAATGAATTTGTAAAACGCTTACACAAAAAGTTGTTAAGGAAAGGGATGTAGATATGTCTAAAAAAAACGGGACAACATTTAATTTAGATCACATTGTAGAGAGCTATAAAAAAGAATTTCCTTTTTATCAAGTTTTAGATAAAGCAGGAAAAGTCACCAATTCAGAATTAGAACCTGACTTATCAGATGAAGAATTAACGGAATTGATGCGTCGGATGGTTTGGGCAAGAGCCTACGATCAACGAGTCACTCTATTGAACCGTCAGGGAGCTCTAGGAAACTACGCTCCAAGCGGAGGACAAGAAGCCAGCCAGATTGCTACTCACTATGCTTTAGGAGATGGAGATTTTTTTGCGGGAACCTATCGAGACCTGGTTCCGCTGATTTTTCATGGACTGCCGTTAGAAAAAGCTTTCTTATGGTATAAAGGCCATATGAAAGGAAACGAATATCCAGAAGATCTGAATGCATATGTTCCGCAAGTTATCGTCGGTGGTCATATCACTCACGCGATGGGTGTAGCATTGGGAATGAAAAAAAGAAATAAAAACAATATTGTCCTTTCAATGAATGGAGATGGAGCAACTTCTCAAGGAGACTTTTACGAAGGTATAAACTTTGCGGGAGTTTATAACGTTCCATATGTGATCGTTATTCAAAATAACCGCTATGGAATATCTGTTCCGCTTGAAGAACAGACAAAAGCAGAAACACTTGCGCAAAAAGCAGTAGCAGCCGGAATTCCTGGTATTCAAGTAGATGGTATGGACCCATTGGCGATGTATGCAGCTGTATCAGCAGCACGCGACCATGCATTGGCTGGTAAAGGTCCAGTTGTTATTGAAGCTTTAACATATCGTTTTGGACCACATACGATGTCTGACGATCCAACGCGTTACCGTAGAGAAAAAGAGTTAGCAGAATGGGAAGAAAAAGATCCACTGATTCGCATGAGAAATTACTTAATGGAAAAAGGATTGTGGAGTGAAGAGCAAGAAGACGAGGTCATTGAGACATGTAAAAAAGAAATCAAAGAAGCCGTGACAGCGATCGGGAAAGTTGAAAAACAAAAAGTATCTGATTTCTTGAAGAACATGTATGAAGTTTCCCCTCAAAATATACAAGAGCAAATTGCATCGTACGAAGAAAAGGAGATGTCACAAAATGACTGAGAAAACAATTGTTCAAGCCATTAATGATGCCTTAGATTACAAATTGGAGAATGATGAAAACACATTGATTTATGGAGAAGACGTAGGTCCTAATGGAGGCGTTTTCAGAGTGACCGATGGATTGCAGACCAAACACGGAAAAGAGCGAGTATTTGATACCCCATTAGCTGAATCAGGTATTTTAGGGATGTCTATCGGTCTTGCAACTGAAGGATTTAGACCGATTCCGGAGATTCAATTTTCAGGATTTATTTTAGAAGCAATGGACCCTATAATTGCTCAATTTTCCCGTATGCGTTATCGGACAGCTAATACCAGAAACATGCCGATCACGGTCAGAGCACCTTATGGAGGAGGCGTCCATACTCCCGAACTTCATTCAGATAATCTTGAAGGAATCTTGTCACAGGTTCCCGGCATGCGGATTGTTATTCCAAGCAACCCTTACGATGCAAAAGGACTATTGATTTCTTCAATCGAGAGCAATGATCCGGTTATTTTCTTAGAACATTTAAAACTCTACCGTTCGATTAAACAAGATATTCCAGACGAAGATTACCGCGTGCCGTTAGATAAGGCTGCAATCACACGAGAAGGGTCAGATGTGACAGTAGTAACTTACGGTTTAATGGTCAGCGAATCATTGAAAGCTGCTCAAACGTTAGAAAAAGAAGGTATTTCTGTTGAAGTTCTTGATTTGAGAACCGTATCCCCAGTAGATATGGAAACAATCGTTGAATCGATCAAGAAAACTGGACGTGTTGTTGTAGTCCAAGAAGCGCAAAGACAATCAGGTGTTGCAGGGCAAATCATGTCTGAAATCGGAGAACGAGCATTTATGTATCTAGAAGCTCCAGTTTGCAGAGTGACAGCTCCAGATACTGTCTTCCCATTTGGGGCAGCAGAAGCAGAATGGATTCCTAATGCTAGTGATATTGCAAATAAAATCAAAGAAACGGTTGAATTCTAACCAGAAATAAGGAGGGCGTACAAATGACCTATTCATTCATACTACCAGATAGTGGTGAAGGAATTCATGAAAGCGAAATCGTGACTTGGGATGTAAAACCGGGTGATAAAGTAAAAGAAGATGATATTTTAGCAGAAATTCAAAGTGATAAAGCAGTGATCGGTTTGCCATCCCCTGTATCAGGCACGGTAACTAAGATATTGGTTGCTGAAGGCGAAATTGCTAAAGTAGGAGACCCAATCGTAGAAATTGAAATCGACGGAAAAAGCGACAATGTCAAAGAAGATGAAGAAACGCTGCAAAAAGATGATCCGCAAGAAAATGAAGTGGTAAAAGAAGGCACCGATACGGTAGCAATCGAACATGAAGATGTTAGCCACTTAAAACCTGGTAAAGAATCCATTGAACCTAGCAAAGAAGCTGCGTCGACTTCTCGCAAGCAACATTCTAATACTGATATCAGAATGCTGGCCATTCCATCTGTCAGAAAATACGCACGCGAAAAAGAAGTGGATTTAACACAAGTTCCGGCAACAGGTAAAAATAATCGAGTCACACGTGAAGACATTGATCATTATTTGGCTTCAGGTGTTTCAAAACCAGCTGCTGAACCGAAAAAAGAAGCTGTTCCATCTGCGTGGCAAGAAGAACCCGCTAAAACAGCTCCAGCTTCAACTGGAAAAGAACGAAGAGTGAAAATGTCAGGAACACGTAAAGCTATTGCTAAAGCAATGGTAAATAGCAAAGCTACTTCTCCGCATGTAACGGTACTGGATCGAGTTAACGTAGAAAAACTGGTGGAACATAGAGAACGGTTTAAAGTTATCGCTAAAGAAGAAGGAATCAAGTTGACTTATTCAGCTTATTTTGTCAAAGCTTTAGTTGCTGTTTTATCCCGTTATCCAGAATTGAATGCATCAATCGACGAAACAACAGATGAAATCGTCTACCATGATTACTTTAATGTCGGTATTGCAACGAATACTGATAAAGGACTGTTCGTACCGATAATTCGTGATGCAGAACGCAAGAGTCTGTTCACGATTGCTGAAGAAATGGCAGAAAATACGGAAAAAGCTATAAATGGAACTTTAACGAGAGCAGATATGGAGAATGGTTCAATGACAATCACAAACGTTGGCTCAGTAGCGACGAGCGGGGTATGGTCCACACCAATCATCAATCAGCCCGAAGTTGCTATTTTAGGGATGGCAAGAATCGAAGATGAAGTAATCCCAGATGAAAATAGACAGCCCATCGTAGTTCCAATGCTGAAAATCTCATTCGGCTTTGACCACCGGATTATTGACGGCGTAACAGCACAACAAGCAATCAATGATTTGAAAAAGTTTTTAGCAGACCCAGAACTGCTTTTTGTGAAAGGATGATGAGTAACTTATGGTAGTAGGAGATTTTGCAGAAGAGTTAGAAACAGTCGTTATTGGTTCCGGACCAGGGGGGTACGTAGCAGCTATTCGCGCTGCTCAATTGGGACAATCAGTAACATTGATCGAACGAGGAAACATTGGCGGTGTGTGTTTAAACGTCGGATGTATTCCTTCTAAAGCACTGATTCATGCTGGCGAAGAGTACCAATCTTCTTTAAACGCTTCATCAACAGGGATCCAAAACAAAGAAACTACGATTGATTTCAAAAAAACACAAGCTTGGAAAAACAAAAAAGTTGTACAGCCTTTAACCAAGGGTGTCGAACAATTGTTGAAGAAAAATAACGTTTCTATCATTAAAGGAGAAGCTTATTTCGTCAACAGCCAAACCCTTCATGTGATGTTTGATGAAGAAAAAGGACAAACATACAAATTCGAAAAGGCAATTATTGCCACAGGCAGCCGGCCGATAGAGCTGAAATCCTTTAAGTTTGGAGAACGCATCATCGACTCTACAGGAGCGCTGAGCTTGACCGAGATACCTAAAAAAATGATTGTTATCGGGGGAGGCTACATCGGAACTGAACTGGCCGGAGCTTATGCTAAACTAGGAACAGAAGTCACGATTTTAGAAGGAATGGACCAAATCTTGATGGGATTTGAAAAAGATATGGTGAAACTAGTTGAGCAGAATTTCAAACGCAAAAACGTGACAGTAGTTACAAATGCGATGGCTAAATCAGCTGAACAAAATGAACAGCAAGTAACCGTTACTTATGAAGCAGACGGAGCAGAAAAGCAACTTGAAGCAGACTATGTATTAGTTTCAGTTGGGCGTCGGCCAAATACGGATGATATCGGATTAGATATTGCAGGTATCGAAACCGACGGTAAAGGCTTTATCCAAGTAGATGAACAAGGAAGAACAAATAAGAAGAATATTTTTGCTATCGGTGATATTGTTCCTGGTTTAGCGTTGGCACACAAAGCAAGCTACGAAGCTAAAGTTGCTGCAGAAGCTATTTCTGGAAGCAAAGGAGCAGCGGTTGACTACTTAGCTATGCCGGCTGTCTGCTTTACTGATCCTGAATTGGCAACTGTCGGATTTACAGAAAAAGAAGCAAAAGAAAAAGGATTTGAAGTGAAAATCAGCAAGTTTCCGCTGGCCGGGAATGGACGTGCTTTGTCGTTGAACAAAGCAGAAGGGTTCATCCGCTTAGTAACAGAAAAAGAGAGCCAGGCACTGCTGGGAGCGCAAGTTGCCGGTGTTAATGCCAGCGATTTGATTGCTGAATTGGGCTTAGCTGTTGAGAATGGATTAACAGCTGAAGATATTGCGTTAACGATCCATAGTCATCCTTCACTAGGAGAAAGTATTATGGACGCTGCTGAATTAGCCTTAGGACAGCCGATCCATATTTAACTGAGCATCACCACAGCTAGAAAATAAGTGAAGGGCTTTAAGAAATCAAGAAATGACTGAAAGTCCTTCCTTATATTTGTTATGGAATTTCTCATAAAAAAAGGAGAATGGATCATGGAAACTGAGAGACTTACCCCTAAAAAGTATGCAATGAATGTATTAAACGGTCTAGCCATTGGGACAGTTGTTGCTTTAATTCCTGGAGCATTACTAGGAGAGTTGTTTAAAGCATTGCTTCCGGTATTTCCTCAAGGAGAATTTGTGTTGAACGCTACGTCCATGTCTAATTCGATGTTAGGACTGGTTGTCGGTGTGTTAGTCGGAATAAACTTTAAGTTTACTCCTATTCAGTCTACTTCTCTAGGATTAGCAGCTGTTTTAGGCGGCGGAGCTGTTCAATTTAATGCAGAAGGAATGACTTTAAATGGTACTGGAGATGTGATCAACGTAGGTCTGACTGCAGCTATTGCAGCTGGATTGATTTTAGTGTTAGGTAACCGCTTAAAAGCCTACACGATACTTTTGATTCCTCCAATTTCTTTAATTGTCGGCGGCGGAGCGGGGCTGTTTATTTTGCCTTATATAAAGAGTATTACCACGCTTATCGGTCATTTGACCGCACAACTGCTGAATTTCCAGCCAATCGTTATGTCTGTGTTGATTGCCATCATTTTCTCTATTTTAATTGTTTCTCCTATTACTACAGTAGGAATAGCGTTAGCTATTTCATTAGTAGGAATTGGTTCAGGAGCAGGAAACCTAGGCGTTTGTGCTGCCGGCTTCGGATTAGCAGTTGCTGGATGGAGAGTCAATCCTATCGGAACAAGTTTGGCGCATTTTATTGGTTCGCCAAAAGTATCAATGTCGAACGTATTTGCTAAGCCCAAGATTATGCTGCCAATCATTTGCAATGCAGCTTGTTTAGGTGCACTAGCCGCTATCTTTAACATCCAAGGTACACCGATGAGTGCAGGATTTGGCTTTAGTGGGTTGGTAGGACCCGTAAACCACCTGAATATCGCAGGATGGTCAGTAGGCAACATCATTGTGACAATTCTCGTTTTTCTAGTGGCACCTATCGTATTTGGTGTTGGATTCAACCATTTATTTACTAAAATCTGGCCGATTATTTCGCCAGAAGATTACAAATTAGAATTAGCATAGGCAGGAGGCAGCAAAATGATTCAAAGTTTCAAAGAATTGCAGCAAGAATTGATGCAAAAAAAAAATGAACCTAAGAAAGTCGCCGTTGTTAAAGCTGCCAGCAGACATGCTTTAGAAAGCATTTTTGAACTGGCAGAGGAAAATTTGGTCATTCCGTATTTGATTGGTGATGAAGAAGCTATCAAAAAGCATCTGTCAGAAATAACGATTAAAAATGCATCGTATATTATCGTGCATGCTGAAACAGATACAGAAGCAGCTTTTAAAGGAATTCAATTGGCAAAAGAAGGTCAAGTCGAGTTCATTATGAAAGGCGATTTGCAGACAGGAACGTTGTTGAAAGAAGTAGTGAATCATGAAACAGGCATTCGCAAACAAAAAGTACTGTCTCATTTAGCTTTGATTGAAGTCCCTGCTTACCCAAAGCTTATTGGAGTAACCGATGGGGGAATGGTTTTAACTCCCGACATTGAACAGAAAAAGGCCATTATCAAAAATGCTTCAGAAGTGATGCAGGCTTTAGGTTATCAGAAGGCCAAGTTTGCCGTTCTGTCCGCTGCAGAAGTCGTACAGCCAAAACTCCCGGCTTCTGTTGATGCTGCAGAACTGACCAAAGAATTTTCTCATGCACCAGACATGATTGTTGAAGGCCCGATTTCTTTGGATATTGCATTAAGCCCGGAAGCAGCCGGCGAGAAACGGTATCAAGGAAAAATACAAGGAGATACAGACGTGTTAGTAGCGCCAGACATTGTATCAGGCAACGCTCTTTCTAAAAGTATGACTCTTTTAGCTGGCGGAAAAATGGCTGGTATCATTGTGGGAGCTGAAGTTCCTATCATTTTGACTTCGAGAAGTTCTTCAGCTGCAGAGAAAAGAAATTCGCTTCTGCTGGCTCTCAAAGTTAGTCAAGGAGCTAATAAGAAAGGAGTATCTGAATAAAATGACAGATCATATACTAGCTATTAATCCCGGTGCTACTTCTACTAAAATCGGGTATTTTGAAGATGATGTCCTGCAATGGAAACATGAACTAACTTATTCTTATGAAAAAGTGGCTGAATACCAGACTATTATGGAACAATATGGATTTCGTTACCAAGACATTGCTGATTACTTAACGACTAAAAATTTGTCAGCAGGTTCTCTAGATGCCGTTGTTGGGCGAGGAGGATTGTTGCCTCCAGTCGATGCAGGGGCGTACTTGGTTAATGATGCCATTATGGATTGTTTGAAGAACCGCCCTATTTTAGAACATGCATCTAATTTAGGAGCGAGCCTTGCAAAAGGGATTTCTGAAAAATTTGGTACTCTTGAATGCCAAGCCTATATCTATGACCCGGTGACGGTTGACCAAATGGAAGACGTGGCTCGTATATCAGGCTTGGCACTGATTGAACGAAAAAGTATCGGACATGTTTTAAATATGCGGGCTGTTTGTATGAAGGTTGCTGAAGACGAGCTGAAAAAACCTTATGAAGAAAGCAACTTTGTAGTGGCACATGTAGGAGGAGGCAGCTCTGCTAGCGCTCACCAAAAAGGGCGGATGATCGATTTGATTTCAGATGATGAAGGATTGTTTTCAGCAGAACGTACCGGCGGACTACCGTTAAAAGAAGTTATCCCGCTGTGCTACAGCTACTCTAGACAAGAAATGACAGATCTGACTAGGAAAAAAGGCGGGCTTGTTTCTTACTTTGGCACAAATGATGCACGAGCCATTGAAAAAAAAGCTCAACAAGGGGATGCAAAAGCTAAAATCGTCTTGGAAGCAATGGCTTACCAAATCGCAAAAACAATTGGTGAGTTAGCTACCGTTCTTTATGGAAAAGTAGACGGTATCATTTTAACAGGAGGTCTGGCTCATTCTGCTCGTATTACAGAATTAGTTAAAGAAAGAACTTCTTTCCTTGCTCCTGTATACATTGTTCCTGGAGAAGAAGAATTGACAGCTTTAGCCAAGGGTGCGCGACGTGTATTGACTGGACAAGAAAAAGCAAATATTTTTCGAGAACTTGCTTATAATTAAATCTTTAAACACAAAAGAAGCTGAGGAGTTTTCTCAACTTCTTTTTTTACTATTATTGAACCAAAACACACTTTAAAAGAGGTTGTTTATTTCTAAGTAGGTCCTTGTCGCTGTTTATTTCATTTTTAACCACCATAGTATTATAGAGCATGCTGTTTTTTTGATGTGAAAAATAAGAGCAGCTAATTTTTTTTCATAAAGTTAACGAAACGGATAGCATGTTCTTCCAAATTTTGATTTTTTTTATAAGCGATGCCTATTTCAAAAAAATTTGCTTTATCTTTTAAAGGAATCCATTTCAAATTTTTAAAATTGCTGATTCTCTCCAATGCTTGAGGCATTAAAGTTAAAGCCTTTGTTGTCAAGGTATTCTGTAAAAGAACTTCCCAATTCTTATTAGTAAAGATTATGTTAGGATGGAACCCAGATTCCGAACAACGTTCGTGGAGAATGTTCCCCAGTACATAATCATTAGAAAAAGAGCAAATATCATAACCTTTTAAATCTTTGATTTCAATAGTTTCTTTTTGTGCAAGCGGATGATCAAAAGGCAAAACGACAGAAACAGTATATTGGGAATGAGAAGTATTTAACCGTTCTATCTCAATAGAGGATTCATAATTAGGAAAAGAAACCAAGCCAATATCTATTTCATTTTGAGCAAGTTTCTCTTGGATTTCAACAGACCCGCTTTGAACAAATGTTAGTTCAACTTCAGGATTCATAGTTGTAAATTGAACGATTTGTTCCATATATTGGATAACGAAAAGAACGGTGATACCCACTTTCAAGTTTTTCTTCCCAGGTTTCATTTTATGCATATCTTCGATTAAGCCTTCAAATTCATCTAAGACTTTTTGTCCGCGCGTCAGTAGCTTTTCTCCTTTTTCTGTTAACTGAAGTCCTTGTTTAGTTTGAAAAAATAAATGAGCATTAAACTCTTCTTCCAATTGTTGAATATTCCAACTTAAAGTAGGTTGTGTGACAAATAAACTTTTTGCAGCTGCAGTATAACTTCTAGTATTAGCAATTGTGATGAAATACTTTAATTGACGAAGTTCCATTGTTTACTCCTTTCCTTTTAAAAAACATTGTGTAATACCTAACAATATTAAACTGAAGACGGTTGCTTGGGAAAACGCTTACTTATATAGTGAGTTTACCATATATCCCTAATCAATGGATTAAAAAAAGATGAGACCATTGTGAAACTTCTTGAAAACCCAAAATTCTAATGTGTGAGGAAACCGAAGATTTGTTTAAAAAATTTATAGTTAGTGAGAATGAAAAATATTGTTTATATGGGTAATAAAGTATACTATTACCATAAATAGAACTAAGAAAAGACGAAAGACATAAAGTGGTGTCAAATGAAGAAAAATATTGGAATAGTGTTGTTGACGCTCAGCAACATCCTATCGACGCTAACCGTTTTTGCCATCGCTGGTTTGTTAGCATATCTTAATACACTTGCATTAGAGAACGCAGCAAGTTCAACAAATTGGGATACTCCGATAAATTTGGTAACTATCTTATTTGAAGTGGTTAAGTGGTTTGGTTTCTATCAAGTAGTTTTCAAAAAAAGTTTAACCTGGATAAAGATTTATATTGTACTTGCCTTGGTTCTAGTACTGACTAGTGCAGCGTTATTATTGCCATTGTTAGCCACGGTATTTTCTATCCTAGCATTATTTTTATTGTTTTTTGTACTGCTTTTGATTATTTTGTATGCAACTTCAATTGCTTTGTTATTCTCATCCAATAAGAACTAATCAGAAATTCATGCTTAAACGAGACAAAGCTTTAAAAAATGAATAGAGGAAGAGAGGTTAGTGGAGATGAACATTATACTAAAGGAAGAAAATTACCTTGATCACCTTTTTGCAACTTATCCTGACGCGAAGTTTAAGAAAGGGAAAACGATCATTGGACAAAAAATTGGGGCAAACTTTTTCTATTGCATCTACATAGGTGAATCTTTTTTTGTAGTTACAGCTACTAGTACTGCAACGTTTGATTTTTATGATTCTTTCAAACGAGATATAAGCGAACTGTTGAACTTGGACATAAAAGAAAACCTGTTTACCTTTAGAATCTTATTAACGTTAAACGAAAAAATAGACGATCAATACACCATTACAGAACGAAAGTTTAAAACGTCAAAACTATTGCTAACGGATTTTAATAAAAAGAATACGAGAGACTTCATGAGTCATCAAAAAACGGATAATTAAAGAAGCTAGTTGGTTTAGTGAGGTTTTTCTTTTAGTTTAAGGCAGAGTAGAGACCTTAAATTAAAAATAGGACCTGACATTGTAGAAAACAGTTGTTAATAGGAGGTTGAAGGCAATGCTTTTCATTATTGATATGCAAAATGATTTTGTTGATAACGAAAAAGGAAAATTACCAGTACCTGGTGCAGCCGCAATTGTTCCAAAAATCCTACAAGAAATAAAGAAACAAGAAGAACAAGGCGAACCAATTTACTATACTTTGGATCAACACGATACAGAAGAAGATGAGCGTTCTAAAGAAGAAAAACAATGGGGAATGGACTTGTATCCTCCTTTAAAAGAGGCTTTAAAAAACCACACAGCTATTAAGAAAAATTTTCATTCTATCTCGCCGGAAGATGCAGCTGAACTGAAAAAAGAATACGGAGAAGATCCTGATAGACTTATTGAATTTGTCGGTGTTGAAACAAATGTCTGTGTCCTCTCAAATGCGGTGATGCTTCACACATCATTTCCTCTAGCCTCAATTCGGATTTTAAAAGATATGTGTGTGGGTACAACACCTGAACTTCATCAAGCAGCTTTGGATGTTATGAAGAGCTTAAAAATGGAAGTGCAATCTTCAGATGAAACCTAAACATCGAAGAAGTGTGTTCGTTTGTAGAAATCAGGAGAAAGAAACCTTTAAATTAGAAAGGCGATAGCCAATGGAGTATTATATCAAGCAGAAAATATTTTCTTGGAATGACCGGTTTACAATTAAAAACAACCAAGGACAAGATGTTTATTCAGTAGAAGGCGAACTCTTTTCATGGGGAAAGAAATTGCATGTGCGAGATATGAGCGGACACGAAGTACTGTATATCGAACAACGGCTGTGGCGGTTTTTACCTACGTATTCATTGTTTATTGAAGATAAAGAAGTGGCTGTAGTGAGCAAAGAATTCACTTTTTTAAGACCGCGTTACACAATTGAAGGTCCTTCTTGGAACGTAGAAGGCTCTTTTTGGGAACATAATTATCAAATCGTAGAACAAGGAAGAGCGATTGCAGATATTTCTAAAGAGTGGCTGAGCTGGGGTGATTCCTATGCGTTGAACATTAGCGATGAAACCAATGTGTTAGCAGCTTTAGGCGTAATCATTGTTATCGATTGTGTGATGGCAAGTCAGCGAGCCGCTGGCAGCAGTGGTTCGTAAAAAGAAAAATTTATCAACACATGACATATGGAGAGAAAAATAAATAATAAAATAAACTCTCTATAAAATGTGAATAAAACTATTAGTTTATTGAAAGAACTTAAGCTCATAAACTAAAAAAACAGGTACTAGCGGTTTTACTCCCTAGCGCCTGTTTTTTAGTTAAAACTCTTCATATTCAGCTGGATCTTGATTCTTGTTGCGTCCATCTGGTTTGTTTAAGGCAGAGATCAGAGTCATTTCTTCGTCAGTCAATACAAAATCAAAAATCGATAAGTTGTCTAATTGGTGTTTAAATGAAGAGGACTTAGGAATCGGAATAGAACCTAATTGGATATGCCAACGTAAAATGGTTTGCGAAATAGATTTTTGGTGGGTATCTGCGATTTCTTTGATGGCTTTATTTTGCAAGATATCGTTGGCTCTGCCTAAAGGACTCCAAGATTGTGTTTGAATACCCTGTTCTTTGTTCCAAGCGAGTTGTTTTTCTTGAGTAAAATAAGGATGGAGTTCGATTTGATTGATACTTGGCAATACGCCTGTTTCTTTTTCCAATCGTTTTAAATGTTCTGGCAAAAAGTTAGAAACGCCGATTGAACGAATCAAACCAAACTTTTGTGCATCAATTAAGGCTTGCCATGCTTCTATATACTGGTCTTGTTTAGGGTTAGGCCAATGAATCAAATAAAGGTCATAGTAATCAAGCCCTGCCCGGTAAAGGGATTCTTGGATAGCAGTGACGGCATCATCATACAGGTGGTAACGACCAGGAAGTTTTGAGGTTACCACTAATTTTTCGCGGGGAACAGAACTGCGCTTGATGGCTTGTCCAACGGTTGCTTCGTTTTCGTAATTATAGGCGGTATCGATTAAACGGTAACCCGCAGCAATGGCATCTTCAATAGCATTTACTCCACGTGCTCCTTTTATAGTATACGTACCAAAGCCAATATTGGGCACGATTAATCCATCGTTCAATGTGATTTCTGGAACATTTTTATCCATATCATCTCTCCTCTTAAAATGCTGGTTCTACAATAGAAGTTTACCATGTAAAAAAATGGCTGCAAGGAAATGCTTTAACGGATTGTATTTAGAGGTTGAGTATCTTTATAAAAAAATATCAGCTGGTTTAAGCATCGTTTTGTTCCTCAAGTTCGGGATGGTAAGCAGATAGATAGGTATGATCCGTTTCAAATTCATGATAATAGAAACCGAGATCATAGCGGTATTTTTCATTTTCCAGCCAGGGTTTATGCTTACCGCAATAGTGAATGAAGACTACGTTTTTTTCTACCCATTCTTGATTGTAAACTGCAGGAAAAAAGAGTTTCAGTTTTGAATAAAAACGCGGGTCTAAGTTATAAATACGCCAATCTGCTTCGCCGATGCGGTTCCAATATAAATGATTGAAAATATCTTGATCCGGCAAAACGAGACGGTTTTTATTTGTTTGGATAGCTTTAAAAATATCATCTGGCGTTACTTTTGTCCGTATTTCGGGTAGATTCATCAATAAAATTCCAGTATTGAAATAATCTTCAGATTTTAGTGTTCCTAAGCGGAGATTATTAAGAGGTTGAATCCATTTGGTTGCATATTCATGAGTTGTTGCAATAAATAGCTTACCTTTAAAATCTTGATTGTAGAACTTAGCAAATGAATTTAAATTAATGATATCTGGATCCAAATATAGAATACGATCTAATTTGTCTGGCAATACAAAAGGAGCCAACAACCGGTAATACATCTCAATGGAGTAGTACCTGTTGACGACCGTATCTTCTTCAAAAAGATTCGTACAATCAATAACATGTAAAGAATGCCCTTCTGTATTGATAAATGCTTCTAACCGAAGAAGCTGGTTATCCGAAATGTCTTTGTGCATTAAATAGATGTCAAATACTTCTTCACGACTGTTTGAGTAGAAAATCGAATGAAGCAATGTATAAAATGGCGGCAAATAAGTTTCGTTCAAAGTAAACAATAAATTCATTAGACAGGCTCCTATATCATTTAACATTCTACTATAAGTATGTCTGAAACTATCAAGAAAATCCAAGAACAAGTTAAATGGAGCTGCTAGTATCAGCTGACAAGGTAGGAGAAAAGGATTTTAAATAAATTGACTTCTGTACATCTCAAATTCAGCTTTCTTCACTCAATAACCGGTTTTCTCCTTGGATTTTTTGTATTTCGGTAATGTCTTGTGTAACTTCTAAACAACCTAGGTAATCATTTGTTTCGGTATCGTAAATGGCAAAATAACGGATATAAATCATTTTTCCATGCATGTTGATCCAGAAATCAGCTTCAGTTCTTTCTCCGCTTCTAAAATCATCAAGGATCTTTTGAACCATATGCATGCTCTTATGCGGATGACAATTGATAACTTCGCGCCCAATGACGGAATTTGTGCGTGGAAAAACCCGATTCTTTCCTTCAGAGTAGAAGCATACGCGATCGTCTTTATCGACAAAAGTTAAGTCAACAGGCAAAACGCCAAAAATAGCGGTTAATTCTTTTAGTTGCAGGACACCAGTTGGCAAAACAATTTCGCCTTCGCTTAATGGGCTGTCTCGCCAATTGTACTGTTCTGTTTGAGCAGTAGACATAGGCAATTCTAGTTCTGCAGCAATCGTTTCTGTCATCGCCGCTGCTTTTTTTGCAGCTTCTGAACGGTCTACTTGCTGTTCCTTTTCTTGTTTCAAAGCTTCTTTACTTGGTTTCCATGTAAGAGGCTGAGGGATAAAAGCAAAGCCGATATCCAAACTATCTTCAGCAATTCTTTGCCAATCCGTTAGAGTAAAGACATCTAAAATCATCGGAATTAATATTTCTTCTTCTTTAAAAATCATTTCTTCGACTTCCATCATAACGTGTTCGATTTTATCTCGCAAAGGATTAATAGCAAACAGTTTGCTGTTTAAATAAGCATTTACATCTTTGATCGCTGCACGAATGTCATCGTCGACACCCCACATGACTTTTGGCGGCGCAGTAATACCGTACCGCTCCATATAAGAGAAAATCAGCGTTTCTTTTCGGGCATAATGTTTATCGATTTGCATTAAATCTAGTAAAGCGTTTTGCAAACGTTCTTTTTGAGAAAAGTCTCCGCCAGAAAAACGGTCAAACGTCCCTTTGATTTCATCCTCTAAGAGCGAGCGAATCACTCTATTTTCTAACTTTAAAGTATGAACGGGATGTCCAGGGAGTTCGTGTTCATAATTTGAGCGGTGGATATCTCTGATGGAACCTTTGAAAACGGCCGCATGAACATTGCATAAATGTTGAATTTCAGAAGGATCTAAGCCGCTGGCAATCAATTCTCTTTCTGCTGCCGTGATCTCGCTGACGTCCACACCATCGAAGGATTCGTCGAAAAGGCGCTTTGCTTCTTCAAACTCGCCGCCTTCGTGAAGCAATGTTAATATTTCGACAATCTTTTTTTGACGGTGAACAGTATTGTTTTCCAAAAAAATCACTCCTTAATAGTAAAGCCTAATTGTTCCAATTGATCAATAATCGTGTAGAGATCAATTTTTTTCATTTTTGCTCCTTTTGGGATAGTCATGTATTTTCCAACAGTGGTTAACATAGCAGGGTTCTGAATATCTTTTAAACCTAAATCAAATAGAACGGTTTGAATTTCGGGGTAAGCTGTGACCAATTCGTACACAGAAGAACTTAAGTTGATTTCTTTCATATCAATTGCTCCATTCCTGAAAAGATAAAATTAGATTGTTAACTATATCACATACTATACAACATAAAAACTAGAAGAACAAGATAAACTAACCTTTGTTTAAGTTCGCTATTTGCCAAATTTCTTATTTTGCTTAATAATGCCTGCGTTTTCCTTGAACGTTGGAAAAATAAACTTTTACGTAAATCCGACTGTGGTAGATGACTTATAGTATTGAATTCAGGAAATGATTGAATAGTGTTGAACAATATCGATATGGATCAGGAACTGCTAAAGTTAGAAAAGAATCTATCTAGCTTTTAAATACTAAAAGAATAAAGGCTCAGCTTTTATGTTTTTTATAAAAAAAGCATAATAGTTCAATTGCAAACATTTGCGAAAGAAATAGACATGAGAGACTTTACTCACTAGTGTCTATAAGTGTAAGAAATTATAAATTGTCTTAGTTTCTTTTTGGTGTGAAATCCTTTGTCTCTTCTCAGTTTCTGATCATATTGCATTGGCTTTTTATAAATGACACCGTTGGAAATGCGTCTATTACAGAAGCTGTCTGTATGTGTAAAATAGTTCTCGAGAGTTAATAATTTTACTAGCAAAAAGAAAGAAGGCGTTCTATCATAAATGTATGCTTGACCGGCAAATACATAAATGAAAGAGGCCTTCTTATGAATAAGATTATATCAAAGGTTTACCAAATAATAAAGGATTCAAGTAACTTAATAGAGACAGAAGAAGCTATTCAAGTTTATATGTATGAAGTATTTTCTGAATTAGTAGGAGATGTCTTCACTCATATCAATCAGGTGATCAAAGAGGAGAAACAACTTGAAGGTTGGAAAGTGAAACGAGAAGATTGGAAAACGGTCCAATTTATTTTCGGTCCCGTTCGGTACTATCGTACCTTAATGGTAGATCACACGGATCAGAATCATTATCCACTAGATGAGTGGTTAGGCATTCGAAAATATCAGCGTCATAGTCCATTAGTAGAAGTAAAAGTGGCTGAGTTGGCGAGTAAAGCTACTTATCGAGATACTGCAACTATTCTAAATGAATGGACGGCTGTCACGATCAGCCACCAAACAGTTGGCAGTCTTCTTAAACGCGTTGGATCAGCACAAGCACGTGAAGATGAAGAAAGCGTATTGGAGCTAGAAGAAGCAGCTGAATTGCCTGAAGGAAAAAAAGTGGACTATTTCTATGCCGAGGCTGATGGAGTTTTTGTTCGTGGAACAGAAAAGAAAAAAAGCTTAGAAGTTCGTCATGCCATTCTTTACGAAGGCTGGAATAAAAACGGAGAACGCGTTTCCTTAAAGGAACCTAAAGCCATTATGACGACTAAAAAAACCGCTGGTTTTTGGGCAGAGGTCCAAGCCTTTACAGCGAATCATTATGCCTTACAACAAGCCCAAGTCATTACCAATAGTGACGGTGGACAAGGCTATACTGCAGATAGATTCCAAGAAGCTTTTTCTCAATCGAATTATCCCGTTTTCAATCAGCTAGACTCTTATCATGTCTTTCAAGGGTTAAATCGTGCATTTGGTGTGAAAACGACTGTCTTTAAACAACAGGTCAAGCAAGCGATAAAAACACACGATTTAGATGATTTAACTATTTGGTTAGATACGTATGAAAGTACGTTAGACGAAACTTCAGCAGTGGAAAAACTGAATACATTTAGAACCTATGTCTTACGGAATTGGGATCGGATTTTCGATTGGCGCGAAAAAGTAGAACAAGCACCAGAGGATGCAAGAGGTTTAGGCGCAATGGAATCGAATCAACGACACATCTCTTTTCGCATGAAAAAGCGTGGGATGCATTGGAGCGCAGAAGGTTGCGAAGCTATGGTAAAGGTAAAACAAGGGATGTTCAATCACACCTTGCGTGAAGCCTACCTTCATCAACAAAATAGAAGTGCGAGACAACAGCGCAAGCTGAACCAAACGGTTCGTTTATCGTCGTTATTGCATGAGAAAACACGGCAGTCAGTCGGGGCAAAGAATGGGACCATTCCCTTGTATGCCTCTCGTTCATCGGCAATAGGACAATTAATTAAAAGTTTTCGTTAATTCCTGTCTTTTGGGAGAAGGTTCCTGGTTTTAGGAACGTTCTTCCAAAAGATGGGCCAGCAAGCGGCGGAGCCGTGCGGTAGCTGATGGGTGTACAAAAATAGAGTGCCTAAACTAGTGAAGGAATAGGACACTCGAGAAAAACTTGACACAAACAAGCTGTCTCATTTGTTTGTCTCATCAATAGGAATAAGGTACACTTAAAGAAATAGAATTCCAATTTAACGAATAAGCAAAAAGAAAAGAGGCGGCGTTAAGAATGAACACTTTTCCTCAAGCATCCTCTATTAACGAGATCAGAGAATTTATTAATAAAAACCCATTGGCATTTGTATACATTTCAAGAGAGAATTGCGGCGTTTGTCATGCCGTTCAACCTCAGGTTCAAGAGATGTTAGCAGAATTTCCTATGATCAAACCCGTTCAAATAAATGCAGATAAAGTCCCAGAAGTCGCAAGTGAGTTCACAGTATTTACTGTTCCTGCTTTGCTTTTGTTTGCTGACAATAAAGAAGTTGTCCGAGAAGCTCGTTTTGTCGTTATGGATGACCTGCACAATCAATTCCAGCGCGTCGTTGAAAATTATGAGCAACTGTAAGAAATTCGTTCTTTATTGTTAGTTATTGATCCAAGAAAAAATTTAAGTCAATTGAAGGCAACTACACTTTTTTAAAAAAGAAACAACTATCTGTTTAGCAGCTATAAAGGCAAATGAAAGAAGCAAGAGAATAAGTTAAAGAATAACCTAAGCGATAAAATTAAATTGACAAGGTAAAATAGGGCTGTTACAATGAATCTACTTTTACCAAAAAAGATTAAAAACAAGAGGAGGAAGCCGAGATGAAAAAGATGAACTGTAAAAATGTGTTGTGTTGTCTATGTTGTATGAATCGCTCATGTGAACAGTTACGATCTTTTGAATTGGCTTCTGATTTACTGACTTAACTTTTTGTGTTTTCGAGAATAGACAGCTATGGTGGTTTAGTTTACCCAGCTTTCTATGGAATGGATGAAAAGGGTTTCAGTTTAAAAACCAGCTGGATTTAAAGAGAGATTTTCTGTGTGCATGAGTCTATACTCATGCACTTTTTTTTGTACCTTTTTTTAAGATAAGGAGAGGAGTTAAGAGATGTTAGTCAGAAAAATCACAGATTTAATAGGCAATACACCCTTGTTAGAAATCCAGGGATTTGACCTACCGGAAAACACGAAAATATTTGCTAAGTTAGAAATGCTTAATCCAGGCGGCAGCGTTAAAGACCGATTGGGAATAAAATTATTGAAAAGCGCCGTCGATGAAGGATTGATCAATAGTGAAACCATTATTATTGAACCGACTGCTGGAAATACTGGAATAGGGCTAGCTTTAGCAGCACAAAAATACAATTTGAAAGTAATTTTTATTGTTCCAGAAAAATTTAGTCAAGAAAAACAAATATTGATGAAAGCTCTAGGAGCAACAATAGTTCATACTCCTAATAATCAAGGAATGCTAGGAGCCATTAAGAAAGCTGAAGAACTAGCCGCTGAACTGGAACACAGTTATCTTCCTTCTCAATTCGAGAATCCAATGAATCCTTTAGCTTATTATGAAACTCTGGGCCCGGAACTTATTTTTGATTTAGGTTCAAAGCGAATTGATGTATTTATTGCCGGTGCAGGCAGCGGAGGGACCTTTTCTGGCACTGCACGCTATTTAAAAGAACACTATTCAGAAACTGTAGCTTGTGTTGTTGAGCCAGAAGGATCCATATTGGGAGGAGGGCAGGCACACAGTCATAAAACGGAAGGAATAGGAATGGAATTTATTCCGGATTTTATGGACCAAAAATTGATTGATAAAATTTACACGATTTCAGATGAAGAAGCCTTTTACTACGTAAGAAAGCTTGCCGAATCAAATGGAGTGTTTGTTGGAAGTTCAAGTGGAGCAGCGTTTGCTGCTTGCCTGAAAGAAGCCCAAGAGTTGCCGGCTGGGAGCACTATCGTAACGGTTTTTCCCGATAGCAGCGAACGCTATATGAGTAAAAATATTTATCAAGAAGGAGTGTCTAATAAATGAAAATGAAGACAAAATTAATTCATGGGGGCATTAGCCATGACGAAGCAACGGGATCACTTAATGTGCCCATTCACCAAACCTCTACTTATAAACAAGAAAAAGTCGGCAAACATAAAGGCTATGAGTATTCAAGAACGGGCAATCCGACACGATTTGCTGTTGAAGAACTGATCAGCGACTTGGAAGAAGGTGTGAGAGGTTTTGCATTTGCTTCAGGTTCAGCCGGAATACACACTGTTTTCTCTCTTTTTTCAGAAGGAGACCATATTATCGTTGGAGATGACGTTTACGGAGGAACGTATCGGTTGATCAATGCCGTTTTAATTCGTCTGGGATTAGAATTTACAACTGTTGATACCAGTAATGCTGCTCTTATTGAATCCGCTATTCGTCCAGAAACAAAAGCTGTATTTTTGGAAACACCCACCAACCCATTGCTAAAGACTACCGATATCCAGGCGGTGGCAGCTATCGCTAAAAAGCATGATGCTTTAGCAATTGTCGACAATACGTTTGCGACTCCTTATTACCAACGTCCGCTTACTTTAGGAGCAGATATTGTGGTTCACAGTGCTTCGAAATATCTAGGTGGGCACAGTGATCTTGTTGCTGGTTTGGTTACTACCAACAATGAAGCAGTAGCGGATGAAATTGGCTTTCTGCAAAATGCTATTGGGGGGATTTTAGGACCGCAAGATAGTTTTATCTTGCAACGGGGTATTAAAACATTAGGCGTTCGTATGGAAGAACACGAAAAAAATGCACAAGCCATTGTCGAGTATCTGAACAACCATTCAGGAATCGAAAAAGTATATTATCCAGGTCTAGCAACACATGCCGGACACGCTATTGCCAAGCAACAAGCGAGTGGTTTCGGCGGTATGGTTTCTTTTGAATTAAAAGCGGGCTATCCTGTTGAAAAATTTGTAGAAAAACTTGAAGTTATTACCCTTGCAGAAAGCCTTGGAGCAGTTGAGAGTTTGATAGAGATCCCAGCTTTGATGACTCATGGCTCTATTCCAAAAGCAGTCCGCTTAGCATCAGGTATTAAAGATGAATTGATTCGTTTATCCGTTGGGCTGGAAGATAAGGAAGATTTAATTGCTGATTTGGAACAAGCTTTAGCGGCTATGGATTAAGGAAGGCGGAGTTGGTTTATGGGAAGAGAATTTTTAGAAATTTTTTCAGACTGGTCAGAAGATTATGATGAGTTTGTTGAAGGAAAAGACCCAGAGTACCAGGAAGTCTTTAAAAATTATGATAGGATATTAAATGAGCTTGTTTCAAGAAGCGGGAACAGCATCATAGAGTTTGGAATCGGTACAGGAAATTTAACGCTCAAATTGCTAGCAGCAGGAAAAACGGTTTTTCCCATTGAGCCTTCTAGGGAAATGCGGGAAGCAGCTCAAAAAAAACTGCCAACCGAACTTGAAATTATAGATGGCGATTTGCAGAAGTATCCAAAACCTGACAGAGCAATAGATACAATGGTTAGTTCCTATGTCTTCCATCATTTGACAGATAAAGAAAAGGCTCTAGTACTAAAGGATTACGCTCTCCGATTGGAAGAGAATGGAAAAGTCGTTTTTGCTGATACGATGTTTAAATCCAAAGCAGCATTTTTTCAAAAGCTTAACGAAGCCAAGAAACAGAACTTTTATCGATTAGCTGAAGATTTGGAGCGTGAGTATTATCCTATTGTTTCGACGGTGGAGCAGCTTTTTGAAGAAGCCGGTTTTGATGTGGATGTTCAGCAAATGAATGATTACGTCTGGATAGTGACTGGAACCAAAAAATAAAGGAGATGTTTAGGATATGACAAAAAAAATGAATGTAGAGAGTTTTAATTTAGATCATACAAAAGTAAAAGCCCCTTATGTACGTCTTGCGGGAGAAAAAGAAGGTCGTAACGGTGATTTGATTTTAAAATATGATGTGCGATTCACACAACCAAATGTAGAGCACATGGATATGATGTGTGTTCATTCGTTGGAGCATTTGACAGCTGAACTGATTCGAAACCATGCCGACTATGTCGTTGATTTCGGTCCGATGGGGTGCCAAACAGGTTTTTATTTAACGGTGATCAACCACAATAATTACGATGAAATTTTAAATGTAATCGAAAAGACGATGCAAGATGTGCTTATAGCTACTGAAGTACCAGCTAGCAACCCAAAGCAATGTGGTTGGGCTGCAAATCATACGTTAGAAGGAGCACAGCAGTTGGCAAGAGAGTTTTTGTCTAAAAGAGATGAATGGAGTAACGTGTTTTCCATTGGCTAATATAAAAAGCAACGAATGAAACAGTCATTTTGTTGTGAGACATAAAACCGGTTTTTTAATAGTTGTATCAAAGATAGACATAAAGATTACCGTTAAAACCACAAAACTTTTTTCCAATTACCTTCTACTGCTTCCCTCAATGCGGCGTATTCTTCAGTGTTGGACATAGCAGAATTTTTAAAAAAATCCGGCAGAGCAGCTGAAGTATGCTAAACTAAAGCTAGATTATATTGCAGAAGAGGGGAAACAGCGTGAAGCAACCAAGAATTTTAGTCATCCAAGATATCTCAGCTAGTTGCCGGATCTCAATGAATGTAGCCGTCCCTATTTTGAGCTGTCTGGGAAATTGGGTCAATGTCTTGCCTACTGCCTTGCTTTCCACGCATACCGGCAAAGAGTTTGAAAAGTATACCTTTCTGGATTTAAGCGCTGAGAACTTGGCGATTCTGGAGCATTGGCGTTCATTGAATATTAAATTTGACGGCATTGTCATTGGGTATTTAGGGACTTTGCAACAAATAGAACTAATGCAAAAGGTGATCAAAGAGTTTACTACCGAAGAGGCATTGGTCGTTTTAGACCCAGTGATGGGAGACGAAGGACAATTGTATGATGGCTACACTCAGCAGCATGTGCAAGCCATGCGTGAACTTTGCAGTTATGCGGATGTCTTGATACCTAACATCACGGAAGCGTGCCTGTTGACGGGACGACCGTATCTAACAAAGCCTCATCAAAAAGGCGAAGTGGAAGAGTTGGTCAAACAACTGCAGCAGTTAACAGACAAAGAAATTATTTTATCTGGTGTGATGCTGAATGAAGCAAGCGTTGGAGCAGCCATCGTTTCAAAAACGAATGCAGTCAAGATCCAGTATACATTTGCACCAGTTTACCCGGGACATTTTGATGGTACGGGAGATTTGTTCACCAGTACGGTCGCGGGCTTCTTGTTTCAACAGCAATCATTGCTGCGTGCTGCTCAAGTAGCGGTAAACTATGTATCTAAAGTTGTTGAACAGACGATCCAAGAGGGAATTGATCCGTTATATGGAGTGGTTTTCGAAAAAGAGTTGTTTTATTTGATGCAGCAGTTGAGAGAAGGAACAGATTAAACTTAAAACCCCAGCAATTCCCGAAAAAATTCTCGGAAGTTGCTAGGGTTTTAAGATTTTTTTGTTTAAATTAACCAATCACCAAGTACTATTTTGCAGCGGTTAATTCAATGATTTTCATGACCACATCAGCGGCTTTTTCCATGCCTTCCAATGTAACGAATTCGTATTTGCCATGCAAGTTTTCAGACCCGGTAAAGATATTAGGCGTTGGCAAGCCTTTGTAGGTGATAATCGATCCATCTGTTCCGCCGCGAAAAGGTTTCACGTCCGGCTCAATGCCTAATTCTCGATAAGCTTCTAAAGCCAAATCAACACTGTACATATCTTTTTCAATAATATCACGCATGTTGTAGTACTGGTCATACAGTTTCAAACTCAAACGTGGTTGATCAAAGGTGCTGTTGAACTGATCGACCAATTCCTTGAAGTGACGCTTCCGATTTTCAAATAGTCTTTTATCATGATCACGGATGATGTAAGTAGCTTTGACTTCGTCGATCGTTCCGACTTGGCTAGAGAGCATGTAGAATCCTTCATAACCTTCCGTTTTTTCAGGAACTTCTTCTTGCGGCAAAGCAGTCGCAAATTGTGCTGCTAACAGCAAAGCATTGACCATACTGTCTTTTGCTGAACCGGGGTGAACGCTCGTACCTTTAAACGTTATCTCCGCTTGCGCAGCATTGAATGTTTCATACTCGAATTTTCCAACGATACCGCTGTCCAGTGTATAAGCGAAATCAGCATTGAAATGTTCTACGTCAAACAAGAGAGCGCCTGTACCAATTTCTTCATCCGGTCCAAAAGCTAAGCGGATTTTGCCATGCGGCCGTTCAGGGTGTTTAGTGTATTCTTCCATAGCGGAAACAATGGAAGCCATTCCGGCTTTATCATCCGCACCTAATAAGGTAGTTCCATCCGTTGTGATGACGGTTTGACCAACGTAATTCTTTAATTGCGGAAATTCTGCCACAGTCATTGTGATCGCCAGTTCTTCATTCAGCAAAATATCCTTGCCGTCATAGTTTCTATGCACTTGTGGTTGGATGTTTTCAGCAGCGTAATCAGCTGTATCGATGTGGGCAAGAAAACCAATGACGGGAACATCTTTGTCTACATTACTTGGTAAAGTAGCGGTGACAAACCCATTGTCTTCATTGTATTCAACTTCATCCAATCCGATTTTTTTTAACTCCTCAGCTAAGTTCAAAGCAAAATCAATTTGAGAAGGAGTGGACGGAATTGTAGAACTGTGCGGATTTGATCGAGTATTTACTTTCGCGTAAGCGATGAAACGGTTTAATAGTGGTTCGTACATAATGATAGTTCCTCCTTTTATTCGGCTACATAAGCACGGCGGTAATCGTAACGGCCGCTGACGGAATGAATTTCTACATCTTTTAATTTAGGGTTGCGCAAATGAGCTTCCGCTGTATGGTACAAAGGAATCAAGCCGTATTCTTCCAACATGTTTTTTTGTGCATCGAGCATATTTTGCCAGCGGGCATTTGGATCATTAGCGTTTACCGTTTCAGCATCATTCAATAACTGATCGACCTTTTCGTTTTTGTAAGGTCCGTTATTAAATGTGGTTTCACTATTCAGGATATCAAGTAAGTTGATAGCATCGGGTAAAATGGCTCCCCAACCGCCTAAGATGATATCGAAATCACCAGATTGTCCTTTTTCAATTCGATTGTTTTTGGGTATGTTGACCAAATTTATTTTCAAGCCATCAAAGTTATTTTGCAATTCGCCTTGAATATACTGTGAAACCACTTTACTCGTTTCATCGTCATCAGCGATTAAATCAATTTCTATCTTGTCCATATTTAATTCTTCTTTAGCTGCCTCAAACAGCTCTTTAGCTTTTTCAGGATCGTAGTTTAGGAAGTCGCCGGCATCATCTGCAAAATCATTTCCGGTATCGGCATTGCTGACAAAATAATGCGGCACAAAAGCAGCAGCTGCAATCGAGCCATTGCCTAAAATAGTAGAAGCTAATTCGTTGCGATCCAAGATCAGCGAAAAAGCAGCCCTTAAATCAGCGTTAGAAAAAATAGGATTGTCCGTATAATTGAATTCTAAAAAATTGGTACGAGCTTCCGGCTCTACTACATAAGCTTCGTGGCTTGTATATTGTTTGGCTGTTTCACCTGAAAGGATAGCATCATCCAACTGCCCCGATTCAAATAAATTTAAGGCAGTAGAAACCTCTTTGATGACTTGAACCGAGATACTGTCCAAAATAATGTTATCTGCATCCCAGTATTGATCATTTTTTTCATATTTCCAAGATTGATTGGTACCGTTCCACCCGGTTAGAGTAAAAGGCCCGTTGTAAAGCGTTGTTTCACTACTGGTTCCGTAACGCTCTCCCATCTCTTCTACAAAAGCTTGGTTCTGCGGGAAAAACGGCAGAAAAGCCATTTCTCCGAGGAAGTAAGATACCGGTCCAGTCAAATGCACTTCTAATTCATGGTCACCGATAGCTTCGATACCTAGCGTTTCTGATTCCATTTCATCATTTATAATGGATTCGGCGTTGACGATGGAAGTGAACATATATGAATAAGGAGCGGCTTTGTCAGGATTGACCGCTTGTTGCCAAGCATACACAAAGTCATGCGCCGTTACCGGATCGCCATTTGACCATTTGGCATCTTCTCTTAACTTGAAATGATACGTTAAGCCATCTTCTGAGACAGTTGTTTCTTCAGCAAGCGCCGGCTCTGGTTGATTGTTTTCATCCAAACGATAAAGGCCTTCTAAATACTGACTCATAGCCGTGTTGGTTCCAATATCGGACACCAGTAAAGTATCTCCGGTAGAAAGTTCATTCAGCACACCGACTGAAATTGTTTGTTCTGCTGCATGGGTAGCTTCTTCATCAGTGGTTGAAGAGGTTGCTGACTGATTTTCTGTTCCTCCGCAAGCGGTCAAAAAAGCAGCTAACACTGTGAGAGAAAAAAGGAAGTGTTTTTTTTTGAATTTTTTCATGTTGAAGCCCCCTAAAAATAAAAGTAGCTTTATCTTAACACTATTATGTCAATAAATTAACCTTTTTATTATCTTTTTTTAATAAAAAACGGTAATACAAATAACAGAAGCTAATGTTAAAAACTTATGTCTCATTCAAAGTTAGAGAGAGAACCAGGCTTCAAGATACTTATTATTAGGCGCTATGAAAAAAAGAAAGTATACTTAGCTTACAGAGCCAAGAGGGAAATAAACTTGGTGAAGGACCATAAAGATCTTTATTTGTTCAATCTCGAAGCTGCAGCTTTTTCAACTTTCAAAAGACACTGAAGCCAATCTGCTGTTACTGGAAATACAAACTTATTGTAAGCAGTAAGAAAATTTGGGTAGTGAATCGAACAAGAGGGTCCAAGAAAGGGGAAGAGGAAATGGGCGCGATTATAGGGATAGTGTTGCTTTTATTGGCAATAGGGGTTATTGCTTTGAATATGAACCCGCTAGTACCGATCAGTTTATGGTTTACGTCAGTCACTTTGCCAGTTTGGACGGTCATCGCAGGAGCTTTAGTTTTAGGGCTTTTAATTGCTTGGCTTTTGGCACTCTCAAAAGGAACTAAGAATAGAGAAAAAAAGAAAGAACAAGAAGATAAACTAAGAGTTGCAGACCTATCAAAAAAAGAAGCGGTCGATCAAGCTAAACAAGACTCTGAAGCACAGCTGATACAAAAAAATGCTGAAATTGAAGGATTAAAAAAACAAGTCAGCAGTCTTGAAGAAGAAATGAATAAACATCTAGCGACTACAGACATACAAAGCGAGCAGAAAACTTCAACCACAAAACTTGCAGAAGCTGATGTTGATCAACAAGAGTTAAAAAGCGAAAACGTAACCGATAGTATCCGGATAGAGCCTGATACAAAACAAACAAGAACGAGTAAGAATAAGAGATAATGTACGATGATCAATCTATAAAAGCTAAAGACCAGTGGAAGTTTGTCTCACTGGTCTTTAGCTTTTTAGGTATTTAAAGTACATATTTTAATTCTTTATTACTTTTTTCCCAAGGCTTTTTTCTAATAAAACAGCTCCGATAGCGCCTACGATTCCTTGCACCAAATTACCTGGAATAGATGCGATGGCTCCCCCGATGCCATACATCAAGTAACTAACGATAAAGTAACCGAAAACCATGAAAAGACCTGCAGGAAGAGTCGCGAAAGCTGGTTTTTGATAACCTGTTTTTTTGAAGATCCACCCGCAAATAAATCCTTCTAACCCTTTCACAATAAAGGTGAAAGGTGCATAGTAAGCATACCCGGTCAAAATATCAGCCAGTGCGCTTCCAAAACCACCGACAAAAAAGCCCGCTTTTTTACCTAAAAACATACCAGTAAAAAGCAAAACCATGTCGCCTAAGTTAATGTAGCCATTCAGTGTTGGTATTCGGATAATCATCGTCATAATAACCGTTAAGGCCATCAATAATGCAAATAGCGTAATTTCTTTAGTTGTAATTTTTCTCATCATCTTCACCCTTTTTTTTAACAATACACTTATCATAGCGGTTTTCATTACGTTTGTCATATATTTTTTAAAAAATATTTTATAATTAAATGAATTCATGTATCAAAAGAGGGGATTCCTTCGATCAGCCGGCTTTTAAAGAGAAACTGAATTACCATTTAATGTTCTCCAGTAGTTCTTTCAATACATGTTCATTATCTGGATCAAGGCCCCAATGATGGATTTCTGCCCTTATGTCTTTTAAGGTACCAAATTCTCTAACGAAACCATTCAAACGTGCAGCAATAGTTGAATCGACAAAAGCCTTTTCGCTTGGAAAAAGAGGTAGAAGAGAGTCCATTGCTTTCGAAAAACGTTTCAAAAAATACTTTTGATGGCGATGCTCAGCACAATAAAAAACAGTGTGGGGTTGAAATTCTGTTTGGATTTCTTTTCCTAAAATTTGCTCTTGTTCGGTTTTGATTTGGTAGGCAATCCTTTTTTGCTCTTCACTATGATAGAGCAAAAGCGAAATGTATTGACGTTCCTTGTAAAAACGGTCTTTTGCTGCATCATGATTTTGCCAAAAAACCGTTAAAATTTCTTCATAAGAAAGGATTTCAGGATCAAATTCTATTTCAAGAGTTTCTGTATGGTCTCCAATCGTTCGATAAGTTGGATCAGTTGTCGTGCCGCCAGCATAGCCGACGCGTGTTCGGATAACACCAGGCAGTTGGCCAAAGCGGCTGTCTGGTCCCCAAAAACAACCCATGCCCAAAGTTGCTCGTTCGATCCTAGCAGCTTGTCTGTTTAGTTCAGTCATATCTATTCTCCTTTGGGTTTTATTTAAATGATTCCACTAGTGGTGCAAAAAAGCAGACTGATTTCTCTGCGAAAAATAAAAAATCCTCTCTAATGGATGATTCAAGACCACTCTAAAGGCCTGGATCTATAGACAAGCATCATTTAAAATGTCTTTTTGTAAACAAATTGAACCAGCAGTTGATCATCTGTGCTTTTCGGCTGAGGCCGAAAAACTCCGATTATGCAGCATCATTTTTAATGTACCACTAGTTAAACGACCCCTATCGTTTATTCAGCATAACAGAAAAAAATCAAGTCGTCAGCTCATTGACTTGGAAGGGTTTACTTTGTATACTGTGCTTATTAAAGGCTTCGGTTCAGTCGTTATAAAAGAGCTGATAAGCAGAGTATCTATTAGAAACGCAAACGAAATAAGCAGCAGTTCACACAAAAACTAATAAAGGATGGAATCCATTATGAAAATAGAACACTTGGCTCTATGGGTAAAAGATTTGGGAGCAGCAAAAATATTTTATGAAACTTATTTTGAAGCACAATCAAATGAGTTGTATCATAATCCTATAAAAAAATTTAAGTCTTATTTCCTTACGTTTAAAGAAGGGGCTCGTTTAGAAATCATGGAGCGGGAAGACGTGAACCAACAGTCATCAACAGAAATTTTAGGCTGGGCACATATCGCTTTTTCTGTCGGAAGCAAAGAAAAAGTAGATGAATTGACCAATAAGCTAATCAGCGATGGTTATACATGTACAAGCCAACCACGACTGACAGGCGACGGTTATTATGAGAGCGTAATAGAAGATCCAGAAAAAAATCTGATTGAAATAACGGTTTAATAATTTTCGAAACAGGTGCAGTCTTCAAGCAAGATGGCCTAAAGACTGAGACAATATCAGTAAAAACTAATTCAACCTTGCATAACAACAAAAGAATCATATCACTCCAGTATTCTAGGAGGGTATGATTCTTTTATTTGAACCGATTTTGTGGAATTTATCTGTTATTTTCTGCGTCTTAATGAGCCGAGGCTTTCGGATGCGGCAGCAAAAACAGCAAAGAGTATACCGACAATCGGAAAGATGATCCAAGCTGTTCCCCAAGTGTTAAAAAGGAAGCCGGATATAACGTAAACTGCCGCAGCAAGAGGAAAAACAATACTTGCTACAGTATCAATCAATTTCTCAGCAGCCACTTTTTTAGGGGCATAGGATCCAATAGCCAACAGTTTATGATAAGTTGCATGAATAATCCCAGAAAATACGAACAGGAAAACACCCACAGCAACGAAGCTAAGCAAAAAGATAACCGACCAATAATTATCGTAGCCTAATAATACAATCGACAACAACAGAACGATAGGAGCGATAATACAAAGAACGACTCCTGAAGCAATTGCTTTGGCAAATTGCGGTTTAAAGTTTTTCAGTTCACTGTTTAATTCTGAACGAGTAGTTGAGTCAATTGAAATCGTTCGATCTGTCAGTTCATATTGCTGTTCTTTTATTCCAAAAATAACAAACAAACCAACAGCAAGTGCAATAAATAAGAATAGCGGAATGAGAGAGAAAATAATCAGCGTATCCTCCGCTGCATGATTGATGAACGGTAAAAAGCTTGAAACTTCTTGAACCAGCAGCATAATAGCAGGGGCTAGAATACAAAGGAACACTCCAGCTGCGATACCTAAACTGAATTTTGCGCGGTGAGATAAATAGTCTTCAACTTCTTCATGAGATAAGAATACGGTATGGTTATTTTCTTCATCTTGGTCATCTGTCTCCAAATTGTAAGCTTCAATGATTTCGTCAATATTGCCAAATTCAGCTAAAACCGTTCCGATAGCTTCATTCTCACTGCGATTTTCTGCTTTCAATTGATTGTATTTTTCTTCCATATTGAGCAGCATATCTTCTTTAAGTCTGAACATTTCTGGAGTTTGCGGCAAGTTTATAAAAATCGAGTCAACATAATTTACAATCGTATCCATTAGCGGTTCTCCTCCTTGATAAACTGGTCGATGATGTCTTTTGTTTCCTTCCATTCCGTTACTTTATCAAAATACGTTTGTTTGCCTAAGGGAGTGAGGGTGTAATAGGACCGTTGTTTGCCGTACGTTTCAGTACTGGAATAAGCTTGAATCAATTTTTGTTTTTCTAAACGATTAAACGCAGAATATAATGTCGTCTCTTTCATCACATAAGCTCCGCCGGTTATTTCTTTAATGGTATTTGAGATTTGATAACCATAAGAATCCCCTTTCATTAAAATGGACAAAATAATTAAACTATTAAAGCCGCGCATGACATCACTTGATATCAAATTTATCCCCTCTTTTACTTCATCTATCGTAGTAATTAAAGTATACTCTATTTACTACGACAGGTAAAGTAAAATGACCAGCAGAAAACTATAAAAAAGAAAACAACAGCCAACAGAAAAGGAAATCCGATTCTTGATTAGGCTGTTGTTTATTTCTGGATGGAAAGCTTGATGTTTACAGTAATTTTTTTCCGCAATGAGGACAATACTGGATGGAGTTTGGTTCCTGCACAGTGGTAAGCTGCTCAACAAATCCAGCAGACAAAATACCAGTGGGAATAGCAACCATTCCTACTCCTAAAAAAGTAATAACAATGCCAAATAATTTTCCGGCTAAAGTGATCGGATAGATATCTCCATATCCAACTGTCAGCAATGAAGAGGCAGCCCACCAAAAGCCTGAAAAAGCGTTAGTGAATACATCCGGCTGGGCTGCATGTTCAAAGTTATACATCACTAATGAAGCAGCGGTCATTAAAACAAAAATAATAAAAACAGATGAAATCAATTGTTGTTTTTTATTTTTAAGGACATCTGTAATGACATTGAGCGAATCATAGTATTGGTTGATTCGAAATAGTCGTAAAATTCGGACGACTCGGAATATCCGAAAGGCTACAGCGCCATCGGGGAAAAAGAACGGCAGGTAAAAAGGGAAAAAAGATAAAAAATCAACAAGACCTGTAAAAGAAAAGGCATACTTGAAGATAGCTCTGCTTTTTGAAGTATTTGGATAAAGATAGTTAGCCGTCCATATTCTTAGTCCATACTCAATGGTAAACAGTATAACCGTTGCCATTTCAACCGTATGAATGATACCAGCATAATCTATGGAACTATCGAAAGTAGAATAAATAGTGAGGACTAAGTTTGCTAAAATGGCTGTAACGATCGTAAAATCAAATATTCTGCTTAAAATATCCGTATCGCGCCCAATTTGAATAATTTCAAAAATCCTTTTTTTCTTCATCTTCAATTACCTCGTTTTCACTGATTTTATTAAAAACATACGTCAAGCTTTATTATAATTCGTCTGCTAGTGATTATGCTATATATAAACGGTTTTTTATAGAAAATAGAATAATTAAGTAAAAATAGATACCTTACTATTCTAACCATCTTTAGAATAGCAGGGTATCTATTGGTTTACAGTGGTTCTATCATTTTTGGTGTTGGTAAGTGAAATGATTGGATTCTACAACCTTGAAATCCCAACCTTCAGAGACGCTAACACGATTTGACAAAGAGCCGTTATAGTTCATCGGCCGACAGTCCAACCGCCGTCAATTTTTATTTCTGCGCCTTGTATATAATCGGATTCATCGGAAGCTAAAAACAAAGCCAATGCTGCGACTTCCTCTGGTTTACCAGCACGTTCAGCAGGAATGTCTTTTAGTCTAGGGTCATCAATGCCTTCAGTCATTTCAGTATCAATAAAGCCGGGAGCAATTAAATTAGCTTTAATGCCTTTTCTGCCAAAATCATACGTTAATTGCTTTGTAAAACCGACAATGGCGTGTTTTGAAGTCACATAAGCTGCACCGCCCGCGCCTGCGACAAAACTAGATTGCGAGCCGACATTGATAATGGTTCCTTTGCCTTTATCCAACATCGTTGGCAGAGCAGCTTTAGAAAGCAGGAAAGGACCTTTTACATTAATAGCCATCAGTTTATCCCACGACTCTTCATCGGTTTCTAACGCATTGTCATAAGCATCATGGATTCCGGCACTATTAAAAAGAATATCGATCGTTCCGTATTTTTCCAGCGTTTTAGCGACACATTCTTCAACTTCTGTATGTTTTGTCATATCGGCTGAAATAAACATCGCTTCTCCGCCAGCCTCTTTGATGGCAGCAACTGCTTCTGCTCCACGTTCTTCATTTCTGCCGACGACAACGACTTTTGCACCTTCAGCAGCATACAATTTTGCTGTTGATTCCCCTATACCAGAAGTGGCTCCAGTAACAATTGCGACTTTGTCTTTTAATTTGCTCATTTTACCATGCTCCTTTTGTCGTTAATATGTTGTCCAAATTCAGTATACTAGAAATCAAGAACTGGAGGAATTATTCTGTTTAAGGTACCAAGAGGGGAAAGAACGCTTAGAAATCGAAAATCCTGTTGTGTACAAATTAATTCTTTAGGTTTTCACATTAAGTGCTATACTAGTTTATACAGGATTAAAATTAGGTTAAAATCAAGAATAACTAAAAAGGAGCGGATAAGCATGGCACAAGAAGAATTAAAAAATCGGGCAGATGTCCCAGAAGAATTAACATGGGACCTCACAGCCTTATACGAAACTCGAGAAGATTTTGATGCGGCTGTAGCCGAAATGAAAAGAAACGTTGAACAGTTCTGCAAAAATTATGAAGGCAAGTTAGGAAATGCAGCAACTATCATAGCGGCTTTGAAAGACTATGAAACCATTATGCAGACGATGACCTGGACGCATCATTATGCTTTTCTGCCGGAATCAGCGGATATTACCGATCCCGCTAATACTGAACTTTCTCGTCAAATGAACAATTTGATGGCAGAAATCAGTGCTCAGTTGTCTTTTTTTGATTCGGAACTGGTGAGCAGCGAAGCAAGCGTATTGGATCAAGTTGCACAAGAAGTACCGCAATTCGCCTCATATATTCGCCATACGAAAGAAAACAAACAAATCCAATTAGACCCGGCTGTGGAAAAAGCTTTGGCACAATTGGAACCTACGTTAGATGCAGCAGGAGCCATATATGAGCAAGCTCGTTTAGCGGATATGGATTTCGGAACGTTTACAGTAGCGGGAAAAGAGTACCCGCTGAGCTTTGTATTATATGAAGATTATTATATGTACCATTCAGACACAGCTATTCGCCGTGCTGCGTTTGACAAGTTTTCAGAAACGCTTAGCCACTACCAAAATGTAGTAGCAGAGGCTTATTATACACAAGTCCAAAAAGAAAAAACGATGGCTACGATGCGTGGGTTTGATTCAGTCTTTGATTACTTGCTGTATGACCAAGAAGTAGATCAAGACTTATACAACCGGCAAATCGATACGATCATGGAAGACTTGGCACCCGTGATGCAAAAATACATTACTCATGTTAAGGAAGTCAGTGGACTGGATAAAATGACTTACGCAGATTTAAAAATCGATTTAGATCCCGAGTATGCTGTTGAAGTAACGGTCGAACAATCTAAAGAAATCGTTGAGGATGCGTTAAGTACGTTAGGGCAAGATTATGTCGCTAAAGTAATGCAAGCTTATCCAGAACGTTGGGTTGATTTTGTGCAAAACAAAGGGAAGTCGACGGGCGGATTTTGTACAAGTCCTTATGGCAAACACCCGTATATCTTGATGTCTTGGTCTAACCAGTTGTCAGATGTTTATACGTTTATCCATGAAATCGGACATGCTGGACAAGGCTTATTAGCTGCAGAAAACAATTCTATTTTAGGTGAGAACCCATCTCTTTATTTAATTGAAGCTCCTTCAACCTTTAATGAATTGCTGCTGACAGATTCTTTAGCACGTAAAAGCGATCATCCGCGGATGGAGCGCTTTGCATTAACCAATATGCTGACAAACACTTATTTCCATAATTTTATTACGCATTTATTGGAAGCTGCTTATCAACGTGAAGTTTATAAATTGATCGATGCCGGCAAAGGTTTTGATGCAGCGAAATTAAGCGAGCTCAAACGAGCTGTTTTAGAGCAATTCTGGGGAGATGCAGTAGAAATCAATCCTGGTGCTGAATTGACTTGGATGCGCCAAATCCATTATTATATGGGACTGTATTCTTACACGTATTCTGCTGGATTAACGATTGCTACACAAGCATTCTTGCGTATAAAAGCAGAAGGACAGCCTGCTGTTGCAGAATGGCTGGAGTTTTTAGCAATGGGCGACCAATACAAACCAGCTGAAGCAGCCAAAAAGGCTGGCGTAGATATTACGACTGATAAACCTTTAAATGATACCATTCATTATTTAGATGAATCGGTCAACAAGATCATTGAGTTAAGTGGAGAGATCGAAGAATAAATGCTCTGAATAAGTTTTTACAGGATAAAAATAGTATCAAAAAGGGGACTGAGAATTTAATTCTCAGTCCCCTTTTTAATGGAATTAGCTTAAATCGATAGAAATAACTTCTGCATCTTTTGTTCCTTTAAGAGAAACGGTTTCTGGTTGGATTTGTAAAATGAGAATACTGGGATCATCTTTTCCATCAAAGATAAGGTTCATATACGGACTCCAAAGGTGCTCGATTAACGATTGGTCGTCTGTAAGAGACGTTTTTCCTTCAATCTCTACATATTGGTTGTGCAGTAAACCTGTGTCATAGCCCAGCAAAACAAATGTGTTAGGATTTTCCTTTAAATCCTCAACTTTTTCTGTGCGTTTATCTGTAAGGGTATAAAGGACAAAACCTTCGTTAAAAAAAGTCATGTAACGAGAAACAGGTTTGTTGTCAGAAATGGTGGACATCGTACCAATATTATTTTTGCTAATAATTTTTAATGCTTTTTCCCGTGCATCTGCCATTAGAATACCTCCGTTCTTCATTACCGCAATTATCGCATATGCTCCGTTTGCAATCAAAGAAAACGATTTCTGTTATTTTTAACAGCAGAGGTATTTTGGGAAGTAAAAGTTTAGTTAGGAATGAAAGCGTTCCATTTATGGTGGGAGGCTGAAAAATGTTATTATGAAGAAAATGCAAGTGCAAAAAAATAAAGGTGTTCTAAAAAATTACTTTGGAGGTTAAGGATATGAAGAAAAAATGGGCAGTTTTACTTTACAGTGCATTAAGTTTATCTTTGCTTGCAGCATGTTCTGATTCTGGCGGGAATGAGGCAAAGCAGTCAGCAGGCTCAGACGATTCAACGTTGACCGTTTGGGCGTGGGATAAAAACTTCAATATCCCGATTATGGAAATGGCCGGAGTGTATTATAAAAAGGACGGACATGAAGATTTTAAAGTAAATGTGGTGGAGATGTCTAATGAGGATACCAAGCAAAAAATGGTTTCTGGATTTACATCGGGTGTATCGGAAGGGGTACCAGATATCGTATTAATAGAAGACTATGATACACAAAGCTTTTTTATTAACTATGAAGATAAATTTGCTGAATTATCAAATGATATCGCTTTCGAAGAGTTTGCTCAGTATAAGGTCGATGCCGTAACGCATAATGACGGTGTTTATGCCATTCCATTCGATTCTGGCTCAGCAGGACTGTACTATAGGACCGATTATTTGGAAGAAGCCGGCTACTCGCCTGAAGATATGCAAGATTTGACTTGGTCTGAATTCGTTCAAATCGGCAAAGATGTAAAAGAAAAAACCGGCAAATGGTTCGTGGCTTTCATTCCTAACAGAGGGACGCATTATATGCAAATGGCCATGCAATCTGCTGGACTTTGGTATTTTGACGATCAGGGAAAAGTATTTTTCAAAGATAATCCTGTTATTAGAGAGATGGCCGTCATTCTTAAAGACATAGAAAAAAATCAATTGGCAAAACCAGTCGATTACTTTGCAGCAGAGGGTATTGGAGCGGTTACCAGCGGAGAAGTGGCAGCGGTTAATTCAGCCGTTTGGTATTCGGCAACCATTAAATCAGCAGAAGACCAAGCGGGCAAATGGGCATATACAAATATACCGAAACTGGAAACAGTAGAAAACGCTACTCATTTTTCAAATTTGGGAGGCTCTAGCTGGGCAGTTCTAGAAGATTCGCCTAATAAAGACCTCGCTATTGATTTCCTTAAAACGGAATTTGCTGGCAATGATGAGTTTTACCAAGAAATCCTTGTGGATAAAGGAGCAGTCGGAACTTACATTCCTTCTCAAACAGGGGAAGCCTACCAATACAAAGACCCGTATTTTAATGATGCGCAGATTTACAAAGACTTTTCTGAATGGTCAGCTGAAATTCCAGGAGTCGATTACGGTGTAAATACAAACGTAGCAGTAGATGCTTTAAGATCTGTTTTACAGGATTATTTCGATGACAAACTGACATTAGATGAAATGCTTGAACAAGCGGAAGAGTATTACAATATGCAAGTTGGAGAATAAATTTATTTGAACGAGCAGCGGCTGTTCTTTAGCTTAAAAGTCTGCTGCTTGTTTTTTTATTAATTAAGACAGTTTTCAAACTAAGAGAAAGGAGAACGGCTATGAAACCTAACAAATCCTCAGGACAGCGGGAAGTTTGGAAATTTATTGTGTTTGCGGTGATTTTCGGAAGTGTTTTCTTATTGTATCCAATTTTTTATTCCATTTATATCTCCTTTCATAATATGCAAGGAATCCAATCAGTTTTTACTGGATTTGATAACTATATCCGCATGTTTCACGATAAAGTTTTTGTTAAAGCCTTGATGAACAATTTTACGTACTTAATTTTTCAGGTGCCTATTATGTTGGTGTTAGGATTGCTGTTAGCTTTTATTTTAAATTCACCAAAATTGAAAGGGAAAAACTTTTTCATGTTGGCTCTTTTTCTGCCATGTGTGACGTCATTGGTTTCTTATGCAATATTATTCAAAATGATGTTCCAAGTCAGTGGAATCGTGAACAAGATGTTACTGACGATCGGGTTGATTCAAGATCCAATCAATTGGCTCAACAGTCCTTTTTGGGCGAAAGTAACGGTGATCATGGCATTGTGTTGGCGTTGGACTGGCTATAATATGATTTTTTACCTAGCTGGATTGCAAAATATTTCAACAGAAACGTTAGAGGCTGCTTCAATTGACGGTGCTAATGCCTTTCAAAAATTCTTCTTTGTTATTATTCCGCAACTTAAACCGGTCATTGTTTTTACTACGATTACCTCGACGATTGGAACCATTCAGTTGTTTGATGAAGTAGTCAACTTGACTGGCGGCGGGCCTTCCAATGAAACACTGACAGCTGCTCAGCTGATTTATAATCATTCGTTTGTCTACACATCCAATTTTGGTTACTCAGCAACGCTATCTTGGGCGCTGGTAGTGATCATCGCTATTCTATCGGTCATTCAATTAGCAGTCACTAATAAGGAATAGCCGTTTTCAGTCTAAGAGGAAAGGAGAACGTTATGAAATCAAAAATACTGACCCCTTTAAAATACTTGTTCCTGATCATCTGTTCGATTATTTCAATTTTCCCTTTCTATTGGATGGTGGCAGGCGCGACCAATACCTCCAATCAAATTGCTGAAGGTAAAATCACTTTGGGAAATCAATTTTTAGTTAATCTCAAAAGTTTGTTTGAGGGTTACAATATACCGTTGATCATGTGGAATTCGATTAAAGTTACGCTCATCACGGTAGTTTTAAGCTTGTTGGTAACGTCATTGGCAGCATTTGGTTTTGAAAAATTTAAAACGCGTAAAAGCGAAATAATTTATTCGATTTTTTTGCTGTTTATGATGATTCCTTTTGCTGCACTCGTGATCCCATTGTTTAAAATGATGGCTGGTTTTCATTTGGTCAATCAACATTTAGCTCTTATTTTGCCGTCTGTATCCAATCTTTTCTTGATTTTTTTCTTTCGGCAAAGCTTTAAATCCTTTCCAAATGAAATCATTGATTCAGGACGGATCGAAGGTGCAGGCAGCTATGGTATCTTTTTCAGGCTCGTGTTCCCCATGATGAAATCAACGTATGCCGCGGCAACGATCTATTCTTTTATGAATTCATGGAACAGTTATCTTTTGCCGTTGATCATCTTGCAGACGGAAGACAAATATACAATGACATTGTTGATCTCTGGACTTTCTTCCGCTTCTTATGTCGCCAATTACGGTGTTCAAATGGTAGCTATTGTGATAGCTACCATTCCAACTCTGATTTTATTTGTTGCGATGCAAAAGAGTTTTGTCGCAGGTATGACCGGTTCTATAAAGGCTTGATACGTTAATACAATAGTAAAGAAGGTGCTGACGAACGATAGGATCAGCACCTTTTTTTGCCCATAAAACAAAGCAAGAAAGTTCGATCAACTCTCTTGCTTTGTATTTAAAATGATAAGGTTAATACCTTTATTGTTGATTGCGATGTGCTGATAGAGTAGCCACGTTAGCGTTAACAGTGTTTTTGTCTAATGGATAAATAAAGAACAAACAAGCAGCAACAAGCAGTGATATGCTCCCAATAGCTGGTACGATACTCGCAACAGAGTAAAGCTTACCTAGAACAGTCGTATTTTGGACTGTAGCCGTAGAAGCATATCCAATAGCCGTTAAGGCAAATCCACCTAAACCACCAGCTAATGCTTGCTCAATTTTACGAGAGAAAGAATATACAGCATAAGCCGTACCGTCTTCACGTTCTCCGGTTTGGACTTCTTGGTAATCGATAACATCGGTAATGAAGGCCCAGATAATGATGTTAAAATAGTTCATTCCTAAGTTTCCTAAGAAAGCAAACGTAAGATAAAGGCTGTCATACTTGTATTTGTTAAATGAAAGAAAAGAATGGACTTTTTAGAAGATAGTAGTTGAAATAAAACTTTTTAATTGACACTCTAGCTCATCCAAGTATGCTTAAATGAACAAAGGCAATCGCTTTATTTTGACACTTACTCATTAACGTTTGCTTTAGTAAAAGCCGCATTTGCCCAGTGCTAATAGCCTGTTCAATTAAAAGGAAAGAGGGAACAACATGCAAAAGATCATCACTCATTTGTGGTTCGATAATGAAGCACAAGAAGCCGTTGATTTGTACACCAGTATTTTTGCAGATTCAAAAATTTTAACGACCGAGTATCTAAACGCTCCCGGCGAAGGAAATGAAGGAAGTGTCATGGCAATTGAATTTCAGTTAGCAGGACAAGAGTTCATCGCCATCAATGGAGGTCCTTATTTCACATTTACCCCAGCGATGTCACTGTATATTAACTGTGAGACCCAATTAGAAGTTGATACCATCTGGGATACTTTAGTATTAGAAGGCGAGCCGGGAGAATGCGGTTGGCTAACCGATAAATACGGTATTTCTTGGCAAGTTGTTCCTACTGTATTAAGAAAACTTTTAACAGATGCTGATCCGGTCAAACGGGATGCTGTTTCAACTGCTATGTTCAAAATGAAAAAACTAGAGATAACAGAATTACAAAAAGCTTATGATAATGCTTGATCACTCCTTGTTTTTCAAACAGCTGTAAAGAGGTCAAAATGAAGGGACCGGTTAAATGAAACGTTTTTTATCCACTGTAGTTATGCTTGCTTTAGCCATTGTGATTGGTTTTTGGCTGGGAAGCACGAATATTTTAGATGGAACAAAGATCGGCGATGCCCTTTCTTTTATAACTGAAAAGATTCCTGTCCCTCAAGATTGGAAGATTTCGCTTCCTGATGAATCAGAATCATCAATGCCCCAAGTGCCTAACAACAAAGCAGCAGAATCAAGTTCCTCAGTTCCAGCAACTATTGATGAAGAAGATGAAACATCTACTATTGATTATGTGGCAATAGAAGATCATATACTTGAGCTCTTAAATGATTTGCGCCAGGAAAAGAATTTAAATGCATTAAAACCAAATGAACAATTGAAAAAAGCGAGTCGCCAAAGAGCCAAAGAAACGAAAGAGTCATTTGCCCATACGCGTCCAGATGGAAGGGAAATGGCGACTATATTTGAAGAACCAGAATATGAATACGTTTATCAGTTAGTAGGCGAGAATATTGGTATGGCCACGTATTATTTAGACGAGGAGGGTATGGCTGAATTAATGTTTGATGGTTGGAAAAATAGTCCCGGACATTATGAAAATATGGTGCGTGAAAATTTTGAAGAGATCGGCATTGGGGTTTACTATGCTGGAGAAACACTCTATGCTGCTCAGCTTTTTGGCACACCAAGGTAATCCTTGATTAGTAAAAAGATAGTTGAACGTTAACGATTTACAAGAGGGTACTAAAAAAATCAGAACAAGTAGTTAAAAAAATAGACCTATTCCTTTTTTACAGGAAGCAATTTTTATTGGGTGTTGCATAAGGTCTCTTTTTTTTAATGTCTTTGACATTGGGTCCGCTTTACTGAATGATAGTTATTGGATTTAGCCGAATATGAAATGGTATTTAGTGATGGCCGGAACTATTGGGAATATGATGGAGATACGAAATATATAGCGGAAACGATTATGGCAGCAGACGCTATTATTATCGGTACCTCGACTTTCCAAGCTTCCATTCCAGCAACGTTAAAAAACATTTTTGATCTGTTGCCGGTCAGTTTCTAAGCTATATGAAAGCTCACATCGTATCAACTTATGTTTTATAGAAGAAAAAGTTTTTTACAGAAAAGAAAACATCAATCCAGGTATACTCTTTCGAATTGAGCGTTTAGTAGAAGACACGATCATGCTGGTTGATGCTTATGCGGCTATTCAACAACAGAAAGACGCGGAGTATGGATTTTAAAAATTGAGCTAAACCTTAGTGGTTTGCTTTTGAAAAAAGTATTTCCTCAGGGGAATGCTTTTTTATTTTGTTTTTTTAGTATAGAAATCGTTTTCTTTGTCGAATTCGAACATCACTTGTATACTTAACTTGTGGTTTAAATGACTCATTAGGAGGAATATAGGATGGGAAAATTTGTACAAGGAAGTTATTCAACTTTAGATGAAGCTGAGAGAGCGATTGATAAAGTTGTTGCTGAGGGCTATGCAAAAAAACTGATCACACTCGTGACCAACCATGAAACGGCTCGTTCCATTCCTGATTCATTAGGAGTAGGAATCAATACAGAGCATGCTAAGAAAGACAAAGAAGACGAGTCCTTTATGGAAAAAGTTAAAGATGCTTTTACGCCGGATGAAGATGAAGTGGACACAACAGATATGGGTTATCAGGCAGATGAAGAGGTTTTAGGCACGTACAAAGAAGATATCGAAAATGGCAAAATCATCGTTTTAGTTGATGACTTTGATGACGAAAAAGGCGCCGTTGATTTTGAAGGAGCTACGCCTAATGCAGCATCAGTTCCGCCGGTTTCCGATGATTTGGACCAAGGAAAAGAAAAAATCGATTTGAAAGCAGAGCGCTTGGATGTTGATACAAAAGAAGTTCAGACTGGTGAAGTAACCGTTGATAAAACTGTGACCGAAGAGATGAAAACAATAGAAGTTCCAGTCAAACATGAAGAAATCACTGTCGAAAGACACCCAGTAACAGATGGGGAAACTGTTGAAGGGTCATTGGACATGAAAGACGAAGAAATAACTATTCCTGTCAAAGAAGAACAAATTGAAGTAACAAAACGACCAGTGGTAACAGAAGAAGTAACGATCGGAAAAGATACAACAGAGGAAGTAAAACAGGTTTCTGAACAGGTTCGGAAAGAAGATCTGGACATTCACACGTCTGGAGACGTTGAAGTAAACGACGAAGACGAAAGCAAAAAGAACCTATAATTTAAAAAGAAGGTCGAGGGGAAGCACTCCCGCGGCCTTTTAGGTTGTTCTGGTAAAATGGTTTCAACACATTTTTTTTGATTAGTATGTAAACACTCATGCAAAGTTGACTCTTTCATAAAATCTTCGATTTCGGGAGTACTGATTGCCACGTGAGGACCTTTTTAGTATGATGAAAGAGAAGATAGAAGGAGTGTTTACGATGTATTTCACTGATTACCATCACCATACAGACAATTCATTTGATTCAATAGCTCAAATGTCGGCTGTCTGCGAACAAGCAATAATAAAAGGAATAGATGAGATTTGTTTTACAGAACATTTTTCTGTCAATTCCCTAGCACCCACTTATGGGCACATGGATTTTGAACGTTATTTTTCGCAACTGAAAGAAAACAGACAAAGGTATGCTGACAAATTGGTCATCAAAGCAGGAATCGAATTGTGCGAACCTCATTTGATGCAGAACGAATACAAAAAAGCTTTGGCCAACTTGCCGTTAGATTTTGTGATGGGTTCCGTTCACAATGTGAAAGAAGAAAAATTGAGCCGGTATATGTTGAATAAATCCCCACAAGAAATTTATCAAGGTTATTTTGATGAAGTGTATCAGTTGGTAACGCACGCAGATATTGACGTCTTAGCGCATTTGGATTTGATCAAACGCTATGCGACAGAAACTGCAGGAGCGTATGATTTCTCTGACTACCAAATGATATTGGAAAAGATTTTGCTTAAAGCCATTGAAAGAGGAATTGGAATCGAAATCAACACTTCTGGGTTAGCGAATAGTAAAATCAAAGAAACCCTTCCTTCAATGGAAGTATTGAAACTGTATCGTTCGTTAGGAGGCAAAATTTTGACTGTCGGATCGGATTCTCATCGAGCGGAAACGGTTGGGTATGGAATAGAAATAGCGTTGAGGATGGCGAAAGAAGCTGGATTCAACTCCATTTACACGTTTGAAAAGCGAGTTCCGACTGCTGTGGAAATTGATCTGTAGTACCTTTTGTAAAGATAAAATGACTCCAAAAAGAAGCCATTTTAAGTTAAAGGCTTCTTTTTGTTTCAGCAATTGTATTTTTAAAAAGTTCTTGAAATTTTTTGCGATCATCGTTTGTGAACGGTTTAGGACCTTTTGTCCGTTTGCCGCTTTTTCTGACCATCGCACTTAAATAACGAGATTGTAAGAGTTGGTCGATCGTCTCGTTGGTGTATCTGAACCCCATATGATGAAGGACGATACAGCCTTTTCCTAGGGCTAATGAAGCCAAACCATAATCTTGAGTGATGAGCAGATCTCCTTTTTTTACAAGCCGCATGATGCGGTAGTCAGCTGCTTCAGCTCCGGTGTCCACATAAACCGTTTCAACTCCAGCCGGTTGCTGGACAGTTGAAAAATGAGAAATACTGGTTACCAGAACCACAGGAATTTGATTAGCTGTAGCTTCTGAAATAATAATGTCTTTTACCGGACAAGCATCTGCGTCCACATAAACTTTCATATCTTCCCCTGCTTTCATTATTTCTTACTTCGTTTGATCAATTACCGCTCATTCTATTCTACAAGAAAACAAAAGAAGTTTCTTGAGAAAATAGTCTTTGGTATTTTTTTGTTTCCTGGATAAATTCGGCATATTAGTTTGGTCTCTGGAAACACTATTGTATGATGGAGCTATACAAGAAAAGGAGATGGAGCAAATGGGAAAGACAATGCATACATTTACGATTTCTACTCATGAGAAACAATCGTTCACAACACTTGATCAGTACTTGCAAGAAGCTTTGGACAAAAGCGGTGTAAAAGAGGGCGTGATGGTTGTTTATTGTCCTCATACGACTGCAGCCATTACCATTAATGAGAATGCAGATCCAGATGTAAAAAAAGATTTGAAAGTAGGATTGGATGATACTTTTCCGAATAAACCTGCGTACGTTCATGCCGAAGGAAATTCAGACGGGCATATGAAATCATCCGTAGTGGGGGCGAGCGAAACGTTGATCATCGCAGATGGACAACTCATATTAGGCACTTGGCAAAGCGTTTATTTTGCGGAATTTGACGGGCCTAGGACACGAACGTTTATTGTGAAGATCTTGGCAGGTTAAATTCTAATCAATTGGCTTCCAGATTAAATGTTTTTAAAGAAGGGGTTGCCTATGAATAATGTGATCGACTATTTAAAAGAAGTGCTTAAGGCTACAGGCAAAGGGTTGAAAGGGTATTTGAAAGCGGAATGTAAATTGTCGGTACTGACGTTTGTTGTTTTGTGTAGTGGTTTTTTGCTGATTGGCATTGAGCACTGGGGAATCAAAGCGTTCGGGATAGCAATCGTCGATATCATCCCAGTATTGGGCAGCGGGATAATCATGGTGGCATGGGCGGTCATTCGCTTTATTATGGGAGATACGACCATCGCTTGGCAACTTGGGTTGGTATATATTGTTGCGAGCATTATTCGACAAATAGCAGAACCGTTTGTGACCGGTAAAGAAATTGGCGTACGACCGCTCTACACTTTAATATCCACTGTGATTTGTGTCTTGCTTTTTGGCCCGCTCGGCGCGCTGGCAGGAGCTCTGGTAGCTGTGATCATTAAAGCGATCTTTGAAGTGAAGTTCATTCGGCGGCTTTAATTGGAAAAAGAAAAGACCGCTGTCGCCAAGGATACGTTCTTCTTGGCGACAGCAGTCTTTTTTTGTTTGTATAATGGTAGTAAAGGGAAAAATTAAGCTTCTTTTTCTCCAATAACTTCAGGGTCGCTTGCCTCAGCTGGTTCAGCAGGCTCTTCCATTACAGTTGGCGGTGCTACAATAGCCACTGTTTCGTCTTGTTCATTAAAGACAGTAATTTCTTTATCAACAGACAAGTCTGCTACTGTTAAAGAGTCCCCAATGGTTAAAGCACTAACATCAGCGGTAAATTCAGTTGGAATATTAGCCGGTGTTGTTTCAATTTCTAGTTCATTTAAGGTTTGTGAAACTAAACCTTCTTTGACGCCTTCAGCACCTGATAAAATGATCGGAACTGTCACTGTCAGTTTTTGGTCTTTTGTAATAGCTTGAAGCTCTACATCCAAAATTTGATATTTTAAAGCAGCGCTTTGGAAATCTTTAATGATAACTTGTTTTGATTTTCCCTCTGCAGTTACGATATCAAAAATCCCGTTTTTACCTAATTCTTTTAAAACCTTGTCAAAATCTTTGCTGTCTAACAAGACAGGAGTAGTTTCGGATCCTTTATTATAAACAACTGCCGGGATTTTATTTTCCCGTCTGTAACGATTAGCTGAAGAAGTCCCAACTTCAGTTCTCAATTCTGCATTTATTTTCATCCTTTATTCTCCTTCCGTTTAGCCCAATTTATTAAAAGTCTTCACCCGTTCTAAAAAAAGAACCGATGGAATGGTTAGGCTTAAACTCGTGTTCGCTATTCATTATACCAAATAAAGCACAAACTAGCTATTATAACGGTTTCAAATCTGGAAACAGCTGCGTAACAACGTTTTCAGCTCTTCTCAAGTACCATAGAAATTCCGATTCCGCCGCCTACACATAATGAAGCTAATCCTAAATGAGCTTGTTTTTTTTGCATTTCGTGGAGCAAACTGACTAAAATTCTGGCTCCGGAAGCGCCTATCGGATGGCCTAAAGCGATCGCTCCGCCATTCACGTTGACTTTGTCGCTATGAAGCTTTAAATCTCTAGCTACGGCTACACTTTGAGCAGCAAAAGCTTCATTTAATTCAATTAAGTCAATATCATCCAAAGACAAGTTTGTTTTTTTCAAAACCGTTTCAATGGCCTGATAGGGAGCATATCCCATGATCGAAGGGTCAATGCCGATTTCAGCATATCCGCGTATGGTGGCTAAATAAGGCACACCTAATTGTTCAGCACGGGTTTTTTTCATCAAGACAAGTGCTGCTGCTCCATCGTTTATACCCGAAGAATTTCCGGCAGTAACGGTTCCGTTTTCGGCAAAAGCAGGGTTAAGAGCAGTTAAACTTTCTAAACTAGTATTCTTTCGAACAAATTCGTCTTCACTGAATAAAAGCGGTTTGCCTTTTGAATCTTTAACCGCAACTGGGACGATTTCTTCCGTGAATCGCCCATTCTCCTGTGCAGCTGCAGCTTTCATTTGCGAGCGTAACGCGAATGCATCTTGTTCGGCTCTTGAAATGCCGTATTGTTCCGCTACTTTTTCAGCGGTCAGACCCATAGGCAGATGATTGAACGCATCCGATAAACCATCATGCATAGCGCTGTCGATCATCCGGTCATCGCCAGCTTTTTTTCCCCACCGATGATGATTTAAAAGATAAGGAGCTTGTGACATGTTTTCTGTTCCGCCTGCTACGATCACATCAGCGTCTCCTAATTGAATGGCTTGACTGGCAAGAATGACGGATTTTAACCCTGAACCGCAAACTTCATTAATGGTCATCGCTGGGGATGCATAAGGAACACCGGCATGGACAGCTATTTGACGTGCTGGGTTTTGTCCTAGTCCAGCTTGTAAGACATTTCCAAAAATAACCTGATTTACTACTTCTGGTGAAATAGCTGCCCGATCAATGGCTTGTTTCGCGACGAGAGTACCTAATTCAACAGCGGTTGTGTTTTTTAAGCTTCCGCCAAATTTTCCAATGGGTGTTCTTGCGGCACTAACAATGACAACTTCTTCCATTTTCTTCTTCTCCTTAATGTTGCAATATGCTTTCGTTTTTATGAAGGTACTCGCCATCCCAAAAGACGAAATGAGTGAGTGCTTCTTTCTGTCTATTGTACGATACTTGCGTCTGTTTAACACTTTAAGATTTGTTAAATTTTTTAGAATGAAAAAGACAGACATCCTCTGGTAGATTGTTAAAGTTATCTTTAGATTGTTTTCAACCAGTTGTTTTTTTGTGCTATTTGAACTATTCTTTTAATAGCATCATAAGAGAAAGAAAACTGGTTGTTATAAAGTTAGCGCAAAACGCTTATTTTTGTACCTCATAAACTAACAGACATGAATAACAAAGTAGTGGAGGAGAATTTTTTTGAAAATAGGGATTGATAAAATCGGGTTTTATACCCCTCATTTATATGTTGATATGAAAAAACTAGCAGTTGCTAGAGAAATAGAGCCTGAAAAGTTCACTATTGGCATTGGCCAAGAAAAAATGGCTCTAGCTCCACTCACACAAGACGCGGTTACATTGGCAGCAAACGCAGCTTTAAATATATTAGATGAAAAAGATAAAGAGAAAATTGATTTGGTTATTTTTGGTACAGAGTCTGGTATTGATCATTCAAAAGCTGCAGCCATTTATGTGCATCATTTATTAGGGCTACGTTCCGAAGCTCGTGCGTTTGAAATCAAACAAGCTTGTTATGGAGCAACTGCTGGGATTCAAATGGCAAAAGGACATATAGCGTTAAATCCAGAAAGCAAAGTATTGGTTTTGGGATCAGACATTTCAAGATACGGTTTAAATACTTCAGGAGAAGCTACACAAGGAGCTGGAGCGGTTGCTTTAGTGATTAGCGCTGAACCTAGTATATTAGCATTTGAAGAACAAAGTGCGTATGTGACTGCTGATATCATGGACTTTTGGCGGCCTATCTATTCAGAAGCAGCTTTTGTTGACGGCAAATTTTCAAACGAACAGTACATCCAATTTTTTGCAACAGCTTGGGCCCAGTATAAAGCCAAAACCAATCTAGCCTTAAAAGATTTTGAAGCGATTTGTTTCCATTTGCCTTATACGAAAATGGGACTAAAAGCCCTGAAACCTGTTTTGTTAGAGGAAGGTTCAGCTGCAGACCAAGAACGGCTGCTGGCCAATTATCAAGTAAGCACGGGTTACAACCGAGTAGTAGGAAATATCTATACCGGCTCATTGTACCTCAGCTTGCTATCTTTGCTTGAGCAGCAAGAGGACTTAGCCGATGGAGAGAGAATCGGTTTATTCAGCTATGGTTCCGGCGCAGTGGGTGAATTCTTTACTGGTATTTTACAACCTGGATTCCGTTCGCATTTAAACGTGGTACAACATATGGACTTGCTTTCATCAAGAGCAGAAGTAAGTGTTGCGGAATACGAAGCTATTTTCCAACAAACACTGCCGATAGATGGAACAACGGTTGAATTGGATAATACTAATGACCCAGCAGAAATTTATTTAGCCGGCATGACGAATAATATGCGTCAATACATCAATAAACAAACTGAAGATTCTATTTACTCTTAAATTAAACCAGCATCCTTCGAATAAGAGGGGGTGCTATTTTAATTGTGGTACAATATTTGACGTTGGTGAGTGAAAACTTGCTAACGTCTTTTTTCACTTCAACAATTTTAGTCATTGATTTTCCCTCGATAGCACAGACATCGTGCAAACCGTATAAGTGAGATCTGAGTAAAGCATATGTAGTATGTAAATCTCATTTGAGTACTGCAAGGACATGAAAACTCTGTCGATAAGGTAGGCAAACTCCATTTGAGTACCGTAAGGACATGAAAACTCTATCGATAAGGTAGGTAAACCAAGTTAAAGATGCTATGCTTTTCGGCTAAAGCAAAAAGCCCTGCGCTTCTTACTGAATAAAGTAAGAAACGCAGGGCTTTTTAGGCGGATACTCGGTTAAGGGACATTGTTTCCCGCTACACGGTAAATTTCATACCATTCTTCACGAGTCAATCTGACCTCAGAGGCTTTGACGTATTGTTTCAAACGTTCAGGAGTCATCGTTCCTACAATCGTTTGAATATTAGCAGGGTGACGCAAAATCCAAGCGATAGCCGTTGCAGAATTATCTAAACCATGCCGCTCACCAATTTCTTTCAATGTGGCGTTGATTTCTGGATACGCATCGTTATCAACAAATACTCCTTTATCAGCTTTGACAGGGGACCAAGCTTGAATCGTCATATCTTTAAGGCGACTATAATCTAAAACACTGCCATCACGATCAACGGCACCATTAAATTTGGTGTTGACGTTGATACCAGCATCGATCATTCCAGTATGCATGACGCTTAATTGCAGTTGGTTAACGATCAAATCCTGTTTAACAGATTTTTTTAACAAATCAATTTGCATGAGATTATGATTGCTGACGCCAAAGTGGCGAACTTTGCCGCTTTGTTCTAATTGATCAAAAGCTGCTGCTACTTCTTCGGGTTCGACTAATGCATCTGGACGATGCAGCAAAAGAATATCAAGATAGTCGGTTTTTAGTCTTTTTAAGCTGTCGTCTACTGTTTTCAGAATGTGTTCTTTAGAAAGGTCATAGAATCCTTCGCGAATCCCAGTTTTGCTTTGGATAATGATGTTGTCTCGAATCGAAGAGCGTAAATTTAGAGCCGTAGAAAAAACTTCTTCTGATTGGCCTTTGCCGTAAATATCTGCATGGTCAAAAAAGTTTACGCCTAAATCTAATGCGTTTTGGACGACTTCAGTAGCTTCTTGGGTAGACAAACGATTCATGGACATGCAGCCTAAAGCCACGTTTGATACTTGTAAATCACTCGTTCCTAAGGTTATTTTTTTCAACTTTTTTCGCTCCTTTGATTGATTATAGAAACCGCTAACACATTACGAAAACGATTTGGGTTTAGTATAACACTGGTCCAAAAATAATTCTCTTAACTTCTCTTTAAAACGAATCATTGCTGAATTCAGCAATGACTTAAGGTTTTATTTCCATTCATTAAAAGAGAACTAATAAGATTGATTCGCAGTATGTTTGTGGATGTAGCGGGTTACCAAATCATCAAACTTTTGGATTAACGTTAATACGATAGGATCTTCGGTAGAGCGTAAAACCAATTCATCGATTGTGTGGATAGGCAAAACGTTGTTTCCGGTACCCGTGATAAAAGCTCCATCGATTTCATCCAGCTGAGCTGCAGGAAGATGCTCCTCAACGACTTTCCAACCTTGTGTTCGACAAATTTCCAATACTTTTTTACGGACGATCCCAAGTAAGACGTTTTTTGCGGGAGAAGTATAAAGCTGTCCATTTTTTACGATAAAGAGATTTGAGCGGCTTCCTTCAGTGACATAGTCAGACTGGTCAACCAATAAAACTTCATAAGCATTTTTTTCTTCGCGTGCTTTTAAAACTGTTTGTTGATAGTCTGCTCGTTGGAGTTTGATGGTCGGATCTTGCCGCTCCAATTTCAATAAGCTGGTATGGATACCCGAAACATAAGATTCTTTAGGCGGATAAACGCTCTTAGTGAAGAAAATCAACAGCACTCCTTCTTTTTTTTGATTCCAAATGATTTTGATGTTTTGGTTTTCAACGTCGTTCAAAGAAATAAGACGGTAAATGCGTTGCCATAAAATGTCATCTGAAACGGTTAACGGCATGCCGACAGAAGCTGCAGAACTTCTGAGGCGTTCAAGATGGTCTTCTAAGAAAAGCGGAATTCTTTGTTGGACACGAATAACCTCATAAACACTTTTTCCTTCTAATTGTTGAAAAACTTCTAACTCTTTTGTAGACATTTGTTGATCATTTAGGAAATAACTCGTTTGTTCAACTGTTTCCATCATCATTCCTCCTCGTAATAGTAACACTTATTTCATTCACTCATGAGTTCATCGTTCTTAATCTATTGTAGTTTTAATAACCCTGTGTTAGCAAGCTTTAGTTAGCAAGTGACTTCATTCAATGGTTTCACGTATAATAGAAGAAACAATAGAAGCAAGATCGATCATTTGCGGGAAAAGGACGTGTTCATTTGTTTACTGATATTCAAAAACGATTAGCTGAAAGAGAGCCGAAACCACTTGGGAAACAACGGTATTTCTCTGTTTTGCTGCCGATTATCATGGTGGCAGGCGTTCCTAACCTATTATATGAAGTCCGCAGTCAACACATTTCTCAACCTGGTGAAACCTCTTTTCCAGGCGGAGCAGTAGAAGCTGGTGAAACTTATGAAGCAGCGGCTATTCGGGAAACGATGGAAGAATTGAATCTTCCGTTTGACTGCATTCATATATTAGGTGAGATGGATTATATCGTTAGTGACCAAGTTGTTATCCGTTCTTTTGTGGCTGAACTAAAGGATGTTCAACTTGAGGACATCGTATGCAACGAAGAGGTAGAAGAAGTATTTGCGATTCCATTAGACTATCTATTAACCCATAAACCAACCTATTACACGGTCAGTACTAAATTAGAACATCCAGAAAATTTCCCATATGAATTAATACAAGGAGGGGAAAAGTACGATTGGAAGTCCGGGCACCAAGCCATTGCTTTTTACCATTTGGAAAATCACCAATTATGGGGATATACGGCTGGGTTAACCGCCCGGTTTATAGAATTGCTTAAACTGGAAAATCCAATAGAATGAGGAAATAGGCAGTAAAAGAGGGCTCTTTATCAAATCGTGTTGGTGTCTCTTAGACTGAAATTTCCTTCGGAACTTACGTGTTTGCTTGTAGAAAGCCATGGGACCGCCTGGAGCCCCCTTTGGGTCTCCAGGTTTTCAAGCCTACAAGCAGCCACTATTCCTCCGAAAATTTCAAGATTGTAGTATATAGTCAGTTCACTTACCGACACCCAAAATGATAGAACCTAAAAAAGCAGCTAAAAAGGTCTTTAGCTGCTTTTTTCTGCTTATAGTATTTGAGTTAGATAGACTGTACCTTTTCAGTTGCCTTATTCAGGAATATCCCTTTGCTGATCTGTTCCAGGGGAAGAAGGCATGCTCGGATTATCGATTGGATGATCCCCGCCGAATGTACCGTCAGATTCTTCGAGAGGAATACCATCTACGGTGGAAGATTTTTCATCGTTTTCAGCAGTTGGCACATCTGAGTGAGCTGCTGAAAATTCGCCGACATTCGGAATTGTAGCATCGGTATGGCTTTGGATCGGATCGTGGTTTGTTCTTCTAGTAGATGGTGTTTCCTCGCCGTTTAGAATTTCTTCAACGAGAATCACATACCCACCATGTTTAATCGTTTTATTGTAGCGTTCGGTTGTAGCGTCATCTAAATTGTATTTTCCAAGTGGGTTTTCTGGATCGCCATCTGTAAAGATATCTCTTGCTCTGTCCCACACAGATTTATGATCTTCTTGGGTGACCGTATCCACATCAGCAATCGTCAAGCTTTCGATAGTGCCTTTATTTTCTTTGTAGGTTACTACAGTGATATCATCGGCTGCATAACCTTCGACTAACAAATGTTCCACTTCAGCAGCTGCTTCTTCTACGGATTGATAAGCGCCTTTAAATTTTTTCGGCATACTATTTCCTCCTCATGACTTTTAGTTTTTACATTATTATCATACCAAATAAAGAAAGCGCACCCAAACATAAAGGCTTTTGCAAATTAAGACGGAGAAATGGAAGCGTATCGCTAGACATTTTTCTTCGTTCAGATTACACTGATTATAAAGTGATAACCACTTTAATAAAAGTATAGGAGGAAGAAGAATATGGCTCAAACGAACACTGAAGTACAAGAATTGTTAAACGATATGGTAGCATCTCATGGGGTATTTATTACGAAACTGTATCAACATCATTTTTATGTACAAGGACCTCACTTCTTTACGCTTCATATAAAATTTGAAGAACTTTATAAAGAAACAACTGAACACTTTGATGAATTAGCAGAACGCTTGATTGCGATCGGCGGCAAACCTTACGCTACGTTAAAAGAATTTTTAGAACACTCTGCTATTGAAGAAAAACCGTATACAGAAAAAGTACCTGCAGAAGAAATGGTGGCTTCTACAGTAGCCGATTACCGCATTCTTTGCGATAATTTAGAAGCTGGTATCAAATTGACTGGCGAAGCCGGAGACGATGTCACACAAGACTTATTGATTGCTTACAAAACAGGCGTCGATAAAAATATCTGGATGCTCCAAGCTTTCCTTGGCAAAGACCCATTAGAAGGCAAATAAAACTTGAACCTTTACTGTTATTAAAGCAGCTGGCTATTTGTCAGCTGTTTTTTTGATGCAAGACAGCAAAGGAATTGAAAACGCAATCGTATCAATTGAATTTTCACATCCTGATTAGTATACTAGTAATTGTACAGACCTTTTGTATTCTATTAAAACTAAGGAGTGGTAAAGTATGAGCAAATTTGTAAAAGGAAGCTATACATCTGTTTCAGAAGCCGAAAGTGCTATTGATGGGTTAGTTGCTGAAGGATACTCGAAAACAGACATCACATTAGTTACGAATAAAGACATGAGCAGTTCTGTTGAAAATGAAGGTGTCGATGTTAAGACTGATACTGATGCCAATCGCGAAGACGAATCTTTTTGGGAAAAAATTAAAAATGTTTTTACTGTGAAAGATTACGATGAATCAGATGATGTGTTGGCAGGCTATCAAGATGATATTGCTAAAGGAAACATCGTTCTTTTAGTTGATGGTGATGAAAACAGAGAAAACACGCTTGATATGGATAACGACACAACCATGACACCGCCGATAGCAGGGGTAAACGAACCTGTGGGTACAACGGATTTTGTTAATCCTGCAATGGGAGCAGACAGTTCGCTGGGAGTTAACCCTTCACTGAATGCAGCAGCCGGAACGATGGGCACCGACGATACGCCGCTGCCGGATGATACCGACCTTGAGGCGGCTGATTTAACGGCTGCACCTCTAACCGATGTTGAGGATCATGCTGGTCATACAAATGAAGACAAAGAAAAAATTCGCTTACAAAAAGAAAAATTAGATGTGCATACCAATGAAGTTCAAACAGGTGAAGTTCATGTAGATAAAAAAGTGACTGAAGAAACCCAAACTGTGGATGTCCCAGTCAAGCATGATGAAATCACGGTAGAACGACACCCGGTCGCTGAAGGAGAAACGGCTGCTGGAGAGGCAGACTTGAAAGACGACTCCTTCACGATTCCTGTCAAAGAAGAACAAATCGAAGTTCACAAACGCCCAGTAGTGACAGAAGAAGTTGAGATCGAAAAAGAAACAAAAGAAAATATGAAACAAGTTTCAGAAACGGTTCGAAAAGAAGATTTGGACATTCACACAGACGGAGATGTTGAAATCGAAGATAACGATAAAAAACCGACTGATCGTCCTTAAGGAACGTTCAGTGGTTGGACGAAAAGCAACGTTAGGCTGAAAAAATAGAAAGTTTAACTCAAAAGGCTAAGCAAAAGGAGTAAGATTCTTTTTGTCTTAGCCTTTTTTTGAGGCTTGAATCCTTTTCAAGGCGGCAGATACATTTATTTCACTTACCAATATCAAAAATGATAGAGCTTTTTTGGTATGCCGTTTGTGGTTAAGAGGCCGTCAAAAAGCTTCAGCATATAGCAGATGCACACTCATTTATCAGCAGCAGTTTTTTTCAACAGCTTTTTCCAGCTCTAGTCCATTGCCCTGTAATGATGGTATACTATTTAAGCAGTGTTAATGAAGGAGGAGAACTTGATGGCTAGAGAAAAGAAATTTTCAACTGAAGACATTTATCAAGAAGCTCATTCGCTTTTAATGGCGGTTGGCTATGATAAGTTTTCATTTGGGTTATTGGCAAATTCATTGAGCGTTTCGCGAGCCGCTATCTACAAATACTATACTAATAAAGACGAATTGATTTACGATTATATGATTTCTGAGATGGAGAAAATGGTAGACGATCTTGAGAAATTGGACTGGTTAACCGATTACCCAGCACAGTTTCAGCAATTATTCGCCTTAATTTTTGAGTATGGGGATGTCCATCAAATTTCGTTTATGATTCCCAATAAACAAATAGCAGACGATGAAAAGATGAAAGAAAAGAAGCAACGATCCCAATTGCTTCATAAACGTTTTTTTCAGCAAATTCAATCATTTATCCAAACGGGACAAACTAATGGGTACATTAAAAAAGATATTCCGAAAAGTATCATTATTGAACTTATTTTCCATAGCGTAACAATCCCTGATCGTGTGGGGTTATCACAATCAGAAAGGGCCTATTATCTGCAAGAAATCATTTGCCAAGGAATCTTTGAAAAATAAAGGTGACACAAGTGTAACTTTGAGTTAGAATAGAGTTACAACTTGCAAGTTAGTTTATTTGAAAAGAGGCTATACTAAATGTTTTTAGCATTAAAAGAATTGACGTACTCGAAAGGTCGGTTCATGATGATCAGTTTGATCATCATGTTGATTGCTTGGTTAGTATTTATTTTAGCGGGCTTAGGCAACGGATTATCAGATTTAGGAGCGGCCACATTAAAATATGCTGATGTGGACTATGCTGTCTTTGAAGAAAAGTCTGATTTTGCTTTTTCTAAATCAATGCTGCCTGAATCATTAGCAGATGACGTGATGGAAGAAAAAGGAGTAGAAGCGGTCGCTCCAATAGGAACAGCATCTGCTTCAGTCCGTAAAACTGGCAGCGAACAATCAGAAGCTGCAAAAGTCGATGTTTTACTGGCAGGCATTCGCCCAGATTCTTTTATGGAACCTAAAGTTACTTCAGGTAATGCACTACAAGCCGACGACCCTTCAGGTGTGATCGTAGATGACTCTTTGAAAAAAGATGGTTTTCAAATAGGCGATACCTTAACCATCAGCGGCTCTGTTGAAGAACTGACTATCGTCGGGTTTACTAAAAATCAAACGTTGAGTCATCAGCCCGTTGTTTTTACATCATTAGAGAAGTTCCGTATGTATAAATATGCTGCTCCAGGTTCGGATAACGGCATTAAAGATGTCGTGAATAGTGTGATGGTTCAAGGGAAAGATGTCGATCCTGAAAAACTTGAACAATCGATCGATGGCATTGAAGTTGGGACTAAAAAAGAAACCATCAATGCAGTACCAGGTTATACAGCAGAAAATGGAACCATTATGATGATGTTAGGTTTCTTGATCGTCATTTCAGCAATTGTGATTGCCGTTTTCTTCTATATATTAACCAATCAAAAAGCTCACCAATTTGGAGTGATGAAAGCTATCGGCGCAAGCAACTGGTTTGTGATCAAATCTGTGATTTCGCAAGTCTTTAGCTTATCATTGATCAGTATCTTGATTGGCGTGGGATTGACTTACGCAACAGCGGCTATTTTGCCTGATTCCATGCCCTTTAATTTAGAAGGACAATTGGTCGTTACGTATAGTTTGATTTTATTGTTGATCAGTGTGGCCAGTTCGTTGTTTTCTGTATTGAAAATTGCCAAAATTGACCCACTAACAGCTTTAGGGAGGGTGGAATAATGACAGGATTACAATTAATCAATGTTTCAAAACAATATAAAGAAGGCGAATTTAAGACGACGGCGTTGAATCAAGTCTCTTTAACAGTGGAGCCGGGCGAGTTCGTTGCGATCATCGGTCCTTCAGGTTCTGGAAAAAGCACCTTTTTATCGATTGCCGGTGCTTTATTGCAACCTTCCCAAGGTGATGTTCTGATCAACGGGGTCAATATCTCAACGTTAAAAGAAAAACAATTATCGGAAATCCGTTTGAATCAAATCGGATTTATTTTACAAACGTCAAATCTTATTCCTTATTTAACGGTTTTAGATCAATTGCTGGTAGTGAAGAAAATGAAGGGTTCTGTTGCTGCAAGCGACAAATCCTATGCAGCAGACCTATTAAAAGATTTAGGCTTAGAACACAAACTCAAAAAATATCCCAATGAATTGTCTGGCGGAGAACGGCAAAGAGTAGCAATCGCTCGTTCCTTTATGAATGATCCGGATATTATTCTGGCAGATGAACCAACGGCTAACCTAGACACCAATAGAGCTTATGAAGTGGTGAAGTTAATCGCTGAAGAAGTTAAAGCTCGGAATAAAGCGGCGATCATGGTAACACATGATGAACGAATGTTAGTAGATTGTGACCGCGTCTTTCGAATTGAAGATGGTTTGCTGACACAAGCATAAGAAACAATTTTGAAAAAAACGATTCATCGTTAACTAGTGACGAATAAATTTCTATGGTAAGATACTGTAATGGATTCTTGGCTTTTTATAAGCTTGAGAGAATCTATTGCAGTCTTATTATAAGGAGTTGGAAAACAATTGGGAAAGAAGAAGTTGGGTTTGGTGCCCAAGCTTTTATTAGCTATTATATTAGGTATTATTTTCGGACAACTGTCGATGCTGCCTGATTTTGTTATTCAGATTGCCGTAACGATTTCGAGTTTATTCAGCAATTTTTTGTCTTTTATTATTCCATTAATGATCATCGGGTTTGTGGTTATCGGCATTGCTGATTTGGCACAAGGGGCCGGTAAATTGTTAGGCGTGACCACGCTGATCGCTTACAGCTCTACGTTGTTGGGAGGGTTCGCAGCTTATTTTGTGGCTACCCATCTATTTCCTTTGTTTATTAATAGTGATCTCAGCACAGCGATACAAGGAAGTGCTCCAGGATTGGAGCCCCTGTTTACGATACCTTTAGAGCCGATGCTGGATGTAACTTCAGCGATTGTTTTTTCTTTTATGTTTGGCATCAGCATTTCATGGATGAGAAGCCAAAATAAAGGGGAAACCATGTACCATTTATTTGGTGAATTTAACTTGATCATTACTAAGGTCTTGAGCACAGTTGTGATTCCAGGGTTGCCATTTTATATTTTTGGGAATTTTGCAAATTTAAGTTATGCTGGTTCTGTATTCACTATTTTATCTGTTTTTTGGAAAGTTTTTGCGTCTGTGATTGCGATGCAGCTCACTGCAGTGGCTTTGTTTTTTATTATTGCTGGTTTGTATGCCAAAAAGAATCCCTTTACTTTGATGAAGAATCAAGTGCCGGGGTATGTGACGGCTATTGGAACCCAGTCCTCTGCAGCAACGATTCCAGTAAATCTTGAAGTTGCTAAAAAAAATGGGGTGTCCGCTCAAATCCGTGAATTTGTGATTCCTTTAGGTGCCACGATTCATTTATTGGGCAGCATTATTACCATCATTTCCTGCGTAACAGCTGTGTTGCTGATGTATGATTTGCCGCATCAATTCGGCATGATAGCTGGTTTTGTTGCTATGTTGGGCATTGCGATGGTGGCAGCTCCTGGAGCACCTGGCGGCGGGATCATGAGTGCTTTACCCTTTTTGACTATGGTAGGAATCGATCCCACAGGCACAATCGGAAATCTGTTGGTAACTCTGTATCTGACACAAGACAGTTTTGGAACAGCGGCCAATATCTCAGGAGATAACGCTATTGCTGTTATCATAGACAAAATCTACCATAAGTATATTTTACAAAAAAACGACTCTGTTTCCGTTTCTGTGGAGAATGAGTCATAAAAAATGGAACTTTTGAAACACATAAATTATGTGGGATAGAGAGGGAACGGAACAGCTTAGTTACTGTATTATTTCTCTTATTTGAGGTATAATTTAGAACAATCTGCTTTGTTCACCATATTATTAATTGTAATTATGACTAGAAGGATTATAATGTAAAATAGAGTTTAAAATTATATGAGTTAAAAGATCTTAATAAATAGAAACATTAAGGTTAGAAAATTGGAGGAGGTTTTTTAAGTGAGCTTTGATATTGTTTCACTTGCTCGGTTTCAGTTCGGTATGACAACAATTTTTCACTTTTTCTTTGTTCCCTTGTCAATCGGATTAGGATTATCTGTTGCTATTATGGAAACAATGTATGTCATCAAAAAAGATGAAATGTACAAAGATATGGCGAAATTTTGGGGAAATATATTCTTGTTAAGTTTTGCAGTTGGGGTAGTGACCGGTCTGATCCAGGAGTTTCAGTTTGGAATGAACTGGTCGGATTACTCTCGTTTTGTTGGAGATATTTTTGGATCATTGTTGGCCATGGAAGCTTTGATGGCGTTTTTCTTGGAATCAACTTTTATCGGCCTATGGATATTCGGCTGGGACAAATTCAGCAAAAAAGTTCATGCTTTGTTTATGTGGCTAGTTGTTGTAGGAGCGATGTTATCAGCTTTTTGGATCTTAGTAGCGAACAGCTTCATGCAACACCCAGTCGGCTATGAAATCAATAATGGCCGGGCCGAATTAAACGATTTTGGGTTATTGTTATCCAATCCGAAAGTTTGGTATGAATTTACACACGTATTGTTTGGGGCAGTCTTGCTTGGCGGATTCTTTGTAGCTGGACTTGCAGCGTTTAGATTGATTGCTAAAAAAGATATTGAATTCAACAAGAAATCTCTAAATTTGGGATTGATTATTGGTTTAGTCGGAACAGTTTTATCTATTGGTGCTGGAGATTTGCAAATGAAAGCATTGGTAGAAGATCAGCCAATGAAATTTGCTGCAACTGAGGGTCTCTATGAAGACTCAGGAGATCCCGCTTCTTGGACTTTAGTAGGTTGGCAAGATACAGACAAAAATGAATCTGTTTGGACACTTGAGGTTCCTTATATGTTAAGTATCTTATCTTATAATAAACCTGAAGGCAGCGTTCGGGGAATGAATACGATCAATCAAGAATTAATTGCTGAATACGGCGATAGAAATTATTATCCGCCCGTTAAAACCATGTTCTGGAGTTTTAGAATCATGGCCGGCAGCGGAGCATTCTTGGCGTTAATAGCTGTAGTAGGTTTATGGTTCAGCAAACGCAAAAAAACGTTATGGGATATGAAGTGGTTGCTGTACATCATTGGTTTCAGCATGTTTATTCCCTTTATTGCAAATACAGCTGGTTGGTTAGTGACTGAATTAGGACGTTATCCGTGGACTGTTTACGGACTATATACAATTGCCGACAGTGTTTCGCCGAACGTTTCTGCAGCTTCATTGCTGACAAGTAATATTATTTACTTCTTGCTGTTTTCTATTCTTGGAGGCGTTATGGCTTACTTTGTAAGAAAAGAAGTAAAACATGGACCGTATCATATTCAAGAAAGCGAAAATGAAATCAACAGAAAAAATGATGACCCGTTTGAAAAGGAGGCGTTTAAATAATGGCTGATATGAGTGGATTACAATTCTTTTGGTTTCTATTGATTGGTGTGTTATTTGCCGGCTTCTTCTTCCTTGAAGGTTTCGATTTCGGTGTAGGAATGTCGACCCGTTTACTAGCGAAAGACAAAGCCGAACGTGAACAGCTGGTTGGAACGATTGGACCCGTTTGGGATGCCAATGAAGTTTGGCTGATCACTGCTGCAGGAGCAATGTTTGCGTCTTTTCCACATTGGTATGCATCTTTATTTAGTGGGTATTACCTTATTTTGCTGACTATTTTATTCGGTTTGATTATCCGAGGAGTTTCTTTTGAATTCCGGAGCAAAATGGAAGGACAAAAAGGACGTGAGCTATGGGATTGGACGTTATTTATTGGAAGCGTCATTCCTCCGTTCTTCTTTGGCTTAATGTTCACAAGTATGGCTGCGGGTATGCCGATTGATGAAAAAGGCAATATGGTCGCAACTTTTACAGATTACTTTACGCCATTTTCAATTATGGGAGCCTTGGTCTTAACACTGCTGTGCTTCTTGCATGGTTTGAACTATATCGGTTTAAAAACTATTGGAGATGTGCATACACGAGCGATCGAGTATGCGAAAAAATTGTATATCGTGCTGTTCGTAGGGCTGGCGGCATTTGTAGCCTTGCTTTATGTATCAACAGACTTCTTCGAACTCCAAACGACGGCAACGACTGTAATCGTCGCGTTGATGGTTGTGTTAAGTATTTTAGCAACTTATGGAGTATACAACGGAAAAGAATTTTTAGCTTTTTTCACTAGTGGTTTTACGATCATTAGTTTAGTTGCTTTGTTATTCTTTGGTTTATTCCCGCGTGTGATGGTCAGTTCGATTGCTTCAGCAAATGATATCTTGATTGTTAATGCTTCAAGTACACCATATACACTGAAAGTAATGACTTGGTTGTCATTGACGGTATTGCCATTTGTGTTGGCTTACCAAGGATGGACGTATTATGTATTTAAAAATAGAATCAAGAAAGATGACGTGGTGAAATATTAATTATGATGGATAAACGTTTAATGGGTTTATCTGGCATGAAAAAGATTATGATATTGCTTGCAGGGATTTCTTTCCTGCAAGCTTTTATGATTATTTTTCAAGCTCGATTTTTAGCCCTTTCAATTACCGGTTTATGGAACGGTGAAGGATTAGCAGCGCAAACTCAAGCGATACTAGTCTTTTTCTTAGCTTTCGTAGGCCGTCATTTTTTAACTTTGATACGCGAACGCCTGCTTGATAAGTTTGCTTATCAAAAAGGGAAAGAATTAAGAAAAGAATTATTGAATCAAGTTTTTTCTTTAGGGCCAAAATTAGTGCAAAAATCGGGCACAGGAAACGTCGTTACAATGGCTTTAGAAGGCATTCGTCAAGTGGAGAACTACATTACGTTGTTTCTTGCTAAAATGATGAATATGATGATCATTCCTTGGCTGGTGTTAATTTATGTTTTCACACTAGATATAGATTCAGGCATTACAATGATCGTTGTTTTTCCGATCATCATTCTTTTTATGGTGATTTTAGGCTATGCGGCTCAGGGGAAAGCTGACCGGCAATACGCTACGTATAAAGTGCTGTCGAATCACTTTGTTGATGCTTTGCAAGGTTTAGAAACATTGAAATTATTAGGGTTGAGTAAACGATATAGCAAGAACGTTCATAATGTTAGTGAAAGTTATCGCAAAGCTACGATGAGCACATTGAAAGTAGCGATCATGTCTACTTTTGCATTAGATTTCTTTACAACATTGTCGGTAGCTTTGATAGCTTTAATGCTGGGGCTGCAGTTATTAGAAGGAACCATGTTGCTGCTGCCGGCTTTAACCGTGCTAATCTTAGCGCCAGAGTTTTTCTTGCCTGTAAGAGAGTTTTCTAGTGATTACCATGCAACGTTGGATGGGAAAAATGCGATGGGAGCTATTTTAGATATTTTAGAAGTTGACGTTCCGACGAATACAGAAGTCTTGACAGCCGAAAAAGCAAATTGGGACGAAACGAGCGAATTGGTTATCAAAGACTTAAACGTCACTCATGATAAGCAGCATCAAAATGCTTTGTCTGATATCAATTTTAGCTGGAAAGGGTACGGAAAGATTGGTTTGATCGGAGCAAGCGGTTCAGGAAAGTCTTCTTTTATTGATACGATTGGAGGATTCCTGCAACCGAGTGAAGGAACGGCTATTGAAATAAACGGTGTGGAAGTGCCGCATTTTTCACAGCGAAATTGGCAAAAAGAAATTATTTACATTCCGCAAAAGCCCTATCTTTTCCACGATACATTAGCGAATAATATTCGGTTTTATATGCCGGAAGCAAGCGATGAAGCCGTCTTACACGCTGCTGAAAAAGCTGGTTTGTCTGGATTCATTGAAGAGCTGCCTAAAGGGTTAGCGACTTTGATTGGAGAAAGCGGACGAATGATGAGTGGCGGACAAGCGCAACGGGTTTCGATTGCTCGAGCATTCCTTGATCCCGAACGAAAAATTTTATTGTTTGATGAACCCACGGCTCATTTGGATATTGAAACAGAAGTGGCTTTAAAAGAAAGTATCTTGCCATTGATGGAAAAACATTTAGTCTTCTTTTCAACTCACCGGTTACATTGGACAAATGAAATGGATTATATTTTAGTGCTGGATCATGGTCGAATAGTCGATGCAGGGACTCATGAAGAATTGCTGGCTGAAAATGGAGCTTATGTGGATTTAATGAATCAAATGAGGGGGGAGAAGCCGCATGAATAAAAATAAGTTAACTGAAATGCGCGCTACTTTCGCCAATGATACCTGGGTAAAACCATTTATGGCGAAGTACCGGAAGTTATTGCATCTAGTTTTGTTTTTAGGGTTTATGACTTTATTTAGTGCAAGTGCGTTAATGTTTGTTTCAGGGTTCTTGATCAGCAAATCTGCTAGTATACCTGAAAACATTATGCTGGTTTACGTACCGATTGTTTTGACCCGTGCATTTGGGATCAGTCGTCCCGTTTTTCGTTATATCGAACGATTGACCAGCCACAATTGGGTCTTGAAAATGACATCTGATTTACGCCTCAAGCTGTACCGTTCGCTTGAGCAAGATGCTGTATTTATTAAGAATAAATACAAAACAGGGGATATCTTAGCCGTATTGGCAGAAGATATCGATCACATTCAAAATCTTTATTTAAGAACGATTTTCCCTATTTTGATTTCTTGGGGCATTTACATTGCTGTGATTATTGGGTTAGGTCTATTCTCTCTTCCCTTTGCATTGTTAATGATGCTGATGTTGGCAGTTGTAGCCATCTTATTGCCGCTTGTTTCTTTGCTAGTTAATGGAGCAAGAATGGCTGCGCAAAAAACAGCCAGAAATGGCTTATATGATCAATTGACCGATGCTGTTTTAGGAGTTGGCGATTGGTTATTCAGCGGACGGAAAAACGATTTTCTGAAAAGTTATGAAAGCAGTGAACAAGCTGTCCGGGAAGAAGATTACCGAATCAAACGTTTTGATCGAACACGTGATTTTCTGCTGCAAGTTACATTTGCTATTATTGCAGTTGCTGTTTTGATTTGGACAAGTACTGTTTTTCAGGGTGAACAAGGTGGAGCAGCCAATTGGATCGCTGCATTTGTTTTAGCTGTTTTTCCTTTAGTCGATGCGTTTGCGACGGTTCCAAGCGCTGCTTCAGAATTAACGATTTATGAAGATTCGGTCAAACGCATGAATGCTTTGCCTAAAATAAAAGAAGACGAGTCTGACGATTCATCACATGCGATTGCCATTGCTGAGTTAAATGAACAGTCTTTCCGAGAAATACGGATGGATCAAATTTCATTCTCTTATGAAACAGGTTCAAAGTTGATTGTGGATGAGTTCACGCTTGCGATTCCAAAAGGCAAAAAAATAGCTATTTTAGGAAAGAGCGGAGCAGGAAAAAGCACCATTGGAAAAATGCTTCGAGGCGATTTGATTCCACAAAAAGGCAGCGTCACTTTAAACGGTGTGCCAACGAGTGAACTTGGAGATGACATTTCGAAATGGGTCGGGGTTATCAACCAAAACCCGCATCTGTTCGATACGTCTGTCTTAAACAATGTTCGTTTAGGAAATATTGAAGCGAGTGATGAAGCAGTTATCGAAGCTCTTTATCAAGTAGGACTAGGCGACATGATAGCTGCTTTGCCAGAAGGATTCCATACTTCTGTAGAAGAAGCAGGTGGACGCTTTTCGGGTGGAGAAGGGCAACGCTTAGCGTTGGCTCGAATCTTGCTTCAAGATACGCCTATTGTGTTGTTAGATGAGCCAACAGTCGGTTTGGACCCTATTACGGAACAAATATTGTTGGATACACTCTTTACTGTTCTAAAGGACAAAAGCATTATTTGGATCACCCATCATCTTCAAGGGGTGGACCAAATGGATGAAGTTGTATTTATTGAGAATGGGAAAATTGAAATTCAAGGAACACCACAAGAATTATTAGCAGAAAATGCACGCTATCAACGTCTCTATCGTCTAGACCGAGGAGAGTAAGCAAAAAAGCGGGACCCTATCAAAACGATAGGGTCCCGCTTTTTTAATAATCTCGGTGGAGAAGTTGTTGAGTCAACTGGTAAAGAACGGCTTTTTCAGGACGTTCCGGTAAAAGCCGGATGGCTTTTAATGCTTTATCGGTATAGCGTTTCGCTAATTGTTTAGCTTCTTCTACACCACCGTATTGACTAACCAAATCAGAAACGATTTGAACATCTTCATCAGACATATTCGGACCTTTCGATAAGAAGGGGTCGAACTTTTTTTTGTTTCCTCTTAGTGCCAAAATAAGAGGAAGCGAATAAACGCCTTGTTTCATATCTTCTAAAACAGGTTTTTTTAACGATTCACTATCTTTAGTGTAATCTAAAATATCATCTAATATTTGAAAAGCAATACCAATATTGTGGCCGATATGCTGGCTGCTGGTTGTAACGGCTAGGTTAGCTTGACCGATTTTAGCACCTTGAAGACAGCTTAAAGAAAAAAGCTGGGCTGTTTTCCCAGTAATGTTCCTGAGGTATTGCCGCAAAGTAATTTCGGTATTGTAGCGTAGATGCATTTGATCCAGTTCACCAAGTAAAATGCGTTTCATCACAAAAGCGTTCATCCGAATAGTGGAGAGAGATTCGGTTGAGTCTGCAATTAAGCCGAAATAGACAGCAAATAAAAAATCTCCAGTATAAACAGCAATATCTTTTCCATACTTTGATTGAACTGTCGGACTGCCGCGTCTAGTAGGAGAGTCGTCAATGATATCATCATGTACCAAGGTAGCCATATGCAAAATCTCTAATGAGGCTGCGGCATGGGTGATTTGTTTGTGATTTTGTGTTTTGGTGTTTCCAAAACGGGAGAATAAGATGAAGTAAGCAGGTCGTAAAAGTTTTCCGCCCGAACGCAGTAAGTCAAAGATAACCTGTTCAACTTCCTTGTTTCGTATATGAACCTTTTTTTCCATCACTGCATAGCTTTCAGCTAATTCGTCTTTAATTTCTGGGAAATCATCCCACATAGAATGAATCGGCATAGCTGTATCCCTTTCAAGTAGAATCCACGATCCTATTTTTAAATTTTGACTATAATACTGATTATATCACAAACCTGAATTTTATCGTATGGTTAAGTTTAAGTCAATAAAGTTCAGCAAAAAAGAAAATTCAGAAACTCTGTGAAATTTAGAAATGAAGAAAGAAAATCTGCTGTTTTCTCTTGACTTTTTTATGGTTGAGGCGCATAATTGCACGGTTGTAAATGATATGTAACTGTAAAGAACAACCTGTTAAATTGAACTTTTTTACCGTCTAAGGCTGCTTATAAGGGAAAACTTTAGCTAAACACGTGAAAAAAATACGAAGAAATAAGCAGTTCTTCAAGGTGATTCATTGGTGTAGTGAAAAATTGAACCATTTACGAGTTTGTGAAAAGTTCGTTTTTAAGGATTTAATTAGAAATCTCGTTTAAAAAAACGTTTTCTTTCCTGCAAGAGGTTTAATGATTGAAATTAGTTCTTATATGCAGTACAGTAGGCTTTATGCGGCTGTCTTTGGAGGGCCTTTTTGTGGCGAGGTTGACTTTAAGAATCTCTGATCTGTAAGAGAAAAGTGAACAAGAGAGCATGGTTGATGACAAATTGATATAATTAAGGGGATGAGTCGTTGGGAAAAAGGTGAAATAAGTTACATGAATTGCCTTTTGTTTAATTTAGATCGTTTCAGTACGGGTGCGCCTTAACTGAATAAGCGCAAATGAAGCTTTCTTAGCTACCCAAATGAAACTTGTACTTTTAATTCCCTAGTGAAAAATCGAATAGGGTGTCAAGGTTCTAGACTCACAAAATGAAGAGATTTGGTTTTAGTGAGTCATGAGAATGGTTAATTTAGACATGTTCGTCTAAAAAAATGGAAATTGAAATGAAAATAAAGAATGTGGATAAAGAAAGTGAGAGAAAGAATATGAGCAAAACAAACGTTGTTATTTTAGGTGCAGGTTATGCAGGACTTAGAGCTTTGAGAAGTCTTCAAAGCAAACGATTAGATATAGATATCACTCTTGTGAATAAAAACGAATACCACTATGAAGCAACATATCTACACGAAGTAGCCAGCGGAGCGCATGCTGCTGAAAGAATCAGCTACCCAATCAAAGATGTTGTAACCCCAAAACGAACTAATTTTATTCAAGACACTGTTGTAGTAGTCAATAAAGACGAAAAGACAGTTGAATTAGAAAAAAACGGCACTATTTCATTTGACTATTTGATCTTAGCACTAGGCTTTGAATCAGAGTCATTTGGAATCAAAGGTGTTGACGAGTTTGGTTTGCCGATGGTCGATATTGAAACGTCAAAAGCAGTTGACGAACACTTACGGAAACAATTCGAAAAATACAATGAAACAAAAGACGAATCTTATTTAAGCATTGTCGTTTGTGGAGCAGGGTTTACAAGTATTGAATACATTGGAGAATTAACGCTTCAAATGCCGAAATTGGTCAAACAATATAATGTACCGGCTGAAAAAATACAAATCACTTGTATTGAAGCGATGTCTAATTTATTGCCAATGTTCGATAAAGAACTATCTGACTACGGTATCGAAATATTGAAAAAACGCGGTGTTAAATTCTTTGTTGGAACGCCGATCAAAGAGCTTACAGCTGACACTGTAATCTACGAAGAAGCTGGAGAATTAAAATCAGTTAAAGCGAAAACGATTGTTTGGACAACTGGAGTTCGCGGCAGCAGCATTGTCGAACGCTCAGGTTTTGAACAAAGACGTAACCGCGTAATGGTAGAAAATGATTTAACGGCTCCAGGTTATCCAGAGATCTTCATTATTGGAGACTGTTCAGCCGTAATGGATAGTAAAACCAACCGTCCATTCCCGCCAACTGCTCAAATTGCTTTGAAACAAGGAGTCAGCGCTGCTAATAACCTAGAAGCCAAATTGAAAGGAACTGCCATCAAACCATTCACATTTACTTCTTTAGGAACAGTTTGTTCTATCGGCAATACTGAAGCAATCGGAGAAGTTATGGGCCGCAACTTAAAAGGCTACCCAGCATCGGTTATGAAAAAAATAATCGGAGACCGTTCGTTAATGATGACAGGCGGAGTGGGAATCACTGCTAAAAAAGGCCGTTTTGACTTTTTCCGTTAAACTGACTAGAAGAATCTAAAAAACAAAAAAGTCACCCGTCATATAGCGGGTGGCTTTTTTTCTATCTAAAAATCGTTTGAAAACAGCGTTATCCAAGGTCTTTTCCTATAAGCTCTTCAAATAAGTCATAGATTTTTTTATTAGCTTTTTTTAACGAAATAGGACGATAATCTTTATCTAAAAAACAATGATTGCTTTTTCCAGCAGCTTTTAGTTCGCCAGTTGCTTTATCGGTGATTTGATAAGAAATGGTCATTCTGATGCCATTAAAGGTTTCTACTTTTGGTAAGATCAAGACCGTTTGGTTGTAGCGCACCATTGATTTGTAATCACAAGAAATAGCTAATACAGGAACGATGATGCCTTCTTTTTCCATCTGATCGTAGCCAAACCCCACTTCATCCAGCAAGCTGGTTCTTGCTTCTTCAAACCAACGAATGTAATTTGAGTGGTGAATAATGCCCATTTGATCCGTTTCATAATATTGTGCTTTGTGTTCGTATTGAGATAAGTTCTTTTTCACAATGTGAACCTCACTTTAATCTAGTTAGTTTTTTCAGGTATCAAGCAAAAGAAGACAAACGAATCGCTTAGGTAGAAGCAGCTTCAGACATTAATTGCGGCAGGTACCCTGAAGAGATCCGTGCTGCTAGCTGTGATTTTGTCTGTTCATCTGTGAAAGCATAAGCGAGTGCATCTAAATTTATTTTTTGCATCAAAGCATAATCCAATCCGAAATGGTTGTGCAGCAGTAAGTACTCGTCTGTCAAAGTTGTATTGGAAACAGTCCGATTATCGGTATTGATGCTGACTTTTAATCCAGCATCAATAAATTTTCTGAAAGGATAGTCTTCCCAGCTGTTAACGGTTTTTGTTTGCAAGTTGCTAGTTGGACAAATTTCGAGTAAAACATTTTTATCTATGCAAAACTGAATCGTTTCTAGACTGTCCTTAACGGCTATCCCATGTCCAATTCGAACGGCTCCTAAAAGAATCGAATCGCGTACATTTTGTGCACATCCACATTCACCAGCATGAGTGGTGATCGGAATCGCATATTTTTCTCCAAGCTGGAAAAAATCCTCAAATTCAGCCGGAGGATAATCTTTTTCATTTCCGGCTAAATCAATCCCAGCAACTCCTTTTTTTAGGAATGTTCGTGCCGCTTCCACTACTGAAAGATTATCTGCCAATGGATAGCCGCGCATGCCGCACAACAATAAGTTGCTTTTGACATGAAAGTTTTTTTCAGCTTTAGCCAACCCTTTTAGAATGGCTTCAATAACAGCGTCGCAACTCAAACCATTTCGAGTAGACAACAAGGGTGCATAACGAATCTCAATGTAAAGGATATTTTCCTCCGCAGCTTGTTCAACCACATCATATGCAGCTGTTTCCAGCGCTTTTTCAGTTTGGAGACAATCTAATACGGGATCAAAACAAGTTAAGTACTCTTCTAAATTTTTGCACTCTTCTGGCGCTTGCAAAAGCTGCTTCAGTTCTTGTTCTCCTGAGGGCAATGGGTATCCTTGTTCCTCGGCAATTTTTCTTAAGGTAGCAGGACGAATTGAACCGTCAAGATGGCAATGCAATTCAATTTTAGGTAATTTTTTTAATATAGCGTGTTGCATGAAGTCACTCCTGACACAAAGATAGTGGGTTTGAGAAAGGCTATGTACTGATTTAAAAAAAACGATTTACTGGGAAAGAATGGTTTAAGAGGCATTATAGCATAGTTCAGCTGTTTTGTGTGCACATATGCAATTGCTGTTCAAAATCATAAAAATTAAAAAAGAAAGCCCAGAGCAGAAACAGCTTAGCTGATTTTTCTCTGGGCTTTCAATGATGAGTAAGTAATGAAGAATCAAACTTCTGTAAGTGCCAGTAGTTCATTGGGACTTTCTTGAACAGAGGCTAAGTATCCATATAATGAACCGACATATACGGAACGGAATATAGGCAAAGCTGCCAAATCTTGGGGAGTGACAAAATGGATTTCTTTTTGAAAGTCGTAAATGGTACTTTCATCTAATAAAGTAGCAACAAATTGAGAACAGAAAAAAGCATCATTGCGTTTAAAATCGATTTTAAGTGCTAACGTTATAAGTCCTAATAAATTATAATGGTACATATTTTTCGTTTGTTCGTAATACTGAATCAAATCGGCGATCAGCGCAAATTGTTCAGCGGTCACATCACAAGAATGAATACTGCATTGTGCTCGTAGAAAGTAATCCCGAGATAAATCTTCTTGAATAAAACCGGCATTAAAGGGATTGCGAGGACGTTTGCGTCCGAAACTATAGATATCCTTTAAAGTCGGGTCTAACGCAAGCGAAGCATGATTGTATTCAGCTCTAGTATAAAGCTTGATTGTTCTGGAAAATAATGTATTTGTATCTGTTAAAACGAGATAAATTTTCATAAAAAAACCTTCTTTTCTTAATTTCACAACCGCATCGAAACTCACTAAGGTAGAAATGAATCGATCCTACTAACTAAAAATTATAAGTTCATTCTAATCTCACTATCAGGAATCAGCAGAAGCCTTGTTTTAGTATACACTATCCCATTTTTTTTACCATAGTTCTTTAGACGGAGAAGAGAATAAAACAGCAGCCGCCGACCGGAATCCACCCAACTTTATCCATAATTGTTTTTTTCTTTGAAACTATTTTGGACGGCTGTTTTTCCGCATAACTGTAAAGGAACGTTAACCTGCAAGGGGTATTGTTTGCAAAAATAAAAAAAAGAGTATAATATAGAACTTAGCAACGGAGTTTTTAATCTGTTCGCCATTTATTTTTAATGTTATTTGAAAGGAAGGTTGGAAATGAGCCGAAAAAGGAAAATTCCAATTGTGAGTGCCGCAGATGAAAATTATGCACCGTATCTGAGTGTAATGATGATGAGTTTGCTCGAAAACTTAGCAAATGACGTTGAAGTGACGTTTTACATTATCGATGACCATATCTCGGCGGATAGCAAAGAAAAGTTGAACCAAGTAGTTTCCAATCAACCAGCTACTATTAGCTATTTAGAAGTGGATTCCGACTTGTACGCAGATGTGTTAGAGAGTGATCATATTACTCAAACTGCTTACTACCGCATCTCTTTACCTGATTTACTAGCAGATAAACATTATGAAAAAGTCCTTTATATCGATTGCGATGTTTTAGTGCAAGCAGATATTTCGGAACTATACGATACAGACATTGGCGATAACGTCATTGGCGCCGTTATCGATCCAGGACAAGCACTTGTTTTAGGCCGGTTAGGAGTTGAAACAGAAGATTATTACTTCAATTCAGGACTGATGCTAATGGATTTAGATAATTGGCGAAAAGCGAATATTACAGAAAAAACACTAACTTTCTTACAAGAAGAAGATGAAAAAATTATTTATCATGACCAAGATGCATTGAACGCGATTGTTTATGAGAAATGGTTTCCGCTTCATCCTAAATGGAACCTCCAAACGTCTTTATTATTCGAAAGACATCAACCGCCAACAGAACAATATGCGAAATGGTACAAAGAAGCCATTCAAAAGCCCTCAATCATTCACTTCACTGGCCATGATAAACCTTGGAATTCAGAGGAATATCATCCTTACACTGAACTTTACCTAGAAGAATTAGCGAAATCACCGTTTCATTTAAAAGAAACTGAGAAAGAATCAACTAAATAATAATTAAAAAAATTATTTTCTAAAGATTAAATAAGCCTCGTTTTAGAGGCCTTTCTTTAATGTACGTTCATTTTAGAAAGTATGATTTTTTTGAAGGAGGAAGCATTATGTTTGATTCAAAAAATATAACGATTGTGTCATCCAGTAATGAAGCTTTTGTGCCGCACTTAGCTACGCTTTTTCTTTCACTATTAGTCACGAAAAAGCCCGATACGACGCTGCATTTTTATGTGATCGATGACAATATTTCATTAAACTCAAAATTTTTATTAAACCGAACTGTGAATAAATACAATGCTCGGATCAGTTATTTAACGATTGATGCCTCAGAATTTGACAATGTGGTAGAAAGCGATCGTATCCCTAAAACTGCTTATTACCGCATATCGATTCCAAACCTTTTAAAAGACACGCCGCGTGCCATTTACCTTGATTGCGATATGATTTGTCTAGAAGACATCCAAACGCTGTGGGAGCTCGACTTGGGCGAAAACTTGCTGGCAGCTGTGGAAGATTCGGGCTTCCATGATCGGTTGAATTTGATGGGGATTCAATGCAAATCGGATACGTACTTTAATTCAGGGATGATGGTAATGGATTTAGAAAATTGGCGTAAAGAAAAAATTACGGAACAAGCCTTTGCGTTTATCGACAAGCACCCTGATTTATTGCGTTTCCATGACCAAGATACTTTAAATGCGATTTTACATGACCGGTGGTTGGAATTGCATCCTCGCTGGAATGCTCAAACCTATTTGATGTTGGAAGAGAAAGAACATCCAACTGCTCTTGGACAATCCCAATGGGAGGAAGCGAAAGCTGATCCAGCTATCGTCCATTTTTGCGGACATGAAAAACCATGGCATGAAAATTCTGTTCACCCTTACCGGGAAACGTACTTTGCCTTACGCAATCAAACGACCTTCCCAGTTGCTGCTCCCGCAAAAGATGTCAAACAGGTCAAATAAACGGCAAGCTAGTTTTTTTGATGGATAACTAAAAAAATGGAGCTGAGATCAATGTCCCAGCTCCGTTTTTTATATGAAGGATTTTAAAAAAATAAGTTCTAAAAAACAAGCACCAAAAAGTACAATGAAGCTTTGAGATCTACCAAACGCATGGCAGCTTAAAGCGGTCATGCGTTTTTCAATTCAAAGGACAGTTCTTAAGCAGTCTTTAACTGCTTTTTTGTAAAAAGCTAGAGGGTGGTTGGCCGTAATATTTTTTGAACAGCTTGCTGAAATATAAAGCATCCTCATAGCCAACCAAATGAGAAATTTCTTTAACGGTGATGTCTTTTTCAGTTTCCATTAAAGCTTTTGCTTGGTTTAAGCGGATTTTAATCAAATGATTGATTGGAGAATCACCTGTTTCTTCTTTAAAGATACGAGAAAGATTGGCGGGGCTGATAAAGTGTTCTTGAGCTAAGCTGTTTAAAGTAATGTCTTCTATATAATGGCCTTCCAAATAGAGAATGATCTCGTTGACGATTTGTTGTTTTTCCTGTTCTTCGGCTGTTAGCGCCGACATTAAATGGTGTGCGGAAAGAGTATTCTTGTCTCGTAACAAAAACACGATGAGCCTCATAACTAACGTTTTTAGCATCAGTTCATAACCAGCCTGACTAGTTGAACGTTCTTTAATGATCTCGCGACAAATAGCAAAAAAATCTTTGTTGTAGTCGTTCAATCGAATGATTGGAGATTCAACGGGAAAATAGTCTTTTGGGAAACGATCTAAATTTACATTGCGAAAACCGATATGGATTTGAGTGTTTTCTACCCCTGCTGGAGCTTGTTCATGGTGACTGACGCCGGGATTGAATAATAGAATCGTTTCTTCTTTTAAATGAACTTCTTGGTTTTCAATCGTATAAAAAGTTTCGCCTTCAACAAGGATCGACATTTCTAAGAAGTCATGATGGTGTTTTTTACTCGTTGAAGGGCCAGTGGTAGTGACATCAAAAACATATAAAATTTCAGGGTTAAACGTTTTTACATTCATTTTCAACATCTTTTTACCTCCCAAATCAACACGTACTGATACTCAAGATTATAAGGTATCTAGAAAGGCAGCGCAATCATTCAGCTTTACACCATCTTAAGCATAATGGAGGGTTCGTTATTTACTCCATCTATTTTGAGAAAAATGACCATTCTTTTTAAAAGGAGTTTCCCTTATGCTTAAATTAAATAAACAATTTAAAAGGAGGTCATAAATATGGGAAGTATTAAATGGGTCTGGAAATACATCAAACCGAATAGATGGAAAATGTTCTTCGCCACGATTTTAGTTATTGTAGTCGCGTTGTTGAATATTGTTTCTCCATTAATAGGTGGGATGCTGGTCGATGAAGTTATCGTAGACCAAAGGATCGGACTACTGATTCCGTTGTTGGCAGTTATGATTGCTGCTTCAGTTCTTCGAACAGGTTTGCGGTATGTGTATCAAATCATGTATGAACGCATCGGACAAAATTCAATTTACAAAATAAGAGAAGATATGTATAAAAAATTACAAGAGCTCGACTTCACCTTCTTTAACAATACACGAGTTGGGGACTTAATGGCTCGGATGACAGGGGATACGGACGCTATCCGGCATGCTATTTCTTGGTTGTCGTATAACGTTTTAGACAACTTTTTACTCCTCGTCTCAGCTATCGTTGTGATGGGCATCATTGAATGGCGATTGATGTTAGCATTGATTGTTGTAACACCTTTTATTGGAATTTTAACGATTATGTTATCCAATAAAGCCAATCCAGTCTTTTATGAAATACGAGAAAGTTTTTCCAGATTAAACTCAATGGTAGAAGAAAATATTGGCGGAAACAAAGTGGTCAAAGCTTTTGCCAGAGAAGATTATGAAATCGAAAAATTTAACCATTTCAATGAAAACTACAAGCGCAGGAATTTAGAATCAGCAGCAGTCACGAAAGCTTATTTGCCGGCATTAGAAACGCTGGCAGCATTCTTATCTGTTATTACGATCGGTTTCGGCGGTTTCTTGGTTATTGGCGGACAAATGAGCTTAGGCGATTTGGTAGCTTTTAACGGGTTCATCTGGATGTTGAACCTTCCAATGCGAAATGTTGGCTGGTATGTCAACGACTTGCAGCGCTTTATTGCGTCAACATACAAAATCAGAGAATTATTAGCAGCTAAACCGATGATTCCGCTTGAACAACGACAAACGACACCAACGATCAGAGGAATCGTGGAATTTCAAGATGTTTCCTTCCATTTTGCTGATGACCCGGATACAGAAGTACTAAGCCATATTTCCTTAAAAGCAGTGCCAGGCCAAACGATTGGGATCCTGGGGGAAACGGGTTCAGGGAAATCAACATTAGTGAATTTGATTTCGCGCTTTTTTGATCCAACAGAAGGGCGTATCTTAATCGACGGACAAGACGCAAGACGAATCAATGTTCGGGAATTAAGAAGACACATCGCCATCGTAATGCAAGATGTCTTCTTATTCTCAGAAACAGTTAAAGAAAACATTGCTTTTGGAACACCTGGAGCGGAGTTGGAACGAATCAAAAATATGGCTCGTGTGGCTGATGCCAGTCCGTTTATTGAACGGATGCCTGAGCAGTATGATACGTTTCTTGGCGAACGAGGCAGCGGGTTGTCAGGCGGACAACGCCAACGGATTTCCTTAGCTCGCGGTTTAATGAAAGACCCTGCTATTTTGATTCTAGATGACACGACTTCGGCAGTTGATATGGAAACAGAGGTTAAAATTCACAACGAACTGCAAGATGTGATGCAACAAAAAACAACCTTTATTATTGCTAACCGTATTTCTTCGGTCAAACGAGCGGATGAAATTATTATTCTTTCACATGGGAAAATCGTAGAACGAGGAACGCATACATCCCTATTGGCAGCTAAAGGGGCTTACTACAAAATTTATTTGAAACAACTAGGGAAAACAGAGGAAGAGGTGACAAGCGATGGCACAGAGTAACGCTAGAACAGATGAAGAGCTGGAACAAGAATTTAATATAAACCAATTTAAACGTTTAGGCGGCTATTTGAAGCCTTACAAAAGTGCTTTGATCAAAATTCTGTTTGTCATCTTGATTTCGAATATTGTCTTAGTGCTAGGTCCATATCTTACCAGTATCGTGATCGATGAATCCATTCCAAACAAAGACACCGGCCAAATGACTTGGATCATCGTCTTCTTTTCATTGGCGACTTTGGTCGGAGGCTGGTGTTCAAGGTATCGCATCCAACACATTACTTTGCTAGGGCAAGATGTCTTAAAAGATATGCGGTCTGAAATTTTTGAACATTTGCAAAAATTATCTTTTTCTTATTTCGATACTCGGCCTCATGGGAAAATCGTTATTCGCGTAGTGAATTACATCAACTCATTGAGCGATTTGCTTTCAAATGGGCTGATCAATGTTATTTCAGATGTTTTAAGTTTAGTGGTGACATTAGTCTTTATGTTTTCGATCGATGTCAAACTAACGTTGTACAGTTTTATTTTATTGCCTGTTTTATTCGTGATCACATTAGTGATTCAAAAGAAACAACGAAAAGCTTTCCAAGAAGTCAGCAACAAACAAGCCAATTTAAATGCTTATATCCATGAAAGTGTTTCAGGAATTAAAATAACTCAATCCTTTACACGTGAAACGATCAATAACACTATTTTCGCAGAAGTGAGTGAAGACCAACGCACAACATGGATGAAAGCTGTGAAAATCCAATTGCTGCTAGCGCCTGCTATCCAAAACATAGCGACCATCACTATTTCAATTATTTACTTTGTTGGAATTCGAGGATTAGGCGTTGATGTTTCAACAGGTGTGTTGATTGCTTTTATTGGATACGTCAATAACTTTTGGAATCCGATGGTCAATATTGGTAATTTTTATAATTCACTAATTACGGGGACAGCCTATTTGGAACGGATTTTTGAAACATTGGATGTTGAACCTGAAATCACCGATGCAGAAGATGCTTTTGAAATGCCTCCAGTAAAAGGCGATGTTGTCTTCAATGATGTTACCTTTGGCTATACGCCAAAACAAACTATTTTTGAGCACCTGTCATTTCACGTGAAACCGGGAGAAACCATTGCCTTGGTAGGACCGACAGGAGCAGGGAAATCGACGGTCATTAACTTGATCAGCCGGTTTTATGATGTTAACGATGGTGAGATTTTAATAGACGGGATGGACATCCGAAACGTGACGTTAAACTCATTGAGAAACCAAATGGGCGTGATGCTGCAAGATACCTTTATCTTTTCTGGTACCATTCTAGATAATATACGCTATGGTAAATTAGATGCGACGGAAGAAGAAGTCATGGAAGCCGCCAAAATCGTGCGGGCTCATGAGTTTATTATAAATATGAAAGATGGTTACCGGACAGTTATTAAAGAGCGAGGCAGTACGTTATCTGCCGGACAACGGCAATTGATTTCATTTGCCAGAACGCTGTTATCTGATCCTAAAGTACTGATTTTGGATGAAGCAACTTCCAGTATCGATACTCAAACAGAAATTATCTTGCAAGAAGGATTAGACCGGCTATTGGAAGGACGCACGGCTTTTATTATTGCTCACCGTTTGTCTACAATTAAAAATAGTTCGCGTATTTTCTATATTGCGGATAAGAAAATTCAGGAATCAGGCAGTCATGATGAACTGATGGCTCAAAAAGGCCTTTATTATGAATTGTACAAAACTCAGTTTGATTTATTGCAAGAAATCTAAAGCGAGAAAAAAGTCAGATGCGTTGAAACCGTATCTGACTTTTTTTGTCGCAATCCATTCTATTAACGAGTAGAATAGTGGTATGTTATGCTTGAACTAGAATGAAAAGAATGAAATGAGGACTACAAAAATGACAAACCAGATTTTTGAAAAAGAACACCAAGTCAGCTACTACGAATGTGATGCAACACGTCGAATCACTATCCCGATGCTGATCAATATTATGATGCACGTTTCAGGCGAGCAAAGCCATGCCCTAGGCGTAGGCGATGAACAATTGAATGATAAAGGATTGGCTTGGATCGTTTTACAATACGAAATGAACATTACGCAAGTTCCTGAGTTTTATAAAACCATTAAAGTGACCACGCAAGCTATGTCTTACAATAAATTGTTTTGTTACCGTGATTTTAATGTATACGATGAAGCCGGCAATCTATGTGTTACAGCGCACAGCACATTTGCACTGCTGGATGTTACGCAGCGGAAAATGGTTCGTATCCAAGATGAAGTTGTCGCACCTTTCGAAGCAGAGTTTTCTAAAAAGTTGATTCGAACACCAAAGCCTGAAAAGGTAGCAGATGAATTGACGGTATCAAATGAATATCGTGTGCGTTATTTGGACATTGACAGCAATCAGCATGTGAATAATTCTAAATACATTGACTGGGCAATGGACACTTTAGATTATGAGTTTTTGACTACTCATAAATTAACCTATCTAAACATTAAATTTGAAAAAGAAGTTTACTATGGCGATAGGATCCAAAGTCAAATGAGCCTGCATGAAGCGGAAAATGGCAAAATCGTATCGGCTCATCGCATTGTAACAGGAAGTACAACCAACAGTGAAGCTAGTATGGTCTGGGAAAAATCAGAAGATGAAGTAAGCAGGTGAGTGCATGGTAACCATCAACGATATCGCTAAACGTGCAAATGTCGCAAAAAGCACGGTTTCAAGGTACTTAAATGGGGGTTCTGTCAGTCAAAAAACAAAAGAGAAATTAAATCAAATTGTGGCCGAGACTGGTTATACTCCTAATACATTTGCGCAAAGCCTAAAAGCGAAAAAAACGAATATGATCGGCACCATTATCCCACGATTGGATTCTTATTCAGCCAATGAAGCGTTAGCCTCTATTGATGAAGAACTGAGAGAACGCAATTTTCAATTATTGATCACCAATACGAACCAGTTGCCGGCTAGAGAAATTGAGAGCATTTATTCTCTAGCTAAGCAAAAAGTAGCAGGCATTCTTTTATTTGCTACAGTGATTACAGAAGAGCACAAAAAAGCCATCACAGAAGTAGGCATACCGGTTATTTTGTTAGGCCAACAAGCAGAAGGTTTTTACCATATTGTTCATGAAGAGTACCAAGCGGGTTATAAGTTGGGAAAATACGCTACTCGTTTAGGCCATAAAGACTTTTTATACCTAAACGTTTTTGAAGCAGATGTTGCAGTTGGACAGTTACGAAAAAATGGTGTTTTGGCTGCGTTAAAGGAAGAAAAGGAAAGTTCTGTAGAGATGGTTGAAGTAAGCTTTTCTTTTGAAAAAGCTTACGAACAAGCATTAAAATTGTTGCCCACGTTAAAAGCAACATATATCTTTTGTGCAACCGACAATATTGCGCTAGCGGTTTTAAAAGCGGCCCACAAACTAGGATTAGAAGTTCCAACAGCTTTTTCATTATCTGGTTTCGGAGGGTACCAGATTACGTCTATTGTGACCCCCTCGATCACCACCGTAAAATATGCCTATAAAGAATTAGGGCAAGTAGCGGTGCAAAACCTGATCAAATTGCTTGATGGCGAAGAGGTTCCTGAAGAAGTTCAGCTAACCAATGAATTGATTACAAATGAATCCACCCAACAGTACTGAAAAGAGCCTAAACCTATCGTTTCGCAACAGGTTTAGGCTCTTAATTTTAAAAATCCAAGGCAATTAAACTAGACAATAACAATGAAATCGGTTAAACTAATAATAGAAACCGGTTCCAATAAAAAGAATTCCTTAAAGGGAGGAAATAAAGATGTCAGAAAATGAGAGAATTGCTAAAGAAGTGATTGCGGCAGTGGGAGGAAAAGAAAACATTCAATCTATTGCTCACTGTGCCACACGTTTGCGTATTATGGTAAATAAAGAAGAAGCAATAGACAAAGAAGCGGTAGAAAATATCGATAAAGTAAAAGGGGCATTTTTTAATTCAGGTCAATTTCAAATCATTTTTGGAACCGGTACCGTCAATAAGATTTATGAAGAAGTTGTGGGGCTTGGTGCATCTGCAGGGTCGACTAGCGAAATGAAACAAGAAGCTAAGAAACAAGGAAACGTATTCCAACGGATGATACGTACTTTTGGTGACGTATTTGTCCCGATTATTCCAGTATTGGTTGCGACAGGACTGTTTATGGGCTTGCGTGGGTTATTGACACAAGAACAAGTTTTGGCAATTTTTGGCATGGCGCCCACAGATATTAGTGCTAACTTTTTGATGTATACAGAAGTATTAACCGATACAGCTTTTGCTTTCTTACCGGCATTGGTTGCCTGGTCTTCATTTAAAGTATTTGGCGGATCGCCCGTTATTGGGATTGTTTTAGGTTTGATGCTGGTCAATCCAGCGCTTCCAAATGCTTATGAAGTTGCAGCGGGTACCGTAAACCCCATCACCATGTTCGGCTTTATTCCAGTAGTTGGTTACCAAGGAACCGTTTTGCCTGCTTTTATTGCCGGTTTTGCGGGAGCTAAATTAGAAAGATGGATACGGAAGTACGTTCCAGAATATTTAGATTTACTGTTGACACCTTTCTTGACACTCTTGATCATGAGTGTTTTATCGTTGTTTATTATTGGGCCGGTTTTTCATTCATTAGAAGAAGTAGTATTGAATGCGACAATTTGGGCACTAGCGTTGCCTTTTGGCTTAGCAGGATTGATTATAGGCGGCTTAAATCAAATCATTGTGGTGACGGGTATTCACCACCTCTTTAATTTCCTAGAGATTCAGCTGTTGTCAAATACTGGAGTCAACCCATATAACGGAATCATTACGGCCAGTGTTGCCGCACAAGGCGGAGCTTCTTTGGCTGTAGCGATGAAAACAAAATCTAAAAAGCTGAAAGCTCTAGCTTATCCTTCTACATTATCTGCATTTTTGGGCATCACAGAACCAGCTGTCTTCGGTGTGAATTTACGTTATGTCAAACCGTTTATTTTTGGATTGATCGGTGGAGCAGCAGGTGGTTTCTTTGGAAACATTATCGGCTTAGAAGCAACGGGGATGGCTGTTACAGTTATTCCAGGAGCCTTATTGTATTTAAATAATCAAATTCTTTGGTACCTGTTGACGAATGTGATCGCCATTGCGGTAGCTTTTGGCTTAACTTATTTCTTTGGTTACAGTGACAAAATGAAAAATGAATTGGAAGCTTGAAAGGAAGTTTAAGGATGACACGTACTAAAAATAGAGGAGAATATGAGCTGGGTTATCACATTACGCCTCCTAAAGGCTTGTTGAATGATCCCAATGGATTGATTCAATTTAAAGGGGTCTACCATGTCTTTTACCAATGGAACCAAAACGATACGACCCATAATACCAAAAGTTGGGGGCACGTTGCTTCAACGGATTTGATTCATTGGACCGAGCAGCCAGCAGCTTTGGAACCGGTCGATTGGTTTGATAAAGATGGCTGTTATTCCGGCAGTGCTGTATCTTTTGAAAATAAATTGTATTTGTTCTATACCGGAAATGTCCGAAACGAAGCGAATGAACGCGAAAGCTATCAATGTTTAGCTGTTTCAGAAGATGGCGTGCATTTTGAAAAGAAAGGGCCGATTTTGAAACAGCCCGCGGGATACACAGCACATGTGAGGGATCCAAAAGTTTGGCAAGGAAAGAATAACGATTGGTGGATGGTATTAGGGGCACAAAAAGTTGATTTGACGGGGGATGCTTTGGTGTATCATTCGAAGAATCTAATCGATTGGACATGCACAGGTTCGCTTTTGGATGATGAGCTTGATTTTGGATTTATGTGGGAATGTCCGGATTTAGTGCACTTCAACCAAAAATCAGCGTTTATTTTTTCTCCACAAGGAATCATGGCCCGAGGAGACGAGTTTAACAATATTTATCAATCCGGTTATTTAACTGGGGTATTTACAGAAGCAGGCAAATTTTTAACCGATGAGCAGCCTTTTAAAGAGTTGGATAGAGGGTTTGAATTTTACGCTCCGCAAACTTTCCAAGACGATAAAGGACGTCAGCTTTTATTTGGTTGGATGGGAGTCATGGAACCAGCAATTGAAGCAGCTGTTCCCACTATCCAAGACGGCTGGATCCACTCTTTGACGATTCCTAGAGAATTGATTTATGCTGATGGACAATTAAACCAGCGGCCAGCAGCAGAATTGAAACAATTAAGGCATGGTTCTCCTTTAGTTGTGGAAGGGAAAGCCGAAGCATCACTGCAGCTGCCTACATTGCAAAATGAGATTCTGGTAGACTGGGAGAAAACGGCCGGTTCATTCAAGCTTCAGATAAGAAAAGATGTTGACATTGAGTACGATCAGCACCGAAACCGAGTGCAGGTTTCGCGGTCAAATTGGCTGACTGGCGATAGAGAGACCCGGGCGGTCACATTGACAAAGCCTTTGACGCAACTGCACTTGTTTCTTGAAAGTTCTTCGTTGGAATTGTTTGTTAACCAAGGGGAAGAAGTTTTCTCCTTGCGGTATTTCCCGGAGCAAGAAGCAAGGACAGTTGATGTGGATGCGTGTGAAACGGGTAAAGAACCCCAAATCACATTGTACACTCTAGAAAATTGATCTAAAAAAGCTCCATTCTCTGATCGTAGAGAATGGAGCTTTTGGATTAAAAATACTGAGCAATTTCTTCAAGATTTTGAGTTTTATTTAGAGCAACCATTAATTTGATCCGGGCTTTAGGCCCAGTCAGACCATTGGTGAAAATAACGCCAGCTTCGCTCAACCGTTTACCGCCGCCAGGATAATCATAGACGTCTTGAGCAATGCCGTTGAAAGAGCGTGAAACCAAAACAACAGGAATGTTTCGATTTAAAATACGCTGCAATGCCGGCAGAGTCGCTGGCGGTAAATTTCCGGCACCAAGCGCTTCAATGATCAGCCCGTCGGTTTGGTCATTATTTAGAGCATCAAATAAAACGCCATCCATCCCAGAATAGGCTTTTAAGAGGTAAACGGACTTATCCACAGTCGTGATCTCGAATTTTTCTTCTGCAATCAATTTTTGGAAAAAAAGGACCTCATTTTTAGAAATAAGCCCAATCGGCCCAAAAGTCGGGGTTTGGAAAGTTGCGACGTTTGATGTATGTGTTTTTGTCACATAGCGGGCAGTATGGATCTCATCGTTCATAACTACCAGCACGCCTTTGTTTTGAGCTTCATCTGCTAAAGCAACCCAAACAGCGCTTTGAAAGTTGTAAAGACCATCAGAGCCGATTTCATTGCTGGAACGCATAGCTCCCGTGATGACGATGGGCACTTGATGATCCAGTGTTAAATCTAAAAAGTAAGCTGTTTCTTCTAACGTATCGGTTCCATGTGTAATGACGACACCGTCAGCTTCTTTTGACAAAATGGCTTTTTCGATCCGTTTTTTTAACAACAACATTTCTTTTGGCGTGATGTGAGGAGAAGGGAGTTGAAAAAAATCCTCCACGATCAAATGAGCTTCTTGGTCAAATAAATGGCTGTGTTTCTGTAACGGGTTCTCTGCATTTGGACGAACTTTACCAGTGGTTTGGTCTTCGCTCATCGCAATCGTTCCTCCAGTGTGTAAAACTAGAATAGTTTTCATTTAAAATGCCTCCTTATTCACAGATAAACACACTGCTAAAACCTTCGTTCAGCAGTGTGCTCGCTTCGGTCAATATTCAAACCTTAATTAAAAAACGGATTCGTTAATTTTTCGTCTCCGATAGTTGAAGCGCCGCCATGTCCTGGATAAATACGCATCTCGTCTTCTAAATTAAAGAGTTGTTCACGGATTCCTTCCAGCAAAGCTTCAGGATTGCTTCCGGGTAAATCAGAACGTCCTATGCTGCCTTTAAATAAGGCATCACCTGTGATGACGAAATCTTCAAAAATAAAACTAATTCCTCCAGGCGAGTGTCCTGGTGTTGGAACGACTCTGAATGTCAAACCGCCTAAGGTATAATCTTTCATCAATTCAAACTCAAATTCAGCTGGTTGAGCGATGATCGGTTTATCTCCATGAGCCGAAAGATTTAGTTCAGGATTGCCAAGCCAGTCTTTTTCTAAAGAACTAACGTATACAGGAATGTTATAAGTGGTACGAGTTTCTTCTAAAGCCCCGATATGATCATAGTGACAATGCGTTAATAAAATAGCTGCCGGTGTAACTTGCAATTCTTCAATTGCATTCATGATTTTTTGGAAATCATTACCTGGATCGACGATCAAAGCAGTTAAATTTTCATAAATAATATAACAGTTTTCTTCAATAGCGCCTGTTGCGATACGTTTAACTTCAGCCATATTTACTCCACCTTCTCTTTTCTATTTAGTCTAAGTATAACTGAAATAAGACATAAATCAAAAGGTTGGACATTTTATTAGCTGTTGCCGACAGAGCACCTTTATTTAATTTGAGGAGAGAGCATGGTACACTTTAAAGAAAGAAAACCTTAGTCAAAGGCAGTTAATAATGAAAAAAACTAGAGCATAAAAGTTGGCGTTTAGCGGTTTCATTGGTTTATCGATGAAAAAGAAATTGTGAGAGACTGCTAAAATAGCCAGTAAAAAGCTATATTTCAATTGAAATCCTGTTATACTAGTAAAAATAAAACAAGTGAGTGAGGCTATTATGAAAAAGAATACATTTGAAGAATTTGGTATTGGAGAAGAACTGGTAACAGCATTAGAAAGTTTACGCTATTTTAAACCGACTAAAGTTCAAGAAGAAGTACTGCCATTGGCTTTAGCAGAAAAAGATGTGATTGTTGAGTCACAAACTGGCAGCGGAAAAACCGTGAGCTTTGGAATCCCATTATGCGAAAACGTGATATGGGAAGAAAACAGACCCCAAGCCCTTGTTTTAGTACCTACGAGAGAATTAGCATTGCAAGTAAAAGAAGACATTACGAATATTGGTCGTTTAAAACGTATCAAAGTAACCTCTGTATTCGGCAAAGCTTCTTTTGACAAGCAAAAGTCTGAGTTAAAACAAAAGAGCCATATTGTAGTAGGGACACCTGGTCGTGTCTTGGACCATTTACAAAAAGGAACGATGAAAGTTGATAAATTGCGTTATTTAGTGATCGATGAAGCAGATGAGATGCTGAATATGGGGTTCATTGACCAAATGGCAGCTATTATAGAGTTTTTGCCAGAAGAACGACAAACTCTATTGTTCTCGGCTACAATGCCGCCAGAGATAGAACGTTTGGCTAGTTTCTATATGAAACCCGACAGAGCAGCTATTAAAATCGAAATGACAGAACAATCAAGACCTAAAATCGTACAATCATACCTTAAAGTCGAACCTGAGAAAAAGGAACAGCAGTTGTTGGATTTATTGATCGTTGAGAATCCAGACAGCTGTATGATTTTCTGTAACACTCAAGAAGCCGTGAATCGTTTGTACACGTTCTTAAATAAAGCGGGTTTGCCGATTGATAAAATTCATGGCGGTATGGTGCAAGAAGATCGGTTCGATGTGATGGATGACTTCAGAAAAGGGAAGTTCCGTTATTTAGTCGCAACAGATGTAGCAGCTCGAGGGATCGATATCGATAATGTGACGCATGTCATCAATTACGATGTACCCGTAGAAAAAGAAAGTTTCGTACACCGAACAGGACGAACAGGGCGTGCCGGGAAGACAGGAGTAGCACTGACTCTGGTCACTCCAAAAGAAAGACCTTGGTGGCAAGAAGTTAGAGCATACGTGCAACAAGAAATTTCTGAAATCACTGCTCCAAATGCTCGCGTTGTACAAAGTCATAAATCGGCTTTTGAAAAGAAACTTCAAGAACGGCTGGTTGTGAAAAGAGCTCGTAACAAGGAACTGAATCAAGGGATCACAAAAATTTATTTTAACGGCGGGAAAAAGAAAAAACTTCGCGCAGTGGATTTTGTCGGTACGTTGACGAATATTCCGGGAATCAAAGCAGATGATATCGGTATTATTACTATTCAAGAAAATGTTACCTATGTAGAGGTATTGAATGGAAAAGGTCCGAGAGTCATTGAAGAAATGAAAGATCGTACGGTTAAGGGAAAACAATTAAAAGTCTATAAAGCAAATAAATAAAAAATGTTTAAAAGCAATTGATGAAGAAAAACTAGCTGAATCAGATTGTTTCATAAGAATAGAATACTTTTACAGGGAAATTAGAGGGAGCTGCAAAAATGATTATTTATAATATCCATACAGAAAGTGATTTAAGCGGCGTTGCTTTTCAATATTCTCAAGACGTAGAAGTGATTGAATCAGATTACTTTCAACAAATAGAAGCTGCCAGGCCGATTATTTTAGAAGCCGATTTTCTTTTTCTTAAGGGAGTAGCAGATGCTAGAGGCTATATTGAAATAGGCATAGGGCTGGCTTTGAATAAAAAAATCATTATCCTAGAGGATCCTTTTATCAAACACACTAGCATCGACCCGGAACTTATGATAGAAGGTACGACTATCCATAAAATGACGATCCAAGAATTTTCAGATTGGACGGACCAAGTTAACTGATTTAACCTATTCTGTAAAAGGCGATCCAATTAAAAATCGATTCCTATTTCACTACAAACTAAAAAACTAGCTGAACACCTCACGTATGCGTGAAGCAGTTCAGCTAGTTTTTTTGGTTTTAAAGAGATTTGTTATTTTGCATATAATTTTTTGATTTGTTCTTGAACAGTTTTGTTTTCTAAGAATTCTTCATAAGTGGTGTCCGCACGGTCCACTACGCCATTTGGTGTAACTTCGATAATGCGGTTTGCAATCGTTTGAACGAATTGGTGGTCATGTGAAGAGAACAAGATTGAACCTTTATTAAAGGAGATCAAGCCATCATTCAAAGCTGTTATTGATTCTAAATCTAAATGATTCGTTGGATCATCTAAAACGAGTACGTTGGCTTTGCTCAACATCATTTTAGATAACATGCACCGAACTTTTTCGCCACCAGAAAGAACAGAAACTTCTTTCAAAACATCTTCTCCAGAGAAAAGCATCCGGCCCAAGAAACTACGTAAGAAAGTATTGTCGCTTTCTTCTTTCGAAGCGAATTGACGCAACCAGTCTACAATCGTAATCTTACCTTGTTCAAATTCAGCACTCGTATCTTTTGGAAGATAAGATTGTGAAGTGGTGACACCCCATTTAAAGGTTCCTGAATCAGGTTCTAGTTCTCCCATCAAAATTCTGAACAGAACAGTGATTGCAACGTCATTATGACTGGTAAAGGCCACTTTGTCGTCTTTATTTAAAGAAAAGCTGATATTATCTAAAATCTTTTTGCCATCGATGGTTTTCGATAAGTTCTCAACACGAAGCAAGTCGTTTCCAATTTCACGCTCAGGTGTGAACCCGACGAATGGATAGCGACGAGAAGAAGGCTGGATATCATCTAAAGTGATTTTTTCTAAGGTTTTCTTACGAGACGTTGCTTGTTTTGATTTAGATGCATTTGCACTAAAACGAGCAATAAAGTCTTGTAATTCTTTGATGTGATCTTCTTTTTTAGCATTTGCATCAGCAGCTAATTTGCTGGCTAATTGACTAGATTCCAACCAGAAATCATAGTTACCAACATAAACTTTGATTTTACCAAAGTCGACATCAGCCATATGCGTACAAACTTTGTTTAAGAAGTGACGGTCATGGGAAACGACGATGACGGTATTAGGGAAATTAATTAAGAATTCCTCTAACCATTCAATCGATTGTTTGTCTAAACCATTCGTTGGCTCATCTAACAAAAGAACATCTGGTTTTCCGAATAAAGCTTGTGCTAATAATACCTTAACTTTTTCTCCACCAGCTAGTTCGCTCATTTTTTTATCATGCAATTCTTCTGAGATGCCAAGGCCTTGTAATAAAACAGCTGCTTGAGGTTCTGCTTCCCAACCATCTAATTCAGCAAATTCGCCTTCTAATTCAGCAGCACGTATGCCATCTTCATCAGTGAAGTCTTCTTTCATATAAACTTCATTTTTTTCTTGCATGATTTGATACAAGCGTTCGTGTCCCATAATGACTGTTTCTAAAACAGTGTTGTCTTCATAGCCGTAGTGGTTTTGACTTAAGGTTGCTAAACGTTCGTCTTGTCCTAATGCAACATGACCTGTTGAAGGTTGGATCTCGCCAGCCAAGATTTTTAAGAACGTAGACTTGCCTGCTCCATTTGCACCGATTAAGCCGTAACAATTGCCAGGGTTAAATTTAATGTTGACGTCATCAAACAATTTTCGGTCTGAAAATTCTAAACTTATATTAGATACTGTGATCATTTAATTTATTTACCTCTATTCTGTAGTATATCTAACCTATTTTAACATGTATGAAGCTTAATTGCGATGTTAAATGGTCTATTCTCATTATTCTAACAGCATTATAGCGGGTATTTGTCCTAGTTACAATGCTTAAAGCAATTTAAAAGGCTTTCATTCTAAAGTCGGCAATACCGCATCAGAAAAAGAAGGAATGCTTTTTTCTGATGCGGTTCTATAGTAGTAGTTATCTTTTAACTTCAGTAAATAAATACAGTACTAGTTCATGAGGGAATAAAAGATGCAATTGATTTCGATAGTAGCGTGTCCGGCTATAAATACGCCACTTTTTGATGGTTGAACTAGGCAAACTTAAGATGGGGTCATCTTGTAAGGTGACTGACAACTGCTGGTTTCGTTCGCTTACGACCAAAGCGTCTGGATCAGTGGCTTGGTTTTCACTCAGCGGGTGGCTGGCAGTTAATAAGTGAATCGTTTGTGAACGGTAAAAAGGGTTCTTTTTAACTTTGTACTTATCCGTTTCAAAAGCAAATAAAGAACCATCATTCATTGAAGGTCGATTAAACGATAAAGCTAACGGTAGTTCACGGATTTGAAGCGGCGAATCATTTGCAGTCTGATTCAATGGTAAAATGTACGTTAAGCTCAATACCCCTTTTTGTGAAACAAAGCGGAGCAAGTGTGTTTCTTGCTGGGAAGGGTCCCCGTACTGAATCAAATCTTGCTGAAGCCATTCGGTTCTGGACGTATAAGTTGAACTTAATTGGAAAAGCCTAGGCGTTAAAGCATGTTTAGTTTGTTGGAAAAGATAGTTATGCGACACTAAGTATTCGAATAAGCCCTTTTCACCGGCAGCCAAAGCCATCCGTCCTGATGAAGAAAGATTGATTTGAAAAACGGGCAAAGGATAAATGAGTTCTTTTTCAGCTTCTTTATTCATTAAAGAGTAGCGATAAAATCCGCTTGGATCAGAATAATACAAAACATGGTTAAAGATAACACTGTCATAGAGCGGTTCTGTGAACAAAACTGTTCGTTCTCTGAAAGGTTCTAATTCTTCGGTTTTTATCGTTAACTGTTCTGTAGGTTGCGGTTCAAAATAGATAGGACGATCTATCGATGTCAGCTGCTGCATCCATTTATTCCAATTGTAAATGTTCAATTCGTTTTTAGTCGTCCACAAATAGAACTTCCCACTATACAGTTGAAAATCCTGAAACGTTCCGCTAATTGTAATTTTTGTCGTCAACAGATGTTCTTTGTCCACCTAAACACCTCTTTCTCAGTTGGACTTCTTTGATTATATTATACCATTTTAATGAATAGGATGTGAGTCCTAACCAAAACAAAAGGGCAGTTCATTTGGTTTCAAGCGATTAAAATGAGACAATAAACAAAAATAAACAATTGGAGGATGAAGCAATGACGAAAAAAGGCATTTGGTTAGCCCAAGAAACAACACCAGAACAATTAAATACATTAAAAAAACTCGCACCAGATTATGAACTGATCGAAGCATGGAACGATAACGATTTTGATTTTCCATTGGAAGATATTGAAATCATTTACGGTTGGAAAGGCCAAAAGAGCAGTGAATTGTTAAAAAATAACAAAAGCCGATTGAAATGGGTTCAAGGGAAAGCAGCAGGAGTCGACTTCTTAGACTTAGACGGTTTAAAAGAAAAGGATGTTTTACTGACTAACGGAAGCGGCATCCATAGCATTTCGATTGCAGAATCTGTTTTTGGAATGTTATTAGCTTATGCAAGAGGGATTCAAGAAGCCATCCGAAACCAAACCACTAAAACTTGGCATCAAACAGATCGTTTAATGGAATTGCACGATAAAACGATGATGATCGTTGGAACGGGGAATATTGGCAAAGAAGTTGGACGTTTGGCTAAAGCATTTGGAATGAAAACCATTGGTGTAAACCGCAGCGGACACGAAGCGGCTAACATGGATGTAGTCATACCTCAAAAAGACTTGGTCAAAAAAGTTTCGGAAGCGGATATTGTGGTAAATATTCTGCCTTTAACCGATAAAACAACTCATTTCTTCAATGACACAGTATTTAATGCTATGCAAAAAAGAACGCTCTTTTTGAATGTGGGACGAGGCCCGACAGTCGATACTTCACATTTAATAGCAGCTTTAGACACAGAGCAAGTTGCTTTTGCCGGATTAGATGTTTTTGAAACGGAACCGTTGGAAACAGAAAGTCCGTTATGGGAACGTAGCGATGTGTTGATTACTTCACACATTTCGGGGATAGCAGAACACTTCAAAAAACGCTTGTTTGCTATTTTTGAAGAAAATTTGCAAGCATATCTAGCCGGAGAAGAATTGCCTAAAAACCTAGTTGATTATGAACGTAGTTATTGATTTTTAACATCCAATCAGAAAAAGCTGATAGTGCATCTAAGGTCTAAGCCTATTCATCCTTGATGCATCATCAGCTTTTTTTGTTTTTTATTTTTGTTAACTGCAGAGAATATAACAGATGAAAAAAGGTGTTTCTTTCCAATAAATACAATATTGTTTTTATTTAAGGTGTGAGGAACGTTGATAATTCAGTTTTTTTAAAAAAAACAGACCTTAAAGAAACAAAAATAATCTTTATTTTTTTAACCTTTTTTGACTACAGTGAGAGAGGTTGTTACTATATTTAAGGATGTAAAAAGAAAAAAAGGAGTGTTTACAGTGTTTAAACACAAAAAACGGTGGATAGTAAGCCTCGTCTTAATGATAACGCTTGTAGGATTAGCAGCTTGCGGAGAAGACGAACAAGAATCAAAAGAAGTGAGTTCTCAGGGAGAAAACGCAGAAACAGAAGCAACAGCTTGGGATGCTTTAAAAGAAAAAGGGACCTTTACAGTAGCAACGTCTGGTACGCTTTTTCCGAGTTCATTCCATGATGGTGAAAACAACGAATTGACAGGATATGAAGTGGAAGTGGTTAAAGAGATCGGTAAACGGTTGGAACTACCGATTGAATTTGTCGAAATGGGCGTCGATGGTATGTTGACTGCAGTTAAAAGCGGTCAAGTTGATGCAGCTGCAAATGGTTTAGACATTACTGAAAAACGATTAGAAGATTACAATTTCTCTGAACCGTATAAATATTCTTTTGGTGGAATTGTTGTCCGAGCTTCAGACGATTCTGGTGTTGAGTCGCTGGAGGATTTAAAAGGAAAGAAATCTGCCGGTGGTGCAACGACTATTTACATGCAAATATCGGAAAAATTTGGTGCTGAACCGGTTGTTTACGATAACGCGACAAACGATGTGTTTTTTAGAGATGTCGCTAGTGGACGCACAGATGTCATTTTAAATGATTTCTATATTTCCAATACGGCTGTTAATAAATTTAAAGAACTAGGCGTGAAGATGTCTGATATTTATTACAATCCTACATCTGCTGGTATTCTTTTGAAAAAAGAAGATGGTTCAATCAAAAATAAAATTGATGAAGTACTTGAAGAACTTCATGAAGATGGAACCTTGACGAAATTATCAGAAGAATTTTTTGCAGGAGAAGATGTTTCAAAACCTATTGAAGGTATAGATGATTTGCCTGTTGTTGAGCTGGACCAATAAAGAAGGAAAAGGGAGCTGGATCGTGTGTTTACAAAGAAAATCGTTTTAGGTTTAGTTATGATAGGAAGTTTAACATTAGCAGCATGCGGCGCTAGTGCTGGATCAGATGCGTCGTCAACGAAAGAAACGGAACAAACGGCTTGGGAAAAAATTGCCGAGAATGGAACGTTAAAAGTAGCAACATCAGGAACGCTTTATCCAAGCTCTTTTCATGAATCTGAAACCGATAAACTGACCGGTTATGAAGTAGAAGTTATTCGGGAAGTCGCGAAACGATTGGATTTAGAAGTTGATTTTACTGAGATGGGCGTTGACGGTATGCTGACGTCAGTCAATAGCGGAGCCATTGATGTCGCAGCGATGGGGATCGATCGTGATGGAGAAAATGCAGATAAGTACAATTACACCATTCCATATAAATACTCTTTTGGTTCGATGGTGGTGAGAGAATCGGATGACTCAGGTATTGAGACTCTAGAAGACTTAAAAGATAAAAAAGCAGCTGGAGCAGCAACGACTTCTTATATGAAAGTTGCCAGACATTATGGAGCTGAGGAAGTCATTTATGATAATGCGACTAATGATCAATACTTGAGTGATGTAGCCAATGGGCGGACAGATGTGATTTTAAACGACTTTTATTCGCAAACTGCAGCTGTCGCCGCGTTGCCTCATATCCCAGTTAAAGTTCATGATATTTTTTACAATCCTTCAGAAACCAATTATTCTATCAAAAAAGGCAACGATGAATTGACGGAAAAATTAAATGGAGCATTAGAAGAGATGAAAGAAGACGGTACATTAGCGGAATTATCAAAACAATTTTATGATGGGGCAGATGTAACCGAACAAATCGATTATGATTTTCCTGAAATCGACTTAAAAGAGTAGAAAGCAGGTGATAGAAAATGTCTGATATCCAATGGCAATACATTTTTGATCCTGCTTTAGCCCTCGACAGCTTGCCTTATGTTTTGAAAGGGTTAGGTTACACTTTAGGAATCTCAGTTAGCAGTATGATTTTTGGGACACTGCTAGGATTTCTTTTAGCAATTATGCGGATGTCTTCTTTTAAGCCCTTAAGAATAATCGCAAAAATCTATATTTCATTTATGCGGGGAACGCCAACATTGGTTTTTCTGTTTATTCTCTACTTTGGTTTCCCTTTTATCGGCATTCAATTTGAAGCTATCAATGCAGCCGTCATCGGTTTCAGTTTGAGTTCCAGTGCCTATATTGCTGAAATCATTCGTTCTGCTTTAGCTTCCATTGACAAAGGACAATGGGAAGCGGCTTATGCATTAGGGTTGAAATGGTCTTTCATCATGCGCAAAGTAATTGTTCCGCAAGCTATGCGTGTTGCTGTTCCGCCATTAAGCAATGTCTTACTGGATCTAATCAAAGGAACTTCTCTAGCAGCAATGATTACGGTTCCTGAAATCTTTCAACAAGCAAAAATCGTTGGCGGCCGTGAGTTTGATTATATGACCATGTATATTTTAGTTGCTCTTGTGTATTGGGCCATTTGTAGTTTGTTTACGATTTTCCAAAATTATTTGGAAAAGAAGACGGCAGTTTATACCAATTAAAAATCTGATGGATTTGGTAGAGTGTCTATATAAAGGGCAAAGGCCGGTTCCTCTAAAAAAGAGAAACCGGCCTTTACTCGGTTAATAAGATGTTCAATTATCCAATGAAGAGAACCTTTCAGTTTTTGGTCGTTTTGCGCGAAATCAACTGAAAATCTAAGGGTTCTAAAAAGACTTCTCTATTAGTCAGCTGATGGAAAATCAAGGCAAAAGCATTTTTAGCTTGTTTAGCAACGGGGTAATCGATCGTTGAGATGTCTAGTAAACGAGAAATTTCAATATTGTCAAAACCAATCACTGAAAAATCCTCAGGTAAATGACAGCCTAAGCGTTGAGCCTGAGTCACAAGTCCTGCAGCTACAGAATCAGAACTGGTCATAAAAGCATCCGGTTTAACCGATTGTTCCAGCCACCACTGTGCGACACGTTCTCCATCACGACTAGTGTTTAACCCCATAAATAAATCAGCTGAGTGAGCTGGTAAAAGGTGCCGAGTGCAAAAGTCTTCATAAGCTTTAATGCGGCTTTTTGTATTTAACCCATGACTATTGCTATATAAATTTACGATCGACCGGCATCCGCTGGCATATAGATGTTCTAAGCCTAATGTATAGGCGTGGTATTGGTCCATATAAACGGAAGCAATATGATTTGAGTCGACCCGTTGCCAAGTAACGATTGGACCGTACTTGGCATACGGCTCAATAGCCGACCAGTCATTTAAACGAATCAATAAAAAAATGCCATCCAATCGTTTTCCGCGTAGCATTTCTAACACATCGAGTTCTTTTTGTTTGTCTTCGTCAGTGATATAAAAAGTTACCGTATATCCTTCTTGCTGAGCAGCGAGGGTAAAGCTTCGCACAAGAACCATCATGGTGTCCGAGAAGTTAGAAGCCACAATGCCCAGTGTTTTGCTTGAACCGGTCTTTAAAGAAACGGCTTGGCTATTCGGAACATAATCCATTTGCTGAATAGCAGCTTCAACTTTTTTTCGTGTCTCACTGCTGACATATCCGCTTTGATTGATGACGCGCGAAACGGTAGCTGAAGAGACGCCGGCTTTTCTTGCAATATCTTGCATATTAGACAACTTATTCCTGCCTCCTAGTTGGTTACTCATTGATTTTAGTATACCAAATTACTATTTTTAAAGGTAGTGTTGAAAAAAGCAAATTGCTTCTTGAAGTGACATCTAAAAAACGTTATAGTCAGAACTAAGTAAAATGCATTTAGAAAGGAATGTCCTATGGAAAAAAAGTTATCGCTATCTTCTTATTTTTATCTTGGTTCAATGCTCTTTGGACTATTCTTTGGAGCTGGAAATTTAATTTTTCCAGTTCACATGGGACAACTGGCAGGCGCTAACGTCAGCTGGGCCACATGGGGATTCTTATTGACGGGTATTGGTCTCCCGTTTTTAGGAGTCGTAGCTATTGGTGTCTCCAATAGTAATGGGTTGTTCGAATTATCTAGTCGTGTACACCCTTATTATGGGTATTTTATGACCATCGCTCTCTACTTAACGATCGGACCATTTTTTGCATTGCCAAGAACCGGTACAGTATCTTATGAAATCGGCTTGTCGCCTTATATAAGCAATCAATACCAAACGTTAGGGTTAGCTATTTTTACATTGTTGTTTTTTGGAGCAGCACTACTGTTTTCGTTGAAGCCGACAAAAATTTTAGTTTATGTAGGAAAAGTATTAAATCCGATTTTCCTAGTGTTTTTAGGTATTTTAATGATTACGGCCTTTATAAAACCTTTAGGAGGAATTGCGACAGCACCTATCACAGGTGAGTACGCAACGGCGCCATTCGCCAGCGGCTTTACCGAAGGGTACAATACCATGGATGCTTTAGCATCATTAGCTTTTGGAATTATTGTTGTTCAAACGATCAAAGGAATGGGCATTACTAAACCGGCTGCGATTGCGAAAGATACGATCAAATCAGGTTTGATCAGTCTTGTTTTAATGGGAGTCATCTATGGTAGCTTATCTTATCTCGGTACGATGAGTATCGGTCAGTTTCCGGTTTCTGAAAATGGAGGAATAGCGCTGACGCAGATTGCGCGTTATTACTTCGGCTCATTCGGCAGTGTCTTATTAGCCATCATCGTTACGGTAGCTTGTCTTAAAACCGCGATTGGTTTGATCACTGCTTGTGCAGAAACCTTCCGAGAGATGTTTCCAAATTCAATCAGTTATAAAGCTTACGTCATTCTTTTTAGCGCTGTCGCTTGTTTAGTTGGGAACGTCGGATTGACTAAGATCATCGCTTATTCCATCCCGGTATTGATGTTCTTGTACCCGTTGGCGATTACGTTGATTTTGTTAGCTTTGCTTTCGCCTTTATTCAAAAATCGGCAAATTGTTTATGGCATGACCACTCTTTTGACTATTTTTGTCAGTATTGCCGATATGTTAAATGCTTTGCCAGAGCCTATCCATAATTTGGATGGAGTACAGACCATTTTGAATTTCTATAGTCATTATCTGCCATTTTTCGATAGCGGCATGGGCTGGATACTGCCGGCAACGGTCGGCTTGATCATTGGCTGGCTGATCAGTTTAGTAACGAAACCTAATCCGAAAATGATCCATTGATTCTGTAAAACCGGCTTTTTTAGCCGGTTTTTTGTTTTATGCTTGACCTTGACGTTACGTCAAGGCTTAAACTAAGGCTAGTTAAAGGAAAGGAGGGGTGGAATGGACTATACAGTCAACCAATTGAGCAAAATTGCTGGAGTGAGCGGACGCACGTTACGTTATTATGATCAAATCGGTTTGTTGAAGCCGAAACGAGTGAGCTCATCTGGCTACCGCATTTATGGAACGGAAGAAGTAGCCTTATTGCAGCAAATTTTATTTTATCGGAATTTAGAAATGCCTTTAGAAGAAATCAAAGAAATTGTTTTGGCAGCTGATTTTGATCAAGAAAAAGCTTTACTGCTGCATCAACAGCGACTGAAAATGAAAAAAGCACAATTAGATACGTTGCTATTAACGATTGAGAAGACCTTAGCAGACAAGAGAGGAGAAAGACAAATGACCGATAACGAAAAATTCGAAGGATTCAAACAAAAAATAATCGATGAAAATGAAACAACATATGGGCAAGAAGTGAGAAAGACTTATGGAGGAAAAGCCGTTGATCAATCCAATCAAAAATTTGCAGGGATGAGTGAAGCGCAGTTTGCTGAATGGCAAGAATTGGATGAAACGATACAACAAAAATTGGCTGCAGCTATGATAGACGGAGATGCTTCAAGTGATGCAGCACAGCATATCGCTGAATTGCACAAAAAATGGTTAAGTTTTACTTGGCCTGATTATTCTAGGGGAGCTCATCGTAATTTAGCTGAAATGTATGTTAGCGATGAACGTTTCACAGCTTATTATGATGAGAGAGCTGGCAAAGGAGCAGCTGCTTTTTTAAGAGATGCAATCAATCAATTTACTAAAAACTAGATGCTTCATAAGGTAACATGAAATAAGACAGAACACGCTCCTTTTTGTTCTGTCTTATTTGTACTTTATCCTTTTTTAGAAGAGTAATTGATACGTTCTGTACTGGCGATCATAAGGAGGGCACTAATCAAGAGAAAATAAGGATAAATAGACATACTGAATTTTGTTGTCAAAAAACCGAAAAACAAAGGCATCGCCATACTGCCAATGCCTGCGAAAGCCATTTGAAATCCAATAATGGATTGAGAAAGAGTTTTCCCGAAACGCTGAGGTGTCTCATGCACCATAGCAGGATAAATAGGCGCACAGCCTAATCCAATCAATATCAAACCAATCATTAAAAAGATAGATGGCAATGGAAGGATCATTAAAAGACTGCCAGCTAGAATAGCAAGTGATCCAGCTCTCATTAAGTGTTTGCTGGTTATTTTTATCGTAAGAAATCCGGCAATGAAGCGTCCCAAAGTAATGCCGACAAAAAACAAGGAAAGCCAATTTGCAGCAGTTTTTGCGGGGATAGCTTGATAATTCACTAGGTAGCTGCTCCCTCAGACATGAGCAGTCGTTTCCACAGCACTATAAGAAAAAAAAGAAATTAAGGCAGGAAAAATCCCTTTAACTTTAAATAAGTTTTTAGATTCATTCTTTTTGCTTTCAGGTTGGCTTTCTAACAAATCCGTTTCGACTTTTTTCCATAAAGGGAGAGAGAGAAATAGGATGACGACTAAAATAAATTGAATAATTGAAATGGCAAGGAAACCTTTTCGCCATTGGTTATTCTGGCCTATAAAGTAAGCAAGAATAATTGGGCCTATTGTTGCACCAACGCCCCAAAAACAATGAAGCCAGTTCATATATTGTGCTCGGTAATGCAGCGCAACAAAATTATTTAAGCCGGCATCAACTGCTCCGCCGCCTAAGCCAAGTGGGATAGCAGCAATAACCAACCAGAAAAAAGAAAGCAGTGAATAAAAGCCGAAGAGTGCCACTGCTGTCATAAGGACACTGATCAATGTCAACTTCCCGGTACCGAAACGTGCAATCAATTTTCCGCTGAAGAGACTGGAGAGAATCGATCCTCCGCTAATAACCATAGAAAGACTGCCGGCATTTGCCAAAGGAACACCTAAATCTAGATGCATTACAGGCCATGCAGCACCTAGTAAAGAATCGGGTAAGCCTAAACTAATAAAAGAAGTAAAGATAATCATTAAAAGCAGCGTCATCATAAGTATGAAAACCTCCAAATAGGAATTAACTATTAAAATAAAGTTTGATAGCGTCTGTTATTCTGTTATTAAAAACAGTGTACCCTTAGATAAGGAAAAATTTGGACTTTTTTATCATAATGATCATTTTATTTCTGAAAAGCTTTCATAATAAATAATTATCGCCACAAAACAAGTTAGTATAAACTTGTTTTGTGGCGATAATCCGTTTTGTAAAGACTTTTTAGTCTTTTAAATGTAACGTGAATGTTACAAAAAAGCTGGAATTTAACAATAAGGCGTAATAGCCTTAATTAATTCATCAATCGTATTGACAATGGTTCCGTTTGTTTTAACGATTCCAACAGTATAAAGATTGATATAAGAAAATTGGGATTCAGCGATTTCTTGCAAGGCGTCTAATTTCTTTTGATTAGTTGCGCCTTGCTGTCTTGAATCGGTATAGAGACCAATAATTGGGATCCCCGCTTGGTAAGCTACGCCAATTTCAGTAGCCACACCAACATCAATAGCAGCTCCATCTAAGACAGCTATCATAAAATCACAACTCAGCAATTGGTCTGTATCAAGTTTAGCAATCATGATTGAATCGGCATAAGCGTTTTTATCATTGATTTCTTCTTGATCTTGGGGCACATATAACTCTAAATCCGAGAAAGTTTTTTTTATTTCACTGACGACATACTTATTGTACATCACTTCCATTTCAGAAAATAAAGGGCTGGCAAAATAAGCTTTCTTTAACATTTACATTCCTCCTAATACGATTGTTACAAAAACAGTATACCTTAAATTGCGATTGTAATAAAAAGTAATCCGTCCGAAATATACTAAGAGGTTTTATCCGTTATACTATTGAGGAGTTAAAAACGAAGGAATAATAATGAAGGGTGTTGTCAATCTGTGAAAATTGGTAAATTAGTTGCAAGCTCAATAATAGCCTTTTTATTGATTACTGTTAGTCCAAGTACTGCATTTGCTGCAACGTTAGACGAAATTACATCTAAACAACAAGCCAAACAAGAAGAAATGGCAAAATTAGATAGCGAAGTCAGCCAAACATTAGTTAAAGTAAACGAAAAGAATACTGAACTTGAAAATTTAAACGCGAAAATAGAAGAGAAAAAAGGAAACATTGAACAGACTTCAACTGAGATCGATGAACAAGAAGAAGTTGTTCAAGCACGTGTTGATCAAGCTAAAGAACGTCTGCAAACCATTCAAACTTCTGAAGTTAATCAAAATGTGATTGTTTCATTATTTGAATCAGAAAGTGTTTCAGATTTATTTAATCGGGCTTATATCTTAGCAACTTTGCAAACTGCTGGAAATGATCAATTGAGTTTGGCAGAAGAAGAGCAAGAAAAGTTAGCTGATTTAAAGGAAAAATTAAATGAAGAAGCGATCGCGTTAGAAAACCAAACACAAGCAGCTGAAGAACAAAAAGCTGATTTAGATAAACAAGTGGCTGGTTTACAAAAAACGATGGATGAAAACCAAGATATTTTGAATGAATTAGACAGTGAGAAAAGAGCAGAAGAAACGAGAATTGCTGAAGCTAAAAAAGCTGAAGAAGAAGCTGCTGCTGAAAAAATCAAAGTAGCGCAAACAGCTGCCAAAGCAGAAAAAGAAAAAGCTAGTCAAGCTGCTGGTCAAGCAAAAGCAGAAGCGACAAAAGAAGCTGCAGAAGTGAAACCAGAAGCAAAAGTTGAAGCTGCACCAGCAGAAACTAAAACAACTGAAACTGCTAGTCCGAAAACAGAAGCGAAGCAGCCAGCTGAATCTGCTCCAGCAGCTTCAACAGGCAAAACACTAGTTGTATCTGCAACAGGCTACTCTACGGCTGAAGCAGGATTAAGCACACATACAGCTACTGGGATCGATTTAAGAAGCACACCAATGGTTATCGCTGTAGATCCGCGTGTGATCCCATTAGGATCAATGGTGGAAGTTCCAGGATATGGTGTAGCCATCGCTGGCGATACAGGCGGAGCGATTAAAGGGAACAAAATCGATGTCCACTTCTCATCAGTCGAACAAGCTTTTGCTTGGGGAAGAAAAACAGTAACCATTAAAGTGTTAAACTAATTTCTAAAAGAAAGAACAGGTGAAGAAATTGGCTGAACAAGTAGATATTGATTTTTACCAAGAAAAAGACGAAGCTGCTTTTTTAGAAGCATGGGAAGCCGCGTACGGTCCTATATCGAATGAAGAAATAGACGAATTATACAAAAAAATAGCTTTAGATATTCATGAGAAAGTTCAAAACGAAACCATTAAATTAGGCGATAGTTACCGTTACAAAGAAGTACTAGTCGGCTATTGTGATTACAATTCATTTAATCAATTGTATTTATTTAGCCAAACTAAAAAGTAAACAAAACAACGATAGAAGCCAAAGCTTCTATCGTTGTTTTAGTATTCATGGACATTAGATAGAGAAACAAAGCAAGAAACTTTACAATTTGGTCAAAGGGCTGTAAAATTAATTGGCTTATGTAAAGCAAAGCGATGGGGGATTAAGAGAATGATCAACAATCATATCAATAATAAATTACTGTTGCTTCCTGAATTACCTGGATGCTATTTAATGAAAAACAGTGAAAAAGAAATTATTTATATTGGGAAAGCAAAGAATTTAAAAAACCGTGTCCGTTCTTATTTTAGGGGAACACATGAAGGCAAGACAGAGTTGCTGGTTAGAGAAATCGTCGACTTTGAAACCATTATTACCTCAACAGATAAAGAATCGCTTCTATTGGAAATTACACTGATCAAAAAACATCAACCCAAATACAATATTAAGTTAAAGCAAGGGACAAGCTACCCTTACCTTAAAATTACCAATGAACGCAATCCTCAATTGATCATTACATCTGAGGTTAAAAAAGATGGGGGACTTTATTTTGGTCCATATCCAAACGTCTACGCAGCGAGCGAGACGCAACATTTTATCCAAAAGATTTATCCGCTTCGAAGATGCAATGGGAACCAAAAAAGAGCGTGCTTGTATTACCATATGGGCCAATGCTTAGGCCCATGCGATCATGAAGTTCCGGTAGAGGAATACGAAGCACAAATTGATAATATCAAACGCTTTTTAAATGGGGAAGTAAAAGAAATAAAAAGAGAATTGCATGAAAAAATGTTAGAGGCTGCCAGTGAACAAGCGTATGAACGAGCAGCGGAATACCGCAATCAGATCCATTACATTGAAACAACAGTGGAAAGACAAAATATAATCACTAATGACCCAACAACACGGGATGTCTTTAGTTATTATATGAATAAAGGATGGATCTCTATTCAAGTCTTTTTTATTCGCCAAGCAACATTGATCAAACGAGAAGCCGCTATCTTTCCTTGTTACGATTCGCCGCAAGAAGAGTTAGCCTCTTATATCGTTCAATTTTATCAAGAAGAAAATCACATTGTGCCAAAAGAAATATTGGTACCTAAAGAAGTCGATACGGAAATCTTAGCAGAGATTCTAGGAGTCTCAGTCAAGGTTCCGATTAGAGGACGAAAAAAAGATATGTTGGATTTGGCTACTAAAAATAGTGAAATCACATTAAATGAAAAATTTAATTTGATTGAACTAGATGATCGAAAAACAATTGGAGCAGTAAAAGAATTATCGGCAGCGATGAATTTACCATTTATTAGCCGTATTGAAGCTTTTGACCACTCAAATATACAAGGAACAAATCCTGTGTCAGCCATGGTTTCTTTTGAAGATGGCCGTCCTGACAAAAGCAATTACCGTAAATATAAAATCAAAACCGTTCACGGAAGCAATGAATTAGCGACAACTGAAGAAGTCGTTCGGAGACGCTACGAACGATTGCTTAAAGAAAACTTGCCGTTGCCGGATCTGATTTTAATGGATGGCGGTAAAATCCAAGTAAACGCAGCTATCAATATCCTCGAAAATGAATTGGGATTGGCTATTCCTGTAGCCGGCATGGTGAAAGACGATAAACATCGGACATCATCGCTTATTTATGGAGAAAAGCATGAGAAAATCGAATTAAAACCAACCAGCCAAGCGTTTTATTTGGTGCAGCGGATCCAAGATGAAGTCCACAGATTTGCCATTACTTTCCATCGTCAATTACGCAGTAAAAATAGTTTGTCCTCAAAACTAGATCAAATCGAGGGCGTTGGACCAAAAACACGAACTAAAATTTTGAAACACTTTAAATCGTTAAAGAAAGCTAAAGAAGCAAGTGTGGAAGAAATCAAAAGTTTGGGTATTCCAATCAAAACAGCTGAAAGAATCAAAGCAGAATTAGATTAAGCTAAGAAAAACGCTCTTTTCTTCAATTTTCATTGTAGAAAAGAGCGTTTTTTTGTTCTGTTTTGTTAAATTTATTCAATTAATGCAGAAAATTATCCCTAAAAAGCCTGACATAAAGTATACTGTAAAAGGTAAAAATAATTGAATGAAAACTGAAAATTCGGGTAGGCCAGAATCATCTTTTTTTGTTTGAAATAGTAATAGGAGTGTCGAAATGTTTATTTTACAATTTTTAATTATTTTATTAGCTACAAAACTGGCGGGACAAGTCAGTATTCGTTTAGGGCAGCCCTCTGTTTTAGGGAAAATCATCATCGGGATCGTTATTGGTCCGGCTATGCTAGGTTGGATACAAGATACTGAAATTTTAAAAGTATTTAGTGATATTGGAGTTTTATTGCTGATGTTTTTAGCAGGTTTGGAAACGAATTTGACTGATTTGAATAAAAACAAAAAGTCTTCATTATTCGTAGCTGCTGGAGGGATTTTGTTTCCAATTGTCGGTGGGTTCATAGGAGGATACGGTTATGGTCTTTCTGTTGCTGAATCTATCTTCTTAGGTTTGATTCTATCAGCCACTTCTGTCAGTATTTCTGTACAGACATTGCGTGAGCTTGGCTGGTTGCAGAGCAGGGAAGGTTCTACCTTGCTAGGCGCCGCTGTAATAGATGATATCGTTGTTGTTATCCTATTGGCATTAGATATGAGCTTCTTTATGGGAACGAACGTTAATCTAGTTGTGTTACTAGTTGAAAAAATTCTGTTTTTTGTCATCAGTCTGTTGATTTCGAAATGGTTGGTTCCTACTTTTATAGGGCTGTTTTCAAAATTAAAAGTTACTGAGTCTTTGTTAAGCGGATCACTGATCGTCTGTTTTGCTTTTGCTTTATTTGCAGAATATTTAGGAGTAGCTGGTATTATAGGTACTTTTATTGCTGGGATTGCCATTGGACAAACAGAATATAAAAAAGAAGTTGAAAGCAAGATAGAATCGATTGCTTATGGTATTTTTGTTCCAGTGTTTTTTGCCAGCATCGGGATCTCTGTTTCGTTCATTGGACTAAGCAACCAAATCGTCTTTACGCTTGTTTTTTCAGTAATTGCGATTGCTTCAAAATTCGTGGGCGCAGGTTTAGGTGCTCGCTTGTCTGGATTCAATACCCACTCTTCAATGGGGATAGGGGCAGGAATGGTTTCACGAGGAGAAGTAGCTTTAATCGTTATCGCTATGGGATTAGAAAATCAGTTGATTCCTGTCGTTTATTATACGCCTATGATTATTGTGGTTATCATTACAACGCTTGTAACGCCGCCACTATTGAAAGTGTTTTTCAGCAAATAAATGATTAAGAATACGTTTTGTTTTCTAAGTTATAAAAAAAGTCAGCTCACAGAGCTGGCTTTTTTGGTTCTATCATTTTTGACGTTGATAAATGAGATGACTGTATGCTATAAACTTGAAATTTTTGGAGAAATAGTGGCTGCTTGCAGCTATGAAGAGGATTCAATGCGAATTACGAAGCGCTTATGCTTCGTTTGAGGCTTGAAAACCTGGAGACTATAAGGCTCCAGGAGATCCCATGGCCTTCAACAAGCAAAAACATAAGTTTCGGAGAAAATTCCAACTCCCTAAGAGTCACCCACACGATCTGACAAAGAGCTGTTTTTTAACGTACAGCTAAAAAGACTGAAGAGCCTGTATCATCTGTAATCAACACATTAGGATTAATTAATCCGCTTGCACCTTTTAAAACCAAAGTGTTTTTTTCTTTTTGGTAATTTAATGTCAATTGTTCATCTAAAAAGTCTAAACTCCAACCTTGAATCGGCAAGTCGCCTAACGAACTGGCGAGAGTTGTATCTAATTCAGGATCTTCTTGTTGGGTTAATTTTAAAGTGAAAATACCATTATTCCCGCAAACACAGCCAATCCGAGATTCATAGTAAACGACTAGTTTCCCTGGATTGAGAGTTTGTGCTTTTGAAATTCGTTGCTGTGCAGCTTCTGTTATTTCTAAAAACATATCAAACACTCCTTCGATACTCTTACTCTGCTACTCTATACAATAGTATCGCGGAAAAGGATGAAAGTCCACTGCAGCAGCTTAAAGAGTAGATTTTATCCTCATGATTAATAGGGTTTATTATTTTTGGTATGGGTAAGTGAAATGATTGCATTCTATAACCGTGAAATCATGGCGATATCCAAGGCTCTAGGAGGTTCCATGGCTTTCCACAAGCAACACGTAAGTTTCGGAGGAAATTTCAACACCTAAGAGAGTCGCCAACACGATTTAACAAAGCAGCCGTTTAATGATTAAAAAACAAATGAAAAAAGGTTCTATGGCACAAAACCATAGAACCTTTTTTGCTCCTGTGGAACAAAGGATTTTCTAAACTAAAATTTTATTTAAGAAGTCTTGAGTACGAATGTGTTTGGGATGATTGAAGATCTCTTCGGGCGTACCTTCTTCGACAATGTAGCCCCCATCCATAAAAATAACGCGGTCAGCCACTTCTTTAGCAAAGCCCATTTCATGAGTGACAACGACCATTGTCATCCCTTGGTTGGCAAGCACTTGCATGACTTCTAAAACATCCCCAACCATTTCTGGATCCAATGCACTCGTCGGTTCATCAAACAACATAATATCAGGCTGCATTGCCAACGCACGGGCAATGGCCACACGTTGTTTTTGACCTCCTGATAAAGAATTGGGATAATCGTCAACTTTTTCAGTTAAACCGACCGTTTCTAACAACCCTAGAGCTCTAGTTTTAAGTTCTGCATCGGTTTCTTTTTTTAATTCTTTAGGAGCCAAGGTAATGTTTTCTAAGACAGATAAATGAGGGAACAAATTGAAATGCTGGAAAACCATCCCAATATTTTCGCGCACTTTATTGATGTTTTGAGAAGGATCGCTTAAGTCATAATCGTCGATGATTACTTTTCCGCCTGTAATTTCTTCTAATTGATTTAAACAACGTAAGAAAGTACTTTTTCCAGAACCGGACGGCCCAATGATGCAGACCACTTCTCCTTCTTTGATCTCAACATTTAAATTTTTTAATACTTCTAATTGACCAAAACTTTTTTTAAGGTTTTCAACTTTTAATTTAGGCATTGTTCAACTTCCTTTCCAAGTAATTTGAAAATTTCGTTAGAGCAGTAATCACGATCAAATACATCAAAGCAACGATCAACCACATATCGCCAGATGAGAATGTCCGAGCAATAATGATTTTTCCGGTTTGTGTCAATTCAACGAGACCGATCACGGACAAGATAGACGTATCTTTTAACGTGATGACAAATTGGTTGATAAATGAAGGCACCATGATTTTGATAGCTTGTGGCAGCACTATTTTGCGCATAGAAAGGTTGTAAGGCAACCCTAAGCTGCGAGCTGCTTCCAGTTGGCCTTTATCAACAGCCTGGATGCCTCCGCGTACAAGTTCTGCAATGTAAGCAGCAGTATTTAAGCTTAATGTGATGATTCCGGCAACAGTGGCTGAAAGACGCAAGTCAAAGAGCTGCGGAATAGAAAAGTAAACAAAAAATGCTAAAACGATTAAAGGGATTCCGCGGAACAAATCCACATAAATAGAAGCGATCCATTTCAAAACCGTATTCGGTGAAGCGCTAAAGAGTCCCAAAACAACACCGACGATCGTAGCGATCACAAAAGCAATAAGCGTCAGCAATAAGGTCTGGCCTAATCCTTTTAAAAGTTCGCCGCTATTTTCTTTGATCAATGCGAAGAAACCCATATTAGATGCAGCAGCTGTAGAATTTTCGCCTAAATAAGTATCTAAAATCTCTTGGTATGTTCCGTTTGCACGGATATTGATCAATCCTGCGTTGAATTGTTCGATCAATTCGGGATTCATTCCTTTATTCACTGCAAAACCGTAATTATCGCCAGGTTCTGCTTCAGTCGGCAATTTTAATTTTAAACGGTCATTATTAAGTGCATAAGCCATGACTGGATAATCTTCAAAGGCGGCATCTGAATTACCAGCTTGAACATCCTCATACATATTAGCGGAGTCTTCAAAGGTATTCAGTTTAAATCCGTATTTTTTTTGAATGGACTCTGCAAAAGCAGATCCAGTCGTACCTGTTTTGACTGCAACTGTTTTTCCAGCTAAATCTTCGTAGCTGGTAATCTCGTCATCTGAAGCAGCAACGGCCATGACGACCCCGCTTTCAAAGTATGGATCAGAGAAATCAAAAGAAGCTTTACGCTCATCTGTGATACTCATTCCAGCAATCATTCCATCAATTTGGTTGGATTCTAAAGCTTGTAGTGCGGCACTGAATCCTAAAGGTTTTAATTCATATTCGAAACCTTGATCCTCAGCAATGGCATTTAAAATATCAATATCGATTCCAACGTATTCTCCATCGGCCGTTTGGTATTCAAATGGAGCAAAGGTTACATCCGTTCCGATAAGGTATTTTCCATCTGTTGTTTTTGCAGAAGCATCCATAGGATATGCCATTGAAAAACATACTCCTACTATCATCATTAGTGCGACCAAAAACATTGAGCGTTTGTGCTTTTTCATAAATTTCCCCTCCTGTATAAGTTATTATTTTAATTTAAAGTGAAGCCATTTGCAACTGCTATGTTATCTTGCTGTGTTAGGAAACCTGACATAAAAAAATAGGAATGAATCCTGAAAGACCATTTGAAATAAAAACCTATTTTAGGTATAGTTGTAAAAAGATTTTGAGGAGTGTGGAAAACAATGATCAGACCAGCTGTAAAAGAAGATATTGATCAATTGATAGCATTAGTTTGGATCGTATTAGAAGATATGGAGCTGCCGCTGCTCAAGCAAGCATCGGAAAATCGTTTGAAGGCGCTCATGAAAGAAGCTGTGCTGAATGAAAATTATCGTTATAGTTACCGGCGTGCAATCGTCTGTCTGCGAGATGGCAACATTGCAGGAACTGCTTTTGGATACAAAGGCGAACTGGAACCCGAAATAGACCAAGCATTTATAGAAGTCACGCAAGCAGCAGGATTGGAAGACGGCCATTTATTCCAAGATACAGAAACGCATCCTGGCGAATGGTATCTTGACACACTAGTAACCGATGCTGCTTATCGAGGACAGGGTGTGGCTACAGAATTGTTAGCTGCTCTTCCGGAGATCGCTAAAGCACAGGGTGAGACTCTTATCGGCTTAAATTGTGATCAAAAGAACCAACCAGCTAAACACTTGTACCAAAAAGCAGGGTACCAAAAAGTTGGAGAGTGTACGTTGAGCGGTACCGCATATGACCATATGCAACTCTCGTTAACTTAAAAAAGCTTCTGCTTTTGAAGATTTTCAAAAACAGAAGCTGAAATGAATGGTTTATATTGGTTGATAAAAGTGTCCTTTTGCGCGCTTGGCTGCAGCAGGCAAGCGTGTCAGAGTCAAGTGGTCTACAATGACCGCGATACACAAACAAATAGGAACGTCTTGGGATTGGTTAACGCTTAAAGCATAAAAATCACCAAAAGCTAAATATGCTTTTTCCATTGTCATAACGGGACGAGTCGGGTGATGGACACGATAATGGTGGTTATAAAAATCACCCGTTACGAGCCAATTTAACCGGCTGACTTTAAAATAAGGTCCTTTTATTCCAGGATGTTTTGTAATGGAAGCAATTTTTTTCCCGGCAACATAGACATCAAATTTAGGGAAAAGCGATAAGACCGTTTGCTTTACTTCGACCAGCAAGGTTCCATCCATTGCATAGAGTGAAAGCCCGTCACCGATTCTGCCCCATTTTCCAATAATAAGAAAGATGTCTTTTCCTTTTTCATCTTTAACGATAATTCGATTTTGAATAGATACATACGCTTGTTTCATATAAAGATGTACCATTTTTTAATCACCTCAAGTTGATCGTTCATTGTCGTTCGATTTGTCGTGAAGAGAAAAAACAAGCCCTTAGTTTTCTAATAAAGGACTGTTTAAAAAGACGAAAGAGTTAGTTATTTAACAAGATATAGGTTTCCTTAATTTCATTATAACAAAAATACTATAAAAAACGAAGGGGCCCAAAAATTACGCTACACTTGTTGGTTTCCTTTTTGTATACTAGGAACAACAAAGAACGAAAAATCGAAAGATAAAAAAGGAGAGTAAAAAAACATGAAAGCTATCGTAACGGTAATTGGAAAAGATCAAGTGGGAATCGTGGCCAAAGTTAGCCAAACTTTGATGGAGTTAAATATCAATATTTTAGATGTTTCGCAAACGATTTTAGATGGGTATTTTACAATGATGCTCATTTGTGAAGTTGGAACAGCAAATCAGCCTTTTGATGAAGTTAAATTACGGCTGCGTGCTACTGGCGAAGAGTCAGGCGTAAAAGTCACGATCCAAAAGCAAGAAATATTTGACGCAATGCATAAACTTTAAAGGAGGAAACCCGACTTGGAACCAACCAATATATTAGAGACGATTCGCATGATTGAAGAAGAAAAACTTGATATCCGTACGATCACTATGGGGATTTCGTTATTGGATTGTATTGATAGCGACGGTGAACGGGCTCGAAAAAAGATTTATGAAAAAATCGTCACACAAGCAAAAGACTTAGTAGCAACCGGTGAAGCAATCGAAGCAGAATATGGCATCCCAATTGTGAATAAGCGTATTTCAGTTACGCCTATTTCGTTGATTGCAGGAGCTTCAGCTGATGAGGATTACGTAGCCTATGCTAAAACATTAGATGCTGCCGCCAGAGAAGTAGGAGTAAACTTTATTGGCGGTTTCTCTGCGTTAGTGGACAAAGGCTACCACAAAGGGGACTCGATTTTGATTCGTTCTATTCCCCGTGCTTTAGCTGAAACAGAACGCGTTTGTGCTTCTGTTAGTGTAGGGTCAACGAAGAGCGGCATCAATATGGATGCTATTGCTCAAATGGGCGAAATCATTAAAGAAACCGCAGAATTAACGAAAGAAACACAAGGATTGGGCTGCGCTAAATTAGTTGTGTTTACGAATGCTGTAGAAGATAATCCGTTTATGGCAGGTGCTTTTCATGGTGTAGGTGAAGCGGATTGTGTCATCAATGTGGGGATCAGCGGTCCAGGGGTTGTGAAGCGTGCACTTGAAAAAGTGAAAGGCGAATCATTTGATGTGGTAGCAGAAACTGTGAAGAAAACAGCTTTTAAAATCACACGTATGGGTCAGTTGGTAGGGCAGCAAGCTTCGAAGCGGCTGAATGTTCCGTTTGGAATCGTTGATTTGTCACTAGCACCAACACCGGCAGTTGGCGATTCAGTTGCGCATATTTTAGAAGAAATGGGATTGGAACGAGTAGGAACTCATGGAACAACAGCAGCTTTAGCTTTATTGAACGATGCTGTAAAAAAAGGCGGTATCATGGCATGCGGACATGTTGGAGGTTTATCGGGAGCATTTATTCCGGTTTCAGAAGATATCGGTATGATCCAAGCTGTAGAAGCGGGAGCATTAACGATTGATAAACTGGAAGCCATGACCGCTATCTGCTCAGTAGGATTAGATATGATCGCTGTTCCGGGAGATACGTCAGCCGCTACATTAGCAGCGATGATTGCAGATGAAGCAGCAATCGGGATGATCAACAATAAAACGACTGCTGTACGTGTTATTCCGGCTCCTGGTTCAAAAGTAGGCGATCGAATCGTTTTAGGCGGCTTGTTGGGAACTGCACCAGTGATGGCGGTCAATCCTTTTGGGTCCTCTGATTTTATTGCCAGAGGGGGCAGAATCCCTGCGCCTGTACATTCATTTAAAAATTAAAATTCAACAAAAAAAGCATTTGAGACAATGAGAACCTTTGTCTCAAACGCTTTTTTTTATGGAGTACTTTTAAAGACATGGTTCAGGTCTTGAATAGCTTTGACTAATTCGTCGAGTTTTGTTTCCATTCGTTGGAGTAAAAACCAGGCAACAAAAATGGGGAAACCAAGACTGCCGATAATCTCAGCAATAACAGATAACCATTCCGTGTTCGCTTCCATTAGGACCGCTCCTTTCTTGAGAAGAGTGCCATCTCATTAAAGATAACGAAATGAAAACCAGCAGTGTCACCTATAGAGATACAAAAACAGCTCTTACCGATAAAGCGGCAAGAGCTGTTTTACATAAAATTCAACGAAGCAAATCATTGTTTTATTAAACGATTGCTATGGAACGTGCGTTAATCTTTTGATGGTACTGAAACCAATTGCTGATCCATGTCATTGCTGAGTGCCAATAAGACTGACTGAGCAACACCGTCATCATTGTTAGTAGCTGTCAGGTATTTAGCTTGCGCTTTGACGCCGTCTTCAGCATTTTCAACAGCCACACTGTAACCAGCTACTTTTAACATTGAGACATCATTAAAGTTATCTCCCAGAGCCATTACGTTTTCCATTGGGATGTTCCATTTTTCTGCTGCACGGGCTAAAGCAAGGCCTTTTTGAGCTTTGATGTGGTTGATTTCAATGTTGTTAATAAATGAAGCAGTAATGGCTAAATCACCGGTAGTAGCTAAATCATCTGCTAAAGGACTTAATACTTCTGGCCCATCTTCACTAAAAGTAATCATTTTTAAGATTTCGATAGAATCATTTTCTAATAGTTCTTCGTATTCAGCAACATAATTGATATTCATAATTTCTAAACGGGCAGCTGCCAAAACAACAGCCATTTTGAAAGAAGTATCTGGATTGGTTTTGTAAAGCAAAGAAGCAACTGACTCGATCCGTTTGGCTTTATTATCTGAATAAATACCATGTGAGGTAGTCATTTCACAGTAAAGATTCAAGTCTCTTGTTTTCTTCAAAATCGTGCGAACAGTGTCTTTCTCGATGCCGATATTTTCGATGACTTCGCCTTTTTCGTCATAGACTTGTGCTCCGTTTAAAGTGATGAGCGGACAAGAAATGCCGACTTCTTCTAATAATGGTTTAGCTTCTGTGTATCCACGGCCAGTGGCGACCATAAAACGAATGCCTTGTTTTTGTGCTTCCAAGATAGCTTTAGCATTCGTTTCTGAAATGACCATACGTCCATTAAGTAATGTTCCATCCATATCCGATGCAATAAGTTTAATCATGATTGTTTTTCCTCCTAAGATTCATTTGTCCTTTTTAGTTTACCATTATTCAATCAAAAAAAGTATGAATAAAGTTTTACCGTACTTAAACTGCTGCTTAGGTAAAGTAGTCGAAATACTTGTACGAGATTAAGAACTTTAGTACGATGAACAAGAAAAGATAAAGAATGGAGGCTATATTTTGACTATACCGATTAAAAATGACTGGGCGCCGATTTTAAACCAAGCGAGTTTGACTCCTGCTTATCAAAAACTGAGACAGTTTTTGGCAAAAGAATACCAAGAAGAAACAGTTTACCCAGCAATGGATCAAATCTGGGAGGCATTTGAGTGGACGCCGTATCATGAAGTCAAAGTAGTGATCTTGGGACAAGACCCTTACCATGGTCCGCATCAAGCTCATGGCTTGAGTTTTTCTGTACAACCTACAGTGAAAGTTCCACCATCGCTTTTAAATATTTATAAAGAACTAGAAAGTGATTTAGGCTATCCTCCAGTAAAACACGGTTATTTAAAATCTTGGGCGGATCAAGGCGTGTTATTGTTGAATACAGTGTTGACCGTACGCAAAGGAGAAGCTCATTCACACCGGAATAAAGGGTGGGAACAAGTAACAGATATGGTGATACAAAAGCTGAACGAACGAGAAACCCCTATGGTATTTATTTTATGGGGAAGTCCATCGATAAAGAAACGAGCCTTGATTGATGAACAAAAACATACAGTCATTACTTCGCCGCATCCTAGCCCGTTATCTGCTTACCGAGGATTTTTTGGATCAAAACCATTTTCGAAAGCCAATGCTGCGTTGATTCGAATGGGGCAAGAACCGATTAACTGGCAGCTGCCGGAGGAAGTCTAAAATTCTCCAAGCGGTTATATGAGGGATATTTAAAAACTGTACTAACGCAAAATGGATAGCAAATGAGAAAAGCGATGAAATATAGAGTTTATTTAGAAAACAGGCTCAAAAAACTGTTATTTTCTGACATAAGATAGTATGATAGAAGAGAAGTAAAAAACACAAAACGTGGAGGGAATTAGCGTGGAATTATTTGATAGTTTAAAATTTAACATCGTTAGAAAAAATATCCGAATTGTTTTTCCAGAAGGAACAGAGCCTCGTATTATTGGAGCAGTTGTTCGTTTACAATCAGAAGAATTGATTCACCCGGTATTGCTTGGTAACCCGGCAGAAATTAAAGACATTGCTAAAAAACGCGGTTTTAATGTCGATAACATCGAAATCATTGATCAAAACAATTATGAAGGCCTGGATGAAATGGTCGCTGCATTCGTTGAGCGTCGTAAAGGAAAAGTTTCAGAAGAACAAGCAAGAGAGTTGCTGAAAGATGAAAACTATTTCGGAACGATGTTGACCTACATGGGCAAAGTTGAAGGATTAGTCAGTGGAGCGGTTCATTCTACAGGTGATACTGTTCGTCCTGCTTTGCAAATCATTAAAACAAAACCAGGTGTGAGCCGGACAAGTGGCGCATTCATTATGTTGCGTGGACGCGATAATGAAAAATACTTGTTCTCAGATTGTGCTATCAACGTAAATCCAAATGCTCAAGAATTAGCTGAAATTGCTGTTGAAAGTGCTAAAACGGCTGAATTATTTGGCATTGACCCTAAAGTGGCAATGTTAAGCTTTTCAACTATGGGATCAGCAAAAGCTGAAGAAGCAACCAAAGTCGCTAAAGCAACTAAAATTGCTCAAGAATTAGCTCCACAATATGAAATCGACGGTGAATTACAATTTGATGCTGCTTACGTAGCGTCTGTTGGACAACAAAAAGCACCTGATTCAAAAGTTGCAGGTCAAGCAACAGTCTTTGTATTCCCTGAATTACAGTCTGGGAATATCGGCTACAAAATTGCCCAACGTTTTGGTAACTTTGAAGCTATTGGACCTATCTTGCAAGGATTGAATAAACCAATTTCTGACCTTTCACGTGGTTGTAACGAAGAAGATGTTTATAAACTAGCGATCATTACAGCTACTCAAAGCTTAATGAACTAAAAAAAAGTGATGCTTTCTTTAAAAGAAGCATCACTTTTTTTCTATATAAGTGAGAATGTTTGCGCTTGCTCGCTGCTTCTTATTATAATGAATGAGAGCAATAGAAAGTAAGGAGGGATTCATGATGAAGATAGGAATTATTGGCGCTACAGGAAAATCCGGTTCGCGTATTACAGCAGAAGCATTGGATAGAGGATATTTAGTGGTGCCGCTTGTTCGAAATGCGAATAAATTGGAAGACCAAGACTGGACGATCGTCGAAAAAGATCTATACGATTTGAATTATGAAGACGTTAAGGGGTTAGACGTGGTAGTCGATGCTTTCAAGCCTCCTCAAGGACGCGAAGAACTTCACCAGACTAGTCTGGAACACTTAATAGCCATTCTGAAAGGACACTCCAAACCTCGTTTAATCGTTGTTGGAGGAGCAGGCAGCTTAATAGTCGATAGAGAAAACGGTACCCGGTTAATGGATACAACAGACTTTCCAGATGTTGCCAAACCAACTGCTTTTCATATGAGCAAAGCTTTAGAGACATTAGAAAAAACGACTGAGGTAAATTGGACCTATTTAAGCCCTTCTCAATTTTTTAATCCAAAAGGAGAACGGACTGGAGGCTACCAAGTTGGCACAGATTATCTATTAACCAATCACTTGGGTCAAAGTGAAATCAGTTACGCTGATTATGCCATTGCTTTAATAGATGAAATCGAAAATCGAGCTTTTGTCGGCAAGCGTTTTACGGTTTGCAGCAAATAAAAAAATTGTTTCGTTATTTTTCCACCATAAGCTGTTTAGCGGCTTTTGGTGGAATTTTTGTTTCGCATTTTTCTGCCTAGTGCTTTACAATTAAGTTAAAAGAAGTTCTATCAGGAAAACAGGATTTTATATAGATAAGAGGGAAAGAGATGAAACCAATTCAAGCACACAATGAAGATGAAACAAAAGCAATTGCTGCTGCCCTGGCAGCCTTCCTTATTCCAGGCGATATTATCTTATTAGAAGGCGATCTGGGAGCTGGGAAAACAACTTTTACTAAGGGGTTAGCAACAGGACTAGGAATCAAAAGAGTCATTAAAAGTCCGACTTATACCATTATCCGTGAATATTTAGATGGCCGGTTGCCTCTGTATCACATGGATGTTTACCGGTTAGAAGAAACCGGCGGAACAGACCTAGGGTTAGAAGAATATTTTGAAGGCGATGGAGTCTCTATCGTAGAGTGGGCTACATTCATTCCAGAGGATATCCCTAGTGAATACTTGCAAATCAAATTACAGCCCTCTGGAGAAGATTTAACAGAGCGCACCATCACTTTCAAAGCAGTAGGCCAACATTACGAAGAATTGTTGAGCCGTTTGGATGAAAGTGAAAAGGAAAAAGGAGTTTAGGAAATGTCAGAAAAACAATCAGTAGCTATTTCAATTCGTCCAGCATCGCCTAATGATGCTGCTGGCGTTTTGGCACACGTTAGCCAAACGTCAAAAGAAACAAGCTTTTTGACCATGGGAAGTGAAGGACCGAAGATAACGGTCGAAGAAGAAAAACACCATCTTAAAAAAATTGATGAATCAGATAACAACTTTTTGTTACTGGCTTTGGACGGAGAGAATATCGTTGGAATGGCATCTATCAACGGAGGTTCCAGCCCCAAAGTGAAACATATTGGAGAGCTGGGTGTTTCCATTGTAAAAGACTATTGGGGTATGGGATTAGGAACCTTACTGTTAGAAGACATCATTGAATGGGCAGCAGCATCCGGCGTTATCAAACGGTTGGAACTGACGGTTCAAGCACGTAATAAACGAGCGATCCATGTATATGAAAAATTGGGTTTCTTGCAAGAAGCAGTCATGCAACGCGGCGTAAAAGACGACGACGGCAGTTATTTGGATGTCTGCTTGATGAGTCTGTTGATTGGTGAAACAGAGTAAACAAAAAAGAGGACAAAGAAATATTTCTTTGTCCTCTTTTTTGTTAATGGTACTGCCAAGTCAAATATGTTTGACCATTTTTTTTAATGGATCCGTTCCAAAGCGATCTTCTAAATAAAGCAAGATATTCGCACTCGCATTGCTGTCATCCAAAGCGTGGTGATGATTCTTTAATTCGATACCTAGATGATCACAAACGGTATTCAATTTATGATTAGGAAGTTCAGTAATGAGTTTGCGGCTCGATTGAACGGTGCACAGTGTTTGGAAATGCGGTCGCTCAATTTCATAATAATCTAAACAACCGTGCAAAACGCCGCGATCAAAAGGCAGATTGTGAGCGACGATCAATTTGTTTTCTTTAAAACAGGGCTTGATGTCTTCCCAGACACGGGCAAAGTTCGGTGCATCTGCCACGTCGCTTTCATGAATCCCGTGAATTTGAATATTGCGCCAAAAAAACTCGGTTTCTGGTTTGATCAAAGAATAATAGTGGTCGACAATTTGGCTGTTTCGTACAATGGTTAATGCTACAGAACAAGCACTGTGCCGTTGGTGATTGGCTGTTTCAAAATCCAGTGCAATAAAATTCATTTTTTTCCTCCTCGAACAGACATTCTGTTAATAGTATAGTCGCTTTTATCTTAAAAGGCTAATTTCCGGTTTGATTATAAGAAAAGTTTAAGAATTTCAGTGGCTTTTCTTTTGGAGCATGTTCTAAAAGAAAGAGATGGATATATAAAAAGAGATGAGACTTTTGTCTCATCCCTTAAAGTGGTTTTCCTGTGGATTTTTAAAATAATCCTTTCAGTAACTGATACAGTCCAATAAGATAGAATACTATAATGAAGTATTTTACTTCAATGAAGAAGAATGAATGCGTATTTTTAATAATGACTTTATTTCCATTTTCATCAAATAAATGCTGTTCCTTTTTAGGCAATTTATTTCCAATAAACCAAGACAATGTCCCTGCGATAAAAAAGACTAGACCAAATAAATACGGGAATTGATTCATCACATCATTATTTCCGGTTATAAATAGAGCAGGAAAATAAACCAGTGCAATACTTGCCATAACAATGGGGATTATAATAAAACCCAAACTTTCCAAACGATCATATTATAGTTCCTCCTTTTTTCTTTTTTTATTATACAGAAAAAGGAACTAAAAAACGATGATTTTACGTTTTTTTAGAATTGCGGCAATTGAAAAAACATGCCTATTTTATGTATCGGTGGGGTGGCTTTCAAACGTTATTCAGTCCTATCTGATTTTCTAAGAAGGCAATACCCTAAGATTAACAAACTGTACCCCACGAAGATGGTTTGAGTTATTAATGCAAAAATAGCTGAACTAAAGACAACTGCTGAAAGAAATTTAAAGAGAAGACATTTATTCATTGGACAACCTCCGTAGATAGTTCTTATCTTACTTCTAGCTCTATTGTCTAGGAAACGTTGAGACACTAAAAGAACGCAATGGTTTACATCTGAGCACCTAATGGTTGATAAGGTGCTTTTTTCATACTTTCAGTCTCATGTAAACCATTTGGTTGCTAAAAGGTAACCAATGGTTGATAGTCCATGGTCAGTGCTTTCGGTATGATGATATAGAAAGAAAGCTGCAAGGAGACGTGGCAAATCGATTACAAATCTCGAGGCGATCCATCTCTAAGTGGAAGAATGGAAATAGCTAGCCTAGTTTAGGCAGTACCGTCGAATTTATAGAGTGATTTAATAGAAAGAAGGGTGAAAATTGTCTGCTGTAATAAAAAAAATATTAAAATCATCTGCTGATTCCTATTTGTCATTAGTACTGCTACTTACCATTACTAATCTTATTCTTACGTTAAGAGAGGATACGACAATCAAAGATAAATTCACTCGGGAATTTTTTTACAGTCTGGTTTGGATTATACCTATATTGATTGTAGCTGTGAGCATTAGAGTATTATTTACTCATTATATAAACAAAAAAAGAAGAATGTGAAATCGAAGAGAACATCTAGTCAACCCGCTTTTCACCTCGGAAAAAAGCCTCCAATAAAAAAGCAGCGCCGACGTCCATTACGGGCGCCAGTGCTGCTTCACTTACTCAAAAACTTATTTTTTCATATCAAACAAACGAGCGTTTTTCACGTCTTCAATTGTTTGTGTTCCAGCTAGCTGCATAACTCGTCTTAAATCTGTTTCGAAGTAATCTAAAACAGATTTAACGCCTTTCCATCCGCCTAAAGCTAATCCATATAATACTGGACGACCTACAGCAACGATGTCAGCACCGCTTGCTAGCGCTTTGAAGATGTGTTCTCCACGACGAATGCCACTGTCGAATACGATTGGAACACGACCAGCGACTGCTTTAGAAATTTCAGCTAATGTATCAAATGAACCCGGTGCTTCGTCTAATTGACGGCCTCCGTGGTTAGAAACCCAGACACCTGCTGCTCCAGCACCAATAGCTAAGACAGCATCTTCAGGAGTTTGGATCCCTTTAACAAAGACAGGCAATCCTGAATAATCAGAAATGAATTTAACATCTGCTGGACAGATTTTTTGTTTTGATTGAGCATAAATATTGTTCAGAGACATATTTTTACCTGATCCAGTCAAGTAACGCGATACGATCGGCATACCAAATGGGTAAACGAATTTATTCAGCATGTCTTTTTCACGGTTGCCGCTTAATGTTGCATCAGCTGTTAAGATGATTGCTGTAGCGCCATCAGCTTTTGCTTCGTCTAAAATGTTTTTATTCATTTCGTCATCTTTACTCATGTAGATTTGGAACCACCGTGGGCTGCCGTCTAAGCCTTTTTCGATTTCTTCAAATGTAGCTCCTGAGTAAGCACTGATGGACATGATCGTTCCGCCAAATTCAGCGATTCCTTTAGCTGTTCCGGCTTCTTTAGTTGCATGAGCTAACCCATGAGCTGCGATTGGGGCCATGATAAATGGTACTTTGATGTCATGGCCTAAAATAGAAGTTGAAGTATCAGGATTTTCGACATCCGCTAATACACGAGGCAAAATACCTTTGCGTTTCCAAGCTTCGTTGTTTTGTTTTAATGTGTATTCTTCACCAGAAGCACCTGAGATATAATCAAACCCGCCTTTAGGCACTACTTCGCGAGCTTGGTCTTCAAGTCGATAAGTGCTGATAACATCGATTTCTTGTTCTACTGTTGGTGCATCATATTTAATAATTTGTTCATCTACCATAGTTTTTCAACCATCCTTTTATGTGTATTTTTTTAAATTTTAAACCCATTTTAAATTAAAACAATAAATTGATAATCGGAACCGTTAATGGTGCTAAGATAACGACGACAATTCCCGTCACAACGATTGACAACCCAGACATCGCGCCTTGAACGTCACCCATTTCAATCGCTTTGGTGGTTCCCATTGCGTGAGAGGAACTTCCAAGAGCAACTCCCTGAGCTACTGGATCATCAATTTTGAATATTTTGAAAACTGTTTGTCCGACGACAGCACCAATCACTCCAGTAAATACAACCACCGCAACGGTTAAGGAAACAATACCGCCAAGGGATTCAGAAACGCCAACTGCAATCGCTGTAGTAATCGATTTCGGAATCAACGTTGCCACCATATTCCGGTCAAATTGGAACAACAATGCGAAAGCAAAAATCATTACCGTATGGAAAACCACTCCGGATACGATTCCAGTTAAGATTGCTGGATAGTATTTTTTCAAATATACAAAATTCTTTTCCAGTTTAATGGCTAAAGCTACAGTAGCTGGAGTAACAAACAAACTAAAGAATTGTCCGCCAGTATTATAGGTTTCCAGCGGTATATCGGTTACTAGAAGCAGAATGATAATGACAACAATCGCAAATACTAAAGGCGTAAACAGCGGATTCGGCCATTTGGCTTTTAATTTTCCAGCCAGCAAATACAAACCTACTGTAACCACGATCCACAAAAATGGACTGGTTAAAATCTTATCAAACATGCAAGTTTTCTCCTTTCTCCGGTACAGTGTTTTTCTCTGCACGGCGTTTTACGCCTTGTACCACTTTCCCAACAAATGCCATCATAAGCACGGTTGTTACTGCCATAATAATCAGCAGCTGCCACCACGTGTTGGCTAAAACATCAAAGTTTGATATCAACCCTACACCTGCTGGGACGAAGAAAATGCCCATGTTATCTGTCAGCCATGTGCCGGCTTCATCTACTTGCTCCATGCGGATCCATTTAAAATGCAACGCGAAGAACAGTAAAATCATTCCGATGACACTCCCTGGAATGGCTATAAATGAAGCCATTAAAGCGGAAATAACTTCCCCTAAAAAAGAGAATAAAAAAATCCAAAAAAGCTGTTTGATCAATTTCAAAATGCCACACCTTCCACTAATGATTTGTAAGCGCTTCAGTACATATACTATATCATGTTTTGTTTTACTTAGAAAATATTGTTTTTTTATGGTATGATAAATTATATTTATGAAAAGGGATTTATTATAGATTTTATTTATGTTACGAGCTTCACAAGCCTCGAAAGGAGAACACCATGAATCTGCAAGATTTAGTTTATTTTAACCGTTTAGCTGAAACACTGAATTTTACTGCAACTGCTGAACATTTTTATGTCTCACAACCCTCTATTTCGATGACTTTAAAACGCTTGGAAAAAGAGCTGGATACTGTCTTGATTGATAGAAAACGAATTCACAAGAACTTGCGTTTAACGGAAACGGGAGAAATATTGCTTAAATACTCTACACATATCTTAAAGTCGGTAGAACAGGCTAAAGAAGAAATTCATGATTTAAAAAATCAAGTCGTTTACTTTGGTTTTTTGCCGACCATTGGCGGTCATTTCATGGCCCAGCTGATGCCGCATTTGAAGAAGTTTTCTGCCTCTATGAAGCTTATTGAAGAAGAAAGCTCGGATGTCATGTTGGATTTGGTGCGCAAAGGACAAGTTCCGTTAGCCATTATTGGGAGCGATCGTCTTACTTTTGCCGAAGATAACTTGTTACAGATCCCTTTAAAAAAAGAAGAAATGGCACTTTGGGCATCTCCTGACAACCCTTTAGCCAAAAAAGACAGCGTCACAGCAGCAGAAATTCAAGACGAATTGTTTATTTCGTTAGCGCAAGGCTATACCCACCAGCGTATTTTTAAACAATGGATGAAAGACAATCATATTGAACAGCCGCAAACTCTTTATACCAAAGAAATCCAAACGGCATTGTCCATTGCTTCTTCCACTCACATGCTTGCTTTTATGAGCGACATCTTAGTAGAAGACCGTCCACGTTTAGTCAGAATTCCAATTGAAAATGCACCTCAGTTTTACATTAGCCTCATCGTGAATAAGAAACTCAGCAACACCACGTATTTCCAAACAGAGTTCAACGAGGTCCTGATTGAACTCGCTGAATCTTACGGAAAAGAGCTTCATAAAAAATAATGGAACGGAGTTTTTTTCAAAAAGAATACACTTGAAAGAGAGAATACAATAAAAAAGGACTGGGAACCGGCTAACAAAGGTTTTTAGCCTTTTTTTAGCAATTGTTATGAGCTATTACTCAGTTACCTATGGTTTTTCTGGATTTATTATTATAACAGTTGGCGATAACGATACTCAAATTTACTACTTTAATTTTTTAAAAAAAGGGTGAATTTGAATGGAGGATAAGGTACGAAAACCCTTTTTGATGACGGTAAGGATGAGAAATTTTTATCGGTATGGCATGCAAATCAAGTGCAGCAGTTGTGCTTTTCGGCTAAGGCCGAAAAGGTCTGATCGAATCGGATAAAACTAATTGAGCGCCATATGAACGATGAATGGCAGTGGTATGATCCGTAAGAACACCTTGATTTTTTAGAAAGCAGTTTTTAAAAGAAGGTAATGCTTAGTTATGCAACACTTATGAAAAAAGAATAAAATCATATTTAGTGACCAATCAGTCAACAGCTAATTTAATTGACACAATAGACCCCTAAAGGCAGGCATCCGTTTGTTTTTAGAGGTGCTTTTTTTCTACTGAAAAATTATTTTTAATTTAGTGCTTGACATGTAATGCATTACATAAAGTATAGTCAATTTAGGAAAAGAAAGCGTTTTATAAAAAGGAGGACAATTACATATGTCGAAAGAAGCATTGAAAATCGTTACAATTGGTGGAGGTTCCAGTTATACACCGGAATTGATCGAGGGATATATCAAACGGAAAGATCAATTGCCGATTAAAGAAATCGTTTTGGTCGATATTGAAGCAGGCAAAGAAAAACTAGAAATCGTGGGAGAAATGGCAAAACGAATGGTTAAAGCAGCGGGACTTGATTGGAAAGTGGAGTTGACACTTGACCGTAAAGCCGCTTTACAAGGAGCCGATTTTGTCACTACACAATTCCGAGTAGGTCTATTGGATGCACGTGTGAAAGATGAACGGATTCCATTATCGCATGGCGTATTAGGTCAAGAAACAAATGGAGCAGGAGGAATGTTTAAAGCGTTCCGAACGATTCCAGTTATTTTAGACATCATTAAGGATATGAAAGAAATTTGTCCAGACGCTTGGTTGGTCAACTTTACAAATCCAGCAGGTATGGTCACAGAAGCGGCTATTAAGCACGGCGGTTGGAAAAAAACAGTTGGGCTATGCAATGTTCCAATTGGACACTGTTCAACGGCTTCAGAAAAATTAGGCATACCGGAAGAAGAGCTGTTCTTTAAATTTGCCGGAATCAATCATTTCCATTGGCATCGAGTTTGGGATAAAACGGGTAAAGAAAGAACAGCAGAACTGATTGATTTGATTTACGGCCCTAATCAATCTGAAGAAGATAGCCACTTGAAGAACATTCATAACGCTCCTTTCCATTATGAACAAATCAAAGACTTAGGACTATTGCCTTGCGGTTACCACCGCTATTATTATATTGAAGATGAAATGTTAAATCATTCTATTGAAGAGTTCGAAAAAGGCGAGACCAGAGCTCAGGTGGTTAAAGAAACAGAAGCACGTCTATTTGAACTATACAAAGACCCGCAACTAGATCACAAACCAGATGAGTTATCGCAACGCGGCGGAACACACTACAGTGATGCAGCTTGTGAGATCATTGCCTCTATTCAAAATGATAAACGGACAGATATGGTTGTTTCTACTGAAAATAATGGAACGATAACGGACTTGCCATACGACAGTATTGTAGAAGTTTCAGGTGCTGTTACAGCCCATGGTGTAGAACCGTATAACTGGGGAGCGTTTCCTCCTGCAGCTAGAGGCATCATCCAGAATATGAAAGCTATGGAAGAAACGGTGATTCGGGCAGCTATTGATGGGGATTATGGTGCAGCACTGCAAGCATTTACGATCAATCCATTAGTACCAGGCGGAACAATAGCTAAAACGTTATTGGATGAAATGCTTTATGCACATAAATATTACTTGCCGCAGTTTGCTGAAAAAATAAAAGAGATTGAAAAAAATCAACCTGAAACAGTTAACTATGTGGATGAATTAATGAAAAGCAATTAAAGGATAGAGATTCTGTTAAATTAAGCTGATGAAAAATTCAGCTTGATTTAACACTATTTAATGTAAGCGCTGTTTTATGGAGAGGGAAAAATAATGAACTAAGGAGTGTTAATAATGGATAAATTTTTAGATGTTCTTCAAGAAAAAATGGGACCGATTGCTTACAAATTAGATTCAAATCGTTATTTATCAGCTATAAAAACAGGTTTCTTTGGAGCTATGCCTATTTTGATTTTAGGTTCTATGTTCTTACTTTTCGGCAACTTGCCGATTAATGGATATCCTGAATTTATGGCATCCATTCTTGGAGAAAACTGGAGCAGCTACTTCACAGTACCTTACGATATGACGATGGATATTATGACGTTATTTGTTATCTTAGGTATTTCCAAATCACTGGCTAACTATTATAAATTAGACGATTTATCAGCGATTGTTATTTCAATTGTCGGTTTTTTAATTCTAACTCCAACGATTTCTACAGCAGATGGCGTTGCAGGCATTCCAACTAGCAATTTAGGGGCAAGTGGACTATTTGTTGGAATGATCACGGCTATTGTAGCCGTTGAAATTTCACGATGGGTAGTTGGAAAAGGCTGGACTATCAAGATGCCCGATTCTGTTCCTTCTAATGTTTCAAAATCATTTACAGCTTTGATTCCGGCATTATTTGTTATTTTAGCTTTTAACTTTATTCGGATTGGTTTTAGTTTTACTTCTTATGAAACAGTACAAGCTTTTATTTTTCAATTTTTGCAAACGCCTTTAACGGCCCTAGGAACTTCTTTGCCAGCGACATTGATAATTGTTTTTTTCGAACTTATATTGTGGGCATTTGGAATTCATGGTTCAAATATTGTTGGAGCAGTTATGACTCCAATTTGGTTGTCATCGACTGCTGACAATGCTGCAGCTTTTGCAGTCGGAGATGCATTGCCGCATATTGTGAACTATCAGTTTTATCAAAATTTCGTCAAAGTCGGCGGAGCTGGAGGAACAATCGGTTTAGCTATTTTATGCTTATTTGCAGCACGCTCAGCTCAATTTAAAACGTTAGGAAAACTTGCTTTTGGTCCCGCAATGTTTGGTATTAATGAACCGCTTATTTTTGGATTGCCAATTGTTTTAAATCCCATTATACTGATTCCTTTTCTAATAACGCCACTGTTGATGATTATTTTGACTTACTTTGTTATGGCTACAGGTTTGGTTCCTTTAACGAATGGGGCCAATATACCATGGACAACACCTCCAGTTATTGCTGGTTTCCTAGTGAGTGGTTGGCGCGGAGGGGTTTATCAAGTCATTCAAATTTTGCTCAGTGTCGTTATCTACTACCCTTTCTTTAAATTAGTAGATACGAAAGCCTATAACATTGAAATGGAGGGTCAAACAGCCGTTAATGCGGAAATGCAGGGAGCGATGGAGTAATATTAAAACGACAAAAAGCCCGCTACGACGAAAAATAGTCGCAGCGGGTTTTTGTGTTGAGCATTATTTTTTAATTAGTCCTTTTTGCGGATCACTAACTTAGTGATCTCCATTAAGACTACTGCTCCAGCAGCTAATCCAGCAGCAATTCCCCATTGTGTCCAGCCAAAGTTGGCAGGAATTGAGAAGAATTCACGGATACCTGGAAGAACGGTTAATCCATATAAAGCAGAACAGAAGAGAACGGCTAATAAGACGTACACGTTAGAGAAGAAGCCAGCTCCGATAGCGGTTTGTGAATTTGAACGAGCAGGGAAAGTTTGCAATGTACGAGCTAAAATTAAAGTCGTAAAGGCCATTGCGATACTCATTTCATCTGAATAACCCAGTCCAATATATTGAGAGATAATAACAGCTATACCGATCAATGCTCCGCGATAAAGAACAGAAACTAAAGTTTGACCAGCAAAAATCCCTTCATTTGGGTCTCTTGGTTTACGAGACATGACATTTGGTTCGCCTTTTTCCATACCTAAAGCAATTGCCGGAACGGAATCGTTAACTAAGTTAATGAACAACAGTTGTAAAGCAGTGAAAGGGTTAACCCAATCCATAATTAAAGCGGCGACAATAGCAATAATAGCTCCTAAGTTGCCGGCAAAAAGATAAGCGATGGCTTTTTTGATATTGTCATAGACATTCCGGCCTACTTCAACAGCGTTGATGATAGAAACGAAATTATCATCGGTCAAGACCATTGCTGCAGCATCTTTAGCTACGTCTGTTCCGCTTCCCATTGCAATTCCAATGTCAGCTTGTTTTAAAGCCGGAGCATCATTAACACCATCTCCGGTCATAGCGGAAACTTTGCCTTTATCTTGCCATGCTTGTACGATACGAATTTTGTTTTCTGGAGAAACACGAGCATAAACTGAAATTTGTTCTAATTTAGCATGCAATTCTTTTTCGCTTAATGCATCTAATTCTTGTCCGGTCAATGCGATATCGCCTTCTTCAGCAATTCCAATATCACGGGCAATTGCACGTGCAGTTGTTTTGTGGTCACCCGTAATCATAACCGTTTTGATGCCAGCTTTTTTAGCTTCTTCAACAGCGCCATAAACAGCTTCACGAGGAGGGTCGATCATCGCCATAATACCCGCTAGGATCAACTCGTTTTCGTCTTCAAAACTAACTGTTTGATTTGCTCCAATCGGTTTATAAGCAAATGCTAAGACACGTAGCGCACGGTCAGAGAAAGATTCGTTTTGGTCTTGCAACTCTTTTAATCGTTGTTCCGTTAATGGCAAGACTTCGCCATCAACCAATATTTTTGTACTGCGGGCAAAAACAACATCTGGGCCGCCTTTGGTTAACATCAATCGTTCACCATCAATGGTATGGACAGTTGACATTAATTTACGGTCGGAATCAAAAGGCAATTCTGCTTCACGAGGGTAACTCGTACGCAGTTCGCCATAAGGTTTGTTGACTTTATTGCTGAAAGCGATCATAGCAACTTCAGTAGGATCGCCTAATTCTTGGCCTTCTTCATTGATATTGGAATCATTTGCTAAAACAGCAATTTGCATCAAGCGTTTTTCATCAAATGACCACGTATCGGGATGGTCATTAAATTTGCCTGATTTGCCGTTTGCTAAGAAGTAATCGACGATCGTCATTTTGTTTTGTGTCAATGTTCCTGTTTTATCCGTACAAATAACGCTAGTTGCTCCTAATGTTTCAACAGCCGGTAATTTACGAATAATAGCATGTCGTTTGGCCATTTTATTGGTTCCCATCGAAAGAACGATCGTTACGATAGATTGTAAAGCTTCCGGTATAGCTGCAACAGCAACAGCAACGGCAAACATAAAGGCGTTCAACATATCCGCACTGATATTCGATGAACCGCCAAAATAAATACGAGCAGCTTCAATGGCAAAAATAACGACAGATAAAATTAAAATGCCGATACCCAATTGTTTACTGAATTGATCTAATTTCTTTTGCAGCGGCGTTTGTTTGGTCATGGCATTTTCAAGCAAGTTAGCGACTTGACCGATTTCGGTGTTATTACCAGTTCCGGTGATAACAAAAAGACCGCGTCCGTAAACGACCAAAGTACCGCTGTGAACCATGTTGGAACGGTCTCCGACAGGGACTGTATCAGCAATGGTCTCAGTATCTTTATCTGCCGGAACGGACTCTCCGGTTAGCATACCTTCATCAATTTTCAAAGATCCGGCTTCAAGCAAACGACCATCAGCAGGAACATAATCTCCTGCATCTAAGATCACGATATCTCCAGGAACCAACTCTCTAGCAGGAATCGTCACTTTTTCGCCATTTCGGATGGCTTTGGCCAACGGCGCAGACATGTTTTTAAGCGCATCTAATGAACCTTCAGCTTTTTTTGTTTGAACAACACTGATCACTGAATTGATCATCAACACAGCGAAAATAATGAAGGATTCTACTACAGAACCCATTAAAATCTGAACGACTGCAACGATCAATAGAACGATGACCATCGCATCTTTAAACGTTTCTAAGAAAAGCTTTAAGACAGAATCTTTTGCTTTCGTTTTTAATTCATTATGCCCATGTTCTTCGAGACGTGCGTTTACTTCACTCGTTTGTAAGCCGTTTGGCGTACTTTTTAATTCTGACAACAATACATCTTGTTCTTTTTGGTAAAATTCCAAATAAGACACCCCTTAATAGTTTTTATATACGAATAGAAATTCTCTACATTTAGATACTGGCATATCGGTTACGGTTTTACGAAAATCTCTTGCTTAGGTATGGCTAGTTTGTCCTAAAAGTGCGAAAACAAGTCGTAAAACCCTCTCTAAAGAAAGCACTCCAACAAATGGTGTTTCTAGACCGGTACGGAAATACCTCCTTTTATTAATTTTAAGAAAATCGATAAAAAAAGAGACTTATGCAGAATTGTCTCTTTACAGAAACAATGTGCATAAGTCTCACAATTTAAGACAACACCAGTAAATTTTGCGAATCTACTTGTTGGTGATGTTGCCACAGCTGCTGCTGCCTGTTACTCCCTTATGTATGAATATGGCTAGCCTGTCGATTTCTTCTTGAATTTAGTATAGCTATTTTTGAGGAATAAAGCAATGAAAAAAATGGGTTTATGAAAATTTCATGAAAACATTAAATTTTAAAAGAGTTAACTCTGGCTTGTATTCGTTATCATTTAAATGTATACTTGTTTTATTGTAATGTATAGACAATTAAAAGTGAGCAATGAAAAGGAGTGCATTTATATGAAATATCAATTTCCTGAAAATTTTTGGTGGGGTTCTGCTGCCAGCGGACCACAAACAGAAGGCGTATATGAAGGCGATGGCAAAGGACAAAACATCTGGGATTACTGGTATGAACAAGAACCAACTAAATTCTTTCACCAAGTAGGACCAGAAAAAACGTCGCGTTTTTATGAAAAATACAAAGAAGATATTCAATTAATGAAGGAAACCGGACACAATAGTTTCCGGACTTCTATTCAATGGAGCCGTTTGTTCCCAGAAGGTGCTGGGGAAGTTAATCAAAAGGCTGTTGACTTTTACAATGCAGTGATCGATGAATTGATTGCGAATGACATTGAACCCTTTATAAACTTATATCATTTTGATATGCCAATGGCGTTACAAGAAAAAGGCGGTTGGTTAAACCGTGAGACTGTGGAAGCTTATGTTGTTTTTGCTAAAACATGTTTTGAATTATTTGGAGACCGAGTTAAAAAATGGTTTACACATAACGAACCGGTTGTCCCAGTAGAAGGCGGTTATTTGTATCAATTCCATTATCCAAACGTAGTTGATATGAAAAAAGCTGTTCAAGTAGGATACCATGAAGTGCTAGCCAGCGCTAAAGCGATCAAAGTTTACCACGAAATGAATCAAACAGGTGAAATTGGAATTATTTTGAATTTAACACCAAGTTATCCAAGAGATGAAAATAATCCTGAAGATGTTAAAGCAGCTGCTATTGCTGATGCTATTTTTAATCGTTCTTTTTTAGATTCTTCAGTCAAAGGCGAGTTTCCTCAAGATTTAATCGAGTTATTGCGTGACATCGATCACTTACCTGAAATTGAAACTGGCGATTTAGAGACCATTAAAGAAAATGCAGTTGATTTACTCGGTGTAAACTATTATCAGCCACGTCGAATCAAAGCGAAAGAAACGACAACTAAATTAGCTGAAGGGCCAATGCCGGACGATTACTTTGATAACTATATTATGCCAGGCCGTAAAATGAATCCTTATCGAGGATGGGAAATTTACGAAAAAGGTATTTACGATATTTTAACAAATTTGAGAGAGAATTATGGCAACATTCGTTGTTTCATTTCTGAAAACGGTATGGGAGTCGAGGGTGAAGAAGACTATATCAATGCGGATGGTTCAATTGAAGACGATTACCGAATCGAATTTGTGAAAGACCACTTGGCGTATGTTCATCAAGCTATCCAAGAAGGCAGCAATGTCCAGGGGTACCATATGTGGACATGCATGGATAACTGGTCATGGACAAATGCTTATAAAAACCGCTATGGTTTTATTGCAGTTGATTTAGAGCAAGAAGGCAAACGGACAATTAAAAAGAGTGGTCGCTGGTTTAAAGAAATGACCGATCAAAACGGTTTTAATGCATAACAGGATACGTAACAAAAACCAGTCTTGAAGGCTGGTTTTTGCTTACTCAAAGTAAAGCAAGTTTTTATTTTAAAAAAGACTAGACATTAATAATAAAAGGTGATACAATTCTTTTGTAATCGATTTCAACAAGATGGTATCTGACTAAAAAATAGGCCGCTTTTTAGTTGGAAAGCGAATAAAGACTCTATAAAATTATAAAAAGAAAAGAGGGTATTATCAATGAATGAGTTTATTGATAAACTGGGCGAAAAACTAATGCCCATTGCTGGAAAGCTCGGAGAAAACCGACATCTGAAAGTTTTACGTGATGCATTTATGCTTTCATTCCCGATCACTATGTTTGGATCTATTGTAGTAGTTTTAAACAACTTGCCATTTTTCAGCGATGCAACAAAAGGTACATTAGGAACGTTGTTTGGTAATGGACAAAACGCGACTATGTCGATCATGACCATTTTTGTTACTTTTGGTATTGGGTATTATCTAAGCAAGTCCTATGACGTAGAAGCCATTTATGGTGGCGCTGTTTCTTTATCTGCTTATCTGATCTTGACACCGTTCAATGCAGTGACTGAAGGTGGCGAAGCCATCACCGGTGTATTGACTTTAGACCGTTTAGGGGCTAAAGGGATGTTTATTGGGATGATTGCAGCTTTCATTGCAGCGGAAATTTACACACGTATCGTTAAAAAAGGCATCGTCATTAAAATGCCTGAAGGAGTTCCGCCTGCAGTAGCAAAATCATTTGCAGCTTTACTACCAGCAATTATAACATTAACTGTCTTTTTATTAGTAAATGCAGCCGTTGTCGGCTTATTTGCAACTAACTTACACGATGTAGTCTATAATGTCATTCAAGTTCCATTGACAGGTTTAGGCAGTGGATTACCGGCTACACTGGTTGCCGTTTTCTTTGTACAATTCTTATGGTTCTTTGGATTACATGGACAAATCATTGTCAACTCAGTAATGGACCCCATTTGGAATACGTTAATGTTGGAAAATTTAGATGCTTATAAAGCAGGCGAAGCTTTACCGCATATCGTAACTAAACCATTCATGGAAATTTATACAGTAGGAATGGGTGGTTCTGGGAGCACGTTGATAGTCGTTCTTTTAATGGGTTTCATTATGAAGAGCAAACAATTGAAAGAAGTAGGGCGCTTAGCTTTAGGACCAGCTATCTTTAATGTAAATGAACCGTTGATTTTCGGTATGCCGTTAGTACTAAACGCTTCGATTTTTATTCCTTGGGTTTTAGCACCAATGGTGGTGACCGCCTTCAACTACTTTATGATGGCGACCAATATTTTCCCAACACCAACCGGAGTGTCGGTTCCGTGGACGGTACCTGTTATCATCAACGGAATTATGGCAACCAGCTCGTTTATGGGCGGATTGCTCCAAATCATCGATATGGCACTTATTGGCGTAATTTGGTTCCCGTTCTTAAAACTGATCGATCGTACCAATTTAGGACATGTCGATATGGGTGAACCTGAAAACGTTTAATAACAGTATTGAAAAAGTAAGCGGCTGGTCGAATTGGACTAGCTGCTTACTTTTTTTGTTAGTTAAACAAAATAAACGCTAAAATAATGTAGAAAAGACACGCAAAAGACTAGTCTTTTATAGACAGGTAAGTTATGATGTTCTTGGAAACAGAGGAGGTGCTAAAATGGTGAAGTATGAAGCCATAGCCAATGAAATAAGAAAACGGATTCTGCGAGGCGTCTATCCAGTAGAGTCGCTTATCCCTGATCAAATCAGCTTATCTAAAGAATTCAATGTCAGTCGTATGACCATGAAAAAAGCACTGGATATCTTAGCGATGGAGGGACTGATTTATCGTCAGCGCGGGTCCGGTACGTATGTCATGAAAACAGCGCTGCTAAACAAACAAGATGCTGTTGTAAATGAATACGATGGATTAACAAAGCAATTGAAAGGACATGAAATCACGAGTAAAGTCATTCAATTTAATGTGGAATTTCCTTCTGAAGAAATCATGGAGCACTTAATGATCAAAAAAAATCAACCGGTTTACAACCTGATTCGATTGCGTATCGTTGACGGGAAACCTTATGTCTTGGAGCATACGCATATGCCGACGGACTTGGCCACGGGGCTGACAGAAGAAATCATGGAGCACTCTATTTACCGTTACATTCATGAAGAATTAGGGTTGCAATTTGGCGGAGCTTTTAGGAAAATCCATGCGGATAAGCCTTCTAAATACGATCAAGAATACCTCGATTGCAAATCAGATGATCCAGTATTAGAAGTAGAACAAGTGGTTTATCTAAAAGATGGCCGGCCGTTCGAATATTCGCGAAGCCGTCATCGTTACGATACTAGAAGTTATACTATGGCGGATATTAATAAAAATATTTAATAAAAAGTGCCTCAACCGTTTTTTACTTATTTACGATTGAGGCACTTTATTCTTTTATTTTAACGTTAGTTCGACAGGGCAATGATCAGACCCCATGATTTCGGTGTGAATTTTAGCGTCTTCAAGCTGGTCTTTGAGTCTTTCTGAGACACAAAAGTAATCGATCCGCCAGCCGGCATTATTTTTACGAGCGTTAAATCGGTAACTCCACCAAGAATAGACGCCTTCAAGGGTTGGATAAAAGTAACGGAACGTATCAATAAATCCATGATTTAATAAGGTTTTGAATTTCATGCGTTCCTCATCAGAAAAACCGGCATTTTTACGATTGGTTTTCCAATTCTTTAAATCAATGTTCTCATGAGCAACATTTAAATCACCACAGAGAATAACAGGTTTTTCACTATCCAATTGATTTAAGTAAGCTAAAAAATCTTCTTCCCAGGACATCCGATAATCTAACCGGGCCAGTTCGCTTTGAGAGTTAGGGGTATAACAAGTTACGACATAATAATCAGGGTAGCTTAATGTAATGACTCGGCCTTCTGAGTCGTGTTCATTTTTTCCGATGCCGTAAAAAACATCTAGGGGTTTATGTCTCGTAAAAATAGCTGTTCCAGAATACCCTTTTTTTTCAGCATAATTCCAGTAATCGTAATAACCCGGAAGTTGTAAGTCAATTTGCCCTTCTTGCAGTTTGGTCTCTTGTAAGCAGAAAAAATCTGCATCCAGCTCATTGAAAATATCTAAAAAACCTTTTTTTACAATCGCACGCAAACCGTTTACGTTCCAAGAGATAAATTTCATAGTAAGTAGCTCCTTTAAAAATGTTTGATAACCTTATTGTACACGAATAAAAAAAGATAGTACATTATGAGTAGATAGTTGCTGAATCAGAGAAGTGTTTGATAAACTGAAAGAAAGATTAAAGAAATGGGGAGTACATATGTTAAAAGTAGGCGTTATCGGATTAGGCGGAATCGCACAAAAGGCATATTTGCCGGTCACTATGGCGATGCAAAATGAAGTAGAATGGCATTTATACACACGAGACCAAGAGAAGTTAAGTCAGATCGGCCAGCAATATGGCGTCTCTCATTTGTATCCTTCGATTGAAGCATTGCTGGAAAGCGGAATTGAAGCAGCATTTGTGCATACGGCAACTCATACCCATGCAGCAATTGTGAGACAGTTGTTAGAAAATGGGATCCACGTCTATGTAGACAAACCCATTAGCGAAGAGTTAGAGGAAGTAGAGGCATTGATGGCGTTAGCCAAACAAAAGGGCTTGCTGCTTGTAGCAGGATTTAATCGTCGCTTTGCTCCAATGATCCAAAAATTAAAAGAAGTACCTGACAAAAATATGCTCTTCGTTCAAAAAACAAAGCCCAACAGCAGCGGGACAGTGAAATTTGCCGTTTATGATATGTTTATTCATGTTGTGGACACCGCCTTGTATCTACTAGATGGTCCGGTTACAGTGACTTCTTATCAAGTGACGGAAGAAAACGGAGAATTGAAGAATTGTATTTTGCATTTAGCAACTGCAACAACGGTTTGTGTAGCTTCAATGAATTATGTGTCAGGCGCAAACCATGAATCTGTAGAAGTTCATTCACCGACCGGCATGCACCGTGTCGTTAATTTGACGGACTACCAAAGCGACGTAGCTGGCAAACAAACAGTGGAGCCTTTTGGCGATTGGGAACCGACCCTTGAGAAAAGAGGATTTGCTCCTTTGATCCGTTTATTTTTAGCAGCAGTTCAATCTGGTAAAAATCCTGTTTCGCTTGAATCAACCCTTTTGTCGCATCAATTGTGTCATCAAATTATCAGCGGCGAATAGCACTCGTTTATTCTTTGAAATAAGCAGAAATATATCTAATTAAAAAACCTAAAATAGGCGGGAAAAAGAAAGTCGTAAAGGCTTCTTTTTTCGTTAAAGCAGCAGTTTTAGTTGGGTCTTTACTTTTCGGAAAATGAGTCTATAATACATTCATGCGTCTAGGAATTTAGAGGAAGAGGTTTTTTCAAATGCTGTTAAATAAATTTAGAAGACTATCGATATCGACTAAGATAGCTTTTAGTTTTGCATTCGTCATTTTTATAGGATCTTTATTATTATCTTTACCCATCAGTACTTTAGCAACATCACAAATGACTTATTTCGATAACTTGTTTACCGCAGTATCTATGGCATGTGTAACAGGGTTGTTTACATTTCCTGTAGCCGAATCGTATACAGTTTTTGGGCAAGTAATTTGTATTGTTTTGATGCAAACCGGGGGCCTTGGATTAATGACGATCATAGCGACAATCGTCATGCGATTAGGAAAGAAAATCAGCTATACAGATACGATGGCTGTTAAAGAAGCACTTAACCGAGATCAACTAGATGATTTTAAAACTTATTTATGGTCAATTATCAAATATACCTTTCTGATTGAAGGAGCGGGCATGTTGTTATTGGCAATACGTTTTGTTCCCAAACTCGGTTGGGGTAAAGGTCTTTTTACATCTTTATTTTTAGCCGTTTCAGGGTTTTGTAATGCAGGGTTTGATAATATGGGAGCAATCAGCCTTCAACATTATGTACACGATCCTTTAGTGAACCTAGTATTAGCCTCGTTGATCATTCTGGGAGGAATCGGGTTTTCAGTTTGGTTTGATGTTACTCATAATGTTCACTCCATTATAAAAAATAAAAAAAGACTAGGATTTAAAAAAACTTATCGTTTTTTAAAACCTCATACAAGACTAGCAATCAACATGTCGCTTATTTTGATTTTGGTTGGAACGATAATGTTTATGGTAGTTGAATGGAATAATCCTAATTCGATTGGTACTTTTACTGTTGGACAAAAAGTGTTAGCTTCTTTTTTCCAAACGGTTACGATGCGAACAGCGGGCTTTGCAACTATTGATTACGCAGGTGTTCTGCCTTTTTCGTTACTATTTTTTATCTTTACGATGTTTATCGGAGGATCGCCTGGCGGAGCAGCTGGGGGAATTAAAACGACGACTTTTGCTTTAGTATTATTATTGATTCATAATGAAATCAAAGGACAGCGTTACATTAACTACGCGCGCCACACTATTCCAATAGAAACGATTCGCAGAGCTATTGTGGTAGTCGCCAGCTTCTTTATGTGTTTAATGGTGGGAGTCAGTGTGTTACTCATTGTTGAAGACCAGCCATTTTTAAACTTGCTGTTTGAAGCTGTTTCAGCTTTAGCAACTGTAGGAGTTAGTGTGAATTTGACGCCGGAACTTTCGCGGATCAGTCAGACAGCGCTGATGCTGCTGATGTTTATTGGACGTATTGGTCCAATTACTATTTTCTTAAGTCTCATTAGACGGAAACGAAAAGGCAAAGAACGTATCTATGCGAAAACAAATATTTTAATTGGATAGGAGAAGTTGCAGAAATGGCAGTTAAAACAATTGGTGTATTAGGTTTAGGGGTATTTGGTTCTTCGATTGCTAAAGAATTGAGCGACTTTGACTGCGAAGTGCTTGCTGTTGATTTAGATGTTAATAATGTGGATCGTGTTGAGCCGTATGTAACAGAAGCTATCCAAGGAGATATTACCGATTTAGATTTTTTGAAAAACATCGGGTTTGATAACTGCGATGTAGTTGTTGTTGCAACTGGTACTAGTTTAGAAGCGAGTGTTTTAGCTGTAATGAACTGTAAAAAGTTGAGAATCAATACGATTGTTGCAAAAGCTAAAAATAAAGTTTTTATGGAAGTTTTATACGCTGTCGGTGCAACAAAAGTCGTTCGTCCTGAAAAAGAAATGGGAACGCGAGTGGCTAAAAATTTATTAAGACGCCATATTACGGATATCGTTGATTTAGATGATGAATTCGCAGTGATCGAGTTTTATCCGCCAGCCAGATGGGTAGGACGTAGTTTGCAAGAATTAGATTTACGCAAACGGTATGAAATGAATGTGATCGGAATCAGAAGAAAACCAGAGAAAAGGCTGGATGTTTCTTTTGGTCCTGATTATATCATTGATGGATCCGATATTATTGTAGGCATTGCGGAATCTGAGATTTTTGAACGCTATGATTACTTGAATAAATTAAAATAATAACAGTAAAAAAATGACGGCTTTCCAAGAATTCTTGGAAAGCCGTCATTTTTTCTGCAGCGAAGGTTTTGCTATTGGTTCGCTAAATTGTGGTGGCTGTTTCCGTCCAAAGGGTCCACGGGTGCTGCTCAGGTGGAGCAGAATGGACTTTAATGACCGTGTCTTTGACCGGATGTTTAAATTCAAGGTAACGAGCCCATAAAGCTAGTTGTTGTCCTGATTGATTCACTAGTGAACCGTATTTTTGGTCGCCGTATAACGGCAGACCAACGGAAGACAGCTGTACGCGAATTTGATGAGGACGACCAGTGTGCAGTTTAACAGCAAGTAAAGCCATGTTTTTGTTTTTTTCAAATACTTTGTATTCTAAAACAGCTTTTTTAGCTTTGTTTTGCTGAGACGAAACAACTGACACTTTGTTCTTTTTCGTATCTTTAAGCAAGTAATGTTCTAACTGCGTCTTTTTTTTGATAGGTGTTCCTCTGACAACGGCTAAATAATGACGAGTGATTTCTTGGCGTCTCATCAAATCAGATAACCGTGAAGCTGCTTTCGACGTTTTTGCAAATACCATTGCTCCACCGACCGGTCTATCTAGCCGATGGACTAATCCCAGGAAAACGTTACCCGGTTTATTGTACCGTTTTTTTAAGTCTTGTTTTAAAAGCGTTAATAAATCAAGGTCTCCGCTGCTATCGGCTTGAACCGGAATGTTAACCGGTTTTTCAACAACGAGTACGTGATTATCTTCATACAAAATCGAGATGTTCATGAAAGGCTGGCCCCCACTAAATCATATTTGCAAACGATCTGAGAAAACCATGATTGAAGCAGTTTTTTTAAAAACTTGATTTCTGTCGTACCTGCAAGAACCAGTATAGCGAAGGAAATGAGAAAAAGGAAGCTTGAAAATGTTAAACGTGATTTTTAAAGAAGATGAAAACTAAATTTAAGGTAAGAAATAGAGCTAGGGCTATTCAAATGAATGCGGAACATGTTAGAATGTTTTATAGTAAATTAACCGCGAGAGGGACTTTAAATAATGTTAATAGAACAAATGAAAAAAGTATTTCCAAATTCAATGATCAAAGCAAATGAACCATTATCGCTTTACACGTATACCGAAACAGGCGGACCGGCAGACATCTTAGTATTGCCGAAAGAAAAAGAAGAAGTTGCTGCAATGGTAAGATGGATCAACGAGCAGCAAGTGCCGTTGACTGTTTTGGGAAATGCAAGCAACTTGATTGTTAAAGATGGCGGAATCCACGGTGTGGTGATGGTTTTAACAGAAATGAATGACATTACTGTTAACAGACATCAGATAACCGTACAAAGTGGTGCACGTTTGATCGATACCTCTTATGCGGCTCTTGAAGCCGGTTTGACAGGGTTAGAATTTGCTTGTGGGATTCCGGGCAGTATCGGCGGCGCTGTATTTATGAACGCTGGGGCTTATGAAGGTGAAGTCAGTGAAGTGATCCATACGGTGACGATTTTAACACGGGATGGCGAAATAAAAACACTGAAAAATAAAGACCTGGAATTCAGCTACCGTCACAGTGCTATTCAAGAAACACGCGATATCGTCTTAGAAGTTGAGTTTCATTTAGAAAAAGGCAAGCCAGCTGATATCAAAAAGCGTATGGAAGAGTTGACCTTTTTGAGAGAGTCGAAACAACCGCTGGAATACCCTTCATGTGGGAGTGTCTTCAAGCGTCCTACAGGCTATTTTACAGGCAAGTTGATCCAGGAAGCCGGTTTGCAAGGTAAAATCTGGGGCGGGGCACAGATTTCAGAAAAGCATGCAGGTTTTATTGTCAATATAGCCCAAGCAACGGCTACTGATTACATTGAACTGATTGCTTATATTCAGAAAGTTATTTTAGAAAATACCGGTGTTGAATTGGTGCCGGAAGTGAGAATTATTGGTGAAGACCTTTAGAGAAAGAATTTTGTCCTATAGTTATTCACAAAAAAGATTAAATTAACCTAGGTTATAATAAAAACAAGAAGATCGCAGTGGATTTATTCCATTAGCGGTTTTTTTTTATTGATTTTACAATAAAAAAATATATAATATAGAAGGTATTAGTAAACTAAATGGTTACTCTGACTAAACTTTTGTGGGTGATTGTTTACTGAAAGTAAACAAAGAGTTGAAAGAGCACAGGAGGAAAAAAATGGAAATTGGCAAACGCATCAAAAATCTACGCATTCAAAAGAACTTTACTCAAGAAGAATTGGGAGAACGGACTAATTTAAGCAAAGGCTATATCTCTCAATTGGAACGAGATCTCAGTATGCCTTCTATGGAAGTGTTTTTCGATATATTAGAAGTATTGGGCTGCAGCCCGAAAGATTTTTTCGATAAGACGCATATCGAACAACGAGTCGTTTACCAAAGCAATGAGATGACTCGATTTGAAGATCCAGATAAAGGTTATGAAATTGAATGGCTGATTCCGGAAGCCAATGAAAATGAAATGGAACCTATTTTTTTAAAGCTGGCTGAAAAAGGCGAATTTAAAGAGTTCAGCCCTTCTTTAGCTGAAACATTTGCTTATGTAAAAGAAGGCCGGGTTTGTGTGGAAATCGGTTTGAAACGTTATTTTGCAGCTAAAGGCGACTCGATTTATTTTCATGCAACTGAAAAACATAAAATTATCAACGATCATCAAGGAGAAAGCTTACTGTTGATGGTAGTAACGGAATCCTACCTCTGACCGAAGGGAACAAGCAGAATACTAGAATTTAAAAAGGTTCGGTTCTATGATGAATAGAATGAATAAGAACCAAAAAAGGAGCATGAAAAGATGGCAGAGAACGCAATTATTCGATTCGATCAGATAAAAAAACAATACGATGATAAAGCTGTTTTAAAAAACATCAATTTTGATATTGAACGCGGAAAATTTTATACCTTATTGGGACCTTCAGGATGTGGGAAAACCACTATTTTGCGCTTAATTGCGGGTTTTACGGAAGCGACTGAAGGGACGATCACATTGGATGGAAAAGTTGTCAATGACCTTCCTGCCAATAAACGAAAAGTAAATACCGTTTTTCAAGACTATGCTTTATTTCCGCATATGGATGTTTTTGAAAACATCGCTTTTGGTTTACGCATTAAAAAAATGGGAAAGAAAGCGATCCAAGAAAAAGTTGAGGCAGTCTTAAAAATGGTGCGGTTGTCTGGGTATGGAGACCGAGCAATCAGTGAGATGTCAGGTGGACAGCGACAACGGGTAGCGATTGCGCGCGCATTGGTTAATGAACCGGAAGTTCTGTTATTGGATGAACCATTATCAGCCTTAGACTTGAAACTAAGAACAGAAATGCAGTATGAATTGCGAGAGCTGCAGCAGCGTCTTGGGATCACATTCGTTTTTGTCACTCATGACCAAGAAGAAGCTCTGGCAATGAGCGATGAGATCTTTGTTATGAAAGACGGGGAAATCGTTCAAAGCGGTACACCAGTCGATATTTATGATGAACCGATCAATCGTTACGTAGCTGATTTTATTGGGGAGAGCAACATCGTTGATGGACACATGTTGGCAGATTACCAAGTTTCTTTTGTTGGGCATACATTTGAATGTGTTGATGCCGGAATGAAACCGAATGAAAAAGTAGAAGTAGTGCTGCGTCCTGAAGATTTAGTGCTGACGTCTGTAGAACAGGGGAAACTAACGATCAAAGTTGATACTCAGTTGTTTAGAGGGGTTCATTATGAAATTATTGGTTATGACCGTGATGGCAACGAATGGATGGTCCATTCGACAAAAAAAGCTGAGGTCGGCAGTGAAGTCGGACTTTATTTTGAACCAGAAGATGTGCATGTGATGCGTTTTGGCGAATCAGAACAAGAATTTGATGCTCGTCTTGAGAGTTACGATGAAGATTAAGAGGAGGCAAAACAAATGACGAAACAATCTAAAGCTCTTTATTTTATACCTTACAGCATCTGGCTGGTTTTATTTGTGATTGCTCCATTACTCTTGATCTTTTATCAGTCTTTTTTTTCCATTGATGGACAGTTTACAATTGAAAACTATAAAACGTACTTTGAGTCCAGCACTTATTTGACGATGACGTTAAATTCCGTTTGGTATGCTTTTTTGATCACTGTTTTGACGCTGCTCATCAGTTACCCAACAGCCTACTTGCTGAATAAAACCAAGCACAAGCAATTATGGTTGTTATTGATCATTTTACCGACATGGATCAATTTGCTGCTAAAGGCTTACGCGTTTATTGGTATTTTTAGTGCCAATGGATCAGTCAATGATTTTCTGGCATTTATCGGAATTGGCCGGCAACAAATTTTATTTACGGATGTCAGTTTTTTGCTGGTAGCTACTTATATTGAGATTCCTTTTATGATTCTGCCTATTTTTAATGCACTAGAAGAATTAAACCCTTCTTATATTAGTGCAAGCCGTGATTTAGGGGCAAATAATGTTGAAACGTTCCGGCGTGTGATTTTTCCTTTGACCTTGAGCGGTGTGAAAAGCGGTGTACAAGCTGTTTTTATTCCTTCTTTGTCGCTCTTTATGTTGACCCGTTTAATCGGTGGAAATCGCGTGATAACACTTGGAACAGCTATTGAACAGCACTTTTTAGTAACGCAGGACTGGGGAATGGGTTCGACGATAGGCGTGGTGCTGATCGTCGCTATGTTGCTTATCATGTTGGCAACAGGAGAAAAGCGAAAGAAAGGAGAGAATCATAAATGAAAAAGAAAAAATTTAAACTCTCCAATCTTTATTTGATCTTGGTTTTTGCGGTTCTTTACGCTCCTATTTTTTATTTGATTTTTTACTCTTTTAATGCGGGCGGGGATATGAATCAGTTTAGCGGGTTTACTTGGGATAACTATACGGCTGTTTTTGAAGACGTTCGGTTGATTACAATTGTTTTGAATACATTCTTGGTAGCCTTATTGTCTTCTTTGATTGCAACTATTGTTGGAACTTTTGGAGCATTGGCTATTTACTACACTAAGAAACGACAAACACGCAACGCACTTTTAAGTATGAACAATATCTTGATGGTTTCACCAGATGTTATCATCGGAGCCAGCTTTCTGATTTTATTCACTTTCATTGGTTTTGGACTAGGTTTTGCTTCGGTATTGCTGGCTCATATTGCTTTTAGTATACCCATTGTGGTTTTAATGGTGTTGCCTAAATTAAAAGAAATGAACGATTCAATGATTATGGCAGCTCGTGATCTAGGGGCCAATAATTGGCAAGTATTGAGCAAAGTGATTTTGCCCAGCATTACACCAGGAATCCTAGCAGGATTTTTTATGGCATTTACGTATTCACTGGATGACTTTGCGGTAACCTTTTTTGTAACAGGCAATGGGTTCACAACATTAGCAGTAGAAATCTATTCGAGGGCACGCCAAGGTGTTAGCTTGGAGATCAATGCATTAAGTGCGTTAATGTTTATCTTTTCGTTAATATTGGTTATTGGGTATTACTTTATCCAACAACACAATGTGACAAAAAAACAAAAAAATAAAAAATTGCATCAAACTGAGGCGGTGACTATGCGATGAAACGTTTGATCACTCTCGTATTATTGATTTTAATGGTTAGCGGCGGAATTTATTTTTCAGTCAGCCAACTCAATAAAGCGCAAGGCATTACATCTGATAATACATTGAGTCTCTACAATTGGGGAGATTACATCGACCCAGCGTTGATCACAAAGTTTGAAAAAGAAACAGGCTATCGAGTTTCTTATGAGACTTTTGATTCGAATGAAGCCATGTACACTAAAATTGAACAAGGGGGAACAACTTACGATCTGGCTGTTCCCAGTGAATACATGATTCAACGGATGATCAAAGAAAATTTATTGGTTAAATTAGATCATGAAAAAATAGCAGGGATGGCAAACTTAGATGAACAGTTTTTAAATAAAGCCTTTGATCCGGAAAATCAGTATTCGATTCCGTATTTTTGGGGAACGTTGGGCATTATTTACAATGATAAATTTATCGCAGAAGACGCGATTCAGCATTGGGATGATTTATGGAACCCAGATTTGAAAAACGATGTGATGTTGATTGATGGAGCTCGTGAAATTATGGGATTATCCTTAAACAGTTTAGGCCATTCGTTAAATTCTAAGGATCAAACAGAGCTAGAAGCAGCAGCTGAAAAATTAGATGGTTTGACTCCAAATGTCAAAGCGATCGTCGCAGATGAAATAAAGATGTATATGATTCAAGAAGAAAGTTCTGTAGCGGTCACTTTTTCAGGTGAAGCTGCAGAAATGTTGGATGGAAATGATCGATTGCATTACGTTATCCCAAGCGAAGGTTCGAATGTTTGGTTTGATAACTTTGTGATCCCTAAAACAGCTGAAAATTTGGACGCTGCTTATGCCTTTATCAATTTCATGTTGGAGCCGGAAAATGCAGCCCAAAATGCTGAGTATGTAGGGTACTCTACTCCAAATAAAGTCGCAATGGAATTGCTGCCAGATGAAATCACAGAAGATGAACAGTTTTATCCAGATTCAAAAACGATGGAAAATTTGGAAGTCTATGAAGACTTAGGCAGAAAGTACATTGGCATTTATAATGACTTTTTCTTGGAATTTAAAATGCATCGAAATTAATAACAGATAAGTTTAACACAATCTTCTTTAGTGGAAGATTGTGTTTTTTACTGCTAAAAAAGTTGTGCTAGAATCTGAATGAATGACAAAATAATAATAAGTCAGCTGACTCAAAGAAAAAAATTGAAACCGAACAAATTTTAACGGATTATGGTACAATACTCTTTGATTGTTAGTTAGTATGAGTAGCTAAGTACGATGCATGAGACAGAAAAAAATTTACGAAATGAACTTAATTTGCCTGTTTCACAGTATCGAGAAAAGTAAGGGTGGAGCAATGATAAACGAATCAGCAAAAGAATTATGGGAGAATTTCAACCTGCAAATCCCTAATTTGCCAAGTCATTATGAATTATTGTCATTCGGGGATAACGAAAGCACTGCAAATGAAGCAGCTGCATTGGTGTTAGAAGGTTTGAAAACGGCTAGGACGACGTTATTGTCAGAATACGAAGATAATGATCGACCAGTGCCGCAAAAAGGTGATTATTCCATTATTTTAGACGGCAATCAACAAGCGATTGGTGTAGTTCAAACATTGAAAGTTTCCATCATGCCGTTTGATGAAGTGACGGATGAGATAGCTTACGAAGAAGGTGAAGGCGACCGAACTTTGACGAACTGGCGTAAGGTTTATCAACCTTATTTTCAACATCAATGTGAAAATAAAAACCAACTGTTTTCAACGACAATGGAGATTGTCTGTGAACAATTTGAATTAGTGTATGCAGCCTGACAGCAAGAAGATGTGATGTGAATCTAGTACTTTCTGAAACAATTTAGGAGGAAAACAGACATGAATATCAAACAAATGGTTGGAGAAAAAGCAGCAGAGTATGTGAAAGACGGGATGGTCGTTGGACTGGGGACAGGTTCAACAGCTTATTATTTAGTTGAAGCACTGGGTCGGAGAGTGCAAGAAGGTTTGACGATGACTGGTGTAACGACTTCATTGCGTACCAAAGAACAAGCAGAAGCATTGGGCATTCCGTTAAAAGATTTAAATGATGTGAAAGAAATCGATTTGACGATTGACGGAGCAGATGAGATCAGCAGCGATTACCAAGGCATAAAAGGCGGCGGTGGTGCTCATTTATTTGAAAAAATGGTAGCTGATCACTCTAAAAAAGTCATGTGGATCGTGGACAGCAGTAAAATGGTCGAAACGTTAGGTGCTTTCCCATTACCTATTGAAGTCGTGACGTTTGGTTACCAGCAGCTGTTTCGTTTATTTGAAGCAAAAGGGTACCAGCCGACTCTTCGTTTAGATGAAGCAGGCCAAACCTACATTACCGATGGCGGTCATTACATAATTGATTTGCATTTAGGGGAAATCAAACACCCTCATACACTGGCTGCTTGGTTAGATAGTTTAACAGGTGTGGTAGAGCACGGACTCTTTTTAGATCAGGTCGATACCATCTTGGTTGGGCATAAAGACAGTGTCGAAGTCATAACGGCTCGTTAAGGTCAACCCGCCGATTTACGGTGGGTAAACTTTCAAAACCATTGAAACCGTTATCATTTCGTTGTATGATAAGATAAAAATGTAATAGCAACTAGAAGGGAATAGATAAGATGAGAATAGTAGATTTGATTACTAAAAAACAACATGGGGAAGCATTAACAACTGAGGAAATTGATTTTATGATACAAGGGTTTACAGCAGGAGACATTCCTGATTATCAAATGAGTGCGATGGCGATGGCCATCTATTTCAAAGATATGAACGATCAAGAACGAAGCGACTTAACGATGAGCATCGTTCGTTCCGGCGAGACGATTGATTTATCCGCTATCCACGGCATAAAAGTAGACAAGCATTCTACAGGCGGCGTAGGAGACACAACTACTTTAGTTTTGGCGCCTTTAGTGGCCAGCTTAGGAGTTCCAATCGCTAAAATGAGCGGGAGAGGGTTAGGCCATACCGGCGGAACGATTGATAAGTTGGAAGCTATTCCTGGTTTTCATGTGGAGTTGACGGAAGAAAAATTTATTGAATTGGTGAACAAAAATAAAGTAGCGGTCGTGGGGCAATCGGGTAATTTAACCCCAGCCGATAAGAAATTGTATGCTTTGCGAGACGTCACAGGAACGGTCGATTCCATTCCATTGATCGCTAGTTCGATCATGAGTAAAAAAATCGCTTCAGGTGCAGACGCTATTGTGTTGGATGTTAAAACTGGCGCGGGAGCATTCATGAAGACAACTGAAGACGCACGTGAATTAGCTCATGCAATGGTAAAAATCGGTAAAATGGTGGGACGTGATACCATGGCCGTTATTTCAGATATGAGCCAACCATTAGGATTTGCTATTGGAAATGCTCTAGAAATCAAGGAAGCGATTGATACGTTAAATGGCCATGGCCCTGCGGACTTAGTCGATTTATGCTTAACGCTAGGCAGCCAAATGGTTCATTTAGCAGGAGTGGGAAGTGATTTGTCAGAAGCCAGAGCTTTACTGGAAGAAAATTTGACGAATGGAAAAGCATTGGAAAAATTCAAAGTTTTTGCTGCTTCTCAAGGTGGAGACATTTCAGTTATTGAGAATCCTGAATTATTGCCACAAGCCGCTTACGAAACAGAAGTTCTGGCTGATCGTGACGGAAAGCTGTCTCAAATTGTTGCCGACGGTCTAGGAGTAGCTGCGATGATGTTAGGAGCCGGCCGCGCCACAAAAGATAGCGAGATTGATTTAGCTGTTGGCCTGGTTTTGCATAAAAAAGTAGGAGACGCTGTAAAAAAAGGCGATCCTCTGCTAACAATTCATAGCAACCAACTAGAAATTCCTGAAGTAGAAGAAAAAATATGGGAAAGCTTAACCATTTCAGAAGAGGCAGATCCTATTCCTTTGATTCACGAAGTTATAGTTGATTAAACTATTCACAATCAAAATTCAAAAAAGTATTGCTTAAAATGAAATAAAAAGGTATTCTAACTATAATAGATAGATTGCCTTTTTATTTTTTGCGTTTATATGTGATTAGTTGAGCAATTAAACCGTAAGAAAAAGAGCGAAGTGATTATACTGCTTGTTGAGCAGAGAGGAGAAAAGCAATGTACACACCAGAAGAAATAATGGAGCTGGTTATCGCAACCGGCCAAAAAAAAATCAAAAAAACACTACAAGCAAAATGGATTCTCGGTTTTTTAGGCGGAGCGTTGATTGCTTTGGGTTATTTAGGGTATGTGCGAGTAGCAGCACCTATGATCGAAGAGTGGGGTAGCTTAGCAACGTTTATTGGAGCGTGTGTTTTTCCGATAGGACTGATTTTGATTTTATTGGGAGGCGGAGAATTAGTTACCGGCAATATTATGGCCGTTTCTCTTGCTTGGTGGGATAAAAAAGTCACTACCAAAGAACTGTTAAAGAATTGGGCAGTGATTACGGCTGCTAATTTGATCGGAGCCGTAGCTGTTGCTTATGTTTTTGGACATGTGCTCGGATTGACAAGTGCTGAGCCTTATTTGCAGGAAACCATTTTAATAGCACAAGCGAAAATCTCTGCCCATCCATTAGAAGCCTTTCTATCAGGGATTGGAGCTAACTGGTTTGTAGGAATGTCTTTATGGTTATGTTATGGAGCTAAAGATAGTATGGGGAAAATCATGGGAGTCTGGTTTCCGGTAATGACTTTTGTTGCGATCGGCTTTCAGCATAGTGTGGCGAATATGTTTATCATTCCAGCAGCTATTTTTGAAGGTGGCGCTACATGGAGCCAATTTATTGCTAATGTGGTTCCTGTTTATTTGGGAAATGTTGTAGGCGGGGCTATTTTTGTTTCGTTATTTTATTACCAAGCTTATCATCAAAAGGCGGCTGAGCCATTGGCTGAACCAGAGGCAACACTGCATACTATCATCAAAGAGTAACGGAAAAATTAAAATGAACCAACAGATAAAATGAGCTTTCGTTTTATCTGTTGGTTCATTTTTTTTGGTCTTGATCAGGACCTACAAATAAATAGCGCAAGACAAGCAAGACAATGCTGAAGATACCGATAATCAAAATAAAACTCATTGTCGCATGTAAAACAGCCCAAAATCCTCCACGGATAATGAGATTTCTTAAGCCGGAAAAAAAGAAATAACTGATAAAGTACACGATACTCATTAAGAAACTGCCATAAACAATTCGTTTTAACATATTTAGCCCACTTTCAAAGGTTTACTATTGCTTTAGTATACCAAACAACTAAGGTGAGACAAAGCAGAACTGAGAGTGTGCGTACCTTAAGTACAGAACTTTAGAGTTTTTACGGTCCTCAACTAGCATTATCCAATCCAATCGGATCTTTTCGGCTGTCGGCCGAAAAGCACAACTTAAAAGCTTGTTACTAAGATGAGACATGGCAGAATCCACTAGAAAGTTTAAAAAGAAAAATGAAAAAATGATGAGAGTTGTGCTATACTTGCTGTTAAAGTTTACAAACCGAGAGGAGCAAGGAGATGGAAAGACAAGTTTGGCAGGCAGGATTTAAATCGATTTATCCTGTGCTGATTGGGTACATACCTTTAGGAATGGCTTGTGGCATGCTATTATATGACGCTGGATTTTCTATTCCGGCTATTTTTCTGATGAGTTTATTGGTTTTTGCCGGTGCAAGCCAATTTATGGCTGCATCGATGGTTGTGATGGGGGTGACGGCACCAGCTATTATTACGATGGTTTTTTTCTTGAATTTACGACATTCATTAATGAGTTCTAGTATGTCGCGCTATGTTAAAAAAAGTTCGGTGCCCTTTATTTTGCTTTTCAGCCATACGTTAGCCGATGAAGCTTATGCCGTGAATTACAATCAATTTCAAAATCATGACTGGACAGCTCAGAAAGCATTAGCGGCTAATTTATGGGCTTATTTAACTTGGAGCATCAGTACAGCTATTGGCGGGTGGATTGGCAGCACATTGGCGATCAATACGACCATTATGAATTACGTCTTGATCGCCATGTTTATTTATCTGCTAGTCAATCAATTGGTTTCTAAACTAGTTGTTTTTGTCGGATTGTTTTCAGGAGTTGTCTCTATTATTTTGATGGTTGTATTGAAACACAACATTGCTCTCGTTATTGCAGCAATTTTAGCTTCTTTTGTCGGGTATTTTGCAGATAGCTACTTGACGAAAAAGAAAACCAAAGAAAAGGGGTGGGCACAATGAACTCAAATCCTTGGCTCCTGATTGTTGGTATGGCCATCGTCACTTATTTGCCGCGCATGATCCCGTTGTTAGTCTTGAGCAAACGAACGATTCCTGAAAAACTTGAGAAATGGATGTCTTTTATTCCAGTTTCTATTTTTTCAGCTTTGATTTTTTCAGATATTTTTTTCTGGGAAGGGAAATTGAACTCAAATCCATTGATCAACGTTAAGCTGCTGCCTTCCATATTGGTTTTTATTTTTGCTTATTACACGAAAAATTTATTGTGGTCGATGGCTTTGGGAGTCTTGAGTATTACATTAATGGTGTATTTATTTTAAGCAGAGAGCACGTTCAAAAATAAACATGCTGATGTACAGAAAATAGATAGTCTGACTTTGCTGTTCTTAAATGGCTTATTGCTCGTTTCAGCAGAAAATCATGCTATAATTGGTGCTGAAGGAACAAGTATCAAGAATAGTTGGAGGAAAGAGAATGACTGAAAAAATGAAACGAGAAACTAAAAAATGCATTCAGACAAAGGTAGTGCAAACGCATCGCGTTTTGCCATCCGATTTAAACCATCACCAAACTTTATTTGGCGGAAATTTAATGAGCTTGATTGACAATACAGCATCTATTTCAGCTGCACGTCATTCACGTGGTGTAACCGTTACAGCTTCAATGGACTCTCTTGATTTCTTACATCCTATTTATGGAAATCATTCGGTTTGCATTGAAAGTTATGTATCCGGAGTGGGGAAATCATCAATGGAAGTATTTTGTAAAATTATGGGAGAAGACTTGATGACTGGAGAACGCTATTTAGCGGCTACTAGTTTCGTTACGTTTGTATCCATGAAAACAGAGTTGCATCCAAATGTACTCGTCCCTTTAATTGAACCGACGACAGAAGAAGAACGATTAGTCTGTGAAGGTTACCAGCAACGTCGTGAAAAGCGCATCAACAATCGTGATTTTAACGAACGCTTTGCCAATGCGATTTCTTATGAAGCTCCTTGGGAAGCATAAAAAAATAAACAGTCGATTCATCAGGAGGGATAGCGTTGATTTATAAATGCATTGAAGATCATCGAGAGCTGCTGCTCAACTTTTTAGCGGTTGACCCCATCATGAATTTATTTGTGATTGGAAACATCGAAACATATGGATTTGATTCACTTGATCAAGATGTCTGGGCTTACACAGATGACAGCAGTCAAATTACTGGGATTTTGTTAAGATATAAAGAAAATGTCATTCCTGTTCATGGAGAAAATTTTGACGGGTTTGAAACGTTCCTGCCTTTGCTGCAAAGTTTAGATGAAATCACTGCTGTTAGCGGTGCAAGTTCGACCATTGAACAGTATGCTGAATTTTTACCTGAATTAGAATTGACAGAAACCACAATAGCTTTATGTCAAGATTTACTGGAAAGTCCCAAAAATATTGATTTAGTAGAACCACTGAAAAAAATTGGTATACCTGCTTACTTAACGTTTCAACAGGAATGTTTTGGGAAAACAACCGAGCAAGAGCTGCCTTTATTAGAAGCAATGAATGCAGACACAATTTTGATTCACGTAATCAAAAACGATAATGGAGAAATTCTTTCTGCTGGACGTTTGGCCGTAGAAACAGCCGAAGCTGGAATGATCATTGATATAGGAACGATTGAATCAGAACGAGGCAATGGGTATGCTTCAGCCATCATCGCTTCGCTTGTGCAGCATTGTCAGCAAAAAGGTAAAAAAGCTTGCTTGTTTTATAGCGATGCTAGCGCAGGCAGACTGTATCACCGTTTAGGTTTTCAAGATACTGAGTTGAAATGGAGTATGTTAAAGCCGAGAGAAGAAAAAGACAAGAAAACATTGTTTGAAGAATTAACCACTTAAAGGCTTCTGAACCTAAAAAAGCTTGAAACACCTTCCTTTTCAAACTGGGAATGTTTCAAGCTTTTTTTGTTGCTATCTGAATCATTTTTAATTCAATTGAGTATACGGGGTAGCTTTAGTAAACAAAGACAAAAAACTCCCCATTTTGTTGTGTGCTTGTTGAAACAAACATCAAAAAAGAGAGTTAGTCATTATTCAATTCAGTATTATTTTTTGGGAAGAGTTGAACGGGTCGCAAAATTTTTATAAGTGATTTCGCGTGCTTGACACCAATCTTTTACTTCACCGGTTAAAATAAGATCCGTTTGCTGCAGTTCAGCAATTGTTTTTTTGCCTAGCAGCGTCATAATGGTTCTTAATTCATCTTTCCAATGATTAACTTGAACGATCGTTTCATCAACGCCATCTTTAATGATCATATGCAAGAGTAGACCGGAAATGCCAACCGCTTTTGCTCCTAAAGAGAGAGCTTTTACGATATCCAGAGGGTGGCGTATTCCGCCGGAAGCTAGTATTTCAACGCTTTCCAAGTGAGATTGAGCTTCCAATAACGAAATAACGGTGGATTGTCCCCAGTTTTCCAAGTAATCCAGTTTATTTGTTTTACGGCGGTAATTTTCAATTTGAGCAAAATTCGTTCCGCCTTGGCCGCTGATATCAATAGTAGCTACTTTAGCAGCGCGCAATTGAGCAATGGTTTCACGGCTCATGCCAAAACCTACTTCTTTAGCAATGACAGGAACTTCGACAGCTGCCACTATTGCAGCCAATTGCGGCAGCCAATTCGAAAAGTCCCGATCTCCTTCAGGCATGATCAATTCTTGCGGAGCATTGATATGGATTTGTAAAGCGTCGGCTTTTAATAAGTCGATAGCTTTTTTTGCGTTTTCTACGGTTTGACCGGCTCCCAAATTAGCAAAAACTAGTCCAGTAGGGTTAACTTCACGAATAATTTGAAAGCTGTCCAGCACAGCCGGATCTTTTAGAGCGGCACTGACAGAACCAGAAGCCATGGCGATCCCGGTTTCGCGTGCAACGATCGCTAATTTTTGGTTGATTTTTTTCGTCCAATCGCTGCCGCCAGTCATGGCGTTAATGTAAAAAGGGTACTTCAATTGAAAGGTTGCAAATGAAGTAGAGAGGTCCACTTCTTCAACCGCTAACTCGGGAAAAGAATGATGAACATAACGTAAAGCATCAAAATCTGTCTGCTGATCCTTTTGAAAAAAATTCATTCCCAAAGAAACATGCTCATTTTTTCGATTGTTTTTCGGCTCCATTAACGTCACTCCTTCTATCTAAAATATGATGATTCAGACACTACTTTTCAGCCTTTGTGTAAACATGGAGCGGCAAATTGGTAATGTCTTTTTCTTCCCAAGCGGTCATTAAAGAGAGCAGCCCTTCTTTACGGTCGAATAAAACAATTCCGCAATCGCCGCCGCCTGCACCCGAGGATTTAGCTGCACCATTGTATGTTTCAGCTACCTCGCACAATTGGGTCAAAGCTGGAGTCTCAATGGTGACACCAGTGTCTTTGCTCATTTGAACTAATAATTCACGATTTTTTCTAATTTGTGTTTGAATGGCTTTAATATCGCCTGCTTGAAAAGCTTCGATCATCCGATTGACACACAGCGCGCTTTCTTTTAAAAATACTTCGTACGCTTGTTTGTCGCGGCTGCGCTGGTTGGTTACTTCATCAACCAAATGAGACGTTGAAGCCGGTGAGCCTGTCCAGCCGATTACCAAACGCAAATCCAAAGGAGGCGTTAAAGGTGTAATCGAGAGATGAGGCCATTCTCGTTCGATCAGCGTTTTGACACTTTGGTTTTGTTCTTGCTGTTTCAACACCCATTCACGATCAAAAGTCGTGAATGCCAACCAGCCTCCATAAACGCTTGCAGCAACATCGCCACAAGAGCCATTGCTTTTTACGGAAAGATGAGCTAGTGCTGCTAGTTTGAAAATCGTTTCATTATTAGCCCCTAAGTCATAATACTGACAAAGAGCTTGTACAGTCGCAACAGTTACAGCAGCACTGGAACCTAAACCGTACTTGCGGCCATTAGAACTGTCCAACTCACTGTCGACCATTAAGCTGTAAAAAGACAGTTCTTTGCCGAGTTCTTTGGCGTAACTTTCTGTCACATTGATAGCCGCTAAAATATAGTGAAAAGGGTTCTCCCGTTTATCTAATACCAATAAATCATTTTGTCTTCTCCATAAAACAGGTAAATTACCATATTGAAAAGAAGTGATACTGCCAACATTTTCTGTTTTTTCTAATGATACCGTGATGAACTGATCAATAGCTACCAAAATGGCAGGGTGACCAGGTTCAACAACCGCATACTCACCTGCAATATATAACTTTCCAGGCGCAGAAACTTCGATCATTTAAAGACTCCTCCTTAAGCAACTTCAAAAAATTGCCGGTATAAAATTAATTAGACATGATTTGAAGCCCTTTTCCAGGACGCGAAACGATCAATTGTTCAGTCCGGAAGACTTCGGCGAAACGAGCCTTGATTTTTTCACTGTCGCTCAATCGGCACAAGACTTTGACATTTGGTCCAGCATCCATTGTAAAGTAGCAAGGAATGCCTTCTTTTCGCAATTGACGCACTAATTGCATCGCAACGACGCTATCGGGTTCCCAATAAGAAAGCGGCGGGTTAGCCCCTAACATCGTTCCATGCATTTTCATGCCGTTGCTCTCAGTTATTTCGCCAACTTTTTGAAAATCATGTGAATGAATCGCTTTTTTGATCTCGATCAAATCTTTAGCCGTGCTCTCCAGCCAGCCCGCGTAAAAAGGGGAAGTTTCGACGGTGTTTTTCATACCATCCCGACTAGACACTTCTTTTTGACGGCTATTGACGACCACAACGAGCATACCGATATCCCAGTTTGCGTCATCAATCGGAACAGCATAAGAATCTTCTGAAGAAGTACCCATTTGCCATTCAACAAATCCGCCATAGATACTGCGAGTAGCTGAACCGGATCCTCTGCGCGCGTAGGTTGATAATTCTTGGTCTGGTAAATTTAACCCGCTGGCTAAATTAGCCGCTCCGGCCAAAGCAGCCATCCCAGAAGCTGAAGAAGCTAAGCCGGCAGCGGTAGGCACAAAGTTGGTGCTTTTGATCAAAGCCGGCGTTTGGATGCCAGTTGGCTCTCTAAACAACTTTAAAAAGCGACTGACTTTTTGAGTCGCTGCTTCATTTTGTAAAACGCCATTTAAGTAAAATGTATCTTGGGTTATGTCTTCTTTAAAAGCTACAGAAGTTTCTGTATAAAAAGCATCCAGTGTCAAAGAAAGACTGCTGCTCGTTGGCAAAATAGCTGCTTCATCCCGTTTGCCCCAATATTTGATCAAAGCAATATTCGTGTACGCACGAACTTTTTTCTCAATCGTCACGTTTGTCATCTCCCATTTGGTAAGTCCAAGTATTGACTGCACCTGCATCTAGCAAAGCACTAGAAACAGCAGCAGCAGTTTCTTTATCAGCTGCCAAAGCAATCATGCACCCTCCACGACCGCCACCGGTCAGTTTGGCGCCTAAAGCTCCAGTTTTCACAGCAACTTGGACCAAATCATCCAACATACGGTTGCTGACGCCCAAAAAGGCTAGCTGTTCATGAGCTTGGTTCATATGCACGCCCAATTCTACAGGTTTATTGCCTTCAATTGCAACTTTAGCTTGTTCAGCTAAGCGGCCTAAAGTTGCGATTGCGGTATGTGTCAGTTCTGGAGCTGTTTTATACAAATCAGCGATACTATTGACTGCTTCTTTAGTTTGCCCGGAAATACCCGTATCGGCAACGACTAGATAAGCGGTCAGGTTAAGCGGAAAAGGCACGAAAGGTTGGCCTTTAATAAAGAAAAGCGGGTCTTGTCCGCTCGTCATGGCGGCATCTAAACCGCTTGGATTGCCGTGCGCAATTGTTTCTGAGATATTGGTCAATTCCAATAATACTCCATGAGATAACGGTTCTTCAAAAAAACGATAAAGTGCACGAATGGTTGCCACAGCTACAGCTGCGCTAGAACCCATGCCTCTTTCTGGAGGAATGGTACTCTTAATGGTGATGTTAAAGTCTTGCAGCGGCTGATTCAATCGAGCCGCTGTTTCAGTGATAACGGCCACTAAATTAAGCAAACGTTCAGGAGCTTTAGAAAGGGCGCCTTGATAAAATACGCAGTCTAAAGTGACAGTTCCTGAAGTTTTTGTGACAGTCGTTTCAATGGATGTTGCTAGGAAGGGGAGGGCCACAGCAGGTTCGCCGTAAACGACGGAATGTTCCCCCATTAAAATGATTTTTCCGTTTGATGTACCTGTTGCTTTCATGATATTACTCCTTTTTTTGTTTCATCTAACCAGCAAATAGAAAAAGCAAATGAAAGAAAGCAGCCATCAAAGGCTGGTTCCTTTCCTAGTTATAAAGCTTTTACAGACTAGCTAGTTTTTCAATAATCCATGGCGCAGCGTAGAGCGTCATAAATTGAATGCCGTAATTTACGCCCATCTTATTCAGTGTCCCACAGGTAATACCAATTAACAATACTCCAAAGATATTAATCAAGCCGGCGTCCATATAGGCCAATAGCAAAATGAATGAAATGAACAACCCTAAAACAGCTTCATGTGGGATTTTTGTTAAAACAAATTGCGAAATTTTTCCCGCATACCGAATAATAATAAAATAAGAAATGGCACTTGAGATCACTGCTCCAACCAAGATAGCCCAAGTGAAATCGGCACGACTTAAGAGATGGTGCAAATTGTGATCGACTGTGAAAACAGGCGGTGCGTTAAAGAGAGCACTCCCGGGTCCAATTGATGTAGGCGATAAAGGAATGCCCAAAGCAATCAAAGGAATGATGATTCCAGATAAGTAAGTTGAATGAGCTAAAGCACTCATTGTTGTAACCGCAGTTGACGCTTTTTCGATAGGGTCTTTCTTACGATTCGCAACGGCTTCACCAAATAAAATAATTAATCCAACAGGGCTTAAAACAAATAAAAAGTTCGAGAAAAAAGACGCCAATGAAGCAGACGTGACTTCCTGTTTGGTTAAAATTTTAAAAGGGTTTAATGTCTTTTCTTCATTTAAGTTTTTTGGGATGGTGATGACCTTTAATTTGTCGGTCAGCATGTCGGTGCGGCTTTCTTTGTTTAATAAAGAAAAAAGCGAAATAATCAATGGGCCGATCGTGATGCCCAGAAAAAAAGATGTTGTAATATTGGTATCTGCTGGGACTACGCCGGTGCCCCAATATAGATAACGCAAACTTTGAAACAATAACGCTAAGGGGATGATGCTGAAAAGAGCTAATAGTTTATGTTTTCCGATCAAAGACAAAAAAATAGCACCGAGAACAAAGAGCAGCGATGCATAAGGTTGGATCGTCGCAGCAAAAGGGGCTAATAGGTTAGCCAGCACTAATGCGACAGGGATTGAAATGGCCGTTCCAATAAGCGAACCGGCAGCCATCTTTTTGATCGTAATCGTGGATAAACCTCGATTTTTTAAGTATAAGGCGTGTTCGATCATAGGGCTGGATAAAACGCCGCCCGGTAATCCAACCAGAGCAGTAGGCATCGAATTAGTTAAATTTAAAGTTATGATAGCTGATATGAAAAAAGTTAAAATGATGATCGGCGGCGTTCCAGCCAAAATCAATGCTAATGAAACGGGCACTAGAACGGAGGTTTCATCCGTACCGGGAACAAACCCAATAAAGGTATACAATGCGACCGCCGCTAAAGAAGCGACAACCATTTGAAACAATAAAATAATATCCATCAATCGTGTTCTCCTTGTCCGTTAGTTTGTTGGTTTTCATCCGTTTTAAGAATCCGTTTGGGTTTAATAAAGACGGTTGAAATAATAAAACCAATCACTGCGCCTGCTAAACCAAAAAAAAGCTGTTTGGTCTGGTCATCGCTCGGAGCAAGGAAAAAAGCGCCCATCGTTGAGCCGCTTGAAATACAAATAGCCAATACTAAACTACGAAGTTCAACAACATCGCCCCAAATTTCAACCAAGTCTTTTTTTTCTTTCATTTTTACACTCTCCTTTATACTGTTTCTTACTCCTTCAAAACAGCAAGTGTCACTAACCTCACAAAAAAAGTTGAGAGAATTCCCAACAAAACTATAGTACACTAAATGAAACAAAAAAGACTAGTTAAGTTTCTTTTAAGACGAATGCTGGTTTTAAAGGGATTTTCATAGAAAGCTATAAAAAAGATGTTTTCTTTGGTACAATTATGCGGAAGTTTAAGAAACTTGGAGGCTTATTAGATGAAAGAATCAGCAACGTTTCATATTATTGAACGAAATGAATGGAAAGAATTGAATAAAAATACTGCCGCACCTTTAAGCCACCAAGAATTAGAAGAACTGACCGGATTAAATGACCGTATATCTCTAACAGACGTGGAAGAAGTTTACGTTCCCATCGTACAACTTTTATCTATCTATATGAAGCATTATGAACAACTGCAAGCTCAAAAAAATAATTTTTTGGGACAAGCAGTTAAAAAGAAACCTTATATTATCGGGATAGCAGGGAGTGTAGCTGTGGGAAAAAGCACGACCGCACGCTTGCTGCAAATGATGCTGTCACGTGTCTATAAAAATAAAACCGTTGAAATGATCACGACAGATGGTTTTCTTTACCCGAATGAGGTTTTATTGAAAGAAAATTTAATGGATCGTAAAGGATTTCCGGAAAGTTATGATATGCCTCGATTGATCTCTTTTTTAGGCGATATCAAAAATGGAAAAGAAAACATGGTTTCTCCTGTTTATTCGCATGAAGTTTATGATATTGTAGAAGGAGAATACCATATCTTGAACCAGCCAGACATTTTGATCGTGGAAGGAATCAACATCTTGCAATTGCCCGCTAATGAGCAAATTTATGTGAGTGATTTCTTTGATTTTTCGGTATATGTGGATGCTGAACCCGCACAGATCGAAAAATGGTACTTAGAACGATTTGGCTTGTTGTTAGATACAGCTTTTACCAAACCTGACAACTATTATTATTCTTATGCCCAAGGCAATCGTGAAGATGCATTTGCCATGGCTCGGGATGTTTGGAAAAGAGTCAACTTGCGGAATTTGACGGAATACATCCTGCCGACACGAAATCGAGCTGATTTGATCATTCATAAGAGCGGAAATCACGTTATTGACCAACTATTACTGCGAAAATACTAAAAAAAAAGCAGAAAAGCGTTTTCGGTATATTGACCTGTATCGCTAGAGCCGATACAATGTACCCAAGTAGAGTTTATAAGATAAACGGTTTAATGAACAAAAAATATTAGATGAGGTGAACTGCGTGGCAATTGTTACTGATTTAACGGAAGTTGAAAAAATTATCGTGCTTGATTTTGGGAGCCAATACAATCAATTGATTACACGACGTATTCGTGAATTTGGAGTGTATTCTGAATTGATTTCTCACAAAACGACAGCTGAAGAATTAAGCAAAATGAATGCAAAAGGAATCATCTTCTCAGGTGGGCCAATGAGTGTTTATGACGAAGGAGCTTATTCTATCGACCCAAAAATTTTCGAAATGGGTATTCCTATTTTAGGGATCTGTTATGGAATGCAGCTAATGACAACAGCACTAGGCGGAACAGTTAAATCTAGTTCAAACCGTGAATACGGCAAAGCCAGCATCGACATTACAAATTCGACGGCACCTGTCTTCAATTCTTTAGCACAAGAAGAAACGGTTTGGATGAGCCATGGCGATTTAGTGACTCATGTACCTGAAGGATTTGAAGTTTCAGCAACGAGTCCTCACTGTCCGATCGCTTCAATGTTTGATCCTGTCAGAAACTTCCATGCGGTTCAATTCCATCCAGAAGTTCGCCATACTGAACAAGGAAATGAAATGTTGAAAAACTTTACTTTCAATGTCTGTGGATGCGAAGGAAACTGGAGCATCAGCAATTTCATCGAATCTGAAATCGCAAAAATTCGTGAAACAGTCGGCGACAAAAAAGTTTTACTAGCCTTATCCGGCGGAGTTGACTCAAGTGTTGTAGGCGTCTTATTGCAAAAAGCCATTGGCGACCAATTGACGTGTATCTTTGTTGACCACGGCTTGTTGCGTAAAAACGAAGGCGACCAAGTAATGGACAGTTTAGAAGGCAAATTCGGCTTAAACGTTATTCGTGTAGACGCGAAAAAACGCTTCATGGATAAATTAGCCGGTGTCAGCGATCCTGAACAAAAACGTAAAATCATCGGAAATGAATTTATCTATGTTTTTGATGACGAAGCGACAAAATTAAAAGGTATCGAATTTTTGGCACAAGGGACGCTTTACACGGATGTGATCGAAAGTGGAACCGATACGGCTCAAACGATCAAATCACACCACAACGTTGGCGGACTTCCTGAAGACATGCAATTTAAATTGATCGAACCTTTAAACACTTTGTTTAAAGATGAAGTTCGTGAATTAGGAATCGAATTAGGCATGCCTGAAGCTCTTGTTTGGCGCCAACCTTTCCCAGGCCCTGGATTAGGTATCCGTGTCCTTGGTGAATTGACAGAAGAAAAATTAGAAATCGTTCGTGAAAGTGATGCTATTTTACGTGAAGAGATTGCAGCAGCAGGTCTTGACCGTGACATTTGGCAATACTTCACCGTTCTTCCAGGAATCCGCAGTGTTGGAGTCATGGGAGACGGCCGGACATACGACTATACAGTCGGTATTCGTGCTGTAACGTCGATTGACGGCATGACAAGCGACTTTGCACGTATTCCATGGGACGTCTTGCAAAAGATCTCTGTGCGCATCGTAAACGAAGTAGCACACGTCAACCGTATCGTGTATGATATTACGAGCAAACCACCAGCAACTATCGAGTGGGAATAACAAACAAAAATCCTGTAAGTATTGGAAACAATACTTACAGGATTTTTTTACGGAATGATTTCAGTTTATTTCCTAATAACCTTTCAAAAATGAAAATAATAGCTGTTCAATAAATAGTCACTCTCATATTTTACTGCCATTTTTAATAAGAGGTTTTTTACAGCCTTTATGGAATAGGTTCCTTTTTTTAATGATTCGATATAGGAAGCATACTTTTTCTTTTCGTTTTCTGTAGCTTCATCTTTAAAATAGCTCCATACATGAGATGCAGCGTTTATCTGTGTTCCTTGGCTGGGTTCTATAGTAAGAGCTTGATCGATAAGCGCATAAAATTCTATCACAGGATAGCCTTCTTTACCTTTTAAAAGGTTTCTGATCTCTTGATAACGATTTGGATCGTGTTCGAGTATGTTGTATTTGTATCTAGCCCATTCTTTTTCTAAATGGCTGATTTTTTTATTACCGTCAATCAGATTATTAGCTTTGACGGCAGAAAGGTTTTTATCTTTTACTTCAAGCATGATATCTACATCTGGGATAGTGTTCAAAAACTCATTGAACACTTCTAAATTAATCGTTTTAGAATGGCTGCCCGCTCTTTTTAAATGAGCTCCTTGGGAGTAGTGAATCTTTTGAACCCCGTCATCAGCTTTCCAAGTGTTATTTACTAAGGATATAAAATAATGATCATCTTTAGATCTATCAAATGGAAGAAGCTCATTATGAAGATTATCATACACTACAGGAATACGGTTAGCTGTGCCAATTTGTAATACATCGCCTATATTGTAAGATTTATCATCATTTTCAATGACGAGTCTATTTTTGACTCCTTGGCTCAACAGCTGATAGTTTTTTCCAAATCTTACAATAGCTGCTTTTTTATCGCCGTATACGCCTCCAATGTGCAAAATGATTTTACTGGATTTGCCTGTCCCAAGTGCATTTAAAAATCGATTATGATAGTTTAAGTCTTCTACAGCTCTTTTCACAACGTCTTCATTGGGGGAGTTTAAAACAGTGTATTGTCCAGGGTGCATAGATACTCTGATATTTTCCAGCTTTAATTTTTCGCCGATTAAACGAAATTTTTCTTTAAAGATTTCATCCCAAGGAAGGTTATTGACAGGGCTTGATCCGAACGGAATGATATCTGAACTGATTCTAAAAAGCGTAATGCCCATTTTTATGTTGTAATCTATAATTCTATCTAATGTTTCTAAGTTGTGTTCTGTAATGTTCAACAGATTTTCTTTCGTCGCGGTCTTAAGTGTACATGTTCTAAAGTTTGTGTTGTATACGCCAAGTGTTAAGCATGCATATCCGATTTTCATAAGCATCTCCTTTTAAACAATATACTATTCTATGGAAAGTTGTAAAAAAGCTTTTGGTAATAGGAACTATTTACTGCTCACTGATTTTATGAAAAAGGCTTAAAAAAGTTTCTTTTTCTTTTGACGAAAGAACGTTCAACAGGTTGGTATTGATTTTTGCTTCGGTAGCACGAGCTTCTTTTAATAATTCTAAGCCCTGTTCAGTAATCGCTAATCGTGTAATGCGACGGTCTTTATCGTCATAAATACGTTGTGCATAATTTTCTTTTACGATCATGGTAGCTATATTAGTCATTGCACCAGGCGTTACTTTTAAAAAGTTAGCCAGTGTAACTTGTTTTAGCGGTCCTTTTGTTTTTAATTCACCTAAGACTAACAATGCAGAAATACTAATTCGGTGAGGAAAAGAAGCTGACCATTGGTTCATGACCGTTTGTGTATACTGATTGACTGAGTAGAGCAATTCCAAATTTTGATGCATCATCCATTTCCTCCATCTGTTTAATATAGTAGGTTAAGTTTAATTCTTTTTAGTTTACTTATCAATAGTTTAACGCTAAACTAATTATGGAGTTTTTCATGAATAGAAGGGTGGAAGTTTACATGTTACTAGAGAATAAGGTCGCCATTATTACAGGCGGTGCTGGCGGTATTGGAGCGGGTATATCAAGAGCGTTAGCTGCAGAAGGCGCCAATATTGCGATTATCGATTTGAATGAAGAAAAAGGTGCAGAACTTGTCAAAGAATTAGAAGGCGTGGGCGTTCAGGCATTATTTTTAAAAAAAGATATCTCATTAGAAGAAAATGCAAAAGAAATAAGAGCGGCTGTTATTAAGAAATTCGGCAAAATCGATGTTTTGATTAATAATGCGCATGCATCTCGACAAGCTGCTTTTATGGAGACTACAAACGAGATGTTTGAATTATCTTTTAAAACTGGCTTTTTAGCCACGTTATTTCTAATGCGTGCTTGTTATGAAGATTTAAAAGCAACAAAAGGCGCGGTGATCAACTTTGGATCAGGTTCAGCTATGAAGGGAATGGAAACACAAGCTTCATACGCAGCAAGTAAAGAAGCCATACGTGGTTTGTCTCGTGTAGTTGCAAATGAGTGGGCACCAGAAGGCATTCGAGTGAATATCATTTCTCCCATTGCAGAAACTGAAGGTGTAAAAGATTGGAAAGAGAAGTTCCCAGCTGAATTTGAAGCGATGATTGACCGAATACCTCTTAAACGTTTGGGCGATCCGCAAAAAGATATCGGACAAGCAGCTGTTTTCTTAGCTAGTGATATGAGCAGTTTTATGACCGGTCAAACATTGATGGTCGACGGCGGTTCTATTCAACTTTATTAAATAAAACGATACCGAGATAGACGAAAAAAAGGTTTGCCAAAGCTAAAACTTGGCGAATCTTTTTTATTGAGAGTAGCTTTTTAAGCGAACCAAAGAGAACGTTCTCTTGCAGCACTTTCTGGCGAATCAGAAGCATGTACTGTGTTTTCAGATAAACTAAGACCGTAAAGGGCTCGAATCGTATTATCCCCAGATTCTTCAGGGTCTGTTGTTCCATTCAACGTTCGAACCCGGTTAACCACATCTTCTCCTTCTAAAACAAGGGCAACCAATGGACTTCTTGTAAGATAAGAAACCAATCTGTTAAAGAAAGGTTTGCCTTTATGTTCTACATAATGTTCTTCTGCCATTTCTGAAGAAGCTTGCAGTAACTTCATATCAGTGACTTTCAAATCATTTCTTTCGTATTCGGTTAAAATATTTCCAATCAGATTTCGTTCCACCGCATCCGGTTTCAACAATACAAGTGTTTTTTCTGTCATCTTTAAGCTCCTCCTAAAAGTAGTCTTAGAATGATATTAACATGTTCATACTCTTTAGTGTAGAAGAGAATCATATATTGAGCAAAAAAAATAAAAACGCTTCCTTCTTATTTTTTTTGCTCATAGAAAAAGCTTAGTCATTTCACTTATTTTACAGCCCAGTTAGACACATCATGAATCAAAATGTGTCTAAGAAGGGGCGGACAAACGTAAGAGCAGCGCCTGTAGCAACAGCTTCGTTTTTGAGTTTTCCAAGAAAAATAAGATTTTCTGATTCAGGAAATGCATTTTTCTCTTGAACTAAATGACGTAAATCAACTAGATCCTCTTCTGTAAAGTAGTGAAGGATCTCTCCGCCAAGGATAATTTTATTGTCCAGAAACATATGAAAGTTGTTTAAAGCGATAGCAAGTGAATTTAAATAAGTTGACCATTGTTTTATTGCTTGAATATCCCCAGATCTTAGTAAGGACATAAAAGAGTCTAGTTGTTGATTGCTCATTACCGTTAAAGTGTGCAGCGAACAAAAAACTTCTACACAGCCTTTTTTTCCACAATAACACATAGGACCTTTAGGATCGATAATAGTGTGTTCAATCGTTCCACTTCTTCTATTTGCACCGTTGTAGAGCTGCCCATCAATAATTAAGGCTCCGCCAAGGTGTTCACCAATAGAAAGAATCAATGCGTCTTTTAAGGAGCTATCTTTCCATTGTTCAGCTAAAGCGACACTCTCGGCATCGTGTACGAAACGACATGGAAATTCAAAATAGTGAGAAATGACATCAATAGATAAGCCAGTGTTTTGCAAAATTGTGCCATAGATAATGTCGGTTCCTTCAGCAGAGACAAGCCCTTGAATGCCGAAACCCATTCCCAAAATATTTTTTTCATTTAACTCTTCTTTTTTTATGAATTCTGAAGTAATGGTTGCGATTCTTTGGTAATAGTCTGGGTCGTTTTGATAAGCAATCGTTCTTTTTTCTTTTGCAAAGGCTGTCCCTAATAAATCAATGGCAACGATTGTAATCGAGTCTCTGAAGATCTCGATGCCTAAAGCAATTTTAGCGAATCGATTGAGGGAATAAGCGACAGCTTTCCTTCCTCCTTTTGAAGAGAATTTGCCATCTTCTATAATAAGCGTTTTATCTAATAGTTTTTTTAAATTCTGTGTCACTGTAGGCAAACTCAAATTTGTTTGTAAAGCGATTTCTTGTTTGGACAGTTTTTCGTTCAATTGCTCCGTTTGATAAATTAAATGGAAAATTTTTGAGTAATTATTTTTTTTGATAGCGCTCATTGGGAAAGTGGTCATTTTATCACTCCGTTTTATAAAAGTCGTTGGTTTAATTAGTTAAGTTGAAGATATCACTTACATTGAAAAAAAGCAATGCAGCTGAAACGATTGACAAATAAATGTAAGCGTTATATAGTTAAAACAGTTTTATAAAACGATTTAACAAAACTATTTTATGAAAGAGGAGATAATGATGGGAATTATTGAGAAAATGAGATTAGACGGGAAAAAAGCTTATGTTACAGGAGGAGCTCGAGGCATCGGAAAAAGCATTGCGATAGCTTTAGCTGAAGCAGGAGCTGACGTAGCAATAGTGGATGTTGACATTAAAGAAGCTGAAAAGACAGCATCAGAAATTTCTGAATTAACGGTTGTAAAAACACTGGCTGTGAAAACAGATGTTACAAAGGAAGACGAAGTACAAAAAATGGTCGAAACGATTGTCGAACATTTCGGAAAAATCGATATCGCTTTCAATAATGCGGGCATTTGTTTAAACATCCCTGCAGCAGAAATGACCCTAGCTCAGTGGCAAAAAGTAATCGATATTAATTTAACAGGTGTATTTCTTACTTCACAAGCAGCCGGTAAAATCATGCTTAAGCAAGGCGGAGGGTCTATTATTAATACAGCCTCGATGTCCGCTCACATCGTCAACTATCCGCAACCGCAAGTTTCTTATAATGCTTCAAAAGCAGCAGTTATTCAAATGAGTAAATCCTTAGCGATTGAATGGGCAAAATCTGGTGTACGCGTAAATACAATCAGTCCAGGTTATATGGGCACTGAATTAACATTAAATTCTCCAGAACTGAAACCGCTTATCCAACAATGGGAAAGCATGTCTCCATTAGGAAGAATTGGACGCCCGGAAGAATTACAAGCGATTGCTGTTTATTTAGCCGGCGATACTAGTCCATTCACAACAGGATCTGACTTTGTCATTGATGGAGCATTTACAGCTATTTAAAGGAGGATAACAATGAACTATTTAATAGGAACAGATATCGGTACTTCAGGAACTAAAAGTATTTTGATGGATACAAAAGGGAATTTGCTGGCACAAGATTTGATTGAATACGATGTATTGACTCCAAAAGCGTTATGGGCAGAACAATGGCCAGATGTCTGGTCAGAAGCAGTAAAAAAAACCATTCGTAATGTGGTGTTAAAAGCAAATGTTGATTCGAAAAAGGTAAAAGGAATCGGAATCAGCGGATTGTATGGCGGATCTGGTATTCCATTAGACAAAGAAATGAAACCTGTCCGTCCATGCTTGATCTGGATGGATCGCAGAGCAACAAAAGAAACAGAATGGGTTGCTGAAACTATTGGTAAAGAGCGATTGCAAAAAATCACCGCAAATGGAGTAGATCCTTATTATGGGTTTACGAAAATGCTATGGATCAAAAATAATGAACCCGAAAATTGGGAGAAAATTGATTTATTTCTGCCGCCCAATCATCATGCTATTTATGAATTAACTGGTGAAATTGCAATTGATTATTCTTCAGCCGGAAACATTGGCGGAATTTTTGACATGAACACTCATACATGGTCAGAAGAGTTAATGCAGGATATGGGAATACCGCTTGAAATGATGCCGCAAAGACTAGTCGATTCTACAGAAATCGTTGGCGGATTGACTGCAGAAATTGCAGCTGAATTAGGACTGGAACCGGATACTCCGGTTATCAGCGGCGGTGTGGATGCTGGAGCTGCTAATATCGGGATGGGGATTTTCGAACCAGGGGTGTATGCAGCGGCTATTGGTACATCTATGTGTGCCGCCCTAGTAGAAGAGGAAGTTATCAAAAATCAAGACTTGATCGTTTGGCCATACCCGTATAACTCTAAAAAGCTAAGTTACAATTTTAGTGGCGGAGCAACTGCCGGCGGAATTACAAAATGGTTTAGAGACAACTTTGCACAATTAGAAATGGAAGTTGAAAAAAACGGCGGAACCAACGCCTATGAACTTTTGAATAGAGGCGCAGAAAAAATCCCGGCTGGAAGCGAAGGATTAATCGTTTTACCTTATTTTATGGGAGAACGCAGTCCCGTTTGGAATCAAGATGCTAAAGGAACTATTTTTGGTCTATCGTTAGCTCATACGAAAGCGCACATTTATAGAGCCTTTATGGAAGCCGTGGCTTACTCATTAAGACATACAATTGAAAGCGTCGGGCGTGACCTCGGGGAGTACATTATTATTGCTGGTGGTGTAACCAAATCAGCCTTATGGAAACAAATTTTTGCAGATGTAACGGGTTATCCTATTGTCACGCCTATCAATGATACTGAAGCCAATTTAGGAGATGTAATGATGGCGGGCATCGCCACAGGAGAAGTAGGTATTGAAGATGTCAAGAAGTGGCAAGTGCTAAATGAAAAAATCATGCCGAATCCTGATAACAAACGTTTATACGATGAGTATTATGGACTGTATAGAAAACTTTATACGGATTTAGAAGAGGATATGAGCATTTTATCAGATTTGGCAGATCGTTACTAAGAATCGATAATAAGAAGAAAAGGAGCGATTAAAAGGAGTGAATATCGTTAATGAGAGTGTCTCCATAAATGAATACGAGTATCTTATTGAACAAATTGGCGGTAAGGAAAATATTCAAGCTTTCCATGAGGATGGGAGCAGAGTGATCATAGAGCTCGCCAACAAATTAGACGCTCAGAATCTTAAAAAGTTAAAAGAGTCGGATGGTATTCCGTCCTTTATTCAAATTAACAGCCAATTGGAATTTGTTCCAGATAAGGACTCTCCTAAAGAATTTGTGAACCAGTTAAAAACACTGAGCATAAAAACAGAACGAAAAAAGTTTTTAGATCAAGCCATTGAATTTGTTAGTTCTGTTTTCACTCCATTATTGCCTTTGTTTGCAGGTTCAGGGATCCTTAAAGGCCTTCTAATTCTTCTGATAACGTTTGGATGGATTTCTGAAACAAGCGGCACGTATATTGTTTTGTCAAGTGCTGCAAATGCGGTCTTTCAATTTCTACCGATTTTAGTGGCTTTTTCAACTGCCAGAAAGCTGAAGGTAAATCCATTTATAGCTGCTCTTTTAAGTGCAGCTTTAATGGAACCGGGAATCGTTGGTTTACTAAACGGGAATACTAGTGAAACAATTTCTTTTATTGGGCTTCCTATGGTATTAATGGAGTATTCATCGACCGTCATTCCAGCTATTTTAGCAACCAGTTTTTATGCTTTAGTTGAAAAGCAAATTAAAAAAATTGTTGGAGAGAGTTTTCAGTTAATTGTAGTTCCTTTAGTGGCGTTGACTATTGTTGTTCCTTTTACTCTAATTGTTTTTGGACCATTTGGTATCTACTTAGGAAACTTTTTAGGGTATATCGTGAACGGACTTTTGTCTTTTAACGGAATGATCAGCGGTGCGCTGATTGCAAGCGGCTGGTTAGTTTTCGTGATCTTCGGCTTACATTGGGCACTCTATCCGATTATTATTGGCAATATCGCTTCAGTAGGGTTCGATACCATTTTGCCATTAACCGGAGTAGCTAACTTTGCTTTAGCAGGAGCAACCTTAGCAGTGTTATTAAAAACTAAGAATAAGAACCGCAAATCGATTGCTACTTCTGGTTTAATGTCTTTGTTTCTGGCGGGAATTGGTGAGCCAAGTATCTACGGTGTCACACTGCCTTTGAAAAAACCCTTTATTGCTACGTGTATAGGCAGTGCTGTTGGTGGAGCAGTCGCAGGTTTCTTTCACACTAAAGCGTTGGCATTAGTTTTTGTTGGTATTCCAACTTTACCAGCTTTTTTAACAGATACCTTTATCTACTTCATTATCAGTATTTCTGTAGGTTTCCTGGTAGCCTTTTTGACAACTTGGATGATTGGCTTTGATGAAGAAATCTAATAGCAAAATCCAAATTATCAGCAATCGTTATCCAGAATCAGGGAAAAGGAAATGGAGAGATAAAAAAGGCATCTACAATAGGCAACTGAGATAATCCGGCTTGTCAGTTTTAGTGCTGAAGGCCGGATTTTTAGTACTAATTATATTTCCATTACAAGGTAGAGTAGTGCCATTCCAGTAGCTGATAATGGCATTTCCCTTTCTCTTTCTAGATAAGTCCAGTTAGTGGCAAATTCATACAGTCTATGGTAAAACGTATTTGAAAGGGAGGTTTTACGGATGGAAAAAGCATTTGATGTAATCGTTATCGGCAGCGGTGTTGGCGGAACAGCAATAGCAAACGGGTTGGCAGCAACTGGGGAAAAAGTAGCTGTCGTAGAAAACGACTTATGGGGCGGAACTTGTCCCAACCGTGGTTGTGACCCTAAAAAAGTATTGGTATCAGCTGTAGAAGCTAAAGATGCCGTCACTCAATTAGCAGGCAAAGGTTTTTCTGTTACTCCTCAAGTCAATTGGCCTGAACTAATGGCATTTAAAGAAACCTTTACTAAGCCAGTACCCAAAACAAGTCAAGAAAGTTTGCAGTCAGCTGGTGTAGAAACCTTTACTGGTAGTGCTCAGTTTACGGATGAAAAAACACTTCAAGTAAATGAGGATACACTGACGGCGGAACGTTTTGTTATTGCTGCAGGCGCTAAACCCTCTATTTTACCGATTGAAGGAAAAGAGCACTTCTTAACCAGTAATGATTTTCTATCTTTACCTGAAATGCCTGAAACTATTACTTTTGTCGGTGGAGGATATATTGCTTTTGAGTTGGCAGCTATCGCTAATGCTGCAGGAGCTAACGTTCATTTGGTTCATCACAATGGTCGTCCCCTGAAAGCTTTTGACGAAGAATATGTAAAAGAAATTGTGCATCAATTAGAAACAAAAGGCGTGACGTTTCATTTCAATATAGATATTAATAAAATCGAAAAAAAAGCCGACTCTTTCATTTTGACAGATGGTAAAGAATTTCATTTGACCAGCGATCTGGTATTTTGTTCAACCGGCCGGGTTCCAAATATAGATGAATTGAAATTAGAAAATGCCGGAGTAGCATTTGATAAAAAAGGCATCACAGTCAATGAGTATTTGCAAACCAGCAATGCTGCCATTTTTGCTTGTGGCGATGTGTTGTCGAAAACCCAGCCCAAACTGACACCCGTCTCTACTTTTGAGGGAAGTTATTTGGTTCATTATCTGACAGGCGAAGCAACAGAAAAAATTGCCTATCCAAGTATTCCGACCACAATCTTTTCCAGTCCTAAATTAGCTCAAACTGGAATGACAGCAGCACAAGCGTCTGAGCAAGAAGAGGATTATGACGTTTCTGACATTGATGCAACTTCTTGGTTCAGCTACCATCGGGTAAACGAGCCTGTTTCAAAAATCAAAATCATTACAGAACGTAAAACAGGATTATTAGTCGGAGCAACGTGTATCAACAAAAGAGCCGATGATTTGATCAACTTCTTTAGTCTGTTGATTGATCAAAAAACACCAGCAGAAGATGTAGCGCAATTGATTTTGGCTTACCCAACGATTGCTAGTGATTTAACGTCGATTTATGCTTAATTTTATTCTGTTTGAATCACACTAAACTAAAAAACCTCCAGCAACGGTTTTTAGACCGATTGTTGGAGGTTTTTAACAGAATAGGATATTATAAAAAATTAACGAAAAGAAGCTTATTTCTTCAACTGTTCACCTATTTGTTTTTTGTTTCACGGAGGATAGAATAAAGGTATGAATAAGAATATTCTTCACGTATCTTTTTTGACGTAATGATAGGTGAAATAAACATAAAGCATAGAGGGTAGAGGGTTCCAATCCTTTTAAGGACCTTAAGTCATTTAAATCTCTAGCGATAAGGTCGTAAACTCTTTTGCGTGCCCTAAGTAGTGTAACTCTCTAGTGTTAGGGCAGGTAAACTCCTTTTACCCGTCCTAAGCCACTTAAATACCAAGTGTTAAGGCAAGCAAATCTATTTTGCGTGCCCTAAGTGTGAGAAATGCTATCACTTAAGGCACGCAAATTTTTTTGAATACGATAAAGGATGTCATCCCCTGCCAATTTTCGACTGAACCAATAGAATTCCTGATATTAGCAAAAAACGACCTCTTTTTCCTGTTTTATTCAGGAGAAAGGGGCCATTTTTAACTGTCTTGGTTTAAACGGGTTTTCTTTTAGTCAATTTTTAACAGCATAGCGTTTACGGCCACGATCACTGTGCTAAAGGACATGATAATGGCTCCTACTGCAGGGCTTAAGAGGATTCCCGCAAAAGCCAGCACTCCTGCTGCTAAAGGAATAGCGACGATATTGTAGCCAGCTCCCCACCATAAATTTTGAACCATCTTTTTAGAAGTATTTTTAGCTAGAGATAAGAAATGGAGAATATCTGCCGGATCGCTTTTGACCAGGATCACATCAGCTGAATCTACGGCTACATCGGTTCCGGCCCCAATCGCAACACCGACATTCGCTCTGACTAGGCTTGGAGCATCATTGACCCCATCTCCGACCATCATGACAACTAAACCGTTATTTTTGTATTCCTTAACGAGTTTTTCTTTGTCTTCAGGCAGTAATTCTGCATGGACATCATCAATTCCGAGTTGTTGAGCAACGGCAGCAGCTGCTTGCTGATTGTCGCCAGTCAACATGACCGGCTTGATGTTTTGATCTTTTAGGGCTTGGATCATGGTTTTGGCTTCAGGCTTGATTTGATCGCCTTGTGCGACTAAGCCGATATTTTTGTCATTGACTAGCAAGAAACTAACCGAATTGCCTTTAGTGGACAATTCAGAAAAAAGTTGCTGATCGTAAGAGATACCTTTTTTAGTCAGATAAGCGACGCTGACGATTTTAACCGTTTGGTGTTCAATGGTTCCTTCGATTCCCACGCCTGGTATGGTTGAAGTGTCTGTTGCTGCCGGAGTGGTTAAGTTTAATTCTTCCAATTTTTTTAGCACACCCACGGAAAGCGGGTGACTGGAGTCTTTTTCTAAAGCTCCCATATATTCCAAAACGTCATTTTCAGTATAGTCCGTTGAAAAAGATTTAAAGGCCGAGACTGCGAAATTGCCTTCTGTTAAGGTTCCAGTTTTGTCCATCATAACGACATCCACTTTTTTGGCAACTTCTAAAGCTTGTCTGTTTTTGACGAGTAATCCATTTTGAGCGCCTAAAGAAGTAGACCGGGCTGTTGCTAGCGGAATAGCTAAACCAAGGGCATGTGGACAAGCAATAATAAAGACCGTTACCATCCGTTCTAAAGCAATGTTCATATCTTTTGTAACCACGAGCCAGATAATAAAGGCTAAAATACCAACAGCTAAAGCTACATAGAAAAGCAGTTTAGCGACTTTGTCTGAAAGCGACTCTACTTTTGATTTTTCTTGTTGAGCACTGCTAACAAGTGCCATGACTTGCGACAAGTAGCCGGATTCGCCTGTTCCTGTCACATCGACGGAAATGGTTCCTGATCCGTTGATGGAACCTCCGATGACTTTGTCCTGCTCTTTTTTTGAAACATCTTTTGCTTCGCCAGTGACCATGGATTCATTAACGGTTGTTTGTCCATTAATAATGATTCCATCAGTCGGAATCTTTCCGCCGGCTTTTACAACGATTTTGTCTCCGATATGCACTTCTTTTAGAGCAACTTCAGTAGTGTTTCCTTCTTCATCAAGTACATTAGCTGTTCCGGGCAATAATTCGGCCATCTTTTGCAGAGCATTGCTCGCATTGCTAACAGCATTCATTTCAATCCAATGCCCAAGCAGCATAATTAAAATAAGCGTGGCTAGTTCCCAGAAGAAATCCATCACGTGATTTTGAGTGTGAAGGAGGTTATTCGCAATGAATGCATAAACACTGTAGAAATAAGAAACCGAGATTCCTAAGGAAATCAAGGTCATCATCGCTGGATTTTTTCCTTGAAGCTCCATCTTGGCTCCTTGTAAGAAAGGCATACCACCGTAAAAGAATAAAATAGAGGCTAAGATTAAAACGACCCAATCCGAACCATTAAATGAAAATTGAAAAGGCAAGGTAACGCCCATCATTGGCGAAAGCAAAATAATCGGAATGGCCAGAATCAAAGAAATAAAAAATTTCTGTTTTAAGTTTCCCATATGCATAGAATGGTCCATCGAACCGTGATCCATTGAGCCATGCTCCATTTTACTATGGTCCATCGCTTCGTGTTCCATCTTGTGATGATCTTGCTGGTGTTTGTCGGACATTTTAATTCCTCCTTGTAAGATTAACCTACTTATATAGTAATGACGTTTTTCGTTTACACACGTAAACGTTTGTTATCAGTAGCTTACAATGTTCAGTAATGAATGTCAAATGATTTGCAGCAGTACTGTTTTATTCTTATTTCCTCATCAAGACAATCATTTCGTGTGCATTTGCTTACGTGCAAGGTGTACAATCAAGGTGCAGACTAAACAGCGAGGGTAGGGATAATGATGAGAAGAATTATATTTGTGCGTCATGGATTAAGCGAATGGAATGCATTGAACCAATTTACCGGCTGGGTCGATGTAGATTTGAGTGATGCAGGATTGAAAGAAGCTCACGAAGCCGGGCGTAAATTAAAAGAAGCCGGGATCGAATTAGATATGGCTTTTACATCTGTTTTAAAACGGGCAATCAAAACTTGTCACATTGTTTTAGAAGAATCCGATCAGCTTTGGGTGCCGGAAATCAAAACGTGGCGCTTAAATGAACGCCATTACGGAGCGTTGCAGGGGTTAAACAAAAAAGCAACGGCGGATAAATACGGCATCGAGCAAGTTCAATTATGGCGTCGTTCTTATGATACGTTGCCGCCATTATTAAAACCAGATGACCCAAATTCAGCTTTAAACGATCGACGGTATGCGAACTTGCAAAAACGAGTGGTACCGATGGGAGAAGATTTAAAAAGCACATTAGCTCGTGTTATTCCATTTTGGGAAGATCAAATCGCACCAGCTATCTTAGAAGGGAAAACCGTTTTAGTAGCAGCACACGGCAACTCTTTACGGGCTTTAGCGAAGTACATTGAAGAAATCTCAGACGATGATATCATGGAATTAGAAATCCCGACTGGGCAACCGTTAGTATACGAATTAGATGATGAATTAGCGGTCATTAAAAAATATTATCTTTAAGCTAAAGGACTCGTGTAAAGGTGTATTCTGTCACTTTTGCACGAGCTCTTTTGTTTGGATCTATCATTTTTGATGTTGGGAAGCCAAATAAGTATATGTTTATTCTACAACTTTACAAAGAGCCTTTTTGTTTTTGATAAAAGAGAAAACTGTATTATAAAGTAACAGAATAGACGACTGTTTTTTAAAAGGTTATACTAGAATTAATCCAGTAATTTTAGTAGGCTTAATTAAATCAGGAAGGGTTGGATGCAATGAAAACCATTACGATATTAATTCCTGCCTATAATGAAGAAGCGGTCATTGTACCAATGTACGAAAGATTGAAGACAGTCTGTGCAACGTTACCCGATTACGCTTTTCAATTTTTGTTTGTTAATGACGGCAGTTCTGATGGTACTATAAACAAAATCAAACAATTCAAGCAGGTAGACCAGCGCGTTCAATATATTGATTTGTCTCGAAATTTTGGCAAAGAGATCGCGATGTTAGCGGGATTCGACCATGCCGCTGGCGATGCGACGATTATTATTGATGCTGATTTACAGCAGCCGCCAGAACTGTTCAGTGAAATGTTAGAATGGTGGGAAGCTGGTTACGATGATGTGTATGCTATACGCAAAGCGCGAGAAGGAGAAACTTGGTTTAAAAAGTGGGCTTCCAAAAAGTATTACCAGCTGTTGCAGAAAATAGCGAAAGAAAAAATTTACCCTCAAGCAGGCGATTTTCGCTTGTTGGATAAAAAGTGTGTTCAAGCGTTGATAACATTGCGCGAACAAGAGCGTTACACAAAAGGCATGTATGGCTGGATCGGTTTTAAAAAGAAAGAAATTGCTTATGTGGCTGAACCAAGAGGCGCCGGTGAAAGCAAATGGAAATTTTCCGAATTGGTCAAATTAGCTTTGGATGGGATCACTTCCTACAGTACAGTCCCTTTAAAAATCTGGTCGATTATCGGTTTTGTCATTTCGTTCTTTGCATTCGCATACTTATTATTTGAGTTAGTAAAAACGTTATTGTTTGGCATCGAAACGGCAGGATATGCTTCCATTATTGCTGGTGTTTTATTTATCGGAGGCATCCAGTTGATTTCTTTGGGAGTCATTGGCGAGTACTTAGGACGCGTATTTATTGAAACAAAAGAACGGCCCTTGTATTTTATACAAGAATATTCAGAAGAAAAAGAGGAAGAAGAAGAAGAAAAGAACCAGAAACAGTCTCACGCAGACTGATCGATCGAGTTCGCTAAAAGAATGAAAGTGGTGTTAAGTATCAATGTCAGCCTTGAAAAGATTTTATCAAAAAAATGAAGAAGTCCTCAGTTATTTAATTTTCGGTGGATTAACAACGCTAGTCAATATAATCGTGTTTTTTCTCTTTGATTCTGTTTTAGGGATTCAATATTTAATTGCAAACGCCATTTCAATTGGAGTGTCGATTCTTTTTGCATTTTTCACGAATAAAAAATTCGTCTTTAAATCAGAAACGGAGACGGTTAATGCCTGGCTAAAAGAATTTCTTTTATTCTGCAGTTTCCGTTTGATCTCAGCGGGCTTTGACATGTTGAGCATGTGGCTGCTGATAGGCGGACTTCACTTAGAAGCGAATTTAGCCAAATTGGCTACACAGCTGATTGTTGTGTTATTAAACTATTTCTTTAGCAAATGGTTTATCTTTAAATAGAAAGGAATGACGCTATGTCTGTTTCCAACAAAAAAAGAGCAGCTTATCCTTTCTACTGGTATACTTTCTTATTTGCCCTTATGGTGTTAGTGATCTATGGTTATTTTTTTGTAGCACAAAAATCTTTTATCTGGGAAAGAGATGGATTTAGCCAGCATTATTTAATTTTTAAAGAATACTTAGAAATCGTCCGTGATTTTTTACAGCAGCCATCGCTAGGTTTTAAATTATGGGACTGGAATATTGGATTAGGGGCGGATACGATCCATTCGTACGGCTACTATGTCGTCGGGGACCCCTTTGTTTACTTAGGGTTGCTGTTTCCGGCAAGCCAAACGGAACTGGCTTTTCATGTCTTGATTCTTTTGCGTCTATACGCTATCGGCGCAGTTTTTTTAATTTTTTGTCGAAAAATAGGAATAGCAATGCCTGGTGCACTGGTAGGATCGTTAATTTATACCTTTACTTATTACGTTATACTGAATGCCACACGGCATCCTTTCTTTCTGTTGCCGATGGTTCTGTTTCCGCTATTTTGCTTAGGGATGGAACGGATTTTACAACGTCAATCCAATACTCTTTTTATCATAGCTGTTTTTTTGGGAGCTTTTAGCAATTTTTACTTTTTTTATATGCTGACAGTATTGGTCTTTATTTACGCCTTAGTCCGTTATTTTTATATTTATGGAAAAAAAGACATAACCAAAATAGTCGGCTTTATCTGGACTGCTGCCTATTCTTATATCATTGGAGTATTGTTGTCGGGTATTTTGTTCTTTCCAGTTGTTGGAGGCTTTTTACAGTCTTCCAGAGAAGCTTCGAGCAAATTTGCCCAAGGTCTGCTAGTGTATCCGATAGAGTATTACATTGCTTTAATACGCAACCTTTTTATACCTGGAAGTTATTTATGGTCCACAATGGGCTTTTCAGCTTTCGTGATATTGTTGCTGCCGTGTCTTTTTTTGCATAAGAAAAGATATGGTTTTATCAAGATCATGCTGCTGATTTTTGGTGTTATGTTGCTGTTGCCTGCATTTGGGTCAGTGATGAATGGTTTTTCTGGACCATACAATCGTTGGACTTTTGTTCTGCCTTTTTTCCTTGCGTGGGGCTCAGCACAGTTGTACAACTATCGATTTCAATTGTCTAAGCGCGACTTATCTGCTATGGCGGGTTCGCTTATATTCTTTAGTTTGATTACGGGAGCTTCGGTATGGGTTACTGGTTACCGCTTTGCCTATGTGGCTCCGGTATTTTTTGCTTGGCTGATGTGGGGCGTTTTTTATATTGGTCATATTAAACAGCAAAATAGAACTTTGGGAACAATTGATAAAAAAGGCTTGTCTTTTTTATTAACTGCTTTAGTAATGGGAAATTTAGCCTATAATGCTATGGATTATTACTATCCATGGGGACAAAATACAGTCTCTTCTTTACTGAATTACGGTACAGTAGATAAACTGTACACAGAGACTTTTGAGGGTGCAGAAAAACTGATCCAACCTCAAAAGGCAGAAGAAATTTACCGGATAGGAGTCACGTCACAAGATAGAGAAGTCAAAAACCAGCTGGTTTTATTGGATAGGATGGGATTATCCTCTTACTTGTCTATTACAAATGGCGAAGTGGCAAATTTCGCTCGGAAACTGGAAAGCGGTCAATTTCAATTAATTCAACCCATTCGAAATGGTGTTGATGACCGCAGCATCATCAACCATTTATTGAACGTACAAGCCATCGTGACAGAAGAAAAAAACGAAAAATACTTGCCTTATGGTTATCAAGTGACGGAAAAAAAATCAGGAAAAGAGCGTTCGTTTATTGTGGCTGAAACAACGTTAGCGTATCCTTTTGCTTACGCGGAAGATGTTTACTTGCCTGAATCAACCTTTGAAAAAATGAACCCGGTTGAAAAAGAAGCTTTCTTGTCTTACGGTATCGTATTGGATGAGAAACAAGCACAAACGGAAGGATTAAGCTTATTTGATAAAGAAACCGAAGCGAAAAAATTAACCATTGATATTTTTTCAGAAGATGAAAATAAACTAACCATCGAAAACCAAACCATTAAAGTCTATGATACATCTGGAAAATTGATGATTAAACTAAAAGATAAAAATGAAATGGAACAGTCAGCCATTTATGCTTACTTAGAGGGATTGCATTTTGAACCGGTTAAAAGCCAGGGGTGGAAGCGAGATCCCATCAATTATACAGCTGTGATGAAGATGGGGAAACAGCGGAAAAGCATTTACCAATCGGATCTATTAAGTTTCAGTGCCTACATGCCGCGAGACAAAATGCTGTTTCACTTAGGGTATCAATCAGAGGCAGCAGCTAGTGATACGATAAGTTTGCAGTTTGATCGGGAAGGGAGTTACACTGTTTCTGACATCAATGTGCTAGCTCTGCCCCTAAATCAGGACTATCAAGAAAGAGTAAGACAGAAACAGGAACAAGCTTTAGAAATCACGGCATTTATCAATCAGAAAGTGAGCGGGACGATCGAGCAAGAAAAAGCTAGTATCTTAACAACGACCATTCCTTATGCGAGCGGCTGGCAAGCTGAAGTGAATGGAAAGGCAATCGAAACCTTGCGAGTCAATGAAGGATTCGTAGGGATTCCCTTAGAGGCGGGAAAATCAAAAATAGTCCTAACGTATCAGACGCCTCTATTGAAAGCTGGAATAGCCGCCAGTTCCTCAGGTGTTCTTTTATTAGCAGCAAATCAAATCATTCATCGGAAAAAAAGGAACGACCATTAAAAAAGCCCTCGAACCGCAATCTAAAAAGATTGCGAGTCGAGAGCTTTTTTTGCTTAAATCAATCAGACGATTGTTTGTTCGATTGCTGCTGTTAATTGGATACTGACACCATAATGATCTGAGATGACCGGGTTGTTTTTGCCATCAAAAAAGACTTTTGAGGTATCAACTCCAATCGGATGATTCGTAAATATGAAATCGATTCTTAATTTATCATTGTTTTCAGCCCATCCGTCAATATTTTTTTCGACTGTGTGGCCTTTATCTCGTTTTATAGCCAGATGGAAAGTATCAAACCATTCTTTAGTTACCAATTCATAACCTTCGTTAGTCGCTTGCGCCGGATTGTTGAAATCTCCCATTAAATAAATTGGTCCGGATAACGTTTGGAAAACAGCTGTACACACTGCCCATTGTTCTTTGAACGAATCGTCTTTATCTGTCCACCAGCCTAAATGGAGGTTAAAATACCAACTGTCTTCAATTTGAACGCCCAACACAGGACGCGTTTTATAATTCTCATAAGCTTTGCTTTTGGAAGCGTAAAAGGTTTTGATCTCTTGGATCGGATGAAGGCTCAAAAATGCTAAACCTTCATCATAAATATCGTAACCAATATGAGCCGGCAGCCAAGTCCAAGCATATCGCAACCCGGCTTGTTCCAATTTTTGCTGCACGAGGAAAGCAAAATTGTTTCGTTTGATTTGAATAGTAGGATCAGCAGCTTGATAAGCAAACTGATCCGATACATCTATAACGGATTCAGCAATGGATTGGTTTACTTCTTGGAAAGCAATCACATCAAATTGATTGCTTAGTATGGTTTCGACAAGCGTATCTAATTTATCATACGGCTGTTCTTCTAACCAGCTGTGAGTGTTTAAAGTCAATAATTTCAACTGTTTATTCTCCTAAAGCATCCAGGATATCTGATTTCAAGACGTCCGCTTTCGGACCATAGACAGCTTGGATACCGTTATTTTTTTTGATCAACCCTAAAGCGCCTAGTTTTTTCCAGGCAGGTTCATCGCCGACGATTGCCGGGTCTTTTACTGTTACCCGTAAACGAGTCATACAAGCATCGACATCAGAAATATTTGTCGGGCCTCCCAAAAGAGTGATGATGTCTTGAACCTGTGCACTTGCTGCTGGAACGGTTTTTCCTGTTGAAACAGCAGCTGAATCAGCGGTGTCTTCAGTCGAAGATTCATCAATATAGTTGCCTAAACGACCAGGTGTGGCAATTTTGAAACGGCCGATCAAGTAATAAGAAACAAAATAAGCAAGTCCAAAGAAAACGATACTGCTAAGGACAAAGTTGACGACATCCCATGTTAGGCCAGCATTTACCGACATTGGAACACGAGTTAGGAATTCCAAGTTTCCAAACGAATGAACACGTAATGGAATAAGGTCAGCTAAAGCAAAAGACATTCCTTGAAGCACTGCGTAAACAACGTATAGGAGAGGTGCTGCAAACATAAACATGAATTCAAGCGGTTCAGTAACACCGGTTAAGAAGACCGCAATAGCCGCTGAGAAAAAGATGGATTTGTATTTTTTGCGTTTATCAGCATCTGTTCGGCGGTACATAGCCAAAGCTACACCCATTAAAGTTCCGCTGGCACCAATCATTTGTCCAACTTTGAAACGGGCTGGGATAATAGACGTTAATAAATCTTTATAAGCAGTCATATCGCCGCCATTTTTCAAATTGACTAAATCGCTTACCCAAGCCAACCACAATGGGTCTTGACCAAATACTTGAGAGCCTGCGTTTGCACCCGTCAAAATCGTATATGTTCCGCCGAGAGCTGTATAGTTCACCGGAATGGTCAACATATGATGCAGACCAAAAGGCAGCAAGAGGCGTTCTAGCGTTCCGTAAACGAATGGTGCTAAAACAGGAGCGGTATCAGCAGAAGTTGCGATCCATTGACCAAAATTATTGATCCCTGTTTGAACGACTGGCCAAACAAGAGCTAAGCCGATAGAAACGATCACAGACCATAGGATGACTACGAAAGGAACAAAGCGTTTTCCATTAAAAAAGGAAAGAGCTTCCGGCAATTTCCGGTAGTTGTAGTATTTGTTAAAAACGATAGCTCCCACAAAACCTGAAATGATCCCTACAAAAACGCCCATGTTTAAAGCAGGAGCGCCAAGGACAGACGTGAAGTAGCCGTCGACTAAAATTTCTGAACCAAATAATGTTTTGGTTGTAGCGCCTTCAGTAACCAGCATTTCTGCCGAGATACCAAAAAGAGAACCGGTAGTGACATTGATTAAAATAAAAGCTAACAATGCTGCAAAAGCTCCGCCGGCCCGTTCTTTAGCCCAAGAGCCTCCAATAGCAGCGGCAAAAAGAATATGTAAATTCCCAATGACACCCCAACCTAAACTTTCCATCACATTTCCTATGACGGCTAATAATTGAATATCGCCTCCGAACATGACGATCATTTTACCGATACTAATCATTAAACCTGCAGCAGGCATAACAGCAATAACGACCATTAAAGCCTTTCCAAGTTTTTGCCAAAAATCAAATGAAAACATTTTTTTCATTTTTGTTCATCTCCTCAAATAGAATAAATAATGCAAACGATTGCTTTAATTATAAGCACTAAAAAATAAAGTTGCAAGCGATTTCCGGAGAAGCGAATGAAATGTTAAAGTTGTTACCGGTAACAGATTATCTCATTAATTCGCCATTTTTGAAAGTTTTCTCTATAGTACTCTAGGGTAGTTAGAGATGGAATTTGAATTGAAATGAAATTGACAACGCAATCGTTTGCGTTTATGATTGCGGTAGAACATTAAAAAGTCTGCTGTACAGTTTAAGGTATATGAATAAAGCAGTTTGAGGAGGAAGAAAATGGAAAACAAACGATTATTTGAATTAGACGAATGGAAAATCAAAACACAAACTTTGGATAAAGAACAAAGACGGTTACAAGAAAGTTTGACCAGTATTGGAAACGGTTATATGGGGATGCGAGGGAACTTTGAAGAGCGCTATTCAGGAGATCATCATCAAGGCAGCTACTTAGCTGGTGTTTGGTATCCAGATAAAACGCGTGTCGGCTGGTGGAAGAACGGTTATCCCGATTACTTTGGCAAAGTCATCAATTCCATGAACTTTATCCAATTGGATTTGTTTATAGATGGAGAGCCAGTAGATCTATATAGCGACACCATTCATGAATTTGAAATGGAGCTTGATATGCAGACGGGAATTTTATCGCGCCGTTATATCGTTGAGAAGAACGGAAAGCAAGTACAAGTTGAAGTTGAACGATTTGTCAGTCTGGCTCAAAAAGAATTGTGTGCGATTCGAATGAATGTGACGAGTTTGAATGAAGCCGTTGACGTACATTTTGTGCCAGGTCTAGACGGCAACGTGACAAATGAAGATTCAAATTACGAAGAAAAATTCTGGCTGCCGGTAACGGCAATGAAAAACACGTTGATTGTTGAAACAAAACCAAATGATTTTGGGATCGAACAGTTTACAGTTGCTGCCACGATGTTAAATCGTACCGTTGGCGTTGAAAAAATCTGCGATACTGTATCGGATATGTGCGTCAATGAGGAATTTGTTGGAAAACTAGCAGCAGGCGAACAAGCGTCTATTGAAAAGCTGATCATTTTGACGACTTCACGGGATAGTTCAAAAGAAGAAGTAGGAACACGCAGCCAGGCGATGAGTGCTGGTTTGGATTCTATCTCTTTTGCAGAATTGAGAAAACAGCACGCTGACTTATGGCAAGAGCGTTGGGCGAAAGCAGATGTGGTCATTGGAGGCGATAGTGCTGCGCAGCAAGGGATTCGCTACAATCTATTCCAATTATTTTCAACTTACTATGGTGAAGATGAGCGTTTAAACATTGGTCCGAAAGGCTTTACAGGCGAAAAATATGGTGGAGCAACGTACTGGGATACAGAAGCGTATGCTGTCCCATTGTACTTAGCGTTGACCGATCAACAAGTGACTAAAAATTTACTGACTTATCGCCACAATCAATTGCCGCAAGCTGAACACAACGCGCGCCAACAAGGATTAAACGGAGCACTTTACCCAATGGTAACGTTCACTGGAGTTGAATGCCACAACGAATGGGAAATCACATTCGAGGAAATTCACCGCAATGGAGCGATGGCTTATGCTATTTACAATTATACAAATTATACCGGCGATGAAAGTTACTTGGTAGATAAAGGGCTGGATGTTTTGGTTGGAATCAGCCGGTTCTGGGCAGACCGTGTCCACTATCACCAAGGAAAAGATCAATATATGATGCACGGAGTTACCGGTCCCAATGAGTATGAAAATAATGTCAATAACAATTGGTACACGAACACGATCGCGGTTTGGACACTGAACTACACATTGACAGCTTTAAAAAAAGCACCAAACAAAAAAGAGGCCTTAAATGTAACGAAAGCTGAAGTAAAAGAATGGAAAGCCATTATTGAAAAAATGTATTATCCGTATGATGCTGAAAAAGGTGTCTTTATCCAGCACGATACTTTTATGGACAAAGAATTGCGTCCGGTTACTGAGCTCGCTCCAAGCGAATTGCCTTTGAGTCAAAATTGGTCGTGGGATAAAATCTTACGGTCGCCTTTTATCAAACAAGCCGATGTTTTGCAAGGGATTTATTTCTTTAAAGAAGAATTTTCTCAAGAAGAAAAACAACGGAATTTTGATTTCTATGAACCGATGACCGTTCATGAATCGAGTCTTTCACCAAGTATCCATGCGATTTTGGCAGCCGATTTACACCGAATGGACAAAGCGGTTGAATTGTATGGCCGCACAGCTCGATTGGATCTAGACAACTACAATAACGATACGGAAGATGGGCTGCACATTACATCAATGACCGGCAGCTGGTTAACGATCGTAGAGGGCTTTGCTGGTATGCGCACAGCGAATGAAACATTAGCGTTTGCTCCATTATTGCCGACAAACTGGACTCATTATGAATTCCATATCAATTACCGGGGGCGTTTATTGAAAATCACAGTGACCCAAACTGCTACAACGATTGAATTAGTGACCGGTGCTCCGTTAGAGATGAAAATCTACGAAGAAACTATTTTGTTGACCAGCCAATACAGTTGTGCAACAAAAGCTGCAAAAGTAGCAGTACAGTAGGATAGGAAGGCGGAGAAAAGATGAAAGCTGTATTATTTGATTTAGACGGTATCTTGACAGACACAGCCGATTACCATTATCAAGCATGGAAGAAGCTAGGTGCAGAATTAGGAATTGAATTAGATGAAGCCTTTAATGAACAACTGAAAGGCATCAGCCGTACAGAGTCTTTAGCTTTGATCTTAGCTAAAGGCGGTTTGGAAGCACAGTTTACGGTTGCAGAAAAAGAGGCATTGGCAACGAAGAAAAATGAGGTCTACAAAAAAATGATCGAGCAAATGTCTGCTAAAGATATCTTGCCCGGAATCAAAACTCTATTATATGAACTAAAAGAAAAAGGCGTTTTGTTGGGATTGGCTTCAGCGAGCCAAAACGGTCCCGTTATTTTAGAAAAGTTAGGACTAGAAGAATTATTTGATACGATCGTGGATCCGGCTAAATTATCCGCTGGAAAACCTCACCCGGAAATATTTGAAACAGGGGCTGAGCAATTGAATGTGTCGGTTCAAGAATGCATCGGAATCGAAGATGCAGCGGCAGGAGTTCAATCCATCAATAGTGCCGGTATGGCAGCAATAGCTGTTGGAGATGAAACAACGTTGGGGGCGGCTGCTAAAGTCGTTGCCTCGACGAATGAGTTGACTGTGGATTTGTTGACCGCTGTCTGGGCTGAGTCTGTTGGAGTTCACTAAACGACGATTCGGTTGGATAGGCGATCAAGAAATAACAGAATACCAGCTGACAACTACTAAAGGGGCCATTTTTCGGTGTTTAAATTACGGAGCGGTCGTGACCGGTATTGAAGTGCCCGATCGAAATGGAAACTATGAAAACGTCGTGTTAGGTTTTGACACACTCGAAGAGTACATTCAGGACTCACCTTATTTTGGTGCGCTAGTCGGGCGTGTAGCTGGACGGATCAAAAATGGCACATGGGGAACGCATCAATTGACTCAAAATGAAGGACCGCATCATATTCATGGAGGACAATCCAATTTCAGTCAAATTGTATGGGATGCTGAAGTGAATGAAACTGCTGACTTTATCGATATTAATTTTACTCATACGAGTCCAGCAGGAGACAACGGGTATCCCGGAAATTTAACGGTAAAAGTAACTTATCGATGGACTGAAAATGCCGTTTGGGATATGGTCATTCAAGCAGAAACGGATACAAAGACATTGTTTAACCCAACGAATCATACGTATTTCAACTTGAGCGGGACAGTAAAACGAACTATTTTAGACCATAAACTACAAATTTCCAGTGATGTTTATGCTGAAGTTGGTACTGACAAATGTCCAACGGGAAGGTTGTACCCAGTTGATGGAACACCTTATGATTTCCGGAAGCCTATTTTTATGCGCGAAGCATTGAAAAAACAGCCTGCTGGTTATGATACACCCTTTAAGTTGACGACAGGAGACATACGGCTTAGCGAACCGGAAAGCGGCCGGAAAGTAGCGATTCGTACGACTCGGGAAGCAGTCGTTGTTTTCTCAACAACAGGAATGGATGAAGACTATCTGGTGATGGGCAAAAAAATGTGCAGTCATCTGGGAATTGCTTTAGAAACCCAAGAGCTGCCGGATGCTGTTCATCATCCTCATTTTCAATCGATCGTTCTGGAACCCGGGGAACGGTACTTTTCACAAACAACCTATCATTTTTCTGCTTGAAAAGGCTTGCCAGTCACTAGTTTCTAACTTATGATAAGAGAAAGAAACAAAGACAATAGAGGTTGAAGGAGTGAGCAGATGGCGATCACGATTAAAGATGTTGCAAAAAAAGCAGGTGTGGCGACTTCAACTGTTTCTCGAACGATTCAAGATCATCCCAGTATTAGCGAAAAAACGAAAAAAAAAGTTCGCTTAATAATGAAAGAACTTGGGTATCAACCTAATTTGGCAGCACGAGGCTTGGTAAATAAAAATACTCGAACGATTGGAGTTGTTTTGCCTGTATCTGACGGAGCGGCCTTTCAAAATCCTTTCTTCTTAGAAATGATCCGCGGCATCAGCAAGACCTGTAATGAGAAGAAATACATGGTGGCGATCGCTTCAGGAACAACGGAAGAAGAATTACTGGAAAGTATCCGAATGATGGCAAAAGGCGGTCGGGCAGACGGTTTTATCGTCTTGTATTCTAAAAAAGAAGACCAAGTGATCGATTATCTGCACCAAGAGAATTTGCATTACGCCATTATTGGAAAACCGTATCAGTATGAAAATGAAATCTTATATGTTGATAACGATAACCAACTAGCAGGAAAAGATGCAGCAAATTATTTGATTGGATTAAATCATCAAAAAATTGCTTATATTTGCAGCGATATAGATGAAATGGTTACAGCTGAACGGCTATCTGGTTACCAGCAGGCCCTTTCGGCAGCGAATATAGTCAATGACCCAACTTATATTGTGGCAGAAGCTTTTAAAGACACAGAGCATAAGCAGCAGCTGGCTTCGTTATTTCTGGCTGACGAACACCCAACAGCAGTAGTGGCGAGCGATGATATAGTAGCCATGAGTCTGACACATTTATTGAAAGATATCGGATTATCAGTTCCAAATGATATTTCGATCATCAGTTTCAATAATTCTATTTTTGCCGAAATGATCCAACCAGCCTTGACTTCTATCGATATCCATATCGACTACTTGAGCAGTCAAGTAGTGGAGAAATTGGTTGAATTCATTGAAGGCAGACAAACAATAGCGATGAAAGTTATCTTGCCGCATAAAATCATTGAACGAGATTCGTGCAAAAGCAGAATAGACTAAGTTCTAACATTTCCATCAAAGAACATTCTTATCCAAAAGAATGTTCTTTTTTCTATCCTGAATGAACAACTAACGGTATACTAATGAAACAGGGTTCTTTGTCAAATCATGTTGGTAATTATTAGGGGAGTGAAATATCCTCCAGAAATTACGTGTTTGCTTGTAAAAAGGCATGGGACCGCCTGGATCCTCCCAGGGACTCCAGGATTTAAAGCCTCAAACGAAGCGTAAACGCTTCGTAATTCGCATTGAATCTTCTACATGGCTACAAGCAAACCCTATCCCTCTGAAAATTTCAAAATTGTAGAATAGGAATACATTTATTTGGCTGACCAACGCTAAAAAGGATAGAACTTGAAAAAGATGCATAAGGAGGGAAAGAAAATGAGCCCTAGACCAAAACGAATAAAAATTGGGATGAGCTTGCTTTTCTTAGCGTTATTCTTAATGAGTTGTTCCAAACCGTTAGAGAAAACCCCGTTGGATGATAAACAAATCAATCAACTGGCAGATGTGAGCATGTCTGCCGAGCAGGAGGCTTATCCTGTTGGAACGGATCAGATAACCGTTTTACTAAAAAATAAGTCTGTGGAAGACTATTATTACGGAAAAGCTTTTTCGCTTGAAAAAGAAGTGGACGATCAATGGTTCGTGGTGCCATTTGAAGAAGACGTTGCTTTTATCGAAATTGCCATTCTTTTAGAATCAGGAGAAGAAACAACGGAATCGATTGATTTGTCTTTATTTAAAGGGAAACTTGCAGCTGGAAAGTACCGAGTGCTTAAAGAAATTGCTGGAGAAACCTTAACAGCAGAATTTTTGATTGAAGACAATTAATTAAGTAGAAAAAGCGAAAGAAAGCAGAGGATCAAAAGATGATAACGTTTAGCCAGATTGACCATCCCGGCCGATTAGTAAAAGAGTGTGACTTATACCAGCATTTCCATAATCGACAAGCTCGGTTTATGTACGATTATAATTTTATTCGTTTTAAAAAAATGCCGACAGTACAAGAGTTTAAAGCGATTGAAGATCAGTTTAAACAGTTTCATGCAGAACGAAAGCAAGAATTTATTAAGTTCTATTGGCCTGAAAACGAGCCTTTCCCAACAGATCTTGAACATTATTTACAGCAAGAGAATTATGAACAAGGCGTCCTTGAATTGTTTTTATTAGAACCGCAAGACTTTAAAGCTGGAAAGTTGAATTCAGCGGTAACGGTTGAATTTGTTGATGACGGTACTTTTGGCGATTACTTGCAGCTTCAATACCAGCAAGATATTGAAATCAGCACCGCTTTTGCTTCTCAAAAAAGCCAATTGCATCGGACGCGTTTTGAATCTAAAACGACGAAACAAGTTATCGCTTATTTGAAAGGCGAACCTGTAGGAGCCGTTGATTTGATAGAGGGTGCAGCAACCATTGAAATAGACAATTTTTTCGTTAAAACACACTATCAAAAACAAGGCGTAGGAACAAAAATACAACAATTTGTGATGCAGCAGGCAGAGGGAAAAACGGTTGTTTTAGTAGCTGATGCGGAAGACACACCAAGAGAAATGTACCTTAAACAAAACTACCAATACAATGGGTTTCAATTAGAGTCTTTAAAAGATTTTACGCAAACTAAAAAATAATCAGTTTAAAGCAAAAAGCTCTCTTTTTTAGAGAGCTTTTTGCTTTAATTGTCTTTTATTGTACGTATTCCGACAATCGTACTCACATCAGTTAAGTTTTCCACGATAGCAGTAGTAGTCAATTCATCGGGCAGACTGAGCGTATATACCATTAAATAGACGTTTTTATCTTCTTTATGGGAATCGACGGAATAATCTAAATCCATTATGCTGACTTTGTTTTGATCAAAATAGTCTTTGATTTTTTTTTCGGTCTCTTGGCGTTTGAAATAACGGATTTCGATTTTTTTGAAGTCTTGCACGCGAAACAACTTTCTGATCAATCGTAAAACCAATAACATGATGATGCATCCTGTAAAAGCAATAAAATAATACCCCATTCCAACAGCGATTCCCAAGCTGGCAATCGCCCAAATGGAAGCGGCCGTTGTTAAACCGGTCACACTTTTCTTGGTAACGATAATCGTTCCGGCTCCTAAGAAGCCAATACCGCTGACGATCTGAGCGGTCATACGAGTGAGATCGGTATTTAAAATTTGAAGCAGATCCGGATTTTCTAAAGCCATTTTGACTGTTGTATACGTTGCTTGCGTTTGAATTAAAGCGAAGAGCGTGGAACCTACACAAACTAAAATATGCGTTCGAAGGCCCGCATGATGGCCCTTGGTTTCTCGTTCATAACCAATAGCACTTCCAAAAAGAATAGAAGCAAGCAATCGGCCGATAACTTCAAAATGATCTAATTCGAACATCGCTGTACACCGACCTTTCAAAATCGTTAAAGGATTTATTGGGTTGTCATTACTAAAGAATGAGTGGTTATGCTTTCATTATAAGTGGAAGAAAAAATTAGCACCAGTAAAAACGCTTTTTAAGGTGTCGGAAACCAATCGAAAAAGCGTAAAAGCAGTTTCTGAAATCATTCAGCTGCATAGATTTTGGCCGTTTTTGAAAAATCACCCATGTGTGAATAAAGAGTTTCTCGTAATGCAGCTAAACTATAGCGGATCAATCGTTTATTTCGAACGACTGCCTCGCCATTGATAAAGACATCTCTCACATTGCTCGCATTAGCGGAATACACTAGAACAGCATACGGATCAAACAACGGGAACATATTGACCGAATCAGTTTCAACTAAAACCAAATCGGCTTTTTTGCCAGGTTCCAATGAACCAACTGTATCATCCAATTTTAAAGCCCGTGCACCGCCCATGGTTGCTAAATCGACGATCTCTGCTGCCGGAAATGCCCCTCGATCTTTTAAGGTCGTTTTATGGAAATTTGCAAACAATTTCATTTGGGTAAACAAATCTAATGTGTTGCCGCTGCTGGGCCCATCTGTGCCAAGTCCAACACGAATGTTATGAGCCAAAATGTCGTGGATGCGAGCAACTCCTTTAGCTGACTTTGTATTAGCTCCAATGCAATGGGCTACTGCAACATCAAATTTTTCCAACAATTCGATATCCAGATCCGTTAGATGAATACAATGAGCAGCAATCAAACGGCTATTTTCTTTTAAGAAACCGATGCTTTCAAGAAATTCTACAGGAGTCGTTTTATAGTGTTCGTTAAAATACTGCATTTCATAATCCATTTCACTCAAGTGCATTGTGATAGGAACATTGTATTTTTCAGAGAGACGGCAAGCTTCTAATAAAGCTTCTGGGCTATTTGTATTAGGGGCATGAGGTGCAATGGCTGGTGTGATCAATTTATGGTTCAACCATTTAGGAATAAATTCTTCCGCAACTTTTAACCCGCCATAAACTTCAGTTGTATCGCATGTTTCGAAGTCAATAACGGTTTCGCCTAATAGTGCTCGGGAGCCCATTTCATCTGTCGCTACAGCCAGTTCGTTTTCAAAATAATACATATCCATAAAAGTAGTGACACCGGCTAACTGCATTTCCGCAATAGCGTATTTAGCACTATGGTAGGCTAACTCTTTGGTCATGCAGGCTTTTTCTAAAGGAAAGAGAAAGCGGCGCAAACGGTCAGGGGAATCGTCGCCTAATGAACGAAAAGGGATCATCCCAATATGAGTATGGCTATTGATCATTCCTGGCATAGCGATGGCGTGTCCACCTTCAATGATTTTATCGTAAGCTGCTTCTTTAGTTAAATCTTGCATTGAACCTACTGCTAGAATCTGATCGTCTTCTAAGAGAACGTAGCCGTTTTTGTACACGTCTTTTTTGTTGTTCATGGTTAAGACATAAACGTCTTTAATAAGTGTCTTCATTATTTAACCCTCCATTAATGGTATCAATTCTTGGGTTCGTACATCCATTATACCCACGTCTGTAATTTTAATATTTGGTGAAACGGGTAAGGAAAGGGTAGAAAAGGACATAATTTCATTAGCATTTTTGTATCCTAAAGCAACCATCCCTTGCCGTACTTCTTTTAATTGGCGGCCTAATTCTTGAATAGGCTTATCGCTTAAGATACCGCCGATAGGCAACGGGCAGGATCCACTCACTTGTTTGTCTTGGATGACCACATAACCGCCTTCCATTTCTAATAACTGGTGTTGAGCAAGCATCATATCTTCAGCGGCCGTCCCCATAACCATCAAATTATGATGGTCATGAGCCCAAGTGGTAGCAATGGCTCCTTTTTTGCTAATCGTATTCTCTACTAGAGCGTAAGCGATATTCCCATTTTTCCCATAGCGCTCCATGACCATTAATAAAGCCAGTCCGCTTGTTTCCCAATCCAAGTATCCGTCTTTAACAGGAATTTCGCGTTGAACATGTTCTGTAAACGTACTGGTTTCCTGAATGCGGATCACATTGCATAATACAGCATCGGAAGTTGAATTTACTGGTATTTTGAAGTCTTCCAGCGTTGTTTTTTTACAATGTAGTGAATGATAAAAGTTTTCAGGAAATTGCGGTTTTATTTCAGGATAGCCTATTTGTTCTCCTTTAGTATGGATTAATTTTCCTGCTTTGTAGACCGCCGAAATATCCAGAGACTTAACATCGTCCAACAAAATAAAGTCGGCGATAAAGCCAGAGGCAATAGCTCCGCGATCTTGGAATCCCATTCTTCTAGCTGGCGTATAGGTACTCGTATAAATTGCTTGTTCGACGGGCATGCCACATTCAATAGCCAGCTTAACATTTGCGTTTAAGTGACCTTCCAGTAAATCATCAGCCATAATGTCATCTGTAATAATAGCTAGGTACTCATAAAAGTTGTACTTGGCAATCAACGCTAGATTTTCTTTAGTGAGCGACTTCTTTTGCAATTCAATAAACATCCCCGAGCTGATTTTTTCATAAATCGATTCAGGGGTTTGGTGAGTGTGGTCGGCTGTGATGCCTGTAAACATAAACTTAGCCAAATCGATTCCTGATACTCTAGGAATATGACCTTCAAGAGGAAGGAAAGGTTTTAAAGTCTGGGTTTCACGCAATATTTGTCGAATCAGAGAGTCGGGTTCGCTGGTGATGCCTTTAAAATTCATGGCTTCCCCCAGAGCGATCACTCGCGGGTCAGCAAGCAGTTCGCGAACTTCTTCAATACCAATAGTGCCGCCGGTTGTTTCTAGTTTGGAAGTAGTTGAAGGAACAGAAGAAGGAATGGCATAAAAGATATCCATTTCTGTTTCTTCAGCAAGGAAAGCTTGGATCCCTTTGATTCCGAACACATTAGCGATTTCATGCGAATCAGCAACAATAGTCGTTACGCCATGTGTCAAGCCAACTTTCGAAAAAATTGAAGGAGGAATCATTGAACTTTCAATATGCAAATGAATATCGATTAGGCCAGGAATCATTGTTTTTCCTTTAGCATCTAGTTGTTCGAGAAAATCAAAATCCATTTCAGAAACTGGACTCAAATAAAAAAACTTACCATCCTGAATAGCAACATTTTTAAGTTCAAATGTTTTTAAAAAGGTATTGAATACATTGGCATTAGTTATCAGTAAATCAATCGTCATGGATAACAAGTCTCCATTCTAAGCATTTTTTTGCCTTTAGTTTACAATAGTTTTAAAGGAGAAAAAAAGATAACCCTGCAAAAGATTATCTTTTTAATCCTTATTGATTTAGTGTGTGGTTCCATTCACTGATCCAGTCTGCTAGATTAGCATTAACGAAATCAAAATTGAGGGATGTTGTGCGCTCAGCAACTTCACCATATGTTTTGTGTTGAGCTGTTTCTTCATCTAAGACAACAGAAGTATTCGTAGGAGCTTCGTTTAGCGACTCAGCTGTTTTTTCTTGCAACTCTTGGCTAATTCTCCAGTTGATAAACTCATAAGCCAATTCTTTGTTTTTCGAGTTAGTATTCACGTTGATCGTATTGTAGTTAGCGTACGTACCGGATTCTGGAAAAACATATTGAACAGTTGGATTCGCTTGAGAAATCAGCGGGTAAGCAAAGTCTCCGACTACTGCCGCTACAATTTCACCAGATTGGAATAAATTCGCTAAATCGGAAGACTTGCTATACGTTTTTAAAACATTCGGTGCTAATTCAGTTAAGCCTTTAAAAGCTCCTTTGCCTTTATCTGTTTCAATGTCTGCTTTTTTGTAATCATTTGCTACATACATCATGGCGGGTCCATAAGTAGTCGTGATATCTGGAATAGATATTTTTCCTGCTAGTGAAGGGTCCCATAAATCTGACCAATTCTCGATTTTCATACCAGCTGCTTCTTCATTGTAAATGATGCCGATACTATTGACGGTCGTTGCCGGACCAGAACCATCTGCCGATAGTTCTTTTGCCTTTTCACTTAATTCGTCCATATTTGGAACTTTTTCAGCATCGATTTCAGCAAACAGCCCTTTTTCATAGCCTTTAGCAGCATTGGATTGCGACAATTCGATTACATCTACTGTTGAATTCGGATTGTTTTCAAATTTTGTATACCGCTCTGAGCTGGTTCCAGTTTCCATAACGATTTTTACGTCGTGTGCTTCTTCAAAAGGTTTTATAATATCGGCTTCAATAATATCTTCGCTTAAAGCAAATGTTGAGACTACCAATTCTTTTGATTTGTTATCTGCGCTCTCGTTGTTGCTGCAAGCAGCCAGCAAACCTACACTCAAAAACGTTAACCCTACTAAACTCCATTTTTTCTTCATGATCAATTGAACTCCTTTTGTTTTTTTAGTTAGACCAGTATCAATTTGTCTTCAGGTATGTGAAGCAGCAGAGTGTCTCCTGCTTGATAAGGAATGGTATGTGTGCCATTCACTAATAACTTTCCGAATGCTGTTTCAACTTCATATTGGTAGCTTTTTCCTAAAAAGGTTCGAACTAAAACTGTGCCGAGGACCGTATTTTCCGGCGGATGGTTTTGCGTAGGCAAAATGCCAATGTCTTCAGGTCGAATCGTGCCGGTTTGTTTGTTTTTTTCCCATTGGCGAGAGCTGTGAAAAAGACTGCCGTCATTGGTTGTATAAGTTTGACCATCGTATTTATGTAAATCAAAGAAATTTTCAAACCCAATAAAGCGTGCGACAAATTCAGATTTTGGATGGTTGTAAATAACTTCTGGTGTATCGTATTGCTCGATGACGCCTTTATTCATGACAGCCACTTTATCAGAAATCGAAAAACATTCTTCTTGATCATGAGTAACGAAAACCGTTGTGATCCCTAATTGTCGCTGAATGCGTTTGATCTCGATGCGCATGTTGATTCGTAATTTAGCATCTAAATTGCTTAAGGGCTCATCCAGCAACAATAGTTTTGGTTCGATAACGAGAGCACGAGCCAAGGCAACACGTTGTCTTTGGCCGCCCGATAATTGTTTGGGGTAACGGTCGGAAAGCTCTGCTAAGCCGGTTACTTCTAACATGTCCATTACTTTTTGTTCAATAACGGCTTTTTTTTCTTTCCGCAGTTTTAAACCGAAACCAACATTTTCTTTAATCGTAAGGTGTGGAAAAAGAGCATAACTTTGAAAAACCATGCCAAAATTCCTTTTATGAACAGGAACTTTAGTCAATTCAGCCTGATCAACAATGAAACTGCCATCATTAGGCTCGATTAATCCGGCGATAACCCGAAGAGTTGTTGTTTTACCACATCCTGAAGGCCCCAAAAGAGAAACCAGTTCTCCTTTTTCCAAAGAAAGGTTTAAATCTTTTAAAATATTGTCTTTTCCATCGTAACTAACCCGAATATCTTTTAATTCAACGAATGACATCGTTTTATGATTCCTCCTTATTAAATACAAATAAACTTTTTGACGAATTTTATAGGGTTTAGGTAACGCTCGCAAGACCTAATGTCTTTTCAATCAAATACATCAACAAAATCGTGCCGATCATTAAAAGAACAGATAAAGCCGAAACAGTTGGATCGTAGTTGTATTCAATATAATTCATTAAAGACGTCGGTAATGTAGAGATTCCTGGACCTGACAAAAACTGAGAAACTGGAATGTTGTTAAAAGAGTTAATGAAAGCTAACATGAAGGAAGCGAAAATACCTGAAGTAATATTCGGCAACACGATTTTGATAAATGCAGTGATTTTAGTACAGCCTAATGTCCATGCTACTTCTTCGATAGAAAAATCTAGCTGTTCCAAACTGCCTCCCACTACACGGATAATATAAGGCAAACTGATCAGGAAATGTCCTAACAATAAACCTTGAAAAACGGGCAGTTGCCAGCGAATGACAATGAATTGAAAAAGAGAGTAGCCAACAACGACTCCTGGAACAATGGTTGGCGAAAGAAAGAAACTTTTGATCCATTTACGCCCTCGAACAGAGTAACGAGCCAAGGCGTAAGCTGCAGGAATACCCACGATCAAAGCGAGTCCAGTAGCCATTAGAGATAGTTGTAGACTTAAAAAGAAACTAGCCGTAAATGTTCCATTGGCAAAAATAGCCGTATACCATTTGAAAGTAAACCCTTCAATAGGGAATTGGATAGAGGGGTTTTCTCCAAATGAAGTAACAACAATAATGATTAATGGAATAAAAAGAAAAGCAAAAATAAAAGCCACTAAAGCAGTCAAACCTGTTTTTTTACGCATGTGTTTCACCTCGTTTATCTAACAATGCAGCAATACCATTGAAAAATTTCATAACTAAGAGAGTGGTGATGATCATAATTAATGCTATGACGCTTGCATCTTTCCAATTTCCAAGGGTCATAGCATTTTGGTAAAGGAACGTAGACAACATCATTTTTTTGTTTCCGCCTAATAATTGAGGAGTTGTATAAGCGGTCAAAGTCCCAGTAAAGACTAAAATACTGCCAACAATAATTCCTGGAATAGCTAAGGGTAAAATGACTTTCGTGAAAGCTGTCAGCGGACTGGCTCCTAATGTTTCCGCGGCTTCTGTTATTTCAGTATCAATATTCTCAATGATGCCGACTAAAGTGATGATCATTAGAGGCAAAAATAAATAAATAGAGCCGATAATAATAGAAAATTCTGTATACAAGAAAGTGAGTGGTTCATTGATAAGGTTAAATTTTAAGAGTATCATATTTAAAACCCCATTTTTACCTAGAATATTGATCCAAGCAAAACTTCGCACAACAGAATTGGTTAATAAAGGGAAAAGAGTCATCGACATCAACAAGCTGCGCCACTTTTTAGGACTGCGAGCGATATAATAAGCTGCTGGAACCCCAAACAAAATACAAATCAAGGTCACAATAAGTGAAACTCGTACGGTTCGAACAAAGATTCCTACGTTATAGGGGTCTTTAAAAAAAGATAAATAAGAACTGAACGATAAACCGCCGTCATAAAAAGTCGGCCAAATGATAGAAATCAATGGAAGAATTAAAAAGACGAACAAGAGAATAAATCCCGGTGCTAAAATGATATACGGGATTTTTTTATGCATAACCAACTACCTCCTTTTGAATGAATGGCATAAAAAAAGCTGGACAATTAAAAATATGGATGACTGAATTCAATCAGTGCTTCCCATACAGTCCAACACATAAATTTTTCATGGCAAATAATGATGTACAATGGAAGTATAATGAAAAAGTACTCAGAATTCAACATGAAAACGAATGAAGTTTTTATTTGTGATTAAATAGTTCGGTTATATGCGGTTATGATGTTGTTTTAACTGGTTTTATCCTAATTATAAGGAAAATGATAAGTTCCGTTCTCATTTTAATTTTTGGCATAAATAAAAAACGCCCTTAAAATTAGATTTGGTCTAATTTTAAGGGCGTATAGTATAAAAAGGTTATAGTTATTAAACAAGCGGAGTGAAGAGATGTAAAAGCACTCCTAAAAATCCGGCGAATAGCATAATGTAAATAGGGTTCAATTTGAATTTTCTTAAAATAAACAAACTTAATAAAAATAAAACCAATGCAACCCAATTTAAATCAGCAAACTGAACCGGAAATGTTTCTTTATTGAACAAAGCAGTCAATAAGATAGACAGACCTGCGGAAGCAATCAAAGCAACGACAGCTGGCCGTAATCCTTTAATAACGCCTTGTACCATACTCAGTCCTTTGTATTTGTAATACAGAGTAGCTAAAGTCAAGACGAGGATAGCAGAAGGCGTCACACAACCGATTGTGGCAATTAAAGCTCCGGGAAGTCCCGCTATTTTTGTTCCGACAAAAGTTGAGGCATTGATCGCGATCGGACCAGGCGTCATTTGTGAAATAGTCAAAATATCAATAAATTCAGTTGAAGAGAGCCACGGGTGGACTTCGATCACTTGCTCTTGAATAAGAGGAAGCGCAGCATATCCGCCACCAAAACTAAACAGTCCAACTTGAAAGAAACTCCAAAATAATTGCAAATAAATCAATTTACTTCTCCTCCTTTTTAGCTAGAAGGTTGACGCGGTAAGTCGTATAAGCACCAATCAAGCCGCAAATGAATAAGATAAGGATAATGTTAACATCGAAGATAGCTGTAGCGATAAAAGCTAAAATCATAACAACAATGGGCAAAACATATTTGGCTTTAATAATAGCAGAACTCATATTGATGACCACATCCACGATAACGGCAGCTACTCCAGCTTGCATCCCAAATAAAAGAGCATTGATAAGGGGGTTATCGCGGAAAGCAATGTAAAAGTAAGAAATAATGGTAATGATGATCAAAGGGGGCAGAACCGTTCCAAATGTTGCTAAAAGAGCTCCAGGAATTCCGGCCATACGATACCCGATAATGATGGAGGTATTCACAGCGATCGGCCCCGGTGCGGATTGTCCGATAGCCACTAAATCCAGCATTTCTTCTTCGTCTATCCACTTTAATTCTTTAACAAATCGTTTTTGCATTAAAGGAACAATGACGTAACCTCCACCGAAAGTAAACGCACTTAACGTAAATGTGGATAAAAATAAAGTCCAATAAAATTGCTTGTCTTTTTTCAAGAAAATCCTCCTCCAGTTGATGTTTACTTATTTTCTTGTTTCCAGTATACCTTAAAAATCTGCCGACTAAGAGAGATTTGCTGTTTTTAGAATAAAATCCCTTTTGGCAAGGGTCTTTTGGTTACAAATAAGGTATCTGATTTGCAAAAAAAAAGCGGCTGCTTAATAATGAAGAGATAGAGGATGAGATAAATCAACTAAATTGAGAACTTAGGGTAATTATACGACTGATAATTAGAATGGAGAGTGGAAACATGGGAACGTGGGAAGTTTTTTTAATTATTGGTACCATTTCATTCGCACTGCAAGGCGGATTGATTGCTATGGAGAAAAAATATGATTTATTTGGCGTTTATTTATTTGGGATCTTAACGGCTTTTGGCGGCGGAGCTATCCGGAATACATTGATTGATGCCCCAGATTATGAATTGTGGAAACAAGGGTCGCTTTTTTATAGTGCTGTTATTGCCATCACCTTGATTTTACTGTTTCCTAAACCTTTTCTAGCAAGCAGAGAACTATGGGGCAATTTTTTAGATGCTGTTGGTTTAATAGCTTTTTCAATCCATGGTGCAACGGTTGCTGTAAAATTAGATTTGCCGGTAAGTGCTGTGGTCGTCTCTGCGTTATTAACAGCTACTGGTGGTGGAGTTATGCGAGACTTGCTTTCGCAAAGGCAGCCGATTGTATTAGGAGAAGTGGTTTACGGCTTATGGGTGTGTCTGATCGGTTTGATTATCGGAATGGGATGGGCGACGGAAACATGGCATTTGTATTTGTTGTTTATCGTTTTTACGGTATTGCGAGTGTTATCTTATCTCTATGACTGGAAAGTTCCGGTCCGCAGGTATTCAGAGTAACTTGAACTTCCGGTGAAAACCCCAGAAGAGTCAGAGATTTTTTCTTTTTTTATGAAACGGCCATTAAAATCAAGAAAAGCGAGCACCTTCTGCTTTCTTTTTAGGAGAATACTAACTATACTTAAATAAGTAATTTGAAGAAAGTAGGAGATGGAATAGTGAAACAGTATGATTATATAGCTATCGGCGGCGGAAGCGGCGGAATCGCTTCTATTAACCGTGCAGGAATGCATGGAGCTAAGGGAGCTTTGATAGAAGGAAATGCTATCGGAGGCACATGTGTGAATGTAGGGTGTGTTCCTAAAAAAATCATGTGGCACGGAGCGCAAATGATGGATGAAATGAACTTATACGCGTCAGGTTACGGCATTGACATTCCTTCAAAAAACCTAAACTTTGCCAAGTTAGTTGAAAATAGAGAAACATTTATCGAACGGCTGCATGGCAGCTATCAAAAAGGCTTAGCTAGTAATGAAGTGGATCTCATCCATGGATATGCTAAGTTTGTAGACAATAAAACCGTTGAAGTTAATGGAGAACAATACACAGCTGACCATATTTTAATTGCTACCGGTGGAAAACCGGTATTCCCAGATATCCCAGGTGCTGAATATGGATTGGATTCAGATGGCTTCTTTGCAATGACGGAGTTGCCGAAACGGACAGCCGTAGTTGGAGCCGGTTATATCGCGGTAGAATTAGCAGGTGTTTTACATGGACTAGGTTCCGACACACACTTATTCGTCCGCCAACATGCTCCTTTGCGAAACTTTGATTCTATCATTGTTGAGGGCTTAGTTGAAACAATGGAACGTGAAGGTGCAACGTTGCATACCTATGCAGTCCCTGAAAAAGTTGAAAAAAATGAAGACGGCAGCTTGACGCTTTACCTGAAAGATGGAACAGCGCATGAAACCGATGCTGTTATTTGGGCGATCGGACGGGAGCCAAACACAGACAGTTTGAATTTAGCAGCGACGGATGTAGCAGTGAATGATGGAGGCTATATCAAAGTAGATGAATTCCAAAACACATCTGTCAAAGGCATTTACGCTGTCGGCGATGTTACCGGACATATTGAATTGACGCCTGTTGCAATTGCAGCTGGACGGCGCTTATCGGAGCGTTTATTTAATAATAAACCAATGGAACACTTAGACTACAATAATGTTCCAACAGTTGTCTTCACCCATCCGCCAATTGGAACGGTTGGAATGACGGAAGAACAAGCGGTCGATGTATACGGCAAAGCGCAAGTCAAAACATATGAAACGCGTTTTACAGCCATGCACAGTTCTATTACTGAAAATCGGCAAAAGACTTATATGAAGCTGGTTTGTTGCGGACCCGAAGAAAAAGTTGTCGGCTTGCATGGAATGGGATCCGGCATGGACGAAATGCTGCAAGGCTTTGCAGTAGCGATTAAAATGGGGGCGACTAAAGCTGACTTTGATGACACCGTAGCTATTCACCCAACAGGAGCAGAAGAATTCGTAACCATGAGATAACAAGATGCGGAGTTCCGCAAGAGAGCTTCGATTCAAAATTAGGAATTTTGATGGAAATGTTCCATTTCCTGAAAGATTATCTATTTTGGCGAGAAGCTGTGGCACGCAGCTCAATTAACCAAGATGCGGAGAACGCAACTTAATTAAAAAGAGATGCTCTCAAAAGAGTTAATTATTTAGAAAAAACGTAGAAAGCCCCAAAATCATTTGGGTAGCTTTCTACGTTTTTTTACTATTTATAGCTTTTGGGACCAGCCTCTTATATAAATCAGAGGGCTTGTCTCTCATTGTTTAAAAAAGAGTATTAAGTGCCTATCTGATTATTTTTTCCGCAACAGCTTCTGTTTGCATTATAAGGTATTCAAACAAAGTGGATCAAACAGATTTAAACCATTCTCCTTCAGGGGTATAGTTGATTACATCGCCATTTTTAAAATAAAGAGCCAGTGAATGTTGCTCTTGATTGCGTTTGATTTCGAGAATGTTTTCTTTAGCATATGCAGCGGGATCGTCTAACGTATCCATATGGCGTGCATAAACTAGACTGAGCCGTTCGATTTGATCTTCGTCTAATTGATCGTATCCTGGGATTTGATTCCATTCCATCTCTATTCCACCTCCTGTTTTCTTTCTGTACGTTTAGTATACAGGTGTTGAGAAGAAAGAAAAAATAAAACGAATAGTGCAAAAAACAGGGCAGATGAGTCGATTCATTGTGTATAAAAATAGAAAACCAATAGTTGTGCACAATCTGTTGATAACTATGTGCATAACTTGTGATTAAACGGTCACTAAAATAAAAACAGTGTATTTTCGCTAATGTTAAAAAACTAAAAAGCTTAAAAAAACAGTTATCCACAAATGTTAGTGGATAACTTATCTCAACTTTCGATCAAAAAAATGCATGTTATGCTTAGATTTGCATAAAAATAACTATTATTTGTAAAAAAAACAGTTTTGAAATAGGTTTAATCGAAAATCAGGGAAAAAAGACCACGACAAGACTCTCTATAGAATCAGTTGAGAGGCTTCTGCTGGTGAACAGCTTCTTTCAAAGCTTTTTGCATCAGGCCGATTCCGCCAAGACCGATCAAAGGAAAAATAACGTTACGGTCAGTAATTTCCTCCATTAAATGAATGAACTTCTTGCCGCCCAATAGAGTGATTTGATCGTCTTTTTCTATAGCCAGTTCAACCCATTGTTCCTTCAAATTGCTCACTGGTATCGTATCTGGACCGACGCCTTTTACGGTGAATCGAACATCGTAAGAGTGTGAAATAAAATCATCGGGTTTTAAAAAACCGTAATAAGGTGAAAGAATCAGATAATCAGGACCAAACGTTGTGGCGTAATCTGTGCAAAGTTTGTGGAAAGTTCCTGTATAAGCCGTTTTTGCTGAAACGGCACCCGCATTCGGTACTTTATCCCAGATTTTGGGTTTGCCGCTAGGGATAATAAACATTTTCCACCTGCTTTCAATTTAAGTATTATTATTAGTTTACCAAATAATCAGAGGAAAGCGATCGAATTCAAGAATGAATCTGGTAAACACGAACAATTATTCATGTTTTTATGCTAATATCTATATTTAACTTGTGTTTGTAAAAAGTCTCATTTATACTGATGAAGACAAATAAATACAATCTAATATAATCTAAGCGATATGGGCTTTAAGTTTCTACCGGACACCGTAAAACGTTCGACTATTAGTGAGATGAGTTTTTTGACTTGTCCATAAATAGGCGAATGATGACAACGAGTTGCATCATCCGTTTTTTTTGCTTGAAAAACAATGTAATTGCATTTATTTAAAACAACTCATACCAGTAGAATAAATAAAGCCCCATGAAACTTAGTATATATAGATAAAAGAAGGAAAAGTTCCTGTATTTCTTTGCAAATACTATCAGGGTGGGGAATAAAAAGATGGAAAATTTTTTCAAATTAAAAGAACATGGGACAACCGTTTCAACAGAGGTCATGGCAGGGATAACGACCTTTTTTGCCATGTCTTACATCATTTTTGTCAATCCAGCAATTTTATCTTTGACCGGCATGCCTTCGCAAGCAGTCTTTTTGGCCACACTTATTGCTTCAGCTATCGGGACGTTGGTGATGGGCTTATTCGCTAATGTGCCCTATGCACAAGCACCGGGTATGGGACTAAATGCCTTCTTTACTTATACAGTTGTTTTCGCTTTAGGTTTTACTTGGCAAGAAGCTTTGGCGATGGTTTTCCTATGCGGGATTTTTAATATTTTCATTACCGTAACCAAAATCCGTAAAATGATTATTAAATCGATTCCAGAACTCATTCAACACGCTATTGGAGGCGGGATCGGCGTTTTTGTTGCTTATATCGGGATCAAGAATGCAGGTTTTTTGCAATTCACTTCTGAAACAGCCAATATTCAAGCTATCAATAATGCGCCGTTTGATCCAAGTGCTGCGAATTATGACAGTGGAATAAATAGTGTACTAACAGATGGTGGGATTATTCCGGGATTAGTTGATTTTACAAGCAGCGGTGCTTTACTTGCTTTGATTGGTTTGATTATCACAGTCATATTGGTGGTATTAAATGTACGAGGAGCGGTTCTTATCGGCATTATCGCCACAACGATCATTGGAATTCCGATGGGCATTGTTGATTTGTCTGTCATCTCAAATCCAGAAAATTCATTAGGCCATGCTATCTCAGAGTTGCGTGTAACATTTGGAGCTGCATTAGGTTCTCAAGGAATGATCTCGTTATTTTCAGATGCATCTCGTTTGCCGCTAGTATTAATGACGATCTTTGCCTTTAGTTTATCTGATATTTTCGATACTATTGGGACCTTTATTGGCACAGGCCGCAAAACAGGTATCTTCACTGCCGAAGATGAAGCAGCTTTGGACAATAGTTCTGGAATCAAATCGAAAATGGATAAAGCCTTATTTGCAGATGCGATTGCTACATCTGTTGGCGCTATTTTTGGGACTTCTAATACTACAACATTTGTCGAAAGTGCTGCTGGAATTGGTGCAGGAGGAAGAACTGGGCTGACCAGTGTAGTGGTAGCCATTCTTTTCTTGTTGGCCAGTTTGTTTTCTTCTTTGATTGCTATTGTTCCTGTTCAAGCTACAGCACCTTCATTGATTATTGTGGGAGTCATGATGATGTCGTCCTTTTTAGAAATTCAATGGGACGATTTAGAAGAAGCTATCCCAGCCTTTTTCACGTCTATTTTTATGGGATTAGCGTATAGCATTTCTTATGGAATTGCTGCTGGTTTTATCTTTTTCGTCATCGTTAAAGTAGCTAAAAAGAAAACCAATGAGATTCATCCGGTTTTATGGGTTTCGACAGGGCTTTTCATTTTGAACTTTATTGTACTTGCGTTTATTTAAAAGCTGAAAAAGATAAAAAATTCTCTATACTAGATGGTATAGAGAATTTTTTTGTTCATTAGAATAAGTACAAGAAAGAAGGAATACTATGACACCATTTACTGAGAAGACCATCAACGTGCTAAAACAAATTCCTGCTGGCAAAGTCATGACTTACGGTCAAGTTGCTGCTTTAGCTGGAAATCCTCGAGGCGCACGGCAAGTTGTGCGTATTCTGCATTCCATGAGCAAAAATCATCATTTGCCTTGGCATCGAGTCATTAACGCTAAAGGCGAAATTGGTTTAACAGATGAAGAAGGACGGTTCACTCAAAGGGAAAAATTAATGGCCGAAGGAGTTGAAACAAATGCTCAAGGGAAAGTCGATTTAACCATTTACCGCTATTGCCCCGTAAGATTTGAAGAAAAGAACGAAGATCAACTGTACTAAAAGATGATTGAATCTATTTAATGAAATGAGCTTATTTTAACAAATCGATTTTTCAGACTATCGAATCCTTTGCTTTGCTGAAACGAGAAAGATATAATCAACTTAATAAGTCTTGTGAACGCCTACAGATAAAAATAAGTTCTATTCGGCTTATTTTATTTACGGCGGAAAGAAAGCTTTTTAATTTATGTTTTGTACTTATTTACTAGGAAGGGAAGGAAGCAGTCATGGATAACGAGAAAAAAGAACAAGTAAAAGAACCGTTTTTTACCCAAGATGAAGCCGCTGTCTTAAAACAGATGCAGACTTCTGAAGAAGGCCTGACCAGTCAAGAAGCAGAAAAAAGAATAGCAGAGTATGGTCCCAATCAATTAGACGAGGGGAAAACCAAGAGTTTGCTAATGAAATTCTTGGATCAATTCAAAGACTTCATGATTATCGTTTTACTCGTTGCAGCAGTAGTATCAGGTGTTTTTGGAGACATATCTGATGCAGTCATTATTTTAGTTGTTGTTATTTTAAATGCTGTTCTAGGGGTAGTTCAAGAAGCAAAAGCTGAAGAAGCTATCAATGCTTTGAGAGAAATGTCTTCTCCTGAAGCAAAAGTTAGGCGAGACGGAACAGTTGTCTCACTAAAAAGCGATCAATTGGTTCCGGGAGACATTGTTTTATTAGAAGCTGGGAATATTGTTCCGGCTGATTTGCGGTTGATTGAAATTGCTTCGTTGCAGATAGAAGAAGCAGGACTGACCGGAGAATCTGTTCCAGTTGATAAAGAACTTACGATCCTTGAAGACGTCAAAGCAGGGATTGGCGATCGAACGAATATGGCCTTTATGAACAGCAATGTTACGTATGGTCGTGGCGAAGGGATCGTCGTTGGAACCGGAATGAGCACAGAAGTAGGGCACATCGCAGAGATGCTGGCTTCAACGGAAGAGACCATGACGCCCTTGCAAAATAATTTGAATCGTTTAGGAAAATATTTAACAGTGGCTATTTTGGTCATTGCTGTTGTAATGTTTGTAGTCGGAATGTTGAATGGCCGAGAGTGGTTAGATATGCTGCTGACGTCTATCTCTTTAGCGGTTGCCGCTATTCCGGAAGGGTTGCCAGCTATTGTAACCATTATATTAGCTTTAGGTACACAGAAAATGGCAAAACGAAAAGCTTTGGTACGTAAATTACCAGCAGTTGAAACGCTGGGCAGTACCGATATCATTTGTTCTGATAAAACTGGAACGCTCACAATGAATAAAATGACTGTTGAAAAGATGTATTTCAATGGGCAGATCCAAGATAATGAAGAACCGATAGATATGCAAACGCCTGTCTTACGGTCAATGGTTTACGCAAATGATACTCAAATCTCTGGAGACGGAACATTGATCGGAGATCCAACAGAGACGGCTTTGATCCAATTTGCACTTAATAAAGGAGTAGATGTTGTTGCAGCGCTCAAAAAAGAACCTCGAGTGGCAGAAGTTCCTTTTGATTCTGAGCGGAAATTGATGTCTACTGTTCACAAACAAGAAGACGGAAAATTTTTGATAGCTGCCAAAGGCGCTCCTGATGAATTGTTAAAACGGTGTACGAAAATTGACCGAAATGGCACAATTGAGCCATTAGATGAAGAAACAAAACAAGCCATTTTGGATATGAATCATGATTTAGCGACACAAGCATTGCGCGTATTGTCGATGGCTTACAAAGTAGTCGATAACATGCCGACGGACATCAGTTCAGCAGGATTGGAACAAGAGTTGGTATATGCTGGTATGACGGGAATGATTGATCCAGAACGTGAAGAAGCGAAAGATGCTGTTCGCGTGGCACGCGAAGCTGGAATCCGGCCGATCATGATCACCGGAGATCACCGCGATACGGCCGAAGCTATTGCGAAGAGATTAGGAATTTTAGAAGAGCAGCAAAAAGACGGTGTTATCACAGGAGCTGAATTAGATGAAATCAGCGATGCCGATTTTGCTACTAGAGTAAAAGATTATTCAGTTTATGCTCGAGTATCTCCGCAACACAAAGTACGGATCGTTAAAGCATGGCAAAAAGCAGGGAAAATCGTTGCCATGACTGGTGATGGTGTTAATGATGCACCTGCATTGAAAACAGCAGATATCGGGATCGGTATGGGAATCACAGGAACCGAAGTATCAAAAGGTGCCAGTGATATGGTTTTAGCCGATGATAACTTTTCAACAATTGTTGTAGCCGTGGAAGAAGGACGGAAAGTCTTCTCGAACATCCAAAAATCGATCCAATATCTATTATCTGCGAATTTAGGCGAAGTATTGACACTGTTCATTGCGACACTTCTTGGCTGGAGTATTTTAGCTCCTGTCCATATTTTATGGATCAACTTAGTAACAGACACTTTCCCGGCAATTGCTTTGGGATTAGAGCCGGCAGAAGCAGACAGTATGAAGCAACCGCCACGCGGCAAAAAAGCGACGTTCTTTTCAAATGGTGTACTGAGCAGTATCATTTATCAAGGGATTCTGGAAGGTGGAATCACGTTGTTCGTTTACTGGTGGGCAACGCATAACCCTGTACACGTTGGAAACAACGAACTGATTCATAGCGATGCTTTGACGATGGCTTTTATTACACTAGGCTTGCTGCAGTTGTTCCATGCCTTTAACGTTAAATCCGTTGAGAAATCTCTTTTCACAGTCGGATTTTTCAAAAATAAGATGTTTAATTTAGCGATTCTTGTTTCTGGAGCATTGCTGGCAGTCGTAGTATTGGTTCCAGGTTTAAACGATGCCTTTAAAGTCAGCCATTTGGATTTACAACAATGGCTGCTGGTATTGGGTGCTTCATTTTCAATCATTCCGATAGTAGAAATTATCAAAATAGGATTGCGTGCTGTTCACAAAAAAGGCTGATCCTTACAAATTGATGGAAAAAGAGAGTTTTGCTGATGGCTTACTGGGCCTAAGCAAAACTCTTTTTATTTTCATGCTTGCGAGGACCAATCATTTCTATTGAACTTCTTACAAAAATAAAGTAAAATGAGGAATCACTAAAATTGACTAGCTTTTCCTCATTTTTAGGACCGTTGTTAGGAAAAAGCAGCGGTCTGAGACCTTTAATCTTATGATACACTCGCTTTCCCTGTCATAGGAGAGCAAAATAAAGGGAGGATCATCATGACAAATCTTTATATTATTATTGCACTACTTTTATTTGCGGCTGTCATTTACAGTTTTTGGCGTTTGCAAAAGAAACATGTTAAATTTTCAACACGTGTTTTTATCGCTTTGGGTTCTGGGATCGTATTTGGAGCTTTGCTACAATTGCTTTTTGGAGCAACAGGAGATGTTACAACAGGAGCTATTGAGTGGATCAATATAGTCGGAACAGGGTATGTGCGCTTTTTACAAATGCTGATCATGCCGCTGATTTTTGTTTCAATCGTAGGAGCATTCACGAAAATTGAAGGCACCAAAGATTTGGGGAAAATCAGTATCACGGTTTTAACTACATTGTTAGCGACGACTGCTATTGCAGCATTAGTCGGGATTTCGAGCGTGATGCTTTTTAATTTGGACGGAGCAGAATTTGTACAAGGAGATGCTGAAACGGCACAGATCGCAGCATTGGACGAGCGTCAAGAAGCAGTAGCGGACTTGTCTATTCCAGAACAAGTAGTGAACTTCATTCCATCGAATGTCTTTGCGGACTTATCCAATTCTCGTTCAACAAGTACCATTGCAGTTGTGATCTTTTCAGCTTTCGTAGGAGTTGCTTATCTAGGAGTAAATAAAAAAGATCCGGAAAATGGCGCTTTTTTTGAAAAAATCATTAAAAGCTTATATGCAATCGTCATGCGGATCGTAACACTGGTATTAAGATTAACACCATACGGAGTTTTTGCGTTAATGACAAAAGCTTTAGCAACAAGTGACTTTAATGCTTTATTGAATCTAGGAAAATTTGTAATTGCTTCTTATGCGGCCATTATTGTGATGTTCCTGATCCATATGTTGATTTTACTAGGCGTGAAAGTAAGTCCAATCCAATACTTGAAGAAAACTTGGACGGTCTTAAGCTTTGCCTTTACTTCACGTTCAAGTGCCGGTGCGTTGCCGTTGAATATCGAAACGCAAACAAAAGCTTTAGGCGTTGACGATGCTTCTGCAAACTTTTCTGGTACATTTGGCATGTCGATCGGACAAAATGGTTGTGCAGGAGTTTACCCTGCCATGTTGGCGGCAATCGTTGCCCCAACGATGGGCATTGATCTTTTCAGCCCAACCTATATCTTGACGATTGTGGCTGTTGTGACCATTAGTTCGTTTGGGGTTGCCGGAGTCGGCGGCGGTGCTACATTTGCTGCTTTAATCGTTTTAGGCGCTTTAGACTTGCCAGTAGCTATTGTTGGTTTAGTTATTTCAGTTGAACCAGTCATCGATATGGCTCGGACTATGCTGAATGTAAATGATAGCATCTTAGCTGGAATCATCTCATCAAAACGAATCAATCGTTTTGATGCGGCAGTGTTCAATGATGATGAAGCAATCGTTAAGTCGGATATGTAATAAAAACTAAAAAGCTGAAGTTCCTCTTTTAAAAGAGGAACTTCAGCTTTTTAGTTTTTATTTATTCGTATCTAAGTGCTTCAATTGGATCCAATTTTGCAGCTTTTCGTGCAGGGTAGATGCCAAAAAATACACCTACAGCAGTAGAGAAAAGCAAGACTAGAGCAACCGAAGTGAGCGTGATATTTGGAACAATATTTAAAGCTCCGGCTACTCCATTTGCCAATAGAATACCCAATACCAGTCCGATGATACCACCGATCAAACTTAAAATAATCGATTCCATTAAGAATTGCATCAAAATGGTTCCAGTAGTCGCACCAAGCGCTTTACGGGTTCCGATTTCACGGGTACGTTCTGTAACGGAAACTAACATAATATTCATTACTCCAATGCCGCCAACTAATAAGGCGATTGCAGCAACTGCAGCAATGAAATTAACAAACAAACTTAAAACAGAATTTACTTGGTCTAAAGCTTGTAAAAAGTTAGTAGCAGTATAATAATCTTTTCCTAAAGAATTATGACGTGTTTCCAATAAACGCACGATTTGAGTTGAAACTGGTCCGATAGCTTCTTTATCAGTTACTTGAACAGTTAAGCTATCCATTGTAGTGGCTTCTGGATTTAGTTTCTCCATCGTTGTTAAAGGTACCGCTAAATAAATCGGCATTTGGCTAAGATCAAATGATCCTTGCAAATCTTCAAATGTTCCTTTTACAACACCAACGATCATTAAGCGTAAATTGTTTCCGGCTTCTCCGCTGAGTTGCAGCGTTTCACCGACTACATTTGTCCGTTCATTAAACAAGGCTTTTGCGGTATCTTCACTGACCACGGCTACATTTTTAGCATCTTGATAATCTGTCTGATTGAAATAGCGCCCGTAAACCAACGTACTATCCATTGTTTGATTTGTATACTGCATATCAGGAGTTCCGCTTAATGCTAGAGCAGTACGGGTCTCAAATTCAGATTTTGCAGATGCACGAATAGTTTTGTCAGGAGAAATATGGGTGATAGCCGGAATGGACGCTTTTAAAGCTTTAAGATCTTCATCCGTAAAGGCATCGCTGCTAGAAGCTTCATCACTCAATGACACAGAAATAGTCGAAGCGCCTAAATCATCAAATGTCCCAGTGATTTCAGAAGTAGCTCCATTACCAACAGCTAAGATAGCAATAACGGCTGCGATCCCGATGATGATTCCCAGCATGGTCAAGAAAGAACGCATTTTATTTGCGAAAATACTGTCAATGGCCATTTTAAAATTTTCTTTAATATTCAAAGATCTGGCTCCTTTCTATAACATTTTTGGCTTTTGGAGACGATCATCTTGGAGAGTTCCATCAAAAAACGACACAATGCGTTTAGTATAAATGGCGACTTCCGGTTCGTGTGTGACCATTACAATAGTCGTTCCATCAGCATTTAATTCTTGAAATATACGCAATATATCAATAGTCGTCTTAGAATCTAAATTACCGGTAGGCTCATCTGCCATTAGAACAGAAGGTTCGTTCACAATAGCGCGGGCAATAGCTACTCGCTGTTTTTGACCACCTGAGATTTCGTTTGGTTTGTGCTTTACTCGATCACTTAACCCCACACGTTCTAGTGCTTTTAAAGCCCGCTGTTTACGTTCTTTAGCGGGGACACCTGCATAAACCATAGGCAATTCTACATTTTCTAGGATCGTCATTCGAGGCATTAAGTTAAAGGATTGAAAAACAAAACCAATTTCTTTGTTTCGGACATGAGCGCCTTGATTATCACTTAAGTTGCTGACATTCTCTCCGTTTAAAAAATAAGTTCCTGAATCAAAATGATCCAATAAACCTAATATATTCATCATTGTTGATTTTCCAGATCCGCTGGGGCCCATAATAGAAGTAAACTCGCTTTTTCCAATGGTCAAGGAGATATTATCTAACGCCACAAGTTTTTCATCTCCTGTTTGATACGTTTTGACGATATTTTTTAATTCAATCATCGCTTTGCCGCCTTTCTATTTTGCTGATACTGAAACGCCATCTTTGATTTTTTCATCAGGAGATAAGATGACAGTTTGATCGGCAGTTAAGCCATCTTTCACTTCAACTTTGGTATCAGATTGGATGCCAATGTCGATCAATTGTGCACGTGCTGTTCCCTTTTCGATAACGTAGACAAATGGTTTGTTTTTATCGTTATAAAGCAAGGCTTCAATAGGCAAAGCGATAGCATTTTCAGCTGTATTAGTGGTAATTTCAGAGTCAATATCAAATCCGGCAAATACATCCTTAGGTGGGGTATCGAATCCGATAGTAGCAGCTAATGCAGTGGTATTTCCGGTTTGACTCATAATAGTCGTAGCGACTGGATCAATATGGGTTACTTTTCCTGAATAAGTTTCTGAACCATTAGATAGGGTAACGGCTTGATCTTTTTTTACTAATGGGGCATCAGACTTAGTTAATTGGACAGTTACTTTTAAATCGCTTAAGTCAGCTAATGTAATAGCTGCTTCGCCGGTCTGTGCACTTAAATCGGCTTCATCAGAGACAACGTTGACATTGGTTACAGTTCCGTCAAAATTAGCTGTTTGTGCTGTTCCGTCTTGATAAAGAACTAGCCGATCGTTTTCTTCTACTTGATCTCCGACAGCTACATCGACCTCAGTAACAAGACCTTGCCCAAAGATTTCTTGTGTTTGTTCAGCTTCTAAAGTTCCTGTAGTTGAAAGAGTTTCAACGATTGTCTCATTTGCTGTTTTTCCGGTTCTGACTGAAATAGCTTCTTCTTTAGCAGAAGTGCCGAAAATACTGTAGCCAATGAAACCTACTACAATCAAGGCTGCCAGAATACCAATTGCTTTTTTTGTATTCATATGGTAAATCTTCCTTTCTTATCTGGTTTTAATCCAACTGATGAATCATCAGTATGACATGATGTCATTTATTCAGTATAACGGTTTTAGTACGCAACGTCTAGCAGGAAAACTTAGATGTAAAAATAGAGGAATACTTTTGGTTCGTGAGCAAATAATTCAGTTTTTTTGCTAAAAAGTGTATAGTTAAAGAAAGTTAGAAAGTAGTATGCATCTATAAAAAAGCTGAAATGAGGAGATCAGTATGAAAAAAGAACTATTTGCAATTGGCGATGTTCATGGACAGATCAATCTTTTTCAAGAAATGCTGACACATTGGAATGAAGCTACTCAGCAATTGCTATTGATTGGAGACTTGGGTGACCGCGGAGAGAATCCAAAAGCTTGTTTTGTATTGGCTAATGAATTAGTTGAAGAAAAAGGCGCGATTTGGCTGAAAGGCAATCACGAAGAAATGCTTCTGGATTTTCTAGAACATCCAGAAGATAATTACGATTTGTATCTACTAAATGGCGGCATGCAGACTTTAGAAACCTTTTTGCATCCTGGGTTAAATGATGAGTACTCTCCGACTGAAGTTGCTATGCTGATGATCAGTCATTACCCTACTTTAAAAGAACGGTTAAAAAACTTACCGTTGTATTTTGAATGGGGAGATTTTGTGTTTGTGCATGCAGGTGTAGATTTATCTAAGAAAGATTGGAAAAAGACAAACCCAAGAGATTTCGTTTGGATTCGCGAGCCGTTTCATACGATGAAGAATAAGACAGGAAAGACAATTGTTTTTGGCCATACACTTACTCCTGCTCTTTACGGAGACAATAAAACAACTGATTTATGGATACAAGATAATAAAATCGGGATTGATGGCGGTGCCGTTTATGGTGGAGCCTTGCACGGCGTAGTTTTTGACTCGGAAAAATTACTGCAAGACTACAAGCTAGTAAATCAAGGATATGTTTGGGATGGACGCGTTTGATTAATTTCGAAAAATAAAGATAGAGCAGGTGCATAAAAATGATTGAATTTAAAGAGGTGACAAAAGAATATATTCCCGGCAAACCAGTGGTATCCAATTTGAATTTGGAAATAAGAGACGGTGAATTTTTTGTTTTGATCGGGCCAAGCGGAAGCGGAAAAACCACAACATTAAAAATGATCAATCGACTGATTACCTTAACCACCGGTTATATTTTCGTCGACGGAAAACCCATTAGTGATTACAACATTCAAGAATTGCGCTGGAACATGGGGTATGTCTTACAGCAAATCGCTTTATTTCCCAATATGACGGTGGAAGAAAACATTACTGTCGTACCTGAAATGAAAAAGATGCCTAAAGACAACATGCAAGAACGTGTAACTGAATTGCTTGAAAGCGTAGGGTTAGATGCTGAAAGTTACCGCCATCGCAGAACCAGTGAATTATCAGGCGGAGAACAGCAGCGGATAGGAGTAGTGCGGGCGCTCGCAGCTGATCCGGATATTATCTTGATGGATGAACCTTTTAGTGCGCTGGATCCAATTAGCCGTCATAACTTGCAAAAAGACGTTGTGGAACTGCATAAAAAATTACAAAAAACAATTGTCTTTGTAACGCATGATATGCAAGAAGCAATGGCATTAGGCGACAGAATCTGCTTAATGAATGATGGGGAAATCGTTCAAGTCGGTACACCTGATGAGATTCGCACACATCCTAAAACCGCATTTGTCAAAGACTTCTTAAAGTCAGGCAATATCGAAGTAGTTGAATCACAATCTATCCAACAGTTAGTGACAGCTGGCTATACACAGCCGGTTGCGGAGGGGGAAAATACTGGGGAATTGCTAAAGGCAACAGATACAGTTGACCAATTAATTACGACCTTATCAAAAGAGGAAGTTGTTTTTATCCAAGATGCTCAAAACCACATTATTGGAAAATTGACACGTAAACAACTGTTGGCTTACTTAGCAGCAAATATTACTGCTGGAGGTGTAACAGAATGAACGCATGGATAACGACCTTCCAAGAACGAAAAGGGGCATTAGGGACAGCTTTGATCGAACATATCCAGTTATCTTTTATTTCACTATTGATTGCGGTGCTGATTGCGATTCCTTTAGCTATTTATTTAGCTCAGCATAAAAAAGCTGCAGGTCCAATCATTCAAATCACAGCTATTTTTCAAACTATTCCTTCCTTAGCTTTGCTCGGCTTACTGATTCCATTAGTCGGGATCGGCAAGGTGCCGGCTGTCGTTGCTTTAGTCATTTATGCTTTATTGCCGATTTTGCGCAACACATATACCGGGTTGACAGAAATTGACCCGTCATTAGATGAAGCAGCTGATGCCATGGGAATGGATCGCAAGCGGAAACTGTTAAAAGTTCAAATTCCGATTGCGATGCCCATCATTATGGCGGGGATCAGGAACGCAATGGTTTTAATTATTGGAACGGGAACGATTGCTGCTTTGATCGGTGCCGGCGGATTAGGGAGTTTGATTCTACTGGGAATCGATCGAGGAAATAATCAATTGATTTTAATGGGAGCTATTCCAGCAGCCATTTTAGCAGTTGGCTTTGATTATGTATTGAGTTATTTTGAAAAAGTTTCTTTTAAGCGAACCATTCAAGTTCTGGGGTCAGTGACAGTCGTTATGCTGGTACTGATGATTGTACCTTTGATCAGTGGTAAAGATAAAGAGATTGTGATTGCAGGCAAATTAGGAGCAGAGCCTGAAATCATCATGAATATGTACAAAGAGCTGATTGAAGATCAAACAGATTTATCCGTTCAATTAAAACCGAATATGGGGAAAACGACTTTTGTTTTTAATGCTTTAGAATCAGGAGATATCGATATTTATACAGAGTACAGCGGTACGATTTTAGCTACCTTTTTAAATGAAGAAGCAAAATCGACAGATGAACAAGAAGTCGTTGAACAAGCTCGTCAAGGACTAGCTCAACAATATAACATGTCATTATTGGAGCCAATGGCGTTTAATAATACTTATGCTTTAGCAGTTACACCAGAGCTGGCCGAACAATATCAGTTGAAAAAAATATCAGATCTTCAAGCTGTTACAGATCAGCTTAAAGTAGGATTTACACTTGAATTCGCAGATCGCAAAGATGGTTATTTAGGAATTCAAGATTTATATGGGATAACATTTGATAATTTACAGACAATGGAACCTAAATTGCGTTACTCAGCGATTAAAACGGGAGATATCAATATGGTTGATGCATATTCGACTGACAGTGAATTGGCTCAATATGATTTAACGGTTCTAGAAGACGACAAAGGGTTGTTTCCACCTTATCAAGGGGCACCTTTATTGTTGACTAAAACGTTGGAAAAACACCCTGAGCTGGAAAACGTGTTAAATCAATTAGGCGAAAAAATCACAGATGAAGAAATGCGCCAGATGAACTATGAAGTCAATGTAAACAATGCGAATCCGCAAGCAGTCGCGCATCAGTTCTTAATAGAACAACAATTAATAAAAAAATAAATCTGTAAAGTATTCTAATGACGAATTAGAATACTTTATTGATTTTTGCGGCTTAAAAAGTTACTGTAAATGAAGCAGTTAGGTAAAGAAATGGGGCAAGACAATGAAAATTGGTGTATTATCAGATTTGCATATCGATACAAACGGGAAGCATTTACCCGAGAATGAGACATTTGCGACTTTGTTGAATAATCAGATAAAAAAACAGCAAATCGATCTTTTCTTAATAGGTGGAGATATTAGCAGCGATTACCGCGTGTCGCAAGCTTTTTTAGATGAACTTGGGCAATTAAGCGGTATTCCGATATTGTTTGTACCTGGCAATCACGATTATTGGTCTAGGAACAATGGAGAAACCGATACGAAAAAAATTTATGATTATTTTAAAAGCCAGCCGGAAAGCATTTTAGAGCGGCCTTATATTATTAACGATCAATGGGCTGTAGTGGGCAATTCAGGCTGGTATGATTATGGGTTTGCAGATACAAACCAATACGATGACCTGGATTTTCAAAAAATGAAATTGCGTGTAGGTACTTGGCAAGACAAACGGTACTGTGACTGGGACGAATCAGACCAAGCAGTAGCTCAATGGATGTTGGAAAAAATGGAAGAAGATCTGGAAAAAGTCGGAGATCGAAACGTTATTTTAATGACTCATGTAGTGACACACCCTAAATTTGTTGTAACTTTACCGCATAAAATCTATGATTATTTCAATGCTTTTTTAGGCAGTTCTTCTTATGGCAAGCTGTATGAAGAGTATCCTAACATTGTTTACAGTGTTATGGGACATGTTCATTTCCGAAAAACTTTTTTTGCAGACCATGTTCAATTTATTTGTGCTTGTTTAGGCGGTAAAAAACATTGGCCGACGAAAAGCACAGAATCAGAAATTCTAAATGCCATGTTTACTTTCAATTTGCCGGACTAAAAACAACGATAGTTTAATCGTTGTTTTTTTAGAGGGATACATGCATCAAAAGCAGTTAAAAAGAGTTTTTTTGAGAAAACGAGTAAGTATCTTGAAAGAATATTTTCTAGAACGTATGGAACAGCTTGGAGAATTCTCTAAAAAAGGATAGAAAAATTAGGAAAGATTAAATGTTTTATAGCACGTTCATTTTGTTTCTCAGTTAATAAAGGGTGAAGTGTCAGTTAGAGGCGGTCTAGCGAACAAAAGAACTAGAAGAACTAGGAAAAAAGCTCCTCTTAAGAAATAAAGAGGTTTTCAAGTGTTAGTCGATTCGGATTATTAAAGCGTTATCATTCAGTCTTTTTATTTTCTAATTCATCAAAGATTTCAAGCAGCACGCGTATGTACTTAGGTGATACAATGTTAATTTACTTATTCTCAGCAAGGCTAAAAAAATTCAATTGTTTCAACATAGTTCTAAAGGTGCTTTTGTGAAACAAAAAGATATATGCTAAAATAAGACGGGTAAGATGGAACGAGAGAGGAAGAACTGAATGACTGAAACAGCTGAAAAAATAGTTTTAGATTTATTAAAAAAAGAATTAAAAACGTACTCTACCAAACAATTAACTACTGTTTTAAACTTATTAGCAGAAGGCAATACAGTGCCTTTTATTGCCCGTTACCGAAAAGAAATGACAGGCACATTAGATGAAGTACAAATCCGTGAAATCGAAGAACGGTATACGTATTTACAAACTCTGGAAAAACGCAAAAGCGATGTTATCCGGACAATTGAAGAACAAGGAAAATTAACTGCAGAATTAAAACAAGCTATTGAAAAAGCAGATAAAATGCAATTAGTGGAAGACTTATATCGTCCATTCAAGCAAAAGCGCCGGACGAAAGCAACGATTGCCAAAGAAAGCGGCTTGGAACCATTAGCAGATTGGTTGCTGACTTTTTCAATGGGTGATGTGACAGCAGAAGCAGCCAAGTATATAGACGCAGAAAAAAACGTAGCTTCAGTTGAAGCTGCTTTGGCAGGGGCTCATGAAATTATTGCTGAGAGAATCAGTGATGAACCGCGTTACCGGACTTGGATCCGTGATTACACAGCTAAAAATGGCACAATAACAACAACGGTTAAAAAACAAGAAAAAGATGAAAAAGGCATTTTTGAAATGTACTATGATTACAATGAGCCGGTTAATAAATTGGTTTCACATCGAATATTGGCCATCAACCGCGGTGAAAAAGAAGGAATTTTAAAAGTAGCCTTGTTAGTTGACGAGCCTAGCATCCTTAAGTATATAGTTAAGGAGATGATTAAAGAGGAAAAGTCGCCTGCTGCCCCATATGTGACAGCAGCTATTGAAGACAGTTATAAACGGTTTATTGGGCCGTCGATCGAACGTGAAATTCGGTCTGAGTTGACGGAACAAGCTGATGAACAAGCGATTAATATTTTTGGCGAGAATTTGCGCAACTTATTGTTGCAACCGCCGTTAAAAGGTAAAATGGTATTGGGATTAGATCCGGCTTATCGGACAGGCTGTAAATTAGCTGTTATCGATCCTACTGGAAAAGTTATCGATATTGATGTAATCTATCCGCATAAACCAGCTGGCAACGAAGCTCGAAATCAAGCAGCCGTTAAATTTAAACAATTAGTCGAACAATTTGATGTAGAAATGGTGGCAATCGGAAATGGCACCGCTAGTCGAGAATCTGAAACGTTTGTTACTGATAATTTAAAAGAAATCGATCGACAAGTTTTCTATGTTATTGTCAACGAAGCAGGAGCCTCTGTTTACTCAGCTAGTCCGGTTGCTCGTCAAGAATTTCCAGATCTGCAAGTGGAACAAAGAAGTGCTGTCAGCATCGCCCGTCGTTTACAAGATCCTTTAGCCGAATTGGTGAAAATCGATCCTAAATCGGTCGGTGTTGGCCAATATCAACACGATGTGTCACAAAAACGTTTAGAAGAACGGTTGGATTTTGTTGTCGAAACAGCGGTTAACCAAGTAGGTGTCAATGTGAATACTGCAAGTGCACAATTGCTGCAACATGTGGCCGGTTTAAATAAGACAACTGCCAATAACGTTATTGCTTATCGTGAAGAAAATGGGCGTTTTGAGAGCCGAGCACAATTAAAGAAAGTGCCGCGCTTAGGACCAAAAGCGTATGAACAATCGGTTGGGTTTATGCGAATCGTTGATGGAAAAAATGTATTGGATAATACTGGAATTCACCCCGAAACGTATAAAGAAGCTAAAGAGATTCTAGAATTAGCCGGTGTAACGTTAAAAGACGTCGGCAGTATGAAAGCTAAAAAAGCTTTAGAACAATTAGATCAAGCAGAATTGATGCAGGCAACAGGATTAGGCAAGGAAACACTAAAAGATATGCTGCAAGCCTTATCCACACCAGGGCGTGATTTGCGTGATGAAATGCCGGCTCCTTTGTTACGGACAGACGTGCTAAGCATGGAAGACTTGCAAGCGGGAATGGAATTAGAAGGAACCGTCCGGAACGTAGTCGATTTTGGTGCATTTGTCGATATCGGCGTGAAACAAGACGGGCTAGTGCATATTTCAAAATTAAGCAAAGGTTATGTCCAACACCCGACAAATGTAGTAGCTGTCGGTGATGTGGTGACGGTTTGGGTAGAAGACATTGATGTCAATAAAGGTCGTATCTCTTTAACAATGCTGCCGCCTAAAAAGCAAGACTAAAGCAATAGAACACATAAGGAAAATAAAAGGAATTTGCTTTTTGGAGCACGTTTAAGAAAAATAGTTCAGAAAGAGGATGAGACTTTTGTCTCATCCTCCTCCTTTTTGTCTAACGGAGGAAAAAAGCTTTTGGAAGTAGTGAATAGTATAGGAAGGAATAGGAAAATTGAATCAAAAAGAATTGCAGAAATTAGTAGAAGAAACGTCAATAAACGATTTTGGACAACCATTTAAATACCAAGCGACTTTTAATAACCGTCTGCGTACAACCGGAGGAAGGTATCACTTAGCAACACATAATTTGGATTTTAACCTCAAGATCTTAGAAACTTTCGGCATGGAAGAGTTTATTAAAGTGATAAAACATGAATTATGTCATTATCACTTACATTTAGCAGGTAAAGGCTACCAACACAAAGATGTTGATTTTAAGCAGCTGCTGAAAAAAGTAGACGGAACGCGTTATGTTCAATCATTAGCACCCGTGAAACAACCGAAAAAATTTTGGGTTTACCAATGTCAAACATGTCAGAATGCTATCTATCGGCAAAGACGTTTTAACACAAAACGATATGTTTGCGGAAAATGTCGTGGGAAGCTCATTCTTTCAGGGCAGACAGAATGAGCTTCAAAATAAAAGAGACTAAAGCTGATACGAGTTATTAACAGTTAAACAGCTAAATTTGTTATGCTGATAGCAGTAAGCATAAGCAAAATTTACCGCATGGGGGACGACCGTATGAAACAAACAACCGTCATTCAAGAATTATTAAGTGCAACGTTTCCAGATTATTCTCAAGTAGCTAAAAAGCAAGTAGCGATCGAGGAAACAGAAAAGCAATTTAACCTGTTAAAGGGGTTAAATAAAATTAGAAAGAAGCCTGCCCGTTATTTGAATAGCTTTATATGGTCTAAAGAAAAAACTGATTTTACAACAGAGCCGGCCGTAACGGTCGATGCTGCTGGTCAAGTTTTCCCAATCTGGAAAAGCCAGTTAGACCAGGCAATGACTCGTTTAAGCCAGCAAGTCAGAACAGTATCTGTTTTGGATTATGGAGCAGTTGGGGATGGGAAAACAGATTGTACTGCAGCTTTTAAACGAGCTATTTCATCTGGCAGGCGTCGGGTAATCATTCCACCTGGAACGTATCGAACAAGAGGGATTAAGCTTCCTTCTTATACAGAATTGATTGGCAGCGGATCAGGAACGACTACTTTGGTTTTGGCTGATTCCGCGCCAAAAAGAGAACGATTGGTCAGCAATTTAAGTTATTTAAAAGGCAACCATTTTCTGAGGATAGAAGGTCTGTGTTTAGATTGGAATATCCAACGGTTTTCTGAAGCGGAAAGAAGTGCCTCAGGTGGGACAAGTTCGAGCGGACTTACACTAGCTCATGTCCAGTATGCTCTCGTTCGGGATATCATTGTTAAAAACCCTGGACTTCATGGCGTCGATGTTACTTCAGCTTTTTATAATTATTTTGGTGATGGCAAACGTGCTCGTTTAGGCAGCCGTTATGTTTGGATCGATCAAGTAGAAGTTTCTGGTTTCGGTGATGATGGGATTACAACTCATCACAGTGATCATATTCTGATTTCAAACAGCTTTTTACATCATCCATCCGGCCGTGCGCACAAAACAGGGCAATCCAATTCAAATGGCATTGAGGTAGATGATGGATCCCAACACGTGACGTTGACCAACAATCTTACCGCTTATTGTTTTGGAGGGATTGAAATCAAAGCTCATGAAACAAGTTCAGCTGCTTCGGATACACAAATTATTGGACATTATTCTTATCATGACAATCGGTCGTATAACTTTAGACATATTGGGCACCATAGTCTGACAGATAAAGCGTCTCGATCGGCTTTTGGAATACGAGGGACCTATCTAGCTGCTTATTATCCACAAGAAACGCAACTTTATACAGCATCATCACCAAGAGCTCTCGTTATTTCAGCTTATCAAAAAGTAGCGATCAATCATTTTTTTGCGCAAGCACAACCAGTTGATGATGCTAATCATATTGCTATTTCAATACAATATCGAGCAGGAGAAGTCAAAATCAAAAATATTCAATTGGAAAATTACTCTAAAAGGAATCGAATAGTTCGAGTTAGTGATACAACTTCTCATGTTCAAATAAACTATAAATAAAAAACAGCATCACATATTTTTTGTGTGGTGCTGTTTACTGTATTTGGGATAGTTTACGAAAGGTCAGCTTTTATCGTAAAGTTCAGATCTTATTCTTTAACCTCTTTTTTTAACCATTTTGCAGTCAATGTATTAGCTAGCAATAAGTCTTTAGGAAGTCCTTCAAAAATAATAAAACCGCCTTTTTTTCCGCCTTCAGGTCCCATTTCAATAATCCAGTCGCTTTTAGCTATAAAATCAAGATTATGTTCAATAATAATCACAGAGTTTCCTTTATTTACAAGATTTTGAAAAACTTCTAAAAGTTTCGCGTTGTCTTTCATATGCAAGCCTAGTGAAGGTTCGTCTAAAAGATAAATTTGACCTTCTTTTTTTAGATAACTTGCAAGCTTAAGTCGCTGAATCTCTCCGCCGCTTAAAGAACTTGTCGTTTGACCTAGTGTCAAATAACTTAAGCCGACCTCTTTTAGTGTGCTTACTTTTTTTATGTTTTTTTCTTTTTCAAAGTAATACAGAGCTTCGTCAATGGTAAGTTCCAATATTTCAACAATATTTTTTCCTTTATACTGATAAGAGCGTGCTTTATCTGAATAACGTGTACCGCCGCAAGCTTCACAGACGACAGTTACCGGATCTGCAAAAGCTACATCAGGTTGAGTAACACCTTTTCCATGACATACAGGACAAGCGCCTAAAGAGTTGAAACTAAATAATCCAATTGGCTGGTTAGTAACTTTCGCGAGAATAGCGCGTATATCGTCCATTATCCCCATATATGTGGCAAGCGTAGAACGGCTGGATATTCCAATGCTGCTTTGGTTTACACTGATTGTTTCTGGATACTTTTGCATAAATGCTTCTAACATTAATGAACTTTTGCCAGAACCTGACACTCCCGAAACGGAAACCAAAACGTTTTTAGGAATGCGTACACTCACATCTTTTAAGTTATTATTAGTAACATGATCAAGCGAAAAAAAGGTGTCTGTTTTTCTAGGGTTTTTATTAATTTCTAATTGTTTTTCTAAAGAGGTCGAAGCTCGTTGGCTATTCTTTAAGCCAAGAGGAGTGCCTTGATAAATAACTTCTCCACCTTTGATACCTGCACTTGGTCCCATTTCAATGATTTCATCAGCAGCTTTTATAATGGATAAGTCATGTTCAATTACAATGACTGTATTATGCTTATTTTTTATACTATTTAGCATACTGATTAGCATACCGACTTCTTCAGGATGCAAACCAGCACTAGGTTCATCAAAAATATAAGTCATATTATTTAAGCTGCTGCCTAAATGTCGAGCAATCTTTACTCTTTGAGCTTCGCCTCCTGACAACGTCTCCATTTTTCTCGATAAGCTTAGATACCCTAAACCCATTTCTATCAGTTGTTCTATTGGAGAGACAGCTTGTTGTGCAATAGATTTCCCAATAGAATCCGTTATATGATTGAGCTCGTTGATTAGTTTTGTCATTTCTAAATCAGAGTATTCCAAAATGTTGAACCCATTAATTTTAGAGTCTAAGACTTTGGGATTTAGTCCCGTTCCGCCACAAAGCGGACAGACAGAATGTGTAGAGACTGCCAAAACGTCAGCTTGAGACACTTGTTTTAGCTTTGTAACATCTCTATTAATATAAAGTCTTGTAAATCTAGGCAACAGTCCGTCCCATTGTGCATTTTGAGGACCGTCTTTAGTATGGAATGGTGCATAAATAGTACCGCCGCCAGGAGGTCCATATAAAAATAAATCTTGATTTTCTTTTGAATAATTCTTAATAGGCTTATCCGGATCAAATAAACCACAAGTCATCATCCATTGACCTTGCCAACCTGAAGGTGATAAAGGTTTAAATTGAACAGCATATTCTCTAAGAGACTTATCAAAATCAACTAACTTACTTAAATCAGCGGTTACTACTTCTCCAAAACCGTCACACGTTGGACATCTCCCGAAAGTGCTTTGCCTGGAAAAATCCGTAGCACTTCCAATTTGAGGTTCTCCAATTCTAGAAAATAAAAGCCGAATAAGCGGATCAATGTCCATATAAGTTCCGACTGTTGAATGAGAATTTGATCTTATAGATCGTTGTTGTATTACCACAACAGGACTTAAATTTTGCATTAGATCCGCGTGAGGTCGTTCGTATCTTGGCATCTGATTTCTAACATATAAAGGATAATTTAAAGTCATCTGCCTTCTGCTTTCTCTTGCAAGCGTATCAAAAGCCACTGAGCTTTTTCCTGAACCAGACAGACCTGTAAAAACAGTGATTAAATTTTTGGGGATAGTTAAATTAATATTTTTTAAATTATTTTCTTTAAGTCCTTTTAATATAATTTCGTCTTTTTTATTTGGCATATTATATCCTCCTTGATATTTTTTATTGATCATCTCGTTGAATATTAAATTATTTCATTATAAAAGTTGTATCAAATCAAATTTCACCTATAAGGTTAACAGAAATAGAATAAAGGTGGAAAATATTAGCTTAAATAAGAGGACTGCTTTTTATCAGATCTGCTCTTATTTTGGCTTTGTATGTTGCGGTATGTGTAAAATAGTTCTCGAGAGTTAATAATTTTACTAGCAAAAAGAAAGAAGGCGTTCTATCATAAATGTATGCTTGACCGGCAAATACATAAATGAAAGAGGCCTTCTTATGAATAAGATTATATCAAAGGTTTACCAAATAATAAAGGATTCAAGTAACTTAATAGAGACAGAAGAAGCTATTCAAGTTTATATGTATGAAGTATTTTCTGAATTAGTAGGAGATGTCTTCACTCATATCAATCAGGTGATCAAAGAGGAGAAACAACTTGAAGGTTGGAAAGTGAAACGAGAAGATTGGAAAACGGTCCAATTTATTTTCGGTCCCGTTCGGTACTATCGTACCTTAATGGTAGATCACACGGATCAGAATCATTATCCACTAGATGAGTGGTTAGGCATTCGAAAATATCAGCGTCATAGTCCATTAGTAGAAGTAAAAGTGGCTGAGTTGGCGAGTAAAGCTACTTATCGAGATACTGCAACTATTCTAAATGAATGGACGGCTGTCACGATCAGCCACCAAACAGTTGGCAGTCTTCTTAAACGCGTTGGATCAGCACAAGCACGTGAAGATGAAGAAAGCGTATTGGAGCTAGAAGAAGCAGCTGAATTGCCTGAAGGAAAAAAAGTGGACTATTTCTATGCCGAGGCTGATGGAGTTTTTGTTCGTGGAACAGAAAAGAAAAAAAGCTTAGAAGTTCGTCATGCCATTCTTTACGAAGGCTGGAATAAAAACGGAGAACGCGTTTCCTTAAAGGAACCTAAAGCCATTATGACGACTAAAAAAACCGCTGGTTTTTGGGCAGAGGTCCAAGCCTTTACAGCGAATCATTATGCCTTACAACAAGCCCAAGTCATTACCAATAGTGACGGTGGACAAGGCTATACTGCAGATAGATTCCAAGAAGCTTTTTCTCAATCGAATTATCCCGTTTTCAATCAGCTAGACTCTTATCATGTCTTTCAAGGGTTAAATCGTGCATTTGGTGTGAAAACGACTGTCTTTAAACAACAGGTCAAGCAAGCGATAAAAACACACGATTTAGATGATTTAACTATTTGGTTAGATACGTATGAAAGTACGTTAGACGAAACTTCAGCAGTGGAAAAACTGAATACATTTAGAACCTATGTCTTACGGAATTGGGATCGGATTTTCGATTGGCGCGAAAAAGTAGAACAAGCACCAGAGGATGCAAGAGGTTTAGGCGCAATGGAATCGAATCAACGACACATCTCTTTTCGCATGAAAAAGCGTGGGATGCATTGGAGCGCAGAAGGTTGCGAAGCTATGGTAAAGGTAAAACAAGGGATGTTCAATCACACCTTGCGTGAAGCCTACCTTCATCAACAAAATAGAAGTGCGAGACAACAGCGCAAGCTGAACCAAACGGTTCGTTTATCGTCGTTATTGCATGAGAAAACACGGCAGTCAGTCGGGGCAAAGAATGGGACCATTCCCTTGTATGCCTCTCGTTCATCGGCAATAGGACAATTAATTAAAAGTTTTCGTTAATTCCTGTCTTTTGGGAGAAGGTTCCTGGTTTTAGGAACGTTCTTCCAAAAGATGGGCCAGCAAGCGGCGGAGCCGTGCGGTAGCTGATGGGTGTACAAAAATAGAGTGCCTAAACTAGTGAAGGAATAGGACACTCGAGAAAAACTTGACACAAACTATGTTGCGGTACCTATTGCAAAATTACTTTTGTAAATGTATAGTTATGACTATAAGAAATAAACTGAGTTTTAGAAGGGTTAGACTAAGCGGTCGTGGCGGAATTGGTAGACGCGCCAGCTTGAGGGGCTGGTCGAGAAATTCTTGGTGGGGGTTCGAGTCCCCCCGACCGCATATTGAGAATAGCAAGTTAATAGGGTTTTACCCTTACAGGTACTTTTTTCTCTTTTATTAAAAGGGAGAAAAGTACCTGTTTCTTTGTGAAGAGAGAAATGCAGGACTCTTATTTTATTAAAAGTTTAATTTTTCGATTCGATCAAAAGCTTCTTTCAATAATACAAGATTTTGTGTTGCTGCAAGTCGAATATATTGATCGCCAGATTCGCCAAAAGCTTTGCCAGGAATCACGAGGACTTGAGTTTCTTTTAATAATTTTTCTGTAAAAGCAACAGAATCCAAACTGGTTTTTGAAATATTAATAAAAGCATACATACTGCCTTTAACTGGATGCAATGACAAAAACGAAATTTCAGCGACACGCTCAGCAATATATTCAAGACGTTCTTGGAAAACAGAGGTCACTTTAGGCACCAATTCATCTGCATGGTCTAAAGCATAAATTCCAGCACGTTGAGAGAGAGTTGGTGCCGAGTAAGTAATGCTTTCGTTGATAAGTTTGGCGGCTTCATTTAAATAGTCTGGGGCAATCATATACCCAATTCGCCAACCTGTCATCGCAAATGCTTTTGAAAAACTGCTGAAGGTAACTGTATGTTCAGGCGCGAATGTTGCCATAGGGACAAAATCATTATAAAAAGTAAAAGCTTCATACACTTCATCAGATAAAATATAAAAATTGTGTTCGATAGCCAAGTCAGCAATTTGTTTGAAGAGTTCCGGACTAAAAACGGCGCCCGTTGGATTATTTGGCGAATTGATGATGATAGCTTTGGTTTTATCTGTAATAGCAGATTTTAAAAGTTCGATATCAATTTGAAAACCATCTTTTTCATAAGTTGGCATGAAGACTGGAATCCCACCAGAAAAAATTACTTGATCCTTGTAAGGAGAGAAGTAAGGCTCGTGAATAATGACTTCATCACCAGGATTTAAAATAGTTTTCAACGTCAAATACATACCATGAAGTGCGCCGACTGTAGCCCGAACTTGATTCGGTTTGAACGTTAATTGGTAATGTTTTTCATAAAAATCAATCACTGCTTGTAAAAAGTCTTGGCTGCCGCCAGAAGCCGTATACTTCGTATGTCCTTGTTTTGCTGCTTCGAAGGCAGCATCAATGATAGCTTCATCGGTGATTAAATCTGGATCACCGATCGATAGATCAATGAGGTTTTCTGTTTCACTTGCGAGTGTCGCAATTTCCATCAGAATGTTTTCATCAGGAAACTGGTGAGCTAAGGCTGTATATGTTTTATCCACTTTTAAAACTCCTTTTCGATTTGCTTCTGCTTTATAGTACTTTGCTTAGAAAATCCTGTGTTCGGGCATGCTGCGGATTAGAAAAAATATCTTTTGGTTTTCCTTGCTCAACAATCATTCCGTCATCCATAAAAATCACTCGGTCAGCTACTTCACGGGCAAAGCCCATTTCATGCGTAACAACGACCATAGTCATACCGCCTTCAGCTAAGTTCTTCATTACAGCTAATACTTCGCCAACCATTTCTGGATCCAACGCTGAAGTCGGTTCATCAAACAACATGACGTCAGGTCCCATCGCAAGCGCACGAGCAATCGCTACCCGTTGCTGCTGACCACCAGATAATTGGACAGGAAAGCTGTCGCTTTTATCGCTTAGGCCAACTTTATTCAATAATTCTAAAGCATTTTTTTTGGCTTCTTCAGGATTTTGCCCTTTAACTTTAAGTGGACTGATGGTTAAATTTTCTACAATCGTTTTATGTGGAAATAAGTTGAAGCTTTGGAAAACCATTCCCATTTTTTGACGCAATTCATTGATGTCGGCATTCTTTTCTAACAGATTTTTACCTTCAAATTCAACGCTGCCCTCAGTTGGCTGCTCTAATAAATTTAAACAACGGAGGAAAGTACTTTTCCCGCTGCCAGAAGGGCCAATGATAACAACGACTTCACCAGTTTTGACTTCTAAATCAATGCCTTTTAATACTTCATTTTTACCAAAATTTTTCTTTAAGTTTTTAATATTAATCACTAGTATTCATGCCCCTTTCAGCAAAACCTAATAGACGAGATAAAGTAAAAGTCAAAATGAAATAAATGACCGAAGCAATCAAAATAGGTAAGAAGGGCTTGAAACTAGCACCGGTTACCACACCTGCTTGGAACATTAATTCAGATACTCCAATGACAGAAACAACAGAAGATTCTTTGATAACAGAGACAAATTCATTTCCTAACGCAGGTAAAATATTTTTAATGGCTTGTGGAAAAATAATATAGCGCATGGCTTGTGTATGGTTCATGCCTAGAGAACGAGCAGCTTCTAGTTGGCCTTTGTCCACAGCATTGATTCCAGAACGGATAATTTCGGCCACATAGGCACCGCTATTTAAAGCAATCGCGATACAACCAGCAGTGAATGCTGAAAGATCTAGACCTAGAAATGGCGAACCAAAGTAAACTAAGAAGATTTGAACTAAAAGCGGTGTGCCACGAACGTATTCAATATAAGCAACGGAAATAGCTTTTAAGGGAAGCTTCTTCGATAATTTCATTAAAGCCAGCGCACTGCCGATTATGGAACCGAAAAGTACCCCGATGAAGGCTAAGACTACTGTATAACCGGTTCCTTTAAGGTAATACGAACCGTATTTCTGGAAGAATGGACGATCGTCTCCCATATGAGTCGCAGCTTCTTCAATATAACCTGGTAAAAGATTTTCGTCACGAATGACTTTGATGGTTGAATTGATTTTTTCTAATAAATAAGGTGCTTCTTTAGAAATGGCGACAGCTGTTTGTTTATCCGCATCCTCAAATTGGACATCGGCAAACATAATATCATTATTTTGAGAAATATAAGCTTCCGCAACAGGTCCTTCTAAAATAATCGCATCAACTTTCTTTTGTTGCAGGTTAACGATAACGTCAGGTACTTTTTGAAGTGAGACAACAGTTGAACCGATTAGTTCGCTATGAGCTAATTCTTCTTGTGTGGATTGTTTTTGTGCACCTACTTTAACACCGTTGAAATCATCGACACTTGTAAAGCGATCTATATCGGTTTTCCGAACGACAACTCTTTGCTGTACATCCATATAGGCGTCAGAGAAGTTAACTTCTTTTAATCGTTCAGGTGTTGGCGACATTCCTGAAATAATAATATCGATTTTGCCAGTTTCCATAGCCCCTAACAAACCATCGAATCCTAATTCTTCAATTTTTAATTCTACGCCTAAATCATCAGCGATCTTTTGGGCAATTGAAATATCGAAGCCAGCGATTTTATCTTGCCCATCTACGGTAGCATGAAATTCATAAGGAGCATAATCGGCAGATAAACCAACAATCAACGAACCTCGTTCTTGAATTTTTTCGTAGACTGGATCAGTATCCGCTGCAGAAACGGATGTGAGAGGTACTAAAGTTAATAGTAGTGTCATAACAGAAAACAGGATAGCAACTAAGGTGTTTTTTTTATTTTTCATTTATCTTTCGCTCCCTTTTTTATCTTGTTTCATACTATAAATGAAAGTGTAATAATATGCAATATTTATTCTTAATAAACATTATTTATGCATGGTTAAATACAATTAGAACGATTGTATTGATGAGTTAAATATCTTAATAATGTTTTTATTTATGCATTGTTAGGTTTTTTTGTTTGGTTGAACTAAAAAAACACAAAATATAATATTCATTAAAATATTCATTTTAAAAAAGTTATTATTTAGAAAGACTCATTACTAGAAGCTTAAAAGAAATTAAAGGCTAAAAAACAGCTGAATAAAGGCAGCAACTATGAAAAAAATAGACGAATAATCAAGAAAGAAAAACCTTTCAGCACTTACCATTAGGCTGACAGGAGATTAATCACTCACATCCCATTATTATTGGACAAAGCAAAAAAAGCCTAAATTTACCAATATCCTTTACAATGGGATATATAATAGCAAAAACCGATGATAAAGGGATTTAACGTTAAAGAGAAAAAAGATGTGAGGAAGCGATGCAGATGAATAAAATTTTTTTCCTGAGATTAATATTAGCCAGTGTTCTCGGGGAGCTATTGGAATCAATCGTGAGTTGCGCGCAAAAGAAGCCGGTATAAGAACACATTTTTTAGTTTCATTAGGAAGCGCATTAATAATGATTATTTCTCAACATGGCTTTAATGATGTGATTGATTTAGCTGGGTATGAGCTGGATCCGGCTAGGGTTGCAACTCAAGTAGTAAGCGGAATCGGTTTTATTGGAGCTGGGATGATCATTATTCAAAAACACACGATCAAAGGACTGACAAGCGCAGCCGGAATATGGACAACAGCTGGAATTGGTTTGACAGTAGGCGGAGGTTTGTACTTTGTAGGAATCAGTGCGACTATTTTAATGCTTATCGGTTTTGAATTGACCACAATCATTTTCAAACAAATTGGCACAAAAACTACTGCTTTTGTCGTTTCGACAACCGAAAAAGAGGCGTTGCAAGAAGTCATCCAGCTGCTTCGAAAAAAGCACAAATATCTTCAAAAATATGAAGTGTCGGATAAAATGACTGGAGATGAAAAAGTATATTCTGCGACTTTTGAAGTGCGATCTAACAGTACGCGAGACGGAACGGTTTTGTTGGAAGAAATACAAGCTATTCCTCATGTGATCGTAGAAAAAGCTGATTTTACTGTAGGCGAGTAAGCCAATCTTTTGACAGAAAACCGGAACATCGATAAACTGAGCATAGTTTAAAAAGCAACTGTAAGCGTTTAATTCTGTTGAATAGGACGTGAATAGAAAGGAAGAGTGTAATGAAAAAAAGAAAATTTTTAATGGGGTTGGTCACTTTGACTACTCTAACCGTTTTATCTGCTTGTTCATCCGGAGACAATAATGAAAATTCTAGCAGCGAATCAAGTATCGATTCCATCATACCTTCAGTTTCTAGTGAAATGAGTGATGCTGATATGGAAAGTATGGAGAGCATGGAACATGAAGATTCAGGAGAAATTCCAGATGGACTAAAAGAAGCAGAAAACCCTAAATATAAAGTAGGCGATAAAGCGATTATTGAAACAACGCATATGGCCGGTATGAAAGACGCTGAAGCAACGATTGTAGGTGCATTTGACACAACAGCCTATGAAGTCACTTATACTCCGACCAATGGAGGCGAAAGAGTAGAAAACCATAAATGGGTCGTCCAAGAAGAAATTGCGGATGCAGGTCAAGAAATGTTGGAACCTGGCACTGAAGTAGAGTTGGAAGCGAATCATATGGAGGGCATGAAAGGCGCAACAGCAACTATTGAAGACGCAGAACAAACGACAGTTTATATGATCGATTATATGCCGAAAAACGGCGGAAAAGAAGTCAAGAATCATAAATGGGTGACAGAAAGCGAACTTTCGGAAAAATAAGGTTTCAATAAATTAAACGAAAAGAAAAAACCATTCCGATAGGGTTCAGAGAATACTGAGCTCCATCAAGAATGGTTTTTTTATAGAAAATTATAGTTAATTGTTTTTTTAATTTACTTCGTTTAGTTAGTCTCGTCTTAACGATTCAACTGGATCTAATTTCGCAGCCTTAGTAGCTGGCATGACACCGGCAATCATACTGATCACGATACTTAAAACAATTCCAGCAATAGCAAACGTAGGTGGCAATGTAACAATACTGACATCGAATAAGTTATTGGTGGCAATGTTGGTTACTAAAGCCAATAGAGCAGCGATACTAACACCAATTGCTCCACTGAATAAGCCAATCACAAATGATTCAGAAAAGTGATCTTCCGATTTTGTTTGAGGAGAGATGTCTTTTTCAGAAATATAATCCATAATAGAAGACATAATAAAACGGAAGGTAACAGGATTCGGCCAATCTTCGATTTGCCCATTTTTTTGTAATGATCCAATATGTTGAAAAGCGAGGTCAAGGTATTATTCGGTACCAACGCCAGCATTTTTTCCGCATGTCTTCATGATAGATGAGCTTGGTAAAGAAAATTTTTGTCATTTTATAGTGTTGATCGACTACTTGCAATCGGTCGTAAACGATGTAATGTATAAAATCTTTGAAACTGAGTTCTTTTAAATTAGGTTGTTCAGCTTCTGCTTTTTTGATCATTTCAGGTAAAACGTCGGTCATCATTAAAGGAATAACCGTTGCGTACAACAAAAATTTCTTTATTTCCAAAATGCTTGAAAATCGTACCTTCAGCCACATTAGCTTGTTTGGCGATTTCATTCGTAGATGTATTAGCAAATCCTTTTTGTGAAAAGAGATCGATACTGACTTTTAAAATTTGCTGTTGTTTTAAAGTCATTTTTTTATTATTGCTTACTTTCTGTTTGAACAATTCAATAAAAGAATCCATCGTTTGTGTCAACCGCTTTAATTGTAATTAATGATTCATCTCTTACATCCTACTCTATTAAGAATCGTAAATGCAAGAGGTTGGGACAAAAGTCCCAACCTCTTGCATTTACGAATATTTATTCTAGAACGTGTTCCAAAAAGCAGACCAGACGTCCACTTCACGAATAAGCGCAGTATGGTCTGTGACCATACTGCGCTTATTCGTTCCAGTTTCATTAGCCCTTGCAGCTTTAGCTGCTTAGGGATACGGTATGCGAAGTAGAAGATTCGGGTCTAAACGCTTTTAGTCTCACTCCCTTTAAAACGAAGCTATTCAGTTTGCTTTCTAACTAATTTTCTTCGAAATAATTATTTTCTATTAAAAAGTTTTCTGCAACAATAGAAGGTTCCGTTAAGTTGTTGTCTGCTTGATAATTCAAATTCTGCATAGTTTCTGTTGTGATCTTTCCAGTTAATTTCGATAATGTAGCTTTTAGTCCGGGATATTTGTTTAAAATCTCTTCTGTAGCAACTAGGCTGGCATCATAAGAGGGGAAGAACTGGTGATCATCTTCAAGAATCTGCAAATCGTAACTGCCGATTCGCCCATCTGTGGAATATCCTAAAACAACGTCCATCTCGCCAGCAGCCAGAGCATCATAAACCAATCCTATTTGCATCGGATAAACGCGTTTAAAGTCAAAGCCGTACTCTTTAATGAATGCAGGGTAACCATCTGCTTCTCGTTTCAGCCATGTGGCGTCGACAGCTGCTTCTAAGTCGCCTGCGACAGCTTCTAAATCACTTATAGTCGTTAAATCATACTTTTCAGCGGTTTCTTTAGTGACCATAAAAACGAAGTTGTTAGCAAATCCATAAGATGGAAAGTACACATGATGGTAACGTTCATAGAACTCTTTTTGAACTAATGCCATAGCTTTTTCAGGATCCTTTTCAGCAGGAAGTTGAAGCAGCCCGGTCACATCCGTTCCAGTATACCGCGGAGCAGCAATATCGACATCACCGCGTAATAAAGCATTGTGATTGATATTAGCAGAACCCAAATTGCTGACGATTTCAACGGGCAGGTCTAAATCATGCTCGATCATACCGCCTACAATACTTGCTAGGATTTGAGATTCTGATGTAACACCACCTGCTACTTTGATACTGTCTTTACCTGAACCAAGACCTGGTAAGGAACAGCCACTCAACACAAACAAAATTAAGACAAACAAACCAACGATTTTTAGTTTCATAGTTTAAACTCCTCCCAAAAATTCTTAACAAAATATTATGACTTTACAGCTTCTTAGACAAGCTCTATTCTTTCCAACCTTTTAAGTATACCATTTTTAGCCTGAAAGATAAAAAAATAGTTGCTACCTATGACATTCCACTTATAGGTCACTTCTGTTATGATGGTAATTAGCATAAAGTTTAAAGAGAAAGAGGATGAGAATGAAGCATTTAGTAGATTTGTTAAAAGGTATGGTTATTGGAGTAGCTAATATTATTCCAGGTGTAAGTGGAGGAACGATGGCCGTTTCATTAGGCATTTATGATCGTCTGATTTCCTCGATCAGTCATTTATTTAAAGATTGGAAAGATAGTTTGAAAACCTTGCTTCCGATTTTAGCAGGAGCAGGAATTGGAGTTGTTGCGTTTACCTATACAATTGAATTTTTATTGAGTACCTATACGTTGCCGACCGCTTTAGCTTTTGTAGGATTGATTTTAGGCGGCGTTCCGATTTTATGGCAATCGTTTCAAGAAGGTCTAAAAAAGCACAATCAAACCTTCTCACTTACCCACGGTTTGGCTTTTGTTCTTATGTTTGCGGTAGTTACAGTCCTGCCATTACTGCAAGGGTCGGAAGCTTCTTTTACAGCCATTCAATTAAATCCTTTAAGTTTGCTCAAATTATTTGTTATAGGGATCATTGCATCTGCAACGATGGTGGTACCAGGGATGAGCGGCTCGTTAGTTTTGATGGTCTTAGGTTATTACTATTCGATCATCAATACAATCACAAGTTTCTTAACGGCTTTACGGACAGGTAATATGGATTTGATTCTGCCGAGTTTCATTGTTCTGTTTATTTTCGGAATAGGTGTTTTGATTGGGATATTTTTGATCAGTAAAGCGATAGAGTTTTTATTTGAAAACTATAGCGCGTTAACGTATAGCGGAATTCTAGGTTTGGTATTGGCTTCGCCATTTGCTATCTTGTACAATACACATGCACTGAATGATTTACAGGGTTCCGATGCATTACCGTTTGCTTTGGTGGGTATAGTGCTATTGGTTGTTTGTTTTTACGGAATTTACCAATTAAGCAAAAAAGAAGCTCGTTAAACAAAAACATTCATTTAATACAGCAGAACCAATGATATGACACATTGGCTCTGCTTTTTTTCTGGCTAACAGTCTTCTCAAAATCTTTTTTATGTTAAAGTTAAAAGAAAAAGAACGGTTTATCCAAACATAAAAGAATTTCGTTCAAAAAAAGAGGAGGTCTACAATGCAAAGCAATCAAAACAGAATCAAAACATTTCTCGAAGATTTAAGTTTGTTTACTGCAACACCGGGAACAGGGACCACGCGGTTAACGTATAGTCCTGAAGATCAATTAGCTAGAACCTATCTGAAAGAACAGATGAAACAAGTGGGTTTAAAAGTTCGGGAAGATGCGGTTGGCAATATTTATGGTCGGTTGGAAGGGAAAGATGCATCTTTGCCAGCGGTTATTGTCGGTTCGCATTTTGATAGCGTACCCAATGGCGGTGCATTTGATGGTCCAGCTGGTGTTGTGACCGGATTGGAAGTTGCGGCTTTATTCCAAGAAAATCAACTACAACCGGTCTATCCATTGGAAATTATAGCAATGGTTGAAGAAGAAGGTTCCCGTTTTGGGTCTGGTTTATTAGGTTCCCGAATGCTTGCCGGTCAAGTTTCAGCAGAAAGTTTGATCAGTATGAAAGACGCTTCTGGAGTTTCAGTGAATGAAGCCATGCTTGCATTAGGCTTTAACGGCAATCAATTACCCGAAGCAAGACGGACAGGCAAAGATGTTAAAGCGTTCATTGAATTGCATATTGAGCAAGGGCCTGTTTTAGAAGATGCTGGTGAAGATGTAGGGATCGTAGAGACGATCGTCGGAATGACGGAACTTAAAGTCACCATCACTGGGCGAGCAGGACATGCTGGAACGACACCAATGGATGCTAGACGAGATGCGTTGGCTGCAGCGGTTCAGATACTAGCAGATTTGCCCCAGTTAGCAATAGAGGCTGAAGAAGCTACTGTACTGACAGTTGGCAAATTAACGGTTTACCCGAACGGTGCAAATGTGATTCCGAATATTGTTGTATTCACTGTAGACATCCGCTCTAAATCAGAAGCGTGTGTTCAAGCCGTTGACCAACAAGTTAGAACCATCATTCAAACAAAAACTCCCATGGGGATAACGGCTGAAATCGAAGAGATGTTGTATCAACAGCCGGTTCAATTGTCTGGAAAAATTCACCAGCAATTAACGGCCAATTCGGAGGCATTAGGATTAAAATCACGGTCGATGGTTAGTGGTGCTGGACACGATGCTATGGTTTTTGCCGGGTTTACAGAAGTTGGATTAGTATTTGTTCCAAGTAAAGACGGTTTAAGTCATACACCTGAAGAGTGGACCGATTATGAACAAGTACAAAAAGGTATTGAAGTGGTCTATGAAACAGTTAAACAGTTGACAGAAGCGGAAATTTAAAAACACCCTAGAAAGCCCGTCTCAGCAATAGACACTGAGACGGGCTTTTGGTCTTATAATTTAAAAACAAAATCAGATAACATCAGTATCAGCGGCATAGTAATAATAGAGAGCGAAGTAGACAAAATGACTAATCGCGCTCCATACTCATAATCACCGCCGTAAATTTGTGAGAAAAGTGCAGTATTAACGGCTATCGGCGCACAGGAAGCAATGGATAAGACCATCAAAATCAAATAATCGTCAATGGGCAGCAGCCAAAGAATGCCTAATCCAACGATTGGCAAAATCACTAAGCGTAAGAGACTCACCCAATAGGCTTTTAATGAAGTGAAAACCTCGAGCAATTTACTGCGGGCTACGTAACTCCCTAATAAAACCATCGCTAAAGGTGTGTTCAAATTTCCTATCGTGTACAATGCTTCAGAAACGACAAAAGGCAATTTTATTTGTAAGACATAGAGCGTTAAGCCGATAATAGCTCCAATCGTTGCAGGATTAAAGATAGCTTTTCGTGGTGTAATCAGGTTGCGGTCTCCTGACAGAGTATAAATGCCATACGTCCACTGAGAGAGAGTTGTTGCAGTCATATAAGCGGTCATATAAAAAACACCTTCGTAGCCAAGAACAGCCATAACCAAGGGAATACCAACGAAAGCTGAATTCGAAAAAATAGCAGCATAACGGTCAATTCGCTCCTCTTTTTTTAAAACAAGTCGATTGACTGCGATTCTTGATCCAATTAAGAGAAAGCCAGTCCCCATGGTGATGAAGAGCCCTTTTAGTTGTTCCCACTCGTAGTCTTGTTGAAAAGACATGATCAGAATGGTGGGAGTTATGTAGGTTGTTAGCATACTAGCGATTTGTTTGGTTCCTGAAGTATCTAAGACCTCTTTTTTTACCAGCAGGTACCCAAATAAAATCAGTAGGAACATAATGCCTAATTGTTCTGAAATGATGCCGGAAACATTCACTTATTTTTCACATCCAGTCTTTGAAAAGTTACATAGTACTAGTATACATGATTCTTATTTTAAAAGAGTAAGAAAAAACCAATCGTTTGAACTACAAAACAAACAATGGTTTTCAGCAATATACTGAAAACCATTGTTACAGTAAAGGGTTCTTAGATTGATAACATTAATGGTTGCGGACTGGAATCAATTTTTTAGTGTGTACAAGACGGAAGAAATAAGAAGCAATGAAGAGTGGGAAAACTAAACTAAGAGTGAAAATGAATTTTAACAATAACATTGCATTCAAAGTAGTCATCATTGATCATCCTTTCTACGGCAGTACATCAAGTTTAAATCAAACGACAGTTGACAGAAGCAAGATTCTTTATAGGTTAATTATGTTGTTTAAACAAAGAATAATCAAACGATATGCAAAGCGGACCAAGAAAACCAAAAATCAAAAAATAGGTTCCTGGTCTTTATCTAAATGCAGATTCAATTGCCAATTGACACCGTATTTATCGGCGATCCAGCCGAATTTTTTTGCATACGGCAAAGGAGCAAGAGGCATCATCACAGTGCCGTTGTGTTTCAGTTTAGTAAAAGTCGTTTCCAGCTCTTCTTCGTTAGCACAAGTGACGAACAAAGACATAGCCGGTGAAAAGTGATGAGTATCTCCATTTGTATTATCGATGGCCATAATTTGCTGTCCTTTAATAGAAAAAATAGCGTGAAGCACAATACCGTCATTTTCTTTCATAGAAATCAGGTTGAAATCTTTGAAGACAGAGGAATAAAAGGTTAAAGCTTCTTTTGCATCGCCATTAAACATGAGAAATGGAAAAACAGATTGAGTCATAGAAATCGCTCCTTTTGATAGTAGTACCTTTATTTTCTCTCGAATAAAAAACAGAGTCAATTTTTAACACTTTAAAAAGAAAACTAAATTTCTGTCACGAGTTATTAAGAACTTCTGTCTCTTCCAATAGATTGTTTTCTTTAGTTGAAAGCGTTATAATAAAAATGAAAGAGAATAGACCAAAGAACTGGAGTGGTTGAATGTATCAAGCAGCAGAAGATCGTTACAACAATATGATTTACAATCGTGTAGGGAACAGTGGATTAAAATTGCCAGCATTGTCTTTAGGAATGTGGCACAATTTCGGTGACGTGGATTTATTTGAAAACAGCCGTAAAATGATTCACCGTGCATTCGACTTGGGAATCACGCATTTTGACTTAGCCAATAACTACGGTCCTCCAGCGGGCAGTGCCGAAGAAAATTTTGGCCGTATTTTAAAGAAAGATTTGCTTCCATACCGTGATGAACTGATCATCTCAAGTAAGGCTGGTTATTATATGTGGCCAGGTCCTTATGGCGAGTTTGGTTCTAAAAAGAATTTGACGGCTAGTATTGATCAAAGTTTGACACGGATGGGATTAGATTATGTTGATATTTTTTATTCTCACCGTCCAGACCCGGATACACCTTTTGAAGAAACAGCGCAAGCATTGGACTTAATGGTTCGCCAAGGCAAAGCCTTATATATTGGAATCTCTAATTATTCTGCCGAACAAACAGCTGAAATTTCAAAAATTTTCAAAGAATTAAAAACGCCATTCATTATTCACCAACCCTCTTACAGTATGTATAACCGTTGGATAGAAGATGGTTTACAAGACGTTTTACAAGAAAACCAATTAGGGTCCATTGCGTTTAGTCCTTTAGCGCAAGGTATGTTGACAGACCGTTATTTGAACGGTATTCCGAAAGATTCACGAGCTGGTCGGACAACGAGTCAATTCTTAGATGAAGAAAAAGTGAAAGCTACGTTAGAGCAATCAAGAGCGCTAAATGAAGTTGCGAAACGCCGCGGTCAGACATTAGCTGAAATGGCTGTATCTTGGATTTTAAGAGATGGCAAAGTTACGAGCGTTTTGATTGGAGCCAGCAAAGTAAGCCAAATCGAAGATAATGTAAAAGCATTAGATAACCTTGATTTTTCTCTTTCAGAATTAGCAGAAATTGAAAAGATTTTGAAACGTTAGTCAAGTGAACTTTTAATTGGGCCTTTTTGTTCTAGATAACAATAGAATAAGAGGGTTCAATTTTATGGAGAGGTGTTTTAAATGAACTTTAAACGAATTCATCATGTCGCTATCATTGCTTCTGATTATCAAAAATCTAAAGACTTCTATACCAATATTTTGGGATTGGAAATTATTCAAGAAAATTACCGTCCTGAAAGAGACTCTTATAAATTAGATTTAAAAATTGGCGAAAGTGAAATTGAGTTATTTTCTTTTCCTGACCCGCCAGAACGTCCCTCTATGCCGGAAGCTGCTGGCCTGAGACATTTGTGTTTTTACGTTAACGATATTGATGAAGCAGTAGCTGAATTAAACCAAAAAGGAGTCGAAACTGAGCCGATTCGCCGAGACGAATATACAGGCGGGTATTTTACTTTTTTTAAAGATCCAGACGACTTGCCGATCGAGCTACATGAGTAACTTTTGTATAAAAGCGTGAGATACGTTAAAATGAGGATTGTAGGCAATAAAATAAGAGATAGGAGTTTTTGTTAAATGGCTAAAAAAATGTTGCACACTTGTGTGCGTGTAAGAGACTTAGACAAATCGATGGATTTCTATACGTCTGTTTTAGGGTTTAAAGAAGTTCGTCGCTTGGATTATCCAGAGTTTAAATTCACATTGGTTTATCTAGCTATCGAAGAAGGCGGCTATGAATTAGAGTTGACTTATAACTATGGTCAAACAGAACCATATGACTTAGGAAACGGTTATGGTCACATTGCTGTTGGTGTGGATGACTTAAAAGCAACACACGAAGAATATACAGCATTGAAGTGCGACATGACAGATATAAAAGGTTTATCTGACGGCGCAGCAAGTTACTTTTTTGTGATGGACCCAGATGGATATAAAATTGAAGTTATTCAAAACTAAAAAAGTTAAAAAGAAAAAACAGTCCATTTTTATGGTCTGTTTTTTCTTTTTAAGAAGCTATTTTTCGGATCCGAATTGTTCAATTAAATGCATCAAGTTTTTGCTGTGCCAAGGAGTAGCGGCATATTCTTGTGGAATAAAATAATGTTCTGCAGGTTTTTGAGTGTTTTTATAATCCACAATCAATTCATTATCAGCTGCCGGCTTTTCAAACCGTATTTTTTCAATCTCACTTAAAGGAATTTGATTGTAAACTCCTTCTTTTAATGAATCAGTTTTTGTATCTAAGGGCATGAGTACGAGTTCATGTTTAGAAAAGTTAATGCAATAGGGTTTGTTTTTCTCCATTCCAAGTAACTTTTTAAACCAATTTTTTTTAGTGGGCAGTTTTTCAGCAAAGATTGTTTGTCCAGGTATGGCTTCTAAACCATGCCGTTTTAAATAATCCAAAATAGTCTTTTCGTTCATATTGTGATGCCTCCTCTTGCTATCTGACGTCACGGTTGAATAAGAAAACCCTAGACTAAGTATAGAGCAGAAAAATAGTAAATACCAATAAAACGCATATCAAAAGGAATAAAAAGATAGAATGTAAGGGTTTTACTTTTGTCTAGCTTTTTTTAAAAGAATAGCTTATTCTTATAGAGAGGAGTGTGACAAAATGACATTATTGACAATCGATATTGGCGGAACGTCTATCAAATATGGCGTTTGGGAAAATGAAGAGTTAAGCCATAAAGGCAATTTAAAGACGCCAGCTACTTGGGAAGAAATGAAAAGCAGTTTAATAAGAATCAAAGAGACAGCAGAAGAAACGTTTACGATCGATGGAGTGGCGTTTAGTTCTCCTGGGGCAGTGAACCAAGAAAAACGCATTATTGAAGGTGCGAGTGCTCTGCCTTATTTACATAACTTTCCAATCTATGATGAACTGGAAACCGTTCTTAACTGTCCCGTAACTTTTGAAAACGATGCCAATTGTGCCGCTTTAGCCGAAATTTGGAAAGGGGCGGCTAAAGGATTAAAAAATGTCTTATTTGTTGTGGTCGGAACAGGAATCGGCGGAGCGGTGATCGTAGACGGTCAAATTCAACACGGCAAGCACCTATTCGGCGGGGAATTTGGGTTTATGTTAATGACAGAAAATGAAACATTCAGTACTTTAGCGACAGCTGTTAATATGGCTAAACGTTATGCGAAAAGAAAAGGCTACGAACCTGAAACGATTTCAGGAAAAAAAATGTTTCAACTTGCAGATGAAGGCGACCAGATAGCGCAAGAGGAAGCAGCGACCTTCTATACCTATTTAGCCCGTGGTATTTATAACTTGCAATATAGCTTTGACCCAGAAGTTATTTTAATTGGAGGCGGAATTTCAAATAAGGCTGGTTTAGTAGAAAAGTTAGAAGAAGAATTTGAAAAAATTTTAGAAACAGTTAAAATTGCACCATTCAAACCATTGATTAAAACCTGTGAGTTCAAGAATGATGCAAATTTAATTGGCGCAGTAGCTAATTATTTACAGTAAGCGAAAAAACAGTCAGAAGGGTGTATTACATGGAACTAAAGAAAGAAGCGACCATTTTATTTATTGGAGACAGTATAACCGATGCAAATCGCAGACGTGAAGATCCAACAGATTTAGGCTGCGGTTATCCTTTACTGGTAGCGGCTGCTTTATTGGAACGTTATCCTGAATTAAATCTGTCGCTAGTAAATCGCGGTATAGGCGGCAATAAAATCACTGATTTGGCAAACCGGTGGGAAGAGGATTGTTTAGCTCTGGATCCTGATATTGTCTCGATTTTGATTGGGATCAATGATACCTGGCATAATGTGGGAACGGAAGCGTTTGGAACACAAGAGTCTATCGATAGATTTGAATTCTACTACCGTATCTTATTACAAACTGTTAAAGAACGAACCAACGCCCAAATTATCTTAATGGAACCTTTTGTTTTACCGCATCCCATAGATAGAAAGGAATGGCGGATAGATTTAAATTCAAGAATTCAAGTTATTCGCAAACTAGCAAAAGAATATGAAACAGATTTTGTGGCATTAGATGAGAGACTGAATGCGCTGGGGATGAAACAAAGTTATGCTTATTGGACTGGTCAAGATGGCGTTCATCCAACGCTAGCAGGACATGCAGTCATTGCAAAAGCCTGGTTAGAACAACTTGAGAATTAATAGTTCGAAATATTTTGAGAGTTTTTTTTATTTTGTGCTTTTCGGCTACGCCCGAAAAGGTCCGTCTTGATTGGATTGGTGGAGCAATTCTTGTTAAGGACCCTATCAAGGATGGAATAACTGACTTAAGGTCCTTAAAACCAGGATATGGACCTTAACTAGTAGGGAAAACATTGGATAAGGTCCGCAAACTCCTTTTGAGTACTGTAGGATTTTAAATTCACATTTTTAATAAAGAGGTATAAGAAAGAATTTTTTGAAAAAAATTTATCCGCACATTTATTCCTTCTAATTCTATAAAATTTTCTATTGCAGTACGATCCTAAATAACACTCGATATATAAGGGGGATTTGACAAAGCAACAAGCTTCTATGAGCTTTTGAAGTGCTTTTTTGTATTCAAGGTCTCTCCTTGTTAGAACAACTTGGAAATCATTTTAAAAAAAATCAATAAGACTTGTAAATAAAGATATCCTGTGGTATAGTACTATACATGCGATGAGTTGACTCTGACCAGGTGACTTCGGTCATTTCGCTGCGGCGACTAGTGGTTAGAATTAGACAAGGCACACCGTACTTAGGTACAACTGCGAGATGCAGGTGTTTGGACCCCTCTGTTTTGTGGAATTCATGGGACCTATTTATGAAAATAAATATTGTCGGAAAAGGTACTGGCTTTTGTCAGTGCCTTTTTTTTTGCGATAAAAATAACGGTTGCAATTAATGTTATTGCGAAATGAATTAAAGAGCAAGTTTAAGGCAATCATAAAAGAGTAGGAAAACCCTTCTTTTGATTGAAAACCATTCGTTGCAATTTGTGATCCACAAGGTAAAATAAAGAGAACAGTATCTGTTATCTTGAAGGGAGTACAAAAGTTGGAAACAAATGCATTAGGAGTTATTTGGTCATTGGTGTATGTGAGCGTCATCTTAAGCGGCGTTTCGCTGATGCAAAAAAAATGGCACTTGAAAGAAGAAAGTTCACGCAAACTTATCCATATCCTATTAGGGAATTTGGTTTTTATTGCATTGTATTATTTTACGTCGCCTATAGCAGCAGCAATCGTTCCTATGCTAGCGATCATAATGAATTACCTGTCTGTTGAAAAAGGTTTGATCAAGGCCATGGAACGGTCAGAAAATAAAACATTTGGAACGGTCTGGTACGCAGTATCTTTGTTGCTGCTTATTAGCAGCGCTTTGTATTTGGATAAGCCTTATTTAGCTTTAGGCGGAATCTTGAGTATGGCTTATGGTGATGGTTTAGCAGCAGTCGTAGGAACAAAATGGGGCAAAATTAAATTACCCGCTAAATTTGGCGACAAAACACTAGAAGGTTCAGTAACAGTTTTTAGTGTAGTAGCCGTCATTACTGGTTTTCTTGCTTATATCTATTTACCGGTTCCTTTCATTCTGGTTGGAGTGGCGGCTGGCTTTTGCGGCATGCTTTTAGAGTTATTTACGACTAGGGGTTACGACAATTTAAGTTTTCCAATTGGAATAGCCGTTTTATTGTATTTATTTAGTTTTCCGCTGCTGACCGGTATGATTGTTAACAGTGTTTTGACTGTATTCATTCTATTTGTAGCTTGGTTAGTCGATGCACTAACGGCCAGATCTTGTCTAACAGCTTATCTAGTCGGAACAGTGTTGTATGTGTTCGGCGGGTGGACGGTTTATTCAGCAATGATCCTTTTTGCGGGTCTCGGAAGTGGTTTGAGCAAACTTGGCATAGAGCAAAAAGTTGCAGCGACTCAGTTACACGAACGAAAAGGCACACGTGGTTCTGTACAAGTGATTGCGAATGCTCTTCCAGCTGTTCTTTTTGTACTTATTGCCTGCTTAACTCAAAATGATGCGTTTAAATTGGCAGCGTTGGTTAGTTTTGCTGCAGCTAGTGCCGATACCTTTTCTTCAGAGGTAGGCATGCTGAGCAGCAAGCCGCCGATTTCGATTTTAACGTTGAAGACTTTACAAACAGGGTTGTCTGGCGGAATAAGTGTGTTGGGTCTGCTTAGTGGTATCGTAGGTTCAGGTATAATCGCTTTATTAGCTTTAGGTCAGTATTCTGTCCGAATTTTTTTGATGGTGTGGTTATTCGGTTTTATTGGAACAGTGATAGACAGTGTATTTGGCAGTACTTTGCAAGCCAAATATAAAAGTGCCAGTGGGATAACAGAACGCAAAACTCAAAATGGTCAACTGCTCGAACAGGTTTCCGGCTTAGGGTTTATTACCAACGATGTGGTTAACTTTGTGACCGTAATGGTGACGGGACTTTTATTTGTCTTATTTGTTTGAGTAGTTGCGTTCCATTAACAAGGATGTGTTAAAATAAAAGCAGTTAATGAAAAATGAGGAACCAATAGAAAGTAGGGAAAACGATGAATGTGATCGATTTGCATTGTGATGCATTATTAAAACTACAAGAAGCTAAAGGACAACTAAGTTTTAAAGATTCAAAAGAATTGAATGTCAACCTAAGCCGTCTAAAAGAAGGAAAAGTAAAAATCCAAGCTTTTGCTATTTTTCTTGATCCCGCTATTGTCGTAGAAGAAAAGTACGCAGCAGCTTTGGAACAAATCACTTATTATCAAGAAGAAGTATTAGCTAAGAATCCTGAAATGAAACAAATCAAGCAATGGGAAGATATACATACTCTGCAAGAAAGCGAAATTGGTTCCTTTTTAACGTTAGAAGGAGTTGAAGCGATTGGAAATGATTTGACAAAGCTAGACCACTTGTTAGATTTAGGGGTGTTATCCGTAGGGCTGACATGGAATCCTGCTAACTTAGCCGCAGACGGTATTCAAGAACCAAGAGGCGGGGGGTTAACATCTTTTGGTTTTGAAATCGTTAAACGCTTAAATGAACGAAAAGTCTTTACGGATGTGGCTCATTTAAGTGTCAAGGGTTTTTGGGACGTCATGGAAGCAGCGAAATATCCGATTGCGACACATTCCAATGTGTTGCGTTTATGCCGCCACGTTAGAAATTTAAACGACGATCAAATCAAAGCTTTGGTTAAAAGAGATGCCATGATACACGTCGTTTACAATCCGCCTTTTACAGTTGACGAAGGAGAATTAAAAGGAGCCGCGATACCGGACCTAGTGCGTCATATTGAGGCATTAGTGGATTTAGGAGCGGTTGCTAACATCGGTTTTGGATCTGACTTTGATGGAATCAGTTCGCATATTGAAGGATTGACACATGCAGGCGAAGTACAAAACTTGATTTTGGCTTTGTGCGAAACATTCACTAAAGAAGAAGTTGCAGGTTTTACCGGCCGAAATTTTTTAGAACATTTGCCTAAATAATGAACTGCTGGACTGAACTAGTTGTGATAGTTAAAACAACTGGTTCTTTTTTATCAAAATTATACTGATTTCATAAAGAATGAATTAGAACAAACTTTCACATGGCTGCTTTCTTATCCTTGAATTAATCCTTTTTTTGGCGTATGCTACTAAAAGAGCTGAAAAGAAATAAAGTAGGTGAGGAAGGTTATATGAAACAATTAAAAAAATACAGTTTGATCATCATTGGCTTGGCGTCATTTGTTCTTGGAGCTATTGGCTCGTTCTTACCGTTACTGCCTACTACGCCGTTCTTGCTATTAGCACTTTACTGTTTTACTCGGAGCTCAGAAAAGTTCAACTGGTGGTTGAAATCAACAAAACTTTACCAAAATTATGTGGGGGAATATTTAGAGCACCGCTCTATCTCAATTGATAAAAAAATAAAGATGTTGATCAGCATTTATATTATGGTAGGAATATCTATTTATTTTGTTCCTATTTTATTGATTAAAGTGATGTTGGGCCTGATGCTTGTTACTCAAACCGTTGTTTTATTATTCTTTGTTAAAACAAGAAAAATCAATGAAAACGAATAAATAAAAGGCTCAGTAAGGGTTATTCCCTTTGCTGAGCCTTTTTTAATTTTTTGTTGTTAATAGCCCATCGGCAATTGTTTTTGTAATTCTTGCAGTTCTAACTTCCGGACATCTCGAGGTAAGAACCGGCGAATATCTTCTTCGTTAAACCCGACTTGCAGCCTTTTTTCATCGATTAAGATGGGGCGGCGAATTAAACCTGGGTTTTTCAGAATCAATTCGAGCAATTCTTGTAAAGGCATCTCCTCTAAAGAAATATTTAAACTTTGAAAGACTTGCGAACGAAAAGAAATAATTTCTTCCGTACCATTTTCAGTCAGCCTTAGAATTGATTTAAGTTCAGCGATCGATAACGGTTCATTGAAGATATTCTTTTCTAAGTAATCTATGTGGTTTGCTTCCAACCATGCACGCGCTTTTCGGCAAGACGCACAACTTGGGGATGTATATAAAGTAATCATTTTTATGTCCTCCTTATTAAGTCAAAACAGATGTTGAGCTAAGCAAGTGGAGCGAAGAAGAAAGGATTAAGTAAACCCTTACAATTAATAGTATAAACTAAAAAAAAAAAAATACAATAGGTTTTGCCACATTTCGGCCACAATTTTAAACATTTATCCTAAAAAGAAACATTTGCCACGAACGCAATCTAGTTTCGTTAACTAGTTTGCATAGTTATGTGTTCTATGATAAAATAAAAAAACAAAGAACGTTGCTCTCGAAAGAAGCGCGTTGGAATCAAATGACAGGGAACGGAGGAAGCAAGATGAAAAAAAATGAAGTTTTTTCTAAACGATACTTAATCACAAATGAAGTTCTAAACGCGGTCACTCATGGTATTGGTGTCGGATTGAGTATCGCTGGATTAATCGTCTTACTCTTAAAAGGGGCGCAAACAGGTTCCACGTTGGAGATAGTATCCTATAGTATTTTTGGTGCTTCTTTGATTTTGCTGTACTTATGTTCGACCCTTTACCACAGTTTGATTTTCACGCGCGCCCGAAAATTATTTAAAATTTTTGACCATAGCAGTATCTATGTCTTGATTGCTGGAAGTTATACACCGTTGTGTTTGATCACAATAGGCGGCGCAAAAGGCTGGGCATTATTCTATGTCGTATGGGTCATTGCTATCTTAGGAATTATTTACAAGAGTCTTTGGATTGAAAAGTTTAAAAATTTATCGACAGTGTTGTATATTGGCATGGGTTGGTTGTGTATGGTAGCGATCAAAGAACTTTATGCGGGATTAGGCACGAATGGCTTTGGCCTATTGTTAGCTGGCGGATTGGCTTTTACCATTGGAGCAGCTTTCTACAGCATGCGTTCCGTAAAATTTATGCATGTTTTATGGCATTTGTTTGTAATGACCGGAACTGGATTTATGTATTTTGCAATCTTGTTATATACCTAAACAATAAAAAAACTAAAAAATGATCAACTCAAGTTCCTACATAAAAGAGAAAGGAGCTTGAGTTTTTTTGTCGGTTGGTTTATCTAAATTCTTTCATAAAGTAAGTACTTTAAAATTGACAGTCATAATTTAGAAAGCTAAGCTAAAACTATATGCTGTTAGGTTAGAAAAAGGAATGTTAAGCTCATAAAAGGAGGGTCTTTATGAAAAAGAAGTTGAGGGTTACCAGTTTTTTGATGATGGGGATTTTTATGTTAGCAGCTTGCGGCAATGGGGAAAGTTCAACAGGTTCAGATACTGCTGAAGTTCCGCAAAAAATGGTCGCAACGGCTACAGGAGAATTAGCTACATTAGATAGTGCTTTGTATAGCGATGTTACGAGTTCTGATGCTATTGGGCAAATTTTTGAAGGGCTGTATCGGATTGATGGCAAAAATAATCCCGAGCTAGGATTAGCTGAAAGTGAACCGGATGTAAGTGAAGATGGCAAAACGTATACATTTAAGTTGAGAGAGGCTGTGTGGTCAAATGGAGATGCTGTTACAGCAGAAGACTTTGTTTATGCTTTTCAAAAAGTCGTTGATCCTGAAAATGGTTCACCTAGTTCAAATCAAATGGATATCTTTAAAAATGCTGCAGCTATCCGTAATGGAGAAATGGCTTTAGAGGAATTAGGGGTAAAAGCAGTAGATGAAAAAACACTGGAGTTAACTTTAGAAAACCCGATTACTTATCTGCCAAAATTATTAACAGGCACCCCGTTTTTCCCGCAAAATAAAAATTTTGCTGGCGATCAAGGACAACAGTATGGAACGCATAGCGATAAAGTCGTCACGAATGGACCTTTTACCATTTCCAAATGGAACGGAACCAATTTGAACTGGACCTTTACCAAAAACCCTGAGTATTGGGATGCCGAAAACGTTAAAATGGAACAAATCGATGTTGAAGTTATTAAAGAAACCAGTACCGGCGTGAATTTGTTTGATAGCGGAGATGTTCAATACACCACGTTAGCCAATGAATATGCCAAACAGTACCAAGATTCACCGGATTATCATGATCAATTAAAGTTTTTATACGGATACGTTTCATACAATGAAAAGCGCGAGACCACTGGAAATGTGCACTTGCGAAGAGCTTTATCTTTAGCAGTCGATAAAGAAGTCTTTACCAATACTGTTTTGAATGATGGTTCTCAACCGTTAAATGGAATCATACCAGCGGGTTATGCCAGCAATCCCGAAACCGATGAAGATTTTCGTGCTGAAAACGGGGATTTTTTAGCCTACGATGTTGAAGCCGCACAAGCTGAATGGGAAACAGCAAAAAAAGAGTTGGGACAGACAGAAATACAATTGGAATTATTAACATCGGACACAGAAGCATCTAAAAAAACTGGCGAATTTTTACAAGCACAATTCGAACAGAATCTGCCAGGTTTATCCATTAGTTTGCGAAATGTGCCGTTAAAAAATCGTTTGAATTTAACCGAACAAGGCGAATTTGATATGGCCTTTTCAACTTGGACACCTGATTATGAAGACCCTATTAACTTTTTAGAAATTTATCAATCTACCGGCGGTTTAAATACAAGTGGATATGTGAGTGAAGCCTACGATCAAGGCATTAATGAGGTCAAATCTACATTAGCCATCGACCCATTAAAGCGTTGGGAAAAAATGTTGGAATTAGAAAAATTATTGATCGAGCAAGATGCCGTGATCACGCCTATTTATCAAGGAGCCCAAGCGTACTTATTAGCGCCAGAAGTCAAAGACTTGTTGGTTTTGCCGTTAGGACGTACGGTTTCTTATCGCTTAGTCTCAATCGAGGAATAAACTGAAAAGTATGTTTGGATAAGAAGAGAGAGAAAACAGCTTGTTTTCTTTCTTTTTTTCTCTTAGAAAATATTTTCTTTTTAAATGTATTGACGAAAACATTTTCATGAAGTAGAATAAAGCAACAGAAATGAAAATGTTAAAGGAGCGAAAAAAATGAAAACATTCTTTGAAAAAGCACAACAATTTGGAAAATCATTTATGTTACCGATTGCAATTTTACCAGCAGCAGGTTTGTTGCTTGGAATTGGTGGCGCTTTATCAAACCCGAACACCGTTAGTGCTTATCCGGTTTTAGATGTGAGTTGGCTGCAAGCTATTTTTACAGTCATGAGCAGTGCCGGAAATATCGTCTTTGCTAATTTACCTGTCATCTTTGCAGTCGGTGTCGCTATTGGACTAGCTCGTAATGATAAAGGGACAGCTGCGTTGGCTGCTTTGATTGGTTATCTAGTGATGCATTCAACAACGAATGCTATTCTAGGGCTTACGGGTCAGTTGGTTACGGAAGATTTGGCAGCTGTTGGTCAAGGAGTTACACTAGGAATTCAAACTCTTGAGTCTGGTGTTTTTGGTGGTTTAGTAGTAGGGATCATGGCTTCTTGGTTACACAATCGCTATTATAAAATTGAGTTGCCGCAGTACCTCGGTTTCTTTGGAGGCTCACGGTTTATTCCGATCGTCACTTCTTTTGGGGCTATCATTTTAGGCACGATCATGTATTTTGTATGGCCTTTCTTCCAAGGAATCATTTTTAGTATCGGAGACGTTGTTAACGCGACAGGTTACCTTGGAACTTTTTTCTACGGTTTTATCTTACGGCTTTTAGGACCTTTTGGACTACACCATATTTTCTACTTGCCTTTCTGGCAAACCGCTTTAGGTGGAACATTAGAAGTTGGTGGCCATCTAGTTCAAGGAACACAAAATATCTTCTTCGCTCAATTGGCGGATCCTTCAACAATACAATTCTTTGAAGGAACTTCACGTTTCATGTCTGGCCGTTTTATCACAATGATGTTTGGTTTGGTAGGAGCTGCTTATGCGATTTACAAAACCGCTAAACCTGAAAATAAAAAAGTTGTCGGCGGGTTGATGTTATCTGCAGCTTTGACTTCTTTCTTAACCGGGATCACTGAACCGCTTGAGTTCTCGTTTTTATTTATCGCACCTCCGTTATACGTTGTACATGCATTTTTTGATGGTTTAGCTTTCATGTTAGCTCACATTTTCGAAATCACCATTGGACAAACATTCTCTGGCGGATTTATTGACTTTATGCTTTTTGGGGTCTTGCAAGGAAATGCCAAAACACATTGGATGTATGTTATCGTTATTGGGATCGTTTGGTTCTTCTTGTATTACTTTACCTTCAAGTTCTTGATTTTAAAATTCAATTTCAAAACGCCTGGACGGACAGATAAACTAGAAGTAGCTGAAAGCAAAGAAAAGCCAGAAGGACGAGCACTTAATATCATCAACGCTTTAGGCGGAGAAGAGAACTTAGTCAATGTAGATAACTGTGCTACTCGTTTACGTGTCACAGTTAAAGATGGGACAAAAGTTAACGAGGCTCAGTTGCAGGAAACCGGCAGCAAAGGCGTCGTGATCAAAGGAAATGGAGTTCAAGTTATTTATGGCCCGCAAGTGACGGTCATCAAAAATGAAGTAACCGAATTATTAGGAGATGAATAAGTAAATGAATATGTTAGAACAAGTAAAATCAAAATTAATCGTTTCATGTCAAGCTTTAGCACACGAACCATTGCACAGTTCATATATTATGGGCCGCATGGCAGTAGCTGTTGAAGAAGGCGGCGCTAGCGGTATCCGTGCCAATTCAAAAGAAGATATCATTGAAATCAAAAAAAATACGAAATTGCCTATCGTTGGAATCGTAAAACGCGATTATGAAGATTCAGAAATTTTCATTACCGCAACAATGAAAGAAATAGACGAGTTAGCGGAAACGGGTTGTGAAATGATTGCGCTGGATGCAACTTGCCGCAAACGTCCCCATGATGAAAAGTTATCAGATTTTGTTCAAAACATTCGTGTAAAATATCCAGATGTTTTATTGATGGCAGATATTTCAACGATCGAAGAAGCTGTTGAGGCAGAAAAATTAGGTTTCGATTGTGTTTCAACGACTTTGATGGGTTATACAAAAGAATCAGAAGGCCACAATATCGCTGATGAAGACTTTGCCAGACTAAAAGAAATTTTAAAAACAGTCAAAATTCCGGTAATTGCAGAAGGACATGTGGATACTCCTGAAAAAGCAAAACGTTGCCAAGAATTAGGCGTTTATTCAATGGTGGTCGGAAGTGCTATCACAAGACCACAATTGATCACAAAAGCATTTGTAGACAAAATGAACAGTTAATAAATAAGCTCACAGCTAGAAGTCAAAACCGACTTCTAGCTGTGAGTTTATTTAGTTGTAAAGAGACGGATTTTTTAAATTGTTTTTTGGTCTTTTTTAAGTGAATGTGCAGACAGCTTCAAGAAATATCTAGAAAAACTGTTGCAAACTATTTGAACAAGTCATAAATTAAGGAAAGATGGCCCATTTTTTATTAAAAGAATCATATAGTTGCGAAAAAAAACTCCATCAGCTATGTTAAGACTAGAATGTTTACCTATAGAGTGATAATATAGCGCATGAATGGTTTTTCTGAAAAGCATTCTGTGACTATTTTGTTTCAATTTAAATAGGAAACAAAACCACATTTTTTATTCTTAAAAAGGATATATATAAATATAAAATAGCTTGGAGGATACAAGGTACTATGAAAATCGTTATTGTAGGTGGAGGGAAAGTTGGAGAATTTCTTTGTACTGCACTTTCCACAGAAGGAAATGATGTGGTCCTCATTGAAGCAAATAGTAGAATTTTAGATCGAATCACAAATAAAACCGATATTATCGGCATTGTTGGCAATGGAGCAAACTATGATGTCCTGATAGAAGCAGCTGTTTCTGAATGTGACATATTTATTGCAGTTACAGAAAAAGATGAAATCAATATGATTTCGTCTATTATAGCCAAGAAGTTAGGGGCTAAAAACACTATTTTAAGGGTCCGGAACCGAGAATACTCTTCTCATATGGATTTTGTACAAAAGAGTCTAGGTTTGACAATGATGATCAATCCGGAACTAGAAGCTGCTAAGCATATGGCTAATTTGATTAAATTTCCTTCAGCTCTAAGCGTCGAATCTTTTGTTAATGGTCGAGTAAGCATGGTAGAAATGGAAATTGGTGAAAATAGCTCATTAATTGATATTAGTTTAATTGATTTTAAAAATCACTATAAAAACATTATGGTTATGATCGTTCTAAGAGGGGAAACGGCTTTTATTCCTTCTGGTGATGCTATTTTAAAGAAGGGTGACCGCATTTATGTAACAGGAGCCCAAAAACACTTGAACAAGTTCTATAAAGCTGTTGGGACTTATAAGGAAAAAATCAAATCAGTCTTGATTATTGGAGGCGGCAGGATCACCTATTACTTGTTAACCTTACTAGCCCCTTCAAACTTAGATATTAAAGTCATTGAGCAAAATGAAGATAAAGCATTTGAATTAAGCAGTCATTTTCCAGAAGTTGTGGTGATCAATGGCGATGGAACCGATCAAAGCTTCCTAGATGAAGAACGAATGGAAATGTATGATTCAGTTATCAGCTTAACAGGTGTCGATGAAGAAAATGTCATTAATTCCATGTATGCTGCTAAAAAAGATATGAAAAAAATCATTACTAAAATCAACCGCATCTCATTGATGAAAATTTTAGGAAGCGTAGGGTTACAGTCTATTGTGACACCAAAACGAATTATCGCAAACAGCATCATTCGTTTTGTTCGTTCACTAGAAAATTCTCAAGGTTCAAATGTTGAAGCACTTTATCGTTTGGCCGATGACCAAGTTGAAGTTCTTCAATTCAGAGTAAAGGAAAATAGCCGCATCATTAACATACCGTTACATGAATTGAATACAAAAAACAATCTTTTGATTGCTTATATCATTAGGAAAAAGAAAGTCATTTTCGCTAGTGGAGAAGATGTAATTAAACCAAAAGATCATGTCATAGTAGTTAGTACACAGCGTACATTTAATGATATTGATGATATCTGGGAATCAAAGAAGGTTAAGAAAAATGAATAATGCTATGGTGAAATACATTATTGGCGGGATACTTAGAATAGAAGCTGTTTTAATGATCATTCCTCTAATTGTCAGTTTTATTTATCGAGAAGACAGTTTATATCAATTAAGTTTTCTGATTCCTATTTTATTTTTAACCGCAACCGGTTATTTGTTATCTAGAAGTAAAATAGAGGAAAGGCAGATTTACGCCAAAGAAGGTTTTGTGATCGTCTCATTATCGTGGGTTCTATTATCCTTTTTTGGTGCTTTCCCTTTCGTTATCAGCGGCGACATACCTTCTCTGATAGATGCTTTTTTTGAAACTACCAGTGGTTTTACTACAACGGGATCAAGTGTTATTCAAAATGTTGAAGCCCTTTCGCATTCCATGTTATTTTGGCGCAGTTTCACTCAACTTGTAGGCGGAATGGGAGTCCTTGTTTTTGCATTGGCTATCATGCCGCAAATCGGTTCGGAATCTGTTCATATCATGAAAGCAGAAGTGTCAGGTCCTGTTTTCGGTAAGTTAGTATCTAAACTTTCTTCTTCAGCAAGGATTTTGTACCTGATTTACCTTTCGATGACCGCTATAATGGTTGTCTTGCTGCTTTTTGGCGGAATGAATCTTTTTGAAGCATTGCTGCATGCTTTTGGAGCAGCAGGAACTAGCGGATTTGGCATTCGTAATGGGAGTATAGAGCCTTATGACAGCGCCTATATCGAGACAGTATTAAGTGTGGGAATGATTTTATTTGGTGTCAACTTCAACATCTATTACCTTATTTTGGTCCGACATGTCAAAGAAGCCTTCAGCAGTGAAGAATTGCGTTGGTATTTTATGATTATTGGTTCAGCCTTTTTATTGATTTGTTTGAACTTATTCAGTACCTACCATTCATTTGGAAGAATGTTTAGAGATGTATTTTTTTCAGTTTCTTCTGTGATCACTACAACAGGTTTTTTAACTGTGGATTTTGGACACTGGCCTTTATTTTCACGAGTGATTTTATTGCTATTGATGTTTGTCGGAGCAAGTGCGGGTTCAACAGCGGGTGGTCTAAAAATCTCACGAGTCATTTTGCTGTTAAAATCGGCTTTTGCAGAATTTAAACGGATTCGTCATCCCAATCGCATTGTTGCTGTGCAATACGATAATAAAACAGTCGACCGCGATATCCTTCGTAGAGTACTAAACTATTTATTGGTTTATTTAGTTATCTTTATTAGTTTGATATTAATCGTTAGTCTAGACTTTTCCGACTTTGAAACAGCTTTTGGTACAGTTGTAGCGACGTTTAATAATATTGGCCTAGGATTTAGTACGTTAGGCTTGACCGGCGATTTTTCCGAATTATCCGATTGGCTAAAAGTGTTATTGTCTTTCGTGATGATTGCTGGAAGATTGGAAATCTTTCCGATGATTATTTTATTTTCTCCAAGTACTTGGAAAAAATAAACAAATTGAAAAAAGTACTGCTCTTCGTTTATTCAGCGAAGAGCAGTGCTTTTTTTTCAATGAGGTATTAATGAATAAAATTAAAAGAGAGGCTTAATCTTCCAAGAATAAGCTGCCTTTTTCTACACCAACTTTTTGAGAAGCATAAATACTTGAGTTTCCCGAGCAAAGATAGCTGATGACACAAATCAAAAATAAATAGACAGCATTTTCAGATCCGAATAATTCGATCCCCATTATAAAACAAGCAATCGGCGTATTGGTAGCTCCTGAAAAAACACCTATAAAACCTAGTCCAGCTAAAAAACTGATCGGTAAATGAAGCAAAACAGCTAATGAACTTCCCAAAGTAGCACCAATCACAAATAACGGCGTAACTTCTCCACCTTGGTAACCTGCACCAAGTGTAAAAACAGTGAAAATCAATTTTCCTAAAAAATCATAAGGGCCTGAATCACCGGTAAAGGCTTGAGCAAGCAAAGGCAAGTTCAACCCCAGATAAGCGCGGCCGATGACCCAGACGAAAATTAGAATAACACATCCGCCAATGAATGTTCGAACAGTAGGGTTTGGCATCCATTTAGTATAATATTTTTTTATCAAAACAATTGAGCGGCTAAAAATTAACCCGATAAGTCCAAATGCGATTCCTGCCGCAATCAATTTTACCAATAAAGTAGCGCTAGCATCAGGAGCTGCTTCCATTTCATACACTGCATGCGTCACGCCATAACTTTTAGTAACAAGGTTTGCGAAGTAAGCCGAAAAAAAGCTGGGCAGTAAAGCTTCATGTCTAATCAAACCTAAAGCCAATACTTCCAAACCGAATACAGTGCCCGCTATAGGCGTTCCAAAAACGGCACTAAATCCACCGCTGATGCCGCAAATCACAATGATTTTACGGTCAGGTTTAGTTAAGCGGATCAGTTTTCCGATAGCTTCTGCCAACGCTCCACCCATTTGAACAGCGGTACCTTCGCGGCCAGCAGACCCGCCAAGCAAATGAGTGGTCAGTGTTCCAAACAAGGTTAGAGGAACCAACCGAAGAGGAATGTTCTCTTCATTCCCATTGGCTTGTTCGATAACCAAATTATTTCCGCGAATAGCATTTTTCCCGACTTTTTTATACAAAAAAGAAATTAAAGCCCCTCCAAAAGGCAATAAGTACAGCAGCCAAGTATAAGTAGTTTGTAGTTGAGTGACCCAATCCAAGCTTATTAAAAAGAAAGCTGAAACAGAGCCGATCAAAAGACTCAACACCCCAGCTATACTGATCCATTTAACAAGATAAACAGCGATTGCTATAAAGCTGTTTTTTGAAAAAAATTCTTTCGTTACCATCTTTTTCCTCCTTTTTCTTGCTAGCTCGTTCTAATGAAAAAAAATGACGCCTACTTAAAAAAACATACGGACGTACGTTTTCTTAAGTAGGCGTCATTAATCATAAACTTACTATGATAGTTAAGGGCGAACACCATCGCCTATTTACTTTATTGCACCAAGAGTAGCATGAAAAAAAATAAAATTCAAGAAATAAACGAATGCAGATGTGCAGCTTTACCCTTATTTTTTCAAGCAACTAAAACGGTTTGATGAAACTATTCCAAGTTTAGGGAAGCTAATGTTTTTTTGTGCTTCGCTAAATAGGTCTCATTTTCGAGCAAAGCATAACATAAAATATCTAAAATAAAGTGAATAGGCAACTGACTATTGATAAAACGTTGATCTGTAATGGTTCGATTATCAGAAGCAAACAAAATACCGGTGGCAATATCGGTTAATTTGGTGTGATTGCGATTGGTTATAGCAAAAATAGTCGCAGCTTCCTTTTTAGCAACTTCACAGGCTTCAACAACAGCATCTGTTTCGCCAGAGTTAGAAATGCCAATGAGCAAATCGCCTTTTTGTAATAAAGTAGCACTCATCAACATCATATGCGGATCCGTGATGGCATCAACGGTCAGTCCCATACGTGTCAACCGGGATTTTAATTCCATGGCGCTCAACCCAGAACTTCCTAAACCACAAATCAAAATTTTATTTGACTGTTGAATGGCATTAACCAATTCTCCGATTTTTGTGTGGTCGATTAATTGAGAAGAAGAGTGAACCAATTGGGTATAATAATCGGTTATTTTCTCTGTTAAGTGAACTGGCGCAGGCGCAACAATGGATTCTTGACTGATAAATGTTTTGAATTCTGAAAAACTGCGGTACCCAAGTTTATGGCAAAATCTAGTGATTGTCGCATTGGAAGTTTCCGTGAGACGAGCTAAGTCTTTAATATTCCAGTGATCAATTTGATCTTGTTGTTCTAATATAAACGTTGCAATTTGTTTATCCTTTTTTGTCAAAAGACTATAATTCTGTGAAACTCGATTTGAAAGATTAAGATTGTTTACCATTTGAACTACCTGCCTATGGATTCATTTTCTTTTAGAATACCATTTAAGCAGAGATTACACAAAGCGTGATGAAACGAAGCCGAATAATTATGTTGGTTCAAACAAAGTAATTTACCGCTCTTTTTTAACTTTGGTGCTATACTAAAAGAAAAATAAGCACAAGTGGAGGCGGCATCTGATGAGAGATAAAGTTACGCGAGAAGAATTGGCTCAAATCATTTTAGACGAAGAACTGTTAACCAATGATGCAGCAGAAATCATTGAAATTCTAAAGGATACTAAAGTCTCTAAAGAAGTTAATACAAAACGTACTTCCATGACATTTGGTCAACGCTTAGCCGATCGCATCACTCTTTTTGCTGGCAGTTGGAAATTTATCATTATTTTTTTAGCTACTCTCTTAGGTTGGATCGTATTCAATCAACTTACTGGAAATCATTCATTTGACCCTTATCCATTTATCTTGTTAAACTTGGTTTTGTCTTGTGTAGCAGCGATTCAAGCCCCAGTCATTTTAATGAGTCAGAACAGACAAGCCGAACGCGACCGCAAAACTGCTGAAAATGATTTTAAAGTTAACTTGAAATCTGAAATATTATCAGAAGACATTCATGACAAATTAGACAAGATTCTGATGCAGCAAGCTGATATGCAGAAAAGAATGGACAACTTAGAAAAAAAATACTAAAAATAAGCTGAGCATTGATATGCTCAGCTTATTTTATTGCTTTTCCTTACACGCGCGGATTGTCTTTTCCAACAACAAAAGCTAATGCCAGCATAGCTAAACCAACTAAAATAAAAATAGAGCCGATAATAGGGTCTCCTGATTTAACTGGTCCAAAGTAGCCAAAAATAATTAAAATAAGTCCGATAACGATCATGATCTTTCCAAATATATTAAACATATTCCACCTCCAACAACTGTTGTTTCTTCTTTTTCATTATAGCAAAAAAACTGAAGAAGAGTACTGATATGATTTTGTTCTTCATAAAGAGACGTGTTTATAGATGGAAAATTGCTGCGGTTTTCTAATTTTAAAAAGAGAGAACTATTTTTAAGCGGTCCATGGTAAACTGTTCAATGAAGAAACGCGTAAAGGAGTTAGAAAATGAAAAGAAATCTTGGAAGACTAGGATTATTGCTTGTCACTATTATTTGGGGAGCTGCATATGTTGTCAGTGATGTGGCACTAGATGTATTAAATCCTTACCAGCTTATGACTGGCCGCTTTTTGGTGGCGTTTGTCGTCATGGTGGTATTGTTTTTTAATATGTTAAAAAGAATCACTAAAACAACGTTAGTAAGAGGCGGGATACTAGGTATCTTGTTGTATTTAGCATTTGCTTTTCAAACGGTCGGTTTGACCTACACAACTCCTTCTAAAAATGCTTTTTTAACTGCAATCAGTGTCGTTCTAGTGCCCTTTATTGGTCTGTTGCTATTCAAAAACAAAATTTCTATCAGAGCTTATATTGGCGCTTTTTTATCTATTATCGGTATTGGTTTATTATCATTAGAAGGATTCCATGGTTTTAACATAGGCGACAGTTTAACGTTGATTTGTGCTGTGTTCTTTTCGCTGCAACTTATTTTTACAAGCCGATTTGTCCGCAAAGAAAATATTTTTGCCATTATGATCGTACAAATGGGAGTAGCAACCTTATGCGGCTTGGTTGTTAACGTTTTTAGAGGAGACGCATTTCCATCTCTAACGAATGTGACTGGCAGTTTATCCATTTTGTATTTAGGTGTTTTTTCTACTATGGTTGGATTTATGGTTCAAACAGCTGCACAACGCTTTACCACAGACACCGAAACAGCCATCATTCTTTCGATGGAGTCATTATGGGGCATGTTATTTTCGATGGTCTTATTAAAGGAACAGATAACCCTGCAAATGGCTATCGGGGCAGCAGTGATTTTAATGGGGGTTTTGGTTTCTGAAGTTGATTTTAAAAAAATGAAGCATAGAAAAACGACACATTATGAAAGAGATTAAGAATTTATTTGGAGGAAGTACCATAAAAACTGGCAAGGATGCACGTTAGAAACTCTCGGCTAATTGTAGTTCGTCCTTATCTTAGTTATAATTAAAACAGTTAGATCAAGCTGGGAAGAGTAGGAGCGGATAAAATTGATTGATGTCAGCAAATTGATTCAAGGAAAAAACCTAACTGAATTAGATATCAAAATTTTAAAGTACATCCTCGAAAATATTGACGATGTTTTACAAATGGGGGTTCGAGAGATTGCGAAAGAAAACTATACCTCTCCGTCCACTGTTATTCGGTTAGCTCAAAAATTAGGGTATACGGGTTTTATTGACCTTTATTACCAATTGCTGCCAATGGTGAAAAAAGCAGCAGTTGATCTCAATGATTACACAGATGGGCTATTTAGTATTAACCAACAAGATTTATTAAAAGATCAGACTTTACAAGATGTTGAATTGTTTATCTCCAACGTTTTATCTTTGCCGCAAAAACATATTTTTATTTATGCAACAGGTTTTTCCGCTATTGCTGGAGAATACTTATATAAAAAGTTATTGGTATTAGGAAGAAAAGCGACTATTGCAACAGGAACCGACTCAATAGGTGTTTTTGAAAACAATCTACAAGATATCGGTGCATTAGTCGTTATTTCAAAATCTGGGGAAACACAGCAAGTTATTGAAAAGTTGACGATTGCTAACGAAAGCAATATTTTTACGGTCTCCTTTACTAAGGAAACAAAGAACAGGGTTGCAGAATTGTCCGATCTCAATTTTAAAATAATGGACAACAATAAGTTAGACGATCGCAATATGTTGCCGACGGTCTTTTTTCCAAGATTGCTCATGTTGTTCGAGTACTTAATGAAAGAATACCTACAGCTATTAAATTCAGATAAAAATAAAATTGAGTTGTGAAACGTGTTTCAGTTTACTGGAACACGTTTTTTAAATGCCAAAAACGCTATACAACGAAGCGCTTACACGATAAACTGAAACCATAAAAGATAACAGGGGGGAAAAAATAATGAAGACAAAATTGATGGACGGCATGCAGCGATTTTCAAAAGCGATGTTCATTCCAGTACTGATTCTGCCGATTGCAGGGATTCTGATTGCACTCGGAAATTTGTTTACCAATGCAAAACTCATTGAAACAGTTCCGTTTTTTGACAATCCAATCACAACAGGATTTGGAATGATATTATCTGGATCATTGGTGTCGATCTTAAATAACTTAGGGCTGATATTTTGTGTTGGTTTAGCTGTAGGATTGGCTAAAAAGAAAAAATCAGAAGCAGGGTTTACCTCTTTGCTGGGTTACTTGGTATTTATCAATGCAATGAACAAATTTATGGAACTAAAAGGAATTTTAGTTGAAGTAGACTCATTACAAGGAACTGGACAATCATTAGTTATGGGTGTTCAAGTACTGGATATGGGTGTTTTCTTGGGGATCATCTTAGGAATCGTGACCGCATTCGTTCATAATAAATTTGCGGATAAAGAATTTAACAACGCTTTCCAAATCTATGGCGGTTCTCGATTTGTCTTTATTGTCTTGATTCCAGTTGTGGTCTTATTAGCAATTGCGTTTACTTATATTTGGCCTTTCTTCCAAAACGGAATCAACAGTTTAGGAACATTGATCAATCAAAGTGGAAACTTCGGTATTTTCTTATACGGTACATTAGAACGCTTGTTGATCCCAACGGGTTTGCATCATTTAGTGTACACACCGTTCTTGTATACTTCGTTAGGCGGAATTCAGGAAGTGGGAGGACAACTGCTAGAAGGAGCAAGAAATATTTATTATGCTGAAATTGCTGATCCGAGTGTAAGCGTTCTTTCTCCAAGCGTTATCTGGGATGCGCGTGGTATTTCTAAAATGTTTGGTTTGATCGGTGCCTGTTTAGCCATGTACCAAACAGCTAGTCCTGAAAATAAAGGAAAAGCTAAAGCCATTTTGATACCAGCTGTTGTGACGTCATTTATTGCTGGTGTTACAGAACCAATTGAATTCTCGTTCATGTTTATCGCACCTCTTTTATTTGTTATTCATGCGGTGTTTAGCGGACTAAGTATGGTCGTTCTGAATCTCTTAAATGTTAGAGCTATCGGGCCGAATGGGTTTATTGATTTCTTATTATACAATTTGCCATTGGGAATCGAAAAGACCGGCTGGCCAATGTATATTTTAGTTGGACTTCTGTTCTTTGTTCTTTACTATGTTACTTTCCGCTTTTTGATTTTGAAATTCAATTTTAAAACGATCGGACGCGAAGAAGCCGGCCAGGAAACAAAATTGTACTCTAAAAAAGAATACAATGAAGTAAAAGGCAAAAAAACTGCTGGTGTTCAACCTCAAGAAGGAACCGGCATGGCCAGTATTATTGTCAATGCCTTAGGAGGCGCGGGAAATATCAATACAGTAACCAACTGTTATACGAGGTTAAGGCTAACGCTGAATGAGCCTGGGATGGTTGATGAAGCTATTTTGAAAAATGAAACGGGAGCTAGCGGGGTCATCATTAAAGACCAAAATGTTCAAGTGGTTTATGGACTGCAAGTCAATAGTGTTAGAAAATCTGTAGACCAGTACTTGGGCAGAGAAGAAGACGATGAATAGAAATTAGAAAGGAAGATATAAATGAAGAATTTTTCAGTAGTGATTGCAGGAGGCGGAAGTACCTTTACACCAGGTATCGTCATGATGATGTTGGATAATTTAGATAGATTCCCAATCAGAACATTAAAATTATACGATAATGATGAGGCAAGACAAGCTGTTTTAGGAGAAGCGTTGGCAATCTTATTAAAAGAACAAGCACCAGAAATCGACTTTTCTTATACAACGGACCCTGAAGAAGCCTTTACGGATATGGACTTTTGTATGGCTCATATTCGGGTAGGAAAATACGCGATGCGTGAACAAGATGAAAAAATTCCATTAAAACATGGGGTTGTCGGACAAGAAACATGTGGTCCTGGAGGCATTGCTTACGGAATGCGAAGCATAGGCGGCATGCTGGAAATTATTGATTACATGGAAAGGTATTCGCCAGATTGCTGGATGTTGAACTATTCTAATCCAGCAGCTATTGTTGCTGAAGCATGTCGTGTGCTTCGTCCAACGGCTAAAGTATTGAATATTTGTGATATGCCGGTTGGAACATTAAGAAGAATGTCTCAAATCATTGGCAAACAACCTGAAGATCTAGAAGTTCGGTACTTTGGATTAAATCATTTTGGCTGGTGGACAAGTGTGAAAGACAAGGAAGGGCATGAATATTTGCCGCAAATCCGCGAGTATGTTGCAGAGAATGGTTATTTGACTCAGGTAGAAGTTGATACGCAACACATGGATCAAAGCTGGCAAGAGACCCATAAAAAAGCCAAAGACCTCTTAGCTGTTAACCCGAGGTACTTGCCAAACACTTATTTAAAATATTACCTTTACCCTGATTACGAAGTAGAACATTCAGATTGCACGTATACTCGGGCGAATGAAGTAATGGATGGACGAGAAAAAACGGTCTTTACAGCTGCTAAAAACATTATTGAAAAGGGAACAGCTGAAAATAGCGACTTTACAATTGATAGCCACGCTTCGTTTATCGTGGATTTAGCAAGAGCGATTGCGTTTAATACGCATGAAAGAATGCTGATGATCGTAGAAAATAATGGAGCGATTGCAAACTTTGATGACGACGCTATGGTAGAAGTACCTTGTATTGTAGGTACTGACGGACCAGAGCCGTTAGCTCAAGGGAAAATCCCGCCATTTGAAAAAGCTTTGATGCATCAACAAGTAACCGTAGAAAAGCTAGTTGTAGCAGCCTATGTCGAAGGTAGTTATCAAAAACTATGGCAAGCTCTAACGCTATCCAAAATGATTCCTAGTGCAAAAGTAGCAAAAGATGTACTGGATGATTTAATTGAAGCCAACAAAGGATTTTGGCCAGAACTAAAATAAGATAATTAGTTAAGACAAGAAAAGCGGGTTTGCTCCGCTTTTCTTGTCTTTTTCAATTTATAAAGTACTCACGAGCAATGAAACTGTGTTCCTATTTAATTGGAAACCTCGGAGCAAAACTTATACAATAGAAGCAGGAGAAAATACTGGAGACAATTAAGGCAACTTGGACAGAAAAGGGGTACAATCAAATGGATATGAGAGATGTGAAAAAAGCGACTAGTGTATTGACCAGCGTAGTAGGTGTAACGATCGTTGCATATGGTATTTTCTTATTGACTGAAAGAAAAGATCCTCCACTAGAACCAGAACCGCCGTCTTCAATAGAATCCTTTAGGGAAGAAAGCAGCGAAAAAACAGCATCTGAAAAAAATGATAAAGCATCTTCAACGAATTGAAAAATAGCGAGGCATAAAAGCGTTCTTTAAAGGGAATTTAAAAGGAAGACCAATCCTAATTTTAAATAGGTTAATTCAACGATAACCTTTAATAAACCGAAGATTTGAATTATAATTTGCTTGAAGAACAAAATGTGTCTTGCTATTGATGTTTAAGTTACATAGTAAATTTTTTAACTAACGGAAGGAGCGAAATAATGTCTTCAGAAACCACATTAAAACAAACGCCAATGTTTGAATACTATAAGAAACAAGGGGTTAAATTAATTGATTTTGGCGGCTGGGCGATGCCAATCCAGTTTACAGGTATTATTGAAGAACATAAGGCAGTGCGCAGTCATGCCGGTTTATTTGATGCTTCTCATATGGGAGAGTTTTTAATTGAAGGAAAAGATGCAGAGTCTTATTTGAACCATCTCTTGACTAATGATGTAACCCAAGTAGCACTAAACCAAGCACAATACCATGCGATGTGTTATCCGGACGGAGGAACGATTGATGATTTGATTCTTTCAAAACTAGCAGAAAACCGTTATTTGATCACAACTAACGCCGGCAATACTGAAAAAGATTTCAAATGGATGCAAGAGCATTTGACGGGTGACGTGAAACTTGAAGACTATTCTGATTCGATTGGGTTACTGGCATTGCAAGGACCGTCTGCCGAAAGTATTTTACAAAAATTAACAGATGTTGATTTAGGTGCCATAGGTTCCTTTCGTTTTGTCCAACAAGCAACGGTAGCAGGGATCGAAAACGTTTTAATTTCTCGAACAGGGTACACTGGCGAAGAAGGATTTGAGTTGTATGTAGAAGCTGTTCAAACAGAGAATCTGTGGCGCCAATTGGTTGAGGTGGGAGAAGCTGAAGGATTAAAACCATGCGGACTGGGTTCTCGAGATACATTGCGTTTGGAAGCGGCGCTTTCGCTTTACGGACATGAATTATCAGCAGAAATCACACCACTGCAAGCTGGCATCGGTTTTGCTGTGAAAACCAAAAAGGACAGTGACTTTATTGGGAAAACGGTTCTTGCAGCTCAACGAGAGAGTGGAGTGAAGAAAAAAATCAGAGGATTTGAATTGACAGGTAAAGGAATTGCACGTGAAGGCTGCAAAGTTTATACTGAATCCGGCAAAGAAATTGGCGTAGTGACTTCCGGAACACGGTCTCCTTCTTTAGGGAAAAGCATTGGATTAGCGTTGTTGGATGCCGCTGAAAGCAACTTTGGAACATCTATAAAAGTTGAAGTGCGCAATAAACTGGTAGATGCACTAGTGATGAAAACGCCTTCTTATCGCAGATAGAACAATAAAATAAATTGTTTTTGAGTAGAGATAAAAAATTGACTAAAATTTGATAATAGAAGAGGAGAAATGAAAATGACTGAAAACGATATGAAAAGATACTATACAGAAGAACACGAATGGGTGATGCCGATCGGAAAAGATAAAATACGTTTAGGTATCACTGAATATGCGGCGAAAGAGTTAGGGGACGTTGTTTATGTAGAGTTGCCTGAAGCAGACAGCAGCGTTAGTGCAGGAGACGAAGTGGGGACTGTTGAATCAACAAAATCGGCTTCCGTTATCTTCTCGCCTGTTTCTGGAAAAATTGTAGCTGTTAATGAAGAACTAGAAGATGCTCCTGAATTAGTCAACGAAGGACCGTTTAAAGAAGGCTGGATGTCTGAAATTGAATTGTCTGATGCAAGTGAACTTGAGGAACTGCTGAGTGAAGAAGACTATGCTGCATTAATTGCTGAATTGGCAGAAGATGAAGCGAATGCAGAGGAGGAATAACTGTGGGAAATGATTTTAGATACCTGCCGGATACGCAGCAAGACCAAGAAGAGATGCTGGCAGCCCTAGAGATTTCATCAATTGCTGAACTGTTTGCTGATGTCCCTGCTGATATTCGCCTAACAGAAGAGTTAGCTATTCCAGCAGCCGTTCATGAATCTGCTTTAATGAAAAAAATGGAGCAGCTCGCGAATAAAAACAGCCATACGAATGGTTTTTCGCTGTTTTTAGGAGCTGGAACGTATGACCACTATATTCCAAGCGTAGTCGATCATGTGATTTCACGATCTGAATTTTATACAGCTTACACCCCTTATCAAGCAGAAGCCAGTCAAGGAGAACTGCAAGCTATTTTTGAATTCCAAACAATGGTCTGTGAATTGACGGGAATGGATGCTTCTAACTCATCATTATACGATGGGTTCACATCGATCGGAGAAGCGGCAACAGTGGCTGTTCGAACAACTAAGCGTTCTAAAGTGGTCATTTCGAGAGGTGTCCATCCACAAGGCCGTGAAGTACTAAAAACCGTCTCTGGAGGATTCGATTATCAAATGGAAGAAGCTGTGTTAAGCAATGATCTAACCGATTTAACTGCATTGAAAGCACAAGTGACTTCAGATACAGCCGCTATTATTGTGCAATACCCGAACTTTTTTGGTTCAGTTGAAGATTTAGCAGAGATCAAAGCTATTGCTGAAACGCAAAAAGCGTTATTGATCGTTGTTGCAAACCCATTAGCATTGGCTTTATTGGAAGCACCCGGAAATTTAGGAGCCGATATTGTTGTGGGGGACATGCAGCCAATGGGCTTAGCCATGTCATTTGGAGGACCGCATTGCGGTTATTTTGCTGTCAAGAAAAAATACATTCGCAAACTGCCTGGACGCATTGTCGGGCAATCGGTAGATAAAGAGGGCAAACGCGGATTTGTCTTGACCTTGCAAACACGAGAACAACACATCAAACGCGAAAAAGCAACGTCGAATATGAGTTCCAACCAAGCTTTGAATGCATTAGCTTCAGCTGTATTTATGTCAGCATTAGGAAAAGAAGGCATTCAAAAAATGGCTCAGTTGAATATCGAAAAAGCTGATTATATGGCAAAACGGCTACAAGAAAAAGGCTTTGCTATTAATAACCAGGCTCCATTTTTCAATGAATTCGTCGTTGAATTGCCTTTTTCAGTGCGGCAAACCAATGAAAAACTGCTTGAACACAAAATAATCGGCGGATATGATTTAGAATCAGAGTATGGATTCAAAAATCATATGTTGGTAGCTGTGACGGAACAACGAACCAAAGAAGAAATAGATGGATTTGTTGAGGTACTGGAAGGGATGATAAATTGATGGACTACAATGACTTGATTTTTGAAATTAGCCAACCGGGTCGAATCGCTTCTAGTCTTCCTGAAAGCGATGTAGCTTCAATTGATTTGACGGCTAAATTTCCCGCGCATTTGGTTCGCAAAGCGCCTGCAGAATTGCCGGAAGTTTCAGAACCGCAATTGATGCGCCACTATACGGCTTTATCGAATAAAAATTTTGGTGTAGATAATGGTTTCTATCCTTTAGGCTCTTGTACAATGAAGTACAATCCGAAGATTAATGAAGACGTCGCACGTTTAGCTGGGTTTGCCAAGATCCACCCGTTCCAACCGGCTGAAACGGTGCAAGGCGCCTTTGAATTGATGTATGAGCTACAAGAAGATTTAAAAGTTATTTCTGGTATGGATGCCATCTCATTGCAGCCTGCTGCCGGAGCACAGGGCGAGTGGACTGGGTTGATCATGATGAAAGCCTTTCATCAAAAAAATGGAGATGGGGAGACGAGAACAAAAATTTTGGTGCCTGATTCGGCTCATGGAACCAATCCGTCTAGTGCTTTTATTGCTGGTTTTGATGTGATTGAAATTCCATCTAATAAAGAAGGTACGGTTGATTTGGAAGAACTGAAGAAACAGGTTGGACCGGATACTGCTGGACTGATGTTGACCAATCCAAATACTCTGGGGATATTTGAAAAAGATATTTTAGCGATGTCTGAAATCGTCCATGAAGCAGGCGGCTTGTTGTATTATGATGGAGCAAACTTAAATGCAATCATGGGAAAAGTAACGCCTGGAGCAATGGGATTCGATATCGTTCATTTGAATCTGCATAAATCTTTTAGTACACCTCATGGCGGCGGCGGTCCTGGTTCGGGTCCAGTTGGAGTCAAAGCCTTTTTAGAACCGTACTTGCCGATTCCTCGCATTGAAAGAAAAGGGGAACAATTTGGCTTAGCAGAAAATTATCCTTTGTCAATCGGACGCGTTAAAGGTTATTTTGGCAACTTTGGAGTGAATGTTCGTGCTTATACGTATATCCGTACAATGGGTCCTATTGGGCTGCGTCAAGTAGCGGAAAGCGCAGTGCTGCACGCTAATTACTTGCGCAAACGACTAGAACCGTATTTTGATGTCTCGCATAAACAATTTTGCAAACATGAATTTGTTTTGTCTGGTTTAAGACAAAAGAAACTCGGAGTCCGCACGATGGATATGGCAAAACGTTTATTGGACTTTGGGTACTATGCTCCGACAGTCTACTTTCCGTTGATTGTAGAAGAAGCGATGATGATCGAACCAACTGAAACTGAAACCAAAGAAACGTTGGATGCTTTTGCAGATACGCTGATCCAAATTGCTAAAGAAGTTGAAGAAACGCCGGAAGTTGTTTTGGAAGCTCCGCATCAAACATTTGTTAAACGGATGGATGAAGTACAAGCTGCTAGAAAATTAATCTTAACGTATAAAAAAGAATAAAGAATAGAGCTCTCTCAAAAACTAAAAGTTGAGAGAGCTCTATTTTGTTTAAATCACTTTAGTTGGGTTCAAGCGCCCATCTGGATCGAAGACTTTTTTGATTTGGCGCATAAAATTCAAATAATTAGGATCGAACATTTTTTCGAAATGGTGTTTTTTGATAATACCAATGCCGTGTTCAGCAGAAGGCAAGCCGCCAAGTTCTTTTATTTTAGCGTACAACAGGTCCAAGACCTCATCGCGTTTGGTTTCCCATTCTGTTTGGTCAGTGATATCGCCACGTGTTACACACGTATGCAAATTCCCGTCACCAGCATGTCCAAAGCTGATCATTTTCAAGCCGCTATTTGCTTCGAGGTCTTTGGTGTACTGGTAGAGAGTTGAAATGTGGTTGATCGGAACCGATTCATCAAGAGTTACTTGTTCCGTATAGTTCACTACGGCAGTCAACAGTTTATCTCGCAGCAACCAAGCCGTTTCTTCCAGCAGCGGATCCGTTAAAGAAATAAGTTCTACCGCGTTATGCGGCAAAATGCTGGCTTCGAGCAACGTTACACGGCGCTGGATCGATTCAAGATCATCGCCATCTAATGTGATCAATAAATAGGATTGACCTTTTTGGCTAGGAAATTTAAGATTATTTTCCTTTTCGCTTAATTCAATGACATCGCGTTCAAAAAATTCTAATGCAGTGGGATCAACGCCGTTTTTCAAAATAGTCAAGACAGCATCTGTAGCTTCTCTTAAAGAAGGAAAAGCAGCTGCCAAAGATAAGCTGGTTTTAGGCAGTGGAATCAGCTTCAATTTGATTTGAGTCGTGATGCCAAGTGTTCCTTCAGAACCAATGAATAAATCTTTCAAATCATAGCCTGAACTGTTTTTGATGTTCAAACTGCCTAAACTCAGCTCCTCGCCATTCGCTAAAATGACCTCTAATGCACGGACGTAATCTCTGGTCACGCCGTATTTGACAGCACGCATACCGCCAGCATTAGTCGCGACATTTCCGCCAATTGAAGAATGTTTAGAACCAGGATCAGGAGGATAGAAGTATCCGCGGCTCTCAACGTATTCTTGAATATCTTGCAATAAAACTCCAGGTTCTACAGTCAACGTCATCGTTTCTGTATCTAAGTCAAGAATCCGGTTCATTAAGTGTAAATCAATGATCAATTCGCCTTTTACAGGAGAAGTTGCTCCAGATAACCCCGTTCCAGCACCGCGTGCAATAATCGGTAAATCTTCTTTATTAGCAAATTTAACTAATTCAAGAACTTCTTCTTTTGTTTTCGGCAATGCCACAGCATAAATCGCATCCGTTAAGCCGACGTATTCATCGTAACGGTAAGTATCGGGTATAGCCTTTCCAGTGAAAATTCGTTCTTCATCTTGAATGATGTCTGTTAATAACATATAAAAAACCTCCTTTAGTAACTAGGGAATGTGAAAAAGAAACCCTTTACATTCAGTGTGCACCATAAAAAAGCAAACTTCAAGAAAAAAGTAAGTTTCATTTTTATTTTTTGAAAACGAGCAGCTTAAAATAACATCGCGATGCAACGAACTAGCTAAATCTACAGTGGCTGGAGAACTAAACTCTATACAAAATAGATTAGGACCTTAAGAACTTTTTCAAAAAGAAGAGTGAATAGATTAAGTTTTTTTAATGTTTCTTTTTTTTTCTTGATTTCTTTTCTGAAAAGGAGTAAATTCAATCATAGACATTGGAAGTCCATAATGGATATTGAATGTATTTGAATATGAAGTGAAAATGAAAAGGGGCGAGAGTGTGAATTTGACTAAGGGATTGGAACAAGCGGTTTGTATCATCACTTTGTTGGCGACTCAAGACAAAAAATTTCCAATTGCTTCACATATTATTAACCAAAGACTAGAAGGAGCATCTCCTTCTTATGTAAAAAAAATTATTCGGAAATTAGTTGTGAATGGACTAGTAACATCTGTTTCTGGCAGTAATGGAGGCTTTCTGCTTGCGAAGAAGCCGGAAGAAGTAAACTTGTTAGAAGTCGTTGAAGCGCTGGAAGGACCGATTGTGACGTACCCCAATACAGGCATGATCAACCAGGTTTTTTCAGATATGGGACCAACAGCAAACCAAGGAGAAAAAGTGCTGACAGAAGTTTTTAGACAAGCTGATGAGCAATACACAAATCTTCTTCGTCAACAAACAGTGGCGCATTTGATTTACGAGTCTCTCGGACGTCGAGAAATTCCAGTAATAAATTGGAACGAAGTGATTGAAAGTTAACACACGTTAAGAAAGGCGTTGAATGGTTTTGATAGAAATGATAAAAAGCGAATGGAAAAAAATAACCAGCAACAAAATGTTGCTGATTTCTTGTTTGGTGATTTTATTTATCCCCATCTTATATGCCGGTTTCTTCTTGAAATCGAACTGGGACCCTTATGGCAATACGGACAAATTGTCAGTAGCAGTTGTGAATTTGGATGAAGCGGTCGACTACGAAGGCAAAGAATTGGATGTCGGTCATGAAATGGTGGATAATTTAAAAAACAATGACGCATTAGATTGGCATTTTGTTTCAGAAAGCGAAGCACAAAAGGGCTTGGCAGATCGTGATTACTATATGGTAATGACATTGCCCAAGGATTTCTCTAAAAATGCTGCTACATTGATGGACACCAAACCTGAAAAGATGAACATTACTTATGAAACAAACGGTTCATTGAACTTTATCGGTGAAGTTATCAGTAAATCGGCTGTTAAAGAGATTCAAACTGAAGTTTCAGCCAATGTGACCAAGGCTTATACTGAAGCTGTATTTGACCAAATCGGAACGATCGGTGAAGGTTTTTCAGAAGCTGCTGATGGTTCTAGTGAACTAGACGAAGGGGCAGATAAATTAAGTACAGGTAATGGAGAAATTACTGAAAACTTAAAAAAATTAGCGACAAGTACACTGACCTTCAGTGAAGGAGCTGAAACGTTAGAAGTTGGTTTAGAACAATACACAGATGGTGTAGCACAACTTAGTACAGGAGCTGCCCAATTGAATGAAGGTACCGGACAACTAGCTTCTAATGTCGGACCATTAAAAGACGGCGTTACTCAATTGAATAATGGGGCATCTGATTTGGCAGGTGGTTTAACGGCTTATACAGCAGGTGTCAGTCAGCTAGACGCTGGAGCAAGCCAACTAACGGCTAACAACGCTAAACTCCAAAATGGCGTTGCTAGTCTCAGCGGTGGAGTAGGTCAAGTCAAAGCAGGCAGTGATCAATTACTGGCTGGATTGAAAGAACTGTCAGGACAAATCGGAAGCAGTATGTCTGGTGAGAACCAATCTAATTTAGATGCTTTGAATGCTGGTTTGCCGCAGATCAATGCCGGTATTCAAGAATTAAATGCTGCTCTAAATGGAGAAGAAAGTTCAATAGATACCGAATCGATTACTGGATCGTTAACCAATGTCGGTGCAAATTTAGAAGGTATGAAAGCTGATTTGACAACAGCTGGTACAAACCTAACAGGTATGAAAGATAATTTAACAACTGCCGGCGCCAATCTGGCAGGCATTGGAACAGATACAGCAGCACTAGGAGAAAAAGCTCAAACGGATGCTGCTAGTACACTTAGTGCCATTCAAAGTACTGCAGCGTTTCAAAGCTTAGACGAAACTCAACAAGCAGAATTGTTAGGAGCTTTACAAGAAGAACTGCAGGCACAAGGAACAGCTACTGCTGCTTCACTTGAAAGTATCGGTGAAAAAACAGCAGCAGCAGCTGAACATGTGTCAGCTGTAGGAAAACAAGCAGCAACAACTGGAGAGAGTGTTGCTGCAGTCGGAGAAAAAGCTACCAATGCAGGAGCGGCGGCTACCGAACTAGCAAATCAAATGACAAGTCTGAAGAAATTGACTGAAGAATTGCCTACGTTAATGGCTTCTGTCAATGAATTAGCTGAAAACTCAAATGTTGCTTTACCTGGCGCAGCTCAAGCTATTACAGAATTGCGTGTCGGATTAACAGCTGTTCAGACGGCTTTAAACCAAACTGGTGAAGGATCTAATAAAGGCGTCATTCAAGGGATGTCTGAATTGAATCAAGGCCTAGCAACCATTCAAAACGGATTGCAAGGCGACAGTGGGTTAGTGGCAGGAATTACTGAATACACAAATGGCGTCAGCACATTGCAAAATGGTGCGGATCAGTTAACAGCCAACTCTGGAGCTCTAAATTCAGGAGCAACAGAATTAAGCGGCGGCATCAACCAAATAGCTGGTAAATTGCCAACACTGATTGATGGAGTCAACCAATTAAATGCTGGTTCGGCTCAATTGGCGCAAGGAACCAATCAATTAACTCAAAATTCTGGAGCCTTGCTTAGCGGGGCCGGTCAATTAGCAAATGGAGCAGACCAAATCAATGATGGTTCTACTCAATTAGCCGATGGATCAGAAACCTTAGGTGAAGGATTGGATACATTGAAAGATGGCACCCACACCTTAGCCACTAGTTTACTAGACGGGGCAGAAACAGTGAATGACATCAATCCAACAGATGCTAATTTTACGATGTTCTCAGACCCGACTAAATTAACACACAAAGAATACAGTCATGTACCAAATTATGGTGCAGCGCTGGCTCCTTACATTATGTCGATGGCCTTGTATGTCGGCGCAGTGGTGTTTAATACGATTTACCCTGTTCGTAAAAAAGCCGTCGCTGGTAAATCTGGATTGGCATGGTGGGCTAGTAAAATGTCAGTTGCACTGCCAGTCGCTGTCTTAATGGCTTTGATCGAAGGTGGCATTCTATTGCTGCTTGGTTTACAAGTACAAGCAGTAGGTCAATTTTTTGTAATGGCTGTGTTAGCAGGATTAGCGTTCATGTCGATCGTCTTATTCCTGACCATCACATTAGATAACGTTGGACGTTTTATCGCCATGTTATTATTGATTGTTCAACTGGGCGGTTCGGGTGGAACATTCCCGATGCCGTTGACAAATAGCTTCTTTAACGCGATTCATCCTTTCTTGCCGATGTCTTACTCTATTTATGGTTTCAGACAAGCCATCACTGGAGGAATGGGTCAAAACTTATACATGCAAAGTATCTTGATTTTACTGATTGTATTTGTAGTATTCAGCGGTTTATTGTTGCTGTTTATGACCATTTCACAAAAGAAAAAAGTTGAGACAACAGAAAACGAAGAAACGTTAACAGCATAAAAAATAAGCGGTCTGCTTTTCTCATTGAGAAGAGCAGACCGCTTTTATTTATTCAAAACCTAAGATGAAAATTCCGACCATAATGCCTGCAATAACCAAGTATTGGCTTCTGGTTAATTTTTCTTTTAAGAAAATACGGGAAAGAATGACTGAAACGATACTGTAACAAGAAATCAGGGGTGTGACAATAATAGCATTGCCCGCGATAGCATAGACGTAGAAAAATTGTCCGAACGTTTCAAACAAGGCTGCATAGCCTTTTGTTCTTTCTTCAAAAAGATTAAACGATTGTTTTTTTATACCAATCAGGTAAATACCAGCTAAAATAGCACAAATCAGAAATGTAAGCTCATAAGAAGTGTTGGCTTGGTTTTCACTCATAACTTTATCTAAGATAAAAGCATCAGCAAAAGTCCCAACACCGTCGATAATGGCATATAAGATGGGTAAAATAATGGCAAGTGCACCAATTTGATATTTTCGATCAATTTTTTCTTTGTGTCTCATTCTGTCCAAATCAGCTTCTCTTTTTTCAAAGATAGATAATAACAAGATACCCACTGAAATAAGAGCAACAGCAAAAAACTGCAGACCGGTCATGACTTGCCCTAGAAAAATGAATGTCAGCAAAGAGGCAATAGCTCCGGATGAGTTCATCACAGGGGATGAAACGGATAGTTCGATATAACGCAATCCAATGTACCCAATCGTCATCGAAAGGATGTACATGCTGGAAACCGGTAAGTAACGAATGATATTCATGGGATCATAAGAAATATCAGTAAATAAAATCGTCCAAAAGGCATGAATTCCCATAACTAGACCGACCATCATCACAATTCTTAAATGGCTGTAAGGGTCTTTTGGATTTGTTCCTTTCTTATAAAATAAATCTGCTGCTCCCCAAGAGAAAATAGAAATCAATGTAAAAACAAACCACATACTCTTCACCTTTTCATATTTATAAATTTGCGAATAACTTATGTAGAACAGACAATGGAATGAATGCTAAAACGACTGTTAATTTCGCCTTATTTATAGTAGCACAAAATGACCGTAAAATAATAGAAATAAAAAAAATCTATGAAAAAAAATGAAAATATAAGATTAAGTGTTGCCTATCCAGGCAATAGCATAATGGATAAGCATCCCAACCCTTTTAAGTACCTTAAGTCTTTGAAAGTTCTATCAATAAGGTAGGCAAACTTCTTTTGAATATAATAAAGAGTTTAAATCCCTACCTATTTAAAAAAATCGATAGTATCCTTCTTTTTCCATATGGTCCCATTACTTGATTAATAGGAGAAGAGCGACTAGACTAAATTTGAGTTTAGAATTTAGGAAAGCATAGGTAAGGAAGCTATGAAGTAATTCACTTTAAAGCAGAAAATTTTAATGACCAAATAACAAAAGAAAAGCTGATCTGGCTTTATTTGGTATGAATAAAAACATCTGAAAGTGGATTGATTTCAATGAGCTGTAGTTGCCTAACTCTTATCCTAATGCGGTTAGGTTTATTAAGAATAGCCCAAGAAACGATCTTCTTCAGAGTTGAAGGAGGTTTTTGTGTTAATTGAAGTACACAATTGTGAAAAACCATGGGAGAAAACCAGCTTTTTGCTATCCTTGAATGGTATGTTTATGAAAATGATCGAATTGAAATCGTAGGGCGAAACGGCTCTTGTAAAACAACCTTATTGAATGTCTTAGCTGATCGTTATGCATAAACGGGGTTTATCGAACAACTGCTGAAAACACTGAAGCAGTTAAAAAATACTGAGAAATGAGAGGATGTTGGAGATGAACCAAAAGGTGGTTTTCGAAAAACTAGCGGTCAAGGAGCGCACGCAGTATCTAGAGCTTTTCTTATTGGCTGATGAAAGTGAGGCGATGATTGAACGCTACCTTAATGAGGGCGAAGCGTATTTGATCCAAATAGAAGAAAAAACTATTGGAGTCATCCTGTTTACTTTTCCAGATTCGCAAACGGTCGAAATAAAAAACATCGCTATCGAACCATGTCATCAAGAACAAGGCATCGGCAAGCAGACACTAGCACTTGCAGAAAGCCATTATGCTGCAAAAGGGTTTAACACGATGGTCGTTGGTACGGCTAACTCTAGCATCTCAGCTATCGTTTTTTATCAAAAAGCAGGATTCAGAATAAATAGTATAAAAAAAGATTTCTTTCTTCATTATCCAGAACCAATCGTGGAAGATGGTATTCCAGCTATCGATATGCTCATCTTTGAAAAAAAGTTAAAAGTCTAACGTCTAACCGATAGACAATCAAAACCTTTTAGTAGTGAGCTTAAAGTGGCAAACAATATCCTATAGCTTTATAATAGGGATACGATAGAGGATAACTAAAAGAAAGCTGGTGTAATGATGAAACTATTTATTAAGGAAAAACGTTTTTCATGGCGCGATACTTTGATTGTTCGAGACGAGCAGGATAACGTTGTTTACGAGGTTAAAAGCGAGTTGCTTTCGATTGGAAATAAAGTCCATATTCAAGATCAGGAAGGCAAAGAAGTAGCTTCTATTGAGGAAAATAAAATGGGGTTTTCACCTAAATATACGGTTTACCAAATGGATAAAAAGGTAGCGGTGCTTAAAAAAGATAAGAACTTGATTGGTTCGGATTACACGATTGAAAAATTAGATTGGAAAATCACCGGACATGTAGAAAAAGATGACTTCCATATTAAAAAAGGTTTTGGCACCATTGCTACGTTCAAGAAAAAATTCCTTTCTATTGGAGATGTTTTTGTCTTAGATGTGGATCATGAAGAAGATACTGTAATGGCGTTAACCGTTGTTATAGCCATTTGGTGTCTGAAGCTGGATGCTGAAGAAGCTGAAAAAAAGGAATAGAGTCACGCTCTAAGCCGACCTCAAATTTGAATGTAAAAAAAACGTGCATTGCCTATTGTTATTGCAATAGGCAGAGCACGTTTTCTATTAGAACGGCCGCAAAGCAAATCTTTAAAAAGAGTCCTTAATTCTTATTCTGAAGGGACTGGTTCAGTTGTATCGTATTTTTGCAAAGAGTGGGAGGCCATTTTAAAGGCGACCATAGCAATGACGCTGACCGAAAAGAAAAAACTTAATGCCGGCCAAAATACATTTACGCCAATAACAACTGCTACAGTAAGCAGCATAGACAAGGTCACGAAAGGCTGCGTGAGACCAATAGTCAGTGCTAAAAAATAAATTTTGTAAATCGGCAATTTGTATTGAACAAAAATAGGGAAACTGTAAAGAACCATAATACTAAATAAAAGGGTCAAAGTGTAAATGGCATAGCGCAGGATAAGTAATCCATCAGATGTTTGTCCTGCCGTGTAATAGATATCTACGATCAAGACGACACTGATAAGAAGTAAAGGCAATCCTACTTTATAACTATGCCAAAAGCTTTTTCGAAATTCGTAAAAAAATGTTTTGAAAATCGGGATTTTTTTATTCCCTTTTTCCCAACTCCGAATGACTTCGAATAAAGCCACCAACGAGGGAATCAATGTGATCAGCGGAATTGAAAATAAGATAAAAACAAGGTTCAATGTAGCTAATCGGGCTGCCCATTCAGTACCCACAATAATGGCTTCTGAGAATTTCTTTTTTTCCATAATTTGAACCTCCTAACGAAAACTCTGGAACTAAAGGTAAATTTGTCATCTACCCTTTAGAACCAGCCGTTAAATCCATACCTTCGATAAAGTAACGTTGTGCAAAGAAGAAGAGCAAGACAGTAGGCAGCAAGACTAAGGTTGCACCAGCCATCAAATAATTCCATTGCGCAGTAGCTTGACTTTGGAAAGTCTTCAATCCAATTTGAAGTGTGTACATTGATTCCTCATGAATATAAAGCAAAGGCCCTAGAAAGTCATTCCATGCTCCGTTAAAAGCACCAATAGCAATCGTAATGATTGCAGGCTTTGTTAAAGGAATCATCAGACGGCTCCAAATATAAATGTGATTCGCTCCATCTATTTTAGCTGCTTCAACTAATTCGTTGCTGATGGACATATAAAATTGCCGCATAATAAAAATACTAAAGGCATTTCCAAAAAACGAGGGTACGATTAACGGCAAATACGTTCCGACCCAGCCGATTTTTGAAAATAAGACGTATTGCGGAATCATGGTAACAAATCCTGGAATCATCATAGTTGTTAAGACCAGTGAAAACAAGAGATTGCGCCCAGGAAAACTGATTTTTGCAAAACCATAAGCAATAAAAGAATTAGATAACACATTTCCAATAACAACAAAGAATGTGATAAATAAAGTATTCAAAGCATAACGGAAGAAAGGAAAAGTTTTAATGGTTTCAACATAGTTTCCCCACTGGATTTCTTTAGGAAAGAGTGTTGGAGGAATACGGACGATTTCCGACATCGGCTTCAATGAAGTAGAAACCATCCAAACAATAGGAGTCATCAAAACGATGCTCACAGTAATCAATAAGATAAAAATAATTATCTTTAATGTTCTTTCTGATTTTTTCTTACTTTTAAAATGATTCTTTTTTACAGTTATTTTGGCTTCCGTTGCTGCAACAGTTTTTTCCATTAACTATTCCCTCCTTCATACCGTACCCAGAGAGGCGCAAGTTTAAGGTTGATGAGTGTTAAAATAAAGACAATGAAGAATAATCCCCAAGACATCGCCATAGCGTAGCCCATATCAAAAGCTACAAAGGCTTTATTCCACATATGCAAATTATAGAAAAGCAGAGAGTTGGCAGGTCCGCCTGTTCCACTATCGGTCATAATGTAAGCCTCTTGGAAAATTTGAAAAGATCCGATGATCGATGTGACCACGTTATAAAAAATAATCGGGGTGATCATCGGCAGTGTGATATGCCAAAAGCGTTTGAAAGTATTCGCTCCATCTAATTCTGCAGATTCATAAAGTTGCGTGGGGACGTTCTGCAATGTAGCTAAGAAAAGCAGCATTGAACCGCCTACGCTCCACAAGCTCATAATAATAAGTGCTGGTTTTGTCCATTGGGGATCAAACAGCCAGGCAGGTCCTGTAATACCAATGTAACTTAAAACAGTATTGATCAATCCGGTGGAAGGGGCCAGCAATTGCATCCATAATACATAAACAGCAACTCCTGATAGAATAGCGGGCATATAAAAAATAGTTCTAAAAAATTTTATTCCCCGCATTTTTTGATTCAATAATACGGCCATTAAAACCGCTCCAACTGCATTTAGAGGGACACTGAACACAACGTAATAAAGAGTATTGTAAAGGGATTTCCAGAACAAACCATCTTGTGTAAACATTCTTTTATAATTGTTGAACCCAATCAAATCCATCTTAGAAGTTAGGTTGTAGTTTGTAAAACTTCCATATAAAGAAAAAAGCATCGGTCCCATTAAAAAGGCAACAAAACCAATAATAAAAGGAGAAACAAAAAGAAGTCCCCATAAAGCTTCTTGTCGTTTTAATTTAGTCCATTTTGTTTTATTCTTATTTTGTTTTCGAGATAGCATCGAATTCACCACATTTCTTTTTTTTTGAAAGCGACGTTTGAAACGCTAAGAGCTAAGTATGTTTAGTAAAAAAATAAAAGCTAGGACAAACTTGAAAGGCAACTTTTTAATTAAGCTACCTTTCAAGTTTGCTGCCATAGCTTTTTTTGCAAGTTTGTTTATACAGTGGAAGAACTAGTTGTTTTGTTCAACAAGATTTTCTACAGATTTTTGTGCATCATCCAAAGCTTCTTTGGCTGATTTGTTTCCTAACATAGCCGCATCGATTTCTGTATTGACTAAAGGTAAATAGTCAGGTGCAGAAAGGGGGACAGGCGTGATGACAGTTGTTTCAAGAGCCTCATTAGCTATTTCATAAATCATTTGTCCATTCTCGTCAAGTTCAGAACTTTTTGCTAAGCTTTCATTAGCAGACTGGTTAGCCATAATATCAAAACCTTGTGAGCCCCAGTATTCTTGAACATCATCACTAGTTAAATATTTAATGAATTCCCATGAAGCATCTGGGTTTTTAGCACCGTAAGGAATCTCGGCTGTAAAGCCTCCACCCCAACTATAGTGACCAGATCCTTCTGTTTTTTCTGGTAAAAGAGCAACGCCAAAATTGACGTCTTGGTCCAATTGCTGCAGTTCAACAAAGTAATTGATATTCTGACCTCTCATAGCCACAAGTTCCGAAACAAATGGATCGGCTATACCAGCTCCAAATTCAGCTTCATAAGATTCTACAGTGCTTTTACCGATATGATTTTGCCAATCTAACACCCACTGTAACGATTCGACTTTATTAGGTGTGTTGATTTTTACTTCATCTTTACTATCAAACCAGCTGGTACCATTATCAGCGTTGATAGCCCAGACATCCTCGCCAGTACTCCAAAGCGGATAAAACCCGATAGTTTTCCATTTGTCGCCGTCTTTTTCTTCTAGAGCTGAAGCATATTCTTCTAAGTCAGCCCAAGTTGCAGGAGGGGTTTCTGGATCTAAACCAGCTTTTTCAAATAAGTCTTTATTATAAAATAGGACCTGAGTATCTGTGTTGAAAGGAAGACCATAAACTTCATCTTCATAGGTGGCTGCATCTAAAAGCTGAGGATAAAAGCGCGATTCGATTTCTTCATCTTCTTTGTCAATATATGGTTGAAGATTGATGGCTTGATTTGCGTCTGCACGTTGTTTTACAGAGTTGATGTCTTGAATGATCACATCTGGCGGATTTCCTGCAGCTACTGAAGCAAGAGATTTTGTCCAAATGTCCCCCCAAGGCTGATAAACATGTTTTACCACAATGTCGTCTTGTTTTTCATTAAAATCAGTAATAATTTTGTTGACTGCTTCGCTCCGTGGGCCGGATCCCCAGAAACTCCAAAATTCAATTTCAACTGGTCCATCACCAGCATTGGTGCCTGGTTTTCCAGTAGCGGAATCGTTATTGCTGCCGCATCCTGCTAACAGCAATACAGCTCCTACAGACAAAACGAGTGACACTAAAGAACGCTTAGTAAATTTTTTCATGCTTTTCCCATCCCATCTTTTTTATTAGTTGTCTGTTAAAATAATGATTTAAAAAGTTCATTTATAATGACATAAACCATTGATAGCTTTTATGGGATCACCTCCTGCTAGTTCCTTTTTTATGTATAAAAGGTTGCTTTATCAAAATTGGAAAGCTAGAAAAAGCAAGCCCTTACATTCAAGCATTTCTCAATAATCAGTTTGCTAAAAACCTACTTCAACTACTTTCAGAGATCATGCCGAGAACCTCCAAATAATCAATAGAGAACCAAATCAACCCTTTTTTCGTAGAAGCGCTTCTCTTCTCTAAAACTATACCATTAAAGATTTTTTGTCAATTTAAACGGCCATTAATCCTTCAACAAAGCTATTTTGTATTAGATTTAACAGAACGGAAATTATTTACTGAAATCCAGTAGAATTTTAATTTGAATTGTGGTAGTATTGTATAATTACAAAAAAATACAAAAAAGAAAAAGGAGACAATGATAGATGGACTCAGACCCCGATAGTCAGTCGTTAGCAGTACAGATTCTGATCATAGTAATATTAACCGCACTTAATGCATTTTTTGCAGCAGCAGAAATGGCATTTGTTTCATTAGATCAACGCAAAATAAAGGAGACTGCTTTACAAGGAGATAAAAAATCGCTTAACATTCTAAAATTATTAGGCAACCCAGATAATTTTTTAGCCACTATCCAAGTAGCTATTACGTTAGCTGGATTCTTCTCAAGTGCATCCGCAGCAACTAGTTTTGCTGTTCGCTTAAAACCGATTTTAACGAATGTTCCTGGTGGGGAACAAATTGCTGTTGTAATAGTGACCATCGCACTTTCTTATATTACGCTCGTATTTGGTGAATTGTATCCAAAACAAGTAGCCTTGCAAAAAGCTGAAGAAATTGCAAAGTTAACTGTGGGCCCTATATTACTCGTTCAAACGTTTGCTATGCCTTTCGTGAAACTACTGTCATTCTCAACCAGCATTTTGAAAAGAATGACTCCGATTGATTTTAACAATGAAGAAGAGAAGATGACTCGTGATGAATTTCGTGCTTACTTAGAAAATAGTCAAAAAGAAGGAGCCATCGACCTTAACGAATTCTCGATGTTAAGAGGCGTCATGTCAATGGATACGAAAATGGCCAAAGAGATCATGGTACCTCGAACCGATACTTTTATGATCGACTATAAGGATGGAAATAAAAAAAACATTCCACTATTATTGGATTGCAGATATTCACGTGTTCCTGTGTATGAAACTGACAAAGATAACATTATCGGTGTCTTGCACGTAAAAAGCTTATTGCAAGCTTCTAGGACAACAAACCTTGATGAAATTAATATTAGAGAAATTATGAATACCCCATTATCTGTTCCGGAAACCATCTATATGAATGATTTGCTGTATGAAATGAAACATACGCGTAATCAGATTGCTATTTTAAATGATGAGTATGGAGGAACAGTAGGAATCGTAACATTAGAAGATTTATTGGAAGAAATCGTAGGCGATATTGACGACGAATACGATGAAACGCATCAATTAGTCGAACAGTTAACTGAAAATCGTTACTTAGTAGCTGGATCAACGCCTCTTTCCAAGTTCAATGAATTTTTTGATACCAACATTAAATCAAACAATGTAGATTCTATTGCCGGATACTTTATAACTGAATATGGAAATATTCCGCAAAAAGGAGAAAAAATCAGTATAAAGCATAAAAATTATGTTTTTACAGCTAATGAAATTGAAGGTTCAAGGGTAATGAGTCTGTTTATTGAACGAAATGCAGACAGTGTTGACAATAAGGCAGCTGTCCAGAAAATAGTATCAAATGACCAGCTTCAACTGCAATAAAAGGATCAGACAATCACTGAACCCTTAAAACGTATGACAGTATAAAGCTGTTATGCGTTTTTTTGTGGTTCGAACATTATTGATGTTAATAAATGAAATGTATGTAGTCCACAATCTTGATAGTTCTGCTTGTTGGGACTTAATTAAGCATATTAACTAAAGTAATAAGAACAAAACGTTAGATAAGGCAAACAATCATTGATCTAAAGAGTCAGTGTAATGAAGCCGATTGTTGGTAGTCGGTAAAAAGAACAAAGGAACAAAAGTGTAGTTAATTGTTATTTAATTTTAAGGAGGGTATACTTAACTTGTAGCAAAATTACTTTTTAGGAGGAATTTATAATGAGTTATATGACTGAGTCAGATGTAACAAGTTTATTGAATGAATCAAAAAAAGAATTGGATCGCCTTACGACAAAGCGTACGGAAGATTTAGGGAATTCAATTAATTACATTGAAAATGAACTTGAGATCCAACGCACACAAGGTAAAATTACAGCTTATGAATATGTCTTGAATGCAGATGCTAACTAAGCAATATACCAAATTGATTTTAATCTTCCAATAAGAAAAAGAAGCAGGTTTTAGACTGCTTCTTTTTCTATCTAAAAATCGTCTAACGAGAAGAAGTAAAAAAAGAAAAAATATCTTAAGTGAAGCGGTTTCATGGTATACTAATGAGAATAACAACACCTCTAGAGAATCCATCTTCTAACTGCTAACAACACGAAACAGGATAGCTGTTGATAAAAATACAAGGAGGAAAAAAACAATGGATGAATTTAAAAAAATAATCTTAGCTGGTATTGGCGGAGCATCTGTAACGTATGAAAAAATGGAAGACACCCTTAACAAACTGGTTGTTAAAGGCAGGCTGACAGTTGATCAAGGGAAGTTATTAAGTCAAGAATTAGTCCGGAAGAAAAAAGAGAAAAACTCAGAGGAAGAATTGAGTCGAGAAGATGTGCAAGAATTATTGATGGCTATGAATGTTGCACAACGAAAAGATATTGAAGAATTAGAGAAGAAGGTTGATCAATTAAACGAAACGATTGATAAACTGATCAACAAATAATAATAAGACTTAAAAAGCAGGAGGTGGAGAGCATCTGTGAGAGATCGTGATCGATTTAGAGAAATTGTTGGGGTATTGACGGCTTATGGTTTTGGACATATTTACAATACAAAAATTCGGACTCAAAAAAAAGAGTTGGACCCGAAAAATTTACGTAAAGCTTTTGAAGAATTGGGTCCCAGTTTTATTAAAATAGGACAAATCATTTCAACAAGAAGAGATATCTTGCCGAAAGAATACATTGATGAATTGTCTAAACTGCAAGATGCTGCTCCACCCTTTCCATTTGAAGATGTTCGAAGAATTTTTAGAGAAGAATTTAACCAAGAATTAGAAGATGTTTTTGAAAGTGTAGCAAGAAAACCCATTGCTAGTGCTTCAATTGCGCAGGTTCACCGCGGTCGGTTATTGAATGGGAAAGAAGTGGTTTTAAAAGTTCAACGGCCTAGTATAGAAGAAAGCTTTTTAAGAGATATCGATTTATTCATTAGAATTGTATCTAAAGCTGAAAACATGTTGAAAGAAATTGTGGTCGATCCAGTTGCGGCATTTAAAGAGATTCGGGAAACGACTAAAGTTGAATTAGATTTTCGCAACGAAGTACATTACATGCTTAAATTTAAAGAATTAAACGCTGATATTGCCTGTGTTGGTGCTCCCGCAGTGTTTACAGAACTTAGTTCAAAACGAGTGATCGTCCAAGAATATATCGAAGGATTGAAAGTAACACATACAGAAGCATTGCTTGATGCAGGATATGATTTGGACGATATTGGCCAAAAATTACTGTTATCTTATCTATCTCAAGTTTTTCACGATGGTTTTTTCCATGGAGATCCTCATCCAGGAAATTTGATTATCAAAGAAGGAAAGATTTACTACATTGATTTTGGTATTATGGGAGAATTATCTAAACCGAATAAAGAAGTATTGAACCAATTATTGAAAGCTATTGTTTTAAAAGATATCAATTTATTGATTCATTTGATTTTGCAGATGGGCATTCAAAAAGGCCGAGTGGATCGCAATGAATTATATGAAGATTTGTCTTATCTGTTTGATACGTATTTTTCGACTAATTTGAGCAATATCCATATTGCCAGTGTCTTAACCGATATGTTCGAAATGACCAGCAGGCACAATTTGGCAATGCCCAGTGATCTAATTACCTTGGTAAAATCAATGACTATCTTAGAAGGAGTCATTACCGATTTATCGCCAGAAGCTAATTTGATACAGATCACAAAAAGTTACCTGAAAACAAGCGGAACGTTTAGTGCACGTGATTTATTAGATACGGAAGAAGCATTGTTGCGAACGTATCAATTTGTTAGTCATTCAGCTAAATTGCCAAGTCAGCTATCGACTTTTTTAGATGACTTGATCAATGGACGCAGCAAATTTACAATCGACTTGGCGGGTATGGACGAAAAATGGATAGGTATCAATAAAATGGTGAATCGTTTAGTTTTTGCTCTCATTGTTTCTGCTTTAATCATTGCATCCGCTTTTGTTGTCATAGCCACAAAAGGTACACAGCTGTCTATTATTGGAGTAGCAGGCTTTTTAGCTGCTGGCTTTTTAGGATTGTGGCTTTTGATTTCCATTATTCGATCCGGCAATCTCTAGAACAAAAACCCCTATAAGTCGTTAGAGCAGAGAATCTCTCATGACTTACAGGGGTTTTATTTAGTATTAGTTGGTTTTTTCAGTTTTTTTTCTTTTGAAGAACCAAATGATAAAAGCAATTGCAGCAATGGCAATCACAGCGTAAGCGATGTGCGAATAGATGTCCATATAATGGACGATAACTTCCCATTGTGAACCTACAGCGGCGCCTAAATAAATCAAAATGGTATTCCAAATCAATGTACCGATAGTTGTCAAAGTAATAAATAGTCCGAAGTTCATATTGGACATTCCGGCTGGGATTGAAATCAAACTTCTGATCAGCGGAATGAAACGGCAAAAGAAAACAGTCCATACGCCATGCTTATCAAACCAGCGATCGGCTTTATGAATATCCTTTCTAGTTAAACGTAAGATATGACCCCAACGGTCTACGATTTTTTCTAACCGTGCAACATCTAACAACAACCCAATACCATAAAGAATCACAGCACCGATCACAGCACCAATGGTTGAAGCAATAATCATTCCCAGAATATTTAAACTAGTGCCTGTCGTCATAAAACCGCCAAAGGTTAAAATAACTTCTGATGGAATCGGCGGAAAAACATTCTCGATCATAATTAAAAATGCTACCCCGATATAACCAAATTGTTCCATAATACCTTGAATCCAAGCTTCCATAATTAATCTCCTTAGTGTTAAAATCATTTTTTTACTTCATGCATTAAAGAATAATAGTCTAATATATTACAAGTTGTTTTTTGCTTTATCTAGTAAAGCTTTAGCAGTTTCCAAGTTCATATGAGGTGCTTTTTTTAACTCATCGGCAACTGCTTCAATCCAATGATCCGTTGCTCCAGCACTGATTGCCAAAGACTTAGCGTGCAGTCCCATATGCCCTTTTTGGATGCCTTCCGTTACTAAAGCTTTAAGAGCTGAAAAATTTTGTGCTAGTCCAATGGAAACAATCACTGATTCTAATTCTTTAGCATTTTTAACACCTAGTAAACGCTGACTGAATTGAGCAGTGGGGTGAATGGAGATTGATCCTCCAACAAAACCAATGGGCATGGGCAAGGTCAAACTGCCGAGTAGATCTCCATTATCAGCTTTTTTCCAAGTGGAAAGAGCCCGGTATTGTCCTGATTTAGCAGCATAGGCATGAGCACCTGCTTCAATTGCCCGCCAGTCATTGCCGCTTGCTAAAACAACCGCATCAATGCCGTTCATGATCCCTTTGTTGTGGGTAACAGCTCGATAAGGATCAGCATAGGCAAATTGAGCAGCTTCGATTAAACGATCGCGGACTGCTTCACCTGACAAATCACCACGCTTTAATAAGTTTAACGGAACTCTGCAAGTAGCAGTCGCTAAACATTCTGTAGCGTAGTTTGAAAGGATGCTCATTAAAACCTTTCCTTCGGTCAATAGTTCTAAATAAGGAGCAATAGCCTCCATCATAGTATTGACGATATTAGCTCCCATTGCTTCTTGAACATCGATATAAACATGAACGACTAAAAATTCAGGAGACTCTTCAGTCGATTCAATCAAACGAATCATGATATCGTCTGCTCCGCCGCCACGTTTTACGATAGAAGGATGAGCTTGATTAGCTTTGTTAAGGATGTCTTTTTTATGTAGCTTTAATTGTTTTTGAGCATGTGTTGTATCTGGAACTGCTTTTAACGCCACTTGTCCGATCATCCGCCGTTTTGTTATGCTGGTTTCAAATCCGCCTGCTTGAGCAATAAGTTTGGCGGCAGAGCTGGCTGCTGCAACTACAGAAGGTTCTTCAGTAACCATCGGGACAGCATATTCTTTGTCATCCACTATTAAATTCAGCGCCACACCTAAGGGCAAAGCATATTGTGTCAATTGGTTTTCTACCATACTATTAGCCAATCCGTCAGATAAAAGAGGAGTTTCTTTTAAAAACTGTTCATCCTCTGATGTAAGGATTTGTGCCTCTAAAAGTGCTTGGACTTTTTCTTGTTTGGATTTTTTATAAAACTTTGAAAAATAAGCAGCAGCCATTTTTTAAACCTCTTTCTATATATAAAGTAGAAAATTAGCTCGTTTATTATCTTAGCATAGAACGATGCCCAGCTCTAGCTTAAAGTTATTATCTTAAGAGAAACCTTAACTATTAAATCAACGCTAATGGTTGATAAGGAACTGACAAAGCGATAATCCTATATAACCTGCATACTGAAAAATAATCGGCTAAACTTGATCAGCATCAATGTTTGTTAGAAGAGCAGCCGGTATACTAACAGTAGAAATAAGAACAAGAGCAAATCAGAAACAATAAAGCGAAAAGCTCGATTTGCATCCTGCTTTTTATTTACTAGCTTTAAAAATACAAATAAAGTATAGGAGGAAACAAACATGAGTAAAGCCGTTTATCAATTAGAACCGTTAACTTGTCCATCTTGTATCAAAAAAATTGAAACAACTCTAAGCAAAACAGCAGGTGTTGAATCTGCAAAAGTGATGTTCAATTCCAGCAAAGTCAGAACCGAATTTGATGAAAACGAAATTAAAGCGGATAAAATTGAAGAAACCATTACAAAACTAGGTTATCCAGTTTTGTCTGTCAAGGTATCTTAATAGCCAGCAAAAAGATTCTGACGTTGTTTCGTTAGAATCTTTTTCAATTTGTAAATGAAGTGCTGTAAGCAGCTAGCTTTAGAGTTATAATGACAGAAGACAGTTTAAAAAATTAGCAAATAGAGTTATTTTAGGTTACTGGAGGGGAAAGAAATGAGAAAAGAAGATACCAATGCTGGTCATAATCAGCACCATCATTCACATTCACATAAATCGTGCGTTTCTTCGGTTCCAATTTTTAACCACTTAGAAGAAGAACAAATGAACGAAATAACGAAAACCATCCATTCTGTAAACTATAAAAAAGGCGAAACTGTTTACCACGCCGGAGAACAGTCGGATTCTTTGTTTATTGTCAATAAGGGGAAAATCCGAGTTTATCGTTTATCGGAAAGCGGCAAAGAACAGCTGGTTCGTATTTTAATGCCGGGAGATTTTACAGGAGAATTGGCATTATTCACTGAAACCACCTATGTATCGTTTGCTGAAGCCATGGCAGAGACTAGTGTTTGTAGGATCAAACGTACTGATTTTCAAAATTTATTGTTACAATATCCAACGATTTCTTTAAAGGTGCTAACGGAATTTTCTAAGCGGCTGGCGCAATCGGAAAAACAATCCATGCGCTTCGCCACTGAAAAAGTAGAGACACGCATCGCATTATTTTTAGCTGAATGTTTCGATAGTGAAAATCAAACGGATACTATCGAATTGCCTATGAGCAAAAAAGACCTAGCTTCTTATCTAGGAACTACTCCAGAAACAATCAGTCGAAAGTTTACAGAATTAGAAGCACAAGGTCTGATTGAACAAAAAACACATAAATTAATCAAAGTGTTGGACTTGGATGGCTTATTATTATATTGAGTGTTTTAAAGAATTAAATAGGTTTAAAAAACTAGATTGCAACGATTAGTTTTTTAAACCTATTTTTCTTGATGAACTTAAAGCAGCTTCTTTATCTATTTGGTATTGCTTAGCAGGAAATTTTATTTTCTTTAAAACACAATATGTAGTGGTTGAAAATAAAGACATTATGCTATATAGTGATTTAGAGAGAAGGGATAAAAAAGAAAGAGGTGAACATTAAATGCAAATCTATACTAAAAGAGGCGACTACGGAAATACAAATATCATTGGCGGCCGTACCGTCAAAAAAGATTCTGTACGAGTAGAAGCCTATGGGACGATTGATGAAGCCAATTCTTTGATCGGATACATAATCAGTCAGATGAGCGAACAAGACGAATCTTTAAAAAGTGAACTAATTGAACTGCAGCACAGTTTATTTGATTGCGGGACAGATTTGGCGACACCCCACGGGAAAAAAGACTATAAGGTAACAGAAGAAATGATCAAATGGATTGAATCGCGAATCGATGTTTATGCAGAAATTCCAGATGCAATCGAATCTTTTGTTTTGCCAGGCGGTCATCCCGTTGCGAGTTTATTACATTTGGCTAGAACGACCGTTAGAAGAGCTGAACGGCGCATTGTCAGTTTAGCTGCAGTAGAAGAAATAAATCCTCATGTCGGCATTTTTATCAATCGTTTGTCAGATTATTTGTTTGCTGCAGCACGGTTGGTCAACCATCAAGCAAGCGTAAAAGAAACCTTGTATGAAAGAGGCGGAAAAGTTTTCCATACATCTTTAACAAAAAAAGATATCCGCTAAAATTGAATAAGCTATTGAAAACTGGAAGTTGGTGAAAATCCAACACGGTCCCGCCACTGTAAAAAGCAGCCGCTTTGAGTCAGGTCTTTTTTCAATTGCTTTTGAACCGACTGTTTCGAGGCAGAACAGACGGGTGTCCAACAAGATTCTGCCTTGTTGTTTTTTTGTCTCAAAAAGCTTACTATTATTGATTTGGAGGAAGAAAAATGAAATTAAAATTAAAATTAGGTTTGGTTATTGCAGCTTCATTAGCATTGGTGGCTTGCAGCGATACCAATCAACCAGCAGGAAATGAAAGCAGTTCAGTCGCTTCAAGTGAGATGACCGCCACAAGTTCGGCTATAGAAACAGTAGCGGTATCGATCAATGTCCAAGAAGCAGGCGAAGATTTACCTGACGCAAATAAAGAAATAAAAGCAGAAGCAGGCGAAACCTTGCTAGAAGCCATGGAAAAGAACTATGACATTACCGAAAAAGACGGTTTTATTTCTGCTGTTGAAGGACATGAACAGGACGATAAAGCAGGGAAATACTGGCTATACACTGTCAATGGCGAACAAGCTGCTGTAGGGGCAGCAGACTATATTTTAGAAGATGGCGACACTATCGTGTGGAACTTAGATGGCATGTAAATCTAAACCATTGTCTATTCAACGAATGACGTTACTCGCCATGATGACGACACTTTGCCAAGTGAGCCGGTTAGTATTTCAATTCTTGCCAAATGTCCAACCCGTGACCGTTATCTTAATCATTTTGACCCTTTCATTGGGAATCAGCGACGGCATGATCGTAGCTGTTTTATCTATTTTTATTTCCAATATTACATTAGGCATGGGGGTATGGACACTTGCTCAAATGATTTCATTTGTTTTTCTTGTCTTGCTGACAGGACTAGTCGTCAAACCGTTTTTTACACGCATTCCGTTTGTGTTCATGGTTTTTTACGCCGTGTTGTCTGGGTATCTGTATGGTTTTATTATTTCACTTGTACAAGCGCCTTTCTTTGGCATTCAAAACATCTGGGTCTATTATATTTCTGGTCTGCCGTTCGACACCCTGCATGCTATAGGGAATGGAGGATTTTACCTGATATTAGCTCCGATTTTATTTCCATTGCTGAAAAGATTCACTGAAAAGTATTTTGCTGAAAAGAATTAATGAGTTTAAGTAACAGCAGTTTAAAGAGGAATCTAACTTTAAACTGCTGTTACTTTTTTCATTTAAACATATGGTAGACTATAGGAGTAAGAGAAATAGGGCTCGTAGATGAAAAATGTTAGCGATACCATGTTATAATGTTGGCATAGGAAAAGCTAGGGCAATCAAATCCTTAGCAGCTAAATGACAGTAGGGAAGGTGAAGAGATGACTCAGTATTTAGGAATGGATATTGGCGGAACGGAAATTAAGTATGGTCTTATCAATCATGACGGAGAAATCAGTGAAACTCAAAGAAAAAAAACGCCCATGGATTCATTAGACCATTTTATTGAAGCAATTGGAGACATTTACGATGCTTTTGCGGATGAAATCGAAGGAATGGCCATTAGCATGCCAGGAATCATTCATTCAAAAACGGGCTATGCTGTTCATGGCGGGACATTGGAATACATTAAAAATATGAATATGGTGGAATTACTCGAAAGTCGGTGTCCAACCACTATTCATATAGAAAATGATGGCAAAGCAGCAGCTTTAGGGGAGTTATGGAAAGGCCATTTTCAAGAGATTCAAAATGGTGTGATTTTAGTTTTAGGAACAGGCATTGGAGGCGGAATCTTGATCAATGGACAAGTGTTGAAAGGAACCCATCACTCAGCTGGAGAATTCTCTTTTATAAAAACCAATGTGGATAAAAGCGATGATCAAGATTACATGTTTGGTTTTCAAAATGGGTTAAGAAAATTATTTAAAACTGTTTCAAAACGAAAAGATATTCCGCTAGAAGAAATCGATGGCCATTTAGTCTTTCAACTTGCTGAAGAAGGCGATCCCGTTATTTTAGAATGCTTAAATGCCTATTGCCGAACGTTAGCAGTACAAATTTTTAATTTTCAGACCATCTTAGATCCTGAAAAAATATTGATCAGCGGTGGAATCAGTAAAGCACCGTTACTGATCGAGTTGATCAAAAAAAATGTTGCCGAAGTTTTTCAAGAAAAAAACACAGAATTATTTTATGCGCCAATCATTGAAAAAAGTAAAAACGGCAACAGAGCCAACATTATTGGAGCTTTGTACAATTACAAATTAAATGAAGGACTTTCTTTTTGATAGTTATTTTTACCTATATAAATAAAAACAGCTTCAAACCAAAGGATTTAATCTTTGGTTTGAAGCTGTTTTTGTTAACGATAAGGGCGCATAGCACGTGGTTTATCAATGATCTCTTTGTAAACCACAGCTTTCAATAGTTCTTTTTGAAAAGGCACTTGTTTTTTTTGCTTATTTACGCGTTTTTCTGATTGAACAAAAGCTTTAGCTTTTTGCTGCATATCTTTTGAGACGGTTTTTGCAATCCGTTCCCTATCTTGTGCTTCAGTCTGCAGTTGATGTTGCGTGACTAAGGGCTGAGCACTTTTATGGTGGCTTTGCTTAGTGGTGATATGTTGATCGTAATTACGCGCTGGACGTTGTGTTCGCGTTGTTTGTTGCTTAACAGCACGTGTCTCTTTTTGAACAGCCTTATTCCGTTGTTGCGCCGGCGTATTTCTTAACCGATGTGTTTCTTGTTCTACTTCAGTCTTAAGTGTTTGGTATTTTGCCAAAACTTCTTTTGACCGCGGCTTATTTCCTTGGGTTTTTGAATTGGAAGCCTGCTGTTTAAGAAGCGCACCTCCGATTGACTGTATTACTGAAATAATGAGAATGATAGGAACTAAAAGACTTAATAAACCAATAATTGTGTCCATTATTGATCACGATCACTTTCGCCTAACCCAGAAATGGAATCTCTCATAGAGGTATCCGCATTGATGTTTTTCATATTGTAATAATCCATCACGCCTAATTTACCAGCTTTTAAAGCTTCCGCTAATGCCAATGGAACTTCCGCTTCCGCTTCAACTACACGAGCACGCATTTTTTGAACTTCAGCAAGCATTTCTTGTTCTTGGGCAATGGCCATTGAACGTCTTTCTTCCGCTTTTGCTTGAGCAATGTTTTTATCTGCTTCGGCTTGTTCCATTTGCAGGCTGGCACCAATATTACGTCCAACATCGATATCTGCGATATCGATAGACAAGATTTCAAAGGCAGTACCTGAGTCTAACCCTTTTCTCAAGACAGTTTTTGAGATAGAATCAGGATTTTCTAAAACGTCTGTGTGTTTCGCAGCACTACCGACTGTGGTAACAATTCCTTCGCCAACACGAGCGATGATAGTTTCTTCACCGGCTCCTCCAACTAATCGTTCAATGTTCGCACGAACGGTTACTTTAGCACGGGCTTTGACTTCAATTCCGTTCATTGCCATAGCAGCAATTTGCGGTGTTTCGATAACTTTTGGATTAACACTGACTTGAACCGCTTCGAATACGTTCCGACCAGCTAAATCAATAGCTGCTGCTTGTTTAAAAACTAAATCAATATTAGCACGTTGAGCAGCAATCAGGGCATCGATAACTTGGTTGATATCCCCGCCGGCTAAATAGTGAGCTTCCAATTCATTGATATCAATGTCTAAGCCAGCTTTAGTAGCTTTGATCAAAGGACGAATAATATTTTGGGGAGCAACTCTTCTTAAACGCATCCCTACTAATGTTCCGATAGAAACTTTCACTCCAGAAAAATAAGCTGTTACCCATAACCCCACTGGAACAAATCGGAAAAACATACTTAAAATGACAATAACGATAATTGCAATAATCCCAATACCGATTAAACTACTTGTTTCATTTTCCATACTGATTACACTCTCCTAACAATTATTTTAGAACCTTCAACTTTGATCACTTCAACAGGTGTATCAAATTCAATTTGTTCCCCGGAACTTAACACATCTAGTTCTTTGTCGTCAAACTTAACTTTTCCTGTAGGTCTTAAAGTCGTCGTTGTGACACCTTTTTTTCCTAGGTATTCAGAATAATCTTTGCTGCTGGAATAACCGCTGATTCGATCCAAATTATTTTCCAGTACCAATTTATTTAAATTTCCAAAAGAATATCCATTTTTTAACAACACGATAGCTAAAATGACAGCCACTAAACCGGCCACACTTAAATCAATCAAACTTTTTCCGATATTTTGGTCATAAGTGAGATAAATACCGCCAAAAAGCAAGATGCCGCCTAAAATGCCTGCAACTCCAAAATTTGGAATGAACACTTCAAGTATCATTAATAGGATACCTAAAATAAATATAGTGATGGGAAACCATTCGCCGCTTCCATTCAATAAAAAGTACCCCGCAAAACTCCCGAGTGCCAATATGCCGCCTAATACATAATGAGGAGTTAAACCGACAACCACTAAACCAACAAAACCTAGACTTAAGAGCAAGATATTCAAATTTTTCACCTCCTTCAAAAACAGACATGTCTTTTTTTATAATGAATTCACTCATCCACTGAAAGTTACCGTAACTAATTTTCTGAATCTTGCTATTTAAGAGTGAAGGACAAAAAAACAATAGCATTTTAAGCCTCAAACAGCCTGTGTATTTCTTTTGCAAGAAATGTCTATAGTTTATTTTACCATTCTTAAGACATTTACGCACTTATGAATAAAAAAACATTGTTTTGATTTTACGTAACTACATAAATCAAAAAATAGAACCGTTAGTTTGGATGGCCGAGTAAGACAAGCGCCAAACAAATAGCTAACTTTCAATATTTTAAGTTAAATAAAGATTGAAAGGCTTTAAAAAAGGAATTTTTGAGTAGAAAGGATCAGTTTTTTTTTATTTAAGGAGGTATTTAGCAGAGATACTAAAAATAGCAGAATCTTTTTTTTATAAAGAGAAAAAAAGATTGTTCTCTTTACGAATTAAAGGTATAATTGTTGTGACAACAGTTGTTAGGACAACCAATTTCAGGGCTTGATTTTAGCAAGAGTTTAAACACATTTATTCAAAATACCAATGAACACAATAAAAACAAACGAAGAAGGAAGTGGAACCTATACGCACGAATTTAGAAGCACTCAAAAAAAAGATGTTTGATACGTTGCCTTATCTTTGCTTAGGAATCATTTTATTTGCGACGATTATTTTATTTTTTGGCAGCGCCAATGCGGTAATCGGAATAATCTTTTTGTTTTTCGCAAAAGGAGCAGTCCATTCTGCGTTTACTATAGAAAGTCATTTGACAAGCGGCTTTTTATTTTTATTAATGGCCGTACTCGGTACTTTTGCAACGATGGGTTACGTAACGTCTATCGTGTTAAATTTTTTGGTTTTCTTTTTGTTGATTTTCGTTTATTCAGATGATTTTGCACCAAAAAATTATTTTTTATTCGGATTAGAATTTGTGTTAATGCAAATGAATCCGGGAACTTTTGACATGTTATTAAATAGAAGCTTTGCAGTATTATATGGTTTTGCTGTCACAACCTTATTTATCATTGTTGCGAAACGGTTGAAAAAAGAACCGGCAGAAAATCCATTGATAAAGAAAGGGTTTGCTGTCATTTCCAATCAGCTGAACAGCTTATCAAAAGGGCAATTATCTCAGCTGCATGCTGGGGAAATCTTTGACATTGTCTCAAAATATTGTGCGGTAGAATACAATACTGTTTTTAAACAGAATGGTTTGATGTCTGGAAAAGAGAAAAACAGATTTCAGTTAGTGCTTTGCTTGGAACAACTTGGACAATTGATCAATGAAGCAAAGCTTCATTATGAAGAGTTGGATCAAGCCGACCAGTCATATTTTTATGATCTAAGCAAACTTTTTGAAAATAGTATGACCCGAGACAAATTAATATCACAATTGGAACATTTTTTGAAGAACTCTCATTTACAAGATTCGCATCTGAATTCAGATTGGAGATTACTGCTTCAGAGTTTGATCAAAACACTCCATGCAAAAACTGAAAAAGTAAACCACACAGCAACCGTTAAAAATAAATTAGCGTATAAAGGCAGTCAGTTAAAGCAACATTGGGGATTTCACTATTTTCAATTTCGTTTTGCAATACAAAAATCCTTGATCTTAGCTTTTTCTTTTGCTTTAGCAAACGCATTGCCTTTTTCTAATAGTTATTGGATTCCAATTATGGTTTATACAACCATTGGCGCTTATCCTGATGAAGCCTTTAAAAGTGCTGTGACACGTGTGGGAGGAACACTGGCGGGTCTCGCTTGTTTCGTTCTGGTGACCCAATTTATTCCAGTAAATATTCGCTTATTCGTTGTTTTATTCATCGGATTAACGATTATATTATCGACAACCAATGTTTTTATTACCATGATAGCAGGGACTCAAATGGCGGTATCCAGTATTGCACCTGTTTTTGATACCATTCCTTCCATTTTATTACGTTTTGCGTGCGTTATTGTGGGCGCAGTGATAGCTGTTGTTGGCGGAAGACTTATTTTACGTGCCAATCGTGATGATAATTACCAAGCTAAGTTAAATGAACTGTTGCAGATTGATAACCAGCTGGTGACGGAATTAAATCACGCACTGGAACAGGGCATGAGAGGCAACCATGTTAGCGAGCTGATTTTATCGTTGCATTTAACAACCAATGAGCTCCTCAAAGCTATGCCTCGTCGAAAAATGATTGATAAAGTACAATTAGCTAAATTAATTATCTATAACCGAAGCTTTTTGAAAGAAGTTTTGCTTATCTTTATGAGTTTAGATTTATCGAAAACGGACAAAGAGAATTCTGAAACTATTCAAGAAGCCCTTATTGTGCTCGAGCACTTGCTGGCAACTAAGACTGAAGTCCAAAAAGAGTCAGAAATTTATTCAGCTTATATTGAAAAAGCCAAATCAAAAACAAACTTAGATTACAGAATCGCTAAATGCAGTCTTGCTTTTCAGCAAATCAGGGGAAAAGTACATTTGTCTGGTGATTAATCTAAGAAAATTGCCGTTTTATGAAGCGAAAAGAAAACAAGAGCAGTGTCTAATGCTGCTAAGCCTAAAGGAGGCAAAGAGGTGAATACCAACAATTATTTTTTATCGTTTCGTACAGCAGTCGTTTCTAAAAAAATGCATCTTTTTGTAATGCGTCAATTGGCACCATTAGATATCACGCCCGAACAATGGGCCGTTCTTAGTGCGATCAAAGAAACAGAAAATACATCCCAAAGGATATTAGCAGAATTGACTGAGAAAGATCGGCCAACAGTGAACCGAATCATGGATGTTTTATTAAGGAAAGAATTAGTGGAAAAATGTGTTGATGAAAAAGACCGACGTAAAACCATTATTTCACTGACAGAGTTAGGTATTAAAAAAATTGAAGCCATTTCTCTCGTTATTAAAAAAGCATTAACCGAAATGTTTAAAGGTTTGACGGAAAGCGAAATCGAACATTTTTTAAGTACGCTGCAATTAATAGAAAAAAATATCGAAGAATAGTTAGAATATGGAAGAGGGGAATTGATGAAGAAAACAGTAATAGAACTATGGAAAATGAAAAAAACCAATGACCCCATCTTGCGTGTCATCGGGGCAGGGTTTAGTATGGGGATCCCCTTGTTTTTGGGACTGTATTTAGGCAACATGCAGATTGGAACGTTCGGTTGTTTTGGGGCATTTGCTTTTTTATCTTATCAGCCTTTGCCGTTAAAAAAATTGATTCAACGTATTGTAACGGTGGGGCTAGCTATTTTAACAGCTTTTTTCTTCGGTATGTTGGCGACTCTGATTCCTTGGACGATTCCGATCGTGATCAGTTTGGTGAGTTTGATTGGATTTATGGTTTGCCGGGCTTTTAAAATACCCAATCCAGGCCCTTTTTTTGTGATTATGGTTTGCTCAATGGGAACAGGTATGAAGTTGCATTTTCCAGAAATTTTGCAAGCTGTTGCTTATGCTGGTATCGGTGTTTTGTCAGCAGTTGTAATGGCAGCAATCGTTGGTTATATCAATCAGAATTGGTTGCATCGCGAGGTAATAGTTATTACTGCAACCAAGCATGAATTGATACTAGACACTGTTGAAAATGATTCTAGAATGTTATTGTCAGCAATACACGATGCTGGAATTATTTTCTTTGCGGCTTATATCGGCCAGTCGCTTGATTTGGGAAACCCTTATTGGATCACGATTTCTTGTGCGGCCGTATTGCAGGGAAGAGATTTAAAGATGGTGTTTCACCGCAATATCCAACGAATCGTTGGCGGGATGGTCGGTTTGTTTATCGGAGCCCTTTTGTTGAATCTGCATTTGCCGGTCTGGCAAGTCGTTCCGATCATCGTACTATTAAATCTGTTCGTAGAATTCTGTATGGTTCGTAATTATGGCATTGCTAATTTTTTTACAACACCGTTGTCTTTATTGTTAGCTAATCTGTCACGCGAACAGTTTGCGATGGACCTAGTTGAGTACCGGTTTTGGGGAATCGTATTGGGAAGTTTAATTGGTCTTGCCGGAGCTTTTTTAATTACTTACAGTCTTAAAATGTATGATAAAGAATTGTCGATCATCCAACTAATGAATAAAAAAGACTAAAGAGATTTCCAAGCATAGGGATTTATGTTTGGAATTTTTTTTAGTTGAAAATAAAAAGAAAGCGTTATCAATAAAAATGCGGTATACTAATAGTATAGAAAAGAAACAACGGGAATTATTCTTTGGGAGCTTTTTTTACGATTCCATACAAAAATAGTATCTTTTCTGGTATCATTAAAATATAGTGATAATATGATGAGTATAGTTCTTTTTTTGTTCAATATATTGAAAGGGGTCCTGTAAATGGTTAAACAAGTTAGTAAGGAAACATATGAAGCAGCTTTAGCTAAAGAGTTGTATTTATTTAATATAGGACAGCATTTCGACAGCTATTTAGTTTTGGGATGTACAGCTGAAGTTTTTGATCACGTTGCAGGTTTTCGTTTTACTGTTTGGGCACCACATGCACAAAGCGTTGCTGTAGTAGCAGATTTTTGTGATTGGACAGAAGGTTTGCCAATGGAGAAAGTAGATGAAACAGGCGTTTGGACCCTGTTTAGTCAAAATGCTCAAGAAGGACAATGTTATAAATACCGTATTGAACAAGCAAATGGCGAAGTGAAACTTAAAATCGATCCATACGCTCATGAATTTGAAGTACGTCCAAAAGATGCTTCGATCGTAAAAGCTTTACCAGAAAAAAAATGGAAAGACCATTTATGGATGGCCAATAAAAAACGGCGCACAGCAGCAGAAAGGCCGTTAAATATCTATGAGGTGCATTTAAGTTCATGGAAATGCCATGCAGATGGATCCTGGTATAGCCTACCGGAATTACAAGACGAATTGATTCCTTATGTTAAAGAAATGGGGTATACCCATATTGAGTTTATGCCGTTGATGGAACACCCGCTAGATGCTTCGTGGGGATATCAACTGACTGGGTATTACGCTGTATCTTCTAAGTTTGGGAAAATGGAAGAGCTGCAAAACTTTGTTGAAGCAGCTCATCAAGCAAATGTCGGCGTTATTATGGACTGGGTTCCAGGACACTTTAACCGCAATGATTATGGCATGGCTTACTTTGACGGTACTCCGCAGTTTGAATACACCGATAGCAACAAAGCCCAAAATTTCAGATGGGGTACAATGAATTTTGATTTAGGCAAAGCACAAGTTCACAGTTTTTTGATTTCCAATGCTTTGTTTTGGTTAGAACAGTTTCACTTAGACGGTTTACGTGTAGATGCTGTTTCCAGCATGTTGTATCTAGATTATGATGAAGGCCCATGGATTCCGAATGAAGATGGCAGCAACCATAATCGTGAAGGAGTCAGTTTTATCCAAAAATTAACGACAACCGTTTTTGAACGCCATCCGGAAACACTCATGATCGCGGAAGAAAGTACTGCATGGGCCAAAGTAACTGCACCAGCCGCTCAAGGCGGTCTAGGCTTTAATTACAAATGGAATATGGGCTGGATGAACGACACCTTAAAATTCTTCGAAATGGATCCACTTTTGCGAAAACACCACTTTAACTTAATTACTTTTTCTTTTATGTATGCGTTTAATGAAAAATTTATTTTGCCTTTCTCACATGATGAAGTTGTCCATGGGAAAAAATCTCTGATGCATAAAATGCCTGGCGATCGCTACAATCAATTTGCTGGTTTACGGACAATGGAAGCTTACAAGATGGTTCATCCCGGGAAAAAGTTAGATTTTATGGGAAATGAGTTTGGCCAATTTTTAGAATGGCGAGTTCATTCAGAATTGGAATGGAGCAGTCTGGAAGATGAAATGAACCGCAAACACCGCTATTTTATGCAGACACTCAATGAACTGTATAAAAAAGAACGAGCTTTTTGGGAAATAGACCACGAAGCTTCAGGTATAGAAATTTTGGATGCGGATAACGCAGAAGAAACAATTTTGACATTCTTGCGCAAAGGCAAAAAAGCTCGTGATTTCTTAATCGTTATTTGTAACTTTGTTCCTATTGAACGACGCCATATGAAGGTTGGCGTACCTTACGAAGGTCAATATGAAGAGGTGCTGAATACAGAGATGATTGAGTTTGGCGGCGTTTGGACAAAGGGGCAAGGAACCTTAAAAACGGCTAAAGAGCCCATGAATGGTTATGACTATTCAGTAGAACTGATTTTACCAGCGATGAGTGTGGTGATTTTACGGCCTAAACGAGTGATGGGAGTCCCAAAAACGAACTAGAAAAATAGAAGCAATGGTTGGATTGCACCAATGGTTAATTATAGAAGAAAACATAAAAGGAGGGATGAGGAGGAATAAGGTTTTTCTATTCTTCCGACCATTATTATGAGAACAGAAACGTTAGCTATGATTCTAGCAGGTGGACAAGGAACACGTTTAGGAAAATTGACGAAAGAAATTGCAAAACCAGCGGTACCGTTTGGAGGAAAGTATCGGATCATTGATTTTGCTTTAAGCAATTGCGTTAACTCAGGTATTAAAAATGTCGGCGTAGTGACACAATATCAGCCAAGAGAACTAAACAGCCACGTTGGCAATGGAGCTGCTTGGGGTCTGAATATTCATAATGGAGGTGCAACGATCCTTCAACCCTATTCTAGTGTAGAAGGAGAAAAGTGGTTCAAAGGAACAGCTCATGCTATTTACCAAAACATTGATTTTATCGATCGTCACAATCCAGAATACGTATTGATTCTTTCAGGAGACCACATTTATAAAATGGATTACCAAGAAATGCTGACTTTCCATAAAATGAAGAAAGCGGCTTTAACAGTCGGCGTGATCCCTGTTCCAATCGAAGAAGCGCCGCGTTTTGGTATTATGAATACCGACCAAACAGGACGGATCATTGAATTTGAAGAAAAACCCAAAGAGCCAAAAAGCAATTTAGCTTCCATGGGAGTCTATATTTTTGATTGGGCCATGTTGAAAAAATACCTGATCGATAACCAAGCTAAAGAGCGGACGATGGAAGATTTTGGACAACACGTTATTCCTGCTTACTTAAGAAATAACGAAAATGTCTTTGCATATGCCTTTAGAGATTATTGGAAAGACGTAGGGACCATTGAAAGTCTCTGGGAAGCGAATATGGAATTTTTAGATCCGACGCATGCTTTGAATATCCGGAATTCAGACTGGCGCATTTATTCACAGAACCCTTCTGCACCGCCGCAATTTTTAACAGCTGCTTCCAACGTCACGAATGCGATGATTGTTGACGGATGTTATGTAGCGGGAGAAGTGACGCATTCCATTTTGTCTCATAACGTCAAAATCGGAAAAGGGTCGGTTGTGAAAGACAGTTTTATAATGGCAGATGTGACTATTGGGGAAAACGTTACAATAGAGTACGCTATTGTTGGCGAACATGCCAGAATTCATGATGGAGCTCAGATCATTGGAAAAGAAAAAGAAATTGCGGTTGTTGGATACAGTGAAGAGATTGGGGGACTAAAAGATGAAGAAGCATAAAGTATGTGCTATTTTAAATTTAAATGAAGATGGTTCAAGGTTGGCGCCCTTAACCGATACACGGCCGATTACCTCATTGCCCTTCGGCTGCCGGTATCGATTAATTGATTTTCCTTTTACAAGTTTACACAGTGCTGAAATCGAATCAGCTGCTTTTTTCTTGACGGGAAATGGACGTTCTTTGCACGATCATATTCGCAGCGGAGCTTCTTGGGGATTAGATTCTTCTATTGGCGGAGGATTGTTTCCTCATACGGAGATTGATATAAAAGAAGCTGTGGAAACTCATCAACCGAACCAGCTAAGCAGTTTTTATCATGACCAAATCCATTATGTTGTCCGTTCAAAAGCAGATTATGTTGTTGTGATGGGCAGCAAGATGTTGTGCAATATTGACATTCAACCGCTCTTGCATTACCACCAAGAAAAAGGATCCGATGTGACGATCATGTATAAAAATGTGCCAAAAGAAACGTGCACAGCAAGTGCTGCAGAATCTCATTTTTCTTTTGATGCTGAAGGAACGGATAGAATTACTGGCATCAACTTGGTTAGTCATATTCCTGAAGAAGTGGGGAGAGTTGCTTTAAGCATGGGAATTGCCATTATGCGTTCTGAGAAATTTATTGAATTGACGACTGAAGCTGGCAAACAAAACTTAAAAGGGGACACGTTGCTGTTGGTGAAAAACCAATTGGAACACAATAAAGTTTACGGATATGAGTACACTGGGTATTTAAAAGACATCGATGATATTGAAAGTTACTTTGATGCCAACATGGACATGTTAAATGAAGATAACTACAACGCGTTGTTTAACCGTGGCGATGCTATCATTACAAAAGTTAAAAATGGTGCGCCAACCTTTTATTCTAAAGAAGCTGAAGTTAAGAATGCTCAATTCGCGAGTGACTGTTTCATTGAAGGAAAAGTAGAAAACTCATTGATTTTCCGTAAAGTGAAAGTGGCTAAAGGAGCTGTGATCGATCACTCAGTCGTGATGCAAGGCAGCGAGATTGGCGAAGGAGCCCACTTAGAATACGTGATCTTAGATAAAGGAGTAAAAGTCGGCGCGGGGGTCAGTCTTAAAGGAACTCCTGAAGACGTTTTAGTGATCAAGAAAAATGCAGTGATTGAAGCAGAGAAAGGGGCTTAAGCTCTGATGAAAGTATTATTTGCAGCAGCTGAATGTGCACCTTTTTTTAAAACAGGGGGCTTAGGCGATGTAGCTGGCGCGCTGCCGAAAGAATTAAAAAAACAAGGAATCGATGTAGCCGTCGTTTTGCCATTTTATACGACGATGCCGCAACTATATAAAGACCAATTAGAAGATGTCATGCAGTTTGAAGTGAAAGTCGGCTGGCGCAATCAGTTTTGCGGCATAAAAAAATTAATAAAAGATGATGTAACGTATTATTTTATTGATAATCTTTATTACTTTGATCGTCCTAGTATTTATGGTTTTGACGACGACGGCGAACGGTATGCTTTTTTTGCACAAGCTATTTGTGAAATGATGGAAAAAATTGAGTTTATACCAGATGTATTGCACGTAAATGACTGGCACACTGCCATTATTCCGGTCTTATTAAAAGATAAATACCACTGGATCAAGCAATACAAAGAGATCAAAACGATGTTGACCATTCATAATCTTCAATTTCAAGGTATTTACAATCAAGCTGTTTTATCTGATTGGTATGGAATTGGTTATAATGCCTTTCACGAACAGGGGCTGAAGTATTATGAAGATGTCAATTGTTTAAAAGGCGGTATATTTTTTGCAGATCATGTCACTACTGTTAGTCCAACATATGCTCAAGAAATTCAAACCGCTTATTTTGGCGAAGGTTTAGATGGTGTTTTACGCCAAAATAATTACAAATTAAGCGGCATTTTAAACGGAATTGATTACGATGTTTTCAATCCAGCAACGGATGACAAGATTGAAGCTCACTTTTCGATCGATGATCGAAGCGGTAAAGCTTTGGATAAAGCTTTACTACAAGAGCGCGTTGGTTTGCCAATTGAACCTGAAGTGCCTTTGATGTCGATGGTGAGTCGTTTGACAACGCAAAAAGGATGCCATTTATTGCAAGAAAAAATGGATGAACTGATGCAGCGAGATATCCAAGTCTTGATTTTGGGTACAGGAGAAACGGAATACGAAGAAAGTTTCCGTTACTTTACTTGGCGTTATCCGGATAAGTTTAAAGTCATCGTTGATTTTGATACGACGTTAGCACAGCAGATTTATGCCGGCAGCGATTTGTTTATAATGCCTTCAGCTTTTGAACCCTGCGGCTTGTCTCAGCTTTATTCGCTTCGTTATGGAACATTGCCTATCGTGCATGAAACAGGCGGCTTAAAAGACACTGTTGAGCCGTACAATGCTGTTACAGGCAAAGGAACAGGTTTTAGTTTCTACGATTATCGAGGTCATGTAATGCTCAAAACCATTGATCAAGCCTTAACCGTTTACTATGATGAACCTGATCAGTGGGACAGTTTGATCGAACAAGCAATGCAGCAGGATTTCAGTTGGGAAAAATCAACTGAAAGCTATATTGAACAGTACAAAGCATTGTAACAGCTGGAAATGCTGTTACTGCGAATTTCGTAGCAATTGAAAGAGCCCTGATTATTGAATAGCCGAAGGAGAAAATCTGACTGTATTCAAAATTGGGGCTATTTTTATCTTTGCACAACGTTGCTGTGAATCGATTCTGAAGTTAAGAAAAGAGGGGTTTTTATGGTTTTAACGACAAAAGAATTTAGAGAAGACTTTAGTAAGACATTTGAAGGATTGTATGCTTTTGATCTTTCAGAAGCTTCGCCGATCCAATACTATACAGCATTAGGAAATTATTTGAAAGTTTATAGTGCAGACAACTGGAGTCACACGAATCAAGCTTACTTAGAACATCAAGTGAAGCAAGTGTACTATTTTTCGATGGAGTTTTTACCAGGACGTATGCTGAAAAGCAACTTGCTTAATTTAGGAATCTTGGATACTGTTCGTGATGGTCTAAGAGAAATGGGCTTAGATTTTGAAGTTATCGCACGTGCAGAAGTAGACCCGGCGTTAGGAAACGGCGGATTAGGAAGGTTGGCTTCTTGTTTTATGGATTCGATTGCTTCACTAGGTATTCCAGGCAACGGCAACGGCATTCGGTACCGTTACGGCTTATTCCAACAAAAATTTGTTGATGGATATCAAGTTGAGCTGCCCGAAAACTGGCTGCGTGACGGCAATGTATGGGAAGTGCGTAAAGAAAATAAAGCCGTGACGGTTCGGTTTGGCGGGCAAGCAATCTTAAGCGAAGATTCTGATGGCCGCTTAAAACCGATTTACTCTCAAACACAAAACATTTTAGCAGTCCCTTATGATACAGGGATGATTGGGTACCAAAATGAAGTTGTGAATAATTTGCGGCTATGGTCGGCTGAAATTCCACCTGAAGAAGAAATCCATTACCATACGATTGCTGATCGTGAGAAGGTGAACCAAATCACTGAAGTTTTGTATCCAGATGATTCAAATTACGAAGGACAGATTCTGCGTTTAAGGCAAGAATATTTCTTTACTTCGGCAGGCGTCCAAAGTATTGTCCGTTATTACAAACAGATGGGATTAGCTTGGCAGCATTTTCCAGATAAAGTTGCTATCCACATCAACGATACTCACCCGGCTTTATGCATTCCAGAATTAATGAGGATTCTTTTGGATGAAGAAGAACTAAGCTGGGAGCAATCCTGGGAAATCACTCAAAAAACGATGAGTTATACCAACCACACTATTTTACAAGAAGCGATGGAAAAATGGCCAGTGCATATGGTTCAAGAATTAGTGCCGCGTATTTACCAAATCATTGAAGAAATCAACCAACGGCATATCGATAAAAAACTGCCATTATATACTCCAGAATTAACGTATCGGACAACGATCATTGCCGACGGGAATGTGAAAATGGCTCATTTGGCTATTATTGGAAGCCATAGCGTCAATGGTGTAGCTAAATTGCATACCGAAATTTTGATGCATGAAGTCTTACGAGATTTCTATCAAATGTATCCAGCTAAATTCAATAATAAAACGAATGGCATCACGCAGCGGCGTTGGTTGCACTTAGCTAACGAAGGATTAACAAAATTGATCGACAACAAAACCGGAACCGCATGGAAAACTAATCCGTCTGAGTTAAAACTGTTTAAATCTTTTGCCAATAATGAAGATACATTAGCTCAGCTTGCTGAGATCAAATTAGAAAACAAGAAACAATTCGCTGTATATGCAGAAAAAGAAATGGGAATAAAGTTGGATCCGACTGCATTGTTCGATGTACAGATCAAACGTTTGCACGCCTATAAACGTCAACTGTTAAATGCATTGCATATTTTAGATCGCTATCTAAAAATCAAAGATAATCCTGATTTGGATATCCAACCGCGTGTTTTTATTTTCGGAGCAAAAGCTGCTCCCAGTTATGTTTATGCGAAACAAATCATCAAGTTAATTAATGCTATTGCTGATATGGTCAATAACGACCCAGCTATCGGCAACAAAATCAAAGTCGTTTTTGTGGAAAACTATGGCGTTTCATTAGCTGAATTGATCATTCCAGCTGCAGAAGTGAGCGAGCAGATTTCATTGGCTGGCAAAGAAGCCTCTGGAACGAGCAATATGAAACTGATGCTGAACGGTGCCTTGACAGTGGCAACATTAGATGGAGCCAATGTGGAAATCCGCGATTTTGTTGGAGAGGATAATATTTTCTTGTTTGGGTTGAACGATCAAGAAGTCTATGCTTTTTACGAAAATGGCACTTATCATTCGCGGGATATTTACGACTCGAATCCTCGATTGCAACGTGTTTTAAATACTTTTATTGACGGGACTATTCCAGGGATCGAAACAGAAGGTCGAGTTATTTTCGATTCATTAGTACAGTACAATGATGAATATTTTGTGCTGAAAGACTTTGAAAGTTACGTTGAAGTTCAAGAAAAAGTTGATCAATTGTATCAGGATCCAATGGCTTGGAACCAAAAGTCTCTTTTGAACATAGCTAGTTCAGGTCCGTTTTCAGCCGATTTTACGATCAAACGCTACGCAGAAGAAATTTGGAAAACCGATTCTCAATTGCCCGCGATACAACAATACATTCATTTAACGGAACCCATTTAAAAAATCGTGTTCAGATGGAAAGATTCTATCATCTGTGTATTTGAATCAAAGCAGATTAAGGAAGGTTTTTATATTGGAAAAGATAACCTATAATTCATGGTCAAACAACTATAAAACACCATTTGGGGCTTTAAAAGTGGATAGCCAAGTGGTGTTTACCATCAACTGCCAATTGCCCGCTATCCATGCAGTCTATCTTATGATCCACAAAGATTTTGGACAGAGCTTTCAGATTGAAATGGAGGCAGTAAAAGAAGGGAATTATCAGACTACCTTTGAATTAAGCGAAGGCAGTGGGTTGTATTTTTATTACTTTAAAATCGATTATCCCTTAAACAATCATGTTGAAACTCTTTACTATGGCAATAATCGATACCAATTGGGCGGTCTAGGAGAAACGTATTATGAAATTGAAGACATCAAACAATATCAGCTAACTAGTTATTTATATGATGACCCAGCTCCTGAATGGTATCGGTCAGGAGTAGCTTATCAAATATTTGTTGATCGATTTTATAATGGAAACGAGAAAGGAATTGTTTCCCATCCTAAGAAAAACTCATTTATTTATGCTTCACCAGAAGATGATCCTGTCTATTTAAAAGATGAAATAGGCGACATTATGCGTTGGGAATTTTTTGGCGGGAATTTAAAAGGCATTATTCAAAAGCTGCCATATCTAGCTAACTTAGGAATCACGATCCTTTATTTAAATCCTATATTTGAAGCTCGCAGCAATCATAAATACGACACGGGAGATTTTTTGAAAATCGACCCCATGTTTGGCGATGAAGCCATTTTTAAAGAGTTAATCGAACAAGCTCGAACATTGGGTATCCATATTATTTTAGACGGCGTCTTTAATCATACAGGAGCGGATAGCCGGTATTTTAATCGTTACGGAACGTATGATGACCTTGGAGCTTACCAGTCGCGCGAAAGCGAGTACGCTGATTGGTACACCTTTGATCAATTTCCTGAGGAGTACCAATCATGGTGGGGTATCAAGGATGTACCGACTCTTAATAAAGAAACGCCAGCAGTTCAAAACTTTATTTACGCTGGTAAGGACAGTGTGATCCGAACCTGGTCTAAATTAGGGTTAGGAGGGTGGCGTATTGACGTGGCTGATGAGTTGAGCGACTCTTTTTTAGCCGGTATCCGAAAGGCGTTAGAGGAAACGATTGCTGAACCGGTGTTGATCGGAGAAGTCTGGGAAGATGCGTCCAACAAAATTGCGTATGAGCAGCGTCGCCATTATCTTGAAGGCGGTATGTTGCACGGCGCCATGAATTACCCTTTTCGAGAAATCATTATCGGGGTATTAAACCATACCATTACAACGAAAGAAGCAGCTTTGCGAAGCATGCATCTAAAAGAAAATTATCCTCCAGAAGCCTTTAAAAATAATTTTAACAACATAGGAACCCATGATACAGCAAGAATCTTAACGGCTGTTCAAAATAATGTACCGGCCTTAAAGCAAGCTTTAGCATTATTGTTCGCTTTGCCAGGAATACCTTGCCTTTATTATGGAGACGAAGCGGGGGTAGAAGGTGGAGAAGATCCTGCGAATCGCAAAATGTTTCCATGGGGGCGAGAAAACAAAACGATCCAGTCTTATGCTTATGAATGGATAGCTTTAAGAAGAGAAGAAGCTGCCTTACAAGAAGGAGACTATTACGCTTTTTCAACTAGAAAAGTCTTAGGAATCGTACGCTACTTAAGCGAAGAAGAATACCTCGTTCTTTTGATAAACGTATCAGACCAAGAAGTAACGTTCACTACAAAAGAAACCACAGCAGACTATTCTTTTGATATCCAAGCTTTTTTAACTAAACAAGGTTTGGCTGAAAAAACTATTCCAGCTCAAGGAATTCAAGTGATCAAAAAATCAAGATGATCTGTGTTTAACAGAAAGTAAAAGGAGAAGTTGGGGTACCATTCCAGCTTCTCTTTTTAAATGAGAAAAAAATAAAAAAAGTATGTATCTTAGAAAAAAGCTGATATAATAGACTGTTGGGGCGTGTAAAGGAAGCTTGCTTTCTTTTATGCTGCTTTGGATGAACGATTCAGCGGCCCATGACTCCACATTTAATGTCTGCCTGATAAAGGCAAACAATTAAAAAAGGAGAAGATAAAGTGAAACTTTTTAATTTAGAAGAAAAAAATACAAGTGTCAAACAAGAAATGATGGCAGGGTTCACCTCGTTTTTTGCGATTTCGTACATTATTGTCGTCAATCCTTTGATTTTAGCTGATGCGGGTATGCCGGCACAATTGAGTGTCTTTGCGACCATATTTGTTTCAGCTATCGGAAGCATTTTGATGGGTATTTGGGGAAAAGCACCCTTAGTGATGACCCCTGGTATGGGAGTCAACGCGTTTTTCACTTATACTATTGTGGGTTCCATGGGATTGAGCTGGCAAGAAGCACTGGCCGTGGTGGTAACCTCAAGTTTTATTTTTATTATCATTGGCTACACGAATATCAGTACTTTACTGGTACAAGCCATTCCGGATTCATTAAAACATGGCATCACAGCTGGGATCGGGTTGTTTTTAGTGATGATCGGTTTGGAGAATGGCGGGATTATTGTTGACGGGGGAGCTAACTCATTTGTTGTATTAGGAGATTTAACGAATCCCTTAACCCTTTTGGCTTTATTGGGAATTACGCTCTCTGCTGTTTTATATCTTAGAAGAGTAAGAGGCAGCTTTTTCATCGGAATTGTTGTTGTAACGCTCCTTTCATTAGTGCTAGGGGCTCACACGCCGGGAGATTCATCATTTTCTTTGAGCAACTTGACTGAATACCCTGCTTTGATCGGAGCGTTTGATTTCTCCAGTGCATTCACTATTCCCTTTATATTAGCAGTATTCTCATTGACGATGATTTTGATTTTTGAATCGATTGGACTGTTTGAAGGGATGTTAGAAGACAAGAGCCGTTTCAAGAATGCCTTTCGTGTTAGTGGTGTAATGACGCTGCTATCAGGACTGCTGGGAACTAGCCCAACTATTCCTGCTGCTGAAAGTGCTTCAGGAATCAAAGAGGGTGGAAAGACCGGGCTTACCGCTGTGACGGCTGGAGTATTGTTCCTGCTTTCTTTAGCATTTACACCGTTATTGGCTTACATTCCGAATGCGGCTTTAGCTCCGGTTATTGTGATCACTGGAGCAATTATGATGGAAAATTTACAGCACATTCCATTTGATGATTTTAGTGAATGGCTGCCGGCTTTCTTTATTGTCGTGATGATTCCGTTGACTTCAAGCATTGTAGATGGCTTGGCCTTTGGTTTTATTGCTTACCCTATTTTAAAATTAGCAATAGGCGAGATTGGAACAGTCAAAAAAGAAATGCGAATCGTTTCTTTCTTATTTCTATTGACGATGATTGCCATCGCGGTGCTTTAACATACACATTTGAATAATACAAAGAGGAGGTTGGGATTTTTGTCCCAACCTCCTCTTTGTGTTTTGTTTAGGATTCTTCTTTCTCGATATCAGCGATCACTTCTTTAAATGTAGCAACGGGTTGTGCGCCGCTGATGCCATATTTTTCATTGATCACGAAGAACGGAACGCCTTGCACACCTATTTCAGCTGCTTCTGCTTGATCTATCCGAACAGCGGAAAGAAATTCTTCAGAGGAAAGTATTTCGCGGACTTTATCTTCGGCTAAGCCTAATGAAACTGCAAGCCTAACCAACACGTCAGTATCGTTTAAGGATTGGCTCTCAATAAAGTAAGCTTTTTTTCCGAGTTCGATAAATTCATTGCCTTTGCCTTGTTCTTTAGCGTATTGAAACAAACGATGAGCTTTTAAACTGTTTCCGTGCTGAATGGTTTCATAATGGTAATCTAAGCCGGTTTCGTGAGCCATTTGCGTCACTTGTTTGATCATCTCTTGAGCTTGGGATTCTTCCATACCTTTTTTTTCTTTGAAATATTCTTCGATTGATCCTTCATATTTTTCAGGAGCAGTTGGATCTAATTCATAACTATGGTACTCGATTTCAACATCTTGTCGATCCCCTAATGCTTCTTCCAAATGTCTTTTTCCAATATAACAAAAAGGACAAACAAAATCTGTCCAGATATCAATTTTCATCCATCATTCTCCTATCTCTATTTGCTTACTATTTGATAGTTCATTCTTTAGCATACCGAAAATCTGATTCTTTTGTCAATGAAAACTGTTCCCAATATTCTTTTTTTAATCCTCTGCACGTTTATCCCCTCTAATCCAATAAGGCGGATAAAATATATGAGGAATTTAATAAAAAAGTTAAGCACTTATGGAGTTTTGAGGTATTTTTTGTATCCTCGTGTCAAATTTTCGTATCGTAAAAGGGATTCCTGATCTATTTAAAAAAAGTAAAATTTTAAAAGTAGTTGCATTATGAAATTTTTATGTGTATATTATTAACATGTTCTCATTTAATTGGAATTTGATTTCAATACGATTAAAAATGAGCAAAAAGGAGAATGGGCATAATGAAAAATAAAAAGTGGTGGCAATTGAGTGCTGTGGTATTAACAGCAGGTTTATTAGCGGCATGTGGAAACAGTACTGAAACAGATGCGGAAACAAGTTCAAAAGATAAAACAAAAGGCGAGAATTTAGCAGAAGAACAAGTCTTAAACTTAGTGGAAATTGCTGAGTTGCCGACAGGAGATACTGCACTTGCGACCGATACAGTTAGTTTTACTGTTTTTAACCAAGTAAATGAAGGGCTTTATCGTTTGGATAAAGATAGCCAGCCTATTCCTGCTTTAGCAACAGAAGAAGCAACAGTTTCAGAAGACGGATTAGAGTATACCTTTAAATTACGGGAAGGGGCAACCTGGTCTAATGGCGATCCTGTAACAGCGAAAGATTTTGTTTATGCTTGGCAACGGGTAGTGAATCCTGATACAGCCGCTTCTTACTCTTATTTATTTGAAGGAATCAAAAATGCTGCTGCCATCATGGCTGGCGAAGCAGAACCAGAAACGCTGGGAGCTGAGGCCGTTAATGATTATGAGTTTAAAGTAACCATGGAAAAGCCCGTCCCATACTTTATTTCTTTAATGGCTTTCCCAACGTTCTTCCCTCAAAACGAAGCGTTTGTTGAAGAACAAGGCGAACGTTATGGTACTTCTGCGGAAACGATGATTTTCAATGGTCCTTTTACATTTAGTGAATGGGACGGAACGAATTTGAACTGGACATACGAAAAGAATGAAGATTACTGGGATGTTGAAAATGTTATCTTAGATGAAATCAATGTAGAAGTTATCAAAGAAACTTCTACAGCGCTAAATTTATATGATTCTGGACAATTGGATCGTGTTAATTTAACAGGAGAATTTGCGAAACAATTCCAAGGGAATGAAGATTACGTTGTTGAAACTGAAGCAAGATCTTCTTACTTGCAGTTTAACCAAGAACGTGACGGCCAAAAGACCGATTTAGCTAACGAAAACTTGCGTAAAGCCCTTGCCATTTCTTATGACCATGAATTGTTAGTCAATGAAATTTTAGCAAATGGTTCTCAAGAATTAGGAGGATTAGTTCCTGCCGATTTAGCAGCGAATCCGACAACCGGAAAAGATTTCCGCGAAGAGTCTGGAGATTATCTAGCTTATGATAAAGAAGCAGCTGTTGAGTATTGGGAGAAAGCAAAAGCTGAATTAGGCGTCGACAGTCTAGAGTTAGAATTACTTGGCGACGATGATGAATCCAATAAAAAAATTGCTGCTTATATGAAAGATCAGATTGAAAGCAATTTACCAGGTGTAACCATAAAAGTTAGAAACGTACCTTTCAAAGTCCGTTTAGAAGCACAGACTAAACAAGATTACGATTTTGCTTTAGGCGGTTGGGGAGCAGATTTTGCTGATCCGGTAAACTTTATTGATTTGTTAATGACAGACAGCCCGTATAACCGTTCTAGCTACAGCAATGAAGAATTTGATAAATTAGTCGACTTGTCTAAAGGCGAAAATGCAACCGATGTAGATGCTCGTTGGAAAAACTTATTGGATGCAGAAAAAATCCTATTAGATGAAGCAGGCGTGGCACCACTTTTCCAAAGAGCTGCTGCCACTTTGCAAAAAACATATGTTAAAGACATTTACAATCACCAAGTAGGAGCAAAATACACTTACAAGAATGCTTATATCGAAGCTCATTAAACTGAGTTAATTAAAAAGCCAACATGAAAGCTTTCCTTTTCATGTTGGCTTTTTGTATCGCCTAGTTCATTAAAGTCTTGGAACTTAGGATACAGATAAGAATCATGAGGACTGGTAATAGAACTGCCAAAAAAACACTCATGCTTTTTGCATGAATGCTTCAATCGTGTTGGCGCAGCAACAGGTAGTCTTTTTCGTCTGCTTCATCGAACAAATTCAATGAATCAGGTGTCAATTTGGACACGATCAATTCGTATCCATAATGGTCTTTGAAAACCAGTTTTTGTTCAGTAATGGTGGTTAACTGGCCGTTCATTATTTGTTCATTTAGATAAATTTTTTCATCATCAGTGATTTGGATCGATAGCGCGATAAAAGAGTTAGGCTCAGATATGGTCCATTTTCCAACAAAAAAGGTTAAAGGGTTTTGTGTAGAACGCGTCTTTTTAGCCTTAGCAGCCGAACAAGTGAGACCGGTTAAGATTGAAAAAGCGATAAGAAGTTTTAAAATAATTTTTCTATACATGTGCGTATCTCCTTAGAAAATAAGTGCATCCTATGCAACTCAATTCAGATGAACTGAATTAGGAAGCCCGTAATCAACTATTCTATTATACCGCTCTTGAAAGACGATAGACAGGGCAGTAAGATATCATTTTGATGACAGAATGAAGATGATTTAATGACTGTCCTAAAAAAGGACAACAATGATGAAACAAGTTGTTTTCAGAAAATATGCGTGAAAGACTTGATTCTTTTCATAAAAAAAGGGAAAATGAAACAAGCTATTTAAACTGAGAAGGAAGTGGATTTGATGAACGTGGTAAAATTTGGCGGAAGCTCTCTGGCTTCAGGAAGCCAGTTAAAAAAGGTGCTTCAAATTGTCAAAGGAGATAAAGCACGTAAAGTGGTGGTTGTTTCAGCACCGGGCAAGCGTTCATCGGATGACGAGAAAGTGACTGATCTGCTGATCGACTTAGGAATGAAAGCTTTAGCGAAACAAGATTATCAAGCTGTTTTAAGCAGTGTTATTGCTCGCTACTCGAGCATAGCAGAAGAATTAAACTTAGGAAACGAGATTATCGATGAGATTGAACTAAATCTGGCAGCCTTAGTAGCTGGAAATAAACAAGAACCAGATTATTATTTAGATGCTTTCAAGGCTAGTGGAGAAGATAACAATGCTAAGCTAGTGGCCGCTTATTTCAATCACGAAGGCCTTCCTGCTCGTTACGTCAATCCCCAAGAAGCTGGGTTGATCGTAACCAATGAACCTGGAAATGCTCGTGTGTTGCCGGAAGCTTATGAAAAGCTGCAGCAGTTGCGTGCATCTGAAGAAGTAATTATTTTCCCTGGTTTCTTTGGATACACTAAAGACGGAAAAGTTTGTACCTTTTCACGGGGAGGCTCAGACATTACCGGTGCCATTTTAGCAAATGGAACCCAAGCGGATCTATATGAAAATTTTACAGATGTAGATGCGATTTACGTGGCTAATCCTAATGTTGTGGAAAATCCGAAGGGGATAAAAACATTAACGTATCGTGAAATGCGTGAACTATCGTATGCTGGTTTTTCTGTTTTGCATGATGAAGCTTTGCAGCCAGCTTTTAAGCAAGGGATTCCAGTACAGATTAAAAATACGAACAACCCTGAAGCTCCTGGAACCAGCATTGTCAAAGAACGGCATTCTGCAGATCAAGGAGTGGTCGGGATTGCCAGTTCACATGGATTTTGCAGTATTTACATTGAAAAATATTTAATGAACCGTGAGATTGGATTTGGCCGGCGTGTATTAGAAATACTAGAAGACCAAAAACTTAGTTACGAACATATGCCTTCAGGAATCGATGATTTAACGATCATCTTAAGAGACCACCAACTGTCTGACGAAGGAGAAGCGGCCCTTTTAGAACGGTTAAGAGTAGAACTAGAAGCCGACAGTGTTGTCGTAGAACGGAATCTGGCGTTGATCATGATCGTTGGAGAAGGTATGCGCCGCAAAATCGGGACGATGTCCAAAGCAGCTACAGCTTTTGCAGAAAGCAATATTAATATCGATATGATCAACCAGGGAGCATCAGAGGTCAGCGTTATGTTCGGTATTGCTGCTGATCAAGAAGATAAAGCGATCCAAGCGTTGTACAAAGCATTTTTTGAATAAGAAACTAGGTAGAACGTATAAGGATCCTGGAAAAGCGATATTGTCGCTTTTCCAGGATCCTTTTTTAATCTCTGATCAATCCTCGTTTTGAAAAACTCAATCATCAATCTTACTAGTTGTGCGAAGCAATCTTAACCCATTTAAAATGACTAGTAGAGTACTGCCTTCATGGCCAATGACGCCTAAAGGCAATGTAATCACTTGAAATAAGTTGCTTAGAATCAAAAGAACGATGACCGTAATGGCAAAAATGATATTTTGCAGCGTAATTTTTTTCAACTGGTTTGATAGTCGGAAACTAGCAGGCAATTGATTCAAGTCGTCTTTCATCAATACCACATCAGCCACATCAATGGCAATATCTGTGCCCGCTCCCATAGCAATACCAATCGATGCATTCGCTAAAGCGGGGGCATCGTTGATCCCATCTCCTACCATTGCAATGGTTCCGTATTGTTTTTTCAGCTGCATAATGAGCTCAGCTTTCTCATGAGGCAAACAATTCGCTTTGACTTCATCCACCCCCAGCATCTGCCCAATCGTTTCCCCTGTTGCTGAATTATCACCGGTGATCATAACAGTATGGATGCCGTGAGCTTTGAAGTAAGCAACCATAGATTGAGCGTCTTTTTTAGGCATATCCAGCAAACCGAAGTAAGCGACTACTTGACAATCGCGGCTGACATAAACCACTGTTTTTCCTTCTTTTTGGATTTTATCAGCATGGCGGATAAAAGGGGAGTCAGCTTCATTGACGATGTATTCTTTTTTACCGATCCTCCATTCACTGCCCAAAGCAGTTCCAGTCAAACCATATCCAGTATGATCGTTAATATTTTCTATCAAAAGCGAAGTATGACTGCTTTTACTGAAAGCTTGAACGATGGCTTTAGCGATAGGGTGTGTGGAGGTCTTTTCTAAAGCCGCACAAATGCTCATAATTGTCTGTTCGTTCTCACCAGATTTGAAGCAGGTATCGGTAACTACAGGCTTTCCTTCAGTTAAAGTACCGGTTTTATCAAATGCGATAGCGTTTATTTGACCAAAGTTTTCAAGATAAGAGCCGCCTTTGAACAAAATGCCTTTACGAGCTCCATTTGAAATAGCAGCGAGAGTCGCAGGGGCAGCTGAAGCAACTAAGGCACAAGGAGAAGCAACCGTCAGTAAAACCATACCGCGATAGAACGATTCATTCCAATCCCATTGTAAGACAAAATAAAAAATAGCAATCATCACTGGAACAAAAATCAGTACGATCAGTACATATTTATTTTCAATCGCTTCAATCATGGTTGCTGTTTTAGAAGGTGTACTTTGTGCTTCAGCAACCATTCGCAGAATCTTAGCAAACAACGTATCAGAGCTGTCTTTAGTGACTTGCATCATGATGGCTTCGCTTAAATTGATCGTCCCTCCGATAAGTTCATCGCCATCCGTTTTTTCAATTGGAATAGCTTCTCCTGAAATCGCAGATTCATCGATCAAACCGTTTTTAGTCAGCAGTACTCCGTCAATCGGGATGTTGGCGCCTTTTGGGATCATCAGTTGATCACCGATAGACAAGGAAGCGGTCGGCACTTCTGTGATCGAACCATCCTTGTGAACCAAGTGAGCTGTTTCAGGAGTCAAATTTATTAAGTCTGTAATGGCTTTAGTACTTTTATTCGTTGCATAAACTTCAAGTGAACCGCTAAGTGAAAAAATAAAGATCAATAAGGCGCCTTCCATCCAAAATCCAATGATAGATGCACCGATAGCAGCTAAAATCATTAAAATATCGACATTCAGCTGCTTATTTTCAACAGTATTCTTTAGACCTTCTTTAGCTTGATAGAAGCCGCCTATCATAAAAGAAAGAATGTAAATTAACGCCGCAGCTTCATAATTAGCCTTTACGCTTAAAAATAGACCTAAAGCAATGAGCAGACCACTTAAAATGGTTGCGACCATAGGCTTATTGTCTTTAATTAACCCTCTCATAAGTTTTCCTCCTTTTTTGTTCGTTGACCATTCGTTAAGTTAAATATATCACAAATAGTTATCAAATGATAATGATTCTAATGAAGTGAGAATGATAATTGTTCTCAACGTTCATTAATTTGTTTAAATAGGAATAGATAGAAAAAAGGATCAAACAACTAGGGGAATGTTGTTTGATCCTTTTTTAACGTAGATGGCTGATTTGATTCCAGCCTTCTAATGAAAACTGATCATCTTGATGCAGTAAAATTGAAATACTCGTATTTTCCAAAGGAATTTGGGAACGAATTTGTTTAAGGTCTTTTCCTAGCAAAGACAACAAGGTGGCAGTCGTGGTAATGCTGTGGCCAACAAACAATAAATCTTGATTAGGAAATTGTTCAATAGCTTGGTGGACGGTTTTGGTGCCTCTCACAATCAATTGACTGTATGTTTCTCCATTGAAATCAGTTGGATCGTATAAGTCTGGTCGATTGCGCAAATGATAAAAAGTTTCTGGTTTCTCTTTTTCAAAATGGGGAATATAAGCACCTTCCCATTCACCGTATCCGAATTCTTTGAAATCTTCATTGTAGTGTATATCATAAGAATGCTGAAATTGAGAGGCAATCAACTGAGCTGTATCGACGACACGTTTTTGCGGACTGGCAATAATTTGTTTAATGGCATACGGGTTTAAAACTATCCCCGTTTTGACAGCATCTTTTTTACTTTGTTCTAATAAAGGAGAATCAATATCTCCACCTTGTACTCGATCCGCTAAATTATACTCTGTTTTTCCGTGCCGGACAAAAAATAGTCGTTGCATAGTAAAAAGCTCCTTATCAATTTGAAATTTTATTTCATTTTAACACATAAAATAAATGGCGAGTAGTGCTTTATGAAAAATAGACAGTAAGAAATGACACTGATAAAAAAGTGAGTGTTGAACTTTAATTATGTGGTATAGGTTGTTAATTGCTTTACCCAAAAGGAATTTATAGGCTTCAATAGACGATTGGTCCAAAATTTATTTTTTGATAGAAAAAACTTGAAATATTATTTCAACATGGTATGATGAATTTATCAAATAAAACGTTTTCAAAGGAGGGGTTCTATGCTAGGTGTTTCAGTCTTCCTTGGAGAAGATTTAAGCGAGGAGACAAAAGACTATCTCGTCACAATGAAAAATATTGGATTTAAAGGTATTTTTTCTTCGCTGCATATTCCAGAAGACGACAGCACACAGTACCTAAAACGATTGATCACATTAGGAGAGTGGTCTAAAAAATTAGGTATGGAATTGATGGTGGATATTTCAGGATCTGCTTTAACCAAAATTGGTTTGTCTTTTGATGATCCGGCAGAAATAACCGCGACAGGTATCACAGGTTTACGAATAGATTATGGCATTTCGAATCGAGTTATTGCTGATTTATCAAAAGTCATGAAGATCTCGCTGAACGCTAGTACGATCACCGATAAAGATGTGGCAGAGCTAAGAGCCGCTGAAGCTGATTTTCAACAATTGGAAGCATGGCATAATTATTATCCAAGGCCGGAAACAGGATTGGCTAAAGTTGATTTTATTGCTAAAAACAGTTGGCTGAAACAATTAGGATTTCGTGTAATGGCTTTTGTTCCTGGAAATGCAGAATTAAGAGGGCCTTTGTTTGAGAGTTTGCCGACGCTCGAGAAACAACGTCATATGCACCCGTTGGCAGCAACACTTGAATTGCTTAGGGACTGTTTAGTAGAGGATGTCTATATCGGCGATCCAAAAATAGACGATAAAACACAACGGCAATTTGAGGCTTATTTTAATAAGGATCATTTGCTGCTGTTTGCCGCACCTGAAAAAGACTCTGCTTACACACAGGCTGTTTTAGGCCACCATCAGAATCGTTGGGATCCAGCACGAGATGTATTGCGTAGTGCGGATGCTCGATTCAAGAAAATAAGCACGGTTCTACCTGAAGATCCGAAGCCTCGGCCCAAAGGCAGTATTACCTTGGATAACCAGCTTTACGGCCGCTACATGGGTGAAATTCAAGTAGTGGTTCGTCAGTTATCGGCCGATGAGAAAGTAAATGTTGTGGCTCAGATTATTCCAGAGGATACATCATTATTGGATTGGTGTACTGCTGGCCAACAGTTCGAGATTCAATTGAGTGAGAATTAAAAAGAGGAGTTTATGAGAATGGATTTAGGTAAATTAGCAACAGAAACAAGAAATGAGCAAACGATGGAGTTAGATAAATTATCCACAGCAGAATTTTTGCAGGTCATGAACCGAGAAGACCAAACGGTTGCCAAGGCAGTCTCGCTTGAAATTCCGCAAATCACTAAAGTAGTAGATGCTATTATACAATCATTTAATCAAGAAGGACGTTTAATTTATATGGGAGCCGGAACGAGCGGCCGTTTAGGGGTACTGGATGCAGCTGAATGCGTACCGACGTTCAGTGTGGACCCGAGCATGGTGCAAGGATTGATTGCCGGTGGAATGAAAGCGATGACAGTAGCTGTGGAAGGTGCTGAAGATTCAAAAGAATTAGGAGCACAAGATTTGAAAGCGATTGATTTAACTGAGAGAGATGTTGTTGTCGGGATCGCAGCTAGCGGTCGAACGCCTTATGTGATCGGCGGATTGGAGTATGCGGATCAAATTGGAGCAATGACGGCTACGATTTCATGTAATAAAGATGCTGAAATCAGTGCATTTGCTAAGCTGCCTATTGAGGTTGAAGTTGGACCAGAAATTCTGACAGGGTCCACACGCTTGAAATCAGGAACAGCCCAAAAATTAGTATTAAATATGCTATCGACAGGTGCTATGGTGGGAATCGGAAAAGTTTACCAGAACTTAATGGTAGATGTAAAGCCGTCTAATAAAAAATTAGAAGAACGTGCCAAGCGTATAATTATGGAAGCGACGGAGTGTTCTTATGACGTCGCAAGCGAAATGTTTGAAGCAGCAAATCATCAAGTAAAATTAGCAATCGTTATGATTTTGACTGACTCATCCAAGGAAGAAGCCAGTGAAAAGTTAACGACTGCCAAAGGATTTATCCGTAAAACAATTGCATAAGAATGCTAACCTAGGAGGATATAAAAATGGCTGAAACAAAAGTACAGCGTTTAGCTAGAGAAATCTATGCGCAAGTTGGCGGTATGGGAAATGTTAATAAAGTGATTCACTGTATGACACGAGTACGAATGGACATCAAAGACAATGAAAGCGTTGATCTAGACGGATTAAAAAAAATAGACGGCGTCATGGGAGTTGTTGAAGATGATACATTGCAAGTTGTATTAGGCCCAGGCATTGTTAATAAAGTTGCCAATGAAATGGTCAGTATGGCCGGTGTACGTTTAGGCGAAACGATTCCGACTCAAGCAGCATCCAGCGGTCCTTTGTCTGGCCGCGAAGAAGCAGAAAGAAAAGCCGCAATCACGAAAGCCGATCAGAAGAAAAAGAACAATACCCCTTTTAAACGAGCACTAAAGTCGATCGCTAACATCTTTGTTCCGTTAATTCCAGCATTTGTTGGTGCGGGGATCATCGGCGGAATCGCCTCTGTCATGCAAAACATGCTGACAGCGGAGACGTTGAGCGGAGAAACATGGGTAACCATGGTTGTTGTATTAAACATTATTAAAAATGGGCTGTTTGCTTATTTAAATATCTATGTCGGGATCAATGCTGCAAAAGTATTTGGAGCAACCGAAGGACTCGGAGGAGTCGTGGCTGGAATCATCTATCTAACCGGGATGGACCCAGAACTGCCTTTGCCAAATATTTTTACAGGCGGCGATTTAGCTGCAGGTCAAGGTGGAATCATTGGCGTTATCTTTGCAGTCTTTCTTTTAGCGATTGTTGAAAAATGGTTGCGTAAATTCATTCCTGATTCAATTGATGTTATTGTGACACCAACGATTGCTTTATTAGTTATTGGACTTGTAACGATTTTCTTGATCATGCCGATTGCGGGTGTTATCTCATCTAGCTTAGTTGGAGCGATCACTTGGGTCTTGAATGTTGGCGGCGCATTTGCCGGATTTGTTTTAGGTGCAACGTTCTTACCGATGGTTATGTTCGGACTTCATCAGATATTGACACCGATTCATATCGAAATGATTTCGACACAAGGCATGACATTGCTTTTGCCGATTCTGGCAATGGCAGGCGGCGGACAAGTTGGAGCAGCAGTAGCTCTTTGGGTAAAATGCCGTAAAAATAAACAGTTGACGAATATGATCAAAGGATCTTTGCCTGTTGGGATTTTAGGGATTGGAGAACCGCTGATTTATGCAGTAACATTGCCATTAGGTCGTCCGTTCATCACTGCTTGTATTGGTGGAGGTATCGGTGGAGCTGTGATTGGCGCAATTGGCGGAATTGGAGCAACAGCGATTGGACCATCAGGTGTGGCTTTATTGCCGTTGATTGCTAATAACTTATGGTGGGGTTATGCACTAGGATTAGCAGCGGCTTATGCTGGAGGATTTGTGGCGACCTATTTATTCGGAGTTCCTAAAGAAGCAATGGAACCGTCAGAATTGCCTTCAACTGAAACAGCAAACCCTGAGATGGTTGACCTGGAAGAAACAAGTGTTGTAAGATAAGACAGTTAAAAGAATCGATAAAAGGCCTCTAAGTCTGTTGATTTAGAGGTCCTTCTTTTTACTGAAATGAAAGGAGAGGTCTTATGCAGAGCAATCTTTTATTTAGGATCAAAGAAAAAATGGCTGATCTGCCTCAATCAGAAAAAAAAATTGCGGCTACGATCTTAGCTGATCCAGCAGCTGTGATTCAAATGAATGCCACGAGTTTAGCCTTGCAAGCCGGTTCCAGCTCTGCAGCGGTTATCCGCTTTTGTCATTCGATCGGGTTAAAAGGGTTTACTCAGTTAAAGTTAAATTTATCAGCGGATACTCAAGGGATCCAAGAAAAATTGTACAGTGAAATTCAACCGAATGAAGAGTTGGGTCAAATCAAAAAGAAGTTTTTAATGCAGACTCATCATGTTTTTAAAGAAACCAACCAGACTCTAAAGGCCGATTGCGTAGCGCAAGTCACCCAATGGTTTAATGAGAGCAAAGTAATCTATACTTATGGAATCGGGGCTTCTCATTTAGTGGCTTTGGACTTGCAGCAAAAATTCAGCCGGATCGGCAAATCGATCATCTGCTCGCAAGATCAGCATCTGCTTGTGACATCTATGTCGGTGACGGAAGAAAATGCAGTATTTTTAGGCGTTTCTAATAGCGGCGAGAAACAAGAGGTTATCGCTTTGATGAAAACGGCTAAGAAACTCGGAATAAAAACCATTTCATTAACGAAAGAAACGACGAATACATTAAGTCAATTAGCAGACATTTCGTTAAAGACAGCTAACAGTCATGAAGCGCCTTTGCGAAGCGGCGCCACTGTTTCATTATTAGCACAAATGTATGCTGTTGATTTATTGTTCTACGATTTTGCCACCAAGTATTATGATACAACGATTGAGAACTTAGAAAAATCAAAAGAAGCTATTCGGAGTTTGTCTCATGATTTAGAAGCATAAAAAAAGAGGTTCTCCATTTGCTGAAAAAGCAAATGAGGAACCTCTTTTTTATTAACCAAATAAAGCAAAGTAACCAATAACTAATATCCCTAAGACAATTCGATACCAACCAAATGCTTTGAAGTCATTATTTTTAATGTACCCCAACAAGAATTTGATAGCCAAAACTGAAACAAGGAAGGCTACGACCATCCCGGTCACTAAGATACCGATCTCCATGCCCGTAAAGTTAAAGCCAAATTTAACAAGTTTTAATGCACTGGCACCGAACATAACTGGAATAGATAAGAAGAAAGAATATTCTGCAGCAATGTAACGAGAAGAGCCTAATAAGATAGCACCTAAAATCGTTGCTCCTGAACGTGACGTTCCTGGGATCAACGATAGGACTTGGAACATCCCGATCAAGAAAGCCGTTTTATATGTTAAATCTTTGAAGGTTTTAATAGAACCTTCACGTCCAGCATTCCGGTTTTCAATCACAATAAAGAGTACTCCATAAACGATCAGCATGATGGCAACTGTTAAATAATTGTATAAGTGTTCGTTCAACCAATCATCAAACAATAAGCCTAAAACAGCTGCAGGCAATACTCCAACGATAACTTTATACCAAATAGACATCGTATCTTTTTTTTCTTGTGTTGTTTTTTTTGGTGAAAATGGATTTAGTTTATGGAAGAAAAGCAAAACAACTGCTAAAATAGCTCCTAACTGAATCACAACAAAAAACATTTCTTTAAATGCTGGAGAAGCATCCAACTGAATGAATTCCTCCACTAAAATCATATGGCCGGTACTGCTGATTGGCAGCCATTCAGTAATTCCCTCAACGATTCCTAAGAAAATCGCTTTTAATAATTCAATGAAAACCATGTTGTACTCCTTTCGACTCTTTCATTCTATCAAGACACAAAAATAAGTATACCGAAATTTTATTAAACTTCCAAATGAATTAAGTAAAATATCTCCTTTTTATTAGAATCTTATTCTCTAGAGAGCTCATTTTCTTTTAGTCAGTGAAAAAAGGTTAGAGCTGTCCGTAAATCATTTGAACCAATAAACTGCTGACAGCCACAAAGAACCAGGTGATCAAACCTAATAAAACGGGCTTAGTACCTGTTTTTAGCATATCTTTTACATTAGCTGTTAAACCAATTGATCCTAAAGCCATGGCGATCATAAAGCGAGAAGCCCATTTTGCTGCAGCAATAAACCCAGCCGGTAATATTCCAGTACTGCTGATAATGGAAGCAACTAAAAACCATAGAATAAACCAAGGGAAGATTTGTTTGATCGAAACGGTATCACTGGTTTTCTTTTTCTTGAAAATTTGAATACCCGCAATCACTAAAGAAACGGGAATGATCAGTGTAGCACGTGTCAGTTTAACAATAGTGGCATAATCACCCGCTGTTTCACTAAAACTATACCCAGCAGCAACAACGGAAGAAGTATCATTGATTGCTGTTCCAGCCCATAAACCAAAACCAGCATCAGACAACTGCATTAAATGCCCGAAAAACGGAAACAGAAAAACGGCCAGAATGTTAAATAGAAAAATAGTGGAAACGGAAAGGGCAACTTCATCATCATCCGCCTCAATAATCGGAGCAACGGCAGCAATCGCAGAACCCCCGCAGATAGCTGTGCCTACGCCGACTAAGATTTTTAGATTCGTTGGAATTTTCAACCATTTACCAACTAAAAAAGCGACAATGAAAGCAACAGCAATGGTAACTAACGTGACACTGATAGAAGTTGCGCCTGTTTTGCCGATATCTTGGATATTCAAACTAAAACCTAGTAAAATAATGGACCACTGCAAAACTTTTTTTGCTGAAAATTTGATTCCGGGTTGAAAATCCTCTCCGACTCCAACCGTGTTTTTGAGCACTAGCCCAATAATGATAGCGAAAACAGCACTGCCGATAATGGGGAAAAAGTTTCCCAATACTGTAGAAACAGCGGCAATCAAGCCAGCTAAGATAAGGCCTTTTGCTTTTTTCATAGATAAGAACTCCTTTCAAAATTTTCCTTATCTAACTATAGCACAATTTTAATAAAGAGCAGCCGAAAAGGGGATAAAAAGAAGACTTGATTTAAGAAGTATCTATAAGCTCAGCCGTTCGATAATAACTGCTAATAGAAAAAGAAAGATGGCTCCGGGTTCCAATAAACAAAAAATGGAAAGGGTGCCGTTTATCTTCAAAAACAAAGAGCTTTATGGTATCATAAAGTGAGCCTTTTCATTGGGATAAATTAATGGGAAGAATTATAGAATTTCTAAGGAGATGGATATACATGGGAATGTTTGATTTTTTAAAGAAAAAAGATACAACACCTGAAAATAGTCCAGTAAAATTATACGCACCAGCAAATGGGAAATTGATCCCAATTGAGGAAGTTGCTGACCCTGTCTTTTCACAAAAAATGATGGGCGATGGTTTTGCGGTTATTCCAACAGATGGAAAAATCACTTCACCAGCAGCAGGTAAAGTACTAAGTGTGTTTCCAACACAACACGCAGTAGGCCTTTTACTTGAAAACGGCGTAGAAATTTTACTCCACATGGGGCTAGACACAGTAGAATTAAGCGGCGGACCTTTTGAAACAGTCGTTAAAGAAGGCGACCAAGTGACACCGGAAACCGTTATATCTACCGTTGACTTAGCTGCATTAGAAGCAGCTGGAAAAGACAATGCAATGGTCGTTGTCTTTACAAATATGGACAAAGTATCTGATTTCAACTTGTCTGCTTCAGGCGATGTTTCAACTGCTGCAGAAATAGGATCGGTTACAGCTAACGCATAAAAATAGAAAAAATAAAAAGGCCAGAGAAAAAGCAACTCTTTTCTCTGGCCTTTTTTTTTATTGGTTCTATCATTTTGGGTGTTGGTAAGTGAAATGACTATATGCTGCAATCTTGAAATTTTTGGAGGAATAGTGGCTGCTTGTAGCCTTGAAAACCTGGAGACCCAAAGGGGCTCCAGGCGGTCCAATGGCTTTCTACAAGCAAACACGTAAGTTCCGAAGGAAATTTCAATCTAAGAGACACCAACACGATTTGATAAAGAGCCTTTTTATTTAGCTGGTCTAACAAGTGTATACTCTTCATTCAATGTTGCATACTGATCACCAGCTAAACGAGCAACAGGATTTAAATTTCCTGTGAGAATATACTCTTTAGCTAAATCAAACACAGTTTCATCAAAGAAGAAATCTGTTACACGAATGATGAAGAGGTCAGTGACCACAGTTCCATGATCATCTTCGATTGGAACATATTGATGCACTGTTCCTTCAAAATGGATTTTAGCTTCTTTGATCGTTGGAACGCTGACCGTGTGGCTGTCTATCAAGGTTAAATTTGTCCGTTCAAGCTCGCTTTCATCAGGGGCTAAAGGAGCAGAGGTCCGATTCATTTCTTCAACCAAATCATAATCTACGATATGAACGACAGCTTCTCCACGGTCTAAAATGTTGCGCGCCGTATCTTTGATTTCGCCTGATTTTCGTAAAATAGCTACAGTTAGTAATGGCAGTTCATTAGAGGCAGCACTGAAAAAACTGAAAGGAGCAGCATTAACGACCTCGCCGTTTTTTGATAAAGTCGTAACCCAAGCAATTGGGCGAGGAATCACACTGCCGCTGATAAACTTGTATTGTTGTTTTTTAGTTAATTGAGCTGATGTAAAATGAAGCACATAAATCCCATCCTTTTTTCCTGTTAAAACAAAATCCGCAGTCTGCTTCTTGAAAAATCAAAAGCATTCGTGACTGCGGAATTCAGTTAATAGTTGTATTTCTGTAAACTAATCCAAGTTACACCTTTTTTGTCTTACAGGTATTCTTTTTCAAAGACTTTGTTGCTGCGAACCGTGTCGATCGGACGCACAAGTTTTTCGATTTCAGCACGCTTATTACGGAAAGCTGGCGGCAAAGCCAATTTTTCGCCAAGGGTTTCATAACTTTCTTCATCATCAATAAAGCCAGGACCGTCGGTTGCAAATTCAAACAAGATGCCTTGTGCAATACGGGCGTAGAGCGATTCAAAATAGAAGCGGTCGACATAGCCAGAAGTTGGGAATCGGAATTGCGCCATTCGTTCGACCCATTCATCTAGAGCAGCCCGATTTTCCACACGGAAAGCTAAGTGATGCACACTGCCATAACCTTGTTGAGCTTGCGGCAAAACTTGGTTGTGTTCAACGATCATTTGCGCTCCGTTACCGCCTTTTCCAACTTCAAATAAATGAAAGTCGCCTTCTTGGGCAATTTCTTTGAAAAGGAGAACTTTTTCGAGAACTTCTTTTAAAAAGTCGAAGTTAGCGATACGTACAAAAACGGGCCCTAAGCCAGTAATAGCAAATTCATCAGGAACGGGACCTTTATGCCAAGGCGCTCCAGAACCGATACCGGTATTGTTTTCATCGGAAATCAATTGATAGAGTTGTTCATCAAAGTCTTCAAAAGATATTGTTTTAACACCAAATTGTTCCTTGATACCGGTATGCTTTACATCATATTTAGCAAAACGCTTGATCCAATAATCCAGTGCAGCATCGCTTGGGACACGAAAAGAAGTCTTAGAGATATCATTCGTCCCTTTGATCCCTTTAGGGGTACCCGGAAAATCAAAAAAGGTCATATCGGTTCCGGCACTGCCTTGATCATCTGCAAAAAAGAGATGATAGGTTTGGATATCGTCTTGATTGACGGTTTTTTTGACTAGTCGCAAACTTAAGACAGAGGTAAAGAAATCATAAATTTTTTCTGCACTGCTTGTAATAGCGGTGACGTGGTGAATCCCTTTTAATTCGTTCATATTAAAATTCCTCCAATTGAGCTTCGATTTCTGCTCGTTTATTTTCTAAAAAAGGGGGTAAAGAAAAGCTTTTTCCCAATTCTTCCACTGGCTCATCTAATGTAAAGCCAGGTCCTTCGGTCGCAATCTCTATTCGCAAGTGATTGGGTTCCTTAATGTAAAGACTCTTGAAATAACCCCGTTCAACATACAATTCAATATCTAACTGAGATTCTTCAGCTTTTTGGTGCAGCGTTTCAAGTGCTTCTGAAGAATCAACGGAATACGCAATGTGGTCAATCGTTCCGCGTCCCATTCTAGTAACCGCTCTGCTGCAGCTAGGTTTGACTGTAGTCAGGAAATGAGTAGCAGGATCGGCTACTTGTCCAATAGCTTTAGTTCTTGTTAAACCTAAAAAATTCGTTAAAAAATTTAATGTTTTTTCCGGTTCTTCAACTCGTAATGAAGCTTCAGCTAAACCGATGATTTGATAGGCAACAGGTATATCAGAATGTCGGGTAGCATTTTCAGGTAAAATAGTTTCATCTGTTTCAATGAATGCAAGAGGCAATGAATCATCGTCTTCAAAAGCTAAAGTCTGCTTGCAACTATTGTATTCTGTTACAATTGAATAGTCATTTAACCGTGATTCCCAATACGCTAAACTTCCCTTTGGAACGTTTAAAAAAACAGTAGAAAAATAATTATTTTCATTATAGGCATGCCCAATATTCTTGTATTCAAAAAACGTTAAAAGTGTACCGGGATTGCCTTGATGATCTCCATAGAAAAGATGCCGGATTTTTGTGTCTTGCTGATTAACAGTATTTTTTACAAATCGTAATCCCAAAATTTCTGTATAAAAATGATGGTTCGCAGTTGCTGATTTTGTAAAAGCTGAAATATGATGAATTCCTTTAATCATTGTCAAGTCTCCTTTATTTCAAAATAGGTCAATTGTTGGTTCATCGTTTTGATCTGCGTTAATCTTAGTGTAACATAGAAAAAACGCACTTACAATAAATAAGTTTAATTAGAGATAAATTAAGTCGAAGTAATAAAAAACAATAATAAAAACTCACTAAGAGTTTCTATTATTGTTTTTTATGTCCTGCTTATTCAAAAAATACACAAACACATTCAGGTGCATAAACGTCTTTTTGAATCAACGTTAATTTTCCAGATTCTTCGTTACGTTCAAACAACGTTAAATTATCTGAATCTTGATGTGCGACCACTGCGAATTTTCCAGAAGGGTCTAAATCAAAGTCACGCGGAATTTGTCCTTCAGAAGGAACCCGTTCGATCAGTTTCAATGACCCGTCTTCAGTTGAAACAGCGAAGACAGCGATTGAATCGTGGCCACGGTTAGAAGCATAGACAAAACGGCCGTCATTAGAAATGCGAATAGCTGCTCCGCCATTAAAACCAGTGTATTCAACTGGAATAGTAGAGAGCGTTTGGATATGCGAGAAAGCACCTGTTTCTGGTTCATAACTCACGGTAATGATCTCGCTGCTTAATTCAGCAAAGATATAGGCAAATTTTCCATTGGGATGAAAAACTAAGTGCCGTGGGCCAGCCCCAGGCGCAGTGTCAAAGCGGCTCACTTCAGTTAATTTGCCTTTTTCACTGATGGCATACGTGTATACGGCATCTGTTCCTAAATCGCAAGCAACCAAATAAGTACCGTCAGGTGTTAAATCACTATAGTGAGCATGAGGGCTTTGTTGGTTTTCGTGAATACTAGAACCGGTATGTTTAACCGTATCTAATAACGTTAAATGACCTGCTGCATCAGTTTTTAGAACAGCGATCTCGCCTTTGTGGTAATTAGCGGTATATACAAAAGAACGGTCATCGTCAACACTGACATAGCAAGGAGGAGCTCCTTCAGCCGTTACAGCGTCTACAGGAACAAATTCGTCTCGTTCATTCTTTTTAAAAGAGACCAGTCCGCCTTCGCCGTTTTCTTTTGAAATGGCATATAAAATTTCTTTATTTCCTGATAAAGCGAGGTAAGTAGGGCTGTCAGCTCTAGCAATAAAATGTAAGTTTGTCAGTTCTTTTTTTTCAGTATCCAATTGGATTTGATAAATTCCTTTGCTTTCGCGTTTAGTATAGGTTCCTAAAAAGATAGTTTCTTTCATATGAACTTCCTCCTAATGATTTCGTATTCAGTAATAAATTAAGTATAGCATAGAACGAAAAAACAATGATAATAAAACCTGCAAATTCAAAAAAAGGTTCCCCTTCTAGTAACAAAAACTAGAAGAGAAACACAGAAAAAGTTTAGGTCGTTGCATTTCGCGGGTTTAGCAGCTTCATAACCGCTGCATAGATCCGTTCGTTCGATTGAGTATCGCGGTATTCGATCAAAGCATCGGCTTTTTTCCGATTTTTCCGATTCAGTTTGAAAGGAGGTTTACCGAGTTGTTCTAGAAGATAAATAAGATTTTCTTCATTTGAAGTGATCTCACCCGGCAGTTCATTTAAGTAAATTTCACGAGGAGCGATAGGGCTGGTCGTGTCTGATAAAGCCACCTCTGGCTGATAAAAATAAACAGGTTTCGTTAAAAAACTGAAATCAAAAGCAAGCGGATCAGAATCGGTTATAAAAATGCTGCTTTCTTTGACTAACTGCAAAACATCAACATATTCTTGCAGCAGAACCTGACAATTTAAGGCAGAGAAGTCGCTCAAGTAACGCAACATGGCATGCGGCAAAGCGACCACCACTTGTAAATCGCGTTCTGCACTAAATCGTTTAAAGTCAGGGTTGTCTAACAGACTAAGAAAACGCTTGGCCGTTCGGTCGATTGCTTCCGTTTGATAATGCAGTCCAGTTTCTTGTTCCGTCGGGAAAATCAAAAGTTGATGAGTGTTTAAAGCACCTTCTTTTTCTTCTAAAAGAGTATCAAAGCGAGCTAAACCAGTGATGGCTACTTGCTGTTCAGGATAATCCAGCGTTTCAATAGCATAACGCTTTTCGTTTTTGGAACTAACAAGTACTAGGTCTGTCTCGAATTGCTTTGTGTCAAAACCAAGAGAGGCTTTAACTGGCTGCAGTCCTAAAACATTATTTTGTAAAAGAACGCGTTTAGCACCGATGGTATCTATCCATAGCGGGTTGCGCGTTGGATAAATGTGGTAAGGCGCTTCAGAGGTCAAAATGATTTGAGCCATCAATAATGTTCGGATGTATTTCTTCGATTTAAAGGGCAAGACATGATCTTCCCCTAGAGCGCATACTTTTTCATAATCAGGCGAATCTGGATCAAGAACGTAATAAACGTCTAGTTCAGGATAGGTTTCGCGTAAGTAACGGAAGTAGTACCAGCCGTTATTGCGGGCTTCCATTGGTTTTTCGCCGATGATCCAAATCTTTCGGTCGGTATAGAAAGGTTTTATTAAACGAGCAAACGGTTGGATCTCTCGATAATATTCATAAACCTCTTTAGCGTACTTTGTTGCAGCTAAGGTTAACCCGTTATACTGTTCAGTAAAGTTAGGCGCAAAGAGATAAACCCATTTGCCATATGCAACAGCGTAGTCTTTATAAATCTTACGAGACTTTAAATCTTGTGGGTGTGCTATGCGTACCACAGTTGGATCAAACAGACCATTTAAGTAAACTTCAAAGTAAAAGTCGAAATCTTCATCGCCAATGTTGTCAATAAATAATTCCTTGGCAAAGTCATCTAACGCAACGTCGATCTCATAGTCGTAAAAGTAATGATGAGTTCCGTTTTCCAAGCGATTCAATTGATGATTGGAATGGATGGTGCGTTGAGTACCTGATTTGCGGCCCACCATAATCGTATCAACGCGGTTAATGGCTATCGCTGTCGTGATAAGTTCGCCAGCAACGTGTAAGTGGCCTTTTTGGATTTCAACTTTATTGATTTGACTAGCATGGATATAACGAATGCTGCGCACAGGGACATTTACTGTAAAACAAAAGCCATGGGTCTTGCGGCTGAAATAAGGATAAATATTATTGTCTTCATCCTTAAATTGCGATAAACCAAACGAATCAAAATGATCAAATAAATCAAGCGAAAGCGGTTCTTCTTTTTGAATCCACTCGTCATTCACCAAATATTGGATAACGAAATAAAACTCAAAATGTTCTTTTGGATTTTTTGAAGTGTTTTGGCGAATAAATTCGCGGATAGAAACTGTAAAACGGTAGGTCGATTCGCCTGTTTTCTCAGCTAAAAAAGGGTAACGAGTCCCTGTTTCTCTATGCAGGATATAGAATTCCTTTAAGCTGGGCGTTTGCTCTTTCGAAAGGGAAAGAGTGGTCATAATTGTATCGCCTTCTTTGCGTATTGAAAAAGAAGGGTGTTTAATCGTTTTAAGTTGTTGCTCAATGATTTCTTCAGATTGGATGTCTTTGCTGGATGACATAAAATAGTACCCCCAATATCGCATAGTTAGCGATGATTCACTAAATTTATCATACCAGTCCATTCAACAGGTGGCAAACGGTTTCGGTCAAATGTATGGAAAAATTGATTGAAAAACTAAAAAAAGGGCCAAACTTCAAACCTCCCGAGACAAAATGTGTCTTTCTTTACCATTAAAACCCTGAATTATGTTAAAATATAGAGTAACAAGTTAAGTATAGTTTAAGAAGGGAATGGATAGGATGTTAGTTGGAAAAATCACCGCCATTGGCGAACACGCAATCACTCAGAAAGACCCTATTATTATTTTATTTGGAGAACAAGCAACGGAGGATCTTCGAACGGTTTCTATTATTCAGTCTTTTGAAAAAGATAAAGAGAGAGTGGACTTAAAACCAGGTCAAACCATTACATTTGATGAACAAGTTTATACTATTTTAGAAGTAGGCGCTTTAGCCAATGAAAATCTAAATACGATCGGTCACGTAACTTTAAACTTCTCTGAAGTTCCTGAGGAAGATAAATTAGCAAGCGGGATCTACTTAGAACCGTTTACTTTGCCAAAAGTAGCGGTTGGTACTACTATTCATTACGCAAAATAATAAATAAACGCTGGAACCGAGGGGGGAGAACCGGATGGAACAAGAACAAGAAAAAGTCAAAGTCAAAACTGTTGCTACTTGGTTTTGGAGATGGTTTTTAAATAACAAAGTGGTGACTATTTTATTGGTCTCATTGTTGATATTGCTGAATATATTGGTTTTTTCAAAGATCACTTATGTCTTTGATCCCCTTAAAGGTTTTATTGAGGTGATCGGATTGCCTCTTCTAATGGCTGGTATTTTGTATTATTTAGTAAATCCATTGGTTGATTGGATAGAAATGAAAAAAGTTCCACGGGTTGGCGGTATTCTGATTATTTTTGTAGTGATTATTGCTTTGGTTGTTTGGGGCGTGACTACCTTGATCCCGATTATTCAAGAACAAACCTTGAGTATCATCAAAAACTGGCCGCAGTACTGGGAAAGTGTTGTCATCCAAGCCGATGCGTTAGTAAGAAGCGATGTTTTTTCTCAGTTCCAAGAACAACTGACAGATATCAATCAAAACATTATGTCGTCTATTTCTAAACAAGCAACAAATGTAGTGAATTCTACTGTTTCTGGTATAGGAAGCGTGGTAGGAGCTGTAACGAACGTTTTTATAGCGTTGATCACTATGCCGTTCATCTTATTCTACTTATTAAAGGACGGCCGCGATTTGCCGTATCATATGATGAAGTTTATCCCAACAAAAATGCGGTTAAACACCTATAATTTATTAAGCCAAATCAATACACAAATCAGTCAATACATTCGGGGACAACTGCTAGTCGCATTTTTTGTGGCTCTTATGTTTTGGATTGGATTCGCTATTGTGGGTCTTGAATATGCGGTAACATTGGCTGTTATGGCAGGTTTTTTGAATTTGATTCCTTATTTAGGTTCATTTCTGGCGATGGTGCCCGTCGTGATCATCGCATTTGTCGCCTCACCTGTGATGTTAGCAAAAGTTTTGATCGTTTTTGCTATTGAACAGATGATTGAAGGACGAGTTATTCAACCTCAAATTTTAGGCAGCAACTTAGACATTCACCCAGTAACCATTATTGTGGTGTTGTTAACTTCAGGAAAATTGTTCGGTATTCCCGGAGTGATTCTAGGGATTCCTGGATATGCAGTCTTAAAAGTTATTTTTGAGCATTTCTTCCAATGGTACCAACAACATTCCGGCTTATATGAACACGATTATAATCCGGCCTATGAGCCAAGTCTTCCGATTGAAAAAAGGAAGCACTTTAAACGGAAAAAAAAGAAAAAATAATCTAAAAAAAAGAACACCGGAATATTTTTCGGTGTTTTTTTTTTTTGAATTATTTGGTTAAAAGGTTTGGCCTAAAGCTGTTGCTTCTGCTACTGCGTCAGCAACGATTTTTGGAGCGTCTTCTGGAGCAAAATCCATTCCTTCTACGAATAGTTCATGAAAATCGGAAACGCCAATAAAATTAAAAATAGTTTTGATGTAGATACTGGCAGGATCTTGACCGGCATAAGTACCGCCGCTGGCTTGAATGTGCAAAACTTTTTTATCTGCAGCCAGACCGATTGGTTGGCCCAACTCATTGTATTTAAAGGTTTTCCCAGAAACGTTGATTGTATCTACCCAGGCTTTTAACCGGGCTGGCACATTTAAGTTCCATAAAGGATTAGCTACGACGACTTTATCGGCAGTTAAAAAATTATCTGTATAATTGCCGAATAAAGTAACTTTTTCCTGTTGAACTTCTGATAATTTATCAAATGGAGTGCCAGAACCAAGAGCAGCCCAAGCGTCAAGCAAGTTGCGGTCAATTTCCGGTACAGCCATATCGTATAAATTAGTATCCTCTATAACATGATCAGGATTTTTCTTTTTATAAGATTCAACAAAAGCATCCGTTACTTTCATTGAACGTGAAACCTCACCGGTTAATGGATGGGCCCTAACAATTAGTAATTTAGTCATTTTGAACATCCTTCTTTCTTTTGTCTTTGTGATGAAAAGGATAACGAACTTTATTCTTTATTATCTTACTAAAGATAAGTAGCGGTTGCAATAAAAAAATGACGGTATAAAACGGATTCATGAAAAAACAAGAGAAAAATACTTGATTTTTTTTTCATAGTCTCCTATAATGACAAAGTGTCATATGACGAGGTGTCATTTTTTGTACGTTGAAAGGAAGGAAAAACGTGCCAACAAAAACTTATTTTAATCTATCGGAAGGCAAGAAAAGCCGCTTATTAGCAGCAGCAGCAGCAGAGTTTTCTCGAGTTCCTTTAAACGAAGCATCCATCAATAACATTATCAAAAAAGCAGATATTTCACGGGGCAGTTTTTATCAGTACTTTGAAGATAAAGAAGATCTGTACTATTATTATCTGAGTTTATTGAAACAAGATACGCAAGAGATGTTGTTCGACAGCTTCAAGGAAGCGGAAGGCAATCTGTTTGACGGTTATCGCATCTTTTTCCCAAAAACACTCGCTTTGATCATGGACGAAGAACATGTTGAATTTTTTAAGCATTTATTCTTACACATGGATTATCGAACCACTAAAGAAGTTACTCCTGAATCTGTTAGACATTGTGGTCAGAAAAAAAATTTCCACAAAGAAAAACTAAAGGAATACATCAATATCGAGGGAATGAAATTGGAGAAAGAAGAAGATTTTCCTATGCTGATTAAGTTAGTGATGTCTATGTTATTCAATACGATTGGAGAAGGCTTTTACAAACAATATTCGCAAGAAGAAACCATTTTAATATTTAATAAAAAGTTGAAATGGATCGAACAAGGTGTTAAAAAAGATTGAACAATTAGGAGGAAAACAATACTATGATGAAATTAGCTAAACGCATGAACGGTCTTGCGGTATTTGGAGCAATCCTGTTTATGGTCATTCAAGTTATCGGCGATTTATACTTGCCAACTTTAACAGCAGACATTATCGATAACGGAGTAGCGACAGGAGATGTTGACTACATTATTTCAGTCGGTATCAAAATGCTCGGGTTTTCTTTATTAAGTGTGGCGGCAGCGACGGCTAATGTTTACTTGGCTTCACGTCAGTCTCAGTTGCTAGGAAAAAATGTTCGAAGCAGTATTTTTAAGAAAGTATCGTATTTTTCAAATGATGCGATCGATGAGTTAGGAACGTCTTCATTGATCACCAGAACAACGAATGACGTTGTACAAGTTCAAATGGTAGCGATGATGGCTTTAAGAATGATGATCATGGCTCCGATCATGTTAACAGGAGCAGGAGTGATGGCTTACAACCGTGAGCCTAAACTAGCCAGTATTTTTCTTTATGTTCTTCCTATTCTAGCAATATTTATGGTTGCGATTATGTACTTTGCTGTTCCTTACTTTAAGAAAATGCAAAGCAAAACGGACCGGTTGAACTTAGTGTTCCGTGAAGGATTGACTGGTATTCGCGTTATCCGTGCGTTTAACCGTAACGATTCAGAAATCAAACGTTTTGATGCAGCCAATAAAGATTTTGCAGATACTTCGATCAAAGCTAATACAATCATGAGTTTCATGATGCCGGTTATGACGTTGATCATTAGTGCAACCAACATTTCAATTATCTGGTTTGGCGGACATTACATTGGCGATGGCTTGATGGAAGTAGGAAACTTGATTACATTTATGACTTATGCTATGCAGATTCTTATGAGCTTTATGATGTTATCAATGATTTTCATTTTCATTCCCAGAGCACAAGTATCTGCAGCTCGGATAAATGAAGTCTTAGAAACAGAAAGTTCTGTTAAAGACCCAGAAAAACCTGTTAAAGTTCAAATGGCTGATAAAGGAACATTAGAATTTGACCATGTTGATTTTCGTTACACAGGCGCCGAACAACTAGCCCTAGAAGACATTGACTTCAAAGGAAATAAAGGCGAAATGGTGGCTGTTATCGGTGGAACAGGTTCGGGTAAATCTACTCTAGCTAACTTGATTGCGCGTTTTTATGATATTGAATCTGGCAGCATTCGTATCAATAATGTTGATATTCGTGATATGAATCAAAAGGATTTACGCAGTCTGATTGGTTATGCTCCACAAAAAGCAGTGTTGTTTACAGGAACGATCCGTTCAAATATGCAATACGGTAAACCTGATGCAACCGACGAAGAAATTTGGCATGCATTAGAAGTAGCGCAAGCTAAAGACTTTGTATCAGAATTGCCAGATGGCTTAGACAGCAATGTGGAACAAGGAGGAGGCAACTTCTCAGGTGGACAAAAACAACGCTTAAGCATCGCACGTGCGCTTGTTTCTAAAGCCGATATTTTAGTGTTTGATGATTCGTTCTCAGCATTAGACTTTAAAACAGACGCTGCTTTAAGAAATGCTTTAGTGCCTGAAACGAAAGATTCTGTCGTGATGGTCATCGCTCAACGGATCAGTACCGTTATGAACGCCGATACTATCTTAGTAATGGATGGCGGGCGAATCGTTGGTAAAGGAACACACGAAGAATTAAAAGAAACGAATGCAACTTATCAAGAAATCATGAACTCTCAAATGAGAGAGGAGGAAATTTAATGAAAAACGCAGGCTCATCAAAAATGCAGGCACGTAAAGCTAAAAACTTTTGGGGAACACTAAAAAGATTGCTCGGCTATATGTCGAATCGCTTGTTCGCGATTGCTTTAGTATTTGTCTTAGCGATCGTAGCGACTGTTTTACAAACCAAAACACCGAAAATTTTAGGGGAAGCAACGACTGAAATTTTCAAAGGGGTTATGGCTGGAGCTAAAATGCAACAAGCCGGCCAGGTTGTTGACAAGCTGCCCATTGACTTTGATGTGATTAAAAATGTTTTAATAACCGTAGCCATTTTGTACGTTTTATCTGCAGTATTCCAATATTTCCAACAGTTCACGATGACGCGTGTAGCTCAAAGAACGGTTTACGATTTGCGGAAAGAATTAAAAGATAAAATGAATAAAGTACCCATGAGTTATTATGACACACACTCAAACGGAGACATCATGTCACGTGCCGTTAATGATATGGATAACATTGCTAACACATTGCAACAAACTTTAACCCAATTCGTTAATAGTTTTGTATTGTTCTTTGCTGTTTTATATATGATGCTCAGCATCAGCTGGCAAATGACATTGATCGCGTTTATAACAGTCCCATTAAGCGTACTAGTCATTAGTTTAATAGCACCACGATCTCAAAAACTTTTTGCTGCACAACAAAAAAAATTAGGCTTATTAAATGACCAAATTGAAGAAACTTATGCCGGTCATGTTATTGTTAAAACGTACAACCGTGAAGAAGCAGAAATTGAACTGTTTGAAAAACAAAATGAAGAATTATACCAATCTTCATGGAAAGCTCAATTCTTCTCAGGATTTGTTATGCCTTTAATGAACTTTGTTAAAAACTTAGGTTACTTGCTAGTTGCTGTAGTTGGGGGAATTAAGGTTGCCAATGGCGGAATGACACTAGGTGACGTTCAAGCTTTTCTACAATACACCAATCAATTCAGCCAACCCATGAGCCAAATGGCAAACTTGGTAAATACGATCCAAGCTACGATTGCTTCTGCTGAACGGGTTTTTGAAGTGCTGGATGAAGAAGAAATGACAGAAGAAAAATCTAATGTCACTCCTATTCCAAACTCGCCCTATAAGATTTCCTTTGACCATGTTCAATTTGGTTATGGCGATGACAATGAAGAATTGTTGATGAAAGACTTCAATTTGAATGTCAAAGAAGGCCAAATGGTTGCTATCGTTGGACCAACAGGTGCGGGTAAATCGACCTTGATCAACTTGCTAGAACGTTTTTACGATGTTAAAGGCGGAAGTATCAAGTTGGACGGTGTGGATACCAGAGATATGACGCGCGAGGAATTGCGTTCACATTTCAGTATGGTATTGCAAGATACATGGTTATTTAATGGAACGATTCTTGATAATATCAAATACGGTAGTGAAAAGTATGGAAAAGACGAATCTCGTGTTTCTGCAGCAACGAAAGCTGCTCATGTGGATGACTTTGTTCATACATTGCCGCTTGGTTACGATACTATCTTGAATGAAGAAGCCAGCAACATCTCACTTGGACAACGTCAATTGATCACCATTGCTCGGGCTTTCTTAGTTGATCCAGAGATATTGATTCTAGACGAAGCTACTTCAAGTGTAGATACACGAACAGAAGTCTTGATTCAAAAAGCAATGCGTAAATTATTACAAGGTAGAACAAGCTTTGTTGTCGCTCACCGTTTATCAACGATTCGCGATGCAGATAACATTATTGTCATGAATGAAGGAGACGTAATGGAAACCGGCACACACGATGAATTGATGGCAAAAGGCGGTTTCTACGCAGACTTATATAATAGTCAGTTTGCTGAACAACCAGCTATCTAATGAAGTAAAAGGATAAATAAGCCTCTTTTGATAACTTTATTATCAAAAGAGGCTTATTTTTTCACACAAAAAACCACCTTAGCAGGAGTAGCTAAGGTGGAAAGGGTAGGTTTTCTTTTAAACCTGGAGGAGGTAAAAGAAAAAATAAAAAAGTTGGTTGTTATTGGTATGACTTTAGTATAGTGGGAAATTGTGAAGAAGTTGTGATGAAAGTTAAAGCATTTCATGAAGTAAGCTAAAGATGCAAGAGAAATAGAGAGTGTGTTAAACTAAAAGAAAAAAACAAAGAAAATGAGGGAGACAAAATGACCGAGTATAAAACGATGACGCTTGAAAAAAATGAAGAGATGTTAGAGTTAGCCTGCTATGCTTTTAATCTAGAAAAAACAGAAAAGCGTGAAAAAGAATTCAAGGAACTTTGTGCTGTTTCAGCTTGTTATGGTGCCTTTCAAAATGAAACATTAATGAGCCAAATCATTGTCCGTCCAATGGAAGTTTATTTACATGGAAAGCCTTTTTCTATGGGAGGCATCGGTTTCGTATCCAGTTATCCTGAAAATAGAGGGGCCGGAGATATCGCTCAGTTAATGAAGCTGTCATTGGAAAAAATGAATGAACAAGGCCAATTATTGTCTTATTTAGCGCCTTTTTCTTATCCTTTTTACCGAAAATACGGCTATGAACAATGTTTCGATGATATTCAATATACGATTGATGTGAGTGAATTACCGAAAGTTCAGAAGACACCAGGGATGGTTCGCCGTGTCAAATGGGAAGATGTAAAAGAAACGATGAGAGCGCTTTATACCGAGCGTTACGAAACCAGTGTTGGTCCGCTTAAGCGCAGTGAGTGGGATTGGGAATTTTTAATGATGTCGCGAGAAGATTCTGCTGTTGCTTTGTATCTGGATGAAGAAGGGGAAGCACAAGGTTATTTGATCTATTCTTTTAAAGGTCAAGCTGTCGGAACTTTTGTATTGCAAGAAATGGTTTATCTGTCTCATGAAGCCTTTAAAGGATTATGGAACTTTGTAGCTTCGCATAAAGCTACTTTTCACACCTATCGTTATAAGACGGGCGAACATGAAAAAATGGCCTACTTGTTAGAGAATCCAAGAATCAAACAAGAGCTGGTTCCTTCTATGATGGCTCGAATCGTAAATATTCAGCAATTTCTCATGGCTTACCCTTTTAAAGAACGGGCTCCTCAAACCTTTTATTTGAAAGTTGAAGATACTGCGGCTTCCTGGAATACAGGCGTTTGGAAAGTGGAATTGCATTTAACAGACAGGAAAGTTACAAAAATAACAGACGAGCAAGAAATATTTCAAGAATCGATCCTATCGGGAACCATTCAAGCTTGGACTCAAGTTTTTATGAACTACCGCACAATTGAAGAATTGCACTTTTTCGAACGAATCCTAGGAGACAAGCACCTACTGGCAGAGTTTGCAGAACGCATACCAGCAGGAGTACCTGTTTTATACGATTATTTTTAATTAAAACCGATTTCCAGTTCTTCTTGCATTCTACGTCTTTTTCATTTATACTTATAAAAAGTAAGTGAAAAAAAGTGTGATAAATGACGTGAACTAAGGAAGGAATTAAAAAATGATGAGCTTAAATGAAAAAACGCATATTGGAGAAGTCGTTTTAAATGTTGAAAACTTAAAGGACATGAAACAGTTCTATCAAACTATTATTGGCATGGATATAAAAACTGAAACATCATCAGCAGTTTCTTTTGGAGCAAAAGAAGATGAAACCATTCTCTTGACACTGCAATCCGTTCCCGCAGGCGATGTTGATGTTCGTTCAACAGGTTTGTATCATTTGGCTTTATTGTTGCCTACTCGACAGGATCTAGGCGAGATGCTGTACCATATTCTCGTTTCTGGTTATCCTTTGACTGGTGCCAGTGATCACGGTTATAGTGAAGCTCTTTATTTGGATGATCCTGAAGGAAATGGGATTGAAATTTACTGGGATAAACCAAAGACTGACTGGGATATACGTGCCGATGGCCAAATTGCGGGCGTAACAGAGCCAATGGATGCAGAAGGTGTGATTGCTGAAGCCAAAAAAGCGTTCAGCGGATTGCCTGTAGGAAGTTTTATGGGGCATGTTCACTTATTTGTAGCTGATTTAGATAGGACCGAAGCTTTTTATAAAAATTTAGTGGGCTTTGATTTGAAATTTGATTTTGGTGCTCAAGCAAAATTCTTCGCGGCAGGTGAGTACCACCACCAAATCGGAGCAAACACTTGGGCTGGAAAAGGAATTCCAGCAGCTGAAAAAGGAACTCGCGGTTTGGCTTATTATACGATCGTAGTCCCTGTTAAAGAGGACTTTACACGTATTCAAGCAACGTTAGATGAACAGCAGTACGCTTACCAATTGGATGAAGCGGCAAACGTTCTTTCATTGGAAGATCCTAATGGAATTACATTAAAAATCGTACAAGGATAATCTAAACACTAGACCCTAAAGGCTGCAGCCTTTAGGGTCTAGTGTTTTTTCTGACCTCTGCAGACGACAGAAATAAAAAACAACATTATCGAAAGAATAAGAATACCATTACTTTGAAAACAGCTTCTATGCTATGATCAAATTAAAGCTAGAAGGTTATTTGTTTGATAGAAGAACGCCTGCTATATAAGGAAAGAGCATTACTCTGAATGACGGAACCAGTAAGTATGAAAAACAAGCACATAATAGTAGCTTCTTCAAGCAAGTGAAAAGCTGCAACAGCATCCATAATGGATATAACATTAGAACAATTTAAAAGAAAGGAAGAGTGCAATGTACAGCAATACTAGAAAATTGATCCAACGCTACATCGAAGATCAGACACTACCTGGAGCGAGTTATGCGTTCATTAAGCAACAGGAAACCAAACAGTATCGTGAGGGTTTGGCAGCGGTGATTCCTCATAAAGAATCGATTATAGAAAACCAACAATACGATGTTGCTTCGTTAACAAAAGTTATCTTGACGACAACCGTTATTCTGCAGTTATGGGAAAGCGGGACAGTGTCACTGGAAGATTCTGTCCAGACCTACTTGCCTGACTTTAGCGCTGGCCAGGTAACCATTCGCCATTTGCTGACGCACACTTCGGCCTTAAATGGGTTTATCCCCAACCGGGATGCTTTATCAGCAAGTGAATTAAAAGCAGCTTTATTGAGAGTGCCAATGGAAGACTCTTTCGGAATAGAAGCGAAGTATACCGATACGAATATGATCTTATTAGGGTATATTATTGAAGTTATTGAAAAGGAAACGCTAAGTGCTGTTTTTGAAAAGCGAGTGATCCAGCCTCTAAATTTGCGGTATTCAACCTTTCATCCAGCAGACCTGGCCCAATGTGCTCCAACAGAAAAACAACCGGATCGCGGTGTGATCAGAGGAGTGGTACATGACCCCAAAGCATTAGTATTAGGCGATCATTGCGGCAGTGCGGGGTTGTTTTCTACGTTGAACGATGTTTCGCGCTTTAGCCAGATGCTGCTTCAAAAAGGGCAGTTAGACGGTATTCGTATCTTGCAGGAATCAACCGTTGATCAATTGTCACAAGATTGGACGCCAAATGGGAAATTAGAACGCTCTTTAGGCTGGGATTTAAAAGTCAGAAAGAAAGACTGCTACCTTTTTCATACTGGTTTTACGGGTACGTTTATTTTACTGGATATAAAAAAACAAGAAGCTTTTGTCTTTTTATCTAACCGCGTTCATCCAACTAGTGATACACCGGTGTATCTCAAGAAACGAGATCAATTGATCGATACGTATTTTTCAGAAAAAGAAGCAGCTATGAATTAAATTTTCCAGAAAAGCAATATAAAATCGTTTTCAACTATGGTAAGATAATAGAGAAGTATACACATGGGAGGAATTTTAAAAAATGAATGAACCATTGTTTCTGAAAGCTATTTTACAAGAGAAGATTTGGGGCGGTACAAAATTAAAAGATGTCTTCGGGTATGATTTGCCCAGTGACAAAGTCGGCGAATGTTGGGCTATTAGTGCTCATCCGAACGGACCGAGTACAATACTGAACGGTCCTTACCAAGGAATGACCTTAGCGGAAGTATGGGAAAAGCATCGCGATGTTTTCGGCAATGCCAAAGGAGACGTTTTTCCATTACTAACTAAAATATTAGACGCGAACGATGATTTATCAGTACAAGTTCATCCAGACGATGCTTATGGTTTGGCGCATGAAGGTGAATTAGGGAAAACGGAATGCTGGTATGTGATCGATGCCGATGAAGGAGCAGAAATCATTTACGGGCATCATGCTCAAACAAAAGAAGAATTGGAAACAATGATTCGTGAAGGCAAGTGGAATGATTTGTTGCGCCGCATCAAAGTGAAAAAAGGCGACTTTTTCTTTGTACCAAGTGGAACCATCCATGCCATCGGGGCTGGGATCATGATTCTGGAAACTCAACAATCCAGTGATACGACTTATCGTGTTTATGACTACGACCGTAAAGGCGATGATGGAAAACCAAGAGAATTGCACATTCAACAATCTGTTGATGTGACGACCGTCCCGCATGTCGATGCTGCATCAGACATTAAAACAGAAAAGTTGGAAAATGTTGAAATCACAAGTTATATAAAAACTGATTTTTTTGATGTTTACCAATGGAACATTACAGGGAAAGCAGCATTTGAAGCTACAGCACCTTATACATTAGTGAGCGTTTTAGAAGGCGAGGGAACGCTGTCAGTTGAAGCAGGCGATTACCCATTACACAAAGGAACGCATTTCATTTTACCAAATGAAATCAAAAACTGGTCAATTGACGGCACTTTGCAAATTATTGCCTCTACACCAGGAACGAGCCTTTAACAGAAATTAAAAAACCACCGCTCTAAACGATTTTTTTCGTTTAGAGCGGTGGTTTTTGGTTAAGTGAATAACGTTTCGGCTTCTTGCGGAAAGCGTTTCTTAACAGCTTCTTTTAAAATACGGTCTGTTAAGGTTACGTTGCGCACCAAGAGCGGTCCGTGCAGATAAGAACAATACGTTTGTTTGTAATGAGCACCTTCCGTTTTGTCTTCGCCGTTGTTGCCTTGTCCGATTTCAACGATGCCCAAAGGTTTGACATTCTCACCTAAGAAAGTTCGGCCGTTGTGATTTTCAAAGCCTTTGTACGTTTCACCAAACTCATCGTTTTTAATCACGATATCGCCAATGAAACGATTGTTTTCTTGATTGAGTGTGTAGTGATCTAAAGCACCGGCGCCTTCGATTTTATTGCCGGCAGCATCGACATAATAATGCCCTAACAATTGGAAACCGCCGCAAATGCCGACCATTACGCCATCTTTTTCAATATAAGTTGTGATGTCTTCTTTTTTGTTTTGCAAGTCTTTTGAAACGATACGCTGCTCAAAATCTTGACCGCCGCCAAAGAAAACCAAATCGTATTTAGCTGGATCAAAAGGCTGATCTAAACTAACGATTTCAGTATCAAAAGTAATGCCATGCTGTTTGGCACGGTGTTGGAGCATCAATAAATTGCCGTTATCGCCATATGTGTTCAGTAAATTTCCATAAAGATGACAAACTTTTAATTCAACCATCTTACATGCCTCCTTCAATATAATGCTGATTGGCAAGTTCTTTACGCAGTTGCAAGACAGCTGTATAAGTTGCTAATACATGGATTTTCTTAGTAGGTGCATTTTTGAAACTAGTGATCAAATCAGCAATGCCAGGAACGACCTGTAAATCTTCTTCAGGAACACCCGCGACTTCTAAACGAATTTTGATATCCTCAACACGTTCGCCGCTGACAGTGATTTGTTTGATATTCATATCCGTGATGCTTTCATAATCTGCGTCCCATATCCAGCTAACATCGGTTCCATCTGCAGCGTTTGCGTTTAAAATCGAAACCAATGAAAAAGGTTCAGGATCACGAGCGATCATATCGAGTACTTGGTTCAAACCAACCGGGTTTTTGACTAAGTTGACTGTGATTTCTTTGTCATCGATGTTAATGATCTCTTGACGGCCGAAAACTCGTTTGGCAGATTGAAACCCTGTGCGGATCTCATCAGGCGTGACATCGAAAATGCGTCCAATACTATAAGCTGCTAAAGCATTGTAGATGTTGTACTGACCGCCGATCGTAATTTCAAAAGGTTCACCATCGATCACGAAACGAGAAGACTGATGGTCCATTTTCATGATATCGGTCATGCGATAAGTTAATTCTGGACGTTTAAACCCACAATGCGGGCAGTAGTACTTCCCTAAGTTACTGTAAGAAATAAACTTGTAATGCAAAATATGATGGCATTGAGGACAAAGAACTCCATCAGTATTATAATGAGCCTGCATTTCTCCATCTGGTAAGTGATCAAAGCCAAAATAAACGCGTTTATTAACGGTTTCTTTCGAATTAAAGATAGGTGCGTCGCCGTTGCTGACAATTAAAGCATCTGGCGCTAATGCTGCACCATCTACCATCAATTGATACGTAGTGTAAATTTCTCCATAACGATCCATCTGGTCGCGGAAAACGTTGGTGAAAACGATTGCTTTTGGTTTGACGTATTTAGTGACGTGCACTAAGCTAGCTTCGTCTACTTCCAAAATCGCCACTTTTTTCTTGTCATTTTTAGTGTAAGAATGGTGTTGCAAAAAAGTCGAAATGATTCCTTGCAGCATGTTGGCACCAGTCGGATTTGTAATAATATCTGGGTGTTTTTGTTTTAACACTTGATAAGTCAGAGCAGTGGTCAAAGTCTTTCCGTTTGTTCCTGTTACAATAACAACTTCATAGTCTTTTGATAAAGCGCCTAAAACGGTCGGATCAAGTTTTTGAGTGATCATTCCAGGATAACTGCTTCCACCTTTAAAAAATGTGTGGAGACCCCATCTAGTTGTTTTTCCTACCATAATGGCAAATGCGTTACGTATACTCAATCGAGTTTCCTCCAATAAATGAAATTACTTTTTTTATACTACTTTGTCATTCTAGCATAATTTTTTTGAAAAAATATTAAAATTGACTAACTTGTTCTATTCTATAGATAAATTTAAACAATTTACTGGCTTTAAAGCAAGAATAAGAACAGTAAACGAAAGAAGCCAAAACAATAGGAAAACAAAAAGCGGCAAGAGAAAAGCAGTTAAATAAATCTTTTGTAAGCGATCCGATTAAGCAGATTCCGTTTTTCTTTTATAAATTTAATGCAAAGTCAGGGCATTTACCGTATAATTCTAAGAGATTCCTATGAAAGAAAAGAGGATAAGCAAATATGGCACAACTTTTTTTCAAATATGGCGCAATGAATAGTGGTAAAACTATTGAAATTCTTAAAGTTGCCTATAATTATGAAGAGCAAAATAAACCAGTCGTCATTATGACAAGCGGACTGGATAACCGTGATGAAATAGGTGTGGTTTCAAGCCGCATTGGTTTGCGACGTGAAGGCATCGCTATTTTTAACGAAACAGATGTTTTTCAAACGGTTAAAGAACTGGATTTTGAACCGGCTTGTGTTTTGATCGATGAAGCTCAATTTTTATCTAAAGAACACATTTTTCAATTGGCTCATATTGTCGATAACTTAGGCATTCCGGTAATGGCCTTTGGATTGAAAAATGATTTTAAAAATGAATTGTTCGAAGGATCAGAATATCTATTGCTTTACGCAGATAAAATAGAAGAAATGAAAACAATCTGTTGGTACTGCCACCGCAAAGCTATCATGAACATGCGCTTGATTGACGGCAAACCTGTTTATGCAGGAGAACAAATTCAAATCGGTGGAAATGAAAGTTATTTTCCAGTATGCCGAAAACACTATTTCAATCCGCCGTTAGACACCATTGAGGTAAAATAGAGTTCAGAACGCCTTAACTAAAATAGATAGGCAGAAAATCATAAAAATAGAAAAGGAGCATCTAGTTATGTTTGATAGATTAGCAAGCGTTGAAGGACGTTATGAAGAGCTAAACGAATTACTGAGCGATCCTGAAGTCGTGAGTGATACAAAACGTTTAATGAAACTGACCAAAGAAGAAGCAAGTTTGCGCGAAACGGTTGCTACTTACCGTCGCTATAAAGAAGTCGAAAAAGATATTTCGGACACAGAAGAGCTTTTAGGAGAAACTACAGATTCCGAAATGACCGAAATGGCTAAAGAAGAATTAGCCGATTTAAAAACTGAAAAAGTACAAATAGAAGAAAAAATGAAAGTTTTGATGCTTCCTAAAGATGAAAATGATGACCGCAATATCATCATGGAAATTCGAGGAGCAGCTGGCGGCGATGAAGCAGCTTTGTTTGCTGGTGACTTATTCGGGATGTACCAAAAATATGCGGATGCACAAGGCTGGAGAACAGAAGTTTTAGATGCGAATGTAACGGGAATAGGCGGCTATAAAGAAGTTACCTTGATGATCACTGGCGAGAACGTTTATTCGAAATTAAAGTATGAGAATGGCGCACACCGCGTACAACGTGTTCCGTCAACAGAATCTCAAGGCCGTATCCATACTTCAACTGCAACAGTAGTCGTTATGCCTGAAGCCGAAGAAGTAGAATTGAACATTGCAGACAAAGACATTCGGACAGATATTTACCATGCCAGCGGAGCTGGTGGACAACACGTCAACAAAACCGCTTCAGCTGTTCGATTGACGCATTTACCAACTGGGATTACTGTTGCGATGCAAGATGGCCGTTCACAGATCCAAAACCGTGAAAAAGCGATGAAAGTCTTGCGTGCACGTGTATACGATCATATCCATAATATTGCTCAAAATGAAATCGATGCTGAACGAAAATCAGCCATTGGAACCGGAGACCGTTCTGAACGGATTCGGACATACAATTTCCCGCAAAGTCGTGTGACAGATCACCGAATCGGGCTGACCATCCAAAAATTAGAGCAAATTTTAAATGGAAAATTGGATGAAATCATTGATGCTTTGGTATTGCATGACCAAACAGAAAAGATGGAGCAACTGCAACATGAAAATTAATGAAACCTACCGAGAGGTCCTGAAATGGGCTTCTTCTTTTTTAGAAGATTCTGGTCACGAAGGTATTGCAGCTGAGTTGTTGCTGAGAGGACGTTTGGACTGGACAAAAACAGATTTTATTTTACAGTTGAATGAACAAATCCCAGAAGAGATAAAACAACAATTAATAGCAGATGTTACCCAGCATAGCCAAGGGATTCCTATCCAGCATCTTTTAGGCTATGAATGGTTTTATAATTATCGGTTTAAAGTAACCGCGGACACATTGATTCCGCGTCCTGAAACAGAGGAAATCGTGGATATCTTTTTGCACCAAGCACCTGAGCGTCCGTTAAAGGTATTGGATATTGGCACGGGAACGGGAGTTATTGCGATCACAATCAAAAAAGAACGACCGCAAGATGATGTAACAGCTGTTGATTTGTCAGCGAAGGCTTTAGCGGTCGCCAAAGAAAATGCTGTTGCCTTAGGAGCAGATGTCCAGTTATTGACAGGAGATTTAACGGCTCCAGTAAAAAATCAGCAATTTGATGTGGTGATTTCTAATCCGCCGTACATTGCTGAAGAGGAGCAGGTGTATATGGATAAATCCGTTTTAACTCATGAACCTAAAATGGCTTTATTTGCTGAAAATCATGGTCTGGCTATTTATCAAAGATTGGCTGAGGAAATTCCAGCTGTTTTAAAACCTACGGGACAAATTTTTTTAGAAATAGGATTTAGACAAGGAGCAGCAGTCAAAGCTATTTTTAAAACGGCTTTTCCAAATGCGGACATCACGATTAAGAAAGACATGAGTGGTCAAGATCGTTTGGTCCAAGTTCTCTTGGCGTAAAACAGCTAGTTGTCACAGATTGTGCATAATCAATGAGTTGAATTTGGTAAATAAAGGTTTTTAATAAAATAAAAGGAAGTGATCCTGTGGATACTAAAGTTTTTCAGTTGGATGAAATCGAACAAGCGGCTGCCTTATTAAAGCAGGGAGAACTTGTTTCATTCCCTACTGAAACAGTTTACGGGCTTGGAGCAAATGCCCAGAATGAACCAGCTGTCAAAAAGGTTTATTTAGCTAAAGGAAGACCAAGCGACAATCCCTTGATCGTTCATGTTTCTTCTATTGAAGAAGTGAACGCTTACGTTGAAGAAATTCCCAAAGCAGCCCAAACCTTAATGGAAAAGTTCTGGCCAGGTCCACTTACGTTGATTTTTAAACTAAAACCGGGTGCCTTTGCAGACACTGTGACGGCTGGTTTAGACAGCGTGGCTATTCGGATGCCGGATAATCAAGCGACACTTGCATTGATCAAAGCAGCCGGTATGCCATTGGTTGGTCCAAGCGCGAATACCTCCGGCAAGCCCAGCCCTACAACAGCTCAGCATGTCTACCATGATTTGCAAGGGAAAATCGCTGGTATACTGGATGGTGGCGAAACTGGGGTAGGATTGGAATCAACAGTTTTAGATACGACAAACCCTGAGGCTCCGGTTATCTTAAGACCAGGCGCGTTAACAAAAGAAGCGTTAGAAGCAGTCATTGGAACGGTTTATGTGGATCGTCATTTAGTTTCTGAGGAAGAAAAGCCTAAAGCACCTGGTATGAAATACAAGCACTATGCACCGGATGAACCGGTCATCATTGTCGATGGATCAAGCGAGAGTTGGCAAGCGGCTATTGCTCATTACCAAGATCAAGGAGAAAAAATTGGCTTGCTGGTGAATGAAACGCGTGCCCGACAATTTAAAGGACAAGTAGCAGAAGTATTTTCATTGGGAAAAGAAGGAAGCGTTGCGGAAGCTGCCAAAGCTTTATACGCCGGGCTGCGTTTTTTTGAAAAAACAGATGTAACACTTATTTTAGCAGAAGCTTATCAACGCGATGGAATAGGAGATGCCTATATGAATCGGTTAGAAAAGGCAGCAGGTCACCATTATTTTAACGATTGATTTAGGGAGAAAAGCAGCGGAAGAAATGCTATACTTAAGCTATTCTATTAAAGGGTGTGGGTTAACGGATGGATTATAAAGAATTTGATAAAGAATTATTTGAGGCAATCGATCATGAACGTGAACGTCAAGAAAATAATATCGAATTGATCGCTTCAGAAAACTTTGTTTCGGAAGGTGTGCTGGCAGCTCAAGGCAGCATTTTGACCAATAAATATGCTGAGGGATATCCTGGCAAACGCTACTATGGGGGCTGTGAATACATCGATATTGTTGAAAATCTAGCAATCGACCGCGCTAAAGAACTTTTTGGTGCTGAATATGCGAACGTGCAGCCTCATTCTGGCTCAGGAGCGAATATGGCTGTTTTCAATGCTTTTTTAGCACCTGGCGATGTGGTTTTAGGAATGGATTTGACCCATGGTGGGCACTTAACTCATGGTTCACCGGTTAACTTCAGCGGGAAAACATATGATTTTGTTGCTTATGGGGTGGACAAAGAAGCAGAATACCTTGATTATGATGCAGTACGCCAACAAGCACTGAAACATAAGCCGAAAATGATCATTGCTGGCGGCAGTGCTTATGCCAGAAAAATAGATTTTGCTAAGTTTCGTGAAATAGCAGATGAAGTTGGGGCTTATTTGATGGTTGATATGGCTCATATCGCTGGATTAGTGGCTGCAGGGTTGCACCAAAACCCTGTTCCTTATGCAGATGTTGTGACCACCACAACTCATAAAACCCTGAGAGGTCCGCGCGGCGGATTGATATTAGCTAAAGAACAATATGGAAAAGCGTTAAATAGTGCTATTTTTCCTGGTATTCAAGGCGGTCCATTGGAACACGTGATTGCTGGAAAAGCCGTAGCTTTAAAAGAAGCAATGATGCCAGAGTTTAAAACATACGCAGCACAAATCATTAAAAATGCAAAAGCAATGGAAAGTGTCTTTAATTCATCGGCTGGTCACTTAGTAAGTGGCGGGACCGATAACCATTTATTGCTATTAGAAGTGAGACAATTTGGTTTGAACGGGAAAGAAGCGGAAGCGTTGTTAGATAAAGTCGGAATCACAGTGAACAAAAACACGATTCCGTTTGAAACGTTGAGCCCTTTCAAAACCAGCGGGATTCGTATTGGAACGCCAGCTATTACGACACGTGGTTTTGATGAAGCCGATTCTAAAGCCGTGGCAGAATTGATTGTGGCTGCTTTGAATGCTAAATCCGACCCTGAGAAGCTTGCTGAAATCAAACAGACTGTACGTCAGTTGACAGCAGCTAACCCTTTGTACCTGACAAAATAAAAGACATACTAAAAGTAGATGCCGCTGGTATCTGCTTTTAGTTTTTTTATACTTAAAAAACCAAATTTTTTTCGGTTCTTTACTATTTAGTATTGGCAAGTAAAAATAATGACGGACGAAAATCTCCGTTAGAATAAAGAGTTCGATCATAGGGTTGTTTTCTTTCTCATGTACTACTTACCATATGCGATTTCTATTGTTTTTCTATTTAACTGAAGGTAGTGAAATTTTCGGATCCGAAAATTTTCCGATCTAACAACCACCTATTTCATCCTGTAGACTCATTTTGGAGCAGGAAGATGAAGTCCCCTTCTTTTGACAAAAAGCCCTTTTTGCTAGAATCTACTAAAACTCTAGCCTTTAAAGCAAATTTCCATTACAATAGAATTGTTTGAAAATTTATAGAAAATGAGGGTTGAAAATTATGGGCAAATTTCATGTTATAAACCATCCGTTGATCCAACACAAAGTTACGATCCTTCGTAACAAAGAGACCGGGACCAAAGATTTTAGAGAAGCTGTGAATGAAATTGCGCGCTTAATGGCTTATGAAGTTTCAAGAGACATGCCATTACAAGATGTTGAAATCGAAACGCCTTTAGTTAAAACGACTCAAAAACACTTAGCAGGTAAAAAAGTTGCGATTATTCCAATTTTAAGAGCCGGTTTAGGTATGGTCGATGGTATTTTAGATTTGATTCCAGCAGCAAAAGTTGGACACGTAGGAATGTACCGTGATCACGAAACCTTAGAAGCTGTTGAGTACTTTATTAAATTACCAACAGACATTCAAGACCGTCAATTATTTGTTGTCGATCCTATGTTGGCAACCGGTGCTTCTGCCATCGCTGCTATTGAAGCTCTAAAAAAACGCGGAGCAAGCTCGATTAAATTCGTTTGTATTGTTGCCGCTCCAGAAGGCGTGAAAGCTTTAGAAGAAGCTCACCCGGATGTAGACATCTATACAGCAGCATTAGATGAAAAATTAGATGAAAATGGCTATATTTTACCAGGTTTAGGCGATGCTGGTGACCGTTTATTCGGAACGCTATAAGCGTTGTAAGTATAGATAGGAAACTCAAGAAAAAGATTTCTTTTTCTTGGGTTTTTTGTATTTATCTTTATGCAAAAAAACAGTGAGACAACCGCACTCAAATTTTGGGAATGGCAATGAGGCAGACAGAAAAGAAAGCTGCTGAAAGTAATTTTTTTAATAAAAAAAGCTGAAATTACTGTATTTTTTTAATTGAAAACAGAAAAAAAAGGTCCGAAATGGCTTGAAATTAAGGACGAACATTATTATATCAAGGGGTTTATGAAAAATAGTGTTGTTTTTCACAATCCTTTGTATTTTATTTTAAATGGTGGTATGATAGCATCTGTCAGCAAGACTGGAAAACAAAAATTTTAAAATATCCTCTTTTTTCTTTTAAAGAATGCCCGCAGTATCGCTATCGGGGTTCTTCAAAATAGGAAAGAAAACGAAGGTATGTTAAAATTAGCTTTGAGCTTGAGAAAGAAAGGATAACGACTCATTTGATGGCTTGCGACGTTTTGTTGAGATCAATACAGAGTTTAATTATGGAAAAGAGGTGAACGTTGTGGAACACGAGTCCCCGATATTACATTTATTCGGTCTGAGTTTTAATGTAACCAATTTAATTACTACTGTGTCAGCGTGTGCCATTGTTTTTCTTGTCGCTTTCATTTGTACAAGAAATATGAAGTTGAAACCTACAGGTAAGCAAAACTTTATTGAATGGGTTGTCGATTTTGTGCAAAATATTATTTCTAGTTCAATGTCGAAAGAACAAGGGGACAAATTCGGACTATTAGGCTTTACGTTAATTATGTTTGTTTTTGTTTCAAATATGATGGGGCTGCCTCTAATATTGAATGTCAATGGACAACAAATGTGGAAGAGTCCAACGGCTGATCCGATCGTAACGTTGTCGATGGCTTTTATGGTCATTCTTCTATCGAATTACTTTGGGGTACGGGAACAAGGTTTTAAGAATTACTTTATGAATAGTTTTATACGGCCCGTACCATTCTTGTTGCCGATCAAACTATTCGAAGAATTTACAAATACACTGACTTTAGCTTTACGGTTATACGGAAACATTTACGCCGGTGAAATTCTGCTAGGGTTGATCGCCACTTTAGCTCAAAGCTATGGTGTCTTTACGTGGATTGTGGGAATTCCATTAGGTATGGTTTGGCAAGCCTTCTCGATTTTTATCGGAAGTATCCAAGCCTTTGTCTTCACGACTTTAACAATGGTATACATTTCTCATAAAGTAGAGCATTAAAGATAGAGTATCAATGAATTATCAAATATAAAAAAATTAGACGGTCATAGAGAGAATACTTAAAAATTAGGAGGAAATTATTATGGGTTTAATTGGAGCAGCAATCGCAATCGCAGGTGCAGCTATCGGAGCAGCATTTGGTTCAAGTAAAGTTATCGCAAAAACAATCGAATCTATCGCACGTCAACCAGAAATGAAAAGTGAATTACAAACATTAATGTATATCGGTGTTGGGTTAGTTGAAGCGATTCCGATCATGGCTGTTGTTATTGCATTTATCCTTGTATTTAGTTAATCAGGCGAAATGGATTACCGGCTGACATCAATAAAATGCGTTAAAGGCAGCGCTAACAAAAACCTCTGCCTTTTTTCGCGGATAACAAACCTGATATAGTAGAAGGAGTGAAGTAAATGTTCAACCAGTTAGTTTTAGGAGCAACAACTGCCGGGGATACAATTGTTGTACTAGTATCGTTTTTACTCTTGATGATTTTATTAAAGAAATTTGCTTGGAAACCGCTGATGAGCATTATGGAAAAGCGGGAACAAACCATTGCAAGTAACATAGAAAATGCTGAAATTGCCAAAAACGAAGCTGAGCGCCTAGCTGCAGAACGCCAAGAAAAACTAGATAAAACGCGAGCTGAAGCAGCCACGGTCTTAAATAAAGCAAAAGCTAGTGCTGAAAGTACAGAAAAGGAACTGTTAGCAGCTGCTCAACAAGAAGTACTCCGTTTAAAAATGGATGCAAAAAAAGAAATTGAAAATGAACGACAAATGGCTTTAGCAAGTGTACGACACGATGTGAGTTCGCTTTCTATTCAAATTGCTGAAAAACTGATCAACAAAGAATTAACCAATGAAGGGCATGCCGAGTTGATAGATCAGTACATCGAAAGGCTGGCTGATACCAATGAGATTAAATAGAGATATGGATGCAAGCCAGTTAGCTAAAGCCTTTTATCAGGATGCACTTGAAAAAGGAACGGAAGATGAGGCGTTCGATAACTTAATGGATATTCGTCAAATTTATGCAGGAAATAAAAACTTGACGAAGTTTTTCAATAACCGACAAATTGCACAAACAGATAAAGAACAGGTTTTAGAGGATCTAACGAAAACATTTTCGTCGGATATGCAGAAATTTATCAAAACGATTTACAATTTTAGACGGATGTCTGATTTGTTAGCAATCGTAAATGCATACGAAACGTTATACGACCATGAAAATCGGACAGCTATTGCAAATGTTACGACCACTGTTCCTTTAACAGAATCGCAAGAAAAACGCATCCAAGAAGTATTTATAAAAAAATTAGGTGCCAGAAAAGTTCTGATCAAAACAATCATTGATGAAGAAATATTAGGCGGCGTAATCATTGAAATCGAAAATAAAGTTTTTGATGGCAGTATTCGTGCTAATTTAGAGAGTTTAAGGAAACAATTAGTTAAGAATGAACGATAAGAAATAGCTGAAGAGGTGAAAATTTATGGGGTTAAAAGCTGAAGAGATCAGTTCGCTCATTAAACAACAAATTGAAGGTTTTCGTAATGAGTTGGTTGTTGACGAAGTTGGAACGGTCAGTTATGTCGGAGATGGTATTGCTCGAGCTTACGGGTTAGAGAATGCGATGGCCGGAGAACTACTTGAATTTTCTAACGGCGTTTATGGAATGGCACAAAACTTGGAAACAAATGATGTCGGGATCATTATTCTCGGCCCATTTGAAGGAATCGTTGAAGGCGATACGGTCAAGCGGACTGGACGCATTATGGAAGTTCCAGTAGGCGATGCAATGATTGGACGTGTAGTGAATTCATTAGGTCGGCCTATAGATGGACTAGGTGAGATTCAAACAACGAAAATGCGTCCTGTTGAAGCTGCGGCTCCCGGTGTAATGGACAGACAATCTGTTTTTGAGCCTTTGCAAACAGGGATCAAAGGTATAGACGCATTAGTACCGATCGGACGCGGACAACGGGAACTGGTTATTGGAGACCGTAAAACTGGGAAAACAAGTTTAGCGATCGACACGATCATCAACCAAAAAGGGCAAGATACGATTTGTATCTATGTAGCGATCGGCCAAAAAGAATCAACGGTTCGTTCACAAGTGGAAATATTGAAGCGATTTGGCGCAATGGATTATTCTATCGTGTTGACTGCAAGTGCATCTCAGCCAGCGCCATTACTCTATTTAGCACCTTATTCAGGTTTAGCCATGGCAGAAGAATTTATGTATAACGGCAAGCACGTGTTGATTGTTTTTGATGATTTAACCAAACAAGCTGCTGCTTACCGTGAACTGTCTCTTTTACTTCGTCGTCCGCCGGGCCGTGAAGCGTATCCCGGAGATGTTTTTTATTTGCATTCAAGGATGCTAGAGCGGGCTGCTAAATTAAATGACGCATTGGGTGGCGGTTCGATTACGGCTATACCATTTGTTGAAACACAAGCAGGAGATATTTCGGCTTACATTCCGACGAACGTTATTTCCATCACTGATGGACAAATCTTTTTAGAAAGCGATTTGTTCTATTCAGGCGTTCGTCCTGCATTGGCTGCCGGATTATCTGTCTCGCGGGTCGGAGGAGCTGCTCAAATAAAAGCGATGAAGAAAGTTTCGGGTACCTTGCGTTTAGACTTAGCAAGTTTCCGTGAATTAGAAGCTTTTACGCAATTTGGGTCAGATTTAGATGCTGCTACTCAAGCGAAACTAAACCGTGGGCACCGAACAGTCGAAATCTTAAAACAAGGGCTGCATGAGGTCATCAGCGTTGAAAATCAAGTGTTGATTTTTTATGCGTTGACTCACGGCTTCTTAGATACCATTTCGATTAGCGAGTTAGGAAGATTTGAAAAAGAATTTTATGAATATGTTGGAAACCAACACCAAGAAATAATAGATGAAATTGCTGAAACGAAAGATTTGCCAGATAGTGAAAAAATTGATGCTGTCATCAATGAATTTATCGACAACTTTTTCACAAGTGCCATCGATCCTGATAATGAAGAGTATATGCCAGGAACTATGTAAAGGCGGTGAATAGGAATGGCTGGTTCTTTAAATGATATTAGTAAAAAAATAGCTTCTACCAAAAAAACGAGTCAAATTACAAATGCTATGCAAATGGTCTCAGGAGCTAAGTTATCTAAAGCGGAACAAAAAGCAAAAGGGTTCCAAATTTACGCTAAAAAAGTTCGAGAAATCGTAACGAATTTAGCGCACACACAGTTAACAATGATTGAAGACAGCGGCTTAATTGGCACAAATTCGCCTTCTAATATTGATTTTCATGATATGTTAGTAGAGCGGCCAGTTAAAAAAACCGGTTATATCGTGATCAGCTCCGACAAAGGATTGGCTGGCGGATACAACAGTTCTATTATTAAAGCTACCGTAGATATGATCCAAAAAGACCATAGCTCGCCAGATGAGTACATCTTTATGGCTGTTGGCAGTACAGCTGGAGATTTCTTTAAATCAAGAGGCATGAACGTTGCTTATGAATTAAATGACATCAGCGACCACCCAACGTTTGATGAAATCCGCGGCATTGCCCGGACAGCAACTGAAATGTATAAAAACGAAGTATTTGATGAGTTGTATGTTTGCTACAACCACCACATTAACACCATAACGTTCCAATTTCGTGCCGATAAAATGTTACCTTTAAGTGATTTGGATCCTTCAGAGACAGTGGAATATGAAAGCGACTATTTATATGAACCTTCAAAAGAAGAAATCTTGGATATTTTATTGCCGCAATATGCAGAAAGTTTGATTTATGGTGCTATTTTAGATGCTAAGGCCGCAGAGCATGCTGCTCGTATGACCGCCATGAAGGGCGCGACCGATAATGCTAAAGATATTATTGATGACTTGACGGTGAATTACAATAGAGCTCGTCAAGCCGCCATCACGGAAGAAATTACGGAAATTATAGGTGGGGCTTCCGCATTAGAATAGTTTAATGAATGGGAGGAAAAATGAATGAGTAGTGGTCAAATTGTTCAAGTTATTGGACCGGTTGTTGATGTGGAATTCCCAGTAAATGGCGATATACCAGAAATCAATCATGCTCTTGTAGTAAAAAAAGTAACAACCGATGATGCTGAAAAAGATGCAAGAAAAGAAAATACGATTGTACTAGAAGTAGCGTTGCAATTAGGAAATGGTGTACTCAGAACCATTGCAATGGAATCAACAGATGGATTGCAGCGGGGAATGGAGGTTTCTGATACTGGAAGCCCAATCACAGTTCCTGTGGGAGAAGATACGTTAGGAAGAATGTTTAATGTTTTAGGCGAGACGATCGACTTAAAAGAACCGTTCGGTGATGACGTACGCCGTGATCCCATTCACCGTTTTGCTCCAGCTTTTGATGAATTAAGCAGCAATACATCGATTCTTGAAACAGGGATCAAAGTAATCGATTTATTAGCACCTTATTTAAAAGGTGGTAAAATCGGATTATTTGGTGGTGCCGGAGTTGGTAAAACCGTTTTGATCCAAGAATTGATTCATAATATTGCTGAAGAACATGGCGGAATATCTGTTTTTGCGGGTGTCGGAGAACGGACCCGTGAAGGAAATGACTTGTATTTCGAGATGCAAGAATCCGGTGTTATTAAACGAACAGCGATGGTCTTTGGTCAAATGAATGAACCGCCTGGTGCACGGATGCGTGTTGCCTTGACTGGTTTAACCATTGCTGAATACTTCCGTGACGACGTTGGTCAAGATGTGCTGCTCTTTATTGACAACATTTTCCGATTTACTCAAGCAGGTTCAGAAGTTTCGGCTTTGCTTGGCCGGATGCCGTCAGCTGTTGGGTACCAACCAACGTTAGCGACTGAAATGGGTCAATTACAAGAACGTATTACTTCAACGAATAAAGGTTCGATCACATCGATCCAAGCGATTTATGTGCCAGCAGATGACTATACGGATCCAGCCCCTGCAACAGTTTTCGCCCATTTGGATGCAACAACCAACCTAGAGCGTAAACTTACAGAGCAAGGGATTTATCCGGCAGTCGATCCGTTAGCGTCTACTTCTAGCGCATTGGCGCCAGAAATCGTCGGTGAAGAACATTACCGTATCGCTAACGAAGTTCAACAACTTTTGCAACGGTACCGTGAATTACAAGATATTATTGCTATTTTAGGGATGGATGAATTATCAGATAGCGAGAAAATCGTTGTTTCGAGAGCTCGTCGTATCCAATTTTTCTTATCGCAAAACTTCCATGTAGCTGAAGCATTTACAGGAATCCCGGGTTCGTATGTTCCGGTTTCTGAAACGGTTCGCGGCTTTAAAGGAATTTTAGAAGGCCGCTATGACGATTTGCCGGAAGATGCTTTCCGTAACGTTGGACGGATCGAAGAAGTTATTGCAAAAGCTGAAGCAGCAGGTTATTAATAAAGGAGGCAGTATAAATGGCGGAATTACATGTACAAATCGTGACTCCAGCTGGTATTGTCTATGACCATCGTGCGAGTATGGTGATTGTAAAAGCCATTGATGGCCAATTAGGAATCATGCCTGAACATACACCTATTATTGTTCCTTTGACAATCAATGGTGTCCGGATCAAACGGGTAACGAATGATGCTGAAGACTTGATTGCTGTAAACGGCGGAATAATGGAAGTACGGAACAATGTCTGTTCCATTATTGCGGATAGTGCTGAAAGATCGAGAGATATTGATGTAGAGCGTGCTTTTGCAGCTAAACACCGCGCTGAAGAGTCGCTTCGTAAAGCTGAAGCTGTTCACAATAATAAACAGCAAAAACGAGCAGAGATTTCATTGCGTAAAGCAATCAATCGTATTTCTGTCTCTAAACACAATCGTTCTTAAACGAGTAAAGGAACTTCCAGTTGCTTAAAGGCAGCTGTGAGGTTCTTTTTTTCTTGTTTTCTCATGGAAGCTATGAGAAACGGCTTAAAACTTGCTGAGATAAAAAGAATAAAACTGTTTTTTTAAAAGGAAGTCCGCTACTATAGAAGAAGGTATTCTTTTATTTAAAAGGAATATTGGTTTGTTTTAGCTAGCAAATCCTAGAAATACCATTTCAAAAAAGTATGTGTTAAACTAAACATAAGAGGAGCAAGACAAAATGAATTTTATAGGAACCCAAGCAGTCATCAGTCTTTTTTCACATGTCTTCTTTATTTTATTAGCATTTTGGGGCTTAAAAGGGTTGTTGATTGAAAAATGGATCAAAAAAAATCATATTGCTCAAGCTCGAGTGCTCTATTTGTTTTTGTCCATTACTATCGGCTATACCGTAAGTTCATTTGTATTGGAATTTATTTTGCAATCGCGTAATTTAATTTTTTTATTTTAATGGTTTTATTAACTGTTAAAGCAATAAAAAAATCTGAAAAATTGAAACTGTGCCTACTTCTATGTTATAATGCTTTAGATTGCTGTAAATTGTTAGAGCAACAGGGAATGGTAGTTGGCAACAGAAATTTCGGAGGGATATAATCATGGAAAAAATGATTGTTCGTGGCGGTAAGCGTCTTGAAGGAACAGTAAAGGTCGAAGGCGCAAAAAATGCTGTTTTACCCATTTTAGCAGCATCCATCTTGGCAAGTGAAGGCCAAAGCAAGTTAAGCAATGTACCCACTTTGTCAGATGTTTTTACGATAAATGAAGTATTGCGTCATCTAAATGTAGCTGTTAATTTTAATGAAACCGATAAAGAAATCACTCTGGATGCTTCAGGAGAATTGAATTTTGAAGCTCCATTTGAATATGTTAGTAAAATGCGCGCATCGATAGTTGTGATGGGCCCGCTGTTAGCACGTTTAGGGCATGCAAAAGTTGCTCTACCAGGCGGCTGTGCCATTGGAACACGCCCGATTGATTTGCATTTAAAAGGATTTGAAGCGATGGGAGCCAAAGTACATATTGAAAATGGCTACATTGAAGCTTTTGCCGATAAGTTAAAAGGCGCTCACATTTATTTAGATTTTCCGAGTGTTGGTGCTACTCAAAATATTATGATGGCTGCTGCATTAGCAGAAGGCACTACAACCATCGAAAATGTTGCACGTGAGCCAGAAATCGTTGACTTAGCTAACTTCTTGAATCGTATGGGAGCAAAAGTCTTTGGTGCTGGAACAGAAAGCATTCGTATCGAAGGTGTAGAAACATTACACGGAACAGAACATAGCATTATTCCAGATCGTATCGAAGCAGGAACTTTCATGGTGGCTGTAGCGGTTACGAAAGGCGATGTCTTCATTGAAGACGCTGTTTCTGAACACAATAAGCCTTTGATTTCTAAATTAAGCGAAATGGGTGTGCGCTTTATTGAAGGGGCTAATGGTCTACGGGTCATTGGACCTGAACAGTTAAAAGCAACGGATGTAAAAACAATGCCGCATCCAGGCTTTCCAACAGATATGCAAGCGCAAATGACGATTGCACAAGTATGTGCTGAGGGCATGAGTACTATGAAAGAAACGGTTTTTGAAAACCGCTACATGCATATGGAAGAGTTGCGTCGTATGAACGGTGAATTTACTGTCGAAAACCAAACGTTGGTTGTTTATGGACCAGCTAAATTGCAAGGAGCTGAAGTAGCCGCTACCGATTTAAGAGCAGCAGCTGCATTGATCATTGCAGGTATGGTGGCTGAAGGCTATACACGAGTCACTCATTTAGAATATTTAGATCGTGGCTATTATAAATTCCACAAAAAATTACAAGCTTTAGGTGCAGATATTGAACGTGTAAATGAAACGACTGAACATAGTTTGAAAACTGAAGAGTTGAATGCTTTATTTAATTAAACGTCTTTTGTGAATTCAAATGAAACTAAACTGGAATCAAATCACTTTAATGGGATTTTATTCCAGTTTTTTTTCTATGAATAAAATACTAAATAAGTTTTTTAAACGTTTTTCAAAAAAGTCAAGCAATGGTTTTAATTTTTTGAAATCACAGTTTCAGATTGTAAAGAGATATGTTATAATTATGAATTAGATGGCTAATGTTTAAAATTAGCCCTAGTTGAACAAGAGTTTAGGAGGAGAACATAGCAATGGCGAAAGACATAGGAATCGATTTAGGAACAGCTAATGTATTGATTCATGTAAAAGGAAAAGGAATCGTTTTAAACGAACCTTCAGTAGTTGCAATCGACACCAAAACCAATCGTGTCTTAGCGGTTGGAGAAGAAGCCTACTTAATGGTCGGGCGTACACCAGGAAATATACGAGCGATTCGTCCTTTAGATGGCGGAGTTATCGCTGACTTTGATATCACTGAAGCTATGTTGACTCACTTTATTAATAAATTGAATGTAAAGGGATTTATGTCTAAACCTAATATTTTGATTTGCTGTCCGACAAATATTACAGCGATTGAACAAAAAGCCATTATTGAAGCTGCTGAAAAAAGTGGTGGAAAAAATGTTTTTCTTGAAGAAGAACCTAAAGTAGCAGCTATCGGAGCTGGAATGGATATTTTTCAACCAAGCGGAAATATGGTCATTGATATAGGCGGTGGTACAACTGATATCGCTGTATTGTCAATGGGTGGAATTGTAACTAGCCGTTCATTGAAAGTAGCGGGAGACCGTATGGACAATGAAATCACTCAATACGTAAAGAAAAAATACAAACTTCTTATCGGGGAACGAACAGCTGAATCGATCAAAATGGAAATCGGAACAGTATTTGCCGATCGCCGTGACGATTCTATGGATGTTAGAGGACGAGATATGGTTAGCGGTTTGCCAAGAACGATAACGATCAAATCTGGTGAAGTTCAAGAAGCAACAGCTGAATCTATGTTGATGATCGTTCAACAAGCGAAAGACGTTTTAGAACAAACACCACCGGAATTGTCTGCTGATATTATTGATCGCGGAATTATATTGACCGGCGGAGGAGCACTATTAGATGGTGTGGATCAACTGTTTGCTGAACAATTAAAAGTACCTGTTTTTGTAGCAGAACTACCTTTAGATTCTGTTGCTTTAGGAACGGGAATCTTATTAGAAAACATGTCCAAGAAAAAATTCAGCCTTTAATTAAAAAAATCCAAAAAAAATGAGGTGACACAATGACAAAAGAAAAAATAGCAACGCAGATCTTAACGTTCATTTTAAAAGTTTTGCTTGTCATTGTTTTGATTGCCATCGCTTTAATTCTTGGAGCAATGGTGGGTTACGGAATCATTGGAGATGGAAACCCATTTGCCATTTTTGAAATGTCTACTTGGGGCCACATTTTCAGTTACTTTACAAAACCAACGATTGTCAATTAAAGAATAGAGAGACAGTACCAATAGAAAATCACTAGAAAAGGTGTGCAAAACTTTTTCGGTGATTTTTTTGTGTTTAAAAATGAATACGCTTTTTTTGACAGACAGTTAAAGTGTAAGACAATTAAAGGAGGAGAAAAAAATGAATCAAATGGCTTTAGTCGGTCGATTAGTTAAAGAAGTCGAATTGAAAGAAATCGGAGAAGGAAAAATAGTAACGAACAATACGCTAGCCGTTAAACGCAGATACAAAAATGAACAAGGGCAGCAAACAGACTTTATTCCGGTGGTAGCTTGGGGCCCAGTGGCAAAGTTGCTGCATACGTATTGCGAGAAAGGGCATCTAGTAGGTCTATCAGGCAGAATGCAATCGAGATCCTATGTAAATAAAGAAGAAGAAACGGTCTTTTTAGTAGAGATGGTCATCGATGAACTCCATTTTTTACAAGGAAGAAAAATACAGGATCCTTCTCTTTTGGAAGTAGAAGTTTAAAAGAAGAGAAGAGGCTCGTCCTGCAAGAAAATAAGGTGTAGCGAATGATCAACTAAACAAGTTTGAACAAAAAGAATAGATCAGCCCTCATTGTTTGAAAAAATGAGGGCTGTTTTTAATGAAACAATACAAAATGAGTGAAACAAACAAAAAATTCAGGTTAGCATTCAGTTGCCTTAAAAAAAAGAGTATACTAAACTAGAGTCAGCACAAAAAAGAGTATCAGAAATGTCAGCTCTTTTGCAATTTTTTTAAAACAAGCAAATAAAGGTTTCAGTGCTGCGGTATGGATCAGCACGCGACGGATTTTGAATCCTAGCAAATTAAAAAAGGCTGTTCTATCTAATAAAGCGAAACACCTATTCTACAATACGAAGGGAGGCATAGGTTTTTTTCTTCTGATCAAAGTCACAGAAGGAAAAGCCTATCACTAAATGAAGATAATCATGATTGAAGACAATCATTCGGTTTGCGAAATGATGGAAATGTTTTTTCAAAAAGAACAATGGGAAGCTGCTTTTATTCAAGATGGGAAAGAAGGGTTGGATTTATTTTTAACAGATGTAGCAAGTTGGGATTTAGTTATTCTTGATTTGAACTTACCGAGCATGGATGGTATGCAAATTTGCCGTGAAATGCGCAAAGTTTCTAAGCGCGTTCCGATCATTATGCTGACAGCTAAAGATTCTGAAAGCGATCAAGTGATTGGATTGGAAATGGGAGCTGATGATTACGTCACGAAACCTTTCAGTCCGTTAACGCTTATCGCCCGCATTAAAGCCATAACGAGACGTGCAGAGCTAAGCCATGACGACAGCAGCGGTTACGTCGAAAGCACATATGAAATTGAAACTAAGCACCTTAAAATCGATAAGAAGACACGTGAAGCCATCCTTTATGAGAAAGAGATCGAAGGCTTAACACCTAAAGAATTTGAATTATTGTATACATTGGCAAAAAGTCCAAAACAAGTCTTTTCAAGAGAACAATTATTGAGCATGATTTGGGACTATGAATATTTTGGCGATGAACGGACAGTAGATGCGCACATCAAAAAGCTGCGTCAAAAAATCGATAAGACTGGTCCGCAAGTTATCCAGACAGTATGGGGCATAGGCTATAAATTTGACGACACTGGAGTCGAATAAAAATGAAATTAAAATATTTTTATCAACAAATGCTGGCATTCTTTACAGTGATTATGACCATGCTGATCATTCTTGGTTTTTCTTTTTTACAATTTGCTAAAAATACGACTTACCGCAATACCGAAACACAATTATATGGGTATGCGGAAGCCTTGATCGAAGGCGATCTTCAAACAGACCAATTGGATACAGGACAAATCATATTGAAGAATCAAGGAGTCACGTTGAGCGTCTTTAACAGTGAAGATCAAATGATTTACCCCCAAGCGGAGTCTAATTACTCAAGCGGTATTTCTGCAGCGGATATGAAAAAATTAGAAGAAGGGCAGCGGATCTCATTGACCGTTCGGCAAAAAGACTTTTATGGCAATAACCGAGAAATTGCTTTAGTGTACCTGCCGTTTTATGTAAAAGCCAGCGGGGTATTTTCTGGTTTTGTAGCCGTCAGCTCGCCGATCAGCGGCATTGAAGCTAATCTCACAGAGTTGCGGGATAACTTATTTAGCGCCTTTTTATTTTCTTCATTAGGAGCGATTGTTATGAGTTTGTTGTTTGCAAAATACCAAGTCAATCGAATCAATCGTTTAAGAAAAGCGACCCATACTGTTGCACAAGGGAAGTTTGATGTCCACTTGGAAAACTACGGGCGCGATGAATTTGACGATTTAGCCAGTGATTTTAACAGTATGGTCGGTTCATTAAAAGATTCTCACGAAGAAATCGAACGTCAAGAAAACCGGCGAAGACAATTTATGGCAGATGCTGCTCATGAAATGCGGACACCGTTGACAACCATCAATGGGTTATTAGAAGGACTAGAACACGATATGATACCAGAGAACCAAAAACAACGCAGTATCGAACTCATGCGCAATGAAACACGCCGTTTGATTCGATTAGTGAATGAAAATTTGGATTATGAAAAAATCCGAACCAATCAAATCATGTTGTACAAACAAAATTTTAATGTTCAAGAAGCTCTTGAAATTATTATCGAACAGCTATCTACTAAAGCAAAAACGGCTAAAAATACGCTTGTTTTAGATTGCCCGTCAGAAATGATGATTTATGCAGATTATGACCGATTTATTCAAATTATGGTCAACCTTATCCAAAATGCGATTCAATTTACTCAAGATGGTGAAATCAAGCTCACAGGGTGGGTAGAAGACAATGCGAGCATTGTCACCATTGAAGATTCGGGAATCGGAATGGATGCTGAAGAAGTGAAAAATATTTGGGAACGTTATTATAAAGCCGATGTTTCTAGAAAAAATACTAAGTATGGAGAATCTGGTTTAGGGTTAGCGATTGTTCAGCAATTGATGAACTTGCATGGCGCTAAGATCAGCGTTGAAAGTACACCAGGAAAAGGTACCTTGTTTACGTTAGTTTTTCCATCAGAATCAAGTCAGTCAGAAAAGCAGACAAAAGATTAAAAAAGGATACAACAATTTTGTTGGCTGCTGAAAAATGACTTCTTATACGTTCAAATAGTCGTTAAGAAAAATACAAAAGCGAGAAAAGGAGATCATCCTTTCTCGCTTTTGTATTTATCCGATTTAGACTTTAAAGCTTAAAGCACCGATTTTGTGGCTTCACACAGACAAACACAGAAATCTGGGGAAAATGGTTCTATTAGAGTAGTTGCTGTATTTTCATTTGGTTTTTCTTAGGTGCTTTTCTTTCACATTCTTGATAAGGGGCTATATTTCTCTTGAACCCTACTGTAACGGATTATTTTCTTCCTTATGTACTATTTATAATATGTGGTCCCTGTCGCTTTTCTATTCAATTGCAAGTAAGATAGTTTGTCTCAAAAACGGGAAATCGAGATAAACTACTGCTAAAAAGAAAGGAGCTTGTCCCCGAATGGCGAAAACTGGTTCTATCATTTTGGGTGTTGGTAAGTGAAATGACTATATGCTACAATCTTGAAATTTTTGGAGGAATAGTGGCTACAAGCAAACACGTAAGTTCCGAAGGTAATTTCAATCTAAGAGACACCAACACGATTTGATAAAGAGCCAAAAAAAGCCAAAGCGACGAATAGCGCTTTGGCTTTTTTTAGATTAACAGATACAATTCATATGCTTATTTTTGTTCTTCTACAGGTTCTGCTTCGTTCAAACCATCAGTAGCGGGTTGGTTTAGGATAGAAGAATCTTCTTCTGTTTGCAATTCAGGAGCATTTGTTTCGTACAATTCAACAGTTGATTGTTTACCGTTTAAATCGTACAAGCTAGTTGCTTGATCGCCTAAACCTTCATTGATAGCTTTCATCCGTTCTAATTGGTTTTGGTAACTATAAGAAGCAGGATCAGTTTCTAATAAACCTTCAGGCGTATAGAAACGCAATAAGTCGCTATGCAAAATACTGTCTGACAAGCTTAGTTGAGTAGAAACAGCTTCTTTTAAAGCTTCTGTTTCAGCAAGTACTTCCTCAGAAGGCTCTTCAATCAATTCACCGGTTGCTGTGTCGTAAATATCTGCACCATCAAGAGTGTATTTCGGAGTTACAACATCACCGTTACGGAAAGCAACTGTTTCATCATGATCAGCTGAGAAGAGATCGGTTCCCATCATAATGTTGTCTTTAGTATCGACACCCAACAAATGCATCAATGTTGGCAGCATGTCAACTTGGCCGCCGAATTGTTCGTTGATTTTTCCATTGTCTGTTCCAGGAATATGGTACATCAATGGGATCCGTTGCAACATATCGTTGTCGTAGCCGTTCCAAGTTTCTGGATCTTCGCCAAGTAAAGGCGCCAATGTTTTGTTTCTTGAATTTGAAATACCATAGTGATCCCCGTACAAGACAATAATAGAATTATCGTAGAGACCAGAATCTTTCAGATAAGTGAAGAATTCTTCAATGGCTTGATCCAAATAATGAGCCGTCACAAAATAATTATTGATGGTATCATCAGGCGTTTGGGCCGCTTTGAATTCAACGTTTGCTTCATCCAATGGATAAGGGAAATGATTTGAAACGGTAATAAGTTTTGAATAGAATGGTTGAGGCAATTGTTCGATATACTGAACAGATTCTTGTAAGAATAATTTATCTTTCAAACCATATTCAAGGGTATTGCCTTCAGACATATCATAAGAATCAGCATCAAAGAAATAATCGATGCCTAATTGTTTATAGGTGTTGTCTCGATTCCAGAATGAGCCAACATTTCCATGTAAGACTGCACTTGTGTAATCTTTTTTAGAACGTAAGATTTGGGCTGCCGATTGGAAAGTGTTGCTTCCGCCAACTTGGGTAAATGCGCCACCTTGAGGCAAACCGAATAATGAGTTTTCTAATAACATTTCAGAATCAGACGTTTTACCTTGTCCTACTTGATGAAAAACATTCGTGAAACTTTGGGTTTGCTGGTCATGGAAAATACTGTTTAAGAAAGGCGTCACTTCATGCAATTCGCCATTTTCATCTTCTAATTGATAATCGATCAAAAATTGTTGGAAACTTTCTAAGTGCAAATAAATTACATTGCGGTCTTCAGCAATTCCAAACATTTCTGAATCAGGAGCAGCATAGTGTTCATTTACATAAGAGAGAACAGCATCCATATCCGACTCATCTGCGTTGGCTTTGATTTGATTGGACTGCGCCGTTTGGTAACCGTCGTAAGCAGTGAAAAAGTTCAAACCGAGGTATTTGACGATATAGTTCCGGTCAAAGGTACGCGCCAAGAGTTGCGGGCGATTGCTTTCTGCTAATGCTAAATTACCTGCAAATAAGGTTACAGCTAAAATGGTTATTGCAGCAGCGGAACGTTTTTTATAGAGACGTTGGTCAAGTTTGACCGTTTTTGTCAATACTAAACCAAGCAAGACAACAAAATCGAGCCAGTAAAAAATATCTCGTGCTTTTAATAAAGCGGTTGTGCTGGCTCCAAGACCGCCAGCAACATTCCCAGCACCAAGAATCGTGGTTACCGAAAGGAAATCAGAAAATTCTCGGTAATATAAGATATTGGCAAAGAGCAACACGCTTAAAAGAAAGTAAACCACGAATAAAACGGTATAAGCTTTCTTGCTTTTTTTAAAGTACAGGGCAATCGAAAGGAACAGCATGGTGGTCGCCACGGGGTTGATCAGCAAAATAAATTGCTGCATAGCTCCGGTAACACCAAGCGAGAATTCTTGTGTATACCCTAAATACGTTTTTGCCCAGAATAAAACGACTGCCAATGAAAAGAAACCGAGCCGTGTATTTAGTATAGATTTTAATTTAGTCACTAGTTAAGTCCTCCTTAAAGATACAAAAAAAATGCCTTTTTTTATCAAAGTGAGCGTCTGCTTATTTAATACGAATAAGCACCAGCTATTAAGACATATCATAGATATTTTACAGCTAATTTACACTAGAGTCAATTTTTTGCCTCATATAATCAGAATGTATTCGGATACAATGGCAAAAGAGCAGGGTTCTCTCATGTAAGGTTAAATTTAAGTAAAGTTTATTCTTTTTAGAGTCAAAAAAAACTAGTGATTAAGGTATAATGGGTAACATCAAGATAAAGGGAGGTTTTGCCTCACCATGTTTTTTTTACAATCTCTTTTTGATTTAACTGAAAATTTATTGGGCGATTCGATCAACCATTTTCCTTTGATTGAACTTATTTTTTACAGCTTAGATCAAGCCCTGTTTTATTTTATTTTTTGGGCCATCGGCCGAAGCTTATATTTGTTCATTCGCAAAAAGAAACAGTTGCCGATCAAAATCCGCCGCGAAGTTATTTTGAATCTGTTTGTTTTTTATTTGATCTTATTGATTCATTTGACCGTTTTTCGAGAAGAAAACAGCATTGGGAATGTTGCAGTAACGCTTCGTTCACTCGATCAAATCAATTGGACGCCATTTGTTCATACCTTTAAATTAACTCAGGGTGTCACTTTATTTGATTATTATTATAATTTATACGGCAATATCCTTTGGTTTATTCCTATGGGATTTGGAGCGGCCTATTTAACGACTAAACGCCATTACTTTTTTAAAACGCTGTTGTTGGGCTCGGTGGTCTCCTTTTCGATTGAAACGATGCAATTCCTGTTTCATACTGGAGTAGCCGATATCGACGATTTGATTTTTAATACTATCGGTACATTAGTAGGATTGATCTTATTTGAAGCCTGTCAATGGATTTTTTATAAAGTAAAAGGGATTAAAAAAAGAAAAATCAACTCCGTTAACCGCTCTTGAAAAATAAATACCACAAAGAGTATGGTATACTGGGGAGTTACAAATCAGAAAAAGCATTAAAAAAGGAGAAGTTGAACCGTGGAAAAATATATGTTGAAAAGACGCGCTACTGAGCGTGCACGTCAAGGTTATCCATTATTGGTATTGGAAGATTTTGTTAAAGAACCAAAAGTTTCAGAAGGTACCGTAATAGAATGTATTGATGAACAAAAGAAATTTGTTGCAGTAGCTTATTTAGCCAAACAAAATAAAGGCGACGGCTGGATTTTAACAACCCAAGCCAATGAAAAAATCGACCAAGCTTTTTTTGAAAGAATCTTCCAAGAAGCTTTAGATCAACGTTCAATCTTCCGACTGAATGACCAAACGACTGCTTACCGCGTCTTCAATGGAGAAGGCGATGGTTTAGGCGGGGTGACAGTTGACTTCTATGCCGATTACTACGTCTTCTCATGGTACAGTGCCGGTATTTACAAACACCGCGATCAGATTTTAGCTGCTTTTAAAACGGTAGCACCGGAAATTAAAGGAATTTACGAAAAAATTCGTTTTGAAATGAAAATCAAACCAGCTACCGACCTTGTTTTTGGAGAAGCTGCACCTGAGCCATTGATCGTTCAGGAAAACGGCATTCGCTATGCAACGTATTTGGATGATGGGTTAATGACTGGGATTTTCTTAGACCAGCGTGATGTGCGTCAAAGTTTGTTGGAAAATTATGCGATGGGTAAATCTGTTTTAAACACGTTCAGTTATACTGGAGCTTTTTCGGTTGCAGCAGCATTAGGCGGAGCGATTGAAACCACGAGTGTGGATTTAGCTAAACGCAGCTTGCCAAAAACAACAGAACAATTTGAAATAAATGGGTTAAACCCGGCAGACCAAACGATTCGTGTGATGGATGTATTTGATTATTTTAAATACGCTATTCGACACCAATTAGTCTTTGATGTGGTAGTGGTAGATCCGCCAAGCTTTGCTCGTTCGAAAAAACGGACTTTCAGCGCGGCACAAGATTATACTGGTTTATTGGAAGAGGTCATTCAATTGACTAAACCAAACGGTATCATTATTGCCTCAACCAATGCGGCTAATGTCACGACTAAGAAATTTGAAGGCTTTATCGAAGAAGCTTTTGAAAATCAAGGAGCTGCTTATTCGATAGAAGAAAAGCATACTTTGCCGGAAGATTTCAAAATCAGTCCTCATTTTCAACAAGGAGATTACTTGAAAGTTTACATTATCCGCAAAAAATAATCTGTCCTTAAAAGATGAATTTTAGACACTTTGTCAAGTCGTATTGGTGATTCTTAGGGGTTGGAATTTCCTCCGGAACTTACGTGTTTGCTTGTAGAAAGCCATGAAAAGGATTCAAGCAGCCACTATTCCTCCAAAAAATTCAAGATTATAGCATACAGTCATTTTCTTTATCAACATCAAAAATGATAGAACGCTTTATTCTAACGGAAAATTTCGTCTGTCATTATTTTGCTCATCAACACTAAATATTATAGACTCGAATTTTAAAGAAGGTTGATCAAGTGAAAAAAGCGAAACTACAAAAAACCAATGCCATTCGGTTAGTGGATAAAATGAAAATCAGCTATCAACTTCATGAATATCCTTGGGATGAAGATCATTTAGGCGCCGAAGCCGTTTTCGAAACACTGTCAGCACCGAAAGAATGGATTTTTAAGACCATTGTAACGACAGGCGACAAAACTGGCATAGTCGTTGCCTGCATTCCGGGAGACAGTGAAATTGATTTGAAAAAATTAGCTAAAGCCAGCGGCAATAAACGCATAGCGCTATTGCCGTTAAGCGAATTAGAGAAAACGACCGGTTATATTCGCGGCGGGTGTTCTCCGATTGGAATGAAAAAGCTGTACCCTACTTATTTTTCAAAACGTGCTGAACAAATGGAACGTATCATTGTTTCAGCAGGCAAGCGGGGTTTACAAATCGAATTGGATCCACTCGATTTACAAAAAGTTACTTCAGCTACATTTGCAGAAATCGAAAGTCCACACAACTGAAAAAATCCGTTGTTCCTAAAAAAGGAACAGCGGATTTTTGGTTATTCGTGATTTTCCAAAGCTTGAGCAGCAGCGTGCATGCCGGCGATACGACCGGTAATGAATGCCCCAGTGATGTTGTAACCACCAGTGTATCCATTGTAATCCAAAATTTCACCGGAAAAATATAAACCGCTGGTAAATTTGCTTTCCATCGTTTTGGGATTGACTTCCTTTGTATTGATGCCGCCTCCGGTGACGAACGCTTTTTCGATCGGAAGCGTACCATTGGCTGTAAACCGGAAATCTTTCAAAAACTCGATGAATTTCTCAAGTTGATCGGGTGTCATTTGTTTCAAAGGCGCATTTTCATCGACACCTAATCGTTCCAAAGCAAACAATAAATACCGTTCAGGCACTAAGCCTTTTAAAGCATTTTTTGTACTTTTTTCTCCTTCATTTTTCATTAAACCTTGCAGCTGTTGAGTAACTGCGCCTTTTGATAATTCAGGCAATGCATCTAATGAAAATGTGACGAAATCTGTTTTATCGCGTTGCATGGTTTGGTGAACAAACATGGAACAACGCAAAACTGCTGGGCCTGAAATACCAAAGTGGGTGAAAATCATATCCATTTGATGGGTAATGACTTTTTTTCCTTTTTTATTTAAGACACTAAGAGCCACATCCCGTAAAGAAAGACCTTGAAGGGTTTTATCTTGAATAAAAGCTTCATCAGACAAAACGGGTACTTCTGTCGGGTAAAGAGGTTTTAAACTATGACCGGCTTTTTTAGCCCATTTGTAACCGTCACCGGTTGAACCCGTTCTTGGCATGGCTCGTCCGCCAGTTGACAGAACGATGCTTTTGGCCGACAACTCTCGTTCATCTTGCAATCGCAAGCCTGCAACTTTATTGTCTTCAAACAGTAATGTATCAACCGGAGCATCGGTATAAACGGTAATGGCTAATCGCTCCATGATCTCGATCAAAGCTTCTAAAACAGTCCGAGCCTTATCCGTTATCGGAAACATCCGACCATGGTCTTCTTCTTTTAAAGCGACTCCGTTCGAACGGAAAAAGGCCATAATATCATAATTATCGTATTGATGGAAAGCACTGTATAAAAAACGTCCATTTCCTGGGATATGGGCGATGATTTCTTCTTTATCGCGGTTGTTGGTTACGTTGCAACGTCCGCCGCCGGTCACCAGTAATTTACGGCCGAGCGTTTTGTTTTTTTCGACAACGGCAACTTTTGCACCATGTTCAGCAGCAGAGATAGCAGCCATCATACCGCTAGTCCCACCGCCAACTACGATGACATCGTAATCTGTCATGCGGATTCCTCATTTCTGTTGGTCAAATTGTTAAAATTTCTTCACTTACCTTAGCACATTCCAGTCATTAGTTCCATCTCCTCGTGAAAGAATTTATATTGGAACCAGTTACATGTTGTAGTTCAACTCTTATCCTTGTTATGATGTGAGTATTAATAAATTGAATCATTAAGGAAGAGGTTGAATATGGAAATTTTAATTGCATTGTTGCCAGCTATTGCTTGGGGAAGTATTGGGTTAGTTAGTGGGAAATTAGGTGGAAATGCTTATCAGCAAACGGTCGGAATGACCGTGGGAGCGTTTATCTTTTCAATAGGAGTGTATGTTGTTTATCAACCTGCCATTGATATGAAAATTATTTTAGCAGGCTTGGTATCTGGGATATTTTGGTCTTTAGGGCAAATGAAACAGTTTCAAAGTATGCAGCTGATCGGGGTTTCTAATACGCTGCCTATTTCAACAGGTCTGCAACTGATCGTCAATACGTTGGCAGGTGTGCTGTTGTTTAGAGAATGGACCAGTACAAGAGACATAGTATTAGGGATTATAGCGATTGTTATTTTGATTGTCGGTGTGCGTTTGACGACTGTAACCGATAAGTCTGAACAAACGGATACTAAATCTGCTTCAGCCAAAAAAAATGGTGCGATGGCCTTGCTGCTCTCGACAGCTGGTTATGGATTATACACGATCACGATCAACGCTACCGGAGTGGATGCTTTAGCCGTTATTTTGCCGCAAGCGGTTGGGATGATGATTGGTGCTTTCTTGTTTTCTTTCCGACAAGAGATAAAAAGCAAGTACACGATGCGCAACATCGGGACTGGTTTGTTATGGGCAACAGGGAATATATTCATGCTGATTTCCATGAAGAATGTTGGTTTAGCTATTAGTTTCTCACTGTCTCAAACAGGAATCATCATTTCAACTTTAGGCGGCATCTGGTTTCTTGGAGAAACAAAATCGAAAAGAGAGTTCCGCTACGTTTTGCTGGGCTGTCTTGGAGTGATCGCCGGCGGCATTTTGATCGGCTACATCAAAGCTTAAAAAACCGGAATTAAGAAAGGGTAGGATGGATCAGAATGAATTATTTTAGAAAAAAACCGATGCCGCTAATAGGAGAAAAAACATCGGAATTGAAAAAAGACCTAAAAACAATGGATTTGATTTTACTTGGATTAGGAGCCATTGTTGGAACAGGCATCTTTGTGATCACAGGAACAGCAGCAGCAAATACAGCAGGACCCGCTTTGATCGTATCGTTTGTGATCGCTGCTTTTTCTTGCGTGTTATCTGCCCTTTGCTACGCTGAATTTGCTTCACGCGTTCCAGTTGCCGGAGGAGCCTACTCTTACGTCTACACTATTTTTGGAGAATTGGCGGGCTGGTTAGTCGGTTGGCTGATGATTTGCCAATATCTATTGGCTAACGCATCCGTTGCTTCTGGCTGGTCGGGCTATGTAAATGGCTTTTTAGATGGGATCGGACTAGGATTGCCGATGGCTTTACGCGCTTCCTATAATGCAGCAACCGGTTCTTATATCGATTTGATCGCGGTTTTAGTTACCTTAGGAGTATCGTATTTAGTGGTTCAAGGGGCTAAAAAAGCGCTCAGATTAAACAACTTAATGGTCATTGTGAAGTTTTCATTGATTGCTTTGTTTGTGATCGTCGGTGTCTTTTACGTCAAACCTGAAAATTGGACGCCTTTTGCGCCTTTTGGAATGAAAGGGGTCGTTTCGGGTGCAGCGTTTGTCTTTTTTGCTTTTCTGGGTTTTGATTCCGTCAGTACAGCTGCGGAAGAAACCAAGAACCCGCAACGCGATGTGCCTCGAGGCATTATCGGTTCTTTAGGGATCGCCACCTTATTATACATAGGGGTGACTCTAGTGCTTACGGGGTTGGTTCCTTTTGCACAATTAAATGTAAAAGACCCAGTAGCTTTTGCTATGCGCTTTATCGGTCAAGATGTGATCGCCGGTATGATTTCGGTAGGCGCCATTTTGACATTGTTGACAGTATTGATTTCGATGACTTACGGATTAGCTCGTTTGATTTACGCCATTAGTCGTGATGGCCTGCTGCCGGAAAAACTAAGCGAAGTAGATGAGAAATCGCATAGTCCTAAAAATGCTACCGCTACGGCAGGAGTCATTTCGGCCGTTTTAGCAGGATTTGTTCCTCTCGAACGATTAGCCGAATTAACCAATATTGTCACGTTGATGGTTTTTATCATCATTGCGGCCGGTATTATTCAATTGCGTAAAGAGTTTGGTCAACCCGGTGAAAAAGAATTTAAAGTTCCGTTAGTGCCATTCTTGCCGGTATTGTCTATTGCCGTCTGTCTGTACCTCATGATTCAGTTGTCTTTATCTGTCTGGTTGGCTTTTGGAGCCTGGTTGATCGTTGGCTTTGTTTTCTATGTAGCTTATGGGCACAACCACAGCAAATTAAATCTTTAAAAAGCTTCAGAAGTCTTTTTACTTCTAATTGTTGATGGATCTATCCTATAATAGCCATATAAACGAAGAGGGAAACGGAAAATACAAAACCGCTGACCGCTCGTTTGTAAGTGAATTCAAATTCTATATAGAAGGAGAAGGATAGTATGAAAACAGGTATGAGCAAAAAAGCTTTGATTGGTGCAACAACTTTAGCAACTTCTTTAGTTTTAGCAGCATGCAGCAGCGGAAATCAAGAGGACACAACGACTACGCCAAGCGAAGCTTCTTCAGAGATGATGATGTCAAGCGATCAAATGGACAGTTCCAGCATGATGTCATCGGACTCCAGTTCTTCAATGAGCTCTAGTTCCAGCACTGCAGATTCTAGTTCTTCTAGCTCTAGTAATACGGATGCCTCATCTAAAGGCATCGAAAACAAAACGTTTGATGTTAGTATGGAAGATGCTGTGAATAAATTTAAAGATGAATACTCAGATGCGGAAATCACATCTGTCAGCATAGACGAGGATTCAAACAATTATGTTTATAAAGTTGAAGGTTATAATGCAACGAACGAGGTAGAATTAGAAGTTGACGCTACCACCGGAGAAGTGATGAATAAAGACACAGACGATAAAGATAATGTCGATGATGATGAAGTCTTAGACTTAGCCGGACTGGTTTCACCGCAAGAAGCGATGAAAGCGGCATTGGATAAAGTCGGCAGCGGATACGCCAAAGAATGGGGTATCGATAGCAAGAATGGAACAATCTATTATGAAATAGACGTCGAAGGCAGCGACAGTGCGAATGATGATGTTCATATCGATGCTAAAACAGGAGAGTTTCTTGAATTTGACTAGAAAATAACTAGGTTAGCTGTGGGCCAGCCTTAACGATTAAATAAGTCGTAAGAAGCAGCTTTTACTGCTTCTTACGACTTATTTTGTGTTATACTGTTTTACATTGTTTTAAATTAAAAACTAAAAAAGAAAAAGTAGAAATGTAGGGATACTGATGGCTTTCGTAGAAATAATAAATGAATACAAACGCTATCAAATGGGGGAAACTACTATTTCCGCCAATGATGGCATATCTTTCGAGATTGAAAAAGGTGAATTTGCTGTGATCGTTGGACCGAGTGGTGCCGGAAAATCGACTGTTTTGAATATTTTGGGCGGAATGGATGTTGCGGACGAAGGGCAAATCATTGTCGATGGAAAAGACATTGCTGATTACTCCAAAAAACAATTGACTGGCTATCGTCGCGATGATGTGGGCTTTGTTTTTCAATTTTATAATTTAGTACCAAATTTGACAGCCAAAGAGAACGTAGAATTAGCTGGGGAGATTTCGCCACATGCGTTAGACGCTGAAAAGGTATTACAAGATGTCGGTTTGGGCCACCGATTGAATAATTTTCCTGCTCAATTATCGGGAGGAGAACAACAAAGGGTGGCCATTGCCAGAGCGTTGGCCAAACAACCAAAATTATTGTTGTGCGACGAACCAACTGGAGCACTAGATTATGAAACCGGAAAACAAGTCTTAAAATTGTTGCAAGATACTTGTAAAAATACAGGTACGACCGTGATCGTTATTACACATAACCAAGCAATTGCTCCTATGGCGGATCGGATGATTGAAATCAACAATGCTAAAGTTCGTGAAGTTACATTAAACCCCAACCCGACATCCGTTGCGGATATTGAGTGGTGAGGGGGTATAAAATGAAAAAGAAAGCGTTATGGAAAGATATCTTTAAAGAAATGTGGAAATCAAAAGCTCGATTCTTATCGATTTTTGCCATTATTACATTAGGCGTTGCTTTTTTTGCCGGGATCAAAGCAACCGGCCCAGATATGATTGATACAGCTGACCATTATTATCAAGATAAAAATTTAATGGATTTGAAAGTCGTATCTACTTACGGGCTGGAGCAAGAGGACTTGGAGTTGCTGGAAACCGTTAAAGGTGCTACTGTTCGAGGCACTTATAGCCAAGACGTGATTCTGCAGGATAGCAGATTAGTCACAAAAATCATGGGGTATCCAAAAGATGCAGGACAAGCATCCAATCAATATGCCGTTGAATCCGGACGGATGCCTGAAAAATCCGGTGAGATCGCTTTGGATGCTAATTTAACTTATACAGATGAGTATCAATTAGGCGATACGGTGACGTTGACAACAGATGATCAAGAAACCCCGTTGTCGGATACATTAGTTGTGGAAACGTATCAAGTCGTCGGATTTGTCCACAATCCTCAATACATTGAAAACTATGCCAGAGGCAGCAGTACCGTTGGAAAAGGAACATTGGACGGCTTTGCTGTGGTTTTAGATACCGACTTCGATAGCGATTATTTTACAGAGGCTTATCTGACCTTTTCTGATACAGCTTCGCTTGAAGCCTATTCAAAAGAATACGAAGACAAAGTTGAAGTGCACACGAAAGAAATCGAAGAACTTGTAAAAGAACAACCGCAAGAACGTTTAGACACCATCCAAAGCGAAGCACAAAAAGAAATCGACGAAGGCCAAGCTGAAATCGATGAAGCTAAAGAAAAATTAGCAGATGGCCAAAAGCAACTGGATGATGCCAAACAAACAATAGCGGCAGGTTGGGAAGATTACCAAGCGGGTCAGGAAAAGCTAACGACAGAAACAACCAAAGCCCAGGCGGAAATAGATGCCAATATCCAAAAATTAGCAGACGGCAAAGCCGAACTAGCTACGAAACGAGCTGAACTTGAAGCTGGACAAACGGAGTTAAATCAAGCTAAAGAAACGTTTGAGAATAAAAAAGCAGCAGCACAAGCTCAATTGAGTGCTGGGGCAAATGAACTGGATGCCAACCAGCAAAAAATCGATGAAGGATTGCAGGCGATCCAAGCAGCCGAAGCTGAATTGGAAGACGGCAAAGCAGCCATCGCTAGCGGCCTAGCTGAACTAGACACCAAAGCTCAAGAAATCCAAACGGGCGAAGCCGCACTTGCAAATCAAAAAGCTGAATTGCAAGCCGGACAAAAAGAGCTGGATGCGGCTAAGCGAACTTTTGAGACGCAAAAAAATCAAGTTCAAGACTTCTCAGCTACGGTCCGTCAACTAATAAATACTCCCATTGCCTCCGTTCCGGCTGAAACGCAGGCAACACTGATTGCAGCAGCTGGAGACGTCGATTCTTCCATGGGAGAGCTGCTAAGAGGTTATTTCAGCGGACAGCTGCCAGCCTCCGATGTTACTGCAGCTCTTGATTCCGTTCAGAATTCGTTGACAGCCGGCGAAGCAGAATTAGTTGCGAAACAGCAAGAAATCGACCAAGGCCAGCAAGCGATCCAAGCCGCTGAAACCGAACTAGCTGAAGGAAAAGCTGCAGTGAAAGCAGGTCAAGCTGAATTAACAACCAATCAGCAAAAAATACAAAGCGGCGAGCCTGAGTTAGCAGCTAAACGAGCTGAACTTGAAGCCGCCCAAACTCAATTAAACGAAGCCAAAGAAACATTTGAAGCCCAAAAAGCAGACGGAAAAGCTCAATTGGCCGCTGGTGAAGCTGAAATTGCTGCTAATCAGCAGCAAATCGATGCCGGTTTTCAGGCGATCCAAGCAGCCGAAACCGAATTAGCAGATGGCGAAGCTCAGCTGACTGAGGGGCAAGCAAAATTAGCTCAAGAAAAAGCAAATGGGGAAGCCGAATTGGCAGCGGCTAAACAACAGCTTGAAGCAGGACAAGCTGATTATGATACTGCTTTAGCAGAATTTGAAACAAAGAAAAAAGAAGCAGATAAAGAGATTTCCGAAGGTGAAGCCGAACTAGCGGACGCTAAAAAAGAGTTGGCAGCATTGACAGTCCCTGAATATTTTGTCTTTGATCGCAGTGTCAATCCGGGCTATGCTGAATTCAGTGATAATGCAGAACGAATTTCAGCCATCGCACAAGTTTTCCCGGTTTTCTTTTTCTTGATTGCCGCATTGGTGTGTTTAACAACTATGACCCGAATGGTGGACGAACAACGGTTGCAAATCGGAACGCTCAAAGCATTAGGCTATTCCAACTGGGATATTTCTAAAAAGTTTTTAGTTTATGCTTCGCTTGCCAGTATAGTAGGAACGGTCATCGGTTTAGTCATCGGCTACGAAGTTTTCCCGGCCGTTATTTTCAATGCCTATGGTTCTCTCTATAACTTGCCAAGTGTACGAATCACTTATTACCTCAGTTATGCGTTAATTTCATTTGCTATTGCGATTCTTTGTACGGTTGCTTCTGCCTATGTAGCTACGCGTGTTGAATTAAACAGCAATGCTGCTGAGTTGATGCGTCCAAAAGCACCGAAAATCGGCAAGCGCATTATGTTGGAACGTATCCCATTCATTTGGAACCGAATGGGCTTCATTCAGAAAGTAACCGCTCGTAACTTATTCCGCTACAAACAGCGCATGCTGATGACGGTCTTAGGTGTTGCCGGATGTACGGCCTTGATTTTAACCGGTTTTGGGTTATCCGATTCGATTGCGGATATGGCCGATTTGCAATACGGGAAAGTGATGAAATACGATGCATTAGTTGCTTATAACACAGACACAACTGAAGAAGATAAAGAGTACCAAGATTTTATTGGGTCACAAACGGATATCACAGGCCGCTTGGACGTGCTTCAAGAAACATACAGTGTTTCTGAAAAAGGCGTCAATACACAAGATGTAACGATTTTTGTACCTGAAGAAACGACTCAGCTAGCGGATTATGTGCTGCTAAACGATCGAAGTTCAGGAGAGAACTATTCGTTGTCCGATGATGGAGCGATCATTACTGAGAAATTAGCTAAGCTCTTTGATGTGAAAATTGGCGATTCTTTAACGCTGACCGATACAGATAACGATCAGGTGAACGTAACCGTAAATCAAATCGTTGAAAATTATACTGGTCATTATGTCTTTATGACAAAAGACTATTATGAAGCGGCTGTTGATCAACAACCTGATTACAATACTCAGTTGTTGAATTACGATAAAACAAAAAGTTGGGAAGACAAGCTGGGAAGCGAGTTAACGAATCAACCAAAAGTTGCTGCGGTCAACTTCGTTAGACAAATCAGCGGCGCTTTTGGCGACACAATGGCTAGTTTAGCGATCGTCACACTCGTCTTGATTGTTTCAGCAGGACTACTGGCATTTGTCGTGTTGTATAACTTGACGAACATCAATGTATCGGAACGGATCAGAGAACTTTCAACTATTAAAGTGCTAGGGTTTTACGATAAAGAGGTCACCATGTATATTTATCGTGAAAACATTATTTTAACCTTGATGGGAGTGGTAGCGGGATCCTTCCTCGGTATGCTATTGCATCGGTTTGTATTGTCTACTGCTGAAGTTGATATGATGATGTTTAGTCCCGATATTCAACCTTTGAGTTTCTTGTATTCAGGGTTGCTGACTATTTTGTTCTCGGGAATCGTAATGATTGCCATGCACATTAAATTAAAAGACATTGATATGATTGAAGCACTTAAATCAGTCGATTAACAGCAATAAGCTCACTTTTTCGTTTTTATGCGAAGAAGTGAGCTTACTTTTATTGAAAATCATTTTCCAAAGATAATAAGTGCTGAGATTATTTTCGTTCCAGCCGTTGGAACTGTATTGGGCTTTATCAAATCTCAAAAAAGTTTCGCGTTGTACGCTATACCAACTATATGATCGCCGGTTCGAATGAACGGCAGACATATGGTACATAAAAACAGGATACGTACCTTAACTGTACGATGAGACTGGACTTAAGGTACGCAAAACCAGGATACGTACCTTAACTGTACGATGAGACTGGACTTAAGGCACGCAAAATCAGCATACGGACCTTAACTGCACAATGAGACTGGACTTAAGGCACGCAAAACTTTTTGGTGACGGTAAGGACGAGAAACCTTTATCTGTATGGGTACATAAGTTAAGTTGATCAGTTGTGCTTTTCGGCTGCGGCCGAAAAGGTCCGATTGGAATGGATAAAGATGTTTGTATCCCATAGGAAGGACAAAATGGCAGCCATATAATACATAAGAACAAAATGCATTTTTTAGAAAACAGCTTTTAAAAGGAGGGAACACTTATTTATGCAACACTAGTGACAAAAAGCAAAAAAGACAACCAACATTAAACATCCCTTAACAGAAAAAGCACAAAACCCCTTAGAAAAAATCACTAAGGGGTTTTGTATCGAAAATACTTTAATCTGCTAGTCGATTGAAAAATTCTCGAACGTCTTGCCAATTGTTCATACGGTTAGGAAAGGAAATCTGTTTATTGTGATGTGCCGTGAATAATAAACCCGTTCCAGCAAAACCGTCAAAATGATGAACATGGTCGTCTATTAAATAATCAGCTTGAATAATACTTTTATTGCCGCAAAAGACAATGTTTTTCTTTTCGATAAACGGAAAATTACGCTGCATCCAATAAAACTTGTCATCAAAACTGTTTGGAAAATCCATTGCTGCTGAGGTGATAAAAATTTCGTGATGCAGCATCAATTCTTTTATTACTTCTTGTGCATCCTCAATAACTGGAAGGTCTTTAAAGAAGCCTTTTGTATTTCGGATAAATTTCATGATTTTTTCAGTTTCCGGATACAGTTCGCTAACATACTGATCCTTTAAATCGTTTAATTCGAGATCTGTTTCATAGAGATCATTGTACATTTGCAGATCTTTAAAATAAAAATCGGCGATGACTTCATCCATATCAATGGCAATTCTGACCATAAATCATCCTCCTCAATATTGATGTCGTTAGTCTAGTGCTGATCATTAAAAGTAGACAATTCAATTTTATAGTAATTCCACTTTTTATAGCTGACAACGACTTCCGCCACAGTTCCATCCTGTAGAATGGTTTTCTTGTCTTGACGGACGGTAGGTTCGTTTTCTTTCATGAGTAGGATAGCTGCAAGATCTTTTTCAGTTGGGAAAAAGATCTCATTGGTTTCTTTTGATTCCTGATCATACATACGAATATTAAAATCACTTTTAAAGCGATTATAAATAGAATCATAATAAGCTAAATTGGGGATATCTTTTTTGATAAATTGGCTGGGAATATAAGAAAAATGCAATAAGAAAGGATCTCCATCTACTTTCCGCACCCGCGTAATTTTATAATAGGTCTCATTTTTCAGCAATCTTAACTCTTTACGCATATTGGCGTCATTTTCTTCTTCGATACTTAAAACTTCTACTGTTTCTGTTTTGCCAGCAAAAACTTCAATATCTGAAAATTCAACAAGTTTTCTTTTACGCGAACGAGAGACATAAGTCCCTTTACCTTGATACCGCACCAGGTATCCTTCAGAGGCTAATTCTTGTATAGCTCGAATAACGGTAATAGAACTGACATTGTAAAGCTTTACTAATTCTGCTTCACTATAAAAGCGATCGCCGTGTTCAAATTCGCCGACTTCAATTTTTTTGAGTAAGTCATTTTTTATTTGTTGGTATTTTGGGATTTTCATTATGATCTCCTTTCTGAATAGTTACTCTTAATATATTAACTGATATCGCTTAAATGTGCCAATTTATTTTATTGTAAAAAGAATTGACAAATGTTACTTAGTATATTAATATACTAATTGTAAACGTTTTAGGAGAGGTGTAAAGATGAAAAAATTTGAAGTACAAGAAGATTTTTTGCTGGACGGTAAACCTTTTAAGATTATGTCTGGAGCAATTCATTACTTTAGAGTTCTACCAGAGGATTGGTACCATTCATTGTATAATTTGAAAGCGCTTGGTTTTAACACAGTAGAAACTTATATTCCATGGAATGTACATGAAGCGAAAGAAGGTGAATACGATTTTTCAGGCCGCTATGATATAAAACGATTTGTCGAAACTGCAGAAGAGTTGGGATTGCTTGTCATTCTTCGTCCTTCTCCCTATATATGTGCTGAGTGGGAATTTGGCGGATTGCCAGCTTGGCTGCTGCCTTATAAGGATATGCGGATACGGTCATCAGATCCCGCTTTTATGGAAAAAGTATCTCGTTATTATGAAAAACTTTTTGAAGTTATTACTCCGCTGCAGCTTGATCATGGCGGTCCCGTTATTATGATGCAAGTAGAAAATGAATACGGTTCTTATGGTGAGGACAAAGAGTACTTGAAGCTGCTGTACGACTTGATGCTTAAATTAGGGGTGACGGTTCCTATATTTACATCGGATGGGGCTTGGAGAGCTACACAAGAAGCTGGAACATTAACAGAAGCTAATATTTTAACAACCGGGAATTTTGGTTCTCGCTCAAAAGAAAACTTTAAAGATTTAAAAGATTTTCATGAATCAAAAGGGAAAAAATGGCCATTGATGTGTATGGAATTTTGGGATGGCTGGTTTAATCGGTGGAACGACCCAATTATAAAAAGAGATGGACAGGATTTAGCTCATGATGTAAAAGAAGCGTTAGAAATTGGAAGCGTTAACCTCTATATGTTTCATGGAGGCACCAATTTCGGTTTGATGAATGGCTGTTCTGCGAGAGGGCGGACAGATCTTCCGCAAGTCACCTCTTATGATTATGATGCACCATTAAATGAACAAGGGAATCCAACTGAAAAATATTATGCTTTGCAAAAAATGATGCAGGAACTGTTTCCTGATAGTGAACAGCAAGAACCGCTCGTGAAAGACAGCATGGAACTTAAGGCTATTCCATTGAATCAAAAAGTAAGTTTATTCTCGGTCATTGATGAGATCGTTGAAAAACAACAAGCTAAATATCCTGAAACAATGGAAGAATTAGGACAACAGTACGGATATACGCTTTATAGGAGCCGTGTAAAAAAAGACAGCAATGAAGAATTTTATCGCGTAATAGATGGCAGTGATCGAGTTCAGTTCTTTTTTAACGAAGAAAAAAAAGCTACCCAATACCAAGAAGAAATTGGAGAGAAAATTTATATTGCACCAAAAAACGACGTAAATCAGCTAGATGTTTTAGTGGAAAATATGGGCCGAGTGAATTATGGTCATAAACTTTTAGCGGATACTCAGCAAAAAGGAATTAGAACAGGGATAATGTCTGACTTACACTTCATTTTAGATTGGGAACACTATTGTTTAGAATTCACTAAACCCTTATCAATAGATTATGATAAAAAGTGGAAAGAAAATACACCTTCGTTTTATAGATATACACCAACTATTGATGAACCAAAAGATACGTTTATTAATATGGAATCATTTGGAAAAGGAATCGTTCTTGTTAATGGATTTAATATTGGGCGCTATTGGAACGTAGGACCGACATTGTCGTTGTATGTACCAAAATCTCTTTTACAGAAAGGAGAAAATGAAATCGTTGTCTTTGAGACAGAAGGTATTTGGTCTGAAATGATCAGTTTAGAAAAGGAACCTAAGTTTAAAAAACTTTAAAAAAATTGGAGGAAAATTAAGATGAGTATTACTGCTGTAAGAATAGATGGAAGATTGATTCATGGACAAGTAGCTAATTTATGGACTACGAAGCTGGGTATCAGTCGTATCATGGTCGTAGACGATGGTGTTGCTAATAATGCAATTGAAAAAAGCGGGTTGAAATTAGCAACACCAGCGGGAGTAAAACTAAGTATTTTACCAGTAGAAAAAGCAGCTGCTAATATTTTGGCGGGAAAATACGATTCACAACGTTTGCTGATCATTGCAAAAAAACCGGACCGTTTATTAAAACTGGTTGAATTGGGCGTACCGATCAAAGAAATCAATGTTGGAAATATGTCTCAGTCTGATGAATCAAAATCAATTACAAGATCGATTAATGTTCTAGACGAAGACATTGAAGATTTCAAAAAACTTAACGAAAAAGGTGTTGAATTGGTATCACAAATGGTACCAAATGATCGCGCAGAAAACTTTATGGCCTTGTTAAAACAACACGTTTAAGAATAGGTAGAGGAGGAAAAAATAATGGCAGTTGCATGGTGGCAAATTATATTGTTAACGCTTTACGCAGGGTATCAAATTTTAGACGAATTACAAGTTTATACTGGTCTTGCTCAACCGGTATTTGCTGGATTAATAGCTGGTTTAATCATGGGTGACGTTACAACAGGACTTATTATTGGTGGAAGTATGCAATTAACGGTTTTAGGTGTTGGAACATTCGGTGGTTCTTCAAAAATCGATGCCAATTCCGGTACTGTACTAGCGACAGCTTTTTCAGTGGGGATCGGTATGAATCCAGAACAAGCAATCGCTGCGATCGCTGTTCCGGTAGCTGGTTTAATGATTCAAATGGATATCCTAGGCCGATTTGCAAATACGTTTTTCGCTCATCGTATCGACACAAAAATTGAAGAAATGGATTATAAAGGCATTGAACGTAACTATCTTATGGGTGCCTTATCGTGGTCATTATCTAGAGCTGTTCCAGTGCTATTAGCATTAAGTTTTGGCGGAAGCTTTGTGAACTCTATCGTTGGTGTTTTGAACAACCAATTACAATGGTTAGGTGACGGATTAGCTGTAGCCGGTGCTGTTTTGCCTGCTGTTGGTTTCGCTATCTTATTACGTTACTTGCCCGTTAAAAAACATATGCCTTACTTGATTTTAGGATTTGTTATTACTGCACTGCTCACAACAATGTTTGGAAATATTCAATTGCTTGGCGGATCTATGGCTGGTGTAGTAGATGGATTTGCGAACACCTTTACAGGTATGCCAATGTTGGCAATTGCTCTAATAGGGTTTGCTCTTGCCTTTAGAGAATACAAACGCACGACAGAAGCGCCAAAAATTCAACATTCTAATGGTTCAGCATCAGAGGAAGGAGAAATAGAAGATGACGAAATCTAATTATAAATTAACCAAAAAAGACTTTAATCAAATCAATCGAAGAAGTTTGTTTGGATTTCAACTAGGTTGGAACTACGAACGGATGCAAGGGTCTGGCTATCTATATACTATTCTGCCTCAACTAAGAAAACTTTATGGAGATGGCACACCAGAACTAAAAGCAATGATGAAAACACATTCACAATTTTTTAATACAAGTAACTTTTTAAACACGATCGTTACAGGGATAGATATGGCGATTGAAGAAGAAGAAGGTATTGATGCACGGGAAACAGTAGCTGGAATCAAAGTTGGTTTAATGGGACCTTTTGCTGCCATTGGCGACTCGATTTTCGGAGCTCTGCTGCCGACGATTTTTGGTGCATTAGCTGCCAACATGGCAGTCAGCGGAAACCCGATTGGTGCTTTGCTTTGGATGCTGGTCAACTTCGCCGTTATGTTCTTCCGGTGGAAACAACTTGAAATTGCACATAAAGAAGGAGTCTCTCTGGTCACAACGATGCAAAGCCGACTAACTGCTATCACAGACGCAGCCACATTACTAGGAGTATTCATGGTTGGTGCGTTGGTAGCAACCATGATCAACGTTCATTTATCTTGGACACCTGTCATCGGCGACTTAGTTATTGATGTTCAAAATAACGTTGATATGATCATGCCTCGTCTTTTGCCAGCAGCAATCGTTGGAGCTGTTTACTGGTTGTTAGGTAAAAAGAACATTACTTCTACTAAAGCAATCTTTATCGTTTTAGTCGTATCTGTAGCTTTGTCTGCATTAGGCGTGATCGCAAAATAAGAACCAAGTAAAGGAATGAATAGAATGAATAACTTGATACTGGTAAGTCATGGGGATTTCTGTAAAGAATTAAAAAATAGCGCAGAAATGATCTTAGGGCCGCAAGAGAACATTTATACGGTCTCTTTATTGCCAAATGAAGGCGAAAAAGAATTTTCTGAAAAATTTGAAGCCGTTGCGGAACCGTTAGATGGCGACTATACAGTATTCGCTGATTTAATGGGCGGAACGCCTTGCAATATCGCTGCTAAAAAAATCATGAATGGATCGGACTTTAACTTATATGCAGGAATGAACATGCCAATGATCATTAGTTTCGTTAATGCATCGTTGGTCGGCAATACACAAACTCTCGTAACCGATGCACAAGAAAGCATTGTAAAGGTAAACGATTTATTAGCTGCTGATAATTTTGATGAAGAAGATGAATAGAATGGAGTCGAATAGATATGCAACTATTTACGAAATCGAAAAATGAACTGAAGGATTTGGGTGCATCGATCACAACAAGAGAGATTCAGCAACAACCTGAACTCTGGTCTGAAGCTTGGGAAAGTTATCAGAAACAGGAAGAAAAAATCCAAACCTTTCTAGAAAAGATAAAAAAAGAGGCCACAGGAAAAATTCGTGTTGTGTTTACTGGAGCAGGTACATCAGCTTATGTTGGCGATACAATTGTGCCTTATTTAAATCAAATGGGCGATACGAATGCTTTTTTATTTGAAAGTATCGCAACGACAGACATTGTTGCTTCTCCGAGAGACTACTTGCACGAGGACGACTGGACGATCCTAGTGTCATTCGCACGCAGTGGAAATAGCCCAGAAAGTATTGCAACCGTTGACGTTGCAAATACAGTCGTTAAAAACATCCGTCATATCACTATTACCTGTGCTGCAGAAGGTTCTTTAGCTAAAGCTGCTTCTCAAGATGAAGAAAACCTTTTGTTATTGATGCCAGAGCGTTCAAATGATCAAGGGTTTGCTATGACCGGCAGCTTTACTTGTATGACATTGACATCTTTATTAGTTTTTGACCAATCTGCTGCAGCAGAAAAAGAACAATTTGTAGCAACAGCGATAAAAATGGGGAAAGAAGTTGTTGAACAAGAAGAAAAGCTTTCGACTGTTTTGGCAACTGATTTTCACCGAATCGTTTATTTAGGATCTGGCAGTTTAGCAGGTTTAACACGTGAAGCACAATTGAAAGTGTTGGAACTAACCGCCGGTAAAATTTCGACCATGTTTGATTCTTCAATGGGCTTTAGACATGGACCTAAGTCGTTTGTTGATGAAAAGACACTCGTTTTTGTCTTTGTAAACAATGATGCTTACACTCGTCAATACGATTTAGATATTTTAAAAGAAATACAAAACGATCAAATTGCAAGCCAAACCGTTGCGATTGCTCAATCAATGGAAGAGGAAGGCTTTGAGGGTGAAGTGTTTGATTTTGATAACCAATACTCTTTGTTGCCTGAAGGTTATCTTGCTTTGCCATTTGTTATGGCAGCCCAGACAGTATCGTTATTGTCTTCTATTAAAGTTGGAAATACTCCAGATACGCCTTCTGCATCTGGGACGGTAAACCGTGTTGTAAAAGGAGTAACGATTCATTCATATAAGTAGTGCAGGGTAAATGAGAAAAGAGATGAGAGAATTGGAAAACTATTATATTTATGCAAGTCGTTTTTTCCTGCCGGGAGGAATGGAGCGAGAAGGCTATTTACCCATAGTAGATGGAAAATTTGGGACTTATTTAAAAACATTACCTGACAAGACGGGCAAAATAATTGATTATTCTGGGAAATGGATCGCTCCTGGTCTAGTAGATACCCATATCCATGGATTTAAAGGACATGATGTGATGGACAATGACTTTGAAGGACTCAATAGTATGTCTGAAGGTTTATTAAGTTGCGGTGTAACTTCCTTTCTTCCGACTACGTTATCTTCAGACGTTGAGAACCTAAACCAAGTCAGCCAGATGATCGGCGAACGTTACCAAGAAGTAAACGGTGCTAAAATTCAAGGTATTTTCTTCGAAGGTCCTTTTTTTACAGAAGAACACAAAGGCGCACAAAACCCTAACTATTTCGGTAATCCAGATAAGGATATTTTTGACCATTGGCAAGAACTTTCAGGAGGGTTGATCAGAAAAATAGCGATTGCTCCTGAAAGAGAAGGTGCAGCTTATTTTACTGAACAAATTTCTAAAGAGGGTGTTGCAGTCGCTCTGGGGCACAGTTCTGCTACTTATGAACAAGCTAAAAACGTGGTTTCTTCAGGTGCTTCAATTTTTGTTCATACTTACAATGGGATGAGCGGCCTGAATCATCGAGAACCTGGAATGGTTGGTGCAGCCATGGCAACGAAAGATACGATAGCTGAACTGATTTGCGACGGACATCATGTTCATCCGGCTGCAGCAGAACTGCTGATAAACATTAAAAAGCCAGATCACATTGCTTTGATCACAGATTGCATGAGAGCCGGCGGTATGCCGGAAGGGGATTATACATTAGGCGAATTCCCAGTTGAAGTAAAAGACGGTGCTGCTCGTTTGAAAGAAAGTGGGAGTTTAGCAGGAAGTGTTTTGCAACTGTTTGATGCCGTTAAAAATGTCTGCGATTGGGATATTGCTACAGTTGAAGATGCTATCCGAATGGCTTCTGTTGTCCCAGCAAAAAGTTGTCACATAGCTGATCGCTGCGGCAGTTTGCAAGCAGGCCACGATGCTGATTTCTTAGTCATTGATTCTCAGTTGAATCTACTTGAAACCTATTTAAACGGAGTATCTGTATATAAAAACGATAACTAAAGGATGAAAAAAATGTTGAAACTATCAAAAGCAAAAAAAGAAGCAATGGATCGTTTATCTACAAAAGAAGGCTATATCGAAGCTTTAGCTATTGATCAGCGCGGTGCTTTAAAAAAAATGTTCAAAGCTGAAAACCAAGAACCAACGGACGAAAGCATTATCGAATTTAAAAAAATAGTTTCAGAAGGACTGACGCCTTACGCATCTTCTATCTTATTAGATCCTGAATACGGTTTGGTTGCAGCTGATGCTCGTCATTCTGAAGCAGGCTTATTGTTGGCGTATGAAAAAACCGGTTATGACGCTGCCGTTCCGGGACGTTTACCTGATTTGCTGGAAGATTGGTCTGTGAAGCGGTTAAAAGGTAAAGGAGCCGACGCAATCAAATTCTTGCTTTATTACGATATTGACGATAACCCGGAAATCAACCACCAAAAACATGTCTTTGTAGAACGTTTGGGAAGTGAATGCCTTGGAGAGGACATCCCATTCTACTTAGAATTATTGTCTTATGACAACGCTATTCAAGATAATGCGTCAAGAGAATTTGCCAAAGTGAAACCGCATAAAGTCATTGAGATGATGAAAGAATTCTCTAAACCACAATATAAAGTGGATGTGTTAAAAGTTGAAGTGCCTGTAAACATGAATTTTGTTGAAGGTTTTGGACAAGAAACTGTTTATACAAAAGAAGAAGCGGCTGCTTTCTTTAAAGAACAAAGCGATGCGACTTACCTGCCGTTTATCTTTCTTAGTGCAGGTGTTTCAGCCAAACTATTCCAAGAGACACTCGTTTTTGCAAACGAATCCGGTTCTGCCTTTAACGGCGTGCTTTGTGGAAGAGCAACTTGGAAGAATGGAGTCCATCACTTTATAGCAGATGGAGAAAATACTGCAAACGAATGGCTTGAAACAGAAGGCAAAGATAATATTGAAAGCTTGAATGAGGTAGTCGAACGCACAGCTTCTTCATGGCACGATAAAGTAGAAGTTGTTGAATAAAGGAGAGACCAATTTGATACTGACGGTTACAATGAACCCTTCTATAGATATTTCCTATCCAATTGAAAGTTTGAAGCTAGACGACATCAATCGCGTCTCTGAAGTTTCGAAAACGGCAGGAGGCAAAGGACTGAACGTTACACGCGTCATCCATGAACTTGGTAGTTCTGTTATAGCTACGGGGATAGTCGGAGGACACCTTGGAAACCAAGTTAAAGAGCAGTTGGATTCAGTTAGCATAGCGCATGACTTTTATCCTATTGCACAAGAGACTAGAAATTCTATTGCTCTGTTGCATGATAACGGGAAGCAAACAGAAATTCTTGAGTCTGGTCCAAACGTTACACGATCAGAGATAGATGGTTTTATGACAACCTTTCATCGCTTGTTAGACACTGTTGAACTGTTAACTATTTCTGGCAGCTTAGCGAAAGGCTTGCCAGATGATTTCTATGCTCAGCTCATTATGGCGGCCAAAGAAAAAGGCGTCGATACATTGCTGGATACTTCTGGAAAGGCTCTAGAAGAAGCTTTGAGAGGCGAACAAAAACCCAAATTGATAAAACCGAATTTAACCGAAATCAATGATTTACTAAAGACAGATTTGGACCCTGAACAGCCTAAAGAGTTGAAACAAGCATTGAACCACCCGCTATTTCAAGGGATAGAATGGATCGTGGTGACATTAGGAGGAGATGGCGCAGTTGTGAAACACAATGGTCTCTTTTATCGTGCCACTCTGCCTAAAATCGATATTGTTAATCCAGTTGGATCAGGCGATGCTACCATTGCTGGCTTAGCCTATGCTTTAAGCCGTTTTGAATCGGACGAGAGTACAATAAAGACTGGTATGACCACTGGGATGTTAAATGCCTTAGAATCGGTTACAGGTCATATCAATCTGGATAATTTTCAGAAATTTTATAACCAAGTTCAAGTAAAACTTTTTTAAGGTGTTCTAAAATGCCATTGGAAAAGAGTGAATAGGGATAGACAGGAAAAAAAATAAAGCGAATCAATTACATTTCTAAAGTAAAATACCGGTGAGTTATCAATTTGATTTGATAACTCACCGGTATTTCATTTTCTTTCAGTTTGATTTTATCCTTAAGAACGCTCTTTAAAAAAGCGGTGAATAAAATACGACGAAAAAATAATGTTCACTAAAATAGCGATAGCACTGCCAATGACGGTGTCGAAGACGCGGTTAAGCGCATAAAGATGCGTTGCTCCAGCAGGAATCGTAAAATAAGTGATCATATAAGTTGCCGTCCCGCCAATGATACCTTCATGATAATTTAAACGATCGCAGATAATGATCACGAGCATTTGACCAATGGCTACGCCGAATAGTTCCACAATAAAAGAATAGCCTGTAAATTGTTGGATCAAAACAAGAAGAGTCGCAATCAAGGCACCAACAGCATTTCCGAAAATCCGTGTCTTTCCGAAATCAAAGCTGGTTCTCCAGTTTTCTCTTAAAGAAAAAACAGCTGCTAATGCGGCCAAAGCAGGAGTTCCACGATTCGTATAATGGAAAAGCAGCATACAAAGAGCTACGGCAATACCCGTTTTGATCGTACGCATACCAATTTTATAATTTTTAAACACTTGCTTCACTCTTTCTTCCGTTGAGTTGCTTCGCTAATGGCTTAGAATCAACTCTGATACTTTCTATCATACACGAAAAACTGTCTCGTGTGCATAAGTGGGCTATTTTTTAGCAGATTTTTTAGGAAAAGCCGGAACGAGCCGGTTGACACCGATGGCGATAAACGTTCCAATAAATGCATCAAAGAGCCGTTGTACGGCATAAAGGACAGCATTATCTAGAGGAATCGTATAGTAAATAATGAGAAAAGCAGCAGTAGCACCGATGATACCAGGGTTGTTCCCGATACGATCACATAAAACAATAATAAAGATGACCGCAAGCGGCACACCGATCAGCTCAAACCAAAATGTCTCTCCTAAAAAATGCTGTATCAGTACAAAGGCCGTAGCGGTCAAAGCTCCGATCGAATTGCCCAAAATGCGTGTTTTTCCAAAGGCATAGCTGGTTTTCCAGTTTTCTCTTAAAGCATAGATAGCAGATAAGCAGGCAATCATAGGCGCTCCGCGATCAAAAAAATGAAATACTAAAATACAAATAGCAACAGCCAGAGCTGTTTTGATCGTTCGCATCCCTAGACGGTAATTTCCAATAGTTGACATCGTTTCATCTCTTTCTGTCTTTTGTTGAACCAAATGAGTTCTTTCGTTTATAGTAATACAAAAACCGATTGAACAAAACTAATATCCAAGAACGCCTGTCTTTTCATAGAGTTTTTCCTGGAAATGAGCTATTCTTGAAGAAGCGGAAGGAGACTATGCAATCATGACGATTAGTTTAAGAACCATAAAAATTACGCTGGCCACTGTGCTTGCGATTCTTTTAGCAGAAATGTTGCAGTTAGATTATACGGTATCTGCAGGAATCATTGCTATTTTAAGTGTGTTAGATACCAAAATATCTTCTTTAAAGACAGCTGGGCAAAGAATTGTTTCCACTATTGTAGCACTAACCATCGCAGCGGTTTTATTTCAATTAGTTGGTTTTACTACGTTTGTTTTTGGGCTGTATCTTCTGATTTATGTACCCATTGCTTATAAATTAAATGTACAAGCGGGGATCGCGCCTTGTTCCGTTTTGGTAAGCCACCTTTTATTAGAGCAAAGTACTTCTTTTAGCTGGCTTATGAATGAATTTCTTTTAATGGTGATAGGCGCAAGTTTAGCCGTTTTATTCAACCTATATATGCCCTCAAAAGAGACTCAAATTCAAGAGATGCAGCATACCGTTGATGAGAAAATTAAAGGAATATTGCTTTATTTTGATCAAACATTGCGAGAAGGATTTTCAGGAAATGACGATTACCAGCTGATTCAAGAACTAGAAACGACTTTAGATGACGCTATTCGGATTGCGTATACAGAATTTGATAATCAATTAATGAAACCTCAATTCTATGAGATCCATTATTTTGAAATGCGAAAAGTACAGGCATCGATCCTAAAACAGATGGCTACTAATTTACGATTTTGTCATTTGCCAACGAAGCAAAATAAAATATTGGCTGGCTTGTTTTATTTAACCGCCCAGCAATTACATGAAAGCAATCCTGGTACTTTTTTAATGCAGGATATTCAAGAATTATTAAATTACTTTCGAACGAGTCCGCTGCCGCAATCTCGTGAAGAATTTGAAAATCGAGCAGTCTTATTTCAATTATTAAATGAGTTCACCCGTTTTATTGAAACAAAACAACTTTTTTATGAAAAGTATGCTCCAGAAACCAAATAGACAATTTTGCGGACGGTCAATAAAATCCAAAGGAGCGGCTCTTTATATCAAGTAGTGTTGGCGACTCTCTGGAATTTACGTGTTTGCTTGTAGAAAGCCATGAGCCCTTGGGTCTCCAGGTTTTCAAGGCTACAAACAGCCCCTATTCCTCCAAAAATTTCAAGATTGTAGCATACAGTCATTTCACTTACCAACACCAAAATGATAGAACCAAAAAAAGCTTTTAATGATGGAAAAGATTACCACACTGAATGTTGTGCATAGTGAGATTGGTTAATAAAAAAAAGGTGGAATTTATAAAATGATTAAATTAATTATTACAGATATGGATGGGACTTTTTTAAACAGCAAAGGCGATTTTGATCGGCTGCTATTTAAGCAAACAAATGATGTAATGAAAGAACAAGGCGTTTTCTTCGCACCTTGTACAGGGAAGCAATGTGAACGTGTAGAAGAATTGTTTGAAGAAGATGCAGCAGATTTGTGGATTCTGGGAGATAGTGCGACTCGAATCAAACACAATGGTCAGTTTGTTTATGAATCGTTGATTCCAAATGCATTAGGGCTGAAAGCTATTGAAGCCTTAGAAGAAATTAGTCTAGAAAATACTATTATTGCTTGTACTCAAAACGGAGCAGTGGTCAAAAAAGATATACCTGAAACTGAACTTCATTATGTTAAAGGTTCTTACGCAGAAGTGATCGAAGTAGAAGATTTCCAAGATATCTCAGATGATTTTTTAAAGATCACACTCCATGATCCTTTAGGACAATGTGTGCCTACAAAAGAGAAAATGAGCAGCTTTGAAGACCGTTTGTACATAGTGGCTTCTGAAGATACTTGGATCGATATTGCAGATTTCGCCGTCCATGGTGGCTTACACAGGAAGTTTTACGAGCGCTAAACTAAGCGTCGACAACACCAAACAAGCGACTTACTATCTGAAAAGAAAGGTCTCGCTGATCACGACATCAATAAATTTACGGGCAAAGCTGTTAACGAATAGTATTTCGATTAGTTATTGATTAGCCGAGGTACTCGACAGTAGTCGTTCCCCATCCAAAAATATCGCTTAGAACGCCGTAACCAATAAATAAATTGAAAAGAATACAGCAAACACACGAGAGATAAAGCAATTTATAGAGTGTGTTTGTTTTTTTGTTCCTTTTTATAACGATTGGCGCCACAATAAGTCCAAAAGGAGCAATCAAAAAACTAACAAAAGAGAGAATCAGCAAGATAAGTCCTTCATCTTTATCTGAAGAGCCTCTGATGAAATCCAACTTTCGATAAGAGTCCTCGATTTTAATTTCGTTCTCTTCAATTCTTTTTTTTAGGTCTTGATTTTCTTTTAATAGTTCATCGATTGATATTTCATAATAGTTGCTTAACTTTACAAGATTATCTAAATCAGGGTAACTGTTTCCGTTTTCCCATTTAGAAATAGACTGACGAGAAATTTGTAAATGATCCGCGACGTCTCCTTGTGTAAATCCTTTATTGATTCTGCTCTCTTTTAATCGTTCTGCTAAAGCCAACCCGTTTCCTCCTTTGTATTTTGTCATTTTCTATCATACCGAAAGCAGATGGGTTTGACCATCCGTTAATCGAAATTTTTTCTTGTTTAGTGGTTCGCACATCTAAAAACTGCTTTAAACCAACGATGTAAACCATTGGTTGCTAAGATGTAAACTGTTGCGTGCTTTCTATTTGGGACGAGCTGCTGGATAATTAAGGCATTGAAAGAAGAAAAAAGATATCAAGCCAGACAGGAGCAACTGCTTTTCTATAACCATTTTTAGTCAGCAGGACAAATCAAAGGCGCGTCATTTTTTGGAGGGAAGCAGATGAAAAAGAAAAAAGGGTATTTGGTTTTTCAACTATTATCAGGTATTGTTTTTGGTTTAGCGATTATCGGATTATTCAATCAACAGATTGGAATCGGATACGGTTTATTAGCTTTAGGGTATATCTTGCTTAGAAGAGCAGACAAAATTGAATGATTTTATTCGTTCACAAGGAGATTAGAACATGTATGAAAAAATAAAAAAAATGATCCTCTTTAGCGTTTTTTTCTTATTATGTCTTTTTTTTGGATTTGCTTCGATTGGAATAGTAACATGGATTTTAAATTAAAAAGGATTGTAGAGTACGAGGATTAGGGCAAGCCGTTTTTTGAGATGATAATTTCACAATATTAGAAAACGCTTTCTGTTGATGGTATAATAAACTATATAGAATAGAAAGCGGGGGGATACAATATGAAAAAGTTCGGTTTCCTTTTTAGTTTATTCTTTTTAGCTCTTATCCTATCTTCTTGCCGTTTTTTTAATCAGGGTGAGCCAGACAGCGATTCTTCCATCAGTCAGTCAAGTTCTGAAGAAAGCAGGGTGAGTTCCAGTTCTGCAGAAAGTTCAGCAACGAGTTCGAGCCAAGAAGCTGCATCTAGTTCTAGTTCAACAGCTGAAGAGCCGGAAAGTCTGACATTAGCTGCTTATTTTCCAGATACAGCCAATAAGCATTACATCTATGAAGGCGAAGGCAATGAATTTGCCAGTTACGATGTTTACACCGATTATGTTAAAGACAACCGGCAACAAATCAGAAAAAATAATGGTGGAACAGAAGAAGTAATGGTTATTGAATTAGAAAAAGACCAAATAAAGACTCGCTTGTCCCGCGGCGAAGCTTATTCGCGAGAAAATTGGCTTGACCAAGAACCGGGAGAAGAAGAGGGAACTGAAGTCCTGCTTAAAGCACCTTTAAAAGAAGGAACGACTTGGCCAGCAATAGGGGAACGGACACGGACGATCACGGGAATCAATGTTTCCGTTGAGACACCGATGGGGACTTATGAAACGGTAGAAGTGACCACTGAAGGAAGCGAAGACAAAGTAGTCGATTACTATGCACCGGATATAGGGCTGGTAAAAACCGTGTTTACGTCAGACGATTACAATGTGACATCCACATTGAGTCAGATTGAAACCGATGTGCCATTGCTTCAAACGGTACGTTTTTATTATCCTAATGCTGATGGAGAGACGCTATCTTATGTGGATAAAGAATTAGCTTTCAAAACCAACGATGTTACTAAAAAAGCTATTGAATTGGCTTATAAAGAATTGCCGAATGAATCTGTTGGAAAAGTTCTATCAGACAATACCACCATTTTGAGTTTGTATTTGAATACCGACGGAAGAGTGTATGTCGACTTCTCTAAAGAATTGATTTCAGAAATGAATGCAGGATCTGCTTATGAAACGTTGATTTTGCAAAGCATCGTCAATACTATTGGCGGGTATTATTATATGAATGAAGTGTATCTAACGGTTGAAGGACAACCTTACAGCACAGGACATATTCAAAAATAAGAAGGCAAATCCTTTACAGTAAATACCGAAAACAGCAGTGAATTGCAGTAAACGCAAACGAGAAGATGCAGCAGGGGAATTTACCTCATTTGCTGCATCTTTTTTTGTTGAAAAACAAATGAAATAAAGAAAACAGCTGCTATAAAAAAAGATTCGGATTTCTATTGCTTAAATTGTCAGAATATTCTATACTATGAAGCACTAAGCTAATTCTTATCTTATTCTAATAAATGTATCATCCGTTATTAAGGATTGGAAAAGCGAAAAATAGGGGGAAATAAAAATGAAAAAATTAGTTGTTGGGCTAGCAGCGCTAGCAGTATTTGCCACAGCATGTGGTGCTCAAGGAAGTGCGGATGATTCAGATACCATTAAAATCGGCGGTAATTTTGAATTGACCGGTCCGGTTTCTGCTTATGGAACTGCAGAATCGAATGGAGCTAAGTTGGCGATCAAAGAAATCAATGAAGCCGGCGGTGTTTTGGATAAGCAATTAGACTATATTGAACTAGATAATAAATCAGATACAACAGAGTCGGCTAGTATCGCAACAAAATTAGCTACACAAGAAAAAGTCTCAGTTATCGTTGGACCGGCCACAAGTGGTACGACCAAAGCAGCAACACCAGCAGTAACTAGAGCGAAAGTGGCGATGATCACGCCTTCTGGTACAGATGACGGATTGACATTAGACGATAATGGAAACGTTCAGCCATATGTTTTCCGGACAGGTTTCCAAGATTCATTCCAAGGAGTAGCGTTAGCAGAATTTGCTACGACTCACTTAGATTCTAAAAAAGCTGTGATTATCGGAGACAGTTCAAGCGACTATGCAATCGGATTAACCAAATCGTTTAAAAATTCTTATACAGGCGAGATTGTGGCTGATGAAAATTTCACAGCTGATGATACAGACTTTAACGCGATTTTAACTCGAATCAAGGACAAAGATTTTGATGTTATCTATATGCCAGCCTATTATGAACAAGCCGGTTTGATTATTAAACAAGCCCGCGAAATGGGAATTGAACAGCCGATTTTAGGAGCAGATGGTTTTAGTAACCAAGCGCTGCTTGACTTAGCAGGCGAAGAGAATGTGTCAAATGTCTACTATTCAGCTCATTTCTCTTTGAATAACGAAGAAAAAAATATTCAAGACTTTATTAAAGCTTACACAGACGAATACAAAACAGCTCCAGATGCTTTTTCGGCGTTAGCTTATGATTCGGTCTACCTAGCGAAACAAGGAATTGAAGAAGCAAACAGCAGCGACCCAGAAGAAGTGGTCAAAGCTCTTGAAGCTATTACCGATTTTCAAGGAGTTACAGGTAATTTTGCCATTGATGAAAACCACAATCCGGTAAAATCAGTTTTCGTTATTGAATTACAAGATGGAAAAGAAGTTGGCGGAACGGAAGTAGCGCCTAAATAATAAATGAGTGTAAGAGAGGTGTGAAGCTGATCGTAGCGTTGCACCTCTTGAATTTGTCAGAAAAGGGGAGCCTTATGGAAAATTTTATTCAACAACTCATTAACGGCCTGTCATTAGGCAGCATTTATGCGTTGATCGCACTGGGGTATACGATGGTTTATGGCATCATCAAGCTGATCAATTTCGCCCATGGAGAAATTTATATGGTAGGGGCCTTTGTCGGTTATGCAACGATCAATATTCTCCACTTAGGATTGATTCCTTCGTTGATTATTTCGATGGTTGTTTGTGCCATATTAGGAGCCATCATTGAAAGGGTCGCTTACAAACCTTTACGGAAGGCAACGCGAGTAGCGGCCTTGATCACTGCTATCGGTGTTTCGTTTTTAGTGCAAAACAGCATGATTTACCTAGTAGGTCCGCAAGTCAGAGCCTTTCCGCAAGTAATCACTAAAAAAGTTTACAATTTAGGTTCGATTCAAGTCAATCAAACACAAATCACTATTTTTGCGACGACGATCGTTTTGATGCTGGCCCTTCAGTTTATTGTTAAACAAACGAAGATGGGGAAAGCGATGCGAGCAGTTAGTACAGACGCTGACGCTGCTCGCTTGATGGGGATAAATGTAGACAATGTCATTTCATTTACGTTTATTCTTGGATCAGCACTGGCTGGCGCAGCGGGCGTATTAGTCGGAATGTATTACAATTCGATCGATCCTATGATGGGCGTTGTTCCTGGGCTGAAAGCTTTTATCGCAGCTGTTTTAGGCGGTATCGGCATTATTCCAGGTGCACTGCTTGGTGGATTTACGATCGGGATCATCGAAACGTTGATCAGCGGCTATGGCAGCTCGCTAGTTAAAGATGCTGTTGTGTATTTGATTTTGATTATTATTTTGATTGTAAAACCAACTGGATTATTAGGTAAGAATACGAAAGAGAAAGTGTAGGTGATAAAAATGAAGCAATTTAATAAAACAAATCTTGGCTGGCTCATTTTTATTGCAGTCGCCTTCCTTTTGATTCAATTTGGCGTTTCATTTGGCTTGATCGATGCTTTTTATGAGATCACCTTAATGACGATTTTGATCAATATCATTTTGGCAGCCGGATTAAACTTGATTATTGGATTCTCAGGTCAATTTTCGTTAGGGCATGCTGGGTTTATGGCGATCGGCGCTTATTGTACCGGCATTATGACGATCAAATTGCCAACACTTGTTGGGTTGTTTGCTGGTCTGTTATTGGGAATCATAGTGGCAAGTCTTGTAGCCTTAGTTGTTGGGATCCCAACACTTCGCTTAAAAGGAGATTATTTAGCTATTGCAACATTAGGGGTAGCGGAGATCATCCGTATCGCGATTTTGAATATGGGCAGTTTGACAAATGGAGCTGCTGGGTTAAGCGGGATTCCGTATTTGACCACTTGGCAACTGGCTTTCATTTTTGTGGTCGTGACGTTGGTCATCATCGTAAACTACATTAAAAGCAGTGCCGGACGTGCAACAGTTGCCATTCGCGAAGATGAGATTGCCGCGGAATCGATGGGGATCAACACAACAAAATTCAAAACCATTGCTTTTGTGATCGGTGCAGCAACAGCAGCTGTCGGTGGTGGACTGCACGCTTCTTATTTTAGTGTGATCCGTCCTGCCGACTTTACCTTTATGAAATCCATCGATATTTTGATCATCGTTGTATTTGGCGGATTGGGCAGTGTGACAGGGAGTGTCGTTGCCGCAATCGTTCTGGGAATCATTAATGTCTTTTTACAACCTTTTGGACAATTGCGTATGATTCTTTACTCGGTTGCCTTGATTGCGATCATGATTTTTAAGCCATCTGGTTTATTTGGAACAAAAGAATTTACCATTTCTGGCTTATTGAACCGCAAAAAGAAAGCATCTCCTAAGCAAAAGGAGGAACCAAAATGAGTTTATTGGAAGTAAAAAAATTAACTAAAAATTTTGGCGGATTAGCAGCAGTTTCAATGGTCTCTATGGAACTAGGGGACAATGAGTTAGTTGGCTTGATTGGACCAAATGGAGCAGGCAAGACGACCTTATTTAATTTATTGACGGGGGTCTATGAGCCGACTGAAGGCAGTATTGATTTAGCCATTAACGACAAACAAGAATCGTTGGTGGGCAAAAAAACGTATACCATTACCGATATGGGATTGGGAAGAACGTTTCAAAATATTCGGTTGTTTAAGGATTTGACCGTGTTGGACAATGTCTTGATCGCGATGCACGCTAAAAACAAAGTTGGAACAGTCGCTGCTTTATTTCGAACACCTGCTTTTTATGCTTCAGAACAAACCCTTAAAGCAGAAGCGATCAAGTTGTTGAAGATTTTCAACTTAGATACAAAAGTAAGCGAGTTGGCAAAAAACTTGCCTTACGGGGAACAAAGACGATTGGAGATCGTCAGAGCGTTGGCCACGAAACCGAAAATCTTGTTTTTAGATGAACCGGCTGCCGGAATGAACCCGCAAGAAACAGCTGACTTAACAGCTTTGATTCGTCAAATACAAAAAGATTTTAAGATCACCATTTTGTTGATTGAACACGATATGTCTTTAGTGATGAATGTGTGTGAACGAATTTACGTTTTGGAATATGGGCGGATGATCGCTCATGGAACTCCCAAAGAAATCAAAAATAATAAAGCGGTTATCAAAGCTTATTTAGGTGGTGATTAGGCATGTTGCAAGTAAAAAAACTGACAGTTCATTATGGAGTTATCCAAGCCACTAAAGAAGTGAGTTTTGAAGTCAACGAAGGGGAGATCGTTTCGTTGATCGGAGCTAATGGAGCTGGCAAATCAACGATTCTTAAAGCCCTTTCTGGATTGCATCGCCCAACTTCAGGAGAAATTCTTTATAAAGGACAACCGATCCAAAAAGAAACCACTAAAAAAATCGTTGAATTGGGTATTTCCCAAGTTCCCGAAGGCCGGCATGTTTTTGGCGGAATGAGTGTCTTAGAAAATTTGGAGATGGGCGCGTATTTGCGTAAAGATAAAAGCGAGATCCAGAAAGATTTGAAAATGGTGTTTGACCGTTTCCCGGTTTTAGGAGAACGCAAAAAGCAGGATACAGCTACTTTGTCAGGCGGCGAACAGCAAATGGTAGCGATGGGGCGTGCATTGATGTCGCGTCCGAAATTATTGCTGCTGGATGAGCCTTCAATGGGTTTGGCGCCGATTTTCATCAAAGAAATTTTTAACATCATTAAAATGATCAATGAACAAGGAACAACGATTTTGCTAATTGAACAAAATGCTAAAGTAGCCTTGGAAATAGCCCATAAAGGCTATGTTTTAGAAACTGGAAAAGTCGTTCAATCGGGTACTGGACAAGAGTTGTTAGCCAGTGATGAGGTTCAAAAAGCGTACTTAGGAGGGTAAAAAGGATGGATGTACAAAATTATATGACTTCGGAAGTGGTAACAGTTCCTGAAGATATGAAAGTTCTTGAAGCACTCGATATTATGAAAGAGCACAATTTTCATCGCTTGCCGGTTGTCAGAGATGGCCGGATGGTTGGATTGGTGACGGAAGAGATCGTTCAAGAAAACTCTCCATCAACAGCGACCAGCTTAAGCATTCATGAGATGAACTATCTGCTGACAAAAACGACTGTTGGCGACATCATGCAGACCAAAGTAACCACGATCGGAGCGGCTGATTTGCTTGAAGAAGCCGCAGAGAAGATGTTGGAAGAAGAAGTCGGAGTTTTGCCAGTTGTGGAAGACAAAGATAAGATCATCGGAATCATCACCGACAAGGACCTTTTTAGAGCCTTTATCGACGTCATGGGGTACAACAATAAAGGCAGCCGGATCGTCATTGATATTCCGGAAGACCACCCTGGTATCCTGGAAGACATTACCAATATTTTGGCCGAAGCAAAAGTCAGCATCAATCAAATCGCTGTTTACCGCAACGAGGATGTTACGCAAATCGTCTTGCAGATGGACAGCTCTAATACATCAGAGATCAAAGAAGTTTTAACGCGAGAAGGCTATACGGTCAGTTCAGCAACTTCTAAAGAACGAAAAGAATAGCAGGCAGATAGCCGGATACTTTCATTTTAATTAAGCATGAAATGAATGTATTCGGTTATTTTGTTAATACCTCTTATCATATCAGCCAAAGTCTGCTATGATGAATCTACATAGCACTTATTTAAAACGTATTTATCTGGGCAGCTTAAGAAGTAGAGGGCTTTTCAGTCTTTGTCGTTTTGCACATACCCAATTGGGCTAGTATTTATCAGAAATCAATGAACCACTCATTGGCTTTTGATACATGCTATAGCATAATAATTTACTACATAATGGAGGTATTCAAATGTTAGAAACGATTTATACAGAAAATGCACCAAAACCTATTGGTCCATACGCACAAGCCATTAAAGTCGGAGAGTTTGTTTATCCTGCAGGCCAAATCGGTGCAGATCCAGCAACAGGTCAACTAGTGGAAGGCAGTATTAAAGAGCAAGCAAAACAAGCTTTGTTAAACTTGTCTGCGGTATTAGAAGAAGCGGGTTCATCGTTAGATCAAGTGGTCAAGACAACTTGTTATTTGTCTACAATGGAAAATTTCCAAGAATTTAACGAAGCTTTCGGCGAACAATTTGCTGGCCACGAACCAGCTCGAACTTGTTTTGCGGTCCAAGAACTTCCTTTAAAAGCTCTTTGCGAAATCGAAGTTGTTGCTGTTGTAAAAAAATAACGGAGTGTGTAAAAAAGCGTTTAGACCCGAATCTTCTACCTCGCATACCGTATCCCTAAGCAGCTAAAGCTGCAAGGGCTAAGGCAACTGGAACGAATAAGCGCAGTATGGTCGTAGACCATCGAGCATTATATAGGAGCACTGTAGGCTAGCGCCTAAGTGTATCATGTCTGTACGTAGCTAAAGCTACAACAGCCATGACAAAGTGGACGTCGTGTCTGCTTTTTGAAGCACGTTCAAAAGTAAAAAAAGATTTTCTCTTAAAGAGAAAATCTTTTTTTGTTTAGTTGGCGATTAGTTGTTCCATTTTTCTCTCAGCGTATCCATGATTTCCATCACGTCATGTGTTAATTCAATAGAACTGTTATCTGTTTTTGTGCGAATCATTTCATTCATATGAGCAATCTCATAATTCAATGCTTGCAGCGTATCGCCCGCTTGAATTTTTTCGACAGTGCCGTCTGGATGAGTCAAAGTAGCTTCATCTGCTCTTGGGAAGTCAAGAACTGTTAGATAGCCATTTTCAAAAGCGACGATGCCTTGTTTTGGCATTTTAGCCCGGAAAGTAAAGGCTACAGTCGCTAATTCATCGTCAGCATTTTTCATGATAACATTCGCTTGTTCATCTACGCCTGTTTCAAAAAAATTCATTGTGGTTAAAATTTCTTTCGGCTGGCTTGATAAGAAGAAACGTGCGAAAGATAAAGCGTACGTTCCGATATCCAATAAAGCACCACCCGCTATTTCTTTATTGAAGAAACGATTTGTTGGATCAGCTTCTTTTAAACTGCCGAATGACACTTGGATCATTTTTAATTTGCCAAGTGAACCGGAAGCCATGATGTTTTTAAGTTTTTTGTACAACGGCATATGATAAATGGTCATCGCCTCTGCTAAAATCAATCCTTTTTCTTTGGCCAAAGCCATACCCGCTTCTAATTCGTGGTTATCTACCGTAATGGCTTTCTCACAAAGAACGTGCTTGCCGTGTTCCAAACTTTTTAGAATAAGATCTGCGTGATGGCTGTGAGGGGTTGCGATGTACACTACATCTACCTCTGGATCAGCAATCAATTCATCATAGCTGCCATAAGCTTTTTCAATACCGTGTTTTTCAGCAAATTCAGCGGCTTTCTCGATAGATCTTGAACCAGCTGCATAAAGTTTGGCATCTTCTGATGCGAACGTTGTCGCAAAACTAGAAGCGATATTTCCTAGACCTAAAATACCCCAGTTTAATGGTTTCATAATTTTCCTCCTCAATAAATTGCGTTTGTTTGGTAACTAAACCTTTCCTACTCCACTATTGTAGCAATGCCTTACTGTGAACACAATGGAAACCCTCGCAAGGTACCAAAACCGTTAAGGCTTTCTGGGAATTTGTAGTGCTAGGTTATAATTGGATGGGAAAAACGAAAGGGATTGCGTATATTATTTAGTACATAAGAAAGCAATAAAATTGCCTCTTATATAAAGTTACCGAGAGTAGTTAGTCATAAAATGTTAAGGCTTACAGTTGGCGTTTACACGTAAAGAGTGTAAAATAGAAGTAGCACTTATTCTTTTTATTATTCAATAGCAGAAAGGAGTTTTTATGATGCATGATGCACTTGTCCAAATCGTTTTGTATGCCATCAAAGAACAATATGTCAGTGAAAAAGCCTTTTATTCAACCCAATTGGAAATCACGCCGCAGAGTTGGGACCGTTGGAAAAAAGACGAGCAAGGTTTGAAACCTAAGAATATGCAAATCATTGCTAATCTATTTACCGATTATGAGTGGATGTTGGTTCAAAAAGTGATGAGAAACGCAACGTTTTTCCCAGAAGTTGAAGCCAATCCCGTTGCGGAGTATTTGAATATCAAATTTCATGTGGCTAAAAAATGGGTGAATAGTGGGTCAGCTGAATTAGCTTTCCAGAATGAAAATGCTGAAGAACGGGAAGATTACCACCGGAAATCGACGAGCACAGTGTTGCGTATTGAGATGAATTATGATTTCTGGAGTTACAAAGACCGGATCGAACTTCGTTTGCCAGGTATTATCCAGCAGCAAATAAAAACCGAAAAACAAGATCTGCTCGAATGGTTCAAAGAAAATATCGAAGAAACGTATAAAGTAGAATAAATCAAAAACGCTATCTAGAAGGAATTCTTAGATAGCGTTTTTTAAGTTAAAGGATTATTTTTAAATCACCGGGTTTTAAAACGCCCAGCTGAATCAATAAAGGTTTGCACAACAGGCTCAATAAAGCGGGAACAAGCAACACGACCAACAGATACAATAGGGTAGCGGTGAATCCTTGTGAAGCCGCAATAGCAAACGGTGCAACCAAAGCACATAAACCCATGCCGGCTATCTCTGCGGAAGCGGTCAAGCCAAAAACCAACACGCCGATTGGTGCTAAAATAGTGCCCATTAGTAAAGGAAAGAGGGCGACTTTAGGGTTTCGGATCACATTAGCGGTTTGTAATTTCGGTGTGATGATGAGTTGGCCTAAGAAATTGCCAGCATCATTTTCTTTCAAACTTAAAAAAGCAAAAACCGTAAATTGGACGCTGCACCCGATCAACGCGGCTGCACCTGCTGCGCCGTCTAATTGTAAGGCTAAAGCAATGGCTGCTGAAGAAGCTGGCGATAAAATCAAAATTCCGAAAATTAAGCCCAATACCATAGAAGACAATAGAGGGAAACCATCTACCGAAGAAGTAATCAGCAGGGAAACTTGGGTCAACAAGTAACTGATCGGCTGCGCCAATAGGTACCCAAGCAATCCTCCAATCAAGACACTGCAAAATGGGATAAGAACCATATTAAATCGTGTCTTATTAAATAAAAATTTGCCCACTAGCAAAGCAGCGCCGATCGCGACCAAAGCCCCTACAGGTTCGCCGCTTTTTAATGAAACAGCTCCGTCGACGATCGTATAAGCTCGTCCGCCAACGACACCTGCTGCAACAGCACTTAGCATAGACAAGATATCCACTTTCAAATAATACGCAATTCCGATACCCAATCCAGGTATCATCAATGTTTTTGTGACGGATCCAATCGTTACAAGAGCGATTGATCCTGTTAGTTCTCCAATGGTTTGAAGCAGCAGCCCAATACCTAAAGTCACGACGATGGCGGCGGCAATTCCTTGAGAAACTTTGTACAAGTTCTCCGTAATATTCTTTCTTTTCACTTTTTGTCCCTCCAAATGAAACAATTTTTTGTGACCATGATAGCTATTAATGGTATTATAGGTTATGGAAAATAAAAGTGCACACTTTTCTAAAAAGCCAAGGCTCTTTTTTCGCAAATTTTGAACAGATTGGGGCTTTACAACATGTATAAAAAACTTTCAGTGTTTCTTGTATCTTTAGGTTTATTAGGAGGATGCAGTGTAGCCAATGGCATTGTAACAGACACTACTCAAAAAATCACCACTACCCTATCGGCTTCCAGATCATCTTCTGAAAAGACACTAACACCTGAAGAAGAGCAGCAACTAAAAGAAGAAAAAGAACATCAAGCGATAATGAATGAGCTTCCAGAAGTTTCAACAACTGACTGGAATTTAGATTTAGTTAATAACTGGACGCCAATCGACCAAGATATCACTATTCCACTAACCACATTGCCAAACGGATATATGATCGATGAACGAATGAAAGACGCTTATGACGATTGGATGTCGGCCGCTTCTGAAGCCGGTTATGAAATCGTGTTGGTTTCCAGCTTTCGCTCAGTAGACTTGCAGCAAACAAATTACGACAGCAGCATTCAACGGTATATTGACCAAGGTCATTCTGCAGAAGAAGCTAAAAAAATGACTGAAGATTATATTGCCATTCCTGGAGGCAGCGAACACCATACAGGTCTAGCAATCGATATTGTAGACGCTGATTGGTTGAGTACGGGTAAAGGTTTGATTCCTGAATACGATACTCAAGAGTCGCAACACTGGTTAGTCGATACAATGGCTGATTATGGTTTTGTTTTGCGGTTTCCACAAGGAAAAGAAGATGAAACCGGCATTGAATACGAATCTTGGCATTTTCGCTATGTAGGCGTTGATAATGCCCGCTATATGGAAAAATATCAATTGACACTCGAAGAATACATTGATTTATTAGAAGAAGCAGGCAAATAACTTTAGTTAAATAAGGAATGAAAGCAAGAGGACTAGAAAGGCGGAGTAACGTGGCATCAAAAAAACAAAAAAAGCAGTACCCGAAGAAATATCCGATGAAGAAAAATGTTAAAAAACCGTTTCAATTGTCGCCTAGTTATATTCTGTTCAGCCTATTCTTGATTGTGTTCATTTTTTTCGGCACGCTGGTTTTTTTAAGCGCCCGTAACTCATCTTCTTCCACTAATGGTTCTTCTGATTCCGGTAGCGAGGAACAACAGTTCATTGTACAAACAGCAGAATACGCTCAAACATTAAAAGAAGAATATGGGGTTTTGCCAAGCATCAGTGTAGCACAAGCGATTCTGGAATCGGATTGGGGCAGAAGCGAGTTGTCTGTAAAAAACAATAATTTTTATGGCATCAAGGGCAGCAACCCAGACCAGACAGTGATGATGAATACCAAAGAATTTGTAGACGGTAAGTGGATCGAGATCGAAGCTCCATTTAGAAAATACGCTAGCTGGCAAGAATCCATGGACGATCACGCTAAATTATTTGCTAATGGAACAACTTGGAATCCAGATCAATACGCTAGTGTTTTAGCTGCTGATGATTATAAAGAAGCTGCTTACGCTTTAGAAACAAGCGGATATGCAACCGATCCGGATTATCCTGTAAAGCTGATTCGGCTAATTGAAGAGTTTGATTTACATCAGTATGATTGACCAATCATACTGATTTATTTTTGTTCAAAGCCTAGCTAAGCTTACGAAAATTCGGTAAACTATCACTAGAGGAATTCAAATCACAAGGGGGCAAGAAAATGAGCGAATCAACCAAAAAAAATATACCTAAAATCACAACGGATTTAAGAAGAGATTATGTGGCTGTACCAGAAGTGATCCGAAAAGCGAGTGGAATCGTCATTAATGGAAAGCGGTTTAGATCTCTGATATTTACAACAGATATCGCGATCATTATGAACAATGATGCAGATGCAGTTATTGCGGTATACCCGTTTACACCACATCCAGCAATCATCAACGGCATTACGACTGTTGCCAGCATGCCCGTTTTAGCAGGTGTGGGCGGAGGGTTGACGCATGGTCACCGTTCTTCCAATATCGCGTTATTCGCAGAAGCTCATGGGTGTATTGGGGTTGTATTGAATGCTCCTACGCCGGTTGATACCATTAGAGAAGTCAATGAAACGGTCGATGTTCCTATCATTTGGACAGTGGTTTCAGAGTTCACAGATATTCAAGAAAAATTAGACGCAGGGGTCGATATCATAAATATCAGCGGAGCAGCCAATACCGCTCATATTGTCCGAGAAATTCGAAAACATTACCCCGAGCTGCCCATTATTGCGACTGGCGGACCAACGGAAGAGAGCATTCTTGAAACGATTGAAGCAGGTGCAAATGCGATTACATATACACCACCAAGCAACGGTCAATTATTTAGTAAAAAAATGAAAAAATACCGCCATCAAGAAGAAGATGCTTACGACGAAGAACACAAAGGCAAGTAGCAGACCAACCGTTTAAGCATCTCGTCTCATATCACCGTAACCAACATAAGTCAGCAGCTGAAAAAAACGGTTTACCGTCTATTCAGCTGCTAAGGAGATTTGTTTCATTAAAAGGAGGACTAACATGAACACCGCAAAACGCAATCAGAAGAATACTCGATTTTGGGTAATCATCATCGCTGTCGTACTTGTTGCAGCCGTAATTGGCGGAGGGACTGGTTATTATTTCTGGGCTAAAAACCGTGATGAAAAAGCTGCACAAGCGACAGTCGCTGCTTACGTTGCTGCTGTAGAAAAGCAAGACTATTCGGCAGTGAGTCAAATGGTTTCAGAATCTTCTCTAAAAGACATCAATTACACTAAAGAAGCTATGGTAGAACGTTACGAAACGGTCTATGGAGGAGTCGGAGCAGCGAATTTGACGGTAAAAGACTTGAAAGTAGCTTTAAATGATGCCAAAGACCAGTATGCTATTTCTTATACGGTTCAAATGGAAACGTCATTGGGACGATTAGACGATCAGGATTTTGCCACGACTATGAGCAAAGTAGAGGGAGACTATCAATTAGATTGGACCACGCAATTGATTTTTCCAGATTTGGAACCCAATGACAAAATACGCTTAACAACTTCAGCTGGCGAACGAGGCGATATTTTAGCCGCAGATGGTACACCGCTTGCCACAGAAGGACAAGTATGGGAAGCCGGCATGCATCCTGTAGCTTTAGGAGAAGGCGAAGAAAAAACAGCTCAGTTGAAAAAAATCAGCGAAACATTCGATGTGCCAGTCGAACAGCTGGAAACCAGTTTGGCTGCAGAATGGGTGACCACAGATAGTTTTGTGCCGTTCAAAGTAATCAGCGACAATGACACGCCTGAACTTGCAGGAGTTCTTTACCAAGAAAAATCGATGCGGAATTACCCGCTAAATGAAGCAACAGCACACTTGATCGGCTATGTTGGCGCGGTTTCGGCAGAAGATATTGAAAAAGATCAGACCCTTCAAGAAGGCGATACGGTCGGAAAATCAGGATTGGAAGCTACTTTCGATAAACGATTGCGTGGCCAAAAAGGCGGACGAATCGTGATTAATGATGAAAGCGATACGCTGAAAAAAGTTATGCAGGAATCCGAAGTAGAGAATGGGGAAGACATCACGTTAACGCTGAATGCAGACCTCCAACAAGCGGCGTTTGATCAATTAGAGGGAGAAAGCGGCTCAGCTGTTTTTCTCGACCCAATAGATGGCAGTCTATTAGCGCTCGTGAGCACTCCTTCTTATGATGCTAACTTGATGACGGCTGGTATCAGTTCTGAAGAATACCAAGCCTATGCTGACGATCCGGCTAGTCCTTTCTTAGCCCGTTATGCAGCTGGATATGCACCTGGCTCTACCTTTAAAGTCATCACCGGCGCCATTGGTTTAGATGCTGGCATCACTATGCCAGAAAAAACACATGAAATCGATGGGCTGCAATGGCAAAAAGATTCGTCTTGGGGCGATCATTTCGTAACGCGCGTTAGTGCTACACCAGTAGTGAACTTAGAAGATGCGCTGGTTTATTCCGACAATATTTATTTTGCCCAAGAAGCATTGGAAATGGGACAGAAAACGTATGAAGCCGGCTTAGCGAAATTTATTTTTGGCGAAGAGCTGAACTTGCCGATCGCTATGAATGAAGCGCAAATATCTAATGACGGAAAATTGGCATCAGATGTTTTATTAGCGGACACTGCTTATGGACAAGGACAACTGTTAATGAATCCGATCCAACAAGCCGTTTCGTATACGCCTTTTGCAAATGAAGGAAAACTGGTTTACCCTAAATTAATGGCTGATCAATCAACGGCCGAACCTAAAGAAGCGATAACCGCTGAAGCTGCTCAAATCATTAAAGACGATTTGATCCAAGTAGTGGAAAATGTGAATGGAACAGCCCACAGTTTAGCTTCTATCAATCAAAGCATTGCAGCTAAAACAGGTACTGCCGAAACAATAGAAGGCCAAACATCAGAAGATGAAGCAGAGACCAATGGCTTCTTATTGACTTTTGATGCAGAAAACAGCAGCTATTTAATGGTCGCGATGATCGAAGGAAAATCCAGCGGAGACGTTACTAAAGCAATGAAACCAGTTTTAGAACAAATGGACACATTGCTTCCTTAAATATCCCTATTACAAGACGACAAGATGAGCAGATTGCTATCGGATTCAAATTATGGTATCTTTTATTAATTGAAAAACACACTATTTAGAAGGAGACAACGCTTTATGAATTCAGACCCCGACAGTCAGTCGATGTTAGGACAGATTTTACTCATAGTTGCTTTAACAGCAATCAACGCATTTTTCGCATCTGCAGAAATGGCTTTTGTATCTTTAAATCAAGGGAAAGTAAGAGAAAAAGCCGCACAAGGCGACAAAAAATCCATTAATATTTTGAATCTGCTATCTGATTCGGATAATTTTTTAGCAACGATTCAAGTAGCCATCACGTTAGCTGGATTTATTTCAAGTGCCTCGGCCGCTACTAGTTTTGCTACTCGTTTAGAACCTTATTTAACAGCCGTACCAGGGGGAAAACAGTTAGCTGTGGTAGTCGTAACTATCATTTTGTCTTACATTACTTTGGTATTTGGCGAGTTGTATCCTAAACAAATCGCTTTGCAAAAAGCGGAAGAAGTAGCAGGCTTTACTGCTGGTACGATTCGAGTCGTTCAAGTAATCGCGACCCCTTTTGTAAAGCTGCTTTCATTATCGACTAATTTATTGAAAAAAATAACACCGATCGATTTCTCGAAAAAAGAAGAAAAAATGACTCGTGACGAATTCCGTTCGTATTTGGAAAACAGTCAAAAAGAAGGAGCCATTGATATTGAACAATTTTCGATGTTAAAAGGTGTTTTGTCGATGGATACAAAAATGGCTAGAGAGATCATGGTGCCTCGAACAGATACGTATATGATCGACTATGAGGATGGGAATGAACGAAACATCCCTTTACTATTGGATTGCACATATTCGCGTGTGCCCGTTTATAAATCAGATAAAGACAATATCATTGGAATCATCCATGTAAAGAACCTATTGAAAGCTTCCAGACATACAGCATTAGCTGAGATCGACCTCAAAGAGTTGTTGAATCCTCCGCTCTATGTGCCGGAAACGATTTTTATGGATGATCTGCTGTATGAATTAAAACGGACGCGCAATCAAATGGCGATTTTGAATGATGAGTATGGCGGTGTAGTCGGAGTGGCTACGCTTGAAGACTTATTGGAAGAAATCGTTGGCGATATTGATGATGAATACGATGAAACCTATAATATGATTGAACAGCTCACCGAAGATCGTTACTTGGTGGACGGTTCTACACCTCTTTCAAAATTCAACGAGTTTTTTGAAACAGAAATCGAATCCAATGATGTAGATTCGATTGCCGGCTTTTTCATTATGGAATACGGCAGTATCCCTAATGTAGCAGAAAAAGCAGTGGTTAATTATGCAGATTATATTTTTACTTCAAATCAAATTGAAGGTTCCAGATTGGTGAACCTTTTTGTTGAACGGATCAATAAAGACGAAACCATCGAAGCTTAAATTTAAAATGATCTGGCAAAAAAGACTGATACAGTTCTTTTTTGCCAGATTATTTAGATTCTATCATTTTTTAGTACTTTTCAGAAGAAATAAAGAATTAGAACGTTCCGATTCTATTAAAGGGTTTTGCGTACCTTAAGTCGAGTCTTACCGTGCAGTTAAGGCCCGCATTCTGGTTTTGCGTACCTTAAGCTCAGTCTCATTGTACAGTTAAGGTCCGTATCCTAGTTTTGCGTACCTTAAGACTGCTTTTCCATCCTTCATATGGCACACAACCGTGTTTAGTACTAACCTGATCGGACCTTTTCGGCCGCAGCCGAAAAGACCCTTTTTAAAAGATGCTCATCTATAGATAGGATCAGTCTATTCGTTTTTAACGCAATCCTAGTAAATAAAATGAATATATTCTATGATCTTGAATTTTTTTGCTAAAAGCGAACATTGCATCATTTAATAATATTAAAGTTCATGTTAATTAAGAATTAGATTAGAATTCGATGAAGATGATTGACGATTTCAAAGGAAAAGCGTATATTCTTAATTACAACAACTTATATAATGCCAAAATATGGTTGGCAAGTTTCTACCCAGTACCGTAAATGCTGGACTATAAGTAGGGAAAACAAACAATTTGAATGTCTTTTATTCAATGGTCTTTTTTTCTTTGCTTAGGAACGGATAAGCGAAGAAAAAAGGCCATTTTTCTTTTGCTGTGAAGTTCCGAGAAAATATAAAGAATGCTGAAAAAGGAAGGTTGGATAAAATGAAATTATTGGAAGAACGTATTTTAAAAGATGGAACTGTCTTAGGAAAAGATGTATTAAAAGTAGACAACTTTTTAAACCACCAAATCGATCCGGTATTGATGCAAGAACTGGGCAATGCTTTTGCTGATTATTTTGCAGATCGAAACATCACCAAAATTTTAACGGTGGAAACATCTGGAATTGCTCCAGCCGTTTTTGCTGGTCTGGCTTTAGGAGTGCCGGTCGTTTTTGCGCGTAAGCACAAAAGTTTGACACTGACAGACAATTTATATTGTGCCAGCGTTTATTCTTTTACTAAAAACACAACAAATGAAATTGCGATTTCAAAAAACTTTTTATCTTCTGAAGACCACGTTCTTTTGATCGATGATTTCTTAGCTAATGGGCAAGCAGCTACAGGCTTGATCGATATTTGCCAACAAGCCGAAGCTTCGATCGCCGGTATCGGCATCGTGATTGAAAAATCTTTCCAAAGAGGGCGTCAAGAACTGGAAGCTCAAGGATTTGATATTCTTTCTTTAGCACGAATACGTGCTTTTGAAAATGGAATTGTTCAATTTGTCGAAGAAGAGGGGAGCCGTTAAGATGTTAACAAATGGGAAAGCCGCAGCTTTAGGTTTACAGCATGTATTGGCAATGTATGCAGGTGCCGTTTTAGTGCCGCTGTTGATTGGTGGAGCTCTAGGATTCAACTCTGAACAAATGACGTATTTGGTTTCAATTGATATCTTTATGTGTGGTGTGGCTACGTTGCTGCAATTATTTGTTAACCGTTACTTTGGCATTGGCTTACCCGTTGTTTTAGGGTGTGCTATGCAAGCTGTATCGCCATTGATTTTGATAGGTTCCACTGATGGCATTGGCGCGATGTACGGCTCCATCATTGCTTCAGGAATCTTCATTCTTTTATTCGCAGGTGTCTTTTCTAAAATCAAACGCTTCTTTCCGCCAGTTGTGACAGGTACTGTCATCACGGTGATCGGGTTGACTTTGATCCCAGTTGGAATTGAAAAAATGGGCGGAGGCTCCAGATTAGCCGCTGACTTTGGGTCGATGCGTTATTTATTTTTAGCTTTTCTGACGATCGCTATCATTCTGGGAGTGCAATTGTTTGCTAAAGGCTTTATTCGCTCTTTAGCGATCATTGTCGGCTTGATCAGCGGAACAGCTGTTGCTGCTATCATGGGAATGGTCAGCCTTTCTCCTGTTGCTGCCGCTTCTTGGTTTCACGTACCGCAACCCTTTTATTTTGGAGCACCTGTTTTTGAATGGTCTTCTATTTTAACAATGATTTTGATTGCCCTAGTCAGCATGGTTGAGTCGACCGGTGTTTATTTTGCGCTAGGAGAGGTAACCGATAAAAAAATCGAAGAAGACGATTTAAAGCGCGGGTATCGTGCAGAAGGATTGGCGATCATTTTAGGCGGTATATTCAATACTTTCCCTTACACTGCTTTTTCACAGAACGTCGGCTTAGTGCAAATGTCAGGAATCCGGACACGTAAACCGATTTACTATGCGGCTGGTTTTTTGATGGTACTCGGGTTGGTACCTAAAATCGGCGCTTTCGCTACCATTATTCCTGAGCCTGTGTTAGGAGGCGCCATGATGGTTCTTTTCGGAATGGTAGCCACTCAAGGAATGAAAATGTTAGGCCGTGTTGATTTAAACCAAGATGGAAACTTGATGATCGTAGCTGTCTCGCTTGGTCTAGGATTAGGCGTTACGGTTATACCAGAATTGTTTTCCGCTCTGCCGGCAGCAGTTCAAACCTTTACTGGAAACGGAGTGGTGGTTGCCAGTCTCACAGCCATTATCTTAAATATTGTTGTTCACCGCGGACATGAAGAAACTGTCGCTGAACTTCAAAAAGCTCCAACGAAAACGAATGTGCAAGAAGCTCTCTAAACGAGTTTAAGCGGAAGAAGCCAGGACCGGTTCATGAAATGGTCCTGGCTTTTTTTGTTTAATCAACAGTCAGAATATTGAGCAAGGTTTTTCTTGCTATTTGCATAAAGTTTGTTAGGCTTATAGGGAAATAAATTATTCACTACACTCAACACTGAAGGGGTCTTTTTATAAATGGAAACGAATATAGGGTTTTTAGCGTTAATTTTTGTCATCAATTTAGCTTATGTTGCACTGAACACGATTCGTTTTATGTTGACTATGAAGGGGTATCGACTGGTGGCTCCGCTTGTTTCGATGGTTGAGATCACGATTTATGTGGTGGGTCTAGGCTTAGTGCTTGATCGTTTGGACAACTTTTGGAATATTGCTGCTTACGCTATAGGATATGGCGTAGGAATCGCGGTCGGAATTCGAATCGAAGAATACTTAGCACTCGGCTACATTATGGTGACGGCAATTGTACCGGATATCAAAAGCGATATTCCTGAAAAATTGCGTCATCTTGGATATGGAGTCACCACAAGTTTTGCTTTTGGCCGAGAAGGCGACCGGTTAGTCTTAGAGATTTTGACCACTCGGAAATCAGAACGCAAATTATACAAACAAATCAATGAAATCGAACCAAAGACATTTGTTATTTCGTATGAACCGAAGTACATCAATGGCGGATTTTGGACCAAAAAAGTAAAAAAACGAAAAATTGCTTTAAAAAAATGGAGCGAAGCACAAAACACAGCAGAAAGCGAAAAAGAATAGGAAGGCTGGACCATGACAGATACCGCATTTACTGCTAAACTAGAATGAAGAAGAGAAAAAATAAATCGTATTAGAAAGTAGTGATGATCTTGCCTCATTTAATCGTTCCTGGAAAAACTATCGGTATTATTGGCGGCGGACAATTAGGCCGCATGATGACTCTGGCAGCCAAGCAGCTGGGGTATCGCGTCGGTGTGCTAGATCCTGAAGCGGATTGTCCGACAGCACAAGTAGCGGATTGGCAAATTGTCGCCAAGTACGATGATCAAGAAGCACTGATGGATTTAGCCATGAAGTGTGATGTCTTAACTTATGAGTTTGAAAACGTAGATGCAGATATGATCGATAATATAGAAAAAACAGTCTCAGTCCCTCAAGGCAGCGAACTGTTATCGATCACTCAAGATCGTTTATTAGAAAAAGCTTACTTAGAAATGAACAACATTAATTTAGCTCCTTATGCTACGATCATCAGTTTGCAAGATATCGAAGAAGCCGTTGCTTCGATCGGTTTTCCATGCGTCTTGAAATCGATCCGCGGCAGTTCTGAAGGAAAAGGCCAGTACGTTCTTTATAGCGAAGACAATATAGCAGAATGCGAAGAGCTATTGAGATTTGGAACCTGTGTCTTAGAGGCTTGGATTCCTTTTGAACGAGAATTGTCGGTCATGATCATCCGAAACGAAGCGGGAGAAGTAGCTACATTTCCAGTAACTGAAAACATTTACCGCCGAAATATCTTGCATCAAAGTATCGTACCGGCCCGCATTCAAGATGAAGTAGCGGAAGAAGCCGTTCGGATCGCTGCAACGATTGCTGAGAGCCTGAATTTAGTGGGTTCATTAGGAGTGGAATTGTTTTTGACTTCGTCAGGAGCACTATACGTCAATGAGCTAGTGCCTAGACCGAACAATGCAGGACTCTACAGCATTGAAGCTTGTTCTATATCGCAATTCGAAGCTCATATCCGAACCATTTGCGGATGGCCTTTGCCAGAAATTGAATTGCATTCTAAAGCAGTGATAACCAATATTTTAGGTGAACACTTAGAAGGTGCAAAATTGCAGATTCAACTAAAACCTGATTGGCATTTTCATTATTATGGTAAAAAAGGAACCGTTAAAGGCCAAAAAATGGGACATATCACAGTTTTGACGGATGATATTGAAAAAACTTTAGCCACTATCAATGATACCGGCGTATGGGGATAGAAAGAGGGAAAAGAGCATGATCGAACGGTATACGAGACCTGAAATGGGAAAACTATGGACAGATGAAAATCGTTACAACACCTGGTTAGAAGTCGAGATTTTAGCTGCCGAAGCGTGGGCTGAGTTAGGCGAGATCCCAAAAGAAGAAGCAAAGAAAATTCGTGACCATGCAAGCTTTGATACCAAACGTATTTTAGAAATCGAAGCAGAAACGAGACACGATGTCGTAGCGTTTACGCGGGCTGTCTCTGAATCTCTGGGCGAAGAACGCAAATGGGTCCACTATGGATTGACCAGTACCGATGTTGTTGATACGGCATATGGGTATCAATTAAAACAAGTCAATGAAGTGCTGCGGCGGGATTTAACGAACTTTTTGGATATTCTGGGGGAAAAAGCTAAAGCTTACAAGTACACGGTAATGATGGGAAGAACGCATGGTGTACATGCTGAGCCGACCACATTTGGGCTCAAACTAGCTCTTTGGTATTCAGAAATGAAACGCAACATCGAACGTTTTGAACATGCGGCTGAAGGAATTGAAGCCGGGAAAATCAGTGGAGCGGTTGGAACGTTCGCCAACATACCGCCTTTTGTCGAAAAATACGTTTGTGAACAATTAGGAATTCGACCGCAGGAGATCTCAACCCAAATCTTGCCGCGCGATTTACATGCTGAATACGTCGCGACTCTGGCTTTGATTGCCACAAGCATTGAAAAATTTGCGACTGAGATCCGCAGCCTGCAAAAATCAGAAACTCGGGAAGTCGAAGAGTATTTTGCAAAAGGTCAAAAAGGCTCTTCAGCTATGCCGCACAAACGCAATCCCATTGGCTCGGAAAATGTGACCGGACTAGCACGGGTGATTCGCGGGCACATGCTGACAGCGTATGACAATGTCGTCTTATGGCACGAACGCGATATTTCGCATTCTTCAGCTGAACGAATCATTTTGCCGGACACAACGATTTTATTGGATTACATCTTGAATCGTTTTGGTCAGTTGATTCAGAATCTAACGGTGTTTCCTGAAAATATGAGACGCAATATGGATGCGACTTACGGCTTGATCTACAGCCAACGTGTGCTGTTGAAACTGATCGATAAAGGATTGAGCCGTGAACAAGCGTATGACTTGGTGCAGCCTAAAACCGCTGTTTCATGGGAAAGCCATATCCCGTTTCGTGATTTGTTAGAAGGCGACAGCGAAATCATGTCTAAATTAACGTTGGAAGATTTAGACGATGCATTCGATTACCGCTACCATTTAAAAAACGTGGATGAATTATTTGAACGAGTAGGACTTTAAAAAAATGCAACCGATGGCGTAGGGACCCACCCATAAGGGAACCTATGCCATTTTCTTCTATCAAAAATCAAGGGGGCTTTAAGGATGGGGAAAGCAAAATTAAAAGTGATAGCAGCCATGCTGATATTTGGAACAATCAGTTTATTCGTTAAAAATATCGCATTGGCATCGAGTGAAATAGCCTTGTATCGGGGGATACTGGGAAGTTTATTTTTATTGATGGTTTTGCTGATCAAGCGAGACAAAGTACCTTGGCCGCGTTTAAAGGAAAACAGAGTTCCGTTGCTGCTTTCTGGAGCAGCTATTGGTTTTAATTGGATATTGTTGTTTGAAGCGTATAAATACACTACCGTTTCCAACGCTACTTTAAGCTATTATTTCGCGCCGGTATTCGTTATGCTGGCTTCGCCTTTTATCTTCAAAGAAAAACTGACCGCAGTAAGAGTCGGCTGTATCCTGCTGGCTATGGTTGGGATGTATTTGATCGTCGGCAGAGGCACGGTAGGCGGAGAAGGGTTCAAGCATCCGCTTGGTATTTTGTATGGCATCGGAGCAGCGGCTTTTTATGCCTGTGTAGTGATTCTGAACAAGTTTTTGAAAGGTCTATCCGGCTTGGAAAGTACGATGTTCCAATTAATGATCGCTTCTTTAGTTTTAGCACCGTACATATTTATAACCGAAGGCTTTGATGTACTGGCTATTCCAAAAGTTTCTTTGCCCTATCTTTTGGTTTTAGGAGTCGTCCATACTGGTGTAGCTTATGTATTGTATTTTTCAGCCATGCAAGAACTGAAAAGCCAGACGATTGCAACGTTAAGCTATATTGATCCAATTTCAGCTGTCTTGGTTTCAGCATTATTCTTAAATGAAAACCTAACTCCTATTCAGCTGATTGGCGGGATCTTTATTTTAGGGTCTACTTTTATCAGTGAAAGCGGTCTGTTAGAACGAGACGGCATTAAAGTAAACCGTAAAGTAAAAAGCGAATGAGTCTAATAAGCATCCATTGAAAAATGGATTTCTTTTTTTTATTTTCAATCGATTGTTAGAAAACATAGTTTGGTAATAAAGACAAAAAAATTGAATTAGGCGTTTAAAACAAAAGTAAATATTGGTTAAAGCGAACTATTGTTAGTTAGTAAAGTAAATATGTTCGTTTTTAGGATTGACAGAAAGACAACTACTTGATAGAATAAGAGCGTATTGATAGGGGAGTAAACGGAACAAAGTCCGTAATTTCAACTTCAGCGACGTTTTGGATTTTGGAAAGTTCGAGACGGGGCAAAGCGGGCTCAAACTTGAAGAAGGCTTGCAAAGAATCTATAATCAAATAGAGCCAAAAAAGTTCAAAAATGTGAACAAAAGGTCTTAATGAAAAAAAGTGGGTGAAAAAATGCCGAAACCAAAAAATTTAGAGGAAACAGCGTATCGTTACATAAAAAACCAAATCCATGCAAGACAATGGCTGCCGCAAACACATATTACCGAACAAAGATTATCCAAAGAATTAGCCATCAGCCGTACGCCTGTCCGGTATGCTTTTCAACGCTTGCAAGCAGAGGGGTATTTAGAGATCGAGCCGCATAAAGGCGCACGGATCAAAGAACAACCAATCGATTCACGGGGCATCCAAGAACGGTTAGAATTTATTGAATTGTTTTTAGTGAATTATTTTCATTATTTACAAATCAAAGAACTAAGTATCCAAAATCACGGAATCGAAGAAATCTTAGCTGAGTTGTTGGCTGTTGCAGATGGGACGGAAAAAGAGTACATAAAGCAGGAGACCCGCTTCATTCATCAGCTGCTGACGTTGAGCAAAAATCGATTCTCTGCATCGCTTGTGATGGACACCATCCGAGAATTGCAGCTGCAAGAAGACCTTGATTACCGGGATTTAATGTACAAAAACCGAGAAGTTAAAAATAGACTATACCAAAAGATCGTGCTTTATTTAACAGCAGGAGAGTACGCATTAGCTAGAAAAGAAACACGGATCCTAATCAATCAATTAACGTTAAGTGTTATTCACGGCATGCAATAAACCAAGCGACTATCAGATGAAAAGAGGCTATTAAACAATGAAGAAAAAAGTTTATTTAAATCATGACGGCGGAGTAGACGATTTGGTATCGCTCTTCTTGCTTTTGCAAATGAAAGAGGTTGAGTTGATCGGTGTAGGCGTTATACCGGCAGATTGCTATTTAGAACCGGCTGTCTCAGCTAGCCGAAAAATCATCGACCGCTTTGGACACGGCGTCGCTATCGAAGTGGCGTCATCCAATTCACGCGGGAAAAATCCTTTTCCAAAAGAGTGGCGGATGCACGCATTTACCGTAGACGCTTTGCCGCTTTTAAACGAATTTGGTCCAGCAAAAACCAAAGAAGCGTCGCTTCCAGCCCATGAACATCTGATTGAAACACTGCGTTCAAGTGAGGAACCTGTGACCTTAGTGTTTATTGGCCCATTAACCGATTTAGCGCGAGCATTGGAATTGGCGCCAGATATTGAAGGGAAAATCGAAAAACTAGCTTGGATGGGCGGCACATTCTTAGACAAAGGCAACGTTGAGGAACCTGAGCACGATGGAACAGCGGAATGGAACGCTTTTTGGGATCCAGAAGCTGCTAAGTCGGTTTGGGACAGCAACATTGAAATCGATTTGGTAGCTTTAGAAAGCACAAATATGGTGCCGTTGACAATTGACACGCGGGAAGCGTGGGCGCGTCAAAGAACCGATATTGGAGTCGACTTTTTAGGACAAAGCTATGCCATTGTGCCGCCGCTCGTCCATGTCCATACCAATTCAACTTATTTCTTGTGGGACGTATTGACCACTGCGACTGTTGGAAAAGCGGATTTGGTCAAGCACAAAGTTGTCAAATCAATCGTTCATTCATCTGGTGTCAGTCAAGGAAAAATAGAAGAATCTGAACACGGACGTCCGGTCAATCTGGTTTATGAAGTCGATCGTAATGCCTTTTTCGATTACATCACCGATTTAGCTAAACAAGACGAAACTAATGAACTTTAGAAACAAATCTCGAACGGATAAAAAACGGATTTTTAACGAGATGGGAGCTTCTTGTCTTTTGGAATTCCATGAAAAAATAAGCTGAGACAGGATCAGCTAAAAATAAGAAAAAAGATGCTATTCATCAAACTGCTGATTCTAAAATCATTCGCAGTTTGATGAATTTTTTTAATCCGCAGTTCTTGACTATAGACTCTAAGGTTTTTCTTTACCCGTTTGATGGGTAAAAAAACACCTTTAACGGGTCAGTTCTTAATTTTCTTTTTAAAATGTAGTGCAAATGACTTGTAATAGTAATTAGTCCACAGAGAATGAGAAAGCGGAACAAACTATCGCCAAAAGGCTCCAATTTGTCCAGGAAATTAAGAACTAAATAAACAAGGCAATAAAAATCCACTAAAATACAACTCGCGAGATAGACCGCTCTGCAAGTGCCATAAAAATTTATTTTAAGAAGCCAATACGGCTCATTCCAGAACTGAAAGCAACAATCCTGCACCTCGTAAACAAGTGATGATGCAGGATTATTCAGATTGTTGTGCTTGCGATGGTTGAGCTTTTTTCTGTTTAGATTGGAATCTTTTCATAAGGCTCTCGAAATGCATAATTTTATGGTAAAATTACTATTGGAAACTTACGCAAAATTTTACTTATTTTTGTTAGAATAAGAAAGACAAAAATGCGCATGTTGAGAGAAACGAACTGTTTAACAAAAAGAGAGGATGTACACATTTTGGTATTACGAAAAAATTTATTAGATGGCATGAATCCGGGACAAAAAGAAGCCGTGGCTCACACAGAAGGTCCTCTTTTGATTATGGCAGGAGCCGGCAGTGGGAAGACGCGTGTGTTAACGCATCGCATTGCTTATTTGATTGAAGAAAAAGGCGTGAATCCTTGGAATATTTTAGCAATTACGTTTACTAATAAAGCAGCAAAAGAAATGAAAGAACGGGTGGGGCGTCTGTTAGAAGGCGGAAACGATGTCTGGGTTTCAACTTTCCACTCGATGTGTGTTCGGATGCTGCGTCGGGATGTCGACCGAATCGGGTACAATCGAGCTTTTACGATCAGTGACCCTGGCGACCAGCAAACACTGATGAAGCGTATTTTAAAAGAACGCAACATCGATCCGAAAAAATACAACCCGCGAGCAATCTTATCTGAAATCAGCAACGCTAAAAACGAACTGATGACGGCTGAAGATTACCGTAAAATAGCGAACAGTTTTTTTGAAAAAATGGTGGCTGATTGCTACGACGATTACCAAAAAGAATTGCGCCGCAATCAATCGGTCGATTTTGATGACTTGATCATGCTGACGATTCGTTTATTTGAAGAAAGTCCTGAGACATTGGATTATTATCAAAACAAATTCCACTACATTCATGTGGATGAGTACCAAGATACCAATACAGCTCAATACACGCTGGTCAATATGATGGCGAAACGTTTCAAAAACCTTTGTGTTGTTGGGGATGCAGACCAAAGTATTTACGGTTGGCGCGGTGCCAATATGAACAATATTTTAGATTTTGAAAAAGACTATCCAGATACTAAATTGGTGATGTTGGAACAAAATTATCGTTCCACGAAGTTTATTTTGAAAGCCGCCAATGACGTGATTGCCAATAACACTAAACGCAAAGTAAAAAAATTATGGACCGATAACGATGATGGCGAAAAGCTGACGTATTACCGGGGGCAATCAGAAGGCGATGAATCCCGCTACGTTGTTGCTAAAATGCTGGAAGAAATGAAAGAAAATAATTACAATTACGGGGATTTTGCCGTATTGTACCGAACCAATGCCCAATCACGGGTAATTGAAGAAAGTCTATTGAAATCCAATATTCCGTATAAAATGGTCGGCGGACATAAGTTCTACGACCGTAAAGAGATTCGTGATGTCTTAGCTTACTTGCGGTTGATCGCCAATCCTGAAGACAACATGAGTTTTGAACGGACCGTCAATACACCTAAACGAGGCATTGGTCCAGGAACGATTGAGAAGTTGAGGACTTTTGCGAACCAATACGAATGGTCTTTACTGGAAACGGCGTTGAATGTTTCGATCACTTCGATCACAGGTAAAGCGGCTAAAGAACTAGAAGGTTTTGCTTTCATGCTGCGCGATTTGCAGAAAATGCAAGAATACCTGCCTGTTACGAAATTAGTCGAAGAAGTCCTAGAACGCAGCGGCTATTTAAAATCGCTGGAAATGGAACGTACTTTAGAATCTGAAACTCGAGTAGAGAACATCAAGGAATTCTTGACGGTTACTCAACAATTTGAAAAAGACAGTAGTGAAGATAAAAGTTTGTTGACTTTCTTGACCGATTTAGCGTTAATTTCCGATTTGGATAACATTGAAGAAGAGCCGCAAAGCGAAGTAACTTTGATGACCTTGCACGCTGCTAAAGGATTGGAGTTTCCAGTGGTTTTCCTGATCGGCTTGGAAGAAGGCATTTTCCCGTTGTCGCGTTCGATGATGGAAGAAGACGATTTGGAAGAAGAACGACGCTTAGCTTATGTGGGGATCACACGTGCAGAGCAAAAATTGTACATCACCAATGCTTATTCACGAGTATTGTATGGTCGTGTCCAAAGCAACCAAGCTTCACGCTTTATTAGAGAAATCACGGATGAAGTGATGGAATCCGGCAATATACAATCAGCAGCTGCTGGTTCATTTAAGCGTGCAACAACGGTTAATACTCCGTTTCGCAGCAATCAAGCGGCACGTGCAAACAGCACGCCTTATCAAGCGCCTGTCAATAACAAGACCGAAAGCGGCGCGGATAAATTAGGCTGGTCTGTCGGCGATAAAGCCGTGCATAAAAAATGGGGAGTTGGAACGGTAGTGAAAGTTACCGGAGATGCCAATAACCTTCAATTGGATATTGCTTTTAAAGAACAAGGCATCAAGCGGTTGTTAGCCGCCTTTGCACCGATCGAGAAAGCAACACCTTAAGTAGAAAGGGGCTTGTCAGATGACAACACAACATACTTTTGAAGAAGCTAAAATTCGCGTCAGCGAACTAAGAGACCTATTAGATAAATACAGTTACCAATATTATGTCCAGGACAACCCAACCATCAGTGATGCAGATTACGACAAACTGTATCATGAACTGGTTGAATGGGAAGAGGAATTTCCCGACATCATTACAAACGATTCGCCTACTCAACGAGTAGGCGGTACGATTTTACCGGGATTTGAAAAAGTGATCCATGATATTCCAATGCTGAGTTTAGGCAATGCGTTCAATGAAACCGATCTGCTTGAATTTGATAAACGCATCAGGAAATTGACGGACAAAAAAATCCATTATATCTGTGAATTGAAAATTGACGGGTTGGCTATCTCTTTAAAATACGAACAAGGAAAACTTGTTTTGGCAGCCACCCGCGGCAATGGAACGGTGGGGGAAAACGTTACGCAAAACATTCGTACCATCAAATCTGTGCCGCTGCGTTTAAAAAAACCGTATTCGATTGAAGTCCGCGGCGAATGTTACATGCCAAAAGCTTCTTTTGTGGCCTTAAATGAAGCCCGTGAAGAAAATGGCGAAGCTGTCTTTGCCAATCCGCGCAATGCAGCTGCAGGCGGTTTACGCAATTTAGATGCTAAAGAAACTGCTAAACGCAATTTAAACACGTTTCTGTATACTGTTGCCGATTTTGGCGAAATGTCGGCTACGAGCCAAGAAGAAGCCCTCAACCAATTGGATGAGTTAGGTATTCGGACCAATCATGAACGGCAAGTTTTCGATACGATTGAAGAAGTTTGGAAATATGTGCAGCTTTTCCATGATAAACGTGCAGCTTTACCGTATGAGATCGACGGAATCGTGATCAAAGTCAACGAATTTGACACACAAGCAGATATCGGCTTTACCGTCAAAGCACCGCGTTGGGCGATCGCTTATAAATTTCCGGCAGAAGAAGGGTATACGGTCGTGCGCAATATTGAATGGACTGTAGGACGGACAGGCGTGGTCACGCCAACGGCTATCATGGATCCTGTTCAGTTAGCCGGAACGACAGTGCAGCGCGCGAGTCTGCACAACGTTGATTTGATTCAGGAACGGGATATTCGCTTGCAGGATACCGTCGTGGTACATAAAGCTGGCGATATCATCCCAGAAGTGACCCGTGTTTTATTGGACGAAAGACCGGCTGACAGCCAGCCTTATCAGATTCCCGAACATTGCCCAGCTTGCGAGAGCGAACTGGTCCATTTAGAAGAAGAAGTGGCTTTGCGCTGCATCAATCCTAAATGCCCTGCACAAATCACAGAAGGTTTGGCTCATTTTGCTTCGCGGAATGCGATGAATATTGACGGAATGGGTCCAAAAGTGATCATTCAGCTGTTTGAAAAAGATCTGGTTCATGATGTAGCGGATTTGTACAAGTTAACGTATGACCAATTCGTGTCCTTAGATAAAATCAAAGACAAAGCCGCGACCAATTTATTAGGAGCTATTGACGCCAGTCGAGCCAATTCGCTTGAACGCTTGATTTTTGGTCTAGGCATCCGACATGTCGGGGCAAAAGCAGCTAAATTGATCGCCGAACAGTTTGAAACTATTGAAGGCATCCAGCAAGCCAAAGCAGAAGACATTATCGCAATCGAAGGCATTGGAGAAATCATTGCGGAAAGCGTTGAAACGTATTTTGCTTTGCCGGAAGTAGCTGAACTGATTGCTGAATTGCGCGAGTGCCAAGTCAATTTAACCTATCTTGGCAAGAAAAAAACAGAGGTTGCAACGATCGATTCTTATTTCAATGGGAAAACCATTGTGTTAACGGGGAAATTAACTCACTTTACGCGTGAAGAAGCCAAGGAACGCATTGAAAATCTAGGCGGAAAAGTGACCGGCAGTGTTTCCAAGAAAACGGATTTAGTCGTGGCTGGCGAAGAAGCTGGCAGTAAATTGGATAAAGCCCAAAAACTTGATGTGACCGTCTGGGATGAAGATCAGTTGTTAGCAACATTAGAAGGAGAAGAAGCATGAACAAAAAAATCATTGCATTAACAGCATCTCTTGTCTTTTTGCTCAGCGCATGCGGCAATCCGACAGGGGAAGATGGCGCTAGTACACCTGCCGAAACTCCAGGCAAGTCTGGCAAAACGACCGCTACGAGCCATCAGCTATCGACCGAATATTACAAAGCTGTTGTGACAGACGGCGGTTACCAAACGAGCCAATCACGGGGGATCACTTTAGGGTTGAATTCAAATTTCAACCTAAAAGCTTTTGAAGTGGGGTTGATGAGTTTATCGCAAGATCATTATGCGACGGATACCCATTACTTCCAAGAAGGACAGTACCTTGATTCTGCATCAGTTGCCAAATGGCTGGGCCGTGTCAGCGAAGAAAATCCGGATGGCTTAAATCCAGAAGACAATGGCAGCAAAGAACCAAACGAGCGGAATCCCTACTTTTTGGCTTCCATTTTAGAACAAGACTACATGGTCGAGACCAAAGACGGATTTGCAGTAGACGGCATCAGCATCGGGTTAGCGATGAATACCGTTGACTACTACCAAAAAGTTCAATTTGGTTCAGAATTTGAAACGAAAATCAGCCGCGAAGAGCTCCTGAAACAAGGAAAAGCAATGGCCGATAAAATTGTTCAACGTCTACGTGAAATCGAAGGCGTGGGAGATATCCCTATCGTAGTAGGTATTTTTGAACAAACAACGAAAGATGATTTATCTGGCGGATCGTATATTGCTCAAGCAACGAGTGAAAACGGCAATACCAAAGTTGGATCTTGGAGCGCTATCAATGAAACGAAAGTTATTTTCCCATTAGCTGGCGAGACCAGCAATGAGCTGACGAGTTTTGAAAACTTTAAAGCGGAAGTTGAAAACTTTTTCCCTAACTTAAGCGGTGTAACTGCTGAAGCGTATTATACCGAAAATCAACTAGTCAAAATGAAAGTGACCGTCACCACTCAATTTTATGGGGAAAGCGAAATGATTAGTTTTACTCAGCATGTAGCCGATAAAGCTGCCAGCTTCTTGCCACCTAATATTCCAATCGAAGTCACCATTGATTCCATTAACGGAACAGAAGCCTTCTTGGCTCGTAAAGCGGGAGAAACCTCTTTTTACAGTCATGTGTTCGATTAATAATAAGAGCCCTATCTTTTTTGATAGTGGTAAGTAAGATGTCTGTAAGCTATAATCTTGGAATTTTTGGAGGAACAGTGGCTGCTTGTAGCCAGGAAGAGGATCGAAAATCTGGAGACCACAAGGGCTCTAGGAAGTCCCATGGATTTTTACAAGCGAACACGTAAGTTCCGGAGGGAATTTCAACCTCTAAAAATCTCTAACGCGATTTAATAAAGAGCTGCAATAAGCAAACTCCCTTTCGTTTAACCATAGAGCCGAAGGGGAGTTTGTGGTAGAATAGGAAAAGAAGTTTGAAACAAGAATGATGGATAGAAAGAGAGTGAAGCAGAGATGATGATCAACGAAGAAAATGTTAAACACGTTGCGTTATTAGCAAAGTTAGAATTTCAAGACGAAGAAATTACCCACTTTACCCAACAAATAGACGACATTATTAACATGGTGGAACAATTGGAAGAGTTGGACACGACAGATGTGCCTGTAACCACTCACGGCTTACAAACGTACAGCGTGATGCGGAAAGACGTTGCAGTTCCAGGAACAGATCGCGAAAAATTATTCGAGAACGTTAAATCAGCAAAAGATGGTTTAATCAAAGTTCCTGCAATGATAGACAATGGGGAGGCAGGGGCATAAGATGACACTATTAGATCATACGTTAGAAGAATTGCACCAATTATTGGTTGCTAAAGAAACAACAGCCGAAGCAATCATGAAAGCCGTTTACGCGAGAATTGCTGAAACGGAAGACAAAGTCGGCGCATTCATTACCTTGACAGAAGAAGAAGCGTTAGAACAAGCTCGTCAAATGGATGCTGAAGGCATCGACCCGGCTAATATCTTGTCTGGTTTGCCGATCGGCATCAAAGACAACATCGTTACTGAAGGAACGCTGACGACTGCTGCAAGTAAAATGCTGGAAGACTTCGTACCGATTTACGATGCAACAGTAATGGAAAAAGTGAAAAAAGCCGGCATGATCTCAGTCGGAAAATTGAACATGGACGAATTTGCTATGGGAGGAAGTACGGAAAGATCGTATTTCAAAGTAACCCATAACCCTTGGAATCTTGCTAAAGTTCCAGGCGGATCTTCAGGCGGATCAGCTGCTGCTGTAGCTGCCGGACAAGTTCCGATGACACTAGGCACCGATACAGGCGGATCGATTCGTCAACCGGCAGCTTTCAATGGAGTCGTTGGAATGAAACCGACTTACGGACGTGTGTCTCGTTTTGGTTTGATTGCCTTTGCTTCAAGTTTAGACCAAATCGGACCGCTTACTCGAAACGTTAAAGACAATGCGTTGGTCTTAAATGCGATCAGCGGCTATGATGAAAAAGACTCGATGAGCTACACGAAAGAAGTGCCTGACTTTACTGCTGGAATTGAAGATGGCGTAAAAGGCATGAAAATCGGTGTGCCAAAAGAATACTTACAAGAAGGCTTGGAAGCCGGCGTAAAAGAAGCTGTCCTTAAAGCGATTGAAACCTTTAAAGAATTAGGCGCTATTGTAGAAGAAGTAAGCTTGCCGCATTCAAAATACGGTGTACCAGCTTACTATATCATTGCTTCTTCAGAAGCTTCTTCCAATTTACAACGGTTTGACGGCATCCGTTACGGGTACCGTTCGCCAGAAGCGAAAACTCTGGAAGAAGTGTATGTGAAATCTCGTTCTGAAGGATTTGGCATGGAAGTGAAACGCCGTATGATGTTAGGGACTTTCTCTTTAAGTTCTGGCTTCTATGACGCTCACTTTAAAAAAGCCGGACAAACACGGACATTGATCCGTCAAGACTTTGAAAATATTTTTGCAGAATACGATTTGATCTTAGGACCTACGACCACAACAACGGCTTTTGATATCGGCGGCCAAGTACATGACCCTGTAGCGATGTACCTAAGCGACATCTTAACGGTTCCAGTGAACCTGGCAGGCGTACCAGCGATTTCAATTCCTTGTGGTTTCTCTGAAGGATTGCCAGTCGGCTTGCAATTGATTGCCAACCACTTCGATGAACAAACTATTTATCAAGCGGCTTATGCTTTTGAGCAAGCAACTGAATTCCATAAAGAAAAACCAAACTTGTAGGAGGCGGGAATAAAAATGAATTTTGAAACAGTGATCGGACTTGAAGTCCACGTAGAATTAAAAACAGAATCAAAAATGTTCTCACCAGCTCCAGCACATTTTGGTGCAGAACCGAATACCAATACCAATGTGATCGACTGGGGTTACCCAGGCGTTTTACCGGTCATCAATGAACAAGCGGTGGAATTTGCGATGAAAGCAGCAATGGCTTTGAATTGTGAGATTTCAACCGATACCAAATTTGACCGTAAAAATTACTTTTACCCAGACAACCCAAAAGCGTACCAAATTTCTCAATTTGACCAACCGATTGGGCACGATGGCTGGATCGACATTGAAGTTGAAGGCAAAACAAAAAGAATCCGCATCGAACGGGTCCATTTAGAAGAAGACGCTGGGAAAAACAATCACGGCACAGACGGCTATTCTTATGTCGACTTAAACCGTCAAGGAACACCGTTGATCGAAATCGTTTCGGAAGCTGATATGCGTTCTCCAGAAGAGGCTTATGCGTATCTTGAAGCGGTCAAACAAGTGATTCAATATACCGGCGTCAGCGATGTGAAAATGGAAGAAGGTTCAATGCGTTGCGACGCGAACGTTTCATTGCGTCCAATTGGTCAAACTGCTTTTGGAACGAAAGCAGAATTGAAAAACTTGAACTCATTCAACTTTGTCCGCCGTGGTTTGGCGTTTGAAGAAACCCGTCAAGAAAAAGTATTGCTCTCAGGAGGCGTTATCGGACAAGAAACTCGTCGTTACGATGAAGCAACCGGTGAGACGATTTTGATGCGTGTTAAAGAAGGGGCTGATGACTACCGTTACTTCCCAGAGCCTGATTTGCCGAATTTGGTCATTGACGATGCTTGGATCGAACGCGTTAAAGCCAGCATTCCTGAAATGCCGCATATGCGTCGCGAGCGTTACATTACTGAACTTGGGTTATCGGATTACGATGCTATGGTAATGACAGCTACCAAAGAAATGTCTGATTTCTTTGAAGCAGCTTTAGCGAATGGAGCAGATGCAAAACAAGCTTCCAACTGGTTGATGGGCGAAGTTTCGGCTTATCTAAACAGTGAAAAGATAGAACTTCACGATACTCAGCTAACGCCGAAAAACTTAACGGGCATGATCAACTTGATTGCTGATGGAACCATCAGTTCAAAAATGGCCAAAAAAGTCTTCCAAGAATTGATCACTAAAGGCGGCGATGCACAAGAAGTCGTTGAGAAAAATGGATGGGTTCAATTAAGCGATCCAGCTAAATTGATTCCAATGGTCAATGAAGTACTTGATAATAATGCTCAGTCGATCGAAGATTTCAAAAATGGGAAAGATCGGGCTATCGGGTTCTTGGTTGGACAAATCATGAAAGCTACCAAAGGACAGGCGAATCCTGGGATCGTAAACAAACTATTGAACGAAGAGTTAGCTAAACGCTAATTCTTTGAACAGTAGTAAAGGAGTGTTTCTATGCGTGCGAGAATTATTTATAATCCTACTTCCGGGCGCGAGCTGATCAAACGGAATTTAGTTGAGATTCTTCAAATTTACGAAGAAGCTGGTTACGAAACTAGCGCTTTCGCAACAACAGCGAATCCCCATTCTGCTCATAATGAAGCAAAACGAGTTGCTGAAGCTGGCTTTGATCTGATCATAGCTGCTGGCGGGGATGGAACGATCAATGAAGTCGTGAACGGCATTGCGGGATTAAGCAATCGGCCTAAAATGGCCATCATTCCAGCTGGAACGACGAATGACTACGCACGTGCGTTGCATATTCCACGAAATAATTTGCTGGAAGCTGCTAAATTGGTCCAAAACCAGCAAACGATCAAGATGGATATTGGGAAAGCGACAATGAATGATGAAGAAACGTACTTCATCAATATCGGCGGCGGCGGTCTGATGACTGAATTGACTTATGATGTTCCCTCAAGTTTGAAATCGATTTTTGGCTACTTAGCTTATTTCGCCAAAGGAGCAGAAATGCTGCCGCGGATCAAGCCGATCCCGATGCACATTGAATACGATGACGGCGTTTATGAAGGAACAGCTTCAATGTTTTTTGTGGCGGTGACGAATTCAGTCGGTGGTTTTGAACAAATCGCTCCTGATGCTCTGTTAGATGATGGAAAATTCACATTGATCATCGTGAAAACAGCTAATCAAATTGAAATCTTGCATTTGATTGCTTTGTTGTTAAACGGCGGCAAACACATTGATCATCCAAACATTCTTTATGCGAAAACCAGCAAGATCCATGCGCGACCTGCAAATGATTCGCGGATGATGATCAATTTGGACGGAGAATATGGGGGAGATGCCCCGGTAACCTTTACTAATTTGCACCAGCATATTGAAATGTTTGCAAATGTCGATGAAATTACCGGAGCCGTTACTAACTCAATCGACCATACAGAAGATGTAGAAGAAGCGTTCATCAAAGAAGTTGAAGGATTGACCAACGAGGACATCAATGAAGATGGCATTATTTCTTCAGGCAAAGAATCGAAAGAAAAATAAAAATGAAGAATAAAAAAATAATGAAGTAAACTTTGAGTTTGCTGCTCTTTTGTGTCATAATGAAGAGTAGCAAACTTTTTTAGGATATAAAGCGGATAAAGGATACGCCGCAGCCACTCCTAAAACTCATGGCATTAGATAGATAGGATTATTTTATCCCTCATCCAGTAAACCGGTCGAGTCAGGAACACTCCCTGTTCAATATGGATGAAAGAAGTAAAGGATATCTGAAAGTATCACGCTGGCATAAGATAAGACATACAACTCAAATCCATAGACATCAACCAAAATACGCGTTAACGAATGAAGGGAGCTTTTTATTCAATGAAAGCAGATAAAACAGTACCAGTACAAAAAAATGAAAAACACACCGTAAAAATCGAGGACCTAACTCATGAAGGTATGGGCGTCGCAAAAATCAAAGGGTATCCATTGTTTATTGAAGATGCTTTACCAGGTGAAGAAATGGAAGTCAAAATTCATAAAACCGGAAAATCTTTCGGTTATGCAAAATCGATGAACCGTTTAACTTCTAGTCAAAACCGAGTGGAAATCAAAGACGCTAACTTTACTCGCGCCGGTATCACTCCATTACAACACATGCATTACCCAGCTCAATTAGCATTTAAAAAAGAACAAGTAAAAAAAGTAATCAAACGTATCGCTAAACTGCCCGATGTTAAAATATTTGATACGATCGGAATGGCTGAGCCTTGGGGCTACCGCAACAAAGCTCAAGTTCCAGTACGTAAAGTCGGCGAAAAATTAATGACTGGTTTCTTCCGCAGAAACAGCCATGACTTGATCCCAATGGAAGACTTTTACATTCAAGATCCTAAAATCGACGAAGCGATCCTTAAAGTGCGCGATATCATGCGGACTTATAACGTCAAACCGTATAACGAAAAAGAAAACACTGGAAACTTGCGCCATATCATTGTTCGCCGTGGCTATTACACTGGCGAAATGATGATCGTTCTAGTCACTAGAACCGCTAAATTGTTCCCGGTCAGCAAAATTATTCCGGATATTTTAGAAGCTTTGCCAGAAGTTGTCAGCATTGTTCAAAATGTCAATCCGACACGGACCAACACGATTTTAGGCGAAGATGCAATCGTATTGCACGGCGAAGACAAATACACGGACACATTGCTTGGGAAAACATATGAAATTTCTCACCGTTCATTCTACCAAGTGAACCCGACACAAACTGAGAAATTGTACAATGTTGTGTTAGACTATGCAGCATTGACAGGGGAAGAAACCGTGATTGATGCGTATAGCGGAATCGGAACAATCACATTATCGTTAGCTGATAAAGCGAAACACGTTTATGGAATTGAATCCGTTGAACCAGCTGTTGAAAATGCTAAAGCAAATGCTGCATTGAACCATGTAGACAATGTTACTTTTGAAGCTGGTTTAGCTGAAGAAGTTATGGTGGAATGGAGCAAAGAAGGCCGTAAAGCAGATTTACTGGTCGTTGACCCGCCACGTAAAGGATTAGAAGGACAATTCATTGATGCTGTTTTAGAAATGAAACCGACTAAAATGATTTATGTGAGCTGCAACCCAGCAACATTAGCACGCGACTTAGCGTTGCTTGCTGAAGGTGGCTACACTGTAGAAAAAATCCAACCAGTGGATCTTTTCCCACAAACCAATCACGTAGAATCAGTAACATTATTAACCTTAAAAGACTAATTAAATTGCTGTATTAAAGCAAAGAGGCTGTCCCAAAAGGTTCAGTCAGATAGAAAAAACGTAGCAAGCTGCCAAATAATTTTGGTGCTTGCTACGTTTTTTTTCCTGTTTACGGGCTACTTTTGATCGGCCTTGTCTTGTTTTGGACAAAGCTCTCAGATGAATCAGTGGGTTATCTATTTTTGTGAGGAAGTACGGATGGAGTTTCTCCGAGACGGCTCGAGTTTGTCCAACATTGATTAAAAAGAGCACTGAGAACCCACATGATCCGTGCATTCTAAGCTGCCTTTTATTTTTTAAAAGAAAGCATCAAAGCATTGAATCGCTGCTTAAGGTGATATAATAAAGGTGAAAGAAGAGGCAAAAATAAATGATTAAAGAATCAAGAACATAGCGGAAAAACGCATTTTAAGCCCTACTTAAAAAATAAAAGGGGTGAGTACCATGCGTTTCAAATTCGGTAAACTTAGTCTCGTGCTTTCAGTATTGCTCTTATTCAGTTTATCTTTCGCCTTAGCGATACCGGCCTCCGCTGCTAATTCTCAGTATATTACTAAGGGAAACACGTCTGCTAAAATGGTTGCTTTAACATTTGATGACGGTTCAGATGGCAAAAATGTTGCTAAAATCTTGCAGATCTTAAATACCAACAAGATTAAAGCCACTTTTTTCATTACCGGTAAAGCCGCTGAAAATCATCCGCAAGGCATCAAAAATATCGTTGCCCAAGGCCACGATATCGGCAACCACTCTTATTCTCATCCTGATTTCACCGGCATGTCTGCAGCTCAGATCAAAACAGAATTGGACAAAACAGAAGCAGCTATCAAAAAAGCTGCCGGTAAATCGACGAAGCCTTATTTCCGGGCACCTTTTGGTTCGGTAAATGCGGCCACACTGCAAGCAGTGGGAAACCAAGGCTATACAAAAACGATTGGCTGGACTATTGATACAGTCGATTGGAAAGGCGTATCTTCTAGTGAGATCACCAATAAAGTTTTAAACAATGCCACTCCGGGAATGATCGTTTTGATGCATGCGGGAGAAGGAGCAACAGGAACTCCAGGAGCACTCCAAAACATGATCACTCAATTGAAAGCAAAAGGGTATACGTTTGTTACGATCAGTCAATTGCTGTCGACGACTAGTACACCGATCCCAACGGCTAGCAGTGGCCAGCACATCGTCAAGGCTGGGGACACCTTAACTAAAATCGCGGCTCTGTATGGCGTGAGTGTTCAACAGTTGGTCACAGCCAACAAATTAACAAATGCCAATGTGATCCGTGTTGGTCAACTGCTCACGATTCCAACTACCAATTATACCGTTAAAGCGGGAGATACCTTAATTAAAATTGCTAAAGCCCACAATGTAACAGTCCAACAACTGACGGCTGTCAATCACTTGGCCAATCCAAATATCTTGAAAATCGGGCAAGTGATAAAAATCCCTGCTAAAACAACAACGCCAACGACCCCAAAACCCACACCAGTCGCACTAACGTATACGATTAAAGCGGGAGATACCCTTTACAGCATTGCTAAAAAATACGGGGTCACCGTTCAAGACATCGTCACAGCCAACAAACTGGCAAATGCTAATATGATAAAGGTCGGACAAGTCATAAAAATACCCGGCAAAACGTCTGCTGCTCCTACGCAGCCCACGACAGTGAAGTATACCGTTAAAGCAGGCGACACCGTGTACAGCATTGCTAAGAAGTATGGTACGACCGTTCAAAAAATAGCCTCTGCTAATAAATTGAACGCAGCTTATCTCACTAAAGTAGGGCAAGTGCTCACGATTCCAAAATAAGTTGCTAAAACCAAGAACACCCCGAATTGAAACGAAATCAAAAGCCGTGCAGCTATTTAACCTGTGCGGCTTTTGGCGTGTGAAAACTAGTAGGTGACACCGATATGTAATAATAGCAAAATTAACTTGTTTGCTTGCCCTAACAAGAATGCAGCAGCAGACTTAAGTCACGATAAACTTCTTTACGTGCCCTAACGAGTGAAACTCTTTGTTCTTCAGTCACGATAACTCCTTTTGCGTGCCCTAATGATCGGAATTACCTGTCTTTAAGTCACGATAACTCCATTATGGAGAGAGTTTTTAAAATAATGTGCTTTTCGGTGATAACCGAAAAGGTCTGATCGGAAGCATTAAAAGAAGCTACGACAATTTATTTACAAAAAGAAGGTTGAGCTGGCTAGTTTAATGCAACACAAACACCAATGCCAAAAGATGCAAAATACGTTGCTGTCCCGATCCACTATACATGAGCACTAAAACTTGTTTGAAAAGAAGTCGGTAGAGTACACTGAATATATAAGAAATTGCATCATCCTTAGCCAATAGACTAAAATTTGTTTAAAAGGTGGGTCTCCGATGTTTGATAAATTAACGAATCCAATTTTATTTCAAGGTAATTTGAAAAAGAAGCCGTATTTTGAAGGCTGGTATTTCAAGCAAGTTTCGGCAGATGAACGGCAAATTGTTAGTTTGATTCCTGGTATTAGTTTGAATAAAGCTGAATCGCATAGTTTTGTCCAATACATTGTGGTACTCGTAGACAAGAATCAGCAAAAAATTACGAGAACGGGCTATGTCGAGTACCCAATAGAAGCCTTTACTTATCAAAACGACCCCTTTCAAATCACCATAGGGTCAAACATCTTTACAGAGTCAGGAGTATCGGTGCATTTAAAAGATGAGCAGATCACGATAGTAGGTTCGTTGGATTTTGGTCCGTTATATCCGATTGAAAAATCTTTTTTCACTCCGAACATCATGGGGGCTTTTGCCTATATTCCGAAAATGGAATGTTCGCATGGCGTTATCAGTATGAACCATGCTGTGAGGGGTTCTTTGTTGGTCAATGGAAAACAAATGGAGCTCACGCATGGCAAAGGTTACATTGAAAAAGATTGGGGAAGCGCATTTCCGAGAGAATACGTCTGGATTCAGTCCAATCATTTTCAGAATCCGAGCACAAGCGTGTTTTTTTCAGAAGCCTATATTCCTTTTCTTGGTTCTTCATTTGAAGGGTTTATTTGCAATTTAGTGATGGACAATAAAGAGTACCGCTTTGCTACGTATCGTCGAGACAAATGCAAACTTGAAAAGATCAATGCAGATACGGTCAAAGTGAAGTTAGAAAATAAAGAAGCCTGTTTAACTCTAGAAGCTTCCATTATGCAGCAAGGCGAATTAAAAGCACCGACAAACGATGGGATGCACAAAACCATCAAAGAAGGACTGTCCGGAAAACTTCGGCTTCAATTGGAACTAAAAAAAGAAAAGCGAACGTATACAGATGTGAGTGTATCATCAGGGATCGAAATCGTTGAGCACAATGATTCTTTTATGTCTGCAAAAAAAGAAACCAACTAAGCGAAAACTTAGTTGATTTCTTTTTAATCAAGTGAAATGTCTATTTTAGGGGGCAAAACTTTATTAACGGTATCGGCAGGCGGTTTTTTCAAAGGCGGCATTTTTCGGTCATTGCGAATGGTGGCAAACATATCGAAAATAGGAGCCAATAGAGCCGCAATAAAGCCGCCAGAAAATCCATTGTTGTATAAATTCATGCCAGCATGCAAGTAACTGATGTTTAAAACCATGGCCATATGGAAAGCTCCGGCAATAAAACCAGCAAGCGATCCATAGTAGCCGCTGATAGGCGCCAAGGTCGTTCCGAACAAAGCAGCTAAAAGAGCAGAAGTTGAATGGATTTCAGAGGCGTTGAAGAGTCCCACAACAAAGACACCGAGGAAAATCGGAGCGACATTTTTGATGTGTTTCCCAGCAGCTCCGAAGCCGACGACTGTAAAAATACCGCCAATGATCGGACCATTTAATTCTCCTCCAACTAATAAAACATAAGAAGTGGATAAAATACCCAACAAAGCCATATTGATCAAAATTAGCCCAAAAGGGAAAAGCGCTGAAAAGTCTGGCATAGAGCGGCCGGATTGCTGCAACAAGCGCCGGTAACCGTTTAAGTTCCAGCGATTATAAGCCAAACCGATTAAGAACATGACCAGAAACAACCCATATAGAATAAGGGAAAAGACTTGGTTGTGTCCGCTTGAGACGATTTCGACAGTATCGATTTTAATACCGAAGCTGCGCAGCATCGAAATGAAAAAGGTACCGATGATACCGGCTGTAAAACCAATGTTGTAAAGGCTGAAACCTTGGTGGAAATGAGCAAAATGCTTTGCTAAAGGGGGAAGCAAAAACCCAATTAAAACCCCCGCTAAAGTCCCTAAAATAAATCCAAGTGTAAGGGGCAAATCTAAGTTAAAAGTGATTTCACTGACGATTGGACCTAATGCCGTTCCAAAAAGTGCCGGCAGCACGTAGCGGGAAAACGGTGCTTTTGTGACTTTCGCATAGGCATAAACTCCTAAAATAATGGGAATGGAGTTGTAGAAATTCTTGCCAAACAGAGAGAATCCGGCAACTGTAAAAATAGCGGCCATAACGGGGCCTGTAAACTTAACCCGGTTTACGCGGATGATAGCCAAGGTTTTGAACATCATCAACGAAGCATTTAAAAGAGCGGCGCCAACATTTGCCAATTCAAAATAATCGGTAACGAGTTTAGCCGGCGAACTAAGAATGACCAGGCTGCCTTCCCATAATTCACGTGGGCTGTTGAAGACAAAAGCTAGTAAAAGCAAGCTGGCAGCAATAGCTGAGAAAATAAGGTATTTAGACCGTTCTGTAACAAAATCAATTGGTTCAATCGCAATGTGTTCCGTAGTTGCAGGTGTTTTAGTGCTCATTGATCATCTGCCTCCTCTGACACAATTTTTTAATAAATGAGATAAAAAAATAAAAAAAGGGCAGTAAAGAAGGGGTTTGGCGTCGACTATCTGAACTATTCTCTTGTATGAGAAATTCAAATGCAGCTCGGTGTCAAACTCTTTTCTACTGTCCCGTAAAGTTCAAGTTAAATTGAGTTCTGTGAATGCATTACGTCTGCTGAAACAACAGCTTTAACGTAATATTTTTTTAAGAATAACATGAAAAAAAGCAAAAAACAATCAAAAAATCCCGATTATGGTATTTTTTTAATGTCAGTGTTCTGGCTGTGGATGGGTTTGCTGATTCTATTCGTGTAAAAATCACCTTATTTGCCCTAAGTGGAATTGGTTTAAATTAAAAGTGAAAACCAGTATACTAATGAAACTTAACCAGCAACTTTTGAAGAAAAATAAAAGAGGAAGACAAAGAAGAGGGGATAACCATGGTTTTACTAGGGTATGAGATCACATTTTTGATTTATGATTCGTATTCATTGAAAGACAAGCGCAGTGTGGTAAAAAGCATTACGAAACGCATGCACAATAAATACAATATCAGTATTTCAGAAGTCGGGGCGCAAGATACGCTCAACCAAGCCATCATTGGTATTGGCATCGTTGGCAATGACCGCGTTTTTTGCCACAGTGTTTTTGATCAAGTGATGAAAGAAATGGAAGAAAACTACGAAATTGAAATTCACGATATTCAAAAAATAGAAGCCTGATGGTTAAGCAAAAAATAAAAAAGCTTGAAGAGCTGTCGGGGGACAACGGCTCTTCAAGCTTTTGGTTTAACACACTAATCTCTTTGACCCGATTCCAGTTCTCCTTCAATCGGGAATGGGGTCTGGTTGCGAATCTTTAAATACGCATCCCGATAAGGGTGGTCGGATTCTTTATGCCATGGTTTAATATGGCCGCTGAAATGAACTAAAGCTGGTGCATTTCGAGCTTCAGCGTATTCAACTTCTCCAATTTTAGTTGGATGTTCTTGTTCATTGGTCAGAATATAAGCTTGCGCATTCCATTTGGGATGTAGAACCAGCCAGCGATCATGTAAAATAGCATTTAATGCATCTTGATCGTGAAATCTTAACTCATCTTGGTTCTCTAAAGCAAATTTAAAGACTTGTTCTGAAATTTTTTCTTTCCGCCATTTGTCGATGTCGATGATCATCATACCTGAGTTAAAATACGTATTCGATTCAGCATCGATTTCCATCGCATCTAACCGTTGATGGAAGCCAGCGTCTTCTACAGCAGCCAACAAATTGTCGCCTAAATCAACCGACCAAATTTGTTCGATGTCTTCCAAAGCAATGATATCGCAATCTAAATAAATAGCGCGTTTAACATCTGTGCTCTTTAAAAAGTTCGGAATTGCGATCCGGAAATAAGCGGTTGTAGGAATACGGTCGCTTTCAACCATATCATCAAATTCCAATGTATCAATTTGTAAGTAGCTGATGCTCGCATCGTATTCATTTACCATGCGGTTCAATTGCTCTTTTGATTGCAATGAAATATGGTCATCAATGACATAAAAATTGATAATGGTATTTTCCTGCTTGGTCTGCAGCAAAGATAAAAATAATGTTGCCAAATGTGGCATAAAATCTTCATTCGTAGAAGATACAATCGTAATTTCAGATGATTCAAACATGATTTAAAATCTCCTTCTTAATCGTTTATAAAACTTGATTTGTTTACTAACATTGAGCTAATCATATCTATAAATGACGAATTTAGCAAAGAGAACGATTGTTTTTAAAACTAGATTGTATGAATAACAAGCAGAATGTATGGAAAATAACTGTAAGAAGATTGGAGTTTGATACTTAGAAAAAAAGAGCTACAATATACCTCATGGCTAGAGTTTTAATGTATTTGCGGTCTTCAAACGAGGTTTATGTACCTCAAGTACAAATAGTTGAACTTCTACTTAAAAGGGTTGCATAGCATAGGACAGTGGTTTAACCTTTACACCATATGTCTGACAAGCAGGGTGCATGAAAAACAACCGTAATGATTCAATAAATTTGGCATAAGCGGTATACTAAAAGAAAAAGAGATAAGAGGTTGTTAAAAACCAATAAATGTAAGCGTATACCTAAAATGGCGATCAAAGGAGAGAAGCGGAATGAAATTTTACGATAGAATGGATGCCGGCCAGCAACTAGCCAAAGAATTAACCTTTGAAACCGATGAAGACGTGCTCGTATTAGCTTTGCCACGCGGAGGCGTACCAGTCGGAGTTGAGATTGCTAAGTTTTTAGATGTTCCTTTAGACATGGTGATCACTCAAAAAATTGGTGCACCAACAAATCCTGAATATGCGATCGGAGCGATTGCTGAAAATGCAAAACCCCTTTTGAACAAAGTAGAAACCGCTAAAGTAGACGCAGGCTGGTTAGCAAAAGAAATTGCTGCAAAAGAGCAAGAAATTCAACGGCGTCGAGAGTTGTATTTCGAAAACCATGCCCGTCAATCGATCAAGGGGAAAACTATTGTTCTAGTGGATGATGGCATTGCAACAGGATATACCATACTCGCAGCGATTGAAGAAGTCCAACGGCAGTCGCCTAAAAAATTAATTCTTGCCGTTCCGGTCATCCCAAAAGAAATGGATTTGCAACTGCGCATGAAAGTAGATGAAATCGTTGCATTGGATGTACCTGAGTATTTTCTAGGAGCGATCGGAGCTTACTACGAAGAATTCCATCAATTATCCGATATGGAAGTTCGACATTTGTTGAATGAAACCAGAAAATAAAGCAGTTTTATTTTGTTGAAAAAGTTACGTGCTCATGACTAAAAAAATTAAAGGAGTGAAAAAGATGACTCAACCAATAAAAGGAATCTTCGTGAACTTGCCCGTTAAAGATTTAGAGAGAAGCAGGGATTTTTTTACTCAGTTGGATTTTAACTTTGATCCGCTGTTTACGGATGAAACTGGCAGCTGCATGATTATTGGAGAGAATATTTACGTCATGCTGCTAATAGAAGACTATTTTAAAGGATTTACTCATCAAGCGATTGCCGATACGTCCTCTCAAAATGAAGTCATTGTAACTCTTCTGGCCACTACTAAAGCTCAAGTGATAGAGTTGTGTGAAAAAGCAGCGGCAGCAGGGGCTGAAGACCAACCTGTTGAAAATACAGAAAAATTCATGTACTACCGCCGCTTTAAAGATTTGGACGGCCACCTCTGGGAGATTATGTGTTTCAATATGAAGGAAATGAAATGAAAATAAGCCGCACAAGAAGGAGGCATCTTAGGATAGTCTCTTTTTTGACGCGTAAAGAAAAGTGGGTGCCCCCAATAATGAACAAAAAATGAGGTTTTTCTTGAGTGATTTTACTCGAATTGCGAAATACGGTATGATAGAGGTGACGCATGGGAAAAGAGCAGGAGGAAGGAAAAATGGATCAAACAATAGAAATGCCTATCATTAAAGGAATGCCCAAAGAAAACTTGGTTGATTGCTTACTATCTTATAAAAAAGAGACAATGCTGACCATTGCTGAACAACACGCTATACCGGTAAAAAAAGGCCATACTAAAATCAAATTGGCAGAAACATTAGCTGCCCAACTTCCGGAACAGTTTGTAAAGCATTACCAATCATTGGAAACAGCGGAACGTGATGTGTTGTCGGCTTATGCAAACGGGAAGCCTGTCAATGAAACCGCCATTGATTCGGCAGATCAAAAGAAACTAGTGGAATCCGGGTATCTTTTTTTGTTTTTAGATCAAGGACAGTTTCACCCGACAGTGCCTCAAGAATTAGCTGTGAAACTCACAGAAAACGTTTCTGAAATTCCGTTCAGTGACGAAAATCAGGCTAATTGGTTCGCAGCGACGAAAAGAGCTGTTGAAACGATTTATGGACACTGCAGTCCAGACCATTTGCTGACAGCTTGGAACACGCATGCCACTCAGACCATGACTATTGAAACTATCAAAGAATAAATCAATACCATTCAATAAGAACTACATGAAAACAGATTTAGCGAGGAGAAATGAAATGAGCGAATCAACTGCACAAGCAATTCAATCAACTGAAACCAGTTTAGTGGAATTGCTGCTATCAAATAAAAAAGATACAATGTTAGAAATTGCTGAAAAAAATGGAGCAGAGGTCAAAAAAAGTCATACAAAAGCGAAGATTGCTGTAGACTTAGCTGAGCAAATGCAACAGCATTTTGCTGATTTTTTGGTTTATACAAGCCGAAAAGGAGTAGCTGTACTTAAAAAAGTCGTGGAACAATCAGAAGGCACGCCATTAATCATCACGACTGATGAAGCTAAAGAATTGGCTGTAGTGGCTGATTACGGGTACTTATATGTCAATAAAACGGAAAAAGAAGGTTTTTATCCTGTTTTGCCAAATGAGATAGCAGCATTATTTAATCAACTAGCTGCTGATAAAAGCTACCAAGAAAAACTGGAACACAACCAAGAATTATTCGATACTGTTTTAGCATTAGTCCATTTATATGGGGTTTACGATGTCGATCAGCTGATTGCGGTCTGGAATAGGCACCAATCGGATGTGTTGACCAAAGAAGCGGCGATGGACTATCTTGAAAAAGTTGGAATCCGCCAACCTTATTTTTACTTTAACGGATCTCTAGTGATCGATGGTTATTTTGCAGATGAAAAAGAAGCGTTGACTTTTTACGATAAATTAAATGCTCACAACATCCCTTATTTTGCACCGACTGAAATGGATCTGCAATTGTATGCTGAAAACAAAATTAATCCAGCATCTCCAAACTATTTAAATATGCGGAACTACATTCAAACAAAAGGTTACGATAGTGCGACTGAAGAACGTATTTTAGATGAAATCTCAAAAGGAGCGGTTTTAGGCACACAACCGGACAAATTATACCAAACGTTAGCAGCAGTCGGCCTTAAATTTATGGTGGAAGATGATGTGATTACATTTGTACAACTATTTAAAGAATTATCAGAACAAACTCGTAAATGGGGTTACCGCGGCTTGTCGCCAGCTGAAGTAGCAGAAATGAAAGAAAAAAACAGTACGCGGGAACCTGTTACAGTTAAAAAAATTGGACGTAATGAACCTTGTCCATGCGGCAGCGGGAAAAAATACAAAAAATGCCACGGCAGATAATGGATTGAACAGAAGGGAAGGCCGATCATTATGGTTGAAAACAAGACGAAAGAGAACACCGATAGTGTAACGGAGTTTCTGGAAACGATTGAGGACCCGAAAAAACGCCAAGACGCGTATGCACTAGTAAAACTCTTCTATGAAACAACCGGCTATGAACCAAAAATGTGGGGTACAGCGATTATTGGTTTTGGAAGCTATCACTATAAATATGCTAGCGGACATGAAGGCGATTCTTGCAGAGTAGGTTTGTCTCCGAGGAAATCAGCCATCAGTATTTACCTTTCCCAACCCGATGATGAACACCGAGCTGAATTGTTGGCTCGGCTAGGAAAACATACAATGGGCAAAGGCTGCCTGTACATTAAAAAGCTGAAAGACATTGATTTGCAGGTATTAAAAGAATTGGTGCAAGAAAGCGTTCAGTACACTAAAAAACGTTATGCTAACTAAAAATAGTCTGTGTTCCTCTATATAAGAGAAGCACAGACTATTTTTTATGAATTAAAAATGTGTTTTTCGATAGCGGCAGCTACACCGTTCTGATTGTTTGAAGCGGTTGAGTCACCTGCAATTTTCTTGACTGCTGGAACAGCATTATCCATGGCAACACTAGTTCCTGCATAGGCCAGCATAGAAAGATCGTTCTCTTCATCGCCAATAGCTAAAACATGGCTGGAATCAATTCCTATCCGTTCGCACAAACCATGCAAGGCATTGCCTTTGCTTGCTGTGCTGTTCAATATTTCAAAGAAATTGGGACCGCTTTTGAGAGCATGAAACCGGTGGAAAAACTCTTTAGGCAGCTTTTTGATGCCATTTTCCAATTTAGTTTTTTCAGCACTAAAAATAGCTTTTGCTGGAATAAATTTTTCTGGCATATCGTAGATGTTTCGATACTGCAATGGTGCGTCATTGTAATAAGCTTCCTGAACCGTATATTTTCCTATGTGCTGGTTAGGTGTATAAATCGAATGCTCATCATCGAAATGAACAGAACAAGCAATGTGTTCACCCATTTGATAAAGATAAACTAAATCGTCTTTTGTTAAATTGACACGTGATAACGTGGCGTGTGTCTTGGTATCTTTTACCAGTGCGCCATTGAAACAAATCGCGTAATCGACGTTTCCAACTCCTAAATCATGGATGACCTTTATCAGAGCATCGTAAGAGCGTTCCGTGCACAAAGCAATTTTCAGACCTGCTTTTTTGGCTCGTTTTACCGCATCCTTTACTTCTGGTGAAATTTCTTTTCGATCATTTAATAATGTCCCGTTAACGTCAAGGGCAATCAACTTATACATATTTTTCCCCACCCTCATATATTTTAAAAATAATAACTTTTTACTAACGTACTACCATTCACTAACGTACTAATAATAGTACAGAAAACTAAATTATTCAAATGAACCTTACACATAAAATAGAAGCAGACGAACAGTTTTTAAATCAAAATTTTTGATTTCGGAAATCTTTTTCGAATAAAGAAGAAAGAAACCAAAAAGGCGAGTAAATCTGCAAGCGGAACAGCAGCGTAAATGCCATATAAACCAAAAATAGAAGAAAGAATCAAAATGAGCGGAACTAAGAAAACCAATTGACGAGCTAAGTTTAAAAAGCTGGCCAGTCGAACTTCTCCAATCGCTTGGAAATAGTTGGACCAGACGATCTGCAACCCTACTAATGGGAAAGCTATTGTCCAAATCCGGATAGCTTTTATACCTAGAGCCACAACTTCAGGTTCTTGGTTGAATAGCCTGACAACAAATTCAGGAAAGAGCTGAATCACCAAAAATCCAGTGGTAGTAATGATAAATCCTGCAATACTTGCTAGTTTAAGAGCTTGCTTCACGCGATCGATGCGGTCAGCACCTGTATTGTAACTGACGATCGGCTGCAAACCTTGCGTTAATCCTGAAATCGACATGATGATCAAGGTGACGGCACTTGTTACGATACCAGCAACGGAAATCGCTACATCACCGCCATAAACGACTAGACTAGCATTAATGATGAAGTTTAAAGCACTATTCGCAATTTGCAGCAGAAATGCTGGAATTCCAGTAGTTAAAATTTCACGGACATAGGTAAGCTTCAATTTCATGTTGCCCAGTACGAGACGGACGTTGCTGCGGTTTCCGGTAAAGTAAGCCAACTGCCAGATGACCGATAAAAATTGTCCGCCGATAGTTGCGTAAGCGGCACCTTTCATACCCCAGCCTAGACGGACGATCAGAATGTAGTCAAAAACAATATTAAAGCCAGCTCCAATCAACATACTGATCATCGAAATACGCGGATTTCCATCTGCTCTAGAAAAATTGTTCATGCACATGGCTAAACATTGGAAAACAGCACCATAGAGAATAATGCTCAGGTAATCTGTTGCATAAGGCAACACAGCTTCGCTGGCACCAATATTTCTTAAAATCGGTTCGATAAAAATATTACCTAAAATAGTAAACGACAAGCCCATAATAATAGCTAAAGCGACCCCGTTGCCTAAATAATGCTGCGCTTTTTCAGTTTCTTTTCTTCCTAAACTGATGGAAAAACGTGTAGAGCCTCCGACACCGACCATTAAACCAAAAGCGATCATGACCAAAGTTATCGGATAAGTGATCGAAGCTGCAGCGAGCCCTAGCGAACCTAGGCCAGGCGTGTTCCCAATAAAGATACGGTCCACGATATTGTAAACCGCGTTCACAAACATCCCAATCATCGCTGGTACTGAAAATTCAATTAACAACGTAGAAATTTTTTCTGTTTCAAGCTTATTCTTTCCAACCATACGTATCCTACTTTCTATCCTATATTTGCGCCCAGTTGAAATGAGCCTATTATCTATTACATTAGCCATCTTTCTGCAGCAAGTCAACGATAGGAACCTACTGAAGACGTATTTAGAAGCTCTTTTTTTAAAATAAAAGAATCGATGAGGTTAGTCGTTGAATTTCTGTTGATAACGCAAACTCCTTTTAAGTACCGGAAGAAGTTCAAACTTTTGTCCATGAGGTCCACAAACCTCTTTTAATTACCGGAAAGAGGTTAAAACTCTATACTTAAGGTCCGCAAACCCTTTGAGTACTGTAAGGATTCTTTGAACCACTGAGCTTTTGAGGTGTTTTGTATTCTAAGTGACAAACTACCATTTTATTTCCAAATAAAAACTATTTGCTAAATAAAAGGCTTATCATTTTAAGAAAATATTAAGATAGGCTATACTAGCAAGTGTAAAGAGTTCAAAAAATAAATTTATAAGGAGATGTTATTCATGAACGATTTTTCAAATTCAGTCAGTACAGGATTCAATTCATTCATGGGATTCTTACCGACATTGCTAGGCGCCATTGCACTGTTAGTCGTAGCCTGGATCGTAGCTATTTTAGTCCGTAAAGCAGCGCAAAAAGGACTGAAAGCAGTAGGATTTGGCCGTCTGTTAACGAAATGGGGATTAACCAATTCCGATGAACAAGCAGACAGTACGATCGATTCGATCGGGAAAGTACTCTACTATCTAGTATGGTTGATTTTCTTACCGGGGATCTTAGGAATGTTAGGCTTAAATGCAATCGCAACGCCAATCACTAACATGCTTAATTCAGTCTTAGCATTCATTCCAAAACTCTTTGCAGCAGCAGTTATCTTAGCTATTGGGGTTTTTGTTGGACGCTTTGTTAAAAACTTAGTGTACAATTTACTGGTTACAGTCAATATTGACAAATGGATTTCTAAAATGACTAGTTCTAGTTCAGAAGCTGAAGAAGCAGCACCAACACAAAGTGAAAAAATGACGATTGCTAAAGTTTTAGCAAATGTTGTCTATGTTATTATTTTAGTTCCTATCATTACTGTAGCACTTGAAACGCTACAAGTCCGCAGCATTTCTGAACCGATCATTATGGTTTTGAACCAAGTTTTAGCGGCTATCCCTAATATTATTGTTGCAGTTATCTTAGTAGCTGTAGGAGTTGTTTTAGCTAAATTCGTTGGCGACCTGATCACTGGCTTATTGCAAGGAACAGGCATCAACAAATTAAACAAATACCTTAAGAGCGATGGAAAAATGACTATTGATTTAGCTAAGGTTCTTGGCCAAATCGTTGAAGTCGTCTTAATTGTTTTCTTCGTAGTTGAAGCATTGAATGTGTTGAACTTAGAAGTTCTCAATACGATCGGTAAAGCGGTTATTGCTTACTTGCCATTAGTGCTTAGCGCATTGATTATTTTAGGTATTGGTTTAATTGGAGGATCTTTATTAGGAAACTTCATTACAAAATCAACTGGCAGCCGGATGTCCGGTGAAATCGTGAAATACATCTTGATCGTGATGGCTGTCTTCATGGGCTTGAACCAATTGCAATTTGCAACAAGCATTGTAAACGTTGCTTTCTTGCTTATCCTTGGTGGTCTATCTGTTGCTTTTGCCATTTCCTTTGGTATTGGCGGCCGCGAATTTGCGAAACACCAATTAGCACGTTTGGAAGCTAAAATGGAAAAAGAAGACAAGACGAAATAAAAAACACATCTGCTCAGTTAGATAGATGTGAACGAATTTGAAAATAGCTGACCTTCATTACTGAGGGTCGGCTATTTTTCTCATGATTTAGCTCCTTTCAGTTAAGAAAAAAAGTACTATAGATTTGTATCTCTGTAATATTACACGTTTTTTATTTGTTGGTTCTGTGTTAAACTTATTTATATATTGTAATGAAAAAGTAGTAACGCAGCTATGAAATTTTGAAGAATGAAAAAAACTGTATCAGTCAAAAACGTTAGACTCATAAAAGGCTTGGTTTTAATTGTTGTTTATTTTTTCATCAGATGTGATCAAAAAATAGAAAGGGCGTGCCATTTATTTGAACGTATTGACAGAAAAGTTTAAAGAAGTTTTACTCTCTGTTTTGCCCATTGTTGCAATTGTGTTCGTTTTGCATTTCACCATTGCCCCTATGGAAACCAGTTTATTGCTGAGATTTGTACTGGGAGCTTTATTTATTGTCGTGGGATTGTCTGTTTTTTTATTGGGAACGGACATCGGTATCACGCCGATCGGGTCTCAATTGGGAAAAGGAGTCGCTAAAAGCAATAAAGTTTGGATCGTCATTCTTGCTGGATTAACGCTTGGTTTTTTTATTTCCATAGCAGAACCAGATCTGCATATTCTAGCTAACCAGATTGCTGGTGTGACCGGCGGCATCATCTCAAATACCAGTATTTTGATTTACGTTTCTATTGGGATAGCTGTAATGATGACCATTGGATTATTGAGAATCGTCTACAATATTCCTTTGTACAAGCTTTTGACAGGAATCTATTTCGTTATTTTTATTTTATCGCTTTTTACATCAAATGAATTTTTATCGATGGCTTTTGATGCTTCCGGTGCTACAACCGGCGCATTAACCGTACCCTTTATGCTGGCTTTGGCTTTAGGAGTTGCCTCTTTAAGAAAAGGCGGGAAAGCTTCTGAGAAAGATAGTTTCGGCTTAGTGGCCATTGCTTCATCTGGAGCTATCATCGCAGTGATGTTGATGAATATCTTAGGCAGTCAAGGGGAAATGACCGGAAGTCTGGAAGTTGATTTGGAAGGGTCTACATCGGTTATCCAACCTTTTCTCGCTCATCTTCCAGTCATTTCGCAAGAAATATTTATTGCTTTACTTCCGATCTTGCTTGTTTTTCTAGCGTATAACTTCTTCTTTTTAAAGCTCAGTAAAAAAAGATTAAATAAAGTTTTAAAAGGCGTTTTATATGTCTTTATCGGTTTGGTTCTATTTTTAGTCGGAGTCAATGCCGGTTTTATGGAAGTGGGAAGTGTCGTAGGGTATACGGTCGCTTCATTGGATAATAATTTCTATGTACTCCTCGTTGCATTCGTGTTAGGATTAGTGACGATCTTAGCAGAACCAGCTGTCTATGTTCTGACCCATCAAATTGAAAACGTTACAAATGGATATGTGAAACGAAAAGTCGTTTTAACAGCTTTGTCTATCGGAGTTGGTTTGGCAGTTTTATTATCCATGATACGGATTCTTGTACCGGGTTTACTGTTGTGGCACATGATTTTACCGGGGTATATCCTTGCTATCGGTTTGATGTATGTGGTACCCAAAATGTTTGTCGGGATGGCTTTTGATGCTGGCGGAGTCGCTTCAGGTCCAATGACCGCAACCTTTATCTTAGCTTTTGTCCAAGGGGCAGCTGAAGCCATTGAAGGAGCTGACGTATTGCTGGATGGATTTGGAATGATTGCAATGGTGGCCATGATGCCGATTATTACTTTGCAGCTGTTAGGCTTGATTTTCAAATTAAAATCTGGAAAGGGTGGATTCCAACCAAATGAAGAATAATATTATTGAAGGAATGAATTACGATATCCTTTGTCTTATCGTAAACGATGGCGTAGGGAGCAAGGTATTAAAGATTGCTAAGCAAGACGGCATTTCAGGCGGTACAGTCTTTTATGGTTTTGGGACCATCAACAATAATGCTTTGAAATTGCTAGGATTGGATGATATTCGAAAAGAAATCATCATTTTAGCGGCAAAAAAAGAAGACGCTGAAAAAACATTAGAAGATTTATCCCAAAAATTAAAATTAGAAAAACGGAATCATGGTATTGCCTTTTCGATTCCTATTGCCAATTTATTAGGAAATCGAAACTGTGTTTACAAACAAAATGCGAGCAGCAGAAAGGTTGAAGACATTATGCATCAAGCTATCTTTACGATTGTCGACCATGGTCAAGCAGAGGAAGTTATTGACGCGGCTGTTGCAGCGGGGTCTCAAGGAGGAACCGTTATTACTGGACGCGGTTCTGGCAGTCATGAAACAAGTAAATTGTTTTCAATGGACATTGAGCCGGAAAAAGAAATCGTTTTAATCTTATCAGAAACGCAAACAACCGATGCGATTGTAGCATCGATCAGTAACGCTATGGAAATTGAAAAACCCGGAAACGGTGTATTGTTTACTTTAGATGTCAACAATACAAAAGGATTGTTTTAATCAGAAAGTAAAAGAAACTGGCTCGCCGCATTTTTTGTAGGAGAGTCAGTTTTTTTGTTTATTTTCGCTTTCTGGAAGTGTTAAAATAGTATTAAACTTAGATTGACAGTTTTCTAAGGGAGTTCTATACTGTGCTTAATGATTAAAGACAAATGTTTTTAAAGCAGTTGTTTAGTTAGAAAAACCCGCTGCTTTAGTGAAAGGTCTGAAAAAAATGAATTTAAATGAGAAAGAATCTCTGATTTTAAAACGAATCCTTAAAAATCCTTTTGTAACCCAGCAAGAGTTAGCAGATGAAATAAAGTTATCCCGTTCAGCGACTGCTAATCTTATTTCAGGATTAGTTAGAAAAGAGTATCTGTTAGGAAAAGCGTATATTTTAAATGAAAGCAAGCCCGTTATTTGCATCGGGGCGGCCAATATCGACCGCCGTTATTTGATGGAAGCACCACTGATCGAAGGAACGACAAATGATGTTAAAACACAGTCTACAAATGGAGGCGTTGCCCGCAGCATTGCAGAGAACTTAGGCCGCCTTGAAGTTGAAGCAGCGTTGCTCTCAGTTGTCGGCAATGACCCAGAATGGCAGAAAATCAAAGCAGCTTCAGAACATTTTATGGATGTGTCAGCCGTTGATACATTAGAAGGTGAAGCTACGGGGACATTTTTGGAAGTCGTTAATCCAAATGGAGATATTCTTTTCGGGTTATCTGATATGGAAATTTACCATTGTATGACCCCGGAATGGTTAACAAAGCATCTTACTCTTTTAAAACGAGCTAAGTATTTAGTTGCTGATTTGAATCTGCCAAAAGAAACGCTTGAACTACTGATTGCTCTAAAAATGAAACACCAGATCCCGCTTGTCCTTATTACTGTTTCAGTGCCCAAAATGGTCAATATGCCCGCGTCTTTAGATGGAGTTGATTTATTAATCGTCAAACACGATGAAACGGAAGCTTTCCTTAACTTAGCTGTTAAAAGCGAAGAAGATGCAGAACAAGCTGCTATTAAGTGGCTTAGCTACGGAGCACATTCGGTTATAGTGACGAAGAATGATGATACGCTGGTGTATGTAGCTGATAATGGGGAAACCATTCGGTATAAAAATCCGCATGATATTACTAATCGCTATAAATGGGGAGCCAATGAAGCTATTTGTGCTGGTCTTATTTACGCTCGCCAACAAGGAAAATCAATTTCTCAAAGCTTAATGGCAGGATTCGCGAACGGTTATCACACAACACAGTCACTTTCTTTGGTACGCTCTAATTTATCCACGTTACAACTGGAAAAAGATATTGAAGAGCTGGCAAAAGTAGAAAAAGAATACCGTGTTTAAATGAATAGAAAAAAAGTCTGCTATATATAACTAGCAGACTTTTTTGTTTTATCTATTAAATATAGATAAATTTAGAACTTTCATATTTTTGTATGTAAACTGGACAAACCAGCATTAAATAGAGGTAAGTTTGCCCCAAAACTGTAAAATCGGAATAAAGCAGCACTAAAACAGGATTAGTTTGTCCAAAAGAATAAAAATATTAGAATGGTTCTGTATAATAACGGAAAATCAACATTGATAATGTGGTGAAATACTTTTAAGAAAGAAGAATAATAATCATCAATGGGTTCTCAATTGCTTTATCTGGACAGCCTATACTATAATGAGGGTTATCTCATATTAAACTACTGAAAGAAGGGGTTCGAAAAAATGAAAAAGTTAAGACTGGCGTTTATGGTATGTAATGTCTTTTTTGTGTTGGCTGCTTGTGGAGGAAAAGCGGCAACATCAGAAAAGGATGAAAAAGCAGGGAAAACTGATGTGGCTTCAATCGTCATCAGTAAAGGAGAATATATTATTCCTGATGATAAAGAAGTAAGCGAAGATGAAGGATACTTAGCGTTAGAAGTTACCATTAAGAACGAGAGTAAAAAATCATTGAACGTCAGCAGTGGAGACATTAGTTTATACGATGAAAACGACAGCAAAGTAGAACCGGCTTCTGTTTATTCTGAGGATGAATCTTTCAAATTGTTGGGGCATGATAATTTGTCAGCTGATAAAAGCAAAACCGGTTACCTCGTATTTAAAGTAGACCAAGACAGCCAATATGAACTGCATTTTGAACCGCAGTATTATGATGTTGAAAACATGGATAAAGAAATTAAAGATGTTGTATTGAAAATCGATACAGCAGAATACAAAGATACAACTGAAGAACCATCTGCTGCATTAACGGCGTTTATAGATGAAGTATTCCTTGCTAAAGAAAATGAAAAATACGATACAGTAGTCGCAAACAATAAAGAAGCAACAGCTGAATCTTTTGATGAAGAATTTACAAAAGCGTTAAGCAACTTTTTTTCAGACTATGAACCGACAAACGAAGAGTTGCATCAGCTTGTAGAATCTTTTAAAACGAGCAATGGAAAAGTAGCAGAAGTAGATCAAAAATTGCTTTCTGTCTATCCGAATTCAGCAACCATTCAAGTCAAACCGAAAGCTTTGTCATTTGACAATATGGATGATGAAGTAGAAAGTTTGATGGACAAATACATAGAGGAGAATAAAGACAAAGAATATTCTGATTACCAAGCTGTGTATGTGGATGCAGAAAAATATTTGCTTGAAAACTTGCCAGAAGTTTTTAGCGTAGCCAGTCCTACCGAGTTAGATACCTACGGAGATGGATATCGCATCCAATTAAAGAAAATAGATGACAAATGGGAAATCGATACCGTTAAGTCATCAAGCAATAATTACTATGAATACCTTGAAGAAGCTTTTAGAGGCGGTTTATACAAATAATCATTATTCAGCAAAAAAACTTGTTTTCTTAATTGAAGATAGGTTTTTTTACTGAAGTGAAGAGGTGCATGATGAAAAAAAGAATAGTCGTATTAAGCACAGCTAGTCTCTTGCTGTTGGTCTTTTTTATGACAATACATAATTATTATAGCAAGGAAAGTACCATTGATCGTTTTTTTGAAGCGATTGAAAATGAAGATAGTAAAACGCTGCATGGATTGATTCAATCTGATACAGATAAACTAAAAGTAACTGAAGATAGTGTTGAACCTTTTTTACGGTATTTTCACAAACACAATGATCAACGAAATAAATTAAAAGAGCAATTATTAGCGGATAGCAAAGAAAACAGGAAAACAAAAGATGATTTGATCGTGATGGAACCTAGCAATAAAAAATGGGTCTTCTTTACAACTTATCAATTTGAAGTGAAATCACATTATATTACATTAGAAACAGACGGAAAACTTCAAGATGCCGTGATTACAGCAGGCAAAAAAAAACTGGCAGCTAACGAAAACGGTGAGTATGGTCCTTTAGTAATCGGAGAGCATCCATTAACAATTGCGTTCGAAGATCCATTTGGCAATACCATTGAAGTAGAAAAAATGCTTGATCTGATTAAGGGTACTGAAACTGTTGCTATTGATCAGCTGGAAGAAACTTTAAAAAATAAAACGTTTCAAGATAAAGTAGCAGCAGGAGCGGCGCACTATTATCAAACGTATGGCGAAGCTTTGACCAATAATTTAGATGTAGAAAAGATTCAAAACAGTACGAGCGAACACAAAAAAGAATTAGCCTATTTATTTGAATATGTAAAAACAATTACGAAGAATTACGATTATACTTTTTATGGGCTAGTGCTGAACGCAGCTTCATTGAATCTGACCAATACCAATGAAGGCTGGAAAATCATCGTTGACGGTGTCGTTGATCAAGAGAGTTCGATTCAATTATCGGATGCAGATTATTTTGCGTTGCAGCCGGCTGAGAAAAGTTCTGATTCAGTTATATTGACATTAATGTATGATGATCAGAAGAAAAGCTGGTTAGTAGAAAAAGAAAATTATGAAACATATGAAAAAGATGCCGCTAAATGGACAAATAAAATTGAAAAAGTGATTGAAACTCCAACGACTTACAAGTGGAGAAAAGGCGATATTGATTCTGTGGGTATACCCATTTAGTGGAATGTATCCATAATCAGTCTTTATCTCTAACAAGAGAGCAAGACGAGTTCAGTACTGAATAAAAAAATATACAAGACGCCTCCCGATAAACGACAAAAAATAAATCAGCTCTCATTTATCAATTGAATGGAGGTGGTTTATTTTTTTGTTTAGGAATAAGTATACGGCGACAAAAAAGTTAAATCTTTGACCGCATTTTAGAAAAGAATTATAGTGACAGTGAATTAAGAAAACTTGAAAGGGGAAGATAAAATGATATCTGCAAGAGTTTCGCTTGTCACGATCGTCACACAGGACTTGCCTAAATTAAGACTGTTTTACCAAGGTTTGGGATGGGAAGAATCAAAAATAAGTTCAGATACGTATGCTGTCTTTAAAACAGCTGGTGTTATCCTGACACTTTTTCCAGTAGCAGAAATGGCTGCAGAAATGCAAGTTGAATTGGTTTCAGATGACCATTACTCTGCTGGAGTTACATTGGCGGTGAATGTTGACCAGAAAGAAGAGGTAGATAAAGCGGTTGAAATTGTCCGTAATGCTGGCGGAACTATTTTAAGAGAACCAAGTGATGCTTTTTGGGGCGGCAGAACAGCTTATTTTGCTGATCCGGAAAAGAACTTATGGGAAGTGGCTTGGAATCCTGCAGCCGTTTTTGACGAACGAGGTGCGATGTTGGAATTTTAATTAAACTTAAGAGTTGAGAGGAGTTTTAAGATGGAAACCAGTATGCATTATGGAAAAGATTACAAAACGATTCCGGCAACATCCGTGAAAAGCGGAGAGGGCGTAGAGGTGGTTCCAGATGTCTACTGTTATACCGTTCAAATCGTGAATCTTTGTTTTATTGGCGATTCAGCAACGAATGAATTTGTTATAGTGGATACTGGGACACCCAACCGATCTAAAGAAATTATTGCAGCCGCAGAAGAACGCTTTGGTCCGGATTGTCGTCCAAAAGCGATTATTTTGACTCATGGTCACTTTGATCATGTTGGGTCAGTCATTGAGCTGATCAATCACTGGCACATTCCCGCATATGCTCATCCTCTGGAAATGCCTTATTTGACCGGTCAAAAAAATTACCCGGAGCCGGATTACACAGTTGAAGGCGGCTTGGTCGCTAAGATGTCTCCTATCTTTCCAACAGATGCCATCGACTTAGACGGGCATGTTAAGCTGTTACCGGAAGATGGAAGCGTTCCATACCCTTCTGCATTCAAATGGATCCATGTACCCGGACACGCTCCTGGACAAGTAGCGCTCTTTAGAGAAAAAGACCGGCTCTTGTTAGCAGCAGATGCTTTTGTGACCGTCAAACAGGAAGATTTGTACAAAGTAATCACCCAGAAGCAAGAAATCAGCGGTCCGCCAAGGTACTTGACGACCGACTGGAAAGCTGCCAAAAACTCTATTATCAAGCTGGCAGAGCTGAAACCTAACATCGCTATTACTGGTCATGGGAAACCAATGACGGGGGACCAATTATCTGAAAGTTTAGACCGGCTTGTCCGAGATTTTGATGAGATCGCTGTACCAAAACATGGAAGATACGTATCTGAAAGAAATGAAATGTAAAAGAAAAGAGTGTTTTGTTAAAAAGCAGCAGGCTGTATAAAAAGAACCTTCACACAAAAAAAGTGCGAAGGTTCTTTGGATTGGTATAGAAAAGCCTTCCTTTTTCTTGAAGCTTATTCTTCTTCAGTGGTCTCTTCTTTTTTTAGTTTTTTTAATTTTTCAGGGTCTTTAAATGGCTTGAAATCTTCCGGATGAGCATCTTCTTTTGGTTCTTTATCCAACTGTTCTTCTGGTAATTCATCTAGCTTTTCGTCTTCTTTAAAGGCTTTTAATGCTGCTGCTTCGATTAAACTCTTTTCTTTGCCGCTTCCTGCTCCTTGGTTATCCATAGTATAAGCACCTCACTTTTTCTTTTAGTATAACATGATTTGAATTAAAACGCTTTCTTGAAGAAACTATGGTAAAATAAAAGAAAGCTATTCATCAAAATTCAAGGAACAACGAATGAATGAGTATTTGGAGGAATTTTTATGTCAGGATGGAGTATTTTTGGAACAATCATTGGATTGCTCCTTGCACTAGTTATTTATCTTATAGTTCAAAACAAATGGATGCAAGTGAAACATTTTCGGATCAAATTGCCGTATTCAGGGAAAAGTTTGACCGGCAAAAAAATTGTGCACTTATCTGATTTGCATATACCGAGACACGGAGTATCATTGGCTCGGTTAGTGAAAAAAGTAGCGGCAGAAAAACCGGACTTAATTGTGCTGACCGGTGATTTGGTAGATGTACGGTATGATTTGCCCAAAGTTGAGTTGCGCTCTCTTGCACAATCATTAGTAGCGATCGCTCCTGTTTATGCGGTTACTGGAAACCACGATTTTGGAAGCGGCCGGTTACAAGAATGGGAAGATATTCTAACGTCATCTGGCGTTCGAGTGTTGATCGATGAAGCCGAATGGATCGAATTCGATCATGATGGCTTCGTTTTGATGGGATTATCTGAAAAAGAAAATTTTGAGACAGCTCCTAAACCGATTCTTAGAGGAGTCACGCTGACGGAAGGAATGCAAATGAAACCAAAAGTTTTATTAGCGCATCATCCTGAATTTTTTGAAGAGTATCTAATGGATTTAACGCGTGCTCCAGACTTGATTTTGAGCGGCCATGCCCATGGAGGGCAATTTCGCTTGCCGTTTATTGGCGGACTTTTTTCGCCCGGACAAGGAAAATTTCCTGTGTATACGGATGGCGTTTACTTTGATCCCGAATTGCCAAGCAAACGAATGATCGTCAGTCGCGGCATCGGCAATTCCACGTTTCCTTTCCGTTTCAATAATCGACCGGAAATCGTAGTGGTTACATTGATCTAACAGTTTCATTTAGTTAAAAAAATCTTAGCAGAAGCACATCAGACCTCATAAGGGTTTGATGTTTTTTTGTTATAAAACGATTATGTGTAAGTGTTTTCTTTTGAGTTTTGCAAAGGTCTTCGTTAAACTAAAGTTAACACAACTAGGAGCGTGATAACTATGGTAGAAAGTTTATTAGACAGAATGCCGTTAAACAATGGATACACCATACCAGGTCTTGGTTTAGGAACGAGTGGAATGACCGGGCGAGAAGCCGAAGATGCGGTTTTTTCAGCTATTATGAAAGGGTATCGCTTAATTGACACCGCTTCTCATTACGACAACGAAGAAGATGTCGGAAGAGGAATCAACCGTGCAGTCAGTTCTGGTATCCCGCGAGACGAAATATTTGTTATCACCAAGGTTTGGAAAACGGATATGGGTCTGGAGCAAGCGACAGCCTCTTTCGAAGCGAGCTTAGAACGTTTAAATCTTGCTTATGTAGATTTGTTCTTGATTCACTGGCCTGATAAAGACGATGAAGTAAACCTAGCTACATGGCGTGCTTTGGAAGAAATTTATGAATCCGGTCGTGCACAAGCGATTGGGGTTTCCAACTTTAAACGCGGCGATTTGATTCCGCTGCTCAAAGAAGCTAAAGTCAGACCAGCAGTGAACCAATACGAAATTTACCCTGGCCATAGCGAACAAGATACCAATGATTATTGTGACAGCGAAAATATCGTCTCAATGGGATATAGTCCCATTAAAAGAGGGAAAATCAGTAAAGAAAACAAACTGATGACTTTAGCTAAAAAGCACAATAAAACGCCTGAACAAATTGCTTTGCGGTGGAGTATCCAACGGGCGGTCATACCGATCCCTAAATCAAGCGATAAAGAACACATCGCGCAAAATGCTGATGTCTTTGATTTCTTCTTGTCGGATGAAGACATGAATTTATTGAACAATTTAGATGCAAATCCGAAAGAAAAAAATCGTTTAAGAGACAACATGCCGGGAACAATCGAGCATCGAAATAAAGGCCACCGAAAATCTTAATGAAACAATTGACCAACTGTCTATTTTTAGTTGGTCTTTTTTTGGGGTAAAAGCGAGAAGGCAGAGATAAAAGTACGTATATTATTTAAATTTCAACATTTGGCTATCCATATGCAATTGTTGAAATGAAAAATTGATGAGAAAGTGGTATTCTCTTATTAATAACAAGCGAGGAGTGATGCCATGCAAAACATGCAACAAAGTTTATACTTGAACCACTGCTTATTTTTGGGTGCTCGGTACTATTTGTCGTCATTAAGCAATTTCTTGGCTTCTGATAAGCAGCTTGTAGCAAGGTATCGCTAATAGGAACAGGGGATAAAAAAGGTTTTCGAATAAACTTTAGAACTTAAATCAAAATGTAAGGCGTACATGTAAGGACAGCGAACTCTCCGTAACAATCAGATTCGCAGAACACCGCTTAGTTTGGCAAGTTTCTATTTCTGCTGCTGATTGCTAGTTGTCTTTCGGTACTTAAATAAACTATAAGGAAACAAAAACCACGTTGTACCTTCCTTCTCATCTAGGTTATTGATCGCCAAACTAACAATAGATGAATAAGCTATTCCTCGCATCAAAAAAAACTCAATACTATAGGCCCTCTACAAGCCGACTGGACACTCCCATGCCAGCGGCTTTTTTGTGAGGTATAAAAAAAGATGTGTAAGCGTTTTATATAACGTAGCGTTTTTTATCAGTAATGGTATACTAAGAGAAAGGTAGTTGATTGAACGAAGAGCAGGAGAGGGAGAGAACTCATGATAAATAACTTATTGGATACTTCCAGTGCTAGAAGGCTGCAGTTATTAGAAGTATTAGTGGCTGAGGATGAATGGTGGACGATCGAAGAGCTTTCTTATAAACTGAGGTGTTCTGTCGGAACGATCAGAGCTGATATTCAATACTACAACAGTCTATTAAGTGGCGATGCATTTATCGAAACGTCTAAACAACATGGAATCAAACTTACCACGGTAGATTCGTTTCAAATGGAAAGTGTTTACCGCAAAGTAATGGAAGGATGTCTAAATTTTCAAATCATCGATAAGCTATTTGAACTGGACATTCCCAGTATAGAAGATCTTGCGGAATTGCTGTATACAAGTGCTTCTTCGATCATTAGAAGTTTAAAACAAATCAACGTTTTTTTAGGAGCATATGATCTCGCAATTCAGTCTAAACCTGTGAAAATCATAGGGACTGAAAAACAAATTCGATATTTTTTTAGTATTTTTCTTTGGGATTATTATTCTGCTTCTTTTGATGAATTTCATCACCACTTGTTAGATACCGCCCAAACTTACATCGAGTTACTGCCCAAAAATGTTAACACTCCTAATTTCTCCGAAATTGCTCAAGGTAAAGTCGCTTTATGGCTCGTTATCTGTTTAGAAAGAATTGAGCAAGGTTACTTTATAGACCATGAATACGAGATATTTCCTTTTAAAGTATCAAAAAAAGAACCGTTATTTGATTTGTTGCAAAAAGACCTTTCTTTTACTATTCCTTTGGAAGACCAAAACTTTATGACCTATCTTTATCAGAATAAAGATGGTCCGCTAGACAAAACTTATCTAGCTGGAAATTTAAGAGTAGTTGGTCTATCCCAGGAAATCTTAGCTTTTATTGAAGCACTCAAAAAACAAACAGGTTATACTTTAGAAAATCAGTCTTGTTTTATTACCAATTTGATCCGCCATTATTTTTATAGAAGTTTATTTAAAGGGCCAGGACATATTTTAATTGATCGAGTTGAAAGAAACGGTAAAGCCTTAGAAAGAAATTTTGATAAATTTACAAAAGCAGTTCGAGAAACTTTAGCAGCTAGCCCATCTAACAACTGGGTGGAAAAAATGCGTGAAAATGAAAACGACTTAATCTTTACACTGATCACTTTTTGGACAGGATTGACGCAGCAAGTTGCACAAGAAAAAGAAAAAGTACAAGTCGTTGTGGTTTCTCAATACGGCTTGCAGCACGAATTGTTTTTGGCCGATATGCTGAGAATCCGCTTTTCTTTAGAATTAAAGTGCTATACCCTTTCAGAACAAAAACATTTAGGCGAAAATATTCAACTTATGCTGACAGATTGTCAAATTGAATTGATGAAACAATGGGTGGATCCTGCGGTAAAAGTTTTAAGCATCGAATCTATTCCTAGTAACCGAAATTGGAAAAAAATTCGACAAGTGATCAACGAAATTCAACAAAATGGGTTTAAATCCGCTCAATCACCAAATTTATCCTTAAAGAATAACTAATTTTTCAAAATAAAGACTCTTTCTTTTCAGGCTTGCAAAAGTTTGTTATGATAGAGATGAAAAAAGCGGTTTCTATCTTTTGTAAACAGAGGATAAGAGCGGCAGTTTTTAAAAACCTATAGATGATGAATCTAGGCGGAGGGATTAGTATGGTATTACGTTTAGGAATTATTGGAACAAACTGGATTACCAATCAATTTGTGGATGCAGCAGTTGAAACAGGTGAGTATGAAATGGTAGGAGTCTATTCACGAACAGTGGATAAAGCTAAGTCATTTGGAGAACCATATGGCGCGACTGTTTTTGAAACAGATTTGGAAACCTACGCTCAACATCCTGAATTAGATGTGATCTACGTAGCTTCACCGAATAGCCTACACTTTGAACAAGCATTGACCTTAATGAAAGCCGGCAAACACGTCATCGTTGAAAAGCCGATGTTTTCGAATCCGAAAGAATGGGAAACAGCAGTGAAAACCGCTAAAGACAACAATGTGTTTTTATTTGAAGCTGCCCGTCATATTCATGAAGAAAACTTTAATATTGTAAAAGAAGAAATAAAAAATATTGAAAACTTACAAGGCGCTAACTTTACGTATATGAAATATTCTTCGCGTTACAGCCAAGTATTAGCAGGCCACGAGCCGAATATCTTCTCTTTGAAGTTTTCTGGCGGAGCATTATCTGATTTAGGCGTTTACCCTATTTACGCCGCGCTTTCATGGTTTGGCGTACCCAAATCAAGTCACTACTTCTGCACAAAAATTGCTACTGGAGTGGATGGTAAAGGAACGGTCATCTTACGTTACGATACCTTCGATGTGACGATCAATACAGGGAAAATCGCTAATTCGTATTTGCCTTCTGAAATCTACGGGTTAAACAAGACCCTTTCCATGGATAGCGTCAGCGGGATAACGACCGTTGAAATCATTGACCGCAAAACAGATCTAAAAGAAAACATTGCACAAACTAGTGTTGCTAATCCAATGATCGAAGAAGTCCAAGCTTTTGCTCATGTGTTGAATCATCCAACAGATGAAGAAGCACTAAAAAATTATCAAGAATGGCAAGAACTAAGCGGACAAGTAAACCAAGTTTTAATGGATTTACGTAAAGATGCCGACATTGTATTTGAAGCCGATAATCGTTAAAGATTCGCTAAAAAAAGTAAGGCAAAAATGATTTCGTCATTTTTGCCTTACTTTTTTGATTGGAACAGCTTTTTTGGGTCGATAGTGGACGGGTTACAGTGTTAGTGTTAAATAGAGCCTACCTATCTAACAACTAAGCCGAGAAACACTTACTGATTAGCCATTAAAATGAGCTTTCATAATAAAGTAGGTTATTGTTTGATCGGCAAATTTTCGACTCCGAAAATTTCACTGCCTATAGATGAATAGAAAAGCGACAGGGACTGCACATAGTACCTAGTATGATAGGAAAAATAACTATTACTATAAGGATTAGGAAAAAAAGGAATCCTCTCTTTTTATTCCCTTTACTGAAAATAGTTTAACGCTAACAACTTTTTCAAGAACCTTTAGATTTAAGTCTTTTTTTGGTATGATAGTCAATGTCGAGATGATTATTAGAGGCACGAAGAAACGAGGAACGCATAAATGAATGACAAAATAGCACCTGCATTACAACAGTATTGGAAAGAATTGGACTACACGACACCATCTGCCATTCAAAATAAAGTATATGAACCTATGAAAGCTGGAAAAGACGTCGTTGGGATTTCACCAACTGGAACAGGGAAAACAGTAGCCTATACGTTGCCAGCTTTAGAACAAGTGGAGCCAAAAGGCGGCGTACAAGTTCTCATTTTAGCTCCTTCACAAGAATTAGCTGTGCAAGTTGCAGCTGTTGTTCAAGAATGGAGCAAGCAACTGGGGCTATCTGTCCAAACATTGATTGGCGGAGCGAATAAAGTTCGCCAAATTGAAAAATTAAAAGAAAAACCGGAAGTCATCGTTGGTACACCGGGTCGAATTCTTGAAATTGCAGAAACCAAAAAATTAAAACTGCATCAAGTCAAGACGGTCATTCTAGATGAAGCGGATCAATTGCTGCAACAAGATCAATTGAGTACTGTCCGCAACGTAATTGGAAAATTACCGGGAGAACGACAAATGGCTTTCTTTTCAGCAACCAGCAACGAATTGATGGAAGATTTGCCTAAATGGTTTAATGTTGACCCAGAGTGGATCGATGCTACCGAAGAAGATGAATCTAAAGGCGAAGTGCTGCATGCATATATTGAAACACCGACCCGTAAGCGAGTGGAGATTTTGCGCCGCTTAACACATATGGAAGGATTCAGCGGGCTGGTATTCGTAAACAACGTAGCTAATTTAACCTTGGCTTTTGAAAAACTACAATACGAAGGAATCTCGGTCACTGTTTTGCATTCTGAAAAATACAAAACAGAACGTCAGCATGCGCTGCAGCAGTTTCGTGATGGCAAAGTTAAATTATTGTTGACGACAGATGTCGCTTCACGCGGATTAGACATTCGCGGGTTGCCTTACGTCATTCAATACGATTTGCCGTTAAATAAAGAAAGTTACATTCACCGTTCTGGACGTACTGCGCGTATGGGACAGCCTGGAACTGTTTTGACCTTAGTGAATGGCCGTGAATTGCGAGAATTCAAAAAAATCATTTCGCCGTTGGAACTGCCGTTAACGCCATTGTATCTTTATGGTGGAGAACTGGTTTTGGAACGTCCGGAAAGTGAAGAAACAGAAGGTACTAGCCCTGATAGTAAAGCAAAAACAAAAGCAAAACCTAAAACAAAAGAGAAATCAAAAACAGAGCCGCTGAAAAAACCAGCAGCCCAATCAGCTGAACCCCTTAAGAAAAAGAAAAAGGGACGTAAAAAAATAGATAAAAATAAAGGCGCTCGTAAAAAGAACAAGCTATAAACAACAAAACTTAGAGATGCTTCATAACTAAACAGCAATAAAAACGGCGGATTTTTTCCGCTATTTTTGAATAAATGAAAGTATCCGTTTTCAACAAGGAGGAGTAGGATGCTGTCTCGTAAAAAAGATATTTTAACGTATATAGAAAACCATTCAGAAAAACTATCGGCTCAGGATATAGCAGATGCACTGGAATTGGATCGTGCAAACGTCAGCCGCTATTTAAACGAATTGTATAAAGAAGACCAAATTGAAAAAATAAAAGGACGTCCGGTGCTGTATCGAAGCAAAGCACACAAACATCCTTTGCCGCTTGAAGGGAAAAACGGCAAAGCTTTTGGACAGTTGATTGGACACGATGCTTCTTTGAAAGTCATGATCCAACAAGCCAAAGCCGCCGTGTTGTATCCGCCGCGAGGGCTGCACACCATCATTTTTGGGAAAACTGGGACTGGGAAATCCTTATTTGCTGAGTGCATGTATCAATTTGCCTTGGAATCGCAAGCTTTATCAGCTGATGCGCCTTTTGTATCGTTTAACTGTGCAGATTACGCTCAAAACCCTCAATTGTTATTTGGTCATATTTTTGGAGTCAAAAAAGGATCGTACACAGGAGCAACGGAAGATCGGGCCGGCTTGATTCATCAAGCAGATGGAGGAATATTGTTTCTCGATGAAATCCATCGTCTGCCGCCGGAAGGGCAAGAAATGTTGTTTACGTTTATCGATAAAGGCGTTTACCGGCCTTTAGGCGAAAGCAATGAAACTCATACCGCTAGTGTCCAAATCATTGGAGCGACGACTGAAAGTTCTGAAGTTTTATTGGCAACCTTTAACCGCCGGATACCGATGACCATCACTTTGCCACCTTTATCCGAGCGAACGATCGAAGAACGCTACGAGTTGGTGGAAACGTTCTTGCAGCAAGAGGCGCAACGCTTGAATCAAAAAATCGTAGCCGAACGCGAAGTGCTGCTAGCTTTCATGCTATATCCGGCAGAAGCCAATATTGGGCAAGTCCAACGCGATTTGAAACTGGTTTGCGCGAAAGCTTTTTTACATTACCGCACACATGAAACCGATCATTTAAGCATTACTCAACAAGATTTGCCGCTAGTCGTTCAAAAAGGGCTGTTGTTAGTCAAGGAAGCACCCGAACGTTTGGAACGATTAGTTGATCGGCATAAAAGCCATTTTACTTATGTCCCAACCAGCCAAAAAACGTCAATTAATCAAGATCCGGTCTCAGATATGAGTGTTTACAATGCGATTGAAGAACGAGTGGACGAAGCCTTAGAAAAAGGAATGTTGGAAGACGTTGACTTAGAAGGCTTTATCCAAAACAATATGACACAATACTTCAGTGAATACGTGGAGCAATTATCATTATCGGAGATTCACCAAGAGTTGATTCCAGCTGACATCCGCACTTTGACCGATATTTTATACGATTTTGCAGCAGAGCGGTTGGAGCGAACCTACCATACCAAATCACGATTCGCCTTTGCATTGCATTTGCAAAGTACGTTTGAACGCATCAAAGAAGGACGTCCGATCGTTCATCCAGATTTAAATGCGGTTCGTAAAAACTATTCTAAAGAATTTCAAGTTGCTATTGATTTATCCGCTATTATTGAAGAACGCCTGGCAATTGAGATTCCTTTTGACGAAATCGGCTTTATTACCATGTTTTTGACATTGGATGTCGAAGAGCCGACACAGCCGCTCACTCAGCAAGTTGGCGTGATGGTCTTGATGCACGGCAAATCAACGGCCAGCAGCATGTTGGAAACGGTGCAAGAGTTGCTGGATACAACAGTGGGTGTGGCTTTAAACATGCCGTTAACCATGAAAGTCAATGAGATGTATGAAAGAGTACGACAAACCATTGCGGCTGATCAAGAAAATTATGAACAAGGACTACTGGTTTTGACTGATATGGGGTCTTTGAACGCCTTTGGAGATATGCTCGCTGAAGAACTAGGTCTAGCCGTTCGGACGCTCTCAATGGTCAGTACGCCGGTTGTGTTGGAAGCCGTTCGAATGGCCAGCGTCGGAAGATCGCTAGAAGACATTTATCAAAGCTGCCAAATGACGATTGGAAACAGCGCTCCTAAAAGCTTGCCTATAGTTCCCGATAAACCTCAAGCGATCATAGTTGCTTGTTTTACCGGAGAAGGGGTCGCCAAAAAATTAGAAAAACGATTAACTTCTATTATCGATTCAGAGACCGCCGAAATTATTCCGCTGCAATTTTTACAGGCTGAAGATTTTAAAAAACGCATCGATCAATTGAGTAAACAATACAGCATTAAAGCCATTATCGGAACGGTGCCCATAGAGCATCAAAACATTCCGTATTTTCCAGCTTATGATGCATTCGATGATGAAAAAATGGATTTAATCAAAAAACACTTAGAAGAAGAACTTCCCGTTGAACAAATAAGCCGATCGTTAACAGGTACGTTAAAACAAGTAGGTTCGGTGAAAGACTTGATTTTGCGTCTGCAAAAGATACTCCAACAATTGGAAATTGAATTGAGCGTGGGAATACCTGCTGGTGTGAAAACCGGAATGGTGTTGCATCTGGCTTTTTTATGCGAAAGCTTAAAAACAAATGCGCATTCGCGTTCGTTTTCTGATTTAGAAGCTTATGCAAACCAACACCGGTTGGAATTGAATACTGTTGAAACTGTGCTGATGCCGTTAGAAAAGCACTATAACATAAACATTCCTAAAGACGAACTGGCTTATATTGTCCAAATGATCGTAGAAAATCAGCTAAAACTAAAATCTTAAACTCAAAAGCAGCTGCCTTGAAAGCAGTTGCTTTTTTGGTTTGTTTACACAGTTAAATGTATTGTGTAAGTTTTTAAGCTAGTGTGTAAATTATTCGGACGAATAGAAAGCGTTAACAGACAACGTTTTCATTTAATTTAAAGTTGGCACGGAACTTGCATTATATAAAGTGTAGCAACAAATAAATTAGATGGAGTGATTATAATGGCAGACAAAACAATTATGTTAGTATGTTCAGCAGGTATGAGTACGAGTTTATTGGTAACAAAAATGATGAAAGCAGCCGAAGCAAGAGGCTTAGATGCAGATATCTTCGCCGTTTCAGCAGCGGAAGCCGATCATAACCTAGGTTCAAAAGACATTGATGTCTTATTATTAGGACCGCAAGTTCGTTTCATGAAATCTCAATTCGAGAAAAAATTAGCAGGTAAAGATATTCCATTAGAAGTCATCAATATGCAAGACTACGGTATGATGAACGGCGAAAACGTGTTAAACCAAGCTTTAACACTCATTAAATAATCAAACAATTGTTAGAAAGGAAGTTTTAAAGTGGGAGAGCAAGACAACTTACAAGCCATCATGGGTTTGATCATCAATGGTGGAAACGCTAAAAGCGATGCTATGGAAGCGATCCAAGCTGCCAAAACAGGCGACTTTTCTTTAGCAGAACAAAAACTAGAAGAATCAGATAAAGCTTTGGTTGAAGCGCACCATTCGCAAACCTCAATGTTGACACAAGAAGCTTCAGGAGAAGATATGAAAGTGACGCTGTTATTGGTTCATAGCCAAGACCACTTGATGAATGCTATCACATTCCGTGATATGGCTTCTGAAGTGGTTGATGTCTACAAAAAAATGGCTGGTGTAACAGTCGATTAATGGACAGTAAAAAATCTTGAAAAGAGGTCAGTCTCTTTTTAAGATTTTTTTGCGTTTTAAGCACATAAAAAGTTGAATTCATTGACACGGAAAGCGATTTCCTTAACAATTAATAAGAGAAGATATTAAAAGAAGCGAAGGTGAGAGCAGTGCTGAAAAACGGTTTATTCATCATGACGGGAGGGTTTATCGCCCTTATTCTAGGATTGACCAGTTCAGATGACCATCAATTTTTCACGCTCTTAATAGGCATACTTCTTATTGCAATAGGATTTGTCCTTTACAATCGGGCAGAACAAAAAGAAGAATAAAAAATGGCATTTGCCCCCTCAAAGATTTCCAACTTGAAAAAGAAGGAAGTCTTTCTTTGTGCAAACTTATTATTTCCTTTACTTTTTGATAACAAAAAAAACGTATTTCTTTAGTAAACTGTTCCTAAGATCAAATACTGATTACTGAAGGAGCGAACACCGATGCCACTACTATTTTATTATTTGTATTTCTTTAAATTGCAGCCGATCATCGAAATCGATGAAGACGATGAAATAACTGTGGTCTGGGAAAAAGTTGAAAAGTAATCGTCTTTTGATAGAGATTTTGATAAGATGAAGAAGCTTAAGAATAAGGAAAAATGGGGTTTGAATATGCTAGCTGAAATTAAACAACAAAATAACAAAACGGTTGTGGAATTGAACCGAGATTTTCCTTATCCGATTGAAACGGTTTGGCAGATGATAACGGATAATGCTTATTTGGCTAAATGGTTTAACGAGTTGAGGATCGAATCATTGAGCGAAGGCGGAAAAATCGTCTTCGATCTGGGAAACGGTCATTTTGAAGAAATGACGATTACTCAAGTTAAAGTGCCAACTGTTTTGACATTCACTTGGGATAAAGAGTTAGTCAGTTTTCAGTTAAATGAGACTGCAGAGAGTTCAACACACTTAATTTTTAAAGAATTTATCGATACGGTTACTGAACACACACCGCGAGACATTGCCGGTTGGCATGTTTGCTTAGATGTTATTCGAGCTCTTTTAGATGGACAAACAGATGTAACCAATGAAAAGAAACAGTGGGAATCTCTTTATCCCAAATATAAAGAACTATTTCAAATACAGTAATTAAAAAGAGAGTAAGTTTGCCTACAAGACTCATTCCGAGACAAACTATCGTCATAATAGACCGTGTTCGTCCCAAAAGAATAAGTCTTGAATAAATTAGCACCAAAAACGAAAAGAAAAATCAGTTAAAGGTTTAAATCTTTAGAAAACGATTTAAGCCTTTTTTTGTTTGGAAAAGTAAAATAAACAACTGATTCAAGCAGGTTTTTCAAGCCGTTTATAAGCTGTAAAAAATAAAAAAATCGGTCTATAAAATTTCACAAAACTGTCACACACTATTGCTCCATTAAAGTGTAAACTGTTAGAGCAGACAGTGAGTTATTGCTCTTAGAAAAACAAAAGATTCTCTCTGTTAAATTGGGAAAAGCCCGTAACAGGAAGAGAAACGAATTCATTCATAAAGGAGTAATTTTAATGGAAAAGACCTTTCAAACAAACGAACTTACGACACCTGTCATCGAAGCTGGAAATATAGAATTGCGTGTAGGTGAAAGTTATGACCTGCTGGTAGGTGTGACTGCTGTTGATTCTTCTGGAAAAGACATCTCAAGAGAGCTAGAAGTAGAGAATGGGATCGATGTCCATAAAGAAGGAATCTATTCTGTTCATTACAGTATACGAGATTCGTCTGGAAGTAAGGTGACTAAAACGGTTCGTGCAAAAGTAAGTTGAATCGTTAATAACAAACAATAAATGAAAAAGCAAAAAAGCCGACAGAATTCTCTATCGGTTTTTTGTTTATTCCCTAAGCAGTAGAAGTAATGGTCCTAGGGAGATTCGAACTCCCGGCCTAACGTTTAGGAAACGTTTGCTCTATCCGGCTGAGCTATAGAACCTGAATGACCTGCTTCTTATTTTCTCACGACTGGATAAGATTGTCTAGTAGAGTTTTTTATAACTAAATAATAAATAGTCTCAAAATTAAAACCAAAATAGCTAGAGCGGTAAATAATTGCCCGTTTGTTGTTTTTGTTTGAGTGAAAAACATGGAAAGCAGAATCATAACTAAATTAATTTAATTAACCATGTTATACTGAAGACTATCATATATAGTTAGAAAGGGGCTAAGTTATGGAACGCGGAACATTTCAATTAATGAAATCAGTCAATAAATCAACTATTTTAAATAAAATACGTTTATCAGAACCTATTTCACGTGCCGAAATTGCCAAAGAAACAGGGATAACGCCTCCTACCGTCAGCAGTATCGTTAAAGAATTGATGGCAGAAAATTTAGTGGAAAAAAGTATTCTCGGCGAATCGAAAGGCGGCAGAAAACCAACGATGCTGTTGCTTAAGCGGAGTGGCCATTACGTTATTGGTATTGATGCAGGATCGAACAAAATCAGAGGGATCGCCAGCGATCTTGTCGGCACCATTTTAGCTGAAACCGAAATTGAAATTCAACCTCATATCAGTAAGGAGATTTTTTTAGAGTCGTTAAAAAAAGTGGTTCGGACTATTTTTATGGGAATAGAAGAAAAAGACACTATACTCGGAATCGGTGTTGCGATGCATGGAGTTGTTGACATTGCTTCAGGAGTTTCATTGTATTCTTCGAACTCAGGGTTACGGGACGTTCCGATTAAAGAAGAACTGGAAAAAGAATTTAACGTGTTAGTGATGGTAGAAAATAATTCCCGGGCGATGGCTTTAGGCGAATACTGGTTTAAGGACCATGACGAAGCAGAAAGCTTTGTGACGATTAATATTGGAAGAGGAGTAGGTTCTGGCATAGTAGATAAAGGCAGGTTATGTTATGGCGCACAAGATATCGCCGGCGAGATCGGCCATATGGTCATTGATTTTCACGGTAAGGTCTGCAGCTGCGGCAACAAAGGCTGCCTTGAAACCTTGATTACGGGGGATGCGATTGTTCAGCGTGCCAAAGAACAAATTGAAGAAGCTCCGGATGATTTAGCGGCTGAAGCTATTTATGCCTATGCGACAGAAGGTAAAAAAGATTACCTTAAGGTTTTGGAAGAGACCGGCTACCTTATTGGCATTGGTGTTGTCAATCTGATCCATCTGTTGAATCCGGATAAAATAGTTCTAGGTGGTGGTGTAATGAATAGCGAAGAATTTCTTATGCCGGTTATCCGCAACACGATTCAAAAGCGGGCATTGACTGAAAAAGCTAGGATGTATACCAAGATTGAAGTTTCAACCTTGAAGGAAGATGCTACGATATTAGGCGCAGCTGCATTATTATTGGCAGAACTCTTTTGAAGATAACCGAGTGCAAGCTTTTGATTAGAAAGCGAGCCTCTGTTAGTCTATCTATTATTAAAAAAACTTCTGTTAGTCTATTGACAATCAGTGGAATACTCTCTAAAATACTAGGTAACAGCTTAATTAATTAATTTAATTAAGCTGTTTTGTAAAGGCTTACTTAATTTGGAGAAAGGAGTAGAGACGATAGGAGCGGGCTATAGTGCTATGAAATAAAAAGAGGGCATCGTTTGTTCGAACGGAATGATAACGCTTTCTTGTAGATTGGCTTTTTAAAGAATAATCCTGTTTTCTGATGAATTTTAATGAGAAAACAAGAAGGAGCAGCAAAAGAATGAGAAGATTAGGTATTTCAGTTTATCCAAATCACAGTAAAGTAGAAGAGGTGAAGCAATACATCGAGTTGGCTTCAAACTACAACTTTAAACGAATCTTTACTTGTCTATTATCTGTCGAAGGGAATAAAGAGCAAGTGATCGAAGAGTTCAAAGACATCATTGCCTTTGCTAAAGAACGCGGCATGGAAGTCATTACAGATGTTAGCCCACAGATTTTTGAAGAGTTGGACATCAGCTATGCAGACCTATCTTTTTTTAAAGAGATGGGAGCAGATGGCATCCGTTTGGATAACGGGTATACAGGAAATGAAGAATCGGTGATGACGTTTAATCCCCAAGGGTTGAAGATCGAGCTGAACATTAGTAATGGCACCAAATACTTAGAAAATATTTTAAGTTATCAAGCAAACCCGTCCAATTTATACGGGTGTCATAATTTTTATCCTCACCGTTATACGGGCTTAGGCTATAATCACTTTATCGAAACGAGCAAACAATACAAAGCACAAGGAATCAAAACAGCGGCTTTTGTCAGTTCACCGACAGCAACTATTGGACCATGGCCGGTCAGTGAAGGATTATGTACACTGGAGATGCACCGCGAGCTTCCAATTGTGACCCAAGCCAAACATTTATGGGCGACTGAATTGATCGATGATGTGATCATTGGAAATGCATTTGCATCTGAAGCAGAGCTGAAAGCTTTAAGTGAAATCGATCCTTATCAATTGACCTTGAATTGTGAACTGGTCGAAGAGATTCCTGAAACAGAGCAGAAAATTGTTTTAGAAGAACCGCACTTTAATCGAGGCGATGTTTCGGATTATGTAATTCGTTCAACTCAAAGTCGTGTAAAATACAGCGGTCACGAATTTCCTGCATTCCACACACCGTATATTAAAAAAGGCGATATTTTGATTGAAAGTTCCCTTTATGTTCGTTACGCAGGAGAACTTCAATTAGCTCTTTTACCGATGGAAAATTCCGGTAAAACAAATGTAGTTGGACACGTTGTAGCAGAAGAAGTATTTTTATTGGATTTGATCAAACCTTGGCAAAAGTTTAAATTTCATTGGAGAAAACGATGAAACCGCTTGCTATATTTTAAACAACCGCACTAATTAATTTGTTTTTAAACAATAAACTGTTTTTAGGAGGGTTTTAATATGAATGCTTTAACTGCTTGGCTGGAGAAATATATTCTTCCCATTGCTGCCAGAATTGGCGCACAAAAACATTTAGTAGCATTACGTGATGCATTTATCGGAACCATGCCAGCTACAATGGCTGGATCAGTAGCGGTAATGTTGAACGCGATTTTACGCGATTTACCCCCACAATTTGTGGACGGTTATGACGGTTCGACTATTCCTGTGATTAAAGAGATCATTACCATTAACGGTTATGTATGGAACGGAACACTTGCCGTCGCCGGAATTATTTTTGCTTTCTCTTGGGGCTATAACCTCGCCCGCGCTTATGGTGTCAATGATTTGGCCGGCGGAATCGTTTCGCTTTCTGCTTCCATCAGCGGTATCACATTTGCTTTCTCGAGTGCTTTAGAAACCGCTATCCCTGCAGATTTGATGACAACGATCAATGCAACATCTGCTGACACCGGTTGGTCTGCCACTGAAACGGGCTTATCTGTCGGAGGCTGGGGTTGGCTGCCGTTAAACAATTTGGACAGCAACTTCTTCTTTACTGCCATGATCATGGGCTTTGTAGCAACGATGATTTTCTGTAAATTAATGTTGAAAGATATGACGATCAAATTGCCAGATTCAGTTCCGCCAGCAGTTTCAAAAGCTTTTGCGGCTATCATTCCTGCTACTGTAGCGTTGTATGCTGTTTCTGTTTTCTACTGGATATTTGCAAAACTTGTTCCAGATATGACATTCTTGGCATGGTTGCAAGAAACTATTGCTAAACCATTGTTGGGACTGTCACAAGGATTCGGTGCAGTCATCTTAGTAACGTTATTTGTTCAAATATTCTGGTTCTTCGGTATTCATGGACCTAACGTATTGGCGCCAATACTGGAAGGTGTATTCGGAGTTGCACAACTTGAAAACGTTAACCTTTTCCAACAAGGCGGAGTTGAATTGGTCAAAGCTGAAGGGTATAATTGGGTACGTGGATCCTTTGATGCTTACTCTTGGTTTGGCGGTTCAGGTGGAACGATCATCTTGATCATTGCCATTCTACTGTTCTCAAAACGTGCGGATTACCGTGCCGTTGCTAACTTATCATTAGGACCTGGAATTTTCAATATCAATGAGCCAATCATGTTTGGTTTGCCAATCGTTCTAAATGCGATCATGTTTATTCCATTCATCGTTGCACCATTAGTGTCTGTATCGATCGGTTACTTTGCTACAATTCTCGATTGGGTTAACCCGGTTTCCCAACAAATCGTTTGGGTGACCCCACCGTTCTTGCTATCCTTCTTAGCGACAGGAGCCGACTGGCGTGCACCTGTGGTAACGTTAATTGGGATGGTGGCAACATTTATTATTTGGGCACCATTTGTTATCGCTGCGAATAAGATGGATCCAGCTTTAGGTGAACCAGAAAAAGACTAGTATTCAGGAAAATTAAAAACGGTTGCTTCTGCTTCGGTAAAACTGAAGCGGGAGTAACTTTTTGTCATTTAAATTTTAGAGAAAGAAAAGGTGAAAAAGGATGATTGAAATTACATTACCTATGCAACAAGACCAAGCGATTGCACTATTAAACGCTCATCAAGAAGAAGGCGTGTCTTTTACGTTTAAAGAAAAAAAAGGCATCAAGCTTTATTTTGAAACAACAGCAGAGGATTTGGATCAAGCAGCCAAGATCGCAAAAGCAGCCATTAAATCACAACCTTGGGGAGCCGTTTTATATTTCCAAGTTGTTCCTGTTAAATAAGAAAGGTCTGATAAAATGATAAAGAATGGATTGTTTCTAGCCAGCATCGGCATGCTGATTTTGATGTTTAGTGTAAACCGTCAAACGTTGCACTATGACCTATTGAGTTTAACGACAGCCGCCTTCTTGATCGTTATTGGTGTATTAATGGCGTATCGAGGCAGTAAAAAAGAAAAAACAGAAGATACAGCTAAAGGAGAGGTGAAAAAATAGTGGAAATCGTAAAAAAAATGAAGATACCCGCTGATTTTTTCTATGATAGTGTGATGAAATCGGTTTTATTCGATATACGTGAACAAACCGGAAAACAACTAACTCCTAACCAATTGTCGAATTTTAGCTATGTTAAAACATTTTCTAAAAGCAGCAGTGCTAAAATCGAAATTGAAAAGGTTGTTGAAAATGAAGCTTATCATTACCGCACATCAACGACTGCAAATGATTACCGTGTTCAATACGATATAAAGGCAATCGACAGCAAAAACTGTGAAGTTCATTATAAGGAAACGATGGAGTCATATGGTTTTCTGCAAAAAATGAATGATGCTGCATTAGGAATAATTCTAGGTTTTGTTAAAAAGCGCAATTTCAAAAAAATGCTGACGATGATTGAAGAGTCGTATTAAAATGAAAAAACAAGTAAAGTTACAAAGAGCACAACATAAGACTAGTTAAACTGGTCATATGCTGAGCTCTTTTTTTTATTGCTTTTTTCGTTCAAATAATGATTTCTATTGTACTAGATCCATTGTCTTCAGTTGAAAAATCTAAATCTGTATGGCCAAAGATAAGAATAGAAGTGATCTGCTGTGCCATATAAAGAGTCGGTTCTTGATAATCGTTGTTGTCCCAGTTTACCAATACTCCGTAAAGGCCATGTGCGATATATGTGCAAAATAACGACTTAGAGATGTGAGGAGGTGCAGCATGCAAGAAGAATTGATTTGTCAGAACATCTTCAATGCATTTTGTGAAATCCATTTGGAAATTTGAAAAACCAATGGATTGAAAAGCTAAATGGAAAAAGTCTTTGTTTTCTAAAATAAATTTAAAAATAGAATCATTTAGAGGAGTATCTTTTAAACTAGAGAAACGTACACCCTGGTAATTCTCCGTTAACATTAAAGAAAACTCACTTAGAATATCAGCTTGTGTTTCTTTTAAGATGTCTTCTTTAAAGTAAAAGTGCTTATAAAAAGTCCCGCGATTGACATTCGCTTTACGGACGATATCAGTAATCGTGATTTTTTTAAAACCTTCATCTTCTTCTGTTTCTTTTAATAAAGCAATAAAAGCATCTGAGATAGCTTTCTTGCTTTTTAAAATTCGTTTGTCGGTACTTCTTTCTAGTTCCATTAGTTGTTTTCTGTCATAAGTTGAAAATGCCTAATTCTATACCGTTTAGTAAGAACAGAAAGAGATCATTCAATACTTTTTTATAACCAACTACCCTATGTTAAGAGACGGTTGTGACAGTTTCCTCCTTTATATTTATTCGCCTTATTATACTAATCGGCTGAATTTCTCTTATTGTAAGTCCTAACTGATTAAAAAAATAACAAATGATAGTTTAAAAAAACAAACTAAAGTTTATTGAAAGTTAAATGGGTGGTTAGAGAAGTTTCTCGGACTAAAAGTGGTACCTTAATAGGAGGTACCTATATCTGTACTTACTTTTAGTAATGTGATAAAATTGAATCTTGAAAACTGAAATAGAAAAGGATGAGAAAAATGACAAAGAAAAAATGGATGGTAGCCTGGATTGCAGTTTTGGCATTAGTGGTCAGTGCTTGTGGTTCTGCAACAAAAGACAGTTCAACTTCAACCGAAGGCGGCGATTTGCTGCAGCACGTTAAAGACGCTGGCGTATTGAAAGTCGGCGTGATGGGAACGTACCAACCGTATAACTTTATCAATGAAGATAAAGAGATGGATGGTTTTGATGTTGACATAGCGAAAGAAATCGCTAAAGGTTTAGATGTAAAAGTTGAATTTGTCTCACAAGAATTTTCTGGTATGGTTGCAGGTTTGCAAACGGAGAAATTTGATATGGTTGCTAGTCAAATGACGATCACAGATGACCGAAAAAAAGAAATGTTGTTTTCTGAACCTTATATCACCAATGAAGTAAAAGTTATTGTAACAGAAGACAACACAGAAATCACTTCTGTTAAAGATTTCGCGGGCAAAGATATTGGAGTAGGTTTAGGTACCAATGATGAAACGTATTTGCGTAACGAACTGATGCCTGAAGTGGGCGAATTTAACATTCGGACTTACGACGACGTCATCACTTCATTGAAAGATTTAGATGCTGGACGAATCGATGCTACGATCAATAATATGTATGCTTTACGTCCGATCATCGAAGCTAACGGCTTTAAAATCAAAGCGGTCGGAGAACCGGTTAAATCAGACCAAGCAGGAGTGGCCGTTAAATTAGGCAATGAAGCATTTATTGAAGAAGTTGATAAGATTTTAGCAGATATCAAAGCAGACGGTACGTATGATGAAATCTTTATGAAATGGTTCGGTGAAGCACCATCCGATAACTAAAACCGAAGCAAAATGAAATAAAAATCAAGTCAGTAGAAGAGAGGTACTTCTTTTATGGAAGTTTTAGTACAAAATATCCCTTTCTTGTTGCAGGGAGCTTATTACACGTTAGTGATCACTTTGGTGTCGATGTTTTTTGGCTCTCTGATCGGAATCATCGTAGCAATCGCCCGTTTGAAAGGCAATAAAGTGATCCAAGGAGTGGCGCGAGGCTATGTTTCGATTATCCGCGGAACGCCGACATTGGTGCAAATCATCATTATTTATTATGGTTTAGTCGATTTTGGCATCAGTCTAGATCCATTACCAGCTGCGTTTATTGCCTTAAGTGTCAACAACGGAGCGTATTTATCTGAATCGATTCGCGGAGCCTTACAATCGATTCCTAAAGGACAAATGGAAGCTGCTTATGCAACGGGAATGACGCCTTGGCAAGCAATGCGTCGCATCATTTTGCCGCAAGCTATTCGGATCGCTATCCCGCCAGTTGGGAATACCTTTATTGGAATGTTGAAAGAGACCTCATTGGTATCGGTAATCAGTGTGACGGAGCTGTTGCGTTCGGCTCAATTGCTGATTGCGCAATACTATAGTTATATGCCGTTTTACTTAGGCATCGCGGTAATTTATTGGATCATGAGCACCGTTTTTTCTTTCCTATTGAACAAGTTAGAAGCACGTATGTCAATATATGAATAGTTGAGGTTTTAACATGATTAAAATAACTGGATTAGAGAAATCATTTGGAACGCTAGAAGTCCTAAAGAATATCAATTTGCAAATCAATACAGGCGAAGTCGTAGTCATCCTAGGCCCAAGCGGATCAGGAAAAAGTACGTTGCTGCGTTGTATGAATGGGCTTGAAGAACTGACGGCCGGAAGTATTGAAGTAAACGGAGTTATAATGAACGCTCAGCAATCTAAAAAAGAATACACCAAAAAGATTCGTGAAGCTCGTCTGCATACAGGCATGGTTTTTCAGCAGTTTAACTTATACCCGCACAAAACAGCCTTAGGAAATGTGATTGAGGCGTTGATCACAGTCAAGAAAATGGACAAAGCCGAAGCGAATCAAATCGGCGAAAAAATGTTACAACAAGTCGGATTATCCGACAAAAAAGACGAATATCCCGCTAGATTATCAGGTGGACAACAGCAGCGAGTAGCAATCTCGCGTGCGTTGGCTATGGATCCAACGGTTATGCTCTTTGATGAACCGACTTCTTCGTTGGATCCTGAATTGGTCGATGAAGTTTTGTCCGTCATCAAAGAATTGGCTAAAGAAGGCCGAACGATGGTGATCGTGACCCATGAAATTCAATTCGCTCGTGAAGTCGCTGATCGGGTAATTTTTATGGCCGATGGCGTCATTGTTGAACAAAGCGAACCAGAAGCCTTTTTCACACATCCGCAAACAGAACGTGCTCGAAAATTTTTGAAAATGGAAGAACCACATTATGGAAAAGAGGCAGAACAATGATTGTAAAAACAGTATGGAACAAAGGTCGGAAATTTACTTCTAAAGGCGATTCAGGTTTTGAACTCAATATGGATGCTACACCAGCTTACGGCGGCGAAGGAGAAGGCGCGACACCAACAGAAATGTTGTTGGCTTCTTTAGCCGGCTGTATCGGCATTGATGCGACTATGATCTTGAATCCGCATTTGGATAAAATCGAACGATTGGAAATCATTACGGATGGTACTCGGAAAGAAGAAGCGCCAAAAGGCTTCACTGCCATGAACGTTACGTTTGAAGTAGACGGAGCAGTCGATAGCAGTAAAATCTGGCGTGCGATTCGTTTAAGCGAAGAAAAATATTGCACAGTATCGGATTCATTAAATGCTGAAATCACTTATGATGTAGTGCTAAATGGCGAAAAGACAGCCAGAGAACTGTAAGCTCAATTTCTTATAGAGACAAAGAACCGGCTAGGAATTATATATTCCTAGCCGGTTTTTCTATTCATTAAAGCTGAATTTATTACGCCCAATCTCCATTACGGAAAACCGGTACTTTGCTGCCGTCTTTACGGATACCGTCGATATCCATGTCTTTTGAACCAATCATAAAGTCAACGTGTACCGTACTGCGGTTCAAACCGGCTGCTTTCAATTCTTCTTCAGACATTTCTGTTCCGCCAATTAAGCTGAAAGCATAAGCAGAACCTAAAGCTAAGTGATTTGAAGCATTTTCGTCAAATAACGTATTGTAAAAAGTGATGCCCGATTGAGAGATAGGAGATGGGTCAGGTACTAAAGCAACTTCACCTAAATGAGCTGCGCCTTCATCGGTTTCAATCAACCGTTTTAAAACATCTTCGCCTTCTGCAGCAGTAACATTAACGACTTTGCCATCTTTAAAGGTGAATTCCATATCTAAAATCGTCGTTCCAGCATAGCTTAATGGTTTCGTGCTTTTAACGACCCCATCAACGCGGTTTGCATCAGGAGCGGTAAAGACTTCTTCGGTTGGCATATTGGCCATAAAGCGTTCGCCGCGAACGTTATCGCTGCCTGCGCCTTCCCAACGGTGGTTAACGGGCAAGCCAACAGTCAAGTCTGTGCCAGGTGCTGTATAATGCAAGGCCACAAATTGCTCTTTGTTCAATTCGTCTGCTTTTTCGTTTAACGTCACATCTTTTTGCTCCCATGTAGCAATCGGGTCAGCATCGTACATGTGGACAGCTTTGAAGATTGCATCCCATAAAGCATCTACTTGTTCTTCTTCAGTTGCTAAATCAGGGAAGACTTTAGCTGCCCATTTTGAACCAGCAGCAGCGGCAACGACCCAGCTGACTTTGTTGGCTTGTGTCGCTTTGCGCTGTTCGCTTAAAGCTTTTCCAACAGCTGATTGGTAAGCAGCAACTTTTTCGCCGTCTACACCAGCTAAAGCATCTGGATCAGAAGAACGTAAGCTGATACGGCTTGCGCCTTTAGCAACCATGTCTAATGATTCATCTATTTTGTATTGCGGAATATCGGTCAAAATGTCTTGCGGAGTACCGATGAATTGTTCACGGTTCACGATATCATCAGACCATTTCACAATAACTTCTTTAGCCCCTAGTTCATAGGCTTTTTTTGTAATCAAACGAGCAAGCGGCGCTTGATCAACGTCTGTTTGAAGAATCACTGTATGTCCTTTTTGCACATTGATTCCTGTTTTAACAATCGCATATGCATACTTGTTTAAAAGCTCATTAAAATTTGGTAATACCATATTATCATTTCCTCCCGACAATCTATTTGATTCATAAAACCATAAGTTCACCAAATAATCATAGCACAACGAGAGAACGGAAACAATTTGTTGAAACGAGTTACCCTAAAATGTTTTGGTAAAGATAGGAAAATCGAGAGCTCTTTTTATTCTTAACAGTTATCCGGTAACTACCAATTTTATCCGATTCGATCGGACCTTTTCGGCTGTAGCTGAAAAGTTTTTCAAAAAAAGATACTTATCTATAGAAGCAGTCTGTTTATAATTAAAGCACCATTAGTGTTAAAACTAAAAAAAGTTTAGTGTTGAATAAAATAGCAACTGAAAATCGGCTAAAATAAAAATTAGGTTGAAGTTTTTACACAAATATGTCAATCGAAAATTTCAATCAAAAAATGTATTTAAGAAACAAAAAAAGAATAAAATATTCAACGAAAAGCTATTAAACATTGAGGAAAATAGCCGAAGAGTAAATTCCTTTTTTTTTTATGACATTAGTGATAGAATAGCCATAGGATTTCAAGGAGAGGAAATCCGGTGTTTTAACATACAATGTTGTTTTTGTTCCTTACTGAAAGAACTACCAGCGTTTGCCAAGACATTAAAGCAATCAAACTCTCGTTTTTGATAATCCCATTTGCTCAGACGCTTGCAAGGATTCTTTTAAGAATGCCAGCACCTTCTTTAACGAGGATGTATAAGCAAAAGGTAATGAGGTTAGGGTCAATGATAAGAAGATAGAAATGATAAAAGAGGTGAATCAAAATGGCAAGAAAAAAAACGATTATGAAATCACAAATTCTTGATACAGCCTACGCTGTTGTAAAAGCGGAAGGATTCGAAGGATTTACGGCACGAAATATAGCTAAGACAATGGACTGTTCCACTCAACCGATTTATTTAGAATTCAAAAACATGGATGATCTTAAAAATGAACTATTTATAAAAGTCAAAGACTATCTTGCTGAAACGATTTATCCGAAAAAACGGACAGAGGATGCTATTTTAGATACGTGTCTCAATTTTGTTTATTTTGCAAAAGAAGAAACGGTGTTTTTCAAAGCGTTGTTTTTAGAAGACCATTTGGGCTCTGAACGCTTGCATAAGATTTCTTTTGAAGCTATGCTCAAAGCATTTGAACAAATCAATGAAACGAAAAATCTTACAAAGGCAGAAAAAAGAGAACGTTTCGAAGAAATTTGGATCGTCGTTTACGGAACTGCCGCTTTGATTGCACAGGGACTTTTGAAGTTTGATGAAAAAACTGTTACTGAAAACTTGAAAAACACCATAGCTAATACAATTTAAAGCAACAAAAAAGTCGGTTCCTTTTATTGGAATCGACTTTTTTTTATAAATCAGCTGCTTTTTCAACGAGTTTTTTTGCGAAGCTATTCAAATTTTCGATATCTTCTTCACCTGGATCTAAATCTACTTTCACGCTTTTAGCACCTTCGATAGCTCCGATTTCTTTGAACCGTTCCGTAAAATCATCAACCGATTGGCAAAATTTGTCATAAAAAGTATCGCCAGAACCATATGTCCCAAATACTTTACCGGTTAAATCAATTTCAGCTAATTCTTCATAGAAATCCACGATCTCATCTGGCAAGTTCGCATCATTCCCGTACGTATAGGTACCGACGAGGCAAATATCCACATCTAGAAAGTCTTCCGGTTCAGCTTGCATGCAGTCCACCGTTTCAACATCTACGCCTAAATTTTCTAAAGCTTCTTCTATAATCGTTGTGCATTCTTCTGTGTTGCCTGTTAAACTTGCATATACAATCATTGCAGTTGTCACTGACATTCATCCTCTCACTCATCATCGAGTTTCTTCGTACAAAGTATACCAAAAAATCAGCCCTTTCCGCAATGCAAATTAACCGCCAAAGCCTGGCAAAAAAAGCCGACAAACACAAAAAAATAAAAGTAAAACCAAGAGAGGTTCACATTTTCGAGAAATAAGTTATAATAGAATAGCAAAGCTCGCTAGTTAGCAAAGTGAACGAATTAAAAGAAAAGAGGAATACAGTTGATTACATTAAAATCTGAACGTGAAATTGACGCAATGGCTGAATCAGGTGCGTTATTAGCTGATGTTCACGTAGCTTTACGTGACTTCATTAAACCCGGCATCACCAGCTGGGATATTAACCAATTTGTACACAAATATATTGAAGACCACGGGGCTATCGCCGAACAAATCGGGTTTGAAGGATATGAATACGCAACTTGTGTCAGCATCAACGATGAAATTTGTCACGGATTTCCAAGAAAAGAAGTACTAAAAGACAACGACTTGATCAAAGTCGATATGGTTGTAAACTTAAAAGGTGCCATGTCTGATTCTTGCTGGAGCTATATTGTCGGTGAAAGCACCGAAGAAACAGAAAAATTGCTGGAAGTTACTAAAAAAGCTCTTTATTTAGGAATTGAGCAAGCACAAGTTGGAAATCGTATTGGCGATATTGGCCATGCTATCCAAACCTACGTTGAAGGAGAAGGTTATTCCGTGGTTCGTGAATTCATCGGACACGGTATTGGACCAACCATGCATGAAGCACCATCTGTTCCTCATTATGGAGAAGCAGGCAAAGGTCTTCGTTTAAAAGAAGGCATGGTAATTACGATCGAACCAATGGTAAACACTGGAACATGGAAATCAAAAATGGACAACAATGGCTGGACAGCTCGTACAAAAGACGGCGGATTGAGCTGCCAATTTGAACATACCTTAGCGATTACTAAAGAAGGTCCAAGAATTCTAACAATGCAAAAAGATTAGAATGCTTATCTAACTCACTTCAATTCATTTATTCGAAAATAACTGAGAAAGGTCAGTTATTTTCGGATTTTTTTGTATTTTGGTATACTAAATGGAATGAGACAAAGAAGGGGCTGTATAGATGAAAGAAAGAATTCTTTATGCCGATATACTTCGTGTAATCGCTGTCTTTTTAGTGATCGTTATTCATATTTCTTCACGCGATTTTGACTTGTCAGCTGTTGACACCGCTCAATGGCAAACGTTAAATGGGTATAACGGTTTAGCTCGAGTGAGCGTACCATTGTTTTTCATGCTCAGCGGCATGTTCTTTTTGAATCCGGATAAAGAAGTGCCCATTAAAAAGCTGTACCGAAAAAATATTTTTCGTGTGGTTTTGGCCTTTCTTTTTTGGTCGGCTTTGTATGCAGTAATTTTCACCTTAAACGAATACCGAACGCTTAATATGGATGTAATGAAGAAAATGTATACGGCTTTTATTGAAGGACACTTTCATTTGTGGTTTTTATTTCGGATCGTTGAAATTTACGTGATGGTGCCTTTTTTGCGAAAAATAGCTGAAGATAAGAAAACGATCGAGTACTTATTGCTTTTTTGTTTTGTGATCGGTTTTATTATCCCAACCTATAATAGCTTCCCAGTCAGCTCAACGACTACCATCATGGATAATCCAGAACGCGGGCTAGATTTAGACATCACATTTGGTTATGTCGGTTATTTTTTTTCCGGCTATTATTTAAACCGTTTTACATTCTCTGAAAAAGTCAAGAAAATCATTTATGCATTTGGGGTGTTAGGAGTGCTGACTACCATTATTGAAACCAGTATCCGTTCGTTGCAAGCGGGAGAACCGTATAAGTTGCTATACGAGTACTTAACACCAAATGTGTTGTTTGCTAGTTTAGCAGTCTTTTTGCTGGTTAAAGAAATGTGTCAGCACCGTTCTTTTTCCGAAAGGACTCAAAAATGGATCTTAGAATTCTCCACTTATTCGTTCGGCATTTATTTGATCCATGTGTTGATTTTATTTCTCTTGTGGAAATGGGGTTTGAATACGTTAGTTGTTATTCCGATCGTCTCCGTTCCGCTGATTGCACTCGTTGTTTTTTTCATCAGTTATGGTTGTATCAAATTAATGGGGAAAATACCGTTCTTAAAACGATTTATTCTATAAGACCCATTGAACCATTATTAGCAAAAAAGCAGCATTAACTAAACTCAATAAGTTTTCTGGTCATTTGAACTGAAAATCAGTACAATAGGTAAGAACTTATGTTACTTTTTAAAGGAGCCGCCGAAATGTCCGTCATGTCTAGAGTTAAAAGGAAAGTTCCTAAGAAATCTTTGAGAAGATTTCTGGAGATTTTTCGACTAAAGTACAAAGAAGCAGAAGTAAGCAATTCAGGAGCCATTATTGCTTACTATTTTCTGCTGTCGCTGTTTCCTTTACTGATCGTTATTGGCAATTTATTGCCTTTATTTAATTTAGAAGCAGAAGCGCTTTATCCTTATTTTGAAAATGCCATTCCACTGTACTTAATAGATACGTTTAAACCAACTGTCGAACAAATATTTACTTCGAGCAGCAGCGGATTACTGTCTATCGCGGCGATTGCGACATTGTGGTCGGCCAGCCGTGGCATGAATGCCATGCAAGTCAGCATGAATAAAGCCTATGGAATCAAGCCAAGGAAAAACATTATTTTTATTCGCTTGGCGTCGATCACATTTACGTTAATATTATTGTTGGGCTTGATTACGTTAGTGGTAGCCTTTAGTTTCGGGCAATCGATTTTGGAATACATCACGCCTTTGCTTCAATTGCCAGAAAGCCTCATGTCTACTTTCCAAAGTGTTCGTTGGCCAGTAACGATGTTTACCTTGTTTTTTGCGTTTTCGCTGCTGTATTTTTTTGTGCCAAATGCCACGCTCAAATTAAAACAAGTTTTACCAGGAGCAGCTTTTTCGACTGTCGGCTGGCTCTTGATCACTCAAGCGTTCACTATCTACGTTAGCTATTTTGCCAAAACCACGCTGAGTTACGGCATGATCGGTACGCTGATCGTCTTTATGTTGTGGTTAAATGTATTAGGTTCCTTGTTAACTTCAGGAGCAGTAGTAAATGCCACGGTCACAGTATATTTAGAAGGTGAAATCAAACAAGCAGAAAGCCGTATCAGTAGATATGTTGATCGGAAGATGAAGAGAAAGTAAAAGTAGGAAAATAATGAATCGTTCACTTTGATCAGTGAGCGGTTCATTATTTTTTTGCCGTTAAAAAGTAATGAACGAACAAAGTTTGTAATTATTAAGGTTAGAGAAGGGCTACTGTTAACCCGATTCATCTATGTTATAATATTTTTTGGACAGCTTGTGACATGAGAATTAAAGGAGTTAATGCAAATGGTTGATGTGTCTATCATTATGCCGATATACAATGTAGAAAAATACTTAGAAAAAGCGATAAAAAGTGTCTTAAATCAAACGTATAAAAACATAGAACTGATTTTGATCAATGATGGTTCACCAGATAATTCCGATAAAATATGCCGGTTTTACGAAAAGATAGATAAACGAGTCAGCGTAATCAATCAAAAAAATGCTGGAGCAGGATATGCACGCAATGCCGGATTAGATAAGGCATGTGGGGAGTACATTTATTTTGCAGATCCGGATGATTATTTGGAGTTAAACTTAATTGAAGAAAATCTTAATCTGGCGCAATCAAGCGGAGCAGATTTAGTTGTCTTTGGTTTTTATGAGGAATTTTTGAACAACAACGGTGACTTTACCAACACAGTAAAAAGTCCTGTACTAAAAGAGACAACTTCCGCAACACAGTTTAGAAACGGATTTAGAGAGTTTTATCGCTTTACGCCATATGCGTTATGGAATAAGTTATACAGACGAGATTATGTAAAAAATAGTGCGAACCGGTTTTCAAATCAGAAAATTGGTGAAGATGCCTTGTTTAATCAAGCTGTTTATCGTAATCTGGGTAAAGTTGTCTTTAATGAAAAGGCTTATTACCATTATGTCTACCGAGAAGGATCGGCTGTAAACCATTATACGAAGAATCGTTTTGAGCAAGAATACAAAGTAGCGCAACAGTTCGATGCTTTAATGGATATGTGGGGTAAAGAGAGCGAATATATTGATTTAATCAGCAGAGAATATTGGAACTCCATTTATTTAGAACTAAAAAATTTAACGTCTATAGAATGCCCGTTAAATCAAAATGAAAAAGTAGAACATTTAAAAGAAGTAATGAAAAAGCCAGGTTTGAAACAAGCAGTGGAAAATCTAAGGATGGAAAACGAGCAAAATAAATTTGTCGAAGCTCTCATTAGGCTTGTAAAAAAAGAAAAGTATTCACGTGCTCTTCGTTTGATGAAATTTAGAGTAACCGTTGGAGAGAAAAATCGTTCCATGGTATTGTTCTTAAAAAAGTTGTTTCATAAAAAAGAATCAAAGGAGTTGAATTAGGATGAATCTAATCGATGAATTTAAAAAAGGAGTATTTTATAGTGCAATTGGAAAATATTCCAATGTCATCGTTCAGCTTCTTGTACAAGCCATCCTTTCCAGACTATTGACACCCAAAGAGTATGGGGTTGTCGCTGTAGTCAATGTATTCTTAGTCTTTTTCCAAATGCTGGCCGATTTTGGAATTGGCCCAGCAATCATTCAAAATAAAAAGTTAACTAAAAAAGACATCAATAGCATTTTCATTTTTTCTTTTTACCTAGCTATCTTATTGGGCATTCTTTTTATGTTTTTAGGTTACCCGATCAGTTTGTTTTACAATGATGCTATATATGTTCCAATCAGTATCGTATTAGGAGTATGTGTCTTTTTTTATGGCATATTAGTGGTTCCTCAAAATATGTTGTTGAGAGAAAAAAACTTTATGACAGTGAACATGGTCACAGTTATTGCAAATGTTCTTTCAGGAATCATTTCTATTACATTAGCCCTATTAGGCTTTAGTTACTATTCGCTGATCATCAGCAATACGATCAAAGCTGCCTTTTTGTTTTTTGTTTTCTATTTTAAAACAAACTTAAAAGTGCAATTTAAATTGGATGTGGCGCCGATAAAAAAAATATTTTCTTTTTCTAAAAATCAATTCATATTTAACTTTATCAATTATTTTTCAGGCAACTTAGACAAAATTTTGATTGGTCGATTTTTTTCAGCCAGTGCATTAGCGTACTATGATAAATCGTATCAATTATCGTTATATCCAAATCAAATTTTAACCAATGTCATCTATCCGGTTATTCAGCCGATCATGTCGGATTATGAAACCAAAATCGATAAGATAAAAAATGTTTATTTAATGTTGACGCGGTTTTTGGGGACCATCGGATTATCTCTTTCAGTCTTTTTAATGTTTACTTCTCAAGAGATCATTCTTTTTTTATTTGGCGACCAATGGGGAGGCAGTGTCCAAACGTTCCAAGTTTTAGCATTCTCGGTTTGGATTCAACTGATATTGACGATTACAGGAGCAATTTTCCAATCTGCTAATCGAACGGATTTATTATTAGTATCTGGAGTTTTAACAGCCATTACAAATATAACCGCGATGATTATAGGAATTTATACAGGGAAAATAGAACTGGTAGCTTTATTGCTCGTCGTAGCGTTCACTCTTAATTTCTTGCAAACCAATTACCTCTTGATGTACCGTATGTTCAATTCCAATTACCAAGAATTCTTTAAAATATTAGTAAAACCAGCCATGATGGCTGCCTCCCAAGTTATTGTGTTTATATTGCTGCCTGAGTTGCCTTTTGCAAATTTTATTAATTTGGCGTTAAAAGGGCTTATCTTCGTACTAGTATTCGGTATTGGGCTGATAGCAACGGGAGAGATGAAGTTGATCAAAAATATTATCCTAAAGAAAAAATAAAGAATCAGCTAAATAAAGGAGAACTAAATGAAAAATAATCCAATTGTTTCAGTCATTGTGCCAGTTTATAATGTTGAAACGTATATTGAAGAATGCTTAGATTCAATTGTGAAGCAAAATTACCCTCACCTTGAAATTATTGTAGTGGATGATGGAAGCACAGACGACAGTAACCAGCTTGTAAAGAATTATTTAGAAGATGAGCGGATTTTATTTATTGAACAAGAAAACAAAGGATTATCAGGAGCCAGAAATAGCGGGTTAAAGAAAGCTACAGGAAAATATATTTTGTTCGTTGATTCAGATGACTATATTGGTTTGACCATGTTGGAAAACTTGGTTTCATTGATGGAAGAGAGCCAAGCTGATTTGGTTCGTTTTAATGGTGCAGCTTTTGTAGACGGAATGGAAAAAACAGCTGATCAAGATTATTATGATTTTAGCCATCGTTTACAAGAAAAAAAAATCTATCAAGAAGATAGCTTTCGAGCCAATAGCAGAACGTTTGTTTCACCCGTCTACCTTTACCTAATGAAGCGGAGCATCTTAACGGAACATGATTTATGGTTTAGAGAAGACATCATTCACGAGGATGAACTATTTACCCCTCAGGTATTCCTTTCTATCCAATCAATGGTTTACGTTAATGCTTTTTATTATTACCGCAGATACCGTGAAAACTCGATTATGACCATTCAAAGTCCGGCACAGCAGCTACGTTCGTTTACTTCTTATTTAAAGATATTCAAAGAATTAGAACTGTTGTATCAAAGCGACACTTATAATAAGGAACAAAAAAAGTTGATCAAGCGCCAAATGCTATCAATTTATAATGGTCTAAAAGAAAATCAATCTGAAGCAGTTAGTAAAAATAACGAAATGACGCAAATAAAAACTATTACATTAAAAGATAAAAGCTATTTGATGCTGCAAAAATTACGGAATAGGGTTTAAAAAAATTATAAGCGAATAATCTTATAAAAACCTTATAAGTAAACATAAGCGAACATGATACAATGATTTTAAATGTAGTTTTCAATAAGGAGAGTATAAATTAAATGACGAAAATTAAAGTGATGACGATTTTCGGTACACGACCTGAAGCCATCAAAATGGCTCCTTTAGTCAAAGAGTTAGAAAATCAGTCAGATCAATTCGAATCAATCGTTACAGTAACCGCTCAACACCGCAAAATGTTAGATCAAGTGCTAACTACTTTTGAGATAAAGCCAGATTATGATTTAAATGTGATGAAAAGCAATCAAACCCTTTCCGAAATTACCGCTAATGTATTGATTGGGTTGGACCAAGTGATGAAAGAGGCTAAGCCGGACATTGTTTTGGTACATGGCGATACGACAACAACATTTTCAGCAAGTTTATCGGCTTATTACAATCAAATTAAAGTCGGCCATGTTGAAGCTGGTCTGCGCACATGGGATAAGTATTCTCCATTTCCGGAAGAACTTAATAGACAATTAACAGATGTTATAGCGGATGTTTATTTTGCCCCAACGAAAGAAAGCAAAAATAATTTATTAAAAGAGAATCGGGATGAAAGCACCATTTTTATTACTGGAAATACGGCTATTGATGCTTTACAAGCAACGATTCATGAGGGATACCATCATAAAGTGCTTGAGAACATTGATTCGGAACAACGCATTGTTTTATTGACGATGCACCGTCGTGAGAATCAAGGTGAGCCGATGAAACGCGTGTTCCAGGCTGTTCGTCAAGTAGTTGATCAATACGAAGACGTAGATGTTATTTTTCCAGTACATTTAAACCCTGTGATTCAAAAAGCTGCCAAACAGTTTTTAGGAGAGCACAAACGAATTCATTTGATTGATCCATTAGATGTTGTAGATTTTCATAATCTTGCCAATCACAGCTATATGATCATGACGGATTCTGGAGGGGTGCAAGAGGAAGCTCCATCATTGGGGGTACCAGTGTTAGTACTAAGAGATCGGACAGAAAGACCTGAAGGCATCGAAGCAGGCACGTTAAAATTGATTGGGACAGATACCCAAACGGTAGTTGAAGAAATGACGAATCTGTTGGAAAATGCTGAAAACCATGCGTTAATGGCGACTGCAAAAAATCCTTATGGAGATGGACTAGCCAGCCAACGAATCGTAGCAGCAATAGGTTTTCTATTTAACCAGCAATCTAAAAGACCCGGCTCGTTTGAGAGGGCATAGAATAAAAACAACCACATGTGAAAGTAGGGTGCCAGGTGGAAAAAACTACCTTAATAAATAAATGGATGCTCTTCAATGAAAAGCACAGCTCCATTTGGACTCAAATCGTGTTGATTACTTTAGGTATTTCAGCTACAGTAACGGACTGGATGGTCGGAATATTTTCGTTGAGTGATTTTCTATTCGGATTTATCGCAGCCTGTTTGATCATAAGCGGAAATTATTGGATAAAAAAGAAACAATTTGGTTGGATTTTGCTTTTATTAGGAGTCATAGCAGTTAACATCCTGATGAATTATTTTAATAATGACCTCTTTGTCTTAAAAACAGGGATTGCAGCTTTTATAAAAGTCGCTTATTATGCCTTTTTTGTTGCAGGAGTTTACAATTTCATTAAAAAAAATGCTTTAGAAGCACTTCTTTTAAAAACACTCAATATTGTTGCGATTGTCATTTGTATGATCGGCATTTACATAACAATTGCACTTTACTTGGACGGAAAGCTTCCTTATGAGTTCTTTTGGAAATTGACACGAACAGATGAAACAAGTTATTTATATGATGGCATAGAAAATATTTTCAGGACAAGAAGCATTTTTTCAGAACCTTCTTATTTAGGTTATTATTTAAACATTATGCTGGGTCTAAATTATTTTAATAAAAAGAACGTAATAATCAATAAATACATTAACTTATTGATTACATTAACGATTATTCTGACTTTTTCTTATAGCGCCATAGCAGTTATGTTGGGAATACAAGCTATGCATTTTATTCGTTTAAAAACAATAAAAAAAATAAAAGTAAACGGGTTTCTTATTATCTGCTTATTGGCAGTGGTTATTCTGACTGTCCTAGCGTGGGATATTATCCAAGTAACCATTATTGACCGGACAGCAGCCATTTTATCAGGTGCGGATAATTCAACAAGAGGCAGATTATGGGAAAGCTGGCAATATGTAAATCGCAAACACCTATTTATGGGAAATGGGATTGGGCATACTCCATCCATTTGGAATATTTATGCTTATATTTTGTCGGATGTAGGATTAGGCGCTTTTCTATTATTTTGTTTATTTTCGGTTTATGTTTTAATGACGAACTTTAAAATGGGTATTTTGTTTATCCTATTAAATTTTCAAAAAGGCGGTTATTTATCACCGGAATTTTGGATATTTATTTTATTATTGCTCATTTATATGGGGAATAATGTAGGCTTATTTAATAAAAATAAGAATAAATTTTCAAAGTCGTAAGATTTGCCTAAAACAGTTCGAAGAATAATTGTATGTTCTCCTTTGTTTAACAGGAAAGATTGTGATAATATGAATGAGTTGTAAGACATCAGTATATTAAGAGTATTTTTATTGGAGGAAACATTTATGGTACAAGAAGAAAGGTTCAGCAAAACAAAAAAAGTCGTCATAGGTGTAATGGATATTTTACTATTGCATTTTTCCATGCTTCTTTCTTTTTATTTGAAATTCGGCAATGCCGTTCCAGATAGAAATTACGAGACTTATACGAATTCATTTGTTTTTATCGTTTTAACGTTTATTTTTCTGAATATTTTATTTGGAGTCTATATTTTATACAACAAATCAATGACCGATTTTTTGTACATTACGATTATCATCCAAGTCATCTTAACGTTAGCAATCATGGCGGTTACTTTTGCAGGTAGATGGTTTGCTTTTCCCAGATCAGTGCTGATTATTAACTTAGTAGTGAGCACATTAGTTTTATTTATTTGGCGAGTGGTCGTTTATAAAATATATGAGAAGTTTAGCGGCAGTAAAAAAGTTATGGTGGTTGGTTTTGAAGAAGATGTTAAGTCAGCTGTCTTTAACTTTGAAAATTCAAAAAGCAAACGCCATAAAGTAACGTTGGCAGTCCTATCCAATTATTCTGAAAATGTTGCAGCTCATTTAGAAGAAGTCGATATTGTTTATTTAGCTAGCAAAATCAAGGATCAAGAAAAAACAAAAGTCTATGAATTATTGATGCAAAGCGATAAAAAGTTGTTTTTGAATACGAGCTTTGAAAACTTGATTATGGTGAATCCAAATATTATGAATATTGAAGACGAGAGCATTATTGAAGTTTCACAATTCAAAATACCGGCTGAAGACGATGCCATCAAACGAATCGTGGATATTTTATTCTCACTTGTTCTCATCATTATTACCTCACCTATTATGCTGATCACGGCTCTTTTAGTGAAAGCAACTTCTAAAGGACCTGCTCTTTATAAGCAAGTCCGAATTACACAAGAAGGTTCTGAGTTTAACATCTTAAAGTTCAGAACGATGAGCGCTACGGCAGAAAAAGAATCCGGTCCAGTCCTAGCTACATCTAATGATGCCAGAGTTACTTCAATAGGGAAATATTTAAGAGCATTGAGAATTGATGAGTTGCCCCAACTAATTAATGTTCTATTAGGGGAAATGTCGATGGTAGGACCGCGTCCGGAACGTCCATTCTTTGTTGATCAATTTAAAGAGCAAAACCCTTATTACTATTTAAGACATAATGTTAGAGCGGGCATCACAGGTTATGCTCAAGTATATGGTAAGTATGCAACAGATTTTAATAGTAAATTAAATTTTGATTTATTATATATCAAAAAATATTCACTTTTATTAGACATTAAAATTATGTTGCAAACCATTAAAATTTTGTTTGATAAAGTATCCTCTAAGGGATTAGATGAAGAAGCTGAATTAGACGGAAATCATAGTATTTCAAGCAACATAAAAATATTAAATTAATAAAAGAGCGATTGTAAAACTAATAAAAGGCCTCAGCCTCCAGTTTAACTGGAGATTGAGGCCTTTTATTGAAAGTATAAACAATTACAATTCGGATTATATTTGGTTATCTAACCACATATAATGTGAAATATGCTATAATTGACTGGATTCATTTTTCTTGTGAGTAAAAGCAAATCATACCATTAGATAAATTAAAGGAGAGAGATAAATGACAGTATTAGTAACTGGAGCTGACGGTTTTATCGGAAGCCACTTAGTAGAAGAATTAGTAAAAAGAGGAGAAAAGGTAAGAGCCTTTGCTTATTACAATTCGTTTAATACATGGGGCTGGTTAGATAGTTTGCCGAAAGACGTATTAAGTCAAATCGATGTCTTTACAGGGGATATTCGTGACCCGAACGGAGTAAGAGAAGCAATGAAAGGAATCGATACGGTTTATCACTTAGCTGCATTGATTGCTATTCCATTCAGCTATCATTCACCCGATTCATACGTTGATACAAACATTAAAGGAACGTTGAACATCTTACAAGCTGCTAAAGACTTTGGAACAAAACGTGTGTTAGTTACTTCAACTTCTGAAGTTTACGGAACAGCGCAATACGTTCCAATTGATGAGGATCATCCTTTCCAAGGACAATCGCCTTACTCGGCTACGAAAATTGGCTCAGACCGTATTGCTGAATCGTTCTATAGAAGTTTTGAGATGCCGATCACAATTGTGCGTCCATTTAATACTTATGGTCCAAGACAATCTGCTCGTGCAGTAATACCGACGATTATTACACAATTATTAGCAGGAAAAGAAGAAATCAAATTAGGTTCGATCACGCCGACAAGAGATTTTAACTATGTTAAAGATACGGCAAATGGCTTTATTACATTAGCGCACGCTGAAAATACTATCGGTGAAGAAATCAATATAGCCACACAACAAGAAATTTCAATCGGCGACTTAGCAAATGAAATGATTCGCCAAATCAATCCAAAGGCAAAAATAATTACGGATGATATTCGGTTACGACCAGAAAAAAGTGAAGTAAATCGTTTGTTAGGATCAAATGAAAAAATCATGCGCTTAACGGACTGGAAACCTCAGTACACCTTAGAACAAGGTTTAGCTGAAACGATTGAATTTTTGAAAGACAATATGGATAGCTACAAAACTGATATTTATAACATCTAATAGAGGAGGCTGCCAAGATGGAAAGAAAATTTATCCCTTTATCCGTACCAAATATCAAAGGCAATGAATTAGAATACGTTACGCAAGCTGTCAAAGATGAGTGGGTTTCAACTGGTGGAAGTTATATCGAAACATTCGAAAAAAACATTTCTGATTATTTAGGAGTTGAACAAGCTGCAGCCGTACAAAGTGGTACAGCAGGACTTCACTTATCATTGATTCAAAGTGGAGTTGGTGTAGGCGATGAAGTTTTTGCGGCAACATTGACATTCATTGCTGCAGTCAATCCTATCCGTTATGTCGGAGCAGAACCGATCTTTATGGATTGTGATGATTCATTGTGTATTGATCCAGATAAAATTCTGCAATTTATTAAAGAAGAATGTACGTTTACAGATGGCATTCTAACGAATAATCAAACAAAACGCCAAATCAAAGCCATTCTCGGTGTGCATGTGTTTGGTAATTTAATGGATATGGAAAAATTGGTGGAAATTGCTGACCAATACAATCTTAAACTGATCGAAGATGCGACAGAAGCATTAGGTTCTTACTATACTGAAGGCAAGTATAAAGGCCAATATGCCGGCACTATCGGCGACTTTGGTGTTTATTCATTTAATGGAAATAAAATCATCACTACTGGTGGCGGTGGAATGGTCGTAGCTAAGAAAAAAGAAGATTTAGATTATCTTAAATATCTTTCTACTCAAGCTAAAGATGACACGACTAGTTTTATCCATCACGCTGTAGGCTACAATTACCGCATGACCAATTTGCAAGCTGCGTTAGGTGTGGGACAATTAGAACAATTAGAAAGTTTTATTGAAACCAAAAAAGCTAACTATGACTTGTATAAAGAATTGTTTGACCAAAACGAAAAAGTTGAGGTAATCGATTTTGATGCGACTATTCGTCCAAATTATTGGTTTTATGCACTGCTGATCAAAAATGACCCGGATATTCAAGGAATCATTCAGGCGTTGCATGAAAAAGGGATTCAAACAAGACCAATTTGGGGATTGATCCATGAACAAAAACCTTATTTAAACGCACAATCTTATAAGATTGAGAAAGCAACCTATTATGTGAAACACATTCTGAATATTCCTTGCAGTTCAAACTTGGAACAAGATGATGTTCGTTACGTTGCCGAATGTTTGAACGAAATTCTATAGCTAAGGGAGAAGATATTGTGGAGCTCAACGATTTTGTTGTAAAGGATACACTTACCATTAAAGATGCGATGACAAAAATGGATAAAAACGCACGTAAAATCATCTATGTCACATCAGAAAATAAACTAGCAGGAGCGCTTTCCGATGGAGACATCAGAAGGTGGATTTTAAAAGACCAATCCATTCATGAAATGGTAAAAGAAGCGATGAATGCTGATCCTATTTTTATTTTTAAAAAGGACACCGATAAAGCTATCGACCAAATGAAACAACAAAAAGTAGATTCCATACCCGTTTTAAATGAAGATCACACGATCCGCAATATCATGTTCAAGTCTCATGAGCTGGTTCGCGGCAAAAAAATCCAAACACCGGTCGTTATTATGGCTGGAGGAAAAGGCACAAGGCTCTATCCTTATACAAAAATTTTGCCGAAACCATTGATTCCAATTGGAGATACACCGATTATGGAACGTATTATTGATAAATTCCATGAATTCGGTTGTTCAGATTTTATCATCAGTGTGAATTATAAAAAAAATATGATCAAAGGGTACTTTAATGAAATTGAACGTGACTATAATATGTCCTATGTAGATGAAGATAAACCCCTGGGAACCGGCGGAAGCTTGTCTTTGATGCGGGAACAATTAAAAGAAACGTTTTTTGTTTCAAATTGTGATATTTTAGTTGATGCTGATTACACAGATATTGTGGATTTTCATAAAAAGAATAAACACGATATCACGTTTGTCGCATCTCTTAAAATCACACAAATTCCCTATGGCGTATTGCAATTAGATAAAGACGGATTATTAGAAAATACCGTCGAAAAACCTGAATACAGCCATCTTATTAATACGGGTATGTACGTTATGGAGCCTTCAGTTCTTGGCTTTGTACCGGACGATGAATTCGCAGACTTACCCGATGTTATTATGGCAGCTAAAAATGCCGGACTCAAAGTCGGTGTTTTCCCCGTGAGTGAAAACTCTTGGTTGGATATGGGACAGATCAAAGAGATGGAGAACATGATTGAAAGTTTAGGTGTAAACGGATGAAGCAGCTTCTTTTAATCGGCGGCGGGGGCCACTGTAAAAGTATCATTGATTCTCTTAGTCAAAATACTGCTTTTGAAGTCGTCGGTATACTAGACACTTCAGAAAAGGTTGGAACATTTATTAATGGCATTGAGATCATCGGTGTTGATGATGATATGGAAAAGTGGTTTGTTAAAGGGGTGCACTTGGCTTTTATTACTTTAGGCAGCGTAGGAAATACTGCATTGCGCCAAAACTTATATGAGAAAGCTAAAACAATTGGTTTTCAATTTCCTATCATTCAAGATCCAACAGCGATTGTTTCAAGAGAAACAACGATAGGAGAAGGAACATTTATAGGAAAAGGCACAATTATTAACGCATCTGTTCAAATAGGAAAAAATGCTATCATTAATTCTGGTGCTATCGTTGAACACGATAGCACCATTGGTGATTATTGCCATTTGGCACCAGGGTCAACTTTTAGCGGAAATGTAACGATTGGAGCTCATACTCATGTGGGTACCAACGCTACAGTGATCCAAGAAATTGAGATTGGTGAGCATACGGTCATTGGCGGGGGCAGCGTGGTTATTCGAAACATACGCAGCTTTGCAGTGGCGTATGGCAATCCATGTAAGGAGGCAGAACATGAATAAAACATTTATTATTGCTGAAGCTGGCGTTAATCATAACGGCAGTATTGAATTAGCAAAAGAATTGATTGCTAAAGGTGCTGAAGCAGGCGTTGACGCGGTAAAGTTCCAGAGTTTTAAAGCGGACAAGCTGGTTACTGTAAATGCTGAAAAAGCTGAATACCAAGTAGCAAACACAGGCAACAATGAAGAAAATCAGTACCAAATGATAAAAAAATTAGAACTGGATTACGATAAACATCAAGAGCTGATGGATTATGCTACGAGCCTTGGAGTTATGTTTTTGTCTTCAGCTTTTGATTTAGAAAGCATCGATTTGTTAAAAGATTTAGGGTTAGATATATTTAAAATTCCGTCAGGTGAAATTACGAATCTGCCTTATTTACGAAAAACAGCTAAAACAGGTAAAAAAATTATTTTGTCTACAGGAATGTCTACTTTAGGCGAGATAGAAGAAGCTCTAGAGGTCTTAAAAAACAATGGAGCGAAAGACATTACGGTGCTGCATTGCAATACAGAATATCCAACGCCTATGAGCGATGTTAATTTAACAGCGATGAATACCATGAAAGAAGCTTTTAAAGTCCCGGTCGGCTATTCAGATCATACATTAGGAATTGAAGTGCCTATCGCAGCAGTAGCTTTAGGAGCTGCCATTATTGAAAAGCACTTTACATTGGATAAAACGATGGAAGGGCCTGATCATAAAGCGAGTTTAGAACCAGACGAATTGAAGCAAATGGTCACCAGCATTCGTAATATTGAACAAGCACTTGGTAATGGTGTGAAGACACCGACCCAATCTGAACGTAAAAATAAAGCAATTGCTCGCAAAAGCCTAGTTTCGAAAACCGCTATTGCAAGCGGAGAGGTTTTTACTGAAGAAAACTTGGAAATCAAACGTCCAGGAACAGGGATCTCACCGATGTTATGGGATGAGATCATTGGGACAAAAGCAACTAAAAACTATCAAGCAGATGAGCTGATCAAACGATGAAGAAATTATGTGTCGTCACAGGTACACGAGCTGAGTATGGTCTATTGATGCCTTTGCTTGAGCAAATAAAACAAGCTGAAGATTTAGAATTACAATTGTTGGTGACAGGTATGCATTTATCACCAGAATTTGGTTTAACTTATAAACTGATTGAAGCAGACGGTTACGTCATTAACGAAAAAGTGGATATCTTGTTAAGTTCGGATACACCTGTCGGTATTTCAAAATCGATGGGTCTTGGAATGATTGGCTTTTCTGAAAGTTTTGAACGCTTGCAGCCAGATATGGTGATATTATTGGGAGACCGTTACGAAACGTTCGCAGCAGCAGCAGCAGCTTCTGCCGCACGTATTCCCATTTCTCATCTGCATGGTGGAGAAACCACGGAAGGCGCTTTTGACGAAGCATTTAGGCATGCAATCACTAAAATGAGCTGGTTGCATTTTACGAGTGCTGAAGAGTATCGTAAACGAGTGATCCAACTTGGGGAACAACCTGAGCGTGTCTTTAATGTCGGAGCTATAGGTATTGAAAACATTGTTAAAATGCCTTTAATGACGAAAGCAGAATTGGAAGCGAGTCTTGGCATAACATTCAATAAGCGGTTATTATTAGTCACCTTTCATCCGGTCACGCTTGAAAATAAAACATCAGCTGCTCAGTTTACAGAGTTGTTAGAAGCGTTAGATATAGTAGAAGATGCAACAATCATTTTTACTAAAGCTAATTCAGATACAGATGGAAGAATCATCAATCAGCTGATTGATGACTATACTAAACTTCATTCTGCTAAATCTCTAGCGTTTACTTCAATGGGACAATTGCGTTATTTGAGTGCAATGAAGTTGGCATCTGCTGTGATCGGCAATTCATCAAGCGGTATTATTGAAGCTCCTTCATTCAAAATACCGACTGTTAATATTGGCGATCGCCAAAAAGGCAGGATGCAGGCAGAGTCCGTTATTGATTGTGAACCTAAAAAAGAAGCTATCGATAAAGCTATTCACTTAGCGTTATCAGTCGGTTTTCATGCACAATTAAAAAAAATGGAGAATCCTTATGGTGATGGAAAGGTTAGCGAAAAAATAATAAAATCCATCCGTGACTCTCTTTCCAAAGATATATCACTGAAAAAATCCTTTCATACTATTTAATAGCTGCTTAAATAAATATGCTTGCATAAGAGGAAGTTATGTATCGCAACTTCCTCTTCTTGCTGTTAGAATTTATATATCTTTATAGAGAACATTATAGAAAGGTGAAATGAAATCAAATTATGATGCAACAAAGTATAAAAAGAAATATTAATAAAATCGGAATGCTCTTTTTTGGACTTTCTGTAATCTCAATTTTAATTATAGGCCAACTTTTTTTTGAGTTATCTATTATTAATTTTATATTATTTTTAGCGTACAACGTTTTTTACATTTACCTTCCTGGAAAAATAAGCGTTAAGCTACTGAAAATAAATAACTTTACTAATATGATAGAAGAAATACTAGCCTTTTTCTTAGGAATGTTCATGTTAATCATTCAGTACTATATCTTTTCTTTCTTTAATAGTTTATATTTAATTAAGTTTTTTACCCCACTATTACTAATAGTAGGAGTAATTTACTTGGTATCAAAAAAGAAATTGATTTTTTCTGTTAAAAAAAATAAAATTTTAGATGCAGGTACTTATTTATTCATGGGAACAAATACACTCGTTTCTGCTATATATACGATGTTTGCTTTTCCAAAACCAACAGTTGTTTCAAATGCTGTTACATACCAAGATATGGCATGGCATATGGGGAATGTTAATATTCTTTCTAGCGGTAGCAACACGGATACAAGAGTATACGGTATCAAATTTCTTTATCATTACTTTTCTGATTTATTTTATGCTATTGCAAAATACATTTTCGGATTCAGTGCGTATGAATTAATTATTCAATTCCAGTTTATAATAGTAGGAACAATATTAACTATTTCAGTAATTGCTTTCTTTAAAGTAATGTTTAAAAACTCAAGATATCTGCCTTATTTCGCTGCTTTTGCTCTTTTTTATGTACCGTCTGCAGCTAATGGCTATTACAACAATATTTTTTACCACTTATTTACAAATGTTAATGCAATGGCGCTTACGTTGCCAGTAGTATTATTAGTATTACTAGTAATAAAAAATAGTTTAGAGTTTAAAGAAAATAAAAAAAATATCCTATTGATTTTTATTTTTATGTTTCTGCTAGCAGGTTTAAAAGGCCCCATTGCGCTAATGATTTTAGTTGCATTATTTGTTTTAACTTTTGCAATGCTGATTCAGAAAAAAAGAAACTTGTTTTGGCTGAAATTCCTAATGATCGCCACTCTTTCTTATGCCATTATTCACTTCACCCTTTTAAGTCAAGGGAGTGATCTAGTAGAGATAGGTATGGATACTGCTTTTGATGTTATCACTTCCACGTCCTTGTTTCCAGGTGGATTGAATAATCCGGATAGCAGCTTTTTTATAAGATTTACTTATGTCATACCGCACTTTTTGCTCGCAGTATTTTTCTTTTCGATTCCTTATCTATGGAGTGTGATTGAGAATATCTATAAGTTCTTCAATAGACAATATATTTCGTTATTTGATCAATTTAGTTTGATTTTCTCGGTCTTATCGATTGGGGCTTATTATATTATTCGTCACTCAGGCTATTCACAAATGTATTTTCTTTTCGGAGCTCTTCCAGTGATCTATTATTTAGGAGGAAAAGAAGTAGAGAGGCTTTTAAAGGAAAACGCTGGAATAAAATTTAAAATAGTATTTTTTGTTATTGTGGCTTTAGTCTTTATGAGACCAGTTCTTGAAACAACCAGTATGATTAAAGGAAGTTTAAAACAAAGCTATTCAAATTTTGTAAATGAACAGACTGACTTCTTTAATAGCAGCATCAGTTCTTTAGAGTATGAAGGAATGATGTGGATAAAAAATAACACTGCCCCTAACGATTTATTAGCGACGAATAGACATAACGATGATCATCGATTTTTCTTATATAGCGCTTATTCTGACCGAGGATTTTATATAGAGGGACCTGAATATGCTAAAAACAGCGGATTACAGCCTGAAAAAGCACAAGAAATGTTAGAGCGAAATGATTCATTGTTTTCTCCAGATTATCAAAATAAATATAATCTAGCGATGGAATTGAATGTAAAATATCTTGTGCAATATAAGAAACAACAACCAAATGATTTGTTTACTACAGAAAGTGGCTTCCAGCGGTGTTTTGAAAATGACGATATAAGTATTTATAAAGTACTGAAATAAACAAAAATATAACAATGGATACATGAATAAGCTGTAAGGAGCGGGAGAAATGAAAAACACCTTATATATGGTGATACCTTGTTACAATGAAAAAGAGGTACTAAATGAAACAGCAACCAGATTAAAAAAAATATATTCAAAGTTAATAAAAAGTAATAAAATTCATAAAAAAAGTAAGATTGTTTTTGTAAACGATGGCTCAAAAGATACGACTTGGGAAATCATCAAAGAGCTGCATGAAAATGACGATGTCTTTAGCGGCATAAATTTAAGTAGAAATAAAGGGCATCAAAATGCTCTTTTAGCAGGATTATTAACTGTGAAAGATTATTCTGATATGGTTATTTCTATGGATGCTGATCTGCAAGATGATATCAATGCTATTGAAAAGATGGTAGATAAGTACTTAGAGGGGTATGATATTGTTTATGGGGTTCGCAGCAAACGGGAAACAGATACCTTTTTTAAACGTTTTACAGCTGAGAGCTATTATAAAATATTGAATTTCATTGGTGGAGAAGTAATTTATAACCATGCTGACTACAGATTAATGAGCAAGCAAACAATTGAAGAATTAGCTAAATACAAAGAAGTTAATCTTTTTCTAAGAGGAGTTGTCCCGATGCTGGGCTTTTCTTCTACGACTGTTTCTTATGAACGTAATGAACGATTAGCAGGAGAAAGTAAATATCCTTTAAAGAAGATGTTATCTTTTGCTTTAGAGGGAATAACTTCTTTAAGCATAAAACCAATTAGAATAATTTCAGGTTTAGGCGTTTTAATATTTGCAGTGAGTATTTTGATGCTGATTTACATTATTGTGCGTCATCAGATGGGGGACACTGTTACAGGTTGGGCAAGCGTGGCCGTATCCGTTTGGGCTATTGGAGGGCTTATGCTCTTGTCAATAGGTATTGTAGGTGAATACATCGGAAAAATCTATTTAGAGACAAAACAACGGCCAAAATTCAGTATTAAAGAGTTTATAAATAAAACTAATTGAAAAAAATCCTGAAGTTAGTGATTTGCTGTCGTTAAATTAACTAGTCCATTTATTTATTTTCAAAAAAAAAGACATTGATTATTTCAATGTCTTTTTTTGAGTTGTAATTAAATAAGGGAACAAGATCGGGATAAAGGACATTATCGTCATAGAATATCGAGGTGAAGCTTCCCATAACAATAGAAACAAGAACATGCCTACTAAAAACAAACAAGTTAGCAGAGAATATAAATCACCAGTGCGTTTGATTAACATTTTAATAAAGACAAGTAGTAATATAAAATAATAAATCATTTGAATGGTTTGCATATAGAGATTGAAGCCTTTGGAAGTAGCTAGTGTGCTGCTGACTTCATTATGTTCTGCAGCCAGTTTGATACTAAAAGTAGATTTTAAATCACCGGAAGACCAAGTCGTAGCATTTTTGGCATTAAGAAACGCCAGTGCTTCAGTAAGAGATAAAGAAGACCAACGTTCTTTGATCAATTCCAAATGCATTTTTGAAATTGTGGATTTGGACATGCGCTGATCCCAAAACAAATCCTTAGAAAAAGCTAAATCGTTATCGTTATATCCTCCTGCAGAACGATAGTGTTCTCGCCCATCATCTTTAAAATAATATTCTGCATTTGCTCCCATAAAAAGGTAATGGGTATTAGGCATTCCTCTTTCATCTATTTCATATAAATGTAGCGCATCAATTCCTTTATTCCACCCCACATTTAGCAATAGGAAAGTTACAATAGGAATTAAGACTAGCCATTTTTCTTTACCACTCAAACCTACTATCAATGCAATGACAACAGCGATAAATAAAATTAAAAACAAACCTTTTGCGAAGAAGGAAATGCTTAAAAAGATACTGGATAGTGTCAAATAAACAATTTTTTTGTTGAAATTTTTTGTTTGTATAAAGTAAACGAAAAAGATTACCATAATTAAAGAAGTGAAAATAGACAAAGTATCTGTATAAATGTTTGCTACATGTAAAGAGATTTGGATAGTAAACATAAACAAATTCATAGCGATTAAAGAAGCCATGGGTTTATTTGTTAACTTTTTAGCGCTAAAATAAATTAACAGAGCAGATACAGCATGCATAATAGAAAAAATTATATATATTGTATGATGATCAAAGCTACCAAAAACTTTATCAATAAAGATATATACAAATAAAATAAATAAGTTTTGTGGATTGGCAGCTAAGTACCAACCGGATATTTTACCTGTTTCTACAACTTCTTTGGCGATATTTAAAACAAAAGAACCGTCATCAATAGGAGTTTGGATGCCTAGATAGCGAAATAACCATAAAAGAAAAATAAAAAATAAAATTGATTCAATAACAGCTATTATGTTACTTGCTTTAAAACTAATTTTTACTTTTGATATATAAAACCCACAACCGATTAGAAAGATGGCAATTATTGAAGCAGTTAAATTTTGAATGACTATTTCGTTTAAAGTAGACTCAGAACGAAATTCTGAAAGAATATTACCCAGGTTTGGGGAGAAAATAGCTATTCCAATTATCCATATCATCGCTCCAATTCCAGATAGAATAATGATTGTTTTAGATAACTGTTCTAGTTTCTTAACCATTCAGATCACCTCTTGAATTCTCATCCTCTTTAATGATATAGATAGGGCGTTTCTTTGTTTCTAAAAACATTTTACCTAAATATTTTCCGAGAATACCTAAACAAAATAACTGCATTCCACCAATTGCTAAAATAATACAAACGAGTGACGGCCATCCGGAAGTCGGATCATCGAATATGATCGTGCGGAGAATAATAAGAATGGCCAAAAGAATAGCTACAAAAAATGATAATATACCGACAAAGCTTGCTATAGCTAATGGTGCATCAGAAAATGCAACGATACCATCAATTGAATATTTAAATAAATCCCAGAAAGACCAGGATGTTTCGCCAGCAGCGCGTTCTTTATTTTTATATTCAAGATAATGAGTGTTAAAACCTACCCAGCTAAATATACCTTTTGAAAAACGGTTATATTCCGTAATTGAAAGAATTGCATCCACCATTTGGCGTGTCATCATACGGAAATCTCTTGCACCATCTACAATTTCTGTATCAGAAATACGGTTGATCAACTTATAAAACTGTTGAGCAAAGAAAGAACGTATGGGTGGCTCTCCTTCACGTGTTACCCTTCGCGTTCCAACACAATCAATTTCACCGTTGCTTTTTCGTAGAATTTGGAGCATTTCATCTAAAAATTCAGGAGGATCCTGTAAATCAGCATCCATAACTACGGTATAGTCTCCTTTAGCGTACTGCAAACCAGCATATAATCCTGCTTCTTTTCCAAAATTACGAGAAAAAGAAACATATCGAACGGTGTTTGGATATGTTTTTGCTAAGTCTCTAAGTATGTTGAGTGTCTTATCTTTTGATCCATCGTTGACGAAAATAAATTCTACATCGATATTTTTTAATTTATTGCATTCTTTTTGAACGGTATTAAAAAAAATAGGTAAAACTTCTTCTTCATTATAACAAGGAACGACAATGGATAATAATTCGGTTGTATTCAATAAATTCACTCTTTCTTTTTAATGCGTTTAATATTCTTATTAATTACACGGTGAATATGCGATAACTGAGAGAGCAGTCAAATTTAATACATAAAATTGCATAAGTAGCTTTTTCTATATATTGTTTTGGTGAGTGACTAGCCCAACTGCTACTTTAACTTAGAAACCAAACATTTTCAATAGAAAAATCGGTATGGTATAGGTAGAGATACCTCTATTGACACTTTTTAGATACAAACTTTGAAAAAAGGATAAAGAAAGGCTAGATAGGGTTGACAGTTATAAAGAAGTATATAATAGTAGTTTAAGATAAAGACTAATTATTGGATTAGTATAGAAAGCAGGGAACTTTTTTGAAGAAAAATTACAACAACTATTTTGAAATAAATACTAAAACGCTTACCTTTAATTTGTTAAGCTATTTATTACGCATCTTGTTAATGTCAGTAGGGATAGCTTTGCTAGGAAATTATATTGTACAGATTTTTTTTGAAAATTATAACATAGAAACTGTAAACGCCTTCGTTGAAATTAGGACAAGGTTGTTTTTATTTAATGCTGTTATTATTTTTATTATTCAAATCTGGTTTACAAGCTTGCTAGGAAATATTTTGGTTAGTTCATTAATGACATTACTTCTTTCGGTACTTTTTGGTTTTACTAATGGGCAAAAAGCACTATTTAGATCGGAGCCTTTATTTCCTTCCGATCTATTAATGGTTAAAGATCTTCCTTTTATGATTAATTCTCTTGAAGAGTCTTCTGCAAAATTATTGTTTTCTTTATTAATTAGTATTTTAGTGCTGCTGATTGTAGTGATCGTTGGTATTAAGAAATGGAGAAAAAGTCATCCTATTAAATTTAAACAATCTAAAAGAGCAGTAAGGTTGCTTTTATTTGTATTTTCAAGCATTGGTTTAATACAACTACTAAGTTTTCATAATCCTGGTAATCCCTTTAAAGAAGGTTTTGTAGAAGTAGGGTATGCAGAGTGGCAACCCCATAGTCAAATATATAATGCCCATAGAAATGGCCCAATTGCGGCCTTCCTATACACAATGAGTGGCGATGTCGTTGCAAAACCAGAAGATTATTCGCAAGAATATATAAAACGAATTGTAGATAAATATAATGGAAGAGCAGATGAAACTAATTTAACTCGTCCAGAAAGTATGGAAGATATAAATATTATTTACGTGATGAGTGAAAGTTTTTCAGATCCGATGAAAATAAAAGAACTTGAAGTAGAAAAGGATCCTATACCGTTCACGCGGAGCATGATGGAAGATTATTCTGGAGGATCTATTTTATCTCAAGGATACGGAGGTGGAACAGCTAATATTGAATTTGAAGCATTGACTGGTTTATCTCTGGAAACAATGTTGCCGGGTATGACAACGCCCTATACCCAGTTAGCTTCCAAAATGAACAAAATACCCACGATGTTGTCCTTTTTACCAGAGGATTACTATTATAAAACAGCTATTCATCCTCATCATACACAAATGTATCGAAGAACTGAAGTTTATGAAAATATGGGATTTGATGAATTCTTATATAATGAAACGATGGCTCATACTGACAAAATAGAAAATAATCCCTTTATATCTGACGGTGCTGCTTACCAAGAGGTTATTGAACAGATGGAAAAAACAGACAAAACAGATTTTATTCATTTGGTAACTATGCAAAATCATGGTCCTTATAGTGGCTTTTATTCAGAAATAAAAAATAGTGTTTCTGGTGATACAGACTTAGCAGAGGTTTCTGGGTATATCCAAGGGCTTACTTATAGTGATCAAACCATGGAAGAATGGATAGCAAAATTAGAACAATTTCCAGAGAAAATTGTTGTTCTTTTCTGGGGAGATCATCTACCAAGTTCTTATGGAGACACTATCATAAACAAAAATTCTCTCGTTACAAAATATGAAACTCCATTATTTATTTATTCAAATTATACTGAGGTACAAAAAGATTTGGGGATCATTAGTCCTGTCTTTTTTATGAATGAAATATTTGAGGCTACAAATTCAAAAATTAGTGGTTATCATTCCTTATTAGGTGCATTACAAGAACAGCTCCCTGCTTTTGAAAAAGGGATTTATGTTGATGGACAGAAAAATGAAGTCGTTCAAACAAGAGCAGAGCTTCCAACAGAAACGCAAGAAATTTTATACGAATATGAAGCGATTATGTATGACATAACATCAGGTATGAACTACAGTAAACAGCTGGGCTTTTACTAATTTCAGCCTCAATCTCAATTTGAACTATTGTGTACAACTAATGACTTTTTTATTTTATTGTACATTTGCTTCAGTTTTTGTACTATAATTGAAAAAGTAACGGTATAAGCGGTAACAACGTTGGGTTGTTACCGCTTATATACGGGTTTTGATAAGTTAGATTAGGAGGAAAAGGAAAAAATGAAAAAAAGGTACAAAGCTACTCTGGTTTTAGGTATAGCAAGTTTTGGTGTCATCGGATTAATGCAACCATCTGCTTCAGTAGAAGCAGCAGTAAGTGTACAAAGCAATCAATACCCAAAAGTTAATACATATATCAAACAGCAAAATTTGCGAACAGCAAAAATAACACAAAGTTATAAACAGTTTTTACAGTTTGATTATCGAAATGGTAATGGCGCAGCGGAAGGAATCGTTATCCATGAAACCGCTAACCCAAATTCAACCATTACTAGTGAAATAAACTATATGACTATAAATTGGCAAAATGCTTTCGTGCATGCTTTTGTTGATAAAGATAACATTATTCAGATTCATCCCGCAGATTTTGCTGTATGGGGAGCAGGTAAACAAGCGAACCCTCGTTTCTATCAAATTGAATTGGTAGAACATGATACCTTTCACCAATTTGCTCAATCTGTAAATAATGATGCTTATTTAGCTGCTTACATGTTATATTATTTTGATCTTGAACCATCTCGTGCAACAAAAGGCGGTAGCGGTACTATTTGGACACATGATGAAGTTTCCCGTTACCTTGGTGGAACAGATCACACTGATCCAGTAGGCTATTTTGCAAAATGGGGATATACAGTAAGTGATTTTTATAACTTAGTAGTAGAAAAATACAACGCCATGCCTAATCAAATTTTTAAAGAAGACAATTTAAACAGACAATATGCAGTTCCAGTAGATCCGAAGAATTATGGAATTTGGAACGGGCCATATCCTGGTAATGGATCGGCTAAAGTCGGAGAATTACACTCTTATGCCAATCAACCGATAGTAGTTTATAAAGAAGTTAGAACTAAAAATGGAGATTGGGTTCAATTTGGCCAAAATGGAAAAGTTATTGGCTGGGTAGGGAAAACAGGTATTCAAATCACGCCTGCAGTTAGTACTCCTGTTACAAATGCTTATGACTATGGTGTTTGGGACAGTTATCAAAGAGGAATGAAACGAGTTACCGGTCTGTCAGATTTTGCTGGTAAAGAAATAAAAGTTACCAAAGAAGCAACAGCCAATAATGGCGTAGAATGGGTAGAATTCAGTTCTAATAATAAAGTGATTGGTTGGGTTGCTAAAAAAGGAATTGCAATAGGTTTGACACCAAGTCAAGTTCCTCAAAATATTTCTAAAAAAGGTACACCGGTACCAAATGCTTATGACTTTGGCGTTTGGAATGATTATGAAAAGGGAAATACACGGGTCGCAGGCCTGTCAGAGTATGCTGGAAAATCAGTCCAAGTTGTTAAAGAAGTTATATCATCAACAGGCGTTAAGTGGGTTCAATTCTCAGTAGATGGTAAGATTATTGGTTGGGTAGCTGAATCAGGTATCCGTTATGTTTCTGTTCCAAAAGAAGTTTCTAAAGCAGGTACACCAGTACCAAATGCTTATGACTTTGGCGTTTGGAATGATTATGAACCAGGAAATAAACGAGTCGCAGGTTTATCAGAATATGCTGGAAAATCAATAAAAGTAATCAAAGAAGTTTTGTCATCAACAGGCGTAAAGTGGGTTCAATTCTCAGCGGATGGCAAAGTCATCGGTTGGGTAGCTGAAACAGGTATACGTTACGGAGAAGCCCCAAAAGAAGTTTCTAAACTAGGTACACCAGTACCAAACGCTTATGATTTTGGCATTTGGAATGATTACGAAGCTGGCAATACTAGAGTGGCGGGTTTATCCGAATATGCTGGAAAACCAGTAAAAGTAATCAAAGAAATCGTGTCATCAGCAGGCGTTAAATGGGTTCAATTCACAGTAGATGGCACAGTGATTGGCTGGGTAGCCGAAACCGGTATCCGCTATGGTGCTGTACCACAAGAGGTTTCGAAAATAGGCACACCGGTACCAAACGCCTATAATTATGGCGTTTGGAATGATTATGAACCTGGTAATACTAGAGTTGCAGGATTATCTGCTTTTGCCGGTAAACAAGTAGGTGTTGTCGCAGAAGTTACTTCTTCAATCGGTGTTAAATGGGTCCAATTCTCAGTAGATGGCGAAGTGGTTGGCTGGGTAGCTGAAACGGGTATCCGCTATGGAGAAGTTCCGCAATCTGTATCCAAAACAGGTACTCCGGTATCCAATGCTTATGACTTTGGCGTTTGGAATGACTATGAAGCAGGCAATACGCGAGTAACAGGTTTATCAGCCTTCTCTGGCAAACAACTAGAAGTAATCAAAGAGGTCATTTCATCAAGCGGCGTTAAATGGGTACAGTTCTCTGCAGATGGCGAAGTCATTGGTTGGGTAGCCGAAACGGGCATTCAATACGGAGAAATCCCGCAAACTGTTTCTAAATTAGGTACACCAGTCGCTAATGCTTATGATTTTGGTGTCTGGAATGATTACGAAGCAGGCAATACACGAGTAACTGGACTATCAGCCTTCTCTGGCAAACAACTAGAAGTAATCAAAGAGGTTGTTTCGTTGAATGGCGTTAAATGGGTACAGTTCTCAGCAGATAGAGAAGTAATTGGTTGGGTAGCTGAAACGGGCATCCAGTACGGAGAAATCCCACAAACAATTTCTAAACTAGGTACACCTGTTCAAAATGCTTATGATTTCGGAGTTTGGAATGACTATGAACAAAATCGCGAAAAAGTAGCAGGTTTATCAGAATTCTCTGGTCAACAGTTAGAAATAACGAAAGAAGTAGAGTCTTCATCTGGTGAAGCACTAGTTCAATTCTCGCTAGATGGAGAAGAAGTTGGCTGGGTAGCTGAAACAGGTATCCAATATGGAGAAATCCCGCAAACTATTTCTAAACTAGGTACACCCGTACCAAATGCTTATGATTTCGGAGTTTGGAATGACTATGAACAAAATCGTGAAAGAGTAGCAGGTTTATCAGAATTCTTTGGTCAACAGTTAGAAATAACGAAAGAAGTAGAATCGACGACGGGTGAAAAATTAGTTCAATTCTCGTTAGATGGAGAAGAAATCGGTTGGGTAGCTGAAACAGGTATCCAATATGGAGAAATTCCGAAAATTGTTTCTAAACAAGGTACACCAGTACCAAATGCTGCTGATTTTGGAGTCTGGAATAACTATGAAGCAGGCAATACCAAGATAACGGGCTTATCAGACTTTTCAGGTAAAGAAGTTGAAATTACTAAAGAGGCCTTTTCATCTGACGGTGTTAAATGGGTACAAATTTCAATCGAGGGAACAGAAATCGGTTGGGTAGTTGAATCAGCTATTCAATAATAATATAAGAGCACTTTTAATGTTGGAGAACTTCTCCTTCGTTAAAAGTGCTTTTTTATTTGGATTTGAAATGGTAAGATAGTTAAATTTTTCTTTAACAAGTGTCAAAGACTAAAGATATGATATAATACTTTGTTGAAAGTACATTTTAAAAAATTCGACTACTTACGATAGAAATTATGTTAAAATGGTTTTTGTGAGAGAAATAGTGCAAAACATTATTTATTATAAGAACGTTAATATTTTCAAAAAAAAGAAAAGTGTGAGGGATATATAATAAATGAAAGATATAGAAGAATCTGACTTGAAATTTAGTGTTTTAATGTCTGTTTATAAAAAAGAACAACCAGTCTATTTAAAAGAATGTTTAGACAGTTTGGTCAACCAAACTATTCAACCCAATGAATTGGTTTTGATAGAAGATGGTCCTCTAACGAATGATTTATATACTGTTCTTGATGAATTTGAAAATCAGCATCCGGGATTATTAAATAGAAACCCTCTTGAAGAGAATGTTGGCTTAGGGAAAGCATTAGCTATAGGCGTTGAATATTGCCGATACTCTTTAATTGCTCGAATGGATACGGATGATATTGCAGTGAATACTCGCTTCGAAAAACAGTTAAGAGAATTTGTGAAGAATCCGAAACTAGGGATAGTAGGATCTGATATCAATGAATTTGAAACGGACATCTCTAATATTGTTGCAAAAAGAATTGTTCCACATAGTTATGAGGATATTTTGAAAACTGCAAAAAGAAGAAATCCTTTTAATCATATGACTGTTCTATATAAAAAGGAAGAAGTTTTGAGAGCGGGTAATTATATGGTCTTAAATGGGTTTGAAGATTATTATTTATGGGTTAGAATGTTAAAAAATGATACGCTAGCGAAAAATGTGCCTGAAGTCTTAGTCCATGCTCGGGCTGGAAGAGACATGTTTATGCGTCGTGGCGGATATAAGTATTTGAAAGACAGTAAATTAGCAAGAAAAAAAATACATGAAGTTGGTTTAAATTCCTATATGGATTATTTTTTAAGCACTGCTGGGCAAATTATAGTTAGCATTATGCCTAATCAATTAAGGGCATATATTTATACCAAACTGCTTCGGAAAGAGAGTAAATAATTATGACTGTACTTAGTTTCATTATGCCCGCTTATAATGTAGAACATACGGTTGAAAAATCTGTCCAAAGCGTTCTTAGCCAAAATATAAGTGATTTTGAATTGATTATTATTAATGATGGGTCAACTGACAATACAGCCAATATATGTGACCGGTTAGCAGAAAAAGATACTAGGGTTCGAGTTATTCATCAAGAAAATGCTGGTCCTTCTGCTGCACGTAATGCTGGTTTAAATCAAGTGCATGGAGAATATATAGCTTTTATGGATAGTGATGACTATACTGAGAAAGATATGTATCAACGACTTATTGGATATCTTGAGGAAAACCAAGCAGATATTGCAGTCTGTAATGTGACACGTGTTAACCCAGATGGAACGTTAAATACTTTAAATAGTTTAAATAGAATCACTACTTCTAAGGAAGAAATGCTGGAATTATATTTTAAATATAATGGTATTGAATTTTACGTCTGGAATAAAGTTTATCGTGCGTCTGTTTTCCAAACAGTCAGATTTCCAGAAGGAGTCTTGTATGAAGATGTGATGTTAAGTTATGATGCTCTAAAACAAGCTCATAAATTAGTAGTAACGGATGAAGTTGGTTATTTTTATCTAGCAAATTCCGAAAGTATTGTAAACAGCAGCTTTAATCCACAACAATACGATAACGTGTTACAAAGAAAGATATTATTAGAAAAAATTAAAATAGAGTACCCCACAGTAAGTGACTTTGCTGTAGACAACCTGTTAGATGGTTATCTTTCAACAGGTTATAAAATTGCTAGTTCTACACATGACGAACGTACAAAAGAATATGCGAAGTTATTAAGAAACGATATCGCTGAAAATCAAAAAATGATTTTTCAAAATAAAGTTTCTAGCAAAGCTAAGTTAGCTGCTTTATGTTTATTGAAGGTTAATTTACCGCTGTATCGTTATCTTTATAAAAAAGTATTAAAAAAATAATGGTAATTCATGAATCATCTGATTTGTGTTTTCTTGAAGGAGTAGAAAAATGCAGAATGATTTTAAAATTAAGGATTGGATATTAAATTGGGATAATTTCAGAAAAATTTACCTCTTTCTTTGTTTGATTTATTTTATGCCTAGTAGTTTTGATATAGAACAATACCCTCTATGGATTTGTTTCTTTTGGGGAAGTTTGATTATAGCAGTTGATTTTTTCACTAAAAGGGAAATGTTTAAATCTAAGTACTGGTATATATTAATACTAATGTCACTAGTATACTTGCTCTCGACAGTAGTAAATTACGAACATCAGCTTATCAGGGGTGCGTATAACTGGGTTTACTTAGTAACTACTTTTTTTGTGATCTATCCCATTAATTCTAAGCAAAGCAATGAAGATGTTAAAAAAAATATGACACAATTTAACAACATCTTGATTTATACCGTTTTTGTTGCTGGTTTAATCTCGGTCTTAATGTTTATATTTAATATCGGCTTTATCATCCCCAGCGGTGCTACCACTGCCAGACAAGGTTTTGTCGCTTCTCGTTTATTCGGAATTTATACGAGTCCCAATATTGGAGCAATTTTCGGCTTTTTATCAATTGTACTTTCAATGTTGAATAACTTAATAAAAAGAGGCGTATGGTATAAGTTCACCAAACTTTATATAGCCAATATAATCATTCAAGTTCTCTTCTTCATACTAGCTTCGTCAAGAGGTACAGAACTAACCATTATGGTGTTTTCACTATTATCCATAGTGTTTATTGTGATTCCCTATTTTATCCAAACATATAAAAGCAAGACAAAAGTTATCTTCCGAACGATACTAGTATTTTTAGCTTTCTTTGCAGTAAGCTTAGGTTTTACAGGTATACTAAAAGAAGGATTAAGTTATGTTCCAGGATTGGTTCAACAAGGTTTTGACAAAGCTGGAGTAAATGAACCGCAAATATCAGATGATGAAAAGCCGTCTAAAAAAGAACCGATAGATAGAGTGACTATTCAGCACTCACCAGACGATGCTGAAGTTTCATCTGGACGATTCACTATTTGGACAGCTGCTCTTAATGTGGTTAAACAGTTTCCGGTTTTAGGTGCCACAGATCCTTATTTTTATAGGAATGATATAGAACACAATACACAAATTGATGAAAGTAAGTTATCTACATTAGATAAAAATGAATTAAAACGGGCACATGGCAACATGCATAATGTCTATATTCAAACACTGATCATGTCTGGAATTTTAGGTTTTGTCGTAATTGCCGTATTTATTATTTTACATTTAAGAGATAACATTACTCATTTGTTGAAATACAAAAAAGTTACTGTGGACTATCAAATTGTAGCCATTATGATCTTCCTAATTGTAGCGTTGTTTGCAGAAGATCTTGTTGAAAGCCATATTATTTTTAAAGTAAAAGATGTTGTAGCTATTGTCTTCTGGTATTATCTAGGCTTGTTGCAGCATTTTAGAAAAGAAAAAATGTTTACTGATGGAGTGATTGAAAAGTGATCGCTTTTATAGCATGGACGCCTCTGCATGTCATTAATATTCTTAATACCAAATTAACCTATTATGCTGATACCGAAGCTGATTTATACGTTTATGATGAATTTAATGGTGCACAGCAAGTCTATCAAAACATATTAAAAGAAGGAAATTTTCAAAACGTTTATTTAGTGGATCATAAAAAAATAGGAAATAAAGTTATCAGCAAATTGAATGTGCTGTTAAACATTAATCACATGCTAACATTAGACAAAGAAATTGATTATGATATTATTTTCACTCAAGGCGGCAATTATTTTTTAAAGATTTTGTATGGTCAAGCTAAAAAAAATAATCCCAATGTTGAATTGAAATACATTGAAGATGGTTTAGCAACATATTTAAATGTTACGTTGCTAAATACATCAGCAATTAGAAGGAAAATCATGAATCTCATTAATCCGCATAGCATGTTTTTAGCAGAAATAACGGATTATTATTTATACGAACCTAAACTTACTAATATTGATCAGTCTTTTCAGTTGAATCGATTACCAGTCATAAAAAAAGATGGAGTTTTATACGAACAATTAAAAAGAATCTTTGGTTTGCCTGAAAAAGAAGAAAAAATGGTCAATACATTATTATTTTTAGATCAACCTCTTGAAAAAGATAATTATCAAATAAATGAAAATAATATTTTGAAACTTATCAAAGAGTATGGAGTAAATAAAAACTTCTCAGTCAAATTACATCCACGTACTGATACTGAAAGGTATGGAAAGGATGCTCAAATATTCAAAACGGATTTACCATTGGAGTTATGTTTTTTAGCGTATGATTTACGGAATACAGTTATTGTCAGTTGTATTTCGACAGCATCCTTTACACCTCGTATGATATTTGGCTTAGAAAATGAAGTTATACTTCTTGCAGAAATGGTCAGAAATGACAGAGAATTTTCTACTGAAGATGAACGAACTCAAAAGGTATTGACAGGTGTATCTGAATTTTATGAAAGATATCAGTCGATAGGCTATCGAAATGTGCTTATGCCAAAAAATAAAAAAGAACTTAAATCAATATTAAAAGGAGAGTAACCATGGCATTAATAGAAAAATTGAAATCATCTAGCTTGGTGAAATCAAGTTTTTGGTACACTATAGGCAATTTCTTTATAAAAGGAATTACGTTTATTACTATACCGCTGTTTACCAACATCATGACGGTTGAAGAATATGGATTAGTAAACAACTATACTGCAATTGCGTCTATATTTTCTCTTTTTGTAGGATTAAGTTTAAACGGTGCAATAAATAATGCGAATTTTGAATTCAAAGAAGACATAAAAGGATTTATGTCTTCTACATTATTTTTGTCTACATTAAGTTTTGCAGCATTTCTTATCATAGGAAATGGATACTTTTTTTTCAAAAATAGTTTCTTTGAACTATCGCAGATAATTTTCAATTTAATGATTTTTCAAAGTTATGGAAATTTTTTAATTAACTTTTTATCCGCTTATTTTACAATAAATGTACAATACTTTAAATTCTTACTATTATCAATTTTGAGTACTGTTTTAAACATAGGTTTGTCTCTAGTGATGATCTTTACATTGTTTGAAAAGGATCGTTACATAGGCAGAGTTGTCGGGAGTTCTGGAGCATTCGTTTTAATAGGTTTGCTCATTTACTTCGCAATAATGTTCAAAGGAAAAAAACTGATTAATATGGAGTACTGGAAATTTTCGTTGAAAATTGCTTTACCGCTTATACCGCATTCTCTATCCAATGTCCTTCTAAGTCAGTTCGACCGTATTATGGTTAACACTTACTCTGGGTCGTTTGATGCAGGGATTTATTCCTATATTTATAACTTAGGTGTAGTCTTGAGTGTTGTTTGGGCGTCAACCAACAATGCTTGGGTCCCATGGTTTTATGGCGAGATGGAGAAAAAAGATTACGCAAAAATCAAAAAAACATCGAATTATTATATGATATTATTTGGAGCAGTTACGTTAGTTAGTATGTTGTTATTGATCGATATAGCTAAAATAATGGCTCCTGCTGAATATCTAGTCGGTATTCCACTGATTATTCCGGTTCTTTTAGGGTATTATTTTCAGTTCTTGTATAGCCTACCTGTAAACGTTGAGTTTTTTGAGAAAAAGACAACTTACATTGCTATGGGGACAATCGCCAGTGCTGTAATAAATATTGTGCTAAACATTATTTTTATTCCAATCTATGGTTATATTGCTGCTGGTTATACAACAGTCGTTGCGTATTTTTTCCTGTTTATTTTTCATTATTTCTTAGCGAAAAAATTAATAGGAAAACAACTATTTGATACTAAAATGATTGTTACTGTAACAACCGTTGTAGTAGCATTATCGTTCGTAATGTTTTTCTTAACAGACTATATAATATTGCGTTATCTGATGGTAGCCTTTTTGCTGGCTGTATTGTACTTTATCGTACAAAAAATTAGAAAAAGAAAATAAATTATTTTAAGAAGAGGAGGCTGCAGTATGAAAATAGGTGTCATTGGTTTAGGTTCAATGGGTAAACGACGACTTCGTTTGCTGACGGAATTTTTTCCTGAAATAACCTTAGTCGGAGTAGATTCTCGCAAAGACCGGCAAGAAGAAGTGAGCGGCCTTTTTAAGATTCAAACTTATGAAAGTTTACAAGAAGCAGTTAGAGAAGTACAAATAGAAGCTGTTTGTATCTGTACTTCTCCAATCAGTCATGAAAGCATTATTTTAGAGGCCTTAAACAAGAACTTGCATGTTTTTACGGAAATTAATCTGTTAAATCATTATTATGAAGAAGCGATGCAATTAGCGGAAGAAAAGAATTTGCATTTGTACCTTTCGTCTACTTTTCTACATCGCCGTGAAATAAAATTATTTGAAAAAGCAGTCAAGCAAGATCCAAAAGTAACGTATCGTTATCATGTAGGACAATACTTGCCTGATTGGCATCCTTGGGAGTCTTATAAAGACTTTTTTGTAGCCAATAAACAAACAAATGGCTGCCGTGAAATTTTTGCCATTGAGCTTCCGTGGATCTCAAAAGTTTTTGGAGAGATTGAATCTTTTGAGCTTCAAAAACAAAAAATCAGTTCCTTGGAAATAGATTATCCAGATAACTATGCCTTAGTAGTCAAACACACTTCAGGCATAGTTGGCACATTAAATGTGAATATTTTGTCTCGTGTTGCAAAACGGGATTTAGATATCATTGGAGAACAAACACAAATTTCGTGGGACGGTTCGCCAGATGGTTTGTATCAATGGGATGAAGCAGCTAAAGAGATGGTTAAAAAAGATTTGTATACTGGTTATATGGACAATCAAAGTTATTCCAAAACCATTATTGAAGATGCTTATCTGGAAGAAATAAAAGAATATGTCGCACTTTTAAAAGGTGAAATCACGACAACCATGTATTCGTTTAAGAAAGATCAAGCTATCATTGAACTGATCAATCAGTTTGAGGGGGATTTATCATGAAAGTGATTTTCTTTGGGCTGGGTTCTATTGGTCAAAAGCATTATCGGAATTTGCAATTAATCTGTAAAGAAAAAGGTATTCCACTAGAGGTATCTGCTTATCGATCAAGAAAAGCAGAACACGAAACACCCTCAGATATTCAGATGATTTATGAAACAAGTGCGATTGCAGATGATTACGATGTTGCCTTTATCACGAATCCAACGGCTCTTCATTTAGAGACTCTCCATATGATTAAAAATAAAGCAAAGTATTTCTTTGTGGAGAAACCTATTTTCGAAAAAGCTTATGATATTAATGCTTTTATTGAAAACAAAGAAGCTTATTATATTGCTGCGCCTTTGCGGTATAAAGGAATTATGTTAGAGTTGAAAAAGCTGCTGGTTAACGAAACGGTATACAATGGTCGTGTTATTTGTTCGACTTATCTCCCGGATTGGCGTCAAGATGATTATACAAAAAGCTATTCTGCTGACCCGAATTTGGGTGGAGGGATCGAATTGGATTGTATTCATGAACTAGATTACGTTGTTGATTTATTTGATTTCCCAATTGAATCGAAAGCTATGTATGGAAAAAAATCGCAATTAGACATCCAGTCAAACGATACGGCACTTTATTTATTGGAGTATGCCGATAAATTCATTGAAGTACATTTGGATTACTATGGACAAGTTCCGCAGCGAAAAATTGAAATCATTACAGAAAATGATCTAATTACGTGTGACTTTTTGAAAAACACATTAACGTCTAACAAATTAGGCATGATCAAAGAAATTTCAGAAGAGCCGAATCAAATGTATCTAGCAGAATTAACTTATTTCATTGAACAAGTACTAACGAATAAAGAAAATAACAACAATATTGATCATGCAAATAGAGTATTAAAAATTGCCAAGGAGACAAAATAAATGACTATCTTATTTACCATCTGTGGAAGGGCCGGATCAAAAGGCTTAGCAGCTAAAAACTTGAAGACTTTTCATGGCTATCCTTTAATTGCTTACACCTTAGCAGCTATGGATTTGTTCAAAGAACAATCTAGCCACCAAATAGATGTTGCTTTGAATACCGACAGCAAAGAACTGCAAAAAACAATTGAAGATTACCCAGATGTTTTATTAATTGATCGAAAAAAAGAACACGCAACAGATACCGCCAGTAAAATGGCGGTAATTCGAGACACCTATTTACAAGCAAAGAAAATTCGTCAAAAAGAATACGATTATGTGATCGACTTAGATTTAACATCACCTCTTAGAACGGTTCAAGATATCTTTAAATTGATTGAAAAGAAAAAAGAGCACCCAGAATTAGACGTTGTTTTTTCAGTGGTAGAATCGAGACGCAATCCTTTCTTCAATATGGTGAAAGAAGAGGGGAACTCTGTTTCACTGGTCAATGCTTCAACGTTTACATCACGGCAACAAGCACCGGCCATTTATGATATGAACGCTTCTATGTATCTATATGATCCAAAATTCCTGCAAGAAAATGAATATATTTTTAATGGAAATTGCGGCGTTATCCAAATGCAAGATTATATGGTCTTGGATATAGATTCGGAAGAAGATTTTAAATGGATGGAATACATTTATGTGAAACTTTTAGAAGAAGAGGGTATACAAGATATTTATAGCCACATACCTAAAATGACGATTTTTTCTGCAGAATAGTTTTTAAAACCGCAACTACTTGAGATAAAAAAAATAAGCCTTTTAAAAAGGGTGTATCATAATGACAAATAACCCCTACTTATTATAGCAGGGGTTATTTGTCATTATGATGTACTAAGTTATTTTGTTCTGGAATTTTATTTACCAAAAGGAAAAACAACTTAAAAGTTCATACTATGTTCATATAACGCAAATGTTATTCATGAAAAAAACGTAAACGGCTAGATTTGGCGAGAAATAAAAGGTATATTCATATAGCATGTTAATATTAAAGGAGGGATTTTTTGGAAGTGTTGAAAAAGTCAATGCATAAGGTTATTACTTTAGCAATGATTGTTACTGTGTTGAGTCCTATAGTGTTATCTACTGGAGTATCAGCAGTAGAAAGCAATAGTGTGATAACTGAGGATGTAGAAAGTAATGAGTTAAGTGAAGTTGAGTTACAGGAAGATTCTGAACTGTCAAATAAAGAACAAGTAGAAAGTACAGAAGATCTAGATACAGAAACTGTAGTTGAAGAAGATTACATAGAAGAAAACAGCAATAATGTTGAAGAAACAAAAAATGATGATAATATAGTTGAAGAAAATGAATCTAATGATGACTCTTCTTTAGAGAGTGAAGAGGATTTAAATGATGAAGCGGATGAAGAATATTTTTCAATAGAAGAAACTAGAGAAAAAGCTATTGAAATGATGGAACAAGAAAAAAATTCAACCAGCACTTTTAGTATGAAATCTAGAGCTATTCCTAAAACGGATGCTTTTATTAATGCTATTTCTTCACAAGCAGTATCAGTAGCAAATGAATATGATCTGTATGCTTCCGTGATGATTGCTCAAGCCGCCTTAGAAAGTGCTTGGGGAACAAGTATCCTTGCTTATGCACCGAATTATAATTTATTTGGAATAAAAGCGGGCTCAGGAGATTCTTATTTTGCAAAATATTCTAAAGAATATAGTACAGAAAAAGGTTGGACAATTGAAAAATCGAATTTTAAAACATATCCTTCTTATAAGGATACTTTTATAGACTATGCTAAGAAATTGCGTAAAGGCCCAGATTGGAATAGTAGTAAAGGTTCTTGGGATCCCAAATACTATTCAGGTGCATGGAAAGAAAATGCTAGTTCTTTTAAAAATGCTACTAGTGCACTTACAGGTAAATATGCTACAGATCCAACTTATGGAACAAAGTTAAATAATATTATAGAAACATACAATTTAACCCAATTCGATAACAAAAGTACTGATAATAAAGATGAGTCAAACTTACCAGACGATATAAAAGATATTTCATATGATGAAATTACATCAACGACTGATGTAAAAGACTACACCGCCTATATAACTGGCGATACTGATGGGATTTATTCTAAGCCTAAAGGTACGTCAGATTCTAAGGTAAATGCAGATGCTTCAGGATACTTCAATAGAAAAGTAACCGTAACTGAAGAAGCAATGACCAAAAGTGGTACAATTTGGGTAAAAATTACTTTAGATGGTAAGGTAATGGGGTGGATAGACAAAAATGGAATAACTACTTTTGAAATGATTTTGTCTGAAAAAACAATTAATTATTCAGCTAAAATAAGCCGCAAAACGGACACCATCAATACAAAACCTTATGGTACAAAAGGCTATCAAACAAAAGCTCAATCTTCAAAATATTATGGCAAAGAAGTCAAAGTAACGAAAGAAGCAGTCACTACTCGATCAACGTATGTATTGATCAGCTTAAATGGAACCGAATTAGGCTGGATCGATAAAGGTGGATTAGATATTGAAAAGGTGACTTCTACTAAAAATGTATCGTATACTAAAACCATTAGCAGTAAAACAGATACGATCAATACCAAACCATATGGAACCGAAGGGTACGTAACGAATGCGTATTCTTCAAAATATTATGGACAAAAAGTAAAGGTCATTAAAGAGGCTGCTTCACGTCGTTCAAATTGGGCACTAATAACTACGTTAGATGGAAAAGAATTAGGTTGGATAGACGCAAATGGATTGTCAGATGATGAAATGATTATGTCTGAAAAAGCAATTAATTATTCCGCTAAAATAAGCCGTAAAACGGACACCATCAATACAAAACCTTATGGTACAAAAGGTTATCAAACAAAAGCTCAATCTTCAAAATATTATGGCAAAGAAGTCAAAGTAACGAAAGAAGCAGTGACTACTCGATCAACGTATGTTTTGATCAGCTTAAATGGAACCGAACTAGGCTGGATCGATAAAGGTGGATTGGATATTGAAAAGGTAACTTCTACTAAAAATGTATCGTATACTAAAACCATTAGCAGTAAAACAGATACGATCAATACCAAACCATATGGAACCGAAGGGTACGTAACGAATGCGTATTCTTCAAAATATTATGGACAAAAAGTAAAGGTCATTAAAGAGGCTGCTTCACGTCGTTCAAATTGGGCACTAATAACTACGTTAGATGGAAAAGAATTAGGTTGGATAGACGCAAATGGATTGTCAGATGATGAAATGATTATGTCTGAAAAAGCAATTAATTATTCCGCTAAAATAAGCCGTAAAACGGACACCATCAATACAAAACCTTATGGTACAAAAGGTTATCAAACAAAAGCTCAATCTTCAAAATATTATGGCAAAGAAGTCAAAGTAACGAAAGAAGCAGTGACTACTCGATCAACGTATGTTTTGATCAGCTTAAATGGAACCGAACTAGGCTGGATCGATAAAGGTGGATTGGATATTGAAAAGGTAACTTCTACTAAAAATGTATCGTATACTAAAACCATTAGCAGTAAAACAGATACGATCAATACAAAACCATATGGAACCGAAGGGTATGTAACGAATGCGTATTCTTCAAAATATTATGGACAAAAAGTAAAAATCATTAAAGAAGCTGCTTCACGACGTTCGAATTGGGCACTAATAACTACGTTAGATGGAAAAGAATTAGGTTGGATAGACACAAATGGATTGTCAGATGATGAAGCGGTTTTGTCTGAAAAAACAATTAATTATTCCGCTAAAATAAGCCGCAAAACAGATACTATCAACACAAAACCTTATGGTACACTAGGCTATCAAACGAAAGCTCAATCTTCACAATATTATGGCAAAGAAGTCAAAGTAACGAAAGAAACAGTCACTACTCGATCAACGTATGTATTGATCAGCTTAAATGGAACAGAATTAGGCTGGATCGATAAAAATGGATTGGATATTGAAAAAGTTCTTTCTACTACTAATGTAGCAGATTATAAAGCTACGATTGTTCGTTCTACTGATACAATTAATTCAAAACCCTATGGAACAGAGGGATATGTAACTGAGGGTTCTTCATCAAAATATCTTGGGATGGAAGTATTAGTAAAAGAAGAAGCGAAAACTCGACGTTCAACATATGTCTTGATCAGCTTAAATGGAATAGAACTAGGCTGGATCGATAAAGCTGGACTAAAAGAAATTAATCCCTTCAAAAAAACTGTTTATGTTGATGCTGGTCATGGAGGAAAAGATCCAGGAGCTCAGTCGGGCGGAGCAAAGGAAAAAGATTTAAATTTAAAAGTTGCTTTAAAAGTAAGAGATAAACTTGAGCAAAAAGGGTATAACGTTGTAATGTCGAGAACAACAGATGTCTTTTTAGAGTTGTCAGAAATTGCTAGGAAAGCAAATAATTCTAAAGCTGATATTTTTGTAAGTATTCATCATAATTCGTTTAATCAAAATGCATATGGAATTGAATCTTATTCATATAACTCTCTAGGAAATTCAACAAATCCCATGTCAAAAAATATTAGTCGTTTAACGAGTAGTGAGAAGCTGGCAAAAAGTTCTCAGCAACAAATGATTAGTTATTCAGGGGCGTATAACAGAGGAGCTAAGAAAGCAGACTTCCATGTAATTAGAGAAACTAACATGCCTGCTGTTTTGTTAGAGCTGGGTTTTATAGATAATGCTTCTGAAAGATCTAAATTAGTTACAAATAATTACCAAGAAAAATTAGCAAATGGAATAGTACAGGGAATAGCGGACTATTTTAAATAAATAAAAAATCGTTAGAAGAATGAGCCGATCCCCAAAGATCAGACCTGAAAAATCTGGTTTTTGGGGGTTTTTTCTATGGTTAAATATAGTTTTGAATTTAAATAGTATTGCTTAAATCTATTTTTTTAATGTAAATGAACGGTATTTCCATTACAATAGAAGTGTTACTAATAATTAAAAAATAGGTGTTTATAAAATGACAAATAAGAAAATAAATGTTTTGAATGTAAGGTTTGATAATTTAACCAAAAAAGAAATGTTGTCTGCATTAATAGATCGAGTAAACAAAAAAGAAAAAACGTTCGTAGTGACGGCCAACCCGGAAATCGTCATGCATGCGAATGCTGATAAACACTATATGGCTATTTTGAAACAAGCGGATTATATTACAGCAGACGGCATTGGAATCGTTAAAGGAGCCAGGATGCTTGGCACGCCCATTGTTGAACGAGTAGCTGGATATGATTTGATGCTGGAACTCTTAAAAGAAGCTGATTTAGATCAGAAAAGTGTTTACTTATTAGGTGCTAAGCAGACAACCATTGAAAAGGCAGTCAAAAAATTAAAGAAAGACTATCCGCAAATCAATATAGTAGGTTACCACAACGGCTATTTTGATTTAGCTGATGAAAGTATCTTAAGTGAAGTGTTAGCAGCGGAACCGGATCTCTTGTTTGTAGGCTTAGGTTTTTCAAGACAAGAAAAATGGATCCTACGGTATTTGGAGCGAGCAGATAAAGGGTTAGCCATGGGTGTAGGAGGTGCTTTTGATGCCTATACAGGAACCGTTAAGAGAGCACCGGCTATCTTTATCAAAATGAACCTTGAATGGTTCTACCGATTGATAAAGCAACCTTCTCGATTTAAACGGATGCTGGTTTTGCCGAAATTTTTGGTTGCTGTTAAAAAAGAAAAGAAAAATGTTAGTTAAAATGAGGGACCAACGGATGAAAGTTTTACATGTAAATGCAGGATTAGAAGAAGGCGGAGCAAAGACGCATATTTTATCTCTTTTATCGCAGTTTAATGCTCATACAGCAGAGCTGCTGGTATTGGAAGAGGGAATAGTAGCACGGGAAGCGAGAGCTTTAGGAATCACTGTGCAATCTATCAGCCAAACTTCCCGCTATGATTTGTCTATTCTAAAAAAAATGGTCACGCTCATCAATGAAGGGCAATACGATATTGTACATACTCATGGAGCAAGAGCGAATTTAATCTTAAGTCTTATTAAAAAACGCCTAAACGCAACATGGTTAACCACCATTCACAGTAACCCTCAGCTCGACTTTGTGGGAAAAGGACCAAAAGGGAAAGCTTTCTCTTTTTTGAATGTAAGAAGCTTAAAAAAAGCCGATGGTTTGATCACTGTAACGGAGGAGTTTAAAAAAGTTCTCATCGATATGGGCATTCCAGAAACAAAGATTTCTGTTGTTTACAACGGTTTGCTTTTTGACGGCCAAAAACCCTCTGTAAAAGTCCATTCAGTATTTACAATCAGTTACATTGCCCGATTGACCCCTATCAAGGGTCATGAATTGTTATTTGAAAGCCTGCAAGCTAGTGCCTTAAACGATTTTCATTTAAATGTCATAGGAGATGGAGAGTTAAGAGAAACACTGGAACAAAAAGCACAAGAGTTGAAGTTGGCAAACAACATTCAGTTTCATGGCTTTTTAGATAAACTTGCCATTGAACAAATTTTGCAGCAAACCGATCTTTCTGTTTTAGCTTCTTACAGTGAAGGATTTCCTTTAGCGTTGTTAGAATCCGCTAATCAGCACGTTCCTTTTATCAGTACCGATGTGGGGGAAGTAGCTTTATTAGTTCCGGATAAGTCTTATGGTTGGTTAGTACCTGTGGGCGATAAAGCAGCCTTTTCGCAAGCATTAAAAGAAGCTTATGCTGATTGGCAAACGAATACCTTGAAAGAAAAAGGGGAAAACTTGTTTGAGTTAGCTTCAAATCAATTTTCTCAAGAAAAATTTTATCAAGAAACTGTAGCGGTTTACGAAAAATATGATTCAAAAACAAGACATGTGGAAAAAATGTAACAAGAAATTGAAAAGGGTTTAGTTTCTTTTAAAATTTAAGTAAAAATTAAATTGCAAAAACAAAAACTACTGATACAATAAAAGGGCAATGTAAAAAAACGTTAGATATACATAGAAGAGTTGAAAGAGGGTAAAGAAATGGCGAAATCACGTTCAGAAATGCGAAGCAGTTCCCACAAACAACCTAAAAAAAGAAAAAGAGGGCCAAAAATCGTCTTATTGATTTTATTGGTTTTAATTGCCATATTCGGATTGTTTATTTGGAAAGTTTACAGTGATGTAACAGGTACGACTGAAAAAATTTATAAAGGTGTTGAAACAGAAGAAGTCAGAAAGAAGCCAGTCAATATCGATAAGAGCGAAGCTTTTTCAATCTTGATGCTCGGTGTTGATACAGGTGATCTAGGCCGAACTGAACAAGGCCGATCAGATACCATCATGGTTATGACGGTCAACCCTAAAACGAACGAATCAAAAATCGTCAGCATCCCGCGTGACACGTATACCGAAATCGTCGGCAAAGGAACGATGGACAAAATTAACCATGCATATGCATTTGGTGGAACCAGCATGTCGATGAACACCGTTCAAAAATTATTGGATATTCCAATCGATTATTATGTAGAAGTGAACATGCAAGGGATTCAAGATATCGTAGATGCAGTCGGCGGCATTCAAGTGACCAGCCCGTTATCATTTACCACTGAGGGTTACACCTTCACAGAAGGACAGACTGAAACACTTGATGGGGCAGCAGCATTAGCTTACTCAAGAATGCGTTACGAAGACCCGAATGGAGACTATGGTCGTCAAGGAAGACAGCGCCAAGTTCTTGAAGCCATCGTCAAAAAAGTAGCAACATTCTCAACCATTACCAATTACCAAAGTGTGCTCGGAACAATGGAGAATAACATGAAAACCAACTTAGCATTTGCGGATATGATGGATATCTTCAGTAAATACCGTTCAGCAGCTGGTAATATTGAACAAATTCAATTAGAAGGAACGGGAGTTATGATGAATGGCGTCTCTTACCAACAAATTGACCCTGCAGAATTAGCTAGAGTTTCCACTCTTTTAAAACAACAACTTGAATTAGAATAACAAATACGAAACACTGTAAAGATTTTTTTACGGTGTTTCGCTTTTTTTATTAAAAAGATACTATTTAAATTGCAAAATGGAAAAGTACTGGTACAATAGATTTACAATATAGAAAAACAACTGATATACTTTTACCCACTTCATTACAATAATTTTATCTATAATTTGACCTCTTTTTAAACACCACCTTCTTCAAGTTCGATTCAATCCATTTATAATCAATCAGCAACACCTCCTCAGCACTATTTTCTAAACCACTTTATTTCGTGTTTTCCTTTTTTGAATAACAACCCATTTTTAGTATGTTCAGTATTTTAAGAAGAAACGAGGGATTAGAATGACAACAAAAGATACAGAAGCGTTAGACAATCATGGTCTAAAGGAAGAACAAAAAAAACGGCAAATGCAACAAGCAGGAATGACAATTCTGTTAGGCATGATAACAGGAGCAATAAGTATCGGGCTGTTGCAATTTTATCAGGCTCAGTTTAACACAGTAATTATGAAAACTTATTTTAGTGAAGTTTCGTTCGTCCTAGTTTTATTGCAAATCAGTATCGTTTTTATTTTGTATATTTGGGTAACCGCTTTAATAGGGAATAAGTGGATTGGTTCAACACTAGTACTGATTGTTTCTTGGGTTGCGGGTATTGCTAATCAACAGAAAGATCTTTTTCGTGGTGAGCCATTGTACCCCAATGATTTACTGATGATCAAAGAATTACCGTTTTTAGTGAAAATAATCGATAAAAAAATCTTGATCAGTGTGTTGTTGCTAATCGTGCTATTGTTAGGGACTGGCTTGTTGTTTGGTTATTCACGGTTTAAAAAACTAAAAACACAAAACACATCTTCTGAACTGAAAAAGAGTAAGAAATCCCTTTACTTAACACGAGCTTTGGTATTCATAGCAAGTTCTTTATTGATTGGCTACATTGCTAACTTTAACCAACCAAAAAATATTGTTCAAGCAGCTTTTAACCGCAGTGCTATCTGGGTTGGTTGGAGCCAGCAGCAAAACTACCTTGATAACGGCTTCGTTGCCGGTTTCCTCTTTAACCTAGATTCCCCTGGGATGGAAGAGCCTTCCAACTATTCAAAAGAATCCATTAATGAAATCGTTTCAAAATACAAAAAGAGTGCGGCAGCAACAAATCTAAAGCGAGACCAAACATTGGAAGATATCAATATCATTTATGTGATGAATGAAACCTTTACCGATCCATCGAAAATCAACGGGATGTCTCAATCACGAGATCCGATACCAAAAACGCATGAGCTATTAAAACAAAACAGAAGCGGCGAAGTCTTGTCTCAAGGCTATGGCGGAGGAACTGCGAATATTGAATTCGAAGCGCTGACCGGCTTTTCAATGGAACCCATGTTGCCTAGTATTACCACCCCATATACTCAACTCACCAAACAAATTCACCAAATGCCTTCTTTGGTTTCTTACTTAAAAGATTCAGGACACCAAACGACAGCAATTCATCCCTATGATACCTATATGTACAAAAGAACGGATGTGTACCGAGAAATGGGCTTCAAAACGTTTCTGTACGATGCCACAATGAGCCACACCTCAACAAAAGACCAAAATACTTTTATTTCAGACGAATCAGCTTATCAAGAAGTACTAGATCGCTTAAACCACACGAAAGAGAAAGACTTTATTCATTTGGTGACGATGCAAAATCATGCGCCTTATCCTGGCAAGTATCCAGAAACCGATTTTGTGGCTGGAGGGACTGATTATAGTGTTGAAGCGATTGAAAATTACTATCAGGATTTAGCGTATAGCGATGACGCTTTAGAGATGCTGATCGATCAATTAGTGGAATATCCTGAAAAGACCATTGTTTTCTTTTGGGGCGACCATTTGCCTGGATTTTACAGCGATGAAATTTATCAACAAAATAATGACTTGACCATGCACCAAACGCCGTTGTTGATTTATACAAATTTTTCAGAAGATGATACGGATTTAGGCGTCATCAGTCCGATTTACTTTGCGAATCACCTTTTAGAAATAGTGAATGTGTCGCTTTCTCCTTATTATGCTTTGTTAAGTGAACTCGAAGATGTTCTGCCGGCATTTGAAAAAGGCATGTACGTTGAGACCACTGATAGTGAAATGAAAATGAACCGTGAAGAGTTGTCGCCAGAGACACTGGAACTGTTGAAAGACTACGATACGATCATGTATGATGTTCTGACAGGCGAAAATTACAGCTCCGATTTGAATTTCTTCAAACCTTAATAATGACAATTAAGATTGTTATTTTAACTATTGTATATTATGATTAGGGAGCAAATTGGACCGATAGTTAAATGAAGAATATAGGAATGTTCAAATGGCTGTTTTAATTATGGGGAGAGGAGTATAGGTAATACTTTATTAGAGTTTTTTATAAGATCCACCAAGATAACATTAACTTATATTCGTTTGGATTTAAATGATTCAGTTTGTAAGATAACTAAGTTTTTATAACGCTAATTTTCAACAAAGTTTAATTAATATAATTGCTGGGGATGTTAACATATTGAGGTTTTGTATTACTTAAGGATTTTTTTGGGATAGTAAAAACACTTGAAAAGTTATTAACTAATAATCACTAAATTCATTTATATAGTCTATACGAATTGATTAAATACTCAATTTAAATGTTTTTGATTTGTTTAATGGTATTTTTTGTATAAAAGACTTTTTTGTTTCTATTTTAAACATTAGTAGCGATAGTCATTGGACAGACAAGTTTTGGAATATTATCATCAGCGGGTCTATACGAATATTATTTTTATGCTATGACTTCTGTCTAAACGTCAATATTAGCTTTTTTAACTCAAAATCGCAGACTATTTATAGTATTTAAAGTGGACTTAAATTAGTGTCCTAATTAATCTGTTTTTCAAATGTCGAAAGTATTAAGGTATATTATACAAAAGTTCCTTTTTTTAGTTTTCTATTAATATTAGAGGATTTATAATGTTTATTTAGTTAGGTGAAACCTATTCAACTATTATAAAGTATAGCAAAGGTGTGTAAAAATGAAGCAAAAGTCTTTAATTAAGAATGCGTTGTATAATTTTTTATATACAGGGTTAAATTTATTATTTCCTCTGATAGTGTCACCTTATATATCAAGAACATTAGGTGCATCAAATTTAGGTAAGGTTAATTTTGCAACTTCAATAGTGAGTTGGTTTTTATTATTTGCTACATTCGGAACAGCTACTTATGGTGTTAGGGAAGTTGCGAAGCAACGTGATAATAAAGAAAAATTGAGTAAATTATTTTCCGAAATTGTTGTAATAAATGGAGTGCTTTCATTAATTGTTACAATAATATATTTTGTTTTAGTAATAAATATTAATCAATTTTCTAAAGAGCTGCCCTTATATTTGATTATGTCTCTTAGTATTATTTTAAATATGTTTGCAATTGACTGGTTTTATCAAGGGATTGAAGAATATAAGTACATAACAATAAGAAGTGCCATATTTAAGTTAATTTCATTAGTATCTATTTTTTTATTTGTCCATGAAGAAAACCATTATGTTATCTATGGCCTGGTAAGCGTTCTAGCAATTAGCTTAAGTAGTATTTTAAACTTTGTATACAGTAAAAAATTTGCTCGGTTTAGTTTTAAAGGGATTAATCCATTTAAACATATTAAGTCATTAAATATTTTTTTTATAAATACTTTAATTATAAGTATTTATACAAACTTGGATCAAACGCTTTTAGGCTTTTTTGTAAATACTAAATCTGTCGCGTATATGAATAGAAGTAAGGCTATTACAGGGTTAGCTATTTCTATATCCACTGCAATATCGAACGTAACTTTGCCACGAGCTTCGTATTATATTGATACTAATAAAGAAAAATTTAATGATTTGTTGAAAATAATACCTAAGTTTATCTTGTGGATTACTATACCAATAACGGTAGGAATAGTGGTATTAGCGCCTAATCTAATGTTTTTGTTAGGGGGCGAGGAATTTATCGAAGCTTCAGTCTTACTACAAATTATTTCTTTGATTATTATTTTTTCTCCATTAGCTGGCTATTTACAAAATCAAATTTTAATCCCAACAGGTAACGAAAAATTTGGTTTATATGCTGCTTTATTTTCCAGTATAGTCAGTTTAATTCTTAATTTCACATTAATTCCTACACTTGGTTATCTTGGAGCAGGATTTACTGTAGTAATTGCTGAATTAATTTCAGTTACATCTAGATATTATATAGTTAAATATAAATTAGAATATAATACTGTTAACTTTTGGGATAGGTCTACGAGATTATATCTAATTTCTGCGTTATTAATGGGCGGATTGGTTTTAGTTATAAGAAATAGTATTGAAAATTCATTTGTATCGTTGGTAGTGGGTGCTATATTAGGATCAGGTTTTTATTTCCTTGTTCTTTTATTAAGCAAAGAAACTGTAATGATGCTTATTTTAAGTAAAATAAAAAACAAAAAAAATAGTTAAGTGTAAAATATAATAGGTTTTAAAATTGCCGATTGTAAAATTAAGCTAGACAACTAAAAAAGCCATTCGTGGTACACTCAAAATGTATTTCCGACCAAAGAAAACATAGGAGTGATCACGAATGACCTACACCCATCTTACCACTGAAGAACTTGTAATGATAGAAGCTTATTTCCACCAAAACGTTTCCGTTTTAAAAATTGCCACCTACGTTGGCCGCTCACGTCAGACGATTCATAACGTCGTTACTTTCCTAAGAAAAGGCTACACGGCTCTTTATTACTTTAAACAGTACAAAGAAAATAAGAAGCGTTGTGGTAGGCATTCTATTTCTTTACCGCATGACCAACAAGAATACATTCAAATGAAAGTCTCTCAAGGATAGACACCAGATGTGATCATTGATCGTGCTGAAAGACCCATTGCTTGTTCCGTACGAACGTTATATCGACAGTTCAGGAAAGGGGTTTTTGATTAAGCAACCCTTCCAATGAAAGGAAAACGTAAGCCCAATGGTCATAAAGAAAAACGTGGGAAACAGGCTTTCAAAAGGAACATATCCGAAAGACTAAACGATTATCCTCATTTTAAAGAAGAGTTTGGTCACCTAGAGGGTGACACAATTGTTGGAGTTCATCATAAAAGTGCAGTAATTACACTGGTTGAACGACTGTCAAAAGTCATTATTACCTTGAAGACCAACGGTCGAAAAGCACAAGATATTGAAGTGGCTGTAAACAAATGGCTCCGCTTTATTCCAAAAACTCTCTTCAAATCAATCACTTTTGATTGTGGAAAAGAATTTTCCAATTGGAAAACCATCAGTAATCAAAATAATATGGCTATTTACTTCGCTGATCCAGGAACGCTATCCCAACGAGCTTTAAACGATCATTCCAATGAACTACTTCGAAAAGACGGTTTGCCAAAAGAAATGGATTTTAACTAAGTGGATAAATCCTTTGTTTCTAGAGTAGCTTCGATAAGAAACAACATTCTAAGAAAATCTTTACAGTATCAGATGCCGCTAGAAATGTTTTTGAATTACATTAATGAGTGGGAACTGTCTAATTTAATTTGACAAACGAAAAATATAAAAAATACCATTATAAAGAAATAAATCTGTGAATGATGGTTGTTTTTTTAGAAAAAGCTAATTTTAAAAAACAGTTAGTACACGCAAAAGTAATAAAAATATATAAAGAATAGACCTGTGGAGGAATCACTAATTACAATTCATTTACAAACATAAGAAAGTGGACACATTAAAGTCCTAAAAAGAAAAAAAAGAAACATTTTGTTTGTTTTAATTACTTTGCTGGCTATATTCGGTTTGTTGGGCAAGTTTACTGATATAAACTAGGTAAGTCTAAAAAGCTTTAAAAAGCGTCGGTAATAAAGAAAAAGTTGACAATAAGTCGATTAATATTGAAAAGAGTAGTGTTTCTCGTTTTAATATTGGTTGATATAGGGAAAAGGTGAACCTCGATTAAATTATAGTTGAAGTTTTTTATCGACAAATATTTTTGAAGAACTAGCAAGAAATACCAAACTTTTAAGAAAGCCATTTTAACTAAAGTAAACTGAATAAAACATCGCAAAGTACATTTATAGTGTTTCAACTTTTTGTTGAAAACGTATTTTGATAGGCGAAAATTGCAACTCCGATTTAGATCTTTTTAAACCCTGATAGTGAGGGTTAAGATTGTCATTTTAGGCATTGTATATTATGATTAGAAAGTACGTTAAATCAATGATAGTTAAATGGAAATCAAAGGAGCGTTCAAATGGCTATTTTAGTTACAGGTGGTGCTGGATATATCGGCAGCCACACAACTGTTGAATTACTAAATGCAGGATATGAAGTGGTAATTGTTGATGATTATTCAAACAGCAAACCAGAAGTATTGAAACGAATCAAAAAAATTACTGGAAAAGAGTTCAGCTTTCATGAAGTAAATATTTTAGATAAAGCAGCATTGGAAGAAGTATTTCAAGCTCATGAATTAGATGCGGTGATCCATTTTGCAGGCTATAAAGCGGTTGGAGAATCTGTCGCTGAACCGTTGAAGTATTACCACAATAATTTAACCGGCACATTTGTTTTGGCTGAATTAATGGGAAAATACAATGTGAAAAAAATGGTGTTCAGTTCTTCGGCAACCGTTTATGGCATGAACAATGTTTCTCCCTTAACAGAAGATTTGCCATTGAGCACCACAAATCCATATGGCACAACGAAGATGATGATCGAACAAATCTTGCAAGACATTTACAAAGCAGATCCTTCTTGGAGCATCGCGCTATTGCGTTACTTCAATCCAATTGGAGCACACGAAAGTGGCCGAATCGGTGAAGATCCAAATGGCATCCCAAATAACTTGATGCCATACATCACACAAGTAGCCGTGGGGAAACGTGATCAGCTAAGCGTTTTTGGCAGCGATTATGATACGCCTGATGGAACCGGAGTACGTGATTACATTCATGTCGTTGATTTAGCAAAAGGTCATTTGAAAGCGGTCGAAAAAGTACTAGCTACTGAGCAAATCGAAGCCTATAATTTAGGAACAGGACAAGGTTACAGTGTTTTGGACGTTGTGACCAATTTCGAAAAAGCGACGGGACAAAAAGTTCCTTATGCTTTAGTAGACAGAAGACCAGGAGACATTGGGACTTGTTATTCAGATGCTACAAAAGCAGCTGTTGAATTAGGTTGGAAATCTTCTTATGATCTAGAAGAAATGTGCCGAGATTCTTGGAGGTGGCAAGAAAACAATCCAAATGGATATGTATAAAGTATAAAAAAAGACTAGTAGATAAAGAGAGGCATTGATCCTAAGTTAGGTGAGCCTTTCTTACATAATGTAATGGAGGAAAAGAAAATGCAAAAAGTTAGAAAAGCGGTTATTCCCGCAGCAGGATTTGGGACACGGTTTTTACCAGCAACTAAAGCGATGGCAAAAGAAATGCTGCCAATCGTAGATAAGCCAACGATTCAATTTATTATTGAAGAAGCTGTTGAATCAGGTATTGAAGATATTTTGATCGTAACTGGTAAAGGGAAACGTGCAATCGAAGATCATTTCGATTCGAATTTTGAATTGGAAGAAAATCTTAAAATGAAAGAAAAATGGGATTTATTGAAATTAGTGCAAGACACAACTAAAGTACGGCTGCATTTTGTTCGTCAGCCGTATCCAAAAGGTTTAGGCGATGCAGTTCTACATGCAAAAAGCTTTGTCGGAAATGAACCGTTTGTTGTGCTGTTGGGCGATGACATGATGAAAGCTGACGTCCCACTGACGAAACAACTAATGAACCAACATGAAAAAACTGGTTTATCCGTTTTAGCAACGATGCGTGTACCTCATGAAGAGACATCGAAATACGGCATTATTGATCCAGTAACTAAAATAGAGGAAGGACTTTATGAAGTCGATCATTTTGTTGAGAAACCAAAACCAGAAGATGCGCCGAGCGACTTAGCAATTATTGGCCGTTACTTACTGAACCCAGAAGTTTTTGAAATCTTGGAAAAACAAGAGCCAGGTGCGGGAAATGAAGTTCAGCTAACAGATGCGATTGAAACGTTGAACAAAACACAAAAGGTCCTAGCTCATGAATTCAAAGGGACTCGTTATGATGTTGGAGACAAATTTGGTTTTATGACGACTAGCATTGAATATGGTTTAGAACATCCAGAAGTGAAAGATAATTTGAAAGAATATATTATCCAATTGAGTAGAGAATTAAGAGAAGAATAAAAGTTATAACTTAAATTGTATTATTATATGAAATTTTCGTATAGGCCTTAAAAATGTACAACCATCGTGTTGTGCATTTTTAATTTTTACATTATGATAATAGAGTGAATACATTTAAATATACTTATGGATAAGGAGCAAAATATTTTGAAAATAACAGTAGTAGGAACAGGTTATGTAGGATTGTCTAATGCAGTTCTACTAGCTCAACATAATGAAGTAACAGCGTTGGAAATTATTGAAGAAAAAGTAAACTTGATCAATCAAAAAAAATCTCCAATTGCGGATAAAGAGATTGAAGGGTATTTAGCCACAAAAGAACTAAACCTAACAGCAACAATGGACAAAGCAGTTGCCTACAAGAAAGCTGACTATGTTATCATTTCCACTCCGACAAATTATGATGACAAAAAAAATTATTTTGATACATCTACAGTAGAAGGTGTAATCGAAGATGTTCTGGAATACAATTCCTCTGCAACGATGATTATAAAATCCACTGTGCCTGTAGGGTACACAAAAGAAACCAAAGAAAAATACGGTACAGAAAATATTATTTTTGCTCCAGAATTTTTAAGAGAAGGAAAGGCTTTATATGATAACCTTTATCCTTCAAGAATTATTGTTGGAGAAGAATCAGAAAAAGCAACGATTTTTGCGGAATTATTAGCTGAAGCAGCTATTAAAGAAGAAATTCCAGTTTTATTTATGGATTCTACTGAAGCTGAAGCGGTTAAACTATTTTCTAATACGTACCTAGCTTTACGGGTAGCTTACTTTAATGAACTAGATACTTATGCAGAAGTAAGAGGATTAGATACCAAATCCATTATTGATGGTGTAAGCTTAGATCCTAGGATAGGTTCCCATTATAATAATCCTTCATTCGGTTATGGTGGTTATTGTTTACCGAAGGACACAAAACAACTATTGGCAAACTATGAAGAGGTGCCTAATAATATTATAGGGGCAATCGTAGACGCTAACCGTACACGAAAAGATTTCGTAGCTAACCAAATAATCGAGATGAATCCTAAAGTTGTGGGTATTTATCGGTTGACGATGAAAAAGGATTCGGATAATTTTAGGGCTTCTTCTATTCAAGGAATCATGAAACGCATCAAAGCCAAAGGAATAGAAGTTGTTGTATATGAGCCTGTTTTAAAAGAGGATTTATTTTACAAATCAAAAGTAATCCAAAGTTTTGAAGAATTTAAAAAAGTATCAGATATTATTGTGTCGAATCGTTTAGAAAAAGAATTAGTAGATGTTAAAGACAAAGTTTATACAAGAGACTTATTTCATAAAGATTAAACAAAAGATAGAGTGGCTCATTGTTTGATTTTAAAAAATAAAAATTAAGAAGAAAATAAATACTAAAAAAGCATAGTTAGAAATTTCAAATTATGCTTTTTTAATATAATCATTAGATAGAAAAATGATTATATTAAAAAGCATTCGAATATTACTGGTATTATGTTATACTATAAAAGTGTTAAAATTTATATTGAAATTAATAAAGTAAGCGTAGGAGGAAATCATGGAAGAAGAGATTAGTTTATCGGAGTTATTTGGTATTCTGAAAAAAAGAATGGCAATGATCGTTAGTTTAGGATTAGTGGTCTTAATTTTGGCAGCGGTATTTACTTTTTTTATTGCCACACCTAAATACAATTCAACTACTCAAATATTAGTCAATCGTACAACAGAATCAGCTGAAGGTATGCAACTGAATGATATCAATACAAACGTTCAAATGATCAATACATATAAAGATATCATTAAAGGACCGGTTATTTTAAATGAGGTAAGTGATAAGTTAAAAGGGGACCTAACTACGGGACAATTGTCAGAAAAAATAGAAATTGGAACACAAGATAATTCCCAAGTATTCTCTTTAACTGTGACGGATGAAAATCCATTTTTAGCTGCTGAAATAGCTAATGAAGTAGCAACGACTTTTCAAAATGAAATTGGCAATATTATGAATGTTGATAATGTCACGATTATTTCTGAAGCTATTCCAAATAACAATCAGATTTCACCAAATAATCCTCTGAATTTAGTGATTGGATTATTAATTGGTTTAATGTTAGGTGTTGGTACAGCTTTCTTGCTTGAATTTATGGACACGACTGTTCGTGATGAACAATTCATTATCAACGATTTAGGTTGGACCAGTTTAGGTAGTGTTTCTGAAATGTCTTCTGCTGAATTAACGTCAAAAGTTGAAACTACCAAGCAAGTAAATTCTAGAAGAGCTCAAAGTAGAGTATAAAGAGGTGAAAGAGATGTTTAAAAAGAAAATAAAAGAAGTTAATGGTGAACGTCCTAGTTTGATTACATTAACCAGACCAAGTTCTGTTATCGCAGAGCAATTCAGAACGATTCGTACGAATATCCAATTTTCTATGGTGGATCAAGATTTAAAAACAGTGGGAGTTACATCTGCTGGTCCTGGTGCTGGTAAATCTACTATATCTGCTAATTTAGCAGTAGCCTTTGCTTCTCAAGGGAAAAAAGTGTTATTGGTCGATGCAGATATGCGCAAACCAACTGTTCATAAAACGTTCCGTTTGCCTAATCATGATGGATTGACTACTTTATTGACAGAAAAAGATGTGCAGATAAGCGACATTGCACATAGAGTTTCTACTGAAGGACTATTTATTATCACGAGCGGAGTTATCCCGCCAAATCCATCCGAACTATTGGCTTCGAAACGGATGGATAAATTAATGAATGAACTAGAGCAGCTTTTTGATTTGATTATCTTTGATATGACTCCAGTAGTAGCGGTAACAGATGCGCAAGTTATGGCTAGTAAAGTAGATGGTACTATTTTTGTTATTCCTAAAGGCTTGACCAATAAAGATATGGTATTAAAATCAAAAGATTTATTAGATAAAGTGCATGCCAATGTGATTGGTGCGATTTTTAATCGTGTAGAAATGTCTGCCGATAACTATTATTATTACTATGGAGAGAAGGAGTAAATCAGATGATTGATTTGCATTGTCATATTCACGGCATCGACGATGGTGTAAAAACAATGAATTATTCTTTAGCAATGGCTTATGCGGCTGTTGCTGAAGGTATTACTCATATCTTAGCAATGCCACACTATAAAAATGTACGTTGGGATAATGAAAAAACAGATATACTAAGAGATGTAGAAAATCATCAAAATGAATTAAATGATCGTGATATCCCGTTAATTATCTTTCCAAGGCAAGAGATTCGTAAGATAGAAGAAATGATGGAAGATATCCAAGAAAATAAAATTCAATTTATTGATGAACTCAACCAAGATTTCTTGATTGAGTTCCCGACAGCGACAATCCCCGCTTTTATGGACTCTTTATTTTTTAATATACAAACAAAAGGAATCACTCCAGTCATCGTTTATCCTGAACGCAATCGTGCTATTTTAAATGATCCTAATAAGATGCTGGCTCTTATTGAAAAAGGAGCATTGGCTCAATTGACTGCTGGAAGTTATGTGGGAACTTTTGGGAAAAAAAATCAAAAAATTAGCAGACAGTTGATTGTTGCCGGTTTAGTACATATTATTGCTTCTGACGCTCATAATCTCCAATCAAGAACTTTCCATTTGAAAGAAGCGTATGAAAAGCTTGAGAAAGAATTTGATAAGAAAAAAGTTCAACAATTTAAACAAACCACAAAAGACTTAAACAATGGAGAAATTATTGTCACAAATCCGCCTAAAGAGGTTAAGGTCTCTAAATTCTTAGGATTATTTTAAAAGGAGGAGTGAAACGGAAAATGAGTAGAAAAACGAAAAAAATTATACTAGTTGGGTACGACAGTGTCGCCATTATTGTTTCAAGTCTTTTCGCTTATATTTTTTTAGATCCCTATATAGGGTTACCAGTACGCTCATTTCTCTTAACTGTTGGAATGAGTTTAGTTCTTTATTTGACTTTAGCAGCGTATTTCAAGTTGTTTTCAAAAATTAACCGTTATACCAGCATTCGTGAAGCTATGGCAATTGCGATTTGTGTCACGGTAGCGTTTTTGCTTGCTGCGTTAATCTCGGTAGCGTTGATGCAAGTTGTGAGTTTCCGTTTTGTTTTATTAACGTACATATTCTCGCTCTCTGGGATTGCGGGAAGCCGAGTCTTGTGGCGGATTTATAACGAACACCATTATCGCAAAATACATGGGCGTTCAATAGAAAAACAAGTACGCACGTTGATTGTTGGAGCTGGCAATGGTGGAAGTGTATTTATCCGTAGCTTAAAACGCGATATTAGTGATGTGAAAGTAATAGGCATTGTTGATGATGAAAGTTCAAAACAAAAGATGTTACTATATGATATCCCTGTTCTGGGACAAATCGAAGATATCCCTGACTTAGTAAAAAAACACCAAGTTGAACAAATTACGATTGCTATTCCATCACTAGCTCCTAATGAATATGAACGTATTTTAGATTTATGCAATGAAGTAGACGTTGAAGTCAATCAGATGCCATCGATTGAAGATGTGTTAGAAGGTAAATTATCAGTTAGTCAATTTAGAGAAATTGATGTAGTAGATTTACTAGGGCGAGATGAAGTTCGATTAGATATGCAACAAATATCTATCAAATTAACTGGTAAAACAATATTAGTCAGTGGTGCAGGCGGATCAATTGGTTCTGAGATTTGTCGTCAAATTGCTAAATTTTCACCCGCTAAGTTAATCTTATTAGGCCATGGAGAAAATTCCATTTATTTAATTGATAAAGAATTAAATAATTTCTATAAAAATAAGATTGAAATTGTTCCAGTGATTGCAGATATTCAAGATCGAGATCGTATTTTCCAAGTAATGGAAGAGCATAAACCAGATCGAGTCTATCATGCGGCAGCACATAAACATGTACCGATGATGGAATATAATCCACGTGAAGCGGTTAAAAATAATATTTATGGTACTAAAAATATGGCTGAAGCAGCTAAAGCTGTTGGTGTTGGAAGTTTTGTAATGATATCAACTGATAAAGCGGTCAATCCACCAAATGTCATGGGAGCTACTAAACGCATAGCTGAAATGATAGTTACAGGTTTAAACGAACCAGGAGGAACAAAATTTGCAGCGGTTCGTTTTGGAAATGTCTTAGGTAGCAGAGGTAGTGTTGTACCGTTATTTAAAGAACAAATTAAAAGTGGGGGACCAGTTACTGTCACTGATTTTCGGATGACGCGCTATTTTATGACTATTCCTGAAGCCAGTCGATTAGTTCTTCAGGCTGGAGCATTAGCACAAGGTGGAGAAATTTTTATTCTTGATATGGGAGAACCGGTTAAAATTTACGATTTAGCTAAAAAAGTTGTTAAGCTTAGCGGATTTACTGAAGCAGAGATTCAAATTAAGGAAACGGGCATTCGACCTGGAGAAAAACTTTATGAAGAATTGCTTGTTGATAGTGAACAAACAGAAGAGCAAGTATATGAAAAAATATTTGTTGGGAAAGTAACTGATATGCCATTATCTAGTGTTATGGAATTTGTTCATACATTAGATGAATGCAATAGTAAGAAACTAAAAGAGCGTTTGATTGGATTTGCAAATGAAAAACTAGAAAATGCTGTTCAGAGTATCCAAGAAGAGAAAGGAGTTTATACTGATGTACCGGAAAATGTTCAAACGAGTTATTGATGTCGTATTGGCACTACTCGGTCTAATCATTTTATCTCCTATGCTTTTATTTATTATTGTAGCGATTAAAGTAGATTCAAAAGGTCCTATTTTTTTTAAACAAAAAAGAGTTGGAAAAGATAAAGAACTATTCAATATTTATAAATTCAGAACAATGAAAGTAGACACGCCAAATGATGAACCGACTCATTTATTGAAGAATCCTAGCTTTTTTATTACGAAAGTTGGAAAGCTTTTAAGAAAGACTAGCTTGGATGAATTACCTCAACTGATTAATATCCTAAAAGGTGAAATGAGTATCATTGGTCCAAGACCTGCCTTATGGAATCAATATGATTTGATAGAAGAAAGAGATATTTATTACGCTAATGACATCTATCCAGGATTAACGGGTTGGGCCCAAATTAATGGACGAGATGAGCTCCCTATACAAAAGAAAGCGGCGTTAGATGGAGAATATATAAAAAATATGAGTTTTCTATTTGATGTAAAGTGTTTTATTGGCACAATTATAAGTGTTGTGAATTATGATGGAGTTGTTGAAGGTGGAACAGGATCATTAGGGAATCGCGAGGCAACGAAGAATGACTAAAAAAGTACTAATAACAGGGGTAAATAGTTATGTCGGAAATCAATTAGCAGAGTGGTTAAATAAAGAACCTGAAAAATATGAAGTTGTAAAAAAATCTGTACGAAATAATAAATGGAAAGAAATAGTTTTTTCGTCTTTTGATGTGGTTGTTCATGTAGCTGGAATAGCTCATCAAGATACGAAAGCAGATCAAGAAGATCAGTATTACAAAATTAATACAAATTTAACGATTGAGCTTGCAACTAAGGCTAAAGCAGAAGGCGTTAGTCAATTTATTTTCATGAGTAGTATGATTGTTTATGGAGCAAGCAGTAAAATCGGGGAAACAAAAGTCATCACAAAAGAAACGATACCTGAACCCGTTAATTTTTATGGGAACAGCAAGCTATTAGCAGAAGAAGGGATTTTACCTTTACAAACTGAAGAATTTAATGTTGTTGTCATACGTCCACCGATGATTTATGGAAAAGGATCAAAAGGAAACTATCCTTTATTAGCTAAATTTGCAAAGGTCTCACCTGTTTTTCCAGATATTGAGAACCAAAGAAGTATGTTATATGTTGATAATCTAACAGAGATTATTCGATTGATAATCGTCAATGAAGACCAAGGCATCTTTTTCCCTCAAAATAAAAGTTATGTACAAACTTCTGAGATGGTAGAAACGATTGCAAAAGTTAACGAAAAAAAAATTAAACTTATTAAGTTACTTAATCCATTATTACTGACGTTGGGTAAAAAAATAAAGATAATAAATAAAGTTTTTGGAAGTTTAACTTATGAACCTTCATTAAGCTTCTATGAATCCAATTATCAATTGAATGATTTGAAAGAATCTATAAAAGCGACTGAAATAACTGAAATGGAGCGTATGGTTTAATGAAAAAAGTTCTTATCTTAGTGAATCATGATGTGGTTATATATAATTTCAGAAAAGAACTAGTAGAAAGACTTCTAAAGGACGGTTTTGAGGTAGTCATCTCCTCACCCTATGGAGAACGTATCGATGAATTAGTTAATATGGGTTGTAAATATATTGAAGCAACTATTTCAAGGCATGGTACTAATATATTAGAAGAAGTTAAGCTAATAAATTATTACAAAAAAACAATAAAAAATATAAAACCAGATGTGGTGCTTTCGTACACTATCAAGCCCAATATATATGGAGGCATGGTTTGTAAATCTTTAAATGTACCTTATATTGCTAATATAACAGGACTAGGGACAGCTGTTGAAAAAGTAGGAATATTACAAAAAATTTCAATCATTCTATATAAATTTGCATTTAAAAAAATTAATCGTGTATTTTTTCAAAATACAGAAAACATGCAATTTTTTATTGATAATAATATTATGAATGATAAACACCGCTTAGTTCCAGGATCTGGCGTGAACTTGAATCACTTCATTCCGCTACCATATCCTAATGATAATACAGTTGAATTTGTATTTATTTCTAGAATTATGAAAGAAAAAGGTATAGATCAATATTTAGAAGCGGCAGAATATATTCGAGAAAAATATCCAAATACTAGATTTCACGTTTGTGGTTTTTGCGAGGAAACTTATGAAGAACGATTAAAAAAGTTAGAAAACGAAAAAGTTATTATTTATCATGGCATGGTGCGTGATGTTAGGGATATTATAGTAAAAACTCATTGTACAATTCATCCAACTTATTACCCAGAAGGATTATCTAATGTTTTACTAGAAAGTTCAGCATCTGGAAGACCAATTATTACAACTAATCGATCAGGGTGTCGAGAAGTTGTAAATAACGGTGTTAACGGTTATATTGTGGAACAACAAAACACGCAAGAATTGATATCGAAAATAGAAAAATTTATAAAATTAACAAATAAATCTAAGGAACAGATGGGGCTTGCTGGAAGAAAAAAAGTTGAGCAAGAATTTGATAGACAAATTGTTGTAGATGCTTATATGGATGAAATAAATAAGATTCGTTCATATGTAACTGTTGAAATAAATAAAGAAAAGTCACTGATGTGAAAGGAATATAAGAAAATGACACAAAAGATATTAGTTACAGGAGCAGCAGGTTTTATTGGCTTTCATTTATCAAATTTATTAGCTGAAAAAGATTTTGAAATTATAGGCATTGATAACTTAAATGATTATTATGATGTGACATTGAAAGAAAGGCGTCTTGAAATATTAAACGAATTAACAAACTTTAAATTTTTAAAAATAGATTTAAAAGATAAACAAAATATTAATAAACTTTTTGAAGAGGAAGAATTTGATATAGTAATTAACTTAGCTGCTCAGGCTGGTGTTAGATATAGTATTACTAATCCAGATGCGTATGTAGATTCAAATTTAATTGGTTTTATGAACATATTAGAAGCTTGTCGGCATAATCCTGTTAAGCATTTATTATATGCTTCTTCAAGTTCAGTATATGGTGGTAATAAAGTCGCGCCTTTCTCTGAGAATCATAACGTTGATCACCCAGTCAGTCTCTACGCAGCAACAAAAAAATCAAATGAATTAATGGCTCATACATATAGCCATCTTTATGGAATACCAACAACTGGATTACGCTTTTTTACAGTTTATGGTCCATGGGGAAGACCAGATATGGCTTATTTTTCATTTGCAAATAAAATTATAGCTGGAGAAACTATTGACGTATATAATCATGGTAAAATGGAGAGAGATTTTACGTATATAGATGATATTGTTAAAGGGATAGAAAAATTACTTTTAAACATTCCCAAAGAAAATCTAAAGTGGAATGAAATAGAAGATTCAAAGGGTACTAGTTTTGCTCCATATCGTATTTTTAATATTGGTAATAGTAGTCCAGTCCCTTTAATGGAGTTTATCTCTATTTTGGAAGATAAACTTGGCAAAAAAGCTATAAAAAATTATATAGATATGCAACCTGGTGATGTATTGAAAACATATGCAGATGTTTCAGAATTAGAAAAAACAATAGAATTTAATAATACGACTTTTCTTGAAGAAGGAATCGAAAAATTTGTTCTATGGTATAAGGAATATTATGTTTGAAAAACTAATGTTTTTAAATTTTAAAGATTATAGATAATCCATACTTCTTAAAAACAGAACTGCGTTCTGGCAATGAGTACACATCCAATGTTGTGGCAAAATTTGTCCGACCACCTTTTAACCGCTACCAAGAAATAATACCCGCATACACTATCCTTATAAGCTATGTGAAGAATTAATTTTTATGTTATTTGACCGAAACCGAATCGTAAAATTGGAAAAGTCGTTGAACAATTTGTATTCATAAATAATTATCAGAACTGAGATGAAAAAGAAATTGATTATCCTTCCACAATCTAAAATCTAACAACAAAAGAGCTGAACACGTCCATAAGAAAACTTTTCATTGAAATTGTGTGTGGAAAAATGTCTTGTTAGCTCAGCATAAACTCATCCTAGCCAAAATTTGTTAGAGAATATATTTACAGAAATGTTCTACCAAACCTACTTTCAAAGAGTAACTATGGAAAACCACATTGAGGAAGTCAAAAACAAATTATATTTTGATAAAACCGATAGTTCCGGTTTAAAAAAAAACGATTTTCATATGATGTTAAGTTTATTTATTTAGAATATCGTCAATTTCACACGGATCTTTTGTTTTACAAAAGAAATCAAAGGTTTCCAAATTTCAATTATTCGTTTGTTTAAAATAGCAGGAAACTTATTCATTCTGGAAGAAATACATTCTTGAAACACAGTTGATATCGTATTTATCAAAAACTTTTTTCATGAAATGTTGTAGAGTATTCAGCGTTTGAAGTGGCTATAGGACTTATACTTATATTAATTTTTTAAAAATAGATAACTTTTATGAATTTGTGCGCCTAAAAACTCAATTTTCTGGTGAAAAATTATTAGTTTAGGAAATTGAAATTGAACTAGTGAAAATAAGAAGCTTTAGTTTTAGCAAAGTAGAAAATATAAGTTTATCTTTTGATAAAGTATGAATGCTTCAGGATAGATTTAAAAAATCATAAAATAACATATTTATTTTTATAGCGTAGATAAAAGTAAATAGTTTTATCTACGCTTAGAACCTAAAAATATAAACAGCTCAAAAAAATTGTATTTTTAGGTTGAAGAAAAAGTTAACAAAACAAAAAAAAAAAATAGAATTTTTCAGAAGAACTTCACCAAGTTAATAAACAATAAATTGAAACGTTTAGAGAGATCACAAAGGAAAAAGTTCTTTTTGATAACCATTATAAATAATATTTTCGCTTGTCAATTCTGTGTTTATAAATAGGCATATTAAGATTGTTCGGAAGAAAACAGCTAAATACCATGGACTAAGAAAAAAAGGAGATTTCAAGAATTTGTACTGTGATTTGAAAATAGCAACATGAATTAAATATAACTAGGAGTTGACATATGAAAGAACCAATCAGGGTACTTCAAGTTTTTGGAGGGTTAGATAGAGGTGGTTCTGAAACTGCTATAATGAATATCTATCGGAACATAAATAAAAAACTCATCCAATTTGATTTTATAGTTCATACAAATAAAAAAAGCGATTATGAAGATGAAATTAATTGTTTAGGAGGAAAAATTTATAGGTTCCCAAAATTAACAAAGACAAATTATTTTGAATATAAAAAAAAATGGAAAAATTTCTTTTTGCATCATCCAGAATATAAAATTATTCATGGACACTATTATACAATTTCTTCTATTTACTTTTCAGAAGCAAAAAAATTTGATTTAATATGTATTGCACATTCTCATAATGCGAATATTAGCGGTAAAAAAGGCCGATTAATAAAATTTATAAATTATCCTTTACGTTTTAAAGCAGACATTCTTTTAGCGTGTTCGTATAATGCGGGGAAATGGTTATATGGGGAAAAAGCTATAAAGAAAAATAACTTTCATGTTCTAAAGAATGCTATAAATATAGAGGATTTTACGTATAATCAAAATATTCGAAATAAGATAAGAGATGAACTCGATATAAAGGATAAATTTGTGATAGGTCATGTCGGTAGGTTTGAACTTCAAAAAAACCATTTTTTTCTAATTGATGTTTTTAAAGAAGTTTATAAAAAAAATAAAAATGCTGTTTTGCTATTAATAGGAACAGGTAATTTGAAGACATCAATTGAAGAAAAAGTTAATGAATTAGGTCTAAAAGATTGTGTAATATTTGCTGGTATCCGTACAGATGTTACTGAAATAATGCAAGGTATAGATTTATTTCTTTTTCCTTCATTATATGAAGGTTTAGGTATAGTAGTAGTAGAAGCACAAGCAGCAAGCTTACCATGTATTATTTCTGATACGGTACCAAAAGAAGCAATTTTAACAGATTTAGTTAAATATCTTTCCTTAAAAAGTACAAAAGAATATTGGGCAGATGAAATAATAAAATACTCTACCTTTAATAGAAGAGATACCTCTTTAGAAATAAAATTAGGAGGCTATGATATATTTGAAACTACTAAATGGATAGAAAAATTTTATTTAGAACAAAACGTTAATCAAGAAAAGAAATACCAATATAGATAAGTCATAGTTTTAAAGGGGAATGCACTAAATGTTTTTCTCACAATTATTATAAAAAAGATTCCCCATAGAAAGTGAGGAAAAGAGAATCAACCTGTTAAGGCAGAATTAAAGGAAGTACAAAATTAAGATGTTCTCTATGACAAAAATATGCAATGTTTATTTAAATTTCAATAAATATACTTGAATTTTTCTGGAAGGTCAATTATTATCATCGATTTTTTAATTATCTAAAGAAGGCAATTACCCTTCAGTTGTTACATAAAAACATTGACAGTTATGAAGACGATAATTATACCCAACGCTTGTGGGAAGAATTCAAATTTCAAACTAATTTCAAATGAAATTGAAGGCAACTTATAAGCAACCAATTCTTATTTTATTTCAGAATTATTAAAATAAATTTGGAAAAATTATCTGGTTAGATAAAAGTCTTAGTGAAGCTTTTTATTGAACTTCAGGACATATAAAAAAAGTAATATGAAACTTAGTTATCAAACCCTCTTAAACATTTGAACACCGATAACATATATATTAACATCCATTATGGAGCACAAACGGCTATTATCCATGTATATGCTTTTGAATGGTTTACGAGTTTTTTTGGGAATGAAGCTTTGTTATGAGAATCAACATACCTCGAAAAGTTTAGGTATACTGATTTTTATAATTATTGGATTCTTCAAATGCCGTAAAAGAGATTTATAAGGAGATAGTAGTTTTGTGACATCTGAAGTCTAAAAACTTACAATAGATGTCCTATAACTAGTACTGAGCGAGTATTAAAAATGTATCAAAAATCATAGAATAAGGGAATTAAGTTGGGCTTCTATTTTATCAAAATGGATAGTTTCGTGTTATTAAGAAAAGATTGTTGATGAAATTCTATGAGTAATCCAGGACAATTTTATTTTTAAACGTTAATTTATATTTCTAAGTATTTATAATAAAGGAGAACATCCTATATGAGTGAAAAAATAATAAAAGAAGGAATTTTAGGGAAAATATTTACTAGTATTTTAATTTTATTCCCAATATTAGGGATTTATTCAACATTTATGCCAGGTATTACTATGGGCGATCTTCTTTTAATGATAATCATTTTATTTTTATTAATTGATTTTATTAAGAAAGATGTACTCGTCTCTGAATTACTATATAAACCGATGTTTTTTTATAGCATATTAATATTTTGGAACTTGTTATATGCTATTTTAGTAAATAACTTAGTTCAAACTCAAGGTGTAATAATAGGGAATACATTGCACTATCTCTTATATTGCATAACAATTGCTTTTTTTATTAAGCAATATTTTAATATTAATTATGCACATAAGTTTTTTGAAATAGTGGCTGTGATTTCTTCAGTCTATTTAATCATTCAATATTTACTATTAGAAATTTTTGGGTATTATTTGCCTGGTGTATTGCCATTTATGGAGACTATTAATACTAGTATTGATAGGATGTTTGTTTTAGCATCTATAAATAAACTAAGTAGGGTATCATCTTTTTTTGCTGAACCATCTCATTTTGCGGTTTTTGGAGTTTTATTTTTATGCATTAATTTGTTTTCATTCAATAATCAAATAAAAAAAAGATCTCATCTTTCAGGAGTAATCGTTACAATTGCTATACTTTTATCTCAATCATCTACTGGAATTATTGTAGTAATATTGTTATGGTTACTATGGGTTTTAAAAAAAGTAATTTCTTTTGAAGCTAAGAGAAAAAAGTTACAATATATATTAATTTTGATAACTCTATTCCCAATTCTTGTATATTTCTTGCTTAATAGTGCAGTATTTGACGTTTTTATTAATCGAACTTTTTCATCACAAGGTGGTTCAGCAGCTACTAATAGATTTGGTAATATTAATATATTCGATTACGTTAAGGGAAATAGTATCGTTGAACTGTTTTTCGGAAAAGGAATGATAGATTTAATAGAATATATACCTGGGTTTGTAAGAAGCTTTTATTTTTTTGGTTTGATAGGGGTATTAGTAACAGCTTTTTTACTATTATATATGTTTAAAAAAGGGAATAATTTGCAAAAAATAATAATTTTAATATTTTTAATATTAAATATAGGTACCGAAATACTTTTTGGAAATTTCATATTATTGTATTTCTCATTTTCAATCATATCATATGATGATTCTAATGAAAAAAATCTACAAATATAAAATGGTGATAAAACTATATTAATTATGTTATATCTAATGAAGAACCAATTGCTTTAATATATAAATCTATTCAAAATATATAGGAAATGAAAGGGAGCTAATATGACGAAAAAAATTTTATTAATGACTGATTTATATTATCCAAATCCTTCAGCTAATGGAATATGTTTACATCAAGTAGCTTGTTCTTTATTACAAAAAGGATACGAAGTACATGTGTTATGTTTTCAAGTTGGTAAAAATAAGAAAAAAGATGTTTTTGAAGGAATAAACATTCATCGAGTAAAACCAAGGTTGTTTTTTAGAATTAGAGATAAATACGAAAAAAATACAGAATCAAAAAAAAATAAAATTTTATATAAAGCAATACTATTAATACACAGAATAAAAAAAATAATGTTTTTCCCATTATATCCCTTGACATCTCCAACAGCAAATTACAGATATTATAATGAGGCAAAAAAAATATGTAATTACAATCAAATAAATAATGTGTTAGGACAATATAATCCTATAGAAGCAGCTGTCGCAACTTTAATGCTCAAAAAAAAATATCCTAGTTTAAGAACTATTTTGTATGTAGTAGATTCATTTACAGCAAATGTACAAGCTAAAAATAATGTTAAAATTAAAAAAGCAGGTTGGAATTGGGAAAAAAGATTTTATATTAATTTAGATATGATAATTAATATGAAATTTCTAGAAAAACACCATCAAGCAAAAAGGTATGATGAATTTAGAAAAAAAATAATATATTTAGGTATTCCTTTAGTAAGAAAAATAATAATTAAAAATAAAGATGAAATGAAATTTAATAAAGAAAAAATAAACTGTGTTTATACTGGTACTTTAGATAAAAATATGCGCAATCCTAAATTTGTATGCGATATATTATCAAAAAGAAATGATAATATAAATTTACATTTTTATAGTAGAGGAAACTGTGAATCCATGTTAACGGAATTCCAAAATAAAACGAATAATCAGATTCAATCTCATGGAAAAGTAAGTGCCGAAAGCTCTTTAAATGCTATGAATGAATCAGATATCTTAATTAGTATTGGAAATCGAGGTACTGAGATGGTTCCATCAAAGATTTTTGAGTATATTTCTTTTGGGAAGCCAATAATACATTTTTATAAAGATGATAATGATTCTAGTTTAGAATACCTATTAAAGTATCCGCTGGCTTTATGTATAAAAGAAGATTATAAAAACGTTAAAAATGTAAATAAGTTAGTCAGTAATTTTATAGAGAAAAATGTAAGCAAAACAATTTCTTTTAATGAAATTAAGGAATTATTTAGTTTAAATACTCCTGATTTCACATCGGAAAGAATTGATGATTTTTTGAAAATTTAATTATTTGCCATATAATTATTTAGTTTTATAATTTTTTCTTTTATTGTAAGCGTAAATTCTTTAATTAAGTATTTAAAAATAAATAGAACTCTCTTTTTTTAAAAATTATTGGATATTTTATAAGTAATAGAAGTGGAAATAAGAAAATAGATATTTTATTAATTTTAAGTATAATCAATTAATATTAAATATTTTTAATAAAAAACAGGAGATGAACTAGATGTTCAATGGTAAAGTATTGTTAATAACGGGCGGTACAGGTTCTTTTGGTAACGCTGTTCTTAAAGGATTCCTTGACAGTGGTATTAAGGAAATACGTATTTTTTCAAGAGATGAAAAAAAACAAGATGATATGCGGAAAAAATATGACAATCCAAAAATCAAATATTTTATTGGAGATGTTAGAGATGCAAATAGTGTGCGAAATGCTATGTACAATGTAGACTATGTATTTCACTCTGCTGCACTGAAGCAAGTTCCTTCCTGTGAATTTTTCCCAATGGAAGCTGTGAAAACAAATGTCATTGGCACAGATAATGTACTTAATGCAGCTATAGAAGCAGGCGTAAAAAAAGTGATTTGTTTATCTACAGACAAAGCAGCATACCCTATTAATGCAATGGGAACGTCTAAAGCAATGATGGAAAAAGTTTTTGTTGCTAAATCTCGTAATGTAGATTCAGAACAAACTTTAATATGTGGTACAAGATATGGAAACGTTATGGCTTCACGCGGTAGTGTGATCCCCTTATTTATTGAACAACTAAAAACGGGTAAACCACTTACAGTTACTGAAGGTAGCATGACACGTTTTATGATGAGCTTGGAAGAAGCTGTTGATTTAGTTGTATTTGCTTTTCAGAACGCAGTACAGGGAGATATTATGGTACAAAAAGCACCAGCAAGTACAATCAATACTTTAGTCGAAGCCTTACAAAAGATATTCAAAACAAATGTACCTGTTGAAGTCATCGGAATTAGACATGGTGAGAAAATGTATGAGTCTTTGTTAACAAAAGAAGAAGCTGCACATGCCGTTGATATGGGAGGTTTTTATCGCGTTCCTTCAGATAAACGAGATTTAAATTATAGCAAGTTTTTTGAAGAAGGAAATACAGAAGCTGTACATATTGATGAATACAACTCGGATAACACTCATCAACTTTCAGTAGATGAACTGATTGAAAAACTATTAAAATTAGACTATATCCAAGATGAATTAGTTAAGTGGGGGATTTATAGTGAAAATACTAGTAACAGGATCTAAAGGATTCATAGGTAAAAATTTAGTAGCTGAATTAAATAATTTAGAATATAAAGATATACTTCATTTTAATAGAGATGATGACTGGAGTTTGTTAGAAAAATATACTAAGGAATGTGATTTTGTATTTCATCTGGCTGGAATAAATAGACCGGAAAAAGAAGAAGAGTTTATGGAAGGTAATGCCAATTTGACTTCTCAACTACTTAATTTTTTGAAGAAAAGTAATAATAAAGCTCCTGTTTTGATTACTTCCTCTATACAAGCTGAACAGGATAATCCTTATGGTGAAAGTAAACGAGCTGCTGAAGAATTAATGTTTGATTACGAACAACAAACAGGAACTAAAATTTACGTGTATCGGTTACCAAATGTTTTTGGGAAATGGAGTAAACCAAATTATAATACTGTAGTAGCAACCTATTGTTACAATGTAGCAAGAGATATTGATATACAAGTTCATAATCCAGATACGCAATTAATCCTTTGTTATATTGATGATGTAATAAAAGAACTTACTTCTATTTTAAATAATCCAATAATTGTTGAAGAAAAAATTTTCAAAATAGCTAGAGAATATCAAATTACTTTAGGAATTCTTGCTAAAATAATTAAAAGTTTCAAAGAAAGCCGCAATGATTTAATGGTTCCTAATATGGAAAATGAATTAACTAAAAAATTATATAGTACTTATTTAAGTTTTTTGCCGGAAAATGAATTTTCTTATGAGTTAAAAATGAATGTTGATCAACGCGGTTCTTTTACAGAATTTTTAAAAACTCCTGATAGAGGTCAGGTTTCAGTTAATGTTTCAAAGCCAGGAATTACAAAAGGCAATCATTGGCATCATACTAAAAATGAAAAGTTTTTAGTAGTTAGTGGAAAGGGTCAAATAAGGTTTAGAAACAAGGATACAACAAAAGTTATTGAATATAATGTTAGTGGAGAGAAATTTAAAGTAGTAGATATACCAACTGGTTATACACATTCAATTGTCAATACTGGAAATACAGATTTAGTTACAATAATGTGGGCAAATGAACTATTTGACCAAGATAATCCTGATACTTATTATGTGGAGGTTTAATATGAACAAATTAAAAGTAATGACTGTAGTAGGAACAAGACCTGAAATTATACGTTTGTCCGCAGTTATAAATAAACTAGAAGAATCAGAAGCTATTGAACATATTTTAGTTCACACGGGACAAAACTATGACTATGAATTAAATGAAGTTTTCTTTGAAGATTTTCATTTAAGAAAGCCAGACTACTTTTTAAATGCTGCTACTGGAACAGCGGTAGAAACAATTGGAAATATCTTAGTTAAAGTAGATCCAATTATGGAAGAAGTACAACCAGATGCTTTTTTAGTTTTAGGCGATACAAATAGTTGTTTATGTGCTATAGCTGCAAAAAGAAGACATATACCTATCTTCCATATGGAAGCTGGGAATCGTTGCTTTGATCAACGTGTGCCTGAAGAAACAAATAGAAAAATAGTAGATCATGTTGCAGATGTCAATTTGACTTATAGTAGCATTGCACGAGAGTATCTGTTAGCAGAAGGTTTACCAGCAGATAGAATAATTAAAACTGGTAGCCCGATGTATGAAGTCCTAGAATCGCGTAAAGAAGATATTAATAATTCCAATATTTTACCACGCCTAAATCTTGAAAAAAATAAATATTTTGTAGTATCAGCACATCGTGAAGAAAATATTAATTCTGAACAAAATTTTAATGGGTTAGTAAATAGTCTTAATGCTATCGCTGAAAAGTACGAATGGCCAATTATTGTAAGTACACATCCTCGTACAAGAAAAATGATTGAAGATAAAAAAGTTGTTTTTAATAAGAATATCCAATTAATGAGACCTTTAGGATTTAATGATTATAATCATTTACAAGTGCATGCTAAAGCTGTTTTAAGTGATAGTGGTACTATAAGTGAAGAATCTTCTATACTAGGATTTAAGGCATTAAATATTCGTGAAGCACATGAACGTCCAGAAGCTATGGAAGAAGCTTCGGTAATGATGGTAGGGCTTAAAGAAGAAAGAATACTTCAAGGACTAGAAATATTAGAAAAACAAGATAAAAATACAATGAAACTGGTATTTGATTATAGTATGTCAAATGTATCTGAAAAAGTATTGAGAATTATTTTATCATATACTGATTATATTAACAGAGTTGTATGGAAAAAATAAATTAACAATATAAAGGAGAAATATTCTTGAAACTACCTTTAATATCTATCGTAGTTCCTATTTATAATGTTGAGAAGTATCTTGATGAGTGCATCCAAAGTATTATAAACCAAACTTATAAAAACTTAGAGGTATTATTAATCAATGATGGTTCTACAGATAGTTCATTAGATATATGTAAGAAATATAAAGAAGATAAAAGAATAATAATTATCAATAAAAAAAATGAAGGTTTGAGTCAAACCAGGCAAACAGGAATTGATTTACTGTCTGGTAAATATTTTTGTACTATTGATCCTGATGATTATATCAATTCCGAGTATATAGCGGTAATGTATAATAAAATTATTCAAACAGAGGCAGATATTTGCGTATGCTCAAGAGTGGACTTTTCTAATAATCATAATAGAAAAATTTTGTTGGATGTTAGTACGGATTTTGTTAAGCAATTAAAGAAAGCTGATATAGAAAATTCTTATATTTACTATAGTAAAAAAATTGTATTAAGCGATTCTTGGAACAAAATGTACCAAACTGAGTTTATAAAAAAAACAAATATAAGGTTTACATTGGATAATAAATATAACGGGACTGATCTTTTATTTAATCACTTGCTTTTATTACATTGCCCTAAAATTACAACGGTTAATGATATATTGTATAATCACCGAATTGTTGAGGGCTCAAGGGTACACCGAAAAAATAAAGAGATGCAACAAGGTTTTTTTATTATCATTGAAGCAATAGCAGAGGAGGCTCGTAAACTAGATTTTGATGAACAAATAAAAATACAAGTAAGTCTCTTGTATATAGAATTACAGAAATTAGCAGCTAGTGATTTATATTATGAGAGTGAAACAAGGAAAATAAAAAGAAGCAAATATTACATGTTTATTGAAAAATTCAAAGAGTTTTACGAAGAAAATCTATACATCAATTTAAAAGAAGTTCATTTTAAAAAATTCACTAATAAACTTTTTCTTTTATTCATTAAATATAATTTTGCAGATGGTTTTATTCTTTACTATGATTTATTTTATTTACTCAAAGTAATTAATAAACCTATAAAAAATATAAAGTATAAAGTAAATACCTGAATTATTCATAGAATTTTATAGTAGAAAAAGATTATCAGAAAGTCTAGTGAAATTGATTTTTTTCTTCTTTTATAGAAGGGGCAAATGCCTTTCTATGGGAAGAAAGGAGAGGTTCGCTTATACTAAAAAGGGCATAATCTTTTGTTCTTTAGTACAACTTTAAAAGCGCTGATTTAATACTCATATCAGAGAGAATTCGAGTTCTGAAGAATCGTTTCAAAATAGTTGTCGTACACATATACTCATCTGAACTGAAACCGACGAGCATGGTGTGTTTAGTCGAGAAGCGACTTTAACCGCCTGAAAATGCATAATAGTATCGGTACTATGTCAGCTGTTGTTAGTGAAGAATTTGTCTCTTTGTCAAACATACTAAGATTAATAGTACATATACGGTTCTACGTCAAACTGACGTTGGTAAAGAATTTTAGTCCCTTATTTAATTAAAAAAACTTGAACACTTTTCATGGTAGGCGTTATGCTGCTATGAAAAGTGTTTTTTCGTTCGTAAGCGATGAATAGCTAGGTACCTGTGAGTCCTGAGGGCCTCCTGTTAAACTTGAGATATCTTAAGTACAACTGGAGGTTTTTAAATTGGAAAAGAATAAGCAGACCATCGTTCCTGTCAAATTGCAGGAGAAACTGATATCCGCCACTGGAAATTACCGGTAGCGCCATAAATATTACCATCTATTGACATAAATATTGCCACTGAATGCCACGTAAATTACCAATAAGAAACAAAAGGAAAATAATGACCACAAATACCTGTATCGAAGGCATTTGTGGTCGTTATTTTATAGTTATAGTTGAACTCGAGGTGGTAATGGTTCATTTAATCTATAGAATCTGGATTAGTGACTTTCTGAATAATTTCAATCGCTAATTGGACAAGCTCATCTTCGGAGATTTGTTCCTCTGTATCCCACATGGCTTGTAAGAGGGTTATATCAATCAAATTTGTGAGCTCTTCTGAAGCTGTATAACGATAATAAAAATCGGTAATTCGCCTAGTAACTGACTCTGAAAGCATCATAGTGTACCCACCAATCCATGACGTTCTCGCATGGATATTTCCCCATCTATCATTAATTGAATAGAATTATGAACAATTCGATCCATAATCGCCTCAGCTACAGTACCATTACCGAGTCTTTGCGTCCATCCTTGCGGATCTATTTGAGAACAAAAAATAGTTGATTTGAGTTTGTATCTCATTTCTACAATTTCAAGGACCAAAGCAGCTTGTTCTGGTGAAATATCAATTAATAACCATTCGTCAATGATAAGCAAATCTACTTTTGAGAGTTTTTTAATACTTTTTCGATAGGAGTCGTCATTTCTATGTTGTTCTAATAGAAGTTCGTCTAACAGTTCAGGAAGACGTAGATATTTTACGGTGTGGTGTTGGCGGCATGCGGAGACCCCAAAAGCCTGAGCCAGAAAACTTTTCCCCGCACCTGTTGGCCCTTTTATAATCAGATTATTTGTTTGACGAATGTAATTACAGCTGGACAATTCCATAATGCCTGTCTTATCCAATTTTCGATCTTCATGGTATTCAATATCCTCAATACAAGCTAGAGAATCCTGGAAGTTTGCGCTTCTAATGAGTCTTTTTAAGGTGTTCGATTTACGCCGGTCATATTCATGATCAATTAAAATCTGGAAACGTTCTTCAAAACTCATTTTTTGAAACTCAGAGATATTTTCCTGATGTTGATAGCCTTCAACCATACCTGATAACTTCATTGAGATCATCTTACTTATTGTTTGTTCATTCATTTGCTTTTTCCTCCCCAATAATCTTTGCCACGAGTGAATCCAAACTCTTCATGCAATGAAACATCTTTTTCGAGTGCTTTTTCAGCATCTTTTTTCTTAATTGCTTTCAACTGATTTTGTATTAATTTGACCGTAGGTCGATTTGTAATACTTAAGATTTCTTTGCATGCTCTTTCAAACTCATACTTCGTGTACCGGCGTGAACTATTTTTTAAGGCGAAAATAGAAGAAAGTGCTTGTCGCTCTACTTGATAAGTGTCCAGAAGATATTGAATAATGCGTAATGTATTTTCTCCAATAGATTCCGCCCATTTTAAAGCATTTTCTGGTGTTTGTTCGATATAAAGTTTATGATTGTCTGGCATATGGTCTTTGCTGGTGGATAACTGTCCAAATTTCCCATATAATCGAGAGTGTGTAGCTACTCGCATATGTTTGAAGTACACTTCAATAAGATGTTCGGAAACCCTTACATCTACTGGTTTTGCAATGTATTCATATGGAACAGAGTAGAATCTATTCTCAATACTGATATGATAATCTGGGCGAACTTTGGCGGTTCTCCATTCAGCCATTTTATATGGTTTTAATGGAAGAGGAGAAAGGGCAAATTTTTCCTCTTCTTCAAATGCTGAAAAGCGAGTGCCTTTCTTTTTAGAAAAGTCTCTATGATTAAATTCTTCCAACTTTTTTGCAACTTTTTGATTCAATTCATCTAACGTAAAACATTGTTCATTTCTCAAGGCTGCTATAATCCATGTAGAGAGGGTACCAACGGATCCCTCAACAGAAGCTTTGTCTTTTGGAGCCCGAACTCTAGCCGGCATACATATAGTGCCGTAGTAATCACACATTTCTCGATAAGTCGGATTCAAAACAAGTTCTTTCAGCGTATGACGGGTAACAGACGTTTTTAAATTATCAGGTATAACAATCTGAGTTCTACCCCCGAAGTATTGAAAAGCACGGTTGTGCGCTCCAATCCAAGCGTTTAAATCCATAGATAAGGTTGCCTCAGCGTAAGATAGCTGACTACAAGGAAGGGTCGAGACAAAAACGTAAGCTTTTATTTTTTCACCAGTATCTCGGTCAGTGATAAAAGCGGTTGAGCCAGCCCAGTCCACCTCCATTATTTCTCCAGGTTTTCTCCTAACCCTTAGGGTTGCTTTGTATTTATCTGCATAAGATTTATAGTGACGCAGAAAAGAACGGTAAGCATAAGGAATTTTACCATTTGCACGACAACTAACTTCATACTCATAATGAAGTAGAGATAATGTCACATTAGGTTTAGCCAACTCTTTATGAACCTGATCGAAATCAATCATGCCATAACCAGAGTTTTCAATTGACTTGTGTGGATACAAAAACTCTTCTATCCACTGATCATCCATTTCATCTAACAAGGGGGACTCTAGTCCCTTGTCTTTAGCCAACTGAAGAATTTCAGTGACTTTTGGTCGACCGTGGCCTGTACTTGCAGAAATAGCGCGCAAGCTCAAGCCTTCATCAGCCAGTTCTAATATTTTTTGATATTGAATCATACAAAAAAAACCTCCTATATAATGTTTTTGCACTATAAAGTGCTTCTTCATTATATGGAAGATACTGTTGTTTTAGTTAACTATTATCCAAGATGGTAACTTCATTGGCAATAGGCGGTAATTTCTGTGGCAGTGGCTGGTAACAATTATGTCGTTACTGGTAATTTAGCCTGGCGGATATCAGAAACAAAGAGATCGTCGAATGATTGAGAAGCCTTTACCACAGAAATTAGTGGCTCATTTAAAAAGCAGTCAGACAGAGCTGCTTATATATGAGGGGATCAAACCATCGACGTTGAAAACTCTTCTCACAGAGATGTCTATTGATGAAGCTCGTTGACTTTACTCAAGTAGAAAATTTTTTCATTGTGTGCGGGAAGACGGATATGCGTCGCCAAATTGATGGATTAGCCGCAACGATTACTGAAGAATATGATATGGATGTTTATAACGACGCTCTCTTTCTCTTCTGTGGTGGAAATAAAGATCGGTTCAAAGCTCTTTATTGGGAAGGCGACGGCTTCCTTCTCTTACATAAACGCTTAGAGAATGGTAAATTGAATTGGCCTCATAACCAGAACGAAGTTCAAAAATTAACGACACAACAGTTACGTTGGCTTCTGGAAGGATTATCTGTCAACCAAAAAGTCTCCATCAAACCTGCGGTTAAAGGGAGTATAGCCTAAGAAATGAGAGAGAAATTGATAAGAAAATCAATGACTCTCTCGTTTTCTTTTTCTAATTATAGTAAAATTTAATTACTATTTATGTGAGGAGAAGGAACCGTGTCTAAAAAGAGCGAAAAACAGTTTGAAGTGATTATTGAAAAGCTAGATCAGCTTTTAGAAGAAAACAAACAACTAAAGACAACAATCGCTCAAAAGGATGATGAGCTTTCTTTACAGAAAGAACAGATTGAATTCCTTACTCAAAAACTTTATGGACCAAAGAAAGAAACAGTGAAAGAAGATCCTAATCAGGGAAACCTGTTTAATGATCACCTTTTTAGCGAACCAGAGCAGACTGGTAACCAAAGCGATGAAGATGAAATCATTGTCACAAAGGTTGTCCGTCGCAAAAAACGCAAAAGGTTAAAAGACTAACAGTTAGCTTCACTTCCGACGGTCGATCATATACATGAAATTGAGTCGTGCACTTGCCCGATATGTAAAGAAGCAATGAAAGAAGTGTCTACGCAACTGATTCGCCAAGAAGTGAAATTTATTCCGGCTAAAGTTGAAAATCACAGACATTTTCAGAAGACGTATGCGTGTGCGAACTGTGAGAAAAGTGGGACTCGCACACCTTTTGCAAAATCTGAGGTTGCTAGATTACCACTAAATAATACAGCTGCATCTGCGTCACTTATAGCGGAAACTATGTATCAGAAGTTCGAGCAAAAAGTCCCAGCCTACCGACAAGAGGCTTACTGGGATCTACTCCATTATCCGATACCCCGCTACACCATTACGAACTGGCACATTAAAACGTCTCAGTATTATTTCGAAGAACTCGTAGCTAAAATGAGACAAGAACCGACAAAAGTCCTATATGTGGTTATTTAGTACAGGTAAATATAGCGATCGTGCCATACACATTTTTAAGCTGGGGCCTTCACGCAGTGGATCTGTTCCTAAAGATTTTTTGGAGAATTATACCGGTTACTTACATAGTGATGGATTCTCTGGGTACAATAATCTTCCAGGTATAACGATGATCGCTTGTCTAGCGCATATTCGACGAAAATTCTATGACGCTCGTCCAAAGAACTATTCCAGTAAGAGCGTGGCCCATAAGGGCGTCACTCTGTGCAACGAGTTGTTTGCGTTGGATAAGTCACTAAAAGACTTATCCGTTACTGTTCGTTATGAAAAGCGTCTGGATATAGTGAAGCCGAAGCTTTAGGAATTCTTTGAATGGTGTGCATCATTGACTGCACATGGAAAGCTTGGGACAGCAATTACTTATGCGCTGAATCAAAAAGACCGCATGATGAACGTCCTGAGTGACGGTCGTCTAGTGCTTTCCAATAATTTAGCTGAACGCGGAATCAAGTCACTTGTCATGGGAAGAAAGAACTGGCTCTTTTCCAAATCGTTTGACGGTGCACATGCCGTTGCGACTATTTTAAGCCTCGTCGAAACAGCTAAATCCAACGGATTACACCCGCGAAAATATCTTGATTACCTACTAACTCACCTGCCAAATCGACAAAATACACCTTTGGAGGCTTATTTACCATGGTCTCCAAAGGTGCAGCTAGAATGTCGCTAAAACATACTTACTATTCTTCGGACATCTTTCAGTATAAAGATGTCCGTTTTTTAGTTGTAGGTACTCAACTATTCATCGCTTACGTTTGAAGTATGTTGGTCCTTTGATGATTCTAGTTACAGAATGAAACATCGAAAAAGTATGTTTGGCACTAGCAAAATTGTTCAGAACAAATTAGCACTAACTGTTTAATTTTACTGGACACTCACATTTTTAATAAGTGCTTAGTTTTTCTGTTGGATTTTTTGTGTTTTTACGATGAATAAGGTATAATTATTCGGAGAATTATATATTTAAAGATTACTTTTAGAAGATAAATATTTATATTGGTTTTTATGATAATGCTTGTTAATTATCAATATATACATAAGGGTGAATTAATTGGAAAACTATCAACATTTCATTTCGTTAGGTTTTTTTTGCAGTACAGCAAGTGAATTAGAAAAAATAGGATTAAGAGATACTAGTAGCCCTTTTGATTGGCTTATTACTGATTTAAAGGGGATAATTCAATGTATTGAGAATAGATTTGAAGGATTACTTGATTATGAAAACTTGTCTCAATATAGAGATAATCCAAATTATTATGTAAACGAAAAGTACGGAGTTCATTTTTATCATGATTTTTCAGGTTATAGTTCTTTAAAAGAGCAACTCCCAAACGTCTTTAAAAAATATAAAAGAAGAATAGAAAAATTTTATATTAATATAAAAGAACCTACATTGTTTTTTCGCTATATTAAAGATAATAATGAATTGAAATATATAGAAAACAATTATAAGGAAATTATTTCTGTAATAAAAAAGCATAATCAATACAACGATTTAATTTTAATTTCTAATGATGATATTGCTTCTAGCTCTTTATACATCTATAAAGTAAAAAAAGATGAAAATGATACAGTTGCTAGAAATTTTTTGAGTAAAAATAGAAATTTAAAAAACTATTTATGTTCAGATATTTATAATAAAGAAAAAAGAAATATCAATTTAAAGAAGTATAAGGAAAAATATAAGTATATAAAGCTAAAAAAGCTTTATAATAGATTGTATTTTAAAATCAAAAGTAAAGTTACAAAACATTATATTCATAAAGCACTATATATAAAAGAATAAATTTAGCTTTTCGTAAAATGTAAGAAATAATGTTGTCTGACAAAAATCCAATAAAATAAGAATCTATTTTCGTCCTCTAAAGGGGTAACCTTTGAAGGATCATTATTGTGCAATCCATAAAATAAAACATCTGTAATTAAAATCAATTCGCTTTATCGTTTTTATCTCATTGTTAATCTTTTAGGCGTGAATTAGCAATACTCTTTTAGAGACCTTATAAAAACTGTCTAGCAAAGTGTAACCTATCCATAATGCGCGAGATCTGTGTCCCGTTACAATAGACGGTATACTGCTCGTTTGGTGTATGGTACTTCATACATTCCTGAGGAATGTAGGCAATCGTCCTTTAATAAATTTACATTTTTCCCTTTGAATTGACCGTATTTTACGCAATCTTCTTCAAAAATAATGTTTTTGTCTTGTATATCTAGTACCTTTCGCATATCATTTGTTGTAGGCAAGTGAGTTCTCTCCTTTGAATGGGTTGTGGTGACTTTAATTCTACAGGAGAACTTACTTGTTTTCTATTTTTACGAAAAAAGACGTTAGTAAGTTTTCACTCACCAACACTAAATATTATAGAACCTATAGATACAGCTTCTTTTTGGCACGGCAAGCGTGAGACGCAACTTGATAATGAAAACTCATTTAAACATACCGTCATAGATTTAGATAATTATATGGCAAGAAGTGCTAGAAGAATTTATGAAGGCAATAAAACAATCATACTGTTTTCTCAATAGATTAAATAATCAACTAGATACTACAAAGATTCTATTCTATAATGAGAGTATAAACTATATGAACTTATAGATTACTCAAAATAGAGTGAGGAGATATGAAATGATTGATTTACACTGTCATATTTTGCCCAGTATTGATGATGGGGCAAAGAGCATGGAAAGTTCAATAGATATGGCGCGAGAAGCTGTTGCAGAAGGAATTACTCATATTTTAGCTACTCCGCATTATAAAAATGGCCATTGGGATAACGAGAAAAAAGATATTTTAATTCTAGTAGATGAATTGCAAGAAGAGTTAGATGCAAGAGGCATTCCATTAACCATTTTTCCTGGACAGGAAGTTCGAATCAATGGCGAACTGTTTGAAGATTTAGAAGAAGATAAAATTCAGTTCATTGACGAAGGCAGACAATATGTTTTAATTGAATTTCCAACACCGTCTATCCCGGCATACACAGAATCTTTATTCTTTGAATTACAAAAAGAAGGAATCACACCAATAATTGTACATCCCGAGCGTAACCGTGCAGTTTTAAAAGATCCCAATGTATTACTGCCTTTTATTGAAAAAGGAGCTTTAGCACAGCTGACAGCTGCTAGTTATACAGGTGGTTTTGGAAAGAGTATTCAAAAGGTAAGCAATCAACTCATTGAGGCCAATTTAGTTCATTTTATAGCATCTGATGCACACAATATTACTTCAAGATCTTTTTACATGAAAGAAGCTTATCAAAAACTTGAAAAAGAGTTTGGTAAAAAAAAAGTTGAAGAGTATCAACAAGTTACTAAAGATTTAATTAATGGAGAACTGATTGTTTCTCCAGCAGCGAGAAAAGTAAAACAGCCGAAGTTTTTGGGATTGTTTTAATAAAAAAATATGGATTAGTTTATTAACTAGAAAGTTATAGAGAAATGCTTGTTTAGTTGTTATAGTTTTTTTAAAATAAGTAATTATGGTATCATCCCTTTATGGTCACAATAAAGGAAAGATACACCATGGAAATAATACTCCATCAAAAAATTACTATGACAGCACCAAGACTAGATTATAAAAATGTTTATAAAAAAATTGAGTCTACTACAGTACCTTTTGAAGGAGACTATATTGGAGATACAGTATTTACAGATGCTACCCAAATCCTCGTAAAATCTGTTTCATTTGATACTGATAAAAATGTTTATGATGTTTTTTTAGAAGATTTTGAAATATTTCATGATTGGATTACCGTGAATGACTAATTAATAAGATTGTTAATTGTTAAAGTATTATAGAATAATGCACCCACTAAAGATTTTTTACATGATTTAATTTTAAGAATAAGATATTATGGGGTTACAAATGTAGCTTTAAGTAATAATTTTGTTAAACAAGATTTAAAAACATGAATTTAACTTTAGCCTTCAGAAAGATAATATTTTCTGGAGGTATTTTTGTGAATATAAAAATTACACATACACTATGTGTATATTTCTGGAAAAATTCTGTACTATTATGAAAAATTATTTTGGAAAAACACAAACTGGCAGCTAGAGAAGGTTCTGTAGCTTCATTAAGTCAATGGATTGTAGAATCAAATGATGATAGCATGATGAGACATTCACCAAATACAAGGAATAATTCCTATAGATTATTATTTTTAATAGTCTATAGGAATTGTTTTAGTGCGCCCGGCATGGGTGATAACTTGGTGGTGAAAGTCCACTACAGGCTTGGCAGTAGGAACTGTTAGCGAATAGCAAGGGTGTCTTTCGTGAGAAAGAATCTGAAGGAAGCTGGACGCAAATACTCGCACTGACGAACAGAAATCTCATACAAGGCTGACTGGAGATGGACGAGCTTGCTAAACAAAGCAAAGTCCGATACTGCACGAGTCTCCTACAGTAAATGGGGCAGTGACATGAGTGGAAAGTTATCACTCTTACCCGGGGAGGTCTCACTAGCGGTAAATACCGTAGTAACAACGAATAGTGAGAAGTCAGCAGACGCCATAGTAGGAGAACGCAGTTCTCTGAAGGGCAGAACAATAATAATCTTGGAATAAACAAGGAGGTGGATGTAGCTCACGACTACAGAAAACATCGTGGTATAGACCGAAAGATGGCTACTCTTGGAGGGATAAGTTGGAAACGAAAGAGTACAAGAAAGTGTAGAGAGCTACAGTAACGATATGATGAAACAAGATGGTATCTCATTAATCAAACAAATCGCTAATTCGGATAATTTGAAGTTAGCCAGCAAGAAAGTGTATCAAAATAAAGGAGCTGCCGGTATTGATGGTGTGACCGTTCATGAATTGGACGCTCACTTAGTAAAATATGGTCAGCAAATGATAGAGAAGATGAGAGCAGGAACTTACCAACCACAACCTGTTAAGCGGGTTTCTATCCCTAAGGATAATGGTGGCATAAGAAACTTGGGAATTCCTGTGGTGCGAGATCGAGTGGTGCAACAAGCTATTCTACAAGTGATTGAACCCATCATTGACCCTTCCTTTTCGACATACAGTTATGGTTTTAGAAAAGGAAGGAACGCTCATCAAGCGATTAAACAGGCAGAACAATATGTATCCGAAGGATACAAAACGATTGTCGACTGTGATTTGCGTAACTATTTTGATACTGTTCATCATCAGAAGTTGATGAATTACCTCAACTACTATATCCAAGATAAAATAGTGTTGCGGTTAATATGGAATTTTCTTAAAGCTGGAATTATGGATGGCAATGTCTTTATTGAGAATTATAAAGGAACCCCTCAAGGTGGAGTTATCTCTCCACTACTCGCTAATGTCTATTTAAATCAACTAGATAGAGAATTAGAGAAGCGAGGTCACCGGTTTGTACGTTATGCGGACGATTTTTGTATCTATGTGAAAACACCTAGAGCAGGAGAACGAGTTTTAAAAAGCGTGACGACCTTTATAGGGGGAAACCTCCGGTTGGAGATTAATACGGAAAAAAGTAAAGTGACTACTCCAGCTAAAGCTAAGTTTCTAGGTTTCACTATCTGGAAAACACAGGGAAAGTCAGAAGCCGCCCATCTAAGGCGGCTAAACTCAAGTTCCGTAACCGACTCAGAAAACTAACGAGCCGAAAACGTCCTGGTACATTCAAACAAATTATAAAAGAAATTAACCTCTATACACAAGGCTGGATTAATTATTATGGAATTGGAGATATGAAAAGCTTTATCAAGAGCGTAGCTCATTGGCTAAATCATCGATTGAGACAACTATGTTGGAAACGATGGAACAAAGTATCGACTAAATTTCGTATGTTAAGAAAGTATGGAATAGAGAAAGAAGAAGCATGGAAGGTGGCTAATACGAGAAAAGGGTATTGGCGTATGACCCGTACCCACACACTTCACGGAGCGATTACGAAGAAAAAGCTGGTAAATTGGGGTCTAAAAGACCTAAACCAACTTTTCCAGCAGAGATACTTAAGTTATTGAACCGCCGTATACCGAACGGTACGTACGGTGGTGTGAGAGGTCGGAGCCGTAAGGCTCCTCCTACTCGATTATATTTAATTAGTCAACTTTTAATAACACCTTTAGAAATTTCAGTATTTTCTTGAAGATAAAAACGAGTTTCTCCCTTTCTGTTAGCTAAAATAATGTTGATTTTAAGATAATAGTAATATACGCCGCTTTTTACTCTCTTATCCAAACAATCCTTGATTTTCTAAACGAACCAACATATTGTATATCCCTTCATGGTTATTGCCCTCGGTGGTGTAGTTAGCTTGTTGTCTTGCATAAGTAAGAGCATTACCCATAGCTACGGAATACTTTTTCTTTTTGAACATAGAGACGTCGTTTTCGCTATCGCCGAATACCACCACTTCATCATTTTGGAAGTGGTGGTATTCCATAATGAGATCTAAAGCTTTTCCTTTGGTAATATTTTTGTTCGTGATCTCCATTTTTCGTTCGTCTGAAAATACATATTCATATTGATCATAGATAGGATGATTTTGTAACGTATCGCGAACGAATGCCATATAAGCTGGTTCTTGGACTACGGATATTTTGTTGCAATAATCAGGTGTATCTGCTAAGTTGCGTACCATATATTGATTTGGGTAACCATCACGAGTATCGCATAACCAGCCGTGCATTCCGCCCATCCACGGGTAGTCATCTGGAAGACGCATTTCCCCACGAATATTTCGTTTAATGGTATAAATTTCATCGGGTAAATAAGTATAGATGGTGTCATCTTGACTGTATTGTAATTCAACAGTAAAGAGAGAAAAGAACTGGTTGAGCTCATTAATAAAAGGTTTTTCTAATAGACCGATTCTATCACGTTTAGCTGTTTGGACATGATAAATAGAAGTGCCATTGACATCAATCATCAAACCGGCATGTTTATCCATCCGTAACTTTAGCGCGTCAGGAAGCAAGCGAATATAACTGCGGCCGCTAGCCAAAATCAATTGAATACCTTTATTTTGCAGCTCAATCAATTTGCTGAACGTTTTGGGTGCTATGGTATTATCAGAAGTAAGCAGAGTTCCATCCATATCACAGACGATTGCTTTGATAGTCATCGTGTTGTTCCTCCTTTTTTTGTAACAGATAAGGCTTGTCGGATTTTTTCTAATGATTCCTTGTTTTTTGCTTCATCATGGTACATCAATGCGACATATAGAATATCAATGATCGTTAAATAAAGAATACGCGAAGTGAGCGTTTCTGATTGAAAAGCAGATTCTTCAGAATCGACAACAAACGATATGTTCGAAAGTTTAACTAAATCAGTATGGTGATTGCCGGTTAAGACAATAATTTTAACCTTATTGTTTCGTAAAATCTTTGCTACTTCAATCGTTTCAATCGTTTCTCCAGAGTGTGAAAATAAAAAGACACAATCATCAGGTCCCAGCTTGGTAGCGTAGCTCAGTTGCATATGGTAATCAGAAATGTAATTGCAGTGAAACCGGGTCCGTAAAAACTTGTGGTAGCTGTCTAACGCGATGACGGAGGAAGCTCCTTGTCCAAAAAAGTGAATGGTTTTTGAATCGTAGATCAAATCTAATGCACGATTGATTCTTTCTTCATCTAGAGATTCAATCAAGTTGTCTAGTGCGACTTGATTCGAATGGACCAATTTCTGTGCGATAGTGTACGAAGAATCTTCTTTACTGACGTCAGAAAAAATAATTAATTCATTTTTACGTTCTTCTATTGAGCGAAAATTAGACGCTACAGAAATTTTAAAGTTGGGGAAGCCGTCGTAACCAATCTTTTTAACAAATTTAAAAATGGTCGCTTCAGATAATCCGGTGTCATCGGCTAAATTAGAAAGGGTCTTATTTACTACTTCATTTCCAAGGCTGATAAAATGGTCGGCAATAATTTTCTCTGTATCGTTAAAACTTTTCATATATGGCCGTAGTAGTTTCTCTAAATAATTATAGGACATATGGGTTCAACTCCTCTTAAAAGTAGTATACTACATTTCTTGATAATAAAAAATATTTTTTATAGAAAGCCTTTACAAATAAAAAATATTTGTTACAATTAAGATAATAAAATATCTTAGAGGAGGAGAAAACTTGAAGGTAGGTATGATTGGCTTAGGGAAAATGGGGTTAAACTTAGCATTGAATTTGCAAGAAAATAATATCGATGTTGTAGGATATGATGTTTCGACCCAAGCACGAGAAAAAGCTTCTGAAAGTCATTTATCTATTAAAAACTCTCAAGAAGAATTATTGCAAAGCTTAGAAGGGAAAAAAATAATTTTTTTAAGCACGCCTGCAGGAGAAATCACCAATACATTGGTAAAGACGCTTTGTGATCAGTTGCAATCAGGAGATATCTTAATAGACGGAGGGAACTCCTATTTCAAAGATAGTGTCAAAAATTATGAACAAGCTAAAGAAAAAGGCATTGGTTTTCTAGATTGCGGAACATCTGGAGGAATGGAAGGTGCACAAAATGGAGCTTGTCTGATGATTGGAGGCGACGCTGACGTTTTTAACCAAACAGAGGAAATTTTTGCTGCATTGGCTTGTGATCAAGGGTACCTGTATGCAGGGGAATCCGGCAGCGGACATTACTTAAAAATGATCCACAATGGAATCGAATACGGCATGATGCAAGCCATCGGTGAAGGATTTGATATTTTAAATGCTGGTGGGTATGACTACGACTTCGAAAAAGTGGCTTCTGTGTGGAATCATGGATCCGTTATCCGTTCGTGGTTGATGGAATTGGCGGAAGAAAGTTTTAAGAGTGATCCTAGGTTGGACGATATCAAAGGGATCGTAGATGTGAGCGGAGAAGGAAAATGGACAGTAGCTGAGGCGCTTGATTTAAATGTCCCTGTGCCAGTCATTTCAAGTTCCTTGTTTGCTCGCAACGCATCAAAAATTGATGACAGTTTTTCAGCAAAAGTTGTGGCAACGATGCGGAATCAATTTGGCGGCCATGAAGTTATGAGAAAGGAGGGACCATAAAAATGAGTGGAAGCAATAAAATCGCAATCGTAAATTCAAGCAGTTTTGGGAAAGTTTTCCCAAACCATTTAAAGCGCTTGCATCAATTAGGAGATGTTCAAAGTTTTACTTTTGATAGTGAGATCGATGGAAAAACATTAGCGGAAGAATTGAACGGTTTTAACATGATCATCGCCAGTGTAACCCCTTTTTTCACACAAGAATTTTTTGACCATAAAGATGAATTAAAGTTGATTACGAGACATGGCATTGGGTATAACAATATCGATTTGGAAGCAGCTAAAAAACACAATACCATTGTATCGATCGTGCCAGCTTTAATTGAACGCGATGCAGTTGCAGAAAATAATGTGACCAATCTATTAAATGTCATGAGACAAACAACCTTAGCTTATCAAAGTGTCGTACAAGATAAATGGGAAGAACGAGCTCAATTTGTTGGTCACGCTCTTGGTGGAAAAACGGCAGGAGTTATCGGAATAGGAAATATCGGAAGCCGAGTTGCTGAAATCCTTCGTTATGGTTTCCGTTGTGACGTACTTGCATACGATCCCAATAAAGACGTTGTAGAAATTGAAGCATTTGGTGCAAAAAAAGTGGAGCTAGATGAACTGTTAGAAAAAGCGGATGTCATCTGTGTATGTGCAAGTTTAACAGACGATAACTACCATATGCTGTCCACAGAAGAGTTTTCTAAAATGAAAGACACTGTCTACTTATCGAATACTGCTAGAGGAGCCTTAATTGATGAGAAGGCATTGGTACATGAGTTGGAAACTGGTAAAGTTGCTGGATTTGCGACAGATGTACTAGAAGTTGAACCAGGGCGCGCAGATCATCCTTATCTTAATTTTGAAAGCGTTATTATGACGCCGCATACCTCAGCCTATACGATGGAGTGTCTTGAAGGTATGGGAGATAAGTGTGCAACCGATTGCGAGAGAATTGCAGAAGGTCTTCTTCCAAAGCGATCCGTACAAAGTGTCCGCTCTTACTTAAAGTAGAGAGGAGGTGTATAAATGATCAAAGATTTAAATGTGAAAGTTGGACCGCAATTTTATCGGTATAGCGAAGGAGCAATCGACATCGTTCCTGAATTGCTTCAAGAACATGCTGCTAGTCGTATATTGATTGTGCATGGAGACATCTCTTGGGAAAAAGCAAGACCGTTCTTAACGAAGGTGATGAATCTAGACAAAGAAATTATTTATGAGCAGTATCATGGAGAATGCAGTTATAACGAGAGTTACCGTATTGAAGATATTATTAATAAAAATAAGATCGATTTTGTCATAGGGGTCGGGGGAGGTAAATTATCCGATTTAGTTACCTATGCTAGTCACTTAACCAACACTCAATTTGGCCTTATTCCCACACTGGCAAGCAATTGTGCGCCATGGGCTCCGCTTTCGGTTATGTATAAAGACAATGGTTTGGCTGAAGGGAAAACGGAGCACGTCAAACGGCAAGCCGCTTTCCTGATCACTGATCCAGCACTGGTGATTGATTCACCGGTCAATTACTTTATTGCCGGAATTGCTGACACGCTAGCAAAATGGTATGAGTCAGACTTGATTTTGGAACAAGAAGAGTTTAGCAATGAATCTTTTCCGCAAATGGCGCGTTTTGCAGCTCGGATGTGTAAAGAAAAAATACTGACAGAATCTGAAAAAGCGATTGCAGATATGCAAGCAGGAACGATTTCAGAAGAGTTTATTCGTATTTCAGAAATTATTTTTGCTATCGCTGGTTTGGTTGGCGGTTTGGGCGATAAATATGCTCGCAATACTGCTGCACATGCTGTCCATGATGCTATCTCTGCTTATTTACCAGCAGTGCATAAATACTTGCACGGTGAAAAAGTGGCTTATGGTATCTTTTACCAGCTAGCACTAGAAAAAAAGTGGTCGACTATTGATGAATTGATCCCGTTTTATGAAACGCTGCATTTGCCAAAATCTTTAACAGAGATGGGTGTCTATCCTATGTCTGAAAGCACATTAAAAAACATTGTACAATTAATTGACGGCAAACAAAAAGTTCATTTGCTGCCCTTGCCAATAAATGAAGAAACATTAACTACAGCACTAATTGATTTAGAAAAGTACATCAATCAATAGGGAGGTAACAAAAAATGGAAACATTAACAGTATGGCAAAGTCTGATTATTGCACTTTGGGTCGCTGCGATCATGTCAAGGTCGTTTTTAGGTGGAGCTACATTAACTTTACGATTTTCTCCATTAATGACCGGTTTAGTTGTTGGGGTCGTAATGGGAGATATTGCAGGAGCGATGGTTGTAACCGCAGCGATTCAATTGATTTATATGGGGGTATTCTCTCCAGGTGGTACAATGCCTTCTGAGCCGTCCATAGCTGCAGCTATCGCTGTATCAGTGGCTTTATTGGGTGATCTTGCACCTGAAGCTGCTATCGCTGTCGCCGTTCCGGTAGGGCTATTAGGATCTTATTTATACCAATTCCGCTTCTTTATTAATACTTTTCTTGGAAAAGCTACGGATAGAGCGGTTGAAAGCTTAGATCACAATGCCATTTCTCGCTCCGTTGTTCTTTATCCAACGATTGCTTCTTTCATCTTATTCGTTCCACTTGTTTTTATCGCTTTGTTCTGGGGAGCTCCAGTAATTGCGGATGTGATCATAACTTTAGAAGGTACAGTAGTGTTACACATTCTTGAAGTTGTCGGTGGCGGTCTAGCAGCTATTGGTATCGCTACAACCATTTACGTCATTGGTCGTCGTGATTATATGGTGTTTTTCTTATTGGCTTACTTTATGAGTGTGATTTTCAAGGATTTAAACATCACAATGGTAACCTATGCTATTTTAGGTACATTGGTTGCGGCAATATTTGTACTTAGCCGTGGCAACACCGCAAATGCATCTCCAGCAGCCGGTTCACCTTCTGCTGATGGTTTCGACGATGACGATGATGACGATGATTTCTAAAAAAACATTGAATGAAAGGAGAACTAAAAATGACTACTGACACACAAAAACCAATTTCTACTGAAAATAGAAAAGAACTGGCACCAGAAGAAATCACAAAAAAGGATGTTTCTAAAGCTTACCTAAGATGGCACTTTGCAAATGAGATCCCCCATTCGTTTGAACGTTACCTTGCACCATCGTTACTGTATGCCATGATGCCGATTTTGCGCAAGGTATACAAAGAGGATGATGCTTTACGTGCAGCCTATAAAAGACAATTATTGTTCTTTAATACCCAGTTAACATGGGGTGGCGGAATCATAACCGGTTTAATGTCTTCGATGGAACAAGAACGTGCAAAACAAGAGATCAACAACGAAGAAATAACAATGACCGATGATTTAATGTACAATACCAAGGCTGGTCTAATGGGAGCATTATCTGGTATTGGAGACTCCATCGACTCCGGAACGGTACAATATATCTTTATTGCTATTGCTATTCCTTGGGCTCAAAACGGTCAGGCACTTGGGGCTTTATTCCCATTTGCAGCCTTTGCCCTATATCAATTATTCATCGGTTTATTCTTTGCCCGTCAAGGATTCGTTATGGGTAGAAGTGCCACTGGATTAATGCAAAGTGCAGGCGTTCAAAATGCGATTGAACTATTATCGATTTTAGGGTTGTTTATGATGGGAATTCTAGCCGGGAACTATGTAACAGTCGCCTCCTCATTGGAATTCTCCATATCTGGAAGGCCATTTATATTCCAGGAAACACTCGATACGATCTTACCAGGGTTACTACCACTTGCAACCGTTCTAGGTGTGTATTGGTACTATGTCAAGAAGGGGTTAAAAGTTACTCGAGCACTGCTATGGTTGACCCTAATCTTAGTTGTATTAGCTGCAATTGGAATTTTGTAATAAGATAAGAACAGAAGTAAGGATAAGAAAGGAAGTTGAAATTAATGGGAGTAGTAAACTTAGCGCGTGTAGATGAGCGCTTAATTCATGGACAAGTAATGCTGACACTTTCTAGACGTGATGGAGTAAATTCAATATTTGTGGTAGATGACGTTGTAGCAAAGGATAAATTTATGAAAGGTTTGTATAAGAGTGCTGGAGGACGTACAGGACAGAAGACAGTCGTGATGACTCTAGACAAATGCAAATACTATTGGGATGAATTTGAGTTCAAGGAATACAGTTGTATCTTAATTGCCAAAACAGTGAATGTTATGTATGATTTAGTGAAACATGGCGTTCCGATGAAAGAAATAAATATTGGCGGCATTGCTCAAAAAGATGCAACAGATATTTTGGTTACGAAATCAGTTTATTTAAATAAAGAAGATGCGTTAAAATTAAAAGAGTTGAATGAAGAGCACAATGTGGAAAATATCTATTTCCAAGCAACTCCTTCTGCTCCAAAAACCAGTTTGAAAGAAGTTTTGGCAAAATTTAATTTATAATGAGTAAGGATGATAATTGATGGAACAAGATGAACAATTAAAAGATTGGTATGTTCGCTATCATTCAATTTTTGGTAAGCGCTATACACGAAAACGAAAAGATCGTTTTTTAGAAAGTTTATCAGCTGACATCCACCAATTTCGGCCAGATGTGGAGTTGGATACCTTTAAATTGAATGAAAAGGATACAGTAGAATATAAAAATCTTTACGTTGGAGATATAAAAAAAGCAAATACGATTATTTGCACCTATTATGATACCCCAGCTGTTCATCTTGGCCCGTATCAATTTTTCAATGTAAAAAGTCGAATGAAAAATACGATGACGCTCATTTTACTTTCTGCTGCTGTATACATTATTCTCGGTTTACTGTTTACATGGAAAGTGGCTATTCCTGTATTTCAAACAAATTCTTTAGGAAGTGTCCTTTCGCTACTTTGTGTTTTATTCTATATTCTCTATTTTTATTTTTTGAAAAAAGTAACTAGAGGATGGCCAAATAAACACAATTTAGTTCGAAATACATCTTCCGTTTTAGTGCAACTCTATTGCACAAAACAGTTTAGAAATAAGCAGCTGGCATTTGCTTTTTTAGACGCAGGTTGTACGAATAATGCTGGGTTAGAGAAAGTTATGGACCAGAGTGATGCAGTTGTTTGCATGTTAGATAGTATTGGTTCAGAAGAAAACTTGTACCAAGTGATGAGCAATCGTAAATTGGCCATCTCTGGAAATTCAGTAGAGACAGTTGTCTTGCCAGATATCGCAAATGATCGCTTATTGTATGTCATCAGTGGCAGCAAAGAAAAAGACCACTTTACCTTGAGTAAAAAAGAGTTGCAGCAGAATCAACTAAGCGACACGAATATGAACGAAGTCATGCATTTTTTGAAACAATTAGTTGGGAGGAATAATAAATGATTGGAATCATCGTTGCTACTCATGGAAAGATGAGTGATGGCATAGTCAGTGCAGCCGATTTGATTATAGGCAGTACTGAAAATATTAAAACATTAAACTTATTTCAAGAAGATGATGTTCAAGAATTAAATGGAAAATTTTTAAAAGAAATCAAAGCGGTGGATCAAGGCGAAGGGATCATTATTTTCGTGGATTTGGCGGGCGCCAGCCTGTATAACCAAGCTGTTTTAGCTGTAAATTCACTTCCAGATGAACAACAAAAGAACATCCATGTTATCGCAGGTGTCAATTTACCAATGGTCATCGATGCTATCAATCAACGAATGATTGGTTCTTCCATACAAGATGCTGTCGCTTCTGTCATCAGCGAAGCTCAGCAAGGTATCGTATCATGGTCGGCTGAAGACTCTGATACAGATGATGAAGAGGAAGATTTCTAGAGTGAAATGTACTTATTTTAAAAAAACAAAAATCTCCTATTTAAGAGGTTTTTGTTTTTTTGTAGTTTTTTAGAACACGAAGAGAGAAACTTAATTTGATTAAAGCTGCTCTCGGTTATGCTTTATTAAACAACTTTGATAATCGTAAGTTCTACTCTATTATTTAAGAGATACGGACTCATGCCCACCCATCTTCCTTTCAATTATCCATTTTTTTCAATTAGAAACTATGTTAGAATAGGGGCAATTGAAAAAGCAAGGCTGGTGAGGTAGATGGGGCAAAAAAATAGAAAGGGATGGTTTAGAAAGACGCTCATTTTTTTGAGCTGTATTTTTGGAGCGATTGCTTTATTTTCCGTACTGTTTTTTTATCTTGGCACCATTCCGCTAGCTGTCCAAGTTTGGGAACCGCTTGTTAAAGAAGAATTGAAAAAATATGATTTGGAAGAGTATACTCCGGTTGTGCTCGCTATTCTTGCACAAGAATCAGGCGGAAGAAACTTGGATGTGATGCAATCGAGTGAATCAATCGAGTTGCCGCCCAATACAATTAAAAGTCCGAGTCGTAGTATCAAAACGGGCGTCCATTATTTCCAGCAAAGCATTGAGCGGATGGAGCAAACAGATGTTGATTTGGATACGGCTATTCAAAGCTATAACTATGGCTTAGGATACATTGATTACATCAAAGAAAATGGAGGCAAACACACTTCAGAATTAGCAGAAAAATTCTCAAAAGAGTGGGCCGAAAAAATGAACTGGCCTAGTTATGGGGATACCCAGTATGTTTATAGGGTTAATCAGTATAGGAAAAATATAACTGAATAGATGATGAAAGGGCCTTTATCACATTGTGATAAAGGCCCTTTTTTGATGTGCTCGGTATGAGTAATACTATGGTGGTGAAAGTCCACTACTAACTTGACAGTAGGAGCTAAGGTGTCCTTTGCGAGGAGGAATCCAAAGAAGGTGGACACAAACACTCGTATTGACGAATTGAATCAAAAATGTTGTTATTATCCTATTTTATGAATCTAAGCTTTTTTCCTATCATTAGGAAAAAAATTAGTTAGAAAGCGGTGTCAACTTTGGTTATGATAAGTGTGTAAAGAAAAAGAGGAGGGAATACAAATGAAAAGAATTTTTTTAGTATGTGGTTCAGGAGCGTCTAGCGGTTTTATGGCAGCAGCAATAAGGAAAGCTGCTAAGAAAAAGGGGGAAGAAGTTTCAGTTAAAGCAGCTAGTGATTCACAATTAGGTTCAGTTGTGAATCAAATTGATTATTTATTAATCGGCCCTCATCTAGCATATAAAGAAGATGAATTAAGAGAGCAGTGTGCAGCAGAGAATATAAGGGTAACTGTTATACCTCAAATGATTTATGGATCATTGAATGGAGAAAAAGCCCTAGAGTTAGTTCATAAAATGGACGAGGAGTGAGGTAAATGATGGATAAAATTATAGATTTTATGAGCAATAAATTTGCTCCGAAAGTCAATAAGTTAGTAGCAAATCCTTGGGTTTCTTCGATTCAAAGTGCAATGTTAACAGGTTTACCGTTAGTATTTGTTGGCTCAATAATCACCATGGTTTCAATTTTAAGAAATTATTTTGATTGGGTTCCAGATTTTTCAGCTATGAGTACATTCTCGTTTGGGATGTTTGGGTTAATCGTTGCATTTTTAATTCCTTACTATGTTATGGAAAATAAGGGGCATTCAAACAAGTTAATTGCTGGAATAACTTCTCTAGTGTTATATCTAATGTTATTATATCCATCAATTGGAGAAGAAGATATTACTTTTACACTGTCAAGATTTGGTATTGAAGGTATGTTTGTAGCAATTATCTCAGGATTATTTGTAGCAATTGTGATGGACTTTATGGCTACAAAATCATTTTTTGGTGAGGATACAATGATTCCGGACTTTGTAGTTGAGTGGTTTGATAGTTTGATTCCAATCACGGTCATCTTATTTGTAGGTTGGTTAATTACAATTCAGCTTCAAATTGATTTATTCGTTGTGATTCAAGGAATTTTCCTTCCAATTGCACAAGTAGCCTCTACATTTCCTGGTTTTGTATTGTCAGTATTTATTCCAGTATTCTTCTATTCTTTTGGTATTTCAGCTTGGGCAGTATTTCCTGTTTTCTATCCGATTTATATGTCAAACTTAGCAGAGAACATACAAGTGGCAGCATCTGGCGGAGGAGACATGCAAGTTGCAACCCAAGAGACTCTATACGCTTTAATCAGTATTGGTGGTGTAGGTACAACTTTAGCATTGGCAGTTATGATGGCACTTCTAAGTAAATCTCAACAATTAAAAGCCATTGGTAAGGCAGTTGTGGTGCCATCCATTTTCAATATTAATGAACCTTTAGTTTTTGGAGCGCCAATCGCTTTTAATCCTTATTTAATGGTTCCAATGTGGATTAATGGTTTAGTGGTTCCAAGCCTAGTGTATATGATTATGTCTTTAGGTTGGGTTAACATCCCATCGGCAACATATTTATTGTGGTATATGCCTTATCCAATTGCATCATACTTTGCAACACAAGATTGGAGAGCAATATTATGGGCTATTGCAATCTTTGCATTAACATGGATGATTTTCTATCCATTCTTTAAAGCCTACGATAAATCATTATTAATCAAAGAACAAGAAGATGCAGTTGAAGCTGAATAGAAAGGTGATTTAAATGACAAAATTAAATAACAATCAAGAGGCTGAAACAAATGAAGAATTAGATGAATTAACACAAGTTTCTATGAATATATTAATTCATTCAGGCAATGCACGCGATAATTTAGTAAAAGCTTTGACGAGCATTGAAACAAGTAATTTTCAAGAAGCTGATAAATATATTAAACAAGCTCGCCAAGACATTGTTACTGCGCATGGAATGCAAACAAGTACCCTGCAAAAAGAAGCTTCAGGTGAACAAATTAGATATTCTACATTATTTTCTCATGCTCAAGATACAATGATGACAGCACAAAGTGAGATACTAATTGGAGAACATTTAATTAAAATTTTTAAAACAATAATATCAAAAAAATAGGAGGAGTATCTGTGACTAAAAATTATCAAATGCCTAAAAATTTCTTGTGGGGTGGAGCAATCGCCGCAAACCAAGCGGAAGGAGCACATGATATTGGAGGAAAAGGAAAGAGTATTGCTGATGTTCATAAATACGAACCAAATAAAACAAATGATGAGATTCAAGCAGATCAAAAAATTGGAATGACGATTAAACAAATCGAAGATAATTTAAGTGACAAAGAAGGCTACTATCCAAAACGCCATGGGATTGATTTCTATCATACTTACCCAGATGATTTAGAATTATTGGCTGAGATGGGATTCAAAACTTTTAGAACATCCATTGATTGGTCTAGGATTTTCCCTAATGGTGATGAAGAAGAACCTAATAAAGAAGGATTGAAATTCTATGATAATTTAATAGATAAAATTATTGAATTAGGTATGGAACCCATTATTTCAATGCTGCATTACGAAACTCCACTTAATATTTCATTGAAATATGGGGGGTGGCATAACCAAAAAGTCGTAGGTATGTTTTATCGCTATGGAAAAGTATTATTAGACCGTTATCAAGAAAAAGTTAAATACTGGATTATTATTAACCAAATTAACTTAATCGGTTATGAGCCTTTTAATTCAGTAGCAATACCTGTAGATGCGGTTGAAAATTACGAAGCAGCTACTTATCAAGCAATTCATAATCAATTTGTGGCAAGTGCTAAAATTAAAAAATATGCTAATCACTTAAACCCAGATTTAATGATTGGAACGATGGCATCAGATGTAACTGTTTATCCAGCATCCTCAAAACCTGAAGACAATTTGTTGGCGTTCAAAAAGAACCGTATGGAATATTTCTTTACAGATGTACAGTTTTTCGGAGAATACCCAGAGTATATGTTGAATTATTTTAATGAGAATGATATAGAAGTGAACATTACAGAAGAAGATAAAAGACTATTGAAAGAGCATACTTTAGATTATTTAGCAATTTCATATTACTATACTAACACAGCAGATGCATCTAAAAATGAGTTGAAACAAGTCTCCGTATCGCCGAATCCAAATGTTGAAGAAAGTCCTTGGGGATGGAATATTGATCCAATTGGTTTTTATATAGCAATTTCCTCTTATTGGGATCGCTACCGCAAACCAATTGTTATTGCTGAAAATGGATTTGGAATGTACGATAAATTAGAAGAAGGGACGGTCCATGATCAGTATCGTATTGATTATCTGTCAAAGCATATTTCAGCAATGAAGCGAGCTATGGCTGACGGCGCAGAGGTGATTGCCTATTGTGCATGGGGTCCAATTGATATTGTTAGTTGCTCTTCTGCTCAAATGAATAAACGCTATGGATTTGTATATGTTGATTTAGATAATGAAGGACAAGGTTCTGGAGAACGTATTAAAAAAGATAGTTTCTATTGGTACAAAAATGTAATCGAAACAAACGGAGAAATTTTATAATTTTATAATTAAGGAAAAGGTTGATTATTATGATAAATAATCAACCTTTTCCTTGAATTTGAGGTGGAAGAGATGTTGAATAAAAAGCATAAGGAGCTTTTAAACTTTCTTTTAAAACAAAACGGTGAATGGACAACATCAAATAAACTAGCTTTGTCCTTCAATGTCACAAGCAGAACAATTAGAAATAGAGTAGCAAAAATCAATGAAGAAATCCCTGATTTAATTGAATCTAGTAACTTAGGATATGCTATTAATAGAGAAAATTACGAAATGCTTATTAAAAATACAGAGACTGATTATTCAAATAATAGTTCAAGAGATCCATTAATTCTTTTAGAGCTATTGAAAAATTCGAAAAATGGAATTAATTTATTTGATTTAAGTGAAAAACTATATATTGCTGAATCCACATTAAATAACGATCTTCAAAGATTGAGAAATAATCTGTCGTCCAATAATTTGCAGATCTCAGTGAAAAATAATATTATCAAACTTGAAGGGGCTGAAAGATTTAAACGACAGTATATGGTTACTTTGTTATACAATGAAGGCGATATGCAGGACGAGTTGTCTGAAACCATTCAAAAAATGATTGGTTATATATCTTTAAGGTATTTAAGAAAGGCAATTAAAACTGTTCTAGACAATCACAATATCATAGCGAATCATTATGCGCTGGACAATACTGTGTTGCATTTTGCGGTTAGCATTGAAAGAATTAGCCAAGGTTATATTCTTTCGGAAGATGAAGAGAATACTAAATTAACAATTAATTTAAAAAAAGAACTAGATATCACTAAAGAAATTGTTGCACAGTTATCCAAAAAATATAATTTGAAATTTCCCGACACAGAAGTATTTCAATTATCTTTACAATTTGTTGGGTTACAAGATAAATCTGTTTCTTATAATGATAGAACAAATATTGAAGATTATATTAATGAAAATATTATCGATGTATTAAGAGTAGTTCTCTCTCGAACAGAAAAAATTTATTTGATTGATTTTAGTGATCAAGAATTTTTTAATAAGTTAGCTGTTCACTTACAAAGCTTACATTATCGCTCTAAATTTAAAACATACACTAGAAATAGCAGTATAATGGATATTAAAATAAATTATCCCATTACTTACGATGTTTCTGTTTATATTTCTTCACTAATTCAGGAGAAGTTGGATATACAATTTAACGAGGATGAAATTGCTTTTATTGCATTGCATGTTGGAACACTATTAGAGAAACAAAAGACGAACGAAAAAAATATTAAGCTATTATTATTTGTAAATGACTATCATAATATATCCAATCAATTGAAAGAAAGCATTGAAAAAGCACTAAATAGTAATGTCACTATTTTTTCTATTAATTCAATAGAGGAATTAGAATATCGTCAGTATGATTTACTAGTGACGACAAATAGAGATATTGCGACACAATTTGATGATTCAGTTTTCATAAAGCCATTTCTAACAGAACGAGATGTTAATGTATTAAGAAAACGTGTAGAAAATAAGAAAAGAGTTCATAAAAAAGCAGCATATAATCTATTAATTGAAAAATATTTTAACCCAAAGTTATTTTTTAATAAGCTAGATACGCTGGAGATGGATGTTCCAGATGTATTAGACAGAATGGTTGAAGAATTAATTGACCAAGACTATGTTGATGATAGTTTTTATATTAGTATACAAAAAAGAGAAGGAATGTCATCCACCAGTTTTCCGTCATGTATAGCGATTCCTCATTCGGTAGAATTAGATGCCATTAAAAGTGGTATTTCAATTTTAACATTGCAGGAACCAATCAAGTGGGCAGATTATAAGGTAACCATGGTTGCGATGGTGGCTATTAATAAGAAAGAAGCAAAAACATTCAATAAGTTATTCGAAATTTTTACTGAAATAGTGTCAGATAAACATAACGTGGAACGATTAGCTTCAGCAGAAAATTTCGAAGAGTTTTTAATGCATTTAAAATTGATGATTGCTCTCTTAATATAGAAAAACAGCCAATAACCTTCATCATTTCTTTGTTTGCTAATCTTATTCTTTGAGTTCCTTGTAAACACCCTATTTTGCGATTTACTGCTATTCAAAGTTATAACTATGGCTTAGAATATATTGATTACATTAAAGAAAATGGAGGCAAACACACTCCAGAATTGGCAGAAAAATTTTCAAAAGACTGGGCAGAAAAAATGGACTGGCCTAGTTATGGAGATACTGAATATGTTTACAGGGTTAATCAGTATAGAAAAAATTTAATTAAATAGAAGTCGGAGGAACCTTTATTACAATGAGATAAAGGTTCTTTTTGCTTTAAGTGAAAGTTGGTAATAATTCAAATTTAATGGCAATATTAACTAGTTATCATTTATCGTATTTTTTTTGTTAGTGTACGGGTGTTGTTAAACAAAATAATAATCTATTAAATATTTGGGTAATTGAGTTTGTAGGGGTTACAAATATGGGGTTGTTTGTCGTTATTATTATAGTGTTTGTTTATTAAAAAATCAAAAGGAGGAATTTTATAATGAGTGTACAAACAGAAAATTTTATCAACAAAGTAAAAGGAGGGGCTACAGCATTGTGGTCCGTCTATAAAGTTCTACCATCAGTGGCCATTGCCCAGGCTGCTCTAGAATCAGCGTGGGGTACATCTGGTCTTGCTGCTAATCACAATAATTTATTTGGCATCAAAGGCAACTATGGCGGGAATGCGGCGAACATGGCTACTTGGGAGGTGTATGGCGGTATAACCTATACTATTACCGCTAATTTTAGATCCTATCCGGATTGGGCAACTTCGATTAAAGACTACGGCGTATTTTTAAACGTAAACAGCCGCTATAAAAAAGCTTTAGGTCTAACGGATTACAAAAAGCAGATCAAAGCCATTCACGAAGCCGGCTACGCTACGGATCCACATTACCAAACTAAAATCATTTCTATTATTGAAGCAAACGATTTGGCAAAATTTGATAAACAGGTATTAAGTAGTGCAGCAATTGCTCCTAGCAAACCGTCATCAGCACCGACCAAACTAACAAGCAATAAAATCACAGGTGACAGCTACATTGTTAAGTCGGGAGACACATTGTCAGTGATTTCTAACAGAAGTGGCGTGAGCGTGGATAATTTAGTTAAGTGGAACGGCATTAAAAATAAGAATATCATTCAAACGGGGCAAATATTGAAATTAAAAGCATCTGCTGCAAAGCCAGCTACTTCAAAGAATAAAACGTATACCGTTAAATCAGGCGATACTCTAAGTGGAATTGCATTGAAATTGGGATCAACCGTTAAGAAGCTGCAAGACAAAAATGGCATTAAAGATGCTAATAAAATTTACATTGGACAAAAAATTAACTACTAGCATAACCAACCCTATCTCATTAAGAGGTAGAGTTAATTTTTTGCGGATTTTTTTTATTGCGTTCTAATCGAACTATTTTGATTGTTCAAATCTTATTAAGAACCTTAACCAGCATGGAACAGCCGAGTTAAGGTAAATAAAAGTAGATTGCGTACCTTATCTCATAAGCAAAGCAATGGTGAAGGTCCGCAAACACCTTTTAAATACCGGAACAATGAAACTTTATTCTACTTAAGGTGCTTAAATCAAATATTGAGAGATTTTAATCGTTTTGTGCATTTCGGCTGCGCCGAAATGGTCTGACTTAAGGTTATTAAAACTGTTGCGTGCCTTAACAAGGATGTAGCAACAGAGTTAGGTCACGGTAAGCTTCTTTCCGTGACCTAATAGGTTACGATTCCTCTTCTTGGGTCACGCAAAACCTATTTAAGTGCCTTAAAGATTAGAATTCTCTATCTTTAGGTCGCACAAATCAAATTTTCGAGAGATTTTCAATGAGGTTCATTTTGGCTGTGTCCGAAATGGCCCGATTCCTTCCAAGCCAGTAACTTTCGCCTATGCGAAAGTTTTCCTCTCTGTGTTATACTAATTGAAAACGCATTGATAAGGAGTAATAACATGAAAGTAGTCATTATAGGAGCTTCTTTTGCTGGGGTAGCAGCAGCTTTAGAAGTTCGGAAAAAACAGTCCGATGCAGAAATTATGTTGCTGGAAAAGCAGTCTACGTTAGGGTATATTCCGAATGGATTGCATTTGTACTGGGAGAATAAGATTGACGACTTAGAATCAGCTTACTTCATTACTAAAGAGCAATTGGGAAAGCAAGGCATTCGCTATTGCTTAGAAGCCTCTGTTGAAAAAATTCACACGGTTCACAAAACAGTCGATTATCTCCGTCATGGACAAGAAGTAACGATCGCTTATGATAAGTTGATTATTGCAACGGGTTCGAGCCAGTTGTCGCAAAAAATCAGCGGCAGCAGTGGCGAAAGTGTCTTGAAGTACAAACGGCACCATGAAGCCCAAGCTGCTCTCGCCAAAATGGAAGCCAGCCAAAGTGTAACCATTATTGGAGCTGGTCAAGTCGGAGTAGAAGCAGCCGATTTGCTGAGCCAACAGCAAAAGAAAGTTACGTTGATCGAAAGTATGGACTATGTGTTATTCAAATACTTTGATAGAGACATGATCCAGCCCTTGCAGCAGAAAATGGTTGAACAAGGGATCGATTTGCGCTTGAACCAAACGGTTTCTTCTATTACAACTGATGCGGATAAACAAGTAACGGTTCGATTTGGAAATGAAATGGTTACGAGTGATACCGCTATCTTAGGGGTGAATGTGAGACCGGATTTGCACTTTTTAGATGAACACATTCAACTCCATATGGACCAAACGATTGCCGTCGATCGCTATATGCGCACGTCGGTGGAAGATGTTTTTGCCGTGGGGGATTGCATTCAATTGACGTTTGGCGAAGACGACGATACGGTGTACATTCCACTCGTGAACAATGCCGTCCGGACAGGAATCGTAGCGGCAGCTAACCTTGTCCGACCAGAAAGGACTTTCAAAGGCTCCTTACGTACGATTGGGACATCCATATTAGGTTACTACATTGCCAGCACCGGCGTAACAGAAGCCGAAAGTTTGTTTACGGGTCAAACGGTTAAAGCCTACCGTCAAAAAGTGCGCTTAACCAGCCTGCCGGACGCCGATACCGTAACGATCAAATGGATCTACGATGCAGCCAGTCACGTCTTGCTTGGAGCACAAATGATTTCGACTTCAAATATTTTAGAAAAAATCAATACAGTGGCGTTGGCCATTCAAACGAAACAAACCTTGGAAGATTTGCAGCAGAAAGATTATTTCTTCCATCCATCATTTACTCAAATGATTTCGGCCACCAATGTTGTTTCTTGGCTAGAAGTGAGGGATGACGGAAATGAAGATTGAACACTTTCTTGAGAAAAATGAAATCAGAGAAGTTACGATTTTTAAACAACTCGTGCTGAACGGCGGCGAACTCTCTTATGCGGACATGCTGGACTATTTGAGTGTTGCTAAAGCTTCGCTCGATAAAGATTTGGAATCCATTTCTTTTCGGATTCAATCGCTTGCCGACCAGGTGCACATCAGCTATGATGGTCAATTCATTTCCTTAACCATGAGCGACGAATTTTCTTTACAGCAGATTTATCAACTCTATTTGAATCAGTCGGTCAAAGTGAAACTGATCAGTTTTTTATTCAAGCATCAAGAATTTTCGATTACTCAGCTGACACAAAAGCTGGCGATCAGCGATTCTTCATTATTCCGTAAAATCAAAGAATTGAACAGCTATTTGAAAGAGTTTGGCATCAAAATCCGTAATGGGCAGCTGCATGGCGAAGAATTGCACATTCGGTATTTCTACTTTCAATTTTATAGTTATGTTGAAGACAAAGATGCGCTCAGCACTTCGTATACAGATAAGCACGTGACTCAAATGGCACAAGCCGTAGAAAGTTTTCTGGAAGTCACGATTGAACCAGAAAACAAACAACGCCTAAACGTTTGGATGCTCATTAGTAAAAACCGCGTCAATTGCAAAGAGAAGAAATACGTACATTTGCACAAGCAAATGCAGCCTTACTTAGAAGATCCGTTGTACCAAAAAATCCGCATTATGGTTTTGCGCTACTTCAGCCGTTATTCGATTGAAGTCGATGAAGAAGAAGCCATGCTGCACTTTGCCTTTCTACTAGCTTTTCCGATCCTGACTGAATATGACTTTCACGAATATAGGCTGGAACGTGACCGCCGTGCACCTATTGCAGATCTGGATACGTACATTGTGGAAACCATTATTATTCATTACAAGTTCCGCCGATTGCCGTACATGTTGGAACGCGATATGTATTATCACCTTTCTCATATCCACACAAAACTGTATTTCTTCCAAGGCGATATTGAAATCTATGACTATGAAGAAATGCTGGCCAAAGAGAAGCAGTTTACCGGCAGGGACTTGGTTTCATTTGCGCATACATTACTGTCCATCAGTACAAACAAATTCGGGATCAAAGAAGCAGAAGAAAACAGTCTATTGAAAATGGAGTTGCTGAAATACAGCAGTTTACTGGCCATTATTTCGTTTAAGATGACAGCCATCGTGCAAATCGGGATCGATTTAAAAATGGAAAACATTTATACGGAAACACTGAATCAGCTGCTTATCCTGAAGATGCGCCATATCAACGGCATCCGCGTAGAAGCCTGCCAGCCGGGTAAAACGTACGACCTCATTCTAACCAATGAGCAACCCACCCAAAAGGACCACTACGGTGAAGCCAAAGTGTATGTCCTCTCTGAGATCTTGTCACCGTTCGACATGAAGAACATCCAAAGAATCGTGCAACAGTTGAATGCTTAGAGATAGGTGTTAAATCATATATGGCCGATGAATTATGTTTGGAAAAATTGTTTGCCTGCCTTAACGAGGTTTGTTCTACATGCTTAGGGCAGGGAAAACTGGTTCTTGTGCCTTAACTAGCATGAGTTCATCAAGTTAGGGAAGGGAAATCCATTTTGCGTGACCTAATGTTGCTCTATATAAAGGGTTGGGTTACGCAACGTCCTAAATAAAAAATAACCATCTAAAAGCGATAACCGCTTGGGATGGTTATTTTTTGGTTATACATAATACGAAGCTCTTCCTGTATCAATTAGCACGTATTCCTTTTGCAAGGCAGAACGAATTCTCTTCTCAGAACACAATCCGCCACACCAATCGTAGATAGTTGGTACAGTCAGTTTTCTATCTGGAAACAAGCATTTGAATTCCAATACGTGCCTTAAAATGATCGTTGAAACACGTTCATTATGACCACATATTTTACATCTATAAAATTTATTTTTGTGTTTAATCCCTGGGATGAATCGCTCGCATTCTGAGCAGATGATGCCTTTTTTACATTCCTCATAAGTATATTCCGGAACGCCATTTAAATAGGGCTTTGTTTGAGCAGATAGTTCGCATAATGTTTTAGCGAGGAGAAAGTGTTTTGCAGAAAGAGGTTCTAACTGTGCAGTTAATTTTCTGAAATGCTTTGGAAAAGTTGCGCGCACCAAAACTTTTTGCATGTTTTCTACGTCGTATAACATAAACTCAGGATGCACAAATGCAACAAAGGGTCTAATGGGCATTGTTATTTGAAGGGTTTCCAGTAAGCTTTGCAGTAAAGAAGTATTCCGGTTAATTCTTTCTGTAGGGCTATGGAAGGAATTTCCAGATGAGATAGATACAAGAAATCCATCTTTATAGATATATTCCCCTCCATAATTTTTTACCTCATACAGTATGATTTCTTGCGCAGTGATGATCAATGCATCAATTTGAAATTGAGTGCTGCCGATTGCTAGTGGTAAATCATTCAAAATGAGGCAATCGTCGGTTAATTCAACTGTCAGTGTATCTAAGTGACACTCACCTGGATAACCTTTTACTTGGTTCTGGTACTCATTCCAGTTTTCTTGAGAAAACTTAATTCGATTTTTCAAATACTCCAGCATAAGTAATTTGTCAGACTTTTTACGTTTTTTATATATCATTTTGCACTCTCCTTTCTATCTAAATGTTCGCAAAAACCACTTTTTTATTTCTAAAAATGTAACTTTATTTATCAAATGGACTTTATCGGTATCAAGTCAGATCATTTCGGTCACACCCGAAATACACCGCATTGAAAATCTCTCGAAAATTTGATTTGCGTAACCTAAAGAGAGGATCTATTACTTGTTAAGCACTTAAATAGGTTTTGCGTGACCTAAGAAGAGGAATCATAACCTATTAGATCACGAAAAGAAGTTTACCCTGCCCTAAGTCCGTTGCTGCATCTTAGTTAGGGCACGTAACGAACTTTAACGGCTCAAGTCAGAGCATTTCGGTCACACCCGAAATGTACCGCATTGAAATGCTTTAAAAATTTGATTTGCGTAACCTAAAGAGAGGATTTATTACTTGTTAAGGCACTTAAATAGGTTTTGCGTGACCTAAGAAGAGGAATCATAACCAGTTAAGTCACGGGAAGAAGTTTACCGTGCCCGAAGTCCATTGCTGCATCTTAGTTAGGGCACGTAATGGTCTGACTTGAAAATCTCTCGAAAATTTGATTTGCGTGACCTAAAGAGAGGACCTATTACTCGTTAAGGCACTTAAATAGGTTTTGCGTGACATAGGAAGAGGAATCATAACCAGTTAAGTCACGGAAAGAATTTTACCGTGCCCTAAGTCCGTTGCTGCATCTTAGTTAGGGCACGCAACAGACTTTCCCCATCAAGTCAGACCTTTTCGGCTACCGCCGAAAAGTACAAAATGTAAAAACCTTTCAAAAAATTTCGAAAGTCTAAAAAAGATGACATTTTATCATCGGGAAAAACGGTTACAATAAACGTATTAAGAAATCGTTTTCAAACATAAGGAGGAAAATAACATGACAGAGAAAAAATACATTATGGCAATTGACCAAGGAACGACCAGCTCGAGAGCAATTATTTACGATAAAAAAACAAACACCATTGGGAGCTCACAAAAAGAGTTTACTCAAATTTTCCCACAAAGCGGATGGGTAGAACACAATCCGAATGAAATTTGGAATTCGGTACAATCTGTAATTGCTGGGGCCTTTATTGAATCCGGTGTCAAACCAGAAGAAATCGCTGCAATTGGTATCACGAACCAACGTGAAACAACCATCATTTGGGATAAAAAAACAGGACGCCCGATTTACAACGCGGTCGTATGGCAATCACGCCAATCTGCACCAATTGCAATGGAATTACAAGAAGCTGGACACTCGGAAATGATCCACGAAAAAACCGGTTTGGTCATTGACTCGTATTTCTCAGCTACTAAAATCCGCTGGATCCTTGACCACGTAGAAGGCGCTCAAGAACGCGCTGAAAAAGGTGAATTGCTATTTGGAACAGTCGACACATGGTTAGTCTGGAAATTAACGGGCGGCGAATCATTCGTTACCGACTATTCAAATGCCAGCCGGACAATGTTGTACAACATTCATGATTTAGAATGGGATCAAGATATATTAGATTTATTGAATATTCCGCGCGCGATGATGCCGGAAGTAAAATCCAACTCAGAAGTTTACGGCAACACAACGAACTACCATTTCTACGGTGCTAACACGCCTATCTCAGGGATGGCTGGAGACCAACAAGCCGCTTTATTTGGCCAAATGGCTTTCGAACCAGGAATGGTGAAAAACACTTACGGAACGGGTTCATTTATCGTGATGAACACAGGCGAAACACCGCAATTATCAGAAAACAACTTGTTAACAACAATTGGCTACGGCATTAACGGCAAAATTTACTATGCTTTAGAAGGAAGTATTTTTGTAGCTGGATCCGCTATTCAATGGTTGCGTGACGGATTAAAAATGATTGAAAACTCACCTGAATCAGAAGCTCTAGCTAAAGCTTCTACAAGTGAAAATGAAGTTTTCGTTGTGCCGGCTTTTACTGGACTTGGTGCACCTTACTGGGATTCAGATGCACGAGGATCTGTTTTTGGATTAACTCGCGGTACAACGAAAGAAGACTTTGTTAAAGCTACTTTACAATCCATTGCTTACCAATCACGTGACGTTGTAGATACCATGAACAAAGATGCTGGCATCGACATTCCATTATTGAAAGTAGATGGCGGAGCCGCAAATAACGATTGGTTATTGCAATTCCAAGCAGACATTTTAGGTACTAAAGTCCAACGTGCACACAACTTAGAAACCACTGCTTTAGGAGCAGCTTACTTAGCTGGTTTAGCTGTTGGATTCTGGGAAAGTATGGATGAAATTCAAGACATGTACGAACAAGGGGCTATCTTTGAACCGCAAATGCCAGAAGCAGAACGCGAAAAATTATACAAAAACTGGAAATTAGCAGTCAAAGCTACACAAGTCTTTAAGCCGGAAGCGTAAAAGGAGGCACGAAAAATATGGTTTTTTCCATTAAACGAAGAAAGCAGGATATCAAAGCATTAAAAGAAGAAACATTGGATGTCTTAATTATCGGTGGAGGGATCACAGGCGCTGGAACGGCTTTACAAGCCAGCGCTTCTGGTCTTAAAACAGGACTTGTCGAGATGCAGGACTTTGCAGAAGGAACTTCTTCTCGCTCGACCAAATTGGTTCATGGCGGATTACGCTACTTGAAAAACTTCGATGTTGAAGTTGTAGCGGATACGGTTCAAGAGCGTGCTGTCGTACAAGGGATCGCACCTCATATTCCAAAAGCAGACCCAATGATTTTGCCGATTTATGATGAACCCGGTTCAACGTTTTCGATGTTTTCCTTGAAAATCGCAATGGATCTCTATGATCGATTAGCAGACGTTACCGGAACAAAATACGCAAACTACACGTTGACAAAAGAGGAAGTCCTAGAACGCGAACCGCAGCTGAAAAGCGAAGGCTTACTAGGTGCTGGAGTCTACCTGGACTACCGCAATAACGACAGCCGCTTGGTGATTGAAAACATTAAACGTGCTGCTGCAGACGGTGGACACATGGTTAGTCGGGTCAAAGTTGTTGGCATTTTACACGATGAAAATGACAAAGTTTCTGGAGCAGAAGTGGAAGACTTATTGACCGGTGAAACATTTGCGATCAAAGCACGCGTTGTCTTAAATACAACGGGTCCATGGTCTGACACCATTCGTCAAATGGATGCTAAATTAGATGCTGTTCCCCAAATGCGCCCCACAAAAGGGGTTCATTTGGTAGTCGACAACAAAAAATTATATGTGCCGCAACCAACTTACTTTGATACAGGTAAAAATGATGGCCGGATGGTTTTTGTGATTCCGCGTGAAGAAAAAACGTATTTTGGAACAACCGACACAGATTACAAAGGCGATTTTGCACATCCAACGGTTGACCAAGAGGATGTCGATTACCTTTTAGATATCGTTAACACTCGCTACCCTTCAGCAAATATAACCATTGACGATATCGAATCGAGCTGGGCAGGATTACGCCCATTGATCTCTTCAAATGGCGGTTCTGACTACAACGGTGGAAACAGCCAACCAATCTCAGACGAAAGCTTTGAAAAGGTGATTTCTACGATCGAACAATACCAAAAAGGCAACGTTGATCGTTATACAGTAGAAGACGCATTAAAAAATATCGAAACCAGCAACTCTGAATTAGAATCCAACCCTTCAGCGATTTCACGTGGAAGTGCGTTAGACATCGATGAAGACGGCTTGATCACCGTAGCTGGCGGCAAATTAACTGACTACCGCAAAATGGCGATTGGCGCAATGAAAGCCGTCATCGAAATACTGCAAAGCGACTTCAACTTATCTTATGAGTTGATTGATTCTGCTAAATACCCCGTATCCGGTGGAGAACTCAACCCGCAAGAAGTCGAAGAAGAAACAGAAACATTAGCGCAAATGGGTGTTGAAAAAGGCCTCAGCGATTCAGCAGGGCTTTACCTTGCTCATCTATACGGTTCAAATGCTCCTAAAGTATTTGCGTTGATAGATGAAGTCGAACAAGTAGAAGGACTGACTTTAGCAGATACGCTAAGCTTATATTACGCTATGGATGAAGAGATGGCGTTAACACCAAGCGACTTCTTGATTCGACGTACAAATCATATGTTGTTTATGCGCGACACTTTGAATGCTATAATTGAACCAGTGATTGCCGAAATGGCCCGTTACTATGACTGGACAGAAGAAGCAAAAGCTCGCTACAGGAAAGAATTAGAGACTGCTATTGCAGAGTCTGATTTAAAAAACTTAAAAGGAGATGGAAATAGATGACTGGAGATACATTACAGATTTTTAGTGAGTTTTTAGGAACAATGATTTTAGTTTTATTGGGTGACGGTGTATGTGCTGCCGTTAACATGAAAAAAAGTAAAGCAGAAGGAGCAGGGTGGGTTGCCATTGCTCTTGGATGGGGAGCAGCTGTAACGATTGCAGTATATGTTTCAGGTTCTATGGGACCAGCTCACTTAAACCCCGCTGTAACTCTTGGAATGGCTATTATTGGTAATTTTGAGTGGGCTTTGGTTGTGCCGTTTATTATTGCTCAAGTACTTGGAGGTATTTTAGGAGCCGTTCTAGTTTGGTTGACGTACTTACCACATTTCAAAGAAACAAAAGACCAAGGTGCTATCTTAGGAACATTTGCAACAGGTCCTGCTATCCGTGATACTGTTAGCAACGTGATGTCTGAAGTAATTGGTACTTTCGTATTAGTATTCGCACTTATGATGTTCGGAAAAAACACATTCACTGATGGGCTAAACCCTCTAGTAGTAGGTGTATTGATTCTTTCAATTGGTCTTTCTCTAGGAGGATCAACAGGCTACGCGATCAACCCTGCACGTGACTTAGGTCCGCGTATCGCACATCAATTTCTGCCGATCGCAAACAAAGGAACGTCAGATTGGGGTTACTCATGGATTCCAGTAGTAGCACCGATGATAGGCGGAGCTATCGCCGCATTGCTTTATATGGTCATTGTTTAATCTCTAATAATAAGTGAATAACCTCCTGTTTATACAGATTAGTATTTGTATAAACAGGAGGTTATTTTTTTAGGTTATTTGACAAATGGTGTTGGTGACTCTTAGGAATTGAAAACTTCCTTCGGGTTTTCAAGCTTCATGGCTACAAGCAGCCACTACTCCTCCAAAAATTTCAAGGTTGTAGAATACTTTAATACCCAAAGTGATAGAACTACTAAGAATAGACAGTGCTTAAAAATACACTTGTCCAAATAGTCGGAATTTCGTCTTATTTTACTACTTGAAAACGTGGTATACTGCTTGGAATAACAGTTGGAGGTTCTTTAAAATGAAACTAAAAAGGAGTTCAAAGCGAAAAGGTTTAAAGGTTGGAATGTTTATTGTGTTAGTCTCCGGTTTTATTCTTTTTTTCAGTATTTCTCAAGAGAATAAAACGTTGGCACAAATGACTAAAAATTATCAATTGTCAGATACATATAAACAAGAAAGTTTGCTAGACCGTGCAAGATTTGTAACGGAAAGAGATGGGGAAGCAACCATCGTTGTTTTAGGGAGTAGTGTAACATTTGGAAAAGGTGCTACTGAAGAACAGCCGGTGTGGGGCAGCTTATTAGAAACCGGTCTGAATGAGTTGGATGGAATCAATGCCAGAGTCATCAATCATGGGTACAGCGGCTACAGTACAACAGATTTAATTTCAAAGAATAAGGTAGAGGCAGTGATCAAGGACAAACCGGATATTATTCTTTTTGAATTGTGTTTGATTAACAATAACCGTCATCCGCAAAATAATATAGAACAAACAAAAGCTGATATCCAATGGATCATGGATACTTTCAGTGAACAGCTGCCGGATACATTGGTCATTTTACAAACCGCAAACCCTACCATTTATAATAATGTGTTTTTAGAACAAGGAAAAGTGACGTATGAGCAATACAATGTCGAGATTGCTGAGTACGTCAAAGAGCAGCAGTGGCCGTTTATTGATACATATCATTTATTGCTGGCTAAAATGGACGATCAAAATATACTGCCTGCAGCTGTTTTGTCTGATCATGTTCACCCAAATGGCGAAGGCTACAACATGTGGTTTAAACTTTTGAAAGACCGGTTGGATATGCCGGTGAGGATGCTGCACTGAAGAACGAAATAAACGGAAGTTATTAAGTTAGATAGTAAATATGAATAAGCTTAAGCAAACTTATTATTTTACAGTTCGGTTATTGACTAAATGAATTAATGTCTGTATCAATATGACGAAGAATCTTATTGATTTCTATAGTCATTACAAGGGTATTTGCGTCATTGTAGGTGAGTTAAATTAACGGAACGATGAGATAAAAGGTATAAAAATATTCTGTGGATAAGAATTATAGCTAGCTTTAAATAAAACAACAAATTTTAATAAATCTGGAATAGAAGTTTTTTTTGATTGAAATCACTTTCCAATACTAATATTAATCATTGGTAAAATAAAATACACTCCTAAAACTAATGAACTATTAATTTCTTAGTTTTAGGAGTGTATTTTATTAAGGTTTACTATTAGCCTTAGATTTTAATTACATGTAGTTTTGTAAAAACCTATTCCTTGGTTTATTCTAAAAATTTCCTTGCAAGGTTTATATTAGTATCAAAAAGTTAATATTTTCAGAATAAACAATTGGAGATTATGAGAAAGTTGAAAACTATTGATTGTAGTACTTATCACTAATTATTGTTTGATATTTTTTTATGAACTTTTCTAACTTCTTTAGCTAAAAGTTCTATAGTATATAATGCTGGTATCTGAGAAGTAATATCTGCATGCTTATTATATTCCTTTGAAATATAATACGGAATATTTACATCAGAAAGTTGAGAAATTGTTGATTTAGAGCTGTTTGTAATTGAAATAATAGAACTATTAGTAAAGTTTAGGTGATTTAAACAATTAATAATTTCGTTAGTTTCTCCTGAAACAGATAAAGCAATGATACAAATTTTTTCAGATAATCCTTTTGATACATAATCAATGGGCAAGTTTACAGGATCTTCAATTCTTAAGGCGATATTAAAAATGGAAGAAAAATAGAGCGAACCATAGGCAGCTATAATATTTGAAGAACCTGAACCTAAGAATAAAATCAATTCTTTATCTTTTAGTAAGTCTACAGCTTCTTTTATTCTTTCTTGATACAAAGGCTGAGTCGTTCTGTTAATAAAGTCGATCATGGCCATTTCATCTATTCCTTCAAGAGGCACTGTACGGCTTTCTTTTAAATACAGATTAAGTTTGATACGGAATTCTGAAAAACCCTCACATTCAAACTTTCTGCAAAAACGCAGGATACTGGTAGGGCTCGTATGTGTGTTAGCGGCTAAGTCTCGTATTCTCATGTAAACAACTTTTTCCAAGTGGGCAGAAATATATTTGTAGATGTCTCTGTCAAGAGAAGTTAATTCAGGAGTATAGTCTAAAAACAACATATTAATCAGTCCTTTCAGTTTTATAAATTAAAGGTAGAACGCCCTGTTACTGTAATGTAACAGGTTCCAAAAGTCAAGATGAAGTTCTAAACAACGATTAATTAAGTTTAGCGTTGTTTTTTATCATATAATAAAACTGTAAATGAAAGCGTTACATTAATGGGAGGTTATATTATGGAAGGATTAAAAATTGTTACGATAGGCGGGGGGTCTAGTTATACTCCAGAATTAATTGAAGGATTCATTAATCGTTATGATGAATTACCAATTAATGAAATATGGCTAGTAGATATAGAAAAAGGACGAGAAAAATTAAATATCATTGGAGATCTTGCCAAAAGAATGGTTGAACAAGCCAAATTGCCTATCAAAATTCATTTGACTTTCGATAGGGAAGAAGCTTTAAAAAATGCGGATTTTGTTACGACTCAATTTCGTGTAGGACAATTAGATGCTAGAGAAAAAGATGAAAAGATACCTTTAAAATACAATACGATTGGGCAAGAAACAAATGGTCCGGGCGGATTATTCAAAGGCTTAAGAACCGTTCCAGTTATTTTAGACATTTGTTCAGATATGGAACGGCTTTGTCCTGATGCTTGGTTGATCAACTTTACTAATCCTGCAGGAATGATTACGGAAGCAGTATTAAGATACAGCAATATAAAAAAAGTGGTTGGATTGTGTAATGGCCCCATTGGAATCGAAAAAGGCATAGCTGAATTACTAAAAGTTGACAAAGATGAGATTTTTGTTGAATTTACTGGATTAAATCATATGGTCTTCGCTAAAAAAATTTATTTGAGAGGCGAAGATGTAACTAAAGATGTTATGGAAAAAATGGTACATCAAGAAGAATCTATTGGATTGAAAAATATTAAAGAAATTGGTTGGGAGCCAGAATTTTTAAAAAAACTTGGAATGATACCAATTGGATATTTAAGGTATTATTATCAAACATCAAGGATGCTAGAAGAACAAAAGAAATCTTTTGAACATGAAGGAACAAGAGCGGAAGTAGTAAAAAAAGTAGAAAAGGATTTATTCAAGTTATATAAAGATCCTAACTTATCAACAAAACCAAAAGAACTAGAACAAAGAGGAGGAGCGTATTACAGTGAAGCAGCCTGTAATTTAATTAATTCTATTTATAACGATAAAAGAGACATTCAAACAGTCAATACTCGAAATAATGGAGCTGTTTTAGACATTGATCCTAATTCGGCTGTAGAGGTGAATTGTGTAATAACAAGTCATGGACCAATCCCACTAACCACTGGAGAACTACCTATTTCAATTAAAGGCTTAGTACAACAAATTAAGTCATTTGAAAGGACAGCTATAGAAGCTGCAGTAACTGGAGATTACAATACAGCTTTACTGGCAATGACTATTAATCCATTAGTCAACAGCGATACAGATGCAAAAAATATGTTAGATGAATTACTTGAAGCGCATGAAGATTTTTTACCTCAATTTAAATCAAAAAAGTAAAGAAAGGAGGACGGATGATGCAACCTTTTAACTTAATAAAAGCCAAAAATTATGAAGAACTAAGTCAGACAGCAAGCGAAATAATTATTAAAGTGTTAAAAGAGAATCCTCATTCTCTTTATTGTTTTGCTGGAGGCGATACTCCTGTAAGAACATTGGAGTTGCTAGTACAAGCTCATCATGAAAAAAAAATCAACTTATGTGAAGCTTACTATATTGGATTGGATGAGTGGGTAGGATTGGATAATTCTAGTGATGGAAGTTGTATATCTTATATGAAAAGGAATTTGTTTGATCCTGCGAATATACCTAAAGAACAGATACATTTTTTTAACGCCAAGTCTAAAGATTTAGAAGAAGAATGTAACTTAGCAAATGAGTATATTAAAAAACATGGAGGGATAACATTATCTTTGTTAGGAGTAGGAGTAAATGGTCATTTAGGGTTTAATGAACCTGGTACTAGTTTTGAAAGTCTTGCTCATGTCGTAGATTTAAATGAAATAACCCAAAAAGTAGGAGAAAAATATTTTGAACAAGATGTAACTATTAGTCAAGGAATCACATTGGGAATCAAACAGATATTAGAATCTCAATATCTTATACTTGAAGCAAGCGGTGAAACAAAAAAAGAAGCTATAAAGAAACTATTAGAAAGTGAAATAACAAAAGATTGGCCAGTAACAGCATTGAAGCTTCATAAAAACTGTACAGTGGTGCTAGACGGAATGCTACAAATTGATATTTAAAAAGCTTTTATAACATTAAATTGTTCAAAGGAGAGATAATATATGTTAGAAGTATTTGAAAATAAAATTGTTCCCGTTCTATTTAAAATTGGTCAAAATAAGCGCTTGATTGCCATTCGTAATGGGCTTTCAATAACGATTCCTTTTACCATTATTGGAAGCTTTTTCTTAATTATCGGCAATCTTCCAATACAAGCATGGATGGAGTTTATTTCTCCATATGCAGAGATATTAAATGCACCTGTAAATGTAACATTTGGAATGCTAGGATTGATATCAGCTATTGGAATTGGTTACTATATGGGAGAACAACTAGGTGTGGAGCCGATTTCTAATGCAGTGATTACCTTGGTAGCATTTTTGTTAGCAACTCTTTCAAAAGAAAATACTTTAGATATTGATTCTTTGGGAGCTGTAGGAATGTTCACGGCTATTATTGTTTCTTTGTTTACTGTTGAAGTTTATCGTTTCTTTGTTCGTAATAATATAACCATAAAAATGCCTGAAGGCGTCCCACCTGCTGTTGCTCAATCTTTTATTAGTTTGATTCCTGCTTTTGTAATCATCACTGTTATCTGGATTGCTCGAGTGATCATAGGGATAGATCTAAATGCGATTATTCAAACTGTTTTTCAACCATTAGTATTTGGCTTAGATAGTGTACCGGGCTTGATTATTTATTCACTTCTAGTCTGTCTCTTGTGGTCAGCTGGTATTCACGGTGATCATGCTTTGGCTGGAATCGCTACACCAATTTTTTTAAGCAATCTAGCTGCAAATACAGCTGCTTTTCAAGCAGGTACTCCTTTGCCTCATGTTGTGGTTGATGGTTTTTGGATTGTATTTATGTGTCTTGGAGGTACTGGTTCAACTATTGGTCTTGTTTTAAATATGATGAGATCAAAAACAAAAACGTATAAATCACTAGGTCGTTTATCATTACCCTCAGCTATTTTTGCTATAAATGAACCGGTAATCTTTGGATTCCCAATAGTAATGAATCCTATTATAATGATTCCTTTTATCTTAACACCTATGATTTTAGGAACTATTGCCTATATATTAACAAAATTAGGAATTATTGGAGCAATCGTCTTTTTAGTTCCCTGGACGACGCCACCAGTTATTGGAGCTTATTTAGCTACAAATGGAAATATACCTGCAGCTATTTTTTCAGTTCTGTCTATTGTAGCCTCTTATTTCATCTATATGCCATTTTTCAAGGTGGCAGAGAAAAAACAATTATTATTGGAAGAAGGAGAATCTGAAGAAGAAGCAATAGCTGAAGTAAGTAATATTTAGATGTATTTGATAATGTGTTCTAGGAATTTTAATTGATAAAAAATAACTCCTTCTCTTTAAAGAGGATGTCTGACAACATTCTTGAACGAGAAAGAGTTGTTTTTATTAAAAACGTTATCATAATAGGCAAAAGCATAAAATTAATTTAAATAATGGATACTTTAATTGTCTAAATAATGTGAGGAATAAAAAAGGAGAGAGTGAATGAATCAGTTATTAAAAGGAACAGAATGGGAGATTTGGGAAGAAAAGGTTGAGCCAGATTTAATTGCTCATAATGAAACTCTTTTTTCTTTAGGGAATGGGCACATTGGTACGCGCGGCAGTATAGAAGAAGGTTATTTAAATAAAAAATTTACTATGAATGAAGGAAGCTACGTGAATGGCTTTTTTGAATCTGCACCGATTGTTTATGGAGAAACGGCCTTTGGGTATGCTAAAAATACACAAACGATTTGTCAAGTTCCTAATGGAAAAGAAATGAGCTTTTCGATTGAAGGAGAATGGTTCCATTTAGAGGCAGGCACTATACTAAATCATAAACGCGTTTTAAATATGAAAGAAGGAATCCTTAAGCGTTTCTTTACTTGGAAAACCTCGAATGGAAAAATAGTCGATGTGGTGATTGAGCGATTCATTTCTTATGATATACCTGAAATACTAGCTGTTTCTTATACACTAACACCAGTAAATTTCAATGGAGAAATTATTTTTAAAAGTTGTTTGGATGGTGATGTAACCGTCTCTCCCATTGTTGGAGACTTAATAGATGATCCTCGAGTAGTTAAACGTGAAAAGCGCGACTTCCATACTCACTTAACGTATGAAGAAAACCAGGCATTTTTAGTAGCTGCTACTGAAGTCAGCAACCTGCGATTGGCAACAGGGCAGATCGTTAGCATCACTTCATCTAATGAAACCCTGCACTGCACAGCGACCGATAACCGCATTATAAATGAATTTACCCTTAATGTTACAGAGGGAAAGACTGAATCCATTGAAGTGTTTACCGGCTATAGTACTTTTTATTCAGCAGTTGAACAAGACAGTACAGTGATTAAAAGATTAGGAAAAACAATGCAAGAAGTTGAAAAACTAGGTTATGAGAAATTTAAAGAACAACAGGCAAAAACGATGCAAGCCTTTTGGGAACAAAGCGACATTCAAATCAAAGGCGATAAAGTACTGCAAAAAGGATTGCGGTTCAATTTATTCCATTTGAACCAATCTGCTGGCCGAGATGGACTCACCAACATTCCGGCTAAAGGATTGACTGGCGATGGATATGAAGGACATTATTTTTGGGATACAGAGATGTACATGCTGCCCTTTTTTGTTTATACCCAACCAGATATTGCAAAGTCTTTGCTGATGTACCGCTATTCTATTTTAGAAAACGCGCGAAAGCGTGCGCGTGAAATAGGCGTGAAACAAGGAGTGTTGTTTCCCTGGCGGACCATCAATGGAGAAGAATGCAGTGCCTATTATCCAGCAGGCACAGCACAGTTTCATATTAATGCAGATATTGCTTATGGAGTAAAATTGTATTTAGAAGCTGTAAATGACCTAGACTTTAGATACCATGAAGGATTAGAAATACTAGTGGAAACAGCTCGTTTTTGGATAGAATTTGGAGATTATATTCCCGAAAACGGGAATGCTTTTTGCATTAATGGAGTAACAGGTCCAGATGAATATACAGCTATTGTTAACAATAATTATTACACTAATCTGATGGTTAAAACGAATTTAGAGTTTGCTGCCAAATTGGCTAAAGAAGTGTTAAGCGAATCAAAAGAAGAGACAATAGAGATAGTCAAAAAATTAACTATTAGTAATAGTGAAATTCAACTTTGGAAAGCAGCTGCTGAAAAAATGAAATTACCATTTGATCAAGAAAAAAATTTAACGAAACAAGACGATACCTTTTTTGAGAAAACAGTGTGGGATTTTGAACAGACACCTAAAGAAAATTACCCTTTATTATTACATTATCATCCACTCATTATTTATCGTTACCAAGTCAATAAGCAAGCAGATGTGGTTTTAGCTCAATTGTTGCACTCTAGACAAGTATCTAAAGATCAAAAAACCCGGGATTACCATTATTATGAAGCCATTACAACTCACGATTCTTCTTTGTCAAAGTCTGTTTTTGGAATGATGGCCAGTGAAATCGGAGAGAAAGAAAAAGCTTATAGTTATTTTATGGATACAGCATTGATGGATCTTTCTGACCAACAAGGAAATACAAAAGATGGGATCCATGCTGCTAATATGGGCGGAACGTGGATGAGTATGGTGTATGGCTTTGCAGGCATGGCGGTACACGAAGATAAATTAACGTTTTCGCCTAGGCTGCCAAAAGAATGGCAGGAGTTGAGTTTCAAAATTCATTTCAAAGATCGATGGTTAAACATTACGTTGACTGAAAATACAACAGTTTATAAACTGATTTCAGGAGACAGCTTGTTCTTTAAACACGAAAATAAGGAATATTTTCTTAAAGATGTTTTGCTCTTTTCCGATTCAGAAAAGGGCAATCAGTAGCTTACTGGAGTTGAGGTAATTAGAAAAACAGAATAATGTAGTTTAAATAGTTTGAAATAAGAGGGTGGGACAAAGTTCCAACCTCTTTTGCATATCCGAATATTTATTCTAGAACGTGTTCCAAAAAGCAGACCCAACGTCCACTTTGTCATGGCTGTTGTAGCTTTAACTATGTACAGACATGATACACTTATTCGTTCTAGTTGCTCAAGCCTTGCAACTTTAGCTGCTTAGGGATACGGTATGCGAGGTAGAATATTCGAGTCTAAACGCTTTTATACGAAAACTCAAGTAAAAAAAATGAGGATGTTGTATTAATGAAAGTAGAGTAGCGTGTTGAATGTTTTTTACTGCTGAAAGAGAGTAAACTATTTTCAATGGAACAAGCATAAGCAATTAAACGTTGCTGATGCTTGTTTGCATTTGTTCTGATAAAAAGGATCGTTAAGAGTTGTGAAATAAGATCTATACATTAGTTGTTGGAGTTGAGAATTAATATTTCATTTTTCGTAACAAACGGTTGAAATTTTATTCCGGTTAAGTTATACTCGTTTTGAAAGGGGATACATAATAAAAATAAAATAGTTTTTGGGGTAAGTTATTCGTAGTTCTATTATTTTCTATAAGAAAAAGTTGAGTTAAAGTGAACGCAACAAGTAATAAGCGAACTCAAGGACGACCATAAAAATAAAAGGGAGGTATTGTACGTTTTGTAAACGGTTTCGTTTTGGCTTGATAGATTGATATTAAAAGCAAGTTTATAAATAAGTTGCCCTAAAATTAATAAAAAAAGCATGTATCCTTTTTAGTTAGACTGTTAATAACAGAATAGTAAAATGCATCAGATAAGAAACCAATAAGAGGAGGAAATAAAATGAACGTATTAATGGTTTGTTCAGGTGGTATGTCGAGTACAATTGTCGTTAAAGCAATAAAAAAAGAAGCAGATAAACAAGGGGAAGATTTGGAAATTAGAGCTGTAGGCACAGGTGAGATAGAAGAAGAATTAAGCAACGGACAATATGATTTATTGCTTGTTGCTCCACAAGTAAAGCACCGCTATGATGCTTTTAAAACTTATGCAGATGCAGCTGGTGTGCCAATCGAAAAAATAGAACCAATGGGCTACACTCCTATCGGTGCTCCTAAAACATTAGAGACCATTAAAAAATATATGTAAGGCTTTTTATAGTAAATAAATTAGTTGGTATACATTTAAACAATGGTTAACGAATGGTGCACTTATAAGGAGGAAAATAAAATGACGAATTTTTTGAACTGGCTGGAAACAAAGTTTATGCCGCCCTTGGCTAAACTTTCTGAGCAAAAGCATTTAAAAGCAATTCGCGATGGAGTTATTTCTACGTTATCTCTTATTATTATTGGGTGTTTCTTCCTAGTTATTGGGAACCCGCCGATAGAATCTTGGGCAGAAGCGATCGCACCTTATGCAGCTCAGATTGCTATACCTTTTCGAATTACGACAGGATTAATGTCTTTATATGCTGCATATGGAATGGGCTATAGTTTATCAAAGTCTTATAAACTAGATGGCGTTACAGGGGGAGTTTTATCTTTAGCCACCTTTTTAATGTTAACGGTTCCAGTTAACGTTGATGCTTCTTTACCTGAAGGGGATGCTATTGGCTGGGTTCTTCCAATGGGAAATCTTGGTGGATCAGGAATGTTTTCTGCTATCTTGGCAATGATTTTTGCGGTTGAAGTATTACGTTTCTTCAAAAGTAGAAATTTAATGATCAAGATGCCAGAACAAGTACCAGAGTCTGTTGCAAGAAGTTTCGAAGCTCTAATTCCAGGGACTTTTGTAATTGTTTTTGTTTGGATCATTCGAGTATTGCTTGGTTTTGACATTAACCAAATTTTAATCAATATCTTTTCACCATTAAATAACATTTTAGGTAATAATTTATTAGGTGTCTTATTGCCGGTTGTTTTGATCACGTTATTATGGGCCGCAGGTGTTCATGGAGTAAGTGTAATTGGTTCAATTGTCAGACCCATGTGGCTGGTGATGCTGGAAGCAAATGGACAAGCTCTAGTTAGTGGTACTCCGGGAAATGAATTGCCTTACATTGCTCCAGAACAATTTTACCAATGGCTAGTGTGGGTTGGCGGATCTGGTGCAACATTATCCTTATGTATTTTACTCTTATTTACAAAATCTGCTTATCTAAAACAAGTAGGACGTTTTTCAATTATCCCGTCTATTTTTAATATCAACGAACCGTTGATTTTTGGGGCACCAATCGTGATGAACCCAATTCTAGCTATTCCTTTTGTTGTAGCTCCATCAGTAACAACTACTATTAGTTATTTTGCAGTAAAATCAGGCATCATCAATGGATTTTCAGTTAATGCGCCATGGACATTACCAGCACCGATTGGAGCATTTTTATCTGCTGGAAATGACTGGAAAGCAGCAGCATTGGTTTTAATAAATATAACGATTGCAGCTTTAATTTATTATCCATTCGTTAAAGTATATGACAAGAAAATGATAGAAGAAGAAAATACTGAGATGTCGGAGAAAGCTGATCTGCAAACAGAGACAGTTGCAGGATAGGTACAGAAGTGAAAGGGCTGATTAGTGTTGACTAAACAGTCCTTTCTTATCAGATGAAGGTGAAGGAGGACATAAAGTTGAAAATTGGAATCATTCTGTTTTTGATCGCATTTATAATAGCAGGTGTTAAATTAGTTGGTTTTTTACAAAAAAAAGGAGTGTTTATCAATCGATGGGTTTTCGGGTTTTCAGCGTTTTTAATCGTTTTAATACCGGTCATACTGTTTGAAAATCTGCCAACAGGAGTTATGAACGGGTTGTATATTTTATCAGGCTTATTCGCAATCATGTTTTTTGAAACTGGACGAATTATGATGGAAAAGAACCAAGTAAAAGGTGTTATTCGTGCCAGCCACTTTCCCAAAAAGAATAAAAAATAAATGGACGTAGGAGCTTTTTAGGTTATTAACGAATATAAGGAGGCAACTCTATTGGATTACCGGCTCATACAAGACGATGAAAAAGATAAAGTTGTGCACATTCGAAATTATTGCTTTCGGCATGCTTACAGTGGTAAGAAGCTAGAAGACTTTCTACATTGGTTCCAAGTGAGTAAAGCTATCGGAGCATTTGACGGCACTAAATTAGCTGGACAGTTAATGGTGCTTCCATTAGAAATGACCATTCATGGAAAACAATTTCATATGGGAGGCATAAGTTTTGTAGCTACTTATCCAGAGTACCGAAACTCAGGTATTATGAAACAATTGGTTATGCGCTCCTTAGAAGAAATGAAGCAGCAGGAACAAATTGTCTCTATTTTGGGGCCTTTTTCAGTTTCGTTCTACCGTCATTTTGGCTGGGATCTTTTTTTTGACAAACTGAAATATAATATATCTGCTGAACAATTAAATACCCATAAAAAAGCTGTAGGCAGCATAAGCCGGTTTAGCTATACAGAAGGACGCGAACAATTAAAATTAGTAAAAGAAATTTATCACATTTATGCACTCAAAACAAATGGCATGATGATTCGCACAGACGACTGGTGGAGCCGATTAGAACTACGAGAACCAGAAGCCTTCTTTGTTATCAGTAAAGATGAATTGGGAAAACCACAAGGGTTTATGCGGTACGCCATAAAAGATCGAACATTTGAAGTGTTGGATAGCATCACGCTAAACTTAGCAGCAGAGCGAGTATTGTGGAACTTTATTGAAGTTCATCGATCCAGCTTAGACGAAGTCATTGGCGAAGCGGCTGCTTTTCAATCTTTTGGAAGCCAATGGAGTGAACCTCAATTCAAAAAAGAAGTCATCCAAGATATTATGATTCGTATCGTAGATGTAGAAAAATTTCTAACCGTTTATCCTTTTAAGAATCGAACGAAGACCTTGTACTTGAACGTTACTGATACCTACGCTCCTTGGAATCAAGGAATATATGTAATTGATTCAAATGGTGTAAAAAAATTGAAAGAGAATAGTTTATCAGTAGAGTGCTTAGAAATGGATATCTCCAGTCTATCATCATACTTAGCCGGTTACCATGAACTGGACTGGTACCGCGGACAAGAAAAGGCAAAGGGCAGTGAACGAGTTTTAAAAGACTGGAATCAAGCGATACCAAAAGAACAGCCGCAATTCTATGGGCATTTTTAAAACTAATGAAATGAGGAATTCATATAATGAGAAGATTAGGTATTTCTGTTTATCCAAATCATAGTTCAGTATCAGAAATCAAAGATTACATTGATTTAGCAGCGCACTACAATTTTAAACGAGTATTTACTTGTCTATTGTCTGTAGAAGGAGACAAAGAAGCGGTTGTACAAGATTTTACAGATGTGATTACTCATGCAAAAGAAAAAGGAATGGAAGTTATAGCTGATGTGAGTCCGAAAGTTTTTGGTGAACTGGGTGTTAGTTACAAAGATTTAACGTTCTTTAAAGAAATTGGAGCAGACGGTATTCGTTTGGATATGGGATTCACAGGGAATGAAGAATCCATTATGACGTTTAACCCACAAGGATTAAATATTGAATTAAATATCAGCAGCGGAACAAAATATTTAGACAATATTTTAAGCTATCAAGCGAACTCAGATAAGTTGATCGGTTGCCATAATTTTTATCCGCATCGCTATACGGGATTAAATTATGATCATTTTATTGAAACGAGTAAACAGTATAAGGAAAGAGGATTAGTCACTGCTGCTTTTGTAAACTCTCCTTCTGCGCATATTGGACCATGGCCGGTAGATGAAGGGTTGTGTACGCTTGAAATGCACCGAGAATGGCCCATTGACGTACAAGCTAAACACTTGTGGGCGACAGAAGTTATCGATGATGTGATCATTGCGAACGCTTTTGCCAGTGAAGCTGAATTAAAAGCTTTAAGTGAAATCAATCCGTATCAATTAACGTTGACATGTGAATTAGAAGATTCTATACCTCAGCTTGAAGAAAAAATTGTGTTGGAAGAGTTTCATTTTAATCGCGGGGATGTATCGGACTATGTCATTCGCTCTACTCAAAGTCGTGTTAAATACAAAGGACACGAATTTACTCCATTCCACACACCAGATATGAAAAGAGGAGACATTATTATTGAGACTTCTTTATATGCTCATTATGCTGGAGAACTGCAAGTTGCATTACTGCCGATGAAAAATTCAGGCAAATCAAACGTAGTTGGACGTATAGTGGAAGAGGAACGATTTTTATTGGATTATATTAAACCTTGGCAGAAATTTCAATTTCAATTGAAAAGTAAGAGAGGAGAATAAAAAATGGAAGAACTAGAAACCATTATTTTTGAAATTATCGGACATGGTGGAAATGCTCGAGCATTAGCTTATGAAGCTTTAGAAAAGGCTCGTGCAGGAGATTATGAGGAAAGCGATCACTTGATGGCAGAATGTAAAAAAGAAATGAACCTGGCTCATAATACGCAAACAAAATTGGTACAGGATGAAATTAGAGGAGAAGATATAAAAATCAGTTTACTCTTGATTCATGCACAAGATCAATTGATGACTTCCATGGCAGAACAAACATTGATCATGCAAATGATTGAGATGCAAAAAGAACTAAATACTTTTAAAAAAGTGAGACAGTAAAATGGCTTATGCAGTAGGAATCATGTCGGGAACGTCTTTAGATGGGATAGATGCGGCTTTAGTTGATATCCAAGGGACCAGCAGCAATACAAAGGTGAAATTAATTGAATTCATCACTTGTCCCTTAGGAGAAACGATTGTCAAAAAAATCAAAGAAGTTTTATCGATTGAAAACTCTTCAGTGGATAAAATTTGCAGTTTAAATGTTGAATTGGGTTATGTATTTAGTGAAGCTGTTAAAGCAGTATGTACTAAGGCTGGTCTTTCTTTGGAACAATTGGATTTCGTTGCTTCACATGGACAGACGATTTATCATTTGCCGGTTCCTGGAGATCATCAAATTGCCTCAACACTGCAAATTGGAGAATCAGCGGTGATTGCTGAAGAAACCCAATCAACTGTCGTATCTGATTTTAGAACACGCGATATGGCTGTACAGGGACAAGGGGCACCGATTGTTCCTTATTCTGAGTTCGTTTTATACCGCGATGAAGTTAGAACACGTTTGTTGCAGAATATCGGAGGAATTGGAAATATAACGATCATTCCGGCCGGAGCTGGGATGGAAGAAGTTGTGGCATTTGATACTGGACCAGGCAATATGGTGATTGATGAATTGTGCCAAATTTTTTATCAAAAAGCATATGATAAAGATGGATGTTATGCCTCCTCGGGAACGGTGAACGAACCTTTATTAAGCGAAATGATGTCTCATCCATATATTAGAAAGAGCTCCCCTAAAACAACGGGGAGAGAGGAATTTGGTGTAGACTATACGTCTTCTTTAGTAGGGAAATGGAAAGAAAAGGTTGAACCAAACGATTTCATTGCTACTGCTACTCGATTTACAGCACTCACTATTGCTGAAAGCAGCAAACCTTTTATCAATAAAGAAGCAGATTTAATTATCGCTGGTGGGGGAAGTTATAACAATACGTTAGTGCAGATGATCAAAGAAGCTCTACCAGAAGCTAATGTGCTGATTCAAGAAGAAATGGGTTTTTCTTCTGAAGCAAAAGAAGCTATCGCGATGACAATACTGGCCAACCAAACGCTGCATCATTTGCCAAGCAATGTTCCGAGCGCTACAGGAGCAACAAAAGCTGTGATGCTCGGGAAAATAACGTATTATCAATAGATTGATTTCTTTTAGAAATTCCTGTATCTTTTGACTATACGAGGTGAAACAGCATGACCGGAAACAATATACTAGGTAGGATCAGGAGTGTTCTTGGTGAACTGCCAAATTCAGAAAAAAAAATTGGAGAATATATTTTAATTCATCCAGAAGAAGTTATTAAGATGACAACTTCACAGTTAGGTATAGCGGCAGAATCGAATTCAACAGCTGTTATCCGATTATGTAATCGAATTGGAGTCAATGGATTTACGAAATTAAAAGTAAACTTATCAGCTGAAATCGTTTCTGTAGACGAATCAGGATATGCAGAAATACAAGCTGAAGAGAAAATAAGTGATATCAAAACTAAATTACTGGGAAATGCCTTTAAGTCAATGGAAGAAACAATTTCATTGATGAATGAATTTGATATTGAACGCGTGGTTGAATTGATTGATATGGCTTCTATTGTTTATGTATATGGTATAGGAACTTCTCGGTTGGTTGCTGAAAATATGGTTCAAAAATGGAGTAAAATAGGGAAAGTATTTATCTGTCCAGCTGATGATCATCAGTTAGTTTCTATGTTGGAAGCTGCTCCTAAAAATGCACTTTTTTTTAGTATCTCCAATTCTGGTGAAACACGAGAAATTATTGAGCTTATTAAGATGGCAAAAAAGCATTATATAAAAACTGTTGGACTAACTCAGTTTGGTCAGAATATGTTGTCTAATAGAGCAGATTACACCTTACAAACGGTAAAAATTCTTGATGCAGATAGTAACTTTGTTTCTAGTTCTTTGCATGCTCAATTTATTGCTGTAGATGTACTTTTTTATGCTTATGCAACTAAAGATTATACGAATGTCATTGAAAAAATGAAACAGTCTCGTGAGGAAATGAATCAATATAAAAGAAAATCATAAGATTAATAATTTTATAGAATTAGTTAATGAATACCTGAAGAGCAATCCTTAGGTATTCTTTTTTAGCTTAAATTGTTTATTTTTTTATTCTATACAATTTAGGTTATGATGTATAAGCTAGAAATAACTATATAGAACTATGGAGGATGCAAGTTTAATGGTAGGATTTATGGTAATGTTATTGATTATATATGGTATGGTATTTGGAATGGTGATTTTAAAAAATTATATAGATTTCAACAATTCTAATTACCAACGTGCAAGTAATCATACTTTTTGGGAAACATTTTTTAATAAAGGCAATATGGGAGAGTACAACATATACCGCAAGCTTGAAAAAATAAAAGGAACAAAATTATTATTGACGAATCTTTATATTCCTAAAGAAGATGGGAGTACAACAGAAATCGATTTGTTAATGATTACGAAACTTGGTTTTTTCGTTATAGAATCAAAAAATTATAGTGGATGGATATTTGGAAATGAAAAAAATCGTAATTGGACACAAACCTTTTCAAATAAAAAAAAGTTCAAGTTTTTTAACCCTATCTGGCAAAATAAAGGACATATCAAAGCTTTACAAGAAATATTAGGTATTGCTGATGATTTATTGATACACTCATTAATTGTATTTAGCAATAATTGTGAATTAAAAAAAATTACGGTTACGAGTTCTAATGTTCATGTGATTAAGCAAAATCAAATAAAACGCACTTTAAGAAGAGAATTGACTAATGTTATGCCTAAGTTAACCTCAGAGGATATAAAAATATATTTTCAAGTACTTAAACCCTTCATGCATGCTGATGAGAAAATAAAGCAATTACATATAAAAACAATACAAGAAAAACTGAGCCAGTCTAACAACTGAGCTTTCTACTCGTCTAGTTTTCAAAGTCATAATATGCTTTATTAAAAGAGAGAACTTTTAGAAATAAGTTAAAATAAGGCTGCCTATTTCAATTTTAGGACAGCCTTTTTGTTTACATAAAAATTTATTGTTATCTAGCGTTTGTAACCGTTTCTCATTTTGAGAAACGGTTTTTTTGATAGTAAAAACTTTACAAATGAGACAGTCTTTTACAAACGTTTAACAAGAAGTTGATTTAAAATCCACATGAACTTGGTAAGCTTTGGGTGTTGAAAGGAACACAGCCTCTAAAGCAAAGCGACGAACTCTTTTTAACACCATGCGAAAGCATCAAACAGTAAACACTACTAAGGAGGAATAAAACGTGAATCATTTAAAAAAAGGATTAGTGTCAACTTTATTAGCAGGAGCATTGCTGGCCGGTTGTGGAGCAGAAAGTGAAGCAACTGAAACGGCAGCCGTTGATTTAAATACGTTAACGACTGAAGAAATCGAGACAAAAGCCAAAGAAGAAGGAAAACTCCAATCTGTTGGAATGCCGGATACATGGGCGAATTGGGGCGAAACATGGACTGCAATCGAAGAAAGCTATGGCATCACTCAAGCCGATACGGATATGAGCTCTGCAGAAGAAATTGCCTTATTTGAAGCTGAAAAAGATAATCCAACCAAAGATATCGGAGATGTCGGACAATCGTTTGGCCCGATTGCGGAAGATAAGGGAGTGACAACTCCTTACAAAACATCTTATTGGGATGAAATTCCAGAATGGGCGAAAGACGATGACGGCGACTGGGTAGTTGGGTATACCGGAACGATTTCTTTTATCACTAACACAAATGCTGTAGCAGAAGCACCAACCTCATTTGCGGATATTTTAGAAGGTGACTACAAAGTGAGTATAGGCGATGTAAATGCAGCTACTCAGGCTCAAAATGCTGTCTTAGCAGCAGCAATTGCGAATGGCGGAGATGAAACCAACCTTGAACCAGGAATCGCCTTTTTCGCAGAACTAGCGAGTCAAGGCCGATTAGACATGGGCGATACTGATTTAGCTCGTTTAGAGGCTGGCGAAATTGAAGTGGGCATTTATTGGGACTTTAATGCTTTGAATTACGCCGACTCTATTGAAGCTGGCAACCCGGATGCAGCCTTTGCTGTCACGATTCCTCAAGATGGTACCGTTCAAAGCGGCTATGCAACTATTATCAATGCCTATGCGCCAAATCCTCATGCAGCAGCATTAGCGAGAGAATATATTTTATCGGACGAAGGGCAAATCAACTTAGCAAAAGGTTATGCACGTCCGATTCGTGAATCGGTCGAACTGCCGGCAGATGTGCAAGAAAAATTGATCGCTGCTGATCAATACGAAGCGGCCCAACCAATTGAAGACACAGCGGCTTGGGATAAAGCAGCAGCTGGATTAGGCCAAACATGGCAAGAAGAAGTTTTAACAAAAATCAACTAATCAATCGGTTTGGGGGTGTAAAGAAATGAACAAAGTGATTTTAATCGTATTAGATGGATTAAATGCCAGAACAGCTCATACGTACATGGGTTTTCTGGAACATTTAATTGAAAACAAGCAGTGTGCCGCGTATACGGTAAAAGCAGAATTGCCGGCACAATCTAGACCGCTGTATGAAGTTATTCAAACGGGAGTGCCGACATATCTGAATGGCATTGTGTCGAATGGAACGGTAAAACGTTCGAAAGAAGCCAGTGTGTTTCAATTGGCAAAAGCAGCAGGGTTGCAGACTGGAGCTGCCAGCTACCATTGGGTAAGCGAACTGTACAATAAAGCTCCGTTTGATCCACTGACCGACCGCATTCAACTGGATACGGAACACGCCATTCAAAACGGGTTGTTTTATTTTGAAGACCATTACCCGGACAATCATTTGATGGCGGATGGTGCGTATTTGATCCGCGAGAAGCAAACCGATTATACACTGATCCATTCGATGAATATTGATGATATCGGGCACAAGTTCGGTTCGCAAAGCAAAGAGTATGTCCAGGCAGCTGTCACGATAGATGCCATCTTGTCCAATTATCTGATGGATTGGCTCGATAAAGGGTATCAAGTCGTTGTGACGGCCGATCATGGCATGAATGAATACTGTACTCACAATGGCATAACAGATGACGAGAGAAAGGTTCCGTTGTATCTCTTTTCTGAACAAGTCGCTGCTGGCGATTACCGAGAAACAGTTGTGCCTCAATTGCAAATGGCTCCGCTGCTGTGTCACTTATTGGGCATTGGGAAAAGCGCCGCGATGCAGGAGTTGACATTTATTTAAGGGGGAAGAATGTTGTGACCGTCAAAAAAACAAATTTAACCTATTTATTGTTTTTACTGCCGTTTATGGTACTGATCGTGTTGTTTGAACTTTTGCCATTGCTGAGCATTGTGATCAACAGCGTTTCGCCCATTGGAACCAGCGGCTTTACGCTGGATCACTTTACGAGTATTTTCGCCAGCGACTATTACATGATGTCCATTCGCAACAGTTTAATGATCGCTGTCTTTTCTTCGCTGATCGGCTTAGTGGTTGCTGTTCTGGGGGCTTACGCTATCCACCATGCGACACCAAAAGTGAAACGGTTTTTTATCAACCTCATCAATATGACGTCAAATTTTCAAGGCATCCAATTGGCTTTTGCGTTTATTATATTGCTGGGAAATGCTGGAGTATTGGTATTGATCGGACAGCAAATGGGCGTTGATTTTTTAGCAAACTTCGATGTGTATTCCAGCACGGGCATTCTGCTGTCGTTTGTTTATTTTCAAATTCCACTGGCCACATTGCTGATGTATCCGTCATTTGATGCGATTCACCAAGAATACAAAGAAGCCGCTATGCTGCTGAATGCTTCTCAATTCAGCTTTTGGATGCGTGTGGGCATTCCGATTGTTTTGCCGAGCATATTTGGAACCTTTTCCGTACTCTTTTCAAATGCATTAGCCGCTTACGCTACACCGTATGCTTTGATGGGCAATAACTACGCTCTTTTGCCGATTCGAATTTCGGCTATGTTTACGGGAGACGTTGTTCAGCAAGTTGAACTGGGCAGTGCGCTGTCGGTGATCTTATTGCTTTTAATGAGCGTGATGACGGTCATCAGCACCAATTTATTGAAAAAAATGCGAAAGGAAGGCTAGTATGCAAAAAAAACATCCATGGGTCAGCAATGCGATCCTGTTTATCCTCTCATTTGTTCTAGTCTTGCCGCTGATTGGAACTCTTTTAAACTCCCTCTTCAGAGACTTTACGAGCATCGTTCCAAAAGGATTCACGTTATCATTTTACGCTGAATTGTTTGCGGGCGACAATCAGCTGCTGCCGGTATTGCTGCGGACAGTAGTGATTGCGGTGGTGCCGACGGTGATTTTACTAGTGCTATTGCTTTTAGCGATGTACGCCGTGCAAGTTTACTTTCCTAAGTTAGATAAGTACTTAGATATTTTATCGAAAATACCTTATGGGATCCAAGGTGTGATATTAGCGGTCAGTATTCTTTCGCTGTATACCGGTGGAGGAGGGATTTTATCCAACCGGATTTTGCTGCTCATTTGCGCGTATTGCATCATTATCTTGCCGTACATGTATCAAGGCATCAAGAACGCCTTGTTAACGATTGAAGTGCTGCCAATTTTGGAAGCTGCGGAAATTCTAGGAGCCAACAAAGTCTATGCTTATTTTAGAATTGTGGTTCCCAGCATGATGAAAGGATTATTCGCAACTATGTTGTTGTCCATAGGAATTTTATTCGGAGACTTTGTATTGGTCAATATTTTAGCAGGAAGCTACTACAAAACAATGGGGATCTACTTGAATGAAATCCGAGGATCATCCGGACATGCAGCCAGTGCGGTTTCAGTGATCATGTTCCTCGTGATGCTTGGGTTGTCTTTTGGCGTGAATCAATTGAATAAAGACACAAAAACCAAACGAAAATCAGCTAAACAAAAACAAGCCGTTAAAGCGGTGAAAATTGGCAGTTCTGCAGAAAAGGAGAGAGCAAAGCATGAGTTATATCGAGTTTAAAAATATTCAAAAATCGTATGATGGAGAAAATTTAGTTTTAAAAGACTTATCTTTATCGGTAGAAGAAGGCCATTTGGTTACCTTGCTAGGGCCTTCTGGTTGCGGAAAGTCTACGCTGCTTCGTTCATTAGCCGGTTTTGAAAGCTTGGACAGCGGCACGATCACCATCAATGGCAAAGACATCACCAATTTGCCGCCCGGTAAGCGTGAGATTGGCATGGTTTTTCAACAATATTCGCTTTTTCCCAATATGACGATCGAAGAAAATATTGCTTTTGGCTTAAAAATGCAAAAACAAGCGAAAGCGAGCATCAAAGAAAAAGTAGCGCGGATGATTGACATCGTAGATTTGAAAGGGAAAGAGAAAAAATACCCGAAAGAATTGTCTGGTGGACAAAAACAACGGGTGGCTTTGGCGCGTGCGATCGTTAATGAGCCGAAAGTTTTGCTGCTGGATGAACCGTTATCGGCTATTGATGCCCAATTGCGCAAAAGTTTGCAAAAACAGATCCGCCGCATTCAAAAAGAACTGAACATTACAACGATTTTTGTCACACATGATCAAGACGAAGCCATGATCCTATCTGATGTGGTTCATGTTATGAACCAAGGTAAAGTGGAACAGTCTGGCAAGCCGACCGATATTTATACGCACCCCAAAACCCATTTTGTCGCTTCTTTTATGGGCAATTATAATCTTTTGGAACCTGAACAATTCAAACAGTTTTCCGGAAGAACAAATGGGGCCAGCATAGCCATTCGGCCAGAAGTGATCGATTCCTCTAAAATGCCTTTTGAGCCGGATGAGGAACGCTATGCCCTACACGGGAAAATAGTGGATCAATCGACCAGCGGCAATATATTAAGTTACTATGTCGATTGTTCGGGAATAAATTTGCGGGTAGATGAATTGTACCGCTCGTTTAACTTATTTAAAGTTGGAGAAGACGTTCATTTGAGTATTGAAAAGCGCAATTGCCTTGAAGTTTAATCAAAATACCGGTAAGGTCATTAATAAGGGCAGATACGTGTCTGCTTTTTAATTTGAAGTGGAGGAGAATAATTCATGGCTATATACGATCAGCATATGCACACTTATTTCTCACCGGACGCGTCTGAAGTGTTTGAGGAATATTTAAAACAGACATCTGGTCCTATTGTGACGACGGAGCATTTGGACTTCAATGATCCTTTCAGCGGAAAAGACACCATACTGGATTATGAAAAATACAGCAAAACCATCGATGAACTAAATGCACAGTACAATAATCGGATTCGCAAAGGCATTGAAATAGGGTACACCAAAGATTCTCACCAGAAAATTCAAGACTATTTAAACGAAAAAGACTTTGATGTGCAGCTGTTGAGTGTGCACCAAAATGGAGAATACGATTTCCTGCAGCCTATCGTCAAAGAAAAAGAAGTTCAAGATGTGATGAACGAATACTTCCCTTTGTTGTTAAAAGCAGTGGAGAATTTTCCAACAGCTAATGTACTGAGCCACTTTGACTACGGCATCCGTTTATTTGAAGTTTCAGTAGAAGAGTTGCAAGAGCATCAATCAATATTGAAAAAGGTTTTACAAACAGTCATCGATAAAAATATGGCTTTTGAATTGAATACGCGCAGCATGTACCAATACGGCAATGTGGATCTCTATGAACAAATGATTAGCTGGTATCTGGAATTGGGTGGAAACTCTTTTTCTTTAGGATCAGATGCTCACTCTATTGCGTATTACGGCTTTCATTTTGATGATGCCATTGCGTTATTAGAGAAACACGGCGTTTCAACAGTTACGGTTTTTGAGAAGCAAAAACCTGCTGAACTGTCCTTAAGTCAGTTTAAAGACGCTCATTAAATCTTTAATGGTAGATAAATTAATCGAAAGGCCTTCAATCTTATGAAGGTCTTTTTTGATGTGTTCTACAAGTTTAAGGTGGATTATTGTCTAGGTCATTTAGTTGAATGGAAAAATGGCATTTGGTATAGTAGCATTAATAGAAAACGTTACCCGTTTAGTTGTGACAAAGCCCTTTACGAAGATTCTCCGTCCCTATTTCCCTAAAAGAGAAAGGAGTGCATAGGGTTATTCATTGAAATAACTCTATGAAAAAGATGAAAAAATGGCTATTACTAGTTCCTTTAGTGTTGATGGCTTGTTCTCGTATGGACGAAACGCAAGAGAGTCCTCAAACCGAATCCTCTGCATCTCAAACGGAAGTGTCTAGTTCAGAAAATGCGGAATCAGAAGAGGCAACAGAAAAAGAATTTGAACCAGCAAATGTCGAAGTGGTAGAGGCTTATCCGAATTTGATGTTTGAAGAGCCGTTGTATTACACAACTATCAATGATCAAGACATCAAGACAATACAGCTTTTGTAGTGGAACGAACGGGAAAGATCCGTTATTTTGAAAACAAAATGGATACTAAAGAAACAACTACCTTTATTGATTTAAGCAGTAAAATCAGTATGGAAGGAAATGAAATGGGCCTTTTAGGTCTGGCGTTTCATCCCGAATTTGAGCAAAACGGTTATTTTTTTGTGAATTATACTTCCAAGGACGGCACAGTGATTGCTAGATTTGAGGCAGATCCAGAAACGCTTGAAGTAAAGATGGAAACGGAATCGACTGTGTTGACCTTTCCACAACCTTATGCCAATCATAATGGCGGGCATTTAGCATTTGGTCCAGAAGGTTATTTGTATATTGGCGTTGGCGACGGTGGAGGAAGCGGCGATCCAGAAGGAAACGCGCAAGACTTAAACGAACTCTATGGCAAATTGCTGCGCATCGATGTTGATCAATCCAATAATGGGCAAGCTTACGGGATACCGGCAGATAATCCCTTTACAGCCAATACAGACGACTACCGCGAAGAAATCTATGCTTATGGCTTACGGAATCCATGGCGTTTTAGTTTCGATACGGAAAAGGATCGGCTTTGGTTAGCAGATGTCGGTGAAAATACCATTGAAGAAATCGATTGGATTGAAAATGGGCTGAACTATGGATGGAATTTGAAAGAAGGAACCAATGAATTTAACCCAGCTGGAACTGTAAATCCAACTGAATTAAGAGATCCTATTTTTGAGTACGACCATGCAGAAGGACAGTCCATCACTGGTGGGTATGTTTATCCTGGCAAAGAAAATCCAAGTTTAACCGGCAGCTATATCTATGGCGATTTTGTTTCTGGTAAGGTTTGGGCGTTATGGAAGCCCGATGAAGCAACTGAAGGTAAAAACGTAGAATTGGCGGATACGGATTTGATGATTTCGTCATTTGGCGTAACTCAAGATGGAGAATTAGTAATCGTTGATTTTAACGGGAAGCTATATACAGTGGAAGAGAAAGATTGAACCTTTTAAAAAGAGAAAAAAACTTGGCTCTGGAGAAAATGCATAGTTAATAAAATGATTTTTTCTGTTTTTATGCTTTCGGGACTAACACATTGCTTTTTAGCGGTAGTTTGTCCCGTTTTCGTTGGCGTCACTATATTAATAGACGGTTATTTTTTTGTCGTTATTTTGCGTTATCAGAACAACTACTAGACTAATTAAGGAAATCAAAAGACTTCCAAAACCAATCATGAATTGTAAAGATTCTGCCACTGACAAAAGGCTTCTCCTTTCTAAGATTTCAGCACTTATTTCCATAAGCACCACCACCTTTCAAAGATAGCCACCGTCTTAACTTTCTACTCCTTTATTATATCAAGATAATACATTTAAAACGGTCGTCGACTTATCTCAGATTAACCTTTTTTAATAAACGAAAATAATCCCTAGTGTATTTAGGAAATAAGCGGTATCATAAAAGCGGATAGATTTTTAGAGCTTTTTGTTGATAATGTAACCGCTTAAAAATAAAAGCCTTATGAAATTTATTCACATACATCTAAAAAATAGAAAACAGGGAGGAATAGAATGGAAAATCAAGACGTTTTTTCAGGTTATTTCAGCGGGTATGTAGAAGGAAAAGAAGTGGTGCTGCATTATGCAGAAAGCCAAGAATTGGCACATACTTATGTGTTTGATACAGAAGAGGAAGCAGAAAATTTCTATCAAACGTGTTTGAAAATGGGTGAATTAACTTCAGAGGTATCGGAAAGCAAACAAGCTCTTGCACATCAAGTACTGATCAAAGAAAGTTTAAAGGGAAAACACTATCAAACAATGGTTTATTAGACAAGCAGCAGATCTTTAAAACAGTAAAAGCAACGAAAGGCGGAGACATTCCCTCTTTTGTTGCTTTATTTTTTGCATCTCAAAGAGATGAGAGGTTCAGTTTAGTGCCTTCTCCAAATCAAAATTTGAAGGGGAAAGGCGGCAGTTTAAAGGAATCCATGATTTCTTCGATATAGGGATCTCCGTCGCCAAATATTAAAACTAACTGTTCATGTGTTTTAAAATAATTTAAGTAATCAAAATAATCTTGAAAGGTAAAGCAATCTGGGAAATTCGTCGCATAAAGCTGCAGTCTTTGTTGAACCACGTTTCGTTCTTTTTCAGGAGTAGAATAGACAGTCAAATCAAAAGAATGCATCATACGATTGATAAAAAGCTGCTGAATGTAAGAAAGATTGGCTGCTCGATTCACCTGTTTTTCATAACTGCGCTTTCCTATAGGCAGCACTAAGCGATGGTGGTTGCGGCAGACCAAATAAGTCAAACCGTCTTTGGTGTTTTTCTCACTGCGTAAAACGTGGTGCAACCCATACCAACTCGTATTCAAGTCAGAAGAGAGGGCACCTTTTTCAGGTACAAAGATTTCTTCGCCTAATACATAAGGACAACACTTTTTGATACCGATGCTGTTCCCAAGGAGACGGATATAATCATAGGGAATTCCTTTGTGTTCAAAGTAACGATCCATAACAGTGTGGGAATACTCGATTGTCTTTAGTGGTGCTTGGTTTAGCTGAAATACTACTGTATTGAATGGCGATGCGGAAAAGCGACTAATATCCATTACATAAAAGGTTTCATGGTCTGGCAAGATACAATGGTGTTCAAAACTAATATCGAGCAGGATTTGAATATTCTGCTCTGCGATCATTAAAGGTTCGATTAGTCTTTGCTGGGCAGAGAAATCATAGGAAGACGATTCTTCATAGAAGCGACACTTTTTTTCAGGATGTGTACCCAGGCTATTTGATTGGTTGTGTTTTATCTTTTCATAGACGTTTTTTCCCTTTCCAAAGTATTTCAATGCCTGTTGTTTCTGAAAATCTACTATCATACTCGTTCCTCATTTCTAATCATTTTTTTGTTAAAAAGTTAACATGCTTAGATTGTAACCGATTTCAATTTAAAAATCAGCTGTTTTTTAATTATCATTAAATTATTACCGTTTTTTAATCGTTTGCTCTTTTTAGAGAGAAGTATTCGTTGCTATGAGCTGTTTTTTTATGAAAATGAAAGAGTTTGATGCAAACTGGAACGATTTGCCAGCATACTGGTTCTGTTTTTCCTTTTTGCTGTCTTTTCAGCTGTGTTTAGGCTTTTGTCGAAACAAGCATCTTTCGGTTATTCTATACGTGTACAAGGCCTTGTAACACTCTTTTAAGGAATGATCCATATGCTGAGGAAATTGGCAGTAGAAAAGGAAGCCGCATTTTTTGAACGGCATTCCGGTATCGTATTTGGTGCGTTGAAAAAAGAAGGCGTGCTTCGTTCGTATCCTGATTATGATGATTATGTGCAGCAAGGTCTGTTAAAACTAGTTGAAGCCTATGAAACGTTTCCGCAAGACCCAGAAGACCCGGATCATATGTATCCATTTGGAGGTTTTGCGTTTAGAAAAATCCAATGGCACATTCGGGATATCCGGAAAAAACAAAAACGGGTTACTCAGAACGAATCGGCTTGGCCAGAGTTTATGGAAGAGAATTACCCTGATACTCCGACACAATTTGAAGCGGATTGGCTGGAAATGGAACTGTTTAAAGACATGCTGCCATTGTTGACGACTAAAGAGCAAGGGTATTTGATTGATGCGGTCGTCCATCTATTATCCGTCACGGAGATTGCCCAGAAAAACCAAGTCAGTCGTAAGACCATTTACCAATGGAAGAAAAACATTCACAAAAAACTTGAGCACTTTTTAGTCTTTTTAAAAGAATGAGGTAACACACCAAAGGGCATATTCGTTATTACTGGTGTAAGCAGTCATGACAAACCTTACAAACTATTAAAACAGGAGGGATTCATCATGGAAAAAGAATGGAATAAAGGCGCGGTTGCTATTTACTTCGAGGATGCTGCTAATGAAAAGTTCATTAAACGCAATTACTCAGATACAATTCAAGGGGTAACACCAGAACAAGTAGAAGGCTTTACCAGCGCTGTAGAAGCATTAACCATCATGCCGGCTTCTTATACAGTAGTGGTTGAAGAATACCGTTACAACCGTTAACAAAGTGTACAAGCTGTTTAACATCAAAGACTAGGCACAGGATTCAATGGATAATTTTTTTATCAAATTAAACTAACTCAAAGGAGGAGAATTACAATGGCAAAAACACTAGAATTAAGATTCAATACCAGTTTAGGCAAAGCAAAAACAATGAGCGTGCAGGATCCGATTTTGGATTTAACATCTATCGATGCACAAAAAGCGATGGACGACATCATTGCTTTGGATTTATTTGAAAACGAAGGAGTCAACTTATACGCATCCGTAGTCGGAGCGCGTTACGTTGAACGAGTCGTTGAAGACATTTTTGAAGTAGAGTAAAGAAGTTAACGAATAAAATAAAAAAGCAGCAAAGGTATCGAATCAGTGTAAAAACTGATTCGATACCTTTTCATTTTCAATACTAGACGATCACTAGACTAGAAAAGATAAAGACCTTGATCCAGCTGTTTTTCCTAAAAGTTCGTTTCATAAAAAACGAACATATGTGTTTTTATAATGTTGATTATTCGTATCATAGTTGTAAATTTAATGTAAAAGCGTTGACAGGGTATTGATAATTCATAAAATAACATTTATACTGATAAAGGACTTAAGAGTGGGTTTGCTGCTTTTGGGTTACATATTAGCTCTTTTAGGGAGGAAAATCAGTAAAATGAAAAACATGAAAAAGTTTGTTTTATTCGGTTTAAGTTTGGCAGTGACGGCTACGTTAGCAGCATGTGGCGGAGGTTCGGACAGCAGTGAGGGTACCCAGACAGATGAAGGGTATGTGCCTAAAACATTGAAAGTTCAGTTTGTTCCTTCTCAAGCAGCAGAAACGCTTGAAGCTAAAGCAAAACCGTTAGAAGATTTACTGGAAGCGGAATTAGACATTCCGGTTGAAGTAAGTGTTTCTACTGATTACAATACCATTATTGAAGCGATGTCTTCAGAACAAATCGATATTGGATTCTTACCTCCAAATGCTTATGTATTAGCCAATGAACAAAGCGATGCAAAAGTATTGTTACAAGCGCAACGCTATGGTGTTGAACAACCAGGCGGAAAACCAACGGAGGAGTTAGTTGATTCTTACAGCTCAATGATCGTGGTAAAAACAGGCAGCGATATTAAAAATTTAGAAGACTTAAAAGGCAAAACCATTGCAACACAAGACGTAACGTCTTCAGCAGGTTATGTTTGGCCAGCAGCTGAAATGAAAAAAGCCGGCGTGGATATTGAAAACAGCGACATTACAACTGTACAAGTAAAAGGACATGACCAAGCCATTCTATCCGTATTGAACGGCGATGTCGATGCAGCGTTTGTCTTTGAAGATGCCCGCAACAACGTAGTGAAAGACGTTCCGGATATTTTTGAAAAAGTTGAACCGATGTACATTACTGAACCGATTCCAAATGACACGATCACAGCTCGTGCAGATATGAGTCCGGAATGGAATAAAAAAATCCAAGATGCTTTTATTGCTATCGGAGCATCTGAAGAAGGCAGACAAATTATTTCTGATATCTATTCTCATGAAGGATATGTCGTATCAGATGACAGCAATTTTGATATTGTAAGAGAATACGCTAAAGAAGTTGGACAATAGAAGCACCATATTTTTACAATGAGATGTTCTCTGCCTTTAGTAAATGGATTGAAAAAGGTTATCTTTGGTTAAATCCGAGGATAACCTTTTTTCATTCTGTTACTGCCCAATAGTTCTAGTAAAAAAAGCGGGGATACTTTACACTATAGAAGACAAATTATTTGTATGATATTAAAGAAATTGGAGGAGAAGAAAAATGGGACCCATTGTCGATAAAAAAGCATCGATTATTTCTTTTCAAAATGTAAGCAAAATCTATCCGAACGGAGTCCAAGGACTAAAGGACTTAAACATTGATATCAAACAAGGAGAATTCGTGATAGTCGTCGGCTTGTCTGGTGCGGGAAAAAGTACGATGCTGCGGGCCATCAACCGTCTGCACGAAATTACTTCCGGAGATATTCAAATCGATGGAAAATCGATCACAAAGGCAAAAGGCAAAGAATTGCGCTTGATTCGCCGAGATATCGGCATGATTTTTCAAAGCTTCAACTTGGTCAAACGGTCAACGGTGTTGCGAAACGTTTTATCCGGTCGTGTAGCTTATCATTCGACGCTTAAAACGATGTTTGGGTTATTTCCAAAAGAAGACAAACAACTCGCTTATGAAGCATTGCAGCGCGTCAATTTGGCAGAAAAAGTCTATACACGTGCTGATGAATTGTCTGGCGGACAGCAACAACGGGTCTCGATTGCTCGCGCGTTGACGCAAGAACCTAAAATTATTTTAGCTGATGAACCGGTAGCCTCATTAGACCCGATCACAACAGAAAAAGTGATGGACGATTTATTGCGAATCAATCACGAATTGGGCATAACGATTGTCGTGAACTTGCACTCGGTTGATTTAGCCCGCCAATACGGCACAAGAATTATTGGGTTACGTGATGGAGAAGTTGTCTTTGATGGTCCAGTAGCAAAAGCCACAGATGAAACGTTACGCGGCATCTATGGTGAAAAAATTCTGGAAGAGCCTAAACCTGAGGGGGTTACTGTATGAAGTCCCATTCTTCAGCCTTGCCCAAAGGAAAAAGCAAAGTAAAAAATCTGATTTGGGCTATTTTATTTGTACTTATTTTTCTTTACAGTGCGGATCTTTCTGGAGTGCAAATGGGGCGTTTATTTGGCAATATGAAGCAAATGACCGTTATTTTGAAACAAATGGCTTCACCAGATTGGAGTTACATAAGCATTGTCATTCAGCCTTTATTAGAAACTATTCAAATGGCGATTATTGGAACAACTTTTGGAGCGTTGGTTGCTTTACCGTTTTCTTTAGTAGCTGCTCGAAATATCGTTAAAAATCCAGTGATCAATGGTGTTCTACGGTTCGTTTTGAATATCGTACGGACAGTTCCCGACTTAATGTTGGCTGCCGTATTCGTAGCGATCGTAGGAATCGGACCGGTTGCCGGTGTTATTACCTTATCCGTCTTTTCTTTCGGAATGATCTCAAAATTATTTTATGAAGCGATCGAAACGATCGATGAAGGACCGGTCGAAGCGTTAACGGCTTCCGGTGCAAATAAAATGCAGATCATTCGGTACGCTATTTTTCCGCAAGTCAGCAGTCACTTTTTCAGTTATTTCTTGTACTGTTTTGAGATCAACGTCCGAGCTTCGACAGTTTTAGGGTATATCGGAGCCGGCGGGATCGGTATTTTCTTGCAACGGTCACTGAGCCAATTCAGATACGATAGAACAGCTGTCATTGTTATTGTGATTTTCTTGGTGGTGCTGGTCATCGATGCCATCAGTAACAAACTAAGGGAGAGATTACTATAATGCTACCAACTCAACCAAAGAAAAATAGGTACAAAACGATTCTGATCGTCCTTATTTTGGTCGCAATCTATGTTTGGGCTTTTGCAGGGATTCCATTTGGCGGCATTAAAGATACTGCCGGCAGTGTATCCAAAGCTATTTTTAGCGGCTTGATCCATCCTGACTGGAGTTACGTGTATATGGGCGACGGCGAAGATTTGGTCAGTTTATTGATTGAAACGATTGCGATCGCGTTTTTAGGAACCTTTATATCAGCTGTTTTAAGTTTGCCGTTTGCTTTCTGGGCAGCGCGCAATAAGAAAAACAAACGGTTTGTTTCAACGACAGGTAAATTCGTTCTAACCGCTATTCGGACTTTTCCGGAAATCGTTCTGGCCATTATGTTTATCAAAACCGTTGGACCGGGGTCGTTTGCGGGTGTCTTGGCCGTTAGTATCCATTCCATCGGGATGTTAGCTAAATTATATAGTGAAGCCATTGAAAATATGGATCAAGGACCATCGGAATCGATCATCAGTGCGGGCGGAAACAAAATCGATGTGTTGTTTTTTGCAACATTGCCGCAATTGGTTCCTGAATTTATTTCTTATACGCTTTACCGTTTCGAATTAGCGGTTCGTTCAGCATCTATTTTAGGGATCGTAGGAGCCGGCGGAATCGGAACTCCAATGATCTTTGCGATCGATGCCCGTTCATGGGATCGTGTCGGTATCATTCTGATTGGAATCATTGTCATGGTTACACTGATCGATTTCCTTTCTGGAGCTTTAAGAAAAAAATTAGTCTAATTGCGAGGATGTTTTAGCTGGACTGCTAGACATCTGAAGTTAATTTAAGCAACTATTTAAAAACCGGGACGAGCTACTGACAAAAAGCAGTGTGTTTGTCTCAAGCAAAAGGCCAGACAAGAAGCACGCTTTCTTGTTTGGCCTTCTTTAAAATAAAGAGGATGTTATGAAAGGAACTACTAAAATGAAACTAACGATTTTAGCGACTAGTGATATGCACGGTTATATCAAACCAAGTAACTTCGGTGCTAAAGAACAAGATATGCCTTTTGGTACATCAAAAGTTGCAACCATTATCAAAGAAAAAAAATCCGCTGCGAATGGGCCAGTGCTGACGATTGAAAACGGTGATTTTATCCAAGGCTCACCGTTAAGTTATTATATTGCCAGACGCAAAACGCCGAATGATCCTTCTGATTTAGTAAATGTTTTGAATTTGATCGATTACGATGCTGCTGTATTAGGCAATCATGAATTCAACTATGGGAAAGACTATCTGCAGCAAGCTATTGCCGCAGCTAAACACCCGATTCTAGCAGCCAACATCGTCAATGAACAAGGGGAGCCGGCATTTGGAAAAGCATATGAAATTTTTGAAAAAGACGGAGTTAAAGTTGCCGTTTTAGGCATGACGACTCAGTATATTCCGAATTGGGAACACCCAACTCATATCCAAGGGTTAACCTTTAAGAGTATTGTAGACACCGCAAAAGAGTACGTTCCTAAATTAAGAGAGTTGGCAGATGTGGTCGTGGTGAGTTACCATGGCGGATTTGAAAAAGAGCTGAAGACTGGAGAGCCGACTGAAGCTTTGACTGGTGAAAACGAAGGTTATGAGCTAGTGACGCAAGTGGCAGGAATCGATGCGTTAATCACGGGACACCAACACCGTGTGATTGCGACTAAATTAAACGGTGTTCCAATCATTCAACCTGGCTTCCGCGGAGAATACGTCGGAGAGATCACCTTAACTCTTGATCAAAATACTCAAGGGACTTATGTGGTAACCGACAGCGAAGCGCAATTACTAGAAACCGGCAACGCAATCCCGGATGCAGCCGTATTATCTTCTTTAGCAGAATTGTCTGAAGAAGTAGAAGAGTGGCTGGACCAGCCTTTAGGCAAAGTAGAAGGCGATATGACCATTCAAGATGCCGACAAAGCTCGTTTGAAGGAACACCCTTATGTGGAATTTATCCAGAAAGTTCAAATGGATGCGACTGGAACCGATATTTCCGGAACGGCGTTATTCAATAATGAAGGAAAAGGATTTGGCTCGATCATTACGATGCGCGATGTCGTGACCAATTATATTTATCCGAACACACTAGCAGTCTTGCGCATCTCAGGAGAGGATTTAAAAGCAGCCTTGGAGCAATCAGCTGCCTTTTTCCAAGCAGAAACAGATGGAACGATTGGGATCAATCCGCAGTTTATCGAACCTAAACCACAGTATTACAATTATGATATGTATGAAGGCATTGAATACACGATCAATGTGAAACGACCGATTGGAGAACGGATCACAACCTTATTGTACAAAGGAGAACCGGTTCATGCAGCAGACTGGTTTGATGTAACGGCCAATCAATACCGGGCTGTCGGCGGTGGAAACTATGGCATGTATAGCGCAGATAAAATTATAAAAGAAGTTCAAAAAGACATGACCGAATTGATTGCAGATTATTTAGTTGAGCATCCAGTTATTCTTGCTGAAACCAATGATAATTTTAAAGTGGTAATGGAATAAAAAATAAAACGATAAGGAGGCCTAAGACTTATATCTTAGCTTCTTATCGTTTTTTTCATATAGAGAAATCACTTAGACCATGTTGCATTACGTTTGTTTGAACAAACTGCTTTTATACGTTTTAAACAAATAGTAAAGTGCACTAACAGCCAAAATAAGTGTCATTAACCAGCTGCCGAGCGGAATAAAGGAGCGGGTAAAGAAGTTGATCAATCCTAATAGACCAGCAAAAAGAAACAAAAGGATAATCATCACGAACTCATTGGTACTGTCTGCAGCAGTAAATTTTTGTGAAAAAGGATAAGTTTTCATCGTCGCTTTTAGGTATGCGAAAAAGATAACTGTTGTGGCTAAGAAGCCATTGAGGATAACAGAAAGGTCATCCCAGCCGAATAAGAACAACAATAAACCTCCCAATACTGCGTAAAAAGGTACGATCAGCCTCATCCAGACAGCTTTTCCAGCAGCTCTTACAAACAAGCCGTCATCGCTTTGCGGACTCATTCGGAAAATCCAAGCACCTTTATAAGAAGATGAATAATGCAACGAAGAAGCCAATTGCGGAATCATGAAGAGCGTGATGTAAACAGAGTACGGAAAACTATTTTCCCTAATATCACTGAGTGTCATACCGCTGCTGAAACTGTTAAAGATAAAAATAAACGGGATGATAAAAGAAGCGGCTAATGACGGATAGACTCTGGTTTTAAATTCGCGTTCGTTTTGAATGATTTTCCATGTGAATTGGTAATAAGGCCGTTCTGTTTTAGTGAGACAAAGTACATTCTTGGTTCGATTCATCCACCAGTTGTGTTCTTTAATGGATTCATTTTGATCGGTCAGTTTTTGAATGTTTTGTTCCAATTGGGCGCTGTTCTTTTTGTAATAGAAAAAGAACAGGACAGTTGCAACTACAAATAACAAAGTGTAGAGGACATAATACGTATTGGCGCCTTCTTGGAGCAAACCCAGCGGAGCGGCGAACCACAATGGAAATAATGGAATATGCCAAAATTCTGGCTGGTACACAATGGAGACATCTACAATATCAAATATCCGCCCAATCAATTGATAGCCCAAAATAGTAAAGATAGATAAGCCGATTTGACTGTAAGCGATGATGTTTCTTAATTTTTCTCCATTGAACCGTTTCAGGATGGCAGCATAGATAACTAGTGTAAACAGCAGCGTCCAAAAACTAAAAATAATGGTCAACAAGGTGACGAGCAATCCAGCGATCAGTCCATGAACAAAATAAGATGCGATGGTCACTGGACCGCCCAACGCTACAGTCAAAGAGAACAAGTAGACAAAAATATGAGTAGCTTTAGCTGCGCTGAGCGTTTGGCCAGTCACCGGCTTTGTGCCAATCAGAATCTGATCTTTCGTATCCAATAGTATAGAAGAAAAACTAGCAATCATCGTAGACAGCAGCATAACAAACAGGTAACTAAAATAGAATGTATACTGTAAAATCAAACTGTCGCCGAAAAATAAGATAACGATCATAAAAGTACTAATAATAAAGTATAAAATCAAAGAAGAGAAAAAAGAATTTTTATCTTCTTTATTTTTTCCGTTCTGCACGATGGGGTTAGGCTCACGGCCGTCCATCATGATTTTTGTTTTCACAATCAACCGCAGCTGATCATAATCCACTCCATTCTTTTCATAAAGAGAAGAGAAGGCATCCAATATTTTTAAATAAAGCGGCTCTTTTGAAGGAAGCGGCTTAAGCATCACTATCTTCCCCCTTCATGGCTTGTACAAAGTCTTGAGCAAGTTGCTGTTGTTCATCAAAGCCGGTCAATTCATTAAATAAATCTTCTAAAGTACCTTCCGCTTCATGTCGGATTTCATTAAAAGGACCGTCCGCAACGATTTGTCCATTATTAAGAATTAAAATACGATCACTAAGTTTTTCAACTGTATCCATAATATGGGAAGAATAAAAAATCGTTTTTCCTTCCATTTTTAATTGAGCTAATAGTTCTTTGATGACCAGCACACTATTGGCATCTAGCCCATTTAGCGGTTCATCCCAAAAAAGAATGTCAGGGTTATGTAATAAACTGGATATGATCAGTACTTTTTGGCGCATTCCTTTGGAAAACGTTGAGAGTCTGTTGCGAAAAGCAGATTCGATCTTCATAGCTGCCATCATGGCAAAACTTTTTTGCTGAATATCCGGTTCACTTAAACCATACAACTGTCCGACAAATAAAAAATATTCTTCTGCTGTCAAAGTTTCATATAAATCAGCATTTTCCGGTACATATCCAATGCGGTTTTTATAAACCGTTTCATTTTGAATTAATGGTTTTCCGAAAATAGTAATTTCTCCGCTATCAGGTTTCAGCAACCCCAAAATCATTTTGACAGTAGTGCTTTTTCCCGCACCGTTAGTACCGATATATCCGATGATTTCACCGGGGTAAACCGCAAAATCCACACCTTTTAATACTTCGTTTGAACCAAACGATTTCTTAAGGTTCTTTATTTCTAAAATAGGTAACATCATTAGCCTCCTTTGTTTTAAATTTATTTTAACATAGATAGAAAGAAAAAATACCATTATCAAAAATAGGTTGCTATTGTTAAAATAAAACTAGCTGTGATTCTTCGGCCCAATGAAATTTAAAATCACAAAATTTTTTAGCGTTCGAAGATGAGTACCATTTTTTTAGTCTAGTTTAAACATTTTTTCATTTTTTTGAGTACCTCAAACAGTTCAAATCTTTACTCACAAGGTACGCAAATCCTGTTTAAGTACCTTAAAGAGTTTGAATTTCTAGCAATAAGGTATGCAAACCTCTTTTGAGTACCGCAACGAGTTTATTTCTCTATCCTTAAGGCACATAACCTCCTTTTGAATGCCACAAAGAGTTTAAATCGGCATTTTTCATTAACATTGGATGAGATAATTTTTTTTGAAATAGATATGTAATTAGATAAAGATAACCCCATAGCATTTCAGAACGGCAGGCGTGCATCTTAGCCTGCTTTTTTGTCATTTCGTATGGAAACGCCTCCATGATGTTTATTTACGAGTACACTATACTTATCAAAAGAAATCATTCTTTAAGTTGGTTTAGTGTATTTATCATAAACAAGGAGGTAAAAAAATGATTACTTTATTAGGTGGGATTGCGTTACTGATCGTAGGGTATATTTTTTATGGTCGTTATATCGAAAAGAATTTTACCATTGATCCTGAGCGAACAACTCCTGCAGAAGCTTTAAAAGACGGGTATGATTTTGTACCGATGTCTAAATCAAAAAATGCTATTATTCAGTTATTAAACATTGCAGGAACAGGTCCAATTTTTGGACCGATAATGGGAGCGCTTTATGGTCCCGTAGCTTATCTTTGGATCGTGATCGGTTGTATTTTTGGAGGAGCCGTTCACGATTATATGCTGGGAATGATTTCATTAAGAAATGATGGAGCACATTTGCCAGAATTGGCCAGCAAATATTTAGGAAAACCGGTCAAACATGTCGTCAACCTATTTTCTATCTTGCTTTTGATGTTAGTGGGAACCGTTTTTGTTACGTCACCAGCCAACCTGATCAAAAGCATCACACCTGACTGGTTAACGTTAGGGGTCATCACCATATTGATTTTTGTCTATTACATTATTTCAACAATTTTGCCGATCGATAAAGCTTTAGGAAAAGTGTATCCATGGTTTGGAGCAATCTTGATCATCAGTACAATCGCGATTGGAGGGAGTTTGATTTTTGGCGGCCACAATATACCGAATCTGAACTTGGCGACGATGAAGAACTTTAATCCAAAAGGTACACCGATTTTTCCAGCTTTGTTCTTTACCATTTCTTGTGGTGCGTTATCAGGTTTCCATGCGACACAAGCACCGATGGTTTCAAGAACGTCTACAAATGAAAAAGAAGGGCGATTTACTTTTTACGGCATGATGATTGCTGAAGGTGTGATTGCGATGATTTGGACAGCAGCTTCAATGTCGTTATTTGACGGAAAAACGCTTAGCCAAATGATCGATGCAGGGACACCATCAGCTGTAGTGAACCAAGTTTCGGTTCTATTGCTGGGCAATGTACTAGGAACGATTGCTATCATTGGCGTTATCGTCTTGCCAATCTCTTCTGGGCTCTCTGCTTTTAGAAGTTTACGGACGATACTAGCAGATTACTTAAACATTAAACAAGATACATTGAAGAAAATCTTGATGGTCACCATACCGCTTTACGCTATTTCGTTTCTTTTGACTAAAGCGGACTTTAATATTTTGTGGAGATATTTCAACTGGGCTAATCAAGTTACGGCTGTCATTGCACTATTGGTTTCGACGCGTTACCTTTACTTAAAAGGAAAGAATTATATTGTAACGCTTGTTCCCGGTATCTTTATGTTATTTGCCTGTGTGGTTTATATTTTTAGCGAACCCATAGGATTCCGAATGGGACTAACGCCCTTAACCTATATCGTCAGCGTCCTTGCAACACTCGCTATTCTGGCAGTCTATTGGAAAACAGGGAAGACGCAAAAAGAAAACTTGGATCCAACAGATGAATTGCTGAACGATCACTTGCCGATCGGTACGTTTGCTTCTAATGGTGAACGGACGAATCAACCCCTACCAGTTGCTGAACCAAAGAGCTGATAGTAAAAAAAGACAAAAAAGAAGCTTATACCGAATTTTTATCGGTATAAGCTTCTTTTGATTTTAGTTGTCGGCTGTCCCTAAAAACTCTAAGGCAAATTCAACATGCCATGCGGCACCTAGTTTTAAAATATCTTCGTCCAGTTCATAGTGGTCATCATGAGGGGCATGAGTGGTGCCTTTTTTCTCATTGTAGATTCCGATAATGCCATAAACACCAGGAGCTTCTTGCAGATAGTAAGAAAAGTCTTCGGAATTCATTGCTCTTGGAAATTCGGAAATTTTATCTGAACCGAATATTTTCATGCCGGCGCTAGTCGCTATTTTTGCTAGAGCTGCATCATTTTTAGTTGGAGGAGTACTTGGCTCAATGGTTACATCGACAGTGATTTCATACATGTCCGCAAAAGCTTGAGCGTGACGTTTGATGGCTTCATGCCCAATATCGCGGCTATCTTCATCAAAGTAGCGCATAGAAATATCCATCGTCGATTCTTTCGGAACGATATTGGCTTTTGTTCCACTTGCAAAACGTCCAATATTTAAAACAACCGGATCGCGGGAATCAATATTTTTAGCAATGATTTGCTGCAAATCAAGTGCAAATTGAGCAGCCGGAGTGAAAGAGTCTTTCCCTAGTTGAGGAGTTCCGCCGTGGCCGGATTTTCCAGTAAACGTTACGTAAAGCGTATCGCAACCAGAAAACAAATCGCCGGCTCCAGAATAAAAAGATCCTGTCGGAATAGTATTGTAATTGTGCATGCCGAATACCGCATCCACGCCATCCATTCCTCCATCAGCGACAATTTTTTTCGCTCCTTCAAATGTTTCTTCCGCTTCTTGAAAGAAAATACGGACTTCTCCGTCGAAGCTTTCTTTTGATTCATTTAATATTTTTGCAGCGCCCATGGCCATCGTTGTATGAGCGTCATGTCCACAAGCGTGCATAACGCCAGGATTTTTAGATTGAAAATCTAAGCCTAGGTCCTCGTTGATCGGCAAAGCATCGATATCTGCACGTAAAGCGACGGTTTTTCCAGGACTTTTGCCTTTGATTGTTGCAATCGTCGATGTTTTTCCGACTTTTTTATACGGAATACCAAATTCTTCCAACTTAGCGATAATTTTTTCTTGCGTTTTAAATTCGTTCTCGCTTAATTCTGGTTCTGAATGCAATAATCTGCGAAACTCAATCAGTTGCTGTTCTATTTTTGTGGTTTGTTCTAGTGGTGTCTCGGTCATATTATGTGCCCTCTTTCTGTGTATTACTCCTATTTATTTAATTGTAGTCTTTTTCAGGTATTTCTTCAAAAAAAAGGCATTGGTAGAGAAAGAGGATAGGATTTCCGGCTTAGTAAAATTTGAAAAGATATTTTGTCTGTTTGATAGTATACTAGAGCAACGAGGTGTGTTGTTTCTCGAGCGAATACCTTGTTGCAATCAGAAAACAGCCATCTTTTAAAAGATGGAACAGAGTTCTTTATAAAAGTTGTGCAGGCAATAGCACTATTCAATCAACTAAGTGCAAACCCATTGATGCATTTTTAAGAACACTATTAATGGAGGGATAAAAATGGATACAAAATTAAAAGGAATTTTATTAGCTGCTTTTGGCGGGAGTATGTGGGGATTGTCAGGCGTCGTTGCGCAAGTGCTCTTTAATCGTTACTCTGCATCAACTGAGTGGCTGGTAAGCACACGATTATTGTCAGCGGGGATTTTGATTTTGCTTTATAGTAGTATGGTTAAAAAGGACAACATCTTTGCCATTATTCGCAACAGTAAAGACTTAATACAGTTAGCGTTATTTTCCATTTTTGGTATGGTAGGCGTTCAATATTTGTTCTTTAAAACTATTGAAGTAAGCAGTGCCTCAGTAGCTACTATCTTACAATTTACAGCTCCTCTTTTTGTTTATTTTTATATGCTGCTGAGAGGCGAGAAACACTTGAAAGTACAGGAATTATTCTTAGTTTTTACGACTTTTTTTGGTGTACTGCTCATTGTAACAAATGGGAATTTTACACAAATGTCTGTGTCACCGCTTGGATTTCTTTTAGGTATCGGATCAGCAATAGCAGTAGTATTCTATACCTTGCAGCCTCGCAATCTGCTAACAAAATACGGTCCGCCGATGATTGTTGGGTGGGGAATGTTGATTGGCGGGATCCTCTTCCAATTTATTCATCCATTCTGGCAGCCAGGATTTAAAATGACAGGACAAAGTTACTTGTTATTAGCTGTGATTGTTCTATTTGGTACGGCTTTTTCTTTTATTTCATATTTAGCAAGTCTGAATTACATTGAAGCCTCGTTAGCCAGCATCATGACTGCTTTAGAGCCGCTGCTAGCAGCTGTCTTTTCGGTCTTTGTGTTCAAACAAATATTTGGTCTATACGAAATCATGGGGATCATCATCGTTCTCGTTTCAGTATTGATTCTATCCAATTTAGGGAATCACAAGAATTTGAAACAAGTAGCCCTTAAGGAAATAGAAAGAGATAGCATAAGGTAAGCATAAGCAGCATAGAATTGAAAAAACAGTTAGGAGGGATACGATGTTTAAAATCATGATCGTCGAGGATGACTTGACGATTGCTCATGTGCTGCGCGATGAACTGCAACGGTGGCAATATGAAGCAGTAGTAGTGACCGATTTTAATACGATCATTGAAGAGTTCATAGCAGAAGCACCTCAATTGGTGTTGATGGACATTCAGCTGCCGTATTTCAATGGGTATTATTGGTGTCAGGAAATACGCAAGTTTTCACAAGTTCCGATTATTTTCATTTCTTCGCGCAACGAGAATATTGATATTGTGATGGCCATCCAAATGGGAGCAGATGACTTTATCAGCAAGCCTTTTGATTTGACGGTCGCTGTTGCAAAAGTGCAGGCGCTTTTGCGAAGAACTTACGATTTTAATGATGCGGAAAATTTTTTAACGCATCATCAGGCGATTCTAAAATTAGGGGAATCAAAGCTCCAATACCAAGAACAAGAAATAGAACTGACCCGTAATGAACTGAAGATCATGGAATTGTTATTTTTATCTAAAGGCGAGTATGTATCAAGAGAAGACATCATGGTCAAGTTATGGGAAGATGAATCTTTCATCGACGACAATACATTGGCCGTCAATATCGCTCGGTTGCGCAAAAAGCTGACCGCCATCGGATTAAAGGAGTTCATTTTGACAAAAAAAGGGTGGGGCTACGGCTTGAACAAAGGAGATGATTCTTATTAAATCGATAAATAAGCAGCTGCTCACCTCTTTTTTTAAAGCCATGCGTCCCCAATTTATTCTGTATAGCGGCATGCTGTTATTTTTTAGTGCCGTTTACTGGTTAGGCCAGTTGCCATTAGATTTATTATTTTATACGATTGAACTGACGGCCTTTTTATTTCTTCTTTATTTGTTGGCGCAATTATACCGCTATGCTAAAAGATACGAAATGTTGCACGGTATCCAGAAAGATAATATAGACTTGGAAAATCATTTGCCTAAGAACATAGATCCGGCAGATGAATTGTATCAAGAAAAAATCCTTTCCTTAGTAGCACAATTGCGTGAAACGGAGCAGCGGTTCAGCGAAAAAAACAGTGAGCAGTTGGAGTATTTCACCCTTTGGCTGCATCAAATCAAAACACCAATCGCGGCAATCAGCCTATTGATGCAAAGCCAGCCTAAACAACCGCTGACGAAACAAGTGAAGCAAGAATTGCTGCGGTTGGAAGATTACACGCATATGGCCTTGAATTATTTGAAAATTGAAGAGAGCGGCACAGATTTAGATTTCGCTGAAATTGATTTGGATGATATTATTAAGAAAACAATCAAAAAATACTCGATTATCTTTATTTATAACCATATCTCATTGGAATATAAAGATACTCAGATATCTGTTTTGACTGATGGCAAATGGCTTCAAATTTTACTGGAACAGATTTTGTCGAACAGCCTGAAGTACACGACCGGAGGCACTATCAAAATTTACTTAGATTCTGAAAACTCAGAAACATTGGTCATTGAAGATAATGGCATGGGCATTCGCGCCGAAGACTTGCCGAGGATTTTTGAAAAAGGCTATTCTGGTCTGAATGGACGACTCCATGAAAAATCAACAGGCCTAGGTCTTTTTCTAAGCCAGAAAATTGTTCAGCGTTTGGGTCACCAATTGACGATCGAATCAGTGCTGGGAGAAGGAACAAAAGTATTTATCAATTTAGCTAGAAAAGAATTAGAGCTATTTGATTAAATGTGATGAAAAATAAGCAGCCTTACAAAACTGTAAGGTTGTTTTTCTGTTTTGTAAGACTAGGTAAATGCAAGGTATCCTTATTTATCATAAGATGTAAGAGTAGAAGAGGAGGAGGTAGCATATGCCTTTATTAGAAGTTAAGAATGTAAAAAAAGTTTATACCGCTCGTTTTTCGAGTCAACAAACAGAAGCACTGACAAACGTTAATTTTTCAGTTGAAAATGGGGAGTTCGTTTCTATCATGGGGGAATCAGGATCGGGGAAAACAACGTTACTGAATATCCTCTCAACATTGGATACCGCCAGCAGCGGAGAAGTTTATTTAGACGGCAAGCCGTTGTCTAAAATCAAAGACCGCGAAATCTCTGCTTTTCGCCGGAATACATTGGGATTTGTGTTTCAAGATTTTAATTTATTGGATAACTTTACAATTCGCGACAATATCTTATTGCCGCTGGTTTTATCCAATACACCGGTCGCTGAAATGGAAAGCCGCATCCAACCAATCGTTAAGAATTTAGGAATAGAAGCTTATTTGGATAATTATCCGTATGAAGTTTCAGGCGGACAAAAACAACGGGTAGCTGTTTCCAGAGCCTTGATCACCAACCCTAAAATCATTTTGGCAGATGAACCGACTGGAGCATTGGATTCACGAGCTTCACAAAATTTGTTGGAAACATTTGAACGGATCAACGAATCAGGACAAACGATCATGATGGTCACGCATAGTGCGCGGGCAGCCAGCTACTCGAACCGAGTCTTGTTTATCCGAGATGGAGCTGTTTACCATGAAATTTACCGAGGCGATCAAACTGCGGAAGAATTTATGGATCATATTGCCCAATCCATGAGAGTCTTATCTAGCCGAGGTGAGCAGTATGAACACTAAATTTTTCGCCAAATTAGCCGTGCGGAATATTCGATCTAACATGCAAACGTATTTGCCATACGTGCTTTCTTCTACGATGACAGTAGCCATGTTCTTTTTGATGGTCTCGTTATTGACCAATGAATTTGTCCAAGGCCGTTCAAGTACATTGCCTATGTTGTTTGGCTTTGGGGCTGTTGTGGTCGGAATGTTTTCGTTTATCTTTATTCTATATACCAACAGCTTTCTGATCAAACGCCGAAAAAAAGAAATCGGCCTTTACGGTATATTGGGCTTAGGGAAGAAACACGTGGCGAAAGTTCTGATGCTGGAAATGGTATTGACAAGTTTCTTTAGTATCACAGCTGGGTTGATCACCGGGCAAGTATTCGGGAAATTGTTTTTCATGTTCTTGAATTACATGTTGAATTTACCTGAACCGATGGAATATACGGGTTCTTTAGACAAAGTCTTGCTGACGGCCGCTTTATTTATCGGCATTTTCTTGATCGGGCTGCTTTACAATATCAGCCAAGTAACATTTTCTAATCCGATCAAATTATTAAAAGGCCGTAAAGAAGGGGAAAAAGAACCAAAAGGATCGATTGTTTTGTTCATCCTTTCAGTCGGTTTGCTGGCAGGCGGTTATTGGATCTCCTTGTCGATCGATAATCCGATCGATGCACTTCAGTATTTCTTTATAGCGGTTTTACTAGTGATCGTCGGTACCTATCTGTTCTTTATTTCCGGATCGATTTTTATTCTTAAAGCTTTAAAGAAAAACAAGAAATTCTATTACCGTCCTGGTCCGTTTATTTCCATCTCAGGAATGCTGTACCGCATGAAACAAAATGCGGTGGGTTTAGCCAATATTTGTATTCTGGCTACCATGGTTATTGTGGCTTTATCGACAACTGTTGCGATGTTTGTCGGTACAGAAGAGACTTTGGATAACCGTTTCCCATTTGAGAATGCGGTAACGATCTATGGCGGAGAACAAGAAGAATCGGCAGGAAATAGTCAGCTGCCTGAGATGGAACAGATCAAAACAACCATTGATGAGCAGACTGCAGCCGCTGATTTAAAAATTGATCAGCTGGAAAGCTACAGATACCAAACACTCCTTGGAATGCTTGAAAAGAATAAATTTGTGATACCAGAGAGTACCTCACTCACTGACTTTACTTCTATAGTATCTGTCATTATCCTTCCATTGGAAGATTACAATCAATGGACGGATGAAACGATGGAACTAGGAGAGAATGAAGCGTTGTATTATCATTCAAAAGATACTTTGAAGGGACAAACACTTTCGTTAGGAGAACAAACGTATCAGCTGCAGAAAATGGCAGTTGTTCCAGGAGATATCGAAAGTCAAGGTGAGTTGTTAGAGATTTTGGTACTGGTCTTGCCAAGTATTTCAGAAATTGAAAAGGTGACTCAAAATTATATGCAGCAAAACCCCGATACTTTTATAGCGGGTCTTTCTGGAACGATCAATTGGGACACGACAGGCAGTCCGGCAGAGAAAGCGGCTTATGCTGCTGATTTAAAAGCAGTATTTAACGACACACCTTCAATGAGTTATGAATCCAAAGAAATGAATCGGGATGAATGGTATGGTATGAACGGCGGATTCCTATTCCTTGGGGTCTTCTTGGGGCTGTTGTTTACCATTGGGACTGTTTTGATCACGTATTTCAAACAGGTTTCCGAAGGGTATGACGACCGTGAAAAATTCCAAATCATGCAAAAAGTTGGGTTAGATCAAAAGATGATCAAAGATTCCACTCGTCTGCAAATTGTTTGGATGTTTTTCTTGCCAATCATCATTGCGGTTATCCATATCGCTTTTGCTTACCCAATCATTCAAAAAATGCTGGTTGTCTTTGGAATCACCAATCAAAAGCTTTTGATCTTGTCGATCATTGGTGTGATAGCAGCATTTAGTTTGATCTATTGGTTGATTTACCGTATCACTTCAAAAATTTACTACAATATTGTTAAATAAAAAGCTCAATGTTGCTTACTAGGCAGTCATTTAGCGATATAACCTACTCTGAACCCCGTAAGCCGAATGTATCTTTTAAATTTGGCTTACGGGGTTTTTAGGTTTAAGAATTTGCAGGTGAGTTCTTTTCATTCGTTTGTATTAAACGTTCTTTTAGCTTTTTTGCGTGCCTTAAGGAGCTTAAATCTCTGTCATTAAGGCACGTAAACACTCTATGCAGTTCTGTTAATGAGATAAAATTCGTTGAGATACTTTTTTTAATCCGCATGTTTATCTTTTAACCCTATGAGTTTCTTTTTGTATTATAGGGGCTAAATTCCTAGATTTAAGGATTAGCTGTTGACTTCTTTTCGTTCGTTTGCTAAAGTCATAATAAGTTTATCAGTGAATGAAATAGAAACTAAACACAATGATGAGAAGAGTACAGTATGTTCCGCTATTTTAGAGAGCCTGGTTAGGTGAAAGCAGGTATAGAGGACAAATTGGAAGATGGTCTTTGAGTGTCTGGCTTGAATACAGCAATTGCTGCTTTAAAGTTAGACGGGTCCACCCGTTACAGTGGTAGAGTATAACTTTTATCTTTTGTTAAAAGCGTACTTATGGAGGCGAAAATAGTGATGTTTTCGCGAATAAAGGTGGAAACACGTAGAATAGTATTCTCACGTCCTTTTTTGATATGTTTAAGACATATTGAAAAAGGGCATTTTTTTGTGTTTTTATTTCATTTCGTTTTACTGGTAAGGATTTGATGGTAAACAGTAGGGGGGATACATCAAATCCTATAAAGAAAAGGGGTGTTTAGATGGAAGATGGCGACATGTGCAAAACAATGAAGAAAGACAGAAGTTCCATTAAAAATAGGCTACATAGCAGAAAGTTGGAGACTAGATGATAAAAAGTTGGAAAAAAGGTGCGGTTGTATTGGCTTCGATAGCTGTACTAGCAGCAGGGTGCGGACAAGCGACAGGTCAAGGGACAGATTCAGAAACAAACAGCAATGGAAAAGCGGATGATCAGACATTGACAGTCAGTGTTCCGGCAAGTTTAACTACGATAGATACGATCCAAACAACCGATAAAAATACGTTTACTGTGGTTCAGCATTTATTTGAAGGGCTTTACCGTTTGGACGATAACAGTAAACCTGTGCCTGGGTTAGCTGCTGAAGAAGCTGAAATCAGTGAAGACGGAAAAACGTATACGTTTACGCTGAAAGAGGACGCTAAGTGGAGTAACGGAGAACCAATAACGGCGCATGATTTTGTTTATTCTTGGACAAAAATGGTGACTCCGGAATCTGCTGCACCGAATGCTTATTTATTGGATAGCGTAGTCAATGGATTAGAAGCTCGGACCGGAAAAGTATCTCCAGATGAATTAGGCGTTGAAGCTGTATCCGATACAGAGTTTAAAGTGGAATTAACTGAGCCATTGCCATCGTTTTTAACGTTGATTTCGATTGGCTGGTTGGCACCGCAGCATGAAGCTTATGTAGAAGAACAAGGCGAGAGTTATGCTTCTGATAGTGAACAGGTGCTTTATAGCGGGCCATTTATTTTAAGCAACTGGACGCAAGGGGAAGAAGACTGGTCACTTGAAAAAAATGAACATTATTACGCTGCTGATGAAGTCAATTTGACAAACATCGATTTTAATACGATCAAAGAAGAACAAACAGGAATCGATTTGTACACAGCACAGCAGCTGGATCTGACTAAAATCAGCGGACAGTACGTTGATCATTATCAAAATGATGAAGGTTTTGTTTCGCATAACGATATTGCGAATACCTTTATCGATTTCAACAAAGAAGAAGGCACTCCGGCTGGCAATGTTCATTTGCGTAAAGCTATTGCTTATGCGATCGACAAAGAGAGTTTAGTCGATACCGTACTAAATGACGGCGCTGTTGCTCTGAACGGTTTGATACCAAACGGCTTGTTCCAAAATCCTGAAACAGGGGAAGATTTCAGAGCCTACAGCGGCGATTATCTAACGCATGATGTAGAAAAAGCTCAAGAAGAATGGGAGTTGGCTCAAGAAGAACTGGGAAATATCGTTGAAATAAGCTTGCTGTCGGCGGACGATTATACCAGTGCTCGAACAGCTGAATATGTGCAAAGTCAAATCCAAGAAACCTTAGACGGCGTGACCGTTAAGTTGAACAAACAACCTAAAAACAATGTCAATCAATCACGAGGTGATTCTAATTACGAGATGTCTCTTTCTGGCTGGATCGCAGGCGACAATAACTTAGCTTATTATTTCATCTTATACGAAGGGGATTCAAGTTATAATTATGGGAATTACCATAACGATAACTTTGATGTTTTAGTAACAGATGCCAAGACGGTCGATGCGAATGATGTCAATCAACAATTTGTTGATTACAAAGAAGCTGAAACCCTTTTGATTGAAGAAGATGCTGCTCAAGTACCTTTATACCAAGGAGCATCGAATTATTTGATCAATCCTGAATTAAAAGGCATCGAATATCACCTGTATGGCGATTACTTCAACTTTAGAACGGCATATTTGGCAGAAGAATAAAATGAAATGAAATAAGTTCTTTTACGTTAAACGGTAAAAGAGCTTATTTTTGTGTTTAAAACCATTAGTTTTTGGCATGTTTTGATGTAAACTAGAGGTATCAGTAATGGAGGTTACAGACATGTTGAATTTGTTTATCTTAATGCTTGAACGAGTGGGTTTGATCATTCTGGTGGCGTACATTTTAATGAACGTCCAACATTTTAAAACGATTTTAACCAAGCGACAATTGTTCTCAACGAAAGTTCAATTGATCATTGTATTCAGTATTTTTGCTATTATTTCGAATTTTACCGGTGTTGCGATCAGTCGTGATCAAGTTGTGTCAGATCAATTGCTCATTACGCTATCTGCAGATGCATCTTTGGCAAATACGCGTGCTTTGACAATTGGAGTATCTGGCTTTATCGGAGGGCCGGTCGTTGGACTCAGTGTCGGAGTCATCTCTGGAATCGTTCGTTATTTTCAAGGAGGCGAAGCGGCGTTTATTTATGTGATCTCATCCATTTTGATCGGCTTGTTTTCTGGAATCTATGGGGCCAGATCCATGCGCAAAAACAGCTACCCGAAAGTAAAAGAAGGCATGATCGTTGGTGCAGTGATGGAAAGCATTCAAATGCTGTGTATCTTGATTTTTGGCGGGCATTTCTTGGCGTCGCTAACATTAGTCGGATTTATTGCCTTTCCGATGATTTTGATCAATAGTTTGGGAACCGCTATCTTTTTGTCGATCATTGATTCGACTTTGCGGCATGAAGAACAAACAAAAGCAGTGCAGACTCATGATGTTTTGCAGCTGGCCAATGAAACACTGCCTTATTTTCGAGCAGGAATGCATGAACGATCGTGTACAGAAGCAGCAAAAATTATCATGCGGTTCATTAAAGTATCTGCTGTCAGCATAACCAATCAAGAAAGAATTTTGGCGCATGTCGGTGCAGCCAGCGATCACCATATACCTTCTAATGGAATTTTGACCAATTTATCAAAAGAAGTATTGAAGAGCGGAAAAATCAAAGAAGCTCATTCGCACGATGAAATCGGCTGCGACTTCCCAGGCTGCCCACTTGAAGCAGCAATCGTTATTCCATTGAGATCGAAAGGCGCGACGGTCGGCATCTTGAAGATGTATTTTACAGATGCGACGAAATTAACTTTTGTCGAACGCCAATTAGCAGAAGGCTTGGGCAATATCTTCTCCAGCCAAATTGAATTAGGCGAAATGGAGTTGCAAGGAAAACTATTGCAAGACGCTGAAATCAAGTCCCTGCAAGCTCAAGTGAATCCGCATTTCTTTTTCAATGCGATCAATACTGTTTCAGCTTTGATTCGAGTCGATAGTGAAAAAGCCCGCAGTCTATTGATTCAGTTAAGCCACTTTTTTCGGTCTAATTTACAAGGAGCGAGAACCAACTTGATTCCATTGTCAAAAGAACTAGAGCAAGTAAAAGCTTATTTATCTTTAGAACAAGCCCGATTTCCAGACCGCTATCAGGTAAACATAGAAGTGGAAGACGGGTTGTCAGAAGTTTTAGTGCCGCCTTTTTTGGTTCAAATATTGGTAGAAAATGCGTTTAAACATGCTTTTGGAAGCCGCAAAATCGACAACCAAATTTGGGTCGATGTTACTAAGCACGAACAAGGCATACAAGTCAGCGTGAAAGATAATGGATTAGGAATAGAAACTGAACGGTTAATAAAACTAGGCAAGGAAGTTGTTTTGTCTGAAAAAGGAACAGGATCAGCGCTTGAAAATTTAAATAAGCGATTGATCAGTTTATTTGGAGAGAGCGGAAAGCTGCAGTTTGAAACATCAACTCAAGGAACCGCGGTTTCGTGCACTGTACCGTATCGTGAAAGGGAGGAATGAAAAGATGCATACATTGATCGTTGATGATGAGCCTTTGGCTAGAAATGAATTGAATTACTTATTAGAACAGTGTGAAGAGGTAACTTCGGTAACTGAAGCAGACTCGATCGAAGAAGCGTTAGAACAAATGCTGAAAAAAACAGTGGATTTGATTTTTCTTGATATTCATTTAACCAATGAGAGCGGGCTAACGCTAGCTGAAAAAATCAAACAAGTGAAAAACCCGCCATTGATCGTCTTTGCCACAGCCTACGATGACTATGCGATCAAAGCTTTTGAATTGAATGCGAAAGACTATGTGCTAAAGCCTTTCGAACAAAAACGGATTCAGCAAGCCGTTACCAAAGCTTATAAAACACATCAAAATGAGAAACAACAAGTCCATGAGCTTCCAGAAGAACCACTAAAAGCTATTCCTGTTCAATTAGATGACCGGATCTTCTTGGTAAAGATTGAAGAGATAATAGCAGTGGGTGTTGAAAATGGGGAAACAACGATTTATACAAAAAAACGCGAATACCCGATCAATGAACCATTAAGTGCGATTGAGAAAAAAATCTGTCATCATGCTTTTTTACGCGTACACCGCTCATATTTAATCAACGTGAATGCAATTGATGAGATCCAACCTTGGTTTAACCATACCTATCAAGTTACACTGGAAAACCAGTTGAAGATTCCTGTCAGCCGTTCTTATATGAAAGACTTTAGAGAGCAAGTGGGGTTATGAGATAATGAAGCCTTTCTCATAGTAACTAAGCATATTTTTATTGGAGGAAAAAAAGGTGAAAGAAGATTTTTTTGAACTAGATTCAGTGTACAATGATATTTTTTACTTAACTAAAGGACACGAACAGTGTGTCAGCAATCACAGTTTTGGCCCGGCGATTCGAGAATACTTTATTCTTCATATTATTTTAGCGGGAAAAGGACAGTTGGAAGTAGGAGACAATCAATTCCATTTGCATGAGGGGCAATTTTTTATCCTTTACCCGAATACAACATCCTACTATAAAGCCGATGCCGCCGAACCTTGGGAATATGGCTGGATTGGATTTGATGGTCGAACAGTTGAAAAGTTGTTTGAGCAAATGGGATTGAATGAACTTTTTCCAGTAGGTGACGTTCAAGATTTTGCAAATAGCAAAGAGTTGCTGTTAACAATTTTAGCAGCTGATCCATTTGATTTTAATAGCCGCATTAAATTGCAAGGCTACTTTTATTTATTGTTAGCTAATTTGTCGAAAAAAGACGAATACGGCATTCAAAAAATTGGGAATGTCAATAAGCAAGTGGACTATACACAACAAGTGATTCGCTATATAAAAGAAAATTATTGGGATGTAGATTTCCGAGTAGCACACATTGCAGATCAGTTGTCGTTAAACGATTCTTATTTAACAAGTATTTTTAAAAAAATTACACATCGGACACCAAAAGAATATTTATTAGATTACCGGATACAAAAAAGCAGAGAATACTTAGAAGCTACTGATTTAAGCATTGCTGAAGTCGCTTATGCAGTGGGCTATAAAAATAGCGTTAGCTTTACCAGAATTTTTAAGAAAAAAATGCTGATGACGCCACGTGAATATTCAAATGATAAAAAACAATAAAAAGGTATGTTTTACCTATATTCCGTCTATATGAAAGCGCTTATTGTTCTGTTAAGATAAGAGTATGAAAGGCCGAGAAACACTTATACATGAGTGTTTTCTGCTGCTTTTTATACTCTGTTTTTTTGTGGACTAAAAAAGCTGGTTATAAAAACGAGACGTTATTATTGTTTTTATTTCTAATTGTAGTACTTGGTTGAAAGGGAACGTTGGTAGAGACTAAAAAAGAGATATGGAGGAAAAATAATGAATAAAACCATAAAAAGAGTCATTGGCGGAACGACGGTACTTCTTTCAACTCTTATCCTTAGCGCTTGTGGTCCTGCGAGCAGTTCAAACGAGCAAGAGGTTGTTTTGAATTATAGTATTTGGGATGCGATTCAAGAACCTGGTATGAAGGCTATTGCCACAGCATTCGAAGAAGAAAATCCTGGGATCAAGGTAAAAGTCGAGGTAACACCTTGGGAACAATATTGGACGAAAATGGAAGCTGCGGCAAGCGGAAAAAGCTTGCCAGATGTCTTTTGGATGCATTCGAATGAAATCTCAAAATATGCTGATAATGATATTTTAATGGACTTGACGGATACTGTTGATAACAGTGGACTTTTAGAAATGGATGCGTTTCCGGAAGAATTGGTAGAATTATATCAATCGGATGATCGGTATTACGGCATTCCTAAAGACGTAGATACTATCGGGCTGTGGTATAACAAAACAATGTTTGACGATGCTGGAATTGCTTACCCGGATGAAACTTGGGACTGGGATAAACTGTTAGAGACAGCGGAAGCATTGACAGATAAAGAAGCAGGCGTCTACGGCTTTGCTGCACCGTTAAATCGACAAGAAGGGTACCATAATTTTATTTATCAAAATGATGGGTACGTGCTTTCTGATGATAAAACCACTTCTGGTTTTGAATCCGATAAAACGGTTGAAGCGGTTCAATGGTATGTTGATTTAAGTCTAAAACATCACGTTTCTCCTACTCAGAAAAAGTTTTCTGAAAATAGTTCCCTTTCTTATTTTCAATCTGGCAGAGTAGCGATGGCTTATTTTGGAACTTGGATGACTGCTGAATTAGCTAATAACGAATACACTGCGGAACACGCAGATGTGACCGTCTTGCCTAAAGGGGAAAAACAAGCGACGATTTTTAATGGTTTGGCCAATTCCGTTTCGGGGACAACTAAGCATCCTGAAGAAGCGAAGAAATTTGTTGAGTTTTTGGGATCTAAAGAAGCTCAGGAAATCCAAGCAGAAAACGGGAGTGCATTGCCAGCTTATACAGATGCAGCTGATAAATTTGTTGAGCATTTCAATCAATTCAATATGCAAGCTTATGTGGACATGTTAGATTACGCAGTCATTAAGCCATATTCTAAAGAAACGGTTCGTTGGGAAAATGAAGAGAATCAAGCAATGATGCCTGTCTTTAATGGTGAACAAACTGTTAAAGAAGTTGCACCAAGAATTGTGGGAAATGTGAAACAAGTTTTAGAAATGGAGAAGAGGTGACACCTCTTCTTGAGTCAACAATTTTTGTATCGAAATGAAAGGGGTGTCTGCAGAGATGATGAATAAAAATACCGCTGTAAAAAGTAAAAAAAATTATGCAAATTCTAAAAAAAGAAATGATTACATGTGGGGTTGGCTGCTAATTGCTCCTACAACGATTGGATTATTGATTTTAAACATTTACCCAGCTATTCAGTCTTTGTTGATGAGTTTTCAAAATGTAAACAGTTTTGGCTTTTCAACGTGGATCGGTTTAGAAAACTATGTCCGTTTGATCCAAGACAGTGAATTTTGGCAAGCTTGTTGGAATACATTTAAATACGCTTTATTACAAGTACCAATCACAGTCGTCTTATCGACCGTAATAGCGGTTTTCTTAAATAAAAAAATCAAAGGAGTCGGTATCTATCGGACGATCTTCTTTCTTCCGATGGTTGCTGCTCCAGCAGCAATTGCGATGGTATGGCGCTGGCTTTATAACTCAGAATACGGTCTGATTAATCACTTGTTATCTTTGGTAGGATACCAAGGAAATATTGAATGGATCACAGACCCAAATGTAGCAATTTATTCAATCATTATTGTCGGAATTTGGAGTAACGTTGGGTACAATATGATTTTATTATTGGCAGGGTTGCAAGAAGTACCAAATGAGTATTATGAAGCAGCTACTGTCGATGGTGCAGGTCCATTTAGACAATTTTTCCAAATTACGCTTCCATTAATTTCACCTTCATTATTTTTTGTAATGGTCACTAGTGTAATCAGCTCACTTCAAGTATTTGATGTTATCTTTATGATGATCGACAAAACCAACTCAGCGCTAGAAACTTCGCAGTCTCTGGTGTACCTGTTCTATGATCATTCGTTTGTTTTAAATGACAAAGGTTACGGATCGGCTATCATCATGGTATTGGTACTGATTATTATGGTTATCACAATTGTGCAGTTGTACTTACAGAAAAAATGGGTTCATTACGATTAAGGAGGAGCTAACAATGAAGAGTAAGAGTAAAAGAAAAAGCAAACAAATATGGATACACGTTATTTTAATTGTCGGTTCTATTCTTATGATTTTACCATTTATCTGGATGTTTCTTACATCTGGAAAGACCATTAGTGAATCTGTTCAAGTGCCGCCGACTATTTTTTTCGAAAACTTTCAATGGGAAAATTATACTAATGTATGGGGAGCTTTGCCATTTATCAAATTCTTTCTAAATACGTTTTTGATGATTGCCGGAAGAGTAGTCGGTTCTGTTTTATTCAGCGCAATGGCTGCTTTTGCAGTAGCGAAATTAGACTTTCCAGGGAAAAATCTATTCTTTTGGCTGGTGTTGACACAGATGATGATCCCAGCACAAATCTTTATTACACCGCAGTATTTAATGGTCCAAAGACTGGGACTCTTGAATACGGTTACGGCATTGGTTCTACCGGGAATCGTTAGTGCTTTTGGGACATTTTTACTGAGACAATTTTTTATGGGCTTACCAGATGAACTAGGGGAAGCTGCGGTTATTGACGGAGCTTCAGTATGGCAAACTTTTTCAAGGATTTACCTTCCGCTAGCTCGTTCTGGAATGATTGCTCTATCGATCTTTACAGCATTGTTTGCTTTTAAAGATTTGATGTGGCCGCTGATCGTTAATATGTCTCTTGAGAAGATGCCATTATCTTCAGGATTAGCCAGTTTACAAGGCCAATTTACGACTAATTACCCAGAATTGATGGCCGGTTCGGTTATTGCGATGTTGCCGATGTTGATTTTATATGCGTTCTTTCAAAAACAATTTATCGAAGGAATTGCTACAACAGGAGGAAAATAAAGCAGGTAAAAGAACAGCAAAAACGGTAAACCAATTGGGTTACTGTTTAGGAGTTTAAAAAATATGATTTTAAAGGGAGATTATCATGACTATTTTTTATGATGAACAACAAAAAAGTTTCCACTTGCAAAACGAACACATCAGCTATGTTTTTTGCATCGAAGAAGACCATTATGTCGCTCATTCCTATTGGGGAAAGAAAATAAACCGCTACGTTCAAACAGGAGACTATCCAAGAATCGATCGGTCGTTTTCGCCGAATCCACATCCAATGACGGATAGATTGTTCTCTTTAGATACTCTTTTGCAAGAATTTCCTGGAGGAGGAACAGGAGATTTTCGCGAATCCGCTTTTGAATTAGAATACGAAGATGGAACAACAGTAACGCAATTTAAATACAAAAATTACCACATACGTTCAGGTAAACCTGTACTAAATGGCTTGCCGGCTACATACGTTAAAGAGGATAACGAAGCCGATACTTTAGAAATCACGTTAGAAGATGCACATTCAAAAATGGAAGTTAAATTGTCTTATACGATTTTTAGCGACCGTCCAATCATTACGCGTTCTGTGAAATTTTTGAACAACGGTCAACAATTAGTAAAAATCAATAAAGCTTTGAGTTCAAATGTCGATTTTGATGATTCGAATTATGAATTGATTCAATTGCCAGGCAGTTGGGGAAGAGAAAGACATTTGAAACGTGATCCGCTTACAAGAGGCGTGCATGTGTTGGACAGTAAAAGAGGAACCGGCAGTCATGTTTATCAGCCATTTTCTGCATTGGTCCGTCCTGAGACAACAGAACACACTGGGGAAGTATTTGGCTTCCACTTTATTTATAGCGGCGAATTTACTGCGAGAATTGAAGTAGATCCATTTGACCAAACAAGAGTGCTGATGGGCATCAACCCCGAACACTTTTCTTGGAATTTAAATCCAGGTGAAGAGTTCCAGACACCTGAAGTCGTATTGGTTTATAGTGAAACCGGTCTAAACGGCATGTCGCAAAGTTTGCATAAATTGTATCGTGAAAGATTGACACGTGGCGTTCATCAATTAGAAGAACGTCCGGTTTTAGTTAACAATTGGGAAGCAACTTATTTCGATTTTAATGAAGAAAAGATTTTAAACTTAGCGGATGAAGCTAAAGAACTGGGAATCGAGCTAGTGGTATTAGACGATGGATGGTTTGGCAAACGGAACGATGATTTCACTTCATTAGGGGATTGGTTTTTAAATGAAGAAAAGTTGCCAAAAGGATTGGGGCAGTTAGCAGATGAAGTAAAAGCTAAAGGACTGAAGTTTGGGATTTGGTTCGAGCCCGAAATGATTTCTGAAGACAGTGAGCTATACCGAGCTCACCCCGACTGGTGTGTTCATGTTCAAGGAAGAACGAAGTCGTTAGGAAGAAGCCAATATGTGTTGGATTATAGTCGAAAAGAAGTAAGAGAAAACATTGTCGAACAACTAACGAAAGTGATGGATGAACTGCCGCTAGACTATGTGAAATGGGATTACAACCGAAATATGACAGAAATTGGTTCAGCAGCATTAAATGTTAACCAAAAAGAAACGGCACATCGTTTTATGTTAGGCTTATACGAAGTCTTAGAAACACTTACGACGCGGTATCCAAAGATTCTTTTTGAAAGCTGTTCGGGAGGCGGAGGACGTTACGATCCAGGCATGTTATACTATATGCCGCAAACATGGACGAGCGATAATACTGATGCCATTTCGCGCTTGAAAATTCAATACGGCACCAGCTTGTTGTTTCCAATCAGTTCGATGGGCGCACACGTTTCGGATATTCCTAATCATCAAGTAAATAGAAATACGAGTATGAAACTTCGAGGCGATGTTGCTATGTCTGGAAACTTAGGGTACGAGTTAGATTTGACGACATTATCCGATTCAGAAAAAGCTGAAGTTAAAAAGCAGATTCAATTTTACAAAGAACACCGGAGACTGATTCAATATGGAGATTTTTATAGACTATTGAGCCCATTTGATTCAAATGAGGAAACGTCTTGGATGTTTGTGTCTGAAGATAAACAAGAAGCTTTATTCTTCTACTATCAAATCTTGAGCGAAGCACATGCACCAAGTAAACGCGTTAAGTTAGTCGGATTAGATCCGAATAAAGTCTATCAAGTTGAAGGGTTTGACCAACCAATTGGCGGGGATGAGTTGATGAACAGCGGCCTTTATCTTAACCCTGAACTCGTAGGGGATTTTGAAAGCAGACGTTTACTTTTAAAAGCTGTTCGTTAAACACTAACTAACTTACTATTTTAAAAAAGAGCTAAACGCCATAGAACTTAATCATTGAGAATAGTGTTGATAATCTAAAAAAAACAAGCACAGTGCATTCTTAAATGAACGTACTGTGCTTGTTTTTTATGTTCGTTAGAATCAGCAACATGGAAGCGCTCTAATGGCTCTTGAAATTTCCGTAATATTTTAGTAGTTGAAATGGCAGTTTGATTCATCAAGTGGTTTGCTGCTCGTTTTTAAATGGAGTTTGTAACTCTTTTGAAAAAGGAGTAACATAGTAAGTATCATTTTCTGGGAGGGATTTATATGACGATCAATAATGAATTATTAGCTAATTTTAAAAACCGCTTTGAAGGCAATCAAGAAAATCAGGCTATCAAAGGGGCAATTGCCAAAGTCGGTATCAATGACGCATCTTTGGATAATAATGTCTTGCGCAGGCATTCGTTTGTCTTTTCAGACGAAACCAAACGCGGTAAAATCACTAACCAAGAAGCCAGTGGTCGATGCTGGATGTTTGCGGCCTTAAATACGGCACGCGTGGGCACAATGGAGAAATTAAATGTCGAAAGTTTTGAGTTTTCACAAAACTATACATTATTTTGGGATAAATTAGAAAAAGCTAATTATTTCTTAGACAGCATTTTAGACACCGTCAATGAAGCTCAAGATTCTAGATTGATTGCTCATTTGTTGACCGATCCGGTTCAAGACGGCGGACAATGGGATATGTTTTCCGGCATCTTAGAAAAATACGGAGCTGTACCGAAAGCAGTGATGCCAGAAACATTTCATTCTGCTCATACATCAGTATTAAACACTATTTTGACTTCTAAGTTGCGTGAATTTGCTAGTGTCTTACGTGAAGGCCATCAAGCGGGGCAAACGACTGAGGAATTGGCAGCAAAAAAAGAAGACATGCTGTATTTTGTTTACAATGTTTTGGTAAAAGCTTTAGGAGAGGTGCCTGAGACCTTTACGTATGATTACCGCGACAAGGATGATCAGTACCACAGAATTTCAGATGTTACACCTCAAGAGTTTTTCTCATCTTATGTAGGCTGGGACTTGCCTAATCTTGTTAGCTTGTTGAATGCTCCAACGGCTGATAAGCCCTATGGCAGAGCTTATACGGTTAAGTACTTAGGAACGGTTAAAGAAGCGCAACCGGTTCGCTACATTAATGTACCGATCGATGTTTTGAAAGAAGCAGCCGTTGCTTCCATTAAAAATGGCGAACCTGTTTGGTTTGGCTGTGATGTAGGCAAGTTGTTGGTTAAAGATGCGGGCATCATGGACGACAAAAGTTACGACTATGATTTGACATTAGGAGAAGGACTAAATCTGACGAAAGCCCAACGATTGGATTATGGCGACAGTCTGCTGACTCATGCGATGGTATTTGTCGGAGTGAATTTGGATGACGAAGGTAAACCGTTGACTTGGAAAGTGGAAAACAGCTGGGGTGAGAAAGCCGGTAAAAAAGGCATTTACTCGATGAGCGATCAATGGTTTGAAGAATACAATTACCAAATCGCTGTTGATAAAAAATACATTCCTGAAAAATGGCTGAAGGCTTTAGACGAGCCGCTGATCGAATTAGAACCATGGGACCCAATGGGCGCTTTGGCTATGATGAAATAAAACATTTCTATATCAACGTTTTAAAGAGAGAGGATTACATATTCTCTCTCTTTTTGTTCAAAAGGGGCACAAAAGGGACCGTTGGAATTCAAATAAATTTTAGTGTTTCAGACAAAACGTCATTTGATTTACGGGTTATGTAAGTATTTATCTTTTTTTTAATTGCTCTGTTTTTAACTGACAGAATCCATAATAACTCTAAAGGGAACACACCATTTCGGAAATGATCAGAAGTTAGAGTAATGATTTTCTCTTTGTTTTACTGGTATAAGAAACTGTATACCATTCGACGTATTTAAATTTTATGCTATAATACTTCTCTCCAAATAGATAAAAACTCTTTTTTTATCGCACTCAAACTTTGGTCGAGGAGAGTGCGTTTTTTTTATTGTGCAGAATTCATGTATGCATCTGTTATTTGTCCAGATTCTTCCATATAGATATCCATCAAATTACTTGCCCATTCTTCATAATCTTCATATTTCCCTGAACCTTTAGTAAAGTGAACTTCCGCCATCGCGCTGATGCCATCGTTTGAAATTTCAGCTAAATCTGAAATCTTATCATTAGATAATTCTGCTAAACCTTCTAATCCACCTTGATTGTTTGGGTATTCCGCGTTATATTCTTCAACTAATTTCGGAGCAGCTTCTTTTATTTTTTGAGTATATTCATCTAAAATAGTTTGATATTGTTCTTCTGCATTTGTTTCAATCGGTTCTTCTTTCACTACTGGTTCTGTCTTTATTTCCTCTGTAGGTTCTGAATCTGAAGTCACTACTGGTTCAGCTGATTCTTCACTTTTTGATGGCTCCACGGCAATGCTATCAGTTGGTTCTGCAGTTTCTTCTTCACTATTCAATGAGTAACCTACAACAACTATTACTAACAACCAAAACCAAATCTTCTTATAGAAAGGCTTTTTCAATTTACCTTTAACCACATTACCATTTTCATCGTATAACTTTTTCTTTGCCATTTTCCATTCCTCCAATTACCTTTTTCACATTAAATTCGATGCGTGATTTAATTATACCTCGCTATTTGTAATTAGATAGAATTATTTCAAAAGAATAGAACCTTAAACCCAAAGAGTGTCAAAAATATGACGAATAAAGAAATTGAAACAGAAAACTTTCATCATTCTCTTTTGTATGTACTTTGTGCAAGGCAACGGTGGAAGTTTTTTTGTCTTGAATGTGGTACATTAAAAGAAAGCTGAACAATAAAGGAGTAGACATTATTGATTAAATTGATTGCTATTGATATGGATGGAACATTGCTAAATGAATCTCATCTGATAACCAATAAAGTGAAAAAAGCTTTACATGAGGCTATTGAAGCTGGAATAAAGATTGTTTTGTGTACCGGACGGCCATTGAAAGCTATTTATCCTTATCTTGAAGAATTGGAGATGGCTCAAGAAGAAGATTACGTCATTTCATTAAATGGGGCATTGATCCAAAAGACGAATACACAAGAAATCGTGTACAAACAAACGTTGTCCCATGAAGATTTAGCAAAAATAGAAAAATTGCGGCAGGACGTTGCTGAAATAAATTTTTCTTTTTTTGATGAGACGCATTACTTTTATACTGGAGAACCAACCGAAGTATTGAAATATGATGCTCATTTGCTGGGAATGGAGTTGAACTCTATGTCAGTTCAAGAACTTCCAGAAGATCGGACCATTTATAAGTCAATGTTCGTTGGGGAAGAAGCTGTGTTGGATCATTTTGTGGAACACATTCCAGACTTTATTTCTGAAGACTATTATCCGATCAGAAGCCTTTCCTATGTCTTTGAAGTTTTGCCTAAACACGCTAACAAAGGAACAGCTTTGCTTGGCTTAGCTAAAGAGTTGGGCTTTGAGCGTGAAGAAATCATGGCTATCGGAGATGGAGAAAACGATATCGATATGATCGAAGCTGCGGGTCACAGTGTCGCGATGGGAAATGCTACAGCAACCATCAAAAAAGCAGCTAAGTACGAAACAAAATCAAATGAAGAAGATGGAGTTGCCCATGCTATTTACGAATGGGCATTAAATCAAAACGCATAAAGTCGAATAAACTTGAAGGAACCTCCTCTTATCGGTATAATAAGCAACTAAACGAACGCTTTGTTCAAAAAACGTTAGCGAACAAAAAGGTTGTGAAAAAAATGGAATCAAACGAACGCTATTGGGTTAATAGTCGATTTTTTTCGTGGACTTTTGTAGTTATATGGATGGGATTGATTTTTTATTTGTCTCACCAAGTTGCGGATCAATCGCGGACATTGAGCGATGAAACCTTGTATATTATGATACCATCGATAAAAATCTTTCAAGGTTTATTTTTCTTAGTTTTAGCAGTTTGGGGAGGAAGCAAACTGAAAAAACAAGGCATAACGATTGGCATGAAAGAAATAATCGCCATCGGGGCAGTAATTTGCCTGCTTTACATTTTGTCCGTTGAAATGCGTCATGCAGTTGTGCCGCCCGATTTGCCAAATGCGATCAGAAAACACGCTCATTTTTTTATTTACTTGGTTTTAGGCATTTTAGTGAAAAATGCATTGAACAAAAGCGGGATAGCAGGCATCAAGGGAATCGGAATCAGTTTACTGATTTGTGCACTTTATGCGGTTTCCGATGAGTTCCATCAGGTGTTTGTTCCAGGCAGAGGCGGTCGATTAAGCGATGTCTTCATCGATAGCAGTGGCGCTGGAACAGGGCTGATCGCTTCTGTACTGTTTAACAAAATAAGAAGGAAGCGAACCGCGAGCCTTGTCAGTAACGATTCTAGAAATAGGAAAGATTAAATGAGAGCTAAGGAAAAGTTGGGGGAAACCCGTTCCTTAGCTTATTTTTGCTTTAACTTTATTAAGATACAGATGAAATTTTAATTAACTTTCGGTTAGGGATGTTCTTGAAAACGTTGATAAAATAAGAGGTCGGCGCTTCCTGATCTTCACAATAGAATTAAAAGAACAAAAAATTGCTTGACATTTAATCGCTTTTAATAGATAATAAAAGTAAGTTAGTGAATGTGTGCACAATGATTCGCGACGAATAATTATTAGAAAAGGATTCGGTTGCCGACTTAATATAGTCTGTAAATGAGTTTTTATATAGTTACACATTTTTAATGTTATTATATCTTATTTTTTTGTATTTCTTTGTGAAGTATATAATTAGGGGGAGACACCATGTCAGAACAAGAAACAAAACTATCAGCTAAAATATTTTTTAACCGCGTTTTAGCAGGAACAGCAACAGGTATCGTAGTTGGGCTGATTCCAAATGCAATTTTAGGAGAACTATTTAAATATTTAGGTACAAAAATGGACGTTTTTATTTCTTTATTGCATGTCGTTCAAGGTTTTCAATATTCTGTTCCCATTATTGTAGGGGTATTGATCGCTATGCAATTCAAGTTAAACCCGATGCAAACGATCATTGTTGGAGCTGCAGCACTTGTCGGATCAGGTGCGTATGTGATTACTGATGGAGCATTCATGCTGGTCGGAATCGGCGACTTGATCAACACAATGTTAACTGCTTCGTTAGCAGTTATCCTTGTTAGAGCTATTGGAAACAAACTAGGTTCGATGACCATCTTGCTGCTTCCGATCATTGCCGGAGCTGGGGCAGGGGCAGTAGGTTCATTTACATTGCCTTATGTAAAAATGATCACGTCTACTATAGGAACTTTGATCAATAGTTTCACTGAGTTGCAACCGATTTTAATGAGCGTCTTAATTGCAGTCTCATTCTCTATTCTTATTATCTCTCCGATATCAACCGTTGCGATTGCTACAGCTATTGGCTTGTCTGGATTAGCTTCTGGTGCAGCGAATATCGGGATTTGTGCAGCAGCTGCGACTTTAGTCATTGGTTCGATGAAAGTCAATAGCCTAGGGGTTACTTCTTCAGTTGGTTTAGGTGCAATGAAGATGATGATGCCAAACTTGATCAAACACCCAATCATTTGTTTGCCGATTGCGTTTAGTGCTGTCATTAGCGCGGTGTTTGCTGCTTTATTCAATATACAAGGTACTCCTTTCTCAGCAGGTTTCGGTTTCTCAGGATTAGTCGGACCTATCAACGCAGTTAAGTTTATGGAAGGCAGTGCGGGTACCAATATCGGTATAGCTGTCTTGGTGTTTTTCGTTATCCCATTTGCCAGTGCTTTTATCGGTGATTTAGTTTTTGGCAAAGTATTGAAAATATACGATAAAGATATCTTTAAGTTTTTCACTGCAAAATAAACAGTTCAGTATATGCACTAAAAAAAGTGATAGTTATTAAAAATTAGTTGATGGAGGTAACATAAATGAATTTAATTATGTTTGGAACACGCGAAGATGAGAAAGATGCAGCGATGGTATGGAGTAAAAAAACAGGTATCAACGTTGAAACAACAACGGAGATTCTTACGATGGATACACTGGGTAAAGTAAAAGGCAACGACGGCGTTTTGATCCAGCAAACAGGAAAATTAGATGAAGCTTTATATCCTGCCTTAGCTGAGATGGGTATCAAACAGTTGGCTACTCGTTCTGCTGGTTACGATATGTTTGATTTGAAAGCGGCAAAGGAAAACGGATTAGCAATCACAAACGTACCTGCTTATTCGCCTAATGCTATTGCAGAGTTTGCCGTTACAGCTTCATTAAACATGATTCGTCATATGGACTTAATCAAAAAAAATGTAGAAAACCACAACTTCAGTTGGAACAAAGGCATCTTAAGCAGAGAAGTGCGTTCAATGAAAATAGGGATCGTAGGAACAGGTCGTATTGGGCGCATTACAGGCGAGTTATTTGCTGGTTTCGGTGCTGAAATCATCGGCTTTGATTTGTACCCAAATGATGAAGCGCGTAAGTTTCTTACCTATAAAGATACACTTGAAGAATTAGTAAAAGAAGCGGACTTGGTTTCAATTCATATGCCTGCAACTGAAGACAACTACCACTTATTTAACAAAGAGTTATTGGCTCAAATGAAAGACGGTGCTTATTTGGTCAATACAGCAAGAGGAACGATCGTGGATACAGAAGACTTGCTTGAAGCACTAGAAAACGGAAAGCTAGCAGGCGCCGTTTTAGATACCTATGAATATGAGCACCCATTTGTCAACAAAGACCTGAAAGGTGCCGCAATTGACGATGATATTTTCAATGCATTGATGGCGAGAGATGATATTTTCTACACTCCTCATATTGCGTTCTATACAGAAACCGCAGTTGAAAATCTAGTAGAAGGATCGTTGGATGCGACTCGTGATATCATAATTAGCGGCAAGAGCGATTTTGAAGTAAAATAATTTGCTGAAATCAACTAAAAGCAGCAGGCTGAACAGTTCATCAATAACTGTTCAGCCTGCTGCTTTTCGCTGTGCCCTCAAAACCCAACTCAGCTGTTTTTATGCAAAAATCTATGGAAAAGCTAAAATGATGTGAGAATGACCTCTTTTCCAAAAAATAATGATGGATAATTAAAAAAAAATACGGTAAGATACTGTCAGAATCAGAAAAAGCAAGCGAGTTGTCTCTCAATATGTTTAGATGGATCTGATAAAAAATGGGAAGGCGGATGAGGTACGGCACAATAGTATAAAGAGCTAATAAATACGGAGACTCTTGTTAATAATTGAACTAACAATAAGCGGGGAGCAAAAAGATGAAAAAGAAAATTGGGATTGGGTTAGGTATTGTAGTCGTTTTACTACTAGGAGGCTTTGGAGCGAGAGCACTATTTTTTTCACCTGAAGAAGTCGTAGAGGAAGAACTTGAAGATCCTTACGGGATTGAGTATTTTACAGTTCCCAGTATGGAGCAGATATTTGTTAATGGGACAGTAAACCCAGAGCAGTCGCAAGAGTTTCGTAAAGAAGAAGGCCTTGGAACGATAGGAGAACTGAAAGTTGAAAATGGTGCTGCTATCGAAGAAGGAACGCTTTTATATACATATGAAAATACAGAAGTAGCCACACAAATCAATGATTTAGAGAATCAAGTGGCACGAATGGAAACACAACGTTCTAATGCTGTGTACAAACGTGATTTAGCGATTCAAAATTGGAATAAAATGCCGGAAGAAGAACGCACACAAACATTAGAAGAAGTGAAAATCGATACGAGTACATCAGATTTAGATGCAGAGATCACAGAATTGTACAACAATATTGAATCCTTAAAAGAACAACGGTACAAAGATATCGTGGCGCCTTTTAGCGGGAAAGTGTACATTCCTGAAGACAAAAATGCAGAAACACCTATTTTAAAACTGATTTCAGATCGTTTCTATGTAGTTGGGACCGTTAATGAAAAAGATGTTGGGAAATTAGCTCCTGATCAAATCGCAGATATCAAAGTGATTTCAAATAACCATGCAGTGACTGGAAAAGTTACATTTATTGACCACAACCCCACGGAAGATACAGGAGATGGTATGGGAAGCTACGGAGGACAAGAAACAACAATGTCCAATTATCCTGTAAAACTGTCTTTGGATTCATTAGAAGGCATCCGTAATGGATACCATGTCCAAGCTATCGTAAGCAGCGGCGAAAGTACCGTCAATGTTCCGACCATTGCTATCCATCAAGAAGACGATCAAGCGTATGTCTTAGTTAATGACTTCGGCACAGTGGTCAGACGAGTGGTTCAACTAGGCGAAGCAGAAGGCGAGAATACCATTGTTACCAGCGGTTTAGAAGCCGAAGATCAAATTATTGTTTCTTCTAAAGTGGATATTGAAGAAGGTCAATTGCTATCTGAATCATCAGAACAAGAATTTGTTGATCCAATCGATAGCGAAGAATAGGAGGTGGAATAAATGAACCCAATAGAGAAACCTCAACCATTGATTGTATTAAAAGGAATCCATAAAACCTTTAAACGTGGCAAGCAAGAATCCCATATTTTAAAAGGATTGGATTTAACCATCAATGAAGGCGACTTCGTGATGATCATGGGGAAATCCGGCAGCGGGAAAACAACTTTGATGAACATTATCGGTTTTTTAGACCGTATCACCGATGGAACGTATTTGTTCCGCGGAGAAGATGTAGCCTTATTGAATGAAAATAAAAAATCTGAATACCGCAATGCTTTTTTTGGATTCGTTTTTCAACAGTTTTTTTTAATCGAGTCATTGAATGTCCAACAAAATGTGGAACTGCCAATGGTTTATAAAGGTGTAAACAGCGCAAAAGAGAAAAAAGGAAAAGCGAAACAATTTCTAGAATTAGTAGGAATTGGCGAAAAACTGAAAGTGAAAACAACTGAATTGTCTGGCGGACAGCAGCAACGAGTGGCAATTGCGCGGGCGCTGATCAATGATCCTTTGTTGATCATGGCCGATGAGCCGACGGGTGCACTAGACAGTGAAACGGGACAAAGCATCATGGAAACGTTAAGCCAGTTGAACCAAGAAGGCAAGACAATTGTGATGGTTACGCATGATGAAGATTTGACGACTTATGCTTCGCGTGTTATTCGCATGAAAGACGGTTCTTTTGAAGAAGAGGTGATCAACGTATGATACACAATCTATTGATCAGTACTTTTTTAAGTTTGAAAGCTCATAAATTCCGTGTCTTTCTAACGATGCTGGGAATCATCATTGGAATCTCTTCGGTCGTTACGATTGCAGCTTTAGGCGAAGGCATCCGGCAACAGACAGTGGAACTAGCTGATTCAGCTAATGCCAATGAAATTCGGATGCAGTATACACTGCCGATGACTGAAGAAACGATGTACCATGAAGAGTCTAATTTTGTGTTTTCTCGAATCGACATGAAACGCATTCAAAAAATCGATGGAGTCGCTTCTGTTTTACCTGATTATGGAGAAGGAATGGGTATGGGCAGTACAGAAATGATCAGCGGCGAGTTCGATTACTTTGGTCAAACGGCTTCAGTCCAATTGACGCCATACAGTAAGCAGCAGCCTCTTTTATACGGCCGAGATATCACACCAGCGGATGCCAATCATGATGTGATTGTTTTGTCTCATGATATCTTCGACTATGGAATCATGATCGATGATCCAGAAGAGATGATCGATCAAGCCATCGCTATTAATGGCTATATGTATAAAGTCATTGGTATCAAACAGCCATATGACTATGGTAGTATGTCACTGAGCGGCGGTGAAGAAGATTATATGTCTGCCATGACTTCCGTTGTGTCTCGGGCCTCTTATAATGAATTGACCAGGTTTAAACCGATCAGTGCATTAAAAATAAAAGTAGAGGAAACGGCGGATCGTTATGCTGTGACCGAAGCGGTTACCCAATCATTAATCGAAAGTTACCCCGATGAAGAAGGAATTTTTGAAGAAGATCGTTCAAATGAAGAAATGCAGCAAGAAATGGAAAGTTACATGTCGGGTATCGTTAATTTTCTGATGGCCATTACCGCCATTTCCTTATTGGTAGGAGGCATTGGCGTGATGAACATCATGTACGTTTCGGTGACTGAGCGCAAAAGAGAAATCGGGATTCGCCGTGCGATCGGAGCAAAACCGCGCAATATTCTTTTCCAATTTATTTTAGAAGCGGCTTTTATTACGTTTATCGGCGGAATAGTCGGTTTGGCATTTGGTTATGGAATCGCCTTATTAGTCGGCAATTTTATGGAACTCCAACCTGTGTTGACGATGCAGACGATTCTGTTGTCGACCTCTGTTTCTGTTTTGACCGGATTATTTTTCGGAATCATGCCAGCGATCAACGCAGCTAAAATGGATCCAATCAAAGCGATTTATCAATAAAATCAATAAAAAATTGGAAAAGTCATACGCAGATAACGAAAAGAATTCAAAACGTTTAGAAACGCAACTCAAAAATAATGTCATAAAAAGATGAGATGAAGGACATGAAATTTTAATAGAGAGGTGGATATAGATGAATTTTTGGTTTTTTTGGTTTATTCTAATCGGGCTCTTATTAGTATGGAGTGCCATTAATGAAATGAAGAAAGAAAACAAGGAATTAAAAAAGAGGTTAGATGACTTGGCAAAGGCTACAGGTTATGAAGAGTTATCCAGCAATTATGTTGAGGAGCCTTTGAAATCAGAGTTAGCAATGTTGAAAAACAAAGGAGAAGATATTCAAGCAGTTAAGTTGTTGAGAGAAAAGACAGGCATGGGCTTAGTACATGCGAAACAATTTATTGATGAGTTAGAGTAATAAGCAAAGCAAACGATAAAATAGAGATTCAACCAAAAGAGGCATTGTCCATTTTGTTTGAATCTCTTGTTTTATTCTCTAAGAGGTTTTGGTTTTAGCTTGTGATAAGGTTAAAAATTTTCCAACAGTTAACTTAATAGGGTAAACTAAAGTTATTCATAACAAGGAATCTGAAGGAGGAGAGCCAAATGTTAGCAGGATTAGAAAAATATGTATTGCCGGTCTTTTTAAAAATTGGAGAAAACAAAGTACTGGTTGCCATCCGTAATGGATTGACTTTGACGATTCCTTTTACGATTGTCGGAAGCTTTTTTTTGATTTTAGGAAACTTGCCGATCAAAGCCTGGACGGATTTCATAGAACCTGTTTCCGGAATGTTGAATGCTCCTGTTTCAGTGACTTTTGGCGTTTTGGGTTTAATTGTGGCGATTGGAATAGGGTATAACCTCGCTATAGGGTTTGGTGTAGATCCCATTTCCAATACAGTGATCACAACTGTCGCTTTTCTATTAGCGACATTAACGGAAGACTTCACAATCGATCCTGCTTTATTGGATGCCACCGGCATGTTTACCGCTATTTTGGTAGCAATTTTTACTACATTTGTTTACCGTTTTTTCGTCGTTAAGAACATCACCATAAAAATGCCTGAAGGCGTTCCGCCTTCAGTATCTCGGTCATTTGCCAGTATGATGCCAGCTGCTACAGTGATCGGCAGTATTTGGATCATTCATGTTTTATTGAAAATCAATTTAAATGAGATCTTGCAATGGATTTTTCAGCCGCTGGTTTTTGGGTTGAGCACATTGCCAGGTTTGATGGTCTATACATTATTGGCCTGTTTTTTGTGGAGCTGCGGTATTCATGGACCAAATGTTTTAGCTGGGATCGCAACTCCGATTTTCTTGAGCTACTTAGCTGCTAATACAGCGGCATTTCAAAATGGCCAGCCGATTCCTTATGAAGTAGCCGACGGGTTCTGGATTTTATTTATGAGCATTGGCGGATCCGGTGGCACGATGGGGTTGGTATTGGCGATGCTGCGTTCAAAAAGCAAACTATACCGTTCTCTTGGGAAACTGTCTTTTCCATCAGCTATCTTTTGTATCAATGAGCCGGTGATTTTTGGTTTTCCTATTGTGATGAATCCGCTAATGATGATTCCATTTATTGCGACACCGATGGTTCTAGGAGCAAGCAGTTATGTATTGATGAAAGTCGGTATTATCGGGAAAATTGTTTTTCTCGTTCCTTGGACAATTCCGCCAATCATTGGACCTTACTTAGCAACGAATGGCAATATCCCAGCCGCTATTTGGTCAGTTTGTACTATTGTGATTTCTTATTTGATTTATTTGCCATTCTTTAAGATTGCGGAAAAAAAACAGTTGCTGATCGAATTAGGGGACAATAAAAAAATAACTGAAGAAACGGTGGTTGCTGATCATTAATTTGGAACAGGATGACATCTAAAAAAGGATTAAGAAGAACATTGCGCAAAAATAAAGCGTCGTTCTTCTTTTTTTATTTATTCATTCATTAAGAAAAGTTTAATTTTTTAACAAATGGTATAGATCCAAGGGGAAGAAATGTAAAAACTAAAAATGATGTGGCATAATGTAAAGGGATACATCATAAGGAGGTGCGGTTGTGCATAAAAAGAATCGAATGATTAAAGGCATAGCGCTTTTTTTGCTGCTTAGCGGTTGTTTTGCCTTATTGGTCAATCCAGTGAAACACAAACTGGTATCTTGGATGAATCAACACTACTTAAAACAAGAATTAACACTCGCAACTGTAGAGCGTAACCAACAAGTTGCAAGTACATTTGATTATGACAGCATTGAGAACCTTGATTTGAAAACCATAGTGAAAGCTAGTCAAAAAATTCAAGATATGCCAATCGTTGGAAAACTTGTGATTCCCACAGCTAAAATTGACATGCCAATCATCAAAGGCGTTTCCAATGAAGGATTGGCAGTAGGGGCAGTTACATTAGCACCTGATCAAACAATGGGCGAAGGCAACTACACATTAGCTGGAAATTATTTAGATAACTCTAACTTATTGTTCGGTCCATTGCATCAGCTGAAAAAGGGCCAAAAAATATATATGACTGATTTGGAAATGGTCTATATCTATGTCATGACTAGCAGTCTAACCGTAGATTCAAAAGAAATACCGCTATGGGATGAACAGATAGATGAAAAGATGCTGACATTGATTACTTGCAACCTGACAGAACAACAACGGTATGTTCTGCGTGCTAAATTTATTGAAAAAGTACCAAGAGAAGGTTTTTTGCTTTGATGGAATTTACATAAAATAAGAAAAATGATCTAATATTCAGGGATGAATAAAGGTCATTTTTTTAATTTAAATTTCTTCATATTTTAATATAACTGCTTCATTAAAGTAAATTTATATTCTTTGTGCTATATTATACTTACAAGTAAGTAACCGCTTTCATTTATTTTCGAAATATGTGAGGAGAGAGTAAAATGCCAACTAAACAGATGAAGCTTAACCAATTGTATGAATTACGCTACAAACCTGTTTTTTCAAATTTTACCGATAGAGAGTTTAACTGCCTTAAAAACGAGTTTTTTTTTAGAACCTATAAAAAAGGCCAAGTCTTATTTGATGAAGGAGATAAGCGCGAAAAAATATATTATCTAGCCAAAGGATTAGTTCGAATCGAAAGCTATGATGAAAGCGATACTTTCTCATATATCGACTATACTAAACCAGACACCTTATTCCCGTATGGGGGGATGTTTTCTGATGAAGAGTATTATTTTTCTGCTTATGCTGTTACTGATATTGAAGTATACTATATTCCCACTAAAATATTTGAAGAACAGGTAACATCTAATGCAGAACAACTTCTGTACCTTTACAAAAATATCGCTGTGCTTTTAAAACAGCAAGAGAAGCGCATTCAATATTTAGCCGTTTCCAGTGCAACCAGTCGTATTGTTAAAACATTGTCTTACTTGATGGAAGAATTGGGTATCTATACAACACCTGCTCTAATTGAAATTCCTTTTCCAATTACAATCAACGAGATTGCTGACATCAGCGGCTGCTCCAGAGAAACAGTTGGGAGTGTAGTAAAACAGTTAAAAGAAGCAGGGAAAATCGAATATGAACGTAAACATTTTGCGTTTAAAGACATCACTTATTTTAAATCTTTTTCTGACTAAAGAAGGTTAGGATATAATTTAAAAGAGAATTTTTTATGAATTGTCATGCGCTTTAATTCACATGTTTTTAGAGGTTTTTGTGTATAATAGATAAACTAAAAAAACCGCGAACGTTAAAACAGGTTGTTTTTGCTTTAGATAATGATTAATGCACATTTAAACTGCTCATGTTTTTGTGAGATTGTCTAAATGAAATATCTCAAATCGTAATTAAAGAAGAGTATCGAGAATCTATTTAACCCAGCTGTTCCATTTTTAGTACACAAACTTTAAAGTAGCTCAGAATTCAATTTGCAATTTGGAACAAGAGTTTATTCAAATTTTTTTAGAATTATTAAATTTATAAAAGATGTATAAACACATTAAATATACAGCATAATAAAGCGATTGATAACAGTTATACTTTATAAAGAATATATATGAAAAACCATTGTGAAAATGTGAGTAAATCGACATTTTGTTTGATGATTAATGCGTTTCTTTTTATTTTGTTACCGCTATTATAAGGATGTAAGAATAAACCAGAGGAGGAAACTAAAATGAATAAACCGATTCATGTTATGTCAGAGATTGGACCGTTAAAAACTGTTTTATTGAAAAGGCCAGGAAAAGAAGTTGAAAATTTAACACCCGCTATTATGGAACGTTTATTGTTTGATGATATCCCTCATTTGCCAGTTATTCAAAAAGAACACGATGCTTTTGCTAAAACATTAGAAGATAATGGTGTGGAAGTATTGTATTTAGAAAAATTATCGGCGGAAGCTATTGATGCGGGAAATATCAAGGAAGAGTTTATTGACCGTATGTTAGCTGAATCAAATATTGAATCAGAAGCGGTTATGAGTGCATTAAAAGATCATCTAATGAAATTTGAAACACAGGAAATGGTAGATACTATAATGGCAGGCGTTCGTAAAAAAGATATCGCTATTCCGTCAAATGATTTAACGACAGCTTCCAATGGAGAAGACTATCCTTTTTATATGGATCCAATGCCAAACCTTTATTTCACTAGAGATCCGGCTGCTTCATTAGGTAATGGAGTGACGGTTAACCATATGACTTATGAAGCCCGTAATCGCGAGTCGATGTTTATTGAAACGATAATGAAGCACCATCCACGTTTTGCTGACCAAGGAGTCGAAATTTGGCGAGATCGGAATCACACTTCTCATATTGAAGGCGGAGATGAACTGGTACTGAATGATAAAGTATTGGCTTTAGGTATCTCGCAACGAACTTCAGCTAAAGCAATTGAAAAGCTAGCTCATGAATTGTTTGATCGCCATTCAAATTTCGAAAGAATATTGGCTATTAAGATTCCTAACGTGCGGGCTATGATGCATTTGGATACCGTCTTCACGATGGTAGATTATGATAAATTTACAATACATCCTGGTATTCAAAAAAATGGCGGAGAAGTAGATACGTATATCCTTGAACAAGGTGAGGAATCCGGCAAGCTTAAAATTACTCACCGCAAAGATTTGCAAGAGGTTTTACGCGAAGCGCTTGGTGTAGAAAAATTAGATTTGATTCCTTGTGGCGGAGGCGATGCCATTGCAGCCCCTCGTGAGCAATGGAATGATGGCTCGAATACATTGGCTATCGCTCCAGGAGTAGTAGTTACCTATGACCGAAATTATGTATCGAATGAACTATTACGGCAACATGGAATTAAAGTAATTGAAATTGCCTCGAGTGAACTTTCTAGAGGTCGTGGCGGTCCTCGCTGTATGAGCATGCCGTTAGTTCGTGAAGACATAAAACGCTAAAAAGAGAGATAGGATAAAAAAACTAGGAGGAATAAAGATGAGTAAACAAGTATTTCAAGGGCGCAGCTTCTTAGCTGAAAAGGACTTTACTAAAGAAGAGTTAGTGTATTTAATCGAGTTCTCAGAACATTTAAAATTATTGAAGAAAAAAGGTATTCCTCATCATTATTTAGAGGGGAAAAATATAGCTTTATTATTTGAAAAGGCTTCTACTCGAACACGAGCTGCTTTCACAACAGCTGCCATTGATTTAGGTGCCCACCCTGAATATTTAGGCAAAGACGATATCCAACTGGGCAAAAAAGAATCGGTTGAAGATACGGCTCGTGTATTAGGCAGTATGTTTGATGGAATAGAGTTTAGAGGATTCAGTCAACGCTCTGTAGAACAATTAGCTGAATTTTCAGGTGTGCCGGTTTGGAACGGTTTAACCGATGAATGGCATCCAACTCAAATGATTGCTGATTTTTTAACTGTTAAAGAAAACTTTGGCCGTTTAGAAGGGATCACTTTAGCGTATGTCGGAGATGGACGTAATAATGTCGCCAATAGTTTATTGGTCACAGCAGCGATTCTAGGTGTAAACATACGGATTGTTTCTCCTAAATCTCTATTCCCTGAACAACATTTAATTGACATGGCACAAGAGTATGCCGAAGAAGCCGGTAGCGAAGTGATGATTACCGATGAAGTCGCTAAAGGAGTTAAGAACGCGGATGTATTGTATACCGACGTATGGGTTTCAATGGGCGAAGAAGACAAATTTGCAGAACGTATCGAATTATTGACGCCTTATCAAATCAATATGGAAATGGTACGCGCCACGGGTAAAGAAGATGTAATTATTTTACACTGTTTACCGGCTTTCCATGATGTCGAAACCGTTTATGGAAAACAAGTGGAAAAAGATCATCACATCACAGCGATGGAAATCACGGATGAAGCTTTCAGAAGCCCGCATGCGCGTCAATTCGTCCAAGCAGAGAATAGAATGCACTCGATCAAAGCGATCATGGCTGCTACTCTAGGCAACTTATTCATTCCTAAAGTCTAGCTTTGACCCAATAGGTTACGAGCATGAGGAGTTTTGGTTCCCTGATGCTCTGATGCTGTCTTAACAAATACAGTATGGGAATGGGGCAAATAAAATGAATGAAAAAAAATTAGGATTGATCCCATTGATGAGTTTAGTCGTGGGATCAATTATTGGTGGCGGAATTTTTAATTTAATGTCCGATATGGCACTAACAGCATCCCCCGGGCCGGTAATCATTGGCTGGTTAGTTACAGGTGTAGGAATGGGGTTATTGGCGTTCAGCTTTCAAAACTTATCTGCCAAACGGCCAGATCTAGAAGCCGGCATTTACAGTTATGCACGAGCAGGTTTTGGCGATTATATGGGCTTTAACTCTGCCTGGGGGTATTGGCTGTCTGCATTTTTAGGAAATGTAGCTTACGGAACGTTGATGTTCAGTTCGATAGGATATTTCTTCCCTTTGTTTGGGAATGGTCAGAACCTGGCTTCGGTTATCGGAGCGTCTATTATGCTTTGGCTTGTGCATGGATTGATTTTAAAAGGAATTCAGACAGCTTCGTTTATCAATACGATCGTTACATTTGCTAAATTGATTCCATTAGCTATATTCCTTGTAACGATGTTTATTGCATTTAGGCTAGATGTTTTTACCGCTGATTTTTGGGGAACACAAAATGGCGGTTTTAGTTTCGGAGAAGTGATGGACCAAGTCAGAGGGACTATGCTGGTAACAGTATGGGTATTTATCGGGATCGAAGGAGCCGTAGTTTTTTCTGGGCGTGCTGCGAAAAAATCAGACGTTGGAAAAGCTACTATTTTAGGGTTAGCTACTGTGATCAGTATTTATTTATTGACAACTATTTTATCAATGGGTGTCCTTTCTCGTCCTGAACTAGCTGAGCTAAACCAACCCGCAATGGCTTCTCTTTTAGAAAGTGTTGTTGGACACTGGGGTGCTATTTTGATTAATATAGGAGTGATCATTTCCGTCGCTGGTGCTTGGCTGGCTTGGACCATGTTAACGGCTGAACTGCCTTATCAAGCTGCCAGAGAAGGATCGTTTCCGAAGTTTTTTACTAAGAAAAATAAAAATGATGCGCCGGTCAATTCGCTTATTTTTACCAATATTATTGTTCAATTGTTTTTATTTACATTTCTAATCAGTGAACGAGCTTATAATTTTGCTTTTTCTTTAGCTTCATCGGCTATTTTAATTCCTTATGCCTTTACAGCATTTTATCAGCTAAAATTATCATTATCGGAATCTAAAACTACTCCTAATCGTACTAGAAATATAATGATCGGATTCTTTGCAAGTATTTTTTCTTTATGGTTGATTTATGCCGGAGGAATTAATTATCTATTGATCACTATGCTGCTTTACGCCCCAGGAATTTTTATCTTTGCTTGGGCACAAAAAGAGAACAATCGGAAAATTTTTACGAAAAACGAACTAATTGCTGCAGCAGTGATAATTGTTTTATTTGGAGTAGCTTTAATTCAAATTTTTAATGGTACAATTGATATTGGCAATATGTAAAAGAGGGGACAGGACAACCATGACAAAACAAAAAATTGTAATAGCTTTAGGCGGTAATGCGATATTATCTGACGACGCTAGTGCCGCAGCTCAACAAGCAGCATTAGCCCGTACAGCAGAATATTTAGTCAAATTTATTGAAAATGGCGATGATTTGATTATCTCACATGGGAATGGTCCGCAAGTCGGCAATTTAGTGCTGCAACAAGCTGCGGCCGATAGTGAAAAAAACCCAGCAATGCCATTGGATACCTGTGTAGCAATGACTCAAGGGAGCATTGGCTTTTGGATGCAGAACGCATTGGGAAACGCTTTGGAAAAAAGAAATCTGTCTAAATCGGTTGTTTCTATTGTAACGCAAGTAGTGGTTGATGAAGCCGATTCAGCTTTTGAAAACCCGACAAAACCCATTGGCCCTTTTTTGAATGAGAGAGATGCTCAACAAGCAATGACAGCTACTGGCTCTTTATTTAAAGAAGATGCAGGCCGCGGCTGGCGAAAAGTCGTTCCTTCGCCGAAACCTGTTAGCATCAAAGAATATCGTGCTGTCAATCAATTAGTCGAAAATGGTGTAGTGACTATTTCTGTTGGCGGCGGAGGAATACCGGTGATTGAAAAAGATGGACAGTTAATCGGTGTTGAAGCCGTAATAGATAAAGATTTTGCTTCACAAAAACTAGCTGAATTGGTTAAAGCGGATCTGCTGATTATTTTAACTGGGGTCGACAATGTTTACGTGAACTACAACGAGCCTGATCAAAAGAAACTAGAACAAGTTACAGTGTCAGAAATGAAACAGTACATTAAGGATAACCAATTTGCGCCTGGCAGTATGTTGCCAAAAGTTGAAGCCGCGATTGCTTTTGTTGAAAACCACCCTGAAGGCAAAGCGATGATCACGTCACTAGAAAATATTGAACAAGTTTTAACTGGACAAGGCGGTACAATTATAACCAAATAATTGAGATAAAATAGGCGGAAGGAAATATCCAATCTACTTACTAAGCGAACACGATTATCTTTTGCTTTAAAGGTTTAAAAAAGATAATAAAAAAACGAATTCCCTTTTATAAGAGAATTCGTTTTTTATTTTTATTGAATTAAGCCTTCGTGTATCTTGGTTAAATTCCATTCCATCATGCCGTAATAGCTGTCGCCATCTTCGCCTTCTTTTGCGATGGAGTCAGTAAAAATCGTGGAATAGATAGGGACACCGGTTTCTTTCGAAACGCTGTTCATACTTCTTTTGTCTACACTGGTTTCGACAAACAAAGCGGGAACATTGCTGTCTCTAACTTGATCGATAATCGAGCTCATTTGATCAGGGGTTCCTTGGCTTTCGGTATTGATTTCCCAAATATAAGCTCCCGTTACTCCATAAGCTGCAGAGAAATATTTAAAAGCTCCTTCACTGGTTACGAGTAATTTTTGATCGTCGGGAATGTCTTTGAATTTTTCTTTTGCTTCAGCATCTAATTGAGCCAGTTTTTCTGTGTATTCTTTTGCATTGGCTTCATAGGTTTCTTTGTTAGCTGGATCTTTATCTGACAAGACTTTAGTAATATTTTCAATGTATTGAATACCATTGCTGATATCCAGCCAAGCATGAGGATCTTGCTCTGTTTCTTGTCCTTTTGATGACAAGTACATTGGTTCGACGCCTTCGCTGGCAGCAAAGTAATCTTTTCCGTCTTCTTTTCCAGCGGTTTCCATTAATTTGGTAAACCAGCCATTTCCGCCAGTTTCAAGATTCAGTCCGTTATAAAAAACGACATCCGCTTCAGTGCCTTTTTCAATATCAGCTGGAAGAGGTTCGTATTCATGCGGATCTGTTCCGACGGGGACGATACTGTGCAAGTCGACATTGTCGGCCGCAACATTTTTGATCATATCCGCTAAAATAGAGTTCGTTGCAACAACTTGTAATTTATCGTTCTCATTAGCAGGAGCTGACGAGTCAGATGAGCTATTGCCGCAAGCTGCTACCAGAACAGTGACCGCTATTAAAGCCAGGAGTAAATTGATTTTTTTCATTTTTTATCCTTCCTTCTCTTTATTAGTAGGTTTTGTTTTGGTGAAAATAAGAATGCAACTAAGAAAAATACCGTAGTTGTCAATACGATCGCAGCACCAGACGCTAAGTTATATGAATAACTTAAGAACAATCCGACCACGGAACTGATAATGCCAATTGTAGAAGCTATTAGAATCATTGTAGATAATTTATTTGATAGTAGGTAAGCAGTCGCTGCAGGAGTGATCAGCATTGCCACAACTAGTATTGTTCCGACAGTTTGTAAAGCTGCAACAGCTACTAATGTAAGCAGCAACATCAAGACATAATGGATGAATTGTACTTTTAAACCGTAAGCTTGCGACATAACGGGGTCAAAAGAACTGACGAGCAATTCTTTATAAAAAAGAACAACAAATAAAATAACTAAAATAGCAACCACAACAGTGATGATCATGTCGGTTTGTGTGACGGCCAATACATTCCCAAATAAAATATGGTATAAATCAGTCGAGCTTTTTGCAAAAGAAATAGCAATAATTCCAGCAGCAAAAAACGAACTGAAAACAATGCCGATGGCTGTGTCGCTTTTCAGCTTACTGTGTTGCGTTACTAAGCCAATAAGTAATGCCGCAAATACGCCAAAAACAGTTGCCCCAATAAAGTAGTTTACTCCTACAATGTAAGACACGGCTACACCTGGAAGAACAGCATGGGAAATAGCATCTCCCATTAAAGACATTCCTCTTAGAATGATGAAACAACCGATAACTCCTGATACGATTCCGATAACGATTGAAGTAAATAGTGCATTTTGTAAAAACTGGTATTTAGTTAAACCATCTATAAAGTGTGCAATCATTAGTCTTTGACCCCCTTAATCATCAAATCACCCATTGAATCGCCATAAGCTGCTTTTATATTACTGGTTGTAAACGATTCAGCAATCGGTCCATAGCTGATGAGAGATTGGTTTAAGATAACTAAGTCATCAAAATAAGTCGTTACTTTGCTTAAATCATGATGCACGACTAAAATGGTTTTTCCTTCATCTCGAAGCTGTTTGAGTAAATCGATGATCACTTTTTCACTGTTCATGTCAATACCTACAAAAGGTTCGTCTAAAAAGATGATATCGGCTTCTTGAGCTAGCGCACGAGCAATAAAGACACGTTGCAGTTGTCCTCCGGAAAGTTCTCCGATTTGCCGATTTCTAAATTCTTCCATTTTAACTTTTTTTAAACTTTCCGTAACTTTTTGTCTTTCTCGTTCTTTTGGACGATGGAAAAGACCTAATTTAGGAAAAGTTCCTAACAAAACTGTTTCTTCTACTTTGATTGGAAAGGTTAAATCAACCGTATTTCGTTGTTCAACATAAGCAATTTCTTTCCTTACGTTGTTTAAAGGCTGATTATCAACTGTAGTAACTCCTGATTCTGTTTTTACCAAACCCATCATTCCTTTTAACAAAGTCGATTTTCCAGCTCCGTTCGGTCCGATAACTCCAGTAATAGCTTGTTCTCTAATAGTAAGAGATACATCTGAAAGAGCTGGTTCGTCTTGGTAAGTAACAGTAAGGTTTTTCACGTCAATCATGTACAACTTCCTTTCTTTCATTTGATCATTTAATTATAAGTACGAAAATATTAAGGGTTACCTAAACCTTAGTTAAAGTATAGCTAAACTGGTGCTATTTAGCAACCTTTTTTGTTCATTTTAAGTTAATTTTGCCTTAGATGAAACTTTTTAGTTTTTTGACAGATAGAAGCAAAGAAAAGTGAACAATTTCTTAGGTAAGATTTGCTAGGAGAGGAAGGAGAAATGGCAATAGACTAAAAAGAACCAGTCCTATTACTCATATGCTCTGCACATAAGTAATAGGACTGGTTCTTTTTATAGCAGCGATGGAAAAAGGTTTAATTTATCTTTTGGTGTGAGACTAACTTCAAAATGCGGAGACCAATATTGAGCTGCAGCAATTGTTCTGCATTTGAAAAATTGATGGTTGTCAGTTTTTTTATTTTATCGATTCGGTAGCGTACTGTTTTAGGGTGAACAAAAAGGATAGCAGCGGTTGTTTTGTAATTTTGATTGGTATCAAGAAAAACTTTTAGCGTTTCAATCAAGTCGCTATGGTTTTCTTCTAGTTCTAATAAGGGGACAGGAATGTATTTTATAAATTGTTTTATATTGGTGCTTTCTGAAAAAAGTTGGTAAATGCCAATATCTTGATAGCTGTAAACCGCTTCAGTTTCACCGAATAACTCAATGATCTTTTGTGTATCATTGGCTTCTTTATATAAATCAGATAAATGAAAAAGGTCGTCTACAGAGCTGAAACTGATCGCTAATTTTAATTTATTTAAACCGAGATTACTTTTGATCAGACTGCTGACTTGCTTTAACTTTTCTTTGATTTGATTGTCGTTTTCGTCTTTGGTATCCACAATAAACACAACTTTATTATCCCGTATTAAATAGACGCAATGTTGCCATTTTCGTTTGATTTCTTCGCTAAAAAAAGCAGCAAATGTATTTGCTGGTTTAGATAATTGCTTTTGCGTAGAGATCAAATTAGAATACTTACAAATAATCACTCGATAACTAGGGGATTCAGTCAATTGTAAGGAACGAATTTTTTCTTTTATTTCTTCTTTATTTTCCATTCGATTATTTAACAAATCATAAATAATGTTATTTTTATAATTTAAATTGTTTTGCGAAACAGCATACTGCTTTAATAATTCCATTTGTAAAAAACTAACGGTGTTTTCAATTGCCATATAGTCTTCATGAGGAATAGGAGAATTCATCTCGTGGATGATCAATTCAAAAGAATTGAATTCTAAATTGGGGATATGGACAACCAATTGTGTGAAAAATTGTTGGTCTTCTATATGTTTATAGCTGACGTGTCGTTTGATATAATCGTAATTCATATACTTCTTTTTGTTTAACGGGACGGTATCTTTAATTACGGCATCATCAAAAATAGGGTCGGTACTGATCCATTGTTCTTTTAATGTGTTTTTTAAACTAACGGGTTTTTGTATCAACTCTTTTAAAACAAATAAGATATCGATCAGTTGCGGTTCTGTTAGAGCCATTTTTGTAAATTGATTTTGCAGAGCATAGTACTTTTCCAATAAAATAACGTTATTATTCATCAAGGTTCCCATAACTTCGAGTAAGATAGGTTCATATTTTGTTTCTTTAGGAATTTTAATAAGTGGGATAGAGTATTGGGTACAAGCTTGCAAAATTAAATCGGGTATTTGTTCGACCAACCGATCGACCTTAATGATCAAGCCGCTAAGTTTTAATTGATGCATTTTTTTGAAAAACGTTTTGACTTCGATAGGGGAGAGGTCTTGTAGGGCAAAAAAACTGCTCAATAACAATTCTCCTTCGCGTGCCCAATTTTCAATGTCAGAAGCTTCGACAATCATAACGCCGCTCACTTCATTCTGTAATCCTTGTCTTTTAGTCAGTACTGAAGCTTCTTTGAGGGAAGCAAACTGTAAGACATCTTGTACCGTTAACTTCATTTTGTCACGTCCTTGTTTTGATTAAATAAAATTTTTATCCACTAGAGATAGAAAACAGCACTATTTTTAGTTTTATTTGCAAGTGAATGCGCTAACAGAAAAAGGTATACTAAGTGTAGCAGAAATAAAATGAAAACTCTATTTATGGTATTATTCAGAAAGACAAACTTATTTTCACTAAACTATCATACTATACTTTCATTTAAAATAGAAAATCAAATAGTAAAATAGCTTTCTAGTCATTTGATTGGATGATTAGATTTTTTTGTGGAAAAAAATTGGTTTTGAGGATACACTAAGTTCATTGTGACAGAGAACTTAGTTTCGCAACACTGTTTAGAATACCATTATAGAAAAGTAAAGGAGTAAAGTGTGAATGAATATACCTATTAATTTGTTTTTTTGGTCATTGTGTACCGTCCCAATTATTTTATTGCTTGTTTTGATGATCGGCTTTCAGTGGGGCGCATCAAAAGCGGCTCCCTTTACATTGGCAGTCACCGTAATCTTAGGAGTAGTGTTCTTTAAAGCGAATGGTACTGTGATTTCTAGTGAATTATTAAAAGCCGTTTGGAATTCTACCGGAATTGTTTTAGTTATTATAACAGCAATTTTATTGTATGAAGTGAGCAGCGAGTCAAAAGCTTTCGACACGCTCAATCAATTGTTTAGGAAATTAGCGCCAAATGAACTGATCCGAATCATGTTGATTGGAATCGTTTTTGCCAGTTTTCTGCAAGGGATAACCGGATTTGGTGTCCCTGTGCTTGTAGCCGCGCCATTGTTATTGAACATCGGGGTTGCGCCAATGTGGGCTGTTATCATTCCTTTATTAGGGCACAGTTGGGCAGGCACCTTTGGAACGTTAGCGTTAGGCTGGAATGCCTTATTGATTCAAACGGGGATTGAAGACAAAGCATTGATTTTCCAATCTGCTTTATATGCTTCCTTCTTCTTATTGATTTTAACGATTTTATTTAGTTATATTATTACTTATTTTTATGGCGGATGGAAAGGTGTAAGAAAAGGGTTTATCGCCGTTGCGGTCATTACCTTGATCCAAGGAGGCGGACAGATGATTTTTTCAGTCATTAATCCAGAATTGGCTGCTTTTGTTCCTAGTGCTATTTCTTTATTAGCCATTATCGGCTTATCTAAAACGCCTTTGTACCGTACAGAATGGCAGTTAACGAATAGCCGCATCATGATCCGAAAAGAAGAAGAGACGGCTGTACCTGAAACAGCAATGTCTACGAATCAAGCTTTGCTGCCTTATTACTTGGTGACAGTTATTTCGCTGGTTGTTTTATTGGTTCCTGTTGTAACTAATTGGTTAGGTGCTTTCAGTTTCGGTCCGCGTTTTGGAGAAACGCAAACAGGCTATGGTGTAATCAATAGTGCGATTGAACAATATGCACCTTTGACTCCCTTGACACATGCTAGTATGTTTTTACTCGTTTCTTCGTTGCTTTCTTATTTTTATTATCGGAAAAAAGGCCTTATTAAAGGCAGAGTATTAAAGGATCTTTTTGTAAGAGCATTTAAAAAAGCATTATCGCCTAGCATTGCTGTCCTTTCCTTATTGTCTATTTCACGAGTAATGGCTGGAACAGGACAAACCTTTGTTTTAGCGCAAGGAATTTCTACTGTCTTAAAGGAACAATACGTGTTCATTGCTCCCTTTATCGGTTTGTTAGGATCATTTATAACCGGAAGCAATATGTCTTCCAACATTTTGTTTGGCGATTTTCAACTGCAAGTTTCAGAAATTATCGGGTTGAAAACGCCAGCTATTTTGGGTGCACAGACTGCAGGAGGCGGAATAGGAACATCTATTGCTCCAGGAAATATTATCTTAGGAACGACCACCGCCGGGATATTAGGCTCAGAAGGTAAGGTTCTTATTAAGATCATTCCATGGACATTAGCAGTAGCGACTATCTTTGGAATACTGTTATTTTTAGATTATACCTTTTTCTTTTAAGAACGGTTAGCTCTATAGAGAAAAACGGGGAATCTTTTTATCCTTGAGAGATAATGCAAATAGATCATGAGATTGATAAAATGAATAATAAGAAAAGGCTTACAAAACTTTATAAAAAGGATTGTAAGCTTTTTTTGTAGAACAGAATTTATAAATGTTCTGCAAAAAGTTAATAGGGAAGGAGGAAGAGAGGAGCTAAACTATAAGCAATATTATTTAAAGCACTTATTAATGTATTGTTTTGCTTATAGCTAAGAATTTTTTATTAAAGAAACAAATGCAGCTATTTATAAATAGAGCCATTAAACCATTTAAAGCGGTGGATGGGCTAAAAAAAGAGGAAAGAAGGGTTAACAGTATGGCTAAAAAACAGGACAAACAGAAGAAGAATAAGACAACGAATTCCGCGCAACAAGAACCTCAGAACCAAAACAAGTTTAAAGCGTTCCTGAAACGAAAAGATATTGAAATCAGTTTTCAACGTTATTTTATTGACGCGTTATCATTTATGGCATTAGGTTTATTTGCTACATTAATTCTTGGGGTTATTTTTGAAACAGCGGGTAATTTTTTGGATATGCCGTATTTAACTGATGTACTGGCTCCCAGAGCAAAAGAAATGGCTGGACCTGGAATTGCTGTAGCGGTAGCATTGGGATTAAAATCTCCGCCACTCGTATTATTCTCTTCGGTTATCACTGGATTTATAGGTTATGAGTTAGGCGGCCCAGTAGGTGCTTTCGTGGCAGCCGTTGTTGGGGCAGAGCTTGGAAAAGTCGTTTCAAAAGAAACGCCTATCGATGTTGTTGTGACTCCTGCGGTTACAGCGATCACAGGTTCTATTGTTGGAACTTTGATTGGACCGGGAATCAATGGTTTTATGATTGGGCTAGGAGAAATCATTAATCGGGCAACAGAATTGCAACCGATCCCAATGGGTATCTTAGTAGCTGGAGTGATGGGCATTACATTAACGTTGCCAATCAGCAGCACGGCCATTGCGATCATGATCGGTATTGCCGGACCAGCATCTGGTGCAGCGGTAGTCGGAGGCTGTGCGCAATGTATTGGTTTCGGAATTCAAAGTCTTCGTGAAAATGGTTGGGGCGGATTTGTGACACAAGCGTTTGGCTCGCCGATGATTCAAGTAGCTAATATTGTCCGAAAACCGGTTATTTTTCTTCCGCCAACACTGGCTGGAATGATTTTAGGACCTTTTGTGACGACGATTTTCAAAATGGAAAGTGTCTCAGCAGCAGCGGCAACAGGAACTTCTGGTTTAGTGGCTCCTTTAGGCGTATTAGCTAAAATGACAGAAGCAGGATACCCAATGGGTGAAATATGGCTTAAAATTGCTGTTTTTTGTTTTATTGCACCAGCTATCTTAACGTGGCTAATCTCAGAATTGTTTAGAAAGTTAGAATGGATCAAATATGGTGATATGACTTTGCGACTTGAAAATATGTAACCGTTAATGCTGGTTGCTAATCATTTGTTTTTACAGAGAATAAAAACGCAGCGCTAAGGCATATATGTACAGAGGCTGCGACAAATTTAGTTTTGTCGCAGCCTCTTTAATCAGTAGTAGATTATATTTGTAACTTATAGAGCAAATGGTTAAACTTAAGACAACTATTAGGACTGAAGCCATTCGATAACAGCTTCATAGGCTTGCACTGCAACTGGATTTTGAGGATCTTTATCAAAGTCATGGTCCAAGTCTTCAACAGAAAAAAATTGAGTGTGAGCAATCGTATTAGCCAAATGAACCCCGATTTCGTAGGGAACATCTTGATCGGTTTTACTTTGTGCTATAAAAGTAGGAGGAAGTTGTTTTAACTCATCATCGGATAAAGAAAAAGATTGGCGGTTGCTTTTTCTTGGCATAACCATATCTAGCCACTTCCCAGTTTGTCGACAATAGATGTAAATAGCGTACCGCGTTTCCAAAGGCCCAGACACTAATGGTTTCTTTTGAATCATTTGATTGATCAAGCTTTCTGGAATAGCTGGATATTTTTGGTACTGTTTGCTAGGGGAGAGGTAAAACGGTTCTTGAACAGAATGATAACCATAAAAACTGATGATTCGTTTAGGCGGACATGGCAGTGAGTGATCATTACCTAAAAGTAAAGCTAGATAAGCTCCTGCTGAACGTCCAAACAAGCTGTAGTCATTTGAAGCAAGATGAAGAACATCGTCGAATCGTTCGCAAAACCACTCAATAGCTTTTACAGCATAAGTATAAATTTCTGGCAAAGAAGTTTCAGGAGCTAAAGGGTAATCAATCGCTAAAAAGTGATAACCGTTGTCTAAAAATTGATGAATGTAGTCAATAGGCAAATCATTCCGGTTTCCCCAAATCAACCCGCCCCCATGTAAGTAAATAATGGTTTGGTTTTTTGAAGCCGTTGTTGAACGGTAAAATGTGCTTTCTAAAGTGAGCGCTTCACTTTCAAAGAAAGTGTGTATTTCTGGTGACATATTTGTCATCCTCCTTTGTTTTTCTAGCTCGGTTAACGAGAGAATGACTAAAGTATAGCAAAAAGGCAACAAGAATGAAGGGTAGACTACTTAAAATGAGCCGAATTGTACAAATGCGACAAGAAATCAAAACTGAAATTAGCCTATTTGTACAATGTATTCGAATTGAATAGCGCTTACAATAAGGGTACGAGCTTTTGGAGTTACACTGTACAATAAAATCATTAGTAGAAAGGATCGCTATCATGAATTTAAATGAAGAAACTGCTCAAACTGTTAAATGGATTTCTAATATTGGAGCAGATCCAAAAGGTGGAACAACACGATTGCTTTATTCTGAAGCTTGGGTAGAAGCTCAAAACGGAATAAAAAGAAAATTGGAAGAACTTGGCATGCAAACGCGTTTTGATGCAATTGGAAATTTATTTGGTCGTTTGCCGGGAACAAAATACCCTGATGAAACGATCTTAACGGGTTCGCATATCGATACCGTAGTCAATGGCGGTAAGCTTGATGGACAATATGGAGTCATTGCTTCTTACCTGGCTGTAAAATTATTGAAAGAAAAATACGGGCAACCATTGCGTAATTTAGAAGTGATCTCAATGGCTGAAGAAGAAGGCAGCCGCTTCCCTTATGCTTTTTGGGGCAGTAAAAACTTAGTCTTAGATGCTAAGCGTGAAGATGTAGAAACAATCGCTGATTTCGAAGGGATCAAATTCGTTGATGCTATGCATGCAGCTGGATTTGATTTCAGAAAAGAAGATGAAAAGTTGCGCGAAGATATAAAAGCTTTTATTGAAATTCATATCGAACAGGGAAATGTTTTGGAAACTGAAAAAAAATCCGTTGGAGTGGTAACCAGCATTGTAGGCCAAAAACGGTATACGGTGATCTTAAAAGGTCAGGCTAACCATGCGGGAACGACACCAATGGGATTGAGGAAAGATGCCATTTATGCTTTTAGCAAAATTGTGACTCAATCTATCGGAAAAGCTGAAAAAGTTGGCGATCCTTTGGTGTTGACTTTTGGAAAAGTTGAACCGACTCCAAATACCGTCAATGTTGTACCCGGTGAAGTGTTATTCACGATCGATTGTCGCCATACTGATCAAGAAGAGCTGAATCAATTCACACAAGAAATTGAAACAGACATGAAAAAAATTGCAGCAGATATGGGAATGGAACTGTCTATTGATTTATGGATGGATGAAGCACCAGTACCGATGGACGAAAAAATAGTCGGTGTTCTAAAAGAAGTTGTTGAAAAAGAGGCCATCAACTATCGGATCATGCATAGCGGCGCTGGACATGACTCGCAAATCATTGCACCGCATATCCCAACAGCTATGCTATTTGTGCCGAGTATTGGCGGAATTAGCCACAACCCAGCTGAAGATACTAAAGTGGAAGATTTAGCGGAAGGTGTCAAAACACTTGCTGCTGCTTTATATGAATTAGCTTATACCGAATAAAAAAGAATCGTCAAAAATATTGGAAAAAGAAAGAGGTTTTTAATAATGGGTTACAAAAACAAAAGAACAGGTTACAGTGATGAACTATTAGCATCACGTTCAATTATCAGACGAGACAATTTTGCACTGATTCCACAAGATGGATTAGTGAACAACAGAATTCCAGGATTTGAAAATTGTGAATTATCTGTTCTTGGTTCGCCAAAATTAGGCGCTAGTTTCGTAGATTACGTTGTGACGATGCTTCCTGAAGGAAAAAACACTAGAGGATTTGGTGAAGAAGGCGTTCAAACATTTGTCTATATTATTGAAGGAAAAATCAAAGTGAACGATGGCGAAACCGATTATACATTAGAAACAGGCGGCTATGTGTATTTGCCAGCTGGTAAAAAGATGTATTTAGAAAACATCAACGACGGTCAGAATAGCGAATTGTTCTTATACAAAAAACGCTATGAAGCCATTGAAGGGTATGAAGCACACAACGTTGTCGGAAATGTAAATGACCTTGAAAAAATAGACTATGAAGGCATGACCGATGTTGCGTTATCTGATTTATTGCCGGCTGATTTAGGATTCGATATGAATATTCATATCTTATCATTCAAACCAGGCGCAAGTCACGGGTACATTGAAACGCACGTTCAAGAACACGGCGCGTTGCTGCTTTCTGGAAAAGGCGTTTATGTTTTAGATAACGAATGGATCCCAGTCGAAAAAGGCGATTACATCTTTATGGGAGCTTATGTTCCGCAAGCAACTTATGCTGTTGGACGCGATGAGCCGTTAAGCTATATCTACTCAAAAGATTGCAATCGTGATCCGAAAATTTAAGACAGAAAGCAGGTTTAAGAATGACTGAGTTAGAAATGGTCAAAGTAACAGAAGAAGAATTGCATCAATTGATTCAAGCTAAACTTGAAAAAGCAGGTCTTTCTAAAGAGCATGCTTCAGGAGTTGCAGATACGTTAGTCTTTGCAGACGCTCATGGGATTCATTCCCATGGAGCAGTCCGCGTAGATTATTATGCTGAACGAATTTCAAAAGGCGGCAGCAATACCAACCCGAATTTCAAATTCAATCAAACGGGTCCAAGTACTGGTGTGTTTGAAGCAGATAATGGTGTAGGTCATGTGGCTGCAAATGAAGCTTTAAAAGAAGGCATAAAATTAGCTAAAGAAACTGGAATTGGAGTGGTTGGTGTTCACCAAATGGGCCACAGCGGCGCATTGGCGTATTTTGTAGAACAAGCAGCGGCGCAAGATTTGATAGCGTTATCTGTTTGTCAATCAGATCCAATGGTTGTGCCGTTTGGCGGATCAGAACCTTATTATGGAACAAATCCGATTGCATTTGCTGCTCCAAGAGCAGGGCATAGCCCAGTGGTTTTTGATATGGCAACAACGGTTCAAGCTTGGGGCAAAATCTTAGACGCTCGGTCACGTAACGTCGATATCCCAGCTAATTGGGCAGTAGATGAAAATGGAGAGCCAACAACAGATCCGCATAACGTCAAAGCATTATTGCCGATTGCCGGACCAAAAGGTTATGGCTTGATGATGATGGTCGATATCTTATCCGGCATGTTGTTAGGATTGCCATTTGGGAAACATGTTTCCTCTATGTATACGGATATCACTGCTGGTCGTAATTTAGGACAATTGCATATTTTGATCAATCCTAGTTACTTCACTGATTTAACGGAATTCAAAGAAAACATCAATAAGATGGTGGATGAGCTGCATGCAGTTAAACCGGCTAAAGGTTTTGATCAAGTTCTTTATCCAGGCGAATTGTCGAATATCGTTGCTAAAAAATATGAAGAAGACGGCATTCCGATTGTAAAAGAAATTTACGATTACCTTCAAAGCGATACGATCCATTTTGATAATTACGATAAAGCCGATGCATTTGGCGAAAAATAGTATTGTCAAAAAATGTAGTTTTAGCAAATAGTATAGAATACATCAGCTGTTTTATCTCTCTAAGAGCTGATCAATAAAAAGAACTGCCTTTAATTAAGAGCACTAAATGAGTTTTATAAACTCAGGAATAAAAAAATCAAAGAGATTGCGGGGAATTTTAATGTTACACACAATAATTAAAGAAAATGCGTATCAAGACTCAGTTGTCTTAATGCTTTTGACCAACAAACTCAACACGATCGAAGGCGTTAACCGGGTTTCCATCATGATGGGAACGCCAGCTAACAAAGACCTTTTCGAAGGCAGCGGACTACGAACACCTGAACTTGAAAAAGCTTCAGCAAACGATATGGCTCTTGTAGTAGATACAGATAACGATGAAGTTATCGACACTATTTTAGCTGAAATCGATGAATTTCTAGCTTCACAAGGAGCAGCAGATGAAGGCGATACAGAAGAAACAGCTCGTACTTGGGACACTGCTTTAAAACTAGGCAAAGATGCTAACGTAGCATTGATTTCTGTACCAGGAACGTATGCTGCTCTAGAAGCAGAGAAAGCACTAGACGAAGGGCTTCATCCGTTTATCTTTAGTGATAACGTAGCCATCGAAGACGAAGTTCGCTTAAAGAAAAAAGCACATGAAAAAGGCTTGTTAGTTATGGGACCAGACTGTGGGACAGGCATTATCAATGGTGTACCGATGGCCTTTACGAATATCGTTCGTCCAGGAAGAATCAGCATCATTGGAGCTTCAGGTACAGGTATCCAAGAAGTTTCAACAATTATTGATAAATTAGGCGCAGGTGTAACTAATGCAATTGGTACCGGAGGCCGTGATTTATCTGAAGAAGTCGGCGGTATCACTATGTTGGATAGTATCGTTGCCTTAGAGAAAGACCCAGATACGGATGTGATCGTGGTTATTTCTAAACCACCTGCAAAATCTGTTAGAGACAAAGTCCTTGGTTTATTGAGAACGATTTCTAAACCGGCAGTAACAATTTTCTTGGGTGAAAAACCAACATTCAATGAGAAAGATCTGTACCATGCATATACTTTGGAAGAAGCAGCTAAAATCGCTGTAGCTCTTTTAAATGGCGAAGAAGTCAAGGCATTAGATGAGACGGTTGAAAAACCAGCAGTATCATTGAAACCAGAACAAACATTGATCAAAGGGTATTACTCAGGCGGAACATTAGCCAATGAAGCAGGTATGCTGATTGCTGATGGCTTAAACTTAGCTGAAGGTTTAACACACGAAGAAGGGTTTATTTTAAACTCTGCGGGACATGAAATCATCGACTTAGGTGATGATATGTACACCCAAGGTAAACCACACCCAATGATCGATCCTGAAAAACGGATTGAAATGATCAAGAAAGCTGGCGATAACCCAGAAACAGCGATTATTTTATTAGATGTTGTTTTAGGTTATGGTGCGCATGAAGATATGGCAACTGAATTAGCTCCAGCAATCAAAGAAGCGAAAGCAGCAGCTCAAAAAGACGGTCGCGAATTGGTCGTTTTAGGAACGGTTGTTGGAACATCAGCAGACCCGCAAAACTTTGCACGTCAAAAACAAATTCTTGAAGAGGCCGGCGTAATCGTTTGCGAAAGCAATAACAAAGCCGTTCGGACAGCTTTAGCTATTTTGGGTCATACCATCAAAGATGAACCAAAAGAAGTCAAAGAAATTGCTAACGAGGCAGCTGTCGAAGTTTCTGAGCCATCAGAAGCAACACTAGCTTTATTAAGCCAAAAACCATTTGTGATCAACGTTGGTTTGAAGAGTTTTGCTGAAGCAATTGAAGAAAACAACGGCAAAGCTGTTCAATTCGATTGGAGACCAAGCGCAGGCGGAGACGTAACGTTACAAAAAGTTTTATACTTCTTAAATAGCTACGTTGCAAAATAAAAACGAACAAACAAATGAGTTTCAGAAAATACAGGAGGGTTTATTGACTATGACTTATAAAACAATTGACGAAGCAAACCGTGCAGTAATCGATAAAATCGTTGCCGGAGCACCATTTTTATTGGATGTTGTACCCGCAAAATCAGTAATCGAAGAATTGAATGAAAAGGTCTTGCTGCATGCAGGACCTCCTATCAAATGGGAAAACATGACGGATCCAATGCAAGGCTCATGTGTAGGAGCTGTTCTTTTTGAAGAGTGGGCTGCAACAGAAGAAGATGCAAGAACGTTGTTAGCAAGCGGTGAAGTAAAATTCATCCCTTGTCACTCTGTTAATGCAGTTGGACCAATGGGCGGAATCACATCTGGAAATATGCCGGTTTTAGTAGTAGAAAACCGTACGGATGGAAACATTGCTTATTGTCAAATGAATGAAGGTATTGGAGCCGTTTTACGTTTTGGAGCTTATGGCGAAGACGTTGTGAACCGTTTACGCTGGATGCGCGATGTTTTAGGCCCAGTCTTAAGCAAAGTGTTGAAAACGATGGAAGAAGGCATGAACTTAAACGTTATTATTGCTAAATCAATTGCGATGGGAGACGAGTTCCACCAACGAAATATCGCTGCCTCATTAAACTTCTTAAAAGAAGTAGCGCCAATTGTTACTCAATTGGATATCGACGAAAAAGAACGTCAAGAAGTTATCACGTTCTTAGCAGATACGGACCAATTTTTCTTAAATCCAATGATGGCTGCAGCAAAAGCAGTTATGGATGGAGCACGTATGATTGAATCTGGAACAGTTGTTACAGCTATGGCTCGTAACGGAGAAAATTTCGGTATTAAGATCAGCGGAATGGGCGACGAATGGTTTACTGGTCCTGTTAATACACCACAAGGGTTGTACTTCTCTGGTTATACAGCTGATGATGCTAACCCGGACCTTGGAGACAGTGCGATTACTGAAACTTTTGGTGTAGGTGGTATGGCGATGATCGCAGCACCTGCTGTTACTCGTTTCGTAGGTACTGGCGGCTTCAACGACGCTTTAAAAACGAGTAATGAAATGACTGAGATCACGATTGATCACAACCCGAACTTCCCAGTTCCAACATGGGATTTCCAAGGAATCGTTTTAGGAATCGATGCGCGTAAAGTTGTTGAAACAGGCATTTTACCGGTTATCAATACAGGGATTGCTCATAAAGTTGCTGGACTTGGACAAATTGGAGCAGGAACGGTTACACCTCCAATCGAGTGTTTCGAAAAAGCCATTACAGCTTATGCTAAAAAATTAGGTATGGATATTTAAAGCTATTCTTCCAAAACCAGCGGGTCAATTGGTTAGACATTGACCCGCTTATTTTTAAAAACGACTTCATGGAGCTGGTATAAAGTGATTTATGTGCAAAAAATTTCAGAACAGTTAGAAATGAAATTAATGGAACATCATCGCTGGAAAGTCCATAGTATTTTTAAAAATGGTTTGAATCTGATTAGTGGAAAAGAATTATTGTTTATTGGAACAGACAAAAATGGTGAATTGCCGTTTGCAGTGCATCTTTCGTTTAAAGACACGAAAGAGGTACTAAAAAAAGTTAACATTGGGGATCCATTCACGTATGATCCGCATTCCAAACGATTGCAAAACAACCAGTTTATTTTAGCTTTTGATTATGCAAGTCACTATAACTCACATTTACTGCAACAAAAGCCAGTGAATTGGAAACAGACAACAAAAGTACTGAATGAGGCCAAGATGGTTCAAGATCGCAATGGCTTCGGCGAAAAACTGCCTTTCTCCCTTGCTTATTTAGAACAAATGGACGCTTCATTTTCTCAAGCTGTTAAGGGTCTTATTTCAGAAAAAGAAGAGAACATCCGTGAAGCGCTGCTGTTTTTTATTGGACGCGGCAAAGGGTTAACGCCTTCAGGTGATGATCTTCTGGTAGGGTTGCTAAGTGTTGATTCGGCTTACGGATTATTAGATCAGAATGTTCGTCTGCTATTAGCAGAATTACTTGAAACAACTACGCGTACAACGGCTGTTGCAGAAACCTATCTTCGGTATGCAGTTAACCATTTGTACAGCACAACGATTCTTTCTTTTTTGAAAGAAACTAGCGAAGAATACCAAGGAAACCGCATAAAAACCGATTTCCATCAACTGTTAACAAATGGCAGTACATCTGGATTAGATACAATGACCGGTATCCTATTAGGGTTACTGGTGTTAGAAAAGGAGAGAAACACACTTATGGGAAAAAGAGTCGTTATCGCTCTTGGAGGAAATGCAATTTTACGTCCTAACCAGGAAGCAACTTTTGAAAATCAATTAAAAAACGTAGAAATCAGTACAGATTCAATTTCTAATGTGAAAAAAGCTGGACACCAAGTTATCATTACACACGGGAACGGTCCGCAAGTTGGGAATATTCTCCGTCAAAACGAAGAAGCGAAAGACGTTGTTCCTCAATTGCCATTAGATGCATTAAGCGCACAATCTCAAGGGTTTATTGGTTATATGATGGAACAATCGCTTAAAAATGCTTTAACTGAAAAAGAAATTTCAGGGAATGTCGTCACTCTTTTAACTGAAACAGAAGTAGATGCAAACGATACAGCATTTAACAATCCAACAAAACCGATCGGAGTTTTCTACACAGAAGAAGAAGCTAAACAACTGGAACAAGAAAAAGGCTGGAATATGGCTGAAGATGCAGGACGCGGTTACCGTCGTGTTGTAGCTTCGCCACAACCACAAAAAATCCATGGCGTTAGTTCGATCAAAGCATTGTTAGAAAACGACACCGTTGTCATTTCGACTGGTGGAGGCGGAATTCCGGTTGTAGCAGATGAAAAAGGTCTGTTAAAAGGAATTGAAGCAGTGATTGATAAAGATTTGTCTGGATTACGCTTAGCTGAGCAAGTAGATGCAGATGTCTTTATGATTTTAACTGACGTCAGCAACGTTTACTTGAATTATGGTAAACCAGATCAAAAGAAACTAGAAACAGTTACTTTAGATGAAGCGAACCAATACGTTACGGAAGGTCATTTTGCAGCCGGAAGTATGGGACCGAAAATGGAAGCAGCGATTGCCTTTGCCGCTCAAGGAAAAGAAGCAATCATCTGTTCATTAGAGAACGCTGTTGATGCTCTTGCAGGAACTTCAGGAACTAGAATCGTAGCAAAATAAATCAAATATAAAAAGGTTGGAACAAAAATGACAAAGTCACTTTTATTCCAACCTTTTATTTTTATCCTCGATTTGTTTTATTTTCTTCGGAAAGTTCGAGGGCTAATCTAAGTTTTAAAGATAAGTCAGGATCATTAACGGGCATATCAAATAGTTCTTCGCATTTAGCGATTCGATACTTGACCGTATTGCGGTGAATAAATAACAATTTGGAAGTGAGTGTGATATCACACTGAGATTCCAAATAAATTTTCAGTGTTTTTCTTAATTCTTTATCCATTTCGTTGACTGGAAAAGCTAGTTTTTTTAAAGTAGTGGTACAGAAATGTTCTACTTGTCCTAATGGAGTATTCTCAATCAATTTACTGAACCCTTGGGTCTGGTAATAATGAATGTTGCTTTTTCCGTTTATTTGGGACAGAGACCGATACGTTTCCATGGCTTCTTGGTAAGAAAAGTGAATGGAGGCCATCTCAGCCACTTCATTTCCGATAGAAAAGTGAAGTGAGATAGGCAAACGTTCTTTTAGTTGCTGACAAATCAAATTGAGTTTTGACTCTAAATTGGTTTCTTTCTTTTGTAAAAGGATACCATAGCAAACAGTATCTTTGATTGGAAACAACAAAGCGTTTTCAAATTTTTGAGAGAGCTGTTTTTCCAGCCATTCAAAAGTTAAATGATATCGATCCGCAATCAATTCTTCATCAATCAAAGTAGAATCATCAGATTCGAAACTGACCACAATGATATTGTAATGATCAGATGCAATCAAGCCATAGTCTTTTCCATAATCTAACCAATTAATATCGGATTTTTTTACTTGATTCGTTTCTTGAGTTAATTGGTAGAAAAAAGTTTCTCTTAATTGTAATTTGCTTTCGGTTATTTTTAGGTTCTTATAAAGGGTATGCGAAAGAACGGTGTTTGCTTGTTCAATAGCGAACTGAGAAAAAGGGTAAGGAATCTGATCGGCTTTAAAAATCACTAATAAATAAGGGAAATAAGCGTTGATTTTAATTGGAAATACAGAAACCAGCACTTTATTATCGGCATCGATTTCAAAAAGAAAGGAGGCTTCGTTTCCGATAGTATGAGCTTTTGTTAAATAAGGAATCAGTTGTTGGTGACGATAATTTGAGAAGACGAGGTCTTGCTGGAAATGTCTTGATTCTGCGACAATTTCTGTAAACGGGTTGACCAACATAACAGGACGCTTTAAAATAGTTCCCAAATGACTGATCAGCGCTTGTAAATCAGCACCTTTGATCATCATGTTAGAAAATTTCTTTTGGATGTCTAATGCATAATATAATTTATCCGTTTGCTGGTTCCAAATATAAGAAAGCAATTGGTGAGAAACGCTTCCTAAGGTTACTGTGCTTGGAATTTGTAATAAAGGAAAGTTTAAACTATCCGCAAAGGCGATGACTTCTTCGTCGATCTCACTGAGAAAACGGCCTAACTTAATGCCTAATCCTGCAGCCGGTAATTCATAAAGCGATTGAATGAAGGCGCATAACTTTTTAGGATCATTTTTGAAAGCCATAGCAGTTGTTAATAAGAAAGTATTTTTAGGTAAATATAAAGCAACATCGGGAGTTTCAGTGATTTCGATCGTATCTACTTCTTTAGATAAATCAGCGTGCGTATTTAAAACTCGAATGTTGGAAAAACGTGGTATTTCTAATAGTTCTTTAAGAGTAGTCATTTAATCGCTCCCATATTCGTAAACAGTTAATTTAATCAGATAAAATAGTAAGCCGTAGTTGTTTATTTTTTAGGCGGTTTGTACTAAAATCATTATAGGCTTTAGTTGATTTAAATAATGATAGTCACACTTAATTTACTATACACTAATAATTAAAGAATTCAAATAATAAAAAAATGGAAGAAGGAGTTTTTTATCATGAAAGAAGTTTCAATTCCAAATAGAATTATTATGACCCCTGGCCCTGTTGAAGTAGATCCTCGAGTTCTGAGAGCTATGAGCATGCCTATTTTAGGACAATACGATCCTGTATTCAGAGGCCTAATGGGAGAAGTATCGGAATTATTGAAAATTCCGTTTGAAACCAAAAACACCCATACTTTTGCAATTGACGGTACATCACGTTCAGGGTTAGAAGCTGCTATGCTGGGTTTGATTGAAGAAGGAGACCGCGTATTGATTCCCGCATTTGGACGATTTGCTTATTTATGGGCAGAGCTCGCTGAGCGTGCTGGGGCCGATATCAAAATGATTGAAAAAGAATGGGGTGGAACGTTTGAACCCTCAGAAGTTATTGCTGCTATTAAAGAATATCAACCTAAAGTTTTAGCAATGGTGCATGGCGAAACATCAACTGGTCAGATGCAGGAATTAAAAGAAATTGGACGCTATTGCCAAGAAAACGATGTTTTGTTTATTGTCGATGCGGTCGCAACATTTGCCAGTACTCCTGTTAAAGTCGATGAATGGGGCATTGATATTGCTGTCGGCGGTACACAAAAAGGATTAAGTGTTCCATCAGGCATGTCAACGATCACTTACAACGAGCGTGTTGAAAAGATTTTGACTTCTCGTTACCAAAAAGAACTAGGTTTAGATCCAAAAGTACGCAACAAACGTTTTATCAAAAGCAATTACTTGGATTTAAGCCAAATCCAACGCTATTGGAGCGTAGAAGGAATCAATCACCATACAGAAGCTACTTCTATGATTTATGCTATTCATGAAGGTTTACGCCTTGTACAAGCAGAAGGGCTAACGGACCGTTATGCGCGTCATAAATTAAACGAACAAGCGATGGTTACTGGATTGAAAGCGATGGGGTTGTCTATTTTTGGAGATCCCGCAACGAAATTGCCAACGGTCACTTGTATAGAAGTACCTGAAGGAGTCGACGAAGCTGCGCTGCGTTCTACTTTATTATCTAACTTTGGGGTTGAGATAGCAGGTTCCTTTGGTTCCTTAGCAGGTAAAGCATGGCGCATTGGGAATATGGGCTACAGCAGCCGCAAAGAGAATGTTTTATTGACCTTAGCTGCTTTAGAAGCTTCGCTGCTTGTCAATGGTGCACAAATCAATAAAGGCGAAGGTGTCCTAGCTGCCATGAAAGTGTACCAAGAAAATTAAATGAGTTTTTAAGCAATGAAAAAGGAGCGGCATTTTTAAGCCGCTCCTTTTTTTGTCGTTATTAGTTTAAAATAAATTGACCTTTTGGTGTTTCGGTTACGCCAGTTTTTTGATCGTAAATGGTTTGTCCGCGTAAAATAGTTTTAACAACTTGAGCTCCAATTTCACGACCGATATAAGGACTAAGTTTGTTTTTGTATTCTAAGTCTTCAGCTTTTAAGACATAAGGTGCATCTGGTTTGATAAAGACGAAGTCAGCGTCTTTTCCAATGCTGATTCTGCCTTTAGCATTTAAGTTGTAACGATCAGCAGCATTAGATGAAATAATGCGTCCAAATTGTTCTAAAGACATTCCGCGTTTTTGAACGGCTTCGTCAAACATAACGTCAACGTTGTTTTGTAATCCAGCAACTCCGCCCCAAGCTGAGAAAGCATCGCCTTCTTTTAAATCAGGAGTACAAGGAGAGTGGTCAGAAACAGCAAATGAGATTTCTTCTTTGAATAATTTTTCCCATAAGCCGTCTTGATTTTTTTTGTCGCGGATTGGAGGAGAACATTTAGCAACATTTCCAATTGCGTCTAATTCATCTGTTACAAAGTAGAAGTTGTGAGTACATGTTTCACACGTTACATCAACACCTTCAGCACGTGCTTTAGTAACTTCTTCAACACCTTCAGGACACGCAACGTGACAAATATGAATACGGCAACCTGTTTCTTTAGCGAAAAGGATCGCGCGACGAATCGGTTCAACTTCAGTAAAGACTGGACGAGATTCTACGTAAGCTTTCAACGTTCTAGGACCAGTTTCAGCAGCAATTTGACCTAAGCGATCGGTGATAGCTGCATTTTCAGCATGAATAGCTAATATTTTACCTGTTTTTGCGATCCGTCTCATTCCTTCGTACAATGAATAGTCATCAACATTTTCAAAGTCTTCAGGTTTGCTGCGGTCGCCGCAAGTTGCCATGAAACACTTATAAGCGGTTACGCCGTCTTCATCTAAGTCGCTGATGTCATCTAAGTTTCTTGGAGTCAATCCGCCAAAGACAGCAACATCTGTCGTCATTTTTCCTTTAGCAACGTCAAATTTGATTTGCAGCGATTCTCTGTCAACAGTAGCGGGTAATTGGTTCAAAGGCATTTCAATAAATGAAGTTACGCCGCCTTTAGCTGCTGCTTTTGTTCCGGTTACATAACCTTCCCATTCTGTTCTGCCAGGTTCAGAAATATGAACGTGGGGGTCGATCATTCCAGGAGAAACAATTAAACCGCGGGCATCAACCACTTCACTGGCATCTGACAAATCAGAACCGATGGCTGCGATTTTTCCATCTTTTACCGCAACATCCGTTACGATTGCTTCGCTTTCTAAAATTACAGTTCCATTTTTTATTAGTAAATCATAGTTCATTTCTTTTCCTCCTAAAAATATAATGGTTTTTAAAGTTTGTACATAAGGTTAAATAGCATCTGTGTCCGCATTCATTTCATCAAACTTAGGATTTGCTTTACGGTAGAACGACATTCCAATGATATAAAGAATGAAAGCCGCAATGACACCGACAATCCAAGTCAGGTTTGCAAGAGCAGAAAGAGCGGGGATAAACTTGCCTGAGAAAGCTAGGAAACTGGCAATGATGGTTACAACAAAAGCAACAATATTGAAGCCGCCTTTATAATAACTGTAATCGCCTTTTTCAGGATACAGCTGGGCTAAGTTGATATCTTGTTTCATAATAACAAAGTAATGAGCTAACATAATACCAATAACAGGTCCCAAAATGCCTCCAATAATATCAAGGAAAGCATAAATACTGGTTTGGTTTTCCATTAGCTTCCAAGGCATTAGTAAGAAACTGACAATACTCGCAATAACGACCCCTTGTTTGTAATTAATTTTAGAAGGGAATAGTGCCGCTATTTGGAAACCAGCAGGAACAATATTTCCAGCTGCGTTTGTAGAAATGGTCGTCATCAATATAACGATTGTCGCAAGGGCGATAGCCGGCAAACTGTCCCAGCTGTTAACGATGTCTAAAACATTCCATGTATCGTTGCCGTAATAAACACTAGCACCAGCTAAAATGATAACACTAGTAAAAGCGAATACAATATAAGAAACCAGCAATCCGCTAAATTGACCAACAGCTTGGCTCTTGAATGATTTAGCGTTTTGGGTGAAATCCGAAGCGCTTACAGCTGGGGCAGCCCAAACTGCAACAACAGCGTTAATAATAACCAGGAAAGCCAATAAAGAGGTTCCAGAGTTGTTAAAGCCTTCCGGACGGTATTTCAAAACATTTGCAAGACCGCCGCCGACGTTTAATGCCCAAATGGTCATTCCGCCAAAAACGATATAGATCAAAGGGTTTAAAACAGCAGTAAATTTTTTCAAAACATCTCCGCCGCCTAACCCGATGTATAGATTGACAACCCAGAAAAGAGTGAAGGCAATCAAACCCGGTAGAGAAAGACCAAAGAACTTAATATTTGCGCCAAGATCCAAAAAACCAGGCCAAATTTTAGCAATCAAAATCAGCAAAGCTTGAGAACCGGTATATGTTTGAAGTCCAAACCACATAATAGCTGCAACACAGCCTCGTAAGAAACCTGGAAGCAATGCTCCGCGGATACCATAAGACGCTTTTAAAATCATTGAGAAGGGGATACCGTATTTGCTGCCGGCTGCTCCATTCAAAATCATAATTCCTGCTACCACTAATGCACTAACAACAATAGCTAGCATAACATTAATGGGAGACAAACCTAAAGCTAAAAATCCTCCAACAGCTACATAGTTGGGAACGTTATGGACTGAACCCATCCAAATCGTAAAGTAGTTAAAGGTAGACCATGTTCGTTTTTCTTTATTTTTAGGGATCAAATCTTCTTTATAACCTCGTTCTTGATAAACGTTGAGGTTTTTTTGGCTAATTTCTTTCATTGTTCCACTCCTCATGACTAATCTGTTAAACCAACTTTCTTTGACTCTATTCCTCCTCTTTTAGAAAGCGTTATCAAATTTGGTGTATGTTAAATATACTATAGATAAACTGAAATTTTCATTGGTTAATTCAACTAATTTGTTAATAATCGTTTGTTTAAAGTGACTTAAACTCTTTTCATTATTTTATCGAATAGCCATAAAGATAGCAATAGTAAGGAATCGATAGGAAAGAGCTTTCATAAAAATAATTAATCATGCAGAAGGAGAAGGTAAAAATTCGCTTTCTTAAACCGGGTTTATTATAATTAGATTAACTTTAGATGAACTATTAAAGAATAACCAGAAAGGGAGAGAGGGAATTTTTTTAAAAGCAGCTCTTGCACTAGTGTGTCTGTAACACATACGTGAAAAAATCGCATTGGAGGGGTATTTATGAAATTTTTGAAAAACATCAGTATGACAAACCAGATTATGATCGGAATGGTTCTAGGAATTTTAGCGGGTTTATTGATAGGGCCAGCAATTGCACCAATCAAGATTTTTGGAGATATCTTTTTAAGATTGATACAAATGTCAGTAGTCGTTTTAGTGATGGGAGCTGTGATTGAAGCGGTAGGCAGTTTAGATTCGCGGGAAATCGGTAAATTGGGTATTAAAATAACTGCTTGGTTTATGGGGTCTACGCTAGTGGCAGCGGCACTGGGTATTGTACTTGGCTATTTGATTAAACCAGGGACTGGAATCAATGTGCAATTAGAGTCTTCTGCTATTGAAAGCAATACGGATAGTTTATATGATATTATTTTAAATTTCTTCCCAGCCAATGTAATGGAATCGATGTCTAGCGCGAATATGATTCAAGTCATTATTTTTTCTCTATTATTTGGTTTTTCAATTAGTGTGTTGTCAACGAAAACCGATTTATCGGCTTTAATGGGCGGTATTAAACAATTTAACGTGGTGATTTTGAATATAGTTAAAGTTGTCATGAAGATGGCTCCTTTAGGTATCTTTTCTTTAATTGCTTGGGTTACCGGAACCATAGGACTTGCCGTTATCCTGCCGTTAGCTAAATTTTTACTGGCGATGGCAATCGGAACGGTTATCTTTATGTTCTTGTGGATCATGCTGACTGCAACATATGTCAAAGTAAATCCTTTAATGTTGGCAAAGAAACTTTGGCGAATGACGGTAGTGGCATTCACTACGACATCTTCTGCGATTACACTTCCGGTAAAGATGGAAGATTCTGAAAAGAAACTGGGCATCAGTCCAAGAATCTCACGTTTAGTTGGTCCATTGGGAATGGCATTGAACAGTAATGGTTTAGCATTGTATCTTTCTTTGGCAGCAATAACACTGGCTCAGTTCTATAGTATTGAATTTACGGTATTGGACACCATACAAATGGTCGTTTTATCGACATTGGCTTGTTTAGGGACAGTGGTTGTTCCAGGCGGCGGTTTAGTAGCCTTAGCCATCGTTATTCCATCGTTAGGCTTACCGTTGGAGAGTATTGCTCTATTGGCGGGCATCGATTGGTTTTCAGGAATGTTTAGAACCGTTTTGAATGTAGACGCAGATGCACTGATTGCCATGATTCTGGCACATGATGAAAAAGAAATAGATTACGCTATTTTTAATTCAACAACCGAAGTTTCATCCGAAAGCAACTAAACAAAGCGATTCATTATTTTTTGGAGATAGAATCAAAAAAAACTGTAGCTAAAAGGGGAAGAGTATGATGAAACGATTAAAAAATATTGGTTTATTATTGGTTGTTTTTTTGATAACATTCGCCACACCTCTAATGGTTTTTGCACAGGGAATTGAAGTCACAAAAACGCCTACTGGCTTCATGGCTATCATTACTATCGTCCCGCTGATCGTTGTCTTAACATTATTATTTTTAAAAGTAGACATGATCATTGCCGGTCTGGCAGGCGGTGTACTGGCCATGATCATCGGAGGTATCGGATTAGGGGAAGTCAACAAACAGTTCCTTGAAGCCATTCCGACAATGTTGACGATCACTGTCCCGATCGTCAATTCAGCTATTGCGATGGCGGTATTCAAATCTGGCGGGTATACAGCTGCCTTAATGTTAGCGAAAAGAGGAACGAAAGGGAAAGTAGAATATGTTTCAGCATTTATTGTAATTTTGCTAGCTGCCGCAACGTATATGTCAGGTATCGGCGGGGGAAGTGCCATGGTTATTGCTCCTTTAGCTTTTGCAGCAGTAGGGGTCGTTCCGGAATTGATTGCAGCTATGTCATTAGCGGCTGCCGCTTCTTTTACCACTTCGCCGGCTTCTCTTGAGTCAAGTATCGTTTCAAAATTAGGCGGCTTTCCTATCAGCGAATATGTTTCAACGATGCGTCCTTATTGGTTGCTCTTTGTAGTCGTTGCTATTTTACTAGCTTTTTTTGGTACCAAACGTCGGCACATGGGATTTAAAGAAGAGGCAACCGATGAATATGCACAACTGAGCAACGCTCAATTAGTCAAGATTACTTTACCGGCTATCTTTTTATTGTTTGCAGTCATTCTTGGACCAGTCGTAAACAATTTGGTTGGGGTCGAAATTTTTACGCCATTAGTTTATATGGTGGTAACATTGGCGTTGATTTTCTTTTGTACCAAATTTAATTTAAATGAATCGGTCGAAGCCATGATTGATGGGTCAACGTATATCCTGACGCGTCTCTTTCAAGTAGGGATCTTCTTAGGATTCATTAATGTGATTGCTCGAACGGGTACATTTGCTGTAATCGCCAGTGTTGCGGAATTGGCCCCCACCGCTGTGGTTGTTCCGGTTGCGGTCTTAACAGGTATTTTGATCGGGATTCCTGCTGGTGCATATGTCGGTTCTATTTTAACACTGGTACTGCCGGTAGCCATTTCGTTAGGGTTCTCGCCGCTTGCCTTAGGGTTTGTGACGATTGGGGTCGGAATGGGCAGTCAAATGAGTTTTGTTAATATCACCATGCAAGCCTTATCCTCTGGTTTTGACCTTCCTATTTTGGATATTGTTAAAGGGAATGTGAAATGGATCAGTTTAGCTTCTGTCTTGCTGTTAGTTTTATCCTTAGTCTTTGCATAAAACAAAAAAGGAGAGAATATAAATGGATATTTTATTGAAACAAGTTCGACTAAACGATGGGGAAAGTTTAAAAGATGTGGGGATTCAAGAAGGCAAAATCAGTGCTATTGAAGAGCACATTTCTGAAACAGCTAATCAAGTGATCGATGCAGCAGGTCGAGTCCTCGTGCCTGGTTTTGTAGAAAGCCACATTCACCTGGATAAAGCTTTGATTGCTGATCGCAAGCCTAACAAATCAGGAACTTTGCAAGAAGCTATCAAAGTAACCGCTGAACTGAAACCAACGTTCACGAAAGAAGACATTTACGAGCGGGCCAAAAAGACGTTAGAAATGATTATTCCTTACGGTGTGACCGCAATCAGAACTCATTCTGAATTTGATCCTGCACAAGGGTTTACTGGATTTGAAACCATCTTAAAATTAAAAGAAGAATACAAAAATTTGGTCGATATCCAAGTCGTAGCTTTTCCGCAAGAAGGGATTTTTAAATCTCCGGGCACAGATAAAATGATGCATGAAGCGATGGAAATGGGCGCAGATGTTGTCGGAGGCATTCCTTACAATGATGCACCGGCTAACGAACACATTGATTTGGTATTTGAAATTGCTAAGAAATATGACAAACCCATTGATCTGCACCAAGACTTCAGTGACGAAGCGGATGATATGTCGATTGAGTATTTGTGCCGAAAAACTATTTCTGAAGGGTATCAAGGAAGAGTAGCAGTTGGACATCTGACAGCACTCCATGCATTGCCTAAAGCGCAGTTGGATCCTCTTATCGAATTGATTGCTGAAGCAGGAATCAGCGTGATGTCTTTACCAGCCACTGATTTACACTTAGGGGCACGAAACGATGAATACAATGTAAGAAGAGCCGTTACCCCGATACGCAAATTAAGAGATGGCGGGGTCAACGTATCGATTGCAACAAATAATATTCGAAACGCCTTTACTCCATATGGAAATGGCGACATCCTTCAAACAGCCATGCTGGCGATTCCAGTAGCGCATTTAGGAGGAGCCGATGATTTGCCGACGGTATTGCCGATGATTACTGATCATCCCGCACAAGCAATCGGATTAAAAAATTATGGTATTGCGGTGGGAAATAAAGCCGATGTAGTTTTATTGGATACATTTGTCAAAACGAATGCGATCATCGATATACCTGAGAGACTGTATGTGATTAAGGACGGGAAAGTAACCGTCGAAAACAAAAAGGAAACCATTATTCATCGTTAAAATGGAAACAACAAAACAAAGCCTCGTAAACCAAACGGATTAAATCTATTTGGTTTACGAGTGTTTTTAGTTTTTTTGTCAAATCGTATTGGTGACTTCTTAGGGATTGAAATTTCCACCGGAACTTATGTGTTTGCTTGTAGAAAGCCATGGGATCGTTTGGATCCTTAGTGGTCTCCAGGCTTTCAAGCAGCTACTATTCCTCCAAAAATTTAAAAATTGTAGAATACATTCGTTTCACTTACCAACATAAAAAATGTTAGAATCTGTCTTTGTAGTGTATCAATAAAAGTAAATTTGAAAGGAAGGGAACCATGAACCGAGTATATAAAGAAGAAAAAAGCAATTATCTGAGGACGTTTTTTAAAGAAAATCATGTAGGAGTAGTGCATAGCAAATTTGACCACAGCTTAAATATCAAATTAGGGAAACAATTGGTTCATGTGAGCGATACGCTTGAACCTTTGTCAGCTTTCGGAATAAAAGCAAACGATGAAAAAATCCACTCTCTATTAAAGGCAGTTGAAATCGGTGATTTTGTTAGTTGTCAAAATCAAGTATTGACTTTTTATAACAGTCTAAATAAAATCGCATTGGTCATTGAGCTGGAAACTCTTGCCGAAACCGATTTAAAATTAGTACCGTTTGATGCCCACCCGCAACTTATTGAAGAAACGGTTTTTTTTAAAGAACTTATGGACATCCCGGTACAAATGCAAACCGGTTTGCCAATGAGCGCAAAAACCACTAAATATCTTGAAAATTTAAGGCACTACCCAACGTATGCTTTGACGGCGAATGAGCAAAGTGTGATCATCAATCATTTTTTAGGCAGAGGCATTGGACTTACGCCAAGCGGCGATGATTTTCTTATTGGGTACACAAGCCTATTGATTTTATTTAATCAACAGCATGAGTGGCTTAGACGGTTGCAGCAACTTGTCAGAAGCGGCAAGACGACGGACATCAGTTTAGCTTATTTGAATTGTCTTTTAGAAGGGGGAGTGAATGAAAACATTAAGGAACTCCTAGATTTATTTTATTCAGAAGATCAACAGATTCTCAAAAAAAAAATAGAACGTATGCGTTTATTTGGACATACTTCTGGAACAGACACTTTATTAGGCATCGTCACTGGAACCGAAGCAATGAACCATACAGAAAAGAACAGCAGGGGGATTTAATCAACGATAGATAAGTGTAATTCAGCCTATTGACTATGCCGATTCTATCTATTAATCTATGGGAGCAAGCGCAACTATCACAGCAACTAATGTCAGGAGTAAAGGTACATGAATCAAGGATCTATCGAAGATTTAACCAATGAAGAAATAAAAGAGCTCCAAGAATGTTCTGATTTGATCTTTGTAGAAACCGTAGTGGATGGTTTCTTTGAAGTTAAAGTCAAATCGCCAACTGAAATGTTTCCAACAGATATTTTCTATACGAGAGAATACATTGGCGAATTTTTAATGTCAAAATACAAATTGCACATTTTGATCGAATCTAATAATGGGATGTTTTTGTATCAACCAAATCGTTTAGGGGAAAAATGAAAGAAGAAGCTAGTAATTTAATGCTAGCTTCTTTAGTTTATAGAGAGAAAAGCTTCCTAATTTCAACTATAAAATTAGGGTTGAGAAGAAGAATTCTTAACTCATAAAAAAACAATCTTATTCCATTCTCAAAGTGGAAAAAGATTGTTTTTTGTTGTAACTTACTTTAGCGATTTTTTCGAAAAAAAGTCTATAGTTTGGAGTTTTATACCTATGATTTGTTTCTTACGTCCTTATTTTATTTTAGCTAAGCTAAACATAACAATTGAAAACGATTACTTTTGGAAGGAGATACTTGAATAGGGAAGATATGGATTCACACTATTGGCTTTATTTTTAATAGGTTTAATTATTATTTTTGAATAAGGATTTCAATTAATAAGTCATAAACATTCATTTAAGGAGGAAAACATTGTGAAACTTTATTTTTCTGGAGATACACAAGAGGTAATAGAAGGATTGGAACTGTTAAGTGGTAAATTAGCCATTCAATTAACTAGAGAAGGTTATCCTATAAAAGTCACACAAAGAATGGGCAATCTTAAAGTAACAAATTCCAATGGCCAAGGCGAAATTTTTTATCAAGAAAAAAGCCACTTTTTTAGAGGTGTAGGGTTATTCTTAGAAGCTATTGAAAGCCAGGAGGAATTCGCCATTGAGGAGGTTTTGCAATTTGATACAGGTGGTGCAATGCTGGATTCTTCTAGAAATGCTGTTTTAGCTGTTAAAGGGATCAAAGAGTTGCTTCGTGATATGTCAGTTATGGGTTTAAACTTATTGATGATGTACACTGAAGACACTTACGAAGTCGATGAATATCCTTATTTTGGGTATATGCGCGGACGATACACTAAAAATGAAATTCGAGAGCTTGATCAATATGCTTTGAAGTTAGGAATTGAAATGGTTCCCTGCATCCAAACGTTAGGTCATTTGCGAGAAGCTTTAAAATGGGAATATGCTAACGAATTAAGAGATACAGAAGATATTTTATTAATTGATGAACCTAAAACTTATGAATTTCTAAGAAATTTAATCAAATCTGCAACGGAGCCTTATGTATCTAATCGCATTCATATTGGAATGGATGAGGCACATGACTTAGGGTTAGGCAGATATTTAGAATTGAATGAATATAAAAACCGTTTTGAGTTAATGAATTCTCATTTGCAACAAGTAGTTAAAATTACTGAGTCATTTGGATTACAAGCGATGCTGTGGAGTGATATGTATTTTAAATTAGGTTCTAAAACGAATGAATATACGGATATAAACGCAGAATTTCCTGAAGAAATCATTGCAGGCATCCCAAATGTTCAAATGGTTTATTGGGATTATTACCATACTGAAGAAGCTACCTATGCTGGAATGATGAAAAAGCATTCTGAGTTAGGAGAAAATCAAATTTTTGCTGGAGGCATTTGGACTTGGAACGGACTTGCCCCCAACTATGGGAAAACGTGGGCGACAACTAAAGCAGGGTTAACAGCAGCTAAAAAGAGTGGAGTTAAAGAAGTCTTTGCAACTATGTGGGGCGACAATGGAGCTGAAACACCGGTATTAACAGCCCTGCCTGGATTACAGTTGTATGCGGAACACATGTACCATAAAGATGTTGAAGAAGCTGACGTGGCTAGACGGTTCAATTTTTGTACTGGATCCAATATAGACGATTTTTTGATTTTGCAGAATTTAGATGAGACTACGGGTGTGAGTCCATATAATATCATGACTTCTCAAACATCAAAAATTTTATTGTGGCAAGATAGCTTGATAGGATTGTTTGATGAGAACATCAATGGATTAGACTTAAATCAACATTATGCTGATTTAGTTCCACGATTGGAACAAGCAAAGAAAAACAATCCATCGTTGAATTTATTGTTTGATTTTTATGAAAATCTTGCACGGGTGTTAAGCATAAAAGCAGAGTTAGGTATTCAGTTAAAAGCGGCTTATGATGCAGCTGATCGATTTAAAATGCAAGAGTTAGTGGATGTTGCGCTCGTACTTTCCCGAAAAATAGACGTTTTAAGAAAAAGTCATCGTGAGTTGTGGTTTTCCATAAATAAACCCTTTGGTTGGGAAATATTGGATATTCGTTATGGAGGTGTGCTTTTACGTAATGAAACGACAATTTACCGGCTAACTCAATGGATAAATCATGAAATTGTGTTAATTGAAGAATTAGAAGAAAAACGCCTACCGTTTAAAGGTCCTTATGGGAATCCGGAAGGCAGTCTCGGCAATAGTATGTATCATCGTATCGTTACATCAAGTGCTTTCTCAAGCTAATAAAAAAAAGCCACGCTAATAGAAGCAGCAGATTACTAGAGATTATAGAGACTTCTAGGCTGCTTCTATTCGTCTGTTTATATGGAGGGCAAAAAAATGAGATTAACCGATATTCAAAACCCAGGTAAGCTGCATCGAAACCGTGAACAAAGCCGAGCTTATTTTATTCCTTTTGCTGATGGATATACGGCAATAACAGGTGAAATTAAAAAATCTACTCGTTTTCAATTATTAAATGGACTATGGAAATTTCATTATGCTGAAAACCCAGTAGAAGCTCCACAAGAATTTTTTCAAGAAAATTATGACGTTGGTAAATGGGATGACATTGAAGTACCGTCACATTGGCAGTTAAAAGGGTATGGCCGGCCACAGTATACAAATGTCACTTATCCCTTTCAAGTAGATCCACCGCATATACCAAGTGAGAACCCTACCGGTAGTTATCGACGTCATTTTTATCTCCCGTCGGAATGGGGAAACCACCAAATTTTCTTGCGCTTTGAAGGAGTGGATAACAGCTTTCATATCTGGATCAATGGTCAACAAGTAGGATTCAGCAAAGGCAGCCGATTGCCAGCAGAATTTAACATAACAGCTTATTTAAAAAATGGGGAAAATACGATAGCCGTTCGCGTATATCAATGGTCTGATTCCTCTTATCTGGAAGACCAAGACATGTGGTGGTTAAGCGGGATTTTTAGAGACGTTTATTTACTAGCACGTCCAGCAACATATATTCGAGATTTTTTTGTTCGTCCTTCTTTAGATAAAAATTATGCAGATGCTGATCTTACTGTTGATTTAGACTTTCATCAGTCTGATTTAATGACTTTACAAAATTTGAAATTAACGTATACCTTATTGGACAAACACCAAAAAGAGGTACAAAATGGTTCGGGGAAAATGATTGATTTAGAATCAAAACAGAGCCTTAACCTGTTCGTTAAGCAGCCCCAAAAATGGTCTGCAGAAACGCCATACTTGTATCAATTGGTGTTGACTTTGATAGATGAAGAAGAGACGGTTATCGAAGTTCTGTCCCAAAAGATAGGTTTTCGTTCAGTTGAATTAAAGAATGGGTTGATTCTAATCAATGGCGTACCCATTACATTTAAAGGGGTTAATCGTCATGACACTCATCCTGATTTTGGCCGAACTGTAACGAAAAAAGATATGGAAAAAGATATTCAACTGATGAAGCAAGGGAACTTTAATGCAGTCCGTTCTGCCCATTATCCTAATGATCCTCAATTCTATAACTTGTGTGATGAGTATGGATTATATGTTATGAATGAAGCGGATTTGGAAACCCATGGCTTCGAAACCATAGGTGATGTGAATCGTTTAAGCAATGATCCAACATGGGAAAAAGCCTACGTCGATCGGATGGAAAGAATGGTGGAACGCGATAAAAATCATCCTTCGATCGTATTTTGGTCTTTAGGAAATGAGTCTGGTAATGGTTGCAACCATCAAGCCATGGCAGATTGGACGATAAAAAAAGAACCAGCATTTCTTATCCATCATGAAGGTGCCACAAAAGAGCTCTTTGATACTCAGCAATACCATAAAGATTCGATTATTTCAGCAGTGAATTCAACGATGTACACTTCGATTGATCTTTTAGAAAAACTCGGACGAGATACAACTCATCTTAAACCCCATATTTTATGTGAATACGGACATGCAATGGGAAATGGTCCAGGATCGATGAAAGAATATTGGGAAGTGTTTGAAAAATATCCGAGAATGCAAGGAGGTTTTGTTTGGGAATGGGCTGACCATGGTTTACGACAACAAAATTCAGCTGGTGAAGAATTTTATGCTTATGGCGGTGATTTTGGAGACCAACCCAATGACTATAATTTTGTCATTGACGGTTTGGTGCAACCTGATCGAACACCTTCACCAGCTTATTACGAATTAAAAAAAGTTATGGAACCGGTAAAAATAGAGGCCGCTAACCTTGAAAAAGGGTTCTTCTTAGTAACCAATCAGTATGATTTTCAAACGTTAGACAATTTAAATCTCTCATGGTCACTTAAAGCAAACCATAAAATAATTCAAAAAGGACAGATTTCCATTATGGGAATAGAGCCAAAACAAACGCGAGAAGCGTTCGTGCCGCTTGAACCATTAAAAGCATCTTATTTTGCAGCGGAAAGCTTATGGTTGGAAGTACAATTTACCCTAAAGAGTTCAACGAACTGGGGAGCTATTGGACATGAGGTAGCTTGGAAACAATTCAATTTGCTCCCACAGCCAGCTGAAATAAGTTGGAAACGAACTGTTGGACAAAACGATACGCCGTTAACGATTGAAGAAACACAGAGTTCTCTTTTTATTTCCGGATCAAACTTTGAATTCATTTTTCATAAAGTCAAAGGTCATCTCGTCTCATGGATACACGAAGGACAATTATTAGTTGAAAAAGGACCTGAAATGAATTTTTGGAGAGCTATGACCAATAATGATCATCGATCGGAAAAATTGTGGGAAAACGCAGGTCTTCATTGGCTGCAGCAAAGAACAGATAGCTTTACATGGACTCTTGTAGAGGATAAAAAGACTGTCAAAATTATTATTCAACAACGAATCGGTCCTCCGATGTTGGCTTGGGGGATCAATGCAACACTAAGTTATGAAATTAATAGTGTTGGGGAAGTGCTTATTCAAGCACAAGGCCAACCTGAAAATGACTTTCCACGTACCATTCCGCGAATGGGATTTGAACTGATCTTACCCGAGGAGTTTAATCAGGTTGAGTGGCATGGACGTGGCCCCGGGGAATCCTATAGCGATACAAAAGAAGCAAGCCGTTTTGGAATCTATGAAAGCAGCATAGAAGGACTGAGCTTCGATTATATTTTTCCTCAAGAAAATGGCAATCGAACTGATGTAACCTGGTTGACGCTGACTAATGAACAAGGGCGTGGTTTGCTAGTTACTGGCACAAGGACTTTTGATTTTAGCGCTCGTCATTATACTCAACAAAACTTAGATAAAGCACAGCACATTTATGAATTGAAGAAAACAAAAGAGATTTACCTCTATCTTGATAAACAACAACATGGAATTGGATCCGCTAGTTGTGGTCCAGATGTTTTAGCTGAGTACGAATTGTTAGTTGAACCATTTGCCTTTAATTTTTTATTAAAGCCAATTTATCCTTAAAGCATACCTCGTTGTTAGTCAAATTATTGGTATAGGTTGTTATTTATTTGTGATGAGGATAAACAACAGCTCTAAGCTTACTATTAGTAGCAAACAAAGGTTGTTTTTGCTCATTTTCTATAGTTTGTGTAGGATAAACCATAATTTATTCCTTTCTTCATTCGGTATAGTTAGTTAGAATAAATATATAAAGAAAGCGGTTACCAATTGAGGGAGGAGAACGAAATGAAAAAGAAAAAAAGAGGATTTTTGTATCATTTAAATAGAAACAAAGCGATGTTATTTATGGCACTGCCTGGAGCAATCTGGTTGATTTTCTTTTTCTATATACCTGTAGCAGGAAATGTGGTAGCTTTTAAAGATTTCAGGTTTATCGAAAACGGCGGTTTTTGGGGAAGTATCAGTCAAAGTAAATGGGTAGGATTTGATAACTTCAAGTTTTTATTTTCTTCTTCCAATGCCTATATCATTACTAGAAATACACTTCTTTACAACATAACATTCATTTTAGCGGGATTGATTTTGGCAGTCAGCATTGCTGTAATTGTTAGTCAATTGCGGTCCAAAAAAATGATTAAAGTCTATCAAACTTCTATGTTGCTTCCTTATTTTCTATCATGGGTTATTATTAGCTATTTTGTATACGCTTTCCTTAGTCCTGATAAAGGCTTGATCAACTCAATCATTGTTGGACAAGGAGGAACGCCCATCAGTTGGTATTCTGATCCGACTTACTGGCCTTATATCTTAGTGTTTTTAGGTATCTGGAAAGGTGTCGGTTACAGCAGCGTTATTTATTTCGCAGCCATTATGGGAATTGAACCGGCTTTTTATGAAGCGGCCGAAATTGATGGTGCTAGTAAATGGCAACAAATTCGACATGTTACATTGCCACATTTAGTTCCTCTGATTACCATTTTAACAATTATGGGAGTAGGCGGTATTTTCAAAGCTGACTTCGGTTTATTCTACCAAATCCCAAGAAATGCAGGTGCGCTTTATAACGTGACCTCAGTATTAGATACTTATATTTATAATGGTTTAGCTTCAAGTGGAGACATCGGAATGACAACAGCAGCAGGCTTGTACCAATCGGTTGTCGGTTTTGTCTTAGTTGTGGTCACCAACTTGATTGTCCGTCGTTTTGATGAAGAGTCAGCATTATTCTAACAAGAAAGGAGATGTAAAAATGCAAACTGAAGAAAGCTATACAGCAGTAGAAGTAAAAAGTAAGAATAAGGATACAGATAAGAAAAAGAAAAAGCACATCCATTCAGTCAATTACAAAGGATTTGGAAAGAAAACAAATATCTTTTTTAATATATTAATTGGATTATTTGCTTTTTCCTGTGTGTTTCCTTTTATTTTCATCATTATTTTATCTTTTAGTGATGAAACAGCCATGGTTGTTAACGGATATCAGTTGATTCCAGAAACTTGGAGTCTTGATGGTTATCGCTATTTGGCTCAAATGGGCGATCAAATTATTCAAGCTCTTTTCGTTACTGTTTTTGTCACGGTTGTCGGAACGCTAATCAATACTACGTTAACATCTTCATATGCTTATGCTATTTCGCGTAAAGATTTTAAATTCCGCAAGTTTTTTACAATGTTTGCATTAGTAACGATGTTGTTTAGTGCTGGATTAGTGCCAGGTTACATCGTGATGACGAGTTTGCTGGGACTGAAAGATACCATTTGGGCTTTGATTTTACCGATGGCTATGAGTCCTTTCAATATTATTGTTATGCGGACCTTCTTTATTCGCTCCGTACCAAATTCTATTATCGAATCAGCTAGAATCGATGGCGCAGGAGAATTTAGAACGTTTTGGAAAATTGTCTTGCCATTGGCTGTACCGGGAATTGCTACGATCAGTTTATTTGCTGCTATCGGATTTTGGAATGATTGGTTCAATGCGCTACTATATATTCAAAGTGATAATCTGATGCCGCTTCAATATGTATTGATGCAGATTCAAAGCAATATTGAGTTCATGATAGAAAATGCTGGTATGAGCTCGATGATTGGGGCTGCTGGTATTCCGAAAGAAGCTACTCGAATGGCAATGGTCGTTATTTCAACGCTGCCGATAGCATTAAGCTATCCGTTCTTCCAAAAATATTTTATCAGTGGTTTAACGATCGGCGGAGTGAAAGAGTAACCATTCGGTAAAGATAGTTTATGGTTGTTTTATATTTTTTAACTAAAGGGTATGAGCTTTTAAAAAAATAGTAACGGAGGAAAAAAAATGAAGATCAATTTTAAGAAAACGTTGGTTAAAGGAGCGGTAGCACTCTTATGCGGTGCAGCTCTAGTGGGTTGCGGCAGATTAGCAGCTGGCGACAGCAAAGAAAGCGAAAATAAAAATAGTGGTGGGGATAAAGATACAGTTTTAATGTATCAAGTCGGAGTGGCGCCAGAAAATTTAGATGAATTGATGGAGATCGCCAATAAACGGATCGAAGATGAAGTTGGTGTTCGTTTAAAAATTCAATATATCGGCTGGGGTGATTATGAGAAAAAAATGAATGTTATTACTTCTTCTGGAGAAAATTATGATATTGCTTTTGCACAAGACTACTTAAACAACGCTCAGAAAGGAGCATATGCTGACTTAACAGAATTAGCTCAAAAGTATGCACCTGAAACAATGGAACAAATAGATGAAGCTTACATTACTGGAAATACCATTGATGGAAAATTATATGCCATTCCTGTAAACGCCAATGTTTATGCACAACAAATGTTCACATTCAATCCCACATTCCTAGATAAATACGATATGGATATTTCAAAAGTCGAGACGTTGGAAGATTTGGAACCATTTTTACAAACGGTTAAAGATAATGAATCTGGTGTTGTTCCCTTAACGGCTGGTTCAGGTTGGAGAATCGAAAAAGACTTGGATTACTTAATCGGAAATAATGTTCCTTTAGGCATTGATTTAAATGGCGATCCTAAAAAACTAATCAATCCTTATGAAGAAGGCGATAGCTTATTGCCATTACTTGATACAATGCATGATTACTATACAAAAGGCTTTGTTCCCGCTGATGCAGCTACTAGCCAAACGGCTTACAATACAGATGAAGACACTTGGTTCGTCAGACAAGAAACTCAAGGACCTTATGATTACGGCGATTACTTGCTGCAACGAATTACTGGAAAAGAAATAACTTCAAGACCGTTCAGTAAGGCAGCTAAAACGGTAGCACAAGCACGCATGGCGAACTTTGTTATCTCAAACAATTCTAAGAAAAAAGAAGAATCTATGAAAGTCTTAAACTTGCTAAACTCAGACCCTGAATTATTAAACGGTTTAGTCTATGGAGTTGAAGGCAGAAACTGGGAAAAAACCGATGAAGAAGGACGTATTCGTTTATTAGATGGTTATTCTGATCCTAAGAGCGGCTATATGTCAGCTTGGAATTTAGCAAACAATGCGATTCTTTACATTGACGAAAAAGTAACCGATGAACAAATTGAACACAGAGACGAATCCATTGAAGAAGCGGAAGAATCTCCATTACTTGGATTTAATTTTGTGACTGATAATGTTAAAACTGAAATCACCAACGTGAACAATGTGGCAGCTCAATATACCGCTGGATTACAAACAGGTAGTGTTGATCCTAAAAAAGTTGTTCCAGAATATTTAGAAAAATTAAAAGAAGCCGGGTTAGATAAAATTCAAGAAGAAGCTCAAAAACAATTTGATGAATTCAATGCAAATAAATAATTAGTTCACCCCTGATTTTATGAAAAGAACGCCTGCTTTTTAGGTGTTCTTTTTCTTTAAAAATCAGATTATATGAGTTTGAAAATAACCGAATTAGGAGAATGTCTATTATGTTAGAATTGATCGATACAAGACAAGGAACGAACAATGACCGTAATTTTTCTAATGGCAACACACTGCCTTATACAGGTGTGCCATTCGGAATGAATCATTATGCTGTTCAAACAAATAATGAAGATAGCTGGTTTTTTAATCCGTATCACCGAGTATTTCAAGGTATTCGTTTGTCCCATCAACCTAGTCCTTGGATGGGAGATTTTTGCCCGTTGTTGATGACACCTATTGCAGGAAGCGAAATTTCAAATGATATTCCTTCTTATCAAAGTTCTTATCGCCCTGAAGAAGCAGTATTTAGTCCGCATTATTTAAAGATCAAACAACTGCGCTATAATATTGTGACGGAGCTGACTCCGAGCGAACGAGGATGCCGCCTGGATCTTACTTATCGGACTGAAAAACAAGCAGGAATTGTTTTCCATATGCCTGGGGAAAAAAGCTGGTTTAAGTTAAAACCGGAAACAAAAACCGTCGTTGGTTTTGTCAATTATGCTGCTGGCAGTCATGATCCTGATTTTGGCATGTATTTCACGTTTCGATTTGATTATGCATTCGATGTGAAAACTTCTGGTCTTGTTGAGTCAGATAAGGGCAAACAACTGATTCTATATTTTGAAGACGCTGCTCACCAAACAGTCCATGCGAGTTTAACTACATCTTTTATCAGCCTGAAACAAGCTAATTTGAATTATGAACGAGAGATAGCCGATTCATTTGAAGAACAAAAGCGATCTGCTGAAAAAAGTTGGGAACATTATTTGGAGCGGATCAGCGTTTCTCATGAAAATCAAGAATATGTTAAAACATTTTATACGTGTCTGTACCGAATGTTTTTATTTCCACAAAAGTTTTATGAACTAAACGAAGCAGGATTGCCGGTGCATTACGATACAACGGCAAAAGAAGTGAAATCAGGATATTTGTATACGAATAATGGTTTTTGGGATACGTATAAAACAGTTTATCCGTTGTACTCTATCATAGCACCGGAAGAGTACAAAGAAATATTAGCCGGAATTTTAACGGCTTATAACGAAAGCGGCTTCTTGCCTAAATGGCTTTCTCCTGACGAACGCGGGATGATGCCAGGTACTTTAGTAGATGCAGTCATTGCAGATGCAGCTGTTAAAGGGTTATTATCAGAAGCTGAAACAGCAGAGTTTTTAGATGCCATGATCAAAACAGCTACCGTTAAGAGTGGGAATTCTGTATACGGTAGATTAGGAATTGAAGAATACGATCGGCTAGGGTATGTTTCAACAGATGTATCAGAAAGTGTTAATCAAACATTGGATTATGCGTACAGCGATTTTTGTATTAGTCAGACTGCTGCAGTGCTCAACGACCAGCAACCGGTAGTAGAACAGTTTAAAAAAACATCCTTAAATTATCGGAACTTATTTGACCAGGAAACTGGATTTATGCGAGGGAAGGATACTGAAGGGAAATTCAGAAAAGATTTTTCTGCTGACCGCTGGGGTTTTGATTATACAGAAGGGAGCGCTTGGCAAAATAGTTTTGGTGTGTATCATAATATTCAAGATCTGATTGATGGTTATGAAAGTGAAACAGCTTTTTTAAATCGGTTGACCGAGCTGTGCAACACGCAGCCTTCATTCGAAGTAGGCAGTTATGGTTTTGAAATCCATGAAATGAGTGAAGTTTCAGCCATCGACTACGGACAATTAGCACTTTCTAATCAGCCGAGTTTTCATATCCCATATTTGTTTAATTATGTTGGGAAACCAGCATCAACTCAAGTAGTTGTTAAACAATTAATGACTCGTTTATTCAATAGCGGTTTTGAAGGATTCCCTGGGGATGAAGATAACGGCAGTATGTCAGGCTGGTTTGTATTTAGCTCCATGGGCTTCTATCCGGTAACCCCAGGCAGTGGAGAGTATGTTTTAGGAATCCCACTTTTTGATGAAGTGACCATTCATCTGCCTGATGGTAAAACATGGGAAATTGAAACTAGAAACAATACAGCACAGGCTAATTTTGTGACCGAAGTTTATAAAAACCAGGTGCCATATAATAAGTTGTACTTAACTCATGCAGATTTGCTTAGCGGCGGACGTTTTACCGTGCATTTGGGGTTAGCCCCTGTGTATAAAAAGATAACCAAAGAAGAACGACCTTTTTCATTAAAGAATCGACTTATCTAGCGACTAAGTAGCAGAACAGATAGGATAGAGTAAGCTGACAAAATTGCTCAGCTTTTCTATTTGGTTCAAGTAGTGTAAAATGAAAGCGATTGTTTTAACAGAGATTGGCAAAATGATTTGGAGGAATGATTTGTGATTTCAAAAGGAATTGAAACAACGTTTAACAAAGTGTACTACCTAATTAAATTAAGTTTATATTTTTGGGGATTAAGTTTTATCGGACTAGTGATTTTTGGTGTTACACCAGCAATGATGACTATTGTGGAAGAACATGATGAAGCAAACTGGGATTTTAATCAAATCAAATGGAAAAATCTTTTTGAAAAGTTCAAACAAAACTTCAAACAAGGCAATCAATTGCTTTTATTTTATCTGATGGTCGTTCTGATTATTGGATATAATTTATTTATTGCTCTTCAAACAAAAGGTTTGCTCTTTTTAGTGCTCGATTTTGTCTTGATTTTTGTACTATTTATATTAGTATTGTCATTCATTATCAATTTGGCTGTTTTGACATTTTTTGAGGTTACTTTGATCGATTCATTGAAATTATCGGTCATCCAATTCTTTACAAAGACAAAAGAATGTTTTTTGCTAATATTCGGTTTGATAATAGTTAGTGTAATAACTTATAAATTCCCTGGTTTGATTTTGTTTATTTCAACTGGGTTATTAGCTGGAGTTATCAGTACCAGCACTAAAAGAATGTTTCAAAATATCTTAGTTGATTAACTTGCAGAAGACCTGATTTTAGGAGCAGTGACAATGAAAACAAAAATGAAAAGCAATCAAATTTACTCTTTGTTAAAAACGTATTCGATTATATTGATTTTGTTTTTTACCATTTTCAGCATAGCAGTAGGACAATTGCTACATGAAAATAATAAAAAAATAGCATTGCAAAGTATTCAAAATGCTTCAGGACGGATTGAATTTCTAGTTAATAAAAATCAAGAGAAACTTGAAGAAGTTGCGGTCAGCCTCACCTCAACACCTGAGCAGATTACTAACATTCACCAATACTTTGAATTGTCTTATGCTGATTATTTATCAGAAGTGCTGGATACGAATTACCGGACAGATAGTTATTATTATCTGCCTAAAGCAATTGAAAGTCTTTATTATAATGAGAGCTCGCTTTTAGCCGCTAGCATCAGCTTAACAAATTATCCGGATATCTATTATTCACAAACTGGCAACTTAATGGGTGAGAAAGTAAAGCAACTACCAATAACAGATGCTATTCGTTTCTCAACAATTCTTATGAACCGCAATACATTGCAGCCAATCGGTTCTTTACATATGGATTTTGAAAAAGAAAATTTCAATCAAATTTTGACGAACCAAAATACAAACTACACGGTTCAAACGTTTATTTTTTCCAATACGAATCAATTGATTTATGAAGGAAGCAATAATAAAAATAATACAACATTATCAACTAAATTAGTTGATCAAATGGCGGTGGATTCGAAAATTGATTTGAAAAATTTGGAGAAAGAGTATTATATCACTGAATCACTGACTAAAAATGCTCATCAAATTTATACATTGATTCCGCGCAGGGAGATAGTCATTAGCACGTTGAAAAGTACTTTTGGTTTATTTTTATTCAGTTTACTATTCGATATTATCTTATTGCTGATTCTTTTTAATTTATTTAAGAAATATGTGGTTCAAGTAGAGGATATTTTGATTTCAATCAATCAAGTTGCTGATGGGGATAGCGGCAATCGAATCAATACCCAAGATAAAAAAGCAGAAACAAAACAAATAGCAGAAGGCATAAATGATATGCTGGACAGTATGCAGCGTTATATCAAAGACATATATGAACTAGAACTCAAACAAAAAGATGCTGATATGCGAGCTCTGCAGTCTCAAATCAATCCTCACTTTTTATATAATACTTTAGAGTATATCCGAATGAGTGCTATTAGTGAAGGTGCTGATGAGCTGGCAGATGTGGTTTTCCATTTTGGTACTTTATTGAGAAATAATATTTCTCACGAGAAAATAGTGACAGTAGAAAATGAATTAAAGTTTTGTGAAAAATACATTTACCTTTACCAAATGCGATATCCTGACCAATTTGCTTATTTATTTAAGGTTTGTGATGATGTCAAAGAAGTGATGATTCCTAAATTTGCTATTCAACCGCTGGTAGAAAATTATTTTGCACATGGAATTGACTTTACGAAAATAGAAAATGCTATCAGCGTCAAAGCGTATCAGGAAAATGGGAAAACAAAAATAGTTATTATTGATAACGGCGTAGGTATTCCCAAAAGTCAAATGGAACAAATTAACCATTCTTTCAAAGAAACGGAATTGTTTAAACCTGGTTCAGTTGGAATCATGAATGTGTATACCCGAATGAAACTTTACTTTGGTGAGAGTTTCAAAATGGAAATAAAAGAAACTGCCGGCGGAGGTACAACAATTATAATGGAATTCTGATAAATCAATAAAAAAGGATGAGGCAATGTGTATAAGGTACTATTAGTAGATGATGAATACATGATTTTAGCTGGTTTAAAAAAACTAATTGATTGGGAAAGCCTTGGTATGGAGATAGTAGAAACGGCTAGAAATGGGAAAAAAGCACTAGATTATATTATGGAACACCCAGTCGATATTATCTTGACCGATGTTACAATGCCCGTTTTATCTGGAATTGATTTTATTCAAGAAGCTCAAAAAACAGCTCAACCATTTAAGTTTATTATTCTTTCAGGCTATCAGGAATTTGAATACGTTAAAAACGGGATGCGTCTAGGAGCTTCTAACTATTTGTTGAAGCCAATCGATAAAGAAGAACTGTATCATTCACTTGAAAATATATTGAAAGAATTTGAACAGGAAAAACTTTACAATCAAGCAGATCAAGCTATTTTTGAAGGTTTGCTAGGCAGATGGATAAGAAACGAACTGAGGAAAGACCAGTTTGATCAATTAGTTGAAAATTATTTATTTAAGGTGCCTGAAGACCCATCATTTACTGTTGTGATTGTACGAAGTAGACAAAGAGGGAATTGGGAAACTAGTTTTAAAGAAACTTGCCGTGAGCTAAATATCTCTCTCTATTTTTCTTTAAACGAAACAGAAAAAGTCATCATTTTAGCAGGGCAAGATAGCAAAATGATGGAGCTAGAATTAAATCAGTTAAGTGAAAAGTTGAAAAACAATTGTTTATTCTTTATTGGGACATGTATTAAAGAACCAGGAAAAGTTTATAAAAGTTACAAATATGCATTGAAAGCAAAAGACCATGCTGATTTTTATGGAAAGCAACTTGTTTTTAATAAGTATAAAGAAAATACTATGACCGATTTGACTTTATCTGGGTTGGTGACCAATCTAAATGAGGGGATTTTTTCTAAAAACATCCAACGTATCTCTAAAGAAGTTAGTTTGTTTGTCAATCAACTAATAGATGGCCAAATGAATGCAGAAAATATTAAACGTTTGATGTATTTAGTTTTAGTTAATATTTATTTGCAGTTTGATGCTATTGAGAGTGATAAGTTTTTAAAGAAAACAAAAGCTATCTTTGATTCAGAAACATTTAATGAATTAGCAATGGTAATGGAAACTGATTTACTGCCTTTGGATGAATTAAAAAAACAATTACTTTACAGTGACTTGACCAAACAAACGATTGAAATTGTGCAAACGGAGTATATGGAGGATTTAAATTTAAAAGGTATTGCAAAAATCCTTCATGTAAATGTTATGTATTTAGGACAGGTCTTTAAAAAAGAAACGGGCAAGAGCTTTTCCAAGTATTTAAATCACTATCGAATCAATTTAGCAAAAGAGTTATTGCTGCGTTCAAAAGAACCGGTTAATGATATAGCAAGCCGAATTGGTTATCAAAACCAAGGCTATTTTTACAAAAACTTCAAAAACTTAGTAGGACAATCACCAAGAGAATTCAGGGATCAAATTCAATAGGATAGAAATAAAAAAGGGGCTGACGCTTAAGTTCAGTCCCTTTTCGCTTCGTATTTAGTCTGGACAGATTCTCGAACCCTTAATTTGGCAGAAACTTCAATTGAGCGGAGAGTATCTTTTTTAGCAGAATCGGCGATCATTGACAATAAAATCTCCGTTGCAGTATATCCGATTTGATAAAAGTCTTGTTTTACAGTAGTTAGCTTAGGAGTGATCATGCGAGCCAGAGAAATATCATCGAATCCGATAAAAGACATATCGGTTGGAATATCCCAGCCCATATTAGCAGCAGTCGAAATCAGTTCCATCGCTAAGACATCATGTTCAACAAAGATGCAGGTATAGCCTTGTTTTTTTGTTGTTTCCAGAAAAGATTGAATCAATTGATTTTGATCCATTGTAAGCGGACGATCGTTCAGGTATGGACCTATATCTAATTTGATATTGTACTCATGAAGTGCTTTAAGATAGCCTAAGTAACGATTTTTAACAGCCGTATTTTCGAGAAGCGAAGCTAATGAAAAAAATAATATCTTTTTGTGGCCTTGTCGAATAGCATACACAGTTGCTTCATAACCACCTTGAAAATTTGCTGAAGAAATAACGGGAACCGGCAAGCCAACCAATTCTTTATCTAACAAAACAATGGGGAGATCATCTAAGTACAGGTTATAAACAAGATCAACTAAAGTTGAAGGGAAATCAGGATAAAGAATCAAACCATCGCAAGTTTCTTTAGATAAAGAGTGAATTAGTTGGCGCTGTTTAAGAGGATCTTCTTGTGTGTAATGAATAGTTAATTGAAATGGAGTAGACTTCAAACAATCTGAAATGCCTTGTACATATTGCTCTAATCCAGCATTTTTAAAAAAGGGCAGCAATAAAGTGATATTAAATGTTTTTGCAAGAGGCTGTTTCTCAAGAATGACAAAACTTCCTTTGCCTGAAATACGTTTGATATAACCTTCTTCAGCTAGATCATTTAAAGCTCGTTTGCTGGTAATGCGACTTACCTTGTACTGGTCAGATAATTCTTTTTCTGTCGGCAGCTGGCTGTTAAAAGGAAACGTACCATTTAAAATTTTCGTTTTTAAAGAGTCGTAAATGACTTTATAAAGGGGTTCTTTTTTCAAACTATTTAGCCTCCAAATGGTATAACTATTTATACAAAATATACCATTTCATTTTGGGAATACAACAAATTTTAGTATTTTCTATATAAAATAGAGAGAAACCTATGTTTTGTAGTTATTTAAAAAATCATATTCTATAATACAAGTAATAAAAGATAATACAAATTCAAGAATGGAGAGACGAAATGGCTTATAAAGAGATACCTCAATCAATTCAAATATTAATGAATAAAGTTACTGAAAAATCAAAAGAAAATCCAAGATGGGCTGAAAATTTTAATGCTTCATTCTCTAATACCTTATTGACAACCGTTAAAAAACAAGCAGATGGAACAACGTTTTTACTGACAGGCGACATTCCGGCAATGTGGTTAAGAGACTCAACAGCACAAGTTCGCCCTTACTTGCTGGTAGCAAAAGAAGATAAAGACATTTCTGATATGATTGCAGGAGTAGTTGAAAAGCAATTGCAGTATGTTAACTTGGACCCTTATGCAAACGCTTTTAATGAAGAAGCCAATAGTGCTGGACACCAAGATGATCATACTGAAATGAATCCATGGATTTGGGAACGCAAATACGAGATCGACTCATTGTGTTATCCGGTTCAATTAAGCTACTTGCTGTACAAAGAAACCGGCAGAACTGACCAATTTAACGAAACATTTAAAGAAGCAGTAAAGAAAATTTTAGCACTTTGGAAAGTAGAACAAAATCACGAAAACTCTCCATACAACTTTGAACGCGATACTTGGAGAGAAGAAGATACATTAGTAAACGACGGTAAAGGCTCGCCGATCGGAGTAACAGGAATGACATGGTCAGGTTTTAGACCAAGTGATGACCGCTGTATCTACAATTATTTAGTGCCTTCAAATATGTTTGCAGTCGTTGTGTTAGATTATTTAAAAGAAATTTATACCGAGATAGTCAAAGAACCATCTATAGTTGATGAAGTTACAGAATTGCGTGAAGAGATCCAATCCGGTATTGAGAAATTTGCTAAAGTAAAAAACGCAGCAGGCGAAACAGTTTACGCATATGAAGTCGATGGGTTAGGGAATTACTCTATTATGGATGATTCAAACGTTCCCAGCTTGTTGGCAGCTCCTTACCTAGGCTACTGTGCAGAAGACGACGACGTTTACTTGGCAACACGCGAAACAATTTTAAGCAAAGAAAATCCTTATTTTTATGAAGGGAAATATGCTAAAGGTATCGGAAGTTCGCATACGCCTGAAAATTATGTTTGGCCGATTGCTCTAGCAATGGAAGGTTTGACCACTTCTGATAAAAGTGAGAAGAAACGCATCTTAGACTTGTTGGTTGAAAATGACGCAGGAACAAATTTGATGCACGAAGGCTTCGATGTTGATAACCCGAATAATTATACGAGAGAATGGTTCTCTTGGGCAAATATGATGTTTTGCGAATTAGTATTAGATTATTATGACTTACGGATTAAAAAGTAAGAAAGGCGGCAAACAACGTGAAAAAATTTCCAGACGGTTTTTTATGGGGAGCAGCAGCATCTGCTCCGCAAACAGAAGGGGCAGCATTGATTGACGGAAAAGCTCCGACAACATGGGATAAATGGTTTGAAATGAATCCTGAAAAATTCGATAAGGGTGTTGGGCCGAAAGACACGTCAAACGTTTACCAGCAGTACGCTGAAGACGTCCAATTGATGGAAGATATGAGTTTAAATTCTTATCGGACTTCGATTTCATGGGCTCGCTTATTGCCAGATGGAAAAACTCTCAATCAACAAGCGGTAGATTTTTATCGTAATTACTTTGTCAGCTTGATTGAAAAAGGTGTTGAACCAATCATCAACTTGTTTCACTTCGATATGCCATGGTGGCTGATGGAAAAAGGCGGCTGGGAAAGCCGGGAATCGGTAGAAAACTTCGGATATTATGCTAAGGTTGCCTTTGAACAATTCGGCGATTTAGTGCATCGATGGACAACGTTTAACGAACCCATTGTTCATGTTGAATGCGGCTACTTGTTTGAATTTCATTATCCAGCAGTCGTTGATTTTAAACGTGCTGTTCAAGTAGGTTACCATACCTTGATGGCACATACTCAAGCTGTTGAAGAATTTAGAAGAGGTAAACATACCGGAGAAATCGGCATTATTTTAAACTTAACACCGGTCTACAGTAAAAGTGATGCACCTGAAGATATTAAAGCCAAAGATATGGCTGATGCGTTAAACGTGAAGAGTTTTCTCGATCCTGTTGTTTTAGGACATTTTCCAACTGAATTGGTTCAATTATTAAAAGAAAATAACTTGCTGCCAGCTACTGAAACAGGCGACAAAGAAAAGCTGGCTCAAACAACCATTGATTTCTTAGGTGTCAATTATTATCAGCCTAAACGCGTACAAGCAGTGAATCAGCCTGCTGTTCCTGCAAAGATGCCAAGCGATTTATATGCAGAGTATGACTGGCCGGAGAAAAAAATAAATCCTTACCGCGGCTGGGAAATCTATCCTGAAGCGCTTTACGACATTGCTATGCGGATAAAAAATGATTACAAGAATATCCCGTGGTACGTATCTGAAAACGGTATGGGCGTAGCAGAAGAAGAGCGCTTCGTGGATGAAGATGGCGTTATTCAAGATGACTACAGAATTGAGTTTGTTCAAGATCACTTAGCTGAACTGCACAAAGCAGTCGAACAAGGCAGCCATTGTTTCGGTTACCATATGTGGACCTTTGTGGACTGCTGGTCTTGGCTGAACGGCTACCGCAATCGTTATGGTTTTTACCGTGTCGATATTGAGAACGACTTTAAACGAACACCTAAAAAAAGCAGTTTTTGGATGAGAACGGTTATTGAAAACAATGCAATAGATTAATGAAACAAAAGGAGCTAATCATGAAAAAGAAAGTTTATATTTTATCTCACAGTCATTGGGACCGTGAATGGTATTTGCCATACGAACAGCACCATATGCGTTTAGTAGAATTGATGGATGATGTTCTGGAGCTGTTTGAAACGGATCCAGAGTTTAAAAGTTTCCATTTAGACGGGCAAACGATCATGATCGATGATTACTTGCAAGTTCGGCCACATAAAAAAGAACTGATTCAAAAACATATTAAAAATGGGAAACTAAAAATTGGACCGTTTTATATTTTACAAGATGCTTTCTTAACAAGCAGCGAATCAAACGTCCGCAATATTATTGTCGGAATGGACGAAAGCAAACAATGGGGAGCACCCGTTAAATTAGGCTACTTTCCTGATACATTCGGCAACGCAGGCCAAACACCGCAAATGATGGAACAAGCTGGTTTCGATGTGGCTGCTTTCGGACGCGGTGTCAAGCCGACGGGATTCAATAATGTGGTGGTCAATGATGACAAATACGCTTCGCAATTTTCAGAAATGTGGTGGAAAGGGCCAGATGAATCGAAAATTTTAGGCCTGTTGTTTGCCAATTGGTACAGTAACGGAAATGAAATTCCAACAGAAAAAGCGGAAGCTCAAGTATTTTGGGAAACCAAATTAGCTGATGCAGGACTGTATACTTCGACTGATCATGTATTGATGATGAACGGCTGCGATCATCAGCCAGTTCAAAAAGATTTATCGACTGCCATTCAAGTCGCTAATGAACTTTACCCGGATATCGAATTCGTGCATGCAAGTTTTGAAGAATATTTAACCGCTTTAAAACAAGACTTGCCAGAAAACTTGAATACAGTTTCAGGAGAATTGACCTCTCAAGAAACAGACGGCTGGTACACATTAGCCAACACAGCATCAACTCGCGTATATTTGAAACAATGGAATACTCGTGTTTCTCGTTTGCTTGAAAGCATTGCAGAACCTTTGGCGACGATGGCGTATGAGACAGCGGAAGAATACCCGCATGATATGCTGCGGTATGCTTGGAAAACATTGATGCAAAACCACCCGCATGACAGTATCTGCGGCTGCAGTGTCGATGAAGTCCACCGCGAAATGGTCACACGTTTCGAGAAAGCCAATGAAGTGGGCCGTTATGTAGCGGATGAAGCTGCATTACACTTAGTGCGCTCCATTGATACCACAAGTTTTAAAAACATGGATGGTTTCCCGTTTGTTGTTTTCAATACGAGCGGTTCAGAAAAAATCGGCGTAGCTGAAGTACGGATCGAAATTGAACGTTTGCCGTTTTCAGCCGGTGTACCTGACCAATTGTACAAAGTACTCAAAGAAAAAGAATACCCATCCTTTGTAGTGAAAACTGTAGATGGCGAAACAATTTCTGCAATCGTGACAGAAGGTGGAACAGAATTCGGGTATGACTTGCCAAAAGACAAGTTCCGTCAGCCATTTATGGCTCGTTATGTGGAGGTTAGATTGCCGATTGAGTCGATGAAAGGATTGTCTTGGAACAGCTTTATATTAGTGGAAGCTGATGAACAAGACGTGGTGGTCACGGCAACGGAGGCGAGCCTGGTTTCAAACAACGGCGCAACGTTGGAAAACAGCTATTTGAAAATCGATGTCCAAAAAGACGGAACATTGGCTGTTTTGAATAAATCAACTAATCGAACATATGCAGAGTTGTTGAACTTTGAAGATGTAGGCGATATAGGAAATGAATATATTTTCAGACAGCCTTTGAATGACCAAGCTATCTACTCAAAAGGAACAGCTGCAGAAATCAATATTATTGAAGATACTGTCGGTTTTGGCGAAATTGAGATCACGCATCATCTAGAAGTGCCGATCTCAGCGGATGAACAATTGGAAGAAGAACAAAAAGCCGTTATTGAGATGCGAAATCGTCAAGCAGGGCGCTCTAAAACTTGTAAAACATTAACATTAAAAACAAAAGTACGTTTAGAACGCCATAGCCAGCAAGTCAAGTTCGAAACAACTTTTGATAACCAGCATAAAGACCACCGTTTGCGTGTGTTATTCCCGACAGGCATTCAATCTGATGTTCATTATGCAGACAGCATCTTTGAAGTTGTTGAACGGCCAAATACCGTTGATCCGGCATGGATCAATCCTTCCAACCCACAGCATACCCATGCTTTTGTGAATGTCCAAGACGCTGAACACGGTGTAACAGCAGCTGGGATCGGGTTGAACGAATATGAAATCATTGAAGAACAAAATCAACAAACCATTGCTGTCACATTGTTGAGAGCTGTTGGAGAGTTAGGAGATTGGGGATATTTTGCTACACCAGAAGCGCAATGCTTGGGAGAAAAATCTATGCTGTACGCATTATCTTTTCATGGAAAAGAAGAGGCGACCAGAACGTTCCATGAAGCATTCAACTATCAAATTCCTTTTAGTACTTACCAAACGACGGTTCATGATGGAAAGTGGTCGCCTAATCATCAATATGCTGAATTGAAAGGACAAAATATGGCACTGACTGCTTTCAAACGCAAAGAGCATAGCGATGAAATCATTACACGGATGTACAACTTAACCCATAAAGAAACAGACGCTGTCTTGACAATAGAAAATTATGCTTCGAAAAAATGCAACTTATTAGAAGAAGTCATTGAAGGAACGGTAGAAGAGACAGCTAAACCTTATGAAATTGTTAACACTTTATGGATACAAGAATGACAGACAAGAAGACTTCTGAACAAAAAATCAAGCTTATTACCTAAAAAGATCCTCCTAAAGCTGGCAGATGCCAGACTTAGGAGGATCTTTTTTTAACTTATATTATTAAGAATCGTAATCTAAGCATTCACCGTAAGCTGAACATTTCCTACACCTTCAAATTCGCCAGTATATTGTCCAACTTCTAGCGGTTTCGGCAGGACGAATGTACCAGAAGAAACAAACATACCTGGTTCAAGGGTCAAGTCATGTTGTCCTAATTTTTCTAATAACCACTTTATCGCTTTAACGGGAGGGTCCATAACAATAGAAGAGGAGCCTTGATCAAGGACTTCACCATTCAAAATCAATTTTCCATTGATAGCGTCTAAATCTGCATAAGTATAATCTTTTGCTGCTCCAAAAACAACTTTCCCGCCAACAGCTCCGTCAGCGCAAACTTGTTCTTTGGGCATTTTAGGAAACCAGTCTTCAAAACGAGAATCAGGTACTTCCAAACCAGGAGCCACCTGAGTTTTTGCAATAATTTCTTCTTCAGTGGATTTAGCTGTCAATGGTTCTTTAACAACAAAGACCAATTCCAATTCAACTAAAGGGTTCATCATTTGCTCACTAAGCGAAACGGTACCAGAAATTTGTTTATCCGTCATTTGTCCATACAATGGTTCTTTAGCACCGAATAAAGCTTGTGTTTCAAGACTGGTCATACTGATTTTATAACCTTTCAATGTTTCGTTATTTTCTTTTTTTGCTTTAGTGAAGGCGTGTTGAATTCGATATGCCTCCTCCAAATCAATATCTGCTGGAAAAACGGATTTTTCCAGTACTGCAACGTTCTTGTAAGCTCCATATAGTGTTTCTAAAAAAATTGCTTGCGACATATCAAAACCACCTTTATCATTTTATTTTAATCACTGAACTACTATTCTAATATATTTTTAATATAATGCAAGGGCAAAAGCGTTTTTTGTGCAGAAAAAATTAATAACTATAAAAATAGTTGGTTAAAAGCAATTACTTATTTTGTGTTTAAGTTATGTTATAAGGAAGATCCAGTCTGAAAACGAGAGAATTAGCTATAGATCATTAGAATATAGCAATTATTTTTATTTTATTGATGATAACGGTTGCAAATTCTTGGGTGAGGTGATATTATAAATGTGTAATCGGTTACACATACTAAACAGCAGTGAGGTGAACAGGATGAAAACCATTAAAGATGTTGCAAGCTTAGCGGGTGTGTCCGTCGCGACGGTTTCAAGAGCTTTGAATAAAAGCGGTTATGTCAGTGAAAAAAGCCGATTGAAAGTTGAAACGGCAATTAAAGAATTAGATTTTTATCCTAATGAAGTAGCCCGCTCGCTTTATCAAAAAAAATCTAAATTAATCGGTTTTCTTTTGCCAGATATCTCCAACCCGTTCTTTCCATTAGTGGCTAAAGGAATAGAGGATAAAATGAATCAAATGGGGTATAACTTAATTTTAGGCAATGTTCAAGAAAGCTCAGATAAAGAAAATGAATACATACGGACTTTTTCTCAAAACAATGTAGCCGGTGTCTTATCCGCGGTAGAAGGCGGCTTTCGTAATATGAAAGGTATGCCTTTTGTTATGCTGGATAGAGTTGCTTCAAACAAAGAATATTCTGTTTATTCAGATGATTATCAGGGAGGAAGTTTGGCTGCACAAGCTGTTGTTGAAAGAAATCCGGGTGAAGTGATCGTGATGGTTGGTCCACGAGACATTTCAAAGTCCTTAGTCCGCTCAGCAGGCAGCATCAAAGTTCTAGAAGAAAACAATATAAACTACCACTTATTTGAAACAGAATCGTTTCAATTTGATTCGGCAGAAAAAGCTGCCGTTCATTTATTAGAAAAATTTCCAAAAGCGAACAGCATTATCGCTTCGAATGATATCCATGCGTTAGCCGTTATGCGGGAAGCGATCAGAAAGGGGATCAAAATCCCTGAGGAACTGCAAATAGTAGGATACGATGACAATCCTTACAGTAAACTGATGTATCCTAGTTTATCGACCATCGCTCAACCAGCTTATCAAATTGGTTACAAAGGCGCTGAGATACTCTGTGCTCGCATAGAAGGAAAACCGATTAAAGAAAAAAACGTTCAGTTACCTGTAACGCTTGAAATTAGAGAATCGTTGAGAAAGAAGGATAAAGATGAGTAAAATTACAGTAGTAGGAAGTTTATCAACTGATTTTGTCGTAAGTGCTGATAAAAGACCTGAAATCGGTGAAACGATCACCGGCAAGGATTTCAAAACAACCTTTGGCGGAAAAGGGGCGAATCAAGCCGTAGCGGCGGCTCGTTTGGGAAGCCGAGTCAGTATGATAGGAACAGTTGGGACAGATTTATTTGGACAAGAGATCATTGCAAATTTAAAAAATAATCAAATAAACACGGATAATGTGGAATCGGTTACAGGTTTGCCTTCTGGTTCAGCGCATATCACTGTAGTCGACGGTGACAATAGCATCGTTTATATTCCTGGGGCAAATGATGCGATTACACATGAACAAGTAATAAGCGCATCAAGAACGATTGAAGAAAGTGATGTTGTGATTCTTCAAAATGAAACGCCGTTAGAAATAATTGAAAGTCTAATTGATATTTGTTTTCAAAAAGGCATCCAAACCATTTATAATCCTGCACCAGCTAAGCAAATCAAGCAAGAAACGATTGAAAAGGTAACTTTTTTAACTCCTAATGAATCAGAATACAACGTTTTGTTTCCGCAGTTAAGCATTTCTGAAGGATTGAAAAAACACCCTAATAAATTGATCGTCACGATGGGATCAAAAGGGGTGTACTTTAATGATGGATCAAAAGAAGTACAGATTCCTTCTTATCTTGTTCAACCTGTTGATACAACAGGAGCAGGCGATACCTTTAATGGAGCTTTCGGAGTAGCGTTGACATCTGGACTTGATATGGAATCTAGTATCCGTTTTGGAAATTTGGCAGCAGCTTTGTCGATCCAAACGTTTGGTGCACAAGGCGGCATGCCAACTTTAGAAGAAATGAAAGGAAGTGCTTTTTATGAAAAAGAATGGAATCTTAAATAGTGAGATAGATAAGGTTTTAGCTGATTTAGGTCATACGGATCAAATTATTATTGCTGATGCTGGTTTACCGATTCCGGATGGAGTAAAAAAGATTGATTTGGCTTTAGCTTTAAATGATCCTGCTTTTCAGAAAGTACTGGATTTGCTAGTGGAAGAAATGGTCATCGAAGAAGTAATGCTAGCCGACGAAATAAAAGCAGGCAATCCAAAACAATTAGAACAAATCCAACAAAAACTTCCGACACAAACATTCAACTATGTCAGCCATGAAGAATTTAAAAATTTATCAAAAAATGCTAAAGCTATTATTAGAACTGGAGAAGCTACTCCATATTCCAATATTATTCTACAATCAGGAGTGCTATTTTAGGAGGTCAGATCAATGGAAGTTAAAATGAAAGCCGTTACAAAAAGCTTTGGAACAAATTCTGTTCTTAGAGGGGTAGACATTGACCTTAATGGCGGAGAAATACACGCATTGATGGGAGAAAACGGGGCTGGTAAATCAACATTAATGAATATTTTAACCGGATTACATGCATACGATTCTGGTGAAATCATCATTGATGGAACCGAGACAGTCTATCAAAACCCCAAAGAAGCCGAAGAACACGGAGTCAGTTTTATCCATCAAGAAATGAACATTTGGCCTCAGATGACGGTAGTTGAAAATTTGTTTATCGGCAAAGAAATCAAAAACAAACTGGGCTGGTTAAACACCAAAGAAATGGAAAAAAAGGCAAAAGCTGTTTTCGAGGACTTAGGTATCCAATTGGATTTGCACTTAGAAGTTCAAACCTTGTCAGTCGGCCAACAGCAAATGATTGAAATCGCTAAAGCCTTAATGACAAACGCTCAAGTATTGATCATGGATGAGCCGACAGCGGCATTGACTGAAAGAGAAATTGAAACGTTGTTCAAGATCATTATGAATCTAAAACAAAAAGGTGTTGCGATCATTTACATCTCTCATAGAATGGAAGAAATATTTAAAATCAGTGACCGCATCACGGTCATGCGAGATGGGGTATCCATCGATACGACTATGACAAAAGATACAACGGTTGATGAAGTTGTTAGGAAAATGGTTGGAAGAGACCTTGAAGATTATTATCCTGAAAAAACGTCAAAAATTGGCGAAGTTATTTTTGAAACTCAACACTTATCGAAAAAAGGTATCTTCGAAAACATTTCTTTCACTGTTCGTGCGGGCGAGATTGTTGGCTTTTCAGGGTTGATGGGCTCAGGCCGGACAGAAATTATGCGCGCTATTTTCGGTATCGATACTTTGGACAGCGGCGATATCGTTTTTGAGAATGAAACCATTAAAATCAAAAATCCTAATAATGCCATTGAAAAAGGTATTGGGTTTTTAACTGAAAATCGAAAAGATGAAGGGTTGATTTTAGATTATTCTATTAAAGAGAATATTTCATTGCCTTCCATTGATGGATTTAAAAAAAGAGGATTGATCGATACAACGGCAGAAAAAGACTTTGTTCAGTTGTTAATGAAACGCTTAAATGTTAAAGCACAAAGCGCCGAGTTAGCTGTCTCCAATTTATCAGGAGGAAACCAGCAAAAAGTCGTTTTAGCAAAATGGATCGGAATCGGTTCAAAAGTGCTTATCTTAGATGAACCAACCCGAGGAGTGGACGTTGGAGCTAAACGCGAAATCTATCAATTGATGAATGAGTTAGCTGATCGAGGTGTAGCGATTATCATGGTTTCCAGTGACTTACCCGAAGTTTTAGGCGTCAGTGACCGAATCATTGTCGTTCATGAAGGAACCATTGCGGGCGAGCTTGGAAAATCAGAAGCAACAGAAGAAAAAATTATGAGTCTTGCAACAGGAGGGTATTAATATGAGTTCAGATTTAAAGAAGGTTCAATTAGAAGAACAAAAAATGCAGAAAAAAGACATCATTGGAAAACTAGGACCACTATTAGCCTTAATCGTTTTGATCGTTTTTGTAACAATTCTCAACCCTGGTTTTGTGTCTCCGAACAACTTGCTTAACCTATTAAGACAAGTTTCAACAAATGCCTTGATCGCTTTCGGGATGACGTTTGTCATCTTAACAGGCGGAATCGATTTGTCCGTTGGATCAACACTAGCTTTAAGCAGTGCTTTGATGGCAGGCAGTATCGTTGCTGGCTTAGATCCATTTTTGGCCATGGTATTAGCGGTTGTCGTTGGCGGCTTGTTAGGCGGGTTTAATGGATTGCTGATCACGAAAGGGAAAATGGCTCCATTTATTGCAACATTAGCAACAATGACGATTTTCCGAGGGGCGACCTTAGTTTTCACAGATGGAAACCCAATCACAGGGATTGGCGATAGTTTCATCTTTAAATTTGTCGGACGCGGTTATTTATTCGGTATTCCATTTCCGGTCATTTTAATGGCCATCTGTTTCATCATTTTGTATATTCTATTACACAAAATGACCTTTGGTAGAAAAACATTTGCGATAGGAGGGAATGAAAAAGCAGCATTTATCGCTGGAATAAAAAGCGATCGAATCAAAATAGCTATTTATGCTATCTCAGGTATGATGGCGTCGATTGCTGGAATCATCATCACATCTAGATTAAATTCAGCACAGCCAACTGCAGGACAATCGTATGAAATGGATGCGATCGCTTCGGTTGTCTTAGGCGGAACCAGTCTTTCTGGCGGTCGTGGAAGAATAGTTGGGACGTTGATCGGGGCCTTGATCATGGGAACCTTGAACAATGGATTGAATTTATTAGGTGTATCTAGTTTTTATCAACAAATCGTCAAAGGTATCGTCATCATCATCGCAGTTTTATTAGACAGAAAAAAATAAACCAATAGGAGGAAACACAAATGAAGAAATTAATTGGATTGACAGCAGCAGCTTTATTATTTTTAGGAGGATGTGGCAGCGCAACGTTAGAAGGAGAAAACACGGATTCTGGTGCAGTGGAAGAAAAAGAATCATCAGATTTAGTCGTAGGTGTATCGCTATCGACACTGAATAACCCATTCTTTATTTCAGTTAAAGAAGGAATTACTGATTTGGCTGGTGATGAAGGTTCTGAAGTAAAAGTATTGGACGCACAAGATGACACGTCAAAACAAAGCAATGACGTAGATGATTTGATTCAACAAGGGGTCGATATTTTATTGATCAATCCTGTTGACTCATCTGCAATCACTCCAGCTGTTGAAGCTGCAAACAGTGCCGGTATTCCGGTAATTGCCATTGACCGTTCAAGTGATGGCGGTCAAGTAGTAACGTTAGTGGCTTCGGATAACGTAGAAGGCGGAAAAATGGCTGCCCAATATATTGAAGAAATTTCAGGTTCAAAAGCAAAAGTTGCTGAATTAGAAGGAATACCTGGCGCTTCTGCAACAAGAGAACGTGGAAAAGGTTTCAATGATTATGCAAAAGATAATTTAGACTTAGTGGATCAACAAACAGCCAACTTTGACCGCGCAGAAGGCTTGACGGTTATGGAAAATATGCTTCAATCAAATCCAGAAATCGAAGCTATTTTTGCTCAAAATGATGAAATGGCACTAGGTGCGATTGAAGCCATTGAAGCTGCAGGAAAAACTGGAGACATTCAAGTAGTGGGCTTTGATGGAACAGAAGACGGATTAGCTGCAATTGAAGCAGGTACGCTAAGCGCAACAGTTGCTCAACAACCAACAGAAATGGGCAAACTTGCAATGCAAGCAGCATTTGATCATTTCTCTGGTAAAAAAGTTGAAGCGAAAATTGCTTCTCCATTGGAACTCATTAAAAGCGATAACTAATAGTAGATTAGATTAAATAAAAACCTGCTAAAGAGTGTGCAAGAACGTCATGCACCGTTTAGCAGGTTTTGTTTTGGTATGAAACTATTAGGATTTTAATTTATTGTTTTTCTTTCCAAGTATCCTATAATTTTAAAATTAGGCTATAGACACGAAGGAACCTTAAGTAAAAAATAAAACAAGCAAGAACCCTAGGATAGAGTTATATTTCAAGGTTCTTACTTGTTTTTTATTACCAATTTTTTGCTAATGCAAAAAACTTAGCGTGTTTGTAATTATGAATAACTCTGGAATGATTAAAAAGTGTTCCATTCGTAAGATAAACGGTTTCTTCAATAACTAAAGAAGGATCAGCTTCTTTTAATTGAAGATGGCTGCTGTCCATTTTAGATAATTTTTCAACAGAAATGTATTTGTCAGCAAAGCCGATAGATAAGTTTAAATCATTCTCAATATAGCTATAGATGGAGTTATTAGCAATTTCTCTTCCTAGATAAGGGATAATGGTTTTATTGAAATAACTGTATTCAATTGAAAAAGGTTCGTTTTCAATATAGCGCATCCGGTGAACAAAATAAACTGGGGTGCCTATTTCGCACTGAAGTTTTTGACTTATCTCTTTATCTGCTGGTAATTGTTCCAGCTCGATGACCTCAGAATGTGTTTCTTTGTTTTTAAATTCTTCTTTAAAACCTCTGATGGAATTAATGGTAATCGTATCAGGATAGACTGGTTTGCGAATATAAATCCCGCTCCCTTGCACACGATAAAGAATACTTTTATCAACCAATACGTCAATAGCACTTCGCAGTGTATTTCGGCTGACATTGTGTTCAGCCATTAATTTATCTTCAGTTGGCAAACGATCTTCATCTTTATACTTTCCTTGAGCTATTTCGTCTAAAAGCTGATCAGCTACTACTCTGTATTTCCTCATTAATTGTCCTCATTTCGATAATTAGTGTATTTATTGCTTTATTATCTGTATTTTATTCAGTATAACGAAAGGAAAAGGATTAAACCAGATCGGCTTAATCCTTCCAAATTATTTATACGTTGCTTTCATTTGCAAAGTCTAATGGAGAATCAGCGGTTTCTTCAGTTGCTTCTATTTCAGCTTCTTCCAATAGAAATTGTTTATCTTGTTTTATTAAGAAAGGATAATAGATTCCAGCAGAGGCAAAAATAATAACCAATTGAACGACCAATCCTTGCCAGCCGCTTAATAGAAAACCAGATATTAGCGGAGGTGTGGTCCAAGGAACCTGTACTGCCGTAAAGGGTTGAATAAAACCAATGATAATAGCTCCGTAAGTAATTAAAACAGCGGTTATCGGAACAAGAATAAAGGGAATCAACATAATTGGATTAAAGACTATTGGCAATCCATAAATAACCGGCTCGTTAATGTTAAAAAGACTAGGAACGATAGAAATTTTAGAAATTTCTTTTAAACGTTTTGACTTGGCAAACATTAAGGCGGCAAACAGTAAACCAATCGTAATGCCTTGTCCGCCAAATTTAGCAAACACATCAATCAACTGAACCGTCATGATCTTAGTGTTTTCGCCGACTATCAGTTGTTGACCAGAATCAATGACTGCTTGGTTATCTAGTGCATTAGCAGTTAAAATAGGTCCCATGATTCCCATTACAATATTAGGTCCATGAATACCAGCCCAGAAAAGAATAGACATCAAGAAAGTGATAAACAGTCCGCCAGGTAAGGTATCGGAAACATTTTGAATAGGTGTTTGTAAAAGTTTGAAAATAAGTTCGGTTAAAGAGACGCCGGCAAACTTGCTGGTTAAGGTATAAACAACCATCGAGCCAAACATCACTACAGCGCCTGGTATCATAGCAGAAAACGCATTGGCTACGCCTGGAGGGACTGTATCCGGCATCTTGATTCGGATATCGCGTTTAATAAAGAACGCAAATACTTTAGCGACTATAACAGCGACTATAATAGCAGTAATGATTCCATTTCCACCTGTCCAGCTCTTAGGAATGACACCAGCGATCGTTTCACCACTTTCAGTGACTGCAAAAGAATCGGTTAAAATCAGGAAAGAGACTAACGATAAGAGAGCAGTACTGATGGGGTCGACTTTTTCGTTTTTAGCATATGTGTAAGAAATGCCCAAAACAGCAACTACGGCTAGAATATCAAACGTTGAACCAGCTACTTGGTTCAGCGGAGCAGACCAGTCAGTGCCGAATATATTTGACATCCAACTATCCCATTTAGGAATAGGAAAGTTGGCAATCAAAAGAAAGAGAGAACCGACAAGGGTGATGGGCATCGTTAATAAGAATCCATCTTTAATGGCCATCATGGTTTTCGTGTTAACAAACTTTAAGAACGGATCCAGCATTTTATTGAAAAATTCATTAAATTTGTTCATGATTTTTCCTCCAAATTCAATTTATGCAGCCTTAAATATTTTCTCCACGTGTCGCAATAACATTTTGATACCAATAAAAAGAATCTTTTTTCTTACGATTTAAGTGGTCAGCATGATCCACATAAATAAAACCATATTGCTTTTTATACCCATTTAACCAACTCAATAAGTCAATAACAGACCAAGCAAAGTATCCTTGGATATCGAGACCTTCTGAAACACCTTTTTTCACAAACTTCAGGTGTTCTTCAATGTATTCGATACGAGCTGTATCTTTGATCTCACCATCAATGATCGGATCTTCATCTCCTAAACCATTCTCAGTAATATAAATAGGTATATTTCCATACTGTTCTTTTAATAAATGGAGTCCATCTAATAAAGCCTCAGGTGAAATTTCCCAACCCCATTTAGTATATGACAGAGTAGGTACTTTAACAGTTTGGTAAACACCGTCGTAAGAAACAGCTCCTGCACCGCCAGTGCTGGCTTCTCTGGATAATTCTCTAGCGGCACTTGAGTCATTCGCAATAACGCGCATAGGCTGATAATAATTGATTCCGATAAAATCGTTTAATGGAGCCGCTTTTAATAGAATTTCTTGATCCTCATGAGACAACTCAAAATCATAGCCTTTTTGTTTCAGGTGAGTTAATACATATTCTGGATAAGTGCCTTTTAAAATAGGATCATAATATAAGAACGTATCAAACATGTTAGCATGGTCAGCTGCTTTTTTACTAGACTGTTTATCATCGGCAGGAAAGGCTGGGCTAAAAACATGTGTAATCCCGATATCTCCTTTGTATCCTGAGTTCTTAAAATTCAGTACAACTTTAGCATGAGTTAAGAAAACATTGTGCAAAACTTGATAGTAGTTTTTGAAATCATTTATTAGACCTGGGGGATGCGCTCCAAAAATATAGCCATGACGGACGAACACAACCGTTTCATTGAATGTGATCCAGTGTTTGACACGGTCACCAAAAGCTGCGAAACACGTATCCGCGTATTGTTCAAAAGCTTTTAAAGTACGTTGAGAAGTCCATCCGCCGTTTTTTTCCAATTCTTGCGGTAAATCCCAATGGTAAAGTGTCACAAAAGGGATGATGTCGTGTTTGATGCATTCGTCAATTAAATTATTATAGAATTCTATTCCTTTTGGGTTGACTTCTCCGTCACCATTGGGATAGATTCTAGGCCATGATATGGAAAAGCGATAAGAATCTAGCCCCATTTCAGCCATTAAAGCAATATCTTCTTTATAACGATGGTAGTGATCGACAGCAACATCTCCGTTGGTGCCTTGATACGTTTTTCCTTCTATTTTTGAAAAGACATCCCAGTTTGAAACACCTTTTCCATCTTCATCCCAAGCACCTTCAACCTGATAAGAAGCTGATGCTGCTCCAAATAAAAAACTCTCTGGAAACTTCATGTGATTCCTCCTATTATTTGTAGTTCCTATCATAAAAATTCATACCAATGAATTAACAATTTGATTGTAACCGATATTAAATAAAATGTAAACCTTTTCTTTTAACTGTTTCAACCATTTATTTTAGAATCATTTTATTCGTAAGTTGTGTTTAACTGTTTTATACTAAAAAAAGTAAAGAGTTTAAATTAAGGAGGTGAAACCTAATGGAAGAAAAGTTTATAAGACTGGCTGAAAAAACATTTGAATGCCAAAAGGTTTGTAATGAATGTTTCGATGCTTGCCTTGAAGAAGACGATGTGAAAATGATGGTAGACTGCATTCGTTTGGACCGCGAATGTGCCGATATTTGCTCTTTTGTTACCACTATTATAAGTCGTCAAAGCGCCATGGCTGCAGATTTGATCGCTTTATGTGCAACGATCTGTCAAGCCTGTGGCAAAGAATGCGAAAAACACGATATGGATCATTGTCAAAAATGCGCCAAAGTTTGTTTAGAATGTGCTGAATTGTGTCGACAAGCAGCTTAAAACTAACTTCGAGTAAACTTTGATTAAGGTGTGAATAGATTCAAAACAATTGTAATGTAAGTAATATATGGAGAATGTACAATTCTTGAATCCATTAGAATGAAGGATTCTAACAGAGTTGTACATTTTTCTGTCACACTTAAGTTACAAAACGGTAACAGAGGTTGTAAAGAGCTACCGCTTTCATGATAACAAGTGGTATACTTTGGCTACAAAAAAGAAATACAACTATTCAGATAATTCCACCCTTCTTAGTTGGACTTCTTTTTTCCTCAGCAAGTCATCTTTGGTTCATTCACCATGTAACCTCAATTTTTTACCATTCTCGTTTAAACCAGTAGTCTGTTTTTCATATGGGCCGTTAGAACTAATAGTTAAAAGACCCATCTTAAGTTTTTTTGCTTTATCCACTTATTAACCCCTTTGAGAATATTCTCTAGAGTATTTTCCCGCATTATTTTCACCACCACTAGATTTACTCATCGTTACATTTTTTCACATAGCACTACCGCATGTGAACCTCTGAAAAGCAAAGCAGTCCTCTAGAGAATATCTCTTAAAAAAAAATACCCTCTTTAATTTAATACCAACCCTCTTTAATAAAAGCAACAATAGCATTAATAAAAACACGTTTTTCTCCATATAAATCTGTCTAAGACTAAAAGCTCCACAGAAATTCCTCAGTAAGACTCTTCAGCAGTACCTCCAGATAGCACCTTTTACGCAACTAAACCCACCGTTAATTTTAGCAGTATTCCATTGATTTATTTCAGTACCTCACGGCCTATTTAGCGCAAGCATTTTTAAGTATATTGTTTATTTTAGTAAGAAGAATTTAAATTGTTTAGAAGGTCTACCACAATAGTGATGTTTAGCTTCACAGGTCAACCTTTTAGAAAAATAAAGGACTATTGCGTGCTAGGTTGCGCTACTTGATTCCTTGCATGACCTCATGTAAAAACTTCGTTGTTTTTCTTCCATAATTGTATGATCTGTTCAGCTTTTCTCATTTAATTGAATGAAAAGGATGGGATTAGAATGATGGAAAAAATCTTATTATCATCGCCGCATATGTCAGGAAATGAATTAAAGTACATTAATGAAGCTTTTAGCACAAATTGGATAGCACCGCTAGGACCTAACGTCGATCAATTTGAGAAAAGTCTTGCTGCGTATGCAGGTGTTAAAGGTGCTTCAGTGACGAGTTCAGGAACAGCGGCCATACATTTAGCTCTCGATATTTTAAATGTAACCAAAGGAGATCTGGTTTTTTGTTCAACTTTTACATTTGTTGCTAGTGCAGAACCCATAGATTATTTAGGAGCTGATGTAACGTTTATTGATTCAGAACCTGATACATGGAATATGTCGCCCCAAGCGCTTGAAAGGGCGTTAGTAGATGCTAAAAAAGAAAATAGACTGCCAAAAGCCATTATTGTAGTCAATTTATATGGGCAAAGTGCAAAGATGGATGAATTATTGGCTGTTTCAAATGAATACGGTGTACCGATCGTAGAAGACGCTGCAGAATCTCTCGGTTCAGAATTCAAAGGGAGAAAGAGCGGTACGTTAGGAAAAATCGGCATTTATTCTTTCAACGGCAATAAAATTATTACTACCTCAGGCGGAGGCGCATTGGTATGTGATGATGAAGCTATTTTAGAAAGATCCCGCTTTTTAGCTACTCAAGCAAGAGATCATGCAAAACACTACCAACATTCAGTTATTGGCTACAATTATCGAATGAGCAATATTTTAGCAGGAATCGGAAGAGCTCAACTAGAAGTCTTAGATGATCGTGTCAGTAAAAGAAGAGAAATTTTTGAGCGGTACGTTAATGAACTGTCTGCTTTAGAAGGGTTGACGTTCATGCCGGAATTAGAAGGAACATTATCCAATAGATGGCTGACTACTTTAACGATGGATTTTAAAAAATTCAATATGACACCTCTTGAATTGATCAATAAAATGGAAGAAGCAAATATCGAGACACGGCATTTATGGAAACCTCTTCATCTCCAACCAGTATACAAAAACGTTCGGTTTTACAAGCACAACGAGGCAACTGAGGCTGTTTGTGACCAATTGTTTGCTACAGGTATTTGTTTACCGTCTGGTTCTAATATGACTTGGCAAGAACAAGAAAGAGTGATCGACACATTGAAGAAAGCTTTTTCAGAAAAAAAAGCGAATGTATCTGTTCCAGTTTTATGATTCATTTGTTCACATCATTTTAGAATGATATTGAAGGGGAAATGAAAAATGAAGATACTGTATGTCACCACAATAGCGAGTACCATCAATGGGTTTATGGTTCCTCATATCCTTTATTTATTAGATAAAGGTCACCAAGTGGATATTGCTTGTAATGTAGATAATGAAATAGACCCTCGGTTAACGATTCGAAAGTGTAAGGTGCACCACATCGATTTTCAGCGGTCTCCTTTAAGCAGACAAAATTATGCAGCGTATCAAAAAATAAAAAAATGTATTTCATCTGAACGTTATGATGTCGTGCATACTCATACACCAGTAGCTTCAGCAGTTGTCAGAATTGCCTGTAGAAAAATGACGGCCGTTAAGGTTCTGTATACAACTCATGGGTTTCATTTTTACAAGGGAGCCCCTTTAAAAAATTGGCTGTTGTACTACACTATTGAAAAATACTTGGCTAAGTATACCGATGTTCTGATCACGATCAACGAAGAAGATTACCAACGGGCTAAGGAAAATTTGAAAGCCAAAAAAACGGAATATATTCCTGGTATTGGTTTCGATTATCATAAGTTTTGCGGCTTAACGATTGATAAACTAAGCGAAAGAAAAAAACTGGCTATTCCTTCGGATGCTTTCTTAATTGTTTCGGCTGGTGAAATAAATCGAAATAAAAATCATGAAGTCATTATTAGGGCGATCGCTCAATTAAACAATCCAGCTATTTATTTTATTATTTGCGGAGAAGGGCCTTTGACAAACTATCTGATGGAGCTGTCCAAAAAGTTACAGCTAGAAAAAAATGTTAAATTGCTTGGTTTTCGCGAAGACATTGGTGAAATTTGTAAGGCCGCGGACGTTTTTGCTTTCCCTTCAAAACGGGAAGGACTAGGTTTGGCGGCACTTGAAGCAATGTCAACAGGATTGCCGATCATCACTTCTAATGTACATGGCATTGTCGATTATTCAGTAAATGGTGTTACAGGCTTTAACAACAAGCCAACAGATGTGGCGGGCTTTGCAGGGGCGATTCAAACGTTGCTGAACGATATACCACTAAAAAAACAGATGGGGATCAATAATGTGTCAGCTGCCAAACGATTCGATATTCGTCGTTCACTGACGAAAATGGAAAAAATCTATGATCAGCTGCAATAGAAATAGTCTTTAAATGATTTAAATCTATCCGTATAACTTAGTATAACGAAGCAGTAAACGTCAAAAAGAGAAGAGGGAGATAAATGGATTTTTATTCAGCGGTTGATAGTGATACTAAATATGAATCTTCTAAACAAGAAAAAGATATCTATTTCCAAGAAAGATATGGAGAATTGTACGAAGAACATGAAGAAGGCGAAGTACAAACGTTTAAATACCATAGTGATTATGGAACAGTAAAAAACTTGTTTATTAAACGAAAAATCCCGGTCAATCTATCAGAAAAAGATTATTACGATATTACGACACCTTATGGTTTTGGAGGTCCGGTTACATTTGATGTGAAAAATTTAGAGAAACTTCTTTCAGGATATTTTAACAGTTTCAGTGAATATTGCAGAGAAAACAATATCGTTAGTGAATTTATCCGATTTCATTTGTTAGAAAACAACGATGTTATGCAGTATTACTACGGAGAGACAATGTTAGTAGGTATGAACATTGCGCGAAACCTAAAAAAACCTCTGTGGCAAGATTGCCATAAGAGCATAAAGCGGGACTTTAAAAAAAGTGAAAAAAATAACTTGGAAGTCCTTTTTGATACAGAAGGCGCTTATTTAGAAGAATTTCTGACGGTGTATTATGCAACCATGAACCGTAATGACGCAACAGATTATTATTATTTTGATAAAGCATTTTTTGAAAAGATGAACGAAAATTTAAAAGGAAACTACGTCTATGCATATGTTTTATTAGATGGAAAAGTTATTTCTGCAAGTTTAAATTTATATGGAAAAAAATACGCTTATGGTTTTCTTGGAGGGACCTTAAGCGAGTATTACTCTTTAACTCCTGCAGCTTACTTGGAAATTCAATCGATAAAATGGCTTCAAGAACAAGGATTAGAGTATTATATTTTAGGCGGTGGATATGAAGAAGACGACGGCATTTATAAGTTCAAAAAGAAATTTGCTAAGACCGGAATATACCCTTTTCATATTGGTAAAAAAATCCACAATAAAGAAATTTATGACCAATTAGTGGAAGCCCATCATTTAAAAGAACAATGCAAAGAAACCTCTTTTTTCCCGGCTTATCGATTATCAGACTCATAAGTTAGTAAGAATTGCCTCTTTTATTTCATTAAGCGGAACCCTCGGAAACAGCCTCGTAAATCCCCACAAAAAAACCTCTCAAAAGCAGTTCTAGCATCTAGTTAACAGTCACTTTCAGCAGTATGGTGAGGAGGAGAAGATAGATGAACCATTATCTCACAGTCAAAATGGGGGTTGATAAGTTAGCTGCTTTGTTGCTGCTGCTCTTAATTTGGCCCCTGATCCTGGTATGCGGAATACTCATAAAAATAGAAGATTCTACTGGCCCGATTTTTTTCCTGCAAGAAAGGGTCGGCAGAAAAAATAAAAAATTTAAGATTTATAAACTTCGAAGCATGCGCGCAGAAAAGGATAGCAATGGAAACCCCTTAACAGAAAGAGAACGTCTATTAACGATTGGACTGATTATTCGGAAATTAAGTTTAGACGAAATGCCTCAACTCATCAATATTTTAAGAGGCGAAATGAGTTTTATCGGGCCGCGGCCATTATTAGTAAACTATTTGCCTTGTTATACAAAAAAAGAGATCCAGCGGCATAACGTTAATCCTGGCATAAGCGGATGGGCACAAGTAAATGGAAGAAACAGTTTAAATTGGGAAGAACGTTTCGCATTAGATATAGAGTATATTGAAAAAGTTTCTTTTTCATTTGATTTTAAAATATTATTTCTGACGATCGTTAAGGTGATCAAACGTTCTGATATTTCAGAGAATGAAGAAGAAAATCTAGAAGACTTCGATAATTATCGGGTCAATCAGTGGCAAGTAGAAGAACTGCCTAAAGCGATGGTTAATATTTATGGAAACAGTGTGATCATCCATGCTTTAAACCAGCTAAAACAAGAAAGAGCAAATGAGTGAACTGAAAAAGGCAGTTTTAAGACGATCTTTTATTTTAAAGGAGTGGGATTTACATGATGATACTAAAAGAAATTACTGATAAAAAAAATTGGAATACGATTGTAAATACGTTTGATTTAACCGACATTTACTTTACTTACGATTATTTCACTCCTTTTAAAAATAACGGAGATGGCGAACCGATTCTTTATTATTATCAATCTGATGATGGAAAAGTGGCTTACCCTTTTATGTATCGGGATGTCGCTAAAGATAAAAAGCTAGCAGGAAAAGTCAAAGAGAATCTCTATTTTGATATTAGCAGTGTCTATGGTTATGGAGGTCCACTGTTTCAGGTTAATGAACCTGATGGCAATTTAGAACAATTAAAAACCGATTTTTTTGAAGATTTTACAGAATACTGCCATCAAAAAAACATCATCAGCCAATTTGACCGTTTTCATCCTTTAATGGACAATCACTTATTCTTTGATCAGCATTGTGACCTATCAGCTGTTAGAAAAACCATTTATATGGATCTATCAGATCCTGAAGAAATGAAGCGCAATTTAGAGCACAACTGCCGTAATAAAATCAAGCAAGCCGAAAAAAATGGCGTTTCCGTGATCGTAGGAGATGATTTCAATACACTGAAAGACTTTAAAGAGTTATATAAAACAACGATGCAACACAATAGTGCCGTTGACTATTATTATTTCAATGAAGCTTTCTTTGACGATACGCTAAATTCGATGAAAGACCACATTCTTTTAGTTAATGCTTATTTTGAAGAAGTCATTATCGCTTCAGCATTGATTTTATTTTACGGGAATCATGTTCATAATCTTTTCTCTGGTTCAAATAGAGAATGCAATCGATTGAAACCCAATAATCTCTTGTTTTATGAAATTGCAAAATGGGGGAGTGCGAATGGTTATAAAAAATACCATTTAGGCGGGGGATACGAATCAGATGTAGACTCGCTTTACAAATTCAAGAAATCATTTTCAAAATTAGATCCAACGAATTTTTATATTGGAAAAAAAATTTACGATCCTGAAATTTATCATCATTTACTTGAATTAGAAAATAACGATGAAAGCATCGATAATCATTATTTTCCTCAGTATCGGTAAAGTGAAGCATGGTTTAAAAAGATAAAAAAAGAGCAGTGAAAGAAAGGAGCAGCCAATATGCCTAAAGTATCCGCGATCATGGGCGTTTATAATGGATCAAAAGGATTAAGAAGAGCCGTTGAATCTATTCTCAACCAGACATTCTCAGATTTTGAGCTGATTATTTGTGATGATAAATCAACAGACAACAGTAAGACCATTCTGCAAGAGCTGGCATTGCAAGATGAACGCATCATTTTACTGGAAAACGAACAAAATTTAAGGTTATCTAAAACATTAAATAACTGTTTAGCTGTTGCTAGCGGAGAATATATTGCCCGCATGGATGATGATGATATTGCTTACCCAGAACGTTTTGAAAAACAGGTCGCTTTTTTAGACGGTCAACCAGATTACGCCATTGTTGGAACTGGTCGTACCTTTTATGATGAAAGTGGAGTCTGGGGAAAAGATGTCGAGGAAAAAGGCGAAAGAACTAAGACCGACATTTTCTTAGGACATACATTTGTTCATCCTTCCGTTATGATGCGTAAATCGGCTTTGTTAGCTGTCGAGGGGTATTCTACAGAAGCGATTATCGGACGAGCAGAAGATTATGATTTGTGGTGTAAATTATATTTCAAAGGCTATAAAGGTTACAATCTTGGGGAGATACTAATGGATTATTATGAAGCACAACATTCGTTTAGCAAACGCCAATACAAATATAGAATCAATGAGTATAAATTAGCTCGTATGTGGCATAAAAAAATGGAGTTGCCCTTTAAATATTCATTGCATTCGTTTAGACCGCTGATTGTAGGATTATTTCCAAAAGTGCTTTTAAAAAAATACCATGAACGTGTCTTTAAACTTTAGTTTAGAAAGCATAAAAATCTTGAGGTGTTCCTTTTGGAAAAAGCAGCACATGATGGAGGGTTTTAAAATGAATGCATTATTATTGAAGCTTCTTAAAAAACGGCTTATTTTATTTAACTGTTTGGTTGGTGAAGCCTTATGAAGTCACTGACGGTTCCAACTGCAACAGACCACTTCAGCCTAAGCATAAACAAAGATATCTTTGTTTTTATCGGACTCGCAGCTGCCTTTTTAACTATTGACCCACAAGCTGTCCCAGGTTATCAGTGGCAATTTCTATTGCCTTTGTTCTTTTCAATTTTTTATAAACTATTTGCTCCGCCTATTAAAGCTTTCAGCATGGGGTATCTCGTTTTAAACGGTATCTGGCTGATAAGGTACTGTATCACACCGGTTTTGATCAAAATTTCTCATTATCAGATCAGATATGAGACAACTGTATCGGTACGGCATTTAAATATGGCATTGATCTTGATGGTAGTAGAACTGGTCGTCAGCATCTTAGCCAGCAGCTACTTTTACAGCAAAATCAAAAAGACAAGTACAACGATGGAGCTGCCGGTTGAACAAGGTAAATTGCTTAAAATAAATGGATTGAATACCAAGAGTATGAACCCATCATTGGTGCTTGGGATGGCAGGATTGTCTCTTTTGGTGATTGTCTTAGACCCCAATGCCTTAAACGGATTTAATTTTATTTTTGACACGGTCTTTCTTTCAAAGGATGATTCAACATTCGGCATGTCTGTATTGATTATCGCTTGGACTAAAATCATTGTGACAGTCTACTTGATCGAGCTGTTTGGCGACAGAGAGAAGCAGAGCGAAGATAAAAAAAATCTTTGGTTTTCGATGTTGGTCGTATTAGTATCCCTATCCTTTTTTAATGGCACATCACGAAATATGATATTCATTGAAGCTTTTGCTTATATTTATTTACTCATTAGAGTTTTTCCAAAACACAAAAAAAGTATTTTGACTATTTGTTTAAGCTCTTTAGTATTTATTTTAGTATTGGTTTCTATTGTCCGGTTTAACAATACACGTAATATCTCAGAAGGATTAAGCAGTTACGATACGGCTCATATTGCACAAGAATTCAGTGTTTATTTTGAAGGACAGCAGAATATCGCTCTTGGGATCAAATCATTAGACTTTTATGGTGACAAATACACAGTGTTAACGCTTTTTAAAGACCTATTAGAGAATACGATCTACTTTAACCGGTTTGTGGCTTCTATTCCCAGCACAGTGCAAATGTTTAATACGACTCTTTACGGTCATTCCTTATGGGCGGATCAAATCCCGCCGACGATTACACAAGCCATTGGGCTGCTAGGAGCGTTAGGAGTTTTGGTTCCGGCATTGTTTGTTTCTTTGGTGCTGAAACTAGATCGATTAGCTACACAAAAAACAAACGTTTTCGGTATCTTTTTAGCCATTTTCGTTGCAGTTAACATTGCTTTTTTCTCCCCTGGAAGCATCACCATCATTTCCACTGCGGTCACGAATCGATTTATACCCCTCTATGTATTATACAAAGCATCCTTAACGAAATTTTGAAAATAAGAAACAGGCGGTGTCTTTTATGAAAAGTGTTGTATTTGTCATAAGGACATTAACAAATGGAGGAGTCGAACATTCCTTTATTCGGTTAATAAATGAACTGAAAGATTATGAAATCACAGTAGTTTTTGCTGAAGATGATAAAACGTTATTGCCATTGATCAAAAACAAAGCTGCTTACGTTTACCTCACAGATAAAGGCATGGGAATCAGAGACAAAGTTTACCTAACCCAGAGTTTTAAAAACAAAAAACCGTATCTTTTTTTAAAAGCTTCCTTTTTAACGGCCCATGCTCGGATCACAAAAAACACTGATCTGTTGACAAAGTTCTTACTGCGACCGTATAAAATAGAAGAAAAAGAGTTTGATTTAGCAATTGCTTATGATGGCGGTACAAAAAGTACCACTCCTTTTGTAGTCGAAAAAATCAAAGCGGCTAAAAAAGTGATGTGGGTCCATGAAGACTACACAAAGTTATCGCCTAGCGAAAAAAAAGAGGGACACAAATTATTTCTTCATTTTGACCAAATATTTTGTGTGTCGCAAGGTGCCAAAGAAAGATTCGATGAAGTCTATCCTGAATTAAAAGCAAAAACAGACGTGTTTTATTCTATCTTTAATAGCCAAGAATTTATTCAAAAAGCTCAACAAAGTGTCAGTGACTTTCAATATGAAGGTACAAAAATTTTAACGGTAGGCCGGTTATCAGAAGAAAAAGGCCAAGAGTTTTTGCCAGAAGCAGCTGCTAAGCTCAAAAAATCCGGTTATAGCTTCAAATGGTTTTTAATCGGGGAAGGCCGAATAAAAGGAAAACTGGAAAAACAAATCAAAAAACATGGCGTTGAAGATTCACTCATTTTGCTGGGAGCAAAAGAAAATCCTTATCCTTATTATAAAGAATGCGACATCTATGTTCAGCCTTCAAAACATGAAGGGTATTGTCTCACAATGGCAGAAGCTATCAGCTTTGGGAAACCCGTGGTAGCGACTAATTTTTTAACAGCTAAAGAGTTTATCACTCATGGCAAAGATGGTTTAATTACTGAAATGAATGCAACGGCAATTTACGAAACAATAAAGCAAGTGTTGGACAATCCTGATTTGAAACTGCAGCTCACCAGAAATTGTGAAAAAAAATCTTTTAATACCGTTACTGAAATGCAGAAATTTTATGCACTTTAAAGGTTTTAGCAGTTAAATGAATGATGAGCTGCTGATTCCGTTAGCCTCAGTTAGCCACATTCATGGAAAGGAGCAAGGCATGCGAACAGAGAACTCTATTAAAAATGCTGTCTTTGTGATCTTAGGACAACTATTAGGGATATTATTGTCGTTTATTTCTAGAACATTTTTTATCCGATTGTTAAACGCCGAATATTTAGGGGTCCATGGGTTGTTTACAGATGTGCTATCGATTCTTTCCTTAGCAGAGCTTGGATTCGGGTCAGCAGTTATCTACGGACTCTATAAACCTTTAGCGATCAAAGACGAAAAAAAGATCAAAGCGTTAATGAACTTTTATGCTTTGATTTACAAACTAGTGGGCTTGGCAGTTTTGGTTTTAGGGCTGATCCTCCTTCCTTTTTTAACATTTGTCATCAAAGATACTCCGAATATTCCTCATTTGAACCTCATTTACCTCCTCTTTTTATTCGATTCTGTTTTTACTTACCTTTTTGCCTATAAACGATCCTTAATTATTGCCGATCAAAAAAATTACATTGTTACTTACTATAGCCGTTCTTTTTTCGCACTTGTCAATATACTCCAAATACTGGTTCTTTATCTAACGAAAAATTTTATCTTATATCTTTTAGTTCAAATCGTTTTTACAGTCATCGAAAATATCCTGCTTTCAAAAAAAGCGGATAGTATGTATCCTTTTTTAAAAACAAAAAATAAAGAAAAACTGAATGAAGCAGACAAAAAAGAGCTCTACAAAAATGTCAAAGCAATGGCTCTTCACCGAATTGGAGGCGTTGCAGTAGAAGGAACGGATAATATTTTAGTTTCAGCCTTCGTTGGAATCATCTGGGTCGGATTGTATTCCAACTATCTGCTCGTTCTCAATGCTATCAATTCTATTTTGAATCCATTGTTTGATTCGGTTACAGCCAGTGTCGGAAACTTGAATGCAGTAGAGAGCAAGGAACATTCCTTTACGATCTATAAAAATATGTTATTCATCAATTTTTGGTTAGTCGGTTTTTGTGCCATTTCCCTCTGGATCCTATTGACGCCTTTTATTGTTTTATGGATCGGTCCCAATTATGTAATGAATGAGATGTTAGTAACGTTAACCGTACTTAATTTTTATATCAAAGGAATGAGAAAGACCACACTATTGTTTAAAGATGCTTTCGGATTATTTTGGAACGATCGTTACAAACCTGTAGTTGAATTATGTGTGAACCTGATTGTTTCGATCACACTGGCGACTTACTTTGGGTTTGTCGGCATTCTTTTAGGCACCTTGATCAGTACGTTGACAACAGTCTTTTGGATCGAACCTTACGTATTGTATAAAAATGGTTTTAAAACGACCGTCAAAGATTACTTCTTACGTTTTTCCGGATATTCCGGAGTATTATTGGCCGCTGCATTACCTGCTCGATTAGCTAGTTTAGCTTTCTCAGATGCAAGTTTAGTGCATTTTATAGTGAGACTCTTCATCTGCTTTATCATCCCTAACTTGGTTTTTATCCTCTTCTTTTATAAAACCGCTGAGTTTAATTACTTGTTTGGAGTATTGATGAATATTATCAAAAAAATAAAAGTAAAAAAAGTTAACGTCTGATGGCGTAAAGTTCATTAACGACTCGACCAACTAAATCATACAAAATAGAAGGTGATAAAAATGAAGAAACATGCTTATCTGATCATCGCTCACAATCAATTCGCGACATTAGAAAAACTCATTGAGCTGTTAGATGATGAAAGAAATGATATTTATATCCACATTGATAAAAAAGTTTCTCATTTTGATTTTAAAACAGTTGAAAGAATAGCAAAAAAATCAACTGTTTATTTTGTTCCAAGAATTAAAGTGAGCTGGGGAGGCTATAGTCAAATTGAATGTGAGTTGATTTTACTGGAAATGGCTGCCAAATCCCAATACGCATACTATCATTTACTATCAGGGGTAGATTTGCCATTGAAAACACAAGATGAGATCCACCGCTTTTTCGCACATTACGATGGACTGGAATTTATTCATTATGCTGATGATGAAATCACTGATCTGTTGCCGAGAATTTCCAGTTATCATTTTCTGCAAGAACATTTAAATAAGGCGAAAGCTAAACCCATCAAGTATGGGTTAAACGGCGTCAACAAATTGTTGCTGATGAGTCAAAAGATGATTGGGATCAATCGATTAAAACAAAATCAATATAAAATAAAATACGGCGCCCAATGGTTTAGCATCACACATGGGCTAGCTGAAGAAGTCTTGAATAGAAGGGAATGGATCAAAAAAACATTTTCTCATTCTTCTTGTTCCGATGAAATGTTTTTACAAACCTTAGTTTACAATTCGCCTTACAGTCATAAATTGTCTATTCATAAATACGGATTAGACACATTGAACTGCATGCGAAAAATCGATTGGGAAAGAGGCAATCCGTATGTATGGAAAAAGGACGATTTTAACGAATTGATCACTTCTCATTACCTGTTTGCCCGGAAGTTCGACAACGAACAAGATGAAGCCATCATTGAGCGGCTTTATCAATTTATTAAAAAACAACGAATCAAACCCTCCTCTTAAAACCTCTGCGGTTCATTTCTTCTATTTCTTTCATATATTTCATTCTTATTCCGTTCAGCAACTTACAAGCAGCTTTAACAAGGTCAAGTACTGTTAGCAAAATTGATCATCTCTAATTGCAGTCTATTCGAACAAATAAGTTTTCTATGAATCGAATGACATCATTGAAATTAAATTTAATGAAGGGACGAGGTGGGGTTATGTTTATCAAACGACAAATCAAAAAAGCACGGTTCATTACATTAGATTTACTCTTAATAATGTGTTCAGGCGGCATTACTTTTATCTTCCTAAAACCTTATTTATTTTTACCAACGGAGTCTTATGCTGCGATCTTGCTCACATATACTCTTGGTTACGTTTTGTTGGCTAGTTACTTCAAGGTTTGTGAGACTCTTTATCGGTATACCAGTATTAAAGAGATGCTCATTTTATTTACAACCATCACGATTTCTTTTGGAATAACGTTCTTATTGACAACAGTATTTTTAGAAAAAACAAGTTTCCGTTATATCTTACTTGTTTATCTGCTGTCCTTATTGCTAGTCAGTGGCGGACGTGTCTTAGCTCGGGTTGTGAATGAATACCGGCATTACCTAGAACGAGATAAAGGAACTCTCAAAAAAGTGAGAACACTGGTTGTCGGAGCGGGTGATGGGGGAAATATCTTTATAAAGAACATTCAAAAAAAAGCACGAGACATAAACGTGATCGGCATCGTGGATGATGATCAGCGGAAACACGGGTTAAGATTATATGGTATTCCCATTTTGGGCAATGTAGCAGACATTCCTCTTCTGGTGAAAAAACACAACATCAGCCAAATTACGGTAGCCATTCCTTCTTTAGAACCGGAAAAACTGGAACAAATCATTAACATCTGCAATCAAAGCAAAGTGACGGTCAATTTAATGCCGTCAATAGAAGACATCATCAATGGGAAATTAACCGTTAGCCGCTTACGGGAAATAGACGTGGTAGACCTTTTGGGACGAGAAGAAATCACATTAGATACGAAACAAATCTCAGAAGACATCAGCGGAAAAGTTATTTTAGTCAGCGGGGCAGGCGGTTCAATCGGTTCAGAAATTTGCCGCGTCGTTTCTAAATTCAAACCCAGAAAAATTATTTTGCTAGGACATGGTGAAAATTCTATTTATCAAATCCATCGTGAGCTAAACAAACTCTATGCCGGACAAATTGAAATCACCCCAGTCATTGCGGACATTCAAAATAGAACAAGAATGTTTGAAGTGATGGAAATGTTTAAACCGGATATCGTTTACCATGCTGCAGCTCATAAACACGTGCCTATGATGGAATATAATGTGTTTGAAGCTGTTAAAAATAATATTTATGGTTCAAAGAACATGTCTGAAGCAGCCAAAGCAGCAAATGTTGGTACGTTTGTCATGATTTCTACCGACAAAGCGGTCAATCCTCCAAATGTTATGGGCGCGACTAAGCGGATTGCCGAAATGATCGTTACCAATTTAAATGAACCGGGAAAGACGAAATTTACAGCTGTACGGTTTGGGAATGTGCTGGGAAGCAGAGGAAGTGTGGTCCCATTATTCGAAGAACAAATTATGGCTGGCGGCCCCGTTACTGTTACCGACTTTCGCATGACCCGTTACTTTATGACGATACCAGAAGCTAGTCGTTTAGTTATCCAAGCGGGAACGTTAGCTCAAGGTGGAGAAATATTTGTACTAGACATGGGGAAACCCGTTAAAATCGTTGATCTAGCTAAGAAAGTCATCAAATTGAGCGGATTTACAGAGGATGAGATCCCAATAGTTGAAACTGGGATTCGTCCAGGAGAGAAACTTTACGAAATTTTATTGGTCGATAGTGAAAACACCGGTGAAAAAGTTTACGATAAGATATTTGTTGGAAAAGCGGTCAACCGGCCATTAGATGACGTGATGACGTTTGTAAAATCGTTAAATCAAGACAATAGCGCTAAGATAAAAAGCAAACTCATTGAGTTCGCCAAAATCGATTAGCACTCAAGCAGCCAACCATTCATTTACTTATTGAAACTATTGGAAAAAAAATAAAGCTGGGAGATGGCAAAAATGATTGATGAATCAATAAATTTAAAAGCAACTGTAGCGGTTCTTAAAAAAAGATTTAGTATGATCCTTGTTTTAGGATTCTTAGGTTTGGTTGCTTCTGGCGGCATAACATATTACTTGCTTACTCCTCAATACCATTCTTCAACGCAATTGCTGGTGAAACATACTGTTGGAGCAAGCGAATTCGGACAAGCATACGATGTTCAAACGAATATTCAATTGATCAATACCTATAAAGATGTGATTAAAGGACCGGTCATCTTGGAAGAAGTTCGCAACAATTTAAAAACACCTCTGTCTATCGAAGAATTAGCTGGAAAAATAACAGTCGAAAGCAGCGACCAATCACAAGTTTTCTCCATTATTGTTGAAGATGCGAACCCCTATCTTGCGGCAGAAATTGCCAATGAAACAGCGAACATTTTTAAAAGTGAAATAGGAACGTTAATGGACGTTCGAAATGTAGCGATTTTTTCAACTGCGAAACCGAACTTGGCTCCGATTTCACCAAATTTGGGAATCAATTTAATTTTAGGTTTGGTCATGGGATTAGGTGGAGGCGTCTTGCTATCCTTGATACTCGAAAAATATGATCGCACCATTCAAGATGAACAGTTCATCCGAGAAGTATTAGAGTGGGTACCCTTAGGAAATATCTCAGAATCTAAAAATGCAGAAACTAAAATGATGAAAGAAAATACCATTGACGTACCATTGGACACAATTCCTGTAAAAAATAAAAATCGTATTTAGGAAGGTGAGATATTATGTTAGCATTCTTAAAAGGAAAACATACACGAACTGTAAAACAAGGTAACCCTTCAGAGTTAGAAATGGTTACTCATCCTGCTTCTCGTATTTCTGAACAATATCGCACACTTAGAGCTAACATTCAATTTTCTTCTGTTGACAACGTATTAAAAACTTTCGTTGTTACCTCTGCTGAATCAGGAGCCGGGAAATCAACAATAGCGTCAAACCTAGCGCTCTCATTTGTTTCGCAGGGCATGAAAGTCCTACTAATAGATGCGGACATGCGCAAACCGGTTATTCATAACTTATTTAAATTGACCAACCGGGATGGGTTAACAACACTGCTGTCTACCAAAGGTTTAGATGAGGACCGCGTTATTCACAAAATCGGTTCTAGCAACTTATCTGTGTTAACGTGCGGACCCGTTCCACCTAATCCTTCTGAGTTAATGGCTTCTAAACGGATGCAGCAACTGATGAATGATTTGAAAAAACGATTTGATTTGATCATTGTGGATGTTCCCCCTATCATTGCTGTAGCAGATGCTCAGATTATGGCGAATATGGCAGACGGTACTATTTTTGTTATTCGTAAAGGAATATCGACCAAAGACTCGGTTATGAAAGCTAAAGAATTATTGGAGATGTCCAAAGCTACGATTATTGGTTCTGTTTTCAATGGAACAGTGGAAAATGAAGATATGAATAGCAGTTATTATGGAGTAGAAAAGAAAGGCCACCACGATTCATTTTATTGAACTCAATTTAAAGTGTTTTTTCTAGTCATTTGCCATCTGATGAGCACGACCGGTTGAATGACTAGAATACTTTTAGGACTATGACTATTTCTTTAGGTGTTCCTTCATTTTGAGGAGGGGGAGTTTTGAAGAAGACTATCTGTGTTTCTATTATTGTTCCAGTTTCCAGTACACAAGCGGAAGTTCAGCGGTGTATGAGCAGTCTTTTTGGACAAACGTTGGAAGAAATTGAAATTATTTTAATCGATCACAAAACAATGAACCAAAACACCACACTTTATGAAGAATATTGTCGATATGATCCACGAGTTCAAGTGCTTTATTCTGAAAAAGATGGACTGCATGAACTTCTGAACAAAGGGTTGAAGGCTGCTACAGGAGAAACGGTTCTTTTTATTCACTCAAAAGATTGGATCGAAAAAGAGATGGCTGAAGAAATGTATTACAATACTGAATTGAACCGGGTCGATTTGGCAGTATGCGAGGTTACAACGGATGACAGTAATCTTCAGACAAAAACCAGCAGGTCTTCTAATTGGAATTCGACTTTTTTGGGGAGAAAAAACATTGTCAATGCTATTTTAAAGTTTGATAAGGAAAAACAGTTACACCACATTTGGAATAAAATGTACCGCAGAACCCTGATAGAAGACAATCAACTCCTTTTGTTGAATGAAGAAATAACAGGATACTATCTTTTTTTCAATATAGCGTATTTAAGAAAAGTTACCGGAATAACATTTACCCCGAATAAATATTACCATTACCATGAGCAAAATGAACTGGATAGTGAACCGCGTTATTGTGAACGGTTGTACCAACAAATGCAGTACTATAATATTGCCAGAAAACAACTTTATTATTATTACCACATGAATACTGAAGAGCAGCTGCGTGTTTATGCCAGCACGTATATGCGGTATATTTTCAATTGTTTAGCTCTTTTATATAAAAAGGACCAGGCTATCCCCAAAAAAGACAAATTAAATTTTTTTCGAAGGGTTTTAGATAATCAAGAAATCAAAAGGCAAGCAGAAGCCATAGCTATCTCGTCTTTTGAAGCACGGTTTCTAGTAGGGTTGTATCGTTGGGATAACACGGAACTGATGTACTGGCTTTATCTGTTGTTTTTTAAATTAAAACGTTATTTATATTCGCAAAAAGTAAAAGAAAAAAACAACGACTTATGGTAAAACGTTTATTGGCAGCTAGTCATTTGTTAAGCTGCAGTCTTATCAAATGGCTAGTGTTTTATCAGAGCAAGATTACATAAAATAAACTGAAGGAGGCAGACGAATGATATCCATTATTGTTCCAGTTTATAATGCGGAAAACTATCTTGTAAAATGTTTGAATGATTTAAGATACCAAACCTATCATAAACTGGAAATCATTTTAGTGGATGATGGATCGACGGACGCCAGTGGGCAAATCTGCGAACGTTTTGCCAGGGCAGATTCTCGTTTCAAAGTCATTCACAAAAAAAGAAATGGACTTTCGTCTGCTTATAATGCAGGACTATTGATCGCTAAAGGAAAGTATGTAAGCTTTGTGAGTTCAATGGATCGTGTAGATGAGGTGATGTTTGAAAATTTGATTTCACTGATGCTGAAAACTCAAGCAGAGATTATTATTTGCGGCTACATTGAAGAAGACTTTGGCAGCAATAGCAAGTATATTGGACCGCACCAAGTTATTGAATGGCAGAGGGAAGAAGCGCTTCAAAAAGAACTAAACCGAAAGAAGCAATATGGGTTTATGAACAACAAACTCTTTTTGATGGATTTGTTCAAACAGCCTCCTAGTCTGCGGTTCGATCCAACCATTTATCTTTTCGAAGATTTGTTGATGTGTATCCAATGTTTTTTAAAAAGCGAGAAAATCATCTATACTCCTACGCCTTATTACCATTATGTGAAGAGCCCATATCTGTTTACCTTTTCTTCTTTCATCACAGATAAAGAAAATCTATCAGGACTAACTGCATTGTCGCGAGTGATAGAGTTGTGTGAAGATTTGGCAGAAATCAATGTGATCAAATTAAAAGAACAATACATGACTTTTAATTTAGAGTTATTAATGTATGCTTATGAGCAAAAGATAAGCCACGGTTGGATGGTAAATGATCTCAAAAAAAACTTATATCATTATAAATTAAGTGAGTTAAACGATAAAAAATTACAAATGAATTATCTCGTAGCGCGCAGTAGTTTAAAATTAAGTTATCTTATTTGGAAACTGAAGCGAAAAGACCAACCCAGCTATGATAACGATAATTGAAAACAAACGATTGCTAGTTGCCTAATGTAGTGACTGTGTTGGAGATAGGAGCTGAACTATGAACTGCTTGATAACCGGGGCAAGCAAAAGAATTGTTTTTTTGTTGTAAAAAACGATATAATAAATAATAAGTGTTGAATTCGCTTTCGGTTAAACGATAGTAAGAACGGAAAGGATGAAAACAATAATGGAAAAGAAAGAAACGGTGATCATCGGATCTGGCCCTGGAGGTTATGTCGCAGCTATTCGAGCAGCCCAATTAGGACAAAAAATCACTATTATTGAAAAAGAATATATCGGCGGGGTTTGCTTAAATGTCGGATGTATCCCATCAAAAGCATTAGTTTCAGCAGGCAATCGCTATTATGAAGCCATTCACTCAGAAGTTTTTGGAGTACGATCGACCAATGTTAAAATCGATTTTCAAAAAATGCAGGAATGGAAAGACAATAAAGTTATTAAACCGTTGACGAAAGGCGTAGAAGGCTTATTAAAAAAAAATAACGTCGAGATTATTCGAGGAACGGCTTCTTTTAAAAACCAAAAAAATTTAATCGTCACAACGACAGAAGGCGAACAAGAAATCGAATTTGAAAATGCTGTGATCGCTACGGGCAGCAAACCGGTCGAACTTTTAAACGAACCATATGTCATTCCGTTTGGAAAACGGGTCGTTGATACGACAGGCGGATTAAATATTCAAGAAATCCCAAAACACCTGATTATTTTGGGAGGCGGGTATGTCGGAACTCAATTAGCTGGAGCGTTTAGTAATTTTGGGTCAAAAGTTACGATTTTAGAAAAAGACCCAAAAATCATTTCTTTTTTTGATGATGATTTAGTTGAGCTGGTTAAAAAAAACTTTGTTGAAGAAGGTGTAACCGTTATTACAAATGTAACTGCAGCGCATTCGGAAGAGACTGACACAGGAGTCATAATTCGTTACGAAGCTAGTGGTGTTCCAAGCACCGTGGAAGGAGATTATGTCTTGGTGACCGTTGGCCGAAAACCGAATACCGATCAGTTGAATTTAGAAAAAGCGGGTGTTGAACTAACCGCAAGCGGTAAATTAACGGTAACCGATCAGTTAAAGACTACAGTACCTGGAATTTACGGTATTGGAGATGTGGTTCCCGGAAGAGCTTTCGCGCATAAAGCTAGTTACGAAGGGAAGTTAGTTGCAGAGATCATTTCTGGCGGAGATGCTAAAGTTCAAGCGAAAGCGATGCCGGTAGCCGTTTATACAGAACCTGAATTAGCTACTGTAGGCATGACGTTGAAAGAAGCAGAAGTAAGTGAAATCAAGCACACGATTAGTAAATTTCCTATGAAAGCAAATGGACGTGCGTTATCGCTGAACCAGCCGGCGGGTTTTATTCGGCTGATTCTACACCCAGATGATGAAAAGATAGTCGGTGCACAAGTAGCGGGCGCTGGGGCAGCGGATTTAATCGCAGAATTGGCATTGGCTATTGATATGGAAATGGTCGCGGAAGACTTAGCCCGTACGGTACATGCGCATCCAACTCTTTCTGAAACAGTGACAGATGCTGCAGAATTGGCTATGGGATTTTCAATTCATTTTTAAAGTGAGTTAACATTAGCGCTGGCAAAGAATGGCTTTCTTTCGTCAGTGTTTTTTTGAGTTGAGTTGAACTGAAAATATAAAATGCGTTTATTTATTTCATGTTAAACTTGAATAAAGTGTAAGCGGAAAGGAACCATCAGAATGAAAGAAAAACACACACAGCACCCTCAAAAGTGGACAGGTTTAAAACCCACTCGCTTTAACAAATACCGTTCGTGGATCAATAATCAAAAACCGGGCATATGCGGAACGTATGTCAGTGCAGTACTGCTGCATGATGTTTACTTACATACTTATGGGCTTAATGTATCTAAAACGTCTTTATTGACCGGATTAAAAACAGTCATTGATGAAACTTTTGCTTATCGCGGTACATTTCCTTGGGACCTTTGGCATGGATTGAATGTCGTATTGAAATACAATCCAGATTATCATGCGAGAATGAGTTTTATCCCTGATAAAAAAGTAGTCGAATTGTTGGATCGTCCTGATCCTTTGCCCGTTGCAGTTGGAACAGCGCGTTTATTAGGCAGTTCATATAAAAACCATTGGGTAGTGGTATATGCTTATGGTTATGATCCAAATGGAAAACTTTATTTTAAAGCTTACGATAATCATGGTCGAAGTGCCGCTATCATGCCTGCTTCGCAAACGTTTGGTTGCGTTTGGCTGCAAAACAAGAAGACAAAAAAAGACAAACGATGAACATTCATCGTTTGTCTTTTTTAATTATTCAGCCACCATAGCTTCTGAGCGTACTTCATTTAACCGGACTTTCACACGTTCAATGATCTCCACAGCATCGTCAGGATTTTCTAAGTCTAAGGTATCGATATCAACTACCATAGTTGCGCTTTTATCGTATGCTTTAAACCAGTCATCGTATTGTTCATGAAGATGGGTGTAGTAGGTTAACAACCCTTCGTTTCCTTCAATCTGTTCGAAAACACGTCCGCGTTTCTCAATGCGGCTTAAAACAGTATCCAAGGACCCGCGTAAATAAATCAATAAATCGGGCGATTTCTTTGGCATGCCATCTAATTCTTCCATCATATTATCTAACAAATCCAAATAAGTATCCATTTCCGCATCACTCATATTGCCTTCTGCATGGTTTATTTTCGTAAACAAAGCATCTTCGTAAATGGAACGATCCAAGACATTATTTTCATGTAGAAAAGCAGATTTGATACTCCGGAAACGACTATTTAAAAAATGGATCTGCAGGGAAAAAGCCCAGCGTTTTGGATCCTCGTAAAATTTTTCTAAAATCCGGTTATCGTCGACACTTTCATAGAAAGCCTCGCTTCCTAAAGCTTCAGATATTAATTTTGTATAAGTACTTTTTCCAGCACCAATCATTCCAGCTAACACAATCACAGCTTTATGTTCCCCTTTCACTTGACGGTCACACTCCTATCAAAGACCGGTCTCGTCTTCGTTAATTTGCACCTATTAGTATAGCATATTTAGGGGAAAAAGTTCGGTTTAAAACGGTGATAAAATAGATTTATTTTTTCTGAAATCCTGAAATTTGGTGAATGAAAAAAGAGAAAAGCGGCATAAATGTCTTAACCGCTTTTCTCTTATAAGTAAAGAAGAAGTGGAACACAGACTAGGCGAATAAAGCTGATAGTGTATTCTTTCCTGTCAGCGGTAGGAGAAATGAAAAACAGTGAAAACTGTTGATTGAAGTGTTCTTCTTTGATTGCCTTTTTGATTTTTGCTATTATGAATAGTAAGGATAGTAAATAGTTACAAAAGTATCAGACAACATTTCCACAGTTATTCTGTTTGGTTAAATGAAATACGATAAAATTGGAAAATGGAGTGTGAAGATAATGGAAAGACGAGTAGAAGGAACCTATACATCCACAGACGAAGCAGTAAAAGCGGTAGAACGTTTATTGAATGAAGGATATGTAGCGGATGAAATTCTGATCATTACGGATGATAAACACGAAGATGAATTAGAAGATTTAACTTTAGTAGAAGTAGAAGCAGTAGAAACAGATGAAGATGTTTCGTTATGGGATAAAATCAAAGAAACGTTTAGTTTTGGCAACTACAATGCCGAAAATGGAGCGAATCCTTTAATTGAATACGGAGTAGACGAAGATGCTGCCGAACATTTTAGCGAAGCGTTAGAGAACCGCGAAACGATTATTTTATTAGATAGTACTGCTCCAGCCAATAATGATCAACTGTCAACCGTTAATGAAGAAGTCTTAAATGGAAATGAGAACGGCAGCGCTGCCGAAAAGCAGGCTTCTACTGAAGAAAAAGATTATCGATCAACTGAAGCTTTATCTGATCCTGGACTTGGCGGGAAAAACCACCATGAAACAGCTATGACAGGAACAGAAGAAACAGATAAAGAAAAACCCAGCAAGATGCCAACAAAAGAACCAATGAAACCCGTATCTGGGGAAGAAGAACAATACGATCCGACAAAAGCACAATCGGCTAGAGAAGATGTACAAGGAACGTCTGTTGCTTCTTCGCCGGATAAAAATCCTACACCGCCAGCAGAAAAGGAAACAACTCAAGACGGTGAGTCACTAGACACTCTTCCGCAATTAACAGGAGATGAGGATTCGGTTCAAGTAGAAGAAGGAAATCATGTTTACCCAGATAACATCAGTACTGGAGTGGTTGGAGAAGATACTGAACCAACGACTTCGCCCTTGAATGCGGAACCGAAGCAAGAACAGCATCCGGATGCTCATAAAAACATTCCGGAAAGCGATGCTTATTACAGTAATAAATATGAAGACGCCGGTGGAAAAACAATTAAAGATGATGAAAGCAAATAATAAAAAGCTGAGGCCGATTAAAAAATCGTGCCTCATTTTTTTAAATTAGGCTTACCAAAGAGCAGTCTGCAGTTGAAAAGAAGCGAATACAGAAAAAACAAAACTTTAACAAGCGTTCTTTTTTGTATCCGTTTTATTTATCTGTTACGATGATTCTATAGAGAGAAAATAAAGGTAAAGAAAGTTGGGATTAAAAATGAGTGAAGAAGAAAAAGTAAAGACACAACAGCCTAAAGCAGATTATTTGATGGATGATGAAAGTGAAAATGTTAATCCAACACCACAAACAGAAAGCTCAGATTACTTAGCCGCAGGAAAATTAAAAGGAAAAAAAACCTTGATTACCGGAGGCGATAGTGGAATCGGACAAGCTGCAGCATTGGCTTTTGCTAAAGAAGGAGCAGATGTAGCGATCGTTTATTTTGAGTCAGATGAAGATGCACAATTCACTAAAAATAGAATTCAAGAAATCGGTCAAAAAGCGTTAGTTTATAAAGGCGATGTCGGCGACGAAGCTTTTGCTCAAGAAGTCATCGACAAACTTATCGCTGAGTGGGGCACGTTAGATGTATTGGTAAACAATGCCGGTGAGCAGCATTATCAGGAAAAAATCGGAGATATCACCGCAGAGCAATTGGACCGAACTTTCCGAACCAATATTTTTGGCATGTTTTACCTGACAAAAGCAGCGATGCCTCATTTGCCTAAAGGAGCCTCGATCATTAACACGTCTTCGATCACGGCTTACCGCGGCAGCTCGACCTTGCTGGATTATTCGGCAACGAAAGGAGCGATTGTTTCCTTTACGCGCTCTTTCTCACAAAATAAAGAAGTTACCGACAAAAAAATCAGAGTCAACAGTGTTGCTCCAGGTCCAATTTGGACGCCTTTGATTCCAGCTACTTTTCCAGAAAAAAAACTGGAAAGCTGGGGGAAAGACGGCGCATTAGAACGTCCGGGACAGCCTTATGAACTAGCACCGGCATATGTCTACTTGGCTAGCTCTGACTCTAGTTATGTTACTGGTCAAACGATTCATGTAAATGGCGGTGTGGTAGTCAACGGTTAAGGCAATAAATAAATAGAAAAAATGATGGGAGCGATCAAAGGATGACTAAAGTAGTAGAATCTTCATATCAGACAGTTGATGAAACTATCGGTGCAGTAGAACGGTTACTAAGTGAAGGACGTTTAGTGAGCGACATAGTGATTGTCACAAGTCGTGAAAATCAATCAAATATTCGTAATCGTACGCTTGTTGAAGTCGATCGTGTTCCCGCTGATGGAAATAAAACAGCTTGGGAAAAATTTAAAGAAATGTTTACCGATGTTGACGAAACAGCAGCCTTGGAACATTACGGTATCGATAAACAAACGGCATTGCGTTACAACGATGCCATCAAAATGGGGAATTACGTTATTTTAGTAGAAGAAAAAAAAGACATTCCTACCCGGCACAATCTAGACGATCAGCCAGTTGATTTGTCTGAAGCTTTTGCCAAGGTAGAACAAGAAAAACCAATTGGACAAGCAGGAAGTGGAAAAAAAACAGTGGTAAATACGACTTCACCGAGGGGTGAGAGCGCTTATTACAATGATCAAGATAGTCGTTTAGGCGAACAAATGTCCACCGCAGATGAAGCGAAAACGTTTTCCGGAAAAAATAATCAACCCTCAGACTCCAGCGGCGGGTTTAGCCGAGCGAGACAAGGAACACCGATTGGTCAAGGAGGAAGCGGAACAAGAATAGTCAAGAATTCTTCTTACCCTGCTGGTGAGAGTGCTCATTACAATGATAGTGACACACAACTCAGCAAACGCACTAAAGAGGATGATGACAAGTTGTTTTCACTAGAAGAAGATGAGATTTCGGCTGAAAAACCAACTACGGTTGTAGAAGAACCAGTATCTAGTACAACGGAGACGACGATGCCGGTCACCAATTTAGCAGCTGATCCTTCTTATAGAGAAGGGGTCGTCGATACAGTAGTTCCTGAAATAACCAAAGAAAACAAACAAATCGATGAAACGGCTCAAGAAAATAAAAAAACAGGTTCAAAGACTAAGCCTCACGAACAGGATGAAACAATTAAAGCTAATAACAAAACTCTTAAGCAAGAGTACGACCCAGCAGACAACCCTTTACAAGGCAGACCGAAAGACTCAACGGATTTTGAAACAGAAAATGCTCGCGAAACAGCCGTTGAAGATTCTGAATCTTTGCCTCGTTTTGATAGTGGTACAATCACTGGGCAACCTTTCGTTGATCCATTACGGGATGATTTTAAAAAATAAATAATTTTCAGTAAAAATGATGACGAAGAGAATCTCGTCATCATTTTTACGTTTTCTCAAACCAAACTTCTGTTCTGTTTAGAGGATGTTTTTATGCTATAATGGCATAGATAAGAATAGAGGAGGAAGATCAATATGAAAGACGATTTATTAAAAGAAATCCTTTCCTCAAATAAATCAGAAGCGGGTTCTTCTGTTCCTAAAATAACTAAAATAGGAACACAAAAAAGAAAAGGGCGCTACAATATTTATTTAGATGAAGAATATGCTTTTCCAGTGGATGAAGCTATTTTAATTAAGTTTTCATTACACAAAGGGATGGAAGTCTCTGAGGCGTTTCGTGAAGAATTAGAGTCAGAAGACGGAACAAGAAAAGCATATGTACGTTCTTTGAACTATTTGAATTATGGACTGCGCTCAGAAAAAGAAGTGCGGGATGATTTAGCAAAACATGACTTTTCAGATGCTGCCGATGAAGTTGTTGAGCAATTAAAAGAACAAGGCTATCTAGATGATTTGATGTACGCAGAAAGTTATACGCGTACTGGTGCAAATGTCGGAGGAAAAGGTCCTCGTGTTATTAAACAAGAATTAAAAAAACGCGGGATCAGCGAAGAATATATTGAAAAAGCTGCCGAACAATACCCATTTGATCAAATGGTTGAGAACGGAGTCCAGTTAGCAGAAAAAGTTATTCGACGTTCTGGGCAATATTCTAGTCGCGAAACCAATAATAAATTGCGTCAAAATTTAATGCAAAAAGGATTTGATGCAGATATCATTACACAAGTGCTAGAAGAAGTAACCGTTGAAAAAGAAGAAGATGAAGAATATGCAGCAATCAAAAGACAGGGAGATAAAATTTGGCGTAAACAAGCTAAATTGAAAGGGTATAAAAAAGCACAAAAAGTCAAAAGCAGCCTGTTTCAAAAAGGATTTGCTGGTGACTTGATCAATCAATTTATTGAAGAAAAAGAAATGGAAGATCAAGCAGAATGAAAAATGAAAATGTATTAAGTAAAGCGCAAGCAGAAACGATTAAAGAAGTTTACGGCATTGAAATGTGGCCGCAAGAAAAAATAGAACGATTTCGTGCAACTCTTTTAAGTTGGTATGATTTAGAGAAACGAACGCTGCCTTGGCGCATCAACAACGATCCTTACCGAATCTGGGTATCGGAAATCATGCTGCAGCAAACGCGTGTCGATACTGTCGTTCCATATTATTTGAATTTCATGAAAAAGTTTCCCAGTATTCAAGCTTTAGCTGAAGCTGAAGAAGATACGTTATTGAAGGCCTGGGAAGGTTTAGGTTACTACTCGCGGGTTCGAAATCTGCAAAAAGCAGCTATCCAAATCTCAGAAGAATATAACGGTGAGATGCCTCGCGATCCAAAAGAAATCATTAAATTAAAAGGCATTGGACCTTATACGGCAGGGGCTATTTCGAGCATGGCATTCGGGTTACCAGAACCAGCTGTTGATGGCAATGTTATGCGCGTATTAAGTCGTTTATTTGAAATTGATGCAGATATTGCAAAACCTGGCAACCGAAAAATTTTTGAAGCGGTTATGCGGGAGTTAATCGACCCATACAAACCCGGCGATTTTAATCAGGCTTTTATGGATCTGGGTTCAAGCATTTGTACGCCTAAAAATTATCATCCAGAACTAAGCCCAATTGCTGAATTCAATGCTTCTTATTTAAACGGGACGTGGGAAAGATATCCGGTGAAGAGCAAAAAGAAAAAAGCTGAGCCGGTTTATTATGTTGGAGCGCTGATCAAAAATGAAAAGAATGAATTCCTGTTGGAAAAGCGCCCTGCAAATGGGTTGTTGGCAAATATGTGGATTTTTCCTTTAATAAAAGAGAGTTCGGTTTTACAAGAAATAAATATTAAACCAGGAAAACTGCATTTAGTGAAATCTGAAGTGAAGCAAGACCAAGTACTGTCAAATTTATTGACTGAATTGAATTCTCATTATCGCGTTGAACCGACACTGATGAAGCAGCCATTTGATGAAATAGTGCATATTTTTAGTCACTTAAAGTGGTTCATCGCTGTTTATTACGGGCAAATGTCAAAAGAAAACATAAAAATACCTGAAAATTGCCGGTGGGTGCACCCCGATGATTTTAATGATTATACATTTCCAGGCCCACAAATGAAGATGTGGCAAAGTTATCTGGAAAAGATGGAAAACAAATAATCAACAAACAAATTAAACCCCTTAAGTAGAAAAAGCGTCTTTTTACTTAATGGGGCTTATTTTGCTGTCGTATTAACACTTGTTTGGAAATAAGCCTTTTTATTACCCTTTAAATAACGATTTCTCATCTTTCTTTCATTTAATAATAGCTTTTTTGATTTAAATGAATGAATTTGTGATATAATATCAATGAGTTCGAGTGAACTGATTCACTCTCTGGAGTTATTTATTAATTTCTCGCTACGCGTTTATGAGAAAAGGAAAGTTGGGTTAGGGATGCATGTTCCAAAAGAAGGAGAATACATCACAATCCAAAGCTATAAACACGATGGAAGTTTACATCGCACATGGCGAGATACTATGGTTCTTAAAACAAGCGATCAATCTCTAATTGGGTGCAATGACCATACATTGGTGACCGAGTCAGATGGGCGACGCTGGTTAACAAGAGAACCGGCAATTGTTTATTTTCATAAACATTATTGGTTCAATATTATCGCAATGATCCGCGACAACGGCATTTCGTATTATTGCAACCTTGCTTCGCCTTACGCCTTAGACGACGAAGGAGTGAAGTATATTGATTATGATTTGGATATTAAGGTATTTCCCGATGGCGAAAAACGTTTATTGGATGTAGATGAGTACGAAGACCATAGCAAATTGTGGGGCTATCCTGATGATATCGACCATATTTTAAAAGAAAACGTTAAAACTTTAGTTGAATGGATCAATGAAGAAAAAGGTCCGTTTTCTAAGGAATATGTTGACTTATGGTACAAACGTTATCGCCAATTGGCAAACAAATAAACGGTCTTCTGCTGGATGAGATGGTTATTCTCAAACGATGATTTTTTTTGAAAAAGGCACCTCTATTACTGCAGGTGCCTTTTTTCTGTTTTAAGGAGTTCTATCATTTTTGAAGTTAGTAAGCGAAATAACTGTATGTTACAAACTTGAAATTTTCGGAGGGATAATGGCTGCTTGTAGCCATGAAGAGGCTTGATAAACTGGAGACAGGGCTCCAGAAGGTCCTTTGGCTTTCTATAAGCAAACACGTAAATTCCTGAGAAAATTATAACCTCTAAGAACTACTAACACGGTTTGGCAAAGAACCGTTTTAAGGAGTAAGTGAATATAGAAAAGTGTCTTTCTTTACACAATTAAGCTGTGGTATAATAACGGGTGAAATAGTAAAAATGAAGGAGTGAATCATGCGTGACGAAGAAAAAAGGCTTTGCCCTTATATTATTATTTAGTTTAACTGTTGCTGTCATATGGTTTGGGATGGACTACCAAAAAAACCAAAAAGCTCAGTTATTAGATCCAACCGGTAATGAAGCGAGTGCTAACAGTTCGACAAAAAAAGAATCTTCAGCAGATACAGGTGGGCAATTAGAAGATTTTGAGAAAAAAAGAGAGAAGTTATCCGTTTTAGATTACTTGACTTATCTTACATTAAAAAAACAAGCAGCAACCGTCAGTTTTTACGGAGATATTTCAGAAAATGAAACATGGCCTACTGCTGTTGAGAACTACATAATGGAACAAACCAATCAAAATGTCTCGGTTCATCGTGTTCCTTTTCCAGATTTTGATTCTTACCGTTTATTGGAAGAAAATGCTGCAGCAACTTTAGCAGAAGAACCTTCAGATATCGTTTTTTTTCAGCTTCCTGTTTATGGAGATCAAGTAAGAGACATTAGTTTGGCTGATTCTGGCAGCTATTTAAGCGAGGCTTATGAAGCTATTAAAAAAGCTTTGCCGGAGGCGCTGGTCATTTTTGTAACGCCAAATCCAAGCAGTATTCGCCAAGGAGACTTCAATTCAAGAACCTTAGATTATACGAGCTATTTAGATCAAGCAATTACAATTGCAGCAGAAAATGCTATTCCTCTTTTTGATCTGCATGCGGAATATGAAGCTGAGTTGGAAACGAATAACTTAGATTTGTCTGATACATTAGCTGATGATGCAAAGCAATTGAATGCTAAAGGAGCGGAGATTTATTCGAAACTATTTATTGAACAATTAAATGCGCCTATTGACACCACAAGCGGTCTGTAATCATTTTTACATCAAAAAAGGCTCAACTTCTGTTTTTTAGCAGAAGTTGAGCCTTTTTGGTTCTATCATTTTTTCTACTGTTCAATGTGTTCAATGTTGTCAATTTGAGTTTCGGGGTTCCAATCATTTCCCTTAAAGCTAGTGACCAAAGTATTTAAATGCAGTAAATATTCTTCGTACTTTAAAATACTTGACATAATATGAATAACAGCATTGCTTTGTGTATAGTCTTTATTTATTTCTACTTCCATACTGGCTTCATCAAAAAAAGATTGCATTAATTTAGTCCTTAATGATTCTTTATAAGCAATGAAGTTTACTTCATCTGGGGAAACACGCCCGTTGAACTTTAATAGGATTTGTTCATGAGCACTCATCAAGGTCTCTAAACGTTCCCGAATCTGGATTCGCAATTCTTCAGGGAAATGATTAAAAGAATTTTCGTGGAGATGCAGTATCTTAGCTAAGTTGTAAGCTACTTTAGTTGTCGAAATGATTTGACGGTAAACAACAACTTTTCTTAAATTTTGGATTCGTTTCTTTTGATTAACATACGTACTTTCATCTTTCAATAAAGAAAAGTAAACATCTAGGCGATCCAGTTCTGACTTTACCCATTTTAAATCTTTTTTTAAGATAGAATACTCAATGTTTTTCCGAACGCTAGCCCGTATCCATTTCATGATTTCAGAAGTTGTGTAATCAATTAAATGATACAATTTTTCTTCATATTTTGGAGGAAACAATAAAGTGTTAACCAAAAAGGCGATAACAACACCAATAAATGTCGCTAAGATTCGAATGGAAGCGGACAAGATAAAATTGTCACCCGGCGACATCATAATAACGATCAAAGTCACAGTTGCAAGGCCGATCACCGGACCAAGGTTAAATTGATTTAAGATAGCAATCAATAAAACCGCAGCTAATCCTACAAACATAAAGTGATTGCCTAATGTTAGGTTCATAATAATGGCAACAACTCCGCCAATAAGGTTGGCAAATACTCTGTCTTTCAAGGTTTTTACAGATCGCTTTAATGATGGCTGTAAAGCAAAAATCGCCGAAATAGCTGCTAAAACGCTAGCCCCCTGCATGTTTAGAAAATACGGTATCGCTAAAGCAAGAGTAATGGCAATGCCTGTTTTCAGAGTCCTTGCTCCAATTCTCATAAAAAATATCCTCTCCTAATTAAAATCATTCCTGATCTTTCTTTCTCTTATTTTATGCTAGTTCTCCTATTATAGCAATGATTTGCTTTATTGAAAAGCGAACTGGCAGATCTCGCAGTTATTATGAAAGAAAGCCAATAAAAGTTCTTTTTGCTTCAAACCATAGAGTTGTATTCTTAAGTGATAAACGTTATCATTAAGAAAGACAGAAAAACTTTAAGAAATTAAAGGGAATGTTACAGAAAATAAAAAAAGGAGGGAAAACTCTCTTGGCTATTAATCAAATGGTCGTTCGATCGATTGAAAAGTTAAAAGCTTCAAACATACGCATCACTCCACAGCGTTATGCTGTACTAGAGTATTTAATTGAAGCGCATAGTCACCCAACGGCTGATGAAATTTACCGTTCACTCGTAGAGCGTTTTCCAAATATTAGTGTAGCGACAGTTTACAATAACCTGCGCCTTTTTACTAAAATTGGATTTGTGGAAGAAATGACCTATGGTGACGGATCAAGCCGTTTTGATTTTGCTTCAACGCAACATTATCATGCTATCTGTGAAAATTGTGGAAAAATTGAAGATATTTATTATCCAGGTTTGGATGATGTTGCAGAAGTTACACATAACTTGACCGGTTTTACAGTGACTCGTCACCGCATGGAAGTTTATGGGATTTGTCCAGAATGTCAGGAAAAATTGGATGTTGTAAAAAATTAAAGCGTGTTCTGACAGCAGTTGATTCTTTTGACTGCTGTCGGATCACATTTTTTATTAAAGCCGTTTACACTATAGCTTGTTTTTTCTTTTCACACAGGCGATAATAAAGCAGAAGAGACCGCTTGAAAAAACAAAAAAAGATTAATCAGTAATAGGAGCTTCGTAAAAAAGGAGAATCTGCATGACAACGTTAAACGATGTTGCGAAAAAAGCGAATGTATCTAAAATGACCGTTTCACGAGTCATCAATCATCCAGAACAAGTGACCGATGAACTGAAAGTACTTGTTTTTAATGCGATGGAAGAATTGAACTACCGGCCTAATGTGGCAGCTAAAGCATTGGCTAATAATCGTACCCAGATCATTAAACTATTTATTTTAGAAGAGATGGATACTACTGAACCTTATTATATGAATTTACTGACAGGTATCGCTCAGGAACTAGATACTCGCCATTATTCATTGCAATTAGTAACTAAAAATAATTTTGATATTGGTTCATGTGACGGTTACATCATGTGCGGTGTTCGAGAAAAAGATTATGAATGGATTGGACGTGCAACTAAGCCAGTCGTCTTATTTGGTGAAAATCGCCACGGCTATGATTTTGTCGATTCTGATAATCAAAGTGGAACAGCTATGTCCACACAATATGCCATTAATTTGGGTTACGAAAACATTATTTTTATTGGGATCGATATTAAGGAACTTTTTGAACAGTCCAGAGAAAAAGGGTACACTGAAACGATGAAAAAAAATCAGCTGTCATCTAAAATTTATCGTTTTGAAAATCGTTCTCGTTATGCTGCTCAATTTATCCAAGAAAATTGGGAGATGTTCTCACCAAACACTATTTTTGTTTGCAGTTCAGATCGGTTAGCTATCGGCATCGAACGAGGAATTGTAGAGATGGGCGGAAACATACCTGAAGACTTTGGCATCATTGGATACGATGGTGTTTTCTTGGATCAAATTGCTTTTCCCCAATTAACGACAATCAAACAAGCTGTTATCGAAATGGGAGTGGCATGCGCCAAGATGCTCCTAAATAAAATTGAACAAGCAGGGGCTCCACAAGGAGAAGTTTTATTTCAACCCGATTTGATTAGCAGAGGAACCACAAGAAAATGAAAAGCTAAGGATAAAAAAAGACCAATTGAAAAGGCGGATGTTCAAAATGGCAAAAGCGATGATTGTGGTCAATCCTTCATCAGGTAGTGAAGAAGCAAAAAAATACGTTGATCAATTAAAAAATGAATTAGAAAATCAATTTGATGAAATGACGGTAAAGGTAACTACAAAAGCAGGAGATGCTATGCAGTTTGCCGATGAAGCTGCTGCTCAACAGTATGATGCGCTGTTTTTAATGGGTGGAGATGGGACAATCAATGAAGGAATCAACGGAATAGCCAAGCACGGCTATCGTCCATGTGTGGGAGTGATCCCTTTAGGGACTGTAAATAATTTCGCACGGGCATTAGACATTGCTATGCAGCCGGAAGAAGCGATTGCTGAAATGAAAACCGCTATCCGAAAGGAAATCGATATTGGGAAAGTGAATGAAACTTATTTTGTCAGCACTGTTTCAGTTGGCCCTATTCCTGAGTCGGTTCAAGAAGTAGATGTCGATTCTAAAACCAAGTTCGGACCGTTGGCCTATGTATTTCAAGGTTTAAAAGCGCTGAATGATGAGCGCACAACTCTTTTTGAACTAACGGTAGACGGAGAAACTTGGGAAGAGCGTTTTAGTATGGTTTTAGTCGCTTTAAGCAATTCAGTTACCGGAATTGGAACAGTTTTTTCTTCTGCTGAAATTGACGACGGTTATTTACAACTGTTGGGGCTGCGGGAAACAACCGCTGTTGAGAAACTTGCCCTTATTCCAGAGCTGTTTCGTGATAGCGAAGACTATTCGAATAAGCTGTTTTTGAAAAAATTTAAAAAAGCTACTCTTAGTACAAAAGGTACAGAATCGTTTGTCTGTACCGTTGATGGAGATTCGGGACCGACTTTTCCAATTGAGGTAGAAGTTTTCCATAATTATATTTCTGTCTTTGCTCCTCATCGCTAATCCAAGTGCTGATCGATGGTTAGCATTTGAACTTTCAGTTGGAACACTTTTTTGTTGTAAGGTAGGAGTATGAAAAAGAACCAAGCTATTCCGAGAAAGAAAATGGAATAGTTTGGTTCTTTTATTGGGTTAAAAACGCACTGATCAATTTGATGCAAGCATTGATTGTTGTAATCCTATTTTCTGAACAAGCCTGATCAAAAATTAATGCAAGTTTACCGTTTGACGTCCTTTTTCATAAAAACGATCCATATCCTCTTTAGGAACCATACTGCCACCAGTTGCCCAGGCGATATGAGTGGCATTAGCCATTTTAGCAGTTAAGTGATTAGCAGCTAAATACTCTTTTCCAGCATCTGTTTGGAACAAACGAATGGCACCCGGCAAACCAGCTAAAGCAGCGGGCTCAAGAAAAATTTGTTCTTGGTCGATCAAAGCACTTAACAACTGATCGGTCATATGGTCGTCGATCGTATAAGCTCCACTGAAAAAATCTTCTAATACTTTGGCTACAAAACCTGATGTCCTTGGGACTGCTAAACCATCTGCAACTGTCAAACCGTCCAAGCCGAAATCTTTAACTGAAACTTTATCGTATTCTCCAGTGATCAACCCGATCAACATGGAAGGAACATGGGTAGGTTCAGCGAAGAAACAATGAACGTGATCTCCGTAAACTTGTTTCAATCCAAAAGTAATCCCGCCGGGAGACCCTCCAATACCACAGGGCAAGTAAACAAACAAAGGATGATCGGCATCGACAAGAATGTTTTTCTCGCTTAGTTGGTCTTTGAGCCGATTGGCTGCTACGGTGTATCCTAAAAATAAATCAAGCGAATGCTCATCGTCCACAAAATAACTGGTTGGATCGATTTTTGATTGTTGACGTCCCTTAGTGACTGCTTGGGTAAAATCAGATTCATGCTCAATAACCGTTACACCTCGGCTGCGTAAGAAGACCTTTTTCCATTGTTTGGCTTCTACTGACATATGAACAGTAACATCAAAGCCTAACTTTGCTCCAACCGTTCCGACGCTGATGCCAAGGTTACCAGTCGTTCCGACCGCAATTTTATAATTGGCAAAGAAGTTTTTGAATCGGCCACTTGCAAAAACGGCATAATCTTCATCGATAGAAGACAACAGGCCGTGTTTCAAAGCCAGTTCTTCAGCGTGTTTCAATACTTCATAAATGGCGCCTCGTGCTTTGATGGTCCCCGCAATTGGCAGTAAGTCATCGCGTTTTAACCATAGGTTACCCTCGATAGAAGTCTTAAGTGTTTGTTCAAGATAGTTTTTCATAGATGAGATTTCAGTGATCGGCGATTCGATTATGCCATTAGTTGGTGCAGTGTCTGGAAAGTCAATTTTCAGATAGGCTGCAAAACGTGCGAGGCGAGCATCTGCGTCATCTACATCGGCTTTTGATAAAGTTGATTTTGCTGCAGCTTTTTTAAAATCTTCTTTATTAGGGTTCACCCAGAAGACTTCATCGGCTGAAGTGATCGTTTTTAGCAATGGAAATTGGTTTTCCCAATCCGCTATTGATTTTTTGGAAACAGAACTTGTTTTCATGAATAAATCTCCTTACTGGTTATCATTATGTGGGAAAATCGTTCTTTTAACTTCATAAGGATAACACAAGGAAAAAACAAAATCTATACATTGTAAACACTGCGGCCCATTAGATATCGAACCTTTAATGGCTTGTTTGAAGGCTTTAACGTCCTTGCTTTTTGGTTCATCTAGTTCGATGAATGTCGAAAGAGATAATTTTGGCTATCTCATTCTAAATTGATTAAACTAAGATAAATAGAGGAATACAATCAAAATCTTGGCGGAGGTGTAAAAAATGGTTGATCAGCAATTAAAGTGGTGGAAAGAAGCAATTGTTTATCAAGTATATCCTAGAAGCTTTCAAGATACAGATGGGAATGGAATAGGGGATCTAGCAGGCGTTATTCAGCATTTAGATTATATCCAGCGGTTAGGCGCAAATGCGATTTGGTTGAACCCCATATTTCAGTCTCCTCAAGTCGATAACGGGTACGATGTTTCAGATTATTATGCTATTGATCCTATTTTTGGGAAAATGGAAGACGCTGAAAAATTAATCGAAGAGGCTCACAAACGCGGGTTAAAAATTATTTTTGATTTAGTTTTAAATCACACATCGATAGAACACCCTTGGTTTCAAGAAGCGCTAAAAGGACCGGATAATCCTCATCGTGACTTTTACATTTGGCATGATGCTCAACCCAATGGCGACTTGCCCAACAATTGGGCTTCGATTTTCGGCGGTTCCGTTTGGGAAAAAGAACCGGTCGGAAACCAATACTATTTTCATTTGTTTAAAAAAGAAATGCCGGATTTAAATTGGGACAATCCTAATGTTGCTAAAGCAATGGTCGATATCGGAAAATTTTGGTTAGATAAAGGTGTAGACGGGTTCCGGCTAGATGCTTTTATTCATCTAGATAAATTAGATGATTTTCCTAGTGAACCGACACTGCGGGATGGAGAATTAGTCTCTGCACAACTCATCAACGAAAATCTGCCAAATATCAAAAACTATATTCAGGATTTAACCAGTGCTTTGCGCACAGTTAAACCAGATGTCTTTATATTAGGCGAAGCTGCTTCGGTTGATGCGGACCTAGCCGTCGCTTACTCAGACCCCCAAAACGATATGTGTGATGTCGTTATTTCCTTCATGTTGTTTCCAGAAGATCATTCGGTAAAAGATCCGCGTTTGCCGTTTAATATGCAGCATGCTATTTTGGACAAAAAAGCCTTTAAAAAAACCATGGTAGAATGGCAAAAGAAATTAGATCCTTTTGGAGGACCAGCGCTCTATTGGAACAACCATGATATGGCGCGAGCAGTCTCACGTTTTGGGGAGGTTGAAAATTACCGAGAAAACAGCAGTAAAATGCTGGCGACTTTGATGTATCTTCAAAAAGGCATCCCTTTCATTTTATATGGAGAAGAACTGGGTATGCAAAACTTGTACCATACAAACCCGCACGATTTTGAAACACCTGGTGCAGCAGCTTTTTATGCTAAATCTAAAGCCCTTGGCTACACTGAAGAGCACATCTTAATGGAGTTAAACAGTACGGCGCGGGATGTAAGCCGAGGAGCAATGCAGTGGGATGCTTCGGAGTATGCTGGATTTTCTAGTATGGCCCCATGGAGCGGAGTGAACCGTGAAGAAAAATTCAATGTAGCAGCAGAAGAAAAAAATCCTGACAGCATCTTAGCTTATTACCGTAAAGTATTAGAGTATAAAAAAATGCCTGTCTTTACAGAAGGAACATTCCATCTTTTTGAAACCAAAGAAAGCCTTTATTCTTATGAACGAGTTTTAGGCGATCAACGTGCGATTGTTATTTGTAACTTTTCCGATACAGAAGAAAGGCTGCAAGAAGACGGTATTGTTGAAAAAGAATGGCGCGTTTTGATCCAAAATAAGGGCAATGATGTTGAAAACAATTGTGTCATATTAGCTCCTTATGGCGCCGTTGTTCTTTTAAAAGAAACCGATTCGCCTAAAAAAGAACAAGTTTTTTAAGCGGCAGAAGATTATTTTTGTTACCGCTAACAACCGTTTTGCTATTGTAAGTGCTTACGTCTTTCGTTACTCTTAAACCAGAGAAAGCATAAAACAGTTAGGAGGTTAGAAATGTCTACGAAATGGTGGAAAGAAGCAATTGTTTACCAAGTGTATCCACGAAGTTTTAAGGATAGCAATGCTGATGGAATAGGCGATATTCCTGGGTTGATCAGTCAATTAGATTACATTCAGGCATTAGGCGTAACCATGATTTGGTTAAACCCAATTTTTATTTCGCCGCAAGTTGATAACGGTTATGATGTGGCCGATTATTGTGCGATCGATCCGATTTTTGGCACAATGCAAGATGTAGAAGAACTAATTGAAAAAGCTCATCAAAAAGGTCTTAAAGTTATTTTTGATTTTGTATTGAATCATACCTCAGATCAGCATCCTTGGTTCCAAGAAGCACTAAAGGGACCGGACAATCTATACCGTGATTACTATCTTTGGGCTGATGGCAAAACAAATGGTCAGCTGCCGAATAATTGGGCTTCTTTTTTTGGAGGCTCAGTTTGGGAAAAAGAACCTGCCGGTGATCAATATTATTTTCATTTATTTGCCAAGGAAATGCCTGATTTGAATTGGGATAACCCTGAAGTTCAATTAGCTATGTTAGATAATGTCAATTTTTGGTTGGATAAAGGCATAGACGGCTTTCGTTTAGATGCATTTATTCATATGGATAAAGCTGATGGTTACCCCGATGTGCCGAATGTCATTGATGGGGAATTGGTTTTAGCTGAAGAGTATTATGCGAATCAGCCGAAAGTGAATCATTATATGAAAACCTTCGCCCAAGCTTTACGCGAACGTCACCCAGATGTTTTTCTAGTAGGCGAAGCTGCTTCAGCCAATATTGATTTGGCGGTCAATTACTCTGATCCCGCTAATGAAGCTTGTGATGCCGTGATTACGTTTCGTTATTTCCCAGAAGAAGATGCTAGAAAAGATAGTCGTCTGCCGCTAACGATGCAGTCGGGTAAACTAGATATCAAGGCTTTTAAGGAAACGATGGTGGAGTGGCAATCAAAACTAGCGGATTTTGGCGGGCCTACATTGTATTGGAACAATCATGATATGGCTCGTGCCGTTTCGCGTTTTGGCGATAGCGTCAACTACCGTGACAACAGCAGTAAAATGTTAGCCACGTTGATGTATCTGCAAAAAGGGATGCCCTTTATTTTAAACGGCGAAGAAATTGGAATGAAAAATTTAGAAATCCCAACGATCCATGATTTTGCAGCTCCGGAAGCTAAAGGATTTTACGAAAAAGCTTTGTCTCTAGGCTATTCTCATGAGCACATTTTACGTGAATTAAACGCCACGAGTAAAGACGCGAGCAGAGGAGTCATGCAATGGGACGATACTTCATTTGCCGGCTTTTCAGAAGTGTCTCCATGGAGCGGTGTTAACCAAGAAGCGGGTTATCATGTAGCTGCACAAGAAGCAGATGAAAATAGTATTTTGCATTATTATCGTAAGCTATTGAAATACAAACAAACCCCTTTATTCACTAAAGGAACCTTTAACTTAATAAAAACAAGTGATCATCTGTATTGTTACGAACGTACTCTAGGAAATCAAACAGCCTTAGTGTGCTGCAACCTTACAGATCAGCCGCTATTTTTCGATGATGACCGGTTTACCAAAGAAGATTTTACAGTTTTGCTGGCAAATGAACACAATTCGTTAGAAGGTCATCGTGGTCAACTAGCTCCTTATGGGGCGGTAGTCTTAGTTTTTGAGCCTTCAGAAGCGGATGAATTAACTGAAGAGCAACGAATCAATATTTTTTAGCAAAGCTGCACTGAAAATAAAAGAAACAGCTCAATAGGTTGTTAAGGATGGAGATTAGAATCAATGGAAACTTCAGCAATTTTACACCGGCCCGATAGTGAGTATGCTTATCTTTATAAAGAAGATGAAATGCACATTCGTTTACGAACTAAAAAAGGCGATGTTGCAAAAGTCGGAATTATTAGCGGGGACCCTTATTTACATGGGGTTAAGAAATGGTATTTAGATGATGCACCCATGGAGCTGCTTGCCAGTACGGATATACACGATTATTGGATGATTGCAACAGGTGCAGAGTTCAAACGGTTGTCTTATGGTTTTCATATCGTAGGTACTGACGGAATTGAAGTTTTTTATGGCGACCGTGGAGTCTTTCCTTATGAAGAAAAATATTTAGAACCGGCTAATTCATTTTTCAGAATGCCGTATTTTCAAGAAATCGACCGGTTCAAATCTCCAGATTGGGTCAAAGAAACTGTATGGTATCAAATTTTTCCTGAACGTTTTGCCAACGGGGATACAAGCAATGATCCGGAAGGCACATTGCCATGGGGCAGTAAAGAACATCCGACCCGTGATGATTTTTACGGCGGAGATTTACAAGGTGTGATCGATAACCTAGATTACTTAGTTGATTTAGGTATCAACGGTATTTATTTCTGTCCAGTTTTTAAGGCGACTTCCAACCATAAATATGACACAACGGATTATTTCGAAATCGATCCTGATTTTGGAGATAAAAAAACGTTTAAAAAATTAGTTGATGAAGCTCACAAACGGGGCATTAGGATCATGTTAGATGCAGTTTTTAATCATATGGGCATGCTTTCTTATCAGTGGGAAGATGTCGTCAAGAATGAAGCAGATTCCAAATACGCTGATTGGTTCCATATCCACCAATTCCCAGTGAAATTAGACGAAAGTTTAACGACGGAAGAATTGGAGAATGTTGGCAATGTACCTTACGATACCTTTGCTTTTACGGGTCATATGCCAAAGTTAAATACAGCTAATCCAGAAGTACAAGATTATTTATTAGAGATTGCGGCCTATTGGATTCGTGAATTCGATATTGATGCTTGGCGCTTAGATGTTGCCAATGAAGTTGATCACCATTTCTGGAAACGATTCTACCAAGTTACGACTGATTTGAAAGAAGACTTTTATATCTTAGGCGAGATTTGGCATTCTTCACAAAGCTGGCTGCAAGGTGATGAGTTTCATGCGGTAATGAACTATGCTTTTACGGAAACCATTGAAGATTTCTTTATGAAAAAACGGATCACAGCCCACAAAATGGTTGCAGGTTTAAATGAGCAGTTGATGTTGTACCGCCAGCAAACCAATGAAGTGATGTTCAATATGCTGGATTCTCATGATACGGCACGTATTTTAACCATTAGTGCCGGCAATAAAGACACCGTTAAATCAGCATTAGCGTTCACATTTGCTCAAAATGGATCGCCTTGTATTTATTACGGAACGGAAATTGGAATGGACGGATTCGATGATCCGGATTGCCGTAAATGTATGGTTTGGGATGAAGCCAAGCAAGATTTGAAGATGCTGGCATTTACTAAAGAGTTGATTGCCTTTAGAAAAGAACACCAAAAACTATTCAGTTACGGACAACTAGATTGGTTTGATATCCGTGACGAAGAACAAGTTGTTGGATTCAAGCGCATTTTAGGAGAAGAAACGTTGATCGCTTACTTTAATCAAGGAGAAGAAGACTTAGAATTAACGTTAGCTGAAAAACCAGAAGGACTGTTCGGACATTTAGCATTTGTCGACAATCAATTGTTATCCATCAAGCAAAACGGGTTTGCTATTTTTAAAGATCGTTAATCGATTATTTGTTTAAGGACGGTTGTTTTCCAAACAATCGTCCTTTTTTTACGGAAAAGGTCCAGCTGAATTTCGGAAGCTTAACAAGTCATAAGTGTAAACGGTTGCTGAAAAAAGTTCTTTATTGGATAATAGAGGTATAGTTCGATATTTCATTTTATTATACTTTAAAAGGAGGGTTTTCATTATGGCTTATAAAGGATGGAAAAGGTTGGCTTTGGGGGTTGTCTCTGCAAGTGCTTTGCTGTTGTTGGCTGCTTGTAACGGAGGCGGAGGAGATGGAGAAACATCTACTAGCGGTGGAGATGCTGGAGGTTCTACCACTTTGAAAGTAGATGTAGATCCAAGATACTCAGATTATGTTAATGAAATTATTCCGGCATTTGAAAAAGAACACGATGTTACCATTGAGATCAACGAACGTGACATGTTTGATGGCATGGAAGCTTTGCCGTTAGATGGTCCTGCAGGGATTGGTTCAGATGTGCTGATTGCTCCTTATGATAAAGTAGGCGTTTTAGGATTGCAGGGACACTTAGCAGAAGTGACACTGCCAGACGATGATCGATACGATGAATTGGATCAGCGGCAAGTAACCGTTGAAGATACCGTTTATGGAGCTCCATTTGTTATTGAATCTTTAGTGATGTATTACAATAAAGACTTGCTTGACCAAGCACCTGAAACATTTGCAGATTTAGAAGCTTTATCTAAAGATGATCAATATGCCTTTGAAAATGAAGCTGGAACAAATACCGCATTCTTAGCGAACTGGACAACGGCTTATCAATATATCGGATTGCTTTCAGGCTATGGTGGGTACGTCTTTGGCGAGAACGGCACAGATCCCACCGATATTGGTTTGAATACCCCTGAAGCAATTGAAGGAATTACGTACATTAGCGAATGGTATCAAAATGTATGGCCAAAAGGCATGTTGGACGCAACTAGTTCTGAGAACTTTATGAACGAATTGTTCACAAATGGAGATACTGCAGCAGTCATTAACGGTCCTTGGGGGGCTGCTGGTTACGAAGAAGCAGGCGTTAATTATGGCGTTTCAACTATTCCAACGTTACCTAACGGCGAAGAATATGAACCGTTTGCTGGCGGAGTAGCTTGGGTCGCAAGCAAATATTCAAAAAACCAAGACTTAGCTCAAGAATGGTTAGTTTATGTAACAAATGCTGAAAATAGCGAAACGTTGTATGAAGTGACTTCTGAAATTCCGGCTAATCAAGAAGCAAGAAAAACAGCTAGCGAAAAAGACGACGAATTAACTCAGGCAGTGATAGAACAATTTAATTCAGCTGTACCAATGCCAAATATTCCAGAAATGAATGAAGTTTGGACAGGAGCAGAAACGCTGATTTTTGATGCAGCAACAGGCAATAAAACGCCGAAAGAAGCAGCAGACGACGCTGTTCAATTTATTCAGGAAAATATTGAACAAAAATATAGTTCTCAGTAAAGAAAATTATTTTGGCAGAGATGTACCTTGTCTCTGCCAAAAATATAGAAAATTAAAAACCAGGTGTTTCTAAATTCAACGCAACGAGATAGTGAAGGCATCTTGTTACCGCTAACAACAAGAAAACGATTGCAAGAAAGCGGTTAATCAATGATAATAAGATTGTAAGCTAAAGCAGCACATACATCAAAGGGGGATTTAGCAATGAAGAAGAATAATTGGAAGAAATATGCCTTAGGTTTAGTTTCGGCAAGTGCCTTGGTTTTGGCAGCTTGTGGTGGAAGCGGAACGGAATCATCAGATTCAGGATCAACAAACGGCGGCGGTTCTGCTGATGGAGAATTACATATATCCGTTGATGCAGGATATGTAGATTACGTTAACGATATCAAAGCAGATTTTGAAAAAGAACACGATGTAACCATTAAAGTGACTGAACGGGATATGTTTGAACAATTAGAAGCACTTTCATTGGATGGACCAGCTGGCAGCGCACCCGATGTTATGATGTCAGCTTATGACCGAATTGGACCTTTAGGACAACAAGGCCACATTGCTGAAGTGACGTTAGGCAATGAAGAACAATACGATGATACCGATAAAGCACAAGTAACCATTGACGGTAAAATCTTTGGCGAGCCGGCCGTTATTGAAACGTTAGTTCTTTACTACAACAAAGATTTAATCGATCAAGCTCCTGAAACGTTTAAAGATGTTGAAGCGTTGGCAAAAGACGAAAAATATGACTTTGCCGGAGAAGCTGGTAAAAATACTGGATTCTTAGCAAAATGGACTGACTTTTATTTCTCTTATGGTTTAGTCGCCGGGTATGGCGGATATGTCTTCGGAGATAATGGAACAGACCCTACAGATATTGGTTTAAACAATGATGGTGCAGTTGAAGCTATCACATATGCAACGGACTGGTTCCAAAATGTCTGGCCTCAAGGGATGAAAGATATCACTAGTTCAGATGCCTTTATTACAGATCAATTCTTAGCTGGTAAAGTTGCTGCATTTATTGGCGGACCTTGGCAAGCTGCTGATTTGAAAGAAGCAGGTGTCAACTACGGCGTAGCTACTATTCCAACTTTAGACAATGGAGAAGAATATCAAGCATTTGGCGGAGGAAAAGGTTGGGTTGTCAGCAACTACTCTAAAAACAAAGAGGTTGCGCAAGAATGGTTAGACTATGTTACTACTGCAGAAAATCAAAATAAATTTTATGATGAAACAAATGAAATTCCAGCAAACCAAGAATCTCGTATGTATGCTACCGATCAAAAAGATGAATTGACTACGGCAGTGATCGAGCAATACCAAGAAGCCCAACCAATGCCGAATATTCCAGAAATGGCTGAAGTTTGGACAGGTGCTGAAAACTTAATGTTTGATGCTGCTTCAGGAAATAAAACACCTAAAGAATCAGCCGATGATTCAGTGAAATTGATTTCCGAATCAATCGAACAAAAATATACGAATTAATCTAGGATTCCAATAGAACGTACCTTATCGGCAGAGGATGATTTATTCTCTGCCGATAAGCGTTAATTTGAAAAAGAGGAGGAGAAGCTGATGTCTAAACAGACACAACCTCAACAGGTAAAAAACGAAAAAAAAGCCATGTTGTATTCCATTATTCCTGGCATGGGTCAACTTTATAATGGACAAAGGTTTAAAGGAATCGTATTCTTAAGTATTTTTCTTCTGTCTATTTATGAAATGATTATTTTTGGTGCCAACGCTATCAAAGGGTTGATTACATTGGGAAGCACTCCTATTGAAGATCACTCTTTGTTTATTATGATTGGCGGGACCCTGCAACTGATTCTGATAGTTATCTTTTTAGCTTTTTATGCTTTAAATATTTACGATGCAAAAAGAGTAGCACACCGTTGGAATAAGGACTTAAAAGTCAACACTTCTGCCAAAACGGTTTTATACAATGTTTACGATAATGGTTTTCCATATCTATTGATCGTACCCGCTTATCTAATGATGGCTTTTACGATCATCTTCCCCGTTTTAGTGACCTTATTTATGGCTTTTACCAACTACGATTTCTATCATATCCCGCCAGCAAATTTAATTGACTGGGTCGGCATCAAAAACTTTACCAACATCTTATTTTTGAGTTCTTATCGTGATGCCTTCACTTCAGTTTTCAGTTGGACGGTCATTTGGACACTTTGTGCGACAACACTGCAAATCACATTAGGGATTTTTACCGCAGTTATCAGCAACCAAGCATTTATTAAAGGCAAACGCTTCTTTGGGGTCATTTTCTTATTGCCATGGGCAGTACCGGCATTTATCACTATTTTGTCATTTTCGAATATGTTTAATGACAGTATCGGTGCTATTAATACTCAAGTGTTGCCACTGATTAACCAGCTGCCTTTTGTTGAAATCGGACAAATTGCTTGGAAAACCAGTGCTTTATGGTCAAAAGTAGCCATTATTATGATTCAAGGTTGGTTAGGATTCCCGTATGTCTATGTTATGACCACTAGTATTTTGCAATCTATTCCAGAAGATTTGTATGAAGCTGCTAAAATTGACGGAGCTAGTGCCATTCAACGGTTTAAAGAAATTACCTTGCCGATGATCTTCATGGTGGCAGCTCCAACGTTTATCACACAATACACCGGAAACTTCAATAACTTTTCAATGATTTACCTCTTTAATGATGGAGGACCAGGAAGTGTTGGAGGAGGAGCAGGGGCAACTGATATTTTGATTTCGTGGATTTATAAATTGACGACCGGCACATCGCCGCAATATTCAATGGCTGCCGCAATCACGTTGATCATCTCTACACTTGTTATCGCAGTTTCGTTGCTTGTGTTCCGTAAAACAAAAGCTTTCAATATGGAGGATGCTTAAGATGAAAACAAAAATGAAATCTCAAAAAACTTCCAGAATCTTAAATCAATTTTTTACTTACTTCTTTATGATCGCATTGTCGATCATCATTATTTATCCTTTACTAATTACAGCCAGTTCAGCTTTCAAATCAGGCAATATCACGGCTTTTGCACTTGACTTTAACGCTGAATGGACATTGAATAACTTCAGACGTTTATTTACAGAAACGCTTTATGGCACGTGGTATAAAAATACGTTGATCGTCGCTGTTTCAACAATGATCGTTCAAGTTGCTTTAATTACTTTAGCGGGTTATGCCTATAGCCGCTACAATTTTATGGGCCGTAAAAAAAGCTTGATGTTTTTCTTGGTGATTCAAATGGTTCCAACAATGGCTGCTTTGACTGCTTTTTATGTTATGGCCTTGCTGTTGGGCGCACTAGACCAGTTCTGGTTCTTATCTATGCTGTACATCGGCGGCGGTATTCCAATGAATACATGGCTGATGAAAGGGTACTTTGATACGGTTCCGAAAGAATTGGATGAATCTGCTAAGTTGGATGGAGCGGGACATTTCCGAATTTTCTGGCAAATCGTTTTACCATTGGTTCGTCCCATGATAGCCGTTCAAGCACTATGGGCTTTCATGACACCATTTGGCGATTATATGCTAGCTCGTTTTTTACTCAGAAGTCCAGAAAAAATCACTGTAGCAGTAGGATTGCAGACATTTATCAGCAACCCGCAAAACCAAAAAGTTTCTTTATTTGCGGCAGGTGCGATTTTGATTGCGGTTCCGATATCCGTTTTATTCTTCATGTTGCAAAAAAACTTTGTAACGGGCTTAACCTCTGGAGGAACAAAAGGATAACCGTTGCGTGAGCTCCATTGATCAAAGTAACAAAATCAAACAGTCGATTCGATATCGATTAACAATTGAAATTCATAAAGAAAAGAAGTGACGAAATGAAAACAGATCAGTTCCCATTAAACTATTTTAAAAGCATTTGGACACCTAAAGGTTCATTCAAAGGGCGCCATCAATTGAATTGGTTTCAACTCATTGTTGTTTTGTTCTTTGTGAACGGCTTATTGATGATTCCAGTCGCGTTAAATTATGTGAAAATGGATCATTACCCAATTGAAGGGAGCTATCCTCATGCTTTTGGTTTGATAGATGAATCAGTTGTTTCTGAATTAAACCAAGCCGCTGTTACAGCTGGAACGCTGCAAATTGACAATGAAGTTGAGTGGATAACGGATAATGGAATAGTTAGTGTGAACGTGTCTGATTCAGCAGTTCAACAATCCTTGAAAGCGGAAAATGCTCTTGTTTTTTCCGAAAATGGATTCTATCTAAAAGACGGTGATCTGCCAGTTTCGAAAATCCAATACACCAAGGATTTTGATTTGAGCAATGCAACTTCCGTTCAAAAATTAAAAGCAGCCCTTTCACGGCAGTGGTTTGTTCAGAATCGCCTGTATGTCGTGGGTTCTTTGATGCTGTTGGTGTTCAGTATTTTACTTATCAGTACCATTTTTATTGTCTTTGGTTCGGCTGTGTTCTTGTATCTAACGAAAAAAAGTTCTTTCTCATCCATTAAGACGTATAAAGAATCGGTGAATATAATTGAAAATGCGATAGGCTTGCCGACTTTAGTGGCTTTAATATCTGCAGTTGTCCAGTTTGATGTGGTGGTTATGCTCACGATTCAATCGCTTGGACTCGTTTTAATGATTTTAATGATTTTTTACCAGACCCGTTTTAATGATAAGACAATACCAAATAAAGGATTTGGCAACTTGGGAGGAAAAATGAATGATTAAGCGTTTATTTGAGGTTGATCCTTGGAAAATTAAAACTACTTCATTAACAAAAGAAGACAAACGGCTTCAAGAAAGTTTAACCTCTATCGGAAATGGCTATATGGGTATGCGCGGCAATTTCGAGGAAGGGTATTCCGGCGACAGCCATCTAGGAACATATATCGCTGGTGTCTGGTTTCCTGACAAAACTCGTGTGGGCTGGTGGAAAAATGGGTATCCGGACTATTTCGGAAAAGTGATCAATGCGACCAATTTTATTCCCGTTGAAGTGTACATCAATGATCACAAAGTTGATTTAGCTAAAGATAGCATAAAAGACTATGAAATCGAATTAGATATGAAAAAAGGTATTTTGTCTCGCGGTTATACATGGATCAAAGACGAACTTGAAATCCGACTTCACTTTAAACGGTACGTCAGTCTAACGATCAAAGAACTAGCAGTGATCGAAGTTGAAGCTGAAGTTTTGCAAGGATCAGCCAACGTTACATTTAAAGCATTAATGGATGGCAATGTGACCAATGAAGACAGCAATTATGAAGAAAATTTTTGGTTGGAAATAGAACGCGTAGCAGGAGAAAAAAGCTATTTGACGACCAAAACCATTCCCAATCTCTTCAACATCGAACAATTTACAGTGACAACGATGATGCAGACACTAGCTGAGAATCCAGAAAGCCGACAAACAGCTGATGGATTTATGCTGGTCAGTGAGGAACTGGTTTATGGATTAGAAAAAGGCGAACAAGCGAAAGTTACCAAATTAGTTAGTGTAGTGACCAGCCGCGATGTAGAACCGGAAAATCAAAAAAATGCAGCCGCGGAACTGCTTGATAAGGCGATTGCTAAAGGTTCTGCTGTTTTAGAGGCAGAACATAGCGCAGCGTGGGAAGAACGCTGGCACAAAGCTGACGTGAGGATCGAAGGCGATGATGAAAGCCAACAAGGCATTCGATTCAATATTTTTCAGCTGTTTTCAACTTATTACGGAGAAGATTCTCGTTTGAACGTTGGACCTAAGGGCTTTACCGGAGAAAAATACGGAGGAGCTACTTATTGGGATACAGAAGCTTATATTGTGCCAATGTACTTATCTGTAGCAGACGAATCGGTCACCGAACAATTATTGAAATACCGGCATGAGCAATTGCCGGGTGCTTTTCACAATGCTGAACAGCAAGGACTAAAAGGGGCTTTGTACCCCATGGTTACCTTTAATGGGGTTGAATGCCATAATGAATGGGAAATTACATTTGAAGAAATCCATCGGAATGGTTCGATTGCATATGCTATTTACAACTATACGAATTATACCGGTAAAGAAGACTATCTGTTGACCGCTGGTATCGATATCTTAGTAAATATTTCCCGTTTTTGGGCCGATCGAGTGCATTATTCTAAACGAGCCGGTCAATACATGCTCCATGGGGTAACCGGGCCCAATGAATACGAGAACAACGTTAACAACAACTGGTATACCAACCGAATGGCCACTTGGACCTTGCGCTATACATTAGACAATTTAAAAAAAGTTTCGGCAGTAAAATTAAAGGAACTGGATGTAACGCAAGAAGAAAAGCTTCATTGGCAAGAAATTATTGAAAATATGTACGAACCTTATGATGAAGAATTAGGCATCTTCGTACAACACGATACTTTTTTAGATAAAGATTTGCGTTCCGTTTTATCTCTAGATGCCGCTGAACAGCCTATTAACCAGCACTGGTCTTGGGATAAAATATTGCGTTCTTGTTTTATTAAACAAGCCGACGTGTTGCAAGGAATCTATTACTTAAATGATGAATTTACAATGGAAGAAAAACAGAGAAATTTTGATTTCTATGAACCAATGACCGTGCATGAAAGCTCCCTATCTCCTGCAATCCACGCTGTTTTAGCAGCTGAACTGGGAAAAAAAGAAAAGGCTGTTGAATTATACGCCAGAACAGCACGGTTAGACTTGGACAACTACAATAACGATACGGAAGATGGTTTGCATATCACTTCGATGAGTGGTGGCTGGTTAGCTATCATTCAAGGTTTCGCGGGCATGCGTACGGTCGATCAGCAATTGTCGTTTAAACCATTTTGCCCAGAAAATTGGCAAGGGTATAACTTTATGATCAAATACCGCGAACGTTTACTGCAGATCACAGTTGCTAAAGAAACCGTCACCGTTGCTTTAATTGAAGGAGAACCACTGAAAATCAAGTTATATGAAGAAATTGTCGAATTAGTTAATGAAGTTTCAGTAGCTATTCAGTAAAGTGCTAAAACCCACAAATAGAACAGTATATTTGTGGGTTTTATTAGTTTACAAAGTGAGGGGCAAAGTAAATGATTAAAGGATTTGTTTTTGATTTAGACGGAGTGTTGACCGATACAGCTGAATACCATTATTTAGCTTGGCAAGAACTAGGTGGAAAAATGGGTATTGCTTTTGACCGAGTTTTTAATGAACAGCTGAAAGGCATCAGCCGGATGGATTCATTGGAGCGCATTTTGAAGTATGGCAACAAAAGTAGGGCTTATACCGAAGATGAAAAAACAGCTTTAGCGAATGAGAAAAACGAAGATTATAAAAAATTGATCACAAATATTTCGCCAGCTGATTTACTGCCAGGTATCTCAGAGTTGCTAAAAGAATTAAAAGCAGCTGATATCCAACTAGCACTGGCATCAGCCAGCAAAAACGGCCCGATTATACTGAAGCGTCTGGGCATCGAAAATCTATTTGATACGATTGTAGACCCGGCAAGTTTGACACATGGCAAGCCCGATCCGGAGATCTTTATTAAAGGGGCTGAACAATTGGGCTTACGACCAGATGAATGTGTTGGAGTTGAAGATGCAGAAGCCGGTATTGAAGCGATCAATGCAGCTGGAATGTTTTCAGTCGGAGTAGGCAGTAAAGAATCTATGAAAGCAGCAGATTTGTTCGTAACGGATACAAGCGAATTAAATGTGCGAGATATTTTGACTGCTGCCGCTAACTGGTCTCATAAAGAACAGAAAGGAAGTTTTTAAATCAATGGAAAAAAAATGGTGGCATCGTTCAGTTGTTTATCAAGTCTATCCCAGAAGTTTTCAAGATAGTGATGGCGACGGATTAGGCGATTTACAAGGCATTATTCAACGGTTGGATTATTTAGCTGAATTGGGCATTGATGTGATTTGGTTAAGTCCGGTCTATCAATCACCCAATGATGATAATGGATACGACATCAGCGATTATCAAGCTATTTCACCCGAATTCGGTACAATGGCCGATATGGAAGAATTGATTGCACAAGCAAAACAACGAGGGATCCAGCTTGTGATGGATTTAGTGGTCAATCATACTTCTGATGAACACCCATGGTTTGTTGAAGCTTTAAAAGGACGGGATAATCCGTTCCGTGATTTCTATATTTGGCGGGATCCAGCTGAAGACGGCGGATTGCCGAATGAATTATTATCGGTTTTCAGCGGTCCGGCTTGGGAATTTGATGAAAATTCCGGTCAATATTATTTGCATCTCTACAGTAAAAAGCAACCCGATTTAAATTGGGAAAATCCTGAAGTCCGGGAATACATTTGGAGTATGATGAATTTTTGGCTGAAGAAAGGCATCGGTGGTTTCCGGATGGATGTAATTGACACCATTGGAAAAGTACCCGACGAGCTCATTACCACTAATGGACCTAAACTGCACGAGTACTTGCAAGAAATGTATCAACAGACATTCGGCAATTACGATGTATTAACAGTAGGTGAGACTTGGGGAGCAACGCCAGAAATCGCGAAGTTGTATTCGGATCCGTTGCGTAAAGAATTGTCCATGGTCTTTCAGTTTGAGCACATCGGTTTAGATCAATATCCAGACAAACCAAAATGGGATACTAAACCGTTGGATTTTATTGAGCTAAAAGCAGTGTTTACCAAATGGCAAACGGAATTGGGAGACAGCGGCTGGAATAGCCTCTTTTGGAACAACCATGATATTCCCCGCATCGTTTCCAATTGGGGCAACGATTCAGATGAATACCGAGTCGTTTCGGCAAAAATGTTTGCAACATTTTTACACTTGCTGAAAGGAACGCCTTATATTTACCAAGGAGAAGAAATCGGGATGACGAACACAGCGGTTTCTTCTATAGAAGAGATTGATGATATTGAAAGCAAAAACATGTACCATGAACGTATAGCAGAAGGATATGATCCCGAGAATATTTTAGCTTCCATCAACAAAAAAGGTCGCGATAACTCTAGGCGTCCAATGCAATGGGATGATTCCGTGAATGCAGGTTTTACAACGGGGACACCATGGTTAGCGTTAAACCCCAATTACCAAACCTTAAATGTAGCAGCTGATCGGCACCAAACAAGTTCGATTTTTGAACATTACCAAAAATTGATTCAGCTGCGTAAAGAGCATGAACTCGTTATTTGGGGAGATTATCAAGAATTGTTGCCTGAAGATCCACAACTTTACGTTTATGAACGTAGTTATGAGAGCGAGACATGGCTGATTGTAATTAATTTCTATGAGTCAATAGTTACTTATCAAGATAAAACACGTAAAGCTGCTTCCGTTATTAGCAGTAATTATTCAGATAGCTCAGTGGACTTGACTGATTTAGTACTACGGCCATATGAAGCTATTGTTTATAAACTGAAGTAAAGAAAAGAGTTTTAAAGAAAAGATTTTTCTTTAAAACTCTTTTCTTATTAGGATTGAATTTGGTAATACGAACGATAAGGAGATAGGTTCTGAGGAAAGTTCCTTTATTCATTTTTGTTTGTATATATATACGCTAATTAAAGCTGTGTTTTATTTTAACGTTCGTTTTTAAAAACAATTGCTAAAATAACGATATTATTGTTGACCAAATCTTAAAATGTTGGTATAGTAATTGTTGTCGTTAGGTTAACGATGCAAGTGGTTACAGAAAAATAAATTTAAAAGATAATAAAAAGCTTTGACAGAAGGTAAACAGTTATGCTAAACTATTGGAAGTCACAAGTTTAACTGGCTGAAACAACTCTTTTGGATATTTATCCATTAAAAAAACTTTTTATACAAAAGCTGTTGACAAGCAAGTCAGCTTCTGGTAATATTTAGAAGTTGTCAAAACGACAACGCAACCAAATTAGACCTTTGAAAACTGAACAAAGCAAAACGAACCAAATGTGTAAGGTGGTTTAACCAAGGGTTAAACCAACAGAAACAAAGTGAAAGAAATTTCGCTAGCAAGTCAATTAATGAGCTTCAAGCATCATTAAAAGGGTGAAGTTCTAACGGACAAAACCAACTTTTATGAGAGTTTGATCCTGGCTCAGGACGAACGCTGGCGGCATGCCTAATACATGCAAGTCGAACGCTTCTTTTCTACCGGGTGCTTGCACCCACCAGAGAAGAAGAGTGGCGGACGGGTGAGTAACACGTGGGTAACCTGCCCATAAGTGGGGGATAACAGCCGGAAACGGCTGCTAATACCGCATAATTCCAGTGATCTCCTGATCGTTGGATGAAAGGTGGCTTCGGCTACCGCTTATGGATGGACCCGCGGCGTATTAGCTAGTTGGTGAGGTAATGGCTCACCAAGGCAATGATACGTAGCCGACCTGAGAGGGTGATCGGCCACACTGGGACTGAGACACGGCCCAGACTCCTACGGGAGGCAGCAGTAGGGAATCTTCCGCAATGGACGAAAGTCTGACGGAGCAATGCCGCGTGAGTGAAGAAGGTTTTCGGATCGTAAAACTCTGTTGTTAGAGAAGAACAAGGATGAGAGTAACTGCTCATCCCCTGACGGTATCTAACCAGAAAGCCACGGCTAACTACGTGCCAGCAGCCGCGGTAATACGTAGGTGGCAAGCGTTGTCCGGATTTATTGGGCGTAAAGCGAGCGCAGGCGGTTCTTTAAGTCTGATGTGAAAGCCCCCAGCTCAACTGGGGAAGGTCATTGGAAACTGGGGAACTTGAGTGCAGAAGAGGAGAGTGGAATTCCACGTGTAGCGGTGAAATGCGTAGATATGTGGAGGAACACCAGTGGCGAAGGCGACTCTCTGGTCTGTAACTGACGCTGAGGCTCGAAAGCGTGGGGAGCAAACAGGATTAGATACCCTGGTAGTCCACGCCGTAAACGATGAGTGCTAAGTGTTGGGGGGTTTCCGCCCCTCAGTGCTGCAGCTAACGCATTAAGCACTCCGCCTGGGGAGTACGGCCGCAAGGCTGAAACTCAAAGGAATTGACGGGGACCCGCACAAGCGGTGGAGCATGTGGTTTAATTCGAAGCAACGCGAAGAACCTTACCAGGTCTTGACATCCTTTGACCACTCTAGAGATAGAGCTTTCCCTTCGGGGACAAAGTGACAGGTGGTGCATGGTTGTCGTCAGCTCGTGTCGTGAGATGTTGGGTTAAGTCCCGCAACGAGCGCAACCCTTATTACTAGTTGCCAGCATTCAGTTGGGCACTCTAGTGAGACTGCCGGTGATAAACCGGAGGAAGGTGGGGATGACGTCAAATCATCATGCCCCTTATGACCTGGGCTACACACGTGCTACAATGGATGGTACAACGAGTCGCAAGACCGCGAGGTCAAGCTAATCTCTTAAAGCCATTCTCAGTTCGGATTGCAGGCTGCAACTCGCCTGCATGAAGCCGGAATCGCTAGTAATCGCGGATCAGAACGCCGCGGTGAATACGTTCCCGGGTCTTGTACACACCGCCCGTCACACCACGAGAGTTTGTAACACCCGAAGTCGGTGAGGTAACCTGCAAAGGAGCCAGCCGCCTAAGGTGGGATAGATAATTGGGGTGAAGTCGTAACAAGGTAGCCGTATCGGAAGGTGCGGCTGGATCACCTCCTTTCTAAGGAATATTACGGAACCTCACACATTCGTTTTGGCTTTGTTCAGTTTTGAGAGGTCTAATCTTCTCAATGCATCAAAAATGTTGTTCTTTGAAAACTGGATAGTGTTTAACAATTGTAACAAAGTAAGAAACCAAGTAAAAACCGCGTTTTATTTTTTACGATTCGCATCAATTGATGTTGGATCGCTATTAACAACGACCATAGGTTAAGTTAATAAGGGCGCACGGTGGATGCCTTGGCACTAGGAGCCGATGAAGGACGGGACTAACGCCGATATGCTTTGGGGAGCTGTAAGTAAGCTGTGATCCAGAGATTTCCGAATGGGGAAACCCAGCACCTTTGATAGGGTGTTACTGCTGACTGAATACATAGGTCCGTAGAGGTAGACGCAGAGAACTGAAACATCTAAGTACCTGCAGGAAGAGAAAGAAAATTCGATTCCCTGAGTAGCGGCGAGCGAAACGGGAAAAGCCCAAACCAGAAAGCTTGCTTTCTGGGGTTGTAGGACTGAACACATAGAGTCATAAATGAACGGTGTAAGAGAAGCGACCTGGAAAGGTCCGCCAAAGAGGGTAAAAGCCCCGTAACTGAAACCCCGTTCACTCTGATCAGTATCCTGAGTACGGCGGAACACGAGAAATTCCGTCGGAATCCGGGAGGACCATCTCCCAAGGCTAAATACTCCCTAGTGACCGATAGTGAACCAGTACCGTGAGGGAAAGGTGAAAAGAACCCCGGAAGGGGAGTGAAACAGCACCTGAAACCGTGTGCTTACAAGTAGTTAGAGCCCGTTAATGGGTGATAGCGTGCCTTTTGTAGAATGAACCGGCGAGTTACGATCCCATGCGAGGTTAAGTCGATGAGACGGAGCCGTAGCGAAAGCGAGTCTGAATAGGGCGAATGAGTATGTGGTCGTAGACCCGAAACCAAGTGATCTACCCATGTCCAGGTTGAAGGTGCGGTAATACGCACTGGAGGACCGAACCCACGTATGTTGAAAAATGCGGGGATGAGGTGTGGGTAGCGGAGAAATTCCAATCGAACTTGGAGATAGCTGGTTCTCTCCGAAATAGCTTTAGGGCTAGCCTCGGAATAAGAATCATGGAGGTAGAGCAACTGTTTGGACTAGGGGCCCTTCTCGGGTTACCGAATTCAGATAAACTCCGAATGCCATTGATTTATATCCGGGAGTCAGACTACGAGTGATAAGATCCGTAGTCGAGAGGGAAACAGCCCAGACCACCAGCTAAGGTCCCAAAGTTTATGTTAAGTGGAAAAGGATGTGGGGTTGCTTAGACAACTAGGATGTTGGCTCAGAAGCAGCCATCATTTAAAGAGTGCGTAATAGCTCACTAGTCGAGTGACCCTGCGCCGAAAATTTACCGGGGCTAAACATAACACCGAAGCTGTGGATAGAACTTAGGTTCTATGGTAGGAGAGCGTTCTAAGGGCGTCGAAGCTAGACCGTGAGGACTGGTGGAGCGCTTAGAAGTGAGAATGCCGGTATGAGTAGCGAAAGACGGGTGAGAATCCCGTCCACCGAATGACTAAGGTTTCCTGGGGAAGGCTCGTCCTCCCAGGGTTAGTCGGGACCTAAGTCGAGGCCGATAGGCGTAGACGATGGATAACAGGTTGAGATTCCTGTACCCGTTTGTTTTGTTTGAGCAATGGAGGGACACAGTAGGCTAAGGAATACGCACTGTTGGATATGTGCGTCCAAGCAACAAGTCTTGAAGCGAGTCAAATGCTTGCTTCTCTAAGGACAAGTTGTGATGGGGAGGGAAATTAAGTACCGAAGTTCCTGATGTCACACTGTCAAGAAAAGCTTCTAGTGAGAAACAAACGGCCCGTACCGCAAACCGACACAGGTAGTCGAGGAGAGAATCCTAAGGTGTGCGAGTGAACTCTCGTTAAGGAACTCGGCAAAATGACCCCGTAACTTCGGGAGAAGGGGTGCTGACCATTTGGTCAGCCGCAGTGAATAGGCCCAAGCAACTGTTTATCAAAAACACAGGTCTCTGCTAAATCGAAAGATGACGTATAGGGGCTGACGCCTGCCCGGTGCTGGAAGGTTAAGAGGATGGGTTAGCTCTCGAGCGAAGCTCAGAATTGAAGCCCCAGTAAACGGCGGCCGTAACTATAACGGTCCTAAGGTAGCGAAATTCCTTGTCGGGTAAGTTCCGACCCGCACGAAAGGCGTAACGACTTGGGCGCTGTCTCGGCAAGAGACCCGGTGAAATCATAATACCTGTGAAGATGCAGGTTACCCGCGACAAGACGGAAAGACCCCATGGAGCTTTACTGTAGCCTGGTATTGGAACTTTGTGCATCATGTACAGGATAGGTGGGAAGCTGAGAAGCAGGGGCGCCAGCCTCTGTGGAGCTGTCGGTGGGATACCACCCTTGATGTACGGAGTTTCTAACTCGTCGCCCTCATCGGGCGAGAGGACCATGCCAGGTGGGCAGTTTGACTGGGGCGGTCGCCTCCTAAAAGGTAACGGAGGCGCCCAAAGGTTCCCTCAGAATGGTCGGAAATCATTCGTAGAGTGTAAAGGCAGAAGGGAGCTTGACTGCGAGACCTACAAGTCGAGCAGGGACGAAAGTCGGGCTTAGTGATCCGGTGGTTCCGCATGGAAGGGCCATCGCTCAACGGATAAAAGCTACCCTGGGGATAACAGGCTTATCTCCCCCAAGAGTCCACATCGACGGGGAGGTTTGGCACCTCGATGTCGGCTCATCGCATCCTGGGGCTGTAGTCGGTCCCAAGGGTTGGGCTGTTCGCCCATTAAAGCGGTACGCGAGCTGGGTTCAGAACGTCGTGAGACAGTTCGGTCCCTATCCGTCGCGGGCGCAGGAAATTTGAGAGGAGCTGTCCTTAGTACGAGAGGACCGGGATGGACACACCGCTGGTGTACCAGTTGTTCTGCCAAGAGCATCGCTGGGTAGCTATGTGTGGACGGGATAAACGCTGAAAGCATCTAAGCGTGAAGCCCCCCTCAAGATGAGATTTCCCATCACGTAAGTGAGTAAGACCCCTGAGAGATGATCAGGTAGATAGGTTGGAAGTGGAAGTACAGCGATGTATGGAGCGGACCAATACTAATCGGTCGAGGACTTAACCAATTTTTTAAACGGTGTCTTGGTTTCGACACGATGTTGCAAGAGAAAAACACTATCCAGTTTTGAGAGAACACCGTTCTCTTGATGAACCAATGTGCGGTGGTGACGGCAAGAAGGTCACACCTGTTCCCATGCCGAACACAGCAGTTAAGCTTCTTAGCGCCGATGGTAGTGAAGGGTTTCCCTTTGTGAGAGTAGGACGCTGCCGCGCATTGATCATTATTCCGCAATAGCTCAGCTGGTAGAGCGCATGACTGTTAATCATGATGTCGCAGGTTCGAATCCTGCTTGCGGAGTCCATAGATTTCTATGAAAAAGAAACACAAAAGAGAGTGTCGAAGAGCCAACTTGGAGAGTTGTCCGAGCGGCCGAAGGAGCATGATTGGAAATCATGTAGGCGGTGCACACTGTCTCAAGGGTTCGAATCCCTTACTCTCCGTTTCAAAATTGCGTTTCGGCCCGTTGGTCAAGTGGTTAAGACACCGCCCTTTCACGGCGGTATCACGGGTTCGAATCCCGTACGGGTCATGAGTCATTTAGGAGGTTTAGCTCAGCTGGGAGAGCATCTGCCTTACAAGCAGAGGGTCAGCGGTTCGATCCCGTTAACCTCCATTGAACAATTTTATAACGGTCTCGTGGTGTAGGGGTTAACATGTCTGCCTGTCACGCAGAAGATCGCGGGTTCGATTCCCGTCGAGACCGCCATTTTTTTAATACAAGCATTACGGAACCGAAAGGTTCGATTATGGCCTGGTAGCTCAGTTGGTAGAGCACTTGATTGAAGCTCAAGGTGTCGGCAGTTCGATTCTGTCCCAGGCCACCATTTTTTTCAACTGGAGGGGTAGCGAAGTGGCTAAACGCGGCGGACTGTAAATCCGCTCCTTCGGGTTCGGCAGTTCGAATCTGCCCCCCTCCACCATTTTTTTTTAAAACCCATCTAAACTGATAGGGATATAGTTTAAAGGTAGAACAATGGTCTCCAAAACCATTAGTGTGGGTTCAATTCCTACTATCCCTGCCATTTTTATATTTAACCTTTTACATTACGGCGATTGTGGCGAAGTGGTTAACGCACCGGATTGTGGTTCCGGCATACGTGGGTTCGATCCCCATCAGTCGCCTTTTTCATTTATGGGCTATAGCCAAGCGGTAAGGCAAGGGACTTTGACTCCCTTATGCGTTGGTTCGAATCCAGCTAGCCCAGTTTTTTAGAATAACCCAACACTCAATTTTAAAGATGGCGGTATAGCCAAGTGGTAAGGCAGAGGTCTGCAAAACCTTCATCACCGGTTCAAATCCGGTTACCGCCTTATCTAATGAATTGCCTGTTGTCAGCATCCTGCCGGCGTGGCGGAATTGGTAGACGCGCTGGACTCAAAATCCTGTGCCCGCGAGGGCGTGCCGGTTCGATTCCGGCCGCCGGTATCCTAAAAGCTCCAACAGTCTTCGGACTGTCGGGGCTTTTTTATTTGTTCTATAAAGTACTGTTACACGTACGTATGAATGATAATGACAATTAGGTGCAGAACCAAATATTTTTATTCAGCTGAACAAAAATATATCCGCTAAAGCACCTATAGTATTAAACAAATAGTTTTCCTTCTTAAGTCCTTACTTAATGGCTAACTATATCATAGAATGATATAGTTGAGATGTTAAATACCTATTTGAAGGACTCTATATAGCAATCAAACATAGGAGGAAAATGTATGGAAATTCGTGTCTTGCGCTATTTTTTAGCTGTTGCACAAGAGGAGAGTATTTCAGCAGCAGCTCAGTTGTTGCATCTTTCCCAACCGACACTTTCCAGACAGCTTAAGGAACTGGAAGAAGAGTTAGGCATTATTTTATTTATTCGCGGCAACAGAAAAATAAGTTTGACAGAAGAAGGAGTATATTTAGTTAATCGAGCAAAAGAGATTTTGTCCTTGGTAGATAAAACAACTTTAAACCTTAAAGAAGCAGAAGTTGTTAGCGGCGATATTTATATCGGTGGCGGTGAAAGTAAGGCAATGAGGCTGATCGCCAAAATAAGCAAAGAGTTAATGGATGAGTATCCTGAAGTTCGTATTCATCTATATAGCGGCAATGCGGACGAATTGGCGGAAAAATTAGATAATGGGTTATTAGATTTCGGGATTGTGATCGATCCTGCAGATAAACAAAAATATGATGCTATCCGCTTGCCTGATAGAGATATATGGGGACTTTTGATGCAAGACAGCAGTTCTTTAGCAAAGAAAGATGTTATCGTTTCAAGTGATTTGAAGGGATTACCGTTGATCGTGTCTCGTCAAACACATGTAGCCAATGAATTATCAAACTGGCTAGGCAATAATTTGGAGCAGTATAACATAGTCGCAACATACAACTTACTTTATAATGCGTCTTTGTTGGTAAGCGAAGGAGTTGGTTATGCGTTGTGTTTGGATGGTCTGATAAATACCACTGGAGAGAGTGATCTTTGTTTTCGTCCTTTAGAACCAAGTCTAGAAGCAAAATTGACGATCGTTTGGAAGAAGAATCAGATTCATTCAAATGCTGCAAAGAAATTTTTGGAGAGCGTTAGAAGTAATTTAAAGATAGAGTGAAGGACCAGCCGACTTTTTGTTTTCTTTTTAATTAACTCGATCAATCCTCAATTCCTAATGTCCACTGCCTTCAATGCACATTTTTGGTTTTTAATAATGCTTATAATTCTAGTCGCTTGAAGTTTCTAAATCAGTTAGTTTTAAATAAGGTTTGCTTCTTGATTTGAGGAAAACGCTGAGACGCCTCATCAAAAATTGGGAAACGTTATGTTTTGTGTTCGTATTATTTTACTTTACAATGGAACATGAAGAGAATTGAGCGATTGGAACCCATTAGAAAGCAATATGATTTAGGAGGAGAAAATGAAATGAAAACGTTTGATGAAGAATATTTAGCAGCTGTAGTGAATGGTGAAGTGTACACCGAGACGAATAAAAAGTATGAAAATTTAAGAATGGTAAAAAATACTGTTTTCGATCCGCATCCGCTGGCAATTGTGAAGTGCCTTAACGAAGCAGATGTAGTTCAAACGATTCGTTATTGCCGAGAGCAGGAATTGGCATTTACTGTGAAATGTACTGGACATAGCGCAGCGGGATTCAGTGCGGGAGATGAAGAAATAGTAATCGACATTTCTAGTTTGGATCAAGTAGAAGTTGATGGATCGACTAATTTGGTAACCGTGGGCGGTGGTGCAAACTGGTTTAAAGTGGGCGAAGCTCTGGTGCCTTATGATTTAGCCATCACTTCTGGAGACATGGGCGGCGTAGGGGTTGGCGGCAATGCCCAAGGAAGCGGAATGGGATTTTTTATTAGAAAATATGGGGTGACAACAGGGCGTATACGGAAAGTTCGGGTCGTGGATGCAACAGGGAAAATTCTGGTAGCTTCTGAAACGGAACACTCGGATTTATTCTGGGCCATTCGAGGCGGAGCAGGAAATTTTGGCGTGGTAACTGAATTTGTATTTGAAGCACATCCAGGAGGGACTGTCTTAGCCGGCAATTTATTTTACCAGTATGATCCGCAACTGATCCAGCAATTGACTGACTATATTTTGCATGCTCCTGATGAGTTAAATGGAACGTTATCCTTTACGACTGCCCCATTCACTAGCCAAATGCCGGAACAATACAAAGGTCAATTGGTGATTGCATTAATGGTATGTATTAAAGGAAGCCCTGCTGCTGGCAACCAAATGATTAAAGAATTAAAAAAATATTCCGGTTTCCTTTTTGACGAAGTTGATTTTGTTCCTTATATTAAATTATTTCCACCTATTGATCCAAGCGGCAATACGTTAATGCTTAACTTTTATACAAATGAATTACCTGATGAACTAATAAGTGAATTAAATCAAGAATTGGTAACCACAGGCGACCCTCAGCTGGTTACTCAAGTAAAAGTATTAGGCGGTTACTTTGGAAGAGTATCAAATGAAGCCATGGCGTACTCGCAACGAGAAAACAACTATTTGGTGATCATGCGAAAAGCGTTTGGTTCGGCAGAAGAAGCTCTTCTAGCTAATGAGGACTGGAAAGATAAGTGGGAACAGTTAAGAAAATACGCTAATGGAATAGATATCAACTTTTTAGGTATAGGCCAGTTAAATGAGCTAGAAATGATGTACAAACCAGCTAATCTGAAAAAATTAAAAGAACTGAAAAAGCAGTATGATCCTGCTAATTGTTTTATTGGAGTTTTGTCTATTCAGTAAAAATGCTATATTCAATAAAAGCGACTGCTAAAAGTAAAATTTTAGCAGTCGTTTTTTATTCTCTTTTTTATATTTGTATATACAAATATAAGTTTTGGCTTTACAACTAAAATGTAAAGGTTTACAATGTAGATGTAAACGAATAAATAGGAAGGAGCACAGCTAAACAATTAAGAGAACCAGCTTTAGAACGGGCTACATTATTAAAATACCATCAGTACAAAGGAGAGTAACTTAAGTGGACAAAAATAAATGGATTGAGAAACTAGGAAATTTTGCCAATAAAATTAACAGCTATAAATACATTATCGCCATCAAAAATGCCTTTACGGCTTTGATACCAGTCATTATTACTGGAGCCTTTGCAACCCTGTTTTCTAATATGGTATTTGATTCAACGATGGGATTAGCCAAATTTGATGCTTTATCCTTTTTAGCAGAATTAAAACCAATTGCTCAATCCATCAATTATGCAACGATGAATATGCTGACCATTAGTGCTGTTTTTTTAATTGGACTTGAAGTCGGAAAATTGAATAAGGTCAAGGGTTTCTTTCCTGGGCTATTAGCCGTGATCAGTTACATTTCCGTTAATCCAACTACAGTAGAATTAATGGTCAATGAAAAATTACAAGTCGTTCCAGATGTTTTAGCTAGACAATATACAGATACAAAAGGGTTGTTTCTGGGAATGTTTATTGCCATTTTATCCGTCGAACTGTTTACATGGCTAGGAAAACAAGAAAAGCTGACGATTAAAATGCCGGATACGGTCCCGCCAAATGTCTCCCGCAGCTTTTCAGCATTGATCCCGACTATCCTTACATTTACATTGATCGCGACAGTAGGGTTTGCAGTTTATCGACTTACTGGGATGTACTTATACGATATCATCTATACGATCATTCAACGACCGTTAGAAAATGTTATGCAAGGTCTACCAGGTATTTTGTTGCTGATGTTTGTTTCGCAAGTATTTTGGGTTATCGGAATCCATGGCAATCAAATGATCAAACCAATCCGAGAACCGCTTTTACTTGCTTCTATTGCTGTAAATACAGATGCGTTTAATGCCGGAAAAGAAATTCCTAATATTATCACTATGCCATTTTGGGATATGTATATGAGCATTGGCGGATCTGGTGTAACGATTGGTTTATTAGTCGCTATCTTCTTAGTTGGAAAACGCGATGATATGAAAGAAATCGCCAAATTATCTTTTGGTCCCGGGCTTTTTAATATCAACGAACCAGTCATTTTTGGGATGCCGATCATGTTGAATCCAATTTTAGCCATTCCCTTTATTATTACTCCGTTGATTACAGGCATGATTGGTTATTTTGCAACAGCCATTGGCTTTGCCGGCAAAGCAGTCGTTATGATTCCTTGGACTACTCCGCCAATCATTAGTGCATATCTCGCTACAGCTGGCAGTATCGGAGCGGTTGTAACGCAACTGATTTGTATTGTTGTATCGATAGTGATTTATTTGCCCTTTGTAAAAATTGCAAATAACCGTCAAGCAGCTTAGTTTTAAAAATTTCGTTTTGTTCGGTTTTAAAAAATAGAGTAACTAAATGAATAAAAAAGAAAGAGAGTGATTTTTGTGATTAAAACTATCCCGCAAGATTTTATTATAGGAGCAGCTTCATCCGCTTGGCAAACGGAAGGCTGGAAAGGCAAAAAAGAGGGACAAGATTCCTACTTAGATACGTGGTACAAAAATGAACGCCATGTTTGGCATGAAGGATATGGGCCCGGCGTAGCTACTAACTTTTATGAACGCTATCAAGAAGACATCGATTTAATGAAAGAAGTCGGGTTAACCCATTTTCGGACATCCATTAATTGGGCACGCTTTTTTACAGACTATGAAACACTTGAAGTCGATGAAGACTATGCCGGTTATGTCGATCGTGTGATAGATGCATTGATTGCGGCAGGCGTAGAACCTATGTTGTGCTTAGAACATTATGAATTGCCAGCTTTTTTACAAGATAAATACGATGGTTGGAGTTCTAAGAAAGTAGTCGATCTATTCACACAATATGCTGAGATCGTATTTGATCGTTATGCCGATCGTGTGAATTACTGGTTTACCTTTAACGAACCGATCGTCATCCAAACCCGTGTTTATTTAGATGCGATTCGCTACCCGCATGAACAAGACACAAAAAAATGGATGCAATGGAACTACCACAAAGTTTTGGCAACAGCGAAAGTGGTGGAACTTTACCACCGAAAACAATACAAAGGACAAATTGGGATCGTTTTAAACCCAGAAGTTACGTACCCGCGTTCTTCATCAGAAGCGGATCAAAAAGCAGGCGAAATGTATGATTTGTTTTATAATCGTATATTTTTAGATCCTTTGGTCAAAGGTACTTATCCAGCGGAACTTTTCCCGCTGTTAGAACAACACAATATTGCGTTTGATTCTACTGAAGCGGAAATGCGCATCATTAAAGAAAATACGGTTGATTATTTGGGGATCAATTTATATTATCCGCATCGTGTAAAGGCACCGAGTTACCAATGGAACGAAGCGACTCCTTTTCATCCGGCTTATTATTTTGAACCGTTTGAATTGCCAGGCCGTAAAATGAATAAGTCCAGAGGGTGGGAGATTTTTCCGGAATTGGTCTATGATATGGGAATGCGGATTAAAAATGAGTACGGCAATATTCCTTGGCTGATTACTGAAAACGGAATGGGCATTGAAAATGAAGAACGATTCAAAGATGAAAAAGGTGTGATACAAGATACCTATCGGATTGAATTTATTAGAGATCACTTAGCTGCTTTATTGGAAGTAACTGCTGCGGGATCGAATTGTAAGGGCTATATGCTATGGGCTTTTACGGATTGTGTATCACCGATGAATGCGTTTAAAAACCGTTATGGATTGGTCAGCATTGATTTGGAAAATAACCGCGATCGTTCTTTAAAACAATCAGGATTTTGGTATAAAGAAATAATCAAAAACCGTTCCATAGACATGGAAGAGGAACCAGATTACAAATAGAAAACAAGTTTTATAAAAAAAACGAGCAGAAACTATGATATACTAGCATCTATAAATGAGCGTATTAAAAAAGCTCGATAGACTCGTTAAGCAGGCGGTGAAAGAGATGCTGGCAAAATATAAAAAGGTAGCAAATGAATTACGTAAAAGGATCCAACAAGGTTATTACTCAGCAAAAGAAGTTCTGCCAGACCAAAAAACATTGGCATTGGAGTTTGAAACTAGTCGTGTAACAATAAAAAAAGCTTTAGATGTCTTGTACGTTGAAGGGTTTATTTATACGATTCAAGGGTCGGGAACGTATATAAAGAAAAATGCATTCCAATTATCAGAATCTGGAGTTAAAATTGGACAAAATATGGGGCTTACTCACCAAATTGATGAAAGCGTAGAATTAACCAATGAAATTTTAGCTTTTGGCGTACGTTTTCCAAATGAAGAGGAAAGCGGGCAGCTTTTTTTAAAACCTGAAAATCCAGTTTATGAAATTAAGCGGTTAAGAATATTAAATGCTAAGCCTTATTCAATTGAGTATACGATTATTCCTGTTGAAATTGTCTCTGGTTTGACAACCGATATTCTCAACCATTCTGTTTATGATTATATCCAAAAAGAGCTTGGGTTAGTCTTTGGAGGAAACCGACAAACGATCAAGGCAGCACAACCTAATGAATACGATAAAAAATATTTGAATTGTGCTGTTGACGAACCGGTTTTGGAAGTGACCAAAGTAATGTTTTTGGAAAGCGGCACGCCTTTTGAATTTTCGAAAGTACGGCATCGTTTTGACATGGTCGAATTTTCTTTTGTTAATCCAAGCAGTCAGATTTAATGAAATCAAAACCAAATGGTTCGATGCTAAATTCTAACTATATAGAAGAGAACCAAATAGAAACCCTTCACTTTTTTTAAGTGAAGGGTTTCTATTTGTATATAAAGATTACTAGAGTTACAGTTAAATTAGGGTTTGTTCGTCAAATTTTTATGGGTAAAGGATTTGACCAAGGAGATAATACTATTTCAATTAATTTAAAAGCAGTCGTTTCTGACAAAGTAAAGAAAGACGCATCTTTACGCTTATCAGAAATCATTACGAGAGGAGTATTAAAAAATGAACAAATATACTACAGATGTAGCTATTATTGGTTTCGGAAAAGCAGGGAAAACATTAGCAGGTGCTTTAGCTAAAAAAGGGCAATCCGTCATTATAATTGAAGAATCAACTGAAATGTATGGCGGAACCTGCATTAACGTTGGTTGCTTACCGACTAAATCGTTGACCCACAGCGCAAAAATCATTGAACAATTATCAGCGTTTGGGATTGAACGAACCGCTGAAACCAACAAGCGATTCTTCAAACAAGCGATGGATTACAAAACTGAATTAGTGACTAAATTGAACAAAAAAAATTACCATAAAGTTGCTGATTTAGACAATGCAACCGTATTGGACGGATTTGCTCACTTTAAAGATGATCATACACTATTAGTAGATACAGAAACTGAAACCTTACAAGTGACTGCTGCTAAGATCGTCATTGGTACTGGTTCGACTGCTTTTATTCCAGAAATCGAAAATAGTCAAAGCAGTCAGCATATTTACACAAGCGAAGAAATTTTAGAATTAACTGATTTGCCACAAAAATTAGGTATTATTGGAGCTGGTCCAATTGGGTTAGAGTTTGCTTCTTATTTTGCTGAATTCGGTTCTGAAGTAACGGTCTATCAATTTGATGATTCATTTTTGTCGCGTGAAGACACTGATGATGCAAAAGCTGTTTTGGATAGGTTAGAGGAATTAGGTGTAACCTTTGAATTTAATGCCCAAGCTAAAAGTGTTGAAGATACGGATACTGGCGTACGTCTAACAGTTGAACAAAATGGTGAAGTGAAAATGGCTGAATTAAACGAAATCCTAGTTGCTACTGGTCGTATTCCTAATACAAGTAAATTAGATGTTGAAAAGGCTAGTGTAGTACTTGGCGAACGTGGCGAAATTAAAGTCAACAAGAACCTACAATCTTCTGTTGAACACATTTGGGCAGTTGGCGACGTTAAAGGCGGTCCTCAATTCACTTATATTTCATTGGATGACTACCGCATTGTTTTACCTCAATTACTAGGCCAAGAATCTAACTACAATTTAGAAACGCGTCGTGTTTATCCGACAGCAACCTTTGTGGATCCGACATTTGCACGCGTAGGTTTAAATGAAAAAGAAGCAACTGAAGCTGGAAAAAATTATAAAGCGGCTAAAATGTCTGTTTCCTCTGTGCCAAAAGCTCAAGTATTGCGTGAAACAAGTGGCTTTTTAAAGGTCTTAGTTGAGGTAGAGACTGATTTTATCTTAGGTGCACGTTTCTTCAGTCATGAAGCCCATGAAATGATCAACTTGATTGCTTTAGCAATCAATGAAAATATATCCTATAAGAACTTACGTGATGGAATTTATACCCATCCTACTATGAGCGAGGCATTGAATGATTTACTTGAAATGATTTAAGTAGTATAAAACGTTGGACTGCAAATTGATCAACGTTTTATTAGTTGTGCATCTAGCAAATCCTGAAAGGGGATAGATGAAAGAGGTCTTTCTGAATGAACGTAAGAAGGCACTTATAGCTTGCTAAGGTCAGGTATAGCTAAGACAGTTAAAGTTAATTTTTGCTAGGATCAACTTGTTCTTATAAGTATGAAACAAATGATTCTAAAAATAAGTAAAAAAGCAATTGACAAGTTAATCGTTCCAGTGTAAAGTATTATAAGTCGTCAGCAAACAATGCGGATGCGAAAACAGTGAATAAATATTCATTATATATATTTATTTAAAAAAAGTGTTGACATAAATACCTAACCAATGGTATTGTATATAGGTAGCGAGTTCCAATAATGTTTTTAGTTGATTGAATAAATATTCAAAAAATTAAAAAATAGTCAAATTAGTAGTTGACAAATAAAAAAGAACTTGTTATGATATAGAAGTTGCCAAAACAACGGCAGCGAACACAAATTAGACCTTTGAAAACTGAACAAAGCAAAACGAACCAAATGTGTAAGGTGGTTTAACCAAGGGTTAAATCAACAGAAACAAAGTGAAAGAAATTTCGCTAGCAAGTCAATTAATGAGCTTCAAGCATCATTAAAAGGGTGAAGTCCTAACGGACAAAGCCAACTTTTATGAGAGTTTGATCCTGGCTCAGGACGAACGCTGGCGGCATGCCTAATACATGCAAGTCGAACGCTTCTTTTCTACCGGGTGCTTGCACCCACCAGAGAAGAAGAGTGGCGGACGGGTGAGTAACACGTGGGTAACCTGCCCATAAGTGGGGGATAACAGCCGGAAACGGCTGCTAATACCGCATAATTCCAGTGATCTCCTGATCGTTGGATGAAAGGTGGCTTCGGCTACCGCTTATGGATGGACCCGCGGCGTATTAGCTAGTTGGTGAGGTAATGGCTCACCAAGGCAATGATACGTAGCCGACCTGAGAGGGTGATCGGCCACACTGGGACTGAGACACGGCCCAGACTCCTACGGGAGGCAGCAGTAGGGAATCTTCCGCAATGGACGAAAGTCTGACGGAGCAATGCCGCGTGAGTGAAGAAGGTTTTCGGATCGTAAAACTCTGTTGTTAGAGAAGAACAAGGATGAGAGTAACTGCTCATCCCCTGACGGTATCTAACCAGAAAGCCACGGCTAACTACGTGCCAGCAGCCGCGGTAATACGTAGGTGGCAAGCGTTGTCCGGATTTATTGGGCGTAAAGCGAGCGCAGGCGGTTCTTTAAGTCTGATGTGAAAGCCCCCAGCTCAACTGGGGAAGGTCATTGGAAACTGGGGAACTTGAGTGCAGAAGAGGAGAGTGGAATTCCACGTGTAGCGGTGAAATGCGTAGATATGTGGAGGAACACCAGTGGCGAAGGCGACTCTCTGGTCTGTAACTGACGCTGAGGCTCGAAAGCGTGGGGAGCAAACAGGATTAGATACCCTGGTAGTCCACGCCGTAAACGATGAGTGCTAAGTGTTGGGGGGTTTCCGCCCCTCAGTGCTGCAGCTAACGCATTAAGCACTCCGCCTGGGGAGTACGGCCGCAAGGCTGAAACTCAAAGGAATTGACGGGGACCCGCACAAGCGGTGGAGCATGTGGTTTAATTCGAAGCAACGCGAAGAACCTTACCAGGTCTTGACATCCTTTGACCACTCTAGAGATAGAGCTTTCCCTTCGGGGACAAAGTGACAGGTGGTGCATGGTTGTCGTCAGCTCGTGTCGTGAGATGTTGGGTTAAGTCCCGCAACGAGCGCAACCCTTATCTTTAGTTGCCAGCATTCAGTTGGGCACTCTAGAGAGACTGCCGTCGACAAGACGGAGGAAGGCGGGGATGACGTCAAATCATCATGCCCCTTATGACCTGGGCTACACACGTGCTACAATGGATGGTACAACGAGTCGCAAGACCGCGAGGTCAAGCTAATCTCTTAAAGCCATTCTCAGTTCGGATTGCAGGCTGCAACTCGCCTGCATGAAGCCGGAATCGCTAGTAATCGCGGATCAGAACGCCGCGGTGAATACGTTCCCGGGTCTTGTACACACCGCCCGTCACACCACGAGAGTTTGTAACACCCGAAGTCGGTGAGGTAACCTGCAAAGGAGCCAGCCGCCTAAGGTGGGATAGATAATTGGGGTGAAGTCGTAACAAGGTAGCCGTATCGGAAGGTGCGGCTGGATCACCTCCTTTCTAAGGAATATTACGGAACCTCACACATTCGTTTTGGCTTTGTTCAGTTTTGAGAGGTCTAATCTTCTCAATGCATCAAAAATGTTGTTCTTTGAAAACTGGATAGTGTTTAACAATTGTAACAAAGTAAGAAACCAAGTAAAAACCGCGTTTTATTTTTTACGATTCGCATCAATTGATGTTGGATCGCTATTAACAACGACCATAGGTTAAGTTAATAAGGGCGCACGGTGGATGCCTTGGCACTAGGAGCCGATGAAGGACGGGACTAACGCCGATATGCTTTGGGGAGCTGTAAGTAAGCTGTGATCCAGAGATTTCCGAATGGGGAAACCCAGCACCTTTGATAGGGTGTTACTGCTGACTGAATACATAGGTCCGTAGAGGTAGACGCAGAGAACTGAAACATCTAAGTACCTGCAGGAAGAGAAAGAAAATTCGATTCCCTGAGTAGCGGCGAGCGAAACGGGAAAAGCCCAAACCAGAAAGCTTGCTTTCTGGGGTTGTAGGACTGAACACATAGAGTCATAAATGAACGGTGTAAGAGAAGCGACCTGGAAAGGTCCGCCAAAGAGGGTAAAAGCCCCGTAACTGAAACCCCGTTCACTCTGATCAGTATCCTGAGTACGGCGGAACACGAGAAATTCCGTCGGAATCCGGGAGGACCATCTCCCAAGGCTAAATACTCCCTAGTGACCGATAGTGAACCAGTACCGTGAGGGAAAGGTGAAAAGAACCCCGGAAGGGGAGTGAAACAGCACCTGAAACCGTGTGCTTACAAGTAGTTAGAGCCCGTTAATGGGTGATAGCGTGCCTTTTGTAGAATGAACCGGCGAGTTACGATCCCATGCGAGGTTAAGTCGATGAGACGGAGCCGTAGCGAAAGCGAGTCTGAATAGGGCGAATGAGTATGTGGTCGTAGACCCGAAACCAAGTGATCTACCCATGTCCAGGTTGAAGGTGCGGTAATACGCACTGGAGGACCGAACCCACGTATGTTGAAAAATGCGGGGATGAGGTGTGGGTAGCGGAGAAATTCCAATCGAACTTGGAGATAGCTGGTTCTCTCCGAAATAGCTTTAGGGCTAGCCTCGGAATAAGAATCATGGAGGTAGAGCAACTGTTTGGACTAGGGGCCCTTCTCGGGTTACCGAATTCAGATAAACTCCGAATGCCATTGATTTATATCCGGGAGTCAGACTACGAGTGATAAGATCCGTAGTCGAGAGGGAAACAGCCCAGACCACCAGCTAAGGTCCCAAAGTTTATGTTAAGTGGAAAAGGATGTGGGGTTGCTTAGACAACTAGGATGTTGGCTCAGAAGCAGCCATCATTTAAAGAGTGCGTAATAGCTCACTAGTCGAGTGACCCTGCGCCGAAAATTTACCGGGGCTAAACATAACACCGAAGCTGTGGATAGAACTTAGGTTCTATGGTAGGAGAGCGTTCTAAGGGCGTCGAAGCTAGACCGTGAGGACTGGTGGAGCGCTTAGAAGTGAGAATGCCGGTATGAGTAGCGAAAGACGGGTGAGAATCCCGTCCACCGAATGACTAAGGTTTCCTGGGGAAGGCTCGTCCTCCCAGGGTTAGTCGGGACCTAAGTCGAGGCCGATAGGCGTAGACGATGGATAACAGGTTGAGATTCCTGTACCCGTTTGTTTTGTTTGAGCAATGGAGGGACACAGTAGGCTAAGGAATACGCACTGTTGGATATGTGCGTCCAAGCAACAAGTCTTGAAGCGAGTCAAATGCTTGCTTCTCTAAGGACAAGTTGTGATGGGGAGGGAAATTAAGTACCGAAGTTCCTGATGTCACACTGTCAAGAAAAGCTTCTAGTGAGAAACAAACGGCCCGTACCGCAAACCGACACAGGTAGTCGAGGAGAGAATCCTAAGGTGTGCGAGTGAACTCTCGTTAAGGAACTCGGCAAAATGACCCCGTAACTTCGGGAGAAGGGGTGCTGACCATTTGGTCAGCCGCAGTGAATAGGCCCAAGCAACTGTTTATCAAAAACACAGGTCTCTGCTAAATCGAAAGATGACGTATAGGGGCTGACGCCTGCCCGGTGCTGGAAGGTTAAGAGGATGGGTTAGCTCTCGAGCGAAGCTCAGAATTGAAGCCCCAGTAAACGGCGGCCGTAACTATAACGGTCCTAAGGTAGCGAAATTCCTTGTCGGGTAAGTTCCGACCCGCACGAAAGGCGTAACGACTTGGGCGCTGTCTCGGCAAGAGACCCGGTGAAATCATAATACCTGTGAAGATGCAGGTTACCCGCGACAAGACGGAAAGACCCCATGGAGCTTTACTGTAGCCTGGTATTGGAACTTTGTGCATCATGTACAGGATAGGTGGGAAGCTGAGAAGCAGGGGCGCCAGCCTCTGTGGAGCTGTCGGTGGGATACCACCCTTGATGTACGGAGTTTCTAACTCGTCGCCCTCATCGGGCGAGAGGACCATGCCAGGTGGGCAGTTTGACTGGGGCGGTCGCCTCCTAAAAGGTAACGGAGGCGCCCAAAGGTTCCCTCAGAATGGTCGGAAATCATTCGTAGAGTGTAAAGGCAGAAGGGAGCTTGACTGCGAGACCTACAAGTCGAGCAGGGACGAAAGTCGGGCTTAGTGATCCGGTGGTTCCGCATGGAAGGGCCATCGCTCAACGGATAAAAGCTACCCTGGGGATAACAGGCTTATCTCCCCCAAGAGTCCACATCGACGGGGAGGTTTGGCACCTCGATGTCGGCTCATCGCATCCTGGGGCTGTAGTCGGTCCCAAGGGTTGGGCTGTTCGCCCATTAAAGCGGTACGCGAGCTGGGTTCAGAACGTCGTGAGACAGTTCGGTCCCTATCCGTCGCGGGCGCAGGAAATTTGAGAGGAGCTGTCCTTAGTACGAGAGGACCGGGATGGACACACCGCTGGTGTACCAGTTGTTCTGCCAAGAGCATCGCTGGGTAGCTATGTGTGGACGGGATAAACGCTGAAAGCATCTAAGCGTGAAGCCCCCCTCAAGATGAGATTTCCCATCACGTAAGTGAGTAAGACCCCTGAGAGATGATCAGGTAGATAGGTTGGAAGTGGAAGTACAGCGATGTATGGAGCGGACCAATACTAATCGGTCGAGGACTTAACCAATTTTTTAAACGGTGTCTTGGTTTCGACACGATGTTGCAAGAGAAAAACACTATCCAGTTTTGAGAGAACACCGTTCTCTTGATGAACCAATGTGCGGTGGTGACGGCAAGAAGGTCACACCTGTTCCCATGCCGAACACAGCAGTTAAGCTTCTTAGCGCCGATGGTAGTGAAGGGTTTCCCTTTGTGAGAGTAGGACGCTGCCGCGCATTGATCATTATTCCGCAATAGCTCAGCTGGTAGAGCGCATGACTGTTAATCATGATGTCGCAGGTTCGAATCCTGCTTGCGGAGTCCATAGATTTCTATGAAAAAGAAACACAAAAGAGAGTGTCGAAGAGCCAACTTGGAGAGTTGTCCGAGCGGCCGAAGGAGCATGATTGGAAATCATGTAGGCGGTGCACACTGTCTCAAGGGTTCGAATCCCTTACTCTCCGTTTCAAAATTGCGTTTCGGCCCGTTGGTCAAGTGGTTAAGACACCGCCCTTTCACGGCGGTATCACGGGTTCGAATCCCGTACGGGTCATGAGTCATTTAGGAGGTTTAGCTCAGCTGGGAGAGCATCTGCCTTACAAGCAGAGGGTCAGCGGTTCGATCCCGTTAACCTCCATTGAACAATTTTATAACGGTCTCGTGGTGTAGGGGTTAACATGTCTGCCTGTCACGCAGAAGATCGCGGGTTCGATTCCCGTCGAGACCGCCATTTTTTTAATACAAGCATTACGGAACCGAAAGGTTCGATTATGGCCTGGTAGCTCAGTTGGTAGAGCACTTGATTGAAGCTCAAGGTGTCGGCAGTTCGATTCTGTCCCAGGCCACCATTTTTTTCAACTGGAGGGGTAGCGAAGTGGCTAAACGCGGCGGACTGTAAATCCGCTCCTTCGGGTTCGGCAGTTCGAATCTGCCCCCCTCCACCATTTTTTTTTAAAACCCATCTAAACTGATAGGGATATAGTTTAAAGGTAGAACAATGGTCTCCAAAACCATTAGTGTGGGTTCAATTCCTACTATCCCTGCCATTTTTATATTTAACCTTTTACATTACGGCGATTGTGGCGAAGTGGTTAACGCACCGGATTGTGGTTCCGGCATACGTGGGTTCGATCCCCATCAGTCGCCTTTTTCATTTATGGGCTATAGCCAAGCGGTAAGGCAAGGGACTTTGACTCCCTTATGCGTTGGTTCGAATCCAGCTAGCCCAGTTTTTTAGAATAACCCAACACTCAATTTTAAAGATGGCGGTATAGCCAAGTGGTAAGGCAGAGGTCTGCAAAACCTTCATCACCGGTTCAAATCCGGTTACCGCCTTATCTAATGAATTGCCTGTTGTCAGCATCCTGCCGGCGTGGCGGAATTGGTAGACGCGCTGGACTCAAAATCCTGTGCCCGCGAGGGCGTGCCGGTTCGATTCCGGCCGCCGGTATCCTAAAGTCTCTAACAATCTTCGGTTTGTTGGGGATTTTTTTGTCGTTTTGATCCGGTTATTGTAGAGCAAACAAAAGCGCTATCGAAAGACCGTATGGCGTAGAGAAGAAAGACTTTAAAAGATATGAAAAAGGATTCGTTGTTTTAATGTACTTTTTTATTGCAATTTTTTGATGTTGTTTGCTATGATAAGAGCGAGTAATGGAAGCGCTTCAACCGATGCCGCTCTAATTGTTGAATCTAAAGAAAGGAGGAAATCAGCTTTTTCTTATTACCAGTTAGCTTTATTGCTGTTGCGGCTTTTTTTGAACAGACAACTACTAATGAAATAAGGAGAGGATCGCATGTCAACCAGAGAAACGTTTCAAAAGTCAGAAATTAGAAAAGATAATCCTTTTTTTTCCCCTTTACGAGCAGTAATCGAGACCTCTATGTACGGCAATAATGTGAAAAATGTAACGAGTCTAGATGAAGCATACGAATTAGCGCTTGATGCGCCAGGTACCATCGTAACGGACTTACCAGTAAAATATACGGAAAAATTGGATTTGCCTAAAGATGCAAAAGTTTTAGTCGAAAACGGAGGAGCAGTGGTTGGGAGAACGGCAGCTGCCCGAAGAATCGTAGGGAATAATAAAGATGAAGACGCTAAGTTAGCTGTAATCGTAAGAGAGGCTGTTTATCAGGGGTCTTTGAAAAAACGTTATAAAACAGCTGCTTATGTAGGGTTAGATTCAGAATTCATGGTGAAGGCCCATCTTTCAGTGCCAGAAGGTCAAGAAAACAATTTATATTCTTGGCTGTTAAACTTTCAAGTAACAAACGATTTATACAATAAAATGTATGCCGCTTCTCGTGAAATTGAAGCTGGGGACATTTTTATTTATTCTGATCCTAACTGGCAGCATCCTGATTATCCTCTCGGTTTAGCCTATTTTGATACGGACCACAATGCAGCTATTATTCTGGGCATGAATTATTTCGGCGAACTGAAAAAAGCTACATTGACTTTAGCATGGGGCACAGCTCATCGGATGGGATATGCTTCTTGTCATGGAGGCCAAAAGAAATTCACATTAGCGGATGGAACAAATTATGTCTCGGCTTTCTTTGGATTATCTGGCTCTGGAAAATCTACATTGACGCATGCTAAACACAACCATAAATACCAAATTGAAGTCTTGCATGATGATGCTTTCATTATTTCTTTAACCGATGGGTCTTCCATTGCTCTGGAACCGGCTTACTTTGACAAAACACAAGATTACCCTTCAGATCATGAAGAAGTCGACTATTTTGTTACAGTCCAAAATGTGGCCGTCACGTTAGATGAAAATGGAGAAAAAGTTTTGCTGACGGAAGATTTACGTAATGGAAATGGGCGTACAGTTAAATCGCGTTATTCTACTCCTAACCGTGTTGACCGGTTTGATGAGCCCATTGACGCTATTTATTGGATTATGAAAGATGAAAGTTTGCCGCCCGTTATTAAAGTAGAAGATCCTATTTTAGCAGCGAGCTTTGGAGCGACATTGGCTACTAAACGTTCATCAGCTGAGCGGTTAAAAGAAGGAGTAGACATGGATAAATTAGTAATTGTCCCTTATGCAAATCCTTTCCGTGTTTATCCGTTGGCAGAAGACTATCAACAATTTAAACAGCTTTTTGAAGAGCGAGAAATAGAGTGTTATATTTTGAATACCGGCTTTTTCTTAGATAAAAAAATTACTCCTGCTGTGACACTGAAAAGCATTGAGTCGATTGTTGATGGAACTGCAGAATTTGAGTCTTTTGGCGGAATTGAGCAGATGAGTTATTTAAAAGTAGCAGGTTACGAACCGGATTTCACGGATGAAGCCTATAAACAATTGGCTTTTGATCGCATGCAAATGCGCGTAGAACACATACAAGAAAAAAACGCAGCAGATGGAATGGATGTTTTACCTGATGAAGCATTGAAAGCGTTGGAAAAAATTATTGATCGCTGACCAGACTGTTTCAATTGCTCAGAAGTTATCAAGTATGACATGAAAACGAAATAAATTGTGCGCTTTCTAACTTCTTTTTTACTCTGAACAGGAGTGATTTTAAAATGACAGAAAAATACTTGGAAATTACAGAAACGGTTTTACGAGATGCTCATCAAAGCTTGATGGCCACTCGTATGACGACGGATGAAATGCTGCCCATTATTGAAAAGATGGATCGCGTCGGCTATTATTCACTCGAATGTTGGGGTGGTGCTACTTTTGATGCAGCTATTCGTTTCTTAGATGAAGATCCCTGGGAAAGGCTGCGTGAGATCAAAAAAAGAGCTCCGCAAACAAAACTGCAAATGTTATTGAGAGGCCAAAACCTATTGGGGTATCGTCATTATGCAGATGATATTGTAGACAAATTTGTTGAAAAAGCTAGTGAAAACGGAATCGATGTATTTCGTATTTTCGATGCTTTAAATGATACGCGTAACCTGGAGGCTTCTTTGAAAGCGGTCAAGAGACATGGCGGCCACGCGGAGTTGACGATTTGCTATACGATCAGTGAGGTCCATACGATTGATTACTATGCCGCACTAGCGGATCAATTGCAGCAAATGGGGGCAGATTCCATTTGCCTTAAAGATATGGCTGGCATCCTAACTCCTTATACAGCTGAAAAGCTGGTTAAAAGATTAAAAGAAGTGCTGACTATTCCGCTGAGTCTTCACACTCATGCGACCAGCGGAATTTCACAAATGACTTATTTTAAAGCGGTGGAAGCTGGAGTGGATAGAATCGATACAGCCATTTCGCCTTTTTCAGAAGGAACAAGCCAGCCTCCAACTGAATCAATGGTGCTTTCTTTAAATGAAGGAAACGTAAAAACAAGAGTAGACGTTGCATTGCTGGAAGAGATTGCTGACTATTTCAAACCGATACGAGACCATTATTTGGCTTCCGGCATATTGAACCCTAAGATGATGGGTGTTGACCCTAAAGCTTTATTATACCAAGTGCCAGGTGGAATGTTGTCTAATTTGTACGGCCAGTTAGAACAAGCAAAAGCCACTGATAAATACGATCAGGTATTAAAAGAAGTACCAAAAGTCAGAGAAGATTTAGGGTACCCGCCTTTAGTCACCCCGATGAGCCAAATGGTGGGAACACAAGCAGTTTTTAATGTATTGGCAGGGGAAAGATACCAAATGGTGCCAAATGAAATCAAAGAATACTTGCGAGGTTCTTATGGGCAAAGCCCGGTACCTGTTAAAGAAGCTTTTCGGAAAAAGATCATCAAAAATGAAGAAGTCATAACCGATCGGGCAGCTAATCATCTTTCACCGGAATTTGACCGCTTAAAAGCTGAATTAGGAGATTTGGCAAAAAAAGATGAAGATGTCCTAACGTATGCTATGTTTCCTCAAGTCGGGAAAGCTTTCCTTGAAAAGAAATACTCCCAAGTAAAGGGCAGCTCAATGGCAAGTAAAAAGGAACAACCAGAAAACAAGGCAATCAAAATAATTGCGGTGATGTAAGATGTAAAGGAGGAAACATCATGCGTTTTACTTTAATAGATGGAGTCGTGGTCACTATAACCAGCCTCGTCATGGTTTTTTTAGCCTTGATCATTCTGCTGTTCACTATTGAACTAATCCATTACATGGTTAAACGTACGGGGAAAAAAGAACCGGCAGTAACAACACTTGCGGGAATTCAGGTTTTAGCAAAAGATGAAGAAACAGAGTTAGTAGCTGCTTTAATGGCGCTGGTTTTGGCTAATGAAGATCAACAAAATAAAAGCTATCAAATAACTGAGATCAAAAGAATTCGTTAGGGGTGTTGGGAATGAAACAATATGAAATTCAAGTAAATGGCAAAGTTTACCACGTTTCAGTTAAAGAACTTTCTGAATCATCAGATGTAACGCCAACCACATCTCAAGAAACAATCAAAGAAGCAGAGTCTGCTGTTGCAAGTCCCGAGACGGTAGCTAAACCAGCTTCAAATAGGGAAGTAGCTGCTCCTATACCGGGAACGATTTTATCTCTAGCGGTAAAAAAAGGACAGTCTGTAAAAGCTGGCGAAGTTTTGTGTGTTTTGGAAGCGATGAAAATGGAAAACGAAATAGTGGCGCCTCAAAGCGGAATCATTTCAAGTATTCCTATCCAAGTAAATCAAGCTGTGGAAGCCGGGGATGTTTTGGTGGTGCTCTAAAGTATTGGAGGAATTCATATGTTGGATGCTCTGAACGAAATGCTCAGAACTTCAGGTTTTGCGAATTTGTCTTACAAAGAACTGATCATGCTGGTGTTAGCTTGTTTTTTCCTATATTTGGCAATACAAAAAGGGTACGAACCCTACCTGCTGATCCCAATTGCTTTTGGCATGCTTTTAGTCAATTTGCCTTTAGCAGGTTTAATGTCGGCTCCCTTGAATGGAGAAAACGGCGGTTTATTGTACTACATTTACCAAGGAATCGATTTAGGAATCTTCCCGCCTTTGATTTTCCTTTGTTTAGGTGCTGCTACAGACTTTGGACCGCTGATCGCTAATCCCAAAACGCTACTATTAGGCGGAGCTGCTCAAATTGGGATCTTTGTTGCATTTTTTGGCGCATTGATTTTCGGAATGACGCCTCAAGAAGCTGCGTCGATTGGAATTATCGGGGGTGCAGATGGGCCGACCGCCATTTATTTAACGACCCGATTGGCCCCTCATTTATTATCTACGATTGCTATTGTTGCTTACTCTTATATGGCTTTGATTCCGATTATTCAGCCTCCGATCATCCGGCTGTTAACGACCAAGAAAGAACGCAAAATAAAAATGGAACAGTTGCGCGAAGTATCTAAAAAAGAAAAAATCATTTTTCCAATAGTGACGACATTAGTTGTCAGTTTGGTGGTGCCTTCAGCTACACCTTTGATCGGAATGTTGATGTTGGGAAACCTGGTGAAAGAAAGCGGTCAAGTACCGAAAATAACCGAAACCCTGCAAAATGCTTTTATGTACATCGTAACAATTTTATTAGGATTGTCCGTTGGTGCAAAAGCGAGCGGGGATGTCTTTTTAACGATTGAAACATTGCAAATCATTATTTTAGGTCTAGTGGCATTTTCAATCGGAACAGCAGGTGGAGTTTTAATGGGGAAAGTCATGAACAAATGGTCAGGAGGAAAAATCAATCCAATGATCGGTGCTGCCGGAGTATCAGCTGTCCCTATGGCCGCACGTGTTGTACAAAAAGAAGGAGTTAAAGCAAACCCTGCTAATTTTCTATTGATGCACGCCATGGGACCCAATGTAGCCGGGGTGATTGGTTCTGCCATAGCGGCTGGAGTGTTATTATCGTTTTTGAATTAGCGCCTTATAACATGACGAGCAGAAATTATTTTTGATATCTCTTGGAAACTCCGCTATACTTTTCTAAAGTAGTTAAATAAAAGCAAAGGTGTTGAAAAGATGGATTTATCAAGAGAAGCAGCAACCAACCGTATTGCTGAATTAGAAAAAGAATACCAGCACTATCTTAAGAGCCCTATGAACTTAACGATTACGCGAGGTGTTCCCGGTAAAGAACAATTAGCTTTGTCCGAACCGATGTTAGGTTTATTAAACAAACCGGAAGACTTTATCAGTCAGGAAACCATCGATATTCGTAATTATGGAGAATTAACCGGGATTTATGAGGCGAAAAAATTGTTTTCTGAACTTTTAGGTGCAGGAATAGAAGAAACCGTCATCGGCGGGAACTCTAGTTTAAGTCTGATGTATTTGGTATTAACAACGAAATTTTTTATGGGGGAACACCCTTGGCAAGCAGAAGAAAAAGTGAAATTTCTTTGCCCCAGTCCTGGATACGATCGTCACTTTTCAATGACTGAACATTTAGGAATTGAAATGATACCGGTAGAGATGGACGAAAACGGGCCTAAGATGGATGAAGTGGAACGTTTAGTGAGCAATGATGCTGCAATAAAAGGAATTTGGTGCGTTCCGACTTATAGCAATCCAACGGGTGTAACGTATTCGGATGAGGTGGTTGATCGGTTAGCAACAATGACAACCAAAGCTCCAGATTTTACTATTCTGTGGGACAACGCTTATCTCGTCCATCATTTAACCGATGTGCATGAAACAGCAAAAAACATATTGACTACTTGTAAGACAGTTGGAAATGCAGATCGAGTCTGGATGTTTTGCTCAACTTCTAAAATAACGTTCCCGGGAGCTGGAGTTGCAGCATTAGCTGCTTCAAAAGCAAACGTTGCATTGATTGCTGATGAACTATCGTATCAAACGATTGGTTATGATAAATTAAACCAAATGCGGCATGTAAAGTTCTTACAAAATCCTGAACAAGTAGCGGCTCATATGGCCAAACACGCTGCAATTTTAAAACCAAAATTTGATTTGATCAAAGAAAAATTGCATGAACGGTTTGACGGAAAACCATTAGTCGAATGGACGGAACCTGCTGGAGGCTATTTTGTTCACCTTACGACATTAGACGGCTGTGCGACCAAAATAGTGGCTGCTTTAGACAAAATCGGAGTGAAAGTAACAAATGCAGGGGCTACGTATCCATATGGAAAAAATCCGCGGGACAACAGCATTCGCCTTGCGCCGACACCAGTAGCATTAGCTGACTTGGATCAAGCAATGAATGCGATTGGTTTGTGTATCGAATTAGTCAGTTTAGAAAAAATGTACTCATAAAACCAAAATGAATAAGAAGATAAAAAGAGACGCAGCTTTTTCATAATTAAGGTTGCATCTCTTTTTAATTGTGCGTATAATCGGAAACAGATTAAAAAAAGATAAGAAAAGAAGGAGAAGTTTATGGAAATCATTAAATTAATTGGGATTTTGATCATTGTAGTAGGTTTCATTTTAAAATTTGATACCATTGCGGTCGTATTGATTGCAGCATTGGCTACTGCTTTAGTTTCAGGGATCTCATTGACAGATTTTTTAGTTTTGTTAGGAGATGCATTTGTTTCTAACCGACTAGTAACGTTATTTTTACTTACTTTACCGATGATTGGATTAACCGAACGGTTTGGGTTGCGTCAACAGGCAGTTAAGTTGATAGAAAAGATGAAGGGACTGACACCAGGCCGCTTTTTATCTTTATACATGGTTATTCGTGAATTAGCCGGATTTTTTTCTGTCCGTGTTCAAGGCCACACACAATTTATCCGTCCATTAGTTGAGCCGATGACTCAAGCAGCTGCTGAAACAAAATACGGCGAAATCAGTGATGAAGATATCGAGCGAATCAAAGCACGTTCGGCTGCAACTGAAAATTACGGAAACTTTTTTGCACAAAATACTTTTATTGCAGCAGCCGGTGTTTTATTGATTGCAGGTACTTTGGAATCTCTAGGATATAAAGTATCAGCTGTAGCGATTGCTCAAGCTTCTATTCCAATTGCGTTGATTATGTTGGTGATGGTAGCTGGATCAAATATTTTATTTGACCGAAAACTGCAACGAAAATACGGCAAAAAAACCAGCTTGCCAACGCAAAAGGAGGAAAAATAACCCATGGATACCATTGTAACGAATATATTAGAATTTTTCTCTAATATGAATGATTTATTGATGATCAATATGGATGCCATTGTAACGAATATATTAGAATTTTTCTTTATCGTGATTGGTTTATTGCTGATTTATACAGCTAGTAAAGTTTTTAGAGATGTAAACCATCCAACACGTTTTGGTACAGCATTGTTCTGGCTTTTATTAGGAATCGTATTTGCTTTTGGAAACTTCATACCAGCCATGATAGATGGCGTATTGATTATGGTGATGGGTGTACTGACATTGTTTAAACAAGTTCGTCTAGGAGAAGTTAAGACTGTGGATGAAGACAAAGCCTTAGAAGCTAGTGACCGTTTAGGCAATAAAATTTTCATTCCGGTTATTGCTTTAGCAGTGGTGGCCGTTCCAATTGCACAATTTACACCACTTGGCGGACAAGTCGGAATCGGAATAGGGGCAGTTGTTTCCTTACTGATTGCTATTTTCTTAACCAAATCAAAACCCAAAATGGTTTTGGATGAAGGCGATCGGATGATCCAGCAAGTCGGTACGACGGGTATTTTGCCTCAATTATTGGCAGCATTAGGCGTTATTTTTACAGCAGCAGGTGTTGGGGATGTTATCGCAAGTGGAATTTCTACCTTTATACCGGAAGGCAATCGGCTATTAGGTGTTATCGCTTATGTGTTAGGAATGGTTATTTTTACAATGATCATGGGAAATGGATTTGCCGCTTTTACCGTTATTACAGCTGGAATCGGGCTGCCTTTTGTTATTGCACAAGGGGGCGATCCAGTTATCGCAGGGGCTTTGGCTTTGACTGCTGGTTTTTGTGGAACGTTGCTAACACCGATGGCTGCTAACTTTAATGCTTTACCAGCTGCTTTATTAGAAATGAAAAACCCGAATGGGGTTATTAAAGAACAAGCACCCTTTGCCATTATTATGATCGTGGTTCATATTGTATTGATGTACTTCTGGGCATTTTAAAAAAAGTATAATAATAAAACCATTCATTAAATAAAACCTGTTAATTTTGCTAATTAAAAGTAAATATGGTAAATTTCATAAAGTAGGGAACAATTGAAAGGAGTACGACATTACATGAAACTATTAGTAACCGGTTTTGATCCATTTGGCGGCGAAGAAATCAATCCAGCTCTTGAAGCGGTCAAAGGTTTAGAGGATACCATTAAAGGTGCAGAAATCAAAAAATTAGAAATTCCGACAGTATTTGGCAAAGCAGCTGAAGTTGTTAAAGCAGCTATTGATGAATTTAACCCAGACGTTGTTTTAAACGTCGGACAAGCAGGAGGACGATTTGCACTTACTCCTGAACGGGTAGCTATCAATATTGATGATGCCCGTATCCCAGACAATGAAGGCAATCAGCCGATTGATGAAGCGATCCAAGAAGAAGGAAATGCAGCATATTTCACTCAATTGCCTGTTAAAGCAATGGTAACAGCCATTAAAGCAGCCGGTTTACCTGGAGCCGTTTCTAACACAGCTGGAACATTTGTCTGCAATCATATCATGTATCAAGTTCAGTATTTAATTGATACAAAATATCCGGAAATCAAAGGCGGATTCATTCATGTGCCTTTTATCCCTGAACAAGTAGTAGATAAAGCGGATCAACCGTTTATGAATTTGACTGATATGACAAAAGGATTGACAGCTGCAATAGAAGCAATCGTCGCATTTGACGGCAAAGAAGATTTAAAAGAAGTAGGAGGAGCGATTCACTAAGATGCAAGCAGAAGTTATCCGTCCAGTTTTTGTCTATGGCAGTTTAAAAGCTGGCGAATTTAATTATAAACGTTATTTAGATGGCAAAGTGCTCACCGCTGAACCAAAGTGTGCCCGCATAAAAGGCTCACTTTATGATATGCCGTATAAAGGGTATCCAGCTCTTCTGGTTGAAGAGTTCAGTACGGATTGGGTATATGGCGAAATCTTTGAACTGCTGGATTATGAAGCAACCTTGTCTCAATTAGACGGTTTAGAAGGTTACCATGGAGCAAATCATCCAGCTAATGAATACGAACGCAGTGTTGTGACAGTCGAAGTCTGGCAGGAACAGGCTAAGGAGTTTGTAGCTCAGGAAGTTTTTGTTTATCTTTACCGAATAGAAAATGACGCTCTATTTACTCAACAAGCCGAAGTAATGAAAGACGGCATTTGGCGGCCAAGCGTGACGAACGAAGCTGTTCAGTAGCCGAAAATTTCCCTGTAGAATAGAAAATAGCACCAGAAGAGCAACTTTCTTCTAGTGCTATTTTTTATGCAGCAAATTTAGGGAGCCTGTTTCTTCAGCTACTACTTCATGAAGCAGACAGCCGCTAGTTCATGCAGTTAAAACAAAAAAAGCACTTCCTAGGTGCGTGTCAGCAACGCTGATCAAGGAAGTACTTTTCTGCTTTGAAAACTTATTTTTCTTTGGTTCCATCTTTTTTATAAATGATTACTTTTGTGTCTTTATTTGCAGCAATTTCTTTGGCACGCGAAACAGCTTTTATTTTCTGATCATAAGTGTCGCTGGGGCGTTTAGCGTCTTTGGTTTTGACAGCCCAATGGTCTTCATCATAAAAAACCTCAACAGGATTATCCAATAAATCCGGATTGGCGCTAGAAGTGTCATGAGAATCATTCTTTTTAGGGTTTGACTCTTTCTTTAGCTCCTTCTTTTCTTTATCACTGGCATTTTCTATCCATTCTTTAGCTTGAGAAATAGCGATAGGGATAGCTCGATCGTCTTTGTAGCCATTTGCCAGTAGTGCATTAGCAATATCAATGGTTTTTTTGCGGAGCAAAGGGTCGAAATTTTTTAATGAAGCAGGGTAATCATTCATGTCCCATGGCATAGTTATCATCCTTTCAAATGCTTTCATATTTTGTGCTTAATTTAGTTATAACACTCTAAACAGAGTGGGGCAAACAATAAAGCTTTTAAAGCTGTTAGAGATTCGTCAGTGAAGCAGATGCTATTTTTCACCGGATTAAGCCGTGATTCCGTTTCTTAATAATGGTATAGTAAGACAGAAGATAAAGAGAAAGGAGCGAAACCATGAAAAAGATACTCGTTTTTGGCGGAACACGATTTTTTGGCAAAAAGGCTGTTGAATTGCTGCTTGAAAAAAATTATGAAGTAACCATTGCTACGCGCGGAATCCACTCAGATGACTTTGGAGATCAGGTCAATCGGATCATTATTGATCGGGCAGACGGAAATCATAAAGGATGGTCGGCGCTTCAACAAGAAACGTGGGATGTGGTCTTAGATAATATCTGCTTTACAAAAGAAGATGCCGATTTGATTCTTGAAAAATTGAATGGGAAAATCCGACATTATTTTTTAACTTCTACTTTAGCTGTTTATGAAGGAGAAAAATCAGGTTATAGCGAAACTGATTTTGATCCCTGGAATTATCAGATAGATCCAAAGAAAGAAGTTACCTATGGAGAAGGCAAACGACAAGCTGAAGCAGTTTTGTTTCAACAAGCCCGCTTCCCAGTAGTTGCATTAAGAATTCCGATCGTGTTAGATACAGACGATTATACAGAACGTTTGCATTTTTATATCCGCAAAGTACTGCAAGAAAAGCCGATTTACTTTTATCAAAAAGATGCTAAAACAAGCTTTATTAAAGGAAGCGAAGCAGCTAAAGCAATCGTATGGTTGATCGAAAATAAAAAAAGCGGAATCTACAATGCGAGCGCTGACCAGGCTATCTCTATTGCTGCTTTTGTTGATTGGTTAGAAGAAAGCCTAGCCCAAAAAGCATATGTGTCCTATACAAATGATCAAGAGAATCAATCGCCGTTTAGTGTATCTCATGATTATTACCTAAAGGTCGCTAAAATTGAAGCAGAAGGTTTCCCAACAAGCAACTTAATAGATTGGTTAAAACCCTTGATGATCCAATTGAAAAAAACAATCGAGTCAGAAGAATAGAAAGAGGCTATAATGTGAAAAAAATTGATTCAGCAGCACAATTCTTGACCGAACAAATGGATTTATTTCAGTGTCCAGTTTGCCGCCAAGCTTTCCAACAAGTAGAAAACAGAAGCTTACGGTGTGAATCCGGTCATTTATTTGATTTGTCAAAAAAAGGAACTCTTTATTTTTTATTGAAAGGTTCAAAAAACGAATACGATAAAGAAATGTTAACTGCGCGGTTCCAGATAGCTCAAGCAGGCTTGTTTGATCCTTTACTGGACTCTGTGTATCAGCACATACAAAATAAAGAAACCGGCCATCTTTTGGATGTTGGCTGCGGAGAAGGTTCGCAACTCGACTATTTAACAAAATTAGGTTTAAAAGGTCAAAAAATCGGTTTCGATATTTCTAAAGATGCAATTCAGTTAGCTGCCAGTCATTTTACCAGCGCTTTTTGGTGTGTGGCTGATTTAGCCCAGTCGCCTTTTGCAACGAGTCAATACGATACCATTTTGAATATTTTCTCCCCTTCCAATTACCAAGAATTTGAGCGCTTATTGAAGCCGGGAGGTCAAGTCCTAAAAGTCGTGCCGGAAAAAGATTACTTAATGGAGTTGCGCGCTCTTTTTTATCGTGATCAAAAAGAGCGACAAGATTACTCTAATGAATTAGTGATCAAAAAATTTAAAGAACACTTTTCGTCAATCGAAACCAAACGGGTTCGGTATCAATTTCCTTTAACGGATGATGCTTTTAAAGACTTGATGAAAATGACTCCATTAAGTTGGGGAGCTAGCGAGGCTGCTAAGCAATATGCGATGGAACACCCATTGTCGTACATCACCGTAGACGTTTGTTTATTGATTGGGTCTGACTAGGTAATAGACAAATGTGTCTGAAATGTGAAGGTTGTTTTTTGGGGCTAGCGCTTACAATCCTTTAAGTGTAAGCCAGAGGGTTGCAACCTATCTCTAGGGATGTTATATTACGTATAAGCTATTTTGTTCATTCGTTTTTATCAGGAATCCATCAGATTTTGATAAAAGTTAGTGAGACTAAAAAAGGCTTCATTAACGTATCGTTTCGCAGTGCTGGACACCGAAGCGATGCGTTTTTTTATGCTTTTTTACTAATGACTGTTTTTTTATTAAAACAAACCATTTAATTTACCTATAGAAGATAATTTTTGTTCGTTTTTAAAACAATTATGCTAAAATAAATAGAACACCTTTGTTAAGGAAGGAGTGAGTTTTTTGGCGGCGATGCAAACAGCACTTAAAGAAAAGATTATTGAAGAAAGCAAGCGAATCGGTATCAATAAAATTGGCTTTACAACTGCTGAACCATTTTCTGATTTAGAAAGCAAATTAGAAGCTCAACAAGCCAAAGGGCATCACTCCGGTTTTGAACACAAAGTCATCAAAGAACGGATTTATCCAGAATTGATTTTTGAAAGTCCGCGTTCTATCATTTCGATTGCGTTAGCTTATCCGACTAAAATTGAAAACCCGCCGCCTCGTGTAAAAGGGGAAAGACGGGGAGAATTTGCTCGTGCTTCATGGGGTATGGACTACCATGACATTTTGCGCGAAAAAATGAATCAGTTAATCGATTATATCCGTCAAGAAGCTGGAGATACAGTTACTTATAAACCAATGGTCGACACTGGAGAATTGGTTGATGTAGCTGTTGCTCAGCGAGCAGGATTGGGGTTTATTGGGCGAAACGGCTTGTTGATCACAGAGGAATTTGGTTCTTATGTTTATTTAGGAGAAATTATTACCAATCTAGACTTTCCCAGTGATGAAACGGTTCCTTTTGGTTGTGGTGACTGCACGCGTTGTATAGACGCTTGCCCAACAGGAGCATTGCTGGGGGATGGGCGGATGAATGCCAAGCAATGTCTGTCTTATCAAACTCAAACTAAAGGCATGATGCCGGAAGAATTTAGGCGCAGTATGGGACATGTCATTTACGGCTGTGATATTTGCCAGATTGTTTGCCCTTATAATAAGGGTAAGCATGCGAATGTCCATCCCGAGATGGAACCAGAGCCGGAAAGCGTGATGCCAAAGCTGAAACCAATGCTCAGTATCAGCAATCGTGAATTTAAAGAACAATTTGGGCATATGGCAGGTTCGTGGCGCGGGAAAAAACCGCTGCAGCGCAATTCAATCATAGCCTTAGGGAATTACCGCGATAAATCGGCTTTACCGGATTTGCTGCGGTGCGTTGAAAGAGATCCGCGTCCAGTTATTCGCGGGACAGCTGCGTGGTCGATTGCTAAAATAGTTTCGTATCAAGACGACATGGTTATCGAATTTTTAGAAGAAGCACTTGAAAAAGAAACCGATAAAGAAGCATTTTTTGAAATAAAACAAGCAGTCGTCGCGATCAAAGACAAAAGAACTAAAAGAAATTAATATTCAGGAGGAAAACCGAACATGGCTAATCATATCGTTTTATTTGAACCACAAATTCCTGCAAATACAGGAAACATTGCTAGAACTTGCGCAGGTACCAATACACATCTTCACTTAATTGAACCTTTAGGTTTTTTAACAGATGACAAGCATTTAAAAAGAGCTGGCTTAGATTACTGGAATGACGTCAATATCACCTATCATGCTGATTTAGATGCATTTTTAGATCACGCGAAAAACGGTCAACTGCATCTAATCACAAAATTCGGACATCGTATTTATAGCGAGGTCGACTATACTGATACAGAAGAAGATCATTATTTTATTTTTGGCAAAGAGACTACAGGTTTACCTGAAGAGTTTATGCGTGCCCATGAAGAAGACTGTTTGAGAATCCCAATGGACGATACCCATATCCGTTCTTTGAATCTATCAAATACAGCTGCCATTTTGATTTATGAAGCTTTGCGTCAACAAAACTTTGTAAATATGGAATTGACGCATCACTATCAAAACGACAAACTTGATTAATTTAAAGTGAGACCATTAAAAGAAGAAGCATTCTTTTAATGGTCTTTTTTTGTAGCAAAAAAGGAGTATTCTTCTTGTGAACGTTTTCTATAAAGGCTACAATAAAGAAAAATTCGTGAACAACAGGAAGAGGTTTTTTTATGTTTGATTTATTTAAAAAATTAATGCCTTTTTTCTTGGAGCATAAACAGCGTTATGGGTGGGCTATTTTTATGATGATGATTGGTAACGGACTTGTTTTGATTCCGCCATTTATTATTGGAAAGGTAATCGATGGAATTTATTTAAATCGTTTGACTAGCGGAGCGTTAGGCAAGTTAACTGTAGGATTTATTTTTTCTGTGGTCGTTTCTTACGGAATCGAGATTTTTTGGGGCTACCAGTTGTTTGGAGGAAGAAATGTTTTAACGAGACAATTGCGAAAGCAGTTAATGAAGCATTTTCTGAATATGCGGGCAGTATTTTATGAAAAATTTCGAACAGGTGATTTGATGGCACGAGCGACCAATGATTTGGATGCTATTTCTGAAATGGCCGGTTACGGCATTATGATCACAATGGATTCTACTGCTTTTCTTAGTTTTATTTTAGCGACGATGTTTTTTTCTGTTTCTTGGAAGTTAACGCTTGCTTGCATATTGCCTTTGCCGTTATTAGGTTATTTGCTGAAAAGACTGGGCGATAAGGTACATGTGCGCTATAAAGCTTCCCAAGATGCTTTTGCTGAAATCAATGATGAGGTGTTAGAAGCAGTAGAAGGTGTGCGTGTGGTGCGAGCCTACGTACAAGAAGAGTCGATGATGAATGAATTTAATCGAAAAACAGAAGAAGTTTTACAAAAAAATATAGCCGTAGCTAAAATAAACTCCATGTTTCAGCCTCTCATCAAAATCCTTTTAGGAATCAGTTATGTGCTGGCTTTTGGCTTCGGAGCCCGTTTAGTTTCTCAAGGCGAGATTACTTTAGGACGTTTGGTTTCTTTTCAAGTTTATCTTAGTATGTTGGTGTGGCCGATTCAGTCCATTGGCGAATTGATCAACTTGCTGCAGCAAGGAAATGCATCAATGGACCGAGTTTCAGAAGTTTTGAGAGCTGGGGATAATATGGGGAAAGCAGGGACTCGTGAAATGACCGCTAATGAGTCGGTGCATTTTGATGATCTTGTTTTTCGTTACCCAGCGTCTAAATCCATTAATTTGAATCACGTGGATATCACTATACCGGAAGGAACGACATTGGGAATCGTTGGAAAAACTGGAAGCGGAAAGACGACCTTTATTCGACAGTTGTTGCTGGAGTATCCATCGGGTTCTGGCAACGTGACTATTGGCAGTTTTCCGATAGAAGAATTGGAGCAGAACCAACTGTATTCTAAAATTGGATACGTTCCCCAAGACCATATCTTATTTTCCCGTTCGATTCGTGAAAACATTGCCTTTGGAAAGCTAGCAGCTTCAGAAAACGAAGTCATGGAAGCCGTTCGTCTGGCGAGTTTTGAAGAGGATTTAAGCCGCATGCCAGAAGGATTAGACACACTAATCGGAGAACGGGGAGTAGCTCTTTCAGGAGGACAAAAACAACGGATTTCCATCGCACGAGCATTGTTAAAAAAACCTGCTATTTTAATTTTAGATGATCCGCTTTCAGCAGTAGATGCCCGAACAGAGCAACAAATCATTCGCAATATCCAAACCGCTAGAAAGGATAAGACGACTATTATCACAACTCATCGCTTATCTTCTGTTTATCATGCTCAACAAATCATTGTGTTAGAAAATGGCCGAATCATTGAAAAAGGCACACATCACGAGCTGATTGAAAAAGACGGTTGGTATAAAGAGCAATTTCTTCGCCAACGCTTAAAAGAAGAGGGTGAAAAAAATGAAGACGATTAAAATGTTGTGGTCTTATTCAATGATCAAAAAATGGCATTTTTTAATAGGAATGGTTTTATTGGTCTTAGCGGTAGCCACTGACTTAGCAGGACCTCTGATTATCCGTCGTGTGATTGATGATATCATCGCGCCTTCTTTGAAAGGGACGCTTGACGTAAATTTGCTGATTCAATTTTTAGGATTGTTTCTAGGGCTGGCGGTGCTTACGGCAATTTTCCGCTACCTTAGTTTTTTAGCGTTGACCATCGGAGCAAATACCGTGATTCGATCAATGCGAGACGAATTATATGACCATGTTCAACATTTGCCGATTCATTTTTTTGATAATCTAGCTGCTGGGAAAGTTGTTTCGCGTATCACGAATGATACGGAACAGCTCCGAATTTTTTATGTCATTGCGGTTGGTCAGATGTTGACCAATTTCTGTTATTTAATCGGTATCTATGTGGCTTTAGGCCGTTTAAATCCTGTTTATGGTTTAGCTGCATTAGCGTTGGTACCTGTCTTTATTTTTTGGGCAGTTATTTACCAAAAATATGCGGCGCCTTACAATAAAAAAATCCGTCACTTGATTGGCGAAGTTAATGGCAAGTTAAACGAATCGATTCAGGGAATGTCTATTATCCAAGCGTTTCAACAAGAAACGACAATTGAAAAAGAGTTTGACGAAACCAACGAAGAATGGTTTGATTACAGTCAAAAGTTTACTATGCTGGATTCGATCGCTTCTTACAGTTTTGTGGAAGTAATCAAGAATTTTTCTTTATTGCTGCTAGTTTTATACTTTGGCAGAGGCTATCTTGCTGGTTCATTGGTTGTTAGTGTAGGGCTATTATATGTTTTTGTCGATTATACCACTCGCTTATTTCAACCGATACAAGGAATTGTTTCTCAGTGGGCTTACCTGCAAACGGCTTTAGTTTCTGCTGAAAGAATCTTTGAGCTGCGTGAAACGCCAATGGAAGTTGAAGAAAAGAAAGAATTGATTCTTACAAAAGGGGAAGTGACTTTTGATCACGTTTCTTTCGCATATGAGGAAGAAAAGTACGTTTTAAACGACATTAGTTTTACAACAAAACAAGGAGAAACCGTTGCTTTGGTTGGACATACTGGCTCAGGAAAAAGTTCGATCATGAACTTGCTTTTCCGTTTTTACGACCCTGCAAAAGGCGCTATTTATTTAGATAGTGTAGCAACAACTTCTGTTTCAAGAAAAAGCGTTCGAAAACAAATGGGAATCGTTCTGCAAGATCCTTATTTATTTAAAGGAACGATTGCATCGAATGTTTCTTTAGGAAATAAAGAAATTACACGAGAAAGAGTCAGACAAGCTATTGAAGCCGTAGGAGGGGATATTTTATTACAGAATATGCCGCAAGGAATAGATGAACCGGTAGTGGATAAAGGTGCTACTTTATCTTCTGGACAACGACAATTGATTTCATTCGCACGTGCTTTGGCATTTGACCCGGCTATTTTGATTTTGGATGAAGCAACTTCAAATATTGATACTGAAACAGAAGAGATGATTCAGCATGCGATGTCGGTGGTTAAAGAAGGCAGAACGACATTCATTATTGCCCACCGTTTATCGACCATTCAATATGCGGACCAAATATTGGTGATGGATAAAGGAATGATTGCTGAAAGAGGCACACATGAATCACTTTTAAAATTAAATGGCCAGTATGCTCAGATGTACCGGACACAAGCCAAACAGAAAAAAGCCTAGCAAGAGCTTCCTCTTCATCGAACTGTAAGGAATGGAGAGGGTTCTTTTTTTTGAGCTTTACATTATATACCTATGGGGGTATAATGATTTTAAGAAGGCGAGGAAGAGATATGAAAAAAGTACTGATTACAGGCATCAAAGGGTATCAAAAAGGGATTTCTCCATTATTTCCGCCGACCTGCCGGTATTATCCTACTTGTTCTAGTTACGCCATAGAAGCAATTGAACGCCATGGGGCATTAAAAGGAACAGTGATGGGGACAGCGAGAATTTTGAGGTGCCATCCATTTGTTAAAGGTGGATTTGATCCAGTTCCTGATAAGTTTACCTTAAAACGGAATCAGACAAAATAAAAATCGAGTGCTGTATAAATAGGCACTTTTCAGGAGGAAAAAAATGTTTTTTAAACGTACACCATCAATCACGATAAATGAATTAAGCAGCAAGTTAGCTGAAAAACCGCAAATCCTAGATGTCCGCGAACCAAATGAGTTTAGTGCCGGGCATATTCCTGGAGCGAAAAATATTCCCCTTGGAAAAGTAAGCAGTTATACGCCAAAAGGAAAGACGTACATTATTTGCCAGTCAGGCATGCGGAGTAAGAGAGCGGCTAAACCGCTATTGTCAAAAGGATATGATGTCGTGAATGTCCGTGGCGGCATGTCGTCTTGGACAGGCCAAACAAGAGGAGGAAAATTATAATGCGTATTGTTATTATTGGCGGAGTAGCTGGGGGAATGTCTGCAGCTACTCGCTTAAGACGGTTAAACGAAAAAGCAGAAATTATTGTACTAGAAAAAGGTCCTTATGTTTCTTTTGCTAATTGTGGCTTACCTTATTATGTAGCAGGCGAAATTGAAAATCGGTCTGACTTGTTGGTGCAGACACCTCAACAATTACAAGCTCGTTTTGAATTGGATGTTCGTCCCTTTAGTGAAGCAACAGCTGTTGATCCTGAACGAAAAAGCGTGTCCGTACAGTCAGATAAAGGAAACTACGAATTAACTTATGATAAATTGATTTTATCTACCGGAGCGAAGCCTTTTATTCCGCCTGCGCCTGGTTTAACTGAAGCTAAAAATCTTTTCACTTTACGCTCTGTTCCAGATGTCGATGACATCACTAACTACATTGACACACACCAGCCGACAGAAGCAGTTGTTGTCGGTGCTGGTTTTATCGGTTTAGAAATGACCGAAAGCTTAGCAGCTCGCGGAATCAAAGTAACTCTTATTGAGAAAGCACCGCATGTTTTGCCGCCCTTAGATGAAGAAATGGCAGCTTATATTGCTAAGGAATTAGCCGAGAATGGCGTACGCGTGTTAACCGGAAACTCTGTAACGGCATTTGAAAATGAAGGACAAGTTGTCGTTTTAGAAAACGGCGAAAAAATTAAAAGTGAATTGACTCTCATGTCTGTTGGGGTTCAGCCCGAGTCAAGCTTAGCTGAAACAGCTGGTATCAAGACAGGCTTGCGCAATGGTATTGTGGTAGATGAGGAATACCAAACAAGTCAAAAAGACATTTATGCTGTTGGAGATGCCATTATTGTCAAACAACAAATAACAGGTGATGACGCATTGATTGCATTAGCCTCTCCCGCTAATCGCCAAGGGCGGCAAGTTGCAGATATCATTAGCGGATTGCCAAGGAAAAATAAGGGCAGTATCGGTACAGCAATCGTTCGTGTCTTTAATCAAGTTGCTGCTTCAACAGGACTTTCTGAACGCCAATTACAGCAAGCTGGAGAAAATTATGACAGCGTTCATGTGCAAGGAAAGAGCCATGCTGGTTATTTTCCAAACGCACAGAATTTATTGTTAAAATTGCTGTTCCACCCAGTAACGGGTAAAATCTACGGTGCTCAAGCAATCGGACCAGATGGTGCTGATAAACGAATAGATATTTTGGCGACCGCTATCAAAGCTGGGCTAACGGTAGAGGATTTACCGGAGTTGGAATTTACTTATGCCCCGCCTTTTGGCTCAGCTAAAGATCCAGTAAATATGGCTGGTTATGCTGCATTAAACATTCTTGAAGGATTGTCGGAATCTATTCAATGGTATGAGCTAGAACAAAAGCAAGCTGAAGGCTATTTGCTGTTAGATGTTCGTAACCCAAATGAAGTCGCTCAAGGGCGTTTAGAAGGCTCAATCAATATTCCGCTAGATTCTTTGCGGAGTCGTTTAGATGAATTATCAAAAGAACAGCCGTTGATCGTCAGTTGTCAAAGTGGCTTACGCAGCTATATTGCAGAACGAATTTTAAAGCAAAATGGTTTCCAAGCAATAAATTTAGATGGAGCCTTCAGTCTGTATTCAGTTGTTAGGCCCGGAAAGGTGGAAAAATAATGTATAAATCAATTTCAATACCAGAATTCGAACAAAAATGGAATAAAGCATCCCTGCCATTGATCGATGTGAGGGAAGATCATGAATTTTCTGCAGGACATTTAAAAGAAGCCATTCATATCCCGCTGAATGATTTGCCAGAGAACTTGGACAGCTTAGATAAAAACAAAGAATATTATATCATGTGCCATTCAGGTGGCCGCTCTGCAACAGCCTCTCATTATTTAGCTGATGCAGGCTATCAAGTTGTGAATGTTATGGGAGGAATTTCTGCCTGGAAAGGAGAAAAAATCTAATGAAACACAATCAAAAAGTCATCAATCGTATTAAACGTTCTGAAGGGCAAATGCGCGGAGTTTTGAAAATGATGGAAGAAGGCCAAGAATGTAAAGATATCGTTACCCAATTATCAGCTATCCGTACCAGTATAGACCGGGCAATGGGCATTATTGTTGCTGAAAATTTAGTAGAGTGCGTATCGGATAGTATGAACGAAGGCATTAGCCGTGAAGAAAGCATTCAAGAAGCAATTGATTTGTTGGTTAAAAGCAGGTAACAAAAAAATACCGTTAACGACAGCTTGTTTAGTCGTTAACGGTATTTTTTGTCTGTAGCAATCTATTTACGCTAAGAAAAACAATTGAATAAAGAACAAGACGGCAAAGATGTAAACAAACGGGTGGACCGTTTTTGCTTGTCCTTTGACAGCTTTTGTAATGGGATAAGTGATGAACCCTAAAGCCAGACCCGTTGCAATGCTTCCGGTCAGCGGCATAGATAAAATAACAATAAACGCTGGAAAAGCTTCAGAAAAATCAGACCACTTGATTTCAGCTGTACTGGCCATCATAAATGTACCCACAATGACTAAAGCAGGAGAAGTGATGGCTGAAACACTCGAAATAACACTAAACAGCGGGTAAAAAAAGCTGGATAAAGCAAAGAGAACAGCAATGGTCAAAGCGGTTAAACCTGTACGGCCGCCGGCAGCAACACCTGTTCCAGATTCTGCAAAAGCAGTTGTTGGACTCGTTCCGAAAATAGAACCAACAGTCGTGCCGATTGCATCAGAAAGCAAGGCTTGCTTAGCATTTTCCAGTTTTCCGTCTTTCATTAAGCCGGCTCTTTTGGTCACGCCGATCATAGTGCCAGTCGTATCAAAAATAGTGATCAATAAGAAAGAAATGACCGCGCCATACAAACCATTAGAAGCAATATCGATAAAAGGTGTGATAGGATTTGTAATCATCAAATCAGAACCAAAATCAGGCATAGCTACTAAACCATCGAATTGAATCAGTCCCATAAAATAGCTGATGAGAGTAATAACAACCATTCCAATGAAAAGAGCCCCTTTGACATTTAAAATCGTTAAAACAACGCTTAGCATAATACCGAACAATGTCAAAAGAACAGCTGGATTATGTAAATCTCCTAAGGCAACGATATCCTCTGGATCACCGACGACCACACCTGATAAACGCAAGCCAACAAAGGCGATAAACAGACCGATACCAGCTGTAATAGCAGATTTCAAGGTTTCTGGAATGGCACCAATCAGTTTTTCTCTAAATGTTGTGAACGACAGCAATAAGAAGATGACACCGGCTACGAAGACGGAAGAAAAAGCTGTTTTGTAATCAACTCCACCAGCAACCACTGTTACAAAATAAGCATTTAAACCTAAACCAGGCGCTACACCAATGGGATAGTTAGCAGCTAAAGCCATCCATGTGGTTCCAACAACCGCTGATACAATGGTTGCCATAAAAATTTGATTAAAGGGGATACCGGCTGCAGATAAAATCACGGGATTGACTACAATGATATAAGCCATTGTCAAAAACGTTGTCAAACCTGCTAGGATTTCTGTTTGGACCGTTGTGTTATGTTTTTCTAACTGAAAGAATTTATTCAAAATACTTTCCTCCTAATAAAATATGAAAATGCACCATTTATCATCATAATTCTTTTTCCAGTTGAATGCAATAAAGAGTTGGTTTTTTATATAAGAGAACTGAAAAACTGTTCGCTTTAACCTATAAAAGGATAAGAACAAAATTTTTTCGATTAGTCTTGGGTGGAACACAATTGGCTCTGAAAGTAAAACGTTCCTCAAAATAAGCCGAAATTATTTTAAAAGAAGAGTTAGTTGGCTTTTTCACCTTTAAACACGAACATTAAATCAACTATTTTATTTATATATCGTTTTTAGCTTTACAACGGCTTAGGTGAAATGGTAGGATAAAGAAGTAAACAAGAGGAAAATAAAATTGCTGGAGGGTACATAAAGTGAAAAAGCAACGTTCATTAAGTTTAATCGTAGTTGGTCTAAGTGTAAGTTTGGTATTAGGGGCATGCGGAGCAAACGATTCTGCCAATGCGAGTGGTTCATCTGATGCTTCAGAAGTAAAAACTGTTGGCTTAGTTTCTGATTTTAGCGGAATTGATGACAAATCGTTTAACCAAGCTGCTTGGGAAGGTCTTCAAGCTTGGGGTAAGGAACATGGGATGGAAAAAGGCATCAAAGGTTATGATTACATTCAAGCAGAATCAGCATCCGATTATACGATGAACTTGCAGACGTTGTCTAATAATGGTTTTGATACAGTTGTGGCGATGGGATTCAAGTTAACGGAAGCTCTAACAGACGTAGCACCAGAATACCCAGAAACGAACTTTGCGATCATCGATGTTGAGATGCCGTCAATGGATAACGTTGCTTCACTAGTTTTTAAAGATAATGAATCAGCATTCTTAGCGGGTGTTGCAGCTGGCGAAACGACGATTTCTAACCAAGTCGGGTTTATTGGCGGACAAGAATCTGAGGCAGTCGATCGTTTCGAAGCCGGGTTCATCCAAGGTGTGAAGATGTCTAACCCAGAAGCTGAAGTACGGGTTGAGTATGTAGGTTCTTTCGCTGATTCTGCAAAAGGCAAAGCCATTGCAGCAGCTATGTATACCAATGGAGCAGATGTAATCTACCAAGCAGCTGGAGATTCTGGCAATGGAGTTTTTTCTGAAGCGAAAGACCGGATGAATGCGAAACCGAATGAAAAACTTTGGGTCATCGGAGCAGATCGTGATCAAACTGAAGAAGGACAATACAATGATGGAAGTGTGACACTAACTTCGACATTGAAACAAACAGGTAACGCTATTCAAGATATTGCCAATCGTTCAGCTGATGGAGAATTTCCTGGCGGAGAAGTACTGAACTATGGCTTGGCTGAAGATGGAGTTGGCCTGACAGAGGGACAATTATCTGAAGAAGCATTGAAAAAAATTACTGAATTCAAACAACAAATTATAGATGAAACTATCAGCATTGCTGAAAAACCAGAAAACTAATCTGATGGAACAAAAGAACCCTTAAACCTAAAAATAGGTTTAAGGGTTCTTCTTTGTTGCGATGAAAAGAACGAACAGATTACATTTGGTCTGGAGCTTTAACTCCTAGCAATCTTAAGTCTTCTTTCAAGATAATGGCAACCGTTTGGACTAAAGCCAAGCGGGCCGGTCTGCCAGCATCTTCAACTAAAACTTTGCTATTTGCATAGTAACGGTTGAAAGCTTGCGCTAAGTGCAGTGCATGTTTAGCGATCACAGAAGGTTCGCGTTTTTCATAGGCTCTTTGAATAGTTTCAGGGTATTCTTGCAGCAATTTAACGATTTCCCAACTATAAGCGTCGTTCAGCATATAATCAGCAGCAGGCTCTACTTTAAAATCGCCAGCTTTACGCAAAATGCTCATTGCACGAGCACGTGTGTATTGAACGTAAGGGCCCGTTTCGCCTTCAAAACGTACAACCTCTTCAATAACAAAGTCAAAGTTATTCAACCGATCATTTTTCAAATCATGGAAAACAACTGCGCCAATACCTACTTGGTCAGCAACTTCATTTTTATTTGGCAAGTCAGGATTTTTTGCTTCAATTTGTTGATGAGCTAGGTCTATGGCCTCGTTTAAAACTTCTTCTAGTAAGACGATTTTACCTTGACGAGTAGACAGTTTTTTGCCGCCTTGGGTAATTAAACCGAATGGGATGTGGTGCATGTCTTCAGACCAAGCGTATCCCATTTCATTTAAAACAGCTTTTAATTGTTTGAAATGATTGCTTTGTTCATTGCCGACAACGTATAAACTTTGAGCAAAATCATATGTCCGTTTCCGATAAAGTGCAGCAGCTAAATCACGTGTAATGTACAATGTAGCTCCATCTGATTTTTTGATAAGAGCAGGGTTCAAGTTGTACTTTTCTAAATCAACAATACTAGCTCCATTATCAACCGTTAATAGGTGTTTTTCTTCTAACAGATCAACAATTTCTTGCATCTTATCATTGTAGAAAGCTTCGCCGTTAAAGGAATCAAAAGTAATGTCTAACATATCATAAATATGGTTAAACTCTTTTAACGATTCTTCACGGAACCATTTCCAGAGTGAAACAGCTTCTTCATCAGCGTCTTCTAATTTTTTGAACCATTCACGTGCGTCATCATTTAATTCTGGTTGTTCTTCAGCGACAGCATGGAACTTCACGTAAAGACGCAGCAACTCAGCAATAGGTTCAGCATCGATTGCTTCAGCGTTGCCCCAAAGTTTGTAGGCAACGATCAACTTACCGAATTGAGTGCCCCAATCGCCTAAGTGATTGATTTTAATCGGTTTATAGCCCACTTTAGCATAAATATTAGCTAAAGCATTTCCGATAACAGTTGAACGCAAGTGGCCCATTGAAATAGGTTTAGCAATATTGGGCGAAGACATATCGATAGGAACTTGGCTGCCTGCTCCAATCGCTAAATCTCCGTATTGTTCACCTTGTGTTAAAACATCCTTCAAAACAGCTGCACTTACAATTGATTTATCCAAGAAAAAGTTTAAATATGGACCGACCACATCAATTTTTGCAACCATTGGAGAAGTTACTTTCACTCCTAGATCGGCAGCAATTTGTTGTGGAGCTTTGCGAAAAACTTTAGCTAGTGAAAATGTAGGGAACGCAACATCTCCATGTTCGGCTGACTTTGGTTTTTCAAGTAAATTGAAAATAGCTTCAACGGATAATGTGTCTCCAATTTGTTCTTGCAGTGCTTCAGCAACGATTAATTTATAATTCATTACATTTTTCCTCCTATTAAATATGACTAGATGAGGTTCATCTATCATTCGTTTTAGACATAAAAAAAACGCCCTGATTTGATTCTATGACTAGATCAAAAAAGAGACGAGGTTGAGCCCGCGGTACCACTCTTGTTGCTTCATCAAAAATGAAGCCACTTGTTTTTAGATAACGGCAAACAAAACCGAATAATTCTACTGCAGTTCGAATTATTTTCTCTGAAGTGCGTTTCCTGATTTTTTGCTGCTGGCTCTCACCGTCCCAACTCGCTTAAAACAATCGAAAATCAGTACTCTCTTCATCAACGAAAGTGTGTTTTTTACTTATAGCCAATTATAGCAAACCCATTGAACAATTCCAATAGTTAAAAAAAAGAATTTTTATTCATCTTTTTTTAAATAAATCGTTAAATCTAAGCGTATTCATGTTTTATTTGGTATAATAATAAAGAATCGTTTAATTATAAGGAGGTCTGAACAGTATGAAAAAATCAAATCGACAATTAGCTATCAAACAAATCATTAACAATTATGATATCGCCACTCAAGAAGAGTTATTGCATTACTTGAAAAAAGAAGGTGTAGAAGCGACGCAAGCAACGATTTCGCGTGATATCAAAGAGATGCATCTAGTTAAAACGACCACTTCAAATGGAAATGTCAAATACACGCTTTTCCAAAACAATAAAATGTCTAATGAAGAAAAATTGCAATCGACATTAGGGGAAGTGGTCATCAAGTTAACAAGAGTTCAATTTATGACGATTTTGATGACGATTCCTGGAAATGCACATGTCATCGGAGCACTGATGGATGCCATTGATTTCCCGGAAAAAGTTGGCACGATTGCTGGAAACGATACCTGTTTAATTATTTCGAAAAATGAAGAAGAGGCCATTAAGATGTATGATTATTTACATAAATGGGTCAATGAGTAACCATCAAAAAAATAATACTTGGAGGTCATTAGATGTCACAAACGCCCCTTTCTGGTTTGGCTAGTTTACAAAATGGATCGGATATCCGCGGAATTGCCATACAAACGGATCAGTATGAAGTTACATTGACGGACGAGCGAATTGAAGCTATTGCTTACGGTTTAGCTGTTTGGCTGAAAGAAGCCAAACAATTAAAAGTGACCGATGAAAAGAAACCTTTAAAAGTAGCGATCGGCTACGACAGTCGGTTATCAGCTAAACGCATCCAGACGGTTTTAATCAAAGGATTGACGAATACAGGAATCGATATTGTTGAAGTGGGGTTGGCTACAACTCCCGCGATGTTTATGTCGACCCAGTATGAAGAATACAATTGTGATGCTGCTATTATGATTACAGCTAGTCATCTGCCATATGAATACAACGGGTTAAAATTTTTTACAAAAGATGGCGGAGCAGAACATGAGGACATTCAGTTTATTTTAGAAAAAGCAGACTGGGAAAATATCACATGGGAAACGGATCAAGGTTTGGTTATCTCTCAGCCTTTATTGACGGCTTATGCAGCTGATTTAGTCGCTAAAATACAAAAAGGCATCAATGATCCCATTAACTATGAAAGACCTTTAACAGGGCGTCATATCATCGTAGATGCAGGAAATGGTGCAGGTGGTTTTTTTGCAACGGAAGTTTTGAAAAAATTGGGCGCCGATATCACAGGCAGTCAGTTTTTAGATCCAGACGGGCATTTTCCAAATCATATTCCTAATCCAGATAACAAAGAAGCGATGAAAAGTATTCAAACAGCAGTTTTAGCTCATCAAGCAGATTTAGGTGTTATTTTTGATACGGATGTAGACCGATCAGCTTTAGTCGATAACCATGGAGTTACTTTAAACCGCAACAATTTAATCGCTGTTATTTCAGCTATCTTAATAAAAGAACAACCTGGCACAACGATTGTTACCAATTCTACAACTTCAGAACATTTGAAGGTCTTTATTGAGTCGTTAGGCGGCAAACAAAGTCGTTATTTGACTGGTTACCGAAACGTTATCAACCAAGCACTGAAATTAAACCAAGAAGGAATCCCGACCAGCTTAGCTATTGAAACAAGTGGTCATGCAGCGCTGAAAGAAAATTACTTTTTAGATGACGGAGCTTATTTGGTCGCTAAAATTTTAATGACAGACGCTATTTTACAAAAAGAAGGCAAAACCATTGTGAGTTTGATTGAAGAATTGAAGCAGCCTGTAGAAACCGATGAAGTTCGTTTCGCTATTTTAGGAGAAGACGTGCAGCAAATAGGTAAAGAAACCATTGCAGCATTTGAAACATTTATTGGTCAGACCTCCGATTTAGCAGTTGATCCGGATAATTTAGAAGGCGTCCGTGTCAATACGAGCGGGAAATATGGAGCCGGATGGTTATTGCTGCGCATGAGTTTACATGAACCATTATTAGTTTTGAATCTAGAAAGCGATCAAAAGGGTGCAATCAAACAATTGCGGCAAGATTTAAAAGCCTTTTTTACTGCACAAGATAACTTAGATTCTTCTCGCTTGTAATTTTGAGCAGAATTGTCCTATGATAAGAGAGTAAATACGAAAGAGGAGCTGTTTGTTATGGGGAAAGCATTACTTGAGAGTTATGAACTGTATAATGGGGTGAAGATCCCAAAATTAGGACTTGGTGTTTTCCTAATGAAAGATGAGGAAGAATTAGTTGAAGCAGTCAAATCGGCTGTGGAGATTGGTTATCGTCATTTCGATACAGCTAAAATTTATGGAAACGAAGAATACTTAGCACGCGGCTTGAAAGAGTCGGGGATACCACGTGAAGAACTTTTCTTGACTTCAAAAGTATGGAATTATGACCAAGGTTTCGAGCAAACGAAAAAAGCATTTCAAGAGAGTTTAGATAAATTGGGAACCGATTATTTGGATTTGTACTTAATTCACTGGCTGCACCAAAATTTGTTGAAACTTGGAAAGCAATGATCGAATTGTATGAGGCTGGAAAAATTCGTGCCATTGGGGTTTCAAACTTCCAAATTCATCATTTAGAAGAATTGAAAAACCAAGGATTGATGCAACCGATGATCAATCAAATCGAGACACATCCAGAATTTCCGCAGCATGAACTTCATGAGTATATGAAAGCCAACGGCATTATTCATGAAGCTTGGGGACCATTAGGTCAAGGAAAATCAGGTTTGTTGTCAAATCCTGTCTTAGTAGATATCGGCCAAAAATACTTTAAAACGCCTGCTCAAGTTATTTTGCGTTGGCATTTAGAACGAGGAGAAGTCGTTATTCCTAAATCTGTTCACGCAGACCGTATTAAAGAAAATAGCGAATTGTTTGATTTTTCTCTGACGGATGAAGACATGGCTCAAATCGCTACATTAAATACAGAAACTCGTTATGGGGGAGACCCAGACGACCAAGAACGTATGAAAGCAACGTCTATTAGACCAGAAGCTTAATAAAAACCCCTTTGTCTATAAAATCTAGGCAAAGGGGTTTATTTTTTTTATTCTTTAGTCGGACACCAGTGCCACTGGAAACCGTCTTTTGTTAACAAAAGATCGCTTTCGATTGGCCCCATTGAACCGCTTGGATAGTTCGGGAAGTCGATGGTCTCGTTGTCCCATGCTTGGCGGATAATATCGACAAACTTCCATGAGCTCGCAACTTCATCCCAGTGAGTAAAGTTTGTTGAATCACCATTTAAACAATCTAAAATAAGTTTTTCGTACGCTTCGGGACTATTAGCAGTCGTTTCAGCAGAATGCTTCTGTTCCAGTTTCAAGGTCTCCGTTTCCAGCCCAAGTCCTACTTTTTTAGTGTTCAGTTCTAAAGAGAAACCTTCTGTTGGCTGGATATAAATCGTTAATACATTTGGAGGCAACGGTTCATCGCTATTATCGTTAAATAAATTCAAAGGGACATTTTTAAATTCAATATCGATTTGTGTTCCTTTTTCGGCTAGACGTTTACCAGTTCGGAAATAGAAAGGTACACCTGACCATCTGAAATTATCGATCATGATTTTTCCGGCAACAAAAGTTTCCGTTTGCGAATCGGGAGCAACATTCAACTCCTCGCGATACCCTTCGAAGTGTTCGCCATTGACCGTACTGCGGCCATATTGACCCCGTACCAAGTAATGCGGAACATCTTCAGGTTTGAATAAGCGGACAGCTTGAAGTGCTTTAATTTTTTCAGCACGAATTTCTTTATCATGCAAGCGTGTAGGAGGTTCCATAGCAAGTAAAGAAACCATTTGGAGAATATGGTTTTGCAGCATATCTCTTAACGCGCCGCTAGTATCGTAATACCCGCCGCGTTCTTCAACTCCCAGAGATTCGCTTAATGTGATTTGAATATTGTCGATGTAGCGATTATTCCACATAGATTCAAACATATTATTAGCAAAACGAACCGCTGAAATATTCTGCACCATTTCTTTGCCAAGGTAGTGATCGATTCGGTAAATTTGATCTTCTGCAAAGGATGCGCGAATTTGTTCGTTTAATTCTAAGGCACTACTGTAATTGTGACCAAAAGGTTTTTCAATGATCAAACGGTTAAAGCCAGAATCTGTCAACAATAAACCGTCTTTTAAGTTCTGTGAAATAATGCCAAAAAAGTTAGGAGACATAGCTAAGTAGAATAAGCGGTTGCCTTCTAATTGATACTTTTCATCTAACGTTTCAGTCAGCTTTTTCAAGGTGCTGTAATGCTCAATATCCGTCACGTTATGCGATTGGTAATAGAAGTGGCTAGCAAATTCAGCTGCATGTTCATAAGACTCTGCCAATCCATTGATTGAATCCATTACGATGTCACGGTAGTACTCGTCTGTCCATTCTCTTCTTGCTGTTCCAATGACTGCGAACTTTTCGGCCAGAAAGCCTTTTTTGTATAAGCGATAAAGAGAAGGGTATAACTTTCTCTTTGCTAGGTCTCCAGTTCCACCAAAAATGGTGAATAGAGCGATTTTTTCTTTACTCATTTGTCTTTACCTCTCCTTCAATCTAACCCCTATGTTTACTTATAAATGTTTAGCGTGCGGTTATCTTATACATTGTACTGTTTTTTTGAGTTTGAATCAATTACTCTTTCTCTCATTTTTCTGTTCTTTTCTTAGCACTGAAGAAAAACCTAGCGAGAATTGATCTTGAAAAACAATGGCAAAATCTTAATAAAGCTAGCATTTTAGTAACGAAATAGGACAATTTGTGTTACAATACGAAGGATGCAAAAGAGTATCGAGAGAAAAGAGGCGTAACAATGAACCATACATTTGAAAAATTTGATTTACAACCATTCTTAATACAAGCTATTAACGAAATAGGCTTTACTGAACCGACAGAAGTTCAAGATAAACTTATTCCAGCAATAAAAAAAGGAAAAAGCGTCATTGGACAATCGCAAACCGGATCAGGAAAAACGCACACCTTCTTGCTGCCGTTGATCAATGCGATCAACCCAGGGAAAGAAGAAGTTCAAGTTGTCATTACGACTCCAAGTCGTGAGTTGGCGGAACAGATTTACCAAGCAGCTCTTCAATTGGTAGAAAAAGCGCCTGAGAAAATTATCGTGCAAACTTACGTAGGTGGCACAGACAAAAAACGGCAAATGGCTAAATTGGCGGGCACACAACCGCATGTTGTTATTGGAACACCAGGACGTATTTTAGATTTAGTAACGGAAAATGCGTTATTGATCCATACAGCACCTGTATTGGTGATTGATGAGGCAGATATGACACTGGATATGGGCTTTTTAACAGATGTCGATCAAATCGCCAGCAAATTGCCAGCTAATTTACAAATGTTGATTTTCTCAGCAACGATTCCCAATAAATTAAAACCGTTTTTGAAAAAGTACATGGAAAATCCTTTGTATGAACACATCCAACCAAAAGAAGTTATTTCTTCGACCATTGAAAACTGGTTGATCTCTACTAAAGGCAGAGATCGGGTTGATGTTATTTATGAATTGCTGATGATCGGCCAACCTTACCTAGTGATGATTTTTGCTAATACCAAAGCAAAAGTTGATGAAATTGCGGGAGGTCTTAAGGCGAGAGGAGTAAAAGTAGCCACTATTCATGGAGATATTCCACCACGTGAGCGTAAACGTGTCATGAAACAAGTGCAGAATTTGGACTATCAATTTGTTGTAGCTACTGACCTAGCTGCTCGCGGAATTGACATCGAGGGCGTTTCTCATGTTATCAATGCAGAAATACCACGTGATTTAGATTTCTTTATTCACCGAGTAGGCCGGACAGGACGTAACAACCTAAAAGGAACGGCAATTACTTTATATGGACCAAGCGATGAAAACTTGATTGCTGATATTGAAAAATTAGGGATCACATTTGAACCTAAAACCGTTAAAAATGGTGAAATCACGGATACATTTGACCGTAAACGTCGTGCGCAACGTGAGAAGAAAACAACCGATCCGATTGACCCAGAAATAAGAGGGATGATGAAGAAAGCGAAGAAAAACATCAAACCTGGTTACAAGAAAAAAATGGGACGTGCTATTAAAGCAAGCAGTTTGAAAAAACGTCGTGTTGAACGCCGTACACAAGCGAATGCAATCAAAAAAGCCAATAAAAAGGCCAACAAATAAAAAAACTCTGAAAAATCGAGACTTCGATTTTTCAGAGTTTTTTTATTTACCCGGTAAAGTTTCTTTGGGTATTTTTTTTATAGCTAAATAATAAATATAAAGCGTTACTACTAGTTTTGTCTCTAATTGAAAATAGGGAGTTAAATCAAAACTATTTAAAAGAGCAAAGAAAAGAGTCGGCAAAGTTGAAGCAAACAATACAAGTCTCCAATTCGCTGCAAACCGTAGTGGGCGTCGACTAAAAGTAGCGACTAAGTTAGCAAAAACGGTATACAATAAATTGTAAACCAGCATAATGATTAAACTCATCAACCAAATAATGCCAAAAGAGAGGATCAAAACAAAACTATTCATTGTCTGCATGCCAAGGACAAGATCAGTAAAGAATTGATCTGTAACACCGTTCATTTTGGTATAAGACAATTCAACTGGATAACCAGGTGCGCTGATATAAAAACGATCTTTGAGCAGCGCAATGCCGATAGTCGTACCGATTCTATTTTTGTCAACATCCTCAACACTTTGCTCACCAGCAGGATCGAAAGTGAAAATGATGGAATCTGTTTGATAAATAAAACTTTCTCCAGGTTTATCAGTAACTAATTGATCATTTTCAATCTTGAAAGCAGGAAGGTGTTCAGAAATGGTTTGCCCATCTTTATTGAAGTCATTTAAGATACGATTTCCTTGAATCCAAGTAGGGATCGCTGTAATGAATGCAAGAAATAAAAGATAAAGAAAAATTTTTCCTTTTTTTAATTTACGTGCTTCAAGTAATTCTTCCGGACGACTAACGGAAGCCATGAATAATTTGACTAATTGAATATAAATCCCTCCTAACATTATTTTAGACAAAAGCTGTTCTTTATTATTGTAATCTTTTGAGGCTTGAAACTCAATATCTCCGAAGAAGATCTCATGATTCTGACAGAATGGCCGTTTCCGATAAAAAAAGAGCAAAGGCTTTGAAATTTGGGATGAAAGGTGTTACATTTAAAGAGTAGCAAAGCAATGACAAAATATATATTATACGGAGGAATTTAATTATGGCTTATGAATTACCAGAATTACCTTATGCATATGATGCATTAGCACCATCTATTGATGAAGAAACGATGCATTTGCATCATGACAAACATCACAACACTTATGTAACAAACTTGAATAAAGCAATTGAAAAACATCCTGAATTAGGAGAAAAATCAATTGAAGAGTTGGTTGCTGATTTGTCTGCAGTTCCTGAAGACATTCGTACAGCAGTTCGAAACAACGGTGGCGGACATGCTAATCATAGCTTTTTCTGGAAAATTCTTTCTCCAACAGGCGGCGGCGAGCCAACTGGCGAATTAAAAGAAGCAATCGAATCTACTTTTGGCAGCTTAGACAAATTTAAAGAAGAATTTGCAGCGGCAGCAACTAGTCGTTTTGGCTCTGGCTGGGCTTGGCTAGTAGTAGATGGCGGGAAATTAGCGATCACTTCAACACCAAACCAAGATTCTCCATTATCTGAAGGCAAAACTCCAGTAGTAGGGTTAGACGTATGGGAACATGCTTATTACCTAAACTACAAAAATGTACGTCCAGACTACATTAAAGCATTCTGGAATGTAGTTAACTGGGAAGAAGCAGCAAAAAATTACGCAGCAGCAAAATAAAGTAATGCTAATAAAAAAAACAGACAGGCGTTCATTCGTCTGTCTGTTTTTGTGTCTGTTAAAAAAGAACCTGCTTGAGAATAGTACTTTTCTCAAACAAGTTCTTTTTGTTTTGCCTATTAGTTGATCTGAATGCCTAATGCTCCAGCAATAACCAGTGCTTGTCCCGCATTTAAGATGCTTCCTCTAAGCAAGTCAGTGGAAACGGCAATTTGTTCAAAAGTAGATGAACTTAAATCCAGTCCTTTTAGATCTGTTTGCATTAAATTAGCTCCATTTAAATCACAAGCTTTAAAAAGCAGCTGCTGCCATTTGATTTCGAAAAAATCACTTTCAATTAAAGCTGTTTCTTCAAAACATACCCGTTTTAAAGAAGTATAGCTGAAAGAACTATAGTTGCCGAAACAATGCTTAAAATAGGTATCCATGATAGAAGCTTCAGCAAAATTTGTTCCTAGAAATTTAGTGTTTGAAAAGTGAACACGGTGAACGATTGCTTCAATCAATTCGGTATTGCTGATGTTGCATTTTTCAAAGCTTACATCTAGCAATTCTAATTGGCGAAAGCGGCAGTTTTCAAAACTGACGTTAATAAAAGAAACGCTCTTAAAACAGACTTTTTCAAAATCAGCATCGCTTAACGTGCAGTCTTGAAAAACGACATTGGTATAATAAGCCTCATCTTCTAACTCATCAAAAGTAGCTGGGGTCAGAGTGGCAGGTATTTTAGGTGGTGCGATTTTAATTAATTTACTCATAGAGATCTCCTTTTAAAGTTGTAGTAGATTTTCGTGAAATTAAGTGAGTCAGTAATAAGAAAAGGGCAGAAATAACAGATACGATGACACCTTCTTTAAACAGTGGTGTTCGATAATCAAGGGTGACAGTATGTTTCCCAGGCGTAATTGGAACAGCCAGTAAACTATCGAGTGCTTTTTCGGTTTTCACAGGAATGCCGTCAATCTGAGCACTCCAGCCTTTGCTATAAGGAATAGAAGTGAACAATACTTGTTGATCATCCTGAATGGTAACTTCGCCTTTAAAATGAGTACTGCTATGTTCCGAAACAGTCATGCCGCCTTGTTGCAAGTGATCTATGGCATCGGAAAAGACTGTTTGATCCAGTCGATACAATTGAAAGTCATCGAGTTTAAGAGACGATTTTTTTAAATTGAATTTAATAGTGATCGTATCTTCTTTGTTCAAGTTTGCCAAATTTAAAACCAATAAATCTCGATAAGTTGGGTATTGAGTAAATGGAACGCCATTCAAATAAATTGAAACATCTTCGTCTTTCACATTTGGACTCAGAGTTAGGTAATAAGCATCATTCGTCTTAGGAGTAAACTGAAACGACACTGCTGCGTCTTGATTAGCAATTTGTTTCGTATATGTGTGATTGTGTGTAGAACTAACACCAGTTACATTTTGATAAACCGTGCTCGTAAAATCTGTTGGGATAAACAAGTGATTTGTTTCAGGCAAACCAACTAAAGCGTTCAATATGTTCTCTTGTAATTGAATTGGCTGACCCGCGATCAGCGGAACATCTAAAATCGCTTGATTGCTGCCGAACATAATGGGCAGGGCATTAGGGTTTTGATACAAAACAGTACGGTTCGTCTCAGCAACAGGCTGATAAGAACGTAAGTCAGGCTTGGTTTGCATCAAGGATAATTGAAATTCCGTATTGGCAGGATGAGCAGGTTCTTTAGCGTCTATCGTTTTAAGCAAAGAAACATCTTTTAACAACTCATCTTCTTGTTCAGGCAATCGGTAAAGGGCATTTTGTTCACTGATGTAATATTTGATTCCAAAGAGCGCATCGGTGAAAACTGTTCCGTTTGCATAAACGATAAACCCATCTCCAACCGGGAATCCCAAATCGCCGAATAATTGCGGAATTTCTTTTTCAAAAGTTGAACTGAAATGCGATACGCTCGGGTAATCTGCTTGAAAGCTATCATTTTTTGAACGTAAAAACGTCTTCTCAATTCGATAAAAATCGTTGTCTTCTTTTTGTATGGCGGAAATATCGGTATCTAGTATGTTTTGGTACGTCGAAAAAGAGTCTTGTTTGACATAGCTCAAGCGCGATAAATCAATTTGGGCGTTTATCCCCATTTCTACTGTTGTGATCAGAAACAGAACGAGCGGCAACCAACGATAACGTTGCGGTTTAATGATCAGCATAAAAATAATCAGTAAAGTAAACAAAATGGTCAACACAAGTTGTTCCGGATAAACAAAATCGAAGTTGCCTTGATAAACAGAAAGACAAACAACAGCGGTTAAGCTGACACTAAAGAATGTCTCTAGTGGTTTTAAGCCTTTCATATTCATGAAACTTCTAAATCCATTTAAAATCATGAAGAAACAAACGACAAAAGAAAAACGATAAGGATACCAAATAGGGTACTGCATGGCATGCCAAACCATATTAAAAGCTTTTAAATTCATGGAAACCACATATAAACTCATTAAAGCGACAGCAGTAAGCCGTTCTCGCAAAGGAAAAGTGCGATTGGAAAAGTAACAACCAAAAGAAACGATTGCTAGACTTCCAATAAAAAGGTTCGGGTAGCCGCTAGGCATTTGGTCAAAGTTAAAAGCACCAATGACCAGTTTTGAAAGCATTTCATGGAATGGATATGCTAATTCCCAGTCAAAAGCCAATTTAGTGTAGCTGGCTTTGCTGCCCAGCAAAGAATAAAAAGTTGGCAGCAATAAACCAGCAGCTAAGCCGGCCCCTAATAAGGAATGCCAAGCAAATAAAAATAAAGAATGAAGATTTGCTTTGATTTTGTCTTTTAAAGTTAAGGTGGAGGGATACGTCATTCCGATCAACCGGAATAAAAAGTACCCGACTAGAAATAAACAAATCATATACCCAATATAATAATTCGCAAACAATGTCAAAGCTAAGAAAATCGAATAGGTCAATCCTTTGTTTTGGTTTAACAACCGTTCAATTCCTAAAGCTATAAGAGGTAAAAAGATCAACCCGTCAAGCCACATAATGTTTAATTGATTAACGATGGTATACCCCATCAAAGCATAACTGATCGAAAAAGCAGCTAAGCTAAATCCTTCTCCATTAAACCCTTTTTTTAATAACCACCCAAAACTTAATCCCGTTAAACTAATTTTCAGTACCGTTAAAAAGGTAATAGCAAACGGCAGTTGGTGATGTGGAAAAAATAAAAAAACTACATTGAAAGGACTGGTTAAATAATAAGCCCACAAGCCAACCATATCTCCGCCGATAGCTTTAGAAAAAGAGTAAAAGAAACTCGATGGGTCTTCAAAAAAAGTTTGCCGGTAATAGGCATAAAAGTCGACGTATTGTTGGCCTAAATCAACTGTCATCAGCGAACTGTTCCCAAAAGGATAAACTCCTTGAATGATGTAAATGAGCGACATCGTTAGGAATGGGACAAAAAAGGCTAGTAAAAGCGGCCAGTAGTTATAAAAAAAAGCTTTAATTGTTTTTTGCATACGATTCACCTCAATAAATAATAGAATAAAAAGCAGAAGAGTGGCTTCAGACCGCTGCACGAATGGAAATGTCAAAACCAATTTAAAATAGATGGTTTATCTTGTTGGTTAATAAGCTTTATTGATTGTTTTTCGGAAACCAAACGGCACTCACAAACTAGAATAGCATAGATTACTAAGGAATAATTAAAATTTTCTTCATTCAATGGTTAAATTCAATCAAATTTGTTACAATGAGGAAAGTTTAATGGAATAGGAAGGTGTAGTGTTGAAATCGAACAAAAAGAAAAATGATAAGAAAAGATCCCATATTCCTTTTCGTTTAAACCTCTTGTTCTTCGTGGTTTTTTTGCTTTTTGCAACGCTTATTTTGCGTTTAGGTTATCTGCAGATTGTAAAAGGTGAAGAATTTGAAACGCAAGTGCAACGAACAGAGACTACATTAGCAACTGGGACAGTACCTCGTGGCGAAATTTACGATAGCCAGCACCGTAAGCTTGTCGGAAATAATCCTCTTCAAGCCATTACATATACGAGAGGAAAAGGCGTATCCGGTGAAGATATGGCTAAAATTGCTTTGAATTTGGCAAGTTATATAAAAATGCCGCATGTCACTCAAGTGGAAACAGAGAAAGACTTTGATTTATCGATTAGAGACTTGAAAGATTTTTGGGCAGTTTTAAATGAAAAAGAACTAAACAAACGGTTAACTGAAACAGAAAAAAAGCTGACTGGATCAGAGCTTTATCAATTGCAAATTGATCGTGTGACCGATGAAGACATCCAATTTTCAGAAGAAGAATTAGAAGCAGCAGCTATTTTTAAACGAATGAATGGCGCCTATGCGCTGTCAACGATCAACATCAAAAGCGAAGATGTGACCGATGAAGAAATCGCAAGAGTCAGCGAAAATCTTTTGGCTTTGCCTGGGGTTGATACTGGCACAGACTGGGTTCGGACATATCCAGAAGGAGAAATGCTGAGAAGTATCTTAGGAGATGTTACGACCGAAGCAGAAGGGCTGCCAGACAATAAAGCAGCTACTTATTTAGCTAAAGGCTATGCTCGCAATGACCGGGTTGGGAAAAGTTACTTAGAACAGCAGTACGAACAAGTTCTAAGCGGTTCTAAATCAAAATCTGCGACAGAGACCAATCAAAATGGCGATATTGTGAATACCATTCAAAATTATGTTGGAGAAAAAGGCGATAATTTAGTATTGACTATTGATATGAATTTCCAAAAAATCGTTGAAGAAATTGCTTACAATTCCCTCGCACAACATCGTCAAGGGTTGAATGACCGCGTATACGTTATTGCCTCTGATCCAAATACAGGTGAAATAATGGCGATGACTGGCCAAAAAGTAAACCCGAAAACGGGTAAAATTGAAGACGATGCATTAGGCGCGATTAGTAGTGCTTATTCGATGGGATCTTCTGTTAAGCCAGCAACGGTATTGGCTGGATATATGGATGGAGTAATCACGTTAAATGACAATACAATAGTGGATGAACCATTAAAGTTCGGAAGAAATGCGGGGAATTCTATCAGTTCGGTGTTTAACCGAAGCGGAAGTGTAGCAGTGAACGATATTACTGCGTTGGAACGTTCATCCAACGTTTACATGTCTAAAATTGCAATGCGTATGGGAGGACAATACACGTATAGTTCAGGAATAAATTTGAGTATTGATGGAAACGAAGTTATCAACAAATTAAGAGGGTATTACGCGCAATTCGGATTAGGCTTGAAAACCGGAATCGATTTGCCGAATGAAGGTTCTGGTTTTGTGGGTTCGGATATCACCGGCGTCCAACCGCTCTTCTTTTCTTTTGGGCAATACGATACGTATACGCCGATTCAAATGCTCCAATATGCATCTACTATTGCTAATGGAGGAAAACGAATCGCACCAAGAATCGTCGACGAAATCCGTGGAACAGATGAAGATGGGAATCTAGGAGTTTTAGAAACTCAATTAGGTTCCGAAGTATTGAATACCGTTAACGTTGGCGAAACAGAGTTTTCTCGTGTACAGCAAGGAATGTATCAAGTAATTCATGGGGCAAATGGTTCGGCTAGAAGTGCTTTTATCGGAGCACCATATGATGCCGCTGGGAAAACAGGGACAGCTGAAGCTATCTACGATGGACCAGTGGAAAATGCAAAAGGCTCCTCAGTGATCAATCGGACGTTTATCGGCTATGCACCGTTCGATAATCCTGAAATTGCTGTCACGGTGGTAGTTCCTTATTTACCGATAACAAATACCAACAGTGAAAATACAACTATTGGCCGACAAGTGTTAGATGCATACTTTCGAGTAGGGAAATATGCTCAGCTAGACGATGAACTGGAGAAAGAAACGACAACCGAAGAATAATAACACAGAAAAACCCTTCTAATCATAATGATTAGAAGGGTTTTTCTGATGTTTAACGACCCATCAAGGCATCTGCAATTTGTTGAGAATCCATTTCACTGGTAACTTCATAAGAACCAGGACGCAGAAGAGAAACATAATTATTCTCATCAAGAAACTTTTCGAAATCAGAAGGATTTTCGATGATTCCTTGGTCAGCTAGTTGTTGAACAGCTACACTGCTAGGATCTCCATTATTAATGATAATGGTTGTTTTAGTGACAGCTGGTTCGCTTGAATCTTTTTCAGAAGAATCTGTTTCTTTTGGTTCTTCTGAACTGGCTGATTCAGCAGTGTCTGAACTTTCTTTAGATAAATTGGCAACTTCTGTTTCTGCCAACAATTGTTCATACTTTTCTTTATAGGATAACTCTTCTTCGCTTAATTCAACGGTTTCGTTTGAAGCCGGTTGTTTGGCAACAGCAGCTGGCTCATAAAGGAAAAGACGGTATCCGGCAAGAACGATGGCAGAGACTAAAAATCCTACTGCCAAGTAACGTAATGTGGGTCTACTCATTCAAAAAGCTCCTTTAATTTGTTTTTAGTTGTTTTCGAGATATTCATCGACAACCACTTTGATGGTCGCTTCAGATAATCTTGTTTGATTAGCGATATCTTCAATTGCTACTCCTTGGGTATACAAGGTGATGACATGTTTTTTCAAGACATCGTGTATTTTGGCTGAAGTTGCAATTTCTTCTGTATGAATGTTTAATTCTTTTTCTAAAACAGAAACACGCTTCTTTAATTGAAAAATATCTTGTAACAGTTGAAGAGACAATTCTTCAAATTCTTCTTTGATTTTTTCACCGTTATCTTTTTTATAGAAAGACCATCCAATCAATCCGATGGCGATGGCTAATAAAACAATTACTATTACCCATAAGTCCATTATTTTCACCTCTTTTATTTAAACTCAAAATCAATTTTACCACATTCTAGTTTAGAAATGTAAAAAGTGAAAAAAAACTTAATGAAAATATAAAAATACATCAGCTCATTACAATCGTATTGTTTTTAGAAGAATAACGAACATTTATTGCGAAAGCCTGCATACCACTATTTGTTTACGATATTAATAAGACAACAGCTGTGTGGTTAAAAGTTTAGAAAAGAGTCTGATTCATTTCAATACGCTTAAGTCTTTCTTTAGTCAGGTATTTTCTTGCAGTATTTGTTGTTCATCCTCAACTACTGCAAAAAGCAAGCATGAAGATACACACGTAAAGTAAAAAAACTTTACAACCTTTAAAAAAATACTAGCATGTTTTTGAAAAAAGTGATATGATATTCAAGTCAGAAGATTACGGAATGTAACTTCAAATATTGTTTAGTGCTTGGAGGGAAAATCATGCGTGTAAACATCACATTGGAATGTACTGAATGTAAAGAACGTAATTACATCTCAAAGAAAAACAAACGTAACAATCCGGACCGTGTAGAATTCAAAAAATACTGTCCGCGCGAACGCGTTGTTACTCTACATCGTGAAACAAAATAACAACAGATCTCTGTTGTTTTTTTGTGGCATAAATCATATACGAAGTAAAAAATGCTGAGAGATTCTTTCTCAGCATTTTTTACTTAGGAGGAATTACCCGATGACCAAACAAGGAATCCGCAAACAAATCATTGAACGATTAAAAGAATTAACCGGCAAGAAAAAAATAGAACAAGAAGCAGCTATTTTGGCACGCCTTTTCCAAACGGTGGAATGGAAAGAAGCTAAAATCATTGCTACTACAATGGCACAAGAAATGGAATTAAACACCCGACCCATTATTGAGAAAGCATGGGAAGAAGGGAAACAGGTAGTGCTTCCTAGAGCGAAAAAAAACCGGATCATGGATTTCGTTAGGTATACTTCAGAAACACCGATGGAAACTTCAACATTTGGTTTATCAGAACCAGCGGCTGCCTTGCCCGCTATCCCGAAAGCAGACATTGATATGGTAATTGTTCCTGGATTAGCTTTTTCTGAAAAAGGATACCGTGTTGGTTTTGGTGGCGGCTATTATGATCGTTTCTTAGCTGACTATACTGGGAACACCGTTTCACTAGTTTTTAACGAGCAAAAGATACCTTCTTTTGAAATAGAATCTTTTGATATTCCGATCGGCCTTTTAATTACAGTCAATGAAACGAAGCAGACTATTTGATTTTTAGAATTCATTCTGTTTGGTGTCTAAACGTTCCTTTGGTATACTCTTAGTAATAAGAGAAAGGACGGTTTTGTAAATGGATGATGTATGTGAAGTGTTTTTTAGCAATGGACAGTCTCTAAGAATCAACATGTCTCAAAGAGCCTTTATTGAGCAAGTGAGCACAGAAGAGGGTGTACTGGATAACCGTTTAATTTTGATAAAAAATAAACAAGGTGAAGCTGTTTACGTGAATCCTTTACAAGTTGTTTCTATCTCGACACCGTTCGCGCTATCAAAAGATGAACTGTTTACTTTATCGGAACAACAGGAAGATAAAGAACGAGCAGAGCATAATTTGGAAGCGATTCAAGATTTAAGTGAAAATATTGATAATATGGAATAAGGTAAAGAGTCAGCTTTGCAGCTGGCTTTTTTTGTTTGCTGAAAACGGAAGATACATTGAGCATCGACTACAGCTCTTTTCTTTTTGTTACCGTGAACAGGCTTGTTTTATGCTATAATTAAAAAATAGCGCTACGCTTTTATTTTTTAGTTAAAAGATACAATAAGACGAGAATGGAGTTGATCAATTGGATTACCAAACGGAAATGAAAATAAAACGTTTTTTTAAGCAGCCGCTTTTGACATATGCCTTTTTAGGCCTTCAAATATTACTGTTTATCTTAATGACCTTTAACGGGGGCAGTACGAATACCCATACGTTGATTGAATACGGTGCAAAATTTAATCCTTTTATTGTTTTAGGAGATTGGTGGCGTTTATTTACGCCGATGTTTCTGCATATTGGTTGGATGCACCTTTTACTCAATTCAATTATTTTATACTATCTAGGAATTCAACTGGAAAGTATTTTTGGTCATTGGCGTTTTGGATTGATTTATCTATTAAGCGGATTTGCTGGAAATGCAGCTAGTTTTGCTTTTAATAATGCTATTTCTGCAGGAGCCAGCACCGCTATATTTGGACTGTTCGGAGCTGCTCTAATGTTAGGGAAAACCTATCCTAATAATCCAGCTATTCAGCAGATGTCCAAAAACTTTATGTTGTTGGTTTTAATTAATTTAGTCTTTGGTGTTTTTGATTCTTCTATTGATTTGGCAGGGCATATTGGCGGACTTGCAGGAGGCTATTTGTTAGCAACGGCTATCAGTACGATAGATCCATTACCGCGTTGGAAAAAACGTCGTTTGCAATTTGGCGGACTTTTTCTTGTCATGGTGATTTTACTCCTAGTCATAGGTTACGTGAGAACTCGATTTCTTTTTTGATCAATAGGTGGTGAGTGCGTGAAAACAATGTATGATGTGCAACAGCTGTTAAAACGTTACGGTATTTTTATTTATGTAGGAAAACGGTTATGGGATATTGAGTTGATGTTGATTGAATTGAAAAAAATTCATGAGCAAGGCTTAATTGAAAATGATGAATATATGACAGCCCTTTTGATTCTTAAACAAGAACATCGAATTGAAGAATCAAAAGAAAATCAGACGAAAAAATAAGCAGTGTTGGAGGAAGAAGTACATGTCAAAGAAATTAATTGGGATTGATTTAGGCGGAACAACAGTAAAATTTGCGGTATTGACAGAAACCGGTGAAATTCAACAAAAATGGAGCATCATAACCGATATTTCCGATGAAGGTGCAAAAATAGTGCCAGCGATCGTCGCATCTATCAATGAACACATTGAACGATTTGGAATGTCGGCAGCCGATTTTATCGGTATTGGCATGGGTTCGCCAGGAACGGTCGATCGCGAAAAAGGTACGGTTATTGGGGCTTACAATTTAAACTGGAAAACGTTGCAACCAGTAAAACAACTGATTGAAAGCGGCACAGGAATTCCTTTTGCCATAGATAATGATGCCAATGTTGCCGCTCTTGGAGAACGCTGGAAAGGCGCTGGAGAAAATGAAGATGATATGGCGTTTCTAACCTTAGGCACTGGTGTGGGGGGCGGAATCGTAGCAGAGGGACACTTGCTGCATGGAGCTGCAGGCGCCGCTGGAGAAGTTGGACACATAACGGTCGAACCAAATGGATATGACTGTACCTGTGGTAAAAAAGGATGCCTTGAAACAGTGGCTAGCGCAACAGGAGTTGTCCGCTTAGCGAGAGATTATGCTGAGGAGTACGCTGGCGAATCAAACTTGAAAGTTATGGTCGATGATGGACAGCTGGTAACCGCAAAAGATGTGTTTGAATTTGCTAAACAAAAGGATGCTTTAGCAGTTCATGTGATCGATAAAGTAGCTTTTTATCTAGGTTTGGCTTGTGGCAATATAGCGAATATTCTTAATCCTTCTACGATTGTTATTGGCGGAGGCGTATCCAATGCCGGAGAATTTTTAACAGATCAAGTACAAGATTACTTCAACACCTTTACTTTCCCGACGGTTCGCGACAGTTGTAAAATACGTTTGGCACAATTGGGTAATGATGCAGGCGTAATAGGCGCTAGCTCGTTAATTAAAGGAATCGTGGCTAAACAAGTTGAAGCAGCCGACTAAATTAAGATAAGAAATGGAGAGAAACCCTAAAACCATTAGGGTTTCTTTTTTTTACTTTGTATTTGCAGGCGCTAATTAAAAACAGGAAAAGTTATCTTTAAGCGGCTCATTTATTTACTATAGAGAAAAAGCACTCTTTTACTGGATAAAAAATAAGATAATACTGATTAGAGCTGTTTTGAGAATAGCTAAAAAATGCTAAAGAAAAATTCCTATGGTATAATTAGCTACAGGAATAAGATTAGAAAAGGGGTAGACAGTATCAACTCAACTGATAACAACCGAAAATATAAGGTGATGAAATGAGAAAAAAAGTACCAAAAACCATTGGAATTGGAATATTCGTGCTGCTTTTTGCTGCCGTTTTATTTTTGGGGGGCTGTAGCAAAGAGCACCCTAAAGAGACTGGAAAAGCAGAAGAAGAACATGTTTATCATGAACTTCCAATATCTTATGAAAGTTTCAGAAAAGTCATCGGTTGGCTTTCTGATGAAGAAATACTGGTGCATGCTGGAGAAATGAATGCTGATACATTGTATCGATTTAATCTTTTTTCCGGTAAATTGACCCCGATATACGAAGCTGGTAGTATTATTTTGACCGCAGCCATCTCTGAGAATAAACAGCAAATTTTTATTCAAGTTGCTGGTGAAGCTGGCGGAGAATTGCGTATTATTAATTTAGCTGGAGAAGAGCAGCAAAAATTAGCAATTGAAACGAATGGGTATTTAAATGTTCAATGGAACCCAGTAGAACAAAACCAATTATTTATATCTTATTATCAATGGGAAGAAGAAATGGTTGTTCAAAAATGGGACATTGAGACAAATCAATTAAAAGACATCAAATCAAATTCATTAACGCCGATTTGGTATTCTGAAAACCTTTATTTATATGTGGATAATACTGGAGATTTTTTATTGAAAACAGGGGAATTGTATATGGGCGATATTCGTAACGATGAGGTGACGCGGATTCGGAATCAAGTCTCTGGCTTCTTCTTAAGCAATGACACGTTCGTCACATTTTCACCATCTGATTTCAGCAAAAACGAGTTGCTTTTAACTCGTCAGTATCCATTTATGGTCGACAAAGGATTCATTACCGTACCAAAAGTTTCAATGAATGAACGTTTAGTTTTTCCTTATTTGACACAATCAGGCAGAAAAGAAGCTATTTATGGAGTATTTGCTAAAGAGCCAACTCAATTAGAGTTAGAAACAGGTGAATTTGAGTTTGGTAAATTAAATTTTGATACGCGAAAAATCGAACCTATCGTCGATGTGCCGGATAATGCACCTATCAGCATTGCTGGAAATGGTCGATACAGTTTGTATGGTTGGCGTTTTGAATATATTATTGATTTGGAACAAAAGAAAGTCTATCCTTTGATTCCAATGGAGACCCCTTAAGGATCTTAGAAAACAAGCTTTATAAAAAAATGCTAGTAAAATGCTTTCTTCTTGTGTACAATTATTCATGTGAGTACGAGAAGAGAGGGGCATTTTGAATTGAATGGAAATGTACTATTAAATACAATTTTATTGATCATTATTATAGGATGGGGCGGTTACGAACTGTATCAATACTTTAACCGCAAACGTGCTGCAGTTGAATTAACAGAAGAAGAATTTAAAAAAAATATGCGGAAAGTTCAATTGATTGATGTTCGTGAGAAAGCTGATTTTGATGCTGGCCATATTCTAGGTGCTCGAAATATTCCTTTTTCTTTGTTTAAAACGAGAATGGTAGAGATCAGAAAAGATCAACCAGTTTATCTTTATGACCACAATAAAGCTTTAAGTGGGCGTGCTGCAGTTAAATTGCGTAAAGCGGGCTATGAAGACTTGTATCGTTTGAAAGGCGGTTACCGTGATTGGACCGGCAAAGTTAAGAAAAAATAACAGCATAAAAAAATTCGCCTGCTAAGTGAAGAGGCGAATTTTTTTATGCATTTTTCGAAAAAATTCTATTACTAAAAATCAGGTCAGTCTTCATCTTTAATGTCGCTGTCTTCGGGTAAGGTTTCATTTAAATAATCCTGCAACTCAGCTTTATATTTTTCTAAAGCTTTAAAGTAAAGATTAAATTGTTCTTTATTGACCAATAGATTTTCACCATCGGATACGGTGCGGATTTGTTTTTCACGAACAAGGCGATAGACCTCTGAAATCGTGAGATCCAGATATTCTGCAGTTTCTTCAAGCGTTAGATACATCTGACACACCTCCGTTCTTTTGATATAGTTTATTTTACGCTATTTCACTTAAAAATACGAGGAAAATACGTTTGCCTTAACAGTCGACAATAACGGTTCATTCTATGAATATGTTATAATAAAAACGTTATCGTTGGTAAGTGGAGGTGTTTTAATGAGAAGAACAGAAGTTATCGCTCATAGAGGCAGTAAAGGAACACATCCTGAAAATACACTTCCTGCTTTTGAAGAAGCTTTAAAAGCAGGAAGTGACGGAATTGAATTAGATGTCCAACTGAGTGGAGATCAAGAACTTGTGGTGATCCATGATGAAACAGTAGACCGGACGAGTGATGGCCATGGTTTGGTAGGTGAGTTTACTTTACAAGAATTAAAAACTTTGGATGCGGGCAGCTGGTTTGCTTCGGAATACGCATTTAGCCGTATTCCTAGTTTGCAAGAAGTTTTTGATTTATTGAACAGCTATCAGTATACTGGTGTATTAAATATTGAGTTCAAAACAAATAAATACCCTTATCCAGGTATCGAAGAAAAAGTGATGGAACTGGTTTGCCGACAAAATTGGCCGTTCGCTATTGAATATTCAAGTTTTAATTATCAAACTCTTAGACGTGTGAAAAAATTGGACCAATCCAATAAAATAGCTTTACTGTTTGAACAAAGTGAAGGGGCGATAGAAATATTGGATAATCGGTTTCTTGTCACTATGTGGCACCCAAAATTAACATGGCTTCGAGAAATCAGCGAGTCCAATGTACCAAAAATCCCTACTCGTCCTTGGACCGTCAATCATAGCCATGACTTGGACTACTGTTTCAGTAAAAGAACATATGGTGTTATCACTGATTACCCAGCAAAAGCTCTCGCAATTCGAGAAAAATGGCAATCATAGAAACAAAGGAGAATATTGTGACTAAACCGAAAATTATCGTTATTGTAGGACCAACAGCTGTTGGCAAAACAAGTTTAAGCATTGCATTAGCCAAACGGTTTGATGGCGAAATCATCAGTGGCGATTCAATGCAAATTTATAAACAGTTAGATATCGGAACAGCAAAAGCAACTTTAACAGAACGGTCTGGAATTCCTCACTACTTGATCGATGAAGTTTCAGCTGCAGAAAATTACACTGTTTCCGACTTTCAAAAAAGAGCTAGATGCTTGATCCAAGAAATCAGTGCTAAAGGCAAGGTCCCGATTATTGTTGGCGGAACGGGCTTATACATGGAATCTTTATTGTATGATGTGAGTTTTGGCGGAAAAGGAGAAAATGATGGAATTTTTCGGGCTGAAAAAGAAGCAGAAGCTGCAGAACATGGCTCGATTTATGTGTGGGAAGAACTAAAAAAAGCAGATCCCATCGCAGCCGAGAATATTCATGTTAATAATGTCAGACGAGTCATTCGTGCTCTGGAAGTCCTTCATGTTACTGGTCGTCCTTTTTCTGCTTCGCAAAACGAACGTGAAACAAAAGAACCTTTATATGACGCAAAAATTATCGGATTGACCACCGATCGAGCGCTTCTCTATAAACGCATCAATAAGCGGGTGGAAGAGATGATCGATCAAGGATTGGAAACAGAAGCACGTTGGTTAGTTGAACAAGGATTGCAAGAAGCTCAAGCAATGCGCGGCATAGGCTATAAAGAATGGCTGCCTTATTTTAATGGAGAAGGAACAGTTTCGTCAGTTGTAGAATCCATCCAACAGAATTCCAGGCGGTATGCTAAGCGTCAATTCACTTGGTTCAGAAACCGAATGAAAGATGTTGAATGGTGGAATTTAGTGGAACGTCCCGAATCTGAAAAAGATCTCATTGAGGAAGTCCAGCAATTTTTAAATCAAACTACACTAGAGAGGTAGGATGTAACGATGGAAACTAAAAAAGAACAAGAAAAAGTAGTGCTTGTCGGTGTTCAAACAAACGAAACAGATCAAGATTTTGCCTATTCACTAGATGAGCTCGCTCAGTTGACAGAGACAGCTTTAGGAAAAGTTGTCGGCGAGTTGACTCAAAAAAGAGAGCGTTTTGATCCTAGAACATTTTTAGGTAAAGGCAAACTGGAAGAGTTAGGACATTTAGTTGAAGAGTCTGCAGCAGATGTCGTCATTTTTAACCATGCATTAACACCGGGACAAACCCGAAACATTCAAGAAGTCATTGATGTGAAAATTATTGATCGAATCCAACTAATTTTAGATATTTTCGCTATGCGTGCTCAAAGCAAAGAAGGCAAACTGCAAGTTGAACTGGCTCAATTGCAATATATGTTGCCTCGTTTAGCTGGACAAGGAATCAATTTGTCGCGTTTAGGTGGAGGAATCGGAACTAGAGGTCCTGGTGAAACCAAATTAGAAACAGATCGTCGTCATATTCGTGATCAAATCAGCGATATCAAACGTACGTTAAAAGAAACAGAAAAACACCGTGACCGTAATCGTATACAGCGGAAAGAAAGCGGGACCTTCCAGATAGGGTTGATGGGGTATACAAATGCTGGCAAATCAACGTTGTTAAACAAATTGACACAAGCCGAAACGTATGAAGAAAATCAGTTGTTTGCTACATTGGATCCTTTGACTCGCAAACTAGTCTTACCGTCAGGGATGAATGTTACATTAACAGATACGGTTGGATTTATTCAAGATTTGCCAACAGAATTGATTGAAGCTTTTCAGTCAACATTGGAAGAAACTCGCAATGTAGATCTGTTGCTGCATGTAGTAGATTCTTCTGCAGAAAATATGGCTGGGCATGAAAAAACAGTTATGCAACTATTGAAAGAGTTAAAAATGGATCATATTCCTATGTTGACAGTTTACAATAAAAAGGATTTGGTTGACGGTATGTTTTTCCCAAGCCTATACCCCAATGTATGGATATCAGCTAAAGAACCTGCGGATATTGCTGTTTTACTGGAAGAAATCACGAATCATATGAGAGAGATCATGGTTCCTTATCAAATTGAAGTAAACGCAGCAGAAGGCCATAAATTGGTTCGTTTAAAACAAGAGACGTTGCTGCTGTCAGAAACCTATGACGAAGAAAAAAACGTTTATATTGTAAGAGGCTATACAAAGAAAGAGTCAAAATGGATTGGAGAGAGTCACTAAATGAGTTGGAACAGTCACTATGCACCCGAATTAATCGAGAAAATAAAAATGGTTGAGGAAAAAATCAAACCTGTTCATGAGCAGATTCATGAAGTTGCTTTGGCCAATCAAAATAAAGTATTAAGCAGTTTTAGAAATAAAAAAGTTTCAGAACAAAACTTTACGCCTTCGACCGGTTATGGTTATGACGATTACGGCCGTGATGTGTTGGAAGAAGTGTATGCTGATGTTTTTAAAGCAGAAGCGGGTCTAGTAAGACCGCAGATCATTTCAGGAACCCATGCTATCGCAACAGCCTTATTTGGAGTGATGCGTCCTGGAGACGACCTGTTGTACATTACGGGATCGCCTTATGATACGTTATTGGAAATCGTTGGAGTAACCGGTAATGGCATTGGGTCTTTTAAAGAATATCAAATGGGGTATGACCACGTTGATTTATTAGAAGACGGTAGTGTCGACTTTGAAACAGTCAAAGAAAAAATCACAAAAAAACCAAAAGTGGTTGCCATACAACGTTCACGCGGTTACGCTGATCGTCCTTCTTTCACGATTGAAAAAATCAAGGAGATGATCGACGTTGTTAAAACCGTTCATCCAACAGCGATTATTTTTGTAGACAATTGCTACGGTGAATTTGTTGAACAAAAAGAGCCTATCGAAGTCGGAGCTGATTTAATGGCGGGTTCGTTGATTAAAAACCCAGGTGGCGGTTTAGCTAAAACAGGCGGCTATATTGTAGGACGTTTAGATTTAATAGAAGCTTGCGGATACCGTTTGACTTCTCCAGGAATCGGGCGTGAAGCAGGGGCTTCTTTATACAGCCTGCAAGAAATGTACCAAGGGTTTTTCATGGCACCCCATGCAGTTGGAGAGGCTTTAAAAGGCGCGGTGTACACTGCAGCTTTATTGGAAACCTGCGGAGTAGACAGTTCGCCGAAATGGAACGATCCGCGAACAGATTTGATTCAAATGATTTCATTAAACGACAAAGACAAAATGATCCAATTTGCCCAAACGATTCAAAAGTATTCACCTATTAACGCTCATGTGACTCCGGTTGGAGCTTATATGCCTGGTTATGAAGATGATGTCATCATGGCTGCTGGAACATTTATCCAAGGCTCAAGTATTGAACTAACAGCCGATGGTCCGATTAGACCACCTTATACATTGTACGTCCAAGGCGGGTTGACATATGAACATGTCAAATTGGCAGTAAGCTCTGCTGTATCGGAATTGTATTATCCTCAATAGAAAAAACCTCCCATTAGATTTTTTGTTAATGGGAGGTTTTTTTAGGTAGACCAATATAAGCAAAACTCACACAATCATGTCAGGAAAGTTTTGACAAATCAAATAAGCCTTGTTAAAGTGGAAAGAAATAAAAGATTTATTCATGTGAAATGCGTTGAAAGTTGGACAGTTTTGTTCGTTCAGTTAGAGAAAAAATAAAAAAAAGAGCCACATCATGAAAGGGAGAATTTTTAAGACAATGAAAAAATTCACAGCAGAAGAAATCAGAGATAGTGCAACAGAACAAAATGTTCGTTTTTTACGTTTGATGTTTACCGATATTGATGGAACGATCAAAAATGTTGAAGTTCCGATCAGTCAATTGAATAAAGTGTTAGACAATCAAATGATGTTTGATGGATCTTCAATTGATGGTTTTGTCCGAATCGAAGAAAGCGATATGTATTTATGTCCTGATTTGGCTACATGGTTAGTTTTTCCGTGGGAAATTGGCACTGGGAAAGACAAAGTAGCTCGCTTGATCTGTGATATTTATAATCCCGATGGCACACCTTTTGCAGGCGATCCTCGTACCAATTTGAAACGCGTCTTGAAAGAAATGGAAGAGCTAGGCTTTACTGAATTTAATTTAGGGCCAGAACCAGAATTCTTCTTGTTTAAACTTGATGAGAACGGCAAGCCAACTCTCGAATTAAACGACGATGGCGGATACTTTGACCTTGCTCCGATGGATTTAGGTGAAAATTGTCGTCGTGAAATCGTCCTGCAATTAGAAGATATGGGCTTTGAGATTGAAGCAAGTCACCATGAAACAGCTCCGGGCCAACATGAGATCGATTGGAAATACGCTGATGCTGTAGAAGCTTGTGATAATATTCAAACCTTTAAGCTTATTGTTAAGACTGTTGCGCGTCAACATGGCCTCCATGCAACATTTATGCCTAAACCGTTGCAAGGTGTCAGCGGGTCAGGGATGCATTTCAATATGTCTTTATTCAATCAAGAAGGCAATGCTTTTTGTGATGAAACAGATGACTTGGGATTAAGCAAAACGGCTTATCAATTTTTAGCAGGAACGATGAAGCATGCATTAGCGTTTACAGCTATTTGTAATCCTACCGTTAATTCTTATAAACGATTGATTCCAGGTTACGAAGCTCCAGTTTATGTGGCGTGGAGCGCTCGTAACCGTTCGCCGCTGGTTCGTGTACCGAGTTCACGCGGAATGTCTACACGGGTCGAATTACGAAGCGTAGACCCAAGTGCTAATCCTTACTTGGCTTTAGCAGTTCTATTAAAATCAGGTTTGGATGGAATAAAAAACGAAATGGAAGTAGCAGAACCAATTGACCGCAATATTTACCGTATGACTTCTGAAGAACGTCATGAACGAGGCATCATCGATCTTCCGTCTACACTGCATAATGCATTGAAATACCTGCGTGAAGACGAAGTTGTCAAAGAAGCGTTGGGTTCCCATATCTATAATAGTTTTATTACAGCTAAGCGTGTGGAATGGGCAGCTTATCGTGAACAAGTTTCTGAATGGGAACAAGAGAAATACATGACTCTTTATTGAGCTCGATTAAAATAACGATCTATACAACCAGAAAGAGCCAAGACTTAATATTGTCTTAGCTCTTTCTTTTTTTAGGCCGCTAAATAGATGTCAGGAAATGTAACATCTTCGTTTCTTTTTATTGACAGTAAAAAAAAACACTGCTATTCTGTAAAAGTAATCGAAAGGAGGGCAAAAATGAGAGAGAAAGAGTTGAGACGCTCCAGGTCAGTTTTTCCCATTGGCACAGTTATGACATTAACAGATTTATCAGCACGTCAAATTCGGTACTACGAAGAACAAGACTTGATTCACCCTGAACGCAATGAAGGGAACAGAAGAATGTTTTCTCTAAATGACATTGATGTGCTTCTTGAGATCAAAGATTATTTAGCTGATGGAATCAATATGGCGGGCATTAAGCAAATTTATACTTTAAAAAAAGAGGAATCAGAAACTAAAAAACAAAAAGAACATCAAATGATAACAGATGAAGATGTTAGACGCATTTTACACGCTGAGTTTTTATCGGTTAGCGGATTGATGTCTAAAGAACCGACACAATACATTGATTCAAAAGATTTGTTTTAAAGAAAGTGCATAAAACAAAAAAGGTCCATAAAAGTTTTTCGTTAAACTCTTATAGGCCTTTTTAATTAGCGGAGTGTTTCTCGATGTATCATCTGTAGCGATAAAGTATTAGTTAAACTCTAAATCAATCATCATGTCGTCTAAATTTTCTAAAGCTTCAGTTTTTTCTATATAATCGATCCAAGCTTGATAAGGATCAGAAGATTGAGTACGAATAGTCATTTTAAATTTGTCGTAAACATTTTTCATTAACTCCACCCATAATTTATCGACCGCTCTATCTAATTTCGTCTCATTCCATCTCTTAGCTGGTGCGCGTCTAGCATTTCTGGCCAATTGATCCTCCAACGCTTTTTCATAAAATGTATCTTTACTCGTTAAGTTTTTATCCATGTATGCTATAAATTCTTTAAAAGTCATTTCTTTTACCTCCTAAATGATATGCCTAAAATTATTTTAGAACTTTCTAAAAAACAATATGTATCAGTAAGGGCATCAAATATAAAAATGTTTACTGATCTCAATAAAACATTAAACAAAAAAACTTTTATTACTGTCTTTTAACCACTCGTTTAATAATATGAGCCTGTTTTGTAACTAATAAATGACCAAGAACGGTATTTCAAATCAATGTCTTAATAAATTGAAACACTCTCTGTTTCTCTTCATCAGTTAATTCTGCGCCGTCATAAGCCATATTGACGTTGTTTTCTAACATAACTTTTAAATCCAATATGTCTTTCTTGTCAGACCACTGAGGAGTTGGTTTATCTCCGCCAATAATGAAATCTACTGAAACACGAAATAAATTTGCCATTTTATAAATTGCACCCATACGCGGTACTTTTAATCCTGTTTCCCAATTAGAGATCGTTTGTTTAGAAAAACCGATTCTATCCGCTAATTTTTGTTGGGTCCAACCAAATTGTGAACGAAGTAAAGAAATTTGCTGAGACGTTTTTGTTTCGTTTGCATGAGGCATTTTTCCGCTCCTTGTCCTGAAGTAACTATTGAAGTATAACTTAAAGTGTTGAAAACACAACGGAAAGTTATATAAAGTTATTTTATCGTATATTCTGATAGAAGGAGTTTGCATATGAGCAACAAGAGAGATGAGTACCAGGTAAACTAAATTACAATCCTACTAGTTAAAGCATAGACAGAAAACTTCCTGTTAAAATTGTTTGTAAGAGATTTGTGCATAAAAATTGGTGAAACATACATAAATATGTAAATATATTATTCTGGTTAACAACATAAAAAGCATCCACATTGAAGTGAATGCTTTTTTTGCTTTCCGAGATATTCCGAAATAACTCCGAAATGGTTTTAACTTGTATGTTTCTCAATTTGATGAAACGCTGTGAAATCAACGTTTTTGGTCATCGGTTTTACCTCGTTTTAGGTTAAATACGTCTCAGGAGAGATTCGAACTCCCGACCGTTCGCTTAGAAGGCGAATGCTCTATCCGGCTGAGCTACTGAGACATTTCTTAGCAACAGAATTTATTATATGGGATAATGAATAAAAAGTCAATACTATTCTTGAATTTAATTCAAGAGAATTTAAAATGTTTTTTTAAAAATAAATAGCTTTACTTCTTGGAACCATTTAACGTACTATTTTATTGGAGTTCATTACCTCAAGTTTATTTAATAAATTAAAGTTTGTTTTTTCACAAATCCATTTTTCAAAAAAAAAATTAAAAAAACGACTACTTTTTCAGATTTTAGAAAGGACCTAATAAAACACCTGCTGCTCAATATCTTTTCAAAATAAAAAAATCATACAAAGAAAATAAATGATTGTGAAAGACGTAGGGAACAATTAAAAAAACTGAGATAAAATAAGCGTTTAAGAAGTTTTTGACATTTCACAAGAGATACCATATATAGTGGCAGGGAGCCTTGTGAATATAAAATCAAACTATATATGGTGTCTTTATGATTGTAAAAAAGCAATATATTGTGTAGTATATTAGAAGTAAAGCAATTCGGTGTTTAACCCAAAGAGAATAGGTTTCACCAAAAAATAGTTAATTTAAAGGGAGTAATGAAAATGGCTCAAAAAGTAATCGTTGTTTATTCAAAACCTAATTGTATGCAATGCAACTTTACCAAAAAATATTTAGATGATAAAGGTATTGAATACATTGCTAAAGATATCTTTGAATCAGAAACTGCATTAGAAGAAGTAAAAGAATTAGGATTCAGTTCAGTCCCAGTTATTACAGTTGAAGGGCAAGAAGCATTCAATGGATTCCGACCAGACTTGCTTGACCAATTAGTATGAAAGTTGTTTATATGTCTTTAACAGGGCAGACACGAAAATTTGTGGAAAAGCTAGATATGGATTTATTGGAGATTACGCCAACGAATCCATATCTTTCAATTCATGAACCTTTTATCGTTGTTGTTCCCACTTATGAAGTAGAAGCAACTGAAATCATAAATGACTTCATAGAGACAGATAATAATCGTACTTATTTTAAAGGGATTGCTGGCGGCGGAAATCTGAACTTCGGAAACTTATTTGTTTTTACAGCAAAAAATCTGGCACAAGAATATAAAGTGCCTTTGTTACATACTTTTGAATTTCAAGGAAACGACGAAGATGTACAACTATTGAAGAAAGCGGTGAAAGAACTTGGATAAACCAGTATTAGCAACCAAGCCAAAAGATGTAACTTATTTTAAATTGAATAATGAATTGAATCGACCTGTAAATGGTTCTATTCCTTTGAATAAAGACCGTGAAGCTGTACGTGCTTACTTTTTGGAGTACGTCAATCCAAACACAGTTTTCTTTTATACACTAGATGAAAAATTAAATTATTTACTGGCAGAAGATTATATTGAAGAAGAATTTTTAAACCAATACGATCGTGGATTCGTAAAAGAGTTATTTGAAGATATTTACAGCCGTAAATTTCGGTTCCGTTCTTTTATGTCGGCATTTAAATTCTACACACAATATGCTCTGAGAACCAATGACGGGGAACGTTTCTTGGAACGTTACGAGGACCGTATTGTATTCAATGCGTTGTATTTAGCAAATGGAGACAAAGAACTGGCTCGTACGATTGCAGATGAGATCGTCAATCAGCGTTATCAACCTGCGACACCAACATTCCTAAATGCAGGACGCAAACGTCGTGGCGAATTGGTTTCTTGTTTCTTAGTTCAAGCAACCGATGATATGAACAGCATTGGACGCGTAGTCAATAGTGCGCTTCAATTGTCGCGTATCGGTGGAGGAGTTGGAGTCAACTTATCAAACCTGCGAGCTGCTGGCGATCCAATCAAGCAAATAGAAAATGCCTCAAGTGGCGTTATTCCAGTTATGAAATTATTGGAAGACAGTTTCAGCTATTCTAATCAATTGGGACAACTTAATGGTGCCGGAGCTGTTTACTTGAACGTTTTCCATCCAGACATCGTTTCTTTTTTATCTACAAAAAAAGAAAATGCTGATGAAAAGATTCGGGTTAAAACATTATCTCTTGGTTTAGTTGTACCAGACAAGTTTTATGAACTAGCAGCTCATGATGAGCAAATGTACTTATTCAGCCCTTATGATGTTGAACGTATTTACGGCAGACCGTTTGCTTATGTAGACATCACTGAAGAGTATGACAACATGGTTAATAACGAAGAAATCCGCAAATCAAAAATTAGCGCTCGTGAATTGGAAAATGAGATTTCCAAACTTCAGCAAGAATCAGGTTATCCTTACATTATCAATATTGATACAGCAAACCGCGAAAACCCTGTGTATGGAACAATCACGATGAGCAACTTATGCAGTGAAATTTTGCAAATCCAAGAACCTTCGCTGATCAATGATGATCAAACGTATGAAGCTTTAGGTACCGATATTAGTTGTAACTTAGGTTCAACAAATATTGTGAATTTGATGAAGTCCCCTGATTTTGGCAAATCCGTTGATGCTATGGTACGTGCTTTGACAATGGTGACAGATCAATCCAGTATCGAAGCTGTTCCTTCAGTTAAAAACGGAAATGATAAATACCATACGATCGGTCTTGGGGCCATGGGCTTGCATACCTTTTTAGCATTGAACCAAATCGAATACGGCTCGCCAGAATCGATTGAGTTTACAGATGTTTACTTTATGATGCTGAATTACTATACGCTTGTTGCTAGTAATAAATTAGCTCGTGAACGAAAAGTATCTTTCCATAATTTTGATAAATCAAAATACGCTACTGGTGAATATTTTGACAACTATACGCAGGAAGATCATCAATTTACAAGCGACAAAGTAGCTGGACTATTTGGTTCGCTTATTGTACCGACTAAGGAAGACTGGGCTAACTTGAAGGATGCAGTTATGAAAGACGGCTTGTATCACCAAAATCGTTTAGCAGTAGCGCCTACAGGTTCTATCAGTTACGTTAATGAAACTTCTGCTAGTTTACATCCAATTACTCGGTTGATCGAAGAACGTCAAGAAAAGAAAACAGGTAAAACATATTATCCTGCACCATTCTTGTCGAATGAAACATTGCCGTATTATACTTCTGCTTATGATATTGATATGCGCCGTGTGATCGATGTTTATGCAGCCGCTCAAAAACACATCGACCAAGGGATGAGTTTGACACTCTTTATGCGTTCAGACATTCCAGAAGGCATGTATGAATGGAAAGAAGGACGTACGTCTAAACAAACGACCCGTGATTTAAATATTTTGCGTCACTATGCTTGGCGTAAAGGCATCAAGTCGCTTTATTATATTCGTACGTTTACAGAAAATTCAGAAGAAATAGGTTCAAATGCTTGCGAAAGCTGCAGCATTTAAGAGGGGTGAATTGTGGCTATGACAAAAAGATATGATGCAATAAATTGGAATAAAATAGAAGATATGATTGATAAACTAACTTGGGAAAAATTAGTTGAACAATTTTGGACAGATACAAGAATCCCATTATCGAATGATCTAGGCGATTGGGCTCGTCTGCCTAAAAATGAAAAAGAGATGCTTGCAAAAGTTTTAGGCGGTCTAACTTTGTTAGATACGCTGCAATCACAAGATGGTGTCGAATCTTTGAAAGACTCGATTCGGACACAACATGAAGAAGCCGTCTACAACAATATCCAATTTATGGAATCCATGCATGCTAAAAGTTACAGTGCTATTTTTAGTACATTGAACTCTAAAGCTGAGATTGAAGATCTTTTCCAATGGATCAACACAGATGCATTATTGCAAGAAAAAACAGAGACCATCAATGATATCTATCAAAATGGTACTGAATTGCAACGTAAAGTAGCTAGCGTTATGTTAGAATCGTTCTTGTTTTATTCAGGGTTCTTTGCACCATTGCATTATTTAGGCAATAACAAATTGCCGAATGTGGCTGAAATCATCAAACTTATCTTACGGGATGAATCTGTCCATGGCACTTACATTGGATACAAGTTTCAAATAGGCTACAACCAGTTAGCTGAGGATGAGCAAGAAGAGATGAAAAACTGGACTTATGAATTATTATTCAGATTGTATCAAAATGAAGTGAAATATGCAGAATATTTATATGATGAAATCGGCTGGACTGAACGCGTAAAAGTATTCTTGCGTTACAATGCGAACAAAGCTTTACAAAACCTAGGTTTCGATCCTTTATTCCCTGATACGGCTAATGATGTTGATCCGGTTATTATGAATGGAATTTCAACTGGAACCTCTAATCATGATTTCTTCTCTCAAGTAGGAAATGGTTATTTAGTAGGTATGGTAGAATCGATGGAAGCTGAAGATTACGAAAAATGGACCGTTTAAAAAAATAAAATAAAAAGTAAGCCTGTTTGAAGCATTTATTTCTTCAAGCAGGCTTGTTTTTTTCTGATTAGAATGGGAAAAGAAAAGAGCTCAATGCATCCGATCAGAGAATGTTCTTTGTGATTGTATCGTACCTGTATTCCGTAGAGGTTCTAATTAAAACTAGTGATATTGTTAAACAAATTGTTATGGACTCCTATTGAGAAATTAAATTATTTGAGAAACTTATTTTTATACACTATGATAGAATTTGAAACAGAGGTTTTGCTGCCTCGAATAAAAGGAGGAGATACAGATGAAAATAAAAGAAATCAAACAGACGGCTAGGCAGCGTTTAAAAGGGAATTGGAAAGTGGCTATTTTAAACTTGCTGGTTATTTCTGTTTTAAGCGGAGTAATCAGTCAAGTGATTTTTGGTGTAATGGGATTGGCTTCTTTTTCAACGCTAACCAATCTATTCGACAATGCTGGTTCCTATGATCCTTATACGGCTTCAAAAATAACCATCAGCAGCGGTATACTGGCTAGTTTAATTGGTATGTTTGTTGGAATATTGACCAGTGTCCTTTCTGTTGGTTACGATTGGAGTATATTGGATATGGTAGATGGGGCTAAACTTACTGTAGAAGCACTTTTTCAAACTTTTAGCCGAAAGCGAATCTGGAAAGTGTTGGGGCTTACGCTAGTAACGAGTATTTTGGTTATGTTGTGGTCTTTGCTTTTGGTTATCCCAGGAATTATTAAATCTTATAGTTATAGTCAAGCTTTGAATATCTTAAAAGATGAACCAGAAATAACGATCATGGAAGCACTTGATAAAAGTCGGAAGATGATGAAAGGGAAAAAATGGAAATTGTTCCGTTTGCAATTATCTATTTTATTATGGTTATTGGTGCCTTTATTCGTTTTCATTATTTTCTTATTAGGCAGCCTTCAAACCTTAGAAAACAGCTCCATGAACGGCGGGGGAGTAATGGTTGCGTTTATTATCGTTTTTATTCTGTTAATGATTTATACAATTTTTATTTCATTTTATATTCAACCTTACCAAATTACCGCTAAACAAGTTTTTTATCGTGAGTTATCAGATGGAACAACACCGTTTCAAGCTGAACAAAAATATGATGAAGAGTATGAAGGCACACAATTAGAAGACGTCGAATTAAAATAAAGAAGAAACTGGCAGTTAAAAAAGCTATGATCCTATTAGGATTCATAGCTTTTTTTAGTTTAGCAGGCATCAATGGCGTGTTTTCATGTGCTTATTGAGCCCTTGACGCGCCAAGTGATCGGCTTCTTTATTTTGAGATTCAGGAATCCATTGAATCATAAACGACGGAAACAAGCGCAACAGCTGATTGATGCTGGTGAGGTATGCTTGAAAGACCTTGTTTTTTACGTAATTGCGTTCAATAGCCGTTACGACAATCTTACTATCTGAAAAAATCAATAACGACTGATTTGTGTAATTGTGTTCTGACAAATATATTAACCCCGTCATGAGCGCCTCGAACTCAGCTTCATGATTGCTCAGTTCTCTTTTGAGCGGAATAGCTAACTGTTCATGTAATCCATCGGCAATTAAAACGATTCCTGCACCACTCGGACCGGGGTTGTTTTTTGTAGAAGCATCTGTATACATTCGCAACATAAAGTCTGATCCTTTCTATACTTCTCAATTGGACTTAAGAAAAAGTTGTGCTATGATAAGTGTGTAGTTTCATTAGATGAAGCGGGGGAATGCCAAATAGTTAAAGCAGAATTAGCATTAAAAGTTCGTCTCTCCTTGGAACCAGCTTTCCAAATTATTTATTGGTCGATTTGTTGGTTAACTTTTTTTATCAGTCTTATTGATATTCTAGAAGGACAACATTTTTCTGGTATTAGCATTTTTATGAGCGTTACTTGTCTGATTCTGCTGTATTTTGGATTTGGTTCTACACTAAAGCTTTCAAAAGACTCCTTTGAACTAACTTATTTTAGAGGCTTCAGAAAAAAGAGTTATTCGATGTTTCTTTTGTCTAAATTAGTTTTGTCAGAACAGCGCACCATTCAAGCAGAATTTGCTGATTCCGCAGAACCTCTTGTCTTTTATTTGAATCAAAAAAACAAGAAAAAGTTGGTAACGGCGATTCAACAACTGGCTCCAGCTGTCTTAATTGAAACAGCAGAGGCAATCAACCAAGTATGAAGAGGCTGCAGAGGCGATAAAAAACGATAACTCGATAGAGTTTATCGTTTTTTATTTAGAAAATTTTAGTGAACTATCTAATACTTGATAAGCAGAAGCATTCAAAAATCAAACATTTTCAATTACGATCACGTTTGTCGCTTGCAGGCCTCTGTTGCCTTCCACAATATCGAAAGTAACCTGCTGACCTTCTGATAAGCTTTTAAAACCTTCTCCTTCGATTCCGGTAAAATGCACAAAGACATCGTCTGATTCATTATATTCAATGAAACCATATCCTTTTTCGTTGCTAAACCATTTAACTACTCCATTTTCCATCTGTAAGTCCCCCTTAATGATGAGTTTATTTAAACTTAAGCCAACTTGTGCATATAAAATAAAGAGGATACAAGAATGATGGCTTATCTACATTATAGGAAGATTAACCGCTTCCGTCAAATAGATTTCAATGAAATTGAGCCAATTGAATATTTAACAAGTTTATTTGCCAAGAATAAGAAGCAAGGTTTTTCTTTTTAAGCAAGTGTTGTATAATTTAAAGCAGATAGAAACAAACGAGAAAACAAATTTAGTACGTGTCTGCTCGTTTAGTTGAAAGGAGAGTACATATGTTATCGGATATTGAAATAGCTCAGCGATCGACAATGTTGCCCATTGTTGAAATCGCAGAAAAAATAAATTTAATAGAAGACGATTTAGAACTATATGGTAAGTACAAAGCTAAAATCAATTTAAAACGCATCAACCAATTAGCTGGCCAAAAAAAGCCAGCAGGAAAACTGGTGCTTGTTACGTCTATCAATCCTACTCCAGCTGGAGAAGGGAAAACCACTGTTTCGGTTGGACTGGCTGATGCATTGAACTATTTAGAGCAATCTACTATTTTAGCGTTGAGAGAACCTTCACTAGGACCTACGATGGGGATGAAGGGCGGGGCAGCAGGAGGAGGTTATGCGCAAGTGATGCCGATGGAAGACATCAATATGCACTTCACAGGAGATATGCATGCTTTGACTGCAGCTAACAATGCCCTATCGGCTTTTATTGACAATCATCTCTACCAAGGAAATGGCTGTCAGATCAACCCAGCAACCATCACTTGGAAACGCGCATTAGATTTAAATGATCGTGCATTAAGAAATATCGTGGTTGGACTTGGCGGACGTTTTAATGGCGTTCCTCGTGAAGATGGCTTCGATATTACTGTCGCTAGTGAAATGATGGCTATTCTATGTTTGGCTACTGATATAGATGATTTAAAGAACCGTCTTTCACATATTGTCATTGGCGAAACTTATGATCGTCAAATGGTGACGGTTGCTGACCTGAAAGTTCAAGGAGCTTTAGCTTTATTGCTGAAAGATGCTATCAAGCCAAACTTAGTACAGACTTTATACCATACACCTGCCTTAGTACATGGTGGCCCATTTGCAAATATCGCTCATGGCTGTAACAGTGTTTTAGCGACTCAGACAGCTATGAAACTAGCCGACTATACTGTAACTGAAGCTGGGTTTGGTGCAGACTTGGGTGCAGAAAAATTTCTAGATATTAAAGTTCCGCAATTGGAAAGAGCTCCAGATGTAGTCGTCATTGTTGCGACTATCCGTGCTTTGAAAATGCACGGAGGGGTCATAAAAACTGAATTAGCGCATGAAAACATCGAAGCGCTAAAAAAAGGGTTTGCAAATTTGAAAAAGCATATTGAGAATATGCAAAATTATGGACTGCCTGTTGTAGTAGCCATCAATGAATTTTCATCAGATACCGAAAAAGAAGAAACTTGTTTAAAAGAAATGATTGAAGCGCTGGATGTCCCGGTTGCCCTCACTTCTGTTTGGGAAAAAGGCCCAGTAGGAGGAATTGAATTAGCTAAAGCCGTCATCGAAACGGCTGAGAAGCAATCATCTGATTTTGTTCCACTTTATGATATGAAAAAAAGAACCATTCAAGAAAAAGTGACCACGATCGTCACTGATATTTATGGTGGTTCCGGTGTGCAGTTTAGCAAAAAAGCCAAGAAACAAATGCAAACTTTCGCGGAAAGAGGATGGGATCATCTTCCCATTTGTATGGCAAAAACTCAGTATTCCTTATCCGATGATCCAACCCAGTTAGGTCGTCCTACAGGTTTTGATGTTACTATCAGAGAGTTTGTTCCAAAATTAGGTGCAGGATTCATTGTAGCGTTAACGGGACAAGTGTTGACCATGCCCGGCTTGCCTAAGAAGCCAGCGGCTCTGCAGATGGATATTACGGAGGATGGAGAAATCAAGGGCTTATTTTAACAATAAAAAAGGAGCTTATCTGATATACAAGGATAAGCTCCTTCCTTTTTATATGTGAGGCTTTCTTTGCTGGAGTCTCATAAGCAGAAACAGCCATTACCTTTAAGTTTGTATCGTAAGAAAGGATTGGTAGAATAGGAGGAGAAAGGAGCTGTTAAGAAATGGAGACTATTTTAACTGAAGAGTTGATTGAATTAGCTAAAAAACGAAGCGCGCACTTTCCAGTGGAAGGCTTTTTATGGGGAATAGGGCCAATCCACCCGCGTTTTATGTTGGTAGGTGAAGCTCCTGGAGAAGTTGAATCTTTAAACGGTATTCCTTTCACAGGCAGAGCGGGAATAGAATTGATGAAGTTTTTTGATTTCCTAGAGGTTACTCGTGAAGAAGTTTTTATTACCAGTACTTTTAGAAGTCGACCTTATCAAGAAAAAGAGAAAATAGATAGAAAAACTGGGGAACGTTTTATGCGCAAATACAATCGAACGCCGACTAAAAAAGAAATAATAGCACATGCGCCATTGCTAGATTATGAAATAAAAACCATTGATCCGCCGATTATTTTAACAATGGGCAATGTAGGGTTGCAACGTTTAATCGGAAACCAGGCGAAAATCATGCAGCTTCATGGCCAATTATATGAAGGACCCATTCAAAAGTTAGCTACCCCAGATGCCACTACTTACACCTGGACAATGGAACAGTACCGGATATTTCCGACTTTTCATCCAGCGTCTATTTTTTATAATCGTCAGTTATTAGAGATGATTTACGAAGATTTGGCTCTATTTAAAAATTACTTATCTTAAATTGCAGCTAGTCTTTAGGCCGGAGTTGAGACATCAGTCTCAGCTCCGGCTTTTGTTTTAAGAACTTTCTGAGTGAACCGTCAATATTTAACGGACAGCTGCAAAGTTAAAGCAATAGCTATACAACTGTTCGTTAAAACTAACCAATAGAACAAAACTATCAACCGACTTTTCAAATTTGGATCTTCCGTTTCTGAACTGCCTTTAGAAAGCTGAAAGAACCGAATCGCTTTGGATTGTACGGTGTTCGCTCTCTATAAAATTGAGTAAATGTATGTTAGAATAAAGCAGATTAAAAAATGCGTGCTAGTTATGGGAAAGTGGAGATTAAGTATGAAAGAAATGAAAGTAATCAATTTAACAAAAACATACGGTGAAAAAACACTGTTTGACGATATCAGTTTTTCTATTAAAACAGGCGAACGTGTCGGATTAATTGGCGTCAATGGAACAGGTAAAAGCAACTTATTAAATGTTATTACAGGCAGAGACAGCGGTGAAAAAGGCGAAATTCAAACACCAAAAGGATATCGAATGGGGTATTTGTTACAAGAACCGGATTTAAACCCAGAACAAAACGTTTTTGATGCTGTTTTTGAAGGCGATACGCCCATCTTAGTGGCTCTTAGAAATTATGAGAAAGCTTTGGAACAATTGATTTTAGATCCAATGAACGAAACTTATCAAAATGCCTATTCAAAAGCAGAACAAGGAATGAACGATCATGATGCATGGCTGGCAGACACCAACGCTAAAATGATTTTAACGAGATTGGGTATTACCGACTTAGAGCAATCAGTAGCGACTCTTTCCGGAGGGCAAAGAAAACGCGTAGGCTTGGCCCAAGTCCTGATACAAGAACCGGACCTATTAGTATTAGATGAACCGACAAACCACTTAGATTTTGAGACCATCACGTGGCTTGAAAACTATCTTAGTTCTTATCGAGGAGCTTTACTGCTCGTTACTCATGACCGATATTTCTTAGACCGTATTGTCAATCGTATGATTGAACTGTCACACGGAAAAGCTATTATGTATACAGGAAATTATGAAAAATATATCATCGCTAGAGCAGAACGCCAAGAAGCCTCTATTCGAGCAGAACACAAACGCAAACAACTGTATACCAAAGAATTAGCGTGGATGCGTACCGGAGCTAAAGCTCGAACAACTAAACAGCAAGCTAGGATCGATCGTTTTTCTGATTTGGAAGAAAATTTAAACCAAGTCAAAACAGATGAATCTGTGGAGATGAATTTAGAGGGAGCTAGGATTGGAAAACGGGTCTTTGATTTACAAGATGCCTCGCTGGAATTTGCTGGTCACCCAATTGTCAAAGATTTTAATTTATTGGTGCAAGCAAAAGACCGGATTGGCATCAGTGGGAAAAACGGTGCTGGAAAATCGACGTTACTAAACGTTTTGGCTGGACGTATTCCGTTAGATTCGGGCGTACTTGTCGTTGGAGAAACAGTGAAAATTGCTTATTATACTCAAATGACAGAAGAAATGGATCCTAACAAACGGGTTATTTCTTTCTTGCAAGAAGTTGGAGAAGAAGTTGAAACTTCTAATGGAGAACGAATCAGTGTTACCAACTTGCTAGAACAGTTTTTATTTGAAAAGTATACTCATGGCACACTTATCGGCAAATTGTCGGGTGGCGAAAAAAGACGTCTCTATCTATTAAAATTATTGATGCAGCAACCAAATGTTTTATTGCTAGATGAACCGACCAATGACTTGGATATCGCTACTTTGACTGTTTTAGAAGATTACATTGAAACTTTCCCGGGAGCTGTCATTTCGGTCTCGCATGACCGTTATTTCCTTGATAAAACAGCTGAAAAATTATTGATTTTTGAAGGGGAAGGAAAAGTGGTTCCTTACTTTGGCAGCATTACAGAATACATTCAAGAAGAAGAAACTGCAAAGTTGGATAGCCAAGATAAAAAAAATAAACCCAAAGAAAATAGCAGTGAAAACAAACAAACGGTCTCGGAAGAAAAAGGGTCTAAAGTTAAATTAACGTATGCAGAAAAAAAAGAATGGGATACGATCGAACAAGACCTTTTTGCTTTAGAAAGCGATATTGAAACTACAAAAAATGAAATGCTGGAAAATAGCAGTGATTTTACGCGTTTGCAAGAATTACAAGAAACGCTGACGCGTCGTGAGAATCAATTAGAACAAAAAATGGCGCGTTGGGAATATTTAAGTCAATTTGAAAATGAATAAAGCAATGTAGGGGGAGCAATTGTGGAAACCGAATATCTGAATTTAGGTAAAAATGTATTGAAAGAAGGCAGTAAAAAAACCGATCGAACAGGAACAGGAACAAATAGTCTTTTTGGGTATCAAATGCGCTTTGATCTCCAAAAAGGCTTTCCTCTGCTGACGACCAAACGAGTGCCTTTTGGTCTGATCAAAAGTGAGTTATTGTGGTTTATCAAAGGCGATACGAATATCCGCTATCTATTACAACACAATAACCATATTTGGAACGAGTGGGCGTTTGAACGCTATATAAAAAGCACAGATTATCATGGACCGGATATGACCGATTTCGGACGTAGAGCATTGGCCGACGAAGCATTTAACCAACTTTACCAAACAGAAATGGCAACTTTTTGTCAACGGATTTTGGAAGACGAAACTTTTGCAGCTCAGTATGGAGAATTAGGGAACGTTTATGGTTCGCAATGGCGTCACTGGAAAACAACGCAAGGAGAAACGATCGATCAATTGAAACAAGTTATTGAAATGATAAAAACAACACCTGATTCTAGACGTCTGATCGTTTCTGCCTGGAATCCAGAAGATGTGCCGAATATGGCTTTGCCGCCTTGTCATACGTTATTTCAATTTTACGTAGCTGATGGAAAGTTGAGCTGTCAACTTTATCAAAGAAGCGCGGATATTTTTTTAGGTGTTCCTTTTAATATTGCCAGCTATGCGCTTTTAACTCATTTGATCGCTCATGAGACAGGGTTAGAAGTAGGAGAGTTTATTCATACTTTAGGCGATGCTCATTTGTATTCTAATCATATCGAACAAATGACGAAACAATTAAAACGTGAACCCAAAGACTTTCCAGTATTGAAATTAAATGAAAACAAAACCAGTATTTTCGATTTTGAAATGGATGATATTCAAATTGAACAGTACCATCCGCATCCGGGGATCAAAGCTCCGATTGCAGTTTAGGATAGATCACAAAGGAAAGAAGGGGTAAACATGATTGCTTTTCTATGGGCGCAAGATCGTAACGGTGTTATCGGCAACAAAGGAACGTTGCCTTGGTATTTGCCGAATGATCTAAAGTATTTTAAAGAAATGACACAAGGAAATGCTGTTGTGATGGGCAGAAAAACGTTCGAAGGGATGAATAAACGTCCCTTACCCAACCGCATCAATATCGTAATGACCAACGATAAAGAGTATCAGGCGGAAGGTGTTTTGATCATGCATAGCCGCCAAGAGGTATTGGATTTCGCTAAGGATTATGAGAACGACTTATTTATTACCGGCGGTTCAGGTGTTTTTAAAGAGTTTATGGGCGATGCAGATTTGCTGCACCGAACAATGATCGATGGGGAATTTGAAGGAGATACGTTTATTCCTGAAATAGATTGGACTCAATGGAAACTAGTGAATGTGGAGCAAGGAATAACAGATGATCGCAATAAATACCCGCACCAATTTGAAACGTATACGCGAAACTGACTAAAAATACTCGACTAAAAAAGCCTTCAGCACAAAAGCTGGAGGCCTTTTTCGTTGACTGTGATTTATCAGCAGCAGCAGAAAAAAATCAAACATAAAAAAGAATTGAAAAGTACATAAAGGCTGTACCGGCTAAGACAAATAGATGCCACAGCACATGCATGTATTTAATGTTTCGCAAGCTATAGAAAATAGCTCCAATCGTGAAAGATAAACCGCCCAATACGAGCAAAGTAAAACCTTTAGTACCCAATCCCAAATACATAGGTTTCAAAGCGAAAACACATAACCAACCCATAGCAATATACAACCAAGTAGAATATTTTTGGAATTTGTTGATCCAGATGGCTTTATAAAGGACTCCAAGAATCGCGATTGCCCAAACTATTCCGAAAAGTGTCCATCCCAGAGCTCCGCCAATAGTAATTAAGGTATAAGGAGTATAGGTTCCTGCAATTAAAAGAAAAATACTCATATGATCAAATATTTTAAAGAGCTTGCGAGCCGGTGTAAATGCTAAACTGTGGTAAAGTGTTGAACATAGATATAAAAGAATGAGTGTGGCGCCATAAATAGCATATGAAACGATTTCAAGAGCAGTGCCGGTTTGAGAACCTTTATAAAGTAAAATGACTAGACCAGCAATGCTTAATCCAAAGCCGATACCATGAGTGATTGCATTAAACACTTCATTGGTGATCAAGTAGGTTTTGGTAAAATCGGGGTTATTCTTCAAAGATTTTTTTTCCATTTGACTACCTCCTGCCAATACTGTTTATAGAGTGACTCACTATAGATTGAGTATACGCTGATTAGAGAATCTGTTATACTATTCTATGTATAAATTAGGGTATGGAACGATAAAATAAGTGGGTGTTTTTTCAGTATAACATGATTTTTAAATAAATTGCAGGAAGAAAGATGGGATGAAAGAAAAATGAAGAACATAACAATCGTAACGGATTCATCTGCTCAATTAAGTCCAGAAGAATTGGAAAAATTAAATATCCATGTTTTGCCTTTAACGATTTTAGTGGATGAAGACACTTACGTAGACGGAGAAACGATTCAAAAAGATGTATTTATGGAGCGAATGGCGACAGCCAAAGAATTACCGAAAACGAGCCAACCTCCATTAGGAAGATTTCTAGAAACATACAACAAACTAGGAGAAAACGGCGGACAAGTGATCTCGATCCATATGACTGAATCATTAAGCGGCACAGTTAACGCGGCTAGACAGGCTGCTCAAATGACGGATACAGATGTAACCGTCATTGATAGCAAGTTTACTGACCGTGGGCTTTCTTTTCAAGTGATCGAAGCTGCAAAGTTAGCTTTAACAGGTGCTGATAAAACAGCCATTTTAAACCGTATTGAAACTGTTAGAAAAAACACGAAATTGTTTATCTGCGTTCGAACATTGGAAAATCTAGTTAAAGGAGGACGCGTCAGCCGTGTAGTGGGTGCTGTTTCTAGTTTAATGAACATGAAATTAGTTTTTGAACTCGTTGATGGAAAGTTAGAAAGCCGGGTCAAAGGTCGGGGTATGAAACCAGTCAATAAATGGAACCAGCAATTGAAAGAGGAACTGCAACAAACTAAGAACGTTTGTGAAGTGGGTTTTTCACATGCATCTGATTTTGAATACGTCAACGAATTAAATGAAGCTTTTCAAAAGGCGCTGCCAATGGTTCCTATGAGTATGGATCAGACTAGCCCGGTAATTGCCACTCATACGGGAAAAGGGGCCTATGCTATTATGTATTACACAGATGGAGAAAAAAGCAATAATGAAACGAACTAAACTTAGTTTTATCATGAAGCGGGGTGGAACACGATGAAAAAAATACGTTCTTTTTTTATTACTTGTTTGATTTTAGCAGTCGGTGTCTTCATCGTTTACCAAGGGTTAGATTTTTTATTCGGACAAAACAAACCATTTAAATCAGACCAAGCAGAACCGATGAATGATTCTCTCTATCTAGTAGCGGTAGGGGATTCTTTGACTGAAGGAGTTGGAGACAGCACACAAAATGGAGGTTATGTCCCTTTAACGGCCAACTTATTAAGAGAGACAAATAGCATCAAAGAAGTAACCACAAAGAATTATGGAAAAAGCGGTGACCGCAGCGATCAGATCTTGTCGCGCATTCAACAACAAGAGGAGATTCAATCCGATTTAAAAAAAGCTGATATCATTGTTTTAACAGTGGGTGGAAATGATGTAATACAAACCTTCAAAAAAGACACCCTCAACATAAATCAGGATAGTTTTATTCAACCAAAAAAGAAGTATGAAACCGAATTGAAAACGATTCTTTCAGAATTTAATAAGCTGAACCCTAAAGCACAAGTTTATGTTTTTGGGATTTACAATCCTTACGCTGATCTCTTTCCGGATATTACTGAGATGCAGACGATCTTGGATTCTTGGAATCAGTCAACAAAAGAACTGGTGGAAAAGGAAGAAGGCATCTATCTTTCGCTAGATGATATCTTTAACTTGTCTAAGCTCCCCTTATCAGAAGACGGAGTAGCGGATAGTTCGCTAGCAGCGGAGCAGGCTGAGATCAATCCTTTGTTGTATGAAGAAGATCTGTTTCATCCCAATGATAAGGGCTATGAATTGATGGCTGAAAAATTGTATCAGGCTATTTTAAAACAACGAATTGCTGGAGAATAGTTAAAAATTTTATAATCAAAAGGAGTTCATATGGAAGAAAAGAAAAACCACATCAAACTAAAACAAAAAGGATGGAAATGGGCCTTTCTTATTTTATTGACAATTGTATTAGGGACTGTTATCTGGTTTTTTACTCAAATGACAGCGGTCATTCAAGGAGAACCTAACTTATCAGAGGTTTCTCAAAAAGATGAAATGACGTTTCAAATTCAGGCACACAAAGAAGACCTGAATCAATTGGTAACAAAATATATTGATGAAGAATTATCAAATGAGGCGGTTGAATTTGATTTCTTATTAGAAGATCAAGCTCAATTATTAGGGACTTTTCAGTTATTCGGTCACGACGTGCAGTTTTCCTTGTTTTTAGAACCATTTGTGATGGAAAATGGAAATCTGCAGTTCAAAGCTACAAAAATCGCAGTAGGTTCTTTGAATTTACCCATCTCATTTGCCATGAATTTAATAAAAGAACAATTAAAAGTTCCCGCTTGGGTAGCTATCAACAGTGAAAAGGAACTCATTGTTTTTAATTTAAACGAATTTTATCTAGAAAGCGGCATGCATTTTTCAGCCAGCAAGATTGACTTAGTAGAAGACGATATTCGCTTAAATGTGCATCTGCCAGCCAAATAAATAATAATTTTTACCATACGAGGAGGAAACGATATGAAAGAAACAGCTATTTTTGCCGGCGGGTGTTTTTGGTGTATGGTGTCCCCATTCGATAAACAACCAGGTATCGAAAAAGTAGTCTCTGGCTACACCGGTGGACAAACCATTGATCCAACTTATGAAGAAGTGATGACCCAAACGACCGGCCACACGGAAGCTGTCGAGATCACATTTGATCCAGCGCTGATTTCCTATGAAGAACTGGTCGAAATCTATTGGAATCAAACGGATCCAACCGATGCAATGGGTCAGTTTCAGGATCGAGGCGACAATTACCGGCCAGTGATATTTGTTGCTGATGAATTGCAACGTGACAGTGCGAAGCGTTCAAAAAAACGGTTAGAGCAAAGCGGACGTTACACTAAACCGATTGTGACGACCATTGAACCTGCAACTACTTTCTATCCGGCAGAAGCAGAACATCAAGACTTTTATCGTAAAAACCCTGCCCGTTACGAACAAGAACAACTTGACCGCATAAAAAACAGAGCAGATAGAGAGGTGAAGTAAAAAGATGCGACGTCCATTTTATCATTATTTGATGACCGTAAGAGACCCTCATAAGAAAGATGCCATCACGCTATTTGCTAATGCTGTATACCTAGATGACGGGTTTCCTAAACAATCTGAAGATTATCAAGAAATCAGTCATTATTTAGAATTGAATGGCGATTATTTAGCTGAAATGACAACCTTTGATTTAGCGTGGGAACGGTATGTCGATAGAAACAAAGAATAACAGTTATATCATACACTGGTCTTGTAAAATGACATTTAGGAGGAATAAATAATGAGTGTGCATATTGAAGCAAAAGCAGGTCAAATTGCAGAAACAATTTTATTACCAGGTGACCCATTACGGGCGAAATATATTGCCGAGACTTTTTTAACAGAAGTAGAACAATACAATCGTGTGCGGAATATGTTTGGGTATACCGGGTTGTATAAAGGTGAACGGATCTCTGTTCAAGGGACTGGAATGGGATTGCCTTCCATGATGATTTATGCAGAAGAATTGATCACCAGTTATAATGTTCAAAACTTGATGCGTGTAGGAACCGCTGGCGGAATGAAAATGGATGTTAAAGTGCGAGATGTTGTGTTAGCACAAGGGGCTACAACGGATTCAAGTATCAACCGTCATACGTTCCATAATCAAGTAGACTTTGCTCCGCTAGCAAACTTTGATTTGCTGAAAACAGCTTATGAAGTAGGCATAGAAAAAGGAATGAATATGAAAGTCGGCAATGTTTTGTCAGCAGATCGTTTTTACAACGAAGAACTAGATAAAAAGAAATTAGCGGATTATGGCGTCTTAGCTGTGGAGATGGAAGCGGCAGGTCTCTACACACTCGCAGCTAAATACAATCGCAAAGCCCTAGCTATTTTGACGATTAGCGACCATTTATTGACTGGTGAAGAGACTTCATCAGATGAACGTGAGCGGACATTTGACGATATGATGATCGTGGCTTTAGAAACAGCGTTAAAAATGAAGAAAAAGTAAGGTTTTAGCTCATTTGGCAGGATCTTCGTAAAAGAATCATGCAAAAGCCAACGAAATCAACTTGGTTTTGTTGGTTTTTGTTTTCATGTAAGTTACAATCTCAATAAGAGAGCGGGAGGAGTTGCAGTATGGAGGAAGAACCGAAAAAGAAAAAAAAGATTAAAATGAGAATGGGAACGTATCTTATTTCTCTATTAGCTGTAGCAGCCATTTCGATTGGAGGAACTTATGTTGTTGCTGATCGAACAGAACAAACGGCACCAACCGAAGAAGGAACTGCACAAACCCCAGGTACTTTTTCAAAAATTGAAGCAGTTTACAATCAGCTTTCTACAGATTATTACCAAGAAGTAGATGAAGACCAGTTGATCGAAGGTGCTTTGTCAGGCATGGTAGACGCCATTGGAGATCCTTATACACAGTATTTAGACGTTTCAGAATCAGCTTCACTAAATGATACGATATCAGCTTCTTTTGAAGGTATAGGTGCAGAAGTGATGAAACAAGGCGATTCCATCATGATCGTTTCCCCTATTGCGGGTTCCCCAGCCGAAGAAGCCGGCTTGAAGCCAAATGATGTATTGCTTAAAGCAGATGATAAAAATTTGACCGGTTTAACCTTAAATGAAGCAGTTTCATTCATTCGCGGAGAAAAAGGGTCAGATGTGGTGTTAACCATCCAAAGAGGCGAGGAAACATTCGAAGTCACCGTTACTCGTGACACGATCCCAGTGGAGACAGTGGTATACAATTTAGATGAAACGGATCCAACGATTGGCTATATTGCGATCACTAGTTTTTCAGATCCCACTTATGATGAATTGGTAACAGCAGTTAAAGAGTTAAGAGAACAGGGAGCAACATCATTTGTGTTTGATGTTAGACAAAATCCCGGCGGTCTATTAGATGGGGCATTAAGCATCTCCAATATGTTTGTTGAAGAGGGATCGACCATTATGCAGACTCAGGAACGTGACCAAGAAGCGGTCAAAATTGTAGCCGACGATAAAACAATGGGCGATTTTAAAGTTACCGAACCGTCTGTTTTACTAGTGGATGAAGGAAGTGCGAGTGCTTCGGAAATCTTAGCAGGAGCATTGAAAGAATCAGCCAATATGCAAATTATCGGAACCAAAACGTTTGGAAAAGGAACCGTTCAAACGGTCGCTAGTTTTTCTGATAAAAGTGAATTAAAATTGACGATCGCTAAATGGTTAACGCCTAACGGTGAATGGATCAATGAAAAAGGCATTGAGCCTACTATTTCCGTCGATTTGCCAGCATACACTAAACTTTTGGTGATAGATGCTACTAAAACATACAAACAAGGTGATGTTTCAGCTGAAGTTAAAAACGTTGAACAAATATTGGATGCTTTAGATTACTCCAGCGGTGCTATTGACGGATATTTTGACGAAACGACTACACAAGCCGTAAAAGAATTTCAAAAAGGTCATCAATTAGATGAAAACGGTGTGGTAGAAGGCGAAACAGCTGCCGCAATGATTGCAGACTTAAGAGAATTAATGAAAGAAAACGATACTCAATATGAAAAAGGCGTTCAGTATTTAGAAGAAAATTAAAGTTTAGTTGCCGACCATTCATTAAAATTAAAAATAGAAAAAGAAGAAAGGAAGATGGTACACGCAATCTTCCTTTTTTTATTAGGCATTTTTTTAAGGAAATGAATAGTTATTTTCAACGTTTTCTTGTATGATAGAGTCAAATAGATTAGTTTGGAGCGACAAGTATGGAAAAAAAAACTTGGAGGAATCAAGTATGGGATTGGGTCAAACCATTTTTATTAGCGCTGGTCCTGACAGCTTTTTTTCGAAACTTCATTTTTTTACCAATGACGATTGAAGGTTCTTCAATGATTCCAACGTTTCAACAAAGTGATCAGATTATCGTAGAAACAATTTATCATATTAATCGGTTTGATTTGATTGTCTTTAAAGATGCTTCCAACCGAACATTGGTCAAACGTGTCATTGGGTTGCCTAATGAGACATTGCGTTACGAAGACGATCAATTGTACATTGATGATCGTCCAATTGAAGAGCCTTTCCTGGAAAATGATTTCGTAAACCATGCTGGCGGAACCTGGACTTCTGATTTTACTTTAGAAGAACTGACGGGCCAAAAAACAGTGCCGGAAGACGAGTATTTTGTTTTAGGAGACAATCGGCGATCTAGTAATGATAGTCGTTATTTTGGGTCTATCCCATCATCTGCTATTATCGGTGAAACAACGATGATTTATTTTCCGTTCCAGCGTTTATCCATTGTTCAATAATTTAATAGAAGGTAGTGGTGGTAGTCAATGAATAAAACAACTTATTCGGATGGTCGAGATGCTCAAGAAGAACAGTTTGAGCCTAGACGTTTAAAGTACAATTTGGGTAAAAAACCTAAAAACAAAAAGAAGAAAACTTGGTTGGAAGAGGCCTTCAGTACTTTATTATATGTCGTTATAGCAGTTATTATCTTTTTATTGATTCGTCATTTTTTATTTGTTCCGGTTAGTGTCGACGGGGAATCAATGTACCCGACCCTTCACGACCAAGATCGTTTGATTTTAAATAAAATTGAAGAGACTGAACGGTTTGATTTAATTGTTTTTCCTGCTCCAGATGATCCGGAAAAGCAATACATTAAGCGTGTCATCGGGATGCCAGGTGATGAAATCATGGTAATGGACGAGACGTTGTACGTGAATGGAGAAGCCGTAGCAGAACCTTACCTAGAGGAATCAAAATCAGAATTAGCTCCAGGCGAATCATTTACCGAAAACTTTACGCTGGCTTCGGTGACTGGAATGGAAAAAGTTCCGGAAAATTCTTATTTTGTATTGGGAGATAACCGAACGAACTCTAAAGACAGTCGTTCTTTTGGATTTATCGATAAAGAAACGGTTTCTGGCACTACAGATATCCGAATTTGGCCTTTAAAAGACTTTGGTATGATCAAAGAGTAAGCAGAAAAAAGCATTAAATCAAAAAGGGGGAGCGATTCTGCTCTTCACCTTTTTTTTTGAAGAAATAAAAGGAGCGATACAATGACAACGATACAATGGTTTCCAGGCCATATGGCCAAAGCAAGAAGACAAGTGACTGAAAAGTTAACGTTAGTAGATGTTATTTTTGAATTAGTAGATGCTAGGATTCCGCTTTCTAGCCGTAATCCTATCCTGGATGAATTGATTGGCGACAAACCACGGATAGTTATTTTAAATAAAAGCGATTTAGCTGATGAGGCGTTGACTCAAAAATGGGTCAGCTATTTTAATAAACAAGGGATTTCTGCCGTTCCGATAGTTGCGCAAGAAGGTATTGGCATGAAAAAAGTTATGAGTGAAGCTAAGAGATTATTAAAACCTAAATTTGATCGAATGGCTGCTCAAGGCCGAAAACCACGTCCAATCCGGGCGATGAGTATTGGAATACCAAACGTCGGAAAATCTACACTGATCAATCGATTCGTTAAGAAAAATATTGCTAAGACAGGCAATAGACCTGGCGTAACGAAAGCTCAGCAATGGCTAAGATTAAACAAAGAACTTGATTTACTGGATACTCCAGGAATTCTTTGGCCGAAATTTGAAGACCCAGAAGTTGGGAAAAAACTGGCTTTAACAGGAGCGATCAAAGATACTATTTTGCAATTAGATGATATTGCTTTATATGGAATAGAAGTAATGCAGCAGCACTACCCGGAACAATTGGCTGATCGTTATAAGTTAACCGCTGAAGAGATCGTTTTGCCTTCGCCGGAAATGTTGATGCTGATTTCCGAAAAAAGAGGATTTAGAGAGGATTATAGCCGTGCTGCGGAGATGATCATCTATGAAATTAGAAGCGGAAAAGTAGGGCGCTATACATTAGATGCAGTTCCTGCAGTATCAATACCAGAAAAAGGGGCAGAGTAACATGGAAAAGCCACTGTCCATTATGGCGGTCAAAGAGTTGTTGACAACGATTGAGCATCCTTCTGATGAACGCCTTTTAGCGCTCAAAGCAGATACCCGAAAAGGGGTGGGCACAGCTTTGAAAGCCTGGGAAAAAAGACTTGAAAAAAAACAATTATTAGAAGAAAATTATCAAAAAATGCTGCAAATTGAAAAACACCTTTGGGCTAATGGCATCCAGTTTGTCGCAGGAATCGATGAAGTCGGCCGTGGTCCGTTAGCTGGACCAGTTGTTACGGCAGCAGTGATTTTGCCTCAGGATTTTCATGTTTTAGAGATCAATGATTCAAAACAGCTGTCCAGCGAGAAACGCGATCAATTATTTGATGAAATTCAAGCCAAAGCTTTAGCCATCGGTATAGGGGTGAAAGAGCATTCGGTTATTGACGAGGTCAATATTTACCAAGCAACTAAATTAGCCATGCTTGAAGCTATTCAAAAATTGCCGATTGCTCCAGAGCATTTGCTGATTGACGCTATGCAGTTGCCAACTTCGATTCCTCAAGAAAGTCTCATCAAGGGAGATGCGAAAAGTTTATCGATTGCCGCAGCAAGTATCGTTGCAAAAGTGACGCGTGATCGGATGATGGCGGAGTATGATCGCCTTTATCCAGGATACGGGTTTGCTCAAAATGCAGGTTATGGTACAAAAGTGCATTTAGAAGGCTTGGAGACGTTAGGCGTTTGTCCGATTCATCGCCATTCTTTTGCACCTGTCCGAAATAGATTACAACTTTATTAATAAACACACGACTGAAGCTCATGAAAGACATGAGCTTCAGTTTTTTTCGTATAGAGATCTCTTCATTATAATAAATAATAAATAAAGAAGTTCTGCTTTGCGGATAATAAATCTGATTGTCATCAGACTAAATAGACCATGAAACGAAGGAGCAGAAAAGATGGACAAACAATTACTAAATCAAAGGATTTTTCATTTATCGCATTGTGGCGGTATCGGACCTGCCAGTAAACTACGTATGATTTCTGCCTTACTAGATAACCCTTACTCATCTGCTTATGAGTTGTCCGTAAATGCAAAATTAACTCCAGCACACACAAAAACTTTTTTAAACAGCTATGCTGCCGTTCAACTAGAGTTGCTTTTTCAACGCTATCAAACAAAAAATATCCGTTGGCTAACGATTTTAGATGATCAGTACCCTGAATATTTAAGACAAATCTATAATCCACCCGTCTTGCTGTTTTATCAAGGCGATCTATCTTTATTAGAGCAGCGGTTATTAGCTGTTGTAGGGTCCAGAAAGAGTAGCGCTTATGGTGAAAATGTCTTAAACCGACTGCTGCCGGAGTTGGTTAAAAATGATATCGTGATGGTTAGTGGACTAGCCAAAGGAATCGATTGTGCTGTTCATCAAAAAACAATGCGCGAAAAAGGAAAAACGGTTGCTGTTGTTGGAACGGGTTTGGATCGTGTTTACCCTTATGAGCACAAAGCACTACAAGAAAAAATCGGTCAAGAGCATTTATTGCTTTCAGAATATCCTTTAGGTGCCAAACCATTACGCCATCATTTTCCGATGAGAAATCGAATCATTGCCGGCTTGTCTTTAGGGACGTTAGTAATAGAAGCAAAATACCGTAGCGGAAGTTTAATTACAGCTAATCTAGCGTTACAAGAAGGAAGAGAAGTTTTTGCTGTACCTGGAGACATCACCAATCCTGGTGTTGAAGGAACAAATGATTTGATTTTGCATGGGGCTAAGTGTGTTTTATCGGCTGCTCATATCTTAGAAGAAATAACGTTTTGAAACAGTCATTAGCAAAGAACATTAGATGGTTCATAGAATACAAAAGATGGTTCATAGAATACAAATGAACTCAGTATAAGATCAAAATAGTCTTCTTTTTCTTCTATTTAAGAGAGAACATTGAGGAAGCTGTTTTTTAAGAGGAGATATCAATAGTTGACAAAGGGCCTTTAGATAGCATAAGATGATTAACGATTTCTCTTTTAGCAAAGAAAGTGCTGAAAATAGAAAATAAGAGCTCATTTGAAAGGAGCATTCCATTGGCCTATAAATACCTGGTGATTGTAGAATCGCCTGCGAAAGCAAAAACAATTGAAAAATATTTAGGAAAAAACTACAAAGTTGTTGCTAGTCTAGGTCATATTCGTGACTTGCCAAAAAGCCGCATGGCAATTGATGTAGAAAATAACTATGAACCCGAATACATTTCCATACGTGGAAAAGGGCCTCTAATAAAAGAACTAAAAGGTTACGCTAAAAAGGCTGAAAAAGTTTTTCTCGCAGCTGACCCGGATAGAGAAGGAGAAGCTATCGCATGGCACCTTAGCTTTCTTCTGGGATTAGACAGTGAAGCTAAAAATCGAGTCGTTTTTAATGAAATTACAAAAGAAGCCGTCAAAGGTGCATTTAAAGAACCCCGTTCCATCGATATGGAATTGGTAAACTCACAGCAGGCTCGCCGAATTTTAGACCGTTTAGTAGGCTATACGATTAGCCCTATTTTATGGAAGAAAGTCAAAAAAGGTCTTAGTGCTGGACGAGTTCAATCGATTGCCTTAAAACTTATTTGTGAACGTGAAACAGAGATCAATGAGTTTAAACCAGAAGAATACTGGAGCATTGCTGGGAATTTTAAAAAAGGGACCAAAAAATTCAAAGCCAATTTTTATGGTTTAAACGGCAAAAAAATGAATTTAGGCAATGCTGAGGATGTTCAAAAAGTGATTCAAGAAATCAAAGGCAATGATTTTGACGTTACCAAAGTAACTAAAAAAGAACGCAAACGTAATCCCGCTTTGCCTTTTAAAACAAGTACTCTACAACAAGAAGCTGCACGAAAATTAAATTTCAGAACACAAAAAACCATGATGATCGCTCAGCAGCTTTATGAAGGGATCTCATTGGGGCGTGGCGGAGCCGTTGGTTTGATTACCTATATGCGGACAGATTCTACACGGATCGCTGAATCTGCTAAGAACGAAGTTGCGGAATACATCACTAAAGAGTTTGGACCAGAGTATTCTGCTTCAAAACCCCGTATAGCTAAAAAGTCGGCTAGTTCTCAAGATGCCCATGAAGCTATCCGACCATCAAGCGTGATGCGGACACCTAAAGAAATCGAAAAGCATTTGACAAAGGATCAATATAAACTCTACAATCTTATCTGGTCACGGTTAGTTGCTAGTCAAATGACCCCTGCAGTTTTTGATACGGTAAAAGTTGATATTGTTCAAAATGCCATTCTGTTTAGAGCAAATGGTTCAACACTTAAGTTCCCTGGTTATCAAAAAGTTTATGTGGAAGGAACCGATGACGGGAAAGAAGAAAAAGAAAACATCTTACCTGAGATGGAAAAAGGCGACCGTGTTCAATCGGTTGACATTGAACCGAAACAGCACTTTACTCAACCGCCAGCTCGCTTTTCTGAAGCAACATTGATCCGGACACTGGAAGAAAATGGAGTTGGTCGTCCTTCTACCTATGCTCCAACACTTAATACCATCCAAAAAAGATATTATGTGAAGTTGCAAAGCAAGCGGTTTGAACCAACCGAGTTGGGTATGATCGTCAATAATTTAGTCGTTGAATTTTTCCCGCAAATCGTTGATACTCATTTTACAGCAGAAATGGAAAAAGACTTAGATGCTGTCGAAGAGGGCAAAGAAAAATGGGTGAATGTTATCGATCGTTTCTATCAACCGTTTATTAAAGAAGTTGAAACAGCTGAAGAAACCATTGAAAAAATCCAAATCAAAGATGAACCTGCTGGTTTCGATTGTGAGTTATGTGGCCATCCAATGGTCATCAAACTAGGACGGTATGGTAAGTTTTATGCTTGCAGTAATTTTCCTGAATGCCGCAATACGAAAGCTATCGTCAAAGAAATTGGCGTCACTTGTCCGACATGTAAAGAAGGCCAAGTGATTGAACGGAAATCGAAGAAAAATCGGTTGTTTTATGGTTGTGATCGTTACCCAGCTTGCGAATTCGTTTCATGGGATAAACCGATTGGCAGAAACTGTCCAAAATGCGATCATTATTTAGTTGAAAAGAAAACTAAAGGGAAAAAGCAAGTGATTTGCAGTCACTGTGAGTATAAAGAAGAAGTACAATAATAAAGCAGCGCTGTGCTTTCCCGATGAAAGATAAAAGAACTAAACAGGTATAAACAGCGGTTTTAAAAAAAGACAGAATAGTTTAAAATTTCGATAAGTTTGAAACACAATCAATTGTAATCCCTTTGCTTCTATGATAAAGTAACTTTGTCATATGAGTGGAGGGACTTTTTTTGAATAATCATGAATTGAAAACAACTTTTTTACAATACTTGATCACTGAACGTCACTACTCTGAACTTACCAAAAAAGCTTATGAAGAAGATATTCTTGATTTTTCGAATTTTTTGCTTGAAACGGGCGATGCAGCATATGAAGCCGTGACCTTGCAAGATGTTCGGATTTTTTTAGGCGAACTAACAGAACGCGAGCTAAGCCGTAATACAATTTCAAGAAAGATATCGAGTTTAAGAGCTTTCTATCAATTTCTTTTAAAAAACCATGTGGTTGCAGAAAATCCGTTTTCTTATATACATTTAAAAAAGAAAACGCTTCGTTTACCGCGTTTTTTTTATGAGAAAGAAATGGAAGCTCTATTTCAAACCGTTAAAGGCGATAAACCGCTCGATTTTCGGAATGAAGCTCTTTTAGAAGTTCTATATGGTACAGGGATACGGGTCAGCGAATGCAGAGGGATCAGCATAAAAGATATCGATTTTGATTTAAGCGTTGTTTTGATTCATGGGAAAGGCAATAAAGAACGTTATGTGCCGTTTGGACACTACGCAAGTGTGGCGATCCAAGAATACCTGGAAAAATGTCGGAGTGTATTAATGGCTAAATACCATAAAGAACATGATTATCTGTTTGTGAATCATTATGGCGATCAGATATCTGTATCCGGTATTGAATACGTCTTAAATCAAATCATAAAAAAAAGTAGTTTGACAGCAGATATTCATCCTCATATGTTGAGGCATACATTTGCTACACATTTATTAAACAATGGAGCAGATATGCGAACCGTCCAAGAGTTATTAGGACACGCCAGCTTATCGTCTACGCAAATTTATGCCCATGTTACCAAAGAACATTTACAAAAAAATTACCGTCAATTTCATCCTAGAGCCTGATAACTAGAATGATTGAACAATGGAGGAATAACGATGACAACATTTCACGCAACAACGATCTTTGCGATCCAACACAACGGCTCTTGTGCAATGTCTGGCGATGGCCAAGTGACAATGGGCGAAAGTGTGATCATGAAAGGAACGGCTCGTAAAGTACGCCGCATCTATAATGGAGAAGTACTAGTTGGGTTTGCCGGAAGTGTAGCAGACGCGTTTACTTTAGAAGAAAAATTCGAAGGAAAATTAAACGAATACAAAGGCAATCTAACTCGTGCAGCAGTTGAACTTGCGCAAGAATGGCGGACTGACCGAGCTCTTCAAAAATTAGAAGCCTTGCTGATTGTCATGAACAAAGAAGAGATGTTAATGGTTTCAGGAAGTGGGGAAGTCATCCAACCAGATGATGGTGTCTTAGCGATTGGATCAGGTGGAAACTTTGCACTTGCAGCAGGACGAGCTTTAAAAAAACACGGAGATCATTTAACAGCTGCTGAAATTGCACAAGAGAGTTTAAATGTAGCTGCCGATATTTGTGTCTTTACCAACCATAATATTATTGTCGAAGAATTATAAGGACGTGATGAAATGATGAATACATTAGAAAATATGACACCAAGAGAAATTGTGAATGAATTAGACAAGTACATTATTGGCCAGACAGAAGCTAAAAAATCTGTTGCAGTTGCATTGCGCAACCGGTATCGCCGTTTACAATTAGATGAAGACCTGCAAAAAGAAATCACACCAAAAAATATGCTGATGATTGGAGCTACGGGTGTAGGAAAGACGGAGATTGCACGCCGCCTAGCTACAATCGTTAAGGCACCTTTTATTAAAGTTGAAGCAACGAAGTTTACTGAAGTGGGTTATATTGGAAGAGACGTTGAATCAATGGTGCGTGACTTAGTAGAAGCCGCTATTGGATTGGTCGAAAAACGCCAGTATTCAAGCGTTTATATACAAGCCGAGAAAAAAGCTATTGATCGACTGGTTAAAATCTTAGTTCCGGGCATTAAAAAAGAGAAAAAAGAAACGGCATCAGGTAATCCTTTTGAAGCTATGTTCCAAAACATGGGAATGAATGTGGGACCAAAACATCCTGAAGAAGAGGAAGAAGAAGTTACTGAAGCCATCTCGACCAATCGAGAAACCATCAAACAACAAATTCGTGATGGTTTATTGGACACTAGAGAAGTGACGATCGAAGTTGAGGAAAATAAAAAAGCTAAAAGTTCCCCTATGAACGCTGGTCTAGAACAAATGGGAATTGATTTGAATGAAACGTTAGGAGCAATGCGTCCTAAAAATAAAGTGAAACGTTCTGTAACGGTTAAAGAAGCCATTGAAATCTTGATTCAAGAAGAATCAGAAAAATTAGTAAACCGTGAAGACATCCATTCTGAAGCCATTCGTTTGGCGCAAGATTCCGGTATTATTTTTATTGACGAGATTGATAAAATCACATCTAAAGGCAGCAATTCCGGAGAGGTTTCTCGCGAAGGAGTCCAACGAGATATTCTGCCGATCGTTGAAGGATCACAAGTATCGACAAAATACGGTACGATTCATACTGATCATATTTTGTTTATTGCTTCAGGAGCTTTCCATGTTTCGAAACCAAGCGATTTGATTCCTGAATTACAAGGACGTTTTCCAATTCGTGTTGAATTGGATGATTTAACGAAAGAAGATTTTGTTAAAATTTTAACAGAGCCTAATAATGCTTTGATCAAACAATATGTTGCTATGTTGGGGACAGATAATATTGATGTAACGTTTACTTTTGAAGCCATTGAGCAATTAGCCGATATCGCTTATCGTGTAAACCATGAAACCGACAATATTGGTGCGCGTCGTTTGCACACTATTTTAGAAAAATTATTAGAAGACCTATTGTTTGAAGCACCAGATATGCAAATGGGCGAAATCACCATTACTAAAAATTATGTCACTGAAAAAATTGAGCATATTGTGGAAGACAAGGATTTAAGCCGGTACATTCTATAATAACTATTTGGAGGAAGAACATGAGTGGTTTACTTCAAAAAATGCGTAAAATCAATAACATGCTTCAAAAAAAAGGCGGCGTAGTAAGCAACGGCTCGATAGAAGAAGGGAATTTGCCCTTTACTGATATGGCTGTTATCTTAGGAGACGTTTTAAATGCCAATACTTATTTGATCGATGAAGCCGGTAATCTACTTGGCTATACCGAAAAGCATGAAATCAACAACGAACGAGTTAAAGAAATGCTGGATGCTAAGAAGTTTCCGCTTGAGTATGCTTTAAGCATGCTCGAAATTAAGGAAACACGTACCAATATTGGTATTGAAAGCGACTATACAGTCTTTCCTATTGAAACGCGCGATTTGTTTATAGATGGGTTAACCACTGTTATTCCTATCTATGCAGCTGGTGAACGATTAGGGACGTTGATTTTAGCCCGCTTAGCTCCTCAATTTGATGATGATGATCTGATATTAGGAGAACATGCAGCGACGGTTGTGGGGATTGAAATTCTCTATAAGAAATCTACTCAAATCGAAGAAGAAGCTAGAGATTCGGCTAATGTCCAAATTGCCATTAAAACATTGTCTTATAGTGAATTGAAGGCTGTCAAAGCTATTTTTGAAGAATTGGGCGGCTTAGAAGGACGGCTGACTGCTTCGAATGTAGCGGATAAGATCGGAATCACACGTTCGGTGATTGTTAATGCCTTAAGAAAATTAGAATCTGGCGGCATCATCGAATCTAAATCACTTGGAATGAAAGGGACGTATATTCGTATCCATAATACCAAGTTTATCGAGGCTTTAGATAAAGAATGGGCTTACTGACAACCAATAATAAAGAAACGGGATTAAAGGGGGATATCAATGAGTATTAAATTAGAAAACCAAAACTTAATTGTTACTATTTCTGAAAAAGGTGCAGAATTAACGAGTCTAAGAAATAAAGAAACGGGTATTGAGTACTTATGGCAAGGCGACCCTGCTTTTTGGAATAGACAAGCACCGGTTTTATTTCCAATCGTCGGACGATTAAAAGACGATCAATATGAATACAAGAACAAACGATACTCGATGTCACAACACGGTTTTGCAAGAGACTACCCTTTTAATATAACCCAACAAAGTGAAACAGCAGTAGCTTTACAATTATCAGCCGATCCTTCTACTAAAGAAAAGTATCCTTTTGATTTTCGTTTAACGATTACTTATCGTTTAGAAAACCAAACTCTTGATGTTGGTTATTTAGTTGAAAACTTAAATCAACAAGAAGAAATGTATTTTTCAATTGGAGGCCATCCAGGGTTTAACGTTCCTCTAACCTCAGAGACCGTTTTTGAAGATTACTATTTGAACTTTTCACCTAAGCGTTCTAGAACGCTTATCCCTTTAGAAGGGCCTTATCTAGATCTCGAAAACCGTACATTAGCTCAAACCAATACGGATATCGCTTTAAAAAGAGCTTTATTTGATCAAGATGCATTGATTTACGAAACTAAAAGGAAAAATACATTTTCTATCCAATCAGACAAAACCAAGCATAAAGTAGCCGTAACGTTAGAAGGATTTCCATACGTTGGTATTTGGTCTCCTCCTAAACAAGAAGCTCCGTTTGTTTGTATTGAACCATGGTTTGGAGTGGCAGATTCACTTGATGCAACTGGACAATTAACAGAAAAGCTAGGTATTCAACACCTGGCTCCGGCTGAACAATTTAATTGCCACTATGAAATCGCTGTTGATTGATTTAGTGCAAAAAAACGCCTGACAGATAAAAATCTGTCAGGCGTTTGATTTGTTGAGGATTACTTTTTTGTTTGAGACGAATCTTTTTTATAACCAAATCCAAATGGAACTTTGCTTTCTGTTCCGTTACGGATTCTTTTGATATTATCTTTGTGACGATAGATGATAAAAACAGTCAAGACAGCGGCAATCGTTGTTAAAATCCAATCGTTTGTCAAAAGGGTTGACGGCGTTATAATCAGTAAGGCCAGCATACTTGAAAAACTGACCATCCGTGAAAAGAATAAAATCACTAAAAATAAAACCACGCAGAAAATAAAAAAAGTCGGATTGTATGCCAGAAGAACCCCTGCGCTAGTAGCGACTGCTTTTCCGCCTTTGAATTCAGCGAATATTGGGAATGTGTGTCCTAGGATGGCTCCTAGGCCTAATACCATTGGATTCAAATCAGAATGCACTAAGTAGGGCAAACTCGCTGCTAATGTTCCTTTTAAAACGTCTGCTAGCAATACAAGTATGCCAGCTTTTACGCCTAATACACGAAACGTATTAGTGGTTCCTGAATTTCCACTGCCATAATTACGAATATCTTTTTTATATAGTTTTTTACCTAACCACACTCCAGATGGTATAGAACCTAAGAGGTAGGCTGTAATAAACATGAGTATAATTTTTACCAACTTCACTCACTCCTAACTCAGCAACTTGATTGCCGATAAGCCATATTTTACCACTTATTCTACTGTAAGGCTAGTTAAAATCGATTGAATAAAGCTGAACCAAATTATAGAGAGAGCATTGTTTAACGGTTGCAAAAGAATTGAAATTAAGTTGCCTCTTGCGTTTTACTATGAGAACTAGTTTAATAGTAAAGCAGGAGATGTGCATTTTTTGAATGCGAACATACTTTCCCTTTTTTTACAGAAATAGCGATTTTTTCTTTTCAATCGTTGTTAGATAGAGTATTATTGAATAGATGCTTAGATAAATAAACGGATGAATACGAAGTGAGCTTTTTAATTGTGCACTTGAAAAAGGATTTTTTTGAGGTAAGTTTTAATTAACGCACTAAGTAACTCGTAATAATGGTTAAGGAGTTTTTTTAATGCCAAAAAAAATAAAAGTAGAATACAACGATGAATCCATTCAAGTTCTTGAAGGATTAGATGCTGTCCGTAAAAGGCCGGGAATGTATATTGGGTCAACAGATACTAGAGGTTTGCATCATTTAGTATATGAGATTGTTGATAATTCCGTAGATGAAGCTTTATCTGGCTATGGTAATGAAATAATCGTTACTTTACACAAAGACGATAGTGTTAGTATAAAAGACAATGGACGCGGAATGCCAGTTGGAATGCATTCTTCAGGCGTTTCGACGATCCAAGTTATATTTACTGTGCTGCATGCCGGTGGGAAGTTTGGACAAGAAGGCGGTTATAAAACATCGGGTGGTTTACATGGTGTAGGTGCAAGTGTGGTTAATGCACTTTCTGAGTGGCTGACCGTTACTGTCATTCGAGATGGCACAGAGTACCAACAACATTTCGTAAACGGCGGAAAACCAAAAGGAGCATTAACAAAGAAGAAAAACAATCGCGGAAAAAACGGAACAACGGTTCATTTTAAACCGGATGCGACAATCTTTTCTACCGTTAATTACTCTTATGATGTCTTATCAGAAAGGCTGCGAGAATCAGCTTTTCTTTTGAAAAATTTGCGGATTGAACTGATTGACGAGCGAAACGATAAATCTGACGTTTTCCATTATGAAGAAGGAATCAAAGAATTTGTCGCTTATTTAAATGAAGATAAAGATACTTTAACACCAGTTGCTTATTTTTCAGGAGAGAGCAACAGTATGGAAGTGGAGTTTTCGTTCCAATACAATGACGGCTATTCAGAAAACATTTTATCGTTTGTTAACAACGTGAGAACCAAAGACGGTGGAACACATGAATCAAGTATGAAGACGGCTTTAACTAAAACATTTAATGAATATGCCCGTAAAGTAAATCTGTTAAAAGAGAAAGAAAAAAATCTTGAAGGCAGTGACTTTCGAGAAGGGTTAGCCGCGATCATTTCTGTTCGTATTCCTGAAAATTTGTTGCAATTTGAAGGTCAAACCAAAAGCAAATTAGGGACGGCACAAGCTCGTGGAGCCGTAGATGCGGTCATCAGCGAACAAATGGGTTTCTATTTGATAGAGAACGGTGAAATGAGCCAACAGCTCATTCGTAAAGCTCTTACCGCGCGAGAAGCTCGAGACGCTGCCAGAAAAGCCCGTGAAGAAAGCCGAAACGGGAAAAAACGCAGAAAAAATGAGTCATTGTTATCAGGTAAATTGACGCCGGCACAAAGTAAAAATGCTAAACGTAATGAATTGTACCTCGTGGAGGGAGATTCTGCAGGTGGATCAGCTAAACAAGGACGTGATCGTAAGTTCCAAGCTATTTTACCGTTGCGTGGAAAAGTTATCAATACTGAAAAAGCTAAATTACAAGACATCATGAAAAACGAAGAAATCAATACAATGATTTATACGATCGGTGCCGGGGTAGGGCCTGAATTTGATATAGAAGCCTGTAATTACGATAAAATCATTATTATGACCGATGCAGATACCGATGGGGCCCATATTCAGGTGCTGTTGCTGACCTTCTTTTATCGGTACATGAAACCGTTGATTGAAGCGGGTAAAATCTATTTAGCTTTACCTCCATTATATAAACTATCAAGAGGAATCGGTAAAAAAGAAAAGATAGCCTACGCTTGGACGGATGATGAATTAGTAGAAGTAACGAAAAGATTTGGTAAAAACTACATTTTACAGCGTTATAAAGGGTTAGGTGAGATGAATGCGGATCAGCTATGGGATACGACAATGGATCCTGAGACTCGAACCCTCATTCGTGTTAGAATCGATGATGCTGCACAAGCAGAACGACGTGTTTCTGTTTTGATGGGAGATAAGGTTGAACCTCGACGCAAATGGATCGAATCTCATGTTGAATTCTCACTAGAAGAAGGCAGCAGTATTTTAGACAATGATCAACTTATGGAAACATCGGAATTAGAAAATGAAGGAAGTGCTGTAGATGGAGAATAGAGCGGATATTCAAGAACTGACTCTTGAAGAAGTTATGGGAGACCGCTTTGGACGTTACTCAAAATACATTATCCAGGAACGTGCTCTCCCAGATATTCGTGATGGTTTAAAACCGGTTCAACGTCGAATTTTATATGCCATGAACGTAGAAGGCAACACTTCTGAAAAAGGCTTTCGGAAATCGGCTAAGACAGTCGGAAACGTTATCGGGAATTATCATCCGCATGGAGATAGCAGTGTATATGAAGCGATGGTGCGGTTGAGTCAAGACTGGAAACTACGTGAAGAACTGGTTGAAATGCATGGAAACAACGGAAGTATGGACGGTGACCCGCCAGCAGCAATGCGGTATACAGAAGCTCGTTTATCTAAAATTGCGGAAGAACTCTTACGCGATATCGAGAAAGAAACCGTTGATTTTGTTTTAAACTTTGACGATACAGATGAGGAACCGACTGTTTTACCTGTTCGCTATCCTAATTTGCTAGTCAATGGTGCAACAGGAATCTCAGCAGGATATGCAACCGATATCCCTCCGCATAACTTAAGTGAAGTCATTGATGCAACGATGCACTTAATAGATCATCCGAATGCAAAGGTATCTGACTTAATGGTTTACTTAAAAGGACCAGATTTCCCTACAGGCGGTATTTTGCAAGGGCTAAGCGGGATTAAAAAAGCTTATGAAACCGGAAAAGGAAAAGTCGTTGTCCGTTCAAAAACGCGTATTGAAGATTTAAGAGGCGGAAAACAACAAATTGTTATCAACGAAATTCCTTATGAAGTCAATAAAGCTGTATTAGTCCGGAAAATGGATGAAATCCGGATCAACAAACGAGTGGATGGTATTGCTGAGGTTCGAGACGAATCGGATCGTACCGGATTACAAATCGTTGTAGAATTGAAAAAAGAAGCAAACGCTAACGGAATATTAACTTACCTATTGAAAAACACCGATTTACAAGTTTCATATAATTTTAATATGGTAGCTATTGACCAAAAACGACCGAAACAAGTAGGCATTTCTCGGATGCTAGAAGCGTATCTTGAACACCAACGGGAAATCATTACACGACGCACCAATTTTAATCTAAGAAAAGCTGAAAGCAGATCTCATATCGTCGTCGGTTTGATCAAAGCACTTTCTATTTTAGATCAAGTTATCAGTGCGATTCGAAACAGTAAGGATAAGAAGAATGCAAAAGATAATATCATTGAGCAATTTGACTTTACTGAAGCACAAGCCGAGGCAATTGTTTCTTTGCAACTGTACCGATTGACCAATACGGATATTACAGCGCTGGAAAGTGAAGCAGATGCTTTGAGCAAAGCCATTGCTTCTTTCAAAAAAATATTAACGAGTCCAGCTGAGATGAGACGCGTGATGAAACAAGAGTTAGCTGAGATTAAGAAAAAGTATGGCAGCCCGCGTCGGACAGTCATTGAGAATGAAATTGAAGAGTTAAAAGTGGAGACGGAAGTGCTTGTAGCTCAAGAAGAAGTGATTGTTTCCGTGACAAAAGAAGGGTATATCAAGCGAACCAGCTTGCGTTCCTATGGAGCTTCGAAACCTGAAGAAATTGGAATGCGTGAAGGTGATTATCCAATTTTCATTGAACAGATGAATACATTAAACCATCTCCTGCTTTTCACTACTAAAGGGAATATCATTTACCGGCCAGTTCATGAATTGACAGAATTAAGATGGAAAGATATCGGAGAACACCTCTCTCAAAATATCACCTTTGAGACAGACGAAATGGTTCTTAAGGCATTTGCCTTAAAAGACTTTAATCCGTCTGCGACCTTTACCTTGATAAGCGAAGAAGGATTTATTAAACAAACGAGCGCAGCAGATTTCGTGGTTGGCCGCAGTTATCGAACAAAATCGTTCGTAGCTATGAAGCTGAAAACAGATTCAGATGCTATCGTTAATGTCGTTTACACTGAAGATCAAACAGGACAAGATGTCTTTTTAGTTACTCATCGTGGTTTTGGCTTACGCTACCCACTGGCTGAGGTTCCGATAGTCGGAGCGAAAGCAGGAGGAGTAAAATCCATCAATCTTAAAGATGGCGATTATGTTGTTAACGGGATATTATTTGAAGCGGAAGCCCCTAAGACAGAAGTCATTCTTGTTACTCAACGTGGTTCTGTTAAGAAAATGAATATCCATGATTTTGATTCATTAGGACGAGCCAAACGTGGCTTATTGGTATTGAGAGAATTGAAAAACAATCCTCATCGAGTTGCCTTTTTATTAGATGGTGAAAAAAATCAGGAATACATTATTTTAACTGAAAAAGATAACGCGTTCGATTTATCTAGTACGAGTTATCAAATTAGCGATCGCTATTCAAATGGTTCATTTATTTTGGATGAAGCTACCGATGGAGCACCTGTTGATGTACACAAAAAAGTTGTCTATGAAATAAAAGAATAGAAAAAAAGAGTGCGAAGAGATTCGCACTCTTTTTTTGTACTACAACGAGCGGATAAAAGTCGCGTATACTAGTACAGAAGTATTTAGAAAATATTTTTGTGAAATGACAAACATAAACAAATAAACCATCTGCAGTTTAATGAACGTTTATTCTAAAGGAAATTTAAACAAAAATATGTTTTAATTATAAAATACTATGGAATATAGCGTTAATAAGATTGTTTTATTTTTAACTTGTGTTATACTGAGCATGTAAAAGCTGTTACATAAATATTTTAATTTATAAGGAGGTTCACTTATAATGGAACAATGGCAAGGGTTTAAAGGGAAAGTATGGAAAGAAGAAATTAACGTACGTGAGTTTATACAACAAAACTATCAGCCTTATGACGGTACTGACGAATTTTTAGAGGGTTCTACTGAGGCTACCGCTGCATTATGGGAACAGGTGATGGAATTAAACAAAGCTGAACGCGAAGCAGGCGGGGTATTGGACATGGATACTAAGGTGGTTTCCACGATCACTTCTCATGCTGCAGGCTATTTGAATAAAGAATTGGAAAAAATAACTGGATTTCAAACTGAAAAACCTTTTAAACGAGGATTGCAGCCGTTTGGAGGTATTCGCATGAGCGAACAATCAGCTGAATCTTATGGATTTAGCATTGATCCTGAAGTTTCACACATTTTTCGCGATTATCGTAAAACACACAATCAAGGTGTATTTGATGCCTATACTCCAGAAATCCGTGCTGCTCGCCGCAGCGGAATCATTACAGGTCTCCCGGATGCTTATGGACGCGGAAGAATCATTGGAGATTACCGCAGAGTGGCTTTATATGGCGTAGATCGTTTGATTGCTGAGAAAAAAAGCGATTTAGCTAATACAGGATACGGTACTATGAGTGAAAATGTGATACGCGACCGTGAAGAATTAAATGAACAAATCAGAGCTTTGATCGAATTGAAAGAGTTAGGACATATCTATGGCTTTGACATTTCCCAACCCGCTTCAACAGCCATTGAAGCTTTCCAATGGTTGTATTTAGGCTACTTAGCAGCGGTCAAAGAACAAAATGGTGCTGCTATGTCATTGGGACGGACTTCTACTTTCTTGGATGTTTATATCGAACGTGATCTCGCTAATGGAACGTTAACTGAAGTTGAAGCACAAGAAATTGTTGATCACTTTATTATGAAGCTTCGCTTAGTTAAATTTTCTCGGACTCCAGACTACAATGATTTATTTTCTGGCGATCCTACTTGGGTTACCGAATCAATTGGTGGCGTAGGAGAAGATGGACGTCATCTCGTCACCAAGAATAGTTATCGTTTCTTACACAGTTTAACGAACTTAGGACCTGCACCTGAACCTAACTTGACGGTACTTTGGTCAACGCGTTTGCCGGAAAACTTTAAAAAGTATTGTGCAAAAGTTTCAATCGCTTCCAGTGCCATCCAATATGAAAACGATGACGTTATGCGACTTGAATGGGGAGACGATTATGGGATTGCGTGCTGTGTTTCTGCTATGCGGATCGGCAAACAGATGCAGTTTTTTGGCGCTCGTGCTAACTTAGCAAAAACTTTATTATACGCAATCAACGGCGGGGTAGATGAAAAACTAAAAGTTCAAATCGGGCCTAAATATCAGCCGATCACTTCAGAGTATTTAGACTATGACGAAGTAATGGAAAAATATGATGCAATGATGGAATGGATCGCTGGTTTGTATTTGAACACATTGAATATCATTCATTACATGCATGATAAATACTCTTATGAACGCATTGAAATGGCCTTACACGATAGCGAAGTAATGAGAACTATGGCGACTGGTATTGCTGGGTTCTCTGTAGTCATTGATTCCTTATCAGCTATTAAATACGCTAAAGTCAAAGCTATTCGCGACGAAAACGGCTTAGTCACTGATTATGAAATTGAAGGGGACTACCCTAAATTTGGCAATAATGATAATCGTGCAGATGATATTGGCATCTGGTTATTAAAAACATTTATGTCAAAAGTAAAAAAACACCCCACATATCGGGGAGCAACACACACAACATCTATTTTAACAATCACATCAAATGTCGTTTACGGTAAAAAGACTGGAAACACTCCTGATGGACGTCGTGCAGGGGAACCTTTTGCTCCTGGTGCGAATCCTATGCACGGGCGTGATACACATGGAGCATTAGCAAGTTTAAATTCAGTGGCTAAAATACCTTATCGTTACTCTTTAGACGGCATTTCAAATACGTTCTCGATTATTCCTAAAGCATTAGGGAAAGAAGATGAGGTTCAACAATCAAATCTAGCAAATATGTTAGACGGCTACGTAAAAAAAGGCGGGCATCATCTAAACGTGAATGTCTTTAATCGAGAAACGCTGTTAGATGCTATGGACCATCCGGAAGATTACCCGCAATTAACGATCCGTGTCTCTGGCTACGCTGTAAACTTCATTAAGCTAACGCGTGAGCAACAGATGGATGTTATCAACCGTACGATGCACGGCAGTATGTAAAAATAAACGTTGATGTTATACTTTTTAGAAAATAATGTATGTCTGGCACACTTTCTTTATAAAAAAGAAAGTGTGCCTTCTAAAATAAAGGAGGTTTTATCATGAGGGATTTAACTACCGGTTATGTGCATTCAACAGAAAGCTTTGGATCAGTAGATGGTCCTGGAATCCGTTTTATCGCTTTTATGCAAGGCTGTCGTATGCGTTGTGAATTTTGCCATAACCCAGATACTTGGAATATGGGAGGAGGGACACCTTACACTGCCGATGAATTACTCGAAGAGGCATTAGCTTATCGTGAATATTGGGGAGAAAAGGGCGGAATCACCATTAGCGGAGGGGAACCACTGCTGCACATTGATTTTCTAATTGAACTTTTTAAAAAAGCTCAAGCTGAAGGCGTTCATACAACGCTTGATACATGTGGTCAACCTTTTACGTATGATGATCCTTTTTTTAGCCGTTTTGAAGAATTGATGAAATACACAGACTTACTCTTATTCGATATCAAGCACATCGATGACGAAAAACATAAAAAGTTAACAATGATGTCGAATAAAAACATTTTAAATATGGCTCGTTATTTATCGGATATAAAAAAACCGGTTTGGATCAGACATGTCTTAGTCCCAGAACGATCAGATGTGGATGAAGATTTGGTGCGTTTAGATGAATTCATCAAATCTTTGGGCAATGTCCTTAAAGTTGAAATCCTGCCTTATCATAAATTAGGGGTTTATAAATATGCGGCATTGAATATCCCCTACAAATTAGAACACATCGAACCGCCAACTGCAGAACGCGTAGAAAATGCCAAACGACTCTTACATGTGGATGAGTATACCCTGCATCAAACGGTATAGTGCTTAAGTGAATTTATGACACGAAACAAAGGAAGAGCAATTTTTAGTTGCTCTTTTTCTATTTGTTTATTAGAATGAGAGTAACTATTTACATAAGAAACTGGTTATAATGAAAGAGGTGACGTTAATAATATGGATCAGAAAAAGGTATCTATTTTTTCTTCAAAAACATTGGATTACTTTTTGCAGCTAGCTGAAACCATGAACTACACAAAAGCAGCTCACATTTTAGGGATCTCACAACCAGCCTTAACCCAACAAATTAAAAAGATTGAGCGCTCAATTGATGCGCCGTTATTCTATTCTATTGGAAAAAAGTTATATATGACCGAAGCAGGGCAGACTATGCTGCGGACAACGCACTCTATTTATACGATCTTAAATAATGCCTCTAACGAGATACAAAAAACAACAAATTCTAACCAAGGCGATGTTAAGTTAGGCTTATTGTCTTCTATTGAAGATAAAATATTCATGCAATTTATCATGAATTATTTTAAGGAAAATCCCGGAATCAAAGTAACGCTTTATATGCTGACTCGTGACGAAATCTGGCATAAATTAGAAAACAACAAAATCGATTTAGCTATTATGTATTTACCTGATCAAAAGATAATAAATTGGAAACCATATTCTTCACGAAAAATTATTGATGAAGAACTGCTTTTTTTACACCATAAAGAAGAATTGGCTGATCAAGAAACCATCATGTTAAGTCAAACGACCAATCATCCATGGGCCGTTTATCCTGATACATATTACATCAATGATTTACTGCGTGAGGCCTTTAAAAACCAACTGTCTGACTGGCCTTCAATTTCTGGCTTTTTTACGACACCGGAACAATTGTATGAATTTAGCGAAGCTACAAAAAGCTTTACTGCATTGCCTAAATCATTTGTGCGTGCCAATCAAGATAAAATGTCTGCTAGAGCATTATCGTTCGAACCGCCCATCGTTTTTCAATTATCTTTTGTTTACCGACATGATAAAGAGTTGATTCCGCGAATCAAACGTTTTTTAGAAGATTTTGATCATTATTTAAAAGAAGTAGATTATTCTACTAGACTAAAAACCTAAATTAGTTGATAATAGAAAATAGAGTTAAAAGAGTAAAGGAGCGTTATTATATATGAGTAAAGTATTAATTTTTGGTCACCAAAATCCAGATACAGATGCGATCGCATCTGCTATTTCATTTGCTTATCTGCAAAATCAATTAGGGGTAGAAGCTGAGGCAGTAGCATTAGGCGAAGTAGGCGAAGAGACACGTCATGCCTTAGATTATTTTAAATTTGAAGCTCCGCGTGTTGTTGAAACAGTAGCAAATGAAACCGATAAAGTTATGTTAGTCGATCATAACGAATTTCAGCAAAGTGTGTCAGACATTCGCGATGTTGAGATCTTAGCAGTAGTCGATCACCATCGTATTGCTAATTTTGAGACCGCTAATCCTTTGTATTACCGTGCTGAACCTGTAGGGTGTACAAACACGATTTTGTTGAAATTATACAAAGAAAATAACATTGAAATACCTGCAGCATTGGCAGGGTTGATGTTATCAGCTATCGTATCAGATAGCTTATTATTCAAATCGCCAACGTGTACAGAAGAAGATATCCAAGCAGCTAAAGAGCTTGCAGAAATTGCGAAAGTCGATGTTAATGAGTATGGCTTAGAAATGTTAAAAGCTGGTACTGATTTAAGTGAGAAATCAGCAATTGAACTGATTGATATGGACGCTAAAAGCTTTCCAATGGGAGATAAACAAGTTCGAGTAGCTCAAGTGAATGTTGTTGATGTAAACGACGTATTCTCTAAACAAGCTGAATTAGAAACAGCCATGTTACAAACCAACGAAGCAGAACAATATGATTTGTTTGTTTTAGTGGTAACCAATATTTTAGATAGCGATTCAGTTGTGTTGGCTGTAGGAAATCCTATTGAAGCTGTAGAAGAAGCTTTCAATGTTACATTAGAAAACAACAAAGCTGTATTAAAAGGAGTGGTTTCACGTAAGAAACAAATCGTGCCACAATTAACAGCAGCGTTAACGAAATAAAAGATGAATACAAAAACGGATCAAGCTGATAATAGGTTTGATCCGTTTTTGTATATAAAATTCTATCAAATGAAACTTAGAATGGTTTAAAACTATTTTAAAGTCGTTTAAAGACATACGGTCATAGAAAGAACTTGAAACGAGCTTAAAATCGTCCTAAAAAGCAGATATTTTGATAGAAGTCCGCTTTTTAAGCAAGTTAACTACTCTGTATAATATATATTATGTAAACTAGTAAAAATCGAAATTACTGCCTTATATAGGTTCCAAAACATTTATCAGTTATCCTCTCTTTTTGGTTCGTTTTCTATTTTTTAAATCATTTAATCATTCAGTTGCAGTTTTTATATTTCTTACCGAATAAAAATATTTCTATGATTAATTATGATCTCTAGCGGAATATTTTATACTAACTTATGATCATTATATTTATATTTAGAGTATTTTTTTCAGATCTTTTTATTCGCTCGCTAAAATTATTTATGCATTAGAAAATAAATATTGTTTTTAAATCGATTACCTAATAATTTAAATTAATTTGATCGTATCCATAAAAAATGAATTTATTCGATTCAATTTTATATAAATTTTTAAATAATTGGGTTTGTTTATTGTATTTAAGGATAAATGGTTATTTTGAAAAATCAGGTTCATTAAAGCAATGCAATTCTTTTTTTTGTGGTGAAACTTCCTTTAAAGAGCTTTAATGAATCAAAAACTCAGTTTATTTGCTAACCAAATGAGGTTTACGCATTGAAGTTCTTTGATTTAAGCATTATAGAAAGCCTTTTCATTTATTGAGCAAAAAAAACAGCTTATTTAACCTCCTTCTTTGTTCCCTGCTCTCTTTTTAACCATAAAAGCAGCGAACCCCTCTCTTAAAACAGAACAGGGCAATGAAAAGAGAGGGATTCACAATAGCTGTTCAAAAATTGGCAAGTAACGCAATGTTTCATTAATTTGTTTGCTCTCGTATAAAACAACCTTAGTGACTTCAACAGTATTGACTTTTGGCCAGCTTAATTTTGGTTCTATTTCTTTTATGGGTGCAGTTAGAAGCATTTTTCTTCCAATTGTAATATGAGGCAAAAACGCTGTTTTTTTTATTTTTAACTGTTGGTTTTCTTGAAAAGTCTGTTGCAGCCGAGTATACAAATCAAATAAGGTAGGGTTATTCTCTATCCCTGTCCAAATCACTTGTCTTTTCTTCTTTGTAAATTGCCCCAGGTGATCAAATGTTAGATAAAAAGGCTCAACTATTTCGGCTGATGCTGTGATTATCTCTTTTAAAGGTTGCAAGTCGCTATCTTTAATTTCTCCGATAAACTGAAGGGTCAAATGGAGATTATCCTTAGAAATAAATTTTCCTTTTTCAGTATAAGGTCTTAATTGATTTTGTATGTCCGTCAATTCTTCTTTCACTTGATCCATTTCAAGTCCAATAAAAACACGTTTATTGAAAGAATTACTGTTGCTGTCTCTTATTTCTTTTTCCATGGCCACCATTTCTTCTTCGTTTTTTGTTGTTCAAGGTTATTTTCAGAAAGCTCTTCGCTATTGCTTGAAACTGACTTCCCTTTTTTTAACCGTTCTTCAAATTTATCCCGCATTAACTTTTCGATATTCTTTAAGTCAGGATATTTCCCTTCTTTTTCTCCTTTAGCAATAATCGTCATAACTTCAATGTAGCTCAATGCTAGTGCGGTAGTCATAATTGAAGCCGTTGTGCCGCTGATTAGTCCACCAACAATCGTTCCAACGCCTGGAATCAATTTGATGACATTGGATACAATGTACTTACCAGCATAAGTTGCTCCCCCAGTTCCCCCGATAGCGGCTACCAAACTAGCTATAGTAGCTTTATCCATTGAAATTCCAAAAATCGCAGTGATATGAGCTAACAATGTTACTTGCATCGGAACTAAAACAGACGCATCTGAAAAAGGAATCGGAACGAAACCAATACCAAAAGAAGTGGCAATATACTTGGTCGCCCAACTACGAGCAGATTTTGCTTTACGATCAATATCTACTTGTTGGGCATTGTTAAAAGCTTTCTTTTGCTCTTCAGGAATAATTTCAAAACTCTGTTCAATTAACTCTTTTAATCCGAAAGCAGGAATTGAAAGCTCTTCAGAAATAGAGAATTCCTTAGCCATGACGTTAATAACACCATAGATATTTAAATTTAAATTTTCGATATAGGTTTTAAGTTCTTTTGCCGGCTCGCCAATGGACTGTGTCAAAACGACTAATACTGGTACTTCTTCACTTAACTTTTTAATCAACTCTAATTCCAGCGGTTCGATTCTAGAAGAATTAGCATTGATACAATAGTAAACTAAATGAATTTTTTCTTCATTGTTCTTTTGCTTTCCTTCAGCAATCGTAGAAAAAATTTCTTTTTGAACTTCTTTTTGAACTTCAAGATTAAGTTCTAATCCACGTGTATCGTATAAAACAATGGGTATCCCCTCTTTAGAAATTCTTCTTAAATGTTTAGTGATGGGTCTGCCAATTCCGGTTTTGGCTAAATTTTCACGAAATACTTGATTGATTAATGTGCTCTTTCCTACCCCCGTCTTGCCGACTAGCAATATATTGACGGGTTTCATTTTTTTAATTTCAGTTTCGGTCTTATTTATAATGTCTTCTACAATAGTAAAGTTCTTTTCTATATTTTTCATAGTAACCTCCATTTTTTATTTTTTAAGGAAGATCAAAAGAATCTCCTTCGCTAAAAGTGTCACCGTCTTCCAGGTTTCCAGATTCAAATCCTCGTTTAAACCAACTCATTCTTTGCTGAGAAGTCCCGTGGGTAAAACTTTCAGGGACAATATATCCTTGTGCTTGTAATTGAATACGATCATCCCCTACAGCACTGGCTGCGTTGATAGCTTCTTCGTAATCGCCCTCTTCTAAATAGCCTAGGCTCTGAGCGTGGTTTGCCCAAACCCCTGCTAAATAATCTGCTTGTAATTCAAAACGTACTTGATACTGATTGTATTCACTTTCGCTTATCTTTCCACGCAACTCAGCTAGCTGATCGGTTATGCCAAGTTGTGTTTGAACATGGTGTCCTACTTCATGAGCAACGACATAAGCCATGGCGAAATCGCCAGGGGCATCAAACTGTTGACTTAATTCGTCATAGAAGCTTAAATCAATATATACATTAGCATCTGCCGGACAATAAAATGGTCCTGTTGAAGAACCCGCTACTCCACAGGCAGATTGAACAGAATCAGAAAAAAGAACTAAAGTAGGTTCTTCATAAGTATACCCATATTCTTGAAAAACACTCGACCATACGTCTTCTGTATCTGCAAGTACAACAGATACGAAATCTGCTCTTTCGCCTTCTGTTTCCGTTTCTTGGTAAGGGGCAGTGGCAGTATTTCCGCCTATTTGCGATGCAGTGTTAGTAAGGAAATCACCTAAATCACCGCCTCCTAAAAAAGTGAATACCAATAAAATGATGAGACCGCTGATGCCTCCGCCTACAAGTGTACCACCGCTAATGCTGCTTCCTCTTCTATCTTCGATGTTGCTGCTTTTTCTTCTGTCTTTCCACCGCATATTCATTCCTCCTCCAAAAGCAATAAAAAATTTAATCGTATAAAGCGATCTAGACAAAATAATGATACCATTTTCTGCTTTAAAACGAGAAGCGAAACCTTCTAAGCAGCTTTTGTGTAGCAATGTTTTTAAAAACAAAAAGATTGCTAACCATAGGAAGCCTCCTACAGTTAACAATCTGGTCATTTAGCTTAATTTAATAAACCGCCGTTAGTTTTTATCGTTTACTTTTAATTGTTCAACTTTTGTTGGTTGCCATCCTTGATTATCGACCCAAGACAGATAAATGCGGTAAGTTTCAGTTTGATTGCTATCCGAAACCGTTGCAAGAACTTTTTGATCTCCGTCATTTTCTATGCGCCATTCGATCATATCGGAAGCGTCCAATCCTGTAGCATAAGCAGCAGCTTGTTTTATTTCATTCCGGTCTTGAGAACCAGTATCGTAATTAGTAGCATGTTCCCCTTCTTGTTGAGTACCGATTGGTTTCCAATCCCCTGTAACAGCTGATAGGACATTATCATCAGAAGGCGTTGTTTCTTCTGTTTCAACGGCCTCTGACTCTTCTTTGGTTTCTTCTTCTGAAGCAGAACTTTCTGAAGCAAGGCTGCTTTCCGACTCCATTTCTGGCTTTTCTGTCGAAGAAGTGGTCATGTTCATACTGCTTGACAGTTCTTTCATAGATTCGTTTGAAGCTGAATTATTGCCGCCCAATAACCAAGCGCCAAAAATAACCAGCATAAGAATAAGCGTAACGCTAATAATCAGGGTAATGATTCTAGCAATTTTCCGATTTTTTTCGAATTTATTTGCACGTGTAGGTTTAGTTGGTTTTTTCATAATAGTCTCTTCCCTTTCTATTTGACTCTCTCATAATAGCATATATCTTATTTGTATTGATATTAGCAGTTTATTACAATTTCATACCTCAAGTATTACAGACATATTTAAGTGCCGTTGTTTTATTGTAACGGCTAAAAAGAGAATGTATTTGAACAAAAATAGAAACATGTTATAATACAAGAGAAAAGAGAGAAATGCGTCAACATTCCCCTCTTTTGCAGAACCGTTAAAGACGGTAGCCAAATAGAAGAAACAAAAAGTAATCGTCCTACTCGCTAAAGTTTAGACGGTTACTTTTTTTTGTCATTAGATGAGATTTTTAAAACCAATGTTGCAAAAGCTAGTGCAAACATCAAGGCTTCGAAGATACTCATGGGTTTTCCTTTCTGGGGAAAGCCCGAAACAAAAACATCGGCATCACCCCATTTTAATAAGAGATAGCCACCGTCTTAAACTTTTCTACATTTTCAATAATACCATAGCTGATCTTTTTTTGAAACTAATACTGAACATTAGTTCTTTTTGTTGGTAGAAACAAATGGGATTTTCTTTTTTTTATTTTATCCGTTATAATGAACGAGCTAGAAGATTAACAACTAGCTTAAGATATGTGAATGGAGTGGTAAAATGACAAACAAAATTCGTATCGGCTTAGTCGGGTATGGAAACATCGGAAAAGGCGTAGAATTAGCGCTTGAAGAGTTTCCAGACATGGAAGGAATTGCCGTCTTTACCAGACGAAATCCTGAAGATCTCGATTCTAAACTTAAAGCCATCAGTTTGGATCATATTTTAGACTACCAAGAAGATTTGGATGTCTTGATTTTATGTGGAGGTTCAGCGACAGACTTGCCAGGACAAGGGCCAGCTTTAGCCAAACATTTTTCAACCATTGATAGTTACGATAACCATAATCAAATTCCAGAATATTTTGAAACAATGGATCAATCAGCAAAAGCTGGTAAAAATATCAGCATTATTTCAGTTGGCTGGGATCCGGGTTTGTTTTCATTAAACCGTGCAGTATTTGAATCAATCTTACCTGCTGGAGAAACATATACGTTCTGGGGGAAAGGTTTAAGTCAAGGCCACTCAGATGCTATCCGTCGTATTGATGGTGTTAAATTTGGCGTGCAATACACTATTCCAGTTGAAACAGCTCTGGAAGAAGTTAGAAGCGGCTCAAACCCGACACTTTCTACTCGAGAAAAACATAAACGCGTTTGTTATGTAGTTGCTGAAGCAGGTTCAGATCAAAACCTCATTGAAGAAACGATTAAAACCATGCCAGATTATTTTGAACCATATGATACGACCGTTCACTTTATTGATGAAAAAACATTTAAAGAAGAACACCAAAAAATGCCCCATGGCGGGTTTGTTATTCGGACAGCAACGTCAGCTACTGGAAACAAACAAAAAGCCGAGTTTCAATTAGAACTTGAAAGTAATGCTGAATTTACTTCATCTATTCTAGTTGCCTATGCTCGCGCAGCTTATAAATTTAAAAAAGATGGCAAATCTGGTGCATTAAGTGTACTCGATGTTCCGCCTGCTTATCTTTCTCCTAAATCTGCAGCACAATTAAGAAAAGAGCTGCTTTAAACTTAAAGAACCCTCTTCAAACAGAGTTGACTCCGTTTGAAGAGGGTTCTTTACTGGTCTTTTGTTTAGTTTGTTCTAAACCGTTTTAACGGTCTAGCTACAATAGGTGCGATAATTGCTGCAGCAACAGCTTCTGCAATACCGTTGGTCAGCACGATTGCACCTAACGCTTTGGCAAGATTGGCCACATCCACATTTAAAGCCGTTGCGTAATCGTCTTTATAAAACACATAAATGAAAAATAAGACTAAAACGGTATTTGTCAAAGAAGCAAATACCGAAGAAACGACCATTCCCAAAGAGTCCTTCCCTTTTTTCTGCTTAAACAAATGGTAAACATATCCTGCAACAAAACCGACAAGAATACGTGGGACAATAGAAATGATGGGATTAGTAAACAGCAACAAGTCTAAAGGTGAAGCTGGAGCGATAAAAGCTTTTATTAAGCGGCTGACACCCCACACCCCGCCGATGATCATCCCGTCTTTTGTGCCGAGTGTTAGAGCGGCGACAATTACTGTAATATGAATAATTGTTGGATTTAACGGTGGGATCGGAATATACCCTAATAGAGGCACAAAGTTTTGAATGATAATGATGGCTGACAAAATCCCTAAGATAGCCGTATGATAAGCCTTTCTTTTGTTTTGATACATGGTTTTCCCTTCTTTCTGTTTCACAAGTATAAAAATGATAGCATAGGATTATTCTACAACAATTAGAAATGAATAGCACCAAAAATCAAAGTACTTTTGTTCTAGAAATTAAACGAAAGAAAGTTCTTTACCTATCGGAAAAGGCAGTGAATCGGTTGAGTGTCCAATTTGCTCTGTTTTAAGTACCGGTTTGGCATACTGTTCCGCGTAGAATCGAATCAATTCATCTAACTGTTCCGTTTGTTTTTCAGCTTGGATGGTTGTGAACTGGCCCAATAAAATAGCACCGCAATTTTTAAATGCTCCTGTTTGATCTAGCTGAGCAAAATAAGCAGCAATTTTTTCTATCTTTCCACCATTAGCTTCTAAAAACAAGATTTTATTGGTAATTTCTGGCCAATAGGGCGTTCCGGAAAGTTTCAAAAAGCAGCGGATATTGCCTCCGACAGCAATACCAGTCACAGGAACAGGAGACGTGAGCCAGCAATAATGAAATGCTATCAAAGAAACAGGTTCTATAAAAGTTTTTCGAAAATGCTCTTGTTGCTTTTCCACTTCAAGAAGATGTAAAACCTGGTAATTGTAGCCTATACAGCTTGTCTGAGCGTAGATAGCGTTCAAGATGACCGTTAAGTCGCTGTATCCAACAAATGGCTTGTTGGCCTTATTTATAGCTTCATAATCAAGATAAGGAAGAATCTCATTAGCTACGTCACCACCAGATAAATCAAAAATCATTTTTATCGAAGGATCAGTATAAAATAACATTAAAGCTTCGCCTCGTTCTTGAGGAGTACCGCTAAAAACCGTATTCTTTTTTTGATAAATAGTCGATGCTAAACAAACGTTTAAATCATACTGTTGCTCTAATAAATAAACCAATTGTTTGATGTGAGCTTTTTCTTTAGGAGGTTTCCCGTTAGAACAGCAGATCAATCCAATTTTCTCACCCTTTTTCAACACCGTCCTTGTCCCCCCTTTATATCCTTGTTTAATCGTGTGAAGCAGATAAAAAAAGCAACAACCATACTGAATGATTGTTGCTTCGAACTCATTTACTTTGTACCGTTCTCAAAAGCCGCAATATACTGTTGCATGTACTCTGGAAGATCAAGCGGTCTACGACTCGAAATGATGTGTCCATCTGTAATTGCCGGAACATCATGCCATGTAGCACCTGCATTCGTCATATCATCTTTGATTCCTGGTGTACTCGTAACATTGACACCATCTAAGATGCCAGCAGAAATCAATACCCAGCCAGCGTGACAAATTTGGCCAATAGGTTTCTTTTCTTGATCAAAATAACGAACGAAGTCAAGAACAGCGGGATAACGTCTTAGTTTGTCAGGGGACCAACCGCCAGGAACCAAGATTCCATCATATTCTTCTTTTTTTATTTCATCAAAACTATAATCAGATGTTGCTGGAACTCCATATTTTCCAGTATAAACGGTCTTAGCTTTCTCACCAACTAAATCAACCGTTGCGCCTGCTTCTCTTAACCGGTAAACAGGGTACCATAATTCTAAATCTTCAAAATCATCGCTGACAAGAGCCAATATTCTTTTATTTTTTAAAGTCATAAACGTCTCCCCATTCTTTATTATACTGTAAGTGTATCAATTAAAGGATAGGTCTGTAAACCTATTAAGCTTATTCGGATCAAATATGGTCTTCAATATAATGATCTAATAAATTTAAAACAGCATCTGTTCCATAATCTTGCACAAAATCATTAAAGAGTCCTAAGAAGATACTGCCTTTTTTGGCTGTTCCCTCACTTTCGTCTTCAAAAAATGAAATGAAGTACTCGCTGTAGTCTTGATACCCTTCGACAAAACCTAAGCTTTTAAAGAAACGGTTTTCTTCTATTTCGCTTTCTAATTGCTTTTCGTTTAAACTTAAAGCGGAACTTTGTTCCATGATCAATTGGACCAGTTCTTCTTTGGGAAGGTTTGCTAACGTTTTTTCATCCATGCTTTATCCTCCTGTCTTCTTACGTTTTTTAAATTATTTTTCATTAGTTTACCACTAATTCAATTTTTCGATTGATACGCCTAATCAAAATAATCAATAATTGTTTTTCTTCATCTGGCCAAGAACTGAAAACTTGGGTCAATTGATGTTCGATTTCAAATTGAACGGTATGAACTTTTTGTTTAGCTTCTTTTGAAAGCATCAACTGAATGAACCGCTTGTCTTTTTCGGGCGTTTTTGTAACCCATCCTTTTTCGGCTAAGTCATTTACTTGCCTGCTTAAAGTAGATTTATTTAATGAAGTGATATGAACCAATTCTGTTAGCGTTAGTGGTTGTTCAATAAGCTGTTGCATAATAAAAAAAGCAGAACGGTTAAGCTGGTTTTTTTTGAGCATCGACTGCTCAATGGAAGCATATTTATGCTGGAAGAGATTGAGCTCTCCCATCAATTCATGTACAGAAATAGAGTCAGCCATAAAAGAACTCCTTTAAAACAAACTAGTTGTATTGTGCAACTTATACAGTTGCACAATACAACTATAACGAAAAAAGCTCTCTATTACAAGGGAAAGCTTTTAATTAGACATTTTATTTATTCTTTTTTATGCTTTTTTGTATGAGCATTCTAATGAGAAAGAAAACTAAAAAAGAACAATAGCCTTCGTCTTTTTTAGAGACAAAAGCTATTGTTTCTTTTCATGAAAATGATTAAAAAACACTACATTTATTTTTTTCTGCTTATTGATTCTATCCTGTTATTTTTTTACCCCAGTATCATTTCATCTGAAAGAGCACTTTCTTCTGTTGAAGCTTGGAATAAATTTAAAACTGTAGCGACAGTTAAATTGTTTTTTTCTTCACCTTTGACATCCACGACTACTTTTCCTTGATCCAACATAATTAAACGATTGCCATAATTTAAAGCATCTTGCATATTGTGGGTGATCATCAATGCCGTTAGATGCTCTTCGGAAATCCGCTTATTTGTCAAATCTAAAACAATTTTTGCTGTTTTAGGATCGAGCGCTGCAGTATGTTCGTCCAATAACAACAACTCTGGTTTTTTCATAGTAGCCATTAGTAATGCTATAGCCTGACGCTGTCCACCAGATAATAATCCCATTTCACTGTCCAAACGATTTTCCAAACCCAATCCCAATTTAGATAGAATTTCTTTGAAGAACTCTCTTTCTTTTAGAGAGCTGCCTTTTCGTAGCGTTCTTCTCTTTCCGCGCCGATAAGCGATGGACAAATTTTCGCTAACCGTCATACGCGGCGCAGTCCCCATCAAGGGATCTTGAAATACCCGCCCGATCATTCCTGCGCGTTGTTCTTCTTTTAATTTAGTGATCTCTTTGCCTTCGATTTTAATGGAACCTTGATCAATTAAAAAGTTTCCTGAAATACTATTCAACATAGTTGATTTCCCAGCACCGTTTCCACCAATGATCGTTATAAAATCGCCTTGTTGGACTTCTAGGTTTAGCCCTTTTAAAACTTGGTTTTGGTTAGCTGTTCCAGGATAAAATGTTTTAGTGATATTTTGAAGCGATAAGACTGCGGGCGTTGTCATTTAAAGAACCTCCTTTTTATTGAAAAAGTTTAAATTCAGTTTGTTTCTTAAACTTGGTAAAGCTAAACAGAAAGCTAAAATAATGGCGGAAATCAGTTTTAAATCGTTTGGTTGTAGACCTACTAGCAAGACAAACATAATGATGAAGCGATAAATAATAGCGCCTAAAATCACACAAATCAAACGATTGGCAAAAGATAAGTTCCCGAAGATGACCTCTCCAATGATAACGGAAGCCAATCCGATAACAATGGTACCAATCCCCATACTAATATCTGCATAACCATTGTCTTGTGCAATCAAAGCTCCTGCTGCAGCAACGATTCCGTTTGACAACATTAAACCCAATATTTTTGTACGGTTAGTCGATATTCCTAATGAACGTGCCATTTTTTCGTTATCTCCAGTAGCAATCACCGCTTGGCCTAGTTCGGTTTTAAAGAAAAGGACTAGTGCAGTGATAATCAAGACCGTTAGAAGGATGCCCATAAAGATTGTATCAAACTGAGGCGGCAAGTTGTATCGACTTAATAAGTCCGTTATTTTTTGTTTGCCTAATAAGCTTAAATTCGCCCGGTTCATTATGCGTAAATTAATGGAATAAAGTCCTGTCATAGTCAGAATACCGGCTAATAGACCTGGTATGTTGGCTTTAGTGATCAAAAAACCAGTAATGAACCCCGCGAGAGCTCCAATAATAAAAGCTGCTAGTGCTGCTAGCAGCGGATGAACGCCTGAAAGGATCAATCGGGCACAAACAGCAGCTCCTAAAGGAAAAGACCCTTCTGCTGTCATATCCGGTAAATCTAGAATCCGATAAGTGATAAAAATGCCTAAAGCCATTATTCCCCATAACAAACCTTGTGCTGTTGCTGTTACAATTAAATCCATCGATATGACCTACTCTCTTAGATATAGTTAAATTATTGATTTGCCATTTGGTCTAACAAGGTTTGCGGGATAGAAATCCCTAATTCCTTTGCTTTTTCTTCATTGAGTATAATTTCTCCTTGCTCAAGGTATTGCACAGGCGTTGTTGCCGGATCGCTTTCGCCTTTAAGAACAGCTGCTGTCATTTGACCCGTTAATTTTCCTAATTCGTATTGGTTTAAACCGATCGTTGCTAGTCCACCTTCTTCTACCATTGTATCTACGGCTGGAAATACCGGTATGTGGTTAGCATCAGTTGCTGCAATCAAGGTATTCATAGCACTGGCTACAGTATTATCTGTTGGAACCCAAATAGCATCTACTTGGCTGGCCAATGAAGAACTAACTTGTGACACATCATTCGTTGATGAAACGGTTAAAGTAGTTGTTTCATACCCCATAGCGGTAGCAATTTCAGCAGCTTGTTTAGCTTGAACGATAGAATTGTCTTCACTGGATGAATAAAGAATGCCAATCTTTTTTGCTTCTGGCAAAAGTTCCTTGATCAATTCAAACTGTTCTTTAATTGGAGTTAAATCACTAACACCCGTAATATTTCCACCAGGTTTTTCATTGTTGGCAACCAACCCAGCTTCTTCAGGATTGCTGACCGCTCCTAAAATAATTGGAATCTCTTGAGAACTATTAGCTAGCGCTTGAGCAGCTGGGGTGGCGATGCCCACCATAACTGCCGTATTCCGACTCACGAAACGAGCGCTCATAGAATTTAAATTGCTTTGGTCGCCTTGAGCGTTTTGAAAGTCCAATGTCATGGTTTCTCCGTCGATGAATCCTTCTTCGTTTAGAGCATCGATAATACCTTCATAAATCAAATCTAGCGCAGGATGGCTGGTTAGTTGTAAGACGCCTACTATAGGCAAATCTTTTTTTGTTGCTGTGTTTGTTTTAGTTTGGTTCGTAAAAAATGCAAACGTTAAAATTAGTGCTAACACACTGATAAACCCAATCATTTTTTTCATATTTTTTCCTCCAAAGTAAGTAGCTAAAGAATCTTTCGTTCCTATTGAATTGTTTTCTCCAAGTACTGCCATCGTTTCATAAAAAGAAAAGACATCTTATTTTGCTCCTTTATCTCTATTATTTTAAATAATGATGGTAAAAAAATAAACAGCTACACAAAAGTACTTGTGGTAGCTGTTTATAGTAAACAACTCCACATAGAATAAACGTCTTACTCTATGTGGGTCGTTTTCACGTGTGTTCAAATAAACCAACATAGATACAAGTTCAGAATTTTCCTGAAGGTTGTACCTATGAAGAAGCTTCATAAATCAACCTATCTATCTTGGCTTTGCCAACGATTATTTAAGTTCATAGCGATAGGTAAAAATGGATTCATGGGAAACACTCCTTTTGGTTGATTAAAAACTTATTAGATTTATCTTACTAGTTGCTTTCATAAGTGTCAAGCCAAATCGTTATTTTCTTTAAAAGGGACTGATTTTATTTAGATAAGAAAATAGGCCGATTAGCTGCAGGCTGCAGCGGACGGTTGGTTTTACCAACGTTCTCTTTGAAAGCTTGCAATAGACCTTTGCGCATATAAGCTTGATGTCGAAAAACGATCCAATCAACGGGTCCAGAAGTAGGCGGTGTCGTCAATGAACCGCTATAATGAAAAAATTGTTGTTTGGCCGGTAAAATATTAGCTAAATCTATGGGGACTTCTAGCCCTCTTCCAGAAATTCTTGGGTTTAAGGCTAAGCTATCCATACGAGCCATTTCAGGATTTGCCGGCTCTTTGTTTGGAAGGACAGTAATTCCTAAAACGAGTAATTCATTTTCTCTTGAACGATGAACCAAATGCAATTCTAATGGAAAAGACTCATGGTTGATTTCATGCTCACTAGGTAAGTGAAAGTGCAGATCCTCTAATATGTATCTTTTGTGATTAAAAAAAATCGAGTTCAACTCTCCCCCTGATAATGGTCTCAAATGTACTGTATGGTTAAAAAAAGAAGTCTCAAAACGTGTCGTATGGTAACGAATCGTTAACGACTGTTGACTGATTTTGTCTGTGACCTCTTTCTCGCTTAATTGAATGGGAGATTGCAAACTGCCTTCTTCTGCTGTTTTGAAAGCTTGGCAGATGTCTTTCCAGTGCTCAGGTCCTCGTTCTCCTTCATAATACCATTCCATTTATTTTCTCCTTTAAACTTAGACTTTCCTATTTCAAAAAATAGTAACTAGTTGTATTTTACCTTTCTTTAAATACTTTTTTCAACTGTTTTGTATATTAAAAATAAATTTCTATGTGATTTCCTTGATGCATATACATTCTTATTAAAAATGTTATAATTAAAAGCACGATCATAAAAACGATGAATTGTGTTTGTTTTTACTTAAAAAGAAAGACAAATAGCTATTTAACAATCAGTTATAAAGAAAGAAGGGAAAAACATGTCATTTGATGGTATCTTTACCCATGCGATGGTTGACGAGTTAAGATATGCGCTCAACAATGGACGAGTATCCAAAGTACATCAACCTTATAAAAACGAGATTATACTTGTTATACGTGCGAATGGAAAAAACCATAAGCTGTTGCTGTCTGCGCATCCTAGTTACGCTCGGATTCAGCTTACTGAAATTCCATATGAAAATCCAAGTTCCCCGCCTAATTTTTGTATGGTGATGCGGAAACACTTAGAAGGCGCTGTTTTAGAAGATATTCAACAAGTTGGAAACGATCGAATCATTCACTTTACATTTAAAAGCCGTGATGAATTAGGCGATGTTCAAAATATGATGCTCATCGTTGAATTGATGGGGCGACACAGTAATTTATTCTTAGTTGAACAAGACACGCAGCGAATCATGGATACAATCAAACACGTTCCTGTTAGTCAAAATACGTATCGAGCAGTGATGCCGGGTGCAACCTATGTCACTCCTCCTCACCAAGACAAATTGAATCCATTTGAAACGACTAATTCAGCCCTAATTGAAGTGCTTGAAAATCCTGTTGATCTTCCGTTAGCTAAAAAATTTCAACAAGCCTATCAAGGACTTGGCTCCGATACAGCCAATGAACTGGTCTACCGCAGCGAGGAACAGTTGGATAAATTTCCAGAAGTTGTGCATTCTTTTATTGAAACGATTCGACTGGGGAAAACTGCGCCAACTTTAACACAAGTAAAGAAAAAAACGTTCTTTACACCGGTCCCTTATCTTAGTTTAAATGGAGAATCTGAGAGTTACCCAACATTGAGTACTCTTTTAGACCACTATTATCAAAGTAAGGCCGAAAAGGACCGTGTTCAGCAGCAAGGAGCAGACTTGATCCATGTTGTGCAGACAGAATTGCAGCGAAATATGAAAAAATTAAAAAAACTTGAAAAAACAATGGCAGAAACAGAATTAGCGGATGATTATCGAATCCGCGGCGAAGTATTGACTGCTTACTTGCATGAGCTGCATAAAGGACAAACGGAAGCAACATTAGCGAATTTCTATGATGAGGATCGGCCAATGACCATTGCTTTAAATCCCAGAAGTACTCCTTCTCAGAATGCTCAAAAATATTTTTCGAAATACCAAAAATTAAAAAATGCGATTATTTTTGTTACCGAACAAATTCGATTGACCAACGAAGAAATTGATTATCTGGATTCTGTTTCAACACAATTAGAACTTGCAACGCCTAAAGATATAGCTGAAATCAAAGAAGAATTGATTCAACAAGGGTATTTAAAAAAGAAAACGAAGAAAAAACAAAAAAGGCAAAAAGCTAGTGCTCCTGACAAGTACGTATCGAGTGATGGCGATTCTATTTTAGTTGGAAAAAATAATTTACAAAATGATCAATTGACCTTGAAAACAGCTAGGAAATCGGATATCTGGTTGCATACTAAAAATATTCCAGGCTCACATGTGATCATTCAAAGCAACGATCCTTCTGAAACAACGATTTTGGAAGCTGCTAATATCGCCGCTTATTTCTCGAAATCGCAGCTCTCAGCTTCTGTTCCAGTGGATTTAGTAGAAGTTAAAAAAATACGCAAACCCAATGGTGCTAAACCAGGGTTTGTGATTTACGAAGGACAACGGACAGTCTTTGTAACACCGGATAAAACGTTAGTCGATAAATTAAAAGTTTAGCATTTTTTTGTTAAGATTGGCAATTATAACGAGGGAGGTCTAGAAGATAGAAACAGATGATCCAAAACAAGTTGTATTGCAAGTAGGTGCAGTATTAAGAAAGCTTAGAAAAGAAAGACAGTTAAGCCTCGAAGAATTATCTAAATTAACCAATGTAAGTAAATTAACGCTCGGAAATATTGAACGCGGCGAGACAAACCCAACCCTAGGTATGTTGTGGAAAATTTCAAAAGGATTATCTATTCCTCTTATGACGTTGTTTGCAACAGAAAATGAAGTGAACCTATCTCGATCAGGAGAAGGATTGAGAATTTCGGGAGATCAAAAATCATGGATGATTGAACCCATTTTTCAAAATACAAGCAATGAAATTGAAATGTATCGTGCTTACCTTCAGAAAAATAGTTCATATCATCCAGAAAAGCACCATTGGAATACAACTGAAATCGTGACAGTGATGTCAGGAGAGGTTGAGATTGTTATTAATGAGGAATCGTATACGTTGAGTTCGTATGATTCGATTAGTTTTCGTGCTGATGGTGTGCATTCTTACAGCAATAACTCTAATGATGTGGTTGTATTGCATATTTCATTGAAATACGGTCCTTATTAACTAATTCTTTTTTAAATCAGTAGTTTATCTATTACTAAACCATAACACTCAATTATCTATCTTACTGGATAATTGAGTGTTTTTTTTATGGGCTTTTTAAATAAAGTAAAAATTTAAATAGACAAACCATTAGTTGTATATTATAGTATATTGTATTCGTTTTTTTGTTTACTATAATATACAAAAAGAAAAAGTATTGGAAAGTAACTGTTAGAATGGTAGCAACTAGAAAACTATTTAACCCTATTCAGTTATGAGCACTATCAGGAGGAATAAAGATGAATTTGCCAAAACAATTTAATACCGACCAACGTATAAAAACAACCATAGAGGTTAAGAAACAATCAAAAGAATGGGTGATGATTTTAGGCATCGTTTTTATTGCGACTAATCTACGGGCTCCTTTAACTTCAGTCGGGCCGTTGGTTGGACATATTAGAGATCAATTACAATTATCGAATACATTAGCTGGTATGATTACTACACTTCCTCTACTCGCTTTCGCCTTTATTTCGCCTTTTGTGCCTAAGTTAGGACGAAAATTTGGTATAGAGTTTATGATTTTATTCGCAATTATTTTTTTGACCTTTGGTATCCTCGTGCGTTCTATTTCTGGTACGGCTAATTTATATATTGGAACAGCTATGCTAGGACTCGCTATTTCTGTGTGTAATGTCTTGCTGCCTAGTCTTATTAAACGAGAATTTCCTGGAAAAATCGGGGTAATGACTGGTGTGTATTCTATTTCAATGAATTTGTTTGGAGCTATAGCTTCAGGTATCAGCATCCCTATTATGATGAAATCAGGCTATGGTTGGCAGGGAGCTTTAGGAATTTGGGGGATATTAAGTTTTCTGTCCATTTTCTTTTGGCTGCCGCAAATGAAAAAACAGCACTATCTAAAAACGTCCGAGACATATACCAAACCCACACAAGCTAAAGCCAATTTATGGCGTTCACCATTAGCTTGGCAAGTAACTCTATTCATGGGCCTCCAATCGATGGTGTTCTATGTCCTAATTGCTTGGTTACCTGAAATATTGATGCAACAAGGAATAAGTTCTGATCAGTCAGGATTGCTACTCTCCATGATGCAACTGGCCTTGCTTCCTTTTACTTTTATTATCCCCCTTGTTGCTGGTCGTATGGCTGATCAACGTTTATTAGTCAGCATAACGTCCATTTTATTAATAACAGGCATTTTGGGATTGCTTTATGGCGGTTCGGGTTTAATTATTTTATGGATTATCTTGATTGGTATTGGTGGAGGATGTGCTTTTGGCCTATCAATGATGTTTTTTGGCTTACGAACCGAAAACGCACATCAAGCAGCAGAATTATCCGGTATGGCTCAATCTTTTGGATACCTGCTTGCTGCAATAGGACCCATGCTCTTTGGGTATTTGCATGACGTAACGAATAGCTGGGATAGTCCGTTATTGCTGTTAGCAGGAGCAGCTCTGTTGCTCTTCATTTGTGGTCAAGGCGCAGCTAAAAATCGTTTTATTGGTTCTAGTAACCTATTAAATTAAAAAAGAGGATGAGACTTTTGTCTCATCCTCTTTGCATATCCGAATGTTTATTCTAAAACGTGTTCCAAAAAGCAGACCCGACGTCCACTTTATCATGGCAGTTGTAGCTTTAGCTACGTACAAACACGATACACTTAGGCGCTAGCCTACAGTGTGCTCCTACATAATGCTCGATGGTCTATGACCATACTGCGCTTATTCCCTCTAGTTGCCTTAGCCCTTGCAGCTTTAGCTGCTTAGGTACGGGATGCGAGGTAGAAGATTCGAGTCTAAACGCTTTTTATCTCACTCTCTTTTTATTTCGTTCAGTAGTTCAGCAAATGTGTTCGCTGAGCAATATTATTTTTTCCAATTCACTGGATCTTTTTTCCACTGTTTTAAAATGCTGACATCTTCTTGTTCAATGGCTTTCGTTTCTAAAGCAACTTCAATTAAAGTTGTATAGTTGGTTAATGTTTTTAAAGCAATTTCGTGTTTTTTGAAATTTTCTAATCCTTTTGGCAATTCATAAGTGAAAATAGCAGCTACTCCAAGAATCTCTGCCCCTTCTTTAGCGGCTGCTCCACAAGCATCAATGACACTGCCGCCAGTTGAGATCAAGTCTTCGATCACGACCATTTTCTGACCGGGTACTAACCGTCCTTCTATTTGATTGCCTTTACCATGTTCTTTTGCTTTACTGCGTATGTAAACCATAGGCAAATCCAATACTTCAGCGACCCACGCCGCATGCGGAATTCCAGCTGTAGCGGTACCGGCAATGACTTCTACGGAAGGGTAATTTTCTCTAATCAAATCAGCCATATCTTGGGCGATTTCTTTTCTAACCGCCGGATACCCCATTGTAATGCGGTTATCGCAATAAATTGGGCTTTTCATTCCACTTGCCCAAGTAAAGGGATTATTTGGGTTTAAACTTACTGCTTTAATATCTAATAAGTGCTTTGCAATTGTTTTTTCGATTGTCATTTAATGGTTGTCTCCGTTCCATTGATTTTTGATTAAGTGATAAGCTGCTACGGGATCTTGGGCCAATGTAATGGGACGCCCGACCACGATGTGGCTGGCCCCTTCTTCATAAGCTGATGCTGGTGTAGCGACCCGTTTCTGATCGCCTTTTTCTTCGCCGCTAGGTCGGATTCCAGGTGTGACACATAAAAAGTCTGAAGCGGTATTTTTTTTGATTAGCCGTGCTTCTAACGCAGAGCAAACAACTCCATCCAATCCGGCTGTTTGAGTCAATTGAGCGTAATGGATAACGCTTTGCAATAAAGGTACTTCGATCAGCTGTTCTCTCCGCATAGCTTCGGGTGTAGTAGAAGTCAGTTGAGTGACGGCAATTAAATCCGGCCGCATACTGCCGGCTGGAGTGCCTGCAAGAATACCATCCATTGCAGCTTCCATCATTTCACTTCCTCCAGCTGCATGCACATTGATCATATCGATATCCAAAGCTGCCAAACCTTTCATTGAACGCTTGACTGTGTTCGGTATATCATGCAATTTCAAATCTAAAAAAATCTCATGTCCTAGTTCTTTCATGTACTTAACGATTTCAGGACCGTTTTGATAATAGAGCTCCATCCCTACTTTGACAAATAATGATTCATCTTTAAAATGACTTAAAAACTGTTTTATCTCTTCACTTGTTGAAAAATCTAACGCAATAATTGGTTTAGTATTCACTATTCTGGCCTGCCTTTACTTCTTTGATCAAGGACTCAATAGATGTAATTCCTAGTTCATCCATTCGATCTGGTAAAGCTTCAATCAATTCTTTACAAATCATAGGGTTGTTATAATTAGCTGTCCCTATGGCTACTGCGCTAGCACCTGCCATCAGCATCTCAAGAACATCATCGACTGTCGAGATGCCTCCCATCCCAATGACTGGAATCGATACAGCCCGAGAAACTTGGTAAACCATTCGAACAGCAATGGGGCTTATAGCTGAACCTGATAAACCTCCTGTTTTATTGGCTAAAAAAGGCTGTTTAGTTTTTAAATCGATGCTCATTCCTAAAAGCGTATTGATCATACTGATGCCATCTGCTCCGCCTGCTTCAGCAGCTTTGGCAATTTCAGTAATATCCGTTACATTAGGTGTTAATTTAACATAAATTGGAACAGTAGCCACTGATTTGACTGCTTTTGTCATCTGATAAACAGCTTCAGGATTTGAACCGAATGTTAATCCTCCATCTGCTACATTTGGACAAGACAGATTGATTTCAAGAGCTTTCACAATTGGTGAGTGACAGAGTTTTTTTGTTACCGCTACATAATCGGAAATCGTCGTTCCTGCTACACTTGCGATAATAGGCGTGTCAAATTTTTCTAACGCTGGTAATTTTTCATTTACGATTACATCTACACCTGGGTTTCGTAAACCGACTGCGTTTAATACTCCATTTTCTAAATGATGGTAACGTGGCTCAGCGTTTCCTATCCGCGGCTCTGCAGTTGTTGATTTGATGATCAGAGCTCCTAAGACACTATAATCGTAGCGATCCATGTATAGATCGCCAAAGCCAAACGTTCCGCTGGCCGGCATAATAGGATTTTTTAAATCCAATCCCGGTAATGTTACTGTTAAACGACTCATATGATCCCTCCAAAAATTGATTACATTGATGTGATTCCTAACTTAAATCGGATTTGTTGTGAACGTGCGCAATTCCAAGAAATTTAATACAGCTGAAATCGTTGTAATAGAAGTAAGCAGAGGAATATTTTGTTCATGCGCTGCTTGACGAATGGTCAACTGTTCTTTTACTGTTTTCGTTTTAGATGCTCTAGTGTCGATCACTAATTGAATTTCCTTTTTATTGATTCTTTTTGCACTGCTTTTATCGATAGACTCAAAAGATGGATCCAGCGCAGTCACTACTAAACCTTTTTCAGCTAATTGTTGACTTAATGGTTGAGTAGTTAGCATACGGTATCCTATTTGCTGAAATCGCCTAGTTAATTCTTCGGCTTGATCTTGATCTTTTTCGGAAAGCAGCAAAAGGATAGAACCAAATTCTGACAAATGAACTTGGGCGGCTTCAAAGGTTTTAAATATTGCCTTGCCTAACGTTCGATCAGATCCCATAACTTCCCCCATCCAGTCTATTTCAGGTTCTGATGAAAATGAATAAACAGGGGCTTTTACATAAACGGCGGGGCTTATTGTTTGTGTGTTTTCTTTTAAATCTAATTGAGCTGCTAAAGAGTTACCCAAGAGAACTTGAACGGCCGTCGGAATGATAGGGAAACCCGTTGCTTTGCTTAAAAAAGGAATCGTTTGAGTTGTCCCTAGTGTTAGATTAAGAAACTGGATGTTTTCTTGCTGAATCGTGAAATACATAGTGGTGATGCCCGTCCATTTTAAAGCAAGTGCTAGACGAGCGGCATATTCTTTGATTTTCTGCTGTTTTTGTTCAGAAAGAGTTTGTGTAGGATGAACCATCACGGGCTCTGTCCCTACTCCATTCAGGTGTCCAATGTGTTCGATCAACCCTGGAAATAGTACTCTTTCTCCATCAGAAATACTGATGACTTCGATTTGTTCATCAGCCATTGCCTGATTCTCCGGTGCAGCATATGGGATAGCCAATTCTGCCAGCAACGGTTGAATAAGTTCGATCATCCCGTCATTCTCTGCCTCTTTGCTGACTAAATACGACGGGACAGCGTCCAAGACAGGGATTTCTAAAGGAGTTAACGCTTTAGACAATTCAAGTGCCTCTGGGCCTCCAAATTGAACCATCACGCCTATAGGTTTTTCCAACTGAACTACCTGTACGATATCTTCCACCGTTGACGGGACCAAATACGTTTTAGCCTGGACAGAAAAATCCGTTGAAAGAGATGCTGGATGGCTGTTTAATAAGATTGCTTCATAGCCAGCTTCTTGGATAGCCGTTATGGCTTGTAAAAGAGCGCTATCGTATCCTCTTCTTGGATCGTTCATGCCTGTGCTGGCAGTTAAAAGTAAAATGGACTTTTTACCGATTGCCGTACTTTCATTTTCTTCTTCATACGTACTATAAAAACATGTGGATTGTGCAGCGATTTCTCCCGCCGAGCTATCAATAGCTTTATAAACAGGAACGATATCATGTGCATTACGCAATCTATTTACTTCGTCAGCGGTTGTTTTCCATAGTGCAGCAATAGCTGAATCAGAAAATCCATATTCTTTAGCACTTCTTAATGCAGTAAGATCACTAGGGTGACGTTCGAGCTCGTGCTCGATCTCAATGATATGGGCTAATTTATCTAAGAAAAACAACTCGATTTTTGTTACCTCGCTTAACTCTTCAATCGTGTATCCGCGGCGAAGAGCTTCGAGTAAATAAGCGAGATGATCATACTGAGCATGCAGTAGGTGCTCTGCTATTTCTTCGTCGTTACTGTGAGTGGCTGTTTTCAGTAACGTTACGCCATCTGCTGTATCCAAAGAACGAAAAGCTTTCAAAATCGATTCTTCAAGTGTTCGGCCAATAGCCATTGCTTCTCCGGTAATTTGTTTTTTAGGAGAGTTTCTTTTTACAGATGTCCCATTAGACCAATTCGAAATATAGGTAGTAATGTAGTCCAACGTAGGTTCGTATTCGAGATAAGCCGTTTCATTAAACGGATTTTTTAATGTATCTAACGTTAAACCGGCAGCTAGTTTAACAGACAATTTGATGATTGGATACCCTGTTGCTTTGCTGACTAAAAGAGTTGAACGAGTAAAACCAGGATCTATTTTAGTCACATAATACATAAAACGGTTTGGATGAAAAGCGAACTGGATCGTACATCCTCCTTCGATCTCTAATCCGCGGACAATCGTTAATGCTGCATCACGGAGTAATTGGTAATCAAGATCCGTCAATGTTTGGCTAGGGGTGATCATGATCATAGTTTTTTGATCGGATTCATCTGTCTTCAAATTCTCTGACGTAGAAACAACTAAAGCCTGATCTTTTTTATCCCGCAATACTTCAAATTGAATCAATTTATAACCGGTCAGACCCGTTTCAATAAAAATAGGGGTGTGCGGCGATAAAAGAAAATGAGCAGCTGCTACTTTTTTTACCTTTTCATTAGTAGAACACCATTCTTGTACCCATTCGCCAGTAGGGGTCTGAGACTGAATAAGCAGCGGAAAGCCTTCTTTTTCAGCAAAACCCAAGGCTTCTGTCTGTGAGTAAACGCCTTGTCCTGCTCGTGTTGGTTCTTTGAGGGTCTGCATCCATTTCCGAAAAGTTTCGGGCTGTTTAATTTTTTGAATGGTCTGTTGGCTTGTTCCCAGTACCTTGATGTGCAGTTCTTCTAACAGTCCTGAATGAGCCAACTCTTCCATCAGATAAAAACTTAAAGAGTTGTGTAAGACAGGAAAGATTTCATTTGGCCGTTCTTTTCGAATGATTTGTGAAACAAAATCAACGGTCAGAGGTTCGATGTAAACTTTATCCGCTCTATCTTTATTTGTTGCCAATGCGGTTGGATTCGAATCAACCAGAATAACTTCATAGCCGATCTCTTTTAAAGAGAGAATGATTTGGGCTGTTCCGTAATCCACATTAGCTGAGGAATCACTGTCGCTTGGAGTTGATCCAATCACTAGAACTTTTTTAGCTTTCGCCTTGTTGATCATGCTCTCTTGCCTCCTTCCAACCATCGATCATTTCCATAAACTGATCGAATAGATGAACAGCGTCATGCGGCCCCGGTGTTGCGTTAGGCTGAAACAAAGTGCTGAAAACAGGCTGGTAGCGGTGTTTTATTCCGGCTATAGCGCTGTCTTTAATTTCTGTATGAGTGATGATCCATTGATCAACATCGAGTGTTTCTTTTTCTAATGCAAAGCGATGGTTTTGTGAAGTGAAATCAACTCGACCAGTTGCCTCTTCCCTTACAGCGTAATTAAAACCATGATGACCTACTTTCAATTTGCTGATTTTAGCTCCATTAGCAAGCGCGATCAGTTGGTGGCCCAGACCAATCCCGAAAATAGGAACCGTACCTTGCAACTCTTGAACCATTTTAAGAGCTTGCGGCAAATCATTTGGATCACCTGGGCCGTTGCTCAACATGACCCCGTCCGGAGCCAAGTTTAAAATGGTTTCTCCTGTTGTATCATAAGGTAAAACGACAACATGGCAATTGCGTTTGTTTAATTCTTTTAAAAGACTGTGTTTTAAACCAAAGTCGATCACAATGATATTTCTTCCTACTCCTGGACTAGCATAAGAACGGCTAGCCGAGACTTGCGATACCTGGTTGCTAGGCAAGACCGTTGCTCTTAACTGGTCAAACGCATGAACTAAGTCATCTTGAGCGTCGATTAACATACCGCGCATAATGCCGGATTCACGAATGTGACGTGTTAGTCTCCGCGTATCGATACCCGAAATCCCGGGTATTTTTTTGATTTTTAAAAATTCATCCAAGTTCATTTGACTGCGCCAGTTAGCTGGAACACGGGCAAATTCTTTGACAATAACTGCTTTACAAATCGATTCGATGGATTCATAGTCATCTCGGTTTATGCCGGTATTGCCCACTAAAGGATTAGCAAAAACTAAAATTTGACCGTTGTAAGAAGGATCGGTTATCGTTTCTTGGTAGCCGGTCATTCCCGTTGTAAAAACAACTTCCCCAATCGTATCAATCAAAGAACCGAATCCTTTGCCTTTAAAGATAGTGCCGTCTTCTAAAATTAGTAAACGATCCATCCTTAAATTACCTCCTCATATACAATCTTTCCATCTGCGATCGTCATAACAGTCGTGCCTTTTACTTTCCAGCCAATAAAAGGTGTATTGGCTGACAGCGACAAAAAGTCTTCTTCTCGAATGTCTTTGGCAGTAGTTAAATCAAACAAGGCTAAATCAGCTTGTTTGCCAACCGCTAAAATACCGCTATCCAAGTTGAATATTTTGGCCGGTTGAACGGTTAACCAGTCAACCACTTGTTTCAATGTGAAAATGCCTGTTTCAACCAAGTGTGTATAAAGTAAAGAAAAGGCTGTTTCGCTTCCGACGATCCCAAATGGAGATCCAATCATGCTGCCTTCTTTTTCTTCTTTGCTGTGCGGTGCATGATCTGTAGCGATCATATCAATTGTACCATCAAGTAAACCTTTAATTAAAGCCGCACGGTCTTCTTTGCTTCTTAAAGGAGGATTCATTTTATACAGACTAGTATCTCCAGGAATATCCTCTTCTGTCAGAATCAAGTGATGAGGCGCGACTTCAGCCGTTACATGGATGCCGGCTTTCTTGGCATCGCGGATAACTCGGACACTTTCTTTTGTTGAAACATGACAAACGTGGTAATGCGCTCCAGTTGCCTCACTGATCAAAACGTCACGTGCAATTTGGCTCGCTTCAGTGATGTTTAAGATCCCTGGCAAACCCAGTTCACGTGAACGCTTGCCTTCGTGCATCACGCCGCCAAACAATAAAGAATCATCTTCTGTATGGGCCACGATCGCTACATTATTTTTAGCGGCTTCTTTCATTGCTAAATACATGGTACCAGCTGATTGCACTCCGACTCCATCATTGGTGAAGGCAAATGCTCCTGCAGCAATTAAAGCTTTTTGATCGGTTAAATGATCGCTGCGCAGCCCTTTAGTAATTGGAGCGTATTGTAATACTTTGATAACCGCATCCGCTTTATTTTTTTCCTGAAGAGCCAGCATTTTTTCAGGCGTATCCGGTTCCGGGTTTACGTTTGGCATTGCGCAAATGGTAGTGAATCCGCCTCTTGCCGCTGCCTCCGTACCTGTTTTAATGGTTTCTTTGTAAGAAAAACCTGGTTCTCTTAAATGAACATGAACATCGATCAGACCCGGAGTCAGTAAAGCTCCTTTAGCATCAATGATGTTCTCCGGTTCTGTTTTCCCTTTGATTAAAGAAGCTACATCATCCCCTATTGCAGCAATCTTGTCTTCTTTAATCACTAGTTCGGTTAAGTTAAGATTCCCTTGTTGATCTATCGTGGTTGCATTTTTGATCCATAGTGTCATTTTTATCCCTCATTAGCTTTCTTTATTTCTATTCAATACTATTCTACCCTTTTTGACCAGCCAATACTGCTTCTAAGATGGCCATTCTTGTAAAGACGCCATTAGCCATTTGAGCCACGATTCGCGCCCGTGGACATTCCAGTAAAGTACTTTGCAGTTCAACATCGCGGTTAACCGGAGCAGGGTGCATAATAATGGCGTGGTCCAGCATCTTGCTTTCTCTGCTTTCTGTTAAGCCGTACATTGTTAGATAAGCAGGTTTAGAAAAGTTTCCGTACGTTTCATGCCGCTCATGTTGAATGCGCAGCAACATCATCACGTCAACTATTTTGATCAGGTCATCCATTGGAACGTATTGTCCATATTGATCAAACGATTCATCGTACCATTCAGGCGGACCGGAGAAGTATAGTGTAGCTCCAAGGCGTTTCAACATCTGCATGTTTGATCGCGCAACTCGAGAATGAGTTAAATCGCCAACAATTGCAACTTTTAGACCTTCAAAATAACCAAACTCTTCATAAATCGTCATTAAATCTAACAGGCATTGACTCGGGTGTTGTCCTGCACCATCGCCGCCATTGATGATTGAACAGGTAATCGTAGGACTAGCGATCAATTCAGAATAGAAAGCCTCTGATGGGTGGCGAATAACCGCGACATCTACTCCAATAGCTGACATCGTCAGTACGGTATCGTATAAGCTCTCTCCTTTTGTTACACTGCTTGTCGAAGGTTCAAAATCGATGACTTTGATTCCCATTTTATTTTCAGCCATTTCAAAACTTTTATGTGTCCGTGTACTGTTTTCAAAAAACAGGTTAACAGCATATTTCTTATCGTCATACGAAGGATGAACTCCTTTTTTAAATTCACCAGCACGACCGATCAGAGCTAGTACTTCTTCGTTCGTTAATGCTTCGACTGAAACAAAATGTTCTAATTGAATGCTTTCGATGACTCCACCCATTTTATAGTCCCCCTTGTTTTTTGTACTTCAGTAACCGGTTAGTTCCTTAAAGCCCTTGAATTCAGTTTAATTGTCTTAGGTAGATTTGAGCCGGTTCTCTATTATGCCTCACTGCTTAGTGTTTGGTGGTTGCTGAGGGCAAATAAAAAGAACCTAAAGATCTTAGAGACCTTTAGGTTCGATAATAGCCCAACAGTATAGGAGCAGACGGCTCCCAGCTTGCTGGTTTATAGTCGTGACCTTTTGTGTCTCTCTGGACTCAATTAAAGTTTCACTTTGGTTTAAGTTAATTTCTGAATCATCACGTGATCTGCCCCATCGATTTCTTCGACCGCGACTTTGATTTGTTCTTCCAATGATGTTGGGATGTTCTTTCCTACAAAATCAGCGCGAATCGGCAATTCTCGATGTCCTCGATCGACTAAGACGGCTAATGAGATCTTCCCAGGACGTCCGATATCCATTAAAGCATCTAATGCTGCCCGGATCGTACGGCCTGTATACAAAACATCGTCAATTAAAATGACTTGCTTGCCTTCAATAGAAACAGGAATATCCGTTCCTTTGACTTCAGGTTCGCGGTCCTCACTAGTGTGGACATCGTCGCGGTACAACGAAATGTCTAATTCACCTACTGGTACCGCCACTCCTTCAAGTTGCTGCATTCGTTCAGCGATCCGCTTAGCAAGGTAAATGCCTCGTGTTTTGATGCCGACCAGTATCAAGTTTTCAATACCTTTATTTTGTTCAATAATTTCATATGTGATCCGTGTCAAAGCACGTTTCATAGCATTTTCATCTACTACTTCTACTTCAGATTTAATCAATGTCCTTTACTCCTCCTTCAGTACCAGCGTATAATTAATTTTTTCTGTTTAGCGATAAAAAATGCCCTCTTACCTATTGAGTAAGAGGGCATTTTGAGGTTGACTGTTTTAAAAACTAGCTAGTCTTCGCTCATACGTGTCTGCTCCTTCTTAGTCTCACAGGACTAGGATTAAAGGATTACTTGTTTTTCTATCTCCAAAGACTTTACCGTGTCCCGCATGAAAAGTCAACGGTTTTCTCTTAACTCAGCAAGAGTTTCTTCAAACAATGCAGGTAAAGGTGCTTCAAAAGTTAAAAATTCCCCAGTACGCGGATGCTTAAATCCAAGGACTTTAGCATGTAAAAATTGGCCATTTCCTGCTAACGTTTTTCGCGGACCATAGATAGGATCTCCTGCCAATGGATAACCAATGTATTTCATATGCACTCTAATTTGATGCGTTCGGCCTGTTTCTAATTTCAACGAAACAAGGGTGAAATCTTTAAACCGTTCTAAAACGCGGAAATGGGTCACTGCCGGACGCCCGTCTTGGATGATATCTTGTTTTTTACGGTCTGCTTTTGAACGACCTAAAGGAGCATCTATCGTACCTTTGTCATGGGGTATTACACCATGGACTAAAGCGATGTATTCTCTTAAAGAAGTGCGGTCTTTCAGCTGAGCTGCTAGTTTTTCATGAGCAAAATCATTTTTAGCAACCATCAATAAGCCGCTTGTGTCTTTATCGATTCGGTGTACGATACCCGGACGGATGGTTCCGTTGATTCCAGATAAATCTTTTACTTGATACATCAACGCATTTACTAGTGTACCTGTTTGGTGACCAGCGGAAGGATGTACGACTAATCCTTGTGGTTTGTTGACCACTACGACATCTTTATCTTCATAAACGATATCAAGAGGGATATTTTCAGCTTGAACGTCTAAAGGGACAAGCTCTGGCTCAGTGATCGTGATGGCATCCCCTGGTTGGACTTGATAATTTGGCTTCGTCGAAGCGTTATTGACCAAAACATCTCCTTCTTTAATCCATTGCTGAACATGGGAACGTGTTTTGTCAGGCAGCAATTCGACAAGAACTTTGTCTAATCGCCCTTTTTCATTTTCTATTGTAAACTGATATGCTTGAGACATACAAAAACTCCTTTTTAATGATCAGGTTTGACATAAGCGTTTAACCTGGACTGTTCTTTTTTTGTTTTTTTTCATCGAGAAAGACATAAAGGATCATCAGTACGACACCGATGCTCAATGCCATGTCCGCGACATTAAAGATTGGAAAGTTAATAAATTCTAGACGAACCATATCGATAACGTATTCGACACGCAGGCGATCGATAAAGTTGCCAATGGATCCGGCCAAAATAAAAGCCAATGCGATCGACAGCAAACGGCTATTCTTTCCATATTTTTGTAAATAAACGACCACTACTCCGACGACGACAATGGTTACCAGATAGAAAAACCACATTTTTCCTTCTAAAATACTCCAAGCTGCGCCGGTATTCCGAATGTACATCCATGATAAAACACCTGGAATAACTTCGACGACCTCATATAAATCAATATGGGCTACAGTCAAATACTTTGTCCATTGGTCAACGCCAATAATGACAGCAGCTAAAACATAATATAAAAACATAGGTGTACCTCGCTTTGTTTATAATCTTCTAAATCTAGTCTTCTCCCATTTTACATGATATGCTAGCCAAGTGATAGTTTTTTATTTTGTTGAAGAATGAAAGGTTTACAAATCTCTAAGCTTTTTTATTGGCTTTTAAATAAAAAAGGAGTAAAATAGTAAAAGGTTAAAGAAAGGAGATGAATTTATTATGAATCAAGCAACCATTGAAAAAGTTTGGCAAATCAAAGGTTTATTGTTTAAAAATGATGATTACCCGTTGGCTTTAGACTTAGAAGATAGCGAAAATCGTGTATTGATGCGTTACATCATTGTTGACGCTCATTCTTCAGATTATCAAAATGGCTTGGAAATCGGCTACAACGCTGGTGAATTTCAAGTGTACGCGAACAAAGAAACGGCTAAAAAAAGTTTATATTCTATTGCATAAATAGACTGAGCAATTCGTCCATGAGAGTTGCAGTCTATTTTATCTTTTTTTTAAAATCCCTCCATTTAATGGATGTGGATTATTTTTTTTGCTTTTTTATCAAGCCTGCCTACACTCTTCATATAATTCAAAGCAGCTTTTGAAAAGACAAACGATTGTTTTTACGGAATTTTTTATTCAATCGTAAGGAATATACTGAAAACAAGAGTTATCTCTTGGGTAACATTCCTACTTTTGATATACTGATAGAGTTCTTATGTAACGGTGTTGGATAAGAATAAGCATGTTCTTACTACATAATGATGGTTAAAAATCAGTGGTAAAGACAATAGACTACATAATAAAAGGAGATTTATATTTATGAAGAAACGATCCAAAACGGTTTATGCCTTAGCGACGTCTTTATTTTTAGCTGGTTGCGCCAATGATGGAATTGCTGATGCTACAAAAAGCATTGAAGCCATTGAACCAGAAGAAAAAACGGTACTGACTGAGTTAAATGCTATAACAGAACAAGAAAAAGCTTTACAAAAAATGTTTGAAGACAGTCTAGCTGAGGATAATAGCTCCAGCCAATTTTCAGACGGCAGCTCTCCTGTTTTTGAAAATATCGAAGCACGCACAACTTCTCTAACGACTATTAAAGAAGCCAACTCTGAAATAGAAACCATTCAAAAGGATTTGTCCGAAAATGATGGTGATAAAGTACCCAAAGAGCAAATAGATGCTTTGACTAAAGAAATGGGAACCCTTACCGACTCTCTCGATACTTATTCAACCCAGTATGAAAAATCATTATCCGAAGAAGAAGAGTATTTTAAATCGCTTGCTGCTGAAGATGCTACCTACGAAACATTAACAGACGGCATCACTAAACTAAATGAACAAGACGCTAAAACAAAAGAGCTTTTGCAACAACTAAATGAACAATTTAAAGCATTGGATAAACAACGCAATGAAGCAGAAAAAGCTGTACAATCTGTCAACGATTCATCTAAATAAACGACAACTTATAGGAGTGATACTAAAATGAAACAAACAATTATGGGGTTAACGTTGATGAGCGCCTTGATTTTAAGTGGCTGCCAAACTAGCGATTCTTCATCCGCAAAAGAAAGCTCATCTGACTCTGCACTTACCCAGTCCATGCAATCTAGTTCGGAAACAGCTAATTCTACGAGCGAATCACAAACCTCTTCTGAAGAAGCAGTAAAAGAAAGTGAAGAACAGCCTGCCGCATACAAATACCGTGTAAATCCAGCGAATTCTGTGATTGAACCGATCAATGCCGATGATGAATCAAAAGTCGTTTTATTGACCTTTGATGATGCTCCTGATGAGCATGCTGTTGAAATTGCAACCAAGTTAAAAGACATTGGCGCTCCCGCTATTTTCTTTATTAATGGGATGTTCATCGAGTCTGATGAAGGAAAAGAAAAATTGAAAGAAATTTATGATATGGGCTTTGAAATCGGGAACCATACTCAAACTCACCCTGACTTAAGCACGCTTAGTCCTGAAGAAGAACGGAAAGAAATTTTGGAAACCAACGATTTGATCTATGATGCTATCGGTATAAAACCTCGTTTCTTCCGTGCTCCATTTGGTATCACAACGGATACAACAGACGAAATAATGGCTGAAGAAAAAATGGTTTCTATGACTTGGACCTATGGCTATGATTGGGAAGCCGATTATCAAGATGCAACAGCTTTAACCGATATTATGCTACATACTGAATACTTAAACGATGGAGCTAATTTGTTGATGCATGACCGTACTTGGACCAATGAAGCAGCTGTCGACATTGCAGAAGGTCTAAAAGATCAAGGCTATACTTGGGTCGACCCTGCTTTACTTGAATCACCAGAAAGAGAGGTACCAAACGAATGAAAAACAATAAAAAATGGATAGGAACACTTCTATTAAGTGCAGCCTTCTTCCTAAGCATGCCTTTTGCGGTACAAGCAGAGGAAACGGAACAAAAAGAACCCATCGCAATCAATGATCAGCCTTTATTAAGCATTCCAGAAAAATTTCCGGCGCAATTTGCTTACGATTCAGGAATTGACATCCCTTATCCTGAAAAAGGCGTTAAAGGCATCTACGTAACAGCTTATTCAGCTGGCGGAACAGATAAAATGGCTGAATTGACGGATTTTGTCAAATCCAGTGGTTTGAACTCAATGGTCATCGATGTTAAAGATGATGAAGGAAGCATGACCATGGATATTGGTTCTGAAAATGAAATCGTCCAACAAAGTACACAAGATTACGTAACCGATCCACAAGCTATGTTGAAGCAGTTAGAAAAAGATGAAATTTATCCAATCGGGCGTATTGTTGTCTTTAAAGACACGTTGCTTGCCGAAGCTAGACCAGACCTCTCTTTTAAACGTGCAGATGGCAGTGTTTGGAAAAACAGCAATGGCGATGCTTTTGTCAACCCCTTCTCTAAAGAAGTTTGGGACTACAACGTTGAAGTCGCTAAACAAGCGGCTAAAATGGGATTCAAAGAAATCCAATTTGATTACGTGCGGTTCCCAGAAGGTTTTGAGACTCAAAGCGATTCTTTAGATTACACACACGGAGATTACGATACGAAGAACTTGGATGAAGTTCAACAACGTGTTGAAGCCGTCACTGACTTTGTCAAATACGCTCGTGAAGAACTAAAACCTTATGGTGTTGAAGTTTCTGTCGATATTTTTGGTTATGCTGCTACCGTACCGGAAGCTCCTGGTATTGGCCAAAACTTCAGTAAAATATCGGAAAACGTTGATGTTATTTCTTCAATGATTTACCCAAGTCACTGGGGCTCGTATTTTGGTATTGGAAAACCTGATTTAGAACCTTACAAGCTAGTCTCTGAATACATGAAAGTTGAGAACGAACTGTTAGGCGGTTTAGATACGCCACCACAATCACGACCATGGTTGCAAGACTTTACAGCTTCTTATTTAGGTGCTGGAAATTATATGAATTACGGCGCACCGCAAGTAGAAGATCAAGTCAAAGCGTTGCATGAAGCCGGTGTAGATGAATTCTTATTATGGGATGCAAACAATACCTATACCCCTGGCGTTAACTACAATTTTAATTAAAAAAACCACTCATCGAAATTATTTTCGATGAGTGGTTTTTTCTTTAGGAAGAATCAAATAGTGATGATTTCACCACTCGCTAATAAACACAGATAGGCTGCCGTAACCGGCTTATCTAAAATAGATTCCAAAGCCATTTGATAAAGATTCATTTGCCCTTTGTACTTTTCTAACATTTTTTCTCCAGCATCGCGACCGTAACGAGCTACTTGATCGGTTTTATAATCAAAAAGGATCAGTTCCTTATCAAATTCAAGATACCCATCAACGATACCATGGACCAGAATTTTATCTTCTGCTGTTTCTTCTAAATCCGTAAAAATAGTTTCTGCTGCTAACAGCAATGAAAAAGGCGCTTCTCTATGCACATGATTCGGATGAGCCAGCAACAATTGCCCAATAGTTGTTTGGAAGAAGCGTAAGATGTTTTCAACTTCAATTTTTTCAGCAATTTCGTGCTGCAGCATTCCCCGTCTGATCAAGTCTGCAATCAACTCATTGACTGTCTCCGCTGTTACTGGAACGCTCAAATCAATCGACTGCATCACAAGGTGAGTGCCGGTGCCGATTTCTGCACTGGTAGGTGCAGTCATTTCAGCCATGAAATTTGGCCGGGCCAAGGTATCTTCTATATAACGATTTTGATTCCGCGGCTGATTGATATCAATTTTAACCATTTGACCATCGTCCGGTTCTTCGAACAAGCGTTTGATTTCAGAAACGGATTGGTAACTGGTGGTATGCGTTGCACTTTCATAGCGGTATTGGTAATCCATTAAAGCGATGGCTTCGTTTAATAATGGATACTCTTGTTTTGTTTGTTCATTTTTTGAAATAGCTGTATCTAATTTTTCGATCCACTGTTCATCAGGTACTAGATCTTGTTGAATCATTTGTTGTTGGATCATCGTTTCATTATAGAAATGAATGGAAAATTTAACCGAATGCTGGCTGATCGAGCCATTTTTAGCAGTGACAGACAAGTAATCATTTTGACTGTCTGGATGCCGGACTAATGCTAAGCCCACCCACTTCATTAAACTGTTAGCAGTAAACCGTATATCGTTTGGCAGAACAGTTGCTTGGTGAGCAGCGACGACCCCCCACTCTTTCCAAGCCGCTTCTTCATTTTTGTAGGAACCGACTAAAAACAGCTTTTCTTCAGCTCTTGTCAGAGCTACATACAATTTTCGCATTTCTTCTGACAACAATTTGTTTTTCTTTTCAACTTTTAAGGCGATCTCTGGCAGTGTTTGGTATCGGATACGGCGTTCTAGGTCTTTAAAGTCTGTTCCGACCCCGTATTCTTCATTGAACAAATACCCTTTGCGGATGTCTTGTAAATTAAACCGTTTAGTCAGATCCAGCACAAACACAACCGGAAATTCTAACCCCTTGCTTGCGTGGATCGTCATTACGCGAACCGCATCTTCATCGGTAGTGATGGCGGTTGGTTCAGCTAGATCTTTATCTTTGTCTTGCATTTTTTCGATAAAGCGGACAAATTGGAAGAGTCCTTTAAAGCTGGTTTTTTCATAACTGGCTGCACGTTCATATAAAGCATGTAAATTAGCTTTCCGCTGTTTTCCTGAGCTCATACCGCTGACATAGTCCAGAAAATGAGTATCTTCATAAATAGACCAAATCAAATCTACTAAATGGTTTCTGCGGGCTTCTTCACGCCATTTCGTTAAACGATTTAAAAAGACTTGAACTTTGTGGTAAAGCACAGTCGTAAATCGGCTGGCTTTATCTGATCCGGAATAGCTGGCATGGAAAGCCAACAGTGCTTCATAATAGTCGCCTGTTTTTTGGCTGATGCGAATGGAAGCTAATTCATTTTCATTTAAGCCAACAATCGGCGAACGCAATACAGCAGCTAACGGAATATCTTGGTAAGGATTATCAATTACTTTTAATAATGACATCATGATGGTGATCTCGGTTGTTTGGAAGTAATTTTGTGTGTCGTTGACTTGTAACGGAATGGCAAGCTGTTTAAAAATCTCCAGCAAGACTAAATTATTTTTTTTAGTGGGTGTGAGTAAAACGATATCTTGATAACGAATGGGCCGATTCATCTTGGTTTTTTTATCGTAAATTGGAAACTCTTCTCGAATCAATTGTTGAATCTTTTGGCCAACCATCAGTAACTCACCTTCTGTTTTATCATCGATCCGCATATCCCACTCCAATGGTTCTTCTTCGGTTTCTTCGGGGGTATCTATTCCTTTTTCGTAAATCAGCAGTTCTGTTTCATGCTGATTCATTTCAGGAAATGCTGTAAACCCTTGGATAAGTTTGGCTGATTCGTCATAGTCCATCTGCCCCACAGCTTTATCCATCAATTGTTCAAATATGAAATTGGTGAACTGGAGTACTTCTCCCCGAGAACGGAAATTCTCGGCTAAAATAATCCGTTCTCCGCCTTCTTGCTGACCATATCGTTCATATTTTGATAAGAATAAACCTGGATCGGCTAAACGAAAAGAATAAATCGATTGTTTCACATCGCCAACCATAAATAGATTGCCGGCTTGTGAAAGATCTTGTACAAGCCAATGCAAAATATTTTCTTGTAATTGATTGATATCTTGGTATTCATCAACCATCACTTCTTTGAATTTCTCTTTGTAATGCTGTGAGGCTTCGGTCGCTGACCACTGACCATTCTCATAGCGGGCCAGGATCTGTAAAGTTAAATGTTCCAAGTCATTGAAATCCAACAAGTTCCGTTCGCTTTTACGAGCGCGATAAGCTTCTGTAAAGACATTTGTAACACGCGCCATTTCATCAACAAGCGGTGCTGCTTGTTTCATGATGTCGATCTGCTTCTCCAGAGGTGTGGTAAAATAAGAAAGCTGCATTTCGCTGTACCGTTTTTTTACTTGGTCACGCAATTCTTTCATGTCGCTGCCAACTTCTTTTATCGCTTCATCCGTTGCTTTTTTGACGGCTTTCCAACGAACAAATTCAAAAGCTTGAACCGTTTGATAAGCTGCTTCATAATTATCTTCTTGAATAAATGTTATTAGCTCTTTCAAGTGTGCGGCTTCACGCGCAACAATTTCAGTTTGAGTGCTTAGCTCCTCTGTACCTTCCCCTAATTTTTCTGCAGTTTCAGAAAGTTCAATTAAACTTACTAGAATATCTGATATTTGAGGTTTTAATAACTCTTGGTACAATATGTCATCACCAAAAGAAGTTTGGTCTACTGTATATAATTCGGATAAGCGTTCCAGCCACTCAGCAGGATTAGGATTGGCTCTAGAAAACTCATACAAAGAAAAAATCAATTCCGTTAGACCCGCGTCGCTTCGGTCATTGGAGTACGCACCAGCTAATTCTTTAAAAAAGCTCGTTTCTTCCCCATAAAGCTCTTCTCTGACCTCTTCCCAAACGTCTTCTTTCAATAGGAGGATTTCTGTTTCATCTGTTAACAAACGAAAAACAGGATCTAAATCAATTAGATAATAATAGCGTCGAATCACTTGTAAACAAAACGCATGCAAGGTACTGATCGATGCTTGTGATAATAGAGATAATTGACGAATCAAATGTCGTTTTTCATCCGGCTCGCTTTCGTTAGTAACAGCTTGCTGAATCGCCGTTTGTATGCGTTCTTTCATTTCTCTGGCTGCTGCTTCAGTGTAAGTTACGATCAACAACTCATCAACATTTGTTCCTGCTTTGATTTTTTCAATCACCCGCTGGACTAAAACCGTTGTTTTTCCTGAACCAGCAGAAGCAGAGACCAGAATATTGTGCCCCGCTTCATAAATAGCTTGCCATTGGCCATCTGTAAAGCGGCTGTTTTCCGGTTTGATTGGAATAAGACTCATTCTTCTTCCTCCTCTTCCTCATGCTGCATTTTTTCTAGAATTTCTTCACGCGATAATTTTTCCATTCGACGATAATTGTTTTCAGGAAGCATCGCATCAAATTGAGAAACAGCTCGTAATTCGCCATTAACTGAAGAAATAAATTGCCGTTTTTCATAAAAAGGATTGAGCGTGGTAACGCCATCCATGATTTTGTTTCCAGCGTCCAAAATCAATTTCTGATTGTGTTTTCGTAAAGCGGCCATTTCATCAAGAGTGACAAATTTTCGTGATTTAAGTGTTTCATTTTTCAATTGGTTAAATGGATAAATGAAAGAAGCAGTCGACGGCTCAATAGTCGGATCTAACGCCAATAGCAAGTCTTCTTCTTCTAATAAAAGGCCATCCAATTTGAACTGTTTCAACAGTTCATTGGTATAAGCTTGTTCATCTACCAGTTTATCGCCTTTGATGAAGGGATTTTTAACGTGCAGATAAAAAGCCCCTGCTGGTTTTGCTTCATGACCAATGAGTTGAGGTGCATTTGCAATCGCCGTGTCCAAATAGGTAATCATTTGCATCGCTAATCCATAATAGGCATCTTGGTAGTTAAAGGCATGAGCACTTGATTTATAATCTACAACGCTAAGGTAGTGCTGATGGTCGATTTCTACGGTATCTACACGGTCGATTTTACCGCGAATGTATAATTTTCCTCCGTTATTTAATGGAAAAGACAGTCCTTCGATTCCTTTTTGGTTCGCTAGTTGCCCAAAGAGCACTTCTGTCTGGACATTTCTCATATTTGTTCTTCTGCTTTGATTGCCGAGGGCCCAAGCCATCCTTCTAACCGTTTGGCCTAATTGGTCGCGAATAAACTTCATGCGGTTAGAAGCTGATAAAATAGCGAATTTAGACTTTCCGTAGAGAGACTCCAATACTTCGTTCGTAATAGCATTCACTGTCTCCTGATCTAATTCATGGAAACGCAGATCGCGGCTCAAAAGAGATTTAAACAATTGATCTAAAGCATCATGGAAAAATTCTCCTGTTCCTGCTGGTGATAGTCCGAACACGTCTCTTTCTCTTAAGCGTAAACCGTACTGCAGAAAATGCGCGTAATGGTCCGCATAAAATGTTTCTAAACGAGAAACAGACAAGTACAAATCTTTGCCGTATAAAGCAGTAGCAATGTCGGCTTTCAAAGGATGAGGTATATTTTTTTTCACTAAACTGACCAGTAAGTGATTAAAGGTTGGCGCAATGGCTTTCGTTCGTTTAAAGTACTGATATAATCCCATCCAAAAAGGCGATAACTGTCCTTTTTGATCTTGTTCTTTACGTAAAACCAATAACAACTGGCTTAATGTGCTCCGTTGGGTTCCGATAAAATCCAGTAATTCAGCATTAGCCGGTGAGCTTAACGAACTAGCTTCTCCGACTTTGGCTTGGATCGGAATATCGAAGCCTTTGACGATTCGATCTACATAAGGAGAGAGTTTAGGACTTTCCTTGGAATCATTACTGGTGGGATACGTCATAATGAGTTTTTCTGATGAATTCAAAAATGCTTCATAAGCAATAAACGGTTCAGAAGCCATCATCGATTCCACGTTAGGTTTTAAATACTTGGTAGGATCTAAAAAATCAGCAAAAACACTGCGGTCTTCTTCGGTCAGAATCGTTTTATTTTCATTTTTTGCAGGAAGATGGACATCTGTCATTCCTAATAAAAACGTTACTTTTGCTGTTCCAATACGCGTACTTTCCAGTCCGGAGTAGGTTACTTGATCGATACTGGGAGGTACGATGCTGTATGAAGCATTCTCAAAACCTGAAGCTAGGATTGTTTGGAAACTCTCTAAATCAAAAGGGTCATCTCCTAGTACTTCTACATATTCATCTAACAGTTGTAAGAACGTTTGCCAAGTTTGTTCATGTTTTTTAGCAGTCTCTAAATCATTTTGCTCAACCGCTTGATCTCGCCAAAAAGAAAGTTGTTTGTCGACGCCTATTTTTTCTAAGAAAATGTATAAGATTTTTGCGGCTTCTCCGCTCGTTTCAGCACCTTCTAATCGTTGGTAAAAAGGCAACAATGTATCTTTTAAGAACGTCCGTACCGTGTTAGCGATTTGTTCAATGCGTTGATCGGAATCGGATTGGAAATCGCCGTCTTCATAATTAAATCGTGTGTAATGCCATGGTTTCTTCATCGTCCATTGATGTCCTTCATACCCATAGGCTAAAACAACGTTTTCTGTGACATCAATTTCTTCTCTAAAGGCATTGACTTGCTGTTGAAGAACAGCCACACGTGCGCTTCGCTCAGCTGGTAAATCGTTGTGTGTTTGCGGAACCAGTAATTCGGTTCGTAAAAATCGCATAATATCTGCATAACGCCAATTTCTGCGTTTGATGGACAATAAAGTATCTAAAAATTCCACCAGGGGATGTTGGTTCATCAAATCCGCGCTGTCAATAAAAGTCACGATTCCATTCTCACTAAAAATAGGCTCTAAAATCGTTAAATAATCTTCAATGTTTCGGGTCAATACTAAAATATCTTGGTAACGATAGTCTCCACTTTTTACCATTTTCCGAATTTCTTTCGCTACATGCTCAACTTCTGCTTGTTTATTCTCACCAGCCCAGACTTCGATACAGTCTTCCATTGAAATTTGTTCCTTTGAACGATTATGATCGACAGGGGACAATTTGCTAGTTTCGACCCAAAAGTCTTCTAATTGATTCAACTCTTCACAATAAGATGCGTTCAGCTGGCGGATTATTCGATCAGGAGCGACTGGAATATTTTCAGAACGAGCTGCTTGATACAAATGATAATACGTTTCTCCGGCTGCTTGAAATAATTCATGCAGCTCTGGTTTTTCAGTAGGGTAACCTTTGTCAAGCGTCAAAGCAACGGTCACCTGCTTGGCTTTTTTCATCAAAGCTAAGATAAGAGCTTGTTCTTGAGCTGTAAACCGAAAAAAGCTTTCAATATAAACCGTGGTTTCAGATAGATCCAATTCTTCCAGTTTTTGAGTCAATGCGGTCAAGATATCTTCAGTTTCAATGTATTTTCCGACTAGAGCAGCATCGAAGGCTTGATAAAGTAGTGAGATATCCTGTAGTTTTAAACGAAAATCCGACTCTTTCGGTGTTGAACCTAAATTCATCAATAAATGTGCTAAGTCATCTTGTGTAATACGACCAGTCCTCAGCTCCATAAAGAGATCTGTCATTTGCTGAACAAATCCTGTTTTACGGACTTCCCCTCGGTATATGGTCAACTCTTCCTCGTATTGGATCAACAATTTCCTCACTAACATCGACAACCCTGAAGCGGTCAATTGAGGTTTAACAAATGTATCGGTATCTTGCAGCCAAAACCAAGCCAACCGACTAAAACTAAAAACTTGTAAATGCATCATACCCATTAGGGGCTTTTTATCAAAAGGCGGCATTTTCCCCAAATTTTCTAAGACCGTCATTTCAGCTTCAAATTTAATATGATCGGGTACCAAATAGAATATATTGGCGTGTTTATTTGTGGCCAATGTTTCAGCAATCTCATCTAACATGATACCCCGTTTATCACGATTGGCGCGACCTAATATAAATTGTAATCCCATTGGTGATTCACCTCTTCTTTAACTATTCTATGCTCTTATTTTAACACAAGAAAAAAGAAAGGACGCTTTCTTTTAAATTATCTGTCTCTTAGTCTCGATCTCATTAATTTAAAGACAGAATAAAAAATAAAGGGAGTGAGACAAAAAGCGTTTAGACCCGAATCTTCTACTTCGCATACCGTATCCCTAAGCAGCTAAAGCTGCAAGGGCTAAGGAAACTGGAACGAATAAGCGCAGTATGGTCATAGACCATCGAGCATTATTCGTGAAGTCGACGTCGGGTCTGCTTTTTGGAACACGTTCTAGAATAAATATTCGGATATGCAAAAGAGGTTGGGACTTTTGTCCCAACCTCTTCATTCTTAAGATAACGTTCAGAAAAAATAAATCAAAACGAAAATCATCAAAAAACAGCCCAAACTATAAATTATTTTAAATTTAGGTTCTCGGGTTTTGTGTCTGAAGAGCTGCATCCCTAACAAACCGCCTAGTCCTCCGCCAAATAGTCCTAGCAGTAACAAGCGTTTCTCAGGAATCCGCCATTGGTGTTTTTGGGCTTTTCTTTTATCCCACCCCATTAAAAGAAACAGCCAACTATTTAGGATAACAGCATAACCGATCCCATAAAAAGGGTCAAGCATGGTTTGCAGCATTTAAACGTGCGATTTCTACAATGACGTCTGTTGCTTTCTGCATACTTTCCACTGCTACAAATTCATAGCGGCCATGGAAATTTTCACCGCCTGCAAAAATGTTCGGTGTTGGCAATCCCATGAAAGATATTTTTGATCCGTCTGTTCCGCCACGAATGGCTTCAATGATCGGTTCAATACCTAGATTTTTCATTGCTTGTTCAGCAAGGTCTACTACAGTCATATCTTTTTCGATAATTTCACCCATATTGTAATAAGAATCATTCAAGTCAACAGTAACTCGCTCAGCATTGTAAGCTTTATTTAGTTTTTCAGCAACACTTAAAATGACTGCTTTACGTTCTTCAAATTTAGTACGGTCATGATCGCGGATGATGTATTCCATACGAGCTTCTTCAACTTCTCCGGTCAAGCCTAATAAATGATAAAAACCTTCTCTGCCTGCTGTCTTTTCAGGAACTTCATTTTGCGGCAGTGCTGCATCAAAAGCTAGCGCTAATTTTAATGCATTGATCATCGTATCCTTAGCTGTACCGGGGTGCACATTTTTCCCTTGGATAGTGACGATCGCTGAAGCCGCATTGAAACTTTCGTATTCTAATTCGCCTACAGGACCGCCGTCCATTGTATAAGCGAAATCGGCATTAAAACCTGCCACATCAAAACGATCAGCTCCAATTCCAATTTCTTCATCTGGGCCAAAAGCTACACGAATATCGCCGTGTTCAATTGAATCGTCTGTAAGTAAAATTTCCATAGCAGTCATGATTTCAGCAATTCCAGCTTTATCATCTGCGCCTAGTAACGTTGTTCCGTCTGTTGTGATCAATGTTTGACCGATATAGTTTTTTAAATTCGGAAAATCTTCTGGAGATAAGATTACATTTTGTTCTTTATTCAAAACAAGTGTTTTGCCGGTATAATTTTCGTGGAATTGTGGATTCACGTTTTCAGCATTAAAATCAGCGGTATCCATATGGGCGATGAATCCTATTGTCGGTACTGTTTTAGCCGTATTGCTTGGCAACGTTGCTGTCACATATCCATTGTCCGTATTATAAGCAACTTCTTTTAAACCCAATTCTTTTAATTCAGCCATCAGTGTTTTGGCAAACTCTACTTGTGACTGGGTTGATGGAATGGTTGTACTATTTTCATTAGAACGTGTTTCTGTTTGAACATAGCGAACAAATCGCGGAATTAAATTTTTATACATTTGACAGACTTCCTTTCCATAATAAAAATAAACGAATGGGTACGATCCGTTATCATAAAAACACCAAAATTGTGATTAAATGAATTGATAAGGATCGGTATTCAGATTAGATTGGATAATTTCTAAATCCCAATCCATTTCTTGGCTCCATTTAGTAAAGAGCTGTTGCAGCTCTGCTTTGCAAACACTCTCAATATGGTGCCCTGGGTCAATGACAGACAACCCTTCTGCTAACATGTCATGAGCAGTATGGTAGTAAACATCTCCAGTAATATATACTTGAGCTCCTTTTTTGATAGCAGCAGGATAAAATTTTCCGCCATCTCCGCCGCAAATCGCTACGCGGTGAATGAATTGAGACGCGTCATCGGTCACATAGCGCAACCCTGTAACGCCAAAAACACTTTTTATCTTTTCAGCAAAATCTGAAACTGAAAGAGGTTCCGCTAAGTTTCCTACTCGTCCTAAACCATATTCATCAACATAGTTCTCAATTGTATAAATATCGTATGCAGGTTCTTCGTAAGGATGAGATGCAAACAAAGCCTGTTCGATCTTTGCAGTTAGTCTTTTGGGAAAGACTACTTCGATTCGTGCTTCATGAACTTTTTCAGCTTGACCCAATTGTCCAATCGTTGGATCGGCTTGATTTACCGGTGTGAAACGTCCAGTACCTTCGACCGTATAAGAACAATCTTGGTAATTTGGTCCTATTTTTCCTGCGCCTGCTTTTGTTAAAGCAGTTAGTACTTGTTCTTGATTTTCCACTGGCACAAACACAACTAAATTTTTGTAACTTTCGCGTTTGGTGACGGACATGATTTCGGTATTGTTCAAACCAATCGCTTTCGCTAACCAGGCATTCATTCCATTTGTTGCTACATCTAAGTTCGTGTGAGCTGAATATACGGCTATGTCGTTCTTTAATAACTCAGCATACATTTTATTTTGAGGCTGATCGGTTACCAAGTTTTTAACAGGACGAAACAGCGGCGGATGATGAGAAAAAATCAAATCCACTTGTTGTTCAATGGCTTCTTGCACGACTTCTGGGCGAACGTCTAACGTAACCATCACTTTTTTGATGGGTTTAGCTAACGTCCCAATGGCTAACCCGATTGGATCTCCCTCTTCTGCTAAGTGCTTTGGTGCAAATGTTTCGAATTTATTGATCAAGTCATTTCCATAAATCGTTATCATCTTAACAGCTCCTCAATGTTATCGATTCTAGCTTTAAAGCAGTTCATTTTTGCTGATTGTTCAGTAGCTGACTTAGATAAATCAGCTAAAATTTGTGTATTTTTTGCTAATTCATTTTGCCATTTTTTAATAAAGATCGGCGATTTTTCTTTCCTTAAGTGAAAGCCAAAGGCAATATCAGCTTCGGTCGCAACGACTGGAAGAAAGTTAGCTTTTTCAGCAACCATAATTTCATATAGTTTGCCGCTTTCTTCTAATAATGCTTCGTGCATCATTTGGTAACCATGCTTTACCAACCAGGTCCTTAACTCTGCTTCGTCTTTATTAGGCTGTAAAATCAAGCGTTCTTTGCCGGTTAACTTTTTCAGCTGTTTTCCTTCTTCTAAAATAGAGGCGATCAAGGCACCACCCATGCCGCAAATAGTAATAGCTGTCAGCTGATCGCTCTCTGGATCAATAATCGTTAAGCCGTCCCCTAAACGTACGGTGACCATTTTTTGTAAACCTAAACGCTCCACTTGTTTAGTCGCGATTTGAAACGGGCCTTCAATAATTTCACCAGCAATAGCTGATTCAATTCTACCTGCAGCAGCAAGCGCACAAGGCAAATAGGCGTGATCCGAACCAATATCGGCTAAGCGAGCTCCGGGTTGTACATAGCTAGCAACTTTTTCTAAACGCAACGACAATTTTTTTGTATCCATTTAGTTGGTGTCACTTCTTTCTTTGTAATAAAAATTATTCTAAACTTCTAAGGTTATGAACCTTTAAAAAAGTCCTCATCCATTAAATACCCTTCAGCTGCTTCTTTTGTTTTAAAAATTCCTTCTATTTTATCATTAGGAAGGGTCACCGACCACATGGGATTATCGTAAATCAATCGTAAGACATCGCCTCTTTGATCAAACCATAATTCTGAGTATCCTTCTTCATAACCATCAGCTGTTTTTTTCAAATAAGCAATGGCTTTATCCACTAATTCACGAATGGTCTTCTCATCCGCATCCCGGATGGATAAATAACCTTTATCTGTTTCTTCTTTAGGCAAATAACCGGCATAAACAAAAGCATTGCCATTAGGGTGCAGAAAACGGATTACCATCGTTTTAGCTACTGCACTGTCTTCAAAATGGTAGTTGATCCGATTTAAAGAAACCGGTGCAGCTGTTAATTCTGGATACTCTTCAAAAAGAGCTTTTTTTTCTTCAAATGATAACATAGTATCTCGTCCCTTCGTTCGTTCAGTCATACTTTTTCATTATACCAGTTTTTTAGCGAGTATGCTGTAGTAATACCGACAAAAAAAGCCAAACAAATGCGACTCCATCTGTTTGGCTTTGATGCTTGGTTTATTCTAAAAAGTCTTTCAATTGTTTTGAACGACTTGGATGACGCAATTTACGTAAGGCTTTGGCTTCGATTTGACGAATCCGTTCTCTCGTTACGCCAAACACTTTACCCACTTCTTCTAATGTTCTCGTACGGCCGTCATCTAACCCAAAACGCAACCGTAAGACATTTTCTTCACGATCAGTCAAAGTGTCCAATACGTCTTCTAATTGTTCTTTCAATAGTTCGTAAGCAGCATTTTCTGCAGGACTTGTTGCATCATGGTCTTCAATAAAGTCGCCCAAATGTGAATCATCTTCTTCACCAATCGGAGTTTCTAAAGAAACAGGTTCTTGAGCAATTTTTAGAATTTCACGAACTTTTTCAGTTGGCAAATCCATTTCTGCTCCAATTTCTTCAGGAGTTGGTTCTCTGCCTAAATCTTGCAGCAATTGACGTTGGATACGAATCAATTTATTGATGGTTTCCACCATGTGTACTGGAATTCGGATCGTACGCGCTTGGTCAGCGATGGCACGCGTGATTGCTTGACGAATCCACCAAGTGGCATAGGTTGAGAATTTAAATCCTTTAGTGTAATCGAATTTCTCAACAGCTTTCATTAGTCCCATGTTTCCTTCTTGAATTAAATCTAAGAATTGCATACCCCGACCAACATACCGCTTAGCGATACTAACAACTAAACGCAAGTTAGCTTCTGCCAACCGTTGCTTCGCTTCTTGGTCACCGACTTCAATTTTTTTAGCTAACATAACTTCTTCAGCGGCAGTCAGTAAATTGACACGGCCGATTTCTTTTAAATACATTCTGACAGGGTCATTGATTTTCACTCCTGGAGGAGCAGTCAAATCTTCTGGTTTTTCTGCTTCTTCTTTGCGTTCTTTAGCAAGCATCTGACGCACTGTTGGACCGCCGTCGTCTCCTACTACGCCAATTCCGGCATCTTCCACTTGTTGGATCAAAGCGTCCATTTTGTCAGCATCCAATGTATACGGAACAGCTAATTGATTCGTTAATTCATCGTAATGAATGGTTCCTTTTGGTTTATATTCTTTAATTAATGCCTTTATCGCATCTTTATAAGATAATGTTAGTCCTTTTTTTTCTTCAGCCATTAAAAAATGCCTCCCTTTTCAATCTCACTTTATTCTTACTTAATCAACTGTTTTTTAATGAACGCGATAAGTTTACGACTTCAATCATTAATGTCCGAAGTTGGGCTTGATCGCCTCTTCGGGATGCTTCAGTCATCGCTTCCTGCTTCTCTTTTAACTGAGATTGTAAAATAGATTTTCTAGAAATAACATCAATGTAATCCTCGATTTCTCGTGCCGTCATCTCTTCGCTGACCGACAATAGTTCGATTTCAACCAACTTGCTTTTTAAACTGGATTCTTTAACAAAATCAATAAATGCTTCAATAGATGTATCACTTTGGGCATGATCTAAAAAGCTCTCATACAAAATATACAGCATTTGGTAATCGTCATGAACAAAATGAAATTCATTGGGTAAATTTTTGAGTTGTATCCAAGCTTCTTCAAAATGAAACAGGCGATTCAACAATAATTGTTCTGCACGTTCCGTTGAATCAATTTTACGCCGTTGGTTTTGAACTTGCGGAAATGTCGTTGAACGAATTTCAGGACTACTAGGTGTATTCCGTTTCGTTTCTTTAGCTCGTTCATTTCGTTGTTCGTAAAAATATTTTTGGAATTGTTCTTTCAAAGAGTCCAGCGACACATCAAATTCAGCGGCTAATTGTTTGAAATACATTTCTCGCTCAACTGCTGAAGTAATGGTTAGCATTTCTGTTAAAATCTTCTCAATATAACCTAAACGTTCACTTTCATTGGCCAAGTTCAAAGATCGTCTAAAATACCTCATTTTAAAGCCAAACAATGTCGTACGTCCGTGCGATAACAGTTCTTTAAATGCTGCTGCGCCGTTTTCTTTAATAAAATCATCCGGATCCATTCCTTCTGAAAACGATAGGATCTCAATATCGAAATCAGTTTGTTCAGAAAGTAAATCAGCTGCTCGTTTTGCGGCCTCAATACCAGCATTGTCACTGTCATAAGCGATCAACACATGATCGGTAACCCGATCCAGCATATGGATTTGCTCATTTGTCAGGCTTGTTCCCATTGAAGCGACTCCATTTTGAACTCCAGCTTGCCAAGCCGCAATAACGTCCATAAAACCTTCAAACAAAACGACTTCTTTTTCGCGACGAATAGCAGCTCGGGCTTTATCATAATTAAACAACACATTACGTTTATTAAATAAATAAGTTTCTGGACTGTTTAAATATTTAGGGCCGTCTTCATGATCGTCTACTTCAAAGATACGACCAGAAAAAGCTACGACTTTTCCTTGTTGATTGCGGATAGGGAAAATAATTCGATTGTAAAAGCGATCCAATAATTCGCCGTTATCTCTTTCAACAAATAATCCCGATTCTTTTAATAGAGTCGGTTGATAATCTTTTCCAATTAAGTATTGGTGCAACATAGTTCGTTCCCGCGGTGCAAAACCAATACCAAATGTTTCAATGACTTCTCGTGTCAACCCTCTATCGGTTAAGTAGGCTAAAGCTTGCTCGCCGATTTTTGTGTTGAGCAGGATATGATGAAACAGTTCTAGACTTTCTTCATGAGCTTTTAAAAGGAGCTCTTTTTTTGAATCTGTTGCTTGTGGATTTGTGTTCCGATCATTGATGAGTGATTCCTCTAACTCGATTTGGCTGATTTCAGCAGTTTTAATCACAGCTTCTGGAAAACTTAACCCATCCACTTCCATTAAAAATGTAAAAACATTTCCACCACGACCACAGCTAAAACAATGAAAAATTTGTTTTTCTTCTGTCACAGAAAACGACGGAGTTCGCTCATCATGAAAAGGACAAAAACCAAATAGATTCTTACCTTTCTTTTTAAGTTGTACATATTGACTGACAACATCCGTAATATTTGTTGCTTGTCTAACTTTATTGATGGTTTCTTCCGGAATCATCATTGCCAAGCCATTCACCTCTTCAGTCAAATACAAAAAACTTTCATCTCTCTATGAGCGCAAGTAGTTAAGAGTCGCACCCAATAAAGAAGTGCGACCCAGTTATTTGCATTTATTCATAGACAGAACTCTACATAATTCATTGTAACACAGAAAAAGCCCGGAAACAACTAGTTAGCTTCTGGGCTGACAGCTTATTAAAAAAATAAAATAGGCCTTATGCGTCTTTCTATTTCATTCCGATTAAGGACTCAGTCTATCCCAATGGTTAATTGTTATTTCTTAACTTTGTCATTTTAGCAACAAAACTTTGACGTGTATTCAAAGCTTTCCATACAATGTGGGCCAGGCTAAAATCAACCATACTATGGATAACTGTACCCACCCCAACCATTAAAAATACGGATCGTAAGAAACCTTGGCTGTAATCTGCTTCCGTCATAGTTCCGCCAAAATAAAAGAGTGCTACAACCAAGACTTCTGCAACAGCGTGGAGAATACCGATCATCAGTGAATACAGTTGTGTTTTGATGGGAGAATTCATTAGGCCAGGGTCTTTTTGCAGCCAGTAAGCTCCCACCCCAGCAAATAGTACATGGGTCAAAGCTCTTAATGAGATCACTAATGGAAACCCGCTAATCAAAAACCCGACTGTCGTTCCTAAAGCAACAGAGACAGCCATCATCGGTGAAATAAATAAAGCAATAAAAATAGCTACATGGCTTCCTAACGTAAAAGAAGCCGGTTCTAAAATAATTTTAACAGGAGAAATAATGGGAATCAAAATACCGATTGCTACTAATAGAGCTGAAATTGTTAGCTTTTGTACACGTTCGTGTTGCATATAAACCTCTCCTGCATCGTTATAATTTACATGTGTCAAGACACTTGTATAAACCATATTATAATGCATTGAAAAGAGATGTCAAGACAGCTAGTTATCTTGATATAAAATACCTAATTCATCCAGTTGTTGTTTGATCCGCATAAATGTTTGTTTATCTTTACAAGCGATTGTGTGCAAGTGAACACCTGCTGTTAACTCTGATAATAAATTTGCATTTGTCTTATGAATGCTTTTTAAAAATAGATCGGCATCGTGACGTGAAGCAATGTTTAATTGCCCCGTTAACTCACCATAAATAGGATGTTCGACAACGACATCAATCAGCTCTCCTCCATTATCCACCACCGCATAAAGTTCATGCTGAGTTTCAGCAGCTGTATGTGCACAAGCAAGCTGCCCTAAATAGCGTTGTTCAGTTGTGGAGAGTTTATGCAGAACGTATCCTTTAGGCGTTGCTGTAATGGTCACTCCTGAAGCGCGGATCAACGCCACATCGCCTACAATAATTTGCCGGCTGACTTGTAATTGTTTTGCTAAAGCAGTCGCACTGACCGGAGTATTTTCTTTTTTTAAAATAGCCACGATTTCATTTCTTCTGTCTGATGGTTCCATCTGATCCAATCCCCTCTTCCCAATTTTCGGTTTTTAGTACACTATTTTCAGTATACATAAAGTTGAACTAAAAAACCCAGCAGCTCCGATTTAAGAGCAGCTGGGTCGCTAGATGAAAAAGCATTATTCCAGTCGTTGAGCAAGCAAACTGTCTAGAAAGGAAAACGCTTAGCAGGCGATGCTTGCGTTCGTTTTAATTTTTCGGATCTTCGATTATGGATAAAAGAACGAATAAAAAAGCTGTAAAAACTAAGCAGCATAGCACCATAAATAAGCGATCCGGCTAAAACGGTATACTTATCCATCGAATCTCCTCCATCGTGTTGGTTTTTTGAAAACAACAGATCTATTTTAATAAGCTGATTATACTAAACAAACCCATGTAAAGCTATCTTTTTTATTTTTTTTTTAATTTGCAAACTGTGCTTCATATAAACGTCGATAAGCTCCATTTAAAGCCATTAATTCCTCATGACTTCCTTCTTCAGCAATTCCTGTTTCGTTTACGACAACAATGCGCGTAGCGTGTTTAATAGTGGCTAGACGGTGAGCAATGATCAAAGTCGTTCGTCCTTCTGCTAAAGAATTTAAAGACTCTTGAATCCCTAGTTCTGTTTCGGTGTCCAAAGCAGAGGTAGCTTCATCTAAAATTAAAATAGGAGGATTTTTTAAAAACATACGCGCAATAGATAACCGTTGTTTCTGCCCACCTGATAATTTTACTCCGCGTTCCCCGATAACAGTATCTAGGCCCTGCGGCATATTTTCAATTACTTGATCTAAATGTGCCAGCCGTGCAGCTGCATTAATTTCTGTTTCGCTTGCGTCTAATTTGCCATAACTGATATTTTCGCGGATACTGCCTGGAAATAAAAAAACATCTTGTTGAACAACACCAATTTGTCTTCTCAAAGACTCCATGGTAACATCACGGATATCTGTTCCGTCAATGGTGATTTCTCCTTGGTTGATTTCATAAAAGCGCGGCAATAAGTTGCAAAGTGTGGTTTTTCCGGCTCCGCTTGGTCCGACAAAAGCAACGGTTTCCCCTGCTTTAATAGACAAGCTGACATTGTCTAGTACCTTTTTAGAATCTTCATACCAAAAAGAAACGTGTTGGTAATGGATATCTCCCTTTACCGTCTGCAGCTCTTTAGCATCAGGTTTATTTTGAATAGCGGGCTTTTTGTCCAATTCTTCAGTAAAGCGGTTGAAGCCTGCAATTCCTTTTGGATAGCTTTCAATCATCGTATTCACTTTCTCGATAGGACGCACAAAAATATTAGCCAATAGAATAAACCCAACAAAATCTCCATACGTTATTTCTCCGCGAATGGTATAAAATGCACCAAAGAATAAAGCAAACAAATTAATCAAACGAATTAAAAAGTAATTATAAGAAGAACTGATTCCCATCATCTTATAGAACAAAATTTTTGAACTGCGATAAGCTTGATTCAGTTTTTCGAAACGTCCAGCTTCATACTCTTCGTTAGCAAAAGCTTGGACTTCACGAATTCCGCTGACTGAAGCTTCAATTCCTGCGTTGAATTCTCCAAGGTTCTGGTAAATTATTGTATTTACTTGGGTCATTCTTTTATTGAAAAATACCAATGCAATCGTAATGAAAGGAATCATGATAAAGGTAGCAATCGCTAATTTGACATGAATCGTCAACATCAATATAAAAGCACCGGTCAAGGTGATAAGAGTAATAAAAATATCTTCCGGTCCGTGGTGGGCCACCTCAGAAATCTCAAATAAATCAGTGGTTAAACGAGCCATCAGTTTACCGGTTTTTTTATTATCATAGTAACTGAATGGCTGTCCTTGTAGATGAGCATACAGCTCTCGACGCATATCTGTTTCAATATTGACTCCCAATTTATGCCCAAAAAATACGACAACATATTGTAACGCTGTGTTGATCACATAAAAGAATAATAGCGAAAGCGATGCAGTGACGATCAAGGCCCAGTTTTCTGAAGGCAATAAATCATCAATTACGCGGTTAACGACGATCGGAAAAGCTAATTCTAAAACCGCAGCTAAAACAGCACATGAAAAATCAATTAAAAATAATTTTTTATAAGGACGGTAATAACTAAAAAAACGTTTTAACATAAAATCCCCCTTTATACTTTATTCTATTCATTATATGCAATCAGCAGCTCAAAAGAAAGGCTAAATCTCTTTCCCTTTAACTGTTCTGCTGGTTTTAAAGAGGTTCAATCTTTTTTACATTCTTTTTCTCTGCTTTATCGATCCCTTTAGAAGCGAGAAACTCGAGCAAGACGACCACTTGGTTGTGCTCAACATCTTTGGCAGCGTAAACCAACGTGACGTTTCCTTTTTTCAACTGTTTTCTGATCGTTTCAACAAACTCATCGCTGTTATGGTTTTCTTTTAACTCTGCTAAATAATCTTTTTTGAATTGATCGAATTTTTTAGGATCGTGATTAAAAGCTTTACGCAGCTCCGTTGAAGGTGCAATTTCTTTCTCCCACTCATCCAAGTTGGCTTTTTCTTTTGATAGGCCTCGTGGCCAAATGCGATCCACTAAAATACGATAATGATCAGCTTTTTCTGCTTCTTCGTACACACGCTTCATTCTTAACATAACTATTCCCTCCGCTCGTTTTGATTTTTTTAGGAAAGCAAAAACTCCACTAAGGAAAGCATATCCTTAGTGGAGCAAAAAGTAAAAGATTCAGTTCTACTTAACGATCAATTGATCAACACTTGCAAAAGAAAGCGTCAGTTGAGCGATTTTCATCAATAAAGCCAACCGGTTATTTCGAATTCTTTCATCATCTGCCATAACCATATTTTCATCAAAGAAAGCATCTATTGCGGGATGCAAGCTTTCCAATGCTTGATACTTGCTTTCCATATCTAGTTGATGGAAGTCCGTTTCTATTTTTGCCACACGCTCAGACAATTCTTTTTCCGAATGGGTTTCAAACAAGGTTTCATCGACTCTTGGAACGGTTCCTTCAATCAATTCTTTGCCTTTTTTAGCTAGATTCAATACCCGTGTCAATGACTCGATTGTTGGTTTGAATTGAGTATCTTGAAGATGTTGCTCTAAAATACGTCCCACTTTGACCATTTCGATCAAGTCTTCTTGATTGGATTGCAAAGCAGCATCAATAACATCATGACGAATTTTTTCATTGAGCAGCAATTGGCGGATTCTTGCTTTCACAAAATCAAGTACCTCTTTACCGCTTTGTTCATACCCTTGGAGTAATTCTTTAGAAGTGGTTCGTAAACTAGCGGCCATGTCTCTTCTAAGCGTATTGAGTGGGAAGAACCATCCTTGGGCTTCAACAATACGGACAATACCAAACGTTTGGCGCCTTAAAGCATACGGGTCATTAGAACCGGTCGGAATTTTTCCGACTGCAAAGAAAGACATGACACTATCTAATTTGTCCGCAATGGCTAATACTGCACCAACAGCGGAAGTAGGCAACTCGCCTTCACTCGAAATTGGCATGTAGTGTTCACGAATGGCTTTTGCTACTGCAGGCGATTCTCCTTGTAACAAAGCATACTTCTCACCCATGATACCTTGCAGTTCTGGGAATTCACCTACAACGTTCGTTACCAAATCAAATTTATAAATTTCTGCTGCCCGGTTTAAATCAGCTGTTTCTTCATCGGTTAAACCTACTTTTTGGCCAATAATTTGAGCAAATGAACGAACACGCTGCATTTTGTCATAAACAGACCCTATTTTTTCATGAAAAGTAACTTGAGTTAAACGTTCAACACATTCTTGAATGCTCAACTTCTTATCTTCTTCAAAAAAGAAATTAGCGTCATCTAACCGAGCAGTTAAAACTTTTTCATTTCCTTTTGCAACATTCTCAATGTAGTTCGCATTGCCATTCCGTACGGAAATAAAATAAGGCAGCAATGTACCAGCCTGGTCCGAAACATCAACATAGCGTTGGTGATCCCGCATGGAAGTGATCAGCACTTCTTCTGGAAGTTTTAGATACTCAGGATTGAACTTGCCGTAAAAAGCTGTAGGGTATTCAACTAAGTTGATGATTTCTTCTAATAAATCAGGGACAATAGTGACTTTCCATTGGTTTTCTTTTGCAATAGTTTCAATTTGAGAAACAATCAGCTGCTGGCGTTTAAAGCTGTCAGCAATCACGAATTCTTTTTCTAAATTGGCTTCATAGTCCAGAGCGGTTGCAAAAGTTGTTTCTTTTCCTAAAAAGCGGTGTCCACGGCTCGTATTAGAAGTTTCAATATCCAATAAACGGAATGGGATAACTTCTTCGTCTAACATAGCTGTGATCCAATGAATCGGACGAATGTATTTGAAATGATAGTTAGCCCAGTTCATGCTAACTGGAAAAGTCATTGAGGTAATCACTTCGTGTAATTTAGATAAAATATCTTTAGCTGCTTTCCCAGCAATAAATTTGTCTACATGAACGTATTCGATCCCTTTTAGTTCTTTAAAATAGATATCCTCGACAGTCATTCCTTGTCCTCTAGCAAATCCTATAGCAGCCTTGCTCCAGTTTCCCTCAGCATCTAAAGCTATTTTTTTTGCTGGACCTTTAGCAGACTCTTGGATATCTGTTTGTTTTTCAGCAAGATCTTTAACAATGACAGCTAGTCTTCTAGGTGTTGAGAAAGATAAAACTTCGCCGTAAGTTAAGCGGTGGTCGCTTAAAAACCGTTTTATTTTTTGAGTAAGTTGTTGACTAGCCGGTGTCACAACATGTGCTGGCATTTCTTCTAGTCCAATTTCTAATAATAAATTTTTCGTCATCTTACTTTACCTCCTCAGTTGTAGCCTGGTTATCTCGAAGCAAAGGAAAACCAAGTTTTTCACGTTCTGCTACAAAAGCACGGGCAATAGCGCGTGCCATCTTACGAATGCGGGCTAGGTAACCAGCTCGTTCCGTTACAGAAACGGCTCCTCTAGCATCAAGCAAGTTAAACGTATGGCTGCATTTTAATACGTAATCATATGCTGGATGTACCAAGCCTGCTTCAATCTGGATCGTCGCTTCTTTTTCGTATTCATCAAATAACATCAACAGCATTTCTTGATTGCTGTTTTCAAAAGCATAGGTTGAATGTTCGTACTCAGGTTGAATGAAAATTTCTCCATATTTTACACCTTTCGTCCATTCGATATCGTATACACTGTCTACTTCTTGGATATAAGAAGCCAAACGTTCTAAACCATACGTAATTTCGCTGGTTACAGGATAACAATCTAGTCCTCCGACTTGCTGGAAGTAAGTGAACTGTGTAATTTCCATTCCATCTAACCAAACTTCCCAACCTAAACCAGCACAACCCATTGAAGGATTTTCCCAGTTGTCTTCAACAAAACGAATATCATGTTTTAATGGATCAATTCCTAATAAAACCAAGCTTTCTAAGTAAAGTTCTTGAATATTTTCAGGTGAAGGTTTCATGACAACTTGAAATTGGTGGTGTTGAAATAAACGATTAGGGTTTTCGCCGTAACGGCCATCAGCTGGACGTCTGGATGGTTCTACATATGCTGCATTCCATGGTTCTGGCCCAATGGCTCTTAAAAAAGTATAAGGACTCATGGTGCCGGCGCCTTTTTCCGTGTCATAAGATTGCATTAATAAACAACCTTTATCAGACCAATAATTTTGCAATGTTAAAATGATTTCTTGAAAAGTTAATTTTTCTTGATTCATCTCACTCACTCCTTTAGTTTTTATGCCTTTTTAAGTTAAAATAAACAAAAAAGTCCCTATGCTGACGTTTAGATCAGCATAGGGACGATTTATCATCGCGGTTCCACCCTAATTCTAGCTTCGTTAAAAACTAGCATCTTTGTTGGACAGCTCAAGAATGCCTTTCAAAATCTCTTCTATCTTTGGCTCACACTATCCCAAATTCGCTGAATTAGATTACGAGAAATCTACTTTTATTTCTTTCAACACTGTTTATTTAATTAAACTCATCATATCCTTTGAAGGAAGCACTTGTCAATCTTTTTTTCAAGCCATTCAGTCAGTTTCGGGAGGATCCGTGCGTTTTTCGGTAAGCATGTTTCCCCATGTGTGCATTTGATCAATAAATCGTTTGCTTTTTAATTTTATCCCAACCGATTCATCGTAAATCATATCCAAAACCGTCCGAATCTCACGTTTTGTTTCATCTTTTACATTAATGGTCCCTAATTTATCCATTGACACAACCGAAAAGAGCCTTAGGAAGTAAATAGCTCTTTGACTGGCGTGATAGCGGTGCTGATCTAACCCCCAATGTTCGCGGCAAAGCAATCCGCCGTAACTGCCTGAATAATCAAAAGGCCCTGTTGTATTGCCGCAGATACGACAGCCCCGCCATTCAGGAGCCACACCAAAATAAGGTAGCACTTGAACTTCAAAAATATTTACTAAAATTTCGGGATCGGTACCTTCGTCAATTTCAAACAGCAGTTGTTTGATCTTATGAAAGAGTGTTGGATCTGGTCGACCATCTTCAAGAGCAGCATCCGCTAAACTTAAGATATAGGTTGCATAAGCATTTAAAAAGATATCCGTGTGCAAATGATTTAAATGAACCAAGTCTTTAGCATCGCGGATAAAACAAAGTCCTTCGTCTTTGATATCGGCAATATAGGTAGCGGTAGTGAAGGGTAAAACAGCTGCTTTTAACTTGCTGTTGGCCTTTCTGGTTCCTTTAATGAAAAACATGCGTTTGCCATAGCGTTCTGTAAAAATTTTGACTAAACGATCATTTTCCCGGTAATTGCGTGCAGAAATGACGATACCTTCTGTATCTTGTAACTCAGCCACTCCTAGACCTCCTTTCATTAAAAAACAGGATAGAAAAGAAAACCTCACCAAAGTGAGATTTTCTTAGTTCAATACATCCGGTTGATCAATAATCGTCTTTGCGGTAACCAAAATCTTGTAAATTGGTTTGACGGTCACGCCAGTCTTTTTGTACTTTGACCCAAAGATCTAAATAGATTTTGTCTCCTAAAAGAACTTCGATATCGCGACGAGCACGGATTCCAATGTCTTTTAACATCTTCCCGCCTTTTCCAATGATGATGCCCTTTTGGCTCGAACGCTCAACAATAATGGCTGCATGAACTTGGACTTTACCCAGTTCATTTCGTTGCATACTTTCTACAACAACAGCAACTGAATGCGGCACTTCTTCCCGAGTCAATTGCAAAACTTTTTCGCGAATCAATTCTGAGACAATAAAATACTCAGGGTGATCCGTTACTTGATCTTCAGGATAAAATTGCGGTCCTTCAGGCAAATAATTTGTAACTTCTGAAAGCAACGTGTCAACGTTATTTCCTTCAGTAGCGGAGATCGGTACGATTTGTGCAAAATCCATTTGAGTTCTATAATCGTCAATAATTTCAAGCAACTTATCAGGATGGATCTCATCAATTTTATTAATAAGCAAGAATACTGGAGTATGAACGTCTTTTAACTTGTCAATAATAAAATTGTCTCCTGGACCACGTTTCTCAGCCGCATTTACCATGAAAAGAATGGTATCGACCCCTTTAAAACTGCTTAATGCTGATTCTACCATGAAGTCGCCTAAACGGTGTTTTGGTTTATGAATTCCTGGTGTATCTATAAAAATAATTTGTGAATCTTCTGTGGTATAGATTCCTTGAATTTTATTACGAGTTGTTTGAGCTTTATCGCTCATAATCGCAATTTTTTGGCCGACGATCCGGTTTAATAACGTTGATTTCCCGACATTTGGACGCCCGACAATCGAGACGAAGCCCGATTTGTGTTCAATTGTATTTTTCATTAATTCATATCCTCCGATCGAAACGCTCCCGGTAAAAGTTCTTTAACAGTAGTTTCGAATTTATCGCCTTTTGTATTGGTCAACAATACAGGCATATCTGGCTCAAAAAATTCTACCATAACTTGACGGCAAGCGCCACAAGGAGAAATAGGATCTTCCGTTCCGCCTGTAACCACTAAATAATCAAATTGTTTCTTTCCTTCAGAGACAGCTTTGAAAATAGCCGTTCTTTCGGCACAATTAGAAAGTCCAAATGAAGCATTCTCAATGTTGCATCCGTTATAAATTTCTCCATCACTCGTTAACAGGGATGCCCCAACTGGAAAATGAGAATAAGGTACATAAGCTTTTTCCAACATTTTTGTAGCACCGTCAATCAGTTTTTCTGTCATAACTTGGTTTAGTTTCATATTTTCATTCTCCTTTAGAATAGTAGTTTCCAAATCTTCGGCAATAACACAATTAAAGCTACGATAACCGCAAAACCTGCAGTTATTAAAACCGCAGCTGCGGCCATATCTTTTGCTTTCTTCGCAAGCGGGTGGAAATGGTTATCCGTAACAAGATCGACCACATTTTCAATGATCGTATTCAATACTTCTATAACCAATACCAAAAAAATGCTTAAAATCATCCACAGCCATTCTGATGGTTGCAAATGAAGAAAAAGGCAAGCGATCAAAACAAACGTTCCTAAAAAAACATGAGTTCGCATATTGCGCTCTTCTTGAAAGACTGTTTGAACACCTTTAAAAGCATATTTAAAAGAGTCGATAAACCGTGAGTTTTTCCAATTCTGCTTATTATCTTTCAAGTCCATATGCATCCAATATCTCTTTCTGCATACCAAACATCACTTTTTCTTCTTCTGGTTCCATGTGGTCGTAACCATTTAAATGTAAAAAACCATGAAGAGCAAGAAAGCCAAGTTCACGATCAAAGGAATGACCGTATTCTACTGCTTGGTCTGCTGTTTTTTCAATTGAGATGATAATATCTCCTATATTATTAGGGACAATACCTTCAAAACCGGCTAAGCTCATTGAAAAATCATCTTCGACTTCATCTTCAAGCGCAAAACTGATGACATCTGTTGGTTGATCCTTAAAGCGGTACTCACGATTGATTTCTTGTATTCTTTGATTATCGACAAACAGAACCGACATTTCAGTATTTTCAGCTAAATGGATGTGTTTTCCTGCAAATTCAAGCAAAGAATGAACCAACTCTTGCTGCTCTTTCGTTACTTTATCCGTTTCATCGAATAAATCTATTTCCATAAATTAAACGGTCCCTTCTAATTGTTTATTCAGTCACTTTTAAATCGGTTTTTTTTTTAAAATTTGGATACTCAATTCTTGAATGAAACGTTCCATTCAACCCTTCACAAATAGAATGCTCAACAATTTTTAATTCTTTCATCGAAATATCGCATTCATCAAATTGCCCATCCGCGATCCGACCGTTAATAAGTTGGTGAATGAATTCTTCAATGGCTTTTTTAGAAGGGTTTGACATGGAGCGTACAGCTGCTTCCGCGCTGTCAGCAATGGTAATAACTGCTGCTTCTTTTGTTTGCGGTTTAGGGCCTGGGTACCTAAAGTCGCTTTCTTTTACCTCAGGATCCAGTTCTTTGGCTTTGATGTAAAAAAACTTCATTAAAGTTGTTCCATGATGCTGTGCGCAAATATCAATGATGGTTTGAGGCATTTTAGCTTCTTCTAACATTTTTATACCTTCACTCACATGGCCGAAAATAATCTCTTTGCTTTCAAATGGTGTTAATAAGTCATGTGGATTCTCCATCCCGGGAGACAAGTTTTCTACAAAGAAAAGGGAATGCCTTAGTTTTCCAACATCATGATAATAACAAGCAACTCTGGCAAATAATGAATCTCCTCCAATAGCACCTACTGCATTAGCGCTTAAATTTGCTACCATTAAACTATGGTGATAAGTTCCCGGGGCTTTTGTGACCAACTCTTTAAGTAAAGGGCTATTTGGATTCTCTAACTCTGTTAACGTCAATACCGCATTCTCTTCAAAAAGAACTTCCACATAAGGCGAAAGGATCACGGCTAGGAAATAAGAAAGCAGTCCGCCTGCTAAAGCAAATGCCACCATCAAAAGCGATTTTTTAGTAAAGAACGGCATATTTAAGTATAAAATAAACGAACTGATAAATAATGCATTAAATAACGTTGTCCAAATGAATGTATTCCAGAATTGACTAGCAATTCTTTTTCGTGTGATCATCGTACCCATCATTCCGCTTAATAAATAAAACAACGCTAAAACAATACTGAAGCTTGTCCCAGTATCAGCTTTAAAAATAAAAACTGAAAAGGCAGCTAAAAATCCATTGGAAACAATCCCGTAGCGTCTAGAAATAAAAGCCGTTAATAACACTGGCGCTAAAGCTGTAGGATACAATAAACTTACATTGCTGATATCAGCATTTTGCATTAATTGTAAACCTTTCAAGATCAGTAAAGCTCCAATCATTGTGAAAGCATATAATGTGATTTCATGACCTTGTTTTACTGAAGGATCTTTTTTAGATTTCCCTAGATAGAATAAGACCAAGGCCTGAGCTAAAATCAGCAAAGCCAGCCCGTAAATCATTTGATAAGAAGGTTTAGCGTCTAGTAGTCCCAATAATTTCATTTGGTGCATGGCGTTGCTATCAACCACATGTCCTTCTTGAACAATAACCTGCCCTTGCAGTATCAAAGCCGGTTGGACATTGGCACTTGCTGCTTTCCGCTGCTCTTGAGTGGCTTTTTCATTGTAAATATTATTTTCTACAATGGTATTATCAATAATCAAACTTGCGATTCTTTGATCATTGGTTGTTAGATCCCAATAATCTAAACGTGTGCTTGATTCTTGTTTAACTTTGCTAAGTTCATCAAGTTTGATCGGCTTTGACATTGACTCTGAAACAATATCAGTAGTCGCGTCTTCTATTTGTTTTCTAACGGTTTCAGAGGCATCTAAAAGGTCGAGAATGACCCATTCAGGCAAGCTCTGAATAAAAGTTTTGGTAGCATCATCGATTGCGATCAGCTTTTCGTTAAATAAACTCAATTTCTCTTGCGGCGTTAAGCGCGTTACCTCTGCCTCCGAGGCTTTATCCTCTTTCTTCTTAGCTTCGAGAGCAGCTTTTTCTTTAGACAGTTTCTCTTGATACTGTTCGTCTGCTAATTTATTCACGTCTTCAATAGCAGCGAACAACAATTGGATTTTCTCTGTTTGGATTCCATTCAGATCGGCATTATAAGAAAAAACTGGAGTAACGTTGTCTGCAGCAATTTGTCGATTTTCTTCTGTTTTTTCAGTATCTTCAACAGTCGTTTGAGCCCGAATGGTTTCTTCAGCTACTTGATACAAATGGATTTTCAAAGCTTTAGGCTTAACGTTGCTGAACATAATAAAGAAAAGAAAGGCAGAAAAAAGAATAAGAACAAACGGGATATAAGTTTTCCCCATTCTTTTTTGCACATTGGTTAAATGACCCTTCATTTATTCACATCCTAGCTCAAATTATTCACCGGTTATTCTGTTGAATCTTTTTGGCTTAATAAAGCTTCTTCCTTTTCTGCACTGTAAGCTTCGATAATACTTGCCACTACGGGGTGTCTTACAACATCTTTTGAATCAAAGTAAACAAAATCAATGTTTTTAACATTGCGTAAAATTTTTTCAGCATGGATCAACCCGCTTTGGGCTCCTCTTGGCAAATCAATTTGTGTGACATCACCATTGATGATCATCTTAGACCCAAAACCTAAACGAGTTAAAAACATTTTCATTTGAGAGATTGTTGTATTTTGAGCTTCATCTAAAATGACAAAAGCATCATCTAGCGTCCGACCGCGCATATAAGCGAGTGGAGCAATTTCAATGACTCCACGATCCATCAAACGTGCCGTATGTTCTATACCAAAAAGGCTATAAAGCGCATCGTAGATTGGTCTCAAATAAGGATCGACTTTTTCTTTCAAATCACCGGGTAAAAAGCCTAAATTTTCACCAGCTTCAACGGCTGGACGAGTTAAAATAATTTTTTTAACTTCCCCTTTTTTCAAAGCAGCAATAGCCATCACTACGGCCAAATAAGTTTTACCTGTTCCAGCAGGTCCGATACCAAAAACGATATCGTGTTTTTTTACTGATTGAACGTATTCTCTTTGGCCAAAATTTTTAGCACGAATAGGCTTTCCAGTAAAGTCTTTTCCAATTTCTTCTTCGTACATACTGATAAAATAATTTAAGGTACCGTTTTGAGCCATCTTGATTGCGGTAACGACATCGGTTTGACTGATACGGATGCCACGTTCGAATAATTCCTGTAATTGGGTCAAAATTTTTTCCGTTAAATTAGCTTGTTTTTCAGTGCCAATGATTTCTACTCGATCACCTCGGCTATTGATGACCACTTCCATTGACTCTTCAAGCAATTTCAAGTGTTTGTCTTGAGCGCCAAATAAAGCACCCGCACTATCAGGATTTTTCAATTGAAAATCATTGGTTTCGTTCGTTAACTTGGTCAAACAACCGACACTCCTTCATTGTGAGTTTATTTATCAAAATAATAACTTGTTTTATGTTTAAACAGAGGATTAACTGCTGTTCTTAAAGCGTATTCTTATTTTAGCATAATTAAACTGCTTCTGCGTGTTTTGGTTTCTTTTTATCATTTTTTTACATAAAAAAAGATAAAAGCCAAGGACGTATCCTTTGCTTTTATCTATCGAATTAGTTTAACTGTTCTTTAACTAGACGATTGATCTCATTTCCGTCTGCTTTACCTTTGGTTAAAGGCATAACAGCACCCATAACTTTACCGAAGTCTTTCATGGATGTAGCATTCACTTTCGCTATGGCTTCTGTAACAATCGCTTTTAGTTCTTCTTCAGTAAACTGTTGAGGTAAATATTTTTCAACTAAAGTGATGGCTCTTTGTGTCTGTTCAACCAAATCTTCGCGATTGGCATTTTGAAATTCAACAAGAGATTCACGACGTTGTTTCATTTCGCGAGAAAGAACTGTTAGTTCTTCATCCTCACTCAATTCATTACCTGTTTTAATTTGTTCGTTTTGTAATGCAGCTTTTAACATGCGCAGGACACCTAAAGTTTCTTTATCTTTAGCTTTCATGGCTGTTTTGACATCTTGATTTATGGTTGTTAGAAGTGACAAGACTTTCTCACCCTCAATTCTTCTGCGTTATCTGATTAGAACTTACGTTTTCTAGCCGCCTCAGATTTCTTCTTACGTTTCACACTTGGTTTTTCGTAGAATTCGCGTTTACGGGCTTCTTGCAAAGTACCAGTTTTTGAAACGGTGCGTTTGAAGCGACGAAGAGCATCATCAAGAGATTCATTTTTCTTAATAACTGTTTTTGACATAGTAAATTCCCTCCCTCCGTGCTTGTAAAAGTAACCGTTATTTCTTATACAAAATAAAGAAACTTGTATAAATAAGAACTGTCCTTCTTTATTATATCGAATGTATTTTTTTACGTCAATAAGGTATTTGTTTTTTATTCGAAAAACAGTGAAACGTTTTAGAAAAAAACGTTGGGATAGCTATGACAAATCACGGTAAATAACGATTAGCAAGCTCTAAAAAGAGAAAAACACTTTTATGAATAAAATGCTGGAAATTTTTATTTAGGCCTCTTTTTCGAACATTTTTCGCATTTCCCAAAAATCTCAAAGCGATGAGAATCAATTTCGCAACCCGTCAATTGTTCTTCAAAAAAATTCATAGGACACATTTCAATATTTTTTGTCATTCCACATGTTGTACAAATAAAGTGATGGTGGTGACCTTCATGCATACATCCAAAGCGGAACATTTTCTCACCATTTAATTCTGTTTCTTCGAGCACGTCTAAACCGACAAAAGTATAAAGATTACGATAAATGGTATCATAACTGATTGTAGGATAACTTTCTTTTAAGAGGACGTGCACATCTTTAGCAGGCAGATAACGATTTTCATTTGCAAAAATGGACAGTATTTGTTCACGTTTATCAGTATATTTATATCCGTTTTTTTTCAATGTTTCAATAGCTTTTTCAACAGCAGTCATATCTATTCTTCGTCTCCTTTAAATCATTCACTGATTATCGTCTATTATAACGCATTTTAAAGATATTAAGCAAGGCAGCTGTTCTCTCTTGGTTCCCGCTGTTTTTCTGTTAACAAGTCAGGTATAATGAATGTGACGGATATTCAGAACGTAACGCAATTGGTTTTTACCGTTAGCTGTATCGTTCAGAAAAGAGGGGAAAAATGACGGAAAATGAAGAAATCAATATCTATATCATTTCGGACTCTGTTGGTGGAACTGCTAATACATTAGGTAGAGCAGCAATGGCTCAATTTCCAGAAGTTAATGCAAATGTATCTGCTTATCCTTTTATTCGAGGAGAAGATACACTAGTATCAATATTGGAAAAAGCACATAAAGATAATGCTTTAATTCTTCATACGCTTATCTCCAATAATTTAAACGACATTGTAGCTAAATTCTGTCAAGAGCACAAGTTATTTTGTTTCGATATCTTAAATCCGGTTGTGCAAGAAATTGAGCATCGTTCTCATCAGCAAGCTTTAAAAAAACCAGGAGCCTTACATCAGTTAGATGACAGTTACTTTAATCGCATCAGCGCAATTGAATTCGCTGTAAAGTATGACGACGGTCGTGATCCTAATGGTTTTTTGGAAGCAGATATTGTGATTTTGGGAATTTCAAGAACTTCAAAGACACCTTTGAGTATGTTTTTAGCCAACCAAAACTATAAAGTGGCCAATCTTCCACTCGTTCCGGAAGCTCACATTCCTGATTTATTGTGGCAAGTTGACCCTAAAAAAATAGTTGGGTTAACCAATGACCGAAAAATTTTAAACTCTATTCGGCGCGAGCGAATGATTGCTTATGGATTAAATCCTGAAACAGCTTACTCAAGAATCGACCGGATTGACGAAGAACTGGCTTTCGCTAAAGAATTGTATGAAAAATTGGGTTGTCTGGTAATCAACGTTGCTACTAAATCTATTGAGGAAACAGCTGCTATTATCGTTAACACCTTAGAGATTAATCACAACAAACAGGATTTCTGATCCTTAATGCTATGCTAAAAAAAGACACCAACCCTCGTTATGAGAGCTGGTGTCTTTTGATGTTTAGTCATTGTTTCTGATATTTAAAGTTAGTATTAGAATCCTCGGCTTGAGCCGCCTCCGCCGGATCTACCTCCGCCGCCGAAGCCGCCGCCTCCTCCAAAGCCGCCACCGCCACCGAAACCACCGCGGTTGCTTCCTCCAGCGGACATGCCGATAAGGAAAGGCAAGATGCTGCTAGAACGTCGTCCACCGGGACCGCCTTTGCCGCCACCGCCACCAAAAAAACTACTTGCAAAAAAGAAAACGATTAAAATGATAATAACAGGAGAAAAACTTGTTCCGCCATCATCGTATTGTGACTCATCAACTTGATGTCCCGAAAAAATCACATCATTGTCGAATTGGTATTCTTTATTTACTTTGATAGCTGTTTCAGTAAATATATTTTTTAAAGCTGTATCGAACTGATTGTTTTTTAAGTCTTCAATATTTCGATCTAAGATAGCTCCTGTGCCACTGTCTGTTAGTGCCCCTTCTAAGCCATATCCAACTTCAAACCGAATTTCACGTTCTTGAGCAGACATTAAAACCAATACGCCATTATCTAATTTCTTTCCACCTATACCCCATTTTTCGAATAACTCTACCGCATACTCATCAATTGATACGCCTTCTAGACTATCGACTGTCGCTACTACGACTTGAGGTTGTTCAGTAGTATCCTCATAATGTTTGTTCACATCTATAATCAACTTTTCGGTCTCAGGAGAAAGAAGATCAGCTTCATCATACACATAGAATTCAGTAGAAGGATCTGGGTAATTAGGAGCTGCGTGGACGTTAAGCGGAGTGAAGTAAAGAAACATTAGGCCGCACGCAATCACAAAGCGAAAAATCAGGCTGCTTTTCCAGATTCTTTTCACACATGTTCCTCCTTTAATAAAAATATTCGTTGATTAATCAAAGTTTACTTCAGGAGCTGTCTCAGCGCCCTCTACAGCTTTAAAATAAGGTTTCTTTTCAAATCCGGTCATACTTGCGATGATTGAACCCGGGAAGCGTCTAACACGATTATTGTATCCTTGAACGGCTTCATTGTAGCGTTGTCTTTCAACGGCAACTCGGTTTTCAGTTCCAGCTAGTTCGTCCATCAAAGCTGTAACATTTTCATTAGACTTTAGTTCAGGATAATTCTCTACGACAACTAACAATCTTGATAAAGCTGAACTCATTTCGTTGTTAGCATCGATTTTTTCTTCTACAGTATCAGCCCCGCCTAACTGAGCACGTGCATCAGCAATATCTCCAAAAACAGCTTGTTCTTGATTCATTGCGCCTTTAACGGAGTTAACCAAGTTAGGAATCAAGTCGTTCCGACGCTGCAACTGAGATTCCACTTGTGACCAAGCTACGTCTACATTACTTTCTTCTTGTATCAAACCGTTATACGAACTGACAAACGGAACGACTAAAATAAGTAACGCGATGACAACACCTATGATTATTTTAACACTTTTTTTCATCTTCTATTCCTTCTTTCTGTTGACTATTTATGAGTGTATTAGCGAATAAATATCATTTTACTCTACCTCATCATAACTTAAGTTTACCTCAAAACAAATAAAAAGGTATGAGACTTAAGTAGGAAAAAAATTATTTTACTGTTTCATCGGTTTAGAAAGCTCCGCCGCCGGAACCTCCGCCGCCGCCGCCCGATGATCCGCTACTGAATCCTCCGCCAGATCCGCTGCCGCTGCTTGCATTGTTGATCGCATGACCCACAGCATGATTAAAACTACTTTCAAAACTAGTCTGAAATGCAGAGGAAGAAAAAGTTGAGCCGTAAAGATAATAATGGCCAACATTCATTGTACCGATATCTTCTTTAGGAAATTGAATTTTTAAAGCTTTGATAACTTTTTTGGAAACTCCTAAAGAAATAGCATAAACCAGAAAATGGTCCCATAAAACCAGGGAAGCTACTTCTGCCATATTCAAATTACTGACATCTTGCAACATTTTCTTAAAGGCTTTCCACTCTTTATCCGCTCGTTTTCCTGCTGTTGTTCTGAGTGGCAAGACACCAATCCATTGAAAAAGACTGATGATAAAACAACCTACGGTAATAATTAGTGGCCCACCATAAAAAGCATCAGACACGCCCATGACGATCAAGGCAGCCAGGCTTGTTGCAAACAATAATACACTTGTTAAGACGGTGATTCCTAGAGCACGTGCATTGTAAGTAGAAAGATAACCTAATTCATCTGCTTTATTTTTGACCATACCTTGCCATTTTTGATAAGCTTCGTTAAATTTCTTAGCTTTTGCAGGATTTTTTTTGCCATAGTCTTCAATTGTTTGCAAACTAACTTCTTTTCCATTTCCAATAACTTTTAAAAGCCACTTCATTGCATATCTCTCATGTGGCAGCAAAGAAAGTGTGTCGGAGTGCGGAAGACGGGTAATCAGGAAAGTTGATTCTTTTATTTCTTTTCCCTTTTTATCTTTTTTATTCATTTCTGTCAAATAAATTTGTTTTTTTCGAACCAAATCCATAATTGTTGCCGTTAAATCCACTGGACGTGGTTTCTGGTTGTTAGTTGCACTGTACATGACAGCCGGTGTGATATCTGCCGGCAATTCATAAAGATGAGTGGGCAAAAAGATGTCTTCTTGCTTTTCTTTTCTTGCTAAAATCCTTATCCAAACCATTCCACCAATCAAACTTACAACGGATAAAACACTCAAGATAATAACTACCCAAAAAATACGCATTCTTTTAGCGTTGGCTTCATTTGCCAATTGTTGTTCCTGCGCCATAATGGATGCTAAAGCTTTTTGGTCTTTTGTATTGGGGTTAAGCGGTGTTACATATGTCGGAAAGACAAGATGTGCTTCGATAAACTGATGACTTGGATTGGAGGCAACCGTTAAATGTACAGTCTGATTATTTTTAATGTCTAAAGACCCAGTCAATGTCCCATGAGCCCAAGCCTTCAGTTCTTTATCTGCTACTGCTTGCGGCAAATGGATAACGATTTCCACATTTTCCAATGTGTCGTCCCAACCTCCACCGATTACTTTATGATTAAACTCTGCTGTATCAAGATAGTTGACAATCATTTCAGGAACTTTATATTTATAATGAACTGTTTTTTCTCTATTTTTACCTGGTTGATAAACTGTGAAATTCAAGAAATCTATTCCTTCACTCAATGTAAACGTTCCAGGTGATTGGGAAGAATTCAGTTTAAATGGCTGAGATTCTCTTCCATTTTCATCTGCTACAGTCACTTCAATATCTGTGGGTTGCTGATAGCCAGCATAGTCTAGAGTGTACAAGAAACCATTAAAAGCTCCATCAAAATCGTACGTTATTGCATGGTCAAAGACTGCAGTACCATTTTCTAAAATCGAAACGTCTACTTTATAGGCTTCAATAGAATAATCTGCCGCTGCTGCTTTGACTGGCCAACAGAAAAATAACAGTAATAGAAATAGGCTGCTGCCTATCTTTCTCTTCATTTTTTTCCTCCTCCTTTCCTTTTTTTCTCTTTTTTTAAGTATGCCATAAACTTTTCTGTTTAGAAAATAAAGTGAAAAGAGTTTTTAAAAAAAGAAGACTCAAGAGAAGTTTTTTCTCTCGGGTCTTCTTTTAGAACTTTAATAACCGGTTTGATTAGCAATATCTTCTAATAAATGCGGATTAAAGGTTTGTTTTTTCAACATATTGATTTCATACCCATAAGGGGCTTTTTTATCTTTCTTATCTTCTCCTACATAAGGCGTTTCTAAAATTTTAGGGAGATTTTCTAGTTTAGAATGATGAACGACCGCATTTAATGCATCAAAGCCGATCGTCCCGAAACCGATATTGGCATGCCGGTCTTTGTGGCTTCCTTGACTGTTTTTTGAATCATTGACATGAACTACTTTTAACCGGTCTAATCCAATGATGCGATCGAATTCTTCCAAGACGCCATCAAAATCTTCTTTTACATTATATCCAGCATCATTAATGTGACAAGTATCCATCGTAATAGACAACTTTTCATTTAAAGTTACACCATCAATAATTTTTGCTAACTCATCAAATGTACGCCCTATTTCGGTTCCTTTTCCTGACATAGTTTCTAAAGCAATTTGTGCAAGTTGGTCCTTGTGGAGCACTTCGTTTAGTCCTTTGATGATTTGAGCGATAGCTGCATCTGCACCTTGCCCTACATGTGCTCCAGGATGCATTGTGATTTGTCTGGCTCCTAAAGCTTCTGCCCGAACGATCTCTGCTCTCAAAAATTCAACACCAAAAGCAAAGTTCTCAGGTTTTAAAGTATTCCCTAAATTAATAATGTAAGGAGCATGAACAACGATATTAGATAAATCTTTTTCTTTCATAAAAGCTGTTCCTGCTTCAATATTCATGTCTTCGATGGCTTTTCTTCTCGTATTTTGCGGCGCACCAGTATAAATCATAAAAGTACTGGCGTTGTAACTTGCGGCTTCTTCAGCAGAACCTAAAAGCATTTTCTTTCCATTCATTGATACATGTGATCCTAGCAATAGCATAATAAATTATCCCCAATCCTTTTACTCGTTCTTCTTTTCCATTGTAAGGTAGTTTATTAAAAAGAACAAACGGAAAAATCATTAGCTCGGCCTCTTTATGAACTAAAAGAGGTTAGCGAGGGATGAGACGAGCTAGATTGACCCCATTGTTTCGCTTGCAAAAGGTTTTCAGAGACAACAGAAGTATCGCTTAATAAATCAGCTACTTGCTGTTTTCGTTCTGTAAAAAGCACGACTAAGTACAAAATACTCATGGATTTTAAAATGTAACGTCCGAACCCTTCACGTATCAATACAGTTTGCCAGCTAAGTTTTTCTTCTTTAAAACAAACAACACGTAAACCGAAAATCATTTTCCCAATAGTTTGTCCATTGGTTAGTTTTGTCATTAAAATAAAATACAGCAAGAAAACGAAGAGTTTACTCAATGAGAAAGCTGAAAAAGCTTCAGTATAAACAGGTAAACGTGCACTTGTGAAAACAGGGTGCACTATCAAACGATTAAGACTGCCAATCACAAGTAGATCAATACTATAGGCGAATAAACGCAACCAAAAACCGGTATAAAATAAGATTGGATAATGATGGTACGGTGTTTTTTCTAACTGTTCTTGTTTTTGTTTCTCTTTCCAGTATCTTCGCCGTGCTTCCCGTAGTTCTTCAGGCGTTCGAGGCTTGCCTTCTGGAGACTCTACAGCAGCTTGAGTCGTTTTATCTGAATGAGTACTTGTATTGAATAACAGTAGGGAATCATCCTCTCTATCGATAGGAGCTGATGCTGCTTTTTCTTGCTCATTCAGCTTTCTTTCTTGTTCAAGCTGCTTTAATCGTTTGGTGCGTTTAAGCTCAGCTTCTTCTTTTGCTAGAGCTTTTTTTAATGCTGTTAAATCCAGTTCTTTAGTATCGCCTTTTTCGTTCTCAGTCGATTTAGCCATTATTACTCACCTCCGTATAAATACATCATTTTAGGCGATGCAGAGGTTCCGAATTGTGTAGCTATTTGTTCCAGAGCAGCCATTGACGTTTTTTCAGGTGCTAGCAATTGACTGGCTTTTGAATACAACAATGAACTGAACGGCATACTTCCTGCAGCATACTGAATGATTTCTGCATCTGTAAGCTGAAAGTCTTTTTGTAAAGCTGTTAAAGCATCTTCTTGGTAACCCAATTGGTCGACTAATCCCACAGCCAAAGCTTGAGCACCGTCATAAATTCGTCCGTCAGCTAATTCGCGAACTTGATTTTTTTCCATACCGCGCCCATCTGCAACAACTGTCACAAACCGCTCATAAGAGTCGTCAACCATTTTTTGTAAAATATCTTGATCTGCTTCTGTCATTGGCCGAACTGAGGAACCAATATCTTTAAATTGTCCGCTTTTGATCGTTGTATCTTCAATCCCTACTTTTTCATAAAGATCGCTTAAATTGGTACTAGACATAATAACGCCTATTGACCCGGTCAACGTTTCTTCGGAAGCAAAAATTTTGTCTGCTGGTGCAGCAATATAGTACCCGCCGCTTGCAGCAAGATTTCCCATCGAAACATATAGCGGTTTATCGGTACTCTCTTTTAATTCGAGCAGCTTATCTTTTATTTGAGCGCTTTCGTAAGTTCCGCCACCTGGAGAATTAACAGATAATAAAATAGCTTTGATCGAATCGTCTTGTTTGACCGCTTCCAATTGTTCCATAAAGAACTCATGGTTGTAACCGGCTGAATTAAATAAACTTTCTGTCTGGCCAGCTAAAATCGTGCCATCCACTGATAAAAGTGCGATCCGTTTTGTTTCATCGCCACTAGAGACGATCGTTTCCGTTAATCCAGAATCGCCAAACAACATGGTTGTTGCGTCTCCTATCAGGTTTTGTGTCTCATCGGATTGGTTCACTTTAGTCACTAATCCATCAATTAAAAAAGATAATACAAAAAGCCCTACCGCTAGCCCGATGGCTGTCCATCTTTTAGTTGTCATTGCTCTTCCTCCTCCTATCGGTTCTCTATTATTTTGGCAAAGTTTGAGTTACATTACAAGCGAAATTTTATATTTACTGATTATAAAGGCTGCATAGACAAAAAAACGTGAGAAAACTCTCACGTTTTTGGTTGTATCATTTATTTCTCAGTAGCTGTCGTATGAATAGACAACTCAGCTAGCTGAGCATCGCTGACTAAGCTAGGAGCTTTTGTCAATGGATCACTTGCTCGTCCATTTTTAGGAAAGGCAATAACCTCGCGAATATTTTCTTCACCCGCTAATAACATAGCAAAGCGGTCTAAACCTAAAGCAATTCCACCGTGTGGCGGGAAACCATATTCCAATGCATCCAATAGGAAACCAAATTGGGCTTCGGCCTCTTCTTTTGAAAAACCTAATGCAGCAAACATTTTTTCTTGTATTTCGCGATTATGGATTCGAATAGAACCGCCGCCCAACTCATACCCGTTCAAAACAATGTCATAAGCTTGTGCATAAACGTTTTGTGGTTCAGTTTCCAATAAATCAAGATCCGATTCTTTCGGCATAGTGAAAGGATGATGCGCAGCTGTAAAGCGTTCAGATTCATCATCATACTCTAGTAAAGGCCAGTCGACGATCCACAAGAAAGCATAAGAACTTTCGTCGATCAATTCTAATTCTTTTCCTAACTTAGAACGAAGCGCACCTAATGCATCAGCCACAACCGATTTTTTATCGGCTACAAATAATAACAAGTCCCCTGCTTCAGCTTCCATACGCTCAATCACAGATTCAGCATCTTCATTGAAAAACTTAGCAATTGGCCCTTTTAAGCCCTCTTCTTCAACTTTCAGCCAAGCTAGCCCCTTGGCTCCATAGATAGCTGCAAATTCGCCTAGCGCATCAATATTTTTCCGTGAATAACGGCTAGCAGCTCCTTTAACATTGATCGCTTTAACTTCACCGCCATTGGCAACAGCATCGCTAAATACTTTGAAAGAAGAATCTTTAACCAAATCGCTCATTTGAACCAATTCCAATCCAAAACGGATGTCCGGTTTGTCACTGCCAAAACGATTCATTGCTTCATCGTATCCCATTCGCGGAAATGGTCGTTTTAATTCAACGCCTTTGGTATCTTTCAGAACTTTCGCTAACAATTCTTCTGTAAAGTCCTGAATTTCTTCAGGTTCTAAGAAGCTGGTTTCAATATCGATTTGGGTGAATTCCGGCTGACGGTCGCCACGCAGATCTTCGTCTCTGAAACAACGGACAATTTGATAATAACGGTCAAACCCAGCTCCCATCAGTAATTGTTTAAATAACTGAGGCGATTGAGGCAACGCGTAGAAGTGTCCAGGTTGTACACGGGAAGGGACTAAGTAGTCACGTGCACCTTCAGGAGTAGATTTCGTTAAATAAGGCGTTTCGGTGTCAATAAATCCATTGTTATCTAAATAATGACGAATCGATTGGGTCATTTTGTGACGCAAAATAAGATTTTGTGTCATTTCTGGACGACGCAGATCTAAATAGCGGTATTCTAATCTTTTTTCATCCGCAACGGCAACTCCATCTTCAATGTAAAAAGGAGTTGTCTTAGATTTATTTAGAACTTTTATTTCAGCCACTTCTACTTCTATATCCCCCGTTGAAATATTTTTATTGATTACTTTCTGATCACGTTCAACAACGGTTCCTTTAACTTCAATGACGTATTCATTCCGGATAGTTTCAGCTATCGCTAAAGCTTCTTTTGAAAAAGTCGGATTAAAAACGATTTGGACGATGCCTTCGCGGTCGCGTAAATCAACAAAAATCAAATCACCTAAATCACGTCTTTTTTGGACCCAACCCTTTAGAGTTACTTCAAGACCTAATAAATCTTTTGACACTTTCCCGCAATATTCTGTACGTTTAGCCATTCACTACCACTCCCTATTTTATCATTCTGTTAGTCTTCTTTACTGAAAAAATCATTATACGCTGTCATATCAGCAGTTTTTAAATTGAATAATTTTTCGAAATCTTTGTAAGCTTCTTTCAAACTTACTTTAGATTCTTTTCCATTTTTCATAACTTTAAAGTTCAATTCGCCTTTTTCAAGTTCGTCTTCGCCTAACGTAATCACAACTTTAGCTTTTAATTTAGCTGCTGTTTTAAATTGAGCTTTTGCTTTGCGATTGGAATAATCGCGTTCAGCAGATAAACCAGCTGAGCGAATGGCTTGAACCAATTTTAACGTTTCGATATTTGTTGTTTCTCCTAAACCGACAACGTAAACATCAACTTCGTGCAAGTCAGGAATATCAATGTTTTCTGCTGCTAATGTCATCATCAAACGTTCCAATCCAAGAGCAAAACCAAACCCTGGAGTAGCTGGTCCTCCGATTTCTTCGACTAGACCATCGTAGCGGCCGCCAGCACAAATCGTAGTGATGGCTCCAAACCCCGGTGCATCACTCATGATTTCAAAAATGGTATGGTTGTAATAATCTAATCCCCTTACCATGTTGCTGTCAATTTTATAAGGAATATCAAGTACTTCTAACATTTCTTTAACCGATTCAAAGTGGCTCTTCGAATCATCGCTTAAATAGTCTAAAATCGAAGGAGCGTCCTTAACGATTTCTTGATCTTTTTTGTTTTTGCTGTCTAAGACACGCAGAGGGTTTTTGTGCAAACGTACTTGAGAATCTTCGCTTAAGTCAGCAAAATGAGGTTCAAGATAAGCTATCAGTGCTTCACGATAAGCAGTCCGGCTTTCTTTGTCTCCTAATGAATTAATCACTAATGTTAAATGTTCTAAACCAAATTCTTTAAATAAATCCATAGCTAAAGCCATCGACTCCACATCAATAGCAGGATTAGTACTTCCAAAAACTTCTACTCCTAGTTGATGGAATTGACGCATCCGTCCTCCTTGTGGACGTTCATAACGGAACATCGGTCCCATGTAATACACTTTATATGGTTTCGCATATTCCGGTCCAAATAATTTATTCTCAACGAAAGCGCGAACGACTGGTGCAGTTCCTTCTGGTCGAAGCGACATATGCCGATTGCCTTTGTCTTTAAAATCGTACATTTCTTTTGAAACAATATCACTGGTTTCCCCTACACCACGAGAAAACAAATCATAACTTTCAAAAATGGGTGTCCGAATTTCATGAAATTGGTAATCTCCTAAAATCATCTTTGCAGTTTCTTCTACATATTGCCATTTTGATGATTCATCTGGTAAGAGATCAGCGGTTCCTTTTGGTCTTTGAATTTGAATTGCCATTATATCAACACTCCTTCGTATCTAATTGCTTATATTTTGAATGAGGGCAAAAAAAAAGCGTCCTTATTCCATCATAGAATAAGGACGAGTTATTGTTTTCCTCGTGGTACCACCTTTATTTGAAAGCCATGGCTTTCCTCAACGATTAACGCTCGTAACGTAGCAGCTTTGCACTGCTATTCCTCCAGAGTGTCCTTCAGACTTCTTAACGGGAATCACTTTCAGCCAAGGCGATTCTTTCTTTCTGCTCGTTTATCAAAGCTTACTGTCTCTTTCAACGGATATCTTTTTTTGTTTGAATAGTATTAGATTACAAGAAAGGACTAGACTTGTCAAGCTTAGCCAAGGAAATCGTTAAAGCTGGTTTATAGATTTTTTATGTAATCGTTCACTAATTGATTGCATAACATGCCTATTCATTGCTATACTTAGAAAGTACATAAATGAACGTAATGAACTTATTTTTCAATGGGAAAGTAGTGAGTGAATCGATGGAAAAAATCCTCATGCCGAAACAACCAAAAACAATTATTTCTTTTTTGGCTGTCTTAATTTTTATAAGCTTAACAACTTTTGCAACGGTTGCATTGGCAAACCAAAGTACCATTAAAGTAGACGCTAGCGTCGTAAATATCCGAACAGGCCCTGGTTTATCGTATGATATTATGACCCAGGTCGTTGGCGGCGAAAAAGTAAATGTTATCGCTGAAGAAAATGAATGGTACAAGATCCGAATGAGCAATGACCAAATCGGCTGGGTAGCAAGTTGGCTAATCGGAAATACTGAAATAAGTGCCGCTTCAAACAAAATAGGTACAGTGACCGGAGAACCAGTGAATATCCGCAGCGAAGGCCATTCAAATGCTGAAATAATCGGAACAGTAGCGAAAGGAACGGAATTAACGGTACTCTTCCAACAAGGCGGCTGGACACAAATTCAATACAATGGACAAGTTGCTTGGATAAGTTCTGAATTGATTGAAGTAACGACGCCCACTAAAGAAACTGCTCCTAGCAGTGTGGCAACAAAAACAAATTCAGAAGCACCAATCGAGACCATCACTATCCGATCAGACGGAACCAATATCCGCAGCGGTCCTTCTGTTGATAAAAGTGTTGTAATAAAGGCTTCAAAAGGCGACAGTTTTACTTATCTGAGTACTGAAGGAGATTGGTATCAAATCCAAGCGGCTGATGGACAAACAGGTTATGTCGCCAACTGGGTAGTCGATTTATCAGCTGATAAAACTGCTGCTCCAACGGCTAATATCACCTCTTTAGCGGAAGCCACGATTGTGATCGATGCAGGTCATGGAGGAGAAGATCCCGGCGCTCCCGGCGGAACTTATAATGAAAAAGAAGCTACTTTAAAAACAGCTAAGTTACTGGCTGAACGCTTGAAAAGGGCTGGCGCGAACGTTGTCTTGACGAGAAGTTCAGATACATCAGTCAGTTTGAATCAAAGAGTCGTTACTAGCAATCAAGCAGCTGCTGATGTATTTATCAGTATTCATTATGATTCAACTGAAACGCCAAACGAGATCAGCGGGACGACGACCTATTACTATCATGAAAAAGACAAAGGTTTAGCGAATCAAATCAACGCTCAACTTGAACAAAACGGCCCATTGCCAAATAATGGTGTGCGTTTTGGCGATTATTATGTTACTCGTGAAAATACACGACCGGCTGTATTGTTAGAACTAGGCTATTTGAACCATTATATTGATCGATCAACAATCAATACCGACTCCTACCGGCAATCCGTTGTTGAGAGTATTTACCAAGCTTTGGATCATTATTTTGCTCCTTAAATTAAAAATAAACGCCTTCTCTATCCTATTAATTGATAGAGAAGGCGTTTATTTACTTATTTTTGCTGTCAATACTAATTGTGACCGGTCCGTCATTAACGAGAGAGACCTGCATATCGGCACCAAATTCTCCGGTCTCCACACGTAAACCATTAGCCGCAAGTCCTTTATTGAAAGAATCGTATAAAGGAATAGCTGCTTCCGGTTTTGCCGCTTGGGTAAAACTTGGTCGATTTCCTTTTTTTGTGTCCGCATGTAATGTGAATTGAGAAATAGATAAGATTTCTCCTCCGACATCTTGAACCGATAAATTCATTTTGTCTGCTTCATCTGAAAAAATACGCATATTGCATACTTTTCGGACTAAATAATCAACGTCTTCTTGTGTATCAGCTGCTTCAATTCCCACTAGTAAAACTAAACCGTGTGTTATTTCTCCGCTGATTTTATTATTGATGCTGACTTGAGCTTGTTTGCTTCTTTGAATAATAAGCCTCATTAGTATCCTCTTTTCAATAGGTATTAAAAAAACAGGAGATTTTAACGCATCCCCTGTTTTTATTCTTTAGTCCATTAGTTAAGATGTTATTCTACGGACGCTATAGACATCTGGAATCATTTTTATTTTATCGACAATTTTTTCTAAGTGGTTTAAATTGGGAATGCCAACGGTTAATGTGATCGTCGCCATACGGTTGTGGTCAACACGGCCATTAACGTTATTTAGATTACGTGTCATAGTATTGACGACCTGCAGGACTTCGTTGAGTAAACCAGAGCGATTGTACCCTTCAACTTGTAATTCAGCATCGTATTCTTGCCCTTGAGAAGAAGTATCTTCCCATTCAACATCAATCAAACGATTTTCTGCATCTTTAGCTGATTTTACATTCGGACAATCTGCCCGATGAATAGAAACGCCGCGCCCTTTAGTAATATACCCAACAATGGGATCTCCTGGAACAGGATTACAACAGCGGCTGATTCGCACTAACAAGTTATCGACACCCTGAATGACAATTCCACCTTCATGGCGAATTTTTATTTTTTCAGGCTCTTTTTTCGTTTTTAATTCAATTGTATCAATTTCTTGAGCACGTTTTTCATTTTCACGAGCTCGTCTTTCTTTTTCAGTTAGCCGATTTGCTACAACCAATGCGGTCACTTCGCCAAATCCAACAGCAGCATAAAGATCTTCTTCCGTAGTGAAATTAAAACGTTCTAAGAGCATTTTTATATTCTGCTTAGTCAGGAACTCTTTTGGAGGAAAATTCATTTCCTGCAGTTGTTTTTCGACCATATCTCGACCTTTAACAACATTGACTTCTCGGTCTTGTAATTTAAAGAAACGTTTGATCTTGTTCTTAGCTTTACTAGTTGAAACTAAATTGATCCAATCTCGACTAGGTCCGTATGAATTTGGCGAAGTCAATACCTCAATAATATCGCCTGTTTTGAGTTTATAATTTAAAGGAACAATTTTCCCATTAACTTTAGCGCCTATCGTCTTATTCCCGATTTCTGTATGGATATTATAGGCGAAGTCCAATGGACCGGCACCAGATGGTAATTCGCTAACGTCTCCTTTTGGTGTAAACACATAAACCTTATCCCTAAGAATATCTTCTTTTACGCTTTCCATGAAATCACTAGCATCGTTTGCTTCACTTTGTAATTCAAGGATGTCGCTAAACCACGACAGTTTTTCGCTTACGTCTGCATTTTCAAGTTTTTTAGTAATGCCTTCTTTGTAAGCCCAATGAGCAGCGACCCCGTACTCTGCTATTTGGTGCATTTCAGTTGTACGGATTTGAACTTCAACTGGACGACCGTTAGGACCAATCACTGTGGTGTGGATAGATTGATACATGTTGGCTTTTGGCATGGCAATGTAATCTTTAAACCTTCCAGGCATCGGTTTCCATCGAGTATGGACTGCACCCAGCACAGCATAGCAATCTTTGATTGAATCCACAATGACTCGAATAGCCAACAAATCGTAAATTTCGTTAAATCGTTTTTTTTGATCGCGCATTTTGCGATAAATAGAATAAATGTGTTTAGGCCGTCCGTAAATTTCTGCATCAATACTCAATTCATCAACAGACTCTTGGATTCTTGTAATGGTATTTGCAATATACGTTTCTCGTTCCTCCCGTTTGGAATTCATCAAGTGAACGATCCGATAATATTGTTGCGGGTTCAAATAACGCAAAGAAGTATCTTCAAGTTCCCATTTTACTTTATTGATTCCTAAACGATGAGCTAACGGAGCGTAAATTTCCAATGTTTCATTAGCAATGCGTCTCTGTTTATCAGGACGATGAAATTTTAATGTCCTCAGATTATGCAAACGGTCAGCTAATTTCACCATGATAACTCGGATGTCTTTAGCCATCGCTAATAACATCTTACGGTGATTTTCCGCTTGCTGTTCTTCATGAGATTTAAATTCGATTTTTCCTAATTTAGTCACGCCATCAACTAACATAGCAACCTCAGGTGTGAACTCTTTAGCAATGTCTTCAAATGTGATATCTGTATCTTCAACAACATCATGTAAAAAACCAGTTGCAACGGTAACAGGATCCATTTTTAATTCAGCTAAGATACCGGCCACTTGAATAGGGTGTATAATATAAGGCTCTCCAGATTTGCGAAGTTGGCCTTCGTGCGCCATCGTTGCAAAATCACACGCCTTTTTGACAAAAGCCACATGACTGCTGTTCATATAAGTAACTGTCAGAGCAATTACTTCTTGTGCAGTATAATTTTTATTTTTGGGCATCTTGTCACCTTCTCTTCCAAATTAATAGTGTATAGTATCGTTTTATTATTCTTCTGGTATCCCAATAGACAAACAGACTAAATGAGTACCCTTTCAAGAGCACATTCCTACTATACGCTTTCTCTACATTATACCTCTAAAACCCTATAATTTCAATGAAGACATGGAAAGCTTTTTTTGAACTAGTTATAAAAAAACTGTTTGTTTTAATTATTTTGCAGAAAAAAGACAGGCAAGAAAACAGAATAAAACCATCTGTTTTCTTGCCTGCTGATTTGCCGTTTAAATTACGTTTAACCCGCTACAATAGCAATTCCGTTTGAAGAACCTAAACGTGTTGCCCCGGCAGCAATAAAAGCTTCTGCATCTTCACGTGTTCTAACACCACCGCTAGCTTTTACGCCCATTTCTGGTCCCACTACGGTACGCATTAACGTAACGTCTTCTAATGTTGCACCGCCAGTTGAAAACCCTGTAGACGTTTTAACAAAATCGGCACCGGCTTTTTTAGCTATTTCACAAGCGCGTACTTTTTCATCATTCGTTAATAAGCTTGTTTCAATGATAACTTTAGTTAGAGCTTTGTCTTCAGCGGCTTCGACAACTCCTCTAATATCGCGTTCTACTAGCTCGTCGTCTCCCCCTTTTAATGCTCCGATATTTATCACCATATCTACTTCAGTTGCGCCATTTTGAATGGCATTTCTAGCTTCAAATGCTTTTAGTTCCGGTGTGTTTGCTCCCAACGGGAAACCAATCACAGTACAGACGCGTACGTCACTGCCAGTTAAAAAAGCCGCTGCTTTCTTGACCCATGTTGGATTGACACAAACGGACATAAAGTGATAGTCCATCGCTTCATCACATAGTGTTTTGATTTGGTTTTCGGTGGCTTCTGGTTTTAACAAAGTGTGATCAATATAGTGGTTTAATTTTTCTGCCATCTTCATTCCCTACTTTCTCTGTTTATAATGTTATTCTAAACTAGTATAGCTTATTTTTCGATAACTAACAAAAAGGCTCGATGGGTTCATTCAACTCAAAGTGGTAAGAGATAGCTGCTAAAGCATATAAAGGAGCCGTTTCTGTCCTTAAAATCCTCGGCCCCAGTGCGCAAGGTACCATTCCAACAGCCAATAAAGCTTCAATTTCTGTTGGGCTCAATCCTCCTTCAGGACCGAAAACAATTAAAAGAGAACTGCCAGGTCGAATAGACTTTAATGTTTTAGCAAAATTTTGATCTTCGCCAGCTTTGGCACTTTCTTCATATGCTACTAAACAGTAATCAAATTGAGGACTCTTTTCTAACAATTCTTTAAAAGAATACACGGATTCCACACTCGGTATTTTGGTTCGATGCGCTTGTTCTGCTGCTTCTTGAGCAATTTTTTTCAAACGATCAATTTTTTTAGCTGCTTTTTTTGTATCCCATTTTGTGATGGAATAGGTGGCTTGAAATGGAACGAAACCAGCAGCCCCTAGTTCTGTTCCTTTTTGAATCACATAGTCCAGTTTGTCCCCCTTAGGCAAACCACTGGCGATCGTAACGTGAACCGGCAGCTCTTTTTCAGCTGTTTCGTCTGCTATCCAATGCATCACAACACTTTCATTTTCGATGGCATTGATTTCAGCTATAAAAGCCTGTTGGTTAGGAAATACTAAATAAGCTTCATCGCCTATTTTCATCCGCATGACACGAATCATATGATGGTACTGTTCTCCAGTAAGTATCAGTTCAGCTGTTTGGTAGTCAGCAGTCGTTTCAGCAAGAAAATAACGTTGCATGGTTACTCCTCCTCGATAGGTCTTTGAGCAGTAACAGCAACCCAATCGCCCCTTTGAAGGATTTGAACGATTTCAAATCCTTGTTCCGTTAAATGCGTCAGAATAGATTCTTTTTTATCTTTAATAATTCCCGAAGTTAAGAACAATCCATCTGGCTTTAAAACGCGCCAAGCATCTGGAATCAATGGAACGATAACTTCTGCTAAAATATTAGCAACAACGATATCAGCCTCAATTTCAATGCCTTTTAGTAAATCATTAGCTGAAATATGGACATCTTTAGCATAGTCGTTTAACTGGATATTATCGTAAGCAGATTGAACAGCCACTTCGTCTAAATCGTAAGCATAAACTTTTCCAGCCCCTAAAGCCTTAGCTGCGATGCTCAAAACACCAGAACCAGTTCCCACATCCAAAATCGTTTCATTGCCACGAACAGAGTTTTCTAACGCTTGTAAAGATAAATGCGTTGTGGGATGAGCACCTGTACCAAACGCCAGCCCTAAATCTAAACGGATCACTCGTTCATCAAGATGTCTAGGCGTGTAGTCTTCCCACGCAGGTACAATAGTTAAGAAACGGGTTATTTTCAAAGCATGGTAATATTTTTTCCATGAAGTAGCCCAGTCTTCTTCAGCGACTTCATGGATAGTCAAGGTATTTGGTTCAATCGTTAGACCGTATGTTGTTAATTTTAAAATCCGTTCTTTAATCTCCGGCAAGATCTCTGGTAAGAAAAGTGTTTCTGGAAAATAAGCTTTGATGATCACTCCTTCTTTTGAAAAGTCTGCTTCATCTAATGCCCATATTTGCCCAAAACCATCATCTGGAACTTGTAAAAAATCCTGAATATCTTCAATTGAAACACCTTCTGAACCTGCTTCGACTAAAATGTTTGAAACGGCTTCAACGGCTTCATTTGCTGTTTGAACACTTACTTCAGTCCACTTCATTATTTAAAAATCCTCCAATAGCTTGCTTATTGTCTTTAAAATTTCGGATACTCAACGCGATCCATGTCATAACGGTTTGTATCTTTCGCTGTTTGAATAGTTGTTTCAAAGTTCAATTCGTTCCAATGCAATTCAAATGTTTCTATTTCTGGATCCGTTGCAAAATCAAGCAAATCTGATTGTCCTTCAGTTACAACTATCCGCAACATCTTAATAACTGCGTCAAGAAACCCTTTTTCGATTCCTTTTTTTAAATCAAAGGGAAGAGCTGCTAAATAGTTTTCTGGAATTATTTTTGATTTTGTTGGGTCAAAAAAACAGATAGCATCTTCAAATTGAATAATGTTTTCTTTGTTGACCGTTCCTTCTATATCTTGAATGACTAAATCAGGTTCCGTTTCAGCATAAATAGTAAAAAACACTTCAATAATGTGCTGTCTTTTATTCCATTGAGTTGACCAATCGAATTCTAAATGACTTTCTTCCATGATTGTTTCTAAATAATCAATGATATCTTTTTTTGCCATGTCGTTCGCTCCTCTGTTTTAATAATTGTTTTCAATTGTTGTTGTCCAGCCTAAATCGCTATCTTTTTTTCCTTTGGTTCTAGAAACATATGGATTTCCGATAACCGTGTACCGAAGCAAAGCATCTGTCCATTCTCCCTTATTTGGGATTCCAATTCTAGCCGAAACACCAATTTCTTTCGGGATTCTTCGGTGTGTTTTAGACAAATACAAAGGCGGCTCATCGATTGAAGCTCCATCATCGCTTTTATCAATTGCCAAGGCTTTTGTCAGTTTTCCAGGACCGTCTGTTAAAGTCACACCGTATTTCCCGCGGCGTTCCTCCATCAGTTCAATGCCTGTATAAGGTTCAATAGCCCGGATTAAAATAGCTTGCGGTATGCCTGCTTCCTGTACGACTAAATTCAGCATTTGATGAGTATGCATCGAATAAATGTAAATCGTTCCTGCTTTTTTGTACATAGAAGCCAGTCTGGGAGTTTTTTTCAAGCCATAGCTATGAGCTGCAGCATCTATTTCGCCTAAATAAGCTTCTGTTTCTACGATCCAGCCTGAGCAAATTCCTTCTTCAGTTTTTTTTATTATCAGACAACCCAACAGCTCTTGTGCGATCTCTTCGGTTGTTTTAGTTGGATCCAGCCAAAAAGTCATTAAATTACCTCACCTATCTTAAAAAATCTAAACGTTTATAAAAATGTCTTCGTTTATAAGTATACAACAAATTAGAACGTTTCGTATAGAAAAGCCCGTTTAACAAGCGATAAAATATGTTTTTGTTCCATATCATAATTTTAATTCTAGCAGAGATAAAAAAAGCGACCTTCCTCAAAAGGAAAAGGTCGCTTTTTACTATCTCTATAAACACAAAACCATTCGTTGGCTAAGCTTTCAACCACATAATGATTACAGATATATTTCCCTACTGTGTAATCGCCTTAGTTACTCGATTTTCACTGATATATTGAGTTAATTTCTCCATAGCTTCAATCAATGTTTCCATGCTGGCAGCATAGCTGATACGGACATATCCTTCGCCGCCTGGTCCAAATGAACCACCTGGAATCAATGCTAACTTATTTTTTTGAGCCAAATCTACACAAAATGCCATACTTTCTTGAATGTAGCCTTCAGGTATCTTTGCAAACAGATAAAATGCTCCGTTGGGTTTTGGACAGGTGAAGCCAAGTTCTTGTAAGATATTGTAAACGTAATCTCGGCGTTTCAAGTATTCTTTCTTCATGACTTGTGCATCGTTTTTACCATCTTTAAAAGCAGCTAAAGCAGCCTTTTGTGCCATTGTTGCAGTTGTGGTTACCATAAATTGATGGACTTTGTTGATTTCCTGAATCAATGCTGCTGGTCCGCAAAGCAAGCCGATTCTCCATCCAGTCATTGCATGAGACTTTGAGACACCATTGATTAATAGCGTTTGCTCAGGCAAGTATTTAGCGATGGAAACATGCGTTCCATTATAAGTGAGTTCACTATAAATTTCATCGCTTAAAACAAATAGATCATGTTTTTCTAGTTCCTCCGCTAAAGCTTGAACTTCAGCAGCAGTATAAGTCACACCTGTCGGATTATTAGGATAATTCAAGACGACGGCTTTTACGCTCGCCCCATGCTCTGCGATAGCTTCTTGGATCATTTTGGGTGAAAGGGCAAAATGATTACTAGACGTATCAATAAAAATAGGCGTACAGCGACTGAGAACTGTAACCGGTATATAGCCTGGGAAAATTGGCGTTGGGATCAATACTTTTTCTCCAGGATTTAAAATACCAAATAAAGCTGCATAGATAGCCTCAGAAGCGCCTGCTGTCACTAATATTTCAGATTCAGGATTATACTGAACACCATACTTTTCGTTTAGAAAAGAAGCTGCTGCTTCTCGTAAAGGCAGTTCTCCAGCGGTTGGAGCATAATGAGAATAATTTTCTTCAATGGCTTTAATACCTGCAGCCTTTACATGCTCAGGAGTATTGAAGTCTGGTTCGCCTAAAGTTAACTTCGTCATTCCTGGTATTTGAGAAACCTCTGCATCAAATTTTCGAATAGAAGAAGGCTGTAATAAAGACAGTTGTTCATTCATATGGTTAATAAGTTTATTCAAATTTACTCCTCCTTGATTCGTTCATTATAGTTAACGGTAAAAAAAGATACCCAAAATAGAAAAATAAAAATTCTATAGGTATCCATCTGCAAAAGCAATAAATAAAAAGAAAACCACATAGAATTTCTAATGTCTATGTGGTCCGCATATAACTGACGTCATAACAAAACGGATTAGCCTCATAGATACAAACGTTGTGAGTTTGCATCATGAAAAAATCCATGCTACAAACTCTCTCTAAAATAGCTAAACCAATATTGGCTATTATTTAATTGGGATATAGTTCGTTTTTGTCTGGTCATTTTGCTCACACACATTTCTTTTTATAGTCAGTTAAGGTATTCTTGTGCTAAGGATACCTTTTTTTATCATGGTTTGTCAATGAAATTCTAATCGTATGTTCATTAACTTTTTAAAGTAGTGTTTAATTTTCTTTTAATTGTTTGAAAATAGAGCCCAATGAATCTTGAATAATCAAATCAAACAGAGCCGGGTGTTGAACCGGTGTCCGATTCAACAGAATCGATGCTTCTCCTTTAAAGTAGTGGATCAAACTATTAGCAGGATAAACAGATAAAGATGTTCCAGCGACGATCAATAAGTCCGCTTTTTCAACGGCAGCCATACTCATTGATAAAGCCGTTTGATCTAGCATTTCACCATAAAGAACGACATCTGGACGAACGATGCCATTGTCGTGCGGGCATCTTGGTATCCCTTTATCATCTTGTCTTAAAGCACGTAAAGGATAGTTCTCTCCACAAGTTAAGCAAGTATTCCGCAATGTACTTCCATGGAGTTCTAAAACTTTTTCGCTCCCAGCGGCTTGATGCAAGCCATCAATATTTTGTGTGATGATCGTGATATCTTTCTCTTTTGCTTCAAGTTCAGCCAAATAAAGATGAGTCGCATTAGGAACCGCTTCTGGATAGACTAAATGCTCAAAATAGTAATTGAAAAACAATTCCGGCTGCTCTTTTAAAAACCAATCGCTAACAATATCCTCTGGTTGGTAAGTTTGACCTGAATCTTGATTAAATAAGCCGTCTGCAGATCGAAAATCCGGTATACCGCTTTCTGTTGATACGCCTGCACCTCCAAAAAAGACAATGCTGTTAGATTGTTCTATTAATTTTTTTAGTTTTATGATTTTATTTTGCACGCTATTCCTCTTTTCATATTTATTTGTTTGAAAACAGCTAAATAAGCAATAAAAGAACGGTATACCCAATAACCCCTGCCAGAAAACTGCTTAAGCTGCTTTTTTGTTCTTCAGGCAGTTCTTCTTTCATCACATTTAAAATAACTCCTCCCGCTATGAAAGCCTGCAAAATGGACAGGACGAATTCGTTTAGTTCAGTCAATATGCCTATTAGCCATCCTAAAACGGGTGCTGCTGTTAAAATAATTCGGCCATATTTATCATAAGCTCCTTTATGGTCTCTTCTAAGGCTCAATCGTTCGTTATAAAGTGTACTCCTAAAGCCAAAAAGTAAAAGAATATTCCTAAGGGACTTTTGTATTCTTCTCTAACTAAAAGATATCCTATAACGGTATTATAAATAAAAAACGAACCCATATGAATCCAAAATATAACTGAATCAGCTTGTTCCGGATTTTTTAACACCTTGCTTTTCCGAGATATTTTGACTAACCGTTCCATAGCATAAAACAAAACCAGTCCTGCTAAGGCTATGATATAAATGTGGTTTTCAATATGCCGCCAGCTGCTCTGTTGCAAATTTTTTACAACGACTTGTTGATAGGTATTTAATTGCGGCAATAAATGTACAAAGACGTAGGAAACAGCTACTCCAGCAGAAAGAGACAAAAACCTGCTGCGAGGCACTTTATTAGCAAATTGCATGTATTTAGAAGAAAAATGAATAAATGCAAATCCTAGCGCACAAATAAAGGTAATCACGATATACAATGAAACCATCCTCTCCGCTTTTTCAGTAAAGCTTTGTTCTTATGATAGAGCTCTTATCCAGGATAAGCTTTAATGCTGTCAAAATCAAAAAAAATACACGGAGTTTTATTAAAATCAGTAGTTGACCCTTTTTATACGATACTTTAGTTTTGTGATTGTTTACTCCTACCAGAAATAAACAGATGATCCTTGTTCCGTCTAAATATAAAAAATCGAGTAGGAGGAGCCTTACGGCTCCGACCTCTCACACCACCGTACGTACCGTTCGGTATACGGCGGTTCAATAACTTAAGTATCTCTGCTGGAAAAGTTGGTTTAGGTCTTTTAGACCCCAATTTACCAGCTTTTTCTTCGTAATCGCTCGGTGAAGTGTGTGGGTACGGGTCATACGCCAATACCCTTTTCTCGTATTAGCCACCTTCCATGCTTCTTCTTTCTCTATTCCATACTTTCTTAACATACGAAATTTAGTCGATACTTTGTTCCATCGTTTCCAACATATTTGTCTCAATCGATGATTTAGCCAATGAGCTACGCTCTTGATAAAGCTTTTCATATCTCCAATTCCATAATAATTAATCCAGCCTTGTGTATAGAGGTTAATTTCTTTTATAATTTGTTTGAATGTACCAGGACGTTTTCGGCTCGTTAGTTTTCTGAGTCGGTTACGGAACTTGAGTTTAGCCGCCTTAGATGGGCGGCTTCTGACTTTCCCTGTGTTTTCCAGATAGTGAAACCTAGAAACTTAGCTTTAGCTGGAGTAGTCACTTTACTTTTTTCCGTATTAATCTCCAACCGGAGGTTTCCCCCTATAAAGGTCGTCACGCTTTTTAAAACTCGTTCTCCTGCTCTAGGTGTTTTCACATAGATACAAAAGTCGTCCGCATAACGTACAAACCGGTGTCCTCGCTTCTCTAATTCTCTATCTAGTTGATTTAAATAGACATTAGCGAGTAGTGGAGAGATAACTCCACCTTGAGGGGTTCCTTTATAATTCTCAATAAAGACATTGCCGTCCATAATTCCAGCTTTAAGAAAATTCCATATTAACCGCAACACTATTTTATCTTGGATATAGTAGTTGAGGTAATTCATCAACTTCTGATGATGAACTGTATCAAAATAGTTACGCAAATCACAGTCGACAATCGTTTTGTATCCTTCGGATACATATTGTTCTGCCTGTTTAATCGCTTGATGAGCGTTCCTGCCTTTCCTAAAACCATAACTGTATGTCGAAAAGGAAGGGTCATTGATGGGTTCAATCACTTGTAGAATAGCTTGTTGCACCACTCGATCTCGCACCACAGGAATTCCCAAGTTTCTTATACCACCGTTATCCTTAGGGATAGAAACCAGCTTAACAGGTTGTGGTTGGTAAGTTCCTGCTCTCATCTTCTCTATCATTTGCTGACCATATTTTATTAAGTGAGCGTCCAATTCATGAACGGTCACTCCATCGATACCGGCAGCTCCTTTATTTTGATACACTTTCTTGCTGGCTGACTTTAAATTATCTGAATTAGCGATTTGATTGATTAATGAGATACTATCTTGTTTCATCATATCGTTACTGTAGCTCTCTACACTCTCTTGTACTCTTTCGTTTCCAACTTATCCCTCCAAGAGTAGCCATCTTTCGGTCTATACCACGATGTTTTCTGTAGTCGTGAGCTACATCCACCTCCTTGTTTATTCCAAGATTATTATTGTTCTGCCCTTCAGAGAACTGTGTTCTCCTACTATGGCGTCTGCTGACTTCTCACTATTCGTTGTTACTACGGTATTTACCGCTAGTGAGACCTCCCCGGGTAAGAGTTATAACCTTCCACTCATGTCACTGCCTCATTTACTGTAGGAGACTCGTGCAGTATCGGACTTCGCTTTGTTTGGCAAGCTTGTCCATCTCCATCCAGCCTTGTATGAGATTTCTGTTCGTCAGTGCGAGTGTTTGCGTCCAGCTTCTTTCGGATTCTTTCTCGCGAAAGACACCCTTGCTATTCGCTAACAGTTCCTACTGCCAAGCCTGTAGTGGACTTTCACCACCAAGTTATCACCCATGCCGGGCGCACCAAAAAAACCTGCCAAAGATTTTTGGCAGGCAAATACTGTTATTGAGTTATTTACTTTTTCTCGTCGTCCATCTTAAGAACGGACATAAACGCTTCTTGCGGTATCTCGACAGATCCTACTTGTTTCATCCGTTTTTTACCAGCTTTTTGCTTTTTCAATAATTTTTGACGACGTGTGACATCCCCGCCGTACAGCTTAGCTGTTACATCTTTACGCAATGCTTTGATTGTTGAACGAGAAAGAATCTTACTGCCAATGGCAGCTTGAATCGGAATCTCGAACTGTTGACGCGGAATAATGCTTCTTAATTTTTCAACAATCGCTTTCCCACGATCATAAGAAAAGTCGTTATGCACAATAAAGCTCAAAGCATCTACGGTTTCTCCATTCAAAAGAATATCCATCTTAGCTAAACGACTTACTTTATAACCAATCATCTCATAATCCAAAGAAGCATATCCTTTAGTACTGGATTTTAATTTATCAAAGAAGTCATACACGATTTCTGATAATGGAATTTCATACACAACGTTGACACGCTTGTCATCTAAATAGTCTAAAGCAATAAAATTGCCGCGTTTCCGTTGAGAAATTTCCATAACTGTACCAACATAATCATTTGGCACCATGATATTAGCTTTTACATAAGGCTCTTCAATTGATTCAATTACGCCAGGTTCCGGCATGTCAGCTGGGTTTGAAACAATGATTTGAGTCTGGTTTGTCAAGTTCACATGGTAAATAACCGATGGAGCAGTAGTGATCAATTCTAAATTAAATTCGCGTTCAAGTCGTTCTTGGATAACATCCATGTGTAGCAGTCCTAAGAAACCGCAACGGAATCCAAACCCTAAAGCTTGCGAGGTTTCCGCTTCAAATTGCAAAGCAGCATCATTTAACTCTAATTTCTCTAGCGCTTCACGTAAATCTGTAAAGCGAGAAGAGTCGATTGGATACATCCCGCAGTAAACCATTGGATTCATTTTACGATACCCTGGCAAAGCTTCTTTTGCTGGGTTATTCGCTAATGTGACAGTGTCTCCCACCCGTGCGTCTTGAACGGTCTTAATGTTTGCAGTAACATAACCAACGTCTCCAACCATCAAGAAATCACGTTTGATGGGCTTAGGTGAAAAGATACCTACTTCAGCTACTTCAAAGGTTTTTTCAGTGTTCATTAACTTCATTGTATCGCCAGGTTTGATCATTCCATCCATCACTCTAATATTTAAAACAACTCCACGATAAGAATCATAAGCGGAATCAAAAATAAGAGCTTTTAAAGGTGCATCTAAGTCTCCATCAGGCGCAGGAACTTTTTCAACAATTTGTTCTAAAATGTCTTCTACTCCTAATCCGATTTTAGCGCTCGCTAAGACTGCTTCGCTAGCATCGATTCCAATAACATCTTCTACTTCTGCACGAACCCGTTCAGGATCCGCTGCTGGTAAATCAATTTTATTGATGACTGGAAGGATTTCTAAATCATTGTCTAAAGCTAAATAAACGTTCGCTAACGTTTGTGCTTCAATTCCTTGAGCAGCATCGACTACTAAAATTGCCCCTTCGCAAGCTGCTAAGCTTCGTGAAACTTCATAAGTAAAATCGACGTGTCCAGGTGTATCAATTAAATGGAAGGTATAGTCTTCGCCATTTTTTGCCGTATAGTTCAGTTCTACCGTATTCAATTTGATAGTAATTCCACGCTCACGTTCTAAGTCCATGGAATCCAATAGTTGCTCGTGCATGTCTCGATCGGCAACTGTGCGGGTCATTTGTAAAATCCGGTCAGCTAAAGTCGATTTCCCATGATCGATATGGGCGATAATCGAAAAGTTCCGAATTCGTTTTTGACGTTCAATTAAATCATTTTTATTCATTCAATTAATGCCTACTTTCATGTTTTATTCCAAAAAGTGTCATTACAAATTATAACAGTGAAACCACTGAATTACAATGTTTTACAAAGGTTAGTCTTATTCCTAAAAGAAAAACCTAAGCATTTTGCCTAGGTTTTTCTTTAGTCGGTTTATTTTCTGTCTTTTTTAAAAGCATCTTTTACTTTTCCGAAAAGACTTTCCTCTTGTTCGGTTACCTCGATGCCGCTAGCTTTTGCAAATTCGCGCAGAATGTCGACTTGTTTGCTGGATAAATCTTTTGGAGTGATCAATTTAATTGTAACGTGTTGATCTCCATTGCCAGTTCCTCTAAGACGCGGTGCGCCTTTCCCTCTTAAACGGAAATTTGTTCCTGTTTGTGTTCCAGCTGGAACTTTCAGTTTAACTTTTCCGTGAACGGTCGGTACTTCTACTTCATCGCCTAAAGCTGCTTGGATGAAACTGATTGGTAATTCGTAATAAATTTCTGAACCTTCCCGATCGTATAAATCACTCGGTTTAACATGGAAAACGACATATAAATCTCCATAAGGACCGCCATTTACCCCAGCTTCACCTTGTCCATTCAAACGCATTTGATTTCCATCTTCTACACCTGCAGGTACGGTTACTTTAACAGAGTGTCTATCTTTTACATGTCCTGAACCATGACAAGTTGGGCATTTCTCTTTGATCTCTTTACCAGTACCGTGACACACATCACATGTTTGACGTGTCATTACACGGCCAAGCGGAGTATTCCGTTCCACATTAAGAGTTCCTGAACCATGACATTTCGAACAAGTAACAGGATGAGTTCCTGGTTTTGCACCGTCTCCATGACAAGTAGCACATTCAGATTCGCGATTGTATTGAATCGTTGTTTCTTTTCCAAAGATAGCTTCTTCAAATTCTAAATCCATTCGATATTGCAAATCTTCACCTTGACGTGGAGCATTCGGATTATACGAACGGCCGCCGCCACCGAAGAAAGATTCAAATATATCTTCGAAGCCGCCACCGCCGAAACCACCACCACCAAAGCCGCCTGATCCAGCACCAAAGTTAGGATCTGTACTTGCATGACCATATTGATCATAAGCTGCACGTTTATTTGCATCGCTTAACACTTCATAAGCTTCAGTGATTTCTTTAAACTTTTCATCCGCATCAGCTTCTTTGTTAATATCCGGATGGAATTGTTTTGAAAGTTTACGGTAGGCTTTTTTTATTTCAGCGTCCGTAGCGCTTTTTGAAACGCCTAATATTTCATAATAATCTCTTTTTGCCATGATTTCCCTCCATCGTTCCAATGATAACGTTTATCTCTAGACTGCCCTTCATTTTACCTTTACGAGCATAGCATATCTAGAAGAAAAAGCCAAAAGCATTTTGCCTTGGCTTTTTACTTCGTCACCTATTCACTGATTATTTGTTGTCGTCTACTTCTTCAAAATCAGCATCAACCACATTATCGTCTCCACCTTGATCAGCTTGTACGTCTTCAGGGTTCGCTTCTGCTTGAGCTTGTGCTGCTTGTTCATAGAGCTTAACAGTCAATGCTTGAACGATTTCATTCAATTCATCACGTTTTGTTTTCATTGTTTCTAAATCATCTGCTTCTACAGCAGCTTTCAACTCATCACGAGCATCTTCAGCTTTTTTAACTTCAGCTTCATCAACTTTACCTTCTAATTCTCCTAAAGTTTTGTCCACTTGGAACAATAGTTGTTCTACTTCGTTGCGTAATTCAACTTCTTCTTTACGAGTTTTGTCAGCTTCAGCATTGGCTTCAGCGTCTTTAACCATACGTTCGATTTCTTCGTCGGTTAAACCAGATGAAGATTTGATTGTGATCGTTTGTTCTTTTTGTGTTCCTAAGTCTTTTGCACGTACATTAACGATTCCGTTTTTATCAATATCAAACGATACTTCAATTTGCGGAATGCCACGAGGAGCTGCAGGAATATCTGTTAATTGGAAGCGGCCTAAAGTTTTGTTGTCCGCTGCCATTGGACGTTCACCTTGTAATACGTGTACATCTACAGCTGGTTGGTTGTCAGCAGCTGTTGAGAAGACTTGTGATTTACTTGTCGGAATAGTTGTGTTGCGGTCGATCAACTTAGTAAATACGCCACCCATTGTTTCGATTCCTAATGATAATGGAGTTACGTCTAATAGGACGATGTCTTTTACATCACCAGTAAGAACTCCTGCTTGAATAGCAGCTCCCATCGCTACAACTTCATCTGGGTTTACTGATTTGTTTGGTTCTTTGCCAGTTTCTTTACGAACAGCTTCTACAACTGCTGGGATACGTGTAGATCCACCAACTAAGATAATTTCGTCTACTTCAGAAGCGGATAAACCAGCATCTTTCAAAGCTTGACGAACAGGTTTTTTAGTACGTTCAACTAAATCATACGTTAACTCTTCAAATTTCGCGCGAGTTAAGTTGATTTCCAAGTGCAATGGTCCTGCTTCACCAGCAGTAATAAATGGTAAACTGATTTGAGTAGATGTTACACCAGATAAATCTTTTTTAGCTTTTTCTGCTGCATCTTTCAAACGTTGAACAGCCATTTTATCTTTAGATAAGTCAATGCCGTTTTCTTTTTTAAATTCTGCTACTAGGAATTCAATGATTTTTTCATCAAAATCATCTCCACCTAAATGATTGTCTCCAGCTGTAGAAAGAACATCAAAGACACCATCGCCTAATTCAAGAATAGAAACGTCAAATGTTCCGCCGCCAAGGTCAAATACTAAAACTTTTTCTTCTGTTTCTGTTTTGTCTAAACCATAAGCTAAAGCTGCAGCAGTTGGTTCGTTAATGATTCGTTCAACTTCTAGTCCAGCAATTTTACCTGCATCTTTTGTCGCTTGACGTTGTGCATCATTAAAGTAAGCTGGAACTGTAATAACAGCTTTGTCTACTTTTTCTCCTAAATAACTTTCAGCATATCCTTTTAGATATTGTAAAATCGTTGCTGAGATTTCTTGTGGCGTGTGTTTTTTGCCTTCAACATCAACTGTATATCCAGCTTCACCAATATGGCGTTTAATTGAACTGATTGTGTGAGGGTTTGTTACTGCTTGACGTTTAGCAACTTCCCCAACTTGCATTTCACCATTTTTAAAAGCAACAACAGATGGCGTCGTACGGTTTCCTTCAGGATTCGCAATGATTTTTGCTTCTCCGCCTTCTAAAACTGCTACTGCTGAGTTTGTTGTACCTAAGTCAATACCGATTATTTTACTCATAATTAATTACCTCTTTTACTTTTTTTTAGTTTATTTTTTAGAACACTTGCTTTATTGAGCAACGATAACCATTGCCGGACGTAAAATACGTTCATTTAAAGAATAACCTTTTTGGAAAACATTTACAACTGTATCAGCTTCTTGTCCCTCTTCCACTGGCGTTGTTTGTATTGCCTGATGGAAATTAGGATCAAAAGGTTGATGCAATGGATCAATGACTTTGATTCCTTCGTTGTCCAAAGCAACTTTAAATGAATCCATCACCATTTCTAAACCTTTTTTCAAGTTTTTCCCTTGTTCATCAGTCACGTCAATGGCCAATGCACGTTCCAGGTTATCGATCACTGGCAATAATTCTGTTGCTAATGATTGAGAGCGATATTTTGCAGCATCTTCTTTTTCTTTTTGATTGCGTTTGCGCATATTCGCTAGCTCAGCTTGTAAACGCAAATAACGGTCTTCCATCTCGCTCAAAGCCGTTTTAGCTTCTGTTAATTCGTCCACTTGAACCTCTTCTTCAACCGCTTCTTCCGTTTGTGGTTGTTCGTTGTTCTCATTTGTTTCATCAACCACTTCTTCAGTTAGCGGATCTTTTTGATTCTCAGTCATAAATACATAGCTCCTTCTTGATTAGTCTTCCATCGAACGATAGTAATCTACTATTTTTTTTGAAAGCTCATTTCTAAATACATCCACTAAACTAATCATTTTTGAATAAGGCATGCTGGTCGGTCCTAATAGGGCAATCAAGCCCGTCCCATAACCCATGACATTGTAGCTTGCCGTTATCAAACTGAATTCGTCAAATAACTCGTCATCCAATTCTTGTCCGATTCGTACTTCAATTCCGCTATGGTAAGGCGTCAATAAATGAGCCAAATCGTGCTGGTCTTCCATCAAAGAATAAATCGACTTAAATTTTTCTACATCTAGACCGATAGAATAATCAAGCATATTCATTCTGCCGCCTACGTGAATTTGATCACGTCCAGCTTGCAAAATAACATCATCAAGAATGGTTAGCATTCCTTCTGCTGATTTAGCATATTTGTTAATTAAAATAGGCATTTCAGTTTTCAGTTTTTGAAATACTTCCATTAATGTATGACCAACTAATCGTTCATTAAAGATTTTCACCATTTTTTCCAAGTCGCTCGGTTGAATTGTTTTCGGCAAAGAGAATACTTGGTTTTCTACGTGGCCTTTATCTGTGACCAAAATGACCATCACCCGATGTTCATTTAAAGGAACCAATCGAAAACCTGTTAGCTTGCTGTCTTTTAATTCAGGTCCTAAAGAAATAGCGGTATAACTTGTCAATTGCGAAAGCACTTCAGCAGATTGTACAACGATTTCATCTAACTGATGAAAGGTATTGCTAAAAGATTGTTTGATTGTAACAATATCTTTTTTCTGAATTTCAGTTGGATGTACTAGATGATCTACATAAAACCGATACCCTTTGATAGAAGGGATACGTCCAGATGAAGAATGTGTCTTTTCAATAAAACCTAACTCTTCTAACCTAACCATTTCATTACGAATAGTTGCAGAGCTGAACTTCATTCCTGCTTCATTCATCAATGTTTTAGAACCAATTGGATTTCCATAGCTTGTATAGAGAAGAATGATGGATTTCAGTATTAGAACTTGTCTTTCTGTTAACATGTTGCATCACCTCTTTTTTAGCACTTGGGACTAAAGAGTGCTAACACAAGTATTAATTTACCAAATATATACTAACTTGTCAACGATAATCCTCTACTTTTTGTTTAAATTTATTTTTTAAACAAAACTTACGGCAAGTGGCTTCTATTGAGCAAAATCAGCTCAAAAAGAAGCCGCATAGAATACGATCACACCTTCATTCTAAGCGGCTTCTTTTTTATTTTTCACCAGATAATAAAATCCTGTTTTTAAATCAACGGCTAATCGATTCACGAAAAAACCGATCATACTTTTTTCATATCTACTAATGTTTTATTTGCACTCGCTAGTTCTTTTTTTACTTGTTCAAAGCCTGTCCCACCCAAAGAGTTGCGTCGTTCTACAGCAGTTTTTGAATCTAGTACAGTGTAAACATCTTCTTCGATTAATTCAGAAACTGCTTGGTAATCAGATAAGGAAATATCTTGCAGATAAATCCCTTTTTTGATGCCTTCCAGTACAAGCTTTCCTACGATCTCATGTGCTTTTCTAAAGGGAATCCCTTTGCTTGCTAGGTAATCTGCTAATTCTGTCGCATTTGAATAATCCTTAGTCGTAGCTGAATACATCGTTGCTTCGTTAACTTTCATCGTCTCAAGCATCCCAGAAAATACCGTTAGACAATCTTTAACCGTTTTAACTGTGTCAAACATACCCTCTTTATCTTCTTGCAGATCTTTGTTGTACGCTAAGGGCAAACCTTTCATTGTTGTCAATAGACCTAATAGGTTTCCATAAACACGTCCAGTTTTTCCGCGAATCAATTCGGCCATATCTGGATTTTTCTTTTGAGGCATAATCGAGCTGCCTGTTGAAAAAGCATCAGTCAATGTTACAAACTGGTATTCGTGACTAGTCCATAAAATGATTTCTTCACAAAAACGTGATAGGTGCATCATCAAAAGACTGCTGTTGCTCAAAAATTCTAAAATAAAATCCCGATCACTAACGGCGTCTATGCTGTTCGTATAACTTTCTTTGAAACCGAGCAACGTTTTTGTGTATTCTCGATCGATGGGAAATGTTGTTCCAGCTAAAGCAGCAGCACCCAATGGCGATAGGTCGATTCTTTTCAAACTATCTTGATTACGTTCAAAATCACGTTTAAACATATTGTAATAAGCCAATAGATGGTGAGCAAAAGAAATGGGCTGCGCATGTTGCAAATGAGTATATCCTGGCAAGATAGTTTCCACGTTTTCTTCAGCTTTGCTAATCAAAATTTCCATAAATAAACGAATCCGTTGATTGATTTCAATTACTTCCTTTTTCAGGTACAAATGCATATCTGTTGCAACTTGGTCATTTCTACTACGAGCCGTATGCAGTTTGCCTGCGACTGGACCGATAATACCATGAAGCAACTTTTCCAAATTCAAATGAATATCTTCGTTTTCAGCAGTAAATACTAAACATCCCTTTTTATTGTCTTCGAGTAATTTTTCTAAACCTTGGATAATTTCATTTGCTTCTTCAGCTGATAGTATATTGGTTTTAGCTAGCATTTGTACATGAGCTAGACTGCCAATTAAATCTTCTTCTGCTAATTGCTGGTCGACAGCGATTGAAGCTCCGAAAGCATCAACCCATGCCTGGCTCTCACCTTCAAATCTTCCACTCCATAATTTTTTCATTCTATTCATCCTAACATTGCTTAATAGAGACTCTTTTCTTTTATTAATGTTTCATCAAACTGAGCGGTTGAATTGTGAACTTCTGCATGTACTTTGGTAGATAGTCCCCATAATTTAATAAAACCAACCGAAGCTTCTTGATCAAATGTGTCAGCTGAAGTATAAGTAGCTAAATTTTCATCATATAAAGAATTAGGCGACTTTCTTCCTTCCACGATTGAATGGCCCTTAAACAATTTCAAACGAATGGTACCGTTCACGTACTGTTGTGTAGATTTTAAGAAAGCAATCAAGCTATCTGTTAAAGGATTAAACCATAAACCGTTGTAAATCATCTCGGTTAATTTTTGTTCAATGGCTGGCTTAAAATGTCCAATTTCTTTTACGAAAGTCAGGTCTTCCAAAGCTTTATGGGCCGTCATCAGAACAATAGCCCCTGGTGCTTCATAAACTTCGCGGGATTTGATTCCAACTAAACGGTTTTCAATGTGATCGATTCTTCCGATACCATGTTTTCCCGCTATTTTATTGAGACATTCAATCAATTCTACTAACGAATATGGTTTACCATTTAGCGCAATAGGTTTTCCAGCCAAAAAGTCGATTTCTAAAATTTCTGGACTATCTGGAGTATTTTCCAAACTAGCGGTTAACTCATAAGCTGCTTCTGGCGGCGCCATCCATGGATTTTCTAAAATGCCACATTCGTTTGATCTTCCCCATAAATTTTGATCAATGGAAAAAGGATTGTCCAAATCGATTGGCACAGGTATGTCATGTTCAATGGCGTAATTGATTTCTTCTTCTCTTGACCATTGCCATTCACGCACTGGCGCAAGAACTTTCAAGTTTGGCGCTAAAGAATGAATCGCTACTTCAAAGCGCACTTGATCGTTGCCTTTTCCGGTGCAACCATGAGCGACCGCGGCGGCGCCTTCTTTGAGAGCTACTTCCACCAATTTTTTCGCAATTAACGGACGGGATAAAGCAGAAATCAATGGATAAATGCCTTCATAAAAAGTATGAGCTTGTAGAGCAATTAAAGCATACTCTTCTGCAAATTCTTTTTTTGCATCAATCGTATATGAAGAAACGGCCCCAATGCTCAGAGCTTTTTCTTTAATAAAAGCCAAATCCTTCCCTTCCCCTACATCTAAACAACAAGCAATCACATCATACCCTTCTTCATTCAACCATTTAATGGCAACAGAAGTATCTAACCCACCTGAATACGCTAAAACTACTTTTTCTTTTTCCATTTGAACACCTCTTTGTTTTAATTAACTTTCGATAAGCATTATAATAGCATGCCATAATGATTAAAACAACATTAAAGTGTTTAATTATTCCGAAACGTGTATTTTAGTCTCTAAAATCTTCTTTTTGTTGAATATTAGTTAATTTTATACATTACACATGCATTATTCGGCTGTTTTCATTAGATAATGTGCTCAAAAAAAATAAACCCCTTATTGTCTTTTTAAAAAAAGGCGAAAGGGTTTATATTGTGACTGTTTTTATGAGTCTATTTTCTATTTTCTTCTAGGAAATAATCACGCGTATCTACTTCATCTTGCTCCAATTGAGCAATCAAACCTGTTAAATCATCAAATTTCAATTCATCTCTTAAGTAATGATGCCATAAAACCGTAACTTTTTCTCCATAAATATCTTGCTCAAAATCCAAAATATAGACTTCAACAGTTAATGGCCGATTAGCTTCAAACGTAATATTATGACCGATGGATGCCATACCTAAATGCCATTGCTTGCCTACCAATATTTGAACGGCATATACGCCCACACGCGGCAGACGAACAGCCCTTGTTACTTCGATATTGGCTGTTGGAAATCCAAGTAAACGCCCGCGTGCATCTCCATGGACTACGCGTCCAGTAGTTTCATAAATGTACCCTAACAAGTCATTCGCTTCTTCTATCTTTCCATTATCTAAACAGTGTCTAATTCGAGTAGAACTGATTTTTGATTCTTCACTAGTTTGTTTTTCAACGATAACAATTTCAAAACGGTTATGAGCATAATCGGGCAAATGCTTCATCGAAGCGACTTCTTTTTTTCCATAAGTATAGTCAAAACCCGCTACTACTACTTTTGCATGCAGTCCTACGATGTACTGATCTACAAATGATTGTGGTTTTAAAGCTGCAAATGCAGAAGTGAAATCAACTTCATATAAAATGTCTACCCCTAGTTTGGCCATCATGGCTTCTTTTTTTTCAACAGTAGACAAATACTGCATGTCTTCCGACGCAATTTTTTTGAAGACAATTGAGGGGTGTTGATTAAAAGTCATAACAGCCAGTTTATACTTTTTTTTTGCAGCTAATTGTTTCGCTCTGCTGATGACTTCTTGATGACCTTTGTGCACGCCGTCAAAAAAGCCAAGAGCCAAGACAACCTCTTCTGTTGGAATTTGATTTTGTGTATAGGGATGGTGCAATTTTATAATTTCCATGATTGAAAAACTCCTCTATTGAAATGTACGTAAACCTTTGACCGGTTTTAAAAGATTTTCCTTAGTTGGGTGTTTATCATAAATGCTCCATGCTTGATTTTGGTACATAACAGCCACTGGAAAATCGATTTGTTCTCCAAAAGCATCTAAAGGCAGCACAGCTCCATTTTTAACTTTATCCCACAAGGGTTGATCGATGTTGACCGAAGCAAGTTCTTTCAGTCCATACTCTAATGGAAATAAGGCTTGTTGAATGGTTTGATCATCCATTTTTTCAGCAACTTGATTTAACGTCAAACAATCGCTGGCTTTAAAAGTGCCGCTTAAGACACGGGTTAAATCAGACATATGTGCTGGGTAACCGAGAGCCAAGCCCAAGTCGACGGCTAAGGTGCGAACATAAGTCCCTTTCCCGCAATCCACCTCAAATCGCCAAGAAACTGTATGCTCTATTTCGTTTAATACAGGTTCAGTGGTTCGAACAAAACGGTTGATTGTGGCTTTTCTGCTTGGTCGATCAACGGTTTCACCAGCCCGTGCATATTCATACAACCGTTTCCCGTTCACTTTAACTGCAGAAAACATAGGTGGAATTTGAGTAATAGAACCTTCCATGGCGGCCATTGCTTGATCAATTGCTGTTGTCAAAGGCATTTCATTCACCTGAACACGTTCTACAATATCGCCGCTGCTGTCTTCAGTTGTCGTTGAAAATCCTAAAGTAATTTCACCGATGTAGCCCTTACCAGTCTCCATCATGTATTCCACAACTTTTGTAGCATTTCCGATACAGATGGGTAAGACACCGTCTACATCTGGGTCTAAGGTTCCGGTATGACCGATTTTTTTTGTTTTTAATATTTTTCGTAGTTTAAATACGCAATCGTGACTCGTCATGCCACGTTCTTTCCATAATGGGAGAATGCCTTCCATGTAAAATCCCTACTTTCCATTTTTAACTTTACCAGTATACCATATTTTAAAGTACCGCGAAAACTCCTAAGAGAATCTTGTGCAAAACGATGTTTCCTCCTTTATAATAAGAGGTATAAAATAATACCTAATTTATTCTAATGAATTAAGAGTAAAAGCCCTAAACCAAGAAGGTATGGAGGAATGAGGAGGAGTCAAAATGAAACCAATAAAAATTGTTACGGATTCAACCGTTCAATTATCAAAAGAAGAACAAGACAAATACAATATTACGATCGTGCCGCTTACTGCAATGGTAGAAAATGTCGTTTATTACGATAATTTAACGGTAACAAAACCAGAATTTTTGCAGAAAATGTTAAACAGCCCTGAATTGCCAAAAACATCTCAACCGGCTGTCGGAAAATTTACTGAATTGTTTAATGAACTTGGCGCGGATGGAAGTGAAGTTCTTTCAATCCACGTGGCGGGTTACTTAAGTGGAAGGTATATGTCAGCCGTACAAGGTGCTAGTCTATCGACGGCCAAGGTCACAGTTATCGAGAGTGGTTTTCTCGATCGGGCAATGGCCTTTCAAGTTTTGGCGGCAGCTGAGATGGCTAAAACCGGTGCCGCAATGTCCGAAATAGTATCTACTTTAGAAGAGGTAAAATCAAAAACTACTTTATATGTCGGAATCGTTCATTTAGAAAACTTGATCAAAGGTGGCCGAATGAGTCAAACACTGGGACGTATTTCTAATTTTTTAAACATGAAACTGATTTTAAGCCTCACACCAGAAGAGATTACTCTTTATACAAAAAGCCGTGGAATGAAATCTTTACGCGGCAAAGTAGATGCAATTATTGGAAAAATGAAAAGTTACCCCGAAATTAAACAAATTGGCATCAGTCATGTGGGAATGTCCAGTTTTACTGAAGCCACCATCAAAGAGCTTAAAGAACAATTTCCGGATGCTGTTTTTTATGTAGCTTATGCAAGTCCAACTCTTATGACACATGCAGGAAATGAAGCTTTTGCTATTTCCTACCTAACGGATTAATTTTTTTGTAAAAAACGGCTGCCTTTCGAAATAGAAAGGCAACCGTTTTTATTTTTATTACCTTACTTTTCAATCACAATAAACTCTTTTTCGCGCATTTCTAATAATAAAGGATTCTTTTTAACAGCTTCCCAGTTAACCGTTCGTCTAAATTGTTCGCGTTCTGCTTCTTCGCCATCCCAACAACTATAAAGCTCTACTTTATTCGTATCTTCAAAACAATTGTTTAGGATATACATCAACCCTTGTTGTTGCGTAGCATTCACTTCACGTGCATCGTCCATCATTTTAAGGTATTCCATCACATTTTCTGTTGTAAAACCATCTGGCACTTCCGAATCATTTTCAATCGGTTCCCAAACAGGAAAATCGGATGTCTGGTAAACAAATGAAGAACCAAAATGTTTCAAAATAGGTCCTGTTTGCACTTGCTCAAGAATTTCAAAAGTCCCCACAATTTCTGCTTCTTTGTCATAAAATTCAATTTGATCCATTGTAATAGTCTCATCTTGCGTTTGGTTTTGAATGTATTTCAATACCATTTCATCTGTTACTCCTGGATCTAGAGTATCACGTGCAATTAGTGCTACGGTATTTGTATTTTCTGGAGCGTGTGTTGGTAACACTTTTTCCACACCAATATAAGAATATAAAGTCAATTCGATTGCCTCCTAGTCATTAATGAACCCCTAAAGTATAGCAGATTTTCTGATTTCTACCTAGTAACCTTAACAAAAAAAGACAAAGTGAGTAAAATCACTTTGTCTTTTTAAGTCTAATCTTTATTTAAATCACGTAATAACTCATCGATACGGCTACCGTATAAAACAGATTCATCACGTTCAAATTTTAATTCTGGGGTCTTATAAAGCGTTAAGCGTTGACCTAATTCTCTTCTAATCAAACCAGAAGCTTTGTCCAGACCTAATTGAACATTTTCAAGGTCGCTTTCTTTTTCAGATAAAATACTGTAATAAATCGTCGCTTGTTGCAAATCACCCGTGACTTTAACTTCAGTAATCGTCACATTTTCCACACGCGGGTCTTTCACACGTTTAGTCAAAATGTCATTTACTTCTTTTTGGATTTCTTGTGCAACTCGACCAACTCTAAAATTTGCCATGATTGCCCCTCACTTTCTTTATTAAGCCCAGTTTTGCTTCTTTTTTATCAGCTATTTTGGGCACTCGTTTTTGGGAAACCTAGTGGTTATTTATGTTTGATTTCAACCATTTCATAAGCTTCAACGACATCGTCTACTTCAATCTCGTTATAGTCCTTAATCATAAAGCCACATTCAAAGCCTTTTTTAACTTCTTTAGCATCATCTTTAAAGCGTTTCAAGCTAGCTAATTCACCTTCAAAAATAACGATGTTATCGCGAATCAAGCGAACACTGCTGTTACGTGTGATGTGACCATCGGTTACGAACCCACCAGCAATTGTACCAACTTTTGACACTTTAAAGGTTTCACGAACAACAACTTGACCTGTAATTTGTTCTTCATATTCTGGATCCAACATACCTTTCATTGCGGTTTCAATTTCATCAATCGCATTGTAGATGATACGGTGGAGACGAATATCAATTTTTTCTTGAGCCGCTTGGTCCTTAGCTTGAGGTGTTGGACGGACATTGAATCCAATGATAATAGCATTACTTGCGGCAGCTAGAGTAATATCACTTTCATTGATTGCCCCAACAGCTGTATGGATAATCTTAACGCGCACACCTTCAACTTCAATTTTTTGTAAACTTGAAGCTAAGGCTTCAGCTGATCCTTGTACATCTGCTTTGATAATAACATTAACTTCTTTCAATTCTCCTTCTTCTAAACTAGAGAAGAGGTTATCTAATGTTACACGATTTGTTGTAGAGCGTTGATCAGCCATTGCTTTTTGAGCACGGGATTCGCCTGCTGCACGTGCAGTTTTTTCGTCTTCAAATACCACGAATTGATCGCCTGCTTGTGGGGCGTTGTTCAAACCAGTAATTTCTACTGGAGCAGAAGGTCCAGCCGTCTTCACACGACGGCCAATTTCATTGACCATTACACGAACACGTCCGTAAGTGTTTCCGACAACGATCGGATCTCCGATACGTAAAGTCCCTTCTTGAACAAGCAATGTAGCAATAGGCCCTTTGCTTTTATCTAAACGAGCTTCGATTACTGATCCGATAGCTAATCTTGTAGGATCAGCTTTTAAATCTTCAACTTCCGCAACTAATAAAATCATTTCTAAAAGCTCATCCAAGTTTTGACCAAATTTCGCTGAAATTTCAACAAAAATCGTGTCTCCACCCCATGATTCAGGAACTAAACCGTACTCCGTTAGTTCTTGCATGACGCGTTCTGGATTAGCTGTTGGTTTATCAACTTTATTAACAGCGACAATAATTGGAACTTCTGCTGCTTTAGCATGGTTGATTGCTTCAACAGTTTGTGGCATCACACCATCATCTGCAGCTACAACAATAATAGTGATGTCCGTTACATCCGCACCACGTGCACGCATCGTTGTAAACGCGGCATGTCCTGGTGTATCTAAGAACGTAATCGTTTTTCCATTAGATTCAACTTGATAAGCACCGATATGTTGTGTGATTCCGCCTGCTTCTCCTAAACTAACTTTCGTGTTTCGCAATGAGTCTAGAAGTGTTGTTTTACCATGGTCAACGTGCCCCATAATCGTTACAACAGGAGGACGTGTTACTAGATTTTCTTCGATTGGTTCTTGTTCAAAGTAAACATCCAAATCAGAAACATCCACTGCAACTTTTTCTTCAGCTTCTATGCCGTATTCAGCTGCAAGCAATTCAATTGCTTCTTTGCTCAAGCTTTGGTTCAACGTAGCTACAACGCCTAAAAGGAACAGCTTTTTAATGATCTCTGCCGGTTCACGGAAAATACGTTTAGAGATGTCTGCTACAGTCATGCCATCTGAGTAAACCAGTACATCTGGTAATTCTTTGAACTTACGTGGTACTGGTGGAGCAACTGGTTTCGTTTCGCCTTTTCTGCCTTTTCTTTTACGCTTGTTAAAACCACCGTGAGTTCCTTGTGAACCACGATAAGGTCCACGTCTGTTTCCGCCGGGGCCTGCTGCTGTCGTGCGTTGTTCTGCAGGGTTAGTCGTGCGTTTTACAACCGGTTGTTTAGCAGTTTTATCTGTGGCTGTACTTGCTGGACGACTAGTTGTTGATGCAGCTTTTTTGTTGCCAGCCGGTTTAGCGCTTTGTGTTGGCTTAGCACTGTGTGTTGGTTTAGCTGCTGGTTTAGATTTTGACGCTGGTGTTGCTTGGTTATTGGATTGATTCTTTTGATTTACTATACCCTTACCGCCTTTTTGTGTTGTATTTTTTTGTGTTTCTTCTTGTTTTTTCATAGCACTCGTATTCCTTTTCGTGTTTGCAGCAAATATATCATTTAGCTTCGCAACTTGTTTGTCTTCCATTGAAGACATGTGACTATTGTAAAGTATTCCTAATTCTTTAGCTTTTTCGATAACTTTTTTAGTAGGAACATCGTGTTCTTTTGCATACTCGTACACACGCAAATTAGCCATGTTATCACCCTTCCGTTAATTTAATAATAATTCCCGGAGTTTTTTTCCAAAGCCATTATCGGTCGTAGTACATATCGTGCGTTCTTTCCCAACAGCCTGACTTAATTCAGATTTTGTAAAGTGAATAGCTATCGGAATTTGATAATGACGACATTTATCCGAGATTTTCTTTATCGTTTTTTCACTAGCATCAGAAGCAACAATGACCATCTTCGCTTGTTCTTTTCTGATTTCTTTCAAAGTTAAATCTTCTCCAGTTACTAGTTTACCAGCTTTCGTTGCCATACCCAAAAGGTTTAATGTTTTTTGGTCATTATTCATAAACTCATCCGCGCTTTCTGATGGGTTACGTAATCCATCAATTCTTGATAAAACGCATCAGTTAAAGTTGTTTCAAAAGTCCGATCAAGAACATGTTTGTCCCATGCAAGTTGAACAACGACGGGGTCGATAGACACATAAGCTCCGCGGCCGGGTTTTTTACCACTTGGATCAATGCTGATTTCGCCTTCTTTGTTTTTCACAATACGAATCATTTCTTTTTTAGGTTTCATTTCATTTGAAACAACACATTTGCGCATTGGCACTTTACGTTTTTGCATCTAACTCACCTCTTGTTATTCTTCGACATGATTTTCATCTTCTGCTAGTTCAATCATTTCTTCGGCTTCTTCCGAATCTAAGTTGCCTTCTTCTACATCATCATCAATTCTAAGGTCAGATTCTAAATCTTCTTGATCTTCAATTGATTCGATAACATTTTCAACATCGATTGCTTCTTCAGCACTCATTGTTTCTTCAAGACTCTCTGCATAATCTTCTGTACGTTCTAGCCCAGTTTCTTCTAAAGCTTCAAGCGAAGCTTCCATATCAGATTCTGATTTGATATCGATTTTAAATCCTGTTAATTTTGCAGCCAAACGAGCATTTTGTCCACGTTTACCAATTGCTAAAGAGAGTTGGTAATCAGGAACTACTACTACACAGCTGCCTTCTTTTTCATTGAATGTCACGTTCACAACTTGAGCAGGGTTCAAAGCATTCGCGATAAAAGTTGCTGGATCGGCGCTCCATTCAACAATATCCATGTTTTCACCTTTTAACTCACTTACGATTGCTTGCACACGTTGCCCTTTCGGTCCAACACACGTTCCAACTGGATCAATATTCTCATCTCTTGACATCACAGCTATTTTAGCTCGGTCACCAGCTTCACGTGCAACGGATTTGATTTCAACGATTCCATCATAAATTTCTGGAACTTCTTGTTCAAACAAACGTTTCAATAAATCAGGGTGGCTTCGGCTTACAAAAATTTGCGGGCCTTTAGATGTATTTTCAACTTTCGTGACATACACTTTGATTCGATCATGCGGTTTGTATACTTCATTTGGTATTTGTTCTTGTTTCGATAAGACTGCTTCTATTTTACCTAAATTTACATAAATATAGCGATGGTCTTGGCGTTCAACAATCCCTTGCATAATGTCATTTTCGTATGTGATAAACTCATTGTAAATGATGTTTCGTTCAGCTTCACGAACGCGTTGCATAATAACTTGTTTTGCTGTTTGTGCAGCGATTCTACCAAAGTCTTTAGGAGTTACTTCGAAACGAATCGTATCGCCTAATTCGTAAGCCTTATTAATATCCAAAGCTTCTTCCATGCTGACTTCTAAACGAGAATCAAATACCACGTCTACCACTTCTTTGACTGAATAAACGTGCATGTTCCCTTTTTTCATATCAAATTCGACTTCAACGTTTTGGGCTTGACCATAATTTCGTTTATATGCTGAAACTAACGCAGCTTCTAATGCATCGATTACGATTTCTTTTGCAATCCCTTTTTCTTGTTCTAAGGTGTCAAGAGCATTCAACATTTCTTTGCCCATTTCATTTTCTCTCCTGTCCGCTTACCATTTAATTTAAAATTGAATCGCTAACCTAGCTTTTGCAATTTTTGCACGATCAAATTCAATATCTTTTACACGTGTTTTGATACGTACTGTCAAAGTCAGTGTTTCGTCAGATACTTGTTTTAAGGTACCTTCATATATCTTTTCGCCATCAACGGGCTCATACAACGAAATATGAATATATTCCCCAATGGCTTGAACAAAATCTTCTTCTTTTTTCAGAGGCCTTTCAGCTCCCGGCGAAGATACTTCAAGGAAGTAAGCTTGCGGAATCGGATCTGGATTTAGTGCATCCATTTTTTCGCTGATCTTTTCACTAACTAAAGCACAATCTTCTAAATCGATTCCTGATGGTTTATCAATATACACCCGTAAAAACCAATTTTTTCCTTCTTTAACAAATTCTACGTCAACTAATTCAAATTGAAATTCGTTGACGATGGGTTGGACAATTTCAGTAACCGTTTCAACCACACTACTCAATTTCATCGCCTCCTTTTAGATACACACATACCTGACTGCCGAAAAAGAGTGAGCGTCGCCGCTCACTCTTTACAGGATATCTAAATACATTAGTAGAATAACATAAAAACCTAAGTTAAGCAACAAATCCGCTTAATTTCAAACTTTTTATCTAACCAGAAGAAGCTTTAAGGAAGCTCTTTTCGCTCATTAATTCATCTGTTATTTAACGGTTAGAATAAATCAAATAACGAAAGCTGGTTTTCGTCTGGCATACCTTGTAAAACATTGTTCTCATTCATATATTCAATAACGGTTTTAGATACTTTTCCTCGTTTGCTTAAATCTTCTTTTGAGAGAAACGGCTTGTCTTGTCTGGCTTCAACGATCTGCTTAGCCACGTTAGCTCCCAGACTTGGCACCGCTCTGAAGGGAGCAATCAATGAATTGCCTTCGATCACAAAATTTGTCGCATCTGATTTGTCTAAATCAATCATTTTAAATGTGAATCCTCGTTCAACCATTTCGTTAGCCAACTCTAAGACAGTTAAAACATTTTTCTCTTTCGTAGAAGCATCTAATCCTTTGTCCGTAATTTCCTTCATCTTAACTTTAATAGCTTCTTTTCCTTGGCACATCGCAACCAAATCAAAATCAGCAGCACGCACTGAAAAGTAAGCTGCATAGTACAAGATAGGAAAATGGACTTTATAATACGCTACCCGCAGAGCCATTAATACATAGGCTGCCGCATGGGCCTTAGGAAACATATACTTGATTTTTAAACAAGAATCAATGTACCATGCCGGAACGTTTTCTGCACGCATGGCTTTTTGCCAATCTTCCGGAATGCCTTTTCCTTTACGAACAGACTCCATGATTTTAAAAGCTAAACCGTCTTCAACGCCATTGTGCATGAGGTAAACCATGATATCATCACGACAGCCAATCACTTCTGATAGGGGAATGTTTTTTTCACGAATCAGTTCTTCGGCATTTCCTAACCAAACATCCGTCCCATGTGACAAACCCGATATTTGAAGCAGTTCTGCAAATGTATCAGGTTTGGTTTGTTCCAACATTCCACGTACAAATCGAGTTCCAAATTCTGGAATCCCTAATGTACCGGTTTTAGACTGGATTTGTTCGGGAGTTACACCCAATACTTCAGTTCCTCCAAAGATACGCATCACTTCCGGATCGTCTGTTGGAATCGTCAAAGGATCAATACCTGATAAATCTTGCAACATTCGAATAACAGTAGGATCATCATGACCTAGTATATCTAATTTCAAAACATTATCGTGAATCGAGTGGAAATCAAAGTGAGTCGTCTTCCACTCAGAATCTTGTGCATCGGCTGGAAATTGGATAGGCGTAAAATCATATACGTCCATGTAATCTGGAATAACAATAATACCGCCGGGGTGTTGTCCGGTTGTTCGTTTAACGCCTGTTGACCCTTTAGCCAATCGGTCGATTTCTGCAGCTCGGTAACTTAAATTTTTATCTCGCTCATAAGCTTTTACATAACCGAAAGCAGTTCGATCTGCTACGGTACCAATCGTTCCAGCACGGTAGACATATTCATCCCCAAAAAGAACCTTGGTGTAATCATGCGCCTTAGCTTGGTAATCCCCTGAAAAGTTTAAATCAATATCCGGTACTTTGTCTCCATTAAACCCTAAGAACGTTTCAAAAGGAATATCGTGACCGTCTTTATGCAAGCGAACACCACAATGAGGACAAGCTTTTTCTGGCAAATCGTATCCTGAACCTACTGAACCATCTGTAAAGAATTCTGAATATTTGCATTCAGGGCAGCGATAATGAGGCGGCATTGGATTAACTTCGGTAATTCCAGTCATAGTAGCAACAAAACTGGAACCCACTGATCCACGGGAACCTACTAAATAACCGTCAGAAACGCTTTTATGCACTAGTTTCTGTGAAATCAAATAGATAACGGAGAAACCATTGCCAATAATACTGGTTAATTCTTTTTCTAATCGTTGTTCGATAATTTCTGGTAAGGGATTTCCGTATAACCGATGTGCCTCATTGTAGCTTAATTGGCGAATTTCTTCTTCAGAACCTTCAATTTTCGGCGTATATAAATCGGTTTTAACAGGCGTCATTTCCTCAACCTGATCAGCGATCATTTGTGTGTTTTCAACGACGATTTTATGTGCCGCAGCTTTCCCTAAAAAGTTAAATGCTTCCAGCATTTCATTAGTGGTTCTAAAATGTACCTGAGGCAGTTCTGCACGGTTCAACGGATTTGCTCCGCCTTGTGAATTGATTAAAATTTTCCGGTAAATATAGTCTTCTGGATTCAAGTAGTGCACGTTTCCAGTGGCTACTACCGGGACAGCTAATTCATCGCCTATTTTCACCATATTTTGAATGATTTCTTCTAAATCCGCTTCAGTCGTTACTAATTCTTGTTCAATCAAAGGTGCATAAACTTCTTTCGGCATGACTTCAATAAAATCATAAAACTTTGCTTTGCTCTTCGCTTCCTCATACCCTTTTTGCATCATTGCTCCAAAAACTTCTCCTTGACTACAAGCAGAACCAACGATTAGCCCTTCACGTAATTTTGTTAATTCAGAACGTGGAATACGAGCATTGCGGTAAAAATATTGAGTCATGGATAAAGATACCAATTTAAATAAATTTTTCAACCCGGCTTGGGTAGTCGCGATGATCGTTGCATGGAAAGGACGAGCACGCTTGTAAGCATCCCCTTCGCCGATATGATCATTTAACTGATCATGGTATAACATTTGATGTTCTTCATGCGCTTCTTTTAAAAACAACCAGCATAAATACCCAGTTGTTTCAGAGTCGAAAATAGCTCGGTGATGTTGCTCTAAGCTGACACCATATCTCTTAGCCAATGTATTTAACCGGTGGCTTTTTAATTGAGGATGCAAGAATCTGGAAAGTTCTAATGTATCAATGACCGGATTAACAGCTTCTGGAATGCCGTAACGCGCATTACTGGTGTTTAAGAATCCCATATCGAAACTGGCGTTGTGAGCAACTAGAATGTGTCCATCAGCGAATTCTTTAAACAACTTCAAAACTTCTTCTTCTGATTTCGATCCTCGTACCATTTCATCGGTAATACCTGTCAGGTTGATCGTAGTTTGAGATAAAGGATGCCCTGGATCTATAAAGTGTTCAAATTTTTCAATAATATTCCCTTTGTACATTTTAACAGCTGCTAGCTCAATGATTTTGTTATAGACAGCTGACAAACCAGTGGTCTCTACATCAAAAACCACATAAGTAGCTTCGGCCAATTCAATGTGTTCGGCGTTATAAGCAATTGGGACACCGTCATCCACAATATTTGCTTCAATACCGTATAAAATTTTTATCCCATGTTTTTTCCCAGCATGAAAAGCATCTGGAAAAGATTGTGCCCCTGCATGATCAGTGATAGCTACAGCTGGATGTCCCCACTTAGCTGCTTGAGTTACTAAATCAGTGACGTTATTCGTAGCGTCCATTTGACTCATGTTGCTATGCAAATGCATCTCAACACGCTTGTCTCCTTCAGGCGCAGTATCTTGACGGTCTTCATGAAAACATTCAGTAATGTCTTGCGCATTCAAAACTAAATCACGCATAAAGTTGTCTTCTTGAACACTGCCGCGAGCTCTGATCCACATGCCTTTTTTTATGGCAGCAAAAGCCGCTTCATCTTCTGGAGAATTTGAAAACTTTTTCACAGAAAAAGAAGACGTGTAGTCAGTGATTTTGACGATCATAATTTGACGCTCAGATCGCAAGACACGGATATCCACATCAAAAACATACCCTTCAATGGTAACGCGTCTTTCTTCTTCCACAATTTGGTCCATTTGTTTGATTTCTTCTTTGTCCGAAATTTTTCGTCCTAACACAACAGGACCGTTAGCAATGGTTTCTAAGCCTAACTCTTTGTTGCGTTTCTTTTCTTCTTCCGCTTTCATCAAGTTTTCTCCGGCACGTACGCCTAAAAGTGCATCGGCTTCTTCTTTTTTCGCTTTAAATTCAGCCAATTTTTGGTCATGTGCCGCTTCGTCGATAATAGGTTCTATTTTAAAAACAGGAAAACCAAACGTTTGGTACACTGCTTCAACAGGCGGTAAGTATTGGTTGATTAAATGACCTTTGACGACTTCATTTTCAACTAAAAACAAGATTTTTTTCCCTTCCAACATTGGAAATTGTTCTTGGAAAGGACGGTTGCAAATCGGTGAAGAAACGCCGCTTTTTTTAACAGCCATAGGCCAATAATGTTCTAACTTTTCAATAGTTATGTTCGGTTGGTTCGTTTCAATAGAAATAATAATGGAAGCAATTGAACTAAACGCCAACTGGATTTTTTCCGTTAAACTTTGATAAACTTCGAAAGGTAAAATATCTTCAAATTGGAACTGAAAATGCCACGTTTTAGATAATTTATGCACAGTCACTTTTTGTATTTTTCCTTTTTCAAAATAAGGTTGGTAACTCATTTCTTGGTGTAAGCCTATTTGCTCCAGTAATTTTTGAAACAGTTCTTCTTGATTTAAACTCATGAGGTACTCCTTTCGATTGCAGATAAGCACGGTTTCTTAAAAAATTCTATTCCTTTGTAAAAAGAAAGCAAAGGAAGCACAGACAAGACAAAACAAAAATTGTCTTTGTATGAACTCCCTTTTCCTTTTAAACCTAGTTGTTCTCAGAATTTAATAAAATACTCATTGTGGCAATCATTTCATCTTTACGAACTTCAAGCATTTCGCCTGTTTTATGAATTTTCACTTCAACAATATCTTCAGCTGCCTTTTTCCCAACTGTAATTCGGATAGGCAAGCCCATTAAATCAGAATCCGCAAATTTTACGCCGACGCGTTCTGTACGGTCATCCATCAGAACTGAAAAACCAGCTTCTTGTAAAGACTCGTATAAGTCTTCTGCTAAGTTAACTTGGTCTTCAGACTTCATGTTAACAGGTACCAAATGCAATTCGTATGGCGCTAACTGGCGAGGCCAGTTCAAGCCGTTTTCATTTCCTCGTTGTTCTGCAATCGCTGAGAGTAAACGGCTGACACCGATACCGTAAGAACCCATAATGACTGGGGTAGAACGCCCATTTTCGTCCAACACTGTCGCTTTCATGGCTTCACTGTAACGAGTACCTAGTTTGAAGATATGCCCGATTTCAATTCCTCTAGAGAATTTCAAAACACCATGTCCGTCAGGCGATAATTCGCCTTCTTGAACAAGACGCAAATCTAGATACGTTTCAATCGTTGTATCGCGTTCAGGGTTAACATTTGTATAGTGGTACCCTTCTTCATTTGCACCCGCCACTGCATTTGTCATGTCTTGGACATATAAATCGCCTAACACTCGGATGTCTTTATCTACTCCTACTGGTCCAATGGAACCAAAATTTACCCCTAGGTATTGAATGGATTCTTCATCTGTTGCCATTTCTAGAAAATCAGCATCTAAGAAATTCTTTAATTTCACCTCATTGACTTCATGATCCCCACGTATAACAACTAATACTGGTTTCTCATCAGCAATGAACAATAAGCTTTTCATAACGTCGCTAGTTTCTGCTTTTAAGAAAGCTGCAACTTCTTCGACTGTTTTACTGTCAGGAGTGGCTACTTTTTCTAATTCTTTTTCAACATCATGTGATTTTTTACGTATGAAAAAGCTTGTAGCCATTTCTAAGTTTGCTGAATAGTCACTAGCATCCGAATAAACGATTGTATCTTCGCCAGCATCTGAAATCGCCATAAACTCTTTTGAGTCGCTTCCGCCCATAGCTCCTGCGTCTCCAATAATGTCTCTAAATTCTAAACCGCACCGTTCAAAAATTCGCTTGTATGCTGCTTCAAAATCTAAATATGTTTTATCTAAACTCTCATAGCTATCATGGAATGAATAAGCATCTTTCATAATAAATTCGCGCGTTCTCAATAATCCAGAACGCGGACGCTTTTCATCTCGAAACTTTGTTTGAATTTGATACAGCGATAAAGGCAAGCGTTTATATGAATTGATTTCATCGCGTATCAATGTTGTAAAGGCTTCTTCATGCGTTGGTCCTAAAAGAAACTCACGACCATGGCGATCTTTCAGCTTTATCAAATCTTCGCCATAGGTCTCATATCGGCCGGATTCTTCCCAAAGTTCCCGTGGCAAGAGCGAAGGCATCAACATTTCCACCGCATCAATTTTTTCAAACTCTTCTCGAATGATGGTTTTTATTTTTTCTAACACACGATTTGCTAATGGCAAGTAACTATATACTCCACTAGAAATTTGTCTGATGTAACCGGCTCTCAATAATAACTGATGGCTTAATACTTCAGCATCATTAGGCACCTCTCGTAACGTTGGCACAAATAATTTGGATTGTTTCATAACTAACCTGTCTCCTTTATTTATCTTCAAATGAATCCGACTTTCTTCTAATTCATTTGGTTCTATTTATCTATTTAAAAAAATACGTTTGAATATCGTTCCAAGTTACTAATACCATAAGCACCAACAGCAACCCTACACCAATCAGTGTAATAATGCCTTCTTTTTCTTGGCTAAGCGGTTTGCCTCTTATACCTTCGATTAGGTTTAAAAGAAGTTTACCGCCATCTAACGCTGGAACGGGCAATAAGTTGACTATTCCTAAGTTGACACTCAAAACAGCTAACCAATTTAAAACACCCAAAAATCCCATTTTTACAACAGCTTCGGTTGTTGCATAGATAGCAACCGGCCCGCCGAACATATCAACAGAAAAACCTTTGGTGAACATCGATCCAAAAACACTGATAATTTGTATGATCAGTGACCAAGTCGCTGTGAAACCGAAAGCTAATTTAGCGCCTATCGAAGTATCCAATGAAGCTTGAACTCCAATCAGTCCAATTTCTGTGCCGTCGCTTTGTTTGCTGCTCTCTGGAGTTACAACAACTTGTTTAGCTGGTTCCGTTCCAGATTCCACGGTAAACGTTAAGGGTTTCTCAGGATTTTTTTGGATTATTTGCACCATTTCATTCCAATTGGCCACTTTTTGATCATCAATTTGAGTTACTCGGTCGCCTTCGATCAAGCCCGCTTGTTCAGCAACACTGTCTGGAGTAACCGGACCTAATTGATTTTCTTGGCTGACTACGCCCCCTTGCAAAAAGGCCATAACAATAAAAGCTACAATGGCTAAAAGTATATTATTCATTGGTCCGGCAAAATTAGTCATCATGCGTTGTGGCAAACTGGCTGATTGAAATTGGACATCTATCGGAGCAATTTGAACTTCAGTACCGTCTTCTTCAATCAACATGGCATCGCGTTTTACGCTGTACCGGACTGTTTCAGTTTCATTACCAGCTAAATATCCTTCAATGTACAGTTCTTTTTCTAAATCAATTGCACTAACTTCCAACGGAACTGCTTCTAGAAGTTGTTTTTTCTTATAGGTATTGATGGTTGTGACTTCATCTTGCTGATTCAATATGATTCCAATCGGCATACCCGGTTTAATTTCAGTTTCTTCCTCATAACCTGCCATCCGTACATAACCACCGATCGGTAAAATACGAATGGTAAAAGTTGTTTCGTCTTTACGGTAAGAAAATATTTTTGGCCCAAAACCAATAGCAAATTCTCTTACTAAAATCCCTGCTTTTTTAGCAAAATAGTAATGCCCAAATTCATGGAATATAACTAAGACACTAAACACGAGTATAAAGGTAATAATTGTAGTGACCATTAAATCTCTCCTTTAAATCCAACTGGATACTCTTTTTCTTGTTTCTTCGTCAACCGCTAAAAGGGTCTGTAAATTTGGGTTCTTGATCGTCTTTTCATGATAAACTGCTTGGCTGACCAGCTCTTCGATTTTCAGAAAAGAAATTTTCTCTTGTAAAAAAGCCGCTACCGCTACTTCATTAGCGGCATTCATCGCAGTGGGAGCAGTTCCTCCCATTTTGCCAGTTTCAAAAGCAAGTTGCAACAACGGAAATCGTTTAAAGTCCATCTTCTCAAAATTCAACTGGCCAATAGCTGATAAATCAAATGGTTTAGGATTTTTAATGGGCATCCGTTCAGGGTAGCCCAACGCGTACTGAATGGGTTCACGCATATCACTTGCACCCATTTGAGCCTTTACTGTGCCGTCGACAAATTGAACCATAGAATGAACAATGCTTTCCCGATGTAAAACAACCTTAATATTATCATAATTCACATTGAATAACCACTGAGCTTCGATAACTTCCAGCCCTTTGTTCATCATTGTTGCTGAATCGATCGTAATTTTTTTCCCCATTGACCAATTTGGATGACGTAACGCCTCTGTCACTGTTACATTTTTCAGCTCTGCACGTGTATAATCTCTAAAACTGCCTCCAGAAGCTGTAATAAACAGCTGGCTCACTTTATTTGCATCTTCTCCCTGCAAACATTGAAAAATTGCTGAATGTTCACTATCTACTGGAAAAATACGAACCTTTTTTTTCTTAGCCAATCCCATTACTAATTCCCCTGCCATGACTAAAGTTTCTTTATTAGCCAAGGCAATTTCTTTACCTGCTTCGATAGCCGTTAAGGTCGGAACGACGCCAACGCTACCCATAATAGCAGTAACAACAGTATCGACTTCTTCTAATGCGGCCAGTTCTGACAATCCTTCCACACCATATGTAAACGTAATAGCGGGATAGTCAGAACGCAGCTGCAATGCCATAGCCCTTGTTCCAACAGCTACCATTTTTGGTTTTAGCAACTCAATCAAAGCTCGGCCTTTTTGACTATTTTGATAGAATGAGAAAGCCACAATTTTAAATCGATCCGGATAAGCTCGCACGACTTCTATCGTATTCATTCCTACTGAGCCTGTCGCACCTAATAAACAAAGTTTTTTCATGACAATAAAAGCAGTCATCATTAACTGACAACTACTTCCCCACTTCCTTTCATGAATTAAATCAGTGTCAGTAAATGCAACACTGGTAAAGCAAATAAAATACTGTCAAAACGATCAAGAATGCCTCCGTGACCTGGCAATAATTTACCAGAATCTTTTACTTGATAATGACGTTTAAAAGCAGACTCCACTAAGTCTCCTAATTGTCCAGCAACAGATATTACAGCTGCCAACAACATACACCAACCTAATGAAAAATCTAACGGATAAATCATGAAAAACAACCCCGCGACTACGATCGCACTAACTATACCACCAACTGAACCTTCAATGGTTTTATTTGGGCTGATACTAGGAGCCAATTTGTGTTTTCCGAATTGCCGGCCAAATAAGTACGCTCCGATATCGGTTGCCCAGACGATAAATAATGCTAATAATAATAATGGCAAACCTTCTGATCGTATCAATAAAAAATATTTAAAACCATAACCAATATAAATCGAACCTAAAATAGCAACAGCAGCATCATCGAAAGTAAAATGATTTTTTGAAAAAACTGTAGCAACCATCAAAATCAATCCGCAAATGTAAAACCATGTTTCTATAGAATAAATTGAAGTGAGCATGGACCAGCGCTCAACAGGCAGCAAAATGAGCAGTAACGCTATACTAGCAACTAGACCTTGAATGGAAAAAATCGTGTGTCCTTTCATTCTAATTAATTCATATAACCCAATTAACCCCAGTAATGCGACAACAATTTCTAAAGGCCATGCCCCCAAGTAAACGATGGGTACAAAAACGATTAGAGCGAGTACCGCTGTAATAACTCTTTGTTTCAAAAAAACTTCCTCCTAATCTATAATCCACCAAAACGTCTATGACGTTTTTGGTAAATTCCAATCGCTTCTTCTAAAGCTGTTTCATCAAAATCAGGCCATAATGTTTTTGTAAAATAAAATTCACTATAAGCATTCTGCCAAAGCAAAAAATTGCTGATTCTTTCTTCTCCGCTCGTCCGAATCATATAGTCAACATTTTGATAGTCTCCTAATTCAGCGGTCATCAATTGTGATTCAAAAGTAGAATCATCAATTTCTTCTATCTCTAATTGGCCATTTTGAACTTGTGCCGCAATTCTTTTTGTTGCTTCCAACATTTCGCTACGGCTGCCATAATTTAAAGCAAAATTTAGGATCATGCCTGTATTGTTTTTAGTGTCTTCAATTGCTTGATTAACTGCTTTACGTGTATGTACTGGCAATTGATCCGTAAATCCAATAACTTGGACTTTAACATTTTCTTTAATGAGGTCTGGTACAAAAGCATCAAAAAAATCAACAGGCAATTGCATCAAAAAATTCACTTCCGGATCTGGACGTTTCCAATTTTCAGTTGAAAAGGCATATAGAGTCAATACCTTTACACCTAATTGACTTGCACGCTTAGTTATTTTTTTGACTGTATTCATTCCCTCACGGTGACCAGCTATTCGTGGCATAATTTTTTTTTGCGCCCAACGGCCATTGCCATCCATGATGATCGCGATATGTTGAGGAATCTCTTCATTCTCTTTGAATAACGATTCGGTTTGTTTCTTTTTCCTTTTTCCAAAAAAACTCTTCAAGTAAAATCCTCCAGTTCATTGCTCAACTTACATTATTATAACACGAAAGGTATTATGGTTTTCAATAGCTTTCTACTCTTACTAGATAAGCTTTCGTGAACACCATACTTGTAATAGTTTATACTATGGCTAACATAAAGTATAGTACTTCTATCTTCTTTTAATAGAAAAATAACTTATAGACTCTCAAGGAATTTGCCTTATTTTCCTTTCTAAGCTCTAACAAGCAATACACTGATTTCGTCTAACAAATAAAAACTAATGAACTTTTTTTGCAGTCTGTTGCCGATATCTCTTTTTTAAGTGCAATATATTTAAAAGCGTGTCTTATGTATATGTAGTAACCAAAGAACAAGCGAAAGTAAAGGCTGCTTTACTTTCGCTTGTTCTTATATTCTTATAAAATGATTATTTGCTCAGTCATTTTTCAATTTACATTTTCTCTTCATTATGTCCTCTTACAAAGTTTGAGCCCCATAAACCGGATAGAGATGTTACGATCATGCCTAACAGCAAAGCGACAAATCCCCAGATAGAAGCTTTGGCAGTAGCATCAGATGCTTCTTCTGCTTTTACTCTAGCTTCTTCGATGGTTTGATCGATTTTTTGTTGAGCTTCTTCTATGCTTTGAGAAGCTTGGTTTATTTTTGTTTCTGCCTCTTTAGAAGCGGATTGTGCAGCATTGTAAATATTGTCGGTAGCTTCTTGAGCTTCTTCTTCATTTAAATCTGTATTTGATTCTACAGCATTAGCTATCGCGTCTTTATCAACAGAATCTGTAATTTTTTGTGCGCGGTTTTTTAGAGAGTCCGTTGTAGAAGAAATAATCTCATCAGAATTTTCAGGATTCACTGCCAACTCTTTTCCTGCTTCAACGATTTCATCTGTAGCTGCACTTAATTCGTTATTGATGTAATCTGGTTGTAATTCTGGAATATCTGTATCTTTCAATACATCATTTACTTGAGTTTCCATTTCGTTAGTATCAACTTCGCCTACATTATCAATGATTTTGTCAAAACTGTCTGAAACAACATCGCTGGCGCTAGAAGCAACAGTAGCGGCCCCTTTGCCGGTTACTGAAAATACACTGCCTAAAGCTGAGCCAACAGCCGAGAATACGCCTGCAGTCAAATAAGAAAGCATGACTAATAATACCAGTACACTTGTGGCCCAAGTCAGAAATCCATGTACCATCCCCACTCGACGTGAAGTAACCCCTGCTATAAACCCAGCTGCCATCAAAGAAAGAACAAAAGTGACAATCGTCCAAATAATCAAACCAGTACCCACTCCATCGAATGGATGATTAGACGTAGGTTCTACTGTTCCAAAGCCAATGGCTGATCCAATCAAAGAGAGTGTAAACAAGCTCGCCAAAAACGTCACCACTCCTGCAAAAACAGCAGACCAAGAGATATTAAAACCAGCTTCACCATCCTCCACTAAATACCTTCTGAAACCTTTAGATCTTTTTTGTTCCATCTTTATTCAGCTCCCCATTCTAGAATTTATGACTCTATTTGTTGTTTAAAATAAGCATAAAGCCTTTGGAATGTAACAGCAATCTTTTTGCTCCTCCTTACTTATTTTCCTGAAAGAATTGAATCAGAAATAAAAGAGCGTAAAACAAACCTTAAGTTTTTTGCTTTGAATTAAAAAATGGTATACTTTATTCAGGCAGCAAACTTGTCTTAAGATTCATGGGGAGGGCTCAAAATGAAAAAACAGTTAAAAAGAATTATTGTGAGTTTTATCGTTTCGGCTATAGCCGCAAAGGTAACTTCTTATTTCTTAAAAGAAGATGAACCTGAAACAAAAAAATAATGCAAAAAACACCTCACGACCCTTCAAACAGGTTGTGAGGTGTTTTCCTTCTCTCAAAAAGAAGAAAAATTAAACGTCTAACAGTTCTTTTTCTTTTTCTGCAGCAATTGCATCAATATTCTTAATGCTTGCATCCGTTAATTTTTGAACATCTTCTTCATAGCCATGTACATCGTCCGACGTTAATTCTTTATTTTTTTCAGCTTTTTTCAATGCATCAATCGCTTCACGACGAACATTTCGAACCGAAACTTTTGTATTTTCAGATTCTTTGCCTACTTGTTTCGCTAGCTCTTTCCGTCTATCTTCTGTTAGTTGCGGAATCACTAAGCGAATAATATTACCGTCATTATTAGGGCTGATTCCGATATCGCTTTGCAACAAAGCTTTTTCAATATCTTGAAGCGCTGTTTTATCAAAAGGCGTAATCATTAATACCCGTGGTTCTGGTATCGAAATTTGAGCGATTTGATTCAATGGAGTTGGAATCCCATAATAAAGAACTTGGATACGGTCCAATAGACCTGCATTGGCACGTCCTGCGCGGATCGTTCCCAATTCGCGTTGGAAAGCTTGTTCTATTTTAGTCATTTTTTCTTTAGTTTCAGTTAATAACTGTGTACTCATACTCTTTTCCCCCTGACTGTAGTTCCGATCGTTTCGCCTAAAGCGACCCGTTTAATATTGCCTGACTCATTTAAATTAAAAACAACCAATGGAATATCGTTGTCCATACTTAGCGAGCTAGCTGTGGTGTCCATCACTTGAAGACCTTTATTGATAATCTCTAAATGAGTCAGTTCCTCATATTTAACTGCTGAACCATCTAATTTAGGATCAGCTGAGTAAACTCCATCAACGTTGTTTTTAGCCATTAAAATAACATCAGCACCAATTTCTGCTGCGCGTAAAGCTGCTGTGGTATCTGTTGAGAAGTAAGGATTTCCTGTACCTCCTGCAAAAATAACGACACGGCCTTTTTCAAGGTGGCGTTCAGCTTTCCGTCGAATATACGGTTCAGCGATTTGTCGCATTTCAATTGAAGTTTGGACTCTTGTTGGCACCCCTTCGTTTTCAAGACAGTCTTGTAATGCTAAAGCATTCATGACCGTAGCAAGCATCCCCATATAGTCTGCTTGAGCGCGTTCCATTCCCATTTCAGAACCGACTTGCCCGCGCCAAATGTTTCCACCGCCGACTACAATAGCAATTTCCACGCCTAAATCATGTACTTCTTTAATTTCTTGACATATTTTTTGAATCGTCGGTGGTTGAATCCCAAAACCTGAATCTCCAGCTAAAGCTTCTCCACTGAGTTTTAAGACGATACGTTTATATTTTGGTTCGATCATACTTTTTTCCCTCCATTGGCTCTTACACTCTTTTTAGTTTACCATATCTCGCTAAAAACTTCATTTATAATTCCTAAGAATAAGCGTGTTTTTGACTTTTTTTCAAAACAGCAAGAAGTTTTTTCAACAAAAGGAATAAATGGCATAAAAAAAGGAAACGCAGGCAAATGCGTCTCCCCTTTTTACAACATTAAATAATATTACTTTTTAACTTGGTTCATTACTTCTTCAGCAAAGTTTTCTTCACGTTTTTCAATACCTTCGCCCACTTCAAAGCGAACAAATGATTTAACAGTTGCTCCTTTAGAAGCAACGTATTTGCCAACAGTCATATCTGGATCTTTAACAAACGGTTGGTCAAGCAAGCTGATTTCAGCCAAGTATTTGTTCAAGCGTCCAACAATCATTTTTTCAACGATATTAGCTGGTTTTCCTTCGTTCAAAGCTTGTTCTGTTAAGATTTTTGTTTCATGATCAATTTCTTCTTGAGAAACTTGGTCGCGAGAAACATATTTAGGGTTGATTGCAGCGATGTGCATAGCAACATCACGTGCAACAGATTCGTCAGTTGTTCCTTCAAGAACAGTCAACACAGCGATACGTCCGCCCATATGAGTGTAAGCGCCAAAAGCATCAGCATCTGTTTTTTCTACACGTGCAAAACGACGTAAACCAATTTTTTCTCCAATTTTAGTCGTTGCTGAAAGAACTTCAGATTCAACAGTACCGTCTCCTGCTTTTAATGCTTGAGCTTCTTCCACTGTTGCTGGATTGCCTTCAGCAATTGCAGTCGTTACGTCTTTAACTAATTTTTGGAATTGTTCGTTTTTAGAAACAAAGTCTGTTTCTGAATTGATTTCTGTAATTGCGCCGACATTGCCTTCAACGTCTACGCCTGCTAAACCTTCAGCAGCAATACGGTCTGCTTTTTTAGCAGCTTTTGCCATACCCGTTTCTCTTAAGTGGTCTACTGCAGCATCAATATCGCCGTCAACGGCTACCAATGCTTTTTTAGCGTCCATCATGCCGACACCTGTCATATCACGTAATTTTTTTACTAAAGCAGCTGTTACTTGTACCATTATAAATTTCCTCCTAATAAGTTGCCTTGATTTTCATAAGATAATAAATACCCTTAATTTTCATAAAAAAACTGCCCCAAGTAAAATTGAAATGATGCCGCTTCGTATAAAGTCGCTTCTCACTTCTCCTTTTGCTCGAGACAGCCGTTAATTATTTAATTATTCAGCGTTGTCGCCTTCAACAACTTCAACGATTTCTTCGATTGATGCTGTTTCAGCAGCAGGAGCTTCAGCTGTGAAAGTTTCTTCAACAACTTCGTCTTGTCCTTGGTTTCCTTCGATCATAGCGTCAGCCATTTTTGAAGTAATCAATTTAACAGCACGGATAGCATCATCGTTTGATGGAATGATAACATCGATTTCATCTGGGTCACAGTTAGTGTCAACCATAGCCACGATAGGAATGTTTAATTTGTGTGCTTCTTGGATTGCAATACGCTCTTTACGAGGGTCTACAACAAACATTACGTCTGGAATTCTAGGCATATCTTCGATTCCGCCTAAGAATTTTTCTAAACGGTCACGTTGTTTCAATAAGATACCGACTTCTTTTTTAGGAAGGACTTCAAATGTTCCGTCTTCTTCCATTTTGTTGATTTCTTTCAAACGTTTGATACGTTTTTGGATAGTATCCCAGTTCGTTAATGTTCCACCTAACCAACGGTGGTTTACATAGAATTGTCCTGAACGGATTGCTTCTTCTTTAATAGCTTCTTGTGCTTGTTTTTTAGTACCTACGAATAAAGCGATTCCGCCGTTTTCAGATACTTCTTTCATGTAGTTGTATGCTGCATCAGCTAACTTAACTGTTTTTTGTAAGTCGATGATGTAGATACCGTTTCTTTCTGTAAAGATAAAACGTTTCATTTTCGGGTTCCAACGACGTGTTTGGTGACCGAAGTGTACGCCTGCTTCAAGCAATTGTTTCATTGAGATTACTGCCATGATTTGTTTCCTCCATTTGGTTTTTATTTTCCCTCCCTCAAAATCAACTGTAAGGAGACTTGATTGCTCAAGCACCGTCCTTTACATCCTTTGAGGTGTGAAATAGTTTGGTGTTTTAGCACCGTTTATTATTATATAGTTTCTTGATGAATAAATCAAGCCAAAAAGTTTGTTTTGCCAAAATAAATGAATAGCTGTTTTTTATTAAGGTTTCACATAAGCTGCTCCTGCTTGTTGTTGTACAACCAACTCCATTACACCTGAAGGCACGATTTTAATTTCAGGTGCAAGATCATTTTCTTTGATTTCATGTGCGCGTAAAGCGTTATTGCACGCTACAAACCAAACATGTTGCTCAATCAAAGGCTTGATTTCTTCTAAAAGAACAGAATCAAGATATCCTTTGACAGCTGCGGCATTAGCCACCACTTCAATTTTGAGAGAAGCTTGGGCTTTTTTTAAGTTTCGAACATTTCCTAAGACTAAAGACCATTTCTCTAATTCATCAATGTGCAAAATAACATCTGCCACCTGAATCACTTCCTCTCGTTTCTTTGATTTCTATTCCTATTCACTGATCAAATTTAGTTTCCAATACTCAAAATTTCACGAATATCTGATTCCGTTAATTGATTCAATGATTTTTGATCCCCAGCTTCAGCAGTTATAACTTGATCAAATAGAGCTTTTTTCTCTTGCTGAAGCGCATTGATTTTTTCTTCAATGGTTCCTTCAGCTATCAAACGCCAAACTTCAACGACTTTCTTTTGTCCTAAACGGTGAGCACGACCGGCAGCCTGCTCTTCTACAGCAGGGTTCCACCATAAGTCATATAAAATAACGGTGTCTGCTCCGGTTAAGTTCAAGCCTGTTCCACCTGCTTTTAATGAAATTAGGAAAATTTCCTTTTCGCCATCGTTGAAGCGATTGACCATTTCTAAACGCTCTTTTGGTTTTGTTTGGCCGCTTAAATAGAACGTATCTACTCCTTCAGTCGCTAGTTCTCTTTCAATAATCGTCAACATAGAAGTAAATTGCGAGAAAATGAGTACGCGCTTGCCGCTTTCTTTAGCAGTCGCCAATAGGTCTTTTAATTGCTCTAATTTTCCTGATTCTCCTTCGTAGTCTTCCAAGAATAATCTTGGATCACAACAAATTTGACGCAATCTCGTTAATCCAGATAAAATTTCAATACGATTTTTACGGAAATCTTCACCGGACATGTTTTGTACACTTTCTTGAATACGTTGTAAATAAGCTAGATAAACCGTTTTTTGCTCTTTGGTCATGGAACTGTATAAATTTGTCTCGATTTTATCAGGCAATTCTTTTAGCACATCTTTTTTAATTCGGCGCAATACGAACGGACGAATCATTTTCGCAATTTGTTCATAAGGCAATGTTTTGAACTGTTTAATGCTAGGGAAAAAGCCTGGCATGATCAATTGAAAAATAGCCCATAATTCTTCTATCTTATTTTCTATAGGTGTCCCGCTTAATGCAAATCGTTTCTTAATGCTCAGTCCTCTAAGTGCCTGGGCTGTTTTAGTATGGTAGTTCTTTACCATTTGTGATTCATCCAATGCCAGCAAGCTAAATGTCTTCTTTTTATAAAGGTCGGCATCTTGTCTAAAACTTGGGTATGAAGTAATTAAAACCTGATTGGGTTGAACAGAATCGATGATAGCCATTCTTTCTTCCGCTGTACCAGCAACTACAAAGTTTTCAATCGAAGGTGCAAATTTTTTGAATTCATGATTCCAGTTATAGGTTAACGATGCTGGAGCCACAATCAAGAAAGGATCATTTTTACCTTTTTCTTCAATTTCAGAAAGGATATAGGTGATGACCTGGATTGTTTTACCCAACCCCATATCATCGGCTAATATACCGCCAAATCCGTATTTCGAAAGCATCTTCAACCATTTGTACCCAGTGATTTGATAAGGCCTTAAATCAGCGTGTAATCCTTTTGGCACAACTGCTTCAAATTGATCCGGAAAGTTTAAATCTTGTATCAAGTCTTGGAACTTTCTAGAAAGGGTTTGTTTATTTTTTTCTTCCAAACCAAACTTTTCATGTAATTCCAATCCGCGGTAACTTGGCAAACTGATTTTTCCATTTTGAAAATTCTTCAATACTCTCAATTCGCTTAATACATCACTAATTTGTTTAAAGTTATCGGTTTCCAAGTCAATTAAAGTTCCATTGTCTAATTTATGGAAAGCTTTCTTTTCGCTTAGACTTTTTAAAACTTTATCGACCTCTTCTGAAGTAATTCCACCGATATCAAAGCGAATATCTAAAAAAGATCCATCGTTTTGGACGTCTATACTTGTTTCAGGATCGATTTGATCTAAAAACATACTGTCTAATAAATCATCCACATAAATAGTAGCCTCTAATTCAAGTGTGGGGATTTCTTGTGTAAACAAGGTATAAAAATCCTCGTCCCGCACCATACGTTTAGTATAACTTGTTTCAGTCCGATGGTAATTGTATTCTTTTAGACGATTTAATATACTCATTTCTTTTTGGCTGTCCCGAATAATTTGGACCCCCACGTCTGGCAATTGGTTTTCTTCAGGATTGGTTGACAAAACCAATTGTTTATAATTGAACTCAACGGTTGCGTGAACCGCTTCTTTTTCATATCTAAAATAAATAATCGTTTTTAAAGGTTCTTGGATAAATGAATTTTTCAATGCTTCATCAATCGTCACCTCTCCCATTTTTGTCAATAACGGCATAACATAAGCTGTGAAATCCGGCATGTTTTCTGGCAATATTTCGATATCTTTCCCATCGTAACGCTGCAAAAAGTAACGCAAAGGTTGAACTGTCCGCAATTGCTCCTTAGAGGGCTGAAAGATAACATTTCCAGAAATGAACCACTGGTATTCATCTAAATAACTGTCAATTAGGTTTAATGTGTCTAATATAACTACACCGTTTCTTTGAAACAATTCAAAAGAAATAGGCAATTGATTTTCCACAAAAACAACCGTTTTATATTTATTTTTACCATTCACGAATTGAAGATTGCCGCTATCTTGAAGCATTTGTAACGTTAACTCAGCGAGTATAGGCGACAAAACTAGGTACCGCTTGTTATTCGTTAACAATGTCGCTTCTTTTTGATTGCCGATGATCAAAGCATTCGAATGAATTTGTTTTTGAAGAAAATCCATGATTGCTGCATCTTCGTCAGTTAACTTAATTTGTTTAAAATCAATCGTCTGACCAGGTTTTATTTCAAACACGCTTTGAGCTGAAAAACTGTCAAAAAAGCTGGTTAAATCTTTAACAATATAAAGTTTATCAACACCAGCACGGATACTTAAGGCAAAAACTTCGCTTTTTGACCGAACGAGTGCTGTACTTAATGGTTTCGTTTCTATTTTATATTCCAGCTCCAAAATGCGGTTCTTTTGTAAAGGAGTTAAAGTTTCTCTGTGTTCATTTAAGAAAACCCGCGTAAATGATTCCGTTAACTCTTGTCCTGGGTTGGGTGAATCAGCTGCAACTTCTTTGGCATTTTCTTCTGTCATTATCCGACTGATTCCACGATCGCGCAGTTCTAATTCAACCGCTACCGTGTGTCTACAATAACCGTGTTCCTTCCAATAACTGCATTCACAATAGTCGTCTTCTTTAGTTGTACCATCTAGTTCAACACGATAAATTTCATCTCCCATAACTTCAGCAACCCATACCTTTTTTTCAAAATAAGAATTGATTGAAAGGACTCGTTTATCGGCGACATATTTTCTAGCTTGGTCAATAACACGTTCTGGAATACTCCACTTCATTCAACGTTCCCCTACTTTCATACATTTTACCTTTTACATCTTGATTTTTAACTATCTCTCTATTCTACGCCATTCTTGTACAAAAAGAAAACTTTTTCATTCATTTTAATAAGAGCCGGTTTTAATAAAAGCAAAATCGAGTCTGTCGCTTCTTCTTTTTCCAAATACTTTGGTGAATTAAACTAAGATAAAATTGCTTGTTTTTTTGAAATAGCTTGCTAAAACAACTCATCTCGCTCATAATTATACCATCACAATATCGTTCAGTCATCTGAACGCGAAAGGTTGAAAGCCATTGTTTTTTAGAGTATTACGTAGTATCGTCGGTTTCTTATTAGCCATTTTAAATGGGAATGCGCATTATCAAAATAAAGAGAAGCTGCCTAAAGAAGGTTCTTTCATTTTAGTAGCTCCTCATCGTACATGGATCGATCCAATTTATTTAGCACTAGCTGCTAAACCTCATGAATTCACGTTCATGGCAAAAAAAGAGTTGTTTAAAAATCCAATTATGGGATGGGTCATTCGTCACGCTAACGCTTTTCCTGTTGATCGCCAAAATCCTGGACCAAGCGCTATCAAAACACCTGTAAAAATTCTAAAACAAGGAGAGCTTAGTCTTGTTATCTTTCCCACGGGAACTAGACATTCTTCTGAGCTCAAAGGCGGTGCAGCCACCATCGCAAAACTAAGCGGTGTGCCCATTATCCCAGCAGTTTATCAAGGTCCTTTGACCGTTTCAGAGCTGCTTAAACGAAAACGGATAACGGTCCGCTTTGGTGATCCGATCACCATTGAAAAAAGCACAAAATTAACTAAGGATAACTTGAAAGGTATCGAAGAACAAATTCAGCATGCCTTTGATCAACTGGACCATGAAATTGATCCAACTTACAAATACGATTACCACAAATAATTCATTTTATTACCTAAAAAAGGCAACGCTTCAGCTGAAGTGTTGCCTTTTTTAGGTTCTATCATTTTGGGTGTTGGTAAGTGAAATGACTATATGCTACAATCTTGAAATTTTTGGAGGAATAGTGGCTGCTTGTAGCCATGAAAAGGATTCAATGCGAATTACGAAGCGTTTACGCTTCGTTTGAGGCTTGAAAACCTGGAGACCCAAAGAGGCTCCAAGCGGTCCCATGGCTTTCTACAAGCAAACACGTAAGTTCCGAAGGAAATTTCAATCTAAGAGACACCAACACGATTTGATAAAGATCCCTTTTTTACTATTTCACCAGACCATTGTTTTGAAGTCGGTACATTTCATGGTAAACACCATTTTGTTTAATCAATTCGTCATGTGTTCCTTGTTCGATGATCTCACCATGATCTAAAACTAAAATCATATTGGCATCACGAATGGTTGACAATCGATGGGCTATGGCCAATGTAGTACGCCCTTGCCGCATTTTATTCAGACCTTCTTGAATCAATGCTTCTGTCTCTGTATCAATATTGGCTGTTGCTTCGTCCAGTATCAGTATTTTAGGATCCGTTACGATTGTACTAGCAAAAGAAATCAATTGTTTTTGACCACTGGAATAACTTGCTCCTCTTTCAATCACTTTCGATTCATACTGATTAGGCAGCTGCTCAATAAAGGCATCTGCTTGAACAAATTGAGCAGCGGCTTCAACTTGACGATCAGTAATGGCGGGATTTTTCAGACGAATATTGTCATTAATGGTTCCGTAAAATAAGAAGGAGTCTTGCAAAACCAACCCCATTTTGCTACGCAATTCCTCAATCGGGTATTTTTTGATCGAAATACCATCAATTAAAATATCCCCTTCCGAAAATTCATAAAAACGCATCATTACATTGATAATAGAACTTTTCCCACTTCCTGTATGACCGACTAGAGCCACTGTTTCGCCGGGATTCGCCGTAAAGGTAATGTTATTTAACACATTCTTTTTACCATCATAAGAAAAACTAACATTTTTAAACTCAATTTTCCCTGCTTTGATCTTCGCAGAGCTATCAGGTTCTTGCTGAGGCGTGAGTTCTTGATTATCCAATACATTCAATACCCGGTTACTTGAGACCACGCCATCTTGAAAAATACTCAAGCTATCCATCATACGAACCATCGGATTGAAGAAATTTCGCACATAAGAAGCAAATGCATAAATAACACCAACTCCAACCGCTCCAGTTAAAGCGTTGTATCCAAAAAAGCTTAAAACGACTACCAAAGCTAATGTATCCAATAAGTTAATGATCGGACCAAGCAGCAATGCATTGGCTTTAACCATGGCATAACGCGATTCGAAATAAGAACTGTTGGTTTTTTCAAAATCTTTTTGCAATCTTTTTTCTTGTCGAAATTGTTGGATGATACTCATTCCAGAGATTGATTCTGCCAGCTTTGTATTTAAGATACTCAGCTTTTCACGCATACTCCGGTAGATCGTCGAACTGTATTTTTGATAATACCAAATAACTATCAGTAATACTGGAACGAATAACATGATCCACAAAGTGATTTCCAAACTTAATAAAGCCATCGCAATAAAAGAAGCTACAACTCCAAAAATCCCTTGCAAAACGGTAAGAAATACTTCAAAAAACTCTTTGATCGTCTCAGTATCATTGGTTACGCGCGTCACGATTGAACCAGCAGGCGTTTGATCAAAAAATCTCATCCCTAAAGTATGCAATTTAGTAAACACTTTGTTCCGGATATTCTCCACTGTTTTTTCAGAGGCCAAATTAAACAGGTACAGGTTTAAATACCAAACAATAATTTTGAGCAAGGTTACTCCGAAATAAGCAGCGGCAAATAAACCGATAATTCTAGTTGTGGCTGTTTGCGTTGCTAGATAATCATCCATAAACGTTTGTAAAATACGAGGCAACACTACATTCGTTATAGCCACTAATACTCCGAAGAAAATAGCCATAAAAAATTTACCTTTAAACGGGGCGCCAAATTTAAATATTCTACTCACAATTTGGAACTGTTCTTTAAGAGGAAAGGATTTTGACCCACTTGTTTTTTGCTCCATTAGTCTCCCCCTCCTTCAGTTGTTCTTTCCAATTGCTGTTTGTCATACATTTCTTTATACCAACCATTGAGAGCCAATAATTCTAAGTGAGTCCCGCGTTCAATGATTTTTCCTTCTTCGATAACGATGATCTCATCAGCATGCAACACACTGCTGATGCGATGAGCCGCAATAATCGTAGTTTGTTCTGACCGTTCGTGTTTCAAAGCATTCAAGATAGCTTCTTCCGTTTTGGCGTCCACAGCTGAAAGTGCATCGTCCAAAATCAACAGTTCTGGTTTGATGATTAGAGCACGAGCAATTGAAAGCCGCTGTTTTTGACCGCCGGACAATGAAACTCCGCGCTCTCCCACTAAAGTATCGTAGCCTTGCTCCATTTCCATAATATCTTCATGAACAGCTGTTAGTTTCGCTGCATGCTCGACTGCGGATTGATCTAATTCTTGATCTGCAAAACGAATGTTTTCTTTGATGCTCGTTGAAAACAAAAATTGGTCTTGCGGCACATAACCGATATGCTGCAATAGAGCATTTAAAGAATAATCCCTAATGTCTGTATTTCCATATCGGATTTGGCCTTTATAGCGGTCGTATTCACGCAATAACAATTTGAACATAGTTGTTTTCCCGGATCCGGTTTTACCAACTACTCCAAGTGTTTGGCCTCGTTTCAATTCAAAATGAATGTCTTGCAAAACAACTGCAGAGCTTTTTGGATAACAAAACTTTTCAACAGTGTAATCGATATCTCCTGTGATGGCAGTTTGAATGGCATCAGGATTTTCAACGATTTTAGATGTTTCTTGCAAAAGACCTTCAACCCGGTCGTAGCTTGCACTACCTCTTTCTAGAATATTAAATAACCGTCCAATGGCAAACATGGGCCAGACCAACATCGCGATATAGTTGATAAAGGTAACAAAGTCACCGATGGTTATCGCATTAGTCATCACAAGATGTCCTCCGACGATAATGGTTAAAATATAAGAAATACCAATAATAAAAGTCATTACTGGATCAAATAAAGAATCAATTTTATAGACTTTTCTATTTGCAGAAACAACCTGTGCCGTTTTTAATTTGAAATCTTCCACATCTTCATTTTCCTGTCCAAAAGTTTTAATCACTTTCATTCCAGAAATGCTTTCTTGCGTTTTATCGTTCATATGTGAAAATGCAGCCTGTGCTTTACGGAAACGTGTATGCAATTTAGAACCCAGCACCCGCGAAGCAACTCCTAACAAAGGCAAAGGAATCAAGGCAATCAATGTAAGCCGCCAGTCAACCACTATCATCATAGCTGTAATCGTTATGCCGCCCGTAATAATAGAATCCACAAAAGTTAAAATCCCGCCTCCAGCTACGTTTCGGATGGCATTTAAGTCATTCGTCGCATGTGCCATCAAGTCTCCTGTACGGTATTTTTGGAAAAAACTATTATCCATCTCCGTAAAATGATCGAATAAACGTTTCCGTAAAATCCGTTCTAGCTTAGCGGATGTTCCCCAGATGTTCATACGCCAAATATAGCGAAAAAGATATTGCGTAAGAGCTGTGACAGTTAAGATAATGAGCCATTTAATCAAAACTATTTTGGTCAAAGAACCTTGTTTGATTTCATCGATCACGATTCCAAGGATTCTCGGTGGTAATAGTTGTAAAATTGAAACCAGAATTAAAAAACTGATTCCTGTAATATAGGCTTTTTTCTCTTGTTTAAAAAACCAACCTAACTTTTTATAGACGCCCATATAACTTTTCACCTACTCCCTTTTTTGTCCTTTTAAAAGGCTGTTTATGAAATAAAAAATGCGAACAGAAAAAATCTGCTCACATAAATAATATAAGCAAAACATCATATGCCGCTTATTTTTTTTTATTTGCTTTATCTGATTGCACTTTCATCGATGCCATCATTTGTTTGATTTTCTTTTCAGATGGTTTTTGACCCATTTGCATCATCAACATACGTAAAGTATCTTCATTAATTGGCGGGTTCTTTTTGAAATAATCCATCATGTATTTTCTTGCTAAGAAAAATCCACCAACTAAACCTGCAATTAACGCAAGAATAATAAAAAGTATTGCTAAACCTGTGCTCATTTCATTCACTCCTTTCAAAATCTCTCAATGGTTAATTGTACTAGACTTTAAACTAAAAATAAATAGCTAAACGCCTTACTTAAGAAAAAAATGTACCGTTTGCCTGAAGATCTTTCAATTTCCATATAAGAAAGCCATGTGAATTGAACTGTTCTCAATCCACATGGCTGACAAATGAAGAAATAGTCTATAGCTTACTGTAAGCCGCTACAACATTTTCCACTGTAAACCCATAATTTTCAATAACCGTAGCACCAGGTGCACTCGCGCCATATTTGTCGATGGCTACCATAGCTCCATCTAGACCAACATAGCGTTCCCAGCCAAAGCTGGCGCCCATTTCAATGGAAACCCGTTTGCGGACGGCATTCGGTAAGACAGACTCTTGGTAAGCTGCGTCTTGTTTTTCAAATAGATCAAAACTTGGCATCGAAACCACGGAGACATCTTTCCCGTCTGCTTTTAATGCTTTTTGAGCCTCTAATGCTAAGGCTACTTCAGAACCTGTCGCAATCAAGATGCCTTCAGGCGTTTCTCCTGATTGAGGTGAAAGAACATAAGCCCCTTTAGCCACGCTTTCTTGCGCTTTTTCTTGTGTGCCTGGTAAAACCGGCAAGTTTTGACGAGATAAGACCAATAATGTCGGGTGATCCGTTGACATTATTGCGATCTTCCAAGCAGCGGTTACTTCATTCCCGTCTGCTGGACGCAAAACAGTTAAATTCGGCATGCCGCGTAAGCTAGACAAGTGTTCAACCGGTTCATGGGTCGGTCCATCTTCGCCGACTGCCACCGAATCATGGGTAAACACATAGGTTACCGGCAATTTCGAGATCGCCGCTAAACGAATCGCTGCACGTAAATAATCGGTAAAGACAAAGAACGTGCCGACATAGGTTCTTGAACCACCATGTAAAGCGATTCCGTTAGCAGCAGCTGTCATCGCAAACTCACGGACACCGTACCAAATATTGCGGCCCTCATATTGTCCCGGTTGGAAATCTTTTTCTCCAGCAACCATCGTGTTGTTTGAAGACGATAAGTCGGCTGATCCGCCCCAGAAATAAGGAACTTTTTCAGAGATAGCAGTCAAAACTTGGCTTCCGGTAACACGAGAAGCTAAAGCGTCGTCTTCTACGGAGAAGCTTGGCAATTCACTGTCCCAACCTTCTGGCAGTTCAGTAGTCATCGACAATTCGAATTGAGCCGCTAGCTCAGGGTAATCTTTACGGTAAGCTTCAAAAGCAGCCGTCCATTCTTTTTCCGCTGCAACGCCTTTATCGACCATCGTTTCTTTGAAACGTTGTGCTACTTCAGCGGGCACGAAGAAGTCTTCGCCTTCCCATCCGTAAGCTTTTTTCGCTGCTTCGATCCCTTCGGGACCTAGTGGAGCACCGTGGACTTTATGAGATCCCGCATTAGGAGCCCCAAAACCGATCACCGTTTTCACTTCGATCAAGGTTGGTTTCGTTGTTTCTGCTTTTGCTGCTTCAAGTGCAGCATTGATTTCGTCTAAATCGTTTCCATCTTTTACTAAAATATAGTGCCAATTGTACGCTTCAAACCGTTTTCCAACGTTTTCAGTGAAGGCTTTTGAAGTCGGTCCATCCAATGAAATATCATTCGAATCGTATAACATGATCAGTTTACCTAACTCTAAATGACCCGCTAAACTTGCTGCTTCTGCAGAAACCCCTTCCATTAAATCGCCATCGCCACACAAAGCATACGTGTAATGATCCACGATTTGGTGATTTTCTTTGTTATACGTAGCGGCTAAATGGGCTTCAGCCATTGCCATTCCTACAGCATTTGCGATCCCTTGTCCTAATGGACCAGTAGTCGCTTCAACCCCATTGGTATAGTGAACTTCTGGGTGTCCAGGAGTCTTACTTTCCCATTGGCGGAATTTTTTTAGATCATCAATCGACACCTGATAGCCTGCAAGGTGTAAAAGGCTGTACAACATCATTGAACCATGGCCGGCTGAAAGGACAAACCGATCCCGATCCACCCACGTTGAATTTTTAGGGTTTACTTTTAATTGTTGCGTCCAAAGAGTATACGCCATCGGCGCTGCCCCCATCGGCAAGCCTGGGTGACCAGAATTGGCTTTTTGCACTCCGTCTATACTCAGTGTTCTAATTGTATTTACCGCTAATTGGTCCGTATTGTCAAACAAGTAAATCATCCTTTCAATTGTAATACCTCTATTTTACTGTTTTATTCCCATTGAAGCAATCACTGAATGCATTTTTTATAAAGACAGTCTTTCTTTCCTCATACCTGCACTATTTATCGCTCCATTTGTTAGGAACGGTCGTGGATGCCTTTTTCTTTTTGGATTTCTTTCAATTTATCGGGAGTCACATCGTTGCCTTCCTCATCAACAACTTTTAGTCCTTCGATATGATTGCGCATTCCTCCTCGAAAAGCCGCTAAATACGCTTCGCGAAGTTTTTTTTGTTCTGCTTGTTCAGACAAGCTCAGCCCTTCAGCTTTAGATTTATTTGCTAATTCATTGATTCTGGTCAATTGTTCTTTAGGTAACATTTTACTCACTCCATTATTTGTATTCTTTAGCTACTATACCAAAAAAATCCTATAAAATACATCAAATTGATTTTTAAATATAGCGAACATTTGTTTGATTCGCATATAATTTTATGGTATTCTATGAATAAGAAATATATAGGAATTGAGGTGCAGCTATTTATGCGTAAAACTCCAGAATCTAGACAAATTGAAGTATTACAATATATCCACGAACAAGTCCAATCAAAAGGTTACCCACCGACTGTACGCGAGATTGGAACAGCCGTTTCTTTATCTTCTACATCGACTGTCCATGGGCATCTGTCCAGATTGGAAAAAAACGGGTTTATCCAACGAGATCCTAGTAAACCGAGAGCAATCGAATTAACAGCTACGGGGTTATCAAAATTAGGTGTTCAATTAAAACAAATTCCTTTGCTAGGAACTGTTACAGCGGGCGAACCCATCTTAGCAGTAGAAGAAGCGACCGATTATTTTCCGCTTCCGCCAAACTTAAAACAAGAAAGCGAATCGCTTTTCATGTTGACTATCCGTGGGGAAAGCATGATCGATGCTGGGATTTTTGATGGTGATGAAGTGATCGTCCGCAAACAATCCAGCGCCAACAACGGAGATATCGTTATTGCCTTGACCAATGAAGACGAAGCAACATGTAAGAGATTTTATAAAGAAGATCATTATTATCGTTTGCAGCCGGAAAATGAGACCATGGATGCTATTATTTTAGATGAAGTATCTGTTTTAGGAAAAGTCGTAGGACTTTACCGCAGCCATATATTTTAATACAAAAAGTCGCTAAACAAATTTTGTTTAACGACTTTTTATATTGTCCATTATTAGTTTATCAAGCTTCTAGTATTCCATTAAAGCTAAAATATCGTATCCTTTAATTTTGTCACGTCCATTTAAATCGGTTAACTCAACTAAGAAAGCCATACCGACTACTTCTCCTCCTAGTTGCTCAATCAATTTGACTGTTGCCGCAATTGTTCCACCAGTAGCTAGTAAATCATCGCAAACCAGCACTTTTTGTCCAGGTTTGATAGCATCTTTATGAATTTGCAAAACGTCATTGCCGTATTCTAAACCATAGTTGACTTCGACTGTGTCACGAGGCAATTTTCCTTTTTTACGTGCCGGCGCAAAACCGATACCTAATTCATAGGCAACGGGACATCCTACAATAAATCCACGAGCTTCAGGTCCAACAATCATATCCACGCCTTTATTTTTTGCGTATTGAACGATTTCGTTGGTAGCATAACGGTAAGCTTCTCCATCTGCCATTAAAGGTGAAATATCACGAAAGATAATGCCTTCTTCGGGAAAATCGGGTACATTTGCAATATATTTTTTTAAGTCCATTGAAACTTTTCCTCCATCCAATTTTACAGTTCTTTTTTCAACTGTTGTTTTAACCAGGTTTCTAGTTCAGTAAACCGACTATAGATCAAAGCTTCTTCAGCTGCTATTTTTTTCAAACGGTTTTGATAAGTAGTCGATTCAGTCAACTCTTTCTTTTCAGCATTTGGAACAATATTCATAACACCGTCTTTTATTGTAACAAATCCTACTTCAAAAAACACAGAAATCATAAAAATCAATAGTTTTTCTTTTATTTTCAAATGCGTTGCTAATAAACTTATTTTATGACGAACATCAATATCAATATGAGTTGCAGTATACTTAAAAACTTGTGAAAATTGCATCCGACTAGGTATTCCAGTAAGATAAGCTTCTTCTTGGTTAAAGAAACAAGCCACAACCTTTGTTGGCTCTACCTGATTCAATACAGTGCTTAATAAAGTTAAATCTGAGGGGCAATCAACTAAAATAAGTTGATCCGTGTGCAGGATAAAACCCTCGGCACTTTCTTGATCAGTGATCAAATGACTGTAACTTGTCTCAGTGATGCTGCTTTCATATTGTTGATAGTTTTTTTCATTGAAAAATAAATAATCAGCAGGTGCCATCTGCCAAATTGCTGGAGCGATTTGAGTACTTCTCAAATCAAAAACTTGCACTCCCTCAATTGCCAAGTCTTCAATCATCAACTGAGGCTTACGCAACCCATTCCATTCATTAATGCTTAACTGTCCTACAATCGATAGTTCAGCATCAGCACCAATCTCAGCTGCAACAGGGCCGAATTGAAAACCGATCACATCTAAAGCTGCTGTTTCATCCGCTATTTTTAATTTCAAATGTGCATTATCTCCGCCGATACGTCGAACATCTTGTGCTTTTACATTTTCGAATAAAAAGACCGGTTTAGGATTATCCGTTCCAAAAGGAGCAAGCTTTTGCAGCTCTTCGATTGATTCCACGCTACTCTCAGCTATGGTCAACCGTTCATCAACTACGATTTCTTCCGTTAACTGCTCAGCTAAACCGCTTTGCAGTAAGAAAGCATTGAGTTCTGTTTGAATCGCACCAATATTCTCGACAGGCAGTGTCAAACCTGCTGCCATATGGTGTCCGCCAAAATTCGTCGTCAAGTGACTGACATCTTCTAATGCTTCATACAGATGGTAAGCTGACACGCTTCGTCCTGATCCTTTAGCTGTCCCATTCGTCCTATCCATATTCAATACAATAGCTGGTTTTCCAGTCTTGCCAACCACTTTGCTGGCCACGATTCCTAAAACTCCTTCATGCCAGCCTTCTTTTGCTAATACATACACATGCGGGTTCGCATCGCTTTTTTCAATCATATCAAAAGCTTCAGCTGTGATGGTTGAAACCAAGGCTTGTCGTTCTTTATTTTTCTCATTAATTAACTGAGCTAAGGAATTCGCTTCGGCCTCATCGAATGTCGTCAACAATTCTACAGCAGGAGCAGCCTCGCCTAAACGCCCAATCGCATTCAACCGAGGGGCTAAAATAAAGCCAATCGTCTCTTCATCCACTTCTGATTGCTTGGCTCCAGCCACCTTGCATAAAGCAGCTAAACCCACTCTTTGCGATTCTCTTAAAACAGCTATTCCTTGCATGACCAAAGCCCGGTTTTCTCCTAATAAAGAAACTAAATCCGCCACGGTACCAACAGCTACTAAATCGAGTAATTCAAGTGGAACTTCACCCAGTAAAGCAGTCGCCAGCTTAAACGCTACTCCTACTCCTGCCAAATCTTTAAATGGATAGTGGCCATTTGGATGACGGGGATGAACAATTGCATAAGCCGCTGGCAAGATTGCAGGCAATTCATGATGGTCGGTTATGACTACATCAATTCCTAACTCATTGGCTTTAGCAATCGCCTCATGTCCTGAAACACCATTGTCACAGGTAACGATCAACCCAGTTCCAGCTTCGATCAATTTTTCAAACGCCTGAGTATTCGGACCGTAACCGTCGCTAAATCGATTTGGAATATAAAAATTTACTTCTCCGCCAATCATTTCGATGGCTTCTTTCAAAACGGACGTACTTGTGACACCATCCGCATCATAGTCGCCATAAACAGTGATCAGCTCACCTTTTTCAATTGCTTCCATAATACGGGAAACGGCTTTATCCATATCGTGCATGAGAAAAGGATCATGAATCCACGTCTCATCCGGCTTCAAAAAATGCTGGATTTCTTCTTCTGTCCCTAAGCCCCTTTGTAAACACAAAGTCGTAAATAATGATGTGAAACCTAATTTTCGGCTCAATTCTTCTTCATGTTCTTTGTCCATCAGCGTTTCTTTTACTTTCCATTTTGTATGTGCTTTTAGCAAATCGTTTCACTCCCAACTTTCATATTATAGCAAAGAATCCTCCTGAAATGTTATTTAAAAGTCTAAAACAAACAGAAAAAAGCTTTCCTAATAGAAATCAGGAAAGCTTTTCGTTTCACTTTAAGGTTCCAAGATACAGACACCGATCCCGATTAACCCAGGACCCGTATGAACACCTAGTGCTGGGCTAATTTGACCTTCGTAAATTTTATCAAAAAGCGGCAATTGCTTTTTAAGTTCAGCACGAATGCCCGCAACTTGGCTTTCAGCAGTTTTTCCGCCATAAGCAATAGCTAAATGGTATTTTTTAGCCGTTCCTGCAAATTCAACTGCTAAAGAAATTGCTTTTTGAACACTTTTCTTGCTGCCGCGTATCTTAGCGACGGTATCGTAAACCCCGTCTTCATTGCAGGTAATAATAGGTTTTAAATTTAACATATTGCCCAAGATAGAAGCGACCAAACCGATTCGACCACCTTTTTGCAGATACTCTAACGTTGGTACGTGGAAAAAGATTTTAGACTTTGCAACATCTTCTTCTAATTTAGTTTTGATTGTTTCCCAATCCAAGCCTTCTGCAACATAAGTATAGGCTTGGACAGCAATCAACCCGCTGCCGATTCCGATATTTTTTGTATCAACTGTGAAGATATCCAAATCTTTAAACTGTTCCGCCACTACTCGAACCATATTGTTTGTGCCGCTCAGTCCACTAGAAATAGTGACACAGATCACTTTTTCAAAGCCTTCTGATTGAATTTCTTCCAGCATTTCAGTGATGGTTTCGCCGCTCGGCAATGAAGTTTTAGGTATTTCTTCTTCTAACCGATCATATACATCTTGCGCTGTGATATCCACATTATCAGTGAATTCTTCATTATTATAGATAATTTTTAAAGGAATAACTTTCATATTTCCTAACTTAACGATTTCTTCAGGGACATTGGACCCAGAATCGACGAGAAAAGCAATTTTTTCTTTGTTCATAATTATCTCCTCACAGTTCAGTTTCTTTTTTTTGTTTGGTCTCTTTCCTATTTGCTGTTTTTTCTTGAGCAATCAAAGATAACGTTTTTTCAGTAACGATTTTAGTCGCTACCGCTATCGTTGCAGTGCGAACAACTAAATTAGCCATATCTGTATCATTTGGCATCAACGGCAAAGGGTGTCGATCTTTTTTCTCCAAATGTGAAGCGATAGCTATCAAAGCTGCTTCTTGTTCAGTACAAAACAAATCATACGCTTCCCGAATGCCGCTGATTGAAGCTTGATAGATAATTCCTTCTTTAACTTCTGGAATAGTCAAGACTTGTTTCAAAACAGAAATCGCAATTAGGTACGCTAAATGTTTTTTCTTATATCGCTTTTTCACAGGAGCTGGAATCAACCCTAATTTCACATAATTATTTACCATTGACGCCGTAATGATTTTTTTCTGTTGACTCGGATTAAACACAGAAAGATAAGTATCAATCAAAGTCAGTACTTGATCCATGTATAAATCAAAATCTGGCAAGTCTTCCCAACGCGGAAACCGAAATTGAGTAATTTCTTTTGTCCAGGCTATTAATTCTTCTTCTATTTTATTCATGTAGTCACCTATTCTAACAATTTAATTACCCATAGTTTACCATAAGTCAGATAACTAGACAAACTAGTTATTGAAACTAGATATTTTTTTGAAAAGCACTTCGAAGAATCAGCACCTAAAGGTAACCGCATACATAATAGCGTGGTTTAAACTCCTCTTGCAAGAAGAGGAGTTTCTTTTTTTATTTTTTAAAAATACCAAAAGGTTTGCCGATTGGCAAGAAAGTATAACCAAAATGTCCATTTAAAACTGCTGCCGCACTTCCATAAAAAGCAAAGATAGCAATCAAAAACTCAGCAATAGCAGCCATCATGTGAAAGAAGTTTTCTGCAATTCCAAAACTTGACATAAACAGCCCTAAGAAAAGAAAAGCAATCAATAAGAAAATCATAAATAAATTTTTATTGGTTTCCATCGCTCCCAATGTCATAAACACAGTGAAAACAAAGTAGCCTAAGAAAGCCACACCTAATTGTCTAGGGTCATACATTGCCTGAAAAGCAGCTCCAAATAAACCGTTTTGAACCATCCAGCTCATTCCTGTTCCTAACCAAAATAAGCCGTAAGCTGCAAAAGCTGTTGCTCCAAATAAATTGTTGTGTTTTGCATCATATGACGAAGCAATCAACTGCCCAATTCCACCTAGCATAAAAGCCCAAGGGACGATACCGGAAACGCCGTTAGTCCATCCTAATTTTTGTGTAGAAGCAACTAATGTCACTATTGCTAATCCAAATAATCCAATTGCTGTTGGATCTATTATTACCTGTTTAACCTGAACATGTTCTTTTTTCACTGTATGCATACTCCTCTGTTTGTAATATCAACTTATTCAAAGTAGCATCTCCTACAGCTTGAGTCAATAACACTTTGATTGATTTCGCTTTCAATCCTTTAAACCGACACTTTGATTCACAAGTTCTCTTTAGATTGGTTAAAATCTTTTAAATAGAAAAGTACTGTTTTAGGTTTGCCCTAAAAAGAGCAGCACCAAACGTCTTGAGATACGTTTGGTGCTGCTTCCAGATTTTTAAAGCACATGGAGTAGTTTTGTTGCTACGCTAAAGTAAATCAATAACCCCATTGCATCATTGATGGTCGTGATGAAAGGACCAGAAGCAATAGCAGGGTCAATTTTCAGTCTGTTGATAAGAAAAGGAATTACAGCACCCACTACAGTAGACAAGCTTAAGGTCACAAAAAGAGAAAACCCAATAATCACTGCTAAAACTAGATTCTGATAAAAGATACCTACTACGAGTGCTAATACTATTCCCGCAGCTAACCCGATTATCATTCCTGCTACTAATTCTTTTAGTATATTCTGCCAAAATTCTTCCTTGGTTCTTTTTTCTCCCATAGAAATGTTTCGGACCGCTACTGCCAATGACTGCGTTCCTACATTTCCGGCTGAATCCATAATAATGGGGATAAAAGCAGCAAGCACTACAACTTGATTCAAAGTTTCTTCAAAAGAACTAATTAAAGAGGCACTGATCATTCCCAAGAAAACAAGGATGATGATCCACGGCATCCTTACTCGAGCAGTTTGCCAAGCGCTTTCTTCTCCTCTTTCCATTTTGCTTTTAGTTTTTCGGATAGCAGAAAATTCATTAAAATCTTCTGTAGTCTCTTCAACTAGAATATCCATCACATCGTCAACAGTTACAATTCCTAACATCACATCTTCATCGTTTAAAACAGGAACTGCTAGTAAATCGTAATCTTGAATCATACGTGCAACTACTTCCTGGTCATCATTGATTCTCACAAAGGTTAGCTGGGTAAGCATAACGTCTTGAACTTTTGTATCTTCTGGATGAAGAATCATGTCACGAAGAGACAAAATACCTACCAATCTGTTTTCTTTATCTAAAACATAAATATAGTAAACCATTTCTGTTTCTTTAGCAAAGATACGCACCATTTTTACCGTCTGCTGCACAGTGTTTTCAGGAGAAACACTGATAAATCCTTTAGTCATAATGGATCCGGCAGTCTCTGGCTCATAGGCAAGCATTTCTTCTACTCTGCTTCTTTCTGCTGCATCCAACTGGTTTAAGAGAGCCTGTCTTTCTTCGTCATCTCGGTAGGATAAAAAATCCACCACATTATCTATCTCCATATAATGGAATAAATTCGCAATATATTCAGTTGAAAAGGCTTCATAGGCTTCCGTTTGATCAGCGGGATCCATCCATTCAAATAATTCCGCAAACTCTGACGGTTCCAAGAAACTCTCTACTTTTTTCTTTTTTTCAGTATATAGAAGATGGAAGAGTTCTACTTGGTCATTTGTATGGAGTTTTAAGAATAACTTACGAAACTTCTTACGATTATTTTCCTTCGCAGCTTTAAAGATTCCTTCATAGTAATTATTTTTTCTATCATCAATTCTTTTCATTAAAATCATTCCTCTCAGGAAGGCTCCTCAAACGAGCTTCTCCTTCTTGTAATAGTTTATGTAGCGTATGGATGGGATGTTTTTGATTTGTTTCATCTGTCGACAAGACGGAATAGAATCCATCCGAACCACCTCCCTTAAAGGATTTTATGATAAGGCATCAAGAGCAAGATAGGAGCAAAATTATTCTTCTGCTCCTATCTGTCTTTAAGATAAAATAGAAACAAAAAAAACACGCTCCGAAGGGCGTGCAAAACAATTGCTGGGCAAGTTGCTTCAAATGGGCTTAATCCCCGCACCCCTTCATTGAGTTTCAGCACTGTACAGCATAGGGTCAGACCCAGCTACGTTAAAAATTTCCTTAATTCGAAAATTCCTGTTGACCCGTTGGCGTCTTTGGACGTTTCTGGGCAGTAGCTTATCTCTGGTACAGTAGCCTCACCTAACAAGGCTATTTAATTCTATCTATCTTATTCATTGTAGGACAAAAAAAATTAATATTCAAGCCAGCTCTTTTTTAATGATGCGCTTTAGTCTTTTCTAACTTTGATCTGTCTGAATTCTATTCTATATTAATCGAGTAGGAGGAGCCTTACGGCTCCGACCTCTCACACCACCGTACGTACCGTTCGGTATACGGCGGTTCAATAACTTAAGTATCTCTGCTGGAAAAGTTGGTTTAGGTCTTTTAGACCCCAATTTACCAGCTTTTTCTTCGTAATCGCTCCGTGAAGTGTGTGGGTACGGGTCATACGCCAATACCCTTTTCTCGTATTAGCCACCTTCCATGCTTCTTCTTTCTCTATTCCATACTTTCTTAACATACGAAATTTAGTCGATACTTTGTTCCATCGTTTCCAACATAGTTGTCTCAATCGATGATTTAGCCAATGAGCTACGCTCTTGATAAAGCTTTTCATATCTCCAATTCCATAATAATTAATCCAGCCTTGTGTATAGAGGTTAATTTCTTTTATAATTTGTTTGAATGTACCAGGACGTTTTCGGCTCGTTAGTTTTCTGAGTCGGTTACGGAACTTGAGTTTAGCCGCCTTAGATGGGCGGCTTCTGACTTTCCCTGTGTTTTCCAGATAGTGAAACCTAGAAACTTAGCTTTAGCTGGAGTAGTCACTTTACTTTTTTCCGTATTAATCTCCAACCGGAGGTTTCCCCCTATAAAGGTCGTCACGCTTTTTAAAACTCGTTCTCCTGCTCTAGGTGTTTTCACATAGATACAAAAGTCGTCCGCATAACGTACAAACCGGTGTCCTCGCTTCTCTAATTCTCTATCTAGTTGATTTAAATAGACATTAGCGAGTAGTGGAGAGATAACTCCACCTTGAGGGGTTCCTTTATAATTCTCAATAAAGACATTGCCGTCCATAATTCCAGCTTTAAGAAAATTCCATATTAACCGCAACACTATTTTATCTTGGATATAGTAGTTGAGGTAATTCATCAACTTTTGATGATGAACTGTATCAAAATAGTTACGCAAATCACAGTCGACAATCGTTTTGTATCCTTCGGATACATATTGTTCTGCCTGTTTAATCGCTTGATGAGCGTTCCTGCCTTTCCTAAAACCATAACTGTATGTCGAAAAGGAAGGGTCAATGATGGGTTCAATCACTTGTAGAATAGCTTGTTGCACCACTCGATCTCGCACTACGGGAATTCCCAAGTTTCTTATACCACCGTTATCCTTAGGGATAGAAACCCGCTTAACAGGTTGTGGTTGGTAAGTTCCTGCTCTCATCTTCTCTATCATTTGCTGACCATATTTTATTAAGTGAGCGTCCAATTCATGAACGGTCACTCCATCGATACCGGCAGCTCCTTTATTTTGATACACTTTCTTGCTGGCTAACTTTAAATTATCTGAATTAGCGATTTGATTGATTAATGAGATACCATCTTGTTTCATCATATCGTTACTGTAGCTCTCTACACTCTCTTGTACTCTTTCGTTTCCAACTTATCCCTCCAAGAGTAGCCATCTTTCGGTCTATACCACGATGTTTTCTGTAGTCGTGAGCTACATCCACCTCCTTGTTTATTCCAAGATTATTATTGTTCTGCCCTTCGGAGAACTGTGTTCTCCTACTATGGCGTCTGCTGACTTCTCACTATTCGTTGTTACTACGGTGTTTACCGCTAGTGAGACCTCCCGGGTAAGAATGATAACCTTCCACTCATGTCACTGCCTCATTTACTGTAGGAGACTCGTGCAGTATCGGACTTCGCTTTGTTTGGCAAGCTCGTCCATCTCCAGTCAGCCTTGTATGAGATTTCTGTTCGTCAGTGCGAGTGTTTGCGTCCAGCTTCCTTCGGATTCTTTCTCGCGAAAGACACCCTTGCTATTCGCTAACAGTTCCTACTGCCAAGCCTGTAGTGGACTTTCACCACCAAGTTATCACCCATGCCGGGCGCACCAAAAAAGATTGAGACAAAAAATTGTCCCAATCTTTTAAAGGAAGTTATTTCTTTCATACCCTAAAAATAATCCATTGTGTTTTATTTGTTGTCTGGTGTTGCATGAGTCATTCGATCGATCAATTCTTTTTCTAAACTGTTGATTTTATTTTCTTGTTCAATGATTTTAGCATCTTGATCGTTTAATTTTTGTTCATATTCCATTCTCACATTATCTAGTTCATTTTGTTTCGTTTGGTCTATTTTGGATAATTCATCTTTATAATTTTTAATTTGTTTCTTGGTCTTAAAAGCAGAATTCGTTGCGATCAACACCGTTATCAGTGCCCCAATAAATAAAGAACCTAAGATCACCATGATCAGCGGCCACGACACCATTGTAAAGCCAAAGTTAACTGGAACCGCTTCTACATTCACTACTGCAAATAAAGCAATCATTAAAACTAATATAATAGCTACCACAATGCCCCACTGTTTTTTCATTTTATCTTCCCCCTTTTACTAAAAATAAAACTGAAACTCTGCTCAATTTCTATACATTGATTTTAGCATAACGGGGTTTCTTCCCCTAATGAAAACTCTTTATTTATTGTTAAATAGATTCAATGCTAAAAAATCTCCTACTTTCGGAAATAAGTAATACAATTTTCCAGCTATTTCCATAGAATAAGGAAGATTTAACTCTCTTTTAGACGTGCCCATCAAAGCCACGACACGTTTTGCAACAACAGTAGAATTTAAGACCATGCTTCCAACTTTTTCTAAATATTTTCCGCTTTCATCTGCAATATCAAAGAAGTTGGTTTCAATTGGTCCTGGATTTACAGTTGTAACAAAAACATTTAAAGGTTTTAACTCCAATCGTAAGGCATTTGAGTACCCTATGACAGCAAATTTTGTAGCTGAATAAATACTTGACTTCGGAGTTGCCATTTTGCCTCCTTGTGAAGCCACATTGATAATATGGCCTTGACGTTTTTCTGCCATTTGGATAGCGACTAATTGAGTTACATACATCATTCCCAAGACATTTACCCTAAACATATTTTCAGCAACACTCATTTTAAAGGTCAATGCTTCTTCAAAATGGCCAAAACCAGCATTGTTAACTAAAATATCAACAGCGCCTACTTCTTGATGGATGGTTTCAATAACCGTCTGAATTTCTTCTGGATCAGAAACATCCATAGCATAGGCGTAAGCTGCTTTTCCAGAGTAGTTTGCACACTTCTTTTTTACTTCTGCTAGTAAATCCATCCTGCGAGCACTGACCACTACGATTGCACCTTGCTTAGCTGCTTCATAAGCGATTTGTTCCCCTAAACCAGTGGAACCTCCCGTAATAAGTACAATCTTATTCGCTAAGCCGTTTCGCTTGTTTGCCATATCTTACACCCTCATTTCTTAGTTGTCGTTCTTTTTAACGGAATATCAATTTCTTCAAAATCCTTTACGATATGAGTCTGTTTAAAGATTTTTTGTGCTTCTTTTTCCAATAGATGAACATCTTTTCCAAGGTAGCGAGCGCTGATATGAGTTAAAAGCAGTTGTTTAACGCCTGCATCTAAAGCAACTTCAGCTGCATCCAGATTCGTTGAATGGTTGTAGTCACGAGCCATTTTTCGATCAGATCCTTCAAAGGTGCTTTCATGTACCAATACGTCAGCATTTTGAGCTAAAATAGCACTATTGGCAGTTTTTTTTGTATCTCCTAAAATAGCGACCACTCGTCCTTTTTGTGTTTCTCCAATAAAATCTTGACCGTTAAAAATCCGACCATCCGCTAAAGTAATGGTTTCGCCGTTCTTTAACTTTCCATACAGCGGACCAAAAGGCACTCCAGCTTCTTTTAATTTTTCAACTTTCAGACTTCCTTGATGATCAGCTTCTTCAACTCGGTAACCAAACGATTGGATGCCGTGTTCTAGCGGCAAGCATGAAACCTTAAATTGTGCATCTTCAAAAATCACATCTGCTTCATGAATTTCATGAAAATTTAATGGATACTTCAAAAAAGTACCTGAGACTTTCAAACTGGTCAATACAAAATTTTTGATGCCTTTTGGTCCGTAAATCGTTAATGGGTCTTCTCCCCCTTGAAAAGCTCGGCTGCTGATCAAACCAGGCAATCCAAAAATATGATCTCCATGAAGATGTGTAATAAAAATCTTATTTATCTTACGCGGTTTTAAAGTAGTGTGCAGAATTTGCTGTTGCGTGGCTTCTCCACAATCAAATAGCCAAATACTGTTTCGTTCTTCTAACAATTTTAGTGCAATGCTTGTGACATTGCGATGTTTTGCCGGAACTCCTGCACCGGTTCCTAAAAATAATAATTCCATTTTATCCTGTCCCAACTGTGTCATATTTTTATTGAATAGCAATAGTGCTCAAACGATTCACTTTATTTTAGCAAACTTCACTTGAATTAGCGATAAGCACTTACTCGTATCAAAAAAAGAACCCAATAAGATGTCGCCATCCATTGGATTCTTCTTTACACTATTCAACTTACTGCTACTCAACAAACTCAAATTCATATTTCATAATACGAACTGTATCTCCGTCTACTGCGCCTCTTTCGCGCATTTCTTCATCAATGCCCATAGCTCTTAATTGACGAGCAAAACGTCTGATGGATTCATCGTGGCTGAAATTAGTCATCTTGAACAGTTTTTCAAGTTTCTCACCAGAAAGAACCCATGTAGCATCTGGATCTCTTGTGATTTCATACCCTTTTTCTTCTGGGCTATATTTATAGAGTACTGTTTCTTCTTCTTGATCCAATTCTTCTAATTGGAATTCCGAAGTAACGTCCAATATGTCGGCTGTTGCATTCAATAAATTGCTTGTTCCTTTATGAGTGACTGCCGAAATCGGGAAAATTAAAATATCATCGTCGTATTCATCTTTTTTCAGTGCTTGTATTTTTTTTCTGAAAGCTTTTAAATTTTCTTCTGCTTCTGGCATATCCATTTTATTCGCAACAATTAATTGAGGACGTTCCATCAACCGTAAATCATAACTTTCTAATTCGTTATTGATGGTTACATAGTCATCATAAGGATCTCTTCCTTCGCTGCCGCTCATATCAATGACATGCAGAATAACTCGTGTCCGCTCAATATGACGTAAAAACTGAATCCCAAGCCCAATACCCTGTGAAGCCCCTTCAATCAGTCCTGGTAAATCGGCCATAACAAAACTTTTGCCATTGTCCGTTTGAACCATTCCTAAATTAGGAACCAATGTCGTAAAATGATACGCTCCGATTTTAGGCCGGGCTGCAGAAACAACAGATAGTAAAGTTGATTTCCCCACAGATGGGTAACCAACTAATCCAACATCCGCTAAGACTTTTAATTCTAGTTCTAAATTGCGTTCTTCACCAGGCTCACCATTTTCAGCAACTTCTGGTGCTGGGTTTCTTGGAGTAGCGAAACGAACATTGCCACGTCCGCCGCGTCCGCCTTTTGCGACAACTAAACGTTGACCATCATGAATCAAATCGCCTAGGACAATACCTGTATCTATATCACGCACAACCGTACCAGGCGGAACTTTAACTACTTTATCGCCTGCCCCACGACCGTGCATACTTTTACTCATTCCATTTTCGCCATCTTCAGCTTTATAGTGACGCGTGAAACGGAAATCCATTAACGTACGGAGACCTTCGTCTACGACAAAAATCAAACTTCCGCCTTTTCCGCCATCTCCACCTGCTGGTCCGCCATCCGGCACATACTTTTCGCGCCTGAAAGCAACCATGCCATCGCCGCCTTTTCCGGCTTTCACATTAATTGTTACTTGATCTAAAAACATTGACATCGTTAGTTTCCTCCTCATTTTTTTGAGTTTATGAGAGTTTCATTTTGATTTATCTTTTGGGTTACTCTTTAGATGTAGCGATAGTTCTTGCTGTTACATTTGTTCCAAGATGTAATCAAGATTGTTCTTCATCACGTATTCTCTAAAAAAAGGAAGTATTGTTCAGTATACCCCATTCTAATCCATTTTCTATTGTACGTGTGTTTTACTTGTTTGTCTATTTAAATCAAATAAAATCAACAGATAATTCGCTTCTTTTTTCAATGTTCTTCCATAAAAACGATTCCTCTTCTTTTTTTAATACAAAAATCATTTCATTTTAACTATTTAAACTTTGGCTCATCTAGCGTATAATGAAAAAGGACTAATATAAAAGGACGTGAAATGCGAAACATGAAATCAACTAAACTTCTGCTCGGAGGTCTCTTATTCATCATAGCCGTAGCTATGATTATTTATGGTGTCTTTTTTCTGATTCCTAGTCAACCAACGACTTCATCAACACAAATGAGTTCGACCTCCCTTTCCACAACAAAAGAAACAATCGATTCCTTTCCACAACTATCGACAGATATCGCTGAAAATGAAACAGCGGTAGATATGGTAACTTCTATGGGGACCATCAAAATCAAACTTTTTCCTGAATTAGCGCCTAAAGCAGTAGAAAATTTTATTTCTCTCAGCAAAAAAGGCTATTACGATGGAACCATTTTCCATCGTGTGATTCAAGATTTTATGATTCAAGGTGGCGATCCTGAAGGAACGGGTACAGGTGGCGAAAGTATCTGGGGAGAACCATTCGAAGTAGAGCCTTCTGATCAGCTTTATCATATTAGAGGGGCGCTTGCGATGGCAAAAACCAATGCTCCTATTTCAATCGGTAGTCAATTTTTCATTGTTCAAAATCAACAAGACATGTCGAGCTCTGTAGCAGATACTGTCCCTAATGAAATAGCTGAAGCTTACGAAAAAGGCGGTTATCCATCATTGGATGGCCATTATACTGTTTTCGGTCAAGTCATCCATGGTATGGAAGTTGTCGACGCCATCGCTGCTTTAAAAACTGCTAAAAATGATTTGCCTATTGAACCCGTAACAGTAGATTCTATTGTCGTCCATGAATAAGAAAAGAGGTTGGGACAAAAGTCCCAACCTCTTTTGCATATCCGAATATTTATTCTAGAACGTGTTCCAAAAAGCAGACCCGACGTCCACTTCACGAATAATGCTCGATGATCTGTGACCATACTGCGCTTACTCGTTCCAGTTTCCTTAGCCCTTGCAGCTTTAGCTGCTTAGGGATACGGTATGCGAAGTAGAAGATTCGGGTCTAAACGCTTTTTGTCTCACTCCCGTTTTTTTATTTTTTGTTTTTTTCAGCGGCCTGATAGGTGCCGATGACTTTAAAAAAAGAACTCGTTTGGTGAATGGTTTGCAATGCTTGTTGAACTTCTGGCATGTTTACGTTTCCTTCAAAATCAATGTAAAACAGATAATGCCAGGGTTCGTTGGCGACTGGACGAGATTCGATTTTTATCAAATTCAATTTGTTTTCAGCGAAGTGGTGCAACAAATGATGCAGCGTCCCCACTCGATGTTCAATTGAAAAGAGAACACTAACTTTGCTGCAGACATCAGACGATTCTAACCGTTTTGATAACACAATAAAACGCGTGCTGTTCTCATGTTGATCATTGACCTTTTCTTGAAGTACAGTAAGGTTGTATCGATCTGCAGCTCGTTTACTGGAAATAGCAACTTTGGTAAGGTCTTTTAATTCGCTGACTAATTTGGCACTCTCTGAAGTACTACGATAAGGTATCCACTTCCACTCAGGATGCTGATTTAAAAAAAGCATGCTTTGTTCAAAACCCTGAGGATGAGAATAAACTTCAGCGACATTAGCAAGTTCGGTGTCCTGGAATCCTACCAAATACTGGTCTACGTGGATGTATTGTTCTCCAACGATGTAAAAATCGTATCGAGTCAATAAGTCATAAATTTTTGTGATAGCTCCTGTCGATGAGTTTTCAATCGGCACAACCCCATAGTCAATGTCATTTTGTTCAATAGCTGAAAAAACATCTTCGAACTTAGTAAAGTAATGTGGTTGTTCAACCGAACCAAAGTAACTCAACATGGCTTCTTCACTAAAAGATCCTTCTGCTCCATAACACCCAACTTTAGGATTTTTTTTAGTTTTTTTAGAAGAAGCTGGAACAAAAGGCAAGTCCAACGGTTGTTCTTTGCTGGAGTTTTTGTTTTGTAACCCTTTTGAAATAGCCATCAGCTGTTGAAAAAATAAAGCTAGTCCTTGTTGATAAGCAGAATCCACCAAATAAGCTTGGTTTTTACTAATAACTTCTGCTTCTCTATTTTCATTATAGATGGGTAAGTGTTTAGCTTTTTTATATTGGCCGACTTTTTTGACCGTCTCCATTCGCTGTTCAAAGAGTTGGGTCAGTTGCTGATCGATCTCATCGATTTTTTTTCGGTACTCTTCAATTTCTGTCATTTTGCGACCCCCTTTTGCTAAAGCATCAGATCTAATATTCCAATAGCTGTCACAGCTTCAATAACTGGCAAAACTCTTGGAACGATGCAAGGATCATGTCGTCCTTCGATCACCAGCTCCGTGTCTTTTTTTTCTGAAATGTTGATCGTTTGCTGTTTTTTTGTAATCGATGCAGGAGGTTTTACAGCTGCGCGAAAAACAATCGGCATCCCGTTTGAAATTCCTCCGATGATTCCGCCGTTATGATTGGTAGCCGTTTTAATTTGATCCCCTTCATAGTAGTAAGCGTCATTGCTCTGTGAACCAAAAAGTTCTGTAATGGCAAAGCCTGTTCCAAATTCAATTCCCTTGACTGCTGGAACAGAGAACATTAAATGAGCGAGCGTTGATTCAATAGAATCGAAAAAAGGATTGCCGTATCCGGCTTCTAAACCTAAAACCATACATTCTACCGTTCCGCCAACAGAATCACCCTCTTGTTTTGCAGCCAAAATCAGCTGCTTCATCTCTTCTGCTTTTGCTTCATTAAAAACAGGCAATTGTTCTGTCTTAAATTTTTCTAGTTGCTCTTTAGTTACGGTAGTTTCATTGAAGCTGATATCTTGAATCGTACCGATGCTCTTGATATGCGACCCAATCATTATGCCTTTTTCAGCTAGTAGTTGTTTGCAGATCGCTCCAGCAAAAACCAAAGGAGCGGTGATCCTTCCCGAAAAGTGACCGCTGCCGCGATGATCATTGTGACCGCCATAACGCACGTGTCCAGGGTAGTCTGCTTGCCCAGGACGCATAATGTTTTTCAACTGACTGTAGTCTTTAGAACGGGTATCCTGATTGCGTATAATCGCGGTTAAAGGAGCACCTGTTGTTTTCCCTTCAAACAACCCGCTTAAAACCTCAGGTAAATCAGATTCTTTCCGAGGGGTGGTTAAATCATTTTGACCTGGCGCTCTTCTAGCCATTTCTACTAATACTTCATCCCAATCAACTTCAAAACCCGTTGGCAATCCATTGATCACCACTCCGATTCCAACCCCATGTGATTCGCCAAAAATAGAAATTTTTAATTTATTTCCCCAAACACCGCTCATGGCTGTTTCCTCCTAACATAGTATAATCTTCCCAAAAATGAGGATAAGATTTTGAGACACATTCAGCATCTTTCAAGACGATTGGTTCTTGGCAAACGGTAGCTGCAATGGCTAACATCATAGCAATACGATGGTCTTTGTGACTCCAAACTTCAACGCCTCCAACAAGCTGCTCAACTCCTTCAATAATCAACCCATCTGCTGTTTCAAAAATTACTGCTCCTAGTTTAGATAATTCACTGGTAACAGCTTTTAAACGGTCGCATTCTTTGATTCTTAATCTTCCTGCATTAATAATTTCTGTTGTCCCTTCGCTCAAAGCAGCAACTAAAGAAACGACGGGAATGATATCAGGGCATTGTGAACCGTCAATTAACGCAGCTTTTAACCTGCCTGTTGGCTTGCCTTCTAAAGCGTGAGGAGTGCTTAATATTTCAACACCCATTCGTTCCAAGATGGCAATAATTTCTCGATCGCCTTGTAATGAATGGGGCTTTAAGTCTTGAACGACAACTTGATTTGCTAGTGCATCTGCACATAAGAAAAAGGCAGCTTGCGAATAATCTCCTTCAATTCGATACTCTTGTTTTTGATAACGCTGATTTCCTTTAATGATCAATTCACGATAGTCATTGTTCAAAACCTCGATACCAAAAGTTTGCATCATACTTAATGTTAAATCTATGTAACCTTTAGATTCCAATTCTGTTGTGATGACGATTTTTGAATCATTCTTTAACAGCGGCAGTGCAAATAATAAACCAGAAATAAACTGTGAACTAACATCGCCTCGTAATTCGAATAAATCAGGTTGTAAGTCTCCATTGATCGTCAAATGCAATTGGTTTGCTTGTTTTGTGTAGGCAATTCCTTGCCTATCAAAAATTTGATAATAGGGCTCTAACGGACGTGTGCCTAAATTACCTCTGCCGATAAAACGTGTGTCGCCTTCGAATAGAGTAGCGATTGGAATCAAAAAACGCAGTGTTGAACCTGATTCGTTACAGTCGATTGTCCTTGACTGGTCTTTTTCGAGCTCATTTACTGTTTCAGCTTCCCAGTCGATACCTGCTACTTCCAAACCAGCTTCTTTTCTATTGAAACTGGCTCCTAACGAGCGCATGGCTTCAATGGTAGCTATAATATCATCAGAATATTCAATGTTTGTCAACAAGCTCTTTCCTTCGCTTAACGCTGCGCAGATCACGGCTCGGTGGGCCATACTCTTAGAAGGAGGAACTGTAACGGCTCCGGACAATTTAGCTGGTGTTAGAATTAAATCCGTCATTTGCTCACCTCTTTTTAACTATTTCTACTTATTAAACCTACCTATTTAATTCACAAAAAATGTGGCGGTTGTTTCTTCCAAATACGATTTTCCAATAGTTTTTAATAAAACAACTTTTAAAACCCCGTTTATATTCTTTTTATCAAGTGCTACATACTCCAATACTGCTGCATAATCTTTGTGTTCTAAGGTGTAGGGCAAATGATATTGGATCAAAAGCGATTTGATCGTTTCAGCTGTGCCAATAGCCGATAATCCTTTTTCTTCGGCAAGCAATGTGATTTGATACATCCCAATGGCAACAGCTTCCCCGTGAGTGTACTTTTTATAAGCGTAAAATGTTTCCAAAGCATGACCAAGGGTATGACCAAAATTTAACAACATTCGTTCAGCAGTATCTCTTTCGTCTGATTCAACGATTGCTTTTTTTAGAGAACAACACGTATAAATAATTTGTTCGATTTGTTTTGTCATCTCTGCTCTAGTCTTTAGCGTTTTTAAAAAAGCAAAGAAATCAACGTCTAGGATACAAGCATACTTAATGACTTCTGCCATCCCATCGTAAAAGAAACGATCGCTTAACGTTTCCAAAACAAGCGGGTCGATCAAAACTAATACAGGATGGTAAAAGCTGCCTACCAAATTTTTTCCTTCTGGCAAATCAACAGCAACTTTTCCGCCGATGCTGCTGTCAACCTGTGCCAGTAAAGTCGTCGGGATTTGAACAAATGGGATTCCTCTTAAAAAAGTGGCAGCGGCAAACCCTCCAACATCCCCAACAACTCCGCCTCCCAGCGCTACAATTAAATCGCTTCTCGTTAATCCAAAATCGATTAATGCTTTATACAAAAATGGCAGCTGATTCAAAGATTTAGATTCTTCTCCTGGAGGAAGGGCAATCACCACAACCTCGTACCCCTCTTTCAACAGACCCTCCTTTACTTGCTTTTCATAATAACGTGCAACGGTTTGGTCGGTTATGATGGCTACTTTTTTTCCATGGTAGAAACGAGTGATTTCTAAACCAACGTCATTTAAGAGTCCTTTGCGAATTTTTAATGGATAGCTCTGTTCTTTTAAATCGACTACTAATTCTGCCATAATTCCCCTTCCTCCCATTCCATTCTGAGTTCATTAAATTTCTCTTCCTTCAACTTCTGCTAATCGTTTGGCTTTATCCATCAAACGATCGAACTCATCTGGAGTCAGGCATTGTTCGCCATCGCTCCAAGCATTCTCAGGATCGTCATGAACTTCAATCATTAAACCATCTGCTCCAGCAACTACAGCTGCTTTAGCCATTGGTTCCACTAAGTAAGTGTAGCCGCCAGCGTGACTTGGATCGATAATGATAGGCAAATGAGATAATTTTTTGATAACGGGCACAGCTTGCAAATCTAACGTATTTCGAGTAATGGTTTCGTATGTGCGAATCCCACGTTCACAAAGAATGACATTTTCATTTCCCTCAGACATGATGTATTCAGCAGACATTAACCACTCTTGAATCGTAGCTGATAAGCCTCGCTTCAAAAGGACGGGTAATTGTGTTTTTCCAATCTCTTTCAATAAATCGAAGTTCTGCATGTTCCGTGCACCGATTTGAACCATATCAACATCGTCTACAAATGCATCGATGTGTTTAGTAGACATTAATTCCGTTACGATCGGTAAGCCGGTTTCTGCTTTAGCTGCCTTCAGCATATTCAGTCCCTCTAGCTCTAATCCTTGGAAACTGTATGGCGATGTTCTCGGTTTGAAGGCCCCTCCTCTTAAAAAATTGGCTCCTGCCGCTTTAACACGTTTAGCAATACCAATGATCTGTTCCTCACTTTCAACAGAACAAGGACCGGCGATGATTCCTAACCGTTTGCCACCAATTTTTTCACCATCAACTGAGATGATTGAATTTTCTGGATGAAATAAACGATTGGCTTTCTTGTAAGGTTCTTGGACGCGCATGACTTTTTCAACTGCCTGATTGGCTGATATTTTAGACATATCGATTTTACTCGTATCCCCGATCAAACCCAAAATAGTGGTTATAGACCCAGCAGAGTGGTTTATTGTCACCCCTAAACTTTGTAATTTCTTTGTCAACCTGTTTACTTCAACTTGATTCGCTTCTTGTTTTAATACAATTATCATACCGTTTCCTCCTTTTTTTGTTTTACGCTAAAAAAAAATAGAGCTCATTAGTTAATGAGCTCCAGCTTCTCTAATTTCATTCCCCTAGCGTTTAGGGATAATTGAAAGGTCGTTAGATTAATCACTCATCAGGAAGGTACATTCAGTTTTATAAAACGCAAAATAGCCAGCGCTAAAATAAAAGCCCCGGAAAAAGAAGTTATAAAAATTCGTTACATTTTGTGTTTTCATCTGAATGATTCTACTGTTTTCCATGATTTCTCTTCCACCTTTCGTTTTATTAAGAGACAAGAATAAAATCTTGCTGTTCTTAGTTATTGAACTATAACACTCACCAAACATTAATGTCAATCACATTATATTTTTATTTAATTATTGCCAAATCATAATAATATGGTAAACTTCGTTCAAGATAAGTGAAAGGGTATTTTAAATGATAAAAAGCTTTTTTTACTAAGGAGGAAAAACGAATGGAGTTCTATGGATTACTAGGAAAAACCTTGAAGCACAGCCTTTCCCCTAACATTCATCAAGAAATTTACCGTATGCTAACTATTCAAGGTGCATATAAACTGTTTGAAGTTACAGAAGCTGATTTTCCAAAAGCAGTAGCAGCTTTAAAATTATTAACTATTAAAGGTGCAAATGTAACCATTCCTTATAAACAAACCATTTTGCCTTATTTAGATTCTGTCTCTTCTGAAGCTCAACGGATGCAAGCAGTCAATACAGTTTTATTAAAAGATGGAAAGCTGATTGGTTACAATACAGACTATCATGGGTTTGGCATGATTTTTGAAAATCATGCCATTCCTATTCAAGGGAAAACCGCAACACTGTTAGGAAACGGCGGTTCTGCGAAAATGGCTATAACTTATTTGCTAGATCATGGTATTGAACAGATACGCGTTGTTTCAAGAAAAACGTCTCAACGTCCGGTCATAAATCACCCCAAAATCAGTTACCTGACTTACGAAGCCATTGCTTCAATTAACAGCGATTTATTGATCAACACCACTCCAATTGGTATGTACCCAAACTGTGGGATTTCACCAGTAAATGAACAGGTTATTTCACAGCATCTGATTTTGATTGATTTGATTTACAATCCGACAGAAACGCTCTTTTTAGAAACAGGAAGACGTTTAAATAAACCAGCTTATAATGGATTAGAAATGCTCATTGGTCAAGCAATTAAATCCGTTGAAATTTGGCAAGAACAAATTATCCCTCTCACTGTTTCCCAAAAGATAATTCAAGATTTTCAAAACAAATTTAAGTAGGTGAAGATATGAAAACAAATATTGTGCTAATTGGTATGCCTGGTTGCGGCAAGTCAACCTTTGGAAAAAGACTCAGCAAAGAAATTGATTTTTCTTTTATAGATATGGACGTTTATATCGAAACCTACAGCTCTCAAACGATTGCTCAACTTTGGGAAGTTGGAGAAGATCATTTCCGCAATATCGAAACAGCTGTTTGCAAACTGTTAACCAAAGAAAACTATACTATTGTTTCCTCTGGCGGCGGCATTATTAAAAGAGAGGAAAACATTCGGCTATTAAAAAAGACGTCTTATATTTTTTTTATTGATCGGCCATTGGAACTGATTATGCGAGATATCGATGTTTCGGGAAGGCCGCTTTTAAAAAACGATAAACAAACATTGGTCGGTTTATTTGAACAACGAATTGAACAGTATCGTGCAGCTGCTGATTTCATCATCGAAAACGATACAACCCCTGCCACAGCCGTGCAGCAGATGCATACGTTTATTCAACACTTAAAGCTAGTTGAAAAGGAGAGTTTATCAGAATGAAAATCATGGTGATCAATGGACCCAACCTAAATTTTACCGGCATCAGAGAAAAAGAAGTCTATGGTGCCAAAACGTTTAAGGAGATTTGTACCTTTATCCAAACTGAAGGTGAAAACCGAAAGCATGGTTTAACATTGTTTCAAAGCAATTCTGAAGGCGAAATAATAGACGCTTTACAAAAGGCCTTTAATGAACAGTATGATGGTATCATTATCAATCCCGGAGCTTATACACATTACAGCTACGCTATTCATGATGCTATCAAAAGCATCCAGATTGCTACCGTTGAAGTACATATGTCGAATATCCATCAACGAGAAGATTTCAGAAAAATCTCTGTCACCGCTCCAGCATGCATTGGACAAGTAACAGGATTTGGAACAGATGGTTATCTACTCGCTATGGATGCTTTAAATATGCACCAACTAAAGCAATCCGAGGGGGAATCGTTATGACTATTGTTCTTGTTGGGTTAGGTGTCATTGGAGGTTCTTTTGGGTTGGCATTAAAAGAGGCTGGTTATACATCTGTTTATGGAATCGATACAAATGAAACAACATTAAAAAAAGCAAAAAAGCTAGGTATCATTCAAGAAGGGTTCACAGATGGAGAGGAAATTCTTCCTCAAGCAGACCTAATCATCTTTTCTCTCTACCCTACTCTTATCGCTCAATTCATCCAAAGTCATCCAAAAAAATTTAAACCAAATGCTATTTTAACGGATGTCACAGGAATCAAACAAGGAATCATCAAAGATATTTCACCACTCTTACCCGATTCTGTAGACTTTATTTTCGGACATCCAATGGCTGGTCGCGAAAAAAGAGGAATCGATTTTGCAAATCAAGCTGTTTTTAAAGACGCGAATTATTTATTAACTCCTACTGTTAAAAACCAAGAGAAGAATTTAGTTTTTCTAGAACAGCTGGTTAAAGAATTAGGATTCAAAAAAGTCACACGCATCACTCCTCATGAGCACGATCAATTAATCGGGTTCACTAGCCAATTGCCTCATGCTATTGCAGTCGCTTTGGTAAACAGCGATATAAATGAAAAAACAGGAGATTTCGTTGGAGACAGTTACCGTGAGTTGACACGAATAGCTAATATCAATGAAGAGCTATGGAGCGAATTGTTTATCGGAAACAAATCCAACTTATTAGAGGCTATTGATTTATTCGAAACAGAATTAACCAAAATAAAAGCGGCTGTCGCTGAAAATGATACGAAAACATTGAAACGTTTGTTTGTCCATTCAACTGAACGTCGCAGTCAATTATAATAAGTTAACTAAGGAGGCTTCCGCTATAGCGGAAGCCTCCTTAGTTATTGATTTCATGAACCTGCTATAAAAATAAGAGTGGTGAAAAAGCTAAGATCAAGATACCAACGATGATCGCCCAACTTTGCCAGCGGGCAAAGTTGGTTGTTGTTCCAACACCAAACCTTTTTTCTACCCAAATAGACGGATCAGCAGGATTGTAATAAAAAACCCCTAATTTCCAGTACTGATCTTCATTGTAACGGTATTCTAAAGTATCTTTTTCTTCTAAAGAATCCGCCATCTTTAATCGTTCCCCATCTTGCCCATACTTCATCGATAAAACTATGGCATAAACGATCACAAGTATGGTATAGCCGATTGTTAGGTAAATAAACCATTGAATCTCTACATCATTAACGAATACAGTAGCAAGTTGGAGCGCACTCATCAACAATTGAGTTAAAATGGAGATCACCAAAGTAAAACGGGACCATGCTTGCCGAAACAAACGATTCTTTAAACTAGAAACTGATGCGTTTTTAGGATTCAATGATTGCTTTGCATTTTTTATGGAATAATTGCTGATCACAAAAATAATGATCATGATCAACTGCACAGCTAGTAAACCAAAAACAGTTTTAACTGATTTTGTTGCAAAGCGATCGGGTTTAAAATCGATTCCCCAATGAATGGGAAACGTTTCAGGGATCTGTTGATAATTTAGCCAAGTGGCAAAAGCCGTACCGCTAATAATGATTAAATTACTGATGATAATCAGTATGTTTGAAATAGTTGTCCCCTTTTTCCGATAATTCAATTCTACAACTATTTCTTGCCCACTGTCTTGATCGGCTGTTTTAGGCAAGTTCTTTTTCCATGTGGACACTTTTTTATGGATCACCAAATAGGCTAATCCACTGACAGCTAAGACTGCTGCTATCCCCACTACGCTGTAAATGCCTAACTGCATCTCTGTTTGTACGGCATCTTTATTACGGGTAAACCATAAAAACGGCAACGAAAAAAGTACACTGCTCAAAACCGTAATGAAACAATACTGTTTCATCCACTTTTTTAACTGAGGGTCTTCTTGATAATTTTCCGGTAAACTAACGCCAAATTGACTGCTTTTACGTCCCATGAATGGAGTCAACCCAGTTATGAGTCCAATCAATAAAAATAAACTGATCATAAAACCTATGAATAAACTCATTTTGCTTCACCACCCTGTATTTTTTTATTGACGGCCTGTTGCATCTCTTTCAGCTCTTGCTCTGATAACTGATACACAGCAGCATCGATCATCAATTCTGTTAACTTCGTTTTAAACTCTTCTTGATATTCAACAGACATTTTCATTTGCTCACGGTTTTTTATTTGAAAACCTTTCTTCTGGTTGATAAGGATTTCTTCTCTGACTAAATAATTGTAGGCTTTATTGACTGTATGCATGTTGATACCAATATCTCCTGCTAAGCTTCGTACACTGGGCAGCAACTCGCCGGGCATTAATTCTTTCTTTAAAATTCCAGTCTTTATTTGGTAAATCAGTTGAGAATAAATAGGGGTATCGCTTTCTGGTTTAATATGAATAAACAATGAGCTCACTTCTTCCTTATGTTTATACTTGCTCTATAACAAGTATAACACTTGTAGAGTTTTATTACAATTAGGTGTAACCGCTTGTTAATTGATTGTTTTTGGTTGATTTTGATGGTATTATAAGGCGATGGGAGTGATGATATGTTAACGGAAGAACGACATAACTTTATCCTCGTGCAATTGAAACAATCTGGACTCGTAAAGTCGCAAGACCTAATGACAGCACTAGATTGTTCTGAATCTACTATTCGACGAGACTTAGCATTATTAGAAGAAGCAGGCGAATTGATTCGGATACATGGAGGAGCAAAACGGGTTTATCATTTAGATGAGGAATTGTCCGCTACTGAAAAAACGTTCAAAAACGTTCAAGAAAAAAAAGCGATTGCTGAATTAGCTGCTTCTTTCATTGAAGAAAATGATACGATTTATTTGGATGCTGGGACAACAACTATTTACTTGATTCCTTTTTTAAAAGACAAAAACGTTCGAGTCGTTACCAATGGTATTCAACATGCTTCGTTGCTGGCGGACCAGCAAACAGAAACGATTTTGCTTGGCGGAAAAATCAAAGCGACAACGAAAGCGATTATTGGCACTACAAGTCTTCAGCAAATGGGAGACTATCGTTTCAATAAGTGTTTTTTAGGAATGAATGGGATCGATGTTGAATTCGGTTATACTACCCCTGATTCCGAAGAAGCTGCCGTAAAGAAACAGGCTCATTTGCACAGCGCTAAAACATTTGTTTTAGCCGATCAAACGAAGTTTAATAAAGTTAATTTTGTAAAAGTTTGTGAACTAGAAGATGCCACTATTGTGACTGAGGCTATGGATCATGCTTTATATAAAAAATATTTTTCTCAAACATCTATTAAGGAGGTCACAAAATGATATATACGGTAACTCTTAACCCTTCTATTGATTACATTGTTGAAGTCGCTGATTTTAAAATGGGCGATTTGAACCGAATGAAGCGGGATTTAAAATTACCTGGCGGAAAAGGCATCAATGTATCACGGGTGCTGCACAGTCTTCAACTGCCTACTACTACATTAGGTTTTTTAGGTGGCTTTACCGGCCAATTCATTCAAAATTGGTTGATAAAAGAAGGAGTTCATACTCAATTTACTCAGGTGCAAGACGACACCCGAATCAACGTCAAATTGAAATCCGACCAAGAAACTGAAATTAACGCTCAAGGTCCAAAAATCACTGACAAAGAAGCGAATGCCTTACTAGCACAATTTGATACATTAACAGCTGATGACTTAGTGATTCTTTCAGGAAACCAACCGCCGGCATTACCAGCAGATTTTTATCAATCTATTATTGAACGAGTTACCGCTGCAGGCGCAAAATTTGCTGTAGATACAACAGGTCAATCACTATTAGATGCTCTTCCTTCTCATCCTATATTAGTTAAACCCAATCACCATGAATTAGCGGAATTGTTCCAAGTCACTTTTAACAGCGTTGAAGAAATGGTTCCTTATGGGAAAAAACTGATCGAAATGGGAGCAACGTATGCTTTGGTCTCAATGGCTGGCGATGGCGCTTTATTCTTCACTGCTGATAAGGTCTATCTTTCAACGGTCCCTAAAGGACAAGTGAAAAATTCCGTTGGAGCTGGCGATTCAATGGTAGCTGGATTTATTGGAACGTTAGTCCGAACGAATGACCCGCTGCTTGCTTTTCAAACAAGTGTCGCTACTGGAAGTGCCACAGCTTTTTCAGATGATTTGGCAAAAAAAGAAGATATCGATAACCTGATTTCTCAAGTTCAACTAACAGTATTAAATTAAAAAACAGTACCCATAGGAGGAAAAAAAATGAATATCAATGACTTATTGCTTAAAGATGTCATGATCATGGATCTAAAAGCAACAACTAAAGAAGCAGCGATTGACGAAATGATCGCTAGTCTGGCTTCAAAGAAGCGCCTCAATGACCCAGCTTTGTTTAAACAAGGCATTATGGCTAGAGAAGCCCAAACTTCTACAGGGCTAGGCGATGGAATCGCTATGCCGCATGCAAAAACAACAGCTGTCAACGAAGCTACCGTTTTATTTGCAAAAAGTACTGCCGGAGTTGATTACGAAGCACTAGACGGACAACCTACCCATCTGTTTTTCATGATCGCGGCTCCTGAAGGGGCAAATGATACGCATTTACAAGCTCTAGCTGGCTTGTCTCGGTTGCTGATAAACCCTGAATTTGTTGCTTCTCTAAAAGAAACAACGACACCTGATGAAGTCCAAACATTATTTACAGAAGCAGAACAAAAACGGCTAGCAGATGAAAAAGCCGAACAACAAGCAGAAGCAACTAAAACTCCTGATGCTGATCGCCCATTTGTTATTGCCGTAACGGCTTGTCCAACTGGTATTGCTCATACGTATATGGCTGAAGATGCTTTGAAGAAAAAAGCTGCTGAAATGGGCGTTGATATCAAAGTTGAAACCAACGGAACTGAAGGCGTTAAAAACCGGTTGACCGCAGCTGATATCGAACGTGCAGCCGGCGTTATCGTCGCTGCTGATAAAAATGTCGAAATGGCTCGTTTTGATGGAAAACACCTTTTGCAGCGACCCGTCAGCGATGGTATTCGTAAATCTGAAGAGTTGATCACCAAAGCTATGAATCAACAAGCACCAACCTATCATGCTAGTGGTGAAAAAGACACTGAAGACAGCGATGAAGGCAACGGCTCTATTATTAGTAAAGTTTATAAAGATTTAATGAACGGAATTTCTCATATGTTGCCTTTCGTTGTCGGCGGCGGGATCGTCTTGGCTCTTTCTTTCTTTGTAGAACCTTACTTTGGAGAAAGCAGCGAGATCTTCACGTTCTTAAACTCTTTAGGTAGCAATGCTTTTAACTTCTTGATTCCTATCTTGGCAGGTTATATCGCCATGAGTATCGGCGATCGTCCAGGCTTGATGCCAGGGATGGTTGGTGGATTAATGGCCGTCCAAAGCAACGCTGGTTTCTTAGGTGGATTAGCTGCTGGTTTCCTAGCCGGTTACTCTATTCTTCTTTTAAGACGATTGTTGAAAGGATTGCCAAAGTCATTAGAAGGTTTAAAATCAATCTTATTGTATCCTGTTCTTAGTCTACTCCTTATTGGTCTAGTAATGTATTTCATCATTGATCCGGTCTTCTCAACAATCAATACAGCTATGGTTAACTTCCTAGAAAACCTTGGTACAGGAAATGCTGTGTTACTAGGCGCATTATTGGGCGGAATGATGGCTATTGATATGGGAGGTCCATTTAATAAAGCGGCATATGCCTTTTCAATAGGTATCTTCACTGATACAGGTGACGGTAGTTTGATGGCTGCTGTTATGGCTGGTGGTATGATTCCGCCTCTAGCAATCGCTGTTGCAAGTACACTATTTAAAAACAAATTTACAGAAGACGAAAGAAAATCAGGAATCACAAACTATGTTTTAGGGCTTTCTTTTATCACTGAAGGAGCTATTCCTTTTGCGGCTGCTGATCCATTACGCATTATCGGATCATCGGTTATCGGAGCAGCAATTGCTGGCGGCTTAACTCAATTCTGGGATATCACTATTCCAGCGCCGCACGGTGGCATCTTCGCTATTGGTCTTTCAAACCACGCCTTGCTATTCTTGGCAGCATTAGCGATTGGAACGGCTGTTTCTGCCCTGATTTTAGGCTTTTGGAAAAAAACCGTTAACGATACAAACGAAGCAATGAACTAAGAAGAAACAAAAAAAAGAGGTTGGGACTTTTGTCCCAACCTCTTTTGCATATCCGTATATTTATTCTAGAACGTGTTCCAAAAAGCAGACCCGACGTCCACTTCACGAATAATGCTCGATGGTCTGTGACCATACTGCGCTTATTCGTTCCAGTGATTCGGGTCTAAACGCTTTTTGTCTCACTCCCATTTTTTTATAATACTTTTGCTAAAAAATCTTTGGTTCGGTTATGTTCCGGGTGATCAAAGAGCTGTTCTGGAGTTCCTTCTTCTACAATATAACCTGCGTCCATAAAAATGACGCGATCAGCTACTTGCTTAGCAAATCCCATTTCATGAGTCACAACAACCATCGTCATTCCGGTTTCTGCTAAATCTTGAATAACTTTTAAAACTTCTCCTACCATTTCAGGATCCAATGCAGATGTCGGTTCATCAAACAACATGACTTTTGGGTTCATTGCTAATGCACGTGCGATAGCTACTCGTTGTTGCTGACCACCCGATAAACTAGCTGGATAAGCTGTATCTTTGTCTTCTAAACCCACTTGTTTCAACAATCTTCGCGCCTGGCTTTCCGCTTCTGTTTCAGGCATTCCTTTAACTTTGATCGGCGCTATTTTTAAATTATCTAACACAGACAAATGTGGAAATAAATTAAAACTTTGAAAGACCATTCCCATTTTTTCTCGCAATTGATTTAACTTTGTTTCGTTAAGTCCTGTTAAAGCAATATCTTCAAAAATAATTTCACCGCTTGTCGGAGTCTCCAGTAAATTTAAGCACCGCAGCAACGTGCTTTTACCCGATCCTGATGGTCCGATGATCACGACGACTTCCCCTTTTTTTACTTCTCCATTAATGTCGATCAAGACTTCATTTTTATCAAAAGATTTTTTTAAATGGTTAAATTTAATCATGATTCATCTTCCCTTCATAATAATTCAACAGTTTTGTTAAGCTAAAAGTTAAAACAAAATAAATGACCATCGTAACAGCTAACGGTGCAATCCCACGATATGAAACTGAAGTGACGACTTTTGTTTGGAAAATCAAATCACTTACACCAATAATCGACACAATCGAGCTTTCTTTAATGACCGTGATAAATTCATTTCCTAAGGCTGGCCAAATATTTTTTAGCGCTTGCGGGAAAATAATATATCGCATTGAAAGCTTCTTGCTCATCCCTAAACTTCTTGCTGCTTCTGCTTGTCCTTTAGATACGGAATTTAATCCTGAACGGATAATTTCGCAGATATAGGCTCCGCTGTTCAAAGAAACCGCAATGATGCCGGAAGCTAAAGCAGGGATATTTACTAAGTATCCTACTGCAAAATAGATGAACATTACTTGGATCATCATTGGCGTCCCACGAACAAATTCGACATAAGCGGTAGCCAAACCGCGGATAACTTTATTATCCGCCATACGCATCAAGGACAAAAATATTCCTAAAATGCTTCCGAATAATACACTTGAAACAGATATCAGAATGGTATAACCCGTTCCTTTGGCAAAATAGTTCCAATAGTTGATCATTGTATTTGACCCTGTGTCTTCGGCGTCTTCTGAATCAATCGTTCCACCTTGACTATCTTTCAAGTGTTCTCCAGCTTCTTTTAAATACCCTTCAATTAAATTTCCCTCTTTTATTTCTACAAGAGAATCATTGACACTCTCTAAAAGGGTTTGAGTACCTTTTTTAAAAGCGATCGCTGTTCCTTGCTCACCTTCAGCCAATTCAAACGCTCCATCAAAAGTAACTAATCCTGTATCATTTGAAACGTAAGCAGTCGCACTTGGTTTTTCCATTACGATAGCTTCTATTTTGTTCGTTTTTAAAGCTAGAATCAAATCGGTGATTTTTGATAAACTCAACAAATCAGAATCCGGCATTTGTTTCTGGGCTAATGTTTCTTGTAATGAGCCTGTTTGAACTCCAATTTTTTTCCCATGCAGATCATCTTTAGTTTGATAGATGCCTTCATCAGATTGACGGACAACTAAATTTTGCCCTCCTGTATAATAAACAGTAGAAAAATCAACACTTTTTTTTCGTTCTTCAGAAGGACTCATACCTGCTAGAATCATGTCTACTTTATTTACTTCCAAAGCAGGCAACAGACTATCAAATCCCATATCTTGTATTTCCAATGTTACGCCTAAATCGTCAGCAATTTTTTGAGCAATAGATATATCCATTCCGACGATTTCATCCTTGCCATTAACAGTAGCGTGAAATTCATATGGCGGAAAATCAGCGCTCGTTCCAATAGTCAACGTTCCTTTTGATTGGACATCTGATAATGAAGTATCTGCTGCTGCCACTTGCAAAGATGGCATAGTAAAACTAATTAGAGCAGTAAACAGGATAAGTAGAGCAGTAACAAGCGACTTTCTTTTCATTTTATTTCCTCTTTTCTCTTTCTGCATTTTCTTAAACACCTCTGTAGTGTAGCAGAATAAGGATATTTATGCAATATATAAAACATATCTCCGTTGTTTATTCTTATTTATATCTTTTTATGCATAATATACTGAATAAAAAGAATTGTTAAAGATTTTCAATGCCAGAAGTTTCTGTCTTACTGTTAAAAATTAAAAGGGACGCATTTTTTCTATATATACTTTTGGAAGATGTACTGAAATAAAATAGTGGCATTTTTTGTCCAATGGCGTTAAGATAAGAATAGCTTTAAATAGGAGGTATAATATGGGACAATTATCTAAAGTTGAAACTAGTTTAGACGATTTATTTCACAAATTCGTACTAGACCCAGAAGAAGCCACTACTAAAAAAGATGAAACTGAAGAGGACAAAGACAATCATAATGAACTATCCTCTAAATAAAACAATGTAATCAAAAAGCCCCCTCGCTATACATACCGTATAGCAAGGGGGCTTTAGTTATGAAAATCAAATAGGTTCATGTTCAGTTCGTTTTTGGCTTCTTTCTTCAGAAAAGCCGTCGGGGTAGCGACGTTTTAACTTCTCAATATTTTGAATGGCTACTTCTTCAAAAGAAATATCTGCCCACTCAGCAATTTGAGACAAGTACCAAAGAACGTCACCCATTTCTTTGACAAGCTCTTTTTTATCCAAATCATGCCCATGAAAAGTGTATTTCTTAATTAAGTCTACTAACTCGCCTGCTTCGCTGGCTACGCCTAGCGCACAATTAGTCAATACTTGTTCATTTCCATATAACGTACGATTTGCTAATTTTTGATATTCATTAAACTCCATTATTATGAACCCCTTTTATCCATACTCACGCTCTTTAAATACTAGTCATTTTTATTAACTTTTTACAATTAAAAAACACACTTCTATTTATCTGCCAGAAAAATTACTTTTTTTTCAAATAACCTTCAATCAAACTCCACGCTTCTTCTTTGCCTTCCCCTGTTTCAGATGAAAACAAAACGAAATCATCTGCTGGATCAAATCCTAATGATTCTTTAGCGATTTTCACATGTTTATTCCATTTACTTTTAGATATTTTATCTGCTTTTGTGGCAACAACAATCACAGGAATATTAAAGTGTTTAAGAAACTCATACATTTGTTTATCGTCTACAGTAGCTGGGTGTCTAAAGTCAATAACGCATAGGGTCGCCTTTAAAGGTTCTCTTTGAGTAAAATAAGTTTCTAACATTTCGCCCCATTTCGCCCGTTCTGTTTTAGATACTTTTGCATAGCCGTAGCCAGGAACATCAACAAAATAAAATTGGTCTTCAATAATATAATAATTAAGTGTTTGTGTTTTACCAGGTTTACTCGAAGTACGCGCCAACCCTTTACGGTTGATCAATGTATTGATGAATGATGACTTCCCTACATTTGAACGTCCAGCAAGCGCAATTTCTGGCAAGCCCGTATTTGGGTATTGTGCTGGTGAAACTGCACTAATCACGATATCAGCTTTGTTAACTTTCATATTTTAATCTCCATCTCTAAACTAAATTCTTCCATTATTCTACCATATATCAGTAGCAAAAACAGGACTTTATTTTTGATCAGAATCTGTTCAGCTTCCCTTATTTTTAGGAATTAAATGACAAAATGCGTTTATTCTTCTTTTTTAAAAAAAGAAACCAGAAATTATCCAAATCAAAAGATGGATAATGACGGCTTCTTTTGTCTATCTTAAACGATTTTTTGACCCTCAACAGTATAAAAATCTGGTTGGCCATCTCCGATTACTGTTTCTTCCGTGATAACGCATTTAGCGATCTCTGGACGACTAGGTAAATCAAACATGATTTCCAACATGATGCTTTCAATAATTGAACGTAATCCCCGAGCTCCAGTATTCCGTTCGATCGCTTTTTTAGCAATCTCCCTAAGAGCTTTCTCTTCGAATTCCAATTCAACATTATCCAACATCATTAATTTTTTATATTGTTTTTCTAATGCGTTTTTAGGTTGTGTCAGAATATGCACTAAATCATCTTCAGTTAACTTCTCTAAAGCTGCCATTACTGGCAAACGTCCGATAAATTCAGGAATCAAACCAAATTTCAATAAATCTTCAGGGTTGATTTGTTGCATGACACTGGCATTTTGATCCAATACTTTTTTACCAGACCCAAAACCAATCACTTTTTCACCCATTCGGTTTTTAACGATTTTATCGATTCCATCAAAAGCTCCACCAACAATAAAGAGTATATTGCTAGTATCCAATTGAATAAATTCTTGGTTAGGGTGTTTTCTTCCACCTTGTGGCGGAATATTCGCAACTGTGCCTTCCAAGATCTTCAGCAAAGCTTGTTGGACACCTTCACCACTAACATCACGTGTGATAGAAACATTTTCGCTTTTTCGAGCAATTTTATCAATTTCATCGATATAAATAATGCCTTTTTGAGCGCGTTCTACATCGTAGTCAGCTGCTTGCATTAATTTTAGTAAAATGTTTTCAACGTCTTCACCAACATAACCTGCTTCAGTTAAACTGGTCGCATCTGCAATTGCAAATGGAACATTTAGAATACGAGCCAAACTTTGTGCCAAGAACGTTTTTCCTGATCCTGTAGGCCCAATTAGACAGATGTTACTTTTTTGCAGTTCCACACCATCTTCTTCAGTTCCAATTTGATTGACACGTTTATAATGGTTATAGACTGCAACAGAAAGAGCTTTTTTAGCTTGTTCTTGTCCGATCACATAATCATTCAGAATGCTTCTAATTTCTTGCGGTTTTGGCACTTCTAAAAATTCACCGTAACCTGCATCGCTAAATTCCTCATCAATAATTTCTTTACATAAGTCGATACATTCATTACAAATATAGACTCCTGGTCCTGCAACGATTTTTTTCACTTGGTCCTGGGATTTCCCACAAAATGAACAATTTACAGGTCCTTTAGTTTCTTCATCAACAAACATCTACTTGCCCACCTCTATTCTTCATTCATACTCGTTACTTCATAGCAAACCTGCTGCATAAACAACGGTAAGCTTACTTCAAACACTAATAATCATAGCATAATCTCACTTGCATTGCCATGATTCTATTCGTAGTTTTAGTGACTTCATCCTAACAGAAAAGAACCTCAAAAGTTTATTAACCTTTGAAGTTCTTCTCTTCAATTTTCATTTAAATTGAACTGATCTAAAAAATTATTTTTCTACAGCTGTAGAAGTAATTAAGTCAATTGCTTTTTTCATTGAAATATCATGTTTCAACATTTCAGGAGTCAATGCAGCACGAACTGCTTTTTCTTCCATACCGTATTGTTCTGATAAGTTTTTGATTTCTGCTTCTACTTCTTCTTCAGATGGTTCAAAAGCTTCAGCTTCAACGACTGCTTCAAGAACTAAGTTAGTACGAGTTCTTAAATCAGCATCGCCTTCCATTTGTTTGTGTAAGTCTTCTTCTTTTGTACCAGTGATTTGGTAGTACATTTCAGGAGAAACACCTTGGCGTTGCATATCGTTTAAGAACATGTCCATTTGACGGTGAACTTCGTCATGGACCATAGCCCATGGCAAGTCTTCAATTGTTGCATTTTCTACTGCTTGGCGAATAGCAGATTCTTCAATCGCCTCGTCTGCTGCAGCATTTTTAGCTTCAACTAATTGAGTTTTGATTTTTTCTTTCAATGCTGCTAATGTTTCAACTTCTTCATCTACATCTTTAGCAAACTCATCATCTAATGCTGGTAATTCTTTTGCTTTTACTTCGTGAACTTTCACTTTAAAGACTGCTTCAGCGCCTTTTAAATCCTCAGCATGGTAGTCTTCAGGGAAAGTGACAGTAACATCTAATTCATCGCCAGCTTTTGCCCCGATCAATTGTTCTTCGAATCCTGGAATGAAAGAATTTGATCCGATTTCTAGTGAATGATTTTCGCCTTTTCCACCTTCAAAAGCAACACCGTCTTTGTATCCATCAAAATCGATAACAACTGTATCGCCTTCAACTGCTGCATCTTCTTTCAATACTAATTCTGCTTGAGCAGCGCGTTTTGTTTCTAAGTTTTCTTCAACATCCGCATCAGTAACTTCACGATCTTGTTTTTCGATCGTTAAGCCTTTGTATTCGCCTAATTTTACTTCAGGTTTAACAGTGACCGCTGCTTCGATAACCCATGGTTGTCCTTTTTCCATTGATTTAACATCAATTTTCGGTTGGTCAACTGGATCGATTCCTGACTCTTTTACTGCTGCATCATATTCTGCAGGTAATACAGCATTTAATGCGTCTTCAAAAAGTGCTTCTTCGCCGTACATTTTATTAAATACTTGACGTGAAACTTTCCCTTTACGGAAACCTGGTACGTTTAAAGTACCTTTCACTTTGTTGAAAGCTGTAGTCATGCCTTCTTGGATTTTTTCTTCTGAAATTTCAAATGTTAAAACACCATCATTGGTGCCTTTTTTTTCCCATTTTGCAGTCATGTATATTTCCCTCCGAAACACTCTATTTTTGGCAATCTTTTAAAATTGCATACTCCCTAATCTTACACTATCACTGAAATTTTGTAAATACAAACCGTTGAAACCCGGAAAAATTCGGATTTATTTTTCTGTTTGAGCCCAAATCTGGGACTTAGGTTCATTATCTTCTTTTGAAGGTGTACAAATGAACCTTTATCGAATGGACTGATGCATTAATTAGATGATGCCATAAGGCTATTTTGTCAGATCCATCCTTGTATCTCTTCGTTTAATTTCTTCATCCATTCTTTCATCAGCAAATGTGCTGTAGAATCGATCATTTCAGCTTGATAATCTATCTCATAACGTTCTCGGTACAAATCAATCCAATAGTCAGGCAACGTAATCACTTCATCAATAAATGGATACAGTAACATAAAATGCAGATTGGCTTCTTGATGGATAGCTTGATACAAAACAGGATCATTGTTTTCGATTTCTTCTTTTAATAAAGCCGCTACAATCTGAACGGTCTTATTTTTTGCCAGCATTGTCAATTTTATAGGCACTATCGTCCGTTGTTCAGTAAACCATTCGATCGTGAACGATTCATTGACTTGGTGCAGGATCAAGTGCTCAATGACCGATGCTTTAGCGATTCCATTCACAAAAGGATTAGCCAATAACGTTTTAGCTGCTTTAATAAATAAATCAAGCGGCAACGTCTCTATCTCTTTTATAGTTTGCGCTTGTTTTTCAAAAGATTGATTGCCCATTGAAAAAGCATTTTTCAGGATTTCTTGATGCCGTTTTTCTTTCTGGTGCTCATCTTCCGCTTTTTCGTTAATGTTCATTTCTGACAACGCTTGCCAAACAGCAATTGAGTCAAGGTTTTTCATTTTAGTCAGTTCTTTTTTGATGATTTGTGTTGCCTGATCAAAGAAATGAGCTTTGATCAAGACAGAAGTATAAAAGGCATATAACCGTTCTTCACTCTGATAAAAAACGAACTGCGTATCGGCAATTTCTTTAGCTTTTCGATACGCACCTATTTGGTATAAAGCCGTCACATAGAAAGTATTAACTGTTTTATCTTGTTCAATGCTGTAAGCCTCTTTAAAGTAATTAGCGGCTTCTTGCATATTCCCAGCATTGAATTGTTCCATCGCTTGTTTTAAATAAAGTTCATAATTTTTAGGAAATTCAATCTTTTCTCCCACATTGTTCACCCAATCTTTTCGTAAGATACCCTTTTTGTCTGTTCCCAGTGTACCATAGGTTTTGTGATCTTGCGAAGCATCTTGTTTAACCTCTCCCGCTTCATTTTTCTATAACGAAACACAATGAAAAACAAGCACCATTCAGTTGAACTGAGCATGTGCTTGTTTTATTCATCAATATTTTCTGAAACGTTGGTATCTTTCTTCAACCAACTCAGCAGGAGTTTTAGCAGACAAATTGCTTAACTCTTTCGCTATTTGTTTACGCAAGTTTATCAGAATAGCGTCATGCGTTAGCAATTCGCCTTCTTGTACCTCGGGGATGATTTGGTCGATTATGTCCAAACCTAGTAAATCCTGAGCTGTTAACTTCATAATCTCAGCAGCTTCATTGGATCTGGAGGCATCCTTCCATAAGATTGACGAAAAGCCTTCTGGAGAAAGAACAGAGTACATTGTATGCTCCATCATCCAAACTTGGTTTCCCATAGCTAACGCAAGTGCTCCACCGCTGCCGCCTTCACCGATGATAATGGAAAGAACTGGGACTTTTAACTGGCTCATTTCTACTAGATTTCGAGCAATAGCTTCACCTTGTCCCCTTTCTTCAGCTTCCACACCACAGTAAGCTCCTGATGTATTGATCAACGTGACGATCGGTCGTTTAAATTTCTCTGCTTGTTTCATTAAACGCAAAGCTTTTCGGTAGCCTTCAGGATGAGGCGACCCAAAGTTTCGTTCAATATTTTCTTTTAAATCATGTCCCTTTTGGTTGCCGATTACGGTAACGGGTTGACCATTTAAGGTTGCTATGCCTCCTACAATGGCTTTATCGTCACGAAAAGAACGATCTCCATGAAACTCAATAAACCCTTCAAAAATCGATTCAATTATTTCTAAAGCCGTTAAGCGTGACGTTTTCCTGGCCAAGGCGACAATCTCGATCGCTTCGCTCAAATGTTTCACCTTCTCTTATACAAAGTTTCTTTCTTAACTGCGTTTTCCTACTTATTGATGCAGTTCTAGTAAAAGCCCTAGTGTTTGTCTAAGGTCCTTTCTCGGAACGATTTTATCAATAAACCCATTTCTCAAAACAGATTCTGCCAATTGAAAATCATCGGGCAGTGTCTCTTTAATCGTTTGTTCAATAACGCGTCTGCCAGCAAACCCTACTAAAGCTCTAGGTTCTGAAAGAATAATATCTCCTTGCATAGCAAAACTAGCCGTGACCCCGCCGGTTGTCGGATCTGTCAAAACAGTGATGTACAGTAAACCCGCTTCACTATGGCGAGCTACCGCTCCACTAATTTTTGCCATTTGCATTAAAGATAAAATGCCTTCTTGCATCCGAGCTCCACCGGAAGCCGTGAAAATAATAACCGGCAATGACTCGCTAAGCGCCCGCTCAAATGTACGGGTGATTTTTTCTCCAACTACTTTTCCCATACTTCCCATAATAAAAGAGGAATCCATCACACAAATCGCTGTTTCCATACCTTCGATTCGTGCTTTTCCAGTCACAACTGCTTCATGCAATCCTGTTCTTTTTTGAATCGTTTGGATTTTTTCTTCATAACCAGGAAAATCAAGAGGGTTTTCAGTTACGACGTCCAAATTCCATTCCTCAAAGCTATCCTCATCTACAGTAAGCTGAATTCTTTCTTGGGCGCCTACTCTAAAAGTATAACCACATTCTGGACAAATCTTTTCTGATCCTAAGTCTTTTCCATAAATAGCCCGTTTGCAATTAGGACATTGTGTAAACATGCCATCGGGTACTTTAGGAGCGTTTTTTTCATCTTCGAGTTGTGAACTTTTAGTAATTGGAATAAAAGCTCGTTTTTTAAACAGTCTCACTTTCTCACCTCTTTACAACCTTGATGGATTATTCAACACGCGGTTCCCATTCTTTAAGAAAGACATCCTGCAAGAAACTCGTATCGTATTCTCCATTAACAAACCGTTCATCTTCTAATAAATCTTCTTGGAAAAATTGATTGCTGATAATGCCTTCAATGACTAATTCTCCTAATGCACGTTTCATTTTGGCTATCGCCTCAGCTCGGTCTGCGCCTTTTACGATGATTTTAGCGATCATAGCATCGTAGTAAGGCGGAATCACATAGCCTGCAAACATTGCACTGTCAACACGTAAACCATTTCCGCCACTTGGCATCAACAAATAAGTGATTTTACCCGGTGAAGGAGCAAAATTAAACGCTGGATTTTCAGCATTGATTCGACATTCGATCGTGTGTCCTGTAAGTTTGACATCTGATTGTTGAATTGTCAACTCGCCGCCACTTGCAATCGTTAATTGTTCTTTGACAATATCGATTTCAGTTGCCATTTCGGTAACTGGATGTTCCACTTGGATACGCGTGTTCATTTCCATAAAGTAGAAATCTCCATTTTGATCCAATAAAAATTCGATCGTGCCAGCGTTCTTATAGCCAACATGTTTTGCAGCACGAATCGCCGTTTCGCCTAAAGATTGGCGTTGTTCTTCACTAATCGCCACAGATGGTGATTCTTCAATCACTTTTTGATTGTTGCGTTGTAACGAGCAATCGCGTTCACCTAAATGAATAATATTTCCATAGTGGTCTCCTAATATTTGTACTTCAATGTGGCGGGCATGTTCAATGATTTTTTCCATGTACATACGATCATCGCCAAAAGCAGCTTTTGCTTCATTTTTAGCACTATTAAAAGCTGGAACAAGTTCTTCGCTGTTAAATACTTTACGAATTCCTTTTCCTCCGCCACCCGCAGCGGCTTTTACCATTACTGGATAACCTAACTTGTCTGCAAGTTCTTTAGCTTTATCAGTATCGGTGATAAAACCATCACTTCCAGGAATAACCGGGACTCCTGCTTGGATCATTAAATCTCGGGCATTAGATTTATTTCCCATTTGATCAATGGTTTCAGGATCCGGTCCAATGAAAGTCACGTTCATCTCTTTACACATAGTCGCAAAAGTGCTGTTTTCTGATAAAAAACCAAACCCAGGATGAATAGCCTGGGAATGTGTTACAACTGCTGCACTTAAAATGCTTTGCATGTCTAAATAAGAATCTGTAGCTTTTGCTGGACCAATACAGATAGCTTCATCCGCTAACTGCATATGCAATGCGTCTCGGTCTGCTTCTGAGTAAACCGCGACAGTTTGAATCCCTAATTCGCGACAAGCGCGTATGATCCGGACTGCAATTTCACCGCGGTTTGCAATTAAAATTTTATCGAACATGCGGTTATCTTCCAATAATAAACGTTAATTCGACTTCGCAAACTTTTTTGCCATCAACGTAAGCTACGCCTTTACCGATACCAGCATATTCTTTTAATTTAATAATATCAACTTCCAAAACCAATTGGTCTCCAGGAACAACTTTTTTACGGAATTTAACTTTGTTCATGCCACCTAAATAAGCTGTTTTTCCTTTAAAACGATCTAATTGCAACAACGGAATAGAACCTGCTTGTGCTAAACTTTCTAAAATATAAACGCCTGGCAAAACAGGTTCGCCTGGGAAGTGCCCTTGAAAAACTTCTTCGTTGATCGTAACGTTTTTCAATGCTACTACACGTTCACCTGGAATCATTTCATCTACACGGTCAATAAAGTAAATCGGGTAACGGTTGGGGATTAGTTCTTGGATTTCTGCAATATTCATTTTGGTCATTTTATTTCCTCCTAGACGATTCTGAAAAGTGGTTGGTTGTATTCGACAACTTGCTCATCTTCAATAAAGACTTCAGCTATTGTGCCTTCGATATCACTTTTGATTTCATTCATTAATTTCATTGCTTCAACAATACACAACGTTTCGCCAACGGTGACTGGATCGCCAACTTTTTTAAAAACGTCTTGATCTGGTGAAGGCGCCATGTACGTTACTCCTACAAGCGGCGATTGAACAATATGGCCTTCTTTTATTTCTTCTACTTCAATCGTTTCCGATGCTGTGATAGCATCCTTTTGAAGAGAAGATGCTGTTTGAGGTGCTGCATTCTGGTGCTGTCCAGCAGACGGTGCTTCCGTTGCTTGATTAGGAGCAGTAGTTTGGACCGTTTGTTGGGTCGAAATACTGTTTTTGCTCATTCGCATGGTTACATTGTCTATTTGTAAATCAAATTCCGTTAACTCCGAATGATCTACTAATGCAAGCAATTCTTTGACTTGTGAGAAATCCATTACTGTCCCTCCCATTTTTTGAAACAAGTGACGGCATTATGGCCACCGAATCCTAATGAGTTATTTAAAGCGTAACGAACGTCCGCTTTTCTTCCTACATTTGGAATATAATCCAAATCACAGTTTTCATCTTTTACTGTCAAACCGATAGTTGGCGGTAAGAAATCTTCTTCTAAGGCTTTCACACATGCAATAGCTTCAATTGCTCCCGCAGCTCCTAATAAGTGCCCGGTCATACTCTTAGTACTAGAAATAGCAACTTTTTTAGCTCCTTCTTCACCAAAAGCATATTTGATCGCCATAGTTTCCGCTGAATCATTTGCCGGCGTACTTGTTCCATGAGCATTAATATAGCCTACTTCTTCAGCTTTGATCCCTGCTTCTGCCATAGCATTAAGCATAGCTTTACCTGCTCCGCTGCCATCAGGAGTAGGTGCTGTCATATGGTAACCATCACCTGTTGAGCCATAACCGACTACTTCTCCATAAATCGTTGCTCCGCGTTCCAACGCATGTTCTAGACTTTCCAGCAATAGAACACCAGCACCTTCACCCATGACAAAACCGTGGCGTTCTTTGTCAAATGGAATCGACGCACGATCCGGATCTGTACTCGTAGAAAGCGCCGTTAAAGCCGCAAATCCCGAAATCCCGATTTCGTTGATCGTTCCTTCTGCTCCTCCAGCTAAAATAGCATCTGAATAGCCGTGTTTGATGTTGCGGTAAGCTTCCCCAATAGCGTTATTTCCTGAAGCACAAGCCGTCACGATCGATGTATTGATTCCTTTCGTTCCGATTGCAATTGAAATATTACCAGCGACCATATTTCCGATAGCCATTGGTACAAAGAAAGGTGCAACACGTTGCGGTCCTTTGTCGTGCATTTTGATGATTTGTTCCTGCATAGCATTCAACCCGCCAATACCAGAACCAACAATGACACCAAAACGGTCCATATCTGTTTTTTCTGTATCGATTCCGCTCATTTCAACAGCTTGAACAGCTGCAGCAACACCGTATCTTGAAAATTCATCCATTCGTTTCGAGATTTTTCGCGGCATATAGTTGGTTGCGTCAAAATCTTTCAATTCCCCCGCTACACTAATACTTGTTTCACTTGCATCAAATTTTGTAATAGGTGCAATCCCGTTTTTACCGGCTTTTAAACCATCCCAGAATTCATCTACTGTATTTCCTAAAGGTGTAACAGCACCCATTCCTGTAATTACTACACGGTTCATATCTGTTGTTCCTCCTTCTTTAACCATTCATTACCATACCGCCATCGATATTGATCACTTGGCCGGTAATATAGTTGTTTTCGCTTAGAAAAACTGCAGCTCGCGCAACGTCTTCCACTTGACCAAACCGTTTTAAAGGTATTTGTCCGACAGCTTGTTCTTTCATTTTATCTGCTAAGACATCAGTCATCTCAGTTTCAATGAATCCTGGAGCAATCGCATTGACTGTGATTCCTCTAGCTGCCAACTCTCTAGCCGCCGATTTTGTCAGGCCTACTACGCCCGCTTTACTAGCTGCATAGTTTGCTTGTCCGACATTTCCGACTAAACCAACAACACTTGATAAGTTGATGATCGTCCCGCTTCGTTGTTTCAACATAACTTTTGTCGCATGCCGAATCGTATTGAACGTTCCCTTTAAATTGACCGCAATTGTCTGGTCGAAATCTTCTTCAGACATCCGCATCAAAAGCTTGTCGTTTGTGATACCGGCATTGTTAACTAAAACATCTACACTGCCAAATACTTCTTTGGTTTCTTCAATTAATCGTTTGGCGCTTTCAAAGTCACTCATATCTCCAAGAATGGTATGTACCTTAACACCATATGCTTGGACTTCTTCAACTAGTTCCGTTGGAATCGGTTTCCGTCCATTTAAAACAATGTTTGCTCCGGCTTTTGCAAATGCTAAAGCAATTGCTTTTCCAATTCCTCTAGAACTACCTGTGACGATAACGGTTTTGTTTTCTAACGTCATGAACTCATTCCTTTTTTATATAGTTAAAAGCAAGTACGTTATACCTGGTTCTCTGCTTTCAAAGCTGCTAATTTCGTTAACGTTTTTTCTAACGATTTTTTGTTTTCCACATTTAATGTGAGAACAGTTTTATCAATTTTTTTAATGAAGCTGCTTAATGTTTTCCCTGGCCCTACTTCGATAAAGATATCTACACCTAGATCAATCATCGTTTTCACACTGTCTTCCCAATAAACAGGGGACATCACTTGCTTGACCATTATATCGGCAATCTCTGCCTTGTCAGAAAACACTTTAGCCGTTGTATTGCTGACAATGGGTAAAGCGGGATCTTGAATCGCTACCTCTTTTAAAGCTTTGGCTAACTGCTGTGCAGCAGGCAGGAGCAATTCGGTATGGAATGGACCACTCACTTGTAACGGAATAATCCGCTTAGCGCCTTTTTCTAGTAAAATTTCCCCAGCTTTTTCGACTGCAGCCTTAATACCCGCGATAGCAATTTGACCGGGCATGTTGTAGTTTGCTGGAGAAACAACACCTAAAACACTCGCTTCTTGACAAGCTTCACTAATCGTTTCACGGTCTAATCCCATTACAGCACTCATAGCACCTTCGCCTAATGGCACTGCATCCGTCATATACTGACCACGCTTTTTCACTAAGTTGACTGCTGCAGTGAATTCCAATACTTCAGCTTTCACAAAAGCACTGTATTCGCCTAGACTTAAACCAGCTACAACGTCAGGTTGAATCCCTTTTTCTTTCAGTAAAGCGTCAATCGCTGTGCTGAGCGTCAAAATAGCAGGCTGCGTGTAAGTCGTTTGATTCAGCAATTCATTTTCTTCAAAACAAAGTGAGGCGACATCCATTTCTAGAGCAGCACTCGCTGTATTAAAGACATTTTGGACGACTTCGTATTCATCATAGAGCTCTTTTCCCATACCGTAGTATTGAGCACCTTGACCACTGTATACAAAAGCTATCTTCATATTGGTGACTCCTTTAATTAGCTTTTTATTTGAAAAAAATCATCCGATTCACTGATACACGAATAAAAGAAACAGTCATTCCATAAAAATAACCAGAAATCCTTGGAAGCTAATAGAAACTTCTTTCAGCTTTCTGGTATTTTAATGACTTAAACATATGCTTCTACAATGATAGAAGTTCTGCTTGTTTTTTGATTACTTCTTTATATTCATACATTAATTCATGGATGATTTCTTCACAACTTTGTTCTTTCTTGACTAGTCCTGCACTTTGTCCCGACATGAACGAACCGGTATCTTTGTCTCCATCGACAACTGCCCGTTTTAAAGCTCCTTTTCCAATGGCTTCTAAGCGATCAAAATCTGGTTTTTCATCACTAGTAATTTCTTTTTCTACTTTTAAGTATTGACGGGTTAGTTTGTTACGTAAAACACGTACAGGGTGTCCAGTAATTAAACCAGTTACTACAGTATCAATATCTTTTGCTTTTAAAATAGAATCTTTAAAATTGCGATGTGCATTACTTTCATAAGCAACTACAAAACGGGTTCCAAGCTGAGCTGCTGAAGCTCCTAGTGACATAATAGCAGCCACTCCGCGACCATCCGCGATACCTCCAGCGGCTATAACAGGGATAGAAACAGCATCGACGACTTGCGGAACTAAGTTCATCGTAGTCGTTCTACCGATATGTCCGCCGGCTTCCATTCCTTCACAGATAATAGCATCTGCTCCATCTTGTTGCATCCGTCTTGCTAATGCAACTGACGCAACTACAGGAATAACAACCGTTCCAACTGCTTTAAACTGCTCCATGTATCTTCCAGGACTTCCTGCACCAGTTGTCACTACTCGTATTCTTTCTTCGCAGACAACTTTTACGACTGCATCTACATGTGGAGAGAGTAGTAATACGTTGATTCCAAAAGGTTTGTCGGTTAGAGCTTTTGTTTCTCTAATCAGCTCACGAACAGTGTCTGCTGTTGCATGCCCACAAGCTAGGATTCCTAAACCGCCTGCATTTGAAACCGCACTTACTAGACTTGGATCTGCTACCCATGACATAGCGCCTTGAATGATTGGATACTTGATACCAAGTTTTTCAATTAATTCAGACTGCATATAGGTTCCCTCTTTCTAATGATTGCATTATTTTTTAGCTAATTCTGCTTCTACAAAAGTTACGATATCTTGAACCGTTGTTAATCCTTCTTCAGATTCAATTTTAATATCGAATTCGTCTTCAATATCATTGATGATTTGGAATAAGTCTAAACTATCTGCTTCTAAATCTTCACGGAAGTTTGTATCTAATTGTACTTCTTCTTCCTCTTTGTCTAATTGGTCCACGATAATTGCTTGAATTTTTTCGAATGTCATTTTTGTTTCCTCCATTTAAGTTGTTTTTTTAGTTTATTTTTGCTTAATTTTTTTATAGCTTAAGCGAGCTGATTGTTACCTGTTTAAAGTTGGATGAGCATGGAGCCCCAAGTAAGTCCTCCACCAAATCCAGTTAATATAATTTTCTCTTTAGTTCCAAGAGTCAATTCACCAGCCGTGACAAGCTCGTCTAATAAAATGGGTATGCTTGCTGCTGAAGTATTTCCATAATTAGCAATATTCAATGCAAACTGCTCATTAGGAATTTTTAATTTTTTTGCGATAGCTTGAATGATTCGTGAATTCGCTTGATGCGGAATGATTCGAGTGATATCGGATAAGGAAAGATCTGCAGCTTCTGCAACCGTCCGAATGCTTTGAGGCACACTACGGATAGCAAAATCAAAAATAGCTCGACCTTCCATTTTTAAAAATACATCATTCAACTCTTTTTGAGAGCTGTAAGGATTTTGAACAGCTAATGAACCAGTCGTTAAAGCTAAGCCTCGACTCCCATCTGCATGGATGTCTTCGCCTAGAAAACTGCCTTCATGATCTGTCCGTTCTAATAAAACCCCACCAGCACCATCGCCAAACAAAACAGCTGTGCTGCGGTCTTCCCAATTAATGATTTTAGACATAACTTCTCCGCCTAAAACAAGAGCATAACGGAACCCTCCGCTTTGCAACATTTTTTCAGCAACAGATAAAGCATAAATAAATCCTGAGCACGCTGCGCTTATATCAAACGCCATTCCTTGTTTAGCACCAAGAAAATCTTGAACCAAACAAGCCGTTGAAGGACTTAAATAATCCGGTGACATGGTAGCGACAATGATCAAATCGATTTCTTCAGCCGCAACGCCTGCTTTATCAAGAATGCTTTGAGCTGCTTTTCCACAAAGAACAGAAGTATTCTCTTCTTCGCTTATGCGCCGTTTTTCAATCCCTGTCCTCGTTTTGATCCATTCATCATTTGTATCCATTAAACTTTCTAGCATCTCATTGGAAACTACTTTTTTAGGAACATAGCTCCCGGTACCAATAATTTTTGCTTGCATCGAGTTCAACTCTGTTCTTATAAATTATTTTTTATTTCATCTAAGAAACCGTGAAGATTTCTTAAACCTTTAATCAAAACTTCGGCTTCTTCCTTTTTCATCCCAACAACAGTTTCTTTAACCATGTCACGATGAAATTTATCATGTAAACGGTAAAGCAGACGCCCTTTTTTAGTTAACCCTAATTTAACGACTCGTCGATCTGTTTCACTACGTATCCTCTCAACGTACCCTTTTTTAACTAGGTTATTGACAGAAACCGTTAATGTCCCAGCAGTAATAGCTAATTTTTTGGCAACTTCTGAGGTCGTATGCACGCGATACATTCCGATAGCTTCAATAGTATGCATTTCTTTTATGGAAATATCTTTAAATGTGCTTCCTTGGAGTGCATCTTCTTCAATAATCATAATTTCATTAAATATTGTGATTAAATAAGAATTAATTTCATGAACTAATAAATCGTCCACATCAACTCCTCCATTCTTTCATTTTGCCAAAATCCGAAATTACTTTGAACATCAAATCATTTGACTATCAAACTATATTATTAAAACATGTGTCTGTCAAGAATAAAATTGTATTTAATTTCTTCTCTCTTGATGGATGTTGAAAAATGAAGCTTTATGCAGCATTTTTTTATTTTATCTTTTTCTCATATCTATCTTTTTTGCGGAGTTTTGAAAAACAAAAAAACATTCACCCGCTTTTAATGGGTGAATGTTTTTTGCATCGGTTTAAATTCTCGATTTACTTATGAACAAATTCAACAATATCTTTAAAGTTTACAATTGTCTTCGTCTCCATAATATCTTTCATCTTTTCAGAAGATTTTTCCCAGTAAATTTCGACAACAGCACTATTGTTTAATAACTTAACAATAGTTCCAGCCATCTTTTCATCTCTAAAAGAAAAAATGATTTGATCGCCTAAATCTGGTCTGAAAGAAGCTTTGATTTCGTCGATGATTTCGTTTGCTTCATCATACGGCACGCCTAAAAGAGTCGCAATTCTTGATTTGCTGGCTCCTTTTCGAAGCTCAACCTCAACTAACGATTGAATTTCTTTGGTTATTTTGTTTCCCACGTAAATTCCCTCATTTCTTTGGTTCTTAAAGAACGTAACCCGAATATTTTATCTCTCGTTATACTATTATAACACATTTCTCATCAAAATGAAATGTGTATAAATCACCGCTTTTTAAACGACCTTAACTTGATGCCCTGAAAACAGTATTTATAAGTTCTATCATTTTTGATGATGGCAGGTGAAATGACTTTATTCTACAATCTTGGAAACCTGGAGACTCACAAGGCTCAAAGAGATCCCATGGTTTTCTACAAGTAACCACGTAAGTTTCGAAGGAAATTTAAAACCCAAAGAATCATCAACACGATTTGATAACGAGTCCATTCATAAAGACACTCTGCGGCTAGAACAAAAAAATAAAGCCGAGATATAAACCTCAGCTCTTACTTTCAAATGCTATTATTAATAAAATTGTCGACGATACCAATTAGCAGCTGCGGTTACTTCAAGTTGAGTTAGAGAATGGCCTTGATTGCCCCATTCAATAGTCACTTCAGCTCCTGCTGCTTCGAGCGTATTTTTTAATTCTTTGCTTTCCTCAGCCGGACATATAGGGTCGTTGATGCCAGCCCCAATAAAAATAGGCGTGTTCGTTAAATCAGGTAATTCAATATTCCTTAATGGAACCATTGGATGATGCAAGATTGCTCCATTTAATACATTTGGGTAATGGTACAATAAACTAGCAGCAATATTTGCACCATTTGAGTAACCTAAAGCAATTACATTAGTAGAATCAAAACCATATTGTTCAGCTGATTTTTTGATAAAATGATACAAGTTTTCTGTTTCTGTTTTCAAACTTTCTTCATCAAAGACGCCTTCGGCTAATCGCTTAAAAAACCGAGGCATACCATTTTCCAAAATATTGCCTCGTACACTTAAAATAGCAGCATCTTTATCGATCACATGTGCTAATGGCAATAAATCTTTTTCATCTCCACCTGTGCCGTGCAATAAAAGTAATGTGGAGCTTGAAGGATTTATTCCTTTTTTAAATAAATGAATCATTTTTTTCCTCCTCGCTTCTGCATATCAAGATGAAATTAATACCATCCTGGTTAGAACGTTTACTTTATTTCCACCGCATGTAACCCTAATTTTTTCAAGATAACGATAGCTGTTTCAATTTCTTCTTCTGATAACTCTTCAAAAACCTGTCCAATCAATTCTTTATGTTTTGGAAAAGCGTTATCCATGAATGCTTTGCCGCTTTCTGTGATATTAGCGTGAATGACTCTTCGATCCGTTGGGGACGGTTTTCTTTCTACATACCCTTTCTTTTCTAATTTGTCTACAACATATGTGATGCTGCTGCTAGCTAATAATATCTTTTTACCCAGGTGTTGAATTTGTTGCTCCCCTTTATGATACAAGAGCTCAAGTACAGCAAATTCAGTTGGATTTACCCCATACTTTATCATATCTTTTTTGATCACTTCTTGTACACTTTGAGAAGAGCGCAGTAAGACCGTCAATGCTTTTAAAGATCTATCTTGTCTATCCATTAAAGAACTTCCTTTCACAAATGCATTTTATCTCGAACGTGTTTATCTCTTTATCGAGATAAATATACCATTTAACTTATTTCATGTCAATCCATTCGCTTACTTTATGTATGTCTGCTTATTAAAAAGAGCTATAAATCCAAAAAAAGAAGAGCCCAAATTTTTAGGCTCTCCCTGCTTCATTTTGTAACGTAGTTCCTTAGTCGTTTATCTCCAACTCTTTTTCAGTTGGTTCATTCCATTCTAGTAAGCTATCTATCGCTTTTCTGCTTTAGATGCTGCGTGTTTAAACTTCTTTTATTGACTTTTTCCTAGAAAGGAACCGCGCCACATTATGAAGTTGTATCGATCGATGATTCTTTCTAGATGAATAGCTTAATGTAAAAACTTAGTGCTACTCCTTTAGAATCATCTGCTGGTTAATAGTGAAAAACTATTAACCTGAGAACAACTGACGCTCGTTCTCTGACGTAAAGATGAGGTTTATTTCTACTCTATCTCTACACTGTAAGTATAGTATGTATCCGCTTTAATCGCAAGAAAAGAGACTTAAATGGTATGATTTTATGTAAAAAAAGAGAGCTCATCAATGCTGAGCCCTCTTTCTTTCATTTTGTAGCCAGTTCCTATTTTTTTACTTGGTTTCTAGCAGTAGTCTCACTAGAATAAAACTTGGTTCTTTTCGGCACATGAACTTTAGTTTCTTTCATGTGGGTTTTAGTTACTTCTTCTTGACTTGTTCATTTTTCAGGAACTTAGCCACGCTATGAAGTTTTCCTTCGATCACTCTATTTTATTACTCTTTAAGCTTACTTTTTTCTTAAAATAGAATTCTCAAAGGTTCAGTCAACAACAATTTTCATTGTTGACCTTAGAGTCAGTTTAATCAACTCTAGAAAAGAAGACATTGTACCTTGTCCTTCTCTTCACTATTATAATACCAAGTAATTCTTTATAGTACAATTTTTTTGCTTCTTTGTTATGAAAAAATTATTTTTCTCGAACTGTTTTTAATGCGTTGGACCAAGCTATTACTTGATCTAACATAACTCCAACTGTTTCTGCATGCAAATCAGCTGGTTTGAAAACAGACATATTTTCAAAATCAGTAAACAATGACATTGCTGGATGCGTACGTACATCTGCTACTTGCAATTCAGCAAGAACAATACGTAATGTCTCAGCAGCACGAACCCCGCCTGATGAACCATAGCTGACGATCCCAGCTGCTTTGTTATTCCATTCTGGGTAAAGATAGTCAATGGCGTTTTTTAAGGCAGAAGTCATTCCGTGATTATACTCAGGTGTAATAAATACATAACCATCCATTTCAGCGATTTTTGCTGACCATGGTTTAGCTTCAGGCGTTTGATAGTCTTGGCTATAAGCCGCAGAAATAGGTTCTGCATACATTGGCAAATGATAATCTGCAATATCAATTACTTCATATGCCGCATCCCCGCGTTTGTCAGCAAGCTCTTTTACCCATTGAGCCACTTGTAAACTATTGCGCCCTGGACGTGTGCTTCCGGTGATAATACCAATTTTTGTCATATCATTATTCCTCCTTGGTTTTTTCTGATTTTAATCAGCATTCTGTTAACTTTTTCAAAATCTGATCGCTAACATAAAGTAAGTGTATCGTAAATCCTTACACTAATCAACTAAATTGATTGGTTAACAGAGTAAAAACAAAAATTGTTATTATTACTTAACAGTACTTTAAGTAATAAGCAGCGAATACAGTCTGATAGACTGTTCCTTGTAGAACAACGGATTTACTTTTTTACCGATCGAAGCATTTCTGTAAAAACTTTTGCGTACAGAATAAAAGATAAAAATAAAAAAAATCCTGTTACACTCATTAAAAGTGTTGCTGTCCCATCAGAGATCATCGGAAATGCGACTAAACCGGTCATACACCCATAAAAAACAGCAGTAGAAATTTTTCCAAACCACTTTGCTCCATCTAGTTTCTTTCCTTTTTTGAAAAGGACTACATTGCATATCCCCATGGTTAATTCTTTCACTACAAACAATAAAACAAGCAACCACATGTAATCATAACGAAATATCAGACAAAATATAATCGCTGCTTGTGTAATTTTATCAGCTATTGGATCTAACAACTTTCCAATCTCCGTAATTTGGTTGTATTTTCGAGCGATCCATCCATCTAATAAATCAGTCAAACCAGAAAAAACAACAATTAAAGCAGCATATTGAAAATGCTTTGTTTCAGTTGCATTCAAGTAAATAAAAATAAATACCGGAACCAATAATATACGAATATACGATAATATGTTGGGTATCGTAAACCAATCTCTTCTATTATATGATGACAAATCAAAACGACCTCCTAGTAAATAATAGTAGTCTTTATTTAATATATTCGTAATAGCCTATTAATCCTCCTAATATGCTTTCGGATAAAATTGTGTAGAACCCATAAAAAATGAATCACTCCCTTTCTTAAGAGTGATTCACTTGGCGTACACTTTTTGCCTAGATTTTAAGAAATAGTTTTTTAACGTTCTTCATAATCGAATGAGTCAATGGAGTAGACCATTTCATTAAAATCTTGAAGATTGTAGAACGTATCTTCGGCTTCTACCGGGATATCTAGATAAATAGGCATAGCGGTATTTGGCTCTAAAATTCCAAATTTATCTTCTGAAAGAGAAAAAGGTGCTTTATCTAAGATGACATCTCCTGATGTATTGCTGAAACTGACTGTCAACTCAATATTAGTCATAGCTATTTTAGTCAGGTTAACAAGTATAAAAATAGCTTGTGTTTTTCCTGCTTCACCTAGATACATACCTGTAAAATGAATAGCTACATCATTGGGAATGCCAACTGAATCGGCTCCTTGTATTCTCGCTTCGATTTCTTGTAGAACTGGATCGCTTTCAAGAGTAAAGCCATTTTCAATATCTGATTTTTGAGGAACTAAGGTAATATCGTTTTCTATTGGTGCAGTTTCACTAGAATCATTTTTTGGATTTTGAATATTTCCGCCTGCCCCTGCGCCTTCACCTTTCGTTGTATCTGTAGTAGATGAATCCGAACTGGTCATAGATTCATTAATTGAAGAGTCTGAACTGACTGAGGATTGACTGACTTCTGAAGAAGATTGGCTCTCAATTGTTGATTCGCTCGTAACAGCAGAGGACGATTCTGTTGAATCGCTTCCACCACCCATTAAATCGCATCCTGCCATAAGAAAAGCTATTCCTAATACCACCATTAGTTTTTTCATTTTTCTTTCTCCTCCATTCAATTAAATCTAAAAATCACTATCCTTTTTTGTTTTCTTATTTAACGATTTGGTAATTAAATTTATCTACACTTGTCTGAACGTTTTCTTCGGTGATGGAGAAAAACAAGGTTTCTTTATCAGCTGGAACACTTAAAGTCATAGGTATAACTGCATTAGGTTCCAGTACGCCAAATAGTTCTTTAGTCATTGTATATGGCTCTTGATCCCAAACCATTTCGTTGTTTTCGGTTCCATAACTGAAATTAAAACTGATATCTTCCATTGTCACCATTGTTTTATTGATAACTAGGAAATAAGCTAGCACTCCGTTATCGGTTTTATCATACAGTTGAGAATATAGAACAGTTACATCATTTTCAAAACCCATTTCAGGATGTTCGATCACTAATTGATTGAACTCAGCCATTAATGGATTATTGTCAATGGTCTGTCCTTTATCGCTATTTTGTTTTGGCAGTTTTAAAAACAGCTGATCTTGATCTATAGTCTCTGAAGAGTCGCTGCTTGAATCAGCTATATCATAATTAAATGCATTTATTTCTTCAATGACTTGTTTCGCATCTAATGCTGCAAAAGCTGCTTCGCTTTCTGATGGAATAGATAAGTACATCGGCATTACAGTATTTGGCTCCAATACTCCAAAATTTTCTTCCGTTAATCTAAAGGCTTTCTTATCAAAGATGAGTTTCCTATCAATACCGCCAAATGTATAAGTAAACTCCATGTTTTTCATTGGTATGTCTGTTCGGTTAACTATTAAAAACACACCAGACAAATTAGGAGTTTTACCAAAAGTTTGTCCAGAATAAATAATGGTCACATCATCATCAAATCCCATATCTTGGTCTTCTTCCACCATTTGCTGTAAAGTGGACAACACTTCATCATTTTCAATGGTTAGGCCTTTATTGATTTCATCTGTTTGAGGCACAAACGAAAGTACTTCTTTCGCTGACTTCTCTTCATCACTATTCATTTCGCTAGTAGATGCAGCAGCTGTTTGTGAAACTGAATCATCACTAGCTTTGATTATTGAACTTGATTCTTGACTAGAAGATTCATCTTTTGTATTTCCTATTAAATCACATCCTGCTAATAAAGCTGCAATACCAATGAACACCAACATTTTATTCATTTTCTCTCTACCTCCTTATTCACACATTCTCCAGTTGTGTTTTATTTCCGGTAGGATTTATAATAATTTGTTCTCTAACTAGCTGTTTAGGTGTAAAAAATATTTTCTTGGTTTGTTAAGCCCTCTTGTGGTTTCACACACCTGCCTTTTTGTGTCCAATGAACCCAACAAATATAGTTTAACTTCTGCAACCATTTAATTATTTTCTCATTATTCACATTTTGTTCACCTATTAAATTTGATTTAATTGTACCGTATTTTAATTTTTATACCAAATGTTATCCCCTGAAAAATAAGCTTAGATGATATCTTTTAAACAAATAAATCTTTTTTAAGCTCATTCGATTTCTTTGAAAAATTGTTGAATCTCCCAGTTTCTACTTGATTTTTTTTTATTTTATCTATCTGTCCCACTTTTCTCATTTTATTATCACTTTCATTGCGCTAACTTTTTTATCTAAAAAATACTCATAAAATTCTATAGACTAGAATTTCATGAGTACTAAGCGTTATTTACAATAAAACTCACAACGAACAATTTACATACATCTCCCCCTGAATCAGAGCTCTAAAAAGATAAGCAGGATGGGAGCAGAGTTATTAAAATGCAGAATAATGCTTGTTACGGAAGATAAGAGGTTGAAACCTATCTTAACAATCCTTCACCTGTATAGGTTTATCGCTATATTTTAATTGCAATGTGAGCAGGATGTGAGCAGAGTTTTTCTTTAAGTTTTTTAGCATAATAGGGCAAAAAACAGAACTTCATTAAATGGAGTTCTGTTTTTATATGGATAAACTTGTTAGCTATATAACTAATCAATAGATATCTGAAGACAAATAACTTTGATTTTTAAATTTTTTAAATATAATATTAAAAATTCTCCACATATAAAATTTATACTATTAAAAATGATAGATGCAAATCAATCACTCAATTAAATAACTAAAAAATAATCAAATGCTATTTAAGTCTAGGAACAACTTTATTTGTTTCATTATCATTATTTTCATCTACATAACCGTCTAAGAAGAATATATAAAATATGATAATAGTCATTAATACACTAGAAAAAACAAAAAACAAACTCATGAAAAGCAATAATACATTAATATTAATCATCATATTGAATGAGTCTGGATTTTGCAACAAAATCCTAAAGAACATAGAGACAATGATTGTAAAAATTCCAGAACAAAAAGGTATGGCCATACACCAAATAAATTGCTTTAATGCTTTTTTATTTTTTAGAATTCTAGTTATTATTGGAGAGCTTTTTGATATAGAAGTTAGTATACTTATAACAGCTCCCAAAAAACCTGTTAATATAGAAGAAAAATTTAATATATCACCAACAAAATCATAGTAATATAACAGATTTTCATTTATTCCTATTTTATTTAAGTAATTCGCTAAAATAACCGAAATTATAAATGTAATAATATAAAATAATAGAAAACGGTATTTTCTTATGATACTTCTTCTATAACTCATTTACCTCACTATCCATTTCTTTGTATCTTTACTTTTCCTTTTTCTTTATATAATTTTTCCATTTCAGAGTAAATTGAATGCTTATTTAGTTTTTTGTTTTCTTTAAAGTTAAAATTATAACTATCAAATAATTTATTTTCAATTAAATTCACTTCGTCTATTAAACCATCCACGTTTCTCCCTTTGACATACAATTTAGTAACGCCATCTTTCTTGCTATAGGAAAGGATTTCATTCGTAATTGTATCAGGAATGAACTCTCTTGTACTTGTTTTTTTATTCTTGGATATAATTCGTACCTCTACATCTAGAATATCCGCATCTGCCGAAGTTACTTCTCCTTTGATTGCATCTATTAAATCTCCAACTGGTCCATTTCCTGTCTCAACAAGTTGTATGTTTCCCTTAAATAAAACGTCTTTCATTCCAATTAATCTTTTAGCCCTTTTATATGGATCTTTTTCTGTAATTAGCATTAACGTCATTGTAATTCCTTGCTCTTGTTCTTGTAAGAGACTATTCAAAAATAGTTCAATTGCTTTATACCCTAATGAATCACGATTGTTTTGTATCATCATTACAGAATTAACTGAATCATATAATACCGTAACTTCTTCTCCTAAAAATTCATCTGAAGATAAATCTAGCTCTTCTGAATCCCCTACTAATTTCGTTTTGACTGGGAAATTATAGTCTCTTAGTCTTTCAAAAGTTAGCTGACAATAGCTATCATTGTCATAAGGTAAACTAACATATGCTAATTTGGCTTTTTCTCCCTTGTATTCATAAACAAACCTATCTTCACTGCCGTCATATTTTGATTTGATATCATTTAATAAAGGTAGTAGCTCAAGAAATTTAACTTCTTTATTCTTATAAGCTAGTATATGAAAATAATAAAATTTCACTCTTTTATTTTTAGCCATTAAATTACCTCCGAATATTTATATAAGCTACTTAAGTAAACCAAAAAAAGGTTAAGAATACAATGCACTCTTAACCAATTAGCTTATATAATCTTTAGAGGACTATAGATATATTATACATAAAGAACATACGTTTGTACATGGATTTGTTTAAAAATAACCCTACCTCTTAATTGAGATAGGGTTTTACTTTGATTAGTATTTAATTTTTTGACCTACATAAATTTTATTAGCATCTTTAATGCCGTTCTTGTCTTGTAGCTTCTTAGTAGTTGATCCAACTTTCAGAGCAATGGCACTCAATGTATCCCCGGACTTGACTATATATGTTCCGCCTGCAGGAGCAGATGCACCCGTCAATTTAATAACTTGGCCAATGTTGATTAAGTTTGCATTCTTAATACCATTCAAGTTTTGTAATGCTGCTACAGTTGTTCCGTTTTTAGAAGCAATGCCGCTTAATGTGTCTCCTGATTTAACAGTGTACGTTTTATTAGTTGAAGCTGCTGGCTTTGCAGCTGGTGCTTTAAGTGTTAATTTTTGTCCTACTTGAATGAGATTTTTATTTTTAATACCATTCCATTTAGCCAAATTATCCACGCTCACACCACTTCTAGTTGAAATAGCTGATAATGTATCACCAGACTTAACAGTGTAGCTAGTGTCGGTGATTTTATTACTTGATGGCTTAGTTGCTGTTGGTGTTTCTTTTACTGGGGCTGATACCGTGCCTCCTAAAACTTGTTTATCAAATTGAACTAAGTTGTTAGCTTCAATGATAGAAATAATTTTAGATTGATATTGGGGATCCGTAGCATATCCAGCTTCGTGAATAGCTTTGATTTGTTTTTTATAGTCTGTTAAACCTAATGCATTTTTGTATCGGCTGTTTACATTTAAAAACACACCATAGTCTTTAATAGAAGTTGCCCAATCTGGATATGATCTAAAATTAGCAGTGATATTGTAGGTGACTCCACCATATACTTCCCACGTGGCCATGTTCGCTGCGTTTCCCCCATACGAACCTTTAATACCAAATAAGTTATTATACTTAGTGGCTAAACTTGACTGACCCCACGCGCTTTCTAATGCTGCTTGTGCAATGGCCACCGAAGGCAAAACTTTGTAGACGGACCACAATTGAGTAGCCCCTCCTTTTACTTTATTAATGAAGTTTTCTGTTAATGCGCTCATGTTTAATTTCCTCCTTTTGATTGCTTATAAGAATTAAATGCTCCAACACTTGCCCAACCGGTTAAGAAACCTATCAGCAACGATTCAGCTAGTGGTAAAGCAAATACCAATGCGATTACACCGAATAGCACCACGCCTGTAATGAGCGCAAATACGATCACCCAAATACCAGATAGTTTGCTGTTTTGCTTCACGACTTCGGTAATTCCGGAAACGACCACGCTGCCTCCAATTGCCGATAAAATTAACGTCATTAAAATTTCTTCCATCATTAAATATCCCCTTTCGATGTGGCAATAATGTCATCTTTTGTAATAATTACTGCTTCAAGCTCTTCAATCTTTTCGTCCTTAATTTCAATCATAATTTTGTACCCTTCGATGATTTCATCTGCGCGTTCAATTTCTCTATCTTTTCTTTCTATTTCTTTATCCTTTTCATCGACCTTTTTTTCTAGTTCAGAAATTTTTTCTTCTGTAGTGACTAGACGTTTGTAAAGTCGCTCAATTTCTTTATCTTGTCTATCTAAAGATTGCTGAACATAAAACTTTTCTTTATCTGTATCTCCTTCTAGCTTTTTGACTTTTTCATCTTTATTAGCATTCTTAAAAACACCAAAATAAGTGAATATTCCAGCAATTGCTGTTGGCCCTAATATCGTTAGTAACGTTTCTAACTTCACATTTTATTCCTCCCAGCGAATACCACATTTAAACTATTCATGGCAATCGATAGGGTAAATAACCAACCAGCATTAACAGTGCCTTGGATAAATTGTATTCCGAATACAAGCACCAACATCAGCCATACCGATAATAGTAAAAATAATGTTCCTATTCTAAGCAGTCTCATGTTAAAAGTTGTACCGCCCAACATGCCAATCCCCAAAAATATGAATATGATCCCTAAACCTGCTCCACCTAAAAAGCTTAGTGCACGATTCATAAACTCATAAGCATCGTTTTGCGTTAAAAGAGACGGATTAAAATAGAGCAATAATCCATAACCAATTGACGTTATTGAAAAGATATAGGAACTCCATCGTTCTGTAATGAAAGACCAAATTCGCGATAACTTCTTCATTTCACCTCCACCTTTCTTGTAAATAAAAAGAGCAACCCGTAGGCTACTCTCTCAATATAAAAAGGCTGCCCGGATGGACAACCTTTTCTGACTATTTTTGTATTAAAATAACTCTGATAACTCATCATTTATTGAAGGTAAGTCTTTGTCTATTTTCTTTAACAAATCATTTAGTTTATCCTCTACATTTTTAGCGTTGGTGTATAAAGACCCATGCATTTTAGCATCAGTAAACTCCGTTATTTCCCCATTTTTCATGTGTTTTAATATATCTTTTATATCACCTATTTCTCTTTGGTATACATAAAAAATACTTTTCTCTTCTTTTTCACTCATCTCAACACCACCTGTCATATTTTTCTGTCATATATCAATTCCTCTGATATACTTTATAACGAGAGGAGGTGAAAATATGCAAAACGATTTGCCTGAACACAACTTAATGATAGACACTTATTTGCAAGAGATCTATATTCTTTCTTCAGAAATAATAAGGATCTTTGATGAAATTGAATCAATCGTTAATCGTACTAACTTGGGTACAAAAGGTGTTAAATATGTTAAAGACAACCCTGATAAATACTTTTTTATCCAACCAGAAGTATTTACTAGAATTGCAACCATTCAAGTTCATAGTGCTAATATAAAAAAAATATTGTTTGCAGCGCCACGCAAAAAAGACGAAGCAAAATATAAATATGACTATCGTATAAACAGAGTAATTGAACTTCAAAAATACTTTGATATGAATCGTATTCACGAAATTAAAAATGCCAGAACAAGAAACAGCTTAGAACACTACGACGAGCGATTGGACAATATTTCTTTGAGATTATGGAATGGATCCATTGACAAAAAGTATCACATTATTGCAACCAATATCATTACGTCTAAAGAAGAAGCTTTATTCGGTAACCCATACTACTTAAATTGTTATGTCCTTGATTCTAAGATATATAAAAACGCAGAAGAAGAGTCTAACATAGGTAATTTGGCTACTGAAGCAAAATACTTATTCAATGTGATAAGCAATGAATTAAATATAACTAAACAAACAGGTTCGATTGTTCCGATATCTGATAATTTAGCTTAATAAAAAAAAGCCACCTCCTCCCGCTGAGGAGGTGTACAGTGAGCAATGTATGTCTCACCAACTTCACTTTATTATACCATGTTATAACACTTTTTTAAAAAGGAATAGCCGATTTGCGCTATTCCTTTTTCGTTTTCAGTTAACGCACAGTTTGGTTCAAAGGCCAATTTTCGTAAACAGACTTGCCAACACTTGGTAGATATGCAAAAGTCACTTCTCCTTTTGAGTAAAAGTTCATAACTCTAGTCGGGCTACCTTTTATATTCGGGGTAACGCTAACAGATAATTTGTTATCTATAATTTCCAAATCAACAATAAAATCATATGGATGGTTTTACAATACCGTCAACTGGATAATGCAATTCTAGTTTTCTAACATAATTTCTGAATATAACGTCATATCCAGCATCATTTGGATGCAATCCATCCGCAAACAACTCAGAGATTGGAGTGTCTGTGTATTCACAATAACGCATAATACTATCGTAGTTACTGATATATCCCACATTATATTCGTTTGCTATTTGACGGATAGCAGCATCTAATTGATATGTTGTAAAATAGGTAGGCTTTTCATCTGGAACAGGTGGAGGACTAACCAAAATGACTTTTTTATTTAAATTAATAATGTATTCAACAACTTCTCGGAGCGTACTTTTAAAACCAATAAGCTGTATTCGCGACCTATCATTAGTTCCGATTTGAATGACTATCAAGTCGTCATCTTCTTCAACAAGAGTGGGCAATTGGTTTTTAACCGTCGTCACATTTATACCGCTTTGTGCATAGTTTTTAATCACTGTTTTGTGCAGGGGGTTATTTCCTTCAAAATAGAATCTATTGTTAGTCGACAAATTATTTCTTCTGTTTGTGGCTTTCAAAATAACTTTGTGTTCTCCGTATGTGGTGCTAAATCCAATCGTTACCCCTGGTTTTGTACTCGCTCCGTAAGAATCGACTTCAACAACTAGTTCGTCGTCTAAATATACCTCAACTATACCGCTAGAAGGTGTTTCTGTATATTGGATTTTAAAAGCATCTGATTTAAAACTAAATTCAACTAAATTTTCTATTGTTGTGTTGTTGAAACAACGATTAGCTATAGATGGTGTAGTGTATGCCGTTGATAGTATAGTTGTATATTTGCTATCCCATCTGTAAAAGTTATAGTACGTTTGCCAATTTTGCATCAAATCACGATAACTATTTGCCCAGCAATGACCATTCGGATTAGTTTTAACATTTGTTCCAGGAATCAATTCTCCGTTTGTCGCAAACCCAGTCCCGCCCGCACCATGAGCGATGCTATCGCCAATAAATTTTTCGGTATGCGAACAAAAAGGATTGTCTTCAAAAAAAGCGGCGATTATCTGATTAGGTTGCAACTTATAAGTTTCGTTTATTTTTTTTGATAGCGGAGATGATAATAAATCTTCAGTTATGGTTGAATCCTTCACCAAATCTTTAGCTGCAATTTTCAACTTGCTGTAGTGAGATTCAAAACTCAAGGGAATATCCCCTACTACGAACATCTGCTCTCCTAAGTCTTTATTCGCGGTTGAAAATTCTATATATTTTGCATTAGGTGGAGCTTGAACAGAGTCCATTATACTGTAAGCTGTCCCATTTATATAATCATTAGCCCCATCTCTAAAAACAGCATGAACGTGCTTCCTAGTGCTATATGTTTGAGAACCATCAATTCTAATTTTTGATACCGAGAAATCTGGGTTTTTAATTCTCGTACCATTAGTTCGATCAATATAATAACCGGTAACCACTTTATCGTAATCGAAAAGATTAATCGGTCTGTTTTTATGGATGACCGGTACATATTCGGAATGCCTTAAAAAGTCAATTGATTTTTCTGCATATTTTTCAGAAGTTACCGTTCCATCTTTAATTTCTATCCCTTGATAATCACCGAAATATTTCCAAACAGAACCATTCCATACATAAATACGAGCGGGATCTGTTTCTCTAATTAAAGCGACACCGGATGAACCGTTTGGATATGTCGATTTCAATTCACTCAACGAATCCATAAAAATAGATGGTCCACCATCTAATAAAGTAGCTACCCACGAATCGAATTCGGTTTGTGTCATTGTTTGTTGAAGCTGCGCGGTAGTTTCTTGCTCGTTTTTTGTCAGTCTGGCATTTAAACTAGCTTCACCCTTGCGTGCTGCGATTATTTCTGGTGCTGAAATAACGTCTTTTCCTGTTGTCCCTTCGATAACATCTTTGAATTGGTCTTCAATATCCGCTTGCCGGTTGCCTGTTTTAGAAATACCTTCAGCGATATCATCACGCATCTTTTTGATGTACGGTTCATTCACTATGCTACTTTTAATTTGTGCGATTCTAGCTTTATATTGTTCTGTTGTTTCTGCCAAATGTATCACTCCTTTATTCTGTTGTGTTCATATCATCAACAATTAATTTCAACGCTAAAAAATCAGCCATAAACTGATCTAAATCAATGGACTGATTTGCTATGATTCTATCCAATTTTTGTTTATCTTCTTTTACCAATAAACCATCTTTTGTTCCTGTTGCTAATTGAATACCTTCCAATTTCACTTTATCAAAACTCGACATTAAACCTGATTCAGTGATGGTGGCTAAACCATAATTAGGTATATTACCTATAGACAAATTTAGTTCATCCACCACAGTATTTAAGTTATTAATGGCAACTTGGAGCCCTGGTATATCTGCATCACCAATTTTAGTATTAATACTTTTAATTGCTGTATTAATTGTTTTCACTTCATTGCTGACAGATAAAACAGTTGAGTTTACTTTGGAAATACGCAAATTTTGATTCGTTACTGTCTTCCTAACTTCTTCAACTGCTTTACTAGTTTTATTCATATTTGATTGGTATTTACTAGCTTTTATAAATTTATCCCCAATAGTTAAACTAGCATTTTGAGGATTGCTTAAACTGGTTCGCTTCTCTATAACCCTAACTAAATTGTTTTCTGCAATACCAGGGTTGTTATACGGGTAATAATTGTATACTTCAAAGCTATCAATATCCTGATTGATTAGCGATAAATCTAATGCAGTAATTTGATTACTGTCAGTTACTTGATTATACGAATTAACGTATGCTTGCCCTTTGTTTATCAAGTTCGTTTTATTCGTTACATCTTCAAACTTAACAGATTCAACAACTGTTCCAAACTGAGAAAAAGCAACTGGATCATCAATATAATCTTTCCCATTATTCACTTCACCAATAGTTAGATAGGGCTTAGAGTTCTCATTCCCTAATAATATGGCATCTTCTCGATAGAGGATATAACTTCCTACAGTTGCTCCTGAAGGAAGTTCTGATTTAGGAATATCTCTCATATTTTCTCCGAATTCAACAACTGCTTTTTGTCCATCGTCTGTGTTTTCAAAACGATCAATTATACCGATTTCAAAATCGGCACCATAGATAAAAAAGCGAGTGGCCACGTTGTCAGTTCCCAAATCTCTTTCAGCATCTTTTAAGTTTTTTCCAACTCTAATTTCTGTTTGAGTAGTTTCTCCAAATGCTGTTTTCCAATCTAGGTACCACTTACCATCCGTTAAACGCGCTTTTAATTCTCCGCCCAATCGATTGACTAGCTTTTCATATATTGCATCATAAGTGTTTGAATCTTCGTCTAGGAATCGATATACGTTGTCTGTCGAGTTCGTTACAGTAACTTCTCCTAAATAAAACTTCTTCCAACCATCTGTTTGACGGTTGTGTTCATCAATCATCACTTGCAAAAATTGTTTTGGGGTAAGATCATGATACTCGCCATATATTTGTTTAGTCTGTTTGAGCAAACCAATTCCTTGATAAGCTGTTACATTTCTTTTGTATACTCCATCAGATGTCATAGTTGCTGAATACCTCTTAATGAATCCATCAAAAACAACTTTGTTTTTTTTAGTGTTAACTATTTGAATTAACGTTTTAAAAGGATACAAAAGATTGTATCCCGGATTATCCATATTTAAAGAAAAACTATAAGTGTCTATACCTTCAGTACCTTCTACAAGCGTGTCATCAAATACCTTTAAACTACTGGTTATGTCATTATGAATAACCTCTGAATCATCTCCATTAATTAAATTGACTCGAAACATTAGATCAACTCCTTATGGAATTCAAAGTCAATCTTTCCATTTCCAGTAACTGTTAAACCATTCATGCCTGTACTTAATGAAAAATCTAACGAAGTAGAAGATCCTGCCGGGAAATTATACTGGGTATTTCCTTTGTTGATTGTCATCGGGCTAGAACAGTTAACTTTTGGATAAACTCTTTCTGAACCATTATTCATTAATTCAATTTTTTTTGTTCCAGAAACAGTAAATTCTACTTCTTGATAGTAATCAAGGATCGAATAATCATCCCAAAAAGGGCTACCTTCTTTTGCCTCTTTTATCCGAAATGGATAGGCATTAAATACCACTGTCAATTCACCATAGCTAAAAAGGGGACTAAAATCTGTACCTGTCCTTACTTCCGCTAAAAAATAATAGCCGTCGAATAGTTCATCAATAAGTTTAAATTGTGGTTTGGACATAATAAAATTAGTAAACTCTGTATCCAAAAATTCGGCTGCTATTCTATTTGGCTGTGTACCAATCAAGTTTAAGGTGTATTGCAATGAGCGCTCTTCATAAGAAGGACCACCATATATTTCACTAAAATCTAGAGTCTTACTTGAATAAGGAATATATTCTAAAATTTTCTTTTTGTTTGGCTTAAGATATTTTCTATCTTTTACTCTTATTCCCCATTTCTCAAAGATATCAGTTTCATCTATGATTAGTCCTAATCTAAATCCATCACTCATATATTTACACCTTCTCCTGTATCATAAATTAGTTGTCCGTTTTGTTTGTCTAAAATTGGTAGTAAAATACTTGCCATGTTCCGACCGTCAAGATTAATATTCAATGGTCTTCCTTCACTATTTAATAAGTTTGTTAATAAGCTAGAAATTGCATTTTGACTTGCAATTAGTTGTGAAACCACTGTTTGAGAGGACGATTCTCGCGCCGTTTCAGAATTATTTGCGGTAGATTGTCTGTTACCGTTGTTTCTAGTAACGTTGCTCATCATGCTTAATGTGTTCATTATTTTTGTGTCAGCAATATCAGTGCCATTTGCAAATTTAGGTATTGCAGCTTTGAACTTTTCTATTGTCGGCCAAACTTTAGTTCCTCTTGGCAAATTAAATAGGGTATCTACATTAGGTGAAATACCAAATTCACCTTGCGGAGTTAAATAAGGCTCATGATTTCCACCGTCACCTAATGTAGCAAGCCCACCAATATGGAAATTCGTTCCTTTAGCTAATCTAGGTCCACCTAAAGCTCCCTTTTGAATGGTTTGGTAGCTGGTAATATTTTCCTTAATGGTTTTAATCGTAACTGTTTTACCAACCACTCCGTCTATCGACCTTTGAGCAGAACTAGCAACTGTTGCTGCGTTTGTCTCGACTCGGATATCTTTGGGTACCCACTCTTTACCGTTCCAACTACTAGCAGCTTGAACGCCTTCTAATGCTTTCTGTGTGGAATTACTTGTCACAACCATTTCTTTTTGCTTTGGGCTTAAAGAATCCCATTGACCTGTTGCGATTAATGCTTGTTTTGCAGCAGCGCCAGCTGTGGTAGTCATGATCATCTCTTGTTCAGATGGACTCAAATTATTCCAAACACCTGTATCCATTAATGCTTGTTTAAGCGTTTCGGGGGTATTGGTATTTAAAATAGCCATCTGATCTTTGTATTCCATATTTTCCCAATCATAATTTGACTGCAAGAAATAAGTTGCGGTTTCCCCAGCGTTTGTTTCAACGTCTGCGAATTGAGTGGGGAAGTCCATTTCCCACCATTTACCATTAGCCATTAATGCTTCCATAATTTTTTCTTTAGCGTTAGTATCTAATTCAGCGTTTTGCATGATAAATTCAAGATTGTTCCAACCTTCTTCAGACTGGCTGGCTTCAGTAATAACTTCATCAAGGTTTGTTTTAACTTCACCGGTTTTTTCATCAAGTATCATACCGTTCCAAGCTTCATTCGCTTCACGAACTTCTTCAGAAGCACCTTTTGATGATTCAATCATGCTTTGATTCGATTGGTCTATTTTCTGGTTAGCTAATTCGATTCTAGCTTGAATTTCATCATAATTAAGTCCCATATCAGCAAGCATTTTCTTCTGAACTTCCACAGGAACATTACCTTGTTCTTCCCAAACTTTAATATATTCAGCGCCTATTTCTTTCAAGTCTTCTAACTCAGAAATACGTAAAGCAGACATCGCATCATTGTACTCCTGTCCACTAATTTTCCCGCTTGTTCGTTGCTCTTCTAATAGTGCAGCTTGTTCAGCATAACCAGCTTGAATAGCTGTTTTTTCTTCATGTAACATTTCTATACGTTGCCTTAACTGTTCAGCAGAAAATTCTTTCAGATCATTAGCCATAACGGCCTGCACACTTCGTTGTTCTTCAGCACTCAGTTGAAGTGTTTCACTTCTGATTTCAGCTAATCGAGAATGATAGTTTTCTATGACGGTTAATTCAGCATCGGTTACTTCTCTATTTTCAGCTAATGCATTTTCATATATTCCTGTAATCGCTGATTGTATTTTATCCACTTCAGCGATCATTTTGGTCTGTTCAGCCATTCCCTCTGTCATTGACTCTCCGACAATTTTTCTTACTGATTCAGGTAGACCAGCCAATCCTTCTTCTGTTTCAGAGATCGTTTCTTGAATGTCTTCTTTAATGCTGTTAGACATGCCCTCATAAGCACCAACAGCTCTAGTGGTTCCTTCTTCTATGTTAAAAGCCATCAAGTCAGTTGCCAGGCTAGCTTCATCAGACATTGTCTGGAATTCATTCAAGGCTTTGTCTGCACTTTCACCAACGTCGGTGCCCCACTTACGTGTTCGCTCCCCTGCTTTCCATGCATCTTCTCCCCAAACTTTCCATACAACCGCTCCTGCAGCAACTACACCGCCTACCACTAGCAGAGTTGGGGCAATAGCACCAATCGAAGCAATTAAGCCAGCAGAGCTTCCGGAAGCACCTACCATTCCAGCACTCAAAGCTTCTGTTCCACCTAATAGTTTCAATGTTCCATCCGCCGCAATTTCAAAGGCTGCAGAACTAGCTTTAGCCGTTCCACTTACTACTCCAAAATGTTTAGCAAGCCCTCCCATCATAGACAGTCCGCCACTACCAATGCTGATAAACTTGCCTAAAATACTACTTGCTGGACCTATTGCAGCAGTGAAGGCGAACGCTTTGACGATAGTTCCTTGCATTTCAGGACTAGCTTCACTAAAGGATTGAGCTAAGTTTCCTAGAGTTTGAATTAAGGGTTCAGCAGCTTCTAAGCCATTACGCAAAGCATCAACAAATGGACCACCGAATTCAATCGCCGTGTCAACAACTTGATTACGTAAAATTTTGAGTTTTGATTCCGTTGTTTCATAACGTTTACTAGCTTCTTCTGTTAAAGCCGTATTTTCTCCAAAAGCTTTATTAGAGGTTTCGATTGCAGTTCCGAATAGTTCACTCGCATTCCCCGCACGTAAGAGAGCATCCCTTAACCGAACTTCTGAAATACCCATATTGTCTAGCATTTCAATAGCGCTTGTTCCTTTATCTTCAGCATGTCCTAAACCCTGAACGAATGCGGCAATTGCACCTACAGCATCGTCTTTAAATGCTGCAGCAAATTGATCTCCACTCATTCCAGCAACATAGCCAAAATCTTCAAGTGCAGCCTCAGCATCACCAGCTATTTTATACATGTCTTTCAAGCCTTTGCTTCCAAGACCCATCTTATTTGATAGATCCGTTAACTCTTTCCCGCCATTCATATAAGCCTGGTTAACTGCTTCCCAAGAAACACCGCTTCTCTCAGCCGCCCCTTTTAAATCATCAAATGCACCAACACCTTTTACCGTTGCCAATTGCATTTCAACCATGATTTTACTAAAAGCACTACCACCAGCTTCTGCTTCTATACCAACTGAACTCAAAGCAGTAGAAAGACCTAGAATATCAGCTTCACTCATACCGATTTGTGAGCCTGCACCTGCTAACCTAAGTGACATGGCTACGATTTCGCCTTCAGTTGTAGCAAAGTTATTTCCTAAATCAACAATTGCACTTCCTAATTTATCGAAATCGTTTTGGCTCATTTTGGTAATATTGGCGAACCTAGCTAAAGCAGTTGCTGCTTCAGTAGCCGACATGTTTGTCGATTCGCCTAAATCAATCATTGTTTTAGAGAATGACAATACATTTTCTGTCTGAATACCTAATTGACCTGCTGCTTCAGTAACGTTTGCGATTTCTACAGCACTAGACGGCAACTCTTTTGCCATATTACGAATACCTTTTTCTAGATCGGCATAAGACATCGTTACATTACCGTTTGAATCCACAGCTTCATCGACTGTTTTCTTAACGCCTGCAAAGGCAGATTCAAAGTCAATTGCAGCCTTAACACTAGCGGTGACTCCTGCAACAATAGGCGCCGTAACACCGATGGTCCATTTGTTCCCAAAACTAGTTAGTCCATCACCGATTTTCTTTCCTTTGTCTCCGATGGCTTGTAAACTGGTTCCAACTTTAGTCCAATTCGATTCTTGAATAGCAATCGTTTTTCCTAAGTCATTATATTTACCAGTAAGAGTTTCTAATTTACTGGCGGTGCCATTCATTGCTGCCTCAGCACTTAATAAGTCTGTCTTTTGTCCTGCGGTGGCTTTGCTCACATCGCCAATGCCTTTTTTAAGTTCATCGTACTTAGCTTTTTGTTGGGTCAACAACGCACTATAAGCTTGTGCACTTTGTCCGGTTTGGGTGTAAGTCGCTTTCATGCTATTAAGTGATTTCCCATTGTTTTTAAAAGCTGTTTCTTGTGCCTTTAAAGCTTTATCCAGCGATCGTATTTGTGTTCCTAATACCCTGGTACTTTGTTGAAACGGGTCAATATTTAATGTGGCCGTTGCTGCTATATGGCCTAAATTACCACTCATTATTTACCTCCTTTCTTTTAGAACAGGAATGGGAACGCTTGGTCTAACGTTACTAATTCCTCTTCTTTGGTTGCTTCAACATTTGAAACTTCTATTAGGAAGTCGATATCAGCTAATGTCATTCCGTATATTTCGGGAAGCTTATAGCCACTTTTAATCAGACTATTAATGAGTTCTTTCATTTTTTGATAGCCTTCCTCAATGGTTAGGCTTGGTCCTTTTTTTCGTCGTCGCTTTTTCCTCCAAGGCATTCGATATAAATATCTTCAGCTACTGCTTTATTTTTTATAGCACAACCGTCAATAAACTCTTCTGCCGTAAAGGATCGATTGAAGACATACGAGATAAAGTCAGCAAAGTTTTTTTGATTTTCTTCAATATCCTCCAAGGTTTGATCTTCTTTATTTAAGTATTTGTTTTGCTTAAAACTAAACTGCATCGCAGCAATGTTTTCTCTCACGAACAGCTCTTTCTTTTCAAACTTCTTAACTTTTCCATCAATCGTCAATTCAATTGCTACCATCTTTTTTCCTCCTATAATTCAAATAAAAAAGGCTAGTCAAATGACTAACCTTTCACGTTTATTCTGTTATTTCTTCTTCTGGTTCTTCCTCTTCTTCAAAAAGAGGAGGTTCAGGGCAACTCCGGAGTACTTGGGAATACCATTTGCTTGAAGTCTTCAAAAACAAAATCTTCATTGTCTTCACGACCAATATATAAAATATCGCCTTCTTCTTCATCTCCACGAGCAACAAATTGACCAGTAGTCGCATCAGTAGTTGGTGCAGGGGTTCCTTCTTTTGTCGCTCCATCGAATCCTGGAATATTGAACTTACCTTTTAAAAGACCAAACCAAACGGCTTTTCCATCTTCCATTTTTGTTTTAAACATAATCGCAATGTCGTTAGGAGTTAGGTTTTTGTTATATTTTTCCACTCCGTTTTCAATCGTGATCCCAAAGAAATCAACACGAGCTGTAGAAGCTAAATCTAAAACAGCTAGTTCTAATTGAGTATCTGTAATACCTCCTGATAGAACTGCATACGGACCATCATCAGCCATAACCGTTACTAATTCATTTGTGATATTGATCTTCGCTGTTTTTACCCCCGGCAACTTGTTCGTTACTTTTACTGTGTTATCTGAATCAACTTTCCCATATTCTACTGCGCTTAAACCAAATTTTACTTTTCCCATTTTTTCTACCTCTTTCTAATTTTAGTTTTCTAAGTCAAAATCAAAGACCCTATATTTCCTCACGTTCATTTTGAGGTTAATATCAGGGTCTTTATATCGCTTTGAATAATATTGAATGTGTCCATTTCTTTTTAAAATTTTATCGACAAGTTTTTTTATTTGTAGCGATTGACTAGCCGATGTGCACCACCAGTCAATCTGTATCGTTTGTTCCTCAGCAAGGTTTTCATCGTCTGAATAAATTGCTGGATTTTCATCGATCGGATTTATTCGCATAAAAGGAGCGGATTCTACTTTTTTGAAATTATCAGGAATGTCATCAAGGAATATGCCTTGTATATACTGACCTGTTTTATCAAATTTATCGCCTCTCAATGCATCAAAAAGAGAATTGAGTTCACTATCATTCGCCAATAAACGATAAGCTCTTGTTTCGGCCAACATTATAGCTTCAACCCCTTCATGATTTGTTCTCTGTATATTTCTTGCACTTGCGGTGTAGATTGATTAATGGTCTGTTCAACAAAGTTCTGAGCGCTTTGGTAAATTGTTCCCGTGTCTGGATAGTGAACTCGATTCCCGACGGCATGGTTATATCCGATATCTTTTTCAATTAAACCTTGATTAGCGCCTTTAAAACCAGAAACTTCTACACTTGCAGCCATCTCTCCCGTTTCTCCAATTGGAGTATTTGCTGTTAAATTCTTAGCAAACAACTGTGCACCTTCATCTACTGCTTTACGAGCTGCTCTTTTGTTATTGAGCTGCAGCTTCGTAAGGTTAGCAAGAACATCATCTGCTCCTGTTGTCATTCGATCATCACCGCGCTTATCATGCTGAAATCTTTTCTCATAAAGTCTGTTTCAACATTTAATATTTCATAGTCATTCCCTCTAAATTCAATCATCATAGTTGAATCAACTACTCGTTTTTGTTGGTAACGGATATTGAATATAATAGTATCTTTCCGTTTTTTGATTCCTTCACCGGCCATGTCTTGAGTGGTCCGTTCTCTAAACTCTTTAACAGTAGCCTTGCTAGCTTCTGCCCAACAAGAAAACAATTCTTCTTTTTGTCCAGGGATAACTTCGCCATCTTCGTTTTCACCGTTTTTAATGACAAAAAAAGTAATACGTTCATTCATATTTCTAGTGATCATTTACCTCAACCTTTCTGTAGCGCAATTGGTGGATGATGTTTAAAACACCATTAGCCAATGGATAGCGTTCAGAATCAGCAGATAAACCGCGGTGCTCATATTCTTCTTTCACTTGTTTTTTTACAGCCAATGAAAAACGAGCATCATCTAAAAAAGATTGAGGAGTAGAACCTTGCTCAATCGCATCGCAAATTTGAAATTCTACTCCCTCAACCATTTCAATTAACAAATAATCTTCAAAGTCGTGATCTACTTTGCAATAAAGTTTCAAGTTTTGGAGTTCATTCGGTGTTAAATTCATGCCTATCCCTCCAGTAATGCAATTAATGCTGCTTTATTATCGCCTGATTTATACTCAATGCCTCTTTCATCAAGCAACGCTTTTAAATCAACAACAGTCAGGCTGTTATAGTCTACTGCCGCCACTCTTGACTGTGGCGGTATTACTCCCCCACTGGTTCTGGTGCTGTGTAAGTTAAGAAGAAGCCAGCTTTCTTATCAGCTACTTTTACATCAAAACGAGTCACAGCTTGCAAGTATTGACCATAGATTTCATTGTCTGCCCAACGTAGACCTAAATTTTTACGATCTGCGAACAAGATAGCGCGTTTCATATCTCCTACCCATGCCTTGCTGTCTCCAGCCGCTCCAAATTCTTCATCTTTAATAACAAAAATAGGGTGACCAGAAAAAACTTTTCCAGTGGGGCTGATGATAGAATCTTGCAACAAGTAACGACCATTACCATCTTTTACCGTATCTAAGAATTGGTAGAACGATTGAGAGACCACGTAAGAAATCACATATGCAGGATCTAGTTCTACGTTTTGGATCGCTTTTAAATCATCTAAATCCGTGATATTTTTAGCAGTAAATGTTTTCATAACTGTTGCAACAGCTGAGTTTGTTGTGTTTAATTTGATTTCATTGACGTTTTCATTTACTAAACTAATTAAATCAACATCTGCATCATCAATTGATTCCTGAGACAACGGAATGGCACCACGATAAGTTAAAACTGTCCAATCTACGTTATCAAATTCAGGTTTTGCTAGTTTGGGATTCTTTTCTAACTCAGCTACACTAATCATTTTTGTAGTCGCTGATTTCAAAACAGGATATGATCCTTTGCCTTTTTTTGCAGGAATTAAGCGAGTGAAACGTTTCAAATCAACTACTGTATTCACTTCGTGGCTGGGGATGTATGAAGTATCATCAGAAGTAACAAGTTTAGTATCTTGTTTAACGATCCCATCTGTTGTTGGAGTAATTTCATTCTTAATAACAGAATATGGAACAATAGCTTCATCTTTTCCTTCCATTTTCAAACCATTAACATCGTAACCTTTTGTTCTGATAAAATTATTAATCGCATTTCGATATTCATCAGTTGGATCACCAACAACCTTTTTAGTTCCATCTGATTTATTCGATACACCATCGGGTTCTAGTGCAGCTTCATAAGTTGCTAAAGTCGCTTTCTCTGTTTCTAACTTCGCTTTGTTTTCTTCACGTAGATCCTTAATATTTTTAGCGCCTTCTAAATCTTCAGCGTTTAACTTAGCTGTGATTTCACCTTTTTGAGTATTAATTGTTGCTGATAATTCCTTGATATTAGCTTTTAAAGCCTCTACTTTTTCGTTAAACATATATTTTCCTCCTAATTTTTGGTAAAAAAATAGACATCCGATAATATTTCGAATATCTAGTACAAACTATTTAATATTTCTTCTTTTAATAACTCGTTTTTCATTTGAGCAATTTCTTCTAAATTAACTGCAGGAGCAATAAAAGGTGGTTCGTCACTTTCTTTAGCCATAATATTTCTAACTTTATTTATAGCTGTTTCAGACAAAAGGCCATTTTCTACACTTGCAGCTAAAGTTATTGCATCTTCTTGAAACATAATTTCGTCTGCAAAACCTAAATCTAACGCCTTTTGCGCATCCATGTAAGTTTCTTTGTTCATCAATTCAGTTAATTCTAATTCTGATAACTTAGTTTTACTGATATAGGCACTTCTGATACCTTTATCAGCTGTTGTTAAAGCCTCTTTTGCTGATTCCATGTCTCTATGGTCACCTTCAGCGTATCTCCAGCCATTATGAATCATTATTCTTGCTGTTGGTGATATTTTAACCGTGTCAGCTGCCATAATAACTACTGAAGCAGCACTTGCTGCCATACCAACGACTTTAGCTGTTATTTGGCCGGTATATTCTCTAAGAGCAGTGTAGATTTCACTTCCAGCATCCACTATGCCCCCAGGTGAATTTACGGTTAGTTCAATTTCTTCTCCATTATCTGGTAAGTTATCGGAGATATCTTTGGGACATACCGCATCCATACCCATCCAATCATATATACGTTTTTGACTATCGTTTACAATTGGACCTTTCAAGTTAATCTTTATCATCTTGTTCATCACCACCCTTCACTTGTTTTTGTCCGTTCCTTTTATCTTGGTATTCCTCAACCTTGTCAGCCCAAACATAGTTCAAACTGGCCTTTCTTCTTTTCATGTTAGGATCTGTATCCGGAGATTTACCTAGATCAACCAGTGCATCATTTCCAGTGTAAATTCCGCCATTATAAAGCTTAATGACTTCTTCCACATTCCTTCCAGTAACTGCTCTCGTATCAAACACTAACCGGTATTTTCTACGATCCGTTTCACCAAAATTCTTAAGTCCATGTTCACTTGTAATGGCATCAAAATAAAAAGGAAGATCATTTGTTATATAGTCTTCGTTAAGCTGCTTGACAGATTGGTTAGGACTATTCACTGCTAACTTATATGCGGGTATACGTAAACATTTAGCAATTTGAGCTGTCGAATAATTATTTGAGTTAATAAGTTGAAGAACGTTTGTATCGATTTCCAAAGGAGAAAATTCTTGTGTAGAGTCCATCACTAATGGGCTTCCTCCAGTTGAGCCTTCACGCATATAATCAAATTCTTCTCTAGCTCTTTTTCTAGCTTCTTTATTCAATTGAGCGCCTTTCATCGTCAATATCCCACTAGAAAAACCACTTTTAAAAAACTTTTTAAGAGTATCTACTCCGTTTTCTTGCAATGCTATCTCGTCAGCAAGTGATAAGAGAGGGGAACGTCCGGTAACTGTGTCATGCGTAAAAAATTTCCAATGAACAACATCGTTATCGTTGCAATTAAATACTTTTCCAGTAGCAGAGTCAGTAAATGTGTAAGTTAATCTATGTGTATCCACATCTTCTTCTACTAAAGTTTCTGAAGGACGATAAAATACATATTGAATAATTTTATTTGTTGTTGGATCTCGTAAAGCTCTTGAATAAGAATTTCCGGTTAAAATAGCATTTACCGTCATGGCGAATTTCCATGCCCTCGCAGTAGCATTTGATGTTGATCGAACATTCAATAAGTAACTCAACTCTTCATCTTGAACAATATTGTCGTCTAAGTCTTTTTTGATTATTGGGAAGCGAGCTATATCTCCCGCGATAATAGATACTGCAGTTAGTATGTCACTGTTTTTTAAGGCAGATAATCCGACATACTGTGGTGTGTTGCTACCAGCTAACACCGATTCGATGTAGTCATCATAGCCAACGTTACCTTGTATTGATTTAAAATATGTCATATATTTTTCTCACCACCTCTCTAGTAAAATTAGTTAACCAACGCTCATATTTATCAAATAGCTAACGACAATTAAAGCAATCCCTAATACTAAAAATCCTATAATTTGATTGAACAAAAAAGCCGCTAAAGCAATAAATGCGATACCGACGAACAATAAAATTGTATGGATATTAAGGATTAAGAATTGAAGTGCTTTCTTTATTATTTCCAACAGCTTCAAAACTCCCCTCAATAACTAAAATTTTAGATATCTCAGTTTTATCTTTTAGCTCACTCCGTATTTTTTCCTTTACCTCCCTCTTTATAGGTGGTCCGTTTATTGCACACACTAATAAATCAATGCTTTCTACATATGTTAATTTATACATGTATTTTCCTCCTAAAAACCAAAGTCATCACTCATCACTTTCTCGTCTGTCCAATAGCCACTTCCGTCAAACGATTCTAAATAACAGATTGCAAATGCATCGAGTAAAGCATCAATAGGATCAATTTTATTGCTGTTCTTGCTTTTGTTGATTCGAATACCATTGTTGTCTTCTAATGTGATTGCATTGTTGATAGCAGACGTTAAAAGTTCATTTCCATCGTGTCTTATCTTTTTATTGATAACATCATCTCTAAATTGTTTTGTTGGCATAGACAACGTCATGGTTCCTTGTCTAATTTCAATTAATGGCCACTCAGGATGATTCTTTTCAATCAACGTAAGAATGTGCCCAAATTGATAAGGGTCATAGCAGATACCCTGCACATCTAAATCATTGCTATATATAAAGTTCTCTAACCACTCAAAGACAAAGTCATAATCAATAACCCCGCTTTCGAGTTCTGTAATGTCACACTCGCCTCTTTGTTCCAGGACTAGGTAATCTATACCATCACGCTTTATTTTTGTTTCTAAACCATACTTAGTAGCAATAAATGAATGGCTATCGACATGCCAATGATCGTCAGCCATCGTTGCCCAACTAATTGAAAACAGGTCACTAGATTTCCCAACATCGACACCTATCCAAGCTCTTCTGCCTGTTATATCTTCTGGCACCTCATTTTTAACAGCTTCCCAATGTTCAGTAGATAAATAAGACTCTTCGCTAGCTTGTCGCCACATGTTAAAATTTTTAACGAGAACAGAGTTGTATGTGCCTTTTAGCTGTGATTCTTTTTTTCGTTCTCTTAAATAACCAGTTAACTGATCGTAAAGTCCTTCAACCTCAAGAATAGGGTTGCTCTTAATCCAATTTACTTCATCCTCTAATTCTTCTATGCTATCTTGCTCAGCAATATAAGAAAAATAAGTTTCGTTTTGTATTTCACCATCAATAACTTTCTTAGCATATGGCCATTCGATTTTATAAAATGGTGCATTCAAATTGAAACCAGCTGTAGAAATAATAAAAGTTAAAGGAGATTGTAATTGAGCTTGAGAGGATTCTATTAGTTCCATTACCTCGGTAGTTTTAGCAGCAGCGTACTCGTCAATTACAGCAACATACATTTCATATCCGTCTAAGCCACCTGTTTCACGAGAAAGGGGGCGAACAAAAGAATAATCATCTATATTCTTTAATTCTTCACGTACGCGCTTTGTAGACTTACTTACTTCAGGGTATTTACTCCTTAAAGATTCTAATTGCTTAGCGACCATATTAAAGACAATTTTAGCTTGCTCTTTGTCGTTCGCAGCAGTAAAAAGCTGTCTACTTTGAGCTGGGTTTTTACCGAACAAAAATTCATATAAAACTATGCCTGATATTAATAAAGATTTACCGTTTTTCCTCGCTACGCTAACAACAACCTTTTTAAATCTTCTAGCATCAGGGTTGTTTTTCAAGCGCCAACCATAAATAGAACCCACAACAAATTTTTGGAACATTGCTAAAGGGAACGTTTGTCCAGTCTTTGGATCAGGTAGAATCTCCATGAACGCAATAACTTTGTTTGCTGACTCTTCATCATAAAAATAAAGAAAATCATCATCAGCAATTCTTTGCAAATCTTTCATATGACGTTCACAGGACTTAATGACTGATTTACACGCTAGAATATCGCCCTTAATTACTTTTCTAGCGTATTCTGTTGTGTAATCCATCTTTTTCTCCTTATTTAAAAATTATTTTACCGTTAACGTAATCAAATCCTTTGCATTAAAAATAGCCACTAGCGATTGCTAATGACTATCCGAATAAATCTGCTAACGTTTGTTTTTTCTCTTCTTTCGGTGGTGTGTAGATTCGCATTCGACTATCTACTGTTAAGCCGAGATTGCTTGCACAACGCATAATATTTGAACTTGCATCATTCATAACAGATACAGAAGGGTTCTTTTTAGATTTATCTGTATAAGTTATTAACTCTTTTCTTTTAGTTCCATCTTTTTCTGTAATTTCTTCGAGGTAGCTGGCTTCCATAAAAATGCCGTTTTCTTTAACATCTTTTTCAGCTTCTCGGTAAATTGCATACCACGTACAGTACATTTCCAAAACTGCCCGATCTAGGTTTTTAACAGGGAGGGTTTGAAGGTCTTCCCACACTCGTTCGTATTCATATCGAGCAATAGGATTTAGATGGTTGGGAGCAGATTTTTGCAACGTCTTTAAACCCTCTGAAGCTTTATTTTGTATGGCTTTTCGGTCTTCAATCTCGTTTTTTGTAAAGTTCTTTTTGTTGTTTTCTAAAACCTTGAATTTTCTACCTGACATCCTTTTCCACCTCCTTCAAATATTTTCAAAAAGGGAATTTTGGGTACGGAAAGGGGGGCCGTTGTTTTGGATTCCACAAACCGCGCCCCGTTGCACTTCGTAGGGGTACTACTCCCCACTTTCTAACCCTATGTGAAAATATCCCCCACCTTTATTGAGCTGATAGTTCTATATGTTATACCTTTTTTCATCATCCTTAGTCTTTATCGCATGACATTCACCACATAATGGTTGCAGATTGGTCCTAACTAATCGTAAAGACCAATCAACCCTAACAGGTATGATGTGATCAGCTAGTGTGGCATCTCCACCGCACATTCGGCAAACATAATAGTCACCATTCAATACTTGCTTGCTTAATGTTCGCCAAGCTTTCGAGTTATAGAATGACATCAGTTCACGTTGATGCTTCCACCTTGTCTTGTTATATTCTCTGTCCTCTTCTTTGCGTGAATCATGTTCGACCAGCACTCTCTTGCCATTAACAAACGCTAGCTTCTTAGGCCTCATTGGCACTCACCTTATCTAGGTATGCGGATAGCAAGGCACGCTGAACCTGCAGCACTCCTTCAGCTCCTAGCTTTGTCACATCGATGCTGAACTTGTCCGCCAACATATCTTTGTTCTGCTGTTCATGTAATACCTGTCGCATCGTTGAGAATAGTAATGCAGCAACTTCATCAGTCGTTAATCCGTACATAGAGAATATAGACACAAACAACTCCTGCATCTGATCCAAGTCTTTCTCCTCACGAATAGAGGTTAGTAGCTCTAAGAAGTCCTGTTGAGTAGCCTTAGGGTTAGTAGCAGCTTTGCTTGCCTTGCGTTTAAAGTCTTGCGGCCGCTTAATGTTTTTGTTTGGCATTGATTATCATCTCCCACTTCAATTAGATACGTTGTTTAAATTAGTGTGAAAGCACCCACTCAATCGAGTGAATGCTTTGCTGTTTATTCCATCGGCAAGGATTTGCACCTTACATGCCTCAGCAACTCATCGGATAATAGTCTTAGTATTCACTAAGATGGTTGCACTTTTGGTCTATTACCGTTGGCTCGTGAATGCGTCTACCTATTCCGCCACGATGGATTTATCTGTATACCATAAATAATAATCGCCAGTTTCCGCTGACGATTATTACAACACTATATGATGAACGAATAAAGAAAGTCGTTTGATGACAGTTATTTCCTAAAGGATTGAGTTCATATCGCTTTCCTTATTCTTTCACGCTATCATCTTAACACCGTAAATGTTGCACGTGGTTGCAAGTTTCTGCAACGTTATGCAACGTTTTTAGTTTTTATCAGAAGAAGGTATCAACGTTCTTAGTTCTCTGGTCTCCTGTTTATCTAATTCGTTTCTGAAAACATTGACTACCATAGTTCTCCAACGCCATAACGTGGAACGATCAATGTGCAATTGGTCTGCTATGTGTTTGTCTCTCTTCAAAGGATTCGGATCTATGTAATAGACCATCATCATTTTTTGCTTATCGCTGGTTAGTGATGCATAAGTATTTTCTATTGCGATACCTTTCTGCTTGATCCGTAATATTTCTTCATCGTCAGATAATCGAACAGCTGTCATTTCTGTTGGGTTACTAACAAAGCTCGAACGACCTCCACCAATGTTGCTGTCTGAAATTCTATAAGGGCTTAATATGTTCAATCGGATTTTATTTAATTGAGCTTCTAACTGCCTGTAACTGAACAGCATCACTTCTAGTTCTTCGTCTGTATATTCCAAGCGATTGCCCCCTCTTAGTCGTTAGGATTTGTACCATGGTAATATGTTGAAATTTTATTGTTTGATGGTGGACACTCATCACTACTTGTTATTTTTGCCAAGTCATGCATGAAAGAAGAGTATGCATCTACTTTACATTTATCCTCTTCATGCTCCACTGCTGTTTGAATACAACTTTTATGAAATAAAGACATCGGTGCTGTAGAGATTTTCGTAAAGTTTTTTCCGATTGTGTTAACAATATGATTTTGTTTATCTTTCTCCATTTCGATTAATGTCATGATGGCATAGTTAGCAAGGTCCATTAAAGTGTCCTTGATGGTTTCATCTTTAACCAATCGTTCTTCATCTGTCTTAGCAGCTAATGACACTAATCTATTTGTCTTATCGCTAATTCTAGTAACGGCTGAAACAATGCCTAACTTTTGAAATGTGTCACCAAACGCATCACCATAATCAGCATTCTTAGACTTATATATTTCGTTTAATTCTTGCGTTATTTTAGCGTGAACCAATGGTTTATTCATTCACAGTTCCTCCCTTTAATAAAACTGGACAGTCGTATTATTTGGATCAATATTATTTTGATTGCATATCTGACGTTTCAATTTGTACATATCGATATCAACTATCACTGTTTCAGGAACTAATGACCCAGCAACGGTTATTTTAGATATCGTTGCTGGTATCTCCTTAAACTTTGCTGCTTCTTTTAGATCGTCATACTCCTCAATGGATATTTGGACGAAACCTTCTCTTTTATTCATTACCCTTCCACCCTTCAATCAACTTCATCGCTTCGTCTTCTGGTAGTTCCGTTGTGAAAACGGTTCTGTCGTAGTTTTTAACGATTACTTGTAGCGTTTTTGGTGCAGGCACGTTATCCCAAGCTTTACAAAACATCATAAGGTTGTCTGGCAACCACTTATATATCTTGTATTCAACATGCGTTTCGTCATCCCATCCGCAAGAGTCTATATATAGAATTGCTTGGTGTGCAGATTTAAAGTCTTTTTTTCTTCGCTTTATCTACTTATTAACAAAATCAGGCACCTCAACAGTTTCCTTTTTGGAAATAGTTGGATCGGTGATTTCTGGTTCGTCTAGTTGGTCGATTAGTTTAAAAATATCTTCATACAAAACATTTGACATGCTAGAAGAACTAAATATCCCTTGCATCTCTGCGTTATACATTTCTTTAGCTAAACTATCCTTCAACCACTCTTTATTTTTCATCTACTCGTCCTCCTTGATAAAAATCGTTTCGGCTGATAGGTATTCCGCCAAGCAATAGTTATCACAAAACATGTTGTCTTGACCGTTTTCGAATTGAAAAAAATTAATTATCATATGGTTATCTCTTACCGTTATAAATTCTTCGTCAAAGACTTTTTCACATTGTGCACATCTTGAAGCGCCTAACTCAAATTCTGGATACTCCATCTACTTGCCCCCCTAAAATCCATTTACATTCCGCGGTTTCTTAAAAACTTTAACGCTCATCTTCTCGTCCAGCTCGTCCTCACTCATATACCCCATATAGCTAAAATGAAGCTCCCTAGCCACTCTTTCGTCCAACTTGAACTTGTAACCTGTCACACCATTAGACCAGTCTCTAGTGGCGTATTTTGGATAATTGTCTTTCATGAAAACTGCTTTATAGTAGTGGAGTTTATTCATCCTGACTACCTCCTGGTATCCGCCACATCAACGCTTCATTTTGCGCCACTAATGATTGGATCGTACTGTCTTTATCTAAAAGCTTAATGTCACGTTCCAGCATCAAAGTTTTATGTTCTTTTAAATCTTTATTTAATACTTTTATTTCTTGTTCATTCTCAATGACCGTTTTCTCTAGACTGTTTGCTTTAGCACCAGAAAACACTCCATAACTAAAAACAAGGACTGCTAATACAAACAATGCGTACCATACCAACTCTTTTTTAATAGATTGCTTGTTCATTCTCTTCACTCCAATCAATTATTTGGCTATCCCTTATACTTCAACTTCTTAAACTGTTCGTCATTCATGACTACTCCAAGCACGTGATGCTTCTTAGCAAATGTTATTTGACCGATCGTATGTGATTCTTGGTGATGAGTACGGCATAGGCACATCAGCTCATGTTTTGTATGATCGATGTGTTTTCTGTCACGTCCTGCACCAACTGTGTCAACGTGATGCACTTCTCCATGCTCCCAACAGATGGCACACTGTCTTTCATGCAGGCACTTGATGAGGTAATGCTTGATGTCCTCCACCAAACTAAGAGGCGGCACCGTTAACCCTATTTTGTATTCCATACAGAAATCTAATAAGAAAGTGATGAACTGTGATGCAAGGGTCACTGTACACGTTTTGCTCTTTTCAGATAAGCTAAACATTTTTATTTTCTCTTGCTCACAAAAGATAAGTTTCATATCATATTTAATGGACTCTATGTCATAGTCGCTTTTACCGTCTCCAGTTGCCTTTACGATATCGCCAAAAATAGCGTGTATTTTCTTCCTTTGCGGTGCGGTGATGATTCTATTGTCGAAGAGAGTAAACTCTCCAGAAAGTTGTCCATTTTCATCTAGGTAGCGTTCTAGCATGTAACCAGGAATGTTTTTGTCTAACTTTATGGTGAGCAACTGTTCTCCTTTATCATTTGTTCGGTTACCGGTCACTTCTGAATAGATGTTCATGGCTCTGGCTACCTTAGAATGGCAAGTCATCATCTGATATGTCTATCGGTTGGCTGCTGTTTTCAAATGGGTCATTTTGTGGAGCATCACTTCCTTGTGACCGATTAGGAGCTGGTGATGGTCCAGTAGGTACACTTCCACTTGATTGCTCAGCCGTATTTTTACTCTTTGATTCAAGTAATGAGAATGTTTCAACTACTACTTCTGTCACATAAACTCGTTGTCCTTGTTGATTATCATAGGATCTTGTTTGAAGTCGTCCTTCTAAGCCAACGAGTGATCCTTTTTTTGTATAGCTAGCCATGTTCTCTGCAGCCTTGCGCCAGATGACACAATTAATGAAGTCTGCATCACGTTCTCCTTTTTGGTTGGTGAACTGTCTATTTACAGCTGTCGTAAAGGAAGCAACTGCGGTTCCATTTGCTGTATAGCGTAAATCTAATTCTTTTGTTAATCGTCCAACTAAAACAACGTTGTTAATCATTTAAGCACCTCTTCCAACTAATTTCATAATCTCAAAATAATTAACCAAACATTCTTTTAATTCTTCAACGTCATCTACATCTTTTATCATGTCTTTTACATCATTTTGCGTAATTAATTTGTCTAACGTATTTTCTTCAACTGCATCAGCCACCCATTGCGGATGTGTTCCCGCTTTACTAAAAGAACTTTGAGGCAATAATTCTAATAAAGCTTCATACCGTTCTTCAATACCAATTAAAGATCCTGCTGTCATTATGAAGTCATCATCATTTTTTTTAATCTCATATACTCCTGGATGATTTTCTTTTACCATTTTGTGATAGATAGCTTCCCATTCCACATCGCTGAAATGGCTATGATTTGTATACGCTCCATATTCAATTGTTTTCCCATCTACCTCTACTTTGTACGTCTCGCTCATTCTGCATCCTCCTCAGTAACCTTAAACACATCATTTTCTGATGCCCACACCGTTTCTTTTCGTCCTTCTTTCAATAAGCAATACGGAAGTTCTGGATCTGTCTTATCCACTTCTATCACTAAGCACTTACTGCCATTTTTATAATGGGGACTTTCAAAAGGAAAATCACAATTAATTTCTACCCAGTCACCAAACTTGATCATTTAGCATCACTCACTTTCTTTTGTTTGAATTCCTTGTCTTTTTGATATTTCCATTTAAAGGCTGAAGCTGATGAACGACCTTTGATATAGCTATAGATGGTAGTATCATGAACTCCATGGTCTTTGCCAGCTTCTATTGCTGATTCATACGTTTTTATCAATACTTTTCCTTCTGCTTCCCATTGTTCAACTGGTTGCGGAGCTATTGGAGGTTTAGTACGGGATCTAACCTTTTGCCGATTGCTAACGTTTATTTTTTCAACTACTTGCTTGATTACTTTTACTTTCTTACCACACACGCTCATATCTTTAAAGTTGACGACTGTTTTATCGAATCGAGATTGAGACACAATGGCGCTGTTGTTATAAACAACTTCTATTTTGCCTTTAAATGGCTTGCCTATTGTTTTGCATTCAACAACGCTGCCAACAGTTACATTCGTGACGTTTCTTTTGCATTTCGTTTCAAAAGACATTTCATTTATTTTGTTCATTCTTCGATTGCCTCCCACTTATAGTCTTTAAACAAATACAACTTTTCGTTTTGAATAAGGATCAATACGTATTTACCTAAGAATTCACCTTCTACCACATAGTTGCTGCCGTTTATAAACCAGCTCATGAAGTAAATTCCTTTTCGCTCCATGTAATCGGTGGCTTGCTTGATTTCTTGAATCTTCTGAAGTCCATACTCTGCAATATTCATCGTTTAACTCCTTACCATTTTTTCTAAACATATGAATCCCAATTTTTATAGTGTAAAATTATAGTTATTAAATTATGGAAGGAGATTTACCATGTCATTTGAATTAATTCCTCTTTTAACAACTGTTGGAACATCTTTAGGCGTAAGTTGGTTAGCCAAGGGTGAATCCGGCCCATTAGAAACGTTAAACTCACTATGGTATTTAGTATTCGGAAAGTTTAACGAGAGCACTGCTGATAAACGATATGAAGCTCAAATTAATAGAGAAAAAAGCCATTTAGTTGATTCAGCCAATAAGATAGCTGTCGAATTAGGAAAGATACCTGAAGACTGTATACAAGAGCCTAGAGAAAACATTATAAAACCTGCTTTAGAGGCATTAAAAACTTACAATAGCGAAGAAGAACTTCGTGAAATGTTTGCTAAATTAATTGCTTCTTCAATGGATTCAAGAATGAATAATTCAGCTCATCCGTCTTTTGTAGAAATGATTAAACACTTATCACCTGCAGATGCTCAAAATTTGAAAATTATTTATGAAGAAGATTCAGGAATCCCAACAGCTAAAATTGATATTATTAGTAACGAAAACACTATGAAGACGGTTTTTTCCGAATTATTTCTTGCAAATCCAGACATATTCGACCAGTCAATCCAATCATCTTCTCTAATTAATCTAGATAGATTAGGTTTAGCGAAAATAGATTACACACATTGGTTTAACGATCAGACTAGATATAAAGAATTTGAAGGTATTCCAGAGTTTGTGAACCTAAAAAATGAACTTGATCATATTAAGGCCTATGACGATTCATACAATGAGATGTTAAATAACCTAGATAAACCAATGAATGAAGTAGAAAACAATTTAATTAATGTTTCTGAAAGAACCAGTGAATATCCAGAACTTAAACAAAAAATGAAGTTAATACTTGATACTTTGGAAAGAACGAAATTAGAAATGGCTGAAAGAAAACTCTCTTTTGATGAAAATAAAAGTAATTTAAAAGATGTAAAAATTGTGCCTGGAGTTATTATTACTACCTCTTTAGGGGACTCATTCTGCTCTATCTGTCTTTCTTGAATTTATCGAATAAAAAATTAAAAATAAGAGCCGTTAGTGTACTCACTAAAATTATTTCTATCACACTCATTTTAATTACCTCTCAACTGTTTAAATTTATGATTAAGGCAACGAGTTATACAGCTGCCTTAATCATTTTTTTATTAAGCTATTACTTCTACGTTTTTTAATTCTTTTAAGTTGTCTTGTAAGTACTCTTTAATATTGGCTAAGGCATTATGTTTCCAAAGCCCACCATCAGCTTCAAACAATGCACAACCTGGTTCATCGTTCAATCTGAATACGAATAAGCTTTCCGGTTGGTCAACTTCTAAGAATGTTCTGTATGGTTTTAATTCAACAGGGTTAGGCGCTTTACCGGTAGCAAGTGATGACACTCCATTTTTAATCGTTACAGATTGATTGATGCCGTTATCAGATACTGTCGCACCTTTCTCAACGTGGACCGCACTAGCAAATTCAAGTAGCAAGTCTCTATCTTCATTTTTTACAAATACGGATTGCAATTGGATATTAAACTCATCAAGTGAATGGAATCGTGCATAGCGGTAAGTAGGCAGCTCCGCTTGAGTGATGATAAATACTTCTCGGCTTCTTTCTTCGTCCAGTTCCGTAAATACCTTTACTTCTGTTGGTGAAACCACATGAACAGTCAAGTTTTGTTTAAGTAGTTCGTCTCTTCCAGATTTGATGTATTCTACTAAACCCGTTAAAGTGTTTAATTTAATGCTTTTAGCGTACTTTTTAGGGTCTAATTCAACTAATTGATGTTTCCTTTCGTCGTAATATTCTTTTGATTGACTCTTAATTACCTTTTCCTCGTTATTTCCTAAGTCAACTGCATACTCTAAAGCTTCTTTGATGTTTTCCATTTTTCATTTCCCCATTTCTTTTTTTTATTTAGTTGCTTTCCGTTTATTAAAATCAATGATTCCGTCATCGCCTGCTTCAATATCATCAATGGGCGTTCCAGTATCAGTTTTTAAAACGCCATCTTCAACATCAATGAATGTTTGACCAGGAGCATTACTTAAAAGCTCCGCTGCTTGAATTTGTCCCGTTTGCTCATTACGACCAACCAATACGGTAGTGGAGACTGATTTTTGAGGAGCCAGAGTTGATTTAACGGCTACGTCAGTAGTAATAGAGTTCCGTTGTTCATTAGCACTCATTGAGATAGTGATGCTAACTTTTCTAGCTTTATTAAAATCAGTGTTTGGATCCAGAATGTTTTGCATCACTTTCTTAAGTTCACGATCAATCTTCTCTTGAATGGCTCCATTTGATAATTCTGATAAATTTAAGTTGATATCTTTTTGCATGTCTATCACTCACTTTCTGTTTTTTTAAAGGCTCTTATTTTATTTAACCGTGCCTGCAGTTCTTCTCGTGCTGCTGAATCCATTGGGGTCTCATTAACTTCTGGCTTGCCGTGCCATTCAGGCATTGTTTCTTTACGGATAGGTTGTTTAGTGTAATTGTTTTTAGGTGCTGATTTCTTTGCTTTCAACGCTGCTTCACGTTCTTTTTCTAATGCATCAATGTCGTCAAGAGACTTAACACCTTTGTCTTCCCAGTTTTTCAAAATAGTATTTACATATGCATATTTACGAACGCCTTGATCAGCAGCTACATCAATTGCTCTACAAACAATTTCTTCAGCTTCATCACTATCTCCAAAATCAACTATCCAGTTATCGAGTTTTTCCATGTTCAACGGACTGATCATTCCGTATCCGTTTTGTTCCCAGGAAGTGATGCAGTTTGGTCGTTTTTCCTCAGTGGGTTGTTGTTGTTTATTTTTAATACTGTTATTAATAGAGCTGTTATTATTAAAGCTGTTATTATTAGTGCAGTCGTTTTGTAACGTTACGTCTTGTCTGGTTACGTTTTGTAACGTTACAAATTGACCTGTTACGGGCTGTATCATGTCGTTTTGACCTGTTACGGTTTTCTTTTCTGGTACCTCTTGCACTAAATGATAAATGTTACTTCCCCAACCTTTGCCATCACTTTTGCGTTCTCTTTCAATTCGTAGATAGCCATTTTCAATTAATTGATTCTTATATCGGTGAAATCTTTTTTCACTCATCGTTAGTTGTTTGCACATAAGATCTATACCAGGGAATGCACTTGTACCTGCCCCAGCAAAACTACAGATATATGCGTAAATTGCTTTTGCTTCAGGAGCTAGCTCCTCATCTTGCATTACAAGTTTAGGAACCGTACCGTAGCCTTTAGACATAACGCCTTCTAGCTTTAATTTGTCACTCATTTAAATACACCGTCTCTTTCAATTCCTAGTTTTTAGTGGTAAAATTAAGTTAAATTTGTTGTGGTAAACCTCAAATTTCTGGACTAACAAATGTGCGTATTTGTTAGTCTTTTTTTATTTCTAAAAAATAAACGTAAGAATCAAGTAAGCTGCAGCTACTGACATAAAACCAAGGTAGCCGTACATCCACTTCTTATCCTCTTCTGTTTCTAAATCAAACCATTCGTTAGATGCTTGAATAACGCTTTTAAAAATATGCATCCCATTCACACTCCTTAAGTTTTTTATGAGGATTAGCTGACAGACGCTTTTCCCTTTTAATTTCTTCATCAAATTCTTTAATGGCTTCTGTAATTCCACTTATAAACAATTTGTATTCTTTTTTATTTAGTTCTTTTTTATACTTACCTGCAGTCTTCTTTAACTGAATAAGACTCTTAACTACATCACTACTTACCAGAGCCTTATCGTATTCAGTTTGCAAAAACGCTAGCATCACTTCACTACTCACTTACTCACTCGCTCCTTGTGTAGATGTCTGGGAAGTGTTCATCTAAGAACTGAGACATCTTCGAAGCTTGAAAGGCCCAACGTTCACCGGTGCCTGTTTCTGGATAAAAGGTACACCCGCCATTATCAACATCTAATATTTCCCTAAATTCAGGTACATCTAGCACATTTTTTCTTAACCAGATGGCCTTCTTCTTTGTTTTCCGTTCTAGATCCTTCATGGTCCATGTTTCGCCTGCTAATGAAGCTGAAACTAGCTCTTCATATTCTGCTTTTTTTATAATGATTGAATCACTTGGCACTTGCCATAGAATGTTCAACTCAACAATTTGTGGTTGTTGCATTTAAATTACTCCTTTCTAAATTCATCTAAACTTACTTCTAACGCATCGGCTATCTTACAAACTGTGTTGAATCTTAAATCGCTCACTCTTCCGCTTTTTAGTTCATAGAGAGTATTTTGAGCAATTCCAGCTTTTTTTGTCAGTTCATAAATAGTTAGATTTTTTTCTTTTAACTGCTTCTTTATTTTTTGCCATAAATTCATGTATTCCCTCCTATAGACACTATATATGGTGTTAACCGCATTGATGTTCACAACATAATGTGTTATATTATTCTTGTAAGGAATGCCTTCGCCAAAAGTGATTCCTTCAAAAATATTTAAAATACAAAAGAAACGTGGTGAATACAATTATGGGAAAGAACCAACATGTAGTACCTAATCCAAATGGTGGCTGGAATGTTAGAGGCGCAAATAACACTAAGGCCACAAAACATACTGGAACTAAAGCTGAAGCTGTAGATTTGGCTAGAGAAATCAGCAAGAATCAAAACTCTGAATTACTTATACATGGTAAAAATGGGCGAATTCAAAGTAGAGATAGTTATGGCAATGATCCATTTCCACCAAAAGGTTAATGCTAGATTTAATCAAAAAACTTAATGAAAGGAGATTTTAATTTATGGTTCAAGTTCCTTATGTTGAAAGTACAGGTACGGTTTCTGTAAAAGTTCATTTGAAACATGCTGCAGATGTCTTTTTAGTAAATCAATCTAATTTCCAAAAATATAAATCTGGTCAAAGTTATCAATATTTCGGCGGTCATTATACTCAGACTCCCGTAGTTATTACTGCAAACGGTATCGGCAGATTTTATTTAGTTGTTCAAAACGGCGGTGAATACAGATACAGCTTCTTTTAATCTTAAAAGGCTATCTAACAAAAGTTAGTTAGTCTTTTTTTATTTTTGCATTATCTTCCATATATGAATAAACTTTCTGCATCACTTCTTTTGTATTAGTAACTGTCAACGCATTTTCCTTTACTAGTTCAATTATGTGTTCAACCAACTTAGCCTCTACAGTTGTTAAAACTACTTTTTTCTCCATTTAAATCACCTCTAACTCTAATTGCTTAACTACTACTGTCGTTGCCTTGGACGGTTCCCAATCATCTATAAAATCAACTACTGCATCAAAATGCTTATTTTTTAATTGAGAACGTGTTTTGATACCCGTGATAGAAGCTATTTCACTATTGAGAGCTTTGTATAACTCTGCTTTTTGTTTCTTGTTCATATTGTAAGAACGTTCTCGACCGATTTGGAAAACCCGTTGAGAAATACGTCTACTGAGATAGTTGTATTCTCCAGGGCTCAAGCTACTATTTTCTTCTAGGTTGTACACTCGCTTTTTAACTTCTTCGACATCTTCTTTCGTTTCCTCTGTTGCTTGAAACATTAGCTTTAATGCACTCATAGGATCTTTTGGAATTTGATAGCCTCCTGTTTTACGAATGGAGGGAAGTACCTCATTTGTAACCCAACGTTTAAACTTAGTAGCATTAGGCATTTTGGAACCAAAAACCAAACCATACATGCCTGATTCGTTCACTAAAAACATTTCTTGTGTACCACTAGTTGTAGGGATGGGATGTTTCATCCTATCCTCTTCATCTACATGTCTTTGAATAGCTTTATGAGGTTCGCTATAGCCTAATATTTCTGCTATATCTTTCCCAACAAACCAAGGTTCCTCATCGATTAGTTTTGTTCTTACAGCAGATGCTTCAAAATTAAATATTTCTATAACCGACATTTAGTTACCTTCTTTCTATATTTATTTTTAAATTAATTATTTCTTTTCTTTTTCTAAAATAACGCTAAAAGCGGTATCTTTTCCAAAAAAAATATAATCTTGAGGAATGTTATAGACCTTTTCAACTTTTTCAATAGTTTCATAATCTAATTTGCTACTATCTTTTTCATAGGATCTTAGCGTATCCCTGCCCATTCCTAACTTACTTGCTGCTTCTTCTTGGGTCCAGCCTTTCCTAATTCGCAAACTGGCTAAAGTGAACTTTAAATAGTAAGGTATTTTATCCTTAGTAGTCATTTTCTATAACTCCTTTCCTTATCGATATATTCATTATATACCGCTTTATGCGGTAAAGCAACTACTTTAACGCTAAAAGCGAAAAAACATTTTCTTTTTGCTAGTATTATAATGCTTTATGCGTTATTATGATATTAACGAATACGGGAAATTCATGAAGGAGAATCAAAAATGGCAGAAGATATAAAAAGTATTTTTTCTAAAAATTTAAACAGATTAATGGAATTAAAAAATGAAACTGCAACTGAAGTATCCGAAAAAACCGGTATAGCCTACTCAACGGTAAACGATTGGAAAAACGGAAAGAAGATGGCACGCGGTGGTAATTTACAAAAACTATCAGATCATTTCGGAGTTAACATATCTGATTTAACGTCAGCCGATGATATACACCAAAAAACTATTAGCAAATCATCTTACAAAGAATTAAAAGGTGCTGTTGCTGCGGGATATCCTTTAGAAATGTTCGAAACCCCTGAAATGATATCTGTGCCTTATGAAATTAACCAGCAATATCCTGAAGCGTACCTTCTAGAATTAAAAGGAGACAGCATGAACAAGATTCTTATGGAAGGAGCTTATGTTTTAATCGATCCTTGTACAAACTTAGAGAATGGGGAAATTGGTGTTGTTCGCGTTAACCACACAGAAGCTACTTTAAAAAGGTTTTATAAAATGGGTGAAACAATTATGCTTCAACCCGAGTCAACTAATTCTGAACATCATAACCAAATTTATGATTGCACCAAAGGCGAATGCGACAGTATTTCTATTATAGGGAAATTAGTTTGGGCCATGACTCCTATAGGTATGAAATTTTAAACAAAAAAATACCTACCGTTTAAATGACGGAAGGTTATAATTAAAATACATATATTATTAGGAGGATAAAAAATGATGAAATTTAAATTGCTAGCTGTAGTCGGTCTATGTGGCTTTATTTTAGGAGCGTGTGGCGTAGATAACACAGAAAACAAAGCCCAAGAGACATCAAGAGCGGCACTGGTTGAGAAGGATAATTCTAAAGAAAGTGAACCTAAAAAAGATTCTAAGTTAGTTGAAAAAGGCGAACTTTTGGAAGCTGGACAATACAAAAACGATAATGATCTTGGAAAGCTAGAATTAATAAAAATAGCCAGTCCGGGGAACCAAGTAGAAGTGGCACCTAATGTTTTCGTCACGTTCGGAAACGTTAAAATTATAAACTTTGTTGATATTCCTGAATCTTTTCAAGAAACTGCCAACGCGTGGTATGGATTTGAAGGGAATCAAGGCTATGACTTACAATTTGATTATACAGTAGAAAACAAAAATGACTTTAAAATTGATAACGCTGCTGTTGGGAAAGTCATTTTATCCGATGGTGAACAAATCGAGAGGTTTATGTACTCTGATGAAACCTTACAACTTGAAGCAGGAAGTAAAGCTTCAAACCAATTGGGACATGTCGCTATTCCACACTCGGATATAAGTTCAGTTAAGTTTTATATTGACCCAGTAGATTTTGACACTTACGATTCGTTAGGTTCTCAACCGGTAGAAGTAAAATTCGATTAAGATAAAGGCTTCTAAAGCTTTAACAAAGGAGAATTAATATGTCTAACAAAAAGATAATACCTTTTGATATAAAAAAGAAATACAAAACTTATGATGATTTGTCAGAAGAAGATTATTGTGAAATTGATGGTATTGTCGCACCTTTATTTGATTCAGTATATGTAGATAAATACAAAAATACCATCGGTAGAACTAGGTCCGGTATCGAAGTTTTAATGACTGAAAGATAAAAAAAGATCACACTCTCCCCTACCAAAGATTGAGTGTGATCGAGCTTGAATAGCATCCAAAGAAGAACACTATTATCAAATGCCTATAATAGGGCTATTTGACAAGCCCTATTATAGCACATAATCCGGAAGGAGTGTTATAACCAAAATGGCAACATATACTAAATTAAAGTCAGGTTGGCGATATAGAACAAACGTAGTGGTCAACGAAGAAAGAATTCAATTAATGGAAAAAGGATTCCGAACCAAACGTGAAGCTCAAGCAGCAGCCGAAGCTTTGGAGTCAAGGTTAAGGCGCGGAGGTTCTGTATTAGACGGTAACTCCCCTTTTATAGATTATTTCGAGAATTGGTATAAAGTATTCAGAAAAGGTAAATTTTCAAACAGAAATGATCGCGACATCCTACTCAGCATAAGCGTAGCTAAAAGGTTCTTCAAAAAAACTAAGTTAAAAGAAATTGATAAAGTGATGTATCAGTCTTTTTTGAATGATTATGGAAATGGTCATGCCACTGCTACTGTTAAAAAGATTCATACGTATACTAGAGCTTGTTTACGTGATGCACACGAAGCTGGAGCTATAATCCGAGACCCTTCTTATAGGGCATTCGTAAAAGGCACTGTAGAGGCTCAAAAAGAATCTTCTAAGTATCTCAGCCAAACTGAAGCCTCTCTTCTTTTAAAAGAGACAATTAGTAATCTAAATCCCATGTATGCTTCTAGGTACATGATTGTTTTTGGTTTAGCAACTGGATGCCGATTTTCGGAAACATTAGGACTTACCTGGGATTGTGTCGATTTTAAAAATAAGACCGTCAGAATCAATAAAACTTGGGATTACGAACATAAACATGACTTTGCTCCTACAAAAAACAAATCATCTAACCGCGTCATAACGATCGATGACCAAACATTGTCTATTTTGAATGAATTAAAACTATACCAAGCCAAACGACAACTTTCGTCTGGACTTAGAAATAAGAAAAATCTTGTCTTTATTGATCGTCAATTAACTTTAACTTCTAATGCTGGTATGAATAAAACGTTAAAGCGTTTGTGTGTTAAAGCTGGTGTCCAAGAAATAACTTCCCATTCTCTTCGCCACACTCACGCTTCCATTATGATTTACAATGATTTGAATATCAAATACATTTCTAAACGTCTTGGGCACGAAACGATTGTTACTACTTTGCAAACGTACGGTCACATCATAGATGAATTGAGCCAACGTGAAAGTGAGCAAGTAAGTATCACAATGAATGATTTATATACACATTCCGCTGAATCTGGGCATTAAAAAAGTGAGCAGGATGTGAGCAGAGGTGTTTAAATGCAGAATAACACAAACACTCGTTCCCGTATAACAAAACGATTCAAACGTTGATATAACAACGTTTAGTTGCTTTTTAGGTTGTACAGTATAACCCAGAATAATGCTTGTTACGGAAGATAAGGGATTCGAACCCTTGCACGAGCAAAACCCGTCTAACGGTTTTCGAGACCGTCCCCTTCAGCCAGACTTGGGTAATCTTCCAAAATCTGTTCTTAATTATACTCTGAAATACGACCAAAAACAATGATATTGAAATCCACTAGCATGACTCTTGATGACCTTCTAACGCTATTAAAAATTTGAATCCGTCTCTTTTTATAAGCACAAAAAGAGCTACAATCATTTTAGCTGTAACTCTTTCTTTTAATAAATAATCTATTATAGTTGTATTCTTTTTCCTCTATTAAGGTTTTTCCGGAATATCTCCTGGTTCTTCTACTTGTGGCGCTTTCGGATAGTCGATTGGATCTTTTCCGATATCGGGTATCGTAGGTTCTTTTAAGGGTTCATCTTCTATTTCTGGTGCTTTTGGATGATCAATCGGATCTTCTCCAGGATTTTGGATTTCCGGCCCTTCTGGTATTGGATTAACTCCAAACCCTGGTGCTTTAACTTCTTCAAGGAAAGAAGCTGAATCGTCTTGTTTTGATTGCAGTTCATGATTTTCTTTGTTCATAATAGCCACCACTCCTTTATCTTTATTTGTTAAGGATAAATACTATTAACCATTTATCTTTGCCTTTCTTTTTTTCTTGCTTTTCGAAAATCTATTCCGTTCATTTCTTTCTACAAATACTAACGGAATAATTTGGTCTATTCCATTGTTTCTGGTGTTCCTTTATAATTATATCTTAACAAAAATAGAAAACGCACACAAAAAAAACGCCTTTTTATAAAAACCGTTACACGTACTGTTCCTCTTAAAATTATAGTCCTTAAATGAATTGTTTTTGGTTTTAGAAGTTTCACGAGTTTTCGCACCCGTATCTTGTTGTCTTATAATCCACATATAAAAAGTGAAGGTCTCAAGAAATCAGCTTCTTAAGACCTTCACCATAACTGTATTTAATTAGATAGTTTTACCCACCAACACGATTGACAAAGAGCTCTTTTTCTTTTGTCTTCGTTTTTATTTGCGAGGTGCCCGCGGCGGACGTGTACCCCAATATTGAAACAAATCGGTTCTGAGTGCGCCATTATAGAGCTTACGTTTTTTAGTTGCACGTTCGCCATAATAAGATTCAAACGTTAAGTCGCTTGTAATAATATATTTGCTCCATGTTTTTAATGGACGGTAAACGGTCCCCATTTGTTTGTACAAGGCTTGGATCTCTTCTTCTTCTCCTAAGCGTTCCCCATAAGGCGGATTCGCTAAAATAACGCCGTATTCTTTTTCCGTTGTAAAATCAGCCAGTTGCATTTGTTTAAACGTAATACTGTCGCCTACTCCTGCTTCGATTGCATTTTGCTTGGCAATTTCAATCATGCCTGCGTCGATATCCGTCCCAACAATGTCTAATTCTGTGTCGTGATCAATCGCTGCTTTAGCTTCTTCTCGAACGTCTTTAAAGACAGATTGATCAAACCATTCCCATTCTTCACAAGAAAAATTACGATTGAGCCCAGGAGCGATATTCCGTCCAATTAAGGCTGCTTCAATCGGAAGTGTTCCTGAACCACATACTGGATCATAAAACGGACGATCTTTGCGCCAAGTTGTCAGCAAAATTAACGCTGCAGCCATATTTTCTTTCAAAGGTGCGCCACCCTTAGCGATCCGGTACCCACGTTTGAATAAACTTGGACCGGTTGTATCTAGAGTCAATGTAACTTTATCTTTCAATAATGCAACTTCTAATTGATACAAAGCTCCAGTTTCAGGCAAACGTGTTCTACGATGATAAACGTCGCTCAAACGGTCTACAATGGCTTTTTTTACCAATGCTTGGCAATCGGAAACGCTGTAAAGCGTCGATTTGATTGATTTACCCGCTACTGGAAAATTAGCGTCCATTGGTAAATAATCTTCCCAAGGCAATGCTTTGGTTTTTTCAAATAATTCATCAAACTCATAAGCATCAAATTCTCCCACAACGATTTTGATTCTATCTGCTGTTCTTAACCAGAGGTTCGTTTTTGCGATATCCCTTTCTGTACCTGTAAACAATACTTTCCCATTCTCTATTTCACATTCATATCCCATATTGCGTAATTCTTTTCCAACTAAGGCTTCTATACCGCTAGCTGCAGTCGCAACAAGTTGAAATTTTTTCATCTTTTTTGCTCCAATTCTTTTTGTTTTTAACTTTATTTATAAGATAAATATAAAACCCTCCATAGAGGAGGGTTTTATACCTGAATTTGTAAATTTCTGTAAGCCATGTTCTGTCTCAGATAAAATGTCAGGGTCACTTTTATCCGGAGGTAATTATCTGTCTGCAATTACTGCCTCTTCCATCGGTTCAATTCCCTAGGAAAAGTGCCCCTACCAAAGTTTGGGTTGCTCGCTCGAGGGGTTTACCGCGTTCCACCAATACCGTTTCCCGTATTGCTTCGTCACTGTGGCACTTTCAAGAATACTCAAGCATAGTATTAAACCTTAGCTTTTTTTTCTGCCGTCACTTTATCAAAAGATAAAGGCCCTGGCTTATGATTTCGCCAGGCACGAACACTACAAGCATCGCAGCTTGTGCGAGCATGGACTTTCCTCAGTCTAGTCAAGCTAGACCGCAATTACCCGAAATTTACAAATAAAATTCTTTTTTTTGATCTGTAACCGTTCTGTTACAGGTTTTCTTCCGTTTCATCTAATTTTGAACCAAATACATGTCGTTCTAGATTGGATAAACGTTTTAAGATATCAAAATTTGTTACCGTATTATTAGGCTGAGCTGATGAATAAGTTGGTTTAGATAACGAAGCTTGTTTCGTTAGTTCATCTACTTTACTTAATAACCGTTCATTTTCAGCCTTTAATTGGGTAAGCTCTTTATTGTATGACTCATAATCGCGAATCACATCATCTAAGTATTCGTCTACTTCTGCAGGATTGTATCCACGCATACTTGTTTTAAATTCTTTTTGTAAAATATCTTTTGTTGTTAACGTTCTCTCTGCCATGACTACACCTCTTTTTATACTTCATTCATAATGCGGCACTGATTGTAATAAAGTCTGCTATTATTACCATTATAGCAAAGAAGAGCAGAAATAAAAACTTATTTTTGAATAATTCGCAATCTTCCTGTTTTTCAGTCTATTTATTTGCTTAACTCAAGGCTTATTCCTCTTCTAAAACAGTATTCTGCAGTTGATCAAAATCAATCAGACGACACTCATACTCACCTTTTTCTTGCTTTTTCAAAATCGCCTGATAGAGCCATTTTGTTTTGCCTTCATTTTCAAGATCATAAACCAATAAAGCCCCTTGTGTGTGTCCTAACATAAAAGCTTGATGATTTTTTAACTGTGAAGGATCCTTGTACGGCTGATGTGAAACAGCTTCAACAAAATCAACTTGTTTTTTCAACTGCATCAATTTCGCTTGGTTCTGCTCGTTCCAGTTAGAACCAAATTCAAGAAAAGGAAACAGCAAGCCCTGTTTAATTTCTGGGTATTCTTCTTTTAGTTCATTAATGACTTCTACTGCCCATTGTTCAACACCGAATTGCCCACTTGTTAGAAACCATTGGACGCCTTCTTCAATGTAAGAACGAATTTCTTCTTTTAAACATTTTTTTATAACAGCTACTTTAGGATCATCATCTTTAAAAACCCCAAGTTCAAACGAACGGTAACCGCTAATTAATAAATTTGTTATCAAGTCTTCTCATTCTCCTTTTCTTTCAAGTGATGTATTTGATATAATAGATCACAGGAGTGTGATAGGATTGGCTATAAAATATCCAAACGGCAAGAGTTACTTTCATAATGCCGAAAAACAAGGAAAAAAGCAAACAAAAAAGAAAGACTTTTCCTTCAGCAAAAGAGGCATGACCTTAGAAGAAGAATTAAATGAAAGCAATGATTCTTATTTAGCCTTTGAGAGAGCAGTGATTCATAAAAAACCTACCCCTATTCAAATCGTGAGTGTCGATTATCCTAAACGAAGCGCAGCCGTTATTAAAGAAGCTTATTTCCGACAAGCCTCTACGACCGATTACAATGGTGTTTACAGAGGGTTTTATTTGGATTTCGAAGCTAAAGAAACAAAAAATAAGCTTTCTTTTCCTCTTAAAAACTTCCATCAACACCAAATCACGCATATGCAGCAATGTTTAAAACAAGGAGCTATTTGTTTTGTTGTTTTACGTTTTTCAACTACTGATCAAATTTTTCTTTTAGAAGCTGCCTTTCTAATTGATTATTGGGAAAACCAAATGAAAGAAGGACGAAAATCAATTCCTATAAGCGAACTTGAAAAAAATGGATATAAATTGTATTATGGACTATCGCCGCGCATCCCTTACTTGGATGTCGTGGATCATTTGATCGACAAAGCTCGATCAGAGAAACAAAATCAGTAATACTAAGATACTAGAAAAAAAGAAGAAAAGTTTTCGTACTTTTCTATCCTATAGAATGTTAAGGAGTAGAACGACTTATGCCAGAAAAAAAAGAAACCATGTCACGTGTTTCGAAAAAACAAAATGATAAAAAACGACGCTCACAACCTGTAAAGAAAAAAAAGGCCCCTACTAGACCGTTATGGAAAACCATCGTTTTTGGAATTCTCATTGCATTTATTGCTGCTCTGGTTGCTGGAGCTGGTTTGTTTGCCTATTACGCTGCTTCTGCTCCCGAATTGACCGAAAAAGATTTGACCGGATCGATTTCTTCTGATTTATTAGATGATAAAGGAGAAGTTTTTTATACTTTGGGCGGGCAAAACCGAGATGTGGTCACTGAAGATCAAGTTCCACAAGTCTTAAAAGACGCCATTATCTCGATTGAAGACCAACGTTTTTATACGCACAAAGGCATTGACCCCATTCGAATTGGCGGAGCTGTAGTAGCTAATTTGACTAAAGGGTTCGCTTCTGAAGGCGGAAGTACCCTGACACAACAACTCATTAAATTGTCTGTTTTTTCTACAGATGAAGCCGACCAAACATTGAAGCGTAAAGCTCAAGAAGCTTGGTTAGCTTTGAAATTGGAAAAGACTTACACTAAGGAACAAATTCTAACGTTCTATATCAATAAAGTCTATATGTCTGATAATAACTATGGGATGAGCACTGCCAGCGAGTATTATTACGATAAGCCGTTAAATGAGTTATCCCTATCACAAGCCGCTATGCTGGCCGGACTGCCTCAATCGCCAAACACTTATAATCCTTACACGAATCCTGAAAAAGCTGAGAAACGCCGCAATCTGGTTTTAACGATGATGGTAGATAACAAAAAACTATCAACTGCTGAAGCAGATGAAGCCAAAGCAGTGCCGATTGAAGATGGTTTAATTGATCATTCAGGTGACGAAACAAATAACTTGGTATTTGACTCTTATCTAAAAGAAGTCATTAAAGAAGTGAAAGAAAAAACCAAATTAGACCCTTATACCGCTGGCTTAAAAATCAAAACCAATCTGAATATGGATGCTCAACAACAAGTGTACGATATTTTAAATTCTGATGAATACATTGCCTATCCCGATGAAGACATTCAAGCTGGTGTTTCAATGGTAGACGTTAAGACCGGTCAATTGAAAGCGATCGGCGGCGGACGTAACCAAGAAGGCCAATTGAGTTTAAACCGCGCTTCAGAAATGAACCGCAGTGTCGGTTCTGCAATCAAACCATTAAGTGTGTATGGTCCAGCGATTGACTATTTAAATTACTCCACGTATCAACAAGTTGTGGATGAACCTTATACCTTTAAAGCCGGTGGACAACTTTACAACTATGATAGAAGCTACCGCGGCCAAATGAGTCTCCGCGAAGCTTTGATCGATTCAAGAAATGTGCCAGCTGCTAAAATCCTTCAAGAAGTCGGTTATCCAGATACAACTGAATTTTTGGCTAACCTAGGCATCGACGTAACCAAATGGAATGGCGAAACAAAAGGATTAGTAGAATCAAATGCCATCGGTGGAGAAATCACACCAATCCAACTTTCAGCTGCTTATGCTGCTTTTTCAAACGGCGGAGATTATACCGATCCCTATACCGTTTCCAGCGTTGTCTTACAAAATGGTCAAGAAATTGATTTGACCCCTGATACAAGCAAAGCTATGAAAGATTCGACAGCTTATATGATCACCGATATCCTAAAAGACACTGTCAATTCAGGTACGAATAAAGACCTAGTGACAATTTCTGGATTGCCGCAAGCTGGTAAAACCGGTACGACCAACTATACTGACGAAGAAAAAGCAAAATACGACATTCCAAGCGGCGGAGTGCCCGACTCTTGGTTCAGTGGCTATACAACCAACTATTCTATCTCTGTTTGGGTAGGATACGATGATAAGTACACAGATGGCCATTGGTTAAGCCCTTCTTCTCAACAACTCCCACGGAAGATCTACCGCTCATTAATGTCGCATGTGTCAGCGTCTGTTGAGAATTCCGATTGGACTAAACCGGCTTCTGTTGTTGAAGTAGCGGTTGAAGCTGGTTCAAATCCAGCTAAACTGCCAGGACCAAATACTCCTTCTGGCAGTATTGTCAAGGAACTCTTTGTTAAAGGGACTCAACCAACTTCTGTTTCAACTTCATTTGGCGAAGAATTGAAAGCTCCAAGTGGACTAAAAGCAGCTTATGATGAAGAAAAAGATGAAATTTCTGTTCAATGGGATGCTTATTCACTAAAAGATAAAACGAGCAAAGCTAATTATGTCTTAACCGTTGATGGACAAGCTTATGAAACTTCCGATTTATCCTACGTGATCCAAAACCCATCAGAAGGAAAAGTAGACATCACTCTTGCCGTTAAAGCTAACGATAAGACTGGACCAAAAGCGTCTACTTCAGTAACGGTTCCTGAAAAAGAAGAAACAGAAGACAGCAGTGCTGATAGTTCTTCTGAAAGTTCTGAAGAAAGCTCTTCACAAAGCTCTGAAGAAAGCAGCAGTGAATCTGAAAACGAAAGTAGCGAAAGCAGTTCTTCTAGCAGTGAGAGCAGTTCCGAAGAATCTTCCGAATCAGCTCCAGAGGAATCTTCTTCCTCTTCTCAACCCACTAACGAAGAAGCTCCCGATACAGATGAGCCAGAAAAAACTCCTGAAACCTAATGAAAGTTCCGGGATAAAAGACTCCAAAATAAAAAGCTTCAAATCAAGGATAAAACCTTTGATTTGAAGCTTTTTTCTTTAATTATACGTATAAGATGAAAAGAGTTTTTTCTCGCTCTTTTTCTTTTTATCCCTTTTAATTTAGTCGTTCACTATTTTTCCGTTTCCATTAGTCTTTTGACCGAGCAGTTGCAGACAAATTTCATGATCGTGGTTTCTAGCAGTGCATTGGTAGCGTCCAAAGAAAATTAATCGATGGTGAGCTGCACTCCACATTTCAGGAGGAAGCTTTTTCATTAATATTTCTTCCACTTCACGAACCGTTGCATCCGGAGGGCATATGCCTAAACGTTTTGTCACTCTTTCTACGTGAGTGTCAACAGCTATTGCAGGAATATCAAAAGCCACACTCAAAACGACATTCGCCGTTTTTCTGCCTACTCCAGGAAGAGACTCCAATTCTTTTCGGGTATGCGGAACTTCGCCATTAAACTCATCAACTAATTTTTGACAGCACCCTTTGATAAATTTTGATTTATTGCGGTATAAACCGATCGTCTTGATCAGCGCCATAATGTCTTCTACTGGTGCTGCTAAGAAAGCTTGAGGCGTTGGATACGTTTCAAACAATTTCGGGGTTATTTTATTAACAGACACATCTGTCGTTTGAGCACTCAACATCACTGCGATCAACAACTCAAAAGCATTGCGATGGCTCAACTCGCATTTAGCATCTGGAAAGAGCTCTCCCATTGCTTCAATCAATTCTATTGTCTTTTTTTTCGATAGCACTCAAGTCACTCCCGTTTTAATTGTTATTGTTTAACCAGTTGTGAAGCGGAACTTTTGCTCCAGGTTCTTTATCTGTTGAAGGACCAGAAGGACTGGCTGCTTTATTTTGCCGGTGACGTTTGGTCTCATTTTCCACTTGTGCCTTGGAACGGATGTTTTTACGTTCCCAATTCAATAAAATTCGATCCACATATTTTAAATTGTATACTTGACTTAAAACTGCTTCTCTTAAAGCTAATTCAATCAAATCAATAGGGTATTTATCGTCGTCAAGCCACATTCCTATGGTTTGCATCTCTATTGGAGAGAGCGTTCTGCCAAACTCAGCTTCAAAACGCCGGAAAAGTTCTTGCTCAGAAAGTTCTTGCTCTTCGCTTGCAACTTTTTTTTCAGTTTGAATCAATAATATCCCTAATTTGTCCCAAAGTAACGTTAAACTGTACTGGTCATTTGTTTTTCCATCACTGTTTTTTTCAGTTTCAATCGTTAAAACTTTTTTTTGAATCAGCTCGTGAATACCGCGAAAAGCTTCAGCTGACGATATTTCCATTCTTTTTGCAATTTCTTCAGTGTCTGGAAACAGAATTCCCGCATCCATAAATGATTTTAATTGAAGAACTAATACCAACTGCTCATTAGACAAACCGATCTGCCGATATTCTTTTAATAGCACATTGGTTATCGTTGTGTCTCCCGCCTTAAGCCAGGTTTGTAATAATTGATTGGTCATTTTTATACTCCTTACTTTTCCATCTTCTAAATTCCTTAGCTAATAGCTATGCTGTTCTGATCAGCTATGTGAAAAAAACAGCGACTTAAGAAACTTAAGTCACTGTCAATATTGATTTAAGGATAAATGCGATTCAACAAACGTGGGAATGGAATGGACTCACGAATGTGCTCCGTACCACAAATCCAAGTAACAGCTCTTTCTAATCCTAGACCAAATCCAGAATGCGGAACTGAGCCGTATTTACGTAAATCTAAATACCACGCGTAATCTTCTTCAGTTAAACCAAATTCTTTAATGCGTTGTGTCAAAGCGTCAAAATCAACTTCTCTTTCGCTTCCGCCAATAATCTCTCCGTACCCTTCAGGTGCAATTAAATCGGCACACAAGACTACATCTTCGCGTTCTGGATGTGGTTTCATATAAAAGGCTTTGATAGCTTTAGGATAGTTTAAGATAAAGACTGGTTTATCAAATTGTTTAGCGATAAACGTTTCATGAGGGGAACCAAAGTCATCGCCCCAAGTAATATCATCAAATCCATTTTCATTTAAAAGGACAACAGCATCGTCATAAGAGATTCTTGGGTATGGCAACTCGGTATATTTTTTTAATAAGTCTGTATCGCGTTCTAAAACTGATAAAGCATGCTCACAATTGTCTAATACGCTTTGAACGATATAAGCCACATATTGTTCTTGGACTTCCAGGCTTTGTTCATGATCCATAAAGGCCATTTCAGGTTCGATCATCCAAAACTCAATCAAGTGACGACGCGTTTTAGATTTTTCAGCTCGGAAAGTTGGACCAAATGAAAATACTTTGCCAAACGCCATAGCTGCAGCTTCCATATACAACTGTCCGCTTTGAGATAGATAAGCTTCTTGATCAAAATATTCTGTGTGGAACAGTTCCGTAGAATCTTCAGCAGCACTCGCTGTTAAAATAGGCGGATCAATTTTGATAAATCCTTCTTTATTAAAAAAGTCATACGTTGCACGAATGATTTCGTTACGTATTTGCATAATCGCGTGTTGTTTAGAGGAACGTAACCATAAATGACGGTGATCCATCAAAAATTCTGTTCCGTGTTCTTTTGGTGTGATGGGGTAATCATGGCTTTCCCCAATGATTTCAATTTCTTTCACAACAATCTCATAACCAAATTTTGAACGGCTATCTTCTTGGATAGTGCCCGTAAGTAAAATTGATGTCTCTTGTGTTAGACCTTTAGCCAGTTGAAAAACTTCTTCTCCAACTTCACTTTTCACTACGATTCCTTGGAAAAAAGCTGAACCATCACGCAATTGTAAAAATGCGATTTTTCCACTTGATCGTTTATTGGCTACCCACGCTCCGATCGTTACTTCTTCTCCAACATGATTTTTGGATTCTTTAATTGAAATATGTTTCACGGTTATAGTCTCCCTTTGAATTAAAATTAACTACTTTCATTTTGATGTTACTTTTCAAAGTAGTGATGACTCTTCTTATTATAACCAACTTATGCAAAGTTAGCATTAAAAAACGGGGAAAATTTAGTCTTTCTTACATTAAGCGGTTCCGTTTAGATATTCTCAATATCTTTTACCCATTTTCCATCCTTAGCGGTAATGACATAATAACCTAAACGCCCATTTTCTTGCTTGTAAGCCACTTCCCAGACTGGAACGTCTTCTTCGATCCCAATTCGTACTTCCAACAACTCAGCTGGTTTTTTTGCTTCTCTTACAATTTGCTTAGCTTGCTGTTCAGTAATGTAGTCTCCTTCTTTTAGAACAACTACATCTCCACCCTCTTGCTCAACGATGACTAAAACAGGTTCTTTATTTTGGGCGGTACCGACTACGCTGAAATAGGTTTCTGCATTATTGTACCAATAAAATTTATCCGCTTTTGTTAATCCGGCTGTTTCTTTGGCAATCGCAATCGTCTCCGCTTCAGCTTGTTTTAACGGTTGACGGCTGGTATTAAATAAATAAATGGAGCCAAAAATGACGGCAGCCATCAAAATAGTTAATCCGCTAATGATCGTTTTTTTCATGAAATCTCCTCTTTTACGTATTCCTTCATTTTAGTCTTCTTCTAAGAACAGCGACAAATTCCGTTGCAGCTCTTCTTTTGCCACTACTTCTTTTACCAAGTCATGAGGCAACGACGCCAGCATCTGCTGTCCATAGTTGGTTTTAATAAGTCGGTCATCTAAAACAATCATGACGCCTTTATCCTTTTCTGAACGAACTAGCCTGCCTAACCCTTGTTTTAAACGGACTGTCGCTTTAGGCAACGTATCCATCTTAAATGGACTCAATTGTTGGCTCTCTAACCACTTATATTTCGCTTTTGTGAAAGGACGGTCGGGTGACTCAAAAGGCAGACGTGTCACTACAATAATTCGTAATGACTTTCCTGGCAGATCAACGCCTTCCCAAAAACTGTCTGCACCTAACAAAATGCCGCCGGTAGAATGAAAGAAACGTTTGAGGATTCGATCTCTGCTGCCGGATAAGCCCTGCGCTAATAATTCACGCCCTGTAAACGCAGGATGTTGTTGAAGTAAAGAAAAAACATCTTGCAAAGTTTCGTTTGCATTAAATAAGACCATCATATTTTCATTTGAATGCTGGATGACTGTTTCCAAGTGTTCAACGATCATCTCGGCATATTGTTTCTTAGTCAATTGTTTTAGCGGCTTTAATTCTTTAGGGATCCATAACCGTGCTTGTTTTTGATAATCATACGGTGATGGGATAACCATTTTACGCAACTTTTTCTCACCCAGTTGCTTTTCAAAATAAGAAAAATCGCCATTCAACTCTAACGTAGCACCAGTATACAAAATGGAAGTCGTTTGTTCTGCCAATTTTGTTCTTAAAAATTCGCTGCTATCGATTCTTGAACGTTTGATAACAAAACTGTTTTTAGGGCTTTTTTGTTTAAAAGAAAACCAGGTAACTTCATTTTGTTCGCTTTCTCGAAAAATCTTTTGAAAAATACCCTTTTGCGATTCAACTGTTCCAATCAGTTCAAAAAAATCATCAATTAAATGCCGCTCTCGGTGAGTAAATTGTTCACGGTGAATTAAAGCTTGCCGAGTAATTTCATAACCTAAGAAAACAATGTCTTCCATCAATGCCAAAAGAATTTTTGTCTTTTTCTTTAAATCAAGCGTCCAATTTTCAGTTTTAGAAAATTGCACATCTAATTGGTCTGACATTTGTTGTCTTTCAGGGAGTTCTGAACGGCAATACGAAATCAGTTTGTCAAAAAAAGCAGCCAGCTCTTCTTCAAAAGCAACAACGCTCATTTCAATCATATTGATTTGAGTCAATTGAATGCTGTTGCTCTTTTCTGCTAATGCACTTAATCGACTTAGAAAGCTTTTGTCGTCTGCTCGCTTTCCTATTAATTTCATCAACTGCTGATTGCGGTAGTAAGAAAAAACTTCACTGGATGCTGTAGTTGCTACATCAGCCAAGTGATGTGCTTCATCAATAATTATTTTTTGCACATTTGGCAGTACCGGTTCTTCACGTTGCAGATCATGGCATATAAAGGCATGGTTCGTGATGATAATGCTTGCTTGCTTGACTTTCTCCTGAGCATGAAGATAAAAATCTTGCTCATAAAAAAGATCTTCTTGAGCATTGTCCATCCACCCTCGATGCCGAATCTTGTTCCAAAACGGCTGCAAGTAATTGGTTAAATTTAATTCGTCTAAGTCACCAGTAACTGTTTCAGTTAACCAAGTCAGGGTCCGCATTTTTAAAATGGCATCCATTTGGTGTTCGATAGGATCTTTTAAAACCTCTTGAAATTTAGCCAAATGAATATAGTGATGCTTGCTTTTTAAAATCGCTGCTTGAACCGCGAATGGCAAAATCGTATTAAGTTGTATACTATCTTTTTCAAGCAATTGTTTTTGCAATAACGTTGTGTACGTACTAATGATCACGGGCTCTTGAGGTGTTGCCACATAGGCTAATGGAATCAAATACCCTAACGTTTTTCCAATCCCTGTAGCTGCTTCAATAACAAAATGCTCCGAATCTTTCTCAGAAAAATAACGGTAAACTTCATCCATCATTTGTATTTGTAATTTTCGGGTAGTTAACTTCTTCTGGAATAACTGTTCCTTTGCTTCAATACCGACAGGGTAATGTTCCGTTTCACGGTGTGTCCGCTGTTCATATGTCACTGTTTTTTTACGAATTGCCAGCCCTTCTTTGACCAGCAAATCATCAGACAATAGTTGGCGCATAGTCAGCATGTCACTTAATGTTTCTTTAAAAAACAAATTTGTCTGCATGGTACAATGCTCAGCTAGTTCCACTAATTTTTCAACCGTTACTAGAGGCAGCTTTTTCAACTTTTGCTTTAACAGCAGAAATAACTCTGCAGTTACATAAGCATCACTATCTGCTTGGTGAGGGTTGTCATGTAAAAAACCAAATCGTGTAGCTAAATCGTTAAGACGAAAACTCGGTTCAGTGGGCAATAAAATTTGCGCAAGTTCAACGGTGTCCATCCCTATACTATTTAAAGGCGGAAGCCCGCAGCGAACCAACTCTTCTGAAAGGAACTTATAATCAAACTGAATATTGTGCGCGACAAATATACATCCCTCTAACAAGTTGTAGATCATTGGTGCTACATCTTCAAAATAAGGTGCATTAGCAACTGTTTGATTAGAGATGCCTGTCAAATGTTCAATCTGTTTCGGAATGCTAACTAACGGGTTAATATCAATAGCATATTGCTGCACGATTTTACCTTCTTCTATCAATGCGCAGCCGAATTGAATCATACGGTCTCCAGTTGCGGCGTTTCCACCAGTCGTTTCAATATCTACTACTGCATATGTAACTTTTTCTTTCACCTTAGTCACCTAATTCTAATTTCTTGATCGTTATTGTCTTTACCTATCATACTATGAAGTATCAGAAAACACAAAAAAACTATGGCGCTTAATCGTCCATAGTTTTTATTTTTTCGCTTATTTAACAGAATAAATATCTTCCGCTTTTTTAAGAGGATCGATGACTATAAATAAATGGTTGTCTGTAGAGATAAAGCCGGTTTGATAAGCATTGTCATTTCCATCTGGATCCATCGGGTCGTAAGGAAAGTAAACGCAATCCGACTCTACCATAACATCTGATTTAAGATGATCTCCCTCTTTATAAAGGATGTCCATTTTTTCAATGTCGGGATGTTTAGTGACGCGTTCAAACATTCCCAACTCTAATCCTCCTAAATTGATATCATCTGTGTTCACATTATCAGCTTCTGGAAAAATTTCGATTTTTAACGATTCGCATGGAAAGATTTCTTGTAATTCTCCGCCTGCTATCCGTCCGAAGCTTTTACTGATTTGTTTAACCCACAAGTCTCCAATGAACTCTTTCTTAATGGTCCAAGTTTCACCATTTTTAAAATAGAATTTTAAAGCTGTTACTTCTCTTTTCATTATTATTTCCTCCTTTTAGCTCTGTGTATTTGTGATTAATTGAACAATATTATTATAACACAATAAAAGAAAAAACAAAGCCAAATCGTTCGAATATGTGAATTTAAACACATGTCAGAACAAAAAATAAAAAGCGTTACATTAGATTTAGTGGTCTGATGTAACGCTTTTTAAATTTAAATTAATTAAACGAAAGAACTCGTTCAGTGTCATCCATATACTCTTTGCCTTGAGCTGGTGCTTCAATTGAGCCGAATGGCATTTGTGCACGCAATTTCCAATCAGAAGATAAATTCCATTCTGAACGAACAGCGTCATCAATCAGTGGATTGTAATGTTGCAAGCTAGCGCCGATATTTTCAGTTGCTAATGCAGTCCATACTGAATGTTGTGCTATTCCAGAAGATTGTTCTGCCCATACTGGGAAGTTATCTGCATATAGCGCAAATTGCTCTTGCAGATTTTTAACAATGCTCATATCTTCAAAGAATAAAATTGTTCCATAACCAGCACGGAAAGAGTTTAGTTTTTCAATAGTTGGAGCAAAATCTTGTCCTTCAGGAACAGCTATTTTTAATGCCGCCTCTGTTAGGTCCCATAGTTTTTCATGAGCTCCTCCAAACAATACAACCGCACGGGAAGTTTGTGAATTAAATGAAGATGGGCTTTCTTTAACCGCTGTTTTCACTAATGCTAAAATTTGATCATTAGATAGTGATACATTTTTTCCTAAAGCATAAATTGAACGACGTTCTTTTAGTAAATTTGTGAATTGGTTTTCCATTTGAGTAATTCCCCCTTAAAAGTAACTTACTCAAATAGTATAACAGCTTTCTTTTCGTAAGTAAACTGTTCTTTTGTTCATCTTTATTGTGTTAATTACCACGATTTTTTTCGAGATGGGAATCTGCCCAATTTATAAGTTGAACTCTTTCATTCGCAACTTCTCCTAGTAAAATAGCAGTTTCTATTTTATCTAAGGCTTCCCCTAGCCATTTTCCCGGTTTAGCATCAAACTGCTGCAGTAAATCATGCCCAGAAACAACTATCTCATGTTTGCTTTTTATTGGTAATGATGCATTTAATTCTTCCAAATAAGCGGTATCGGATTCACGATTAAAGAAAGGCAGCATGTATTCAACTTCTAGAGCAATCTCATAACCGCTTTGATATAGAAATAAGCGGTTTAACGGTTCTTTGATACGCTGCTGCAAAGCAATGTAAGCGGTTTTTACTCTTTGCAGTTCTTTTTTAGAACACTTCCATTCTCGTAAGAATGTCTCAACTTCATCTTCTGATTTTTTTAGCATAAACAACAACATCGTCCAAGCAGCTAACCGTGTTGGAATTCGACCTTCTAACGCAGCAAATGATTCTAATTCGTTTTTATAAAGTGAAAGACCAGGGCAATAACGATACAACTCTGTTTGAATAAAAGCTTTCAAAGCTTTTTGCCGGCCTCTTCCCAAAAGAAGTTTCATAAATTCTACTTGAATGCGTTCAACTGCAATATTTTCAAGAAGAGCATGATGTTTATGAATAGCATTTTCCGTTTCGTTATCCATAATAAAGTCTAACTGACTGACAAAGCGGACACCGCGCATCATTCGCAAAGCATCTTCAAAAAAACGTTCTTCTGGTGAACCTACCGCTTTGATCAACCCTCTTTTCAAATCATTTACGCCATCGAAATAATCGATCACCTGGCCTTCTTGATCCATCGCTAACGCGTTTACTGTAAAATCTCGCCGTTTTAAATCTTCTTCCAACGAACGCACAAAAACAACTTGATCTGGTCTTCTAAAATCTTGATAAGTCGATTCTGTTCGAAAGGTGGTCACTTCATAAGAGTCGTCTTTGCTTAAAACCATCACGGTCCCATGTTCAATGCCCACATCGATCGTCTTCGGAAAAATTTTTTTGACCTCAGCAGGAAAAGCGCTAGTAGCAATATCAACATCGTTGATTTCTTTGTTTAATAGAGCATCTCTTACACAACCACCTACAAAGTAAGCTTCAAAACCTGCTGCTTGTATTTTTTCAATAATAGGCAAAGCAGTCGTAAATTTTTGGTTGAAAGCGATCATAACAAATTTTCCAATCCATAAACTAATTCTTTCAGGTCCATAACTTTTTCACAGCCCAGAGCTACACCAGTCATAAAAGAAGCACGATCATATGAATCATGACGGATTGTCAAACCTTCGCCTGTGCTGCCAAATTGAACTTGCTGGTGAGCTACTAAACCTGGCAAACGGACACTATGGATTTTCATTCCATGGTAATCCGCTCCACGTGCTCCAGGAATGCTTTCTTTTTCATCTGGATGTCCTTGTTGATGTTCGCCACGTTCTGCATAGATCATTTCAGCTGTCTTAATAGCTGTTCCGCTTGGTGCATCTAATTTATTATCATGGTGCATTTCAATTATTTCCACATCTGGGAAGTATTTGGCTGCCTTCGCTGAAAATTGCATCATCAATACAGCCCCGATAGCAAAGTTAGGGGCTATCAATCCTCCAAGGGCTTGTTTCTGAGATAAATTGACCAATTCATTTACTTCAGTTTCAGAAAATCCGGTTGTTCCTACTACAGGACGAATGCCTTGCTCTAAAGCAAAACGCGTATTTTCATAAGCTACCGATGGAATCGTGAAGTCGATCCAAACATCGGTTTTCACCGTTTTAACAACCGTTTCTTTATCATTAAAAATAGGGACATCTACTGTTGAAAATTCAGCTAATTCGTTTAAGTTCGTTTCTTTGGCATGCGGGTCTAACACGCCTACTAACTCAAACCCCTCGTGGTCTCTAACCATTTTTGTCGCTGTCATTCCCATCTTACCTTTAAATCCAGCTACGACTATCTTAATCATCTTGTCCATCTTTCCCTTCAAAACAGTTTTTATCCTGTTTATTAAATTTGTTCTTCATAAAAAGCAACTCATTAAAAGCTTTCTCATTAATACTACCAAAAAGTCGGCTGGTTGCAAGAGTTGTTGTTTAGTTTTACAAACCTTTTGTATTTTTTGATAATCTTATCAAAAAATACAGTAAAAATAAAAAGTTCCTTTGAATTTCAAATAAATTCAAAGGAACGATTGAAACCAAAATAGACTAACTAGAAGAGTTATTCATATATCATCACTGTTAGATTAATCAGCAGGACTAATGATTTGGCTTTTTTTGTTCTTTTATAAGTGCTTCTTCAATTTCTTTTAAGTCATTTGAAAGTTGAATAAATCCTTCGCGGTCGCCAGCTTCTAGCGCTTCATCCACTTGATTCATAATTTGTTGTTTTTGTTCGCTTAATGATAAAGCAGCTAATGCATGCTCAACTTCTTTTTTCAATTCTAAACTGACAAAGTCGTTCCATTTATGATAAGGATTATCTTCTAATACAGCTAGGTATTGCGGGGATTTCCAAGGATCTCTGAAGATGAGTTCAACGTAGATATCTTCATGCCAATTCAAGCGAACCTCATGAAAGGCTTGTTCAGGGTCATTAAACAATGTACCGTCTTTATAAAAGAAAAACGGTTCGTTATCCGTTCCCACCGAAGACATCATCATTCCTCGTGGCGTAGTATCTACAGACTCAACAAAATGAACTTTATTCAAAACAATATCGTGGTTTAAAAAATAATTTAAAATCCACATTGACTCTCTTCGTTTTAACTGGTGACGATCTAAGAACCACCCAAGAAATACTTTTTTTGCTTCTAAAGGTACTTTGATGTTCATGTGAAGCGCCTCCTCATCTCCAAGCTTTCTCTCATTATACCCTAATCTACTAATAGTTTGTATTTATTTCCTCTAAAATTCCTAATATTTCCTCATCAGACGGTTCAATCAATAAGTAATCAGTTACAGCTTGCTTGATCGTCGTTCGGTTTCCAGCTTCTCTCAAGAAATAGATATAGGATTTTAAGAAGTCCTTATTTTGTCGAAACGCAGGATAAGCTTGTTCAAAAGCTTGTTCTGCTTTATCGTATTCTTCTAGTTTTTCATTAGCAACAGCTAAATTCCAATAAAATTGAGGGTCAGACTGTCCATTTTGCAATGCCTGATCAATCAAATTCACGGTTTCTTCAATCCGTTCTTGTTTTAAGAGCAAATTACTATAAGCTAATTGAAGACTTTCGTTTTCAGGCGCTAAAGCTATCGCTTCGAGGTAATAGTCTTCTGCTGTTTCTTCTTGTTCCAGCCTAAGTGCTACTTCTGCTCCAATCGCAAATAACTCATAATTGTATTGATCCATCCGAAGTCCTTCTTGAATGACCTCAGCTGCTTTCTCAAGTTGATTTTCTTCTTCCAAGCTTTGCGCTAAATTAGGATACACTGATGTATAACTTGGGTCTAAATCTTTTAATTTAAAAAACACTTCATTTGCGCGTTTAAACTCTTTCTGTTGCATATACGTTATGCCCAACTCAAACAAACCATTGACTGTCTCATTCTCCTCAACACTTTGCTCAAGGTACTCCACTGCTTGGTCTAAGTCTCCTAAGGCGCTATAAGCACTCCCACAACGATTTGCTAAGTTGACCCCAGTAAACTCATCGTAACCTTGGATCATCAGTTCTTCATATGCTCGAATAGCTTGAGCATATTTTCCCATCGAAAAATGCAACTCTGCTAAAGCAAATTGGATAACGGGCTCATCCGGCAAAATATCTTTTGCTTTCAATAACTTTTGTTCGCTGACTTCATAAAGGCCTTGTACTTGATACAAATCGGCTAAAACCAATAAAGCTTGCGGAAAGGTTTCGCTTTCTTCTGGTATATCTAGCAGCCAGTCCATGGCGCTATCAATTTCGTTAGCTTCGATAGCAATTTCTGCTAACCCAATTTTCAGTTCATCGTCTTCCGGATAAAGGGCTAATAATTGTTTGTATATCATTTGGGTTTCTTCCAAAAATCCTAGATGATATAAGTCATCGGCTAAATGATACAATTGTTCATCAGAATCGGTTGCTAAAGCTCGTTTAAAAAAATCATTTGCTTCATCTAACTGATTGTTTTGAAGAGCTTCCAGCATTTTTTGTCCATTATTCATTTAATTAATCTACCTTTCTCATTCGCATTCATTCACTTTCATTTTACCACATCTTTGTTTCAATTGTGAAGACAGCGCTTTATTATTAAAGTTTTCTTTAAAAACCATCCAAAAAATTTGATTTTTAGCAGACCTCTTTTAACTCTTTTTTATTTAACCGTATTTTTCTAATAACATTAATCCGTTCAACCCTACCCTCACCCCAATTTAAATTAGTTTTTCCAGCCTTTAAATTTTAATAAATTACCTGCTCAATGTAAGCTTGCTGAATAAAATTGCTAGTCAGTTATTTGCTGGTTTTAAAACGTACACCACAACTTTTTACCTCTGCTTAGCCATATCCTTGGAGAGTATTTATGTATACAAAAAAATACCCGGTTCACTTAAGAATAGAACCCGTTTAGACCGGAAGAATAGTTGATGCCATAAAATCATACGTGGATTTTTGAGAAGAATTATAGTAAGTCAACATTGAACAAGTAAGCGAATTCAATTATTTGAATAGTATATTGTTAATGTTAAGATAGTAATATACTAAGATTGATTAACAGATTGGTTTACGTCATTTGCTTTTAAACTTATTCCTAATTAGGAAAGGAGAAGGAGAAAAAATGAAAAAACTAAGCATTACCATCACTATGCTGTTGGGTTTATTTATTTTAACCAGTTGCGATACTAGCAATGAGAACGAAGAAACTTCTACACAATCCTCTGTTGCACAAAGCGATACAACGAATACCAGTAGTTCGGAAGGTTCAGCAGAAAGTTCTTCGAGCACATCGGAAAATGCAATCGTTTCTGAAAATGAGTCTTCTATACAATCTTCTGTTGCACAAAGCGATACAACAAGTACCAGTAGTTCGGAAGATCCAGCAGAAAGCTCTTCAAGTACATCAGAAAATGTAATCAATTCTGAAGAAGAGGCTTTTAATTTCATCAAAGAGGAAACTGGAATAGAAGCAGATAACACTGACATCGTCTATGGACTTTTAGACTCAGATGAAGATTCTTACACATTAAGACTAGTGAGTCAATCCTTACGAGAGCAAGGCGGTTCTGGAACTGTAGGTCTCTATAAAATTTATAAAGACGGTACTTATGAAGCAGAACCGAACTAAATTAATTTTTAGAGCGACTGTTTAAAACAATCACTTTCTGAAATACCTTTTTCTCAAATAAAAAATACACTCCTACTTCTAATGCCATTCGGACATTCTAGAGTTTGGAAGTGTATTTTTATTTGATTTTTTTGTTCTGGCTCTTTATTGATTAATAGACTAATTTTTTCTAGTTGCCCGATACTAAATTATCCGACACAGATAATCGTAAATTTAATTGTCTGATTGCTGGAATGAAGGCTTATAAACGTATGTAGAGATTATAAAAGAAAATTCGGTCCTCGCAATAGAGAGAACCATTAATTCTCGTATACAGTTAACAAAAAAAATATACCGTCTCGAATTCGAAACCTAGCTGCTTTGGCCATATACAAAGGACTGGTGAGCAAGTTAGACTAGATGGCAAGAATTACCCTTTCATATTTCAGGCTCTCTCATACCTCCTTATTATCCGAAAGAAACACACCGATAAAAGCCTTCATGGATTGCGTTGATCATAAAGATACTGAAATTACGAATCGTATCTATACTCACTACTCACGTCACAAATTTTATGATACCTACTATTATTGAACAACTTGAAGCTCGCGGATAATAAATTTCTGCTCGTATTTGCTATTCATTGAAATACTTAACCTCTAAAAACAACAAGAACCCTTGATTTCTCAAGGGTTCTAAGTCATGTATTATTTAACTGCATCTTTAAGCGCTTTGCCTGGTTTGAACGCAGGTACTTTACTTGCAGCGATTTGGATTTCTTCCCCTGTTTGAGGGTTACGACCTTTACGTGCAGCACGATCGCGAACTTCAAAGTTACCAAAACCGATGATTTGAACTTTTTCACCTTCACTTAAGGTTGTTTGAATAGATTCAAAAACTGCATCTACTGCTGCAGTTGCATCTTTTTTAGTTAAGCCTGTTGAAGAAGCAACGTTTTCGATTAATTCTGCTTTGTTAGCCATGTATATTTCACCTCCCTCGAAAAGAAGAATAGATGCTTTTTTTAAGAAGCAAATAAACATCATAATTTCATTTTTGAGTGGTCCAAAAATGAATCAATGCGAAATGCTACATTAGATTTTCTAAATGACATTTCATTTAAAAAGATATCATACAAATGCTGATACTGCAATGTATTTAACCAATTTCATTGCATTTTATCTGCTTTTTCTTTTTATCTTCATATTTATTTGAACCACTTTACTAAATGTGTTAAAATACTTTCTTTGCTTTTTCAAACTCATGATAAGAATGAATTATTTCCGGCGACGAGTAAGGATTCGAATAGGCGTTCCTTCAAATACGAAGGTATCACGGATTCGATTTTCAAGGAAACGAGCATATGAAAAGTGCATCATTTCCGGCTCATTCACAAACACAACAAAAGTAGGTGGTTTTATCGCCACTTGAGTTGCATAGTAAATTCTTAAGCGTTTGCCTTTATCCGTCGGTGTCGGGTTCATTGCTACCGCATCCATGATCACATCGTTTAAGACTGAAGATTGAATACGCAATCTTTGATTGGCACTAACGCGTTTGATAACTTCGGGCAGTTTATTCAAACGTTGTTTGGTCAATGCTGAAACGAATACGATTGGAGCATAACTCAAGTAAGCAAATTCTTTACGGATATCATTTTCAAAATCTTTCATAGTACTGTTATCTTTTTCAAGAGTATCCCATTTATTGACAACGATAATAACACCTTTACCGGCTTCGTGAGCATAACCCGCGACCTTCTTATCTTGTTCTCTAATGCCTTCTTCAGCGTTTAACACTACAAGGACGACATCAGAACGTTCAATTGCTCTCAAAGCTCTTAAAACACTGTATTTTTCTGTCGTTTCATAGACTTTACCGCGTTTCCTCATTCCAGCTGTATCGATCATCACGAATTCAGTTCCATCTTCATCCACAAATTCGGTATCAATAGCATCCCGAGTCGTTCCAGCAATATCAGAAACGATAACACGTTCTTCACCTAACATGGCATTTATAATGGAAGATTTTCCAACGTTAGGTCTTCCAATCAAACTAAATTTAATAACAGATTCATCATCTTCTTCTTCTGTTTCTTCCGGAAAATGGCTGATTGCTGCATCCAACAAATCGCCTATCCCTAATCCGTGACTTCCTGATAGAGGAAATGGTTCTCCTAAACCTAAAGTATAAAAATCAAAAATTTCGCTGCGCATTTCTGGATTGTCTACTTTATTAACAGCTAACAAAACAGGCTTATTGGTACGGTATAATATTTTTGCTACATTTTCATCTGCATCAGTTACACTTTCTCTGCCGCTTGTGATAAAAATAATGACATCTGCTTCTTCCATTGCAATTTCTGCTTGGTATTTAATTTGGTCAAGGAATGGTTCATCCCCTATGTCAATTCCACCGGTATCAATCACATTAAATTCTTTTCCTAACCATTCAGCTGGAGCGTAAATACGATCACGCGTTACACCTGAAATATCTTCGACGATTGAAATACGTTCTCCAACGATCCGGTTAAAAATAGTTGATTTGCCTACATTTGGACGACCAACGATGGCGATAACTGGTTTTGCCATTGCTTTAGCCTCCTTCTTTTTATTTCTTATTCTTTTAGTTAGTTTATAGAACAAAGCTTGAACTTGCAAGCTTTTGCTGAAAGAAACCGGTTAAAACAATAAAATCCAAGCTTTTTTTTAAGATGATTCTCATTTTAAGACAAAAAAACGACATGCGGCTCAATTACACCACATGTCAGATTTTTTTACATTAACGTTAATTATTTTTCTTCTTTAGTATCTTCTACATCAGAAGTGATATCTGACAATTGATCACCTAGAATATCTCCTAAAGTAAATCCAGTATCTGATTCCGGCATTTGGTAATCGGTTGTTTCTTCTTTTGCTTCTTGGAATGGTTTTTCTTCTAAGGCTTTAATGCTTAAAGATAAGCGTTGATCAGTAGGATTAACATCCAGAACTTTCACTTTAATTTCTTGCCCTTCGCTCAAGACCTCATGCGGTGTTGCAATGTGGTTATGCGAAATTTGAGAAATATGAACCAATCCTTCTACTCCAGGGAAAACTTCCACAAATGCACCAAAGCTCGTTAATCGTTTGACTGTACCGTCTAAGACTGAACCAACAGCTGCACGTTCTTCAATATTGTCCCATGGTCCTGGTAGTGTATCTTTGATAGACAACGAAATACGTCCTTCTTCTTCGTTAACAGAAAGAATTTTAACGTCGACTTCTTCTCCCACAGATAATACATCAGCAGGATTTTTAACATGTTCGTACGATAGTTGAGAAATATGAACCAAACCATCCACACCACCAAGATCAATGAAAGCCCCAAAGTTAGTTAAACGAGCAACTTTCCCTTTAACGGTCTCTCCTTCTGTCAGGTTTTTCATAACTTCTTTTTTCTTGATTTCATTTTCAGCTTGCAAAACAGCTTTATGAGAAAGTATCAATCGATTTTCACTTGGTTCGATTTCCATGATCTTAAAGGCTAATGTTTGTCCTTTGTAGCTTGAAAAATCATCAACAAAGTGAACATCTACCATTGATGCAGGCACAAACCCACGCACTCCTGCGTCTACGACTAAGCCGCCTTTAACAACTTCTTTAACCGGTGCTTCGATAATTGTTCCATTTTCATAATCTGTTTGGATTTTTTCCCATACTTTTTTCGCGTCAATACGGCGTTTTGATAGCAGGTAGCTGCCATTTTCTTTATCTTTGATTTCTTTGATAACAACTAAATCTACGACATCTCCGACGTTGACGATTTCGGTAACATCTTCAAAAGGAGCTGCTGATAACTCATTGTTTGGGATAACCCCTTCAACGCCGCCTCCGATGATTCCAACGATAGCTTGTTTATTATCTTGAATTTTTAATATTTCGCCTTGAACAGTATCCCCAATGTGGATTTCTTGTACGCTGTTTAACGCGTCCATCATTGACTCTTGTTCTGATACTTCGTGATTGTCTGTATGATCTGTCATGTTTTTGTCCTCCTAATTTAGCCAAATAACTATTCTTCATCTATTTTAACTAATTTTTTAAAATATTGCCACCAAAACACCTGATGGATTGTAATCTGCTGCTTCAGCTTAATTTATTGATCAATAAACTTCGTTGGTTTTCCCTTGCTTGGTATGATCAAAAAAATAAAAGCAACTAGCTAAGGCACAGCATAAGTCTACTATCATTATACCGCTTATCATTGCTTTTTCAAAGGAAAGTGCTTTCAAAATCAATGTAGCACATTCTCTTTTTAACCGTTTTTTTATTACTGGTAAGGCACCGGTCAAAAAGAGAAAGATACGTTAATAAAGGAATTATTTCATTACTGCGTTTTTTCTTGAATAACTTCTTTGATTTTTTGAACAACTTGAGGAATATCCAAACTGGTCGTATCAACTAAAACAGCGTCTTTTGCTTGCGTCAAAGGTGAAGCAGAACGATGAGAATCTTTGTAATCACGATCAGCAATTTCTTTTTTCAGCGTCTCTAACGATGTTTCGATTCCCTTTTGCTGGTTTTCTTTATGACGTCTTTCAGCTCGCTCTTCGACACTTGCAACTAAAAATATCTTCACTTCAGCATTAGGTAAAACAGCTGTGCCAATGTCACGGCCATCCATAACAACACCGCCTTGTCCAGCGATTTCTTTTTGTCTTTTTACTAACTCTTTTCTAACTTCACTGTGTGCAGCTACTGCAGAAACAAGGTTCGTTACATCTGGTTGTCTAATAGCTTCAGTTACTTCTTTTTGGTTTACAAATACCTTTTGTGTGTCATCAGAAGGTTCAAAAGAAATGTCGATTTCTTTTAATAGTTTCACCAAAGAAGGCTCATCAGTTGGATCTACCTTTTGTTGAAGCGCTTGGTAGGTCAATGCACGGTACATAGCTCCTGTGTCACAATAAACATAGCCTAAATCTTTTGCTACTATTTTAGCTACCGTGCTTTTTCCAGCTGAAGCTGGACCGTCTATCGCGATCATCATTTTTTTTTCCATTATCATAAGCCTTCTTTCTATTTTCAAACTAAAAGCCGTCCAAGGACGGCTTCTAGTACCTATTCTATTCTCATTAATTAACTTTTAACACAGTACCCACAGAGACTTCATCTCCCGAAATGCCGTTCAGTGCTTTTAGTTCTTCAGTTGTCATCCCATGATTTAACGCAATCCGGTAAAGGTTATCGCCAGCTTTAACAGTATATGTATTTCCAGTTTCTGCTGGTGTCTCTACTTCAGGTGTTTCCACTTCAGGCGTCTCTTCGATCGGCGCTTCTTCAATAATTTCTGGAGTAGATTGTTCTGGTTCTTCTTGCTCAATGACAGCTTCAGATTCAACCGGCGTTTCCGCTATACTGCTTTCTTCTGACGAAACAGATTCTGAACTTTCTTCGCTTGATGAACTAGATGATTTTTTCGCTTCAGAACTTGATTCCGTACTGCTGTTTTGCGTAATCGTTATTTTATCTTCAGCAGGTTTTAGTTCATCAGCACGACCGCTGTTGGTGTACCATAAATAAGTCGCTACTGGCAGAATTATCAGAAGCGCTAAAAAAATAAAAAGCGAAGTCAATATTGGAGAAATACCCCCTTTGGCTTTTTTGCGAGCTATCCTTGACTGTTCATCATTCGCTAAGCCATCTTCATCGTCAAATTTACGAGACCATATTTCGTCTTTTTGATTGTTTTTAGATTTTTTCCCCGCCATAAATATTCCTCCTAAAGATAATTCGCTTTTATTGTACCATATTTCGTTTCATCTTGTCCTATTAATTCTCTAATAAAAACAGTTCATTCAAGGTCTTTTTCCAATTTAAAAATGTGGTTGCCTTATTTCTAAGGAACTCATCTTGATCAGCCGAATAGACACTTTCATCTAAACCACAATTAGAACAGCAGTTTAAAGGCTTTTCTATCCTGGTCTCATCGAAATAATAGAGTATATGAGTTCTTTTGCATGAAGTTGTTTCAGCATATTGAACCATATAGTCAAGTTGCCTTTTCTTTTGCAGCTCGTGGCTCATTATTTGAGCCTTAGCTTCTTCAAGAGGAGTCTTAGAAGAAAGATAATTCTCAATAATTTCTTGTTGAATCGTACTGCAACTGCCATCAAAAACAGTTCCATTGCGATAAGCATAGTTTAACATAGCTGGCGTTGGTAAACCATCTTCATGTAAGCGCATTTGTAAAAATTGATCGCCTGGTTCATAAAGTAGGATGGCGATACTAGGCCTCCCGTCACGTCCACACCTGCCTACCTCTTGAAGATAAGCTTCCATGCTAGCCGGCAAATGATAGTGGATAACAAAACGAATGTTTTCTTTGTTGATTCCCATACCAAAAGCACTCGTCGCACAAATAATGTCAATATCATTTTGAATAAACTGTTGCTGAATTTTAATTTTATCATCCCCTTCGATATCAGAATGATAACTTTCTACCGCAAACGGCGTTTCCGTTTTAAGCCAAGCCGTAACTTCGTCGGCTTTTTTTTTGCTTGAAAAATAAATGATTCCTGGTTTTTTTAGCTGTTCAATTTTTTCCAGCAGTTTCTTTTCTTTATTGCGACGACACGCAACAACAGAAAAAGCAATATTAGGACGATCAACAGAGTACACTATTTGTTTGGTTTTATCTTTATCCAGCAACAGCGAATCGAGTATTTCTTGCCGGACGTTTTCTGTTGCTGTTGCTGTTAACGCCATTGTCAGCGGATAGTTCAATGTTTTTCGAATCGTTCCCAGTTCTAAATAATCTAAACGGAAATCCATCCCCCACTGTGAAATACAATGGGCTTCATCGATCGCCATCAACCCAATTTCCAACTGTTTAAACCGCTCCAATAACAAAGGCTGCTGCAGCATTTCCGGCGAAAGAAAAATGAACTTATACTGATTTAAATGATTTAAAACCCACTCTTTCTCTTTTATATCCATTAAACTATTGATAGCCGCAACTCTTTTTTCACCAAACATTTTTAATTGTTCTACTTGGTCTTGCATTAAAGATAAGAGCGGAGAAACAATCAGCACGATTCCTTTTAAGCAATAACCGGTTAGTTGGTAACAAATGGATTTGCCTGTTCCTGTCGGCAGCATCACGAGTGTGTCTTCTCCTGATAAAGCGGCTAATATGGCTTCTTCTTGGCCTTCACGAAAGGAAGTATATCCAAAATGACTCCCAAGCAATTCTTTGATTTTTTCTTGATTAGTCAATACGATGCCTCCTTTCGATCTGTGCTAAACGATACCAAAGAAAGAGAATATCTGGTCTTTTTTCCGTCAGTTCTTGATAGGTGAGATTCGGTTTTTCGCTTAACATCTGATTAAGTTCTTCTCTTATTTCTATCGGAAAAATAAGAGACAAATCAAACGATGGATCAACAATGCTTATTTCGATTACATGTTCTGAAATCGTACTGAATTTCAACCGGCGCAAATCAGCAATTTCCTCAATAGAATGGCCGTTCAATAAATACTTTTGCGTTATAGCTGCACTTTGGGTAATGCCGCTATAGTCTCTTGCCGTTTCAGAATAAATTGAAAAAAACAAAGGAACCATTTGTGGCTGTCGTTCGATCCATTCGATCAATTCAGCTAAACAATCTGTCAATATTATTTCAGCTTCAAGAGGTTCGATACCATAATGTTCAGCTAATTGTCTTCGTGTTTTTCCAATCTTTCCATGGCCGGTTAGATAAGCAACGATGATCTCAGCATTGGTTTCTGTCAGCTCATTTAATAAAAATAACCATTCTTTGCCAAATTGCTGGGCTAAAGTTTGCTTATCTTGATGATGTTGATTTAACCAATTTTTTAACCAGATTTGATTTTTCCATTCTTTTTCCAATGGCAAATAGTGTTTATTGCCATGGCGAACCTCTGATAAAACTTGGGTAACAAATAAACATTTACGCCAAAAATAGGCGTTAACAGCTCCATTTTTCAATTGATTTAAATGAACTGGATAAGTATGCTTCATAAAGTACTGCTGATAGCCTTTAGCTCCACTTTCTGTTAATTGATACCCTTCTCCTTCGGAATCTGCTGTAATCAATTCTAAACGTTCCATTTTGTTTATTAGGCGTTCAAATTGTTGTCGTTTTATTTTTGGAAACAAAGAAAAATAAGCTGTTAAACGGTATTGTTGAGCATTATACAATATCGAAGCTGTTCTTTTTCCTGTAAGTATATGGTAAATGGTAGAGGATTTTTTCGAAACATCATTTGAAAACAACGACAAACAAAAGTTTTCAAAATAAGTCAATTTCACCAAAGTAGTCTCCTCCTTTTTCTTTGTTCACTTGATTATTGTTACTGCTTATTTTTAATGCTTCTTCTTATTCTAATATACCAAATATTTAGAAAATATAATGGGAAATACATAAATTACTTTATTTTTTTATTGCATTAAACAAAAATGGGCTCGTTACGATCACGAGTCCCATTTCTTTATTTAATATACAATTTAATTTCTATTTTCCATAACTGAAATTAGAGAGCTGATTGCGAACGATCCAGGGTTTCATTTTAGCGAAAAGAATAACGAAAACACTGCTGACGATTATTCCTTTTGCCAGGTTGAAGGGTACTACACCGTAAAAAACGTATTGTTGTATCGGACCAACGCTGAAGTTTAAAACGGCAAAATAAAGCGGGATCAGCACATAAGCATTCAAGAACGATAGGATCGTCGTTAAAGAGAGGGTTCCAATCACATTAGCAAAAACGATGGTTTGCGTGTTTTCTACTTTATTGCGCATAATATAATAAATCGGCAAACAATAAGCTAACGAGGCAATCAAGCTAGCCGCATCACCAATAGGATACCCTGCATCTCCGCCAGTTTGAATATAATGAAGAACCGTACGGATCACAGCTACCATTATTCCCCCTACAGGACCATATAAAAACATACCTAACAATACAGGAATATCACTGAAATCTATTTTCAAAAAAGAAACTCCAGGGATAATGGGAAAAGCGAAAAACATTAGGACGAAAGCGACCGCTGCAAGCATCGAAACTCCTACTAGTCTTTTTGTGTTACTATTTTGCATAAAAATCCTCCTAAAAGGATCCATCAGCTTGAGCATTTTGAGCTTACCGAAGAATACTAGTCAAAAAAATATGCCCGTCTAATTTTTCTTCAGAAAAATCAAACAGAGCATAAGAACATTAGTACATTCAAATAAGCCCCATCTTCTTTATCCAGACTTTACTGTCGGTACTGGAATTAAACCAGTTCAACCAGATAATGCTACCTAGCTCGTGGACTATACCACCGGTCGGGAATTACACCCTGCCCCTGAAGACGAATCTATTATTTTTTTAGTACATCATCTGTACTCCTAAAGTATACTAAACTTAAGAGTATTTTGCAAGAGTTTTACTTACTTTTTATACGTTTGTTTCGTTAGGATCAATATAAGGAAAACGCATGGCGAAAACTGTCTCTTCATTTGGAACACTTTTAACCTCAATAGTGCCGCCATGTTCTTCAATAATATTTTTTACGATTGATAGCCCTATCCCAGTACCCGTCTGATTGGTTTTATAAACCGTTCTAGATTTATCCGCCTTATAAAAGCGATCAAAAATATAGGGAATATCTTCTTCCATTATACCCATACCGTTGTCTATCACTTCCATAACAACTTCATCAAAAACTTTATCTAAATGAACCCATAATTTGACTTCTTTATTTTCTCGTTCCGCCATAGCAGTATGCCGTATAGCATTGTTGATCAAATTGACAAATACTTGGTTCATCTTGTCTTCATCCATCTCGTATGTTTGCACTCCTGGATCGATTTTAAGGGTTAACCTTACATGACTGCTTCCAGCTATACGATTAAAACGCGCCATCAACTTTCTGAAAAACGGTTCTAAAATGACATCTTCACGAATCAAATCAATATGACCTGCTTCCATTCTAGATAAATCCAGCATTTCGTTGACCATTCGGTTCATCCGTTTCGATTCTTCACCGATGATACTCGCCATCTCATGTTTTTCTGCTTCTGTTTCAGCTATATCGTCTAAAATTGCCTCACTGTAACCTTGTATCATTACTAAAGGTGTTCGTAATTCATGAGAAACGTTATTGATAAAATCGACGCGCATTTTATCCAAACGCCGTTCTTTTGTTAAATCTTGCAACGATACTAGAACTCCCCGGACGTTTTCTAACCCTTCATCAAATAAAGGAACCAATGTGATTTCGAAATAAATATCATTAAAGGTAGCATCGTAATAAACTTTTTCAGATTTTTCAATCACTTCATCTATTTGATCTGCTATCACTTCCGGCACAGCCGTTTCTTCTATCCCTTCCAACTTATACCAATTATGCAAAAACTCTTCGCCAATCGGATTAGACATCAGCAAAGTTTTATCTTGATTGTAGTATAAAATACCGGTTGAGATCGAAGTAACAATGTTTTCTAACAATTCTTTTTCTTGTCGAGTTGCCGTTCCAGTGGTTTCCAATGATTTCCGCATTTTATTCATGGCTAAAGCAAGTTGTGAGATTTCATCTTTATAATGTATTGGAGCTTGTTGTGAAAAATCATTTTTTGCATATTCAAAAGCAATGTCTCTTAATTCGTTCAAAGGCTTCCCTAAACGATTTTGCAAATAATAAAAAAGACCAATTGCTAACAATCCATAAAGAGCAAAATTAATCAGAGACCAGATGTTCATTTTTTGTTGTGTTGCGTTTAAAAAAGACAAATCTCCAAACGAATACAATGTTCCCTTTTGTCCATTGAACTCGAAAGTTTTCATGCGGAAAATAAATACAGACTCTGCGTTTTTTTTGTTTTCATGTTCGCTTATGATCTCAGTATCTTTTCCAGCTTTCATCGCTTTTTTTACTTCTTCATCAGCGAGTAAAATCTCTTTAGAAGAAGGTGTCAATTGTTCAGACATATTGTAAGAGGTACTGACAGGTTGACCATCTAAATAAATCGACATAAACACATGGGTATCGTGCGCTTTCAACTTATCCAAGTGATCGATTAAAAACTGAGGATCTTCTTCTAAATATGTTTCTGTCGTTTTTATTGAGGCTCTATAATCGGATAGATAATTGTTTTCAACATTTTTTTGATAGATGCTGCCATATATCTGATTGGTCGTAATAAAGCAAAACCCTACGATAAGCATAGTGACTGCCCATACCCGAAAGGTGATGTTGTTTAATTTAATCATCACTTAACCTACTTCTTTTCTTCAGGATAGGAATTAAATTTGTACCCTAATCCCCAAACAGTCACAATCATTTTTGCAGCCGCCTCAGATTGTTTGGTCAATTTTTCCCGTAATCGTTTAATATGGGTATCTACTGTTCTCAGATCTCCAAAAAATTCATATTTCCATACTTCGCGTAAGAGTTGTTCTCTACCGAAAATTTGATTTGGCGATTGGATCAAATACAATAATAAGTCATATTCTTTTGGCGTTAAATTAACCGGTTTTCCATCCGCTAAAACACGGTGTGACTGATTATCGATTTCAATATTAGGCATCACGATCAAATCGGGATTTTCTTTTTCTTCTTCTTTTTTAGTATGGGTTCTTTTCAAAACTGCCGACACTCGTAAGACAACTTCGCGTGGACTGAAAGGTTTTACAATATAATCATCTGCTCCTACTTCAAATCCTTGAATCCGGTTGATTTCTTCCCCTTTGGCCGTTAACATCATAATAGGTGTATTTTTGTGCTCGCGTAATTTTTCAGCAACTTCAATACCATCCATTTTAGGCAACATAAGATCCAATAAAATTAAATCATAATCGTTTTCTAATGCAAGGTTTAATGCATCTTCTCCATTATCTGTTTCAGTAATGATATAGTTTTCACGTTCCAAATACATCTTTAATAAACGACGTATGCGGTCTTCATCATCTACAACTAGTAGATTTAATGCTTCATTTCCCACTGATGTTACACCTCCACTTTAAACATACTGATTAATCTGTACTAGTCAAGTATACACAACTTTCTTTTTGGCATACAGCTAAACGCACTCTTACTATGTATGCTTACTTTTAAAATAGGAATAATCTGATTGATTATCCCTATTTTAAAGCAGCTTATTTTTCAGAAGAATTTTTATTTTGATTGGCTAAGTTTCGCAATTGGTTGACCTCAAAAGACTTCAGTTCGCGCCATTCTCCTGGACGCAAACCATCTAGATTCAACGTACCGTATGTTTCCCTCTTAAGTTTCTGAACAGGGTGTCCTACGGCTTTAAACATGTTTTTAACTTGACGATTCCGTCCCTCATGAATAGTCAATTCAACCATAGTCACATTTTTTGCTTTATCTGCTGATATGATTTTTGCTTTAGCAGGAGCTGTTCGTTTGCCTTCAACGACAATTCCTTTTTCTAACTTAGTTAGCGTGTGTTTCTCTACCATGCCTTCAACTTTGGCTACGTAGGTTTTATCAATATTAAATTTTGGATGCATCAACATTTGTGACAGTTCGCCATCGTTTGTCAAAATCAGTGCACCTGTTGTGTCATAATCTAAACGTCCCACTGGATAGATCCGTTGTTCGATATGAGGGAATAAATCCGTCACTACACGGCGGTCTTTATCATCGGATACAGCTGAAATGGTATTTCTAGGTTTATTTAATAAAAAATAAATAGGTTCTTCACGATCAATTGGAACTCCGTCCACTTCTACTCGGTCAGAATTACCTACTTGTACCCCTAGTTCTTTGACGACTTCTCCATTTACTTTTACACGGCCTTTAACGATCAACTCTTCTGATTTCCGTCTAGAAGCTATTCCTGCATGAGCCATTACTTTTTGCAATCTTTCCATTTTAACTACCCCTTAATGGTCATTTTTTTGTTCGCTTGGTATATCTATAAATTGTTGATTGAACTGTTCAAAAAACAAATCGGATTCATTTTCGGCAGGTTCTTGTTCCAAGTCCGATATTTTCGGTAACTCTGAGAGTTTTTTCAAACCAAAATAATCTAGAAAATAACGCGATGTGCCATACAAAATAGCTCGTCCCGGCCCTTCGACCCGTCCTTTTTCTTCAATTAACCCTCTCAACGTCAATTTTTGTAGCGCTCCGCTTGTTTGCACTCCCCGGATCTCATCGATTTCCATCCGTGTCAACGGCTGCTTATAAGCGATAATCGCCAATGTTTCTAACGCCGCTTGAGACAAGTTGGTGGACAAAGGTGAAATCGCATAGCTCTTAATAACTTCAGCATACTCTTTTTTTGTTGCCAATTGGTATTGCTCGCCAACTTCTAACAACATTAATCCTCGTTCCGCTGAAGAATCGTACTCTTTTTGTAATTGCATCAAAAGTCGGTAAGCGTGCTGTGTTGAGCAAGATAAAATAGAAGCGATTTCTTCTAACGATAATCCTTCATCACCTGCTACAAAGAGTAATGCTTCAACCGCCGCTGCTTTATTCATGCACTCACGCTCCTATTTCTTCAGTTTTTGTACGGTATACGAAAATATCTCCGTATCTCTCTTCTTGCTGAATCCAAATATTTTTTTCCTTAATCAATTCTAAAAGTGCTATAAAAGTCGTTACTAATTCTTTTTTTGTCGGTGCGTCAAAAAAATCAGCAAACAATACGCCTTCCGTTTTCAAGCCAGAAGGCAGTTTAGCTAAAATAAACTCCATTTTCTCGCCAATCGTCGTTTCTTCAGACATTACTTTGGTTTGAAGCGGTACTTTTTTTAATTGTTTAGTCACCATCATTTGAAAAGCAGCGACTAAATCTAATGTGCTGACTTGCATAGGCTCCATTGGGACATCCGTTTGCAAATATTCAAGATTAACGGGTGCCTTTGTATAATATTGATTCCGTTCTTCTTCTTTTGATTTTAAAACGTCCGCCACTTTTTTGTACTTCTGATACTCTAATAGTTGTTCCACTAATGCTTCCCGTGGATCTTCCCCAGCCTCATAAAGGTCAAGTTCTTCGTCTAAGAGCAATTCTTGTTTAGGCAGAAGCAGTTTGCTTTTGATAGCCATTAGCGTCGCAGCCATGACCAAATAATCCCCAGCAACATCTAATTCAAAGACTTTCATGGATTGAATATAAATCAAATACTGCGAAGTCACTTCCGCAATAGGAATATCGTAAATATCGATTTCCAGATGTTGAATCAAATGCAATAATAAATCAAGTGGGCCTTCAAAAGCATCAATTTTCACATTTATTTCAGACATCGCTCAATCTTCTTTCTCTTCTTTTTCTTCAAGACCTTCTTCATTGTTGTCCTGCTTCTTAGCTTTTTCTTGTTCCCATTTTACAACTAAGGGAGCTGTTTCCAGCGTTCCAATGACCTTTTTTTGTGAAAATTGGTTATCTAAAGCCTCGAAAATCTTATAACTGATGCCTTCATTTCGAAAAGAAGGATTGATAGCAATATGACGAAGCAAAATCAAGTCTTCTCCTATTTCGACGCCTACCACAGCAATCAAATCTCTTGTTTCTTCTCCTCGCCACAAATAAAGTTTACGGTTTTCTTCTTGTTGGTACCACTCCATTTCAGATTGTAATCTAGTAACTTCTTTCAAATCTGGCACAAATGAGAGCAATCCCATGGTAATCTTTTCATAATCATTCTTATAGTCGAGTAACATTGTCATCCTCCTAGAGATTTCCGAGAATCAAAAAGCAGTTTATTCACTTATTTAAATCAGTGAACGTTCCAATCTCATCAAATCTGCATAGTTCTCTCTTTCAATCGCTAAAAAGTCTACTCCGTTTTCAACAAACACCACTGGTGGTCGAGGAATGCGATTGTAATTATTAGCCATCGCATAGCCATAGGCACCGGTGCTAAAAACGGCTAGGATATCTTGTGTTTGAGCCTCAGGCAATGGCAGGTCCCAAATCAACATATCTCCAGACTCGCAACATTTTCCAGCGATGGAATACATTTTTTCCGTTTGGTCACTGACGCGATTAGCAAAAACTCCTGTATACTTGGCATTGTAGAGGGCAGGACGAATGTTATCTGACATTCCGCCATCCACAGCTAAATAATTGCGCACATCAGGGATTTCTTTTTGTGAACCTGTTTGATAAAGAGTGATTCCTGCATCTCCTACCAAACTTCTCCCTGGTTCTATCCATATTTCCGGCATTTCAAGACCTAGCTCTTTCGACACCTGTTCAACTTCATCGATGATGGTATTGATATACGTCTCGATTGGCAACGGCTCATCTTCTGTTGTATAGCGAATACCAAATCCGCCTCCCACGTTTAAAACTTTCAATTTAAAATCAAATTGTTTTTTCCATTCTTTCGCTTTGTTTAAAACTTTATCGATTGCCAAATTAAAGCCTTCCGTTTCAAAAATTTGGGAACCAATATGGCTATGCAATCCCATAACATTAATAAAAGGCATTTTTCTTGTCAGTTCAATAGCCATTTCTGCCTGCCCATTAGTTAAATCAAAACCGAATTTTGAATCATTTTGTCCCGTTGAAATGTAATCGTGTGTATGAGCCTCCACTCCTGGAGTAACACGGATCAGAACATTCATCATTTGTTCGCGTATACTAGTGAATTTATTCAATAGGTTTAATTCATGGAAATTATCGACCACAAAACAACCTACCCGGTAATCTAATCCCGCAATAATTTCAGCATCAGATTTATTATTGCCATGAAAGTGAATCTTTTCGCTGGGATAATCCGCTTTGATAGCCGTATAAAGTTCTCCACCGGAAACAACGTCAAGTGACATGTTTTCTTTTGCCATCAGTTGATAAATAGCTAAGCAGGAAAAAGCTTTACTAGCATAAGCAACTTGAGCCGCTACCCCTCTGTTTTCAAAAGCAGCTTTAAAAGCACGAGCTTTTTCTTTAATGTACAAGGTATCATAAACGTAGATTGGTGTCCCATATTTTTCTACCAAATCTAAACTGTCTACTCCTCCAATTTCCAAGTGATTTTTTTCGTTTATTTTCATTGTACCTGTTAATAATCTTTCATCCATTTGTTGTCCTCATTTCAACTTTATCCGAAAATTTGCTCTATTTACTTTAACACAAAACCCTCTTTTTCTCAACGCGGCAAAAAAGGACCCCAGCTTCATAGAGGCGGGATCCTTTTCTACATTCAAAAAGAAAATTTACAAAACAAAAACACTAAAATATTCATTGGTTTTATTGTTTTCAAAAGAATTAAAGAGCAGCTAAAATGTTTTTTATAAATGCTTTAAAGGTCGTTTTCACACGTTGCGTGGTTTCAACTACTTCTTCATGATTCAAAGCAGCTTGCATACCTGCGGCGAGATTGGTAATGCATGACACACCGATCACTCGTAATCCAGCGTGTTTAGCTACGATAACTTCAGGCACTGTAGACATACCGACAGCATCTGCTCCTAGTAAACGAGCCATTTTGATTTCAGCGGGAGTTTCATAAGTAGGGCCTGAAAAGCCAATATAGACGCCTTCTTTTAAATCCAAGTCCATTTCTCCAGCGACTTTTCTCACAGTTTCTTGATAAGCCTTGTCATATGGTTCACTCATATCCGTAAAACGCACACCCATCGCCTCATCGTTTGGTCCGATAAGAGGGTTTACTCCTGTATAATTGATTTGATCAGTGATCATCATTAATTCGCCTTGAGTAAAGCTGGTATTGATACCACCTGCGGCGTTGGTCACAATCAAAGAATGAACACCTAATTCTTTCATCACTCTAACGGGAAAAGTGACCTCTTGCAAAGTATAGCCTTCATAATAATGGAAACGGCCTTGCATCGCAAGGACCTGTTTACCCCCTAGTACACCGTAAACTAATTGTCCGGCGTGCCCAGCAACTGTCGAAACGGGAAAATGAGGAATATCGCCGTATGAAATAATAACAGGATTTTCAATTTCATCTCCCAATTCTCCTAAACCTGATCCAAGAATCAAACCGATTTCGAGATCTTTTACCCCTTGTTGTTTAATAAAACTAGCTGCTGCTGTAATTTTTTCTTGTAAAGATACTGTCATGATTGATCTCCTTTTAACGTTTTTTTATTAGTTTAGCTGGCTTAAGAAACTTTTCCCAAAACCGGTGCTTTCTACTCCAAAATTATCCGCAATGGTTGCCCCAATGTCAGCAAAGTGCCCTTGAGATAATTCACCACGGTCTTTCATTGATGGCGAGTATGCTAACAATGGAACATATTCACGAGTATGATCTGTTCCTGGGGCGATTGGATCGTTACCATGGTCAGCAGTAATCAAAAGCAAATCATCTTCTTTTAATTGCCCAACGATTTCTTCAAGACGTACATCGAAATCATCAATCGCTTTTCCATATCCAACGACGTCGCGACGATGTCCGAATAAGGCATCAAAATCGACTAGATTCAAAAAGCTTAGTCCTTCAAAATCTTGCGTCATCGCTTTTAAAAGTTGATCGACACCATCCATATTGCTGGTCGTTCGAACGGCTTCTGTTATCCCTTCACCATTGTAAATATCATTGATCTTACCAATGGCAATCACATCTTTTCCAGCCTCGCTCAAATGATTCAAAACTGTTTTTCCGAATGGATTCAATGCGTAATCATGACGCCCACTTGTTCTGGTAAAGTTGCCAGGTTCGCCAACAAACGGACGAGCAATAATGCGGCCAATCATATAAGGATCATCTTTAGTGATATCACGTACGTATTGACAAATTTTGTAAAGTTCTTCTAATGGAATGACTTCTTCATGAGCTGCAATCTGTAAAACAGGATCAGCTGAAGTATAAACAATCAAATCACCGGTCTTCATTTGGTGTTCGCCATATTCATCAATAATAGCTGTACCGCTCGCTGGCTTATTTGCGACGACTTTGCGCCCTGAAAAGTCTTCGATTTTCTTTAATAATTCAGCTGGAAAACCTTCAGGGAACACACGAAAAGGCGTTTGAATGTTTAATCCCATGATTTCCCAATGTCCCGTCATGGTATCTTTCCCAACAGATACTTCCTCTAATTTTGTATAATAACCTACACTATCCGGAACGTTACGGACACCTTTTAAAGGACGGATATTGCCTAAACCTAGTTCTTCCAAGTGTGGAATGTTTAAGCCAGCTTCTTGGGCGATGTGCCCTAATGTGTCGCTGCCTATATCATTAAATTGAGCAGCATCTGGCGCTTCTCCAATTCCTACTGAATCCATGACAATTAAATGTACTCTTTTATAAGACATATTCGTTTGTCCTCCTCTTTCTTGGTTTCTATCTCTCTTATTATAGTAAATAAACCGCTTAAATGCGAGAGAAAAACCAAACTCTCATTTAATTTCAAGCTCGTGGGTGATACGTTTTATAAACGGTCGACATCCGATGAGTCGTAATATGCGTATAGATTTGTGTTGTCGAAATATCTGAATGTCCTAATAACTCTTGGACAGTACGTAAATCAGCGCCGTTTTCTAGTAAATGCGTAGCAAAGGAATGTCGCAATGTATGAGGAGTTACTTCTTTTTCAATGCCAGCTTTTTTCACAAGCCCTTTTAAATTTTTCCATACCCCTTGCCTGCTCAACTTACGTCCATGATGGTTTAAAAAGACATAAAGTGAACGTTTATCTGGCCGTTCCAGACGATTTCGACTATGTTTTAAATACTTTTCGATCCATTCTATGGCTAAATCGCCTAATGGAATAATACGTTCTTTATCGCCTTTCCCAATGGTTTGAATCAAACCTAGAGAAAGATGTAAATCGTCCAATTTTAATTCGGTTAGTTCAGAAACACGCAGTCCTGTAGCGTACATCACCTCAAGCATGGCCCGATCCCTAATTCCCAGCGTTTCACTGGTATTAGGTGTTTCAATGAGAATCTCTACTTCTTTGGTAGAAAGAACTTTTGGCAATGTCTGGGCTTTTTTAGGCGTATCAATGTGTAACATCGGATCAGTAGTTGAAATTTTTTCTTGTCTTAAAAATTGATGGAATTGTCTTAAACTGGAAACCATTCTAATGACTGTACCTGCTGCTTTTTCTTCTTCTTTTAACCGTTGTAAAAAAGACAAGACCATATACCGATCTACCGCATCCCAATGGTTGATATGATTTTCTTTTAGAAAGAGCAAATACTGTTTCAAATCACGCTGGTAGCTTTCTACTGTATTTTTTGAAAGTCCGCGTTCAATTGTCAAAAAGCGGATATATTCCGTTAAACTCTCTTCCATTATCATTTCCACTTCCATCCAAAACATCCTTTCAATAGTTAAAAAGAGAGCACCAAACATGTCTGTTATCCGCTCTCTTACTCTTTATTTAATGTTATTGTATGCCTTTCTTTTCTTGATCTTGGCACTTCTTGCAAATGCCATGAAACGTTAATCGGTGATCTTTGACAAGAAATTGAAAACGCGACTCGACGATCGCTTCAATCTCTTCTAATAAATCTTCATGGACTTCTTCTATGTCACCACATTGAGTGCACAGCAAATGATGATGAAAATGTTTTGCTCCATCTTTTTTTAAATCATACCGCGCTAAACCATCATCAAAACTAACTTTATTTACTATTTCTAATTCGGTCAACATTTCTAACGTGCGGTAGACCGTTGCCAGACCGATATCAGGATTCACTTTTTTGACCAGCAAATATATTTCTTCTGCACTCATATGTTCCGATTCTTTTTCTAGTAGAACTTTCATGGTTGCTTCTCTTTGAGAAGTTAGTTTATAACCCGCATCGTGCAACGATTCTTTTATTTTTAATAGAGATGTTTCAATTGGTTTCATTTGGATTGCCCTCATTTAACTGATGCTGTCTCATCTGTTGTTTATTCTTCTGTTTCAGTATTAAAATCGACCAGTTTTGTTTCGCCATTTTCTTGAGTAATCTTTCTTTGTTTCATCAAATTTCCAAGTGCGCGCTTAAATTGAGCTTTGCTGATACCGAAGCGTTCTCTGATTTCATCTGGGTCGCTTTTATCAGTATAAGGAAAACTCCCTGTATGTGTACGTTCTAAAATAGCAAGCAACATCCCAGCATCATCACTAATAGCTTCATGCGCTCTCGGCATCAAAGAAACGTTTAGAATGCCATCGTTTCTAACACCGATCACACGTCCAGATACTACTTCGCCAAGTCGGGGTTCATCTTTTCGTTCAGAAGGGTGAATAAAACCTAAATAGTTATCCTCTGTTAAGATATAAGTGCCCACTAATTTCAATCGGTAAGCAGTCCCTGTGATGTTTTGGTTATTTAGTACTTCAGCACCTTTACGAGACATAGATTCAAATATAGATTCAGGTGCTTGCTCGCCCCACATACGGTCTTTTTCATCTACACGAATCGTTATCAATAAACGATCTCCTTTTTTAGGCCAAAGGTGTTTAAGTGTCGGCAATTCATCCAGCGACACAACCAATTCTTTGTCCGGCAAACCGATATCCATAAAGACTCCTAAATCTTTGCGCGTATCAACCACTGTCGCCCAAGAATAATTTCCCATACGAACTTCCGGAATTTCTTGAGTCATCATCGTATCTTTATTCATCGCTACATAAGCAAAACCTTCAACAGTATCGCCTAATTGGTAAGTTGTTTCTCCATTTTTTAATAATTTATACGTAACCCCGTCTTTTTGAATAAAATAAGCTTTTTCATTTATATCTGTAACCAAACCTGTAATAACATTTCCTAACGATTGATTCATTATATTTTGTCCTCCATCTAACACCAATGTATTTTTCTTAGATCTATCTTAGTCTATTTTATTTTTCTCTTTCATTTTATAGCAAAAAACTTAGGAATGAAAGGTAGAAACTTTACTTTTCAACTTCCACGTCTATCTAGTTTACCATAATTGTATTATGTCATCTATGGTCTACAAAAAAAAGCTCCCCTCTCAGAGAAACAAGCCTTCTGATGGGGGAGCACCTTTTGTAAAATTATCTTAAGTTTTAACTGATTAGATGGCTGTTGTTGCTCCACGGTAAACAATTCCACGACGAGAATCAACTGTAATTAATTCATCTGGATTAACCAATGAAGTAGCATTTTCTGCTCCTACAATCACTGGAATACCCATAGCAATACCGATAACGGCTGCATGGCTTGTTAAACCACCATTTTCAACAACTAAAGCTGCAGATTTTTCAATTGCTGGCAAGTAGTCTTTATCGGTTGTTTTCACAACTAAAATACTACCTTCAACAGCTTTTGCATTTGCTTCTTCAGCAGAAGCCGCTACAACAGCTTTACCAATAACTGATTCAGTACCAATTCCTTGTCCGCTAACTAACTTCGAACCAATCAATTGGATTTTCATTAAGTTAGTTGTTCCACGTTCGCCAACCGGTACACCAGCTGTGATAATAATCAGGTCGCCTTCTTTAGCAAAGCCGCCTTCTTGAGCGATAGTGGTAGCTAAGTTAAACATATCATCAGTCGATGACGGTTTTTTAGAAACTGTTGGATAAACGCCCCATGAAAGTGCTAATCCGCGCATTTGACGTTCTGAGAACGTTACTGCCACGATATTTGCTTTTGGACGGTATTTAGAGATCATACGAGCAGTGTGGCCAGATTCTGTAGCCGCTACAATAGTATGAATATCTAAGTTACGTGCTGTATGGCCAACTGATTGTCCAATAGCTTCAGTCATATCTGTTTCACTGTAAGCTTTCAACGCGAAAGCGTCTTGGTTTATCAGTGCTTCTTCAGTGCGGATAGCAATACGTGCCATTGTTTGAACAGCTTCTACAGGATAGTCTCCCGCTGCTGTTTCGCCAGAAAGCATGATTGCATCGCTGCCGTCAAAAATAGCATTCGCAACGTCACTAGCTTCTGCACGTGTTGGGCGCGGGTTTTCTTGCATTGAATCCAACATTTGAGTAGCTGTAATAACAGGTTTGCCTAAAGCATTACTTTTTTGGATCAACGCTTTTTGAACGATAGGAACTTCCTCAGTTGGAATTTCCACACCTAAATCTCCACGAGCCACCATAACACCGTCAGCTATCTTCAAGATTTCATCAATGTTATCAACACCTTCTTGGTTCTCGATCTTAGCAATAATTTGAACATGTGTCATATCTTTTTCTTCTAAGATTTCAGTGATTTCTAAAACATCACTTGGACGACGAACAAAACTTGCTGCAATATAGTCAACATCGTTTTCTAAACCAAAACGAATATCAGCAGCATCTTTATCTGTAATTCCTGGTAAGTTTACAGATACGCCAGGTACGTTAACACCTTTTTTATTTTTTAGTACTCCACCATTCTTAGCTACAGTAACCAATTCACGATTTTCGTGATCAATATCTGTTACTTCTAAATCGATCAAACCATCATCTAAAAGAATATGTGAACCGGGGTGAACATCATTGATCAAATCAGGATAAGAAACTGAAAATTTTTCTTTTGTTCCTTCAACTTCGTCCATCGCAATACGAACAACGTCTCCAGAAACAAAATCAACTCGACCATCTTTCATATTATGCGTACGAATTTCTGGTCCTTTCGTATCTAATAAGATAGCGACCATTTTCCCAGCAATTTTTGAAGCTTCACGAATATTTTTGATACGAGCACCGTGTTCTTCAAAGTCACCATGTGAAAAGTTTAAACGAGCTACGTTCATTCCCGCTTCGATCATTTGAACTAATAACTCAACTGTTTCACTAGCTGGACCAATTGTACATACTATTTTCGTTTTTTTCATTCTGCAATCTCTCCCAATAAACATTTTTTAAAATCTTATACACATTATTAATAGGAAATTTCATTAACTTAATAAGAAATTTCTTGATTCAATTTATACAGAGATACATCAGGCATATGTTTTTGATTTTGTAAAAGATCTTCAAAATCATTTTCCACAATTTTACTACCAATAATACCTAAACCTAAGCCGCCTTTGCCTTCTTTCAGAAGGTCAACTGCTTTAGCGCCAAAAATGCTTGCAAGCACACGGTCACGAGCTGTAGGAGAACCGCCACGTTGCACATGTCCTAAGACAGTCACGCGTGCATGATGATCTCCATATTCAGATAGTTTCTCAGCAAAATCATTGCCATTCATTACGCCTTCAGCCAGAATGATAATGCTGTGTTTTTTACCTCGTTCGCGTCCTTTTTGTATCGTGCTGGCAACCTCTTCCATATTAAATTCTTTTTCTGGAATGATGATTTGTTCTGCTCCGCCAGCAACACCGGTCCACAAAGCAATGTCTCCTGCATTACGGCCCATTACTTCAATGATAAAAGTACGCACATGGCTCGTTGCAGTGTCTCTGATTTTATCAACTGAATCTAAAACGGTATTGATTGCTGTATCAAAACCGATACAGTAGTCGGTTCCCGGAATGTCATTGTCGATCGTTCCAGGCAATCCGATCGTTGGATAGCCATGTTTAGCTAAAGCCAAACCTCCACGGTAAGACCCATCTCCGCCAATGACTACTAAACCTTCAATGCCAAATTTTTTCAGCTGTTCTATTCCTCTTAATTGTCCTTCTTCAGTTGCAAATTCAGGGTAACGAGCTGAATAAAGAAATGTTCCACCACGTGAAATTTTGTCTCCAACATCTCTTCTGGTCAATTTACGAATGTCTCCGGCTACTAAACCTGCATAGCCATAGTTGATACCATAAACTTCCATTCCTTCATAAAGTCCTTTACGAACGACTGCGCGAACAGCTGCGTTCATACCTGGGGCGTCCCCACCACTTGTCAAAACAGCGATACGTTTCATTTTGATAACCCACCTCATCAATCAGTGTATTTAGCGTAAAAAACATTCTTTCACCATTGTTAAAAACACTTTTTACATGTTTACTAGTATTCTTTTAAGTCAGACTACTAATCCTCACTTAAATTATTAAGCTCACAGAGTCATTCTACCATTTTTAGCTAAGATTGTCCTAGTAAAATGATGAAATCTTCTAAAAAACCTCTTTTTTTTCATCCTTTTTGGATAACCACATTTTTAGAACCCATAATTTTTTTGAGAACTTCTTGTAACATTTCTGACCCGTCGACCCACTCAGTTTCATCCAGCACCATTTTTTTATTGGTTGCTTCGTAATATAGAATAACAGGAATGTTTCCTGAATGCTGCTTTAACGTTTCTTTCATTTCAGACAATATCTGAATATTGTTTTTTTCAGAAGATATCCGAATAAAACATCTGTCTGGGCTTTGGTCTTGGTTGAGTTGTTCAACATTTTCTAGACGATTGACGATCATTTGCGGCGTTTGATCGCGATTGGCTTCTACTTTTCCTTCTACATAGAGAATTTCACCCTTTTCAAGTAAGCGGCTATACTGACGGTATTTAGGCGGGAAAAGGGTTAGTGAACAATCCCCTGAAGCATCATTTAGTGTTACAAATGCCATTGGTTCGCCTTTTTTGGTCCTGATTTTCCGAACAGCTTTGACTAAGCCTATAACGTTTCCTTGATTGCCGACTTGCAGATTTTGAATGAAACTGGCTTGTTTCAAGAAACGTAAATTTTCATAATTTTCAGTAGGGTGTCCTGATAAATATACTCCTAAATAGTGTTCTTCTGCTTCTAGTTTCTCCTCAAGGGTTAAATCTTCAGCCGTTTCATATTTAGGTTTTAAAATATCGAATAACCCAACGTTATCGCCACTCAATTTAATGCTCGATAAAATGCCTTCTAAAGAAGCAATCAATACTCCTCTGGAATAGCCTAAAGTATCAAAAGCCCCCGTATAGATCAACGGTTTAATGTATTCTTCTTTCAGCCATTTTGCATCTATCCGTCGAAGGAAGTCGATCAGATCATGAAATGCTCCAGTTTCTTTTCTGGTGCGGATAATCTCCAGGATCATTTCTCTTCTCAATCCTTTGATCGACCCTAAACCAAATTGAATTTCTCCCTCTTTTAACGAAAAGACCGAAAAACTTTTGTTAATATCAGGCGGCGATAAAATGATTTTTCGTGTTTTAGCTTCCAAAATAAATTCTTTCATTTTGGTAGGGTTGTTTGAGGCTGAGTTTAACAATGCAACAAAAAACGCTGCTGGATAATGAGCTTTTAAATAAGCCATCTGGTAAGCGATGAAAGCATAAGCGACAGCATGCGAGCGGTTAAAGCCATAGTCGGCAAACCGTTCAATATAGTCGTAAACTTGAGTCGCAACTTCTTGTGTATACCCCAGTTCCTTAGCACCATTGACAAAATGGGTTCGTTCCAAGTCGATAATATCTTTTTGTTTTTTCCCAATGGCTCTTCGCAAAATATCGGCTTGCCCTAATGTATAGCCGCCCATTTTAGAAGCTACTTGCATGACTTGTTCTTGATAAACCATCACGCCATACGTGACTTCCAAAATCTCTTTCAAGCTGTCATGAGGATAAACAATGGGAACTTGGCCTTTTTTCCGTTGAATAAATAAATCAATTTGTTCCATTGGACCAGGACGATACAATGCATTTACCGCGGCCACATCTTCAATTGAAGTCGGTCCCAATTTCCGCAGTACATTTTTAATACCGGCTGATTCAAACTGGAATATCCCGACAGTATCGGCTTTGTAAAATACTTCTAATGTCAACGGATCGTCCATTGGGAGATCGAGCAAATCAAGAGTTATTTTCTCCTCGCGTTTGATCAGCTTTAAAGCCTGATCAATGATTGCCAGATTTTTCAAGCCTAAAAAGTCCATCTTTAACAAGCCGATTTCTTCTACATTTCCCATAGCGTATTGCGTCAAATAAATCGTACCGCTGCCTTTTTGTAAAGGCAAATAACGATTTAACCGTTGGTCACTGATGACGACTCCGGCTGCATGCGTTGAAACGTGCCTAGGCAAACCTTCGATTTTTTGTGCTGTTTCAAATAACAAACGATTTTTTTCGCTTTTTTGCACTAGTTCTCGCAGGGAAGCGGATTGCTTATAAGCAGCTTGAAGTGTGATTCCTAAGACTTTTGGAATGGCATTGGACCAAACGCTCGCCTCAGCTTGGCTAAGGTCAAACGTTCGTGCAACATCTCGTAAAGCCATTTTTGCTGCCAATGTTCCAAAAGTGGCAATTTGAGCCACATGATCTTGCCCGTATTTCGTTTTTACATACTGCAGCATTTCTTCGCGTCGATTGTCTGGAAAGTCTAAGTCGATATCCGGCATCGTATAGCGTTCTTCATTCAAAAAACGTTCAAATAATAAATTGTAGACGATCGGATCGACATCTGTAATGCCTAATGCAAAAGACACCAACGAACCTGCCGCTGAGCCTCTTCCTGCCCCGGTAACTATTTTTTCTTCATGAGCATATGCCATGAGGTCCCATACGATCAGAAAATAATCTTCAAAACCCATTTTATGGATAACAGCTAATTCATGATCAAGGCGCTGCTGATATACCGCATCATAATTTGGAACTCGTTTCCCTAAGCCTTCCGTACAGCGGTCACGCAAATACGCAGCCGTCTGAATTTGTTCCGGTAAAGGATACTTTGGCAGTAAATGTTGTTGCAATTCAATTTCAACGTCAATGAGTTCAGCAATCTTTTCCGTTTGTTTGACAGCTTCTTGTAAACCAGCGGCTTCAAAATCGCTCACTATTTGAACCTTTTCAGGCAAAGCATAAGGGCCTTCCATTATTTGACCCTCTAAATCGATCTTTTCACCAGAGTCAATAGCTCTTAATACTTTCGTACTGAAGTCATCAGCTGAATTCAAATACCGCACATCGTCCAAAGCTACAGTTTGAACAGCGGTCTGTTGCGCCAATGCCACCAACTCTGTTTGGATGGTTTTTAAAGAATCGTGCAATTGAACCCCTACATAAAATTGCTGCTCAGGAAAAATCGCTCGGTACTGTTCGATAACGTCTTTCGCTTTTGTATTTTCTTGGTTCATTAAAAAATATTCTGCTTCGCCGGTTATTCCAGGCGTAATAGCAATCAATTCTTTACTGTGCTCTTTTAATATGCTTCCATCCAGCATCTCATTTCTGTCCAATAACATTTTTTGACTGGACAGTTCCATCAAACTCCTGTAACCTGCTGCATTTTTAGCTAATAAAATAAGCGAATAATTTTTTTGAGTATCTACTACACCGCTGATTTCTAGTGCTAAGCCGATAATGGGTTTGATTCCATGTTTTTTACAGGCTTTATAAAAATCGATGGCGCCATATAAGACATTATGGTCTGTCAACGCTATAGCTTGATAGCCACGCTCCTTAGCGGTTATAACGAGTTTTTCAATCGAAATCGTACTTTTTAATAAACTATAGGCACTAATAACTTGTAAATGTACAAATGACATTTTCGTCACTCCATTCTGGTTCCATCGTTTCTATTATACCCTTACTGTAGAACGTTTCGCAAACTCTTTAAATGAGAAAAACCGAGGTTAAAGCTTTACAATCTTTTTTTAAGTGATAAAATTAACATGTGGAAGAAGGGGTGTTTAAAAATGAAATATATTATTACTTTGTTTTGGGGATTTTGCATCGGACAAGCTGTAAATTACATTGGAAGTTCGTTAACTGGTGGTTCATATGATTTTATGACAGCTACATTAATTGGACTTGTTTCAGCGATTTTGATCATGCTGATCGGCCAAGCTATTCCAAAAACCGTTCACACAACTTCGGCTCACGAATAGCCGTAAGAAAAAAAGCATCCTGAATTGCGGATGCTTTTTTTGTTTTTATTTTTTAATTTTAATCTATGGTTTCATCAAGCGGTTGGTGTGCAAAAGCTAAGTGGTCTTGTTCTAACGTAATAGTCACTTTGGATTTTGGCAACACTTTCCCAGCAATGATCTCTTTTGCTAAAGGTGTTTCAATAGCTTTTGTTAAATACCGTTTTAACGGACGTGCGCCATAGATTGGATCATAAGCATTTTCAGCGATCCATCTTTGAGCTTCTTCTGAAATGGACAACTCAATCTCTTGATCTTCCAAGCGTTCTGCTAAATCATTCGTCAATTTAAGAATAATTTTCTTCACTACTTCGATTGTCAATGGAGCAAAAAGAACCGTGTCATCGATTCGGTTTAAAAATTCCGGTTTAAAATGGGCACTCAATAAAGCCATTACTTCTTCTTTGGAAGCTTCATCGATTTGGCCATTTGCATCCGTACCTTCTAACAAAACAGAAGAGCCGATATTGCTCGTCATAATTAAAACCGTATTTTTAAAATCAACTATGCGACCTTTACCATCGGTTAACCGTCCATCATCTAGCACTTGCAATAAAACATTAAAAACATCTGGATGAGCTTTTTCTATTTCATCCAGCAAAATAATACTATACGGATTGCGCCGAATAGCTTCTGTCAATTGTCCGCCTTCTTCATACCCTACATAACCTGGAGGAGCCCCTACTAAACGTGAAACGGCATGTTTCTCCATGTATTCGCTCATATCGATGCGTACCATACGGTCTTGAGAGTCAAACAAATTTTCTGCTAAAGCTTTAGCTAATTCTGTCTTTCCTACTCCAGTAGGCCCTAAAAATAAGAACGAACCCAAAGGCCGATTAGGATCTTGAAGACCTGCTCGTGCTCGAATAACAGCGTCTGTAACACTTTCGACAGCCTCATCTTGTCCAATGACCCGTTCATGTAACGTATCTGCTAAATGCAGCAATTTTTCGCGTTCGCCTTTTACTAAGCGTGTAACTGGTATTCCCGTTACCCGGCCAACAACAACTGCAATTTCATTTTCAGTAACCGATTCTTGAACTAAACGTTGAGAACTGGATTGTTCTTCATTCTGTTCTGCTTCTAATTCTTTTAATTCTTTTTCCAAGGCTGGTATTTGTCCATGCCGCAAGACTGCTGCTCGCTCCAAATCGTAATTGCTTTCAGCATCTTCTAATTCACGCCGAGCTTGTTCAATCTCAGCACGTTTGTCACGCAATTTTGAAACTTCTTCTTTTTCTGTTTCCCATTTCATTTTTAATAAATTGGTTTCTTCACGTAAATCAGCTAATTCTTCACGCAACAACTCTAATCTTCGTTTGCTTGCATCATCTTTTTCTTTTTTCAAAGCTGCTTCTTCAATTTCTAACTGCATTAACCGTCGTGTTACTTGATCTAACTCAGTCGGCATTGAATTCATTTCAACTCGAATCGTTGCACAAGCTTCGTCCACCAAATCAATTGCTTTGTCTGGCAAATACCGATCAGTAATGTAACGATCAGAAAGAGTAGCTGCTGCGACCAACGCATTATCATGGATGTTCACACTGTGGTGGATTTCAAACCGTTCTTTCAATCCTCTCAAAATACTGATGGTATCTTCAACTGAAGGTTCATTGACTTGCACTCGTTGAAAACGGCGTTCCAATGCCTTGTCTTTTTCCATATATTGTTGATATTCATCTAATGTGGTCGCACCTATACAATGCAACTCACCACGAGCCAACATTGGTTTCAATAAGTTTCCAGCATCCATGCTGCCTTCTGTTTTTCCAGCACCGACGATAGTATGGATTTCATCAATAAACAAGATGATTTTCCCTTCGCTTTTTTTCACTTCTTTTAAAACAGCTTTTAAACGTTCTTCAAATTCGCCACGAAATTTAGCTCCAGCAATCAACGCTCCCATATCTAAAGAAAATATTGTTTTGTCTTTCAGGTTTTCAGGGACATCTTTTCGGACGATTCGTTGAGCTAGCCCTTCCACGATGGCTGTCTTACCAACTCCAGGTTCACCAATTAAAATAGGGTTATTTTTTGTTTTACGCGACAAGATACGAATCACATCGCGGATTTCTTCGTCCCGTCCAATGACAGGATCTTGCTTCCCGCTTTTAACGGCTTGCACAAGGTCTGTGCCATATTTTTCTAGGGCTTGATAGCCTTCTTCTTGGTTTTGTGACGTCACACGCTCTCCTCCTCGCAATTGTTCGATTTCCGTCCTTAATTGTTTTTCTTTTATTCCTTGTGAATCCAAGTAGTTTGTTAAAACATGGTTTTTTAGTTTCATTAAAGCTAAAAGAACCATTTCTGTTGCTAAATAGTCATCTTGGAAAGATTCTCGCAACTGATCGGCTTCAGATAACAAACGAAATAGATTTTGGCTCATAGTTTGGCCATAACTAACTGTATTGCCTTCAACAACTGGCAAGCGATCGAGTTCCTCATCAATAAGCTGTTCGAATTTAGTAACGTCAACGCCGCTATTTTGATAAAAATTACGTGCAAAATGACCCGGTGTCATAAATATTTTCCACAAATGCAAAATGTCTATCTCTTGATGGCGCCTTGTAACAGCTATTTGCTGTGCATCACCTAAAGCTTGCTGCATAGTGGAAGTTAATTTTTCAATATCCAACATACATTCCTCCCTTTTTCTTTTTATTCTTGAACTTATTATATCTATTTGGTCAGAATTGGTCAATAATATAGCTACGTTTTTAATAAAACAGTGGGTTCACTGTTTACTTTACCCCTTTAAATTTTCTAGTCAAATTTTATTATCTTTTTCAAAAAAACAGCACCCTTTCTCATAAAGCTTAGCGAGAAAGAATGCTGAACAGTTTTCAATAGATACTTTTCTTTTGCTCTTTTTCGGGAAAAAAGTCTCCGACCTGGTGGGTTAATGCATTTTCGATACTATCGTACAACTGATCCAAAACAGCTTGTTTCTGCAACTGGATTTTTTTGAGATCGTATTTTTCTCCGTTTAACTGCTCCAGCTTTTTAATGATTTCTGAAACAGGATCTTCATGAGTAAAAACACGTTCTGGCTGCCCAATAGCCTGAAAAAAATAATTTACTTTTTTATCCCAACCGACAGCTAAACTTGGAATGCCGAGAGAACAAGCCACAATATGACTGTGCAATCTAAAAGACAAGATGGAATGATAACCAGCAATTTGCCGAACCAGATCCTCGCCTGTCATCGGACGCGGAGCTGCTAAATCTGATTTGCCTTGGGGATGCGAGCGGTTATAAGACGAAGCAATCTCTTTCGCTAATTCTTCATCTGCTGGATCGCCGTTACAAAACAACTGCCATTTCAAATCCTGTTTATCTAATTCCGCTACCACGTTTAACCAGAACTTTATCATTTGTTTTTTACGCCCAGCTAGATGCATCACACCCAACCCTATTCGTTCACTTGGTTCTTTTCTGATTCCATACTCTTCACTGCACCATAATGCTGTATCGTAAGTTTGTTGAACTTCTATTTCATCATCACTCATGATCTCTTTTTGAAAAGTTTCTAAGTTATCTCTCAGAGATACTGAGATAACATTTTCTTTTAATAATGTCTTTTTTAACAACTTTTTTAATTGACGCCCTTTGATTTTTCCTAATCCACAAGAGTGAAAAACCACTGGCACTCCTTTTTCACTTAAAGCTCTAACATACCTTGAAATAGGAATGATAAAATGGTTGAATAACAGCTGTCCGCCTGCAAATACAGCAATATCGTAATCATCATCACAAATATCTTGAATGAACGTCTTTTTACCTTTACTGCTGTTGAGCAGAAGATAAAGCGGATATTCAATTGCTGAGTGAAAATGCCGGTTAAAATTAAACAGCTTGGCATGCGATTTTTTCGTGTTTGGATTGTCTTCATACCCTTTTTTCCCTGAGATATCTCCCATCACAAGTGTACAATTGGAATACTCTTTACGAATCAAACTAGCAACCGTTTCACAAATGACGCCGTCTCCGAGGTTTTCAGAATAAACTTCACCGATCAAAAGTACCTTCACGATTCATCCCCCCTCTTATCCTCCTAGTATAGTTATTACTTTAAAGACCAGAAAAACAAGTGTCAATTTTGAGGACTTAGCTGTACAGAAACTTAGTTGATCAGTTTATATCTTATGCGCAAATTTAAAGAACTGTTTTCATCAACGAATTCCTAGCGCAATACGAGCATAACGGCTCATTTTTGAAGTATCCCAAGCAGGATACCAAACCAGTTTTACTTCTGAAGCCCTCACTTCAGGAATAACTTTTAGAGCTTCTATAATATCATTGGTAATCACATCGGCAAGCGGACACCCCATGGTAGTAAGCGTCATTTCTACCACACAAAGACCCGTTTCATATAGGTAAACATGATAAACGAGTCCTAAATTAACAATATCGATTCCCAATTCAGGGTCAATAACTTGTTCCAAAGCTGCACTAATACGCTCATGAATTTCAGCTGCTTCTTCTGTATTCCAAAGTTTATTTTTATTCTCCATCTGGTTAAGCACCTCCTGTATTCACTATTCAGTTTACTTGTTCTTATACGGAAAGTAAATAATATCAAAGAGATATTGTGAAAAAATTATAAATGTTTCAAAAAGAACTCTGCCATTTCTACAGATGCCAAATAAGGGACTTTATGACCCGCTCCAACCGTGGTTGTAAAACTGACATTCTCGGCATAAGGTTGATCTTTAATGGACTGATAAAAATCAAAAGTGGGTTGATAAGGTACTAAGTCATCCTTTGTACCATGCCAGAAGTGAACTGGTCGACCAGCAATCGCTTCTGGTTGAGCATCTAATGAAATCGGTTGAAGTGCCGCTAATTCTTTTGCATAGTCAGCTTCATTGAATGGAGCATTCATCCCTTCGACCCATTTAGAAGACAACAACCATTTTGAAAACGAAACGGGTGAAGGACTGCCCATTAAAACCACAGCGGCTTTGATCCAAGGAAATTGAGTTAAAGCTGCACAGGTTGTAATTCCTCCCATCGAAAGTCCGCTTACACCAAAACGGTTTGGATCAGATAACCCCATTTGGATATAATGATCTTTTAATACGGGCAATTCTGCTAAACTGTGTGCAATCACATCCCAAAACTCGGGGCTGTCTTTTTCTAATAATTCGCCAGCACTGCGTTCCCCATGAAGATGGGCTTCTGGCAAAAGCGCGCGAAACCCTCTTTTAGCAAGTTCGTACCCATTGACCAATGAACTTTCTTTGTGATTGGTCCAGCCATGGTAAAAAACCACTGTAGGCAATTCATCTGTTTCTTTTCCTAAAGGTGCGACTTCTAACAAAGGCAATCCAGCTACCGTAACCGATTTAATTGAGATCATCTGTTTTCCTCATTTCATTATTTATCTATTGCTCCGAACTTTATGGTAAAATAAAAATATAGTCTTTACTATTTTAGTTTAACATAAAAAAATAGTCATTCAAAAAAATAAAAAGCGCTAAATGGAGGCCCTCATGAACAGAAAATTAATCGCCATTGATTTAGATGGGACCACACTGAACCCTCAATCAAATATCACGCTAAAAACACAAGCCGTTTTTCAAAAGGCTAAACAAGCCGGCCACATCATTTCGATTGCTACAGGCAGACCTTACCGCAGCAGCAAACATTATTACACGCAACTCGAAATGGATACACCAATGGTCAACTTTAACGGCGCTTTATGTCATTTGCCTAATGAAGCCCAATGGTCTGCTCAGTACCATAAAACATTGGATCGCGATATCGCTCTCAGTATGTTAGATTTGAAAAAAGAATTCGATATTCAGTTAATTGCTGCCGAACTTCAAAACACCGTTTATGCGGATGAAAACTATCTGCCTTATCCCGATTTTTTCCCGAACGGCCAAAAAGAGACTCTAAAACTTTCTGCTGCTAATTTAAAAGAAGACCCTACTTCCGTCTGTGTCTTCACTGCAAAAGAGAATCAAGCATTCATCACGAATAAAATTATCCAACGCTACGGAGATTTAGTAGAAGTAAGAACTTGGGGCGGACAATCGCCTTGTTTAGAAGTTGTGGCTGCTGGAGTTCAAAAAGCAATGGGCGTTGAACGGATCGCAAGCGTCTATGGAATCAAGCAACAAGACATTGTCGCTTTTGGCGATGAAGACAACGATTACGAGATGATTCAATACGCTGGTCATGGCGTTGTGATGCAAAACGGAATCGAAGCTCTTAAAGATATTGCCAATGATATTACTGAAAAAACCAATGCAGAAGATGGTTTAGCCCATTATCTAGAAGATTATCTTGGTTTAATCTAAACAAAAAAGCTTTGAACGTTTGAAACATCGTTCAAAGCTTTTTTCTGTTCGTTTTATGAATTGTCCCTTCTAGCTTTTTGTTGATCTGAACTTAAAAATTCGCCTAGAACTTTATTCGTTCCCATAAAATTAACAAATGCTGCTGCATCCGCTTCCTTAACTGCTTGTTCCAATTCATACATTTCATAATTGCTGATCACGATCATTAATACTGATCGGTCTATTCCTGTATACCCGCCTTTTGCAGGAATAACCGTTATTCCTCGTATCAGCTTTGCATGAATGGCTTTTATAAGAGCATCCGGATCATTAGTCACGATCATCGCAGTAACTTTCTGGTGACTCGTATGGACCATATCTACCACTCTGGTCATTACATAAATAGAAAGCAGCGTGTACATAGCATATTGCCATCCATTTAGAAACCCAGCTGCTATAACAATCAAACAGTTAATGGCTAACAATAAGCTACCGACTGATCTTCCCGTTGTTTTTGCCAAAACCATCGAAATGATATCTATCCCGCCTGTTGAAAAACCGTATTTTAATGCAAACCCAATTCCTGCCCCGCCAATAACGCCTCCAAATAGAGCATTCATAATAGGATCAGTGGTCAACGGGCTGATAGGCAATACAATCGTGAAAAAAGAAACCATCAGGGAGGTTAGAAAACTATACAATGTAAAATCTTTTCCGATTTTAAACCACCCTAACAAAGCAATGGGGATATTGATGAGTAAAATAAAAATACCCGTATCAACCGTTAAGTGAAACCATTCAGTTGTTAAATGTGCCAATAATTGCGAAATCCCATTTACGCCAGGTGCGTAAATACTGGAAGGTATTAAAAAATTATTTAAAGCAATGGCATTTGTAATAGAGGCAAATAAAACGAAAAAGATTTTTTTTGCTTGTTCCAGCCAAAAGTTCGGTGTTTTTAATTTTATCATTTCAGTTCTCCTTTTTCGTGCTCTTTTAGAATAGCAAGCTTCTCAGCATAAATAAAGAAGAATCCGGTTGCATTAAAAAGCTTTAATTTGCAATCGTTTCCTTTAGCCTCTTTTCCCAATATGGTACACTATTAGTAGATTTAAACCATCAACTGAATACGGAGGGAAAAAAATGGCAAAAGAAGCTAGTTTTGATATTGTTTCTGAAACAAATGTGGAAGAAGTTAAAAATGCTATTCAAATGACTAAAAAAGAAATTGATAATCGTTTCGATTTTAAAGGATCTATCAGTGAAATCAGTTTAGAAAAAGAGCAGGTGATCATCGTTTCAGAAAGTGAATTTAAGATAGAACAAGTCAAAGACGTCTTAACGAATAAATTGATCAAACGAGACGTTTCTTCAAAAAATTTACATTTTGGAAAAGTCGAGACGGCATTCGGAGGAAATGTTCGACAAACCGCTGATTTGATGAATGGTATTAATAAAGAACATGCTAAGACGATTACACAATTGATTAAACAATCCGGCAGTAAAGTTAAAACTCAAATCCAAGATGACCAAATACGTGTCACAGGAAAAAATAGAGATGATCTGCAAAAAGTTATCGCTCTTCTAAGAGAAGCAAGTCTTCCGATTGCTTTACAATTTACTAATTATCGTTAATGAACGTAAAAAAGAAACTTTGCACACCGCTTTTAAGTGCCAAAGTTTCTTTTTTTATTTGTATGTTACTCTTTAGCTGCTTCAACTGTTTTAATGGTGACCGTTTGACTTCCAGCTAATAACTTAGAAACAGGACACCGTTTTTCAGCTTCTTTCACTAGTTTATCAGCTTCTTCAAGAGCCATCCCCTTTATTTGGGCTAACCCTACTACTTCAAAGAAAAAACCAATTCCAGAAGATTCTCGCATAAAATCAACTTGAACTTCTACACGGCTTTGATTGTTTTTTCCTCTAGCTTTTAATAAGGATTGGATGGTCGCATTTAAACACGTACTTAGAGACAACCCTAATAATTCCTCTGGATTTGTGCCTGCAGCCTCAGTAATTGGACTAGATACAGTCACTTCTAAGCCGCCGTTTTTCACATAAGCTACTCCATCTACTCCATGTTCATTAACCATTTCAGCATGAAACAAACTTTTAGATTGGGGCATCGTATTTCTCTCCTTTGCATAACCCAATTTATTTACTCTGGTTTAGAGATACCTGCTGCTGCTTCAATAAGCGGCATAACAGCTTTTGCAATAGTCGAACCCGTTACCAGCATCTCATAAAGCGGGACCACGTCGTTAGATGTTCTGCTAAGCAAGCGCATATAAACTTCTCCATCTGCTCCCAGACAAATTCGGTAATACCCTGATTTCATTTCATTTAATTCATTCAACAGTTCCAAAACAGCTGCTTTTTTATCAAAATTGGTTACAAAAGCCAAATTATGATAAACGATTTGATAATCGCTGATTCCCTCTTCTTTATCAAACACGATTCCAAATGGCAAAGCATGTTGTTTAGTGATTTGGAACTTTCCATTGTATAAAATTTGACCATTGTCAATTTGTCTTTTAGCCAATGGTATCTGTTTCTCTCTTAATATCGCTTCAAATTGCTCTGTAATTTTCGTCACTTGAATACCTCACTTCGTTTTTTCTAATCCCATTTTCATCTTAAGTATAACGTATTCATTCTATGAAATACAAGCTTCTCAAAGAGTTTTCACTTTTTAACCGGTTGTGACCTAAAACAACATTAACCTGCTGAAAATTTTCATCAACATAGAAAAGGAGCAATTAGTTATCGACTATCAATTTCCGAACTTCTTTCATTGGCGACAGACACGCGTAATTGATCCCTAAAGAACGGCGCACGTTTGAGGCTTGAAAATTTGGAGACCAAAGGGCTTCTACAAGCAAACACAATTTGACAAAGAACCAGTTTTTGAAGAGTCGTTTTGTATAAAAAACAGCGTATCATTAATGTTTAATTTCACTAACTTTTGAATAAGTTCACTTCTTTAAACGTTCTAAAATCATCATAGCTTGCAGATAATTTGGATTAACAGATCCATCTATATTTTCTTTCACCAGTTGATAGCCAAACGATTCGTATAAGCCAATCGCTGCGTGGCTCCATGTTTGAGTATGTAGATAAATCGGTTGATTTTCACCGTATTTTTGTAATAATTTGGTCACTTCACTTACTAAAACGGTAGCTAAACCATGCCCTTGAAACTCTGGTTTAACTGCTAACCAATGAAGGATTGGAACTTTCTTTCCGGCGACCTCTTTCCACCAAGCACTACAAGTAGCGACTTTTTCTCCATCTTCTGTTTCGATAAACAGCATTCTTTTTTTTAATTCTTCTGGATAAGGGGCAAAAGACTTATCAAAGTATGCAAGTGCATCCTTTATCTCCTCAAACTCTAAAACTGAACATTCAATTTCAGCCCAAGCTTTTTCATCCTCCAATTGATAAGTAGTAATTTTAAACTCTTCTGGCAGCTTTTTTTCTCTTATGGGCAAACCAGCTGATCGTTTCATCCAAATTTCAACATAGGGTATTTTTTTATCTAACATTTTCATAGCTCCTTTACTATCTATCTTTTTTAACTTCGTCTAATGTTGAACAACAGAGCAAAACATGAGACAAGTTGAAGAGTTTCGCTCCAACATATTCTAGCAGTTTCATGTAGTGTTGTCACATCTTCTATAGTTAATAGAACAGCTATTAACTATAGAGACGATTGTCTAAGAAACTATTTAAACGTTTTGTCAGCTTTTTTACTTTAACTTTTTACCTCTCTAAACGACCTAGAACAATCTTAGGTAAAGTGGTCAAGTATGATAGGTTTAGAAAAAAGTACAAAAAGAAAAAGCCCTTGATAGACAAGGACTTTTTCTTTTGTGCTTAGATAGATAGTCAAAAAATGATTATCTTCTAACTTCTTTGATACGAGCTGCTTTACCGTGTAAAGCACGTAAGTAATACAATTTAGCACGACGGACTTTACCAAAGCGTACAACTTCAATTTGAGCTACACGTGGAGTGTGTAATGGGAAAGTACGTTCAACACCTACGCCATTAGAAATTTTACGAACTGTATAAGTTTCGCTAATTCCAGCACCACGACGTTTGATTACAACGCCTTCAAATAATTGGATACGTTCTCTTGTACCCTCAACGATTTTTGCGTGAACACGAACAGTATCTCCTGGACGGAAAGCTGGGATATCTTCGCGCAATTGTTCGTTAGTAATTGATTCGATTAAATTCATGGTTTTTTCTCCTTCCAACAAACATTCATGCATCTCCATTCGGACACAGCGGAATATCGTTATTTCAGTGGGCTTTACCCACTCACCAAAATAGTTTAACACATTCAGAATAGGGTGTAAAGTAGTTTTGCTTCTTTTTAATCCTAAATCAGCATTCTTCTGACTTGATTTCGGCTAACCAGTTTTTTTGTTCTTTTGTTAATTCAAGCTGTTCCAACATATCAGGTCTTCGCAAATACGTTCTTCGCAATGATTCTTTTTCTTGCCACTCAGCAATCTTTTTATGGTTGCCACTGAGCAAAACGTCCGGAACTTTCATACCGCGATAATCTGCCGGCCTGGTGTATTGCGGATGTTCCAGCAGCCCTGTAGAATGCGAATCGGTTTTAGCAGATTCTTCATTTCCGAGTACTTCTGGCAACAATCGAACTGTAGCATCAATCATAACCATAGCGCCTAATTCTCCGCCTGTTAAAACATAATCGCCTAAAGAAATCTCATCGGTTACTAAAGAGCGAATACGTTCATCATACCCTTCATAATGGCCGCAGATAAACACTAGATGCTCTTCTTCAGCTAATTCCTCAGCGACGGATTGAGTAAAAGGCACCCCTGCTGGATCGAGTAAAATGACCCGTTTTTTTGTTTCCGGGTTTTCTGCTTGAATGGTGTCCAAAGCTCCGAAAATAGGCTGCGCTGTTAATAACATACCAGCACCGCCGCCATAAGGATAATCATCAACGTTGCGGTGTTTGTTTTCAGAGAAATCACGGAAATTCATTACGGTAACATCCAACAATTGCCTCTCAATTGCTTTTCCTATAATCGATTCAGTCAGAGGGCCTTCAAACATTCTGGGGAAAAGCGTTAAAACATCAATCTTCATTAATCTAATAACCCTTCCATAACATGTATGGTAACCAATTGCTGCTCTAAATCAACCTTTAACACCACGTCTTCAATATATGGAATTAAAAGATCTTTTTGTTCTGAGCGTTGGATGACCCAAACATCGTTTGCCCCTGGAGACAATACTTCCGTAATTTTCCCGATTTTTGTCCCTTCTTCATCTTGAACCGTTAAGCCGATGATTTGATGAAGGTAATATTCATTCTCTGGCAACTCTCCCAGTTGATCTTCCGTTACTTTTAAAATTCCATCGCGGTACTTCTCAACATCATTGATCGATGGATGGTTTTCAAACGAAAGAATATCAAATGTCTTATGTTTTCGGTGGCTTGCTACCGTTAATTCAATACTTTGTTTACCCTCTTGTTCAAGCAATAATTTCGAACCTTTTTTATACCGCTTATCGGGGAAATCTGTTCTTGAAATTACCCGCACTTCACCTTTAATTCCTTGAGTATTTACTATTTTCCCTACATTATATAAATCAGCCACAATATCCCTCATTTGCTTTTTAGTTTAATCGTTGTAATTGTACCATATGTTTCTTTTAGCGGTGGCTAAAAAGTAGTAAGGCAAAAGAAAAAACCATTTCTAAAAGAAATGGTTTGATTCTTTCAAGAATACTAGCTATCGACAATTGTTAGCCTGACACGTTTCGGTCCTGAAACTTTAACGCTATAGACAACTGTACGAATCGCTTTTGCTACGCGACCTTTTTTCCCAATTACGCGCCCGATATCATCTGGATGAACCGATAAATGATACTCTAAAAACTCTTCAGAATCTACAGTAACAAGTGCTAGTTCTTCAGGATGACTTACAAGAGGGCGAACAATGGTAAGAATTAATTCATTCATGTCAGCCATAGTCCTCATCCTTTTTATTTACTGTTTTTTGAATCGTGGAATTTTTTCATAATACCTTCTTTTGAAAGGATGTTACGAACTGTATCAGAAGGTTGAGCACCGTCGGCTAACCATTTCAATACTAATTCTTCGTCCAATTTTACTTCTGCCGGGCTAACAACTGGGTTGTATGTTCCAACAGGTTCGATGTAACGTCCATCACGTGGAGCACGTGCATCTGCAACTACCATACGGTAAAATGGATTTCTTTTAGAACCCATGCGTTTTAAGCGGATTTTTACTGCCATATTTCTTACACCTCCATTAACTATCTCTCAATAAGTATATTAACAGTAATTTATAAGCTTGTAAAGTGTTTTTTCTTTACAGCACATTTTTTTATTTTTCTTTAGCTGAAAAATGACAAAAGAACAAATTACCGTTTCTTTTTATTTTTTTTCTTAACTTTTTTCTTGTTTTTACGAACCATTGAGTTCATAGCCATTTTGCCTATTTTGCCTTTAACGCCTTGGCCAAACATGCCGTCCATACCATCAAAGTTGCCTTTAGACATTTTGCTCATCATTTTTTTAGACTCGTTAAATTGCTTGATCATACGATTGACTTCAGCGATTGGTCGTCCAGATCCCCGTGCGATACGTCTTCTTCTGCTTTGTGATAAAAGATCAGGGTTTTCCCGTTCTTTCGGAGTCATAGATAAAACAATAGCTTTCATACGAGCCATATCTTTAGGATCCAATTGCAAGTTCTCAAGCCCCGGTGCGTTGCTCATACCTGGAATCATTTTAAGGATATCTTCTAAAGGACCCATATTGCTGACTTGATCCATCTGTTCAATAAAGTCATTAAAATCAAAACTATTTTCTTTAATTTTTTTAGCCATTTCTTCCGTTTTCTTCTCATCGAAGTCTTCTTGAGCTTTCTCGATTAAAGACAGCATATCTCCCATGCCCAGAATACGATTAGCCATTCGGTCTGGATAAAACGGCTCTAGGGCATCTAATTTTTCCCCTTGACCAACAAATTTTATTGGCTTACCGGTCACTGAACGAATAGAAAGAGCTGCACCACCACGAGTGTCCCCGTCTAATTTCGTCAGTATAACACCCGTGATATCTAGTTGTTCATTAAAGGATGCCGCTACATTGGCAGCTTCTTGTCCTGTCATAGCATCAACGACTAAGAAAATTTCCGTTGGATTGGCTACTGATTTGATGTCTGATAATTCTGCCATTAACGTTTCATCAATTTGCAGACGCCCTGCTGTATCAATGATAACAAAATCACGGTGTTCATCTTTAGCTTTTTGAATTCCTTGTTTAGCAATTTCTACTGGGCTGACTTGATCTCCCATAGAAAAGACCGGAATATCTAGTTGTTCGCCTAATGTTTCTAATTGTTGAATAGCAGCTGGTCGATAAATATCGGCCGCTATCATCATTGGTCTTTTATTTTGTGTTTTTCTTAAATGATTTGCTAATTTTCCAGCGGTTGTCGTTTTCCCTGCCCCTTGCAGACCTACCATCATCACAACTGTCGGAGCTTTTGGCGCCATTTGGATGGTACTTTGTTCGCCACCCATTAATTCTGTCAACTCTTCGCTAACGATTTTAATAATTTGCTGGCTTGGTGAAAGACTTTCTAGTACTTCTGCTCCCACTGCACGATCGCTAACTGTTTTCACAAAATCTTTTACTACTTTAAAGTTAACATCCGCTTCTAACAAAGCCAGACGCACTTCGCGCATCATTTCTTTTACATCAGTTTCTGATACCTTCCCCTTGCGACGCATTTTTGCCATCGCATTTTGGAGACGTTCGGATAAACCTTCAAATGCCATTCAATTCACCATTCCTTTATTCATCATCTGTATCTTTTTTTAACCTTCGGACAAAACCTTGCAATGTTTCATCTTTAGGGTAGTGATCTTTTATATAAAGCGAAAGCTCGTTAATGGTTTTTTCTGACTGATTAAAATTATCTAACAGGTGCAGCTTCCGCTCATATTCCATTAGAATCTGCTCTGTTCGTCGAATATTATCATAAATTGCTTGACGACTCACGTCAAAATCTTCCGCTATTTCGCCTAGTGAATAATCATCAGCAAAATACAAAAGCATATAACTTCTCTGTTTTTCAGTCAATAAAGAGCCATAAAAATCGAATAATGCATTCATACGATTCGTTCGTTCTATTTCCACATTATCCCTTCTTTCTGTTCTGAACCATTGTCAAGTGATTTTCGTTTACACACTACTTAAGCGTACTCATTATCCCTTGAATAGTCAATAGGTTTAAGTTGTTTTCTCATGATTTTCAATCATTCTCTCTTTTGTCTCTTTAACGTGCAAAAAAGGAAAAAAGACCCTTTAAAAAGGCCTTCTTTCCTTCAAACAATTGCTTATTTTTTAAGATACTCATCTATATTCGATTTAATATTAGACACTTTAGGTCCATAGATAACTTGAGCGTTGTTTCCTTTAACCACTACACCAGCAGCACCAGTTGCTTTCAATTGGTTCTGATTGACCAATTCACCATTTTTAATGGTTACTCTCAAACGAGTTGCACAGTTGTCTACTTCGATTAAATTATCTTCGCCGCCTAATCCTTCAATGATATCAAAAGATAAACGGTCTTCAGGGGAATCAACAGATGTTGCTTGATCTCCTTTTTCACCAGCTTTTTTAGCTTGGTAATCAGCTTTTGTATATAGTTTTGATTCAACAACTTCATCTTCACGACCCGGTGTTTTTAAGTCGAATTTCAAAATAAAGAAGCGGAACACACTATAATAAACAACTGCGTAGACAATTCCGACTATCACTACTGGAATCCAGTTTGTAAGTCCTTGTCCTGGTAAAATACCGTATAAAACAAAGTCAAGCAACCCTCCAGAGAATGTTAAACCGACTCCGACTTGCAAGAAATGCATTAAAACAAATGAAAATGCCGCTAGTACACAGTGGACTCCAAAGTATAGAAATGGAGAAGCAAATAAGAATGAAAATTCAAGCGGTTCAGTGATTCCTGTGAAAATAGATGTAAGAGAAGAAGACATCATCAACCCTTTGACATCACCTTTACGTTCAGGTTTCGCTGATTTGTACATAGCGAAAGCTGCAGCTGGGAAACCAAAAATCATGAACGGGAACATACCTGAGAAGAATTTAGCAGCTTCTGGATCAACAACTTCACCAGCAGCTAATTGAGCAAAAATAATGTTTTGTGCTCCTTCAACCAATTGTCCTCCAACTTCTGCAGTTCCGCCAAGTGCTGTTTGCCAAAATGGCAAGTAAAAGACATGATGCAATCCAAGAGGAATCAAAGCTCGGTAAACAAAACCGTAAATAAAGGTTCCGATATACCCTAAATCTGCTACTAATGAACCCAACCATGCGATTCCTGAAGCAGCGTATGGCCAAGCAACAGCTAAAATCATTCCAACGATAACCGCTGCAAAAGCAGAAACGATTGGTATGAAACGCGTTCCACTAAAGAATGACAGAGCATCTGGTAAAACGATCTTATAATACCGGTTGTGTAAGAACGCTACGATAGATCCAATAATGATACCACCAAAAACTCCTGTGTTCATCGTGTTTTCGAAACCTAGCGTACTACTGATCAAACCAGGGATAGCTTGCAGCTCTTCTAAGTTGCCAAAGTTTGCAATGGTGCTCGTCAAAGATGCATACATCATCAAATACGCTACTCCGGCAGATAAAGCAGCAACTTCTTTAGCCGCTTTAGCCATACCAAGTGCTACTGCGATAGCAAAAAGCAACGGCAAGTTATTAAAGATAACTTCTCCGCAATCTTTCAAAACAGTCAGTAGTTTGTAAAGGAACGTTCCATCCCCTAAAATACCTTCTAAATTATATAACTCAACAAATGATGCTCCAGTAAAAGATGCTCCAATTCCTAACATCAACCCTGCAACAGGCAACAAAGCAATTGGTAACATAAACGTCTTGCCTAGTTTTTGCAGTGTTTCAAAAACTTTATCTTTCAACATATTTCCTCCTCAATAATTTTGTTGCTTTAATAATGAAAATAAGTGCTTGCATTTCCAAAAAAGTCCAACCAAAAAGCTTCTACTCTCTAAAAATCAACCATTAGAGGGCAGAAACTTTTGGAAACGCAATTTAAATAATACCACATTTTATAAAGGAAAGCCACTGATAGAATAGTCTTTTGGCTTCATTTATAATGATTTTTGAATTAATTCGCTAAACAAACCATAAATGTATTCATTTGGATCAAATTCTTGCAAGTCATCTACACTTTCACCTAACCCCACAAATTTGACAGGAATATCCAATTCTTTTCGAATCGCTAAAACGATCCCACCTTTAGCTGTTCCATCTAGCTTGGTTAAAACTAGCCCAGTAACGTTCGTTGTTTGCTTAAATTGCTTAGCCTGTACCATTGCATTTTGGCCGGTGGTAGCATCTAAAACCAGTAAGACTTCTTGAGGCCCGCCGGGTACTTCTTTTTCGATGATTCGTTTCATTTTTTCTAATTCATTCATCAAGTTTACTTTATTTTGCAAACGTCCAGCAGTGTCTACCAATAATACATCTGCTCCTTGCTGCTTAGCTTGGCGTATGGCATCAAATACAACCGCTGCTGGATCGCCACCTGCTTTGCCTGTAACCACATCTGTTCCTACGCGTTCACCCCATACTACAAGCTGTTCGATTGCCCCAGCCCGAAAAGTATCACCAGCAGCTAATACGACTTTCTTATTCTCTTTTTGATAAAGATGCGCCATTTTCCCAATAGTCGTTGTTTTACCGACACCATTTACGCCGACGACTAAAATAACAGTTAGACCATCGTTATTCAAATGAATCGTCGGTTTTTCTGTATTGTCTTTTTCATAAATTTCGACCATTTTTTCAATGATGGCTTGCTGAACTTCACCTTCAGATTTAGCATTTTTAAATTTTACTTCTTGGCGTAAAGCGTCACTGATTTCCATTGTCGCTTCGTACCCCACATCTGCTCCAATCAGAATTTCTTCTAAATCTTCAAAAAAATCTTCATCTACTGTTCTGAAATTGGCAAATAGTTCGTTCATTCGTTGCGAAAATGATTTTCGTGTTTTTTCCAGACCTTTTTCATATTTCTCAGTGACCTCAGTCTGTTCAATCTGCTCTTCGCCTGTAAAAGCTCGTTTTATTTTATCAAACAATCCCATTCTATTTCCCCCGTTCCCTGCTTTTGATACGACTATTTGCTCATGCTGTCTACCTTTTGTAAAACAAATTTATTGATTGCATGTGCGACGCCGTGTTCATCATTATTTTTAGTGATAAATTGAGCGGATTCTTTGATTTCGGCCGTTGCATTTTCCATCGCAACACCGAGCCCAGCAAATTCGATCATCGCATGATCGTTAGCTTCATCTCCTAACGCCATCACTTCATCTGCTTTAATGCCTAGCAAATCACACAGTATTGCGATGCCTTTTCCTTTATCGACTTCCTTATGCATCATTTCCAATAGAATCGGTCTGGATTTCATGATTGTATACTTTTCAAAAAAGGCTTCTGGGATTTTATCGATAGCTTCATCTAGTTCTTGTTGTTCATAACAAAAAACCACTTTATTGATCGCTGCATCTTCAGCTAATTCATCCATCATAACGGGTACGTATGGTAAGGCATTCATGACCGTTGGATAAAGTGAATCCCGATTCTTAGGGTATGGAGGCTCATAGATTTGTTCTAAATCTATGAAATTACACGGTACATTGATGGCTTGGCTTAACCGATACAATTCTTGGACCTCTACTTGTGTGAGTGTTTTTTGAGATACTATTTCGCCTGTATTTGTTTTTTGAACCAATCCGCCATTATATGTGATCCCGTAATCTCCGATTTCCCGTAGATTCAACTCTTCTAAATAATGAACCATTCCTAAAAGAGGCCTTCCTGTGCATAAAACGACTTTGACACCTAATTCTTTGGCTTTCTTTATGGCAGACTTGTTCTCATCTGAAATGGTACGGTCTTTGGTTAATAATGTTCCATCTAAATCAATGGCAATTAATTTAATCATTTAATGAGCTCCTAATCTATCTATTTAGTAACCTTATTTTATTCGTCCTGCCTTAACTATCCTAAAGGCAAATGTTCTTTTGTTTCAGCTTCTTCCAAACGTACCGACACAATTTTAGAAACACCAGACTCCTGCATCGTTACGCCATATAAAACATTGGCTTCTTCCATCGTTCCTTTACGGTGAGTAATTACAATAAACTGTGTATCGCCTTCAAATCTTCTCAAATACCGTCCAAACCGAACGACATTCGCTTCATCAAGTGCCGCTTCAACCTCATCCAAAATACAAAATGGTACGGGCCTGACTTGAATAATCGAAAATAGTAAAGCAATAGCTGTAAATGCTCGTTCTCCCCCAGACAGTAAACTTAACTGTTGTAATTTTTTTCCAGGAGGCTGTGCAACGATTTCAATTCCAGTCGTCAACAAATTCATTGGATCCGTCAACTGCAGCTCAGCAGTTCCTCCCCCAAACATTTGCGGGAAAACCACACTAAATCGCGCACGAATCGCTTCAAAAGATTCGGAAAAACGCCGTTTAACCTCTTCATCCATTTCATCCATTGTTTCATATAGACTACTTTTAGCTTCAAGCAAGTCATCTCTTTGTTCGACTAAAAATAAATACCGTTCATTTACACGTTCAAACTCTTCAATCGCTCCCACATTGACATTGCCTAGTTCTTCGATACTTTGTTTTAATAATTTTACTTTATGGGCTGCTTCTTCCATGGATATCACAAGCGTATGTTCTGATTTTGCTGCTTCAAAGCTCAAGTGGTACTCTTCATTCAAATAAGTCAATCGGCTTTCAATAGCCACCTCATCTCGATTTAAAGCCACTTCCTCCTTGGTGATCTGCTCCATAACGTATTGCTGTTGATTCTGTTTGAGACTCATTTCTTGTTCTAATTGTTCCAAATCAGTTTCCAATTCTGTGCGCTGATTTTGATGGACGGCTAACGAATGGTCTAAACTGTCTTTTTGTTTTTTTAATTTCGATAATGTTTCCATTATCTCTTTTTGAGACAACTGATGGCTTCCATCTGTTTGAGACATTTGTTGAATCGCTAACTGCAATTTATTTAATTCTTGGTTTTCAATCTCTAATTGGCTTTTGAGTGCAAGCTGCTCTTTTTTCAAGTTAGCAACTTGTTCTTTAATGGTTGCTAACTGGGTCATCAGCCATTGCACTTTCTCACTGGCCTCAGCCTGTAAGGCTGCTCTTTCTTCATTTTGTGAGGAAGCTAGCTCAATTTGATGATTGATTTGTTCCATTTCCGTTTGAATCGCTGCTAACTCAAGAGTTATCGCAGCTGTTCGTTGTTCGTATTGTTCTGTTTCTGCTTTAGCTTCCTCTGATTCAAATTGATATGCTTTTAATTCTCTTTGTAAACGGGATAACTTTTCTTCGTTTATTTCAGCTTGGTTTTTAAGCTCTTGTTCTTTTAGACGTTGTTGTTCTCCGGTTTCTCTGAGACCTTCCAAATTTTGTTGTGCTTGTTTAAGCACTTGTTTAAAGCCGCGCACTTCAATTTCTTTATCGGTTAACGTTTTTTCCATTTGACTGATTTGTTTTGTTAACAATTCCAATTCATTTTTACTCGAAAAGAGACTGCCTTGATTGCCTTTTTTACTTGCTCCGCCAGTCATTGACCCTCCTGCATTGATAACATCTCCTTCGAGCGTTACCACACGATATTTAAATTGAAGAGTCTTAGCAAGATCATTAGCTGTTTGCAAATCTTTTGCCAAAATGGTGGTGCCTAATATATTTTGAATGATATGAGAAATCTCTGCTGGATATTGAACCATTTCGCTGGCGATTCCCATAAACCCTTCGTGCTGTTTTGCCTGGTTTTCAACTGTAACCGGCAATTGACGTGGTTTAATGGTGGTTAACGGCAAAAAAGTTGCTCGGCCAAAACGTTTCTGTTTTAAATATTGAATCGCTTTACGTCCGCTTAGTTCATCTTTCACAATAACGTTTTGAGAAGCCGCACCTAAAGCAATATCGATCGCCATTTCAAATGTTTTTGGAACTACGATCAATTCAGCTACAGCACCGATGATACCGCCGATCTGTACTCTTTGTTTCAATACTTCTTTAACACCTTGATAGAATCCCGCATAGTCATCCCTTAATTCTTGCAAACTTTCTTTTTTAGCTTTAGCTTGCTGAACGACTCGCAAAGCATCGTACATCATTTGTTCTTTTTGTTCTAAGGCTGTCCGTTTTTCTTGGATAGTGATTTGTTGTTCTTGATAATGCAACAATTTCTGCGCAATTTCTTGTTGAATTTGTGCCACATCTCCTGTTGATGATTCCAATTGCTTAGACACTTGCTGAAACTCAGCTTCCAATGTAGCTGTCAACGCTTTAGATTTCAACGTCTTTTGAGCTACTTGGTTGTACGTCTTTTCCAAATAACTTTGTTCATTTCTTAAACTTGTTTTTTGCTGCATCAAATCAACATATTGATTACGCAGCTGTTCAATCGTTTCTTTACTGTTAGCAGAAAACATCATCCGTTCTTTTTCTGCTGTTTCCAGTTCGGTTCTCAACTCTTTTTGCTGATTGATTTTTTTATCCAGCAAAACTTTTAGTTGCTGCAACTGTTCTTCTAATTTTTCAATTTTAATTAACGCCTGTTGTTTAGACGTTTCATAGTGATCCCGGTTTTCTTGCGTGTGTTTTGAGCGTTCATTTAGAACTTGTTTTTGTCCTTCTAATTGTTCGTATTGTTGAATGGTTTTTACTAATTGCTGCTGCTCACTATCAAGGATCTCTGTTAATTGTTGTTTTTGAAGCTTCATTTTTTTTGATTTTTTTTCTAATTCAGCATAAGTTGTTTTCTTTTCAGATAACTGCTCATAAAATGCTGTTAATTTAGATTTATGAGTAGTCCATTGGTCTTTTAATTGTTCAATTTCAACGGCTGTTAATGCGATTTCTACATCACTTAACTGTTCTTTTTGCATCAAGTAATCTTTTGCTATACTGCTTTGCATTTGCAGCGGTTCGATTTGCCCATCCAATTCATAAACAATATCTTGAATCCGATTCAAGTTATCTTCCGTCTCCACTAATTTTTGTTCAGCTTTTTTCTTACGCGTTTTATATTTAAAAACTCCAGCTGCTTCTTCAAAAATTGCTCTGCGGTCTTCTGGTTTGCTGTTGAAAATGGCTTCCACTTTGCCTTGCGATATGATTGAAAATGACTCTTTGCCCAACCCTGAATCCATAAATAAATCAACGATATCTTTCAAACGGCAAGCCTGTTTATTCAGATAAAATTCACTATCGCCATTTCGATGCAATCGCCTCGTGATATTGATTTCACTAAAATCCAAGGGTAGGAAATGATCTTCATTCTCTAGTACTAATGTCACTTCAGCCACATTCAATGGTTTTCTAGTTTCCGAACCAGCAAAAATGATGTCATTCATCTTCCCGCCTCGCAAGCTTTTAGCTGACTGTTCCCCTAAAACCCAACGAATAGCTTCAGTAATGTTGCTTTTTCCGCTGCCGTTTGGTCCCACAACTGCTGTGACCCCTTCGTGAAATTCAATCGTTGTTTTTTCAGCAAACGACTTGAAACCAGCGATTTCGATTCTTTTTAACTGCACAACTAACTGGCCCCTTCCCTAAACATTCAATGATCGAGAATAAGTTATGTGCCTAGGCTTATTCTCGATCATTTTATTTGTCTTGTAAAATCAACAAAGCATTTTCTGCAGCTACTTGTTCTGCCGCTTTTTTTGTTTTTCCTTGCCCTTGTCCCAGAGCCTGTCCTTCTGCACTCACTTCAACAACAAACACCTTTTGGTGGGCCGGCCCAATTTCTTCCACTAGATGGTAATCAATTGAGATTTCTCCTTTTTGTTGCAAATACTCTTGTAAATTTGTTTTATGATCCATCACATGTGAAAAAGCACCGGATTGAATTCTAGGAAAAATAGTTTGTTCTAAAAAGTGCAACACACTATCAATTCCTTGATCTAAATACAAAGCTCCAATAAAAGACTCAAATAAATCACAAAGCAGAGCAGGTCTTTTACGGCCATCCATGCGTTCTTCGCCTTTTCCTAAACGAATGTAATCATCAAAACTACATTCTTTGGCAAATTGGCTCAAACTCGCTTCACATACGATGGTTGCGCGTAATTTAGTCAGTTTTCCTTCAGGAAGTTTTGGAAAATGTTCAAATAAATACCTTGAAATAATTAATTCCAAAACTGCGTCTCCCAAAAATTCAATTCGTTCATTGTCTTTTAATTGTTGATCCCTGTGCTCATTCACATATGATGAATGCGTGAATGCTTCTTCTAAATAAGCAGTATTTTGAAATGTGATGCCAAACTTTTTTTTAATCATTTTTAAAAATACTTCATCCATTTGTTTTTCTCCTCTCGATTAGAGTTCTCCAATCTTATCTATTATACTGTGTTTTAGAACAAAAATAAATAGTTTCGCTGTTTCCTTGCTTTAATAATCACTTTTCATGGTGTTTAACAACAAATAGCAGCGTTTACCACCTTTTAAAAAACAAAAAAAGCAAGAAGGTTTAAATAGAAAACCTTCTTGCTTTTCACCTAGTCTGTTGACGATTACTATTTTTTAAGCGGCGCATCTGCTGTTACACCGATCGTATTCCAGCCGAAGTTACTGCCGTACGTCCAATCGTAATTTTTGACTCGGTTATTGACTGGTAAAATCTCATTTCGGAAAAGTGTTGGGATGACTGGAGCTTCATCAGAAATAAACTCTTGCCATTTGTGGAAAGCATCTACTTTATAGTCAAGATCCCAAGCATCTTCTGATTCAATTGCCGCCAATAATTCATCGTGTTCTTCAGTCGCATAACGTGCCAAGTTAAATTCAGCTGTTCTGCCATATAACCCAGATGGTGTCGGATCAGTACCGGTTCCCCAAGCTGCTTGATAGATATCAATCTCTTTATCATCAGCTTGGACTCGGTCATAGAAACTGTTAAATTCAAGCAATCTTCCATCCGTTAACTCAACGTCTAATCCAATTTGTTGCCATGATTGCATGTAATATTCTGCTAACGGTTCTGCTATTTCGCCACCGGCCATTGAAGCAAAATTGATCGTTAGTTTTTCGCCCTCTGGGTCTTCACGGATATCATCGCCATCTACATCTTTATAGCCGGCATCATCTAATAATTTATTGGCTTTATCCGTATCGTATGTGTACCCTTCCAAATCAGCATCATGAACATCGGCGAAAACCGGTGGAATCAATGAATTGGCTCCTGAACGAAGTCCAGAATAAAATTTTTGTCCGACTGCATCATTATCCAATGCATATGCCATTGCCTGACGCAGGCTCTTATTAGCCATTTTTGCATCAGGATCTGGAATGACTTCGCCTTTTTCGCTGTCCCAAGCCCCTAATTTAAACCCGACATACGTATACGATAATTCTTCTCGGCCAAGCAAGGTATACCCTGCCAAGTCTTTATAAGAATCATACGTATCTGTTGGCATGCTCAATGCTAAATCATATTTGCCGGACTCTAAAGAAGCGACAATGCTGCTTGCCGGAACTACCTCAACGATAACATTGTCTAACTGAGGTTTTCCTTTGTAATAATGCTCATTAGCTGAGTATTCAACAGATTCGCCCGGTACAATATTCTCTACTTTAAATGGACCAAAACCAATCGGATTTTCACGGATCTCTGGAGAAGAAACTAAATCAGCGATCGCAACGTCTTTCAATTGGTGTTTCGGCATTGCTGATGACCAGATACCGCCTCCTGCTTGTAAAATGGTCGGTGAAACTGTTAAGTATTCGACTTTGATCGTTTGATCATCTTCGACTGTAATTCCGGAAATAGTCTCTGTTTCACCATTATGGTATTCTTCCATTCCAACAATATTTGTAAACGTGCTGTCATAACGAATTCCAGTATAATCTTTGTTTCCGATAACTTCATAAGAATACAACATATCTTCTGCAGTAACCGGTTCTCCATCAGACCAAGTGACACCATCTTTTAGTGTGATCGTTGCCGTTTTGGCATCTTGATCAAAATCTAAAGTAGCTGCACCGTCATTAGAGATCATAAAATTGTCATCGGTAGAAAAAAGTGATTCCAAAGCAAATTCCATTAAATTAGCATCGTAATTATCTTCATAGAGTTCTTGACTAAAAATCCCTTGGAATGGAGAATCGGTTACTAACGCAACTTGTAGTGTACCTCCATCAATGACATCCCCTTCATTTTCAACAACCGTTTCAAAATCAATCGCTTTTGTTTCCCCACTTTCTTTAGATATTTCCGCAGCTGATTTATCTGTATTCGTATCTGTTCCTCCGCAAGCTGCCAAAATCAAAGCTAATGCTGCAGTTCCTGTTAATAATCCATATTTTTTCTTATTCATTTTCATTCTCCTCTTCTCTTATCCTAAGCGTTGTTTAGAGTCTGCCGCACGTTTTAAAGCCTGGCCGACATAATTGATACAGAGCATCAATACCAATATCAGAATGGATGCCGGTAACCAAACCCATATTTTATTTTCTAAAATATCAGGAGAGGTAGCATAACTGACTAATGTTCCTAAACTTGGTGTAGATGACGGCAATCCGAACCCTAAGAACGTTAAACCCGTTTCAATACCAATATTAGCCGCAAAGTTCAATGTGAGGTTCACAATAATAACAGAGCTTAAATTTGGCAATATTTCACGAAACATAATATTCACTGAGCTGGTCCCCATCGTTTTTGAAGCACTAACATAATCTCTTTTGGATTCTGATAAAGCTTTACTGCGAATCAACCTAGCTTCGCCGACCCAATAGAATAAACTCATAATGCCGATAAAAGAATAAACATTGTAGTTGGTTATGATGGTAATAAAAACAATGATGATCATCTGTGTCGGCAAAACCATAATAAAATCAATGATTCGCATTAAAATATTGTCTACCAGACCGCCATAGTATCCAGCAATTACCCCAACTGCGATACCGACAGTACACGTAATCAAGGTAATGCTAAAACCAATTAAAATAGAGTTTTTAGCTCCAATAATCAATTGACCATAAATGTCTCGACCACCTTGATCTGCCCCTAATAAAAACTTACTGCTAGGCGGAGCGTACTGGTCCAGTAAGCTGACAAACATAACTTTATCCTGATCAATAAACAATGATCCGATAAAAACATACAGTAGCAATCCAACTAATATCACACTTGCAGTTATAGCGCCTTTATCTTTTAAAAACTCTCTTACAATAACTTTGTATCCCGTTGGCGGAGTACTGACTGTTTCTGATATAAGTTCCGCGTTCATATTTTCCATGGTTTTACTCCTTTCTCTAAAGCTTGATAACCGCTCATTGGATCCTGATACGTGGATCGACCATGCTCATAATAATATCTGAAAGCAGTGTCCCCACTAAAGTTGCTATTCCAAAAAGCAAGACTAAGGCTGTAATCACACTATAATCACGCGATTGGATAGAACTGATAAAAAGCTGCCCCATTCCGGGATAAGCAAAAATTTGTTCTATAAAAATAGAACCGCCAATCAACCCGGTAATCTGGTAACCCATCGTTGAAGCAATCGGCAATGCTGAGTTTCTAAATATATGCCGGTTAAAAACGATTTTTTCGGGAACACCTTTAGATTTAGCAGTCTTCACATAATCTTGCGTCTTTGCATCAATCACTTCGCTTCTTAAGTATTGAATCGTACTCGTTGTTGCTAACAATGCATAAGTAATTGCGGGCAAAATCAGATGATACAACCGATTTAACACATAACTTAAACTCCCTGAACGCAACTGTACGTCAACCGATCCGCTTGTAGGAAACCATTCCAATATGTAACCGAAAAACCATAAAACTAATAAAGCTAAGACAAAAGTAGGTACAGCAAAACTTAAATAACTATAAGTAGTAATGGTTTTATCTAAGAATGAATTATGATAACGCCCTGCTAACATGCCAAGCGGCAATGCGATCAAATAACTTAGAATCAATGAGAAAAAAGATAAGATAATCGTATTCCCAGCTCGTTGGCCAATTAATTTAGCCACAGGTATTTTAAACGTATAACTTTTTCCAAAGTCTCCTTGGAAAGCATTTTCTAACCAGTGAACATATTGAACTGGCCAAGGATCGTTCAATCCAGCCTCTTCACGCAGCCGCTCAATAACTGCCGGATCTGTTTCAGGTGTGATCAATCCTGTAAATGGATCTCCCGGCATAAATTGTGCTAGTAAAAAAATCAAGATGCTTAAAACAAATAATTGTGGAATCATCACCAAGAAACGTTTAAAAATTGTCTTCCACATGACTTAATCTCCTCCTTTTCCATTGGGTCCTAAAGCAACCAAATGTGTTTCTGTCAGAGGTTCTAAATCATATACGCGTTTCTTCTCATCGTAATAGTGTTCCTCTGAATTTTTGTATTCTTGTTCGATCCGTTTCCTATTCCTTTTGTGCTGTTCGCGTCCTTTAGGGTCTATCTCCGGAATGGCAGATAACAGTCGTTTAGTATAAATATGTTGCGGATTTGTATAAATTTCTTGTTTCTTACCTTTCTCAACAAATCGGCCTTTATGCATAATGGCTATATCATCAGACATATGTTTTACGACACCCAAGTCATGAGATATAAATAAATAACTGATTTCGTATTCTTGCTGAATATTTTTCATGAAATTTAAAACTTGTGCTTGAACCGATAAATCTAATGCAGAAGTCGGCTCATCAGCAATAATCAATTTAGGGTTGCAGGCAACGGCCCGAGCAACGCCTATCCGTTGTCTTTGACCACCAGAAAACTCATGAGGATACTTATATAATGCGTCTTCCGTCAGTCCGACAATATTCAATAATTCGAGGATACGTTTTTTTTCTTCTTGCGGTGTTAAATTCAAAAAATTATGAATCGGTTCTCTAATAACATCGATGATCCTTTTTTTGGGGTTAAGGCTCGACATAGAATCCTGGAAAATCATCTGAACATTCCGATTATAATCGGCGTATTTTGCCGAATTTTGACGGGCTTTATTGGTCACATCTTTTCCATTATAAAAAATACTGCCAGAAGTTATTTTTTCTAGGCCAACAATTGATTTACCGATAGTTGTTTTTCCGGAACCGGATTCTCCTACCAGACCGTATGTTTTCCCATTTTCAATTTCAAAACTGACCCCATCAACTGCCCGAACATAATCCGTGACACGGTTGAAAAATCCCGTTTGGATAGGATAATGCACAGCTAAATTTTTGATTTCAATAAACCCCATGTGTATGATCCTCTCCTTCAAAATGAAAATCTTTATAACACGTACAGCGAACAAAATGATTGGGAGCTACTTCATGAAGAACAGGATTTTTTTCATGTGCTTCTTCTTTCATCCATGGTGTTCTCAGGGCAAACCGGCAACCTCCGCGTGGCAATTTATCCAACGGAGGAACAATGCCTTGAATCACATGCAATTCTTGCTCCTCTTCCATTGAATCACTAATTTGAGGAATAGAATTCAGCAACGAACGCGTATACGGGTGTTTTGGATTTTCAAAAATTTCCTCAACTAAAGCTTCCTCAACGACTTGTCCGGCATACATAACGATCACTCGATCAGCCATTTCAGCAACAACACCCAAGTCATGTGTAATCAAAATGATACCTGTCTCGGTTTCTGCCTGTAAATCTTTTAATAAATCTAAAATCTGCGCCTGGATGGTAACATCTAAAGCCGTCGTCGGTTCATCAGCAATAATGATGGCCGGCTTGCAAGCGATTGCGATGGCAATGATGACCCGCTGACGCATTCCGCCGGATAATTCATGAGGGTATTGTTTCATCACACGTTTCGGATTTGAAATGCCCACTTGTTCCAACAATTCTAATACTCTTTGCGTTCTTTCTTTCTTGGTCATCTTAGTATGGTAGATTAGACCTTCTTCAATCTGGTTATGAATAGTCATCAGAGGGTTTAAAGCTCCTAGAGGGTCTTGAAAAATCATCCCAATGTCATTTCCTCGGATTTGATTATATAATGTTTCATTTAAGTTTAGTAAATTCAAATTTTGGTAAATAGCCTCTCCTGTAATTTGAGTATTTACTGGATTATGTAGTCCTACAATTGAAGTAGCTAATGTACTTTTGCCACAACCAGATTCTCCGACAATCGCTAAAATTTCATTTTTTTCTAGAGTTAATGAAACATCATCAACCGCATTATAATAGGTTCCTTTGATTTTAAAGCCAGTATTTAAATGATTGATTTCTAATAATGATTTTTCAAAAGACACTGTTTCTCCTCCTTTATGCTTATTCTTCTAATGAAAATAATAACTTAAAATCAATAAAATGAGATATTGATATGAATTATACATACAACCTCATTCAATTACAACCTTTTTTTAATCATATTGCAATCTTCGTTATGTAACAAAAAAAGAATCCTCGTTAAAGAAAAATACATTTCTTTAACAAGGATCCTTTTTATTTAAAGTTAGTTTAGATTAGCTTCAATGTAATCAACTGCATCTCCGACTGCAGAAATTTTTTCTGCATCATCATCAGAAATCTCAGTACCAAAAACATCTTCTAACTCCATGACGAGTTCAACGATATCTAGAGAATCTGCTCCTAAATCATCTTTAAAAGACATTTCATTCGTTACTTTTTCTTCATCTACACCAAATCGTTCTACAATTATTTTTTTGATTTTTTCGAAAGTTTCGCTTTTAGACAAACCTTTACACCTCCGTTTAATCTCATCTTTTATAAAAATGGTTCACATCTGACATATTTATTTTACAGATTCTTAGCCGCAATGTCTAGGCTTTTTTAAGCTTTACCGATTTAGGCCATTCATTCTTTATTTTTCTTGATCCGTATTTTTCGTTTCAAACTGTTCAACTAAATCGTCAATAACTTTTGAAGCCAGCATTTCGTGAATTTGTTTGATCGTAAAATAAACAGCTTCTTTTTCAGTGGAACCATGTGTTTTAACAACCGGTGCTTTAACGCCGAATAAAACTGATCCGCCGTGTTTTGAATAATCTAACACATCTTTCATGCCTGATAGGCTATCTTTCATTAACAAGCCGCCCAACTTCGCTTTTGGACCATTGTCATAGATAGCACTTTTAATGAGCTGCATCATAGATAAAGCTGTTCCTTCAATTGTCTTCAAGACGGCATTGCCTGTGAAACCGTCGGTAACGACAACATCTGCTACACCATTTAACAGTTCGCGGGCTTCAACGTTTCCAATAAAGTGAATGCTTTTATCTGCCTTTAATAATTGAAAAGCACGTTTTGTTATATCATTCCCTTTATTCTCTTCCGTTCCGTTGTTTAATAGACCAACTGTCGGATGTTCAACACCACGTACAAATTTAGCATACTCTGTTCCTAGAATAGCATATTGATGAATATTCTCAGGTTTTGTATCGGCATTTGCACCAACATCCATTAAAGTAAAGGTGCTGTTTTCTTTAGTCATAACCGGTAAAGTAACCAATAAACCTGGACGATCGATTCCTTTGATTCGGCCAATAATCAATAAACCGGCAGTCAACAATGCTCCTGTATTACCTGCTGAAAATAACGCATCTGCTTCTTTATTTTTTACTGCTTGCGCAGCTAAAACCATAGAAGCTTTCTTTTTACGGCGGATAGATCGAACAGGATCGTCTTCGCTATTGATTTTTTCATCTGTATGCACGATTTTAATATTAGCTTCACCATCTAAATACTGATTGATAGCCACTTCGTCTCCATATAAAATGAATTCTATATCTTTAAATTCTTTGGCTGCTAATACGATTCCTTCAACAATTGCTTTTGGTGCATTATCTCCACCCATTGCGTCTACTGCAATTCTCACTCTAGTTGCCTCCTTCTATCTTTCCTGCTGTTTTTAAATTCATATTGATCTGCCTTTATAAATAGACTCTTGCCGTTTCTCACTTAGTTGAAATTGAGGCCTGCTAAGTTATCCACTCCAACCGCTTTTCGCAATTCTTCATAAGCTGGATTGGTTAAGAAATCCGGTTGGTTGACCAATTCGGAAGCTTCTTGTCTAGCAGCTTCTAGGGCTCCAAAATCGCCAACGATATCGCCTATTTTAAAATCAGGCAATCCTGATTGTTTTGAGCCAAACAAGTCTCCTGCACCTCTTAATTCTAAATCCTTTTCGCTTAAGACAAAACCATCTGTCGTTTCAGTCATGATTTTCATCCGTTCCATACCCGTTTCACCTTTTGGATTGGCAACCAGAATACAATACGACTCTTTATGACCACGGCCTACACGTCCTCTTAATTGGTGCAGTTGAGATAACCCAAAACGATCTGCATCATAAATGACCATAGTAGTTGCGTTTGGCACATTGACGCCCACCTCGATCACTGTCGTTGAGACGAGGACATTCAGTTTATTATCTTTGAAGTCTTGCATAACGGCTTCTTTTTCAGCAGGTTTCATCTTACCATGCAATAACCCTACTTTATAGCGCGATGCATAATAAGCGGTTAATTTTTCATAAATATCTGTTGCATTCTTGACGTCTAAACTTTCAGATTCTTCAATCAAAGGGCAAATCACATAAGCTTGCGAACCTTTTTTTAGTTGGTTCTCAATAAATTCTAACGTATGTTCAAAGTTCTTAGGCCTCGTCCAAGTCGTTTCAATTGGAATTCGACCAGCTGGCAATTCATCAATAATAGAAACATCCATTTCTCCATAAGTCGTGATGGCTAACGTTCTAGGAATAGGTGTTGCTGTCATAAACAACACATCTGGTTCTTTTCCTTTATCGCGCAATATTTTCCTTTGGTTAACGCCAAAACGGTGTTGCTCATCCGTGATGACTAAACCCAGTCGAGCAAAGTGAACATCTTCTTGAATCAACGCATGTGTTCCAATAATGACATCCAATTGTCCATTAGCTAGTTCTTCCAAAATAACTCTTCGCTCTTTTGTTTTAGTTGAACCGGTCAATAACGCCACTCGGACTTCCAGAGGATCAAATAACTGATCCAAACTTTCCATATGTTGTTCGGCTAGAATTTCAGTTGGAACCATCAGGGCAGATTGATACCCCGCATTGGCTGCAGCAAATAATGCGATAGCCGCCACGATTGTTTTGCCGCTCCCTACATCACCTTGTAACAAGCGATGCATATGATTAGGCTGTCTTAAATCTTTGCAAATTTCATTGACTACTCGTTTTTGAGCTGCAGTCAACTCAAAAGGCAGCGACTCAATAAAACGGCGCAACGCCTTGACATCATATTTGATTTGCGTGCCTTGTCCAATTAATTTTTGTTTTTTGCGTAAAACTTGCATTTTAAGTTGGTACAATAAAAATTCTTCAAATACAACTTCTCTTCTAGCCTGCTTTGTCTGTTCTTCTGATGCTGGGAAATGCATGGCATAGATAGCGGCTTGATGAGAAACCAAACGATATTTTTGTCTCAGAAAATCAGGAATGATCTCTGGAATCAATTCATGATAGTTTCGATAGGCTTCTGTAACTAAATTGAAAATCGTTTTTTGTTTTATATTTTTATTTGCTCGGTAAATGGATTCAAATTCATTGTCTTGTTCCGATGAACCACCGCCAAGAATTTTGATTCCTGTTAAACTTTTTCGTTTTGCGTCCCATTTTCCGAAAACAGCTAACTCTTCTCCTGCAACAATTTTGCTTTTTAAATAAGGTTGGTTAAAAAAAGTAATTGAAATCACTGCATGTTCAATTACCAATCGGAAAGAAAGGCGATTTTTTTTAGGGCCAAAACGACTGACTACAGCTTCAGAAACTACATTTCCTTTCAATGTCACCTTTTCTTGGTCTTCTATTTCCAATAGATTTTTTTCTTGAATATCTTCATAGCGAAATGGATAGTGTGAAAGCAGATCTAGTACAGTAAAAATACCTAATTGCTGTAAAGCTTCAAGGCGTTTTTCGCCAACATAGGGAAGAATAGAGACAGAATCATCAATTGATTTACTCATAATAGACACCAGCTGATCATTATTTAATTAGTGAACCTTTTTTTGATCAAGCTGCTGGTTATCCCCCCTTTATTCAAATTCCTTATTTAAGCTATCAACGACCTTTTATTTATGTAACGCTAAAGACAACTTTAAAAATAGGCAAAAATAATTAAATATAATTAAATATTTTTATTATTTCTGCCTATTTCAATTTAGTCCATCATTTATTCTACAGACAATAGATAAGGGTATACTGGTTGTTGTCCTTCGTGAATTTCGACTTCTACGTCTTCATAAAGGCGTTCGATTTCAGCAGCAATCTCTTCTGCTTCATTCATGTCTCCGTCTTCTCCTAATAAAATCGTAATAATCTCACTATCATCTGAAATCATTGATTTAAGAGTTTCAAGAGTCGCTTCTTTACGGTTTGTTTTAGAAAATTTGATTTTACCATCAATAATTCCCATAAAATCGTCTTTTTTAATACTAACGCCATCAATCTCTGTATCCCGAACAGCCGTCGTTATTTGACCGCTGACAACGTTTTCCAGCTCTGTGCTCATTTCTTTTTTGTTGGTTTCCAAGTCATTCAGCTCATTAAAGGCTAACATTGCTGTCATTCCTTGTGAAACCGTTCTGCTTGGTACCACAACAACTGGAACTTCGCTCACTTCAGCCGCTTGTTCAGCAGCCATAAAAATATTTTTGTTATTTGGCAAAACAATTACTTTTTCTGCGTGAATGGATTCAATCGCTTTTAAGATATCTTCCGTACTCGGGTTCATGGTTTGTCCGCCACTAATAACATAGTTTGCCCCTAAGCTCTTAAACAAGTTTTGGACTCCTTCGCCTGCCGCAATTGCAATAACGCCGTAAGGAATTCTTTCAGCAGGTTGAGCCGGTGCTTGAGCATCTTCATTTTCTAAAATCGTTTCATGTTGTACGCGCATGTTGTCTACTTTGATTTTCATTAATGAACCAAATTCTTGACCATAATTCATGACTTCACCGGGATGTTCAGTGTGGACGTGAACTTTGACGATTTCATCGTCAGCCACAACTAGAAGAGAATCTCCAATTTCATTTAAATGATTACGGAAAGTATCGTAGTCAAAATCTTGCTTCACAGTTTCTCCTTCACCGATTTTAACCATAATTTCTGTACAGTAACCATACTTAATATCTTCTGTCGCAATATGGTGAGAAACACTGCGATGGTGTTCTGCATTAACCATTTCAGTCATTTCTTGAGGTGACGGTTGATAAACTTCATCTTCACTAATTTTTCCTGATAAAACTTCCAAGAATCCTTCGTAAATAAACAGCAACCCTTGTCCGCCACTATCAACGACGCCTACTTCTTTTAATACAGGCAATAAATCAGGTGTTTTTGCTAGAGATTTTTTAGCTCCGCGAACGACCGCTTCCATCACTTCAACAACATCATCAGTTGTTTTCGCCTTTTTTTCTCCAGCCTTTGCTGATTCACGAGCAACCGTTAAAATAGTTCCTTCAACTGGCTTCATCACTGCTTTATAAGCTGTTTGTACTCCATTTGTGAAGGCTGCAGCTAAATCTTTTGCTGCTAATGTTTCTTTCCCTTCGATTGCTTTACCAAAACCTCTAAACAATTGCGACAAAATCACTCCTGAATTACCACGAGCTCCCATTAACAATCCTTTTGATAATGCTGCAGCTAATTGATCTACTTGTTCTGAAACAGTCGTTTCAACGGCTTTAACTCCACTTGCTAAAGATAAATTCATGTTTGTTCCTGTATCTCCATCTGGAACGGGAAAAACATTTAATGAATTGACATATTCCGCATTTGTATCTAGACGCTTGGCTCCAACAGATACCATTTTACGAAAATGCTTCCCTTCTAACTCTGTAACATTCACCACTATATCCTCCTTCGTCACTCTACTGTTTCAAGTGACTGTGACAATTTCATTTTATTAGTCATTTAAGACGCGAACACCTTGTACGTAAACATTTACTGCATTAGCAGATATACCAAGCATTGATTCCAAATTATACTTTACTTTTTCTTGGACGTTACGGCTTACTTCAGATATTTTTGTTCCATAACTTACGATAATATAGACATCCACTGCCACACCGTTGTCTTCTTGACGAACAACTACGCCTCGTGAATAATTTTCTTTTTTAAGTATATCATTTAAATTATCACGAATTTGGTTCTTGCTTGCCATTCCAACAATTCCAAAGATTTCAGTTGCGGCTCCTCCAACAACTGTCGCAATAACTTCATTTGAAATATCGATTATGCCAAATTGTGTTTTTATTTTAACTGCCATGGTAAAAAATCCTCCTTTTGGCTAGCCAGCCATGAATTACTACTCCATATTTTATCATAGCCAAGAGAATAAGAAAAGGTTAATGATGAAATCTCACGCGTTCTCTCATGCTTTCATTAGTTTTCTCCTCACTAGGCGACTGCTTTTGAGCATTAATTTGTATTTATGTGAAAACAAGAAGAAATCCCACTTTTGAGTTCAAGGTTTCCAATTGAGCAGCTCTTCTTCAGATAAACTTAGAAGTTCATTTTGCATGATCATTTTTATCCTGTCGTGTTTTTATTGATCTGCTGTCAAGTAAAATTCCTTGAAAGAAAAACGTTGCATATCTCCTCTAGTTATGATAAATTAATTGAGTATGAGTATGAGTGTATAGATTGAAGCCTTGCTTCGAGATATCGGCAAAGGAGGAAAGAATAATGGCTAAAGTATGTGTCGTAACAGGACGTAAAGCTAAAAGTGGTAATAACCGCTCTCACGCTTTAAACAAAACAAAACGTACATGGGGTGCTAACTTACAAAAAGTTCGCATTTTAGTTGATGGAACACCTAAAAGAGTTTGGGTTTCTACTCGCGCTCTTAAATCTGGTAAAGTTGAACGCGTTTAATTTCATGAAAAAGTAGCCTGCCAATCGCAATTGGCAGGCTACTTTTTTGTTTTTTTAATCTTTGCTTTGAATAACGGCTACTATACCTGTTTTAAATGAAAAACGAGTCGTATCTGACAAAAATTCATTACTTGCTAAAGAAGTAGGACATGCGAAATCAACTTCATTTAGAGGATATTTTGCATCAACTAAAGTTAATTTTTTGACAGGAGTCAGACAAATAAAAGCTACGTATTTTTTGTCTTGCTCTTTTTTTATTTCGTAATTTCCTGGAGAAAAGTAAGCAAGGCTGTTTTTGCTGTCTATTAAATGTATTTTCGAAAGATAAGGTTTGAGATCAGGCTGAAAAACAAGCCAAAGATTATTTAAAAAATGATCTATTCTCCCCCCAGTTGCTCCGTAGATGCTTACTTTTGTCGGATTGAATTCACTAAAAGCTATCTTCACAGCAATTTCTGTATCGGTCGCATCTTTTTCAGCTTGAAAGGTACGCACATCGCGTACTTTCTGTTTCACTAATCCTAATTCTTCTTTCGTAATCGAATCAAAATCACCCAAGGCAATCGCGGGTTGAATACCTAAAGCCAATAGTCTGACCGCTCCGCGATCGACACCGATCCAAATGAGCTCTTCATTGATTAAACTGCTAATGTCAGGAATGAATGCTTCAGGTCCTCCTACCATAATAGCTATGTGTGTCATTTTAACGGATCGCATCCTTTAAAGCAGCCAATCGTTCATTCGGATGATCGGCGTCATAAATATAAGAGCCTGCCACAAAAACATCTGCCCCTGCGCCTTTGCACAATTCAGCTGTCTCAGGCACAATTCCACCATCCACTTCAATTTCGTATTGATAATCATTTGCTTTTTTTAATTCATTCAAATCGGTGATTTTCTTCACCGTTTCCTTGATGAAACTCTGTCCTCCGAAGCCTGGATTCACAGTCATCACCAATACCATTTGCACTTCACTTAAAACAGGAATAATAGCGTCAACGGACGTTCCCGGGTTGATCACGACACCTGCTTTAACGCCATTGGCTTTAATCAATTGAATAGCCCGATGAATATGGGGAGTGCTTTCAACATGGACAGTAATAATATCTGCCCCTGCTTTTGCAAAAGCCTCAATGTAATTTTCTGGGTTTTCAACCATTAAGTGGCAATCCAGCGGCAGTTTAGTAATGGGCCGAATAGCAGCCACAATATTCGGGCCGAAGGTTAAATTAGGAACAAAACGGCCGTCCATAACGTCTACGTGGATATAATCTGCTCCTCCTGCTTCGACTAATTGGATATCTCTTTCTAAGTTAGCAAAATCGGCACTCAAAATCGATGGTGAAATTTTCATAAATTGATTCCTCACTTCTCTTTTTTTGTGTATCTTGGTTTTCTATCTTCGATCTCTTCAAGAAATTGTAAGTAATGTTGGTAACGATAAGCTTGAATTTGACCTTCTGCTACCTCTTTTTGAACTTGGCAACCAGGTTCTTTGCGGTGCATGCATCCTCTAAAACGACAACGATCTTGTACGTCAACAAATTCCGGAAATAATTCTGGCAACTCAGCTGCTTCGATTTCCAAAAAATCAATTGAACTGAATCCTGGAGTATCTGCTACAAGTCCGCCATATAAAGGGATCAATTCAACATGTCGCGTTGTGTGTTTGCCGCGTCCAAGAGCAGACGAGATCTCTGCCGTTTCTAAATTTAATTCGGGTGCAATTTCGTTTAAAAGTGTTGATTTCCCTGCTCCGGATTGTCCCATAAAAACGGTCAAATGATTAGGAAAATAAGCTGTCAACACTTCTTTTGCTTGTTCATTCCCCATAACTTCTGGGAGAACAACAGGATATCCGATAGCCTCATACTGTTCTTTTAATGCCACCACTTCTTGAAGCTGTTGTTCGTCTAGTAAATCAATTTTAGTCAGATAAATCACTGCTTCGATTGCTTTGTCTTCTAACGTCACCAAAAATCGGTCCAGTAAATTGGTTGAGAAGTCTGGTTCTATTGCTGACATGACAACGACACCTAAATCAACATTGGCTACAGTTGGGCGGACCAATTCATTTTTGCGCGGCAACAGTTCTTTCAAGATGCCTTCCTCTTTATTGCCGCTTTCAAATTCAACATAATCTCCCACCATGGGTGTTAACTTGCGTTTCCTAAAATTTCCCCTACCACGTGTTTGATAAGTCTCACCTTCAAAGTAAACATAATAAAAACCACTTAAAGCTTTTCTGATTTGTCCTTTTGGCACGCTGCTCCTCCTCATACTGCTTTCATTTCTACTCTACTGAATCATGAAAGAGATTGCAATAGTTCTATTTCTTTATTTTAGCATCAAAAAACCCGAAAGACTAGTTTGCATGTCTTTCGGGTTTTAAAAAATATTATGGAGATCTCATCACCCTTTAAGGTGCGACATCTGTTTTTTCTTCAATTGCTTCTCCATCACGGATGATTCGATAACTGCCTTTACTGCCTTCTTTTAAAACAAAAGGCAAATCAAGTTCAGTATCTTCAGTAATTTCGAATTGTTGGTATACCGTCTCTAATTTATGTTCTTCGTCTTCAATATAAATAGTGATTTCATTTGGCAGGAGTTGTTCTTCACTACTGCTTTCACTTGCACTATCTTCTGTGCTCTCTGATGATGAAGCCACCGGCTCTTCTACTTTTTTGTATGGTATTTTAACCGTCTTTGTAAAAGTATTTAGCGGTATTTCTTCTGGCCCTTGTGAAACCACCACCGAAATACTAGCTCCGCTATACAGTACTTCTCCAGCTGCCGGCTCTTGTGAAATAACCTGACCTTTTGTTACATCATCTGAATATTCACTAGTAATCGTCACATTTAGATTTTTTTCATTAGCATAATCTTGAACACCTTTTTCAGAGTATCCAGACAAATCTCTTATTTCAAATCCAGCTTCGCCCGTACTAACAGTGAAAGTCACGGTCGTTTCACTAGGCACAACCTCTTGATCTTTATAAATATCCTGTGAGATAATCAGCCCTTCATCAACCGTATCGCTACTTTCATCGACGCGGTTGATAACAAATTTCTGCTCCCTTAGCTCTGCGCGGACTTCCTCATAGGGTTTTCCGGTGTAATCCAAAAAAGTTATGGTTTCTTTACCTGAGCTGACCAATAAGTCTACAGAAGAATGTTCCTTGATGCTGGAACCATTCTTAGGATTCGTTTGAATTACCAAACCTTCTTCGACCTCATCATCCGCTTCTTCAATAACTTTCCCTAAAACCAATTCATTGGCTGCTAATACTTTGGTAGCCTCTTCTTCTGTCATTCCTGACAAATCAGGCACTGAAATGTCTTTAGGAGCCGTTAATGCAATTGCGAAAAATGTGCCTAGCCCCAAAATAAGCAAACCAAGCAGTACCAGCCATAGTACTTTTCGTTTTTTCTTTTTAGGTTTTTGGTCTTTATTCGTTTGATTTGTTGTGTTTTCTTTTCCCGCTGCTTCTTCTCCATCTGATTTTGGGCTCGTTACCGGAACGGTGACCGGCTTAATAGGTTCTATCACCTTTGTTTGTTCTATCATGCTTGCTGGAACAAATTTTGGTTCATTGATTCTCTGAGCTGATAAAGAAGTTGCCAAGTCTGCTGCCATTTCATGGACAGAAGGATAGCGATCTGCGGTTTCTTTAGCAGTCGCTTTTAACACAACATTTTCTAACGCTTGAGGAATGCGATGGTCATAGTCTTTTACAGATGGCACGGTTTCTTGAAAGTGTTTCAACGCAATTGAAACTGCTGATTCTCCATCAAATGGCACATTTCCTGTTAACAGTTCATAAAGAATAATGCCCAACGAATAAATATCAGATTGATTTGTTGCCATCCCACCACGGGCTTGTTCGGGCGAAAGGTAGTGAACCGAGCCTAAAAGAGAATTCGTTTGTGTAATGGACGTTTGTGATAAAGCGACTGCAATCCCAAAATCAGTAATCTTCACAACACCTGTCTCGTCGATCAAAATATTTTGCGGTTTTAAATCCCGATGAATGATTCGATTATGATGGGCATCCGCAACTGCTGAAAGCACTTGACTCATAATATCAATGACTTTTTGATAAGGAATGGGAAAATAGTTGTGTATGTATTTTTTTAAATCCATTCCTTTTACATACTCCATTACAATATATTGATTATGGTTTTCTTCGCCAATGTCATAAACACTGACAATATTTGGATGAACCAATTCAGTTGCTGCTAAAGCTTCACGTTTGAAACGACGTATGGTATCTTGATCTTCTCGGAAATCATAGCGCAATACCTTGACGGCTACATCCCGGTCAAGGATCAAATCATGTGCTAAGTAAACATGAGCCATCCCACCGCCACCAACAGTACCGATAATTTTATACCGACCATTTAATTTCTTGCCAATTTCCATCACTATTCTCCCTCCTTTCTCTCAGTAAAGTCAGTCAGCATGACCGTTATGTTGTCATAACCTCCGCGGGCATTTGCAAGAGAGACCAAACTTGTCACTTTCTCTTCAAGAGACATATGGCTATCGCTTAATATTTCTGCAATTTCTTGATCTTCTACCATATTGGTTAAACCGTCCGAACACAGCAACAGTTGATCTCCTTCAAGTGCCGATACCACCATTAGATCAGCATTCACTTCTTTAGAAACCCCTAATGAACGTGTTAATACATTTTTTTGAGGATGATTTAAAGCACCTTCAGTAGAAATTTCACCACTTTTCAACAATTCATTAACCAATGAATGATCTTCCGTAAGCTGCTTCAATCGGCCAGCCATGTATTGGTATGCACGGCTGTCTCCGATGTTTGCTACCACGAACTGGTTATCAATAAATGCCGCAGCTACAAGCGTCGTTCCCATACCTTCTAAATCAGGAAATTGATTTGACTTTTCTACGATTCGTTCATTTTCTCTTTTAATACGATCCTGTATCCACTGACTTACTGCTTCTATTGTATTTGTTTCGGTCTTTTCCCAAGCATGTCCTAAATGAGATACAGCCATTTCGCTTGCTACGTCTCCGGCTTTATGGCCGCCCATGCCATCGCATAAAACAGCCAAAGTAATTCCTTGTTGATTCACAAAGTAACCAGCAAAATCCTGATTATTTTTTCTTCGTTTTCCAACGTCACTACGAAAAACAATGTGCATTTTTTCACCTCGCCCATTTTTCAAAAAATAAAATTTCTTATTTGCTTTTTTTCTTTAAACAACTAATGAAAAAACCATCGGTTCCAAAATCTTGTGGATAGATTTGAAGTAAATCATCTTTGATGTTTGCAGATAGATTTTCTTCTACAGCAACGGACACTTTTTCAAAATTAGGATGGTTCTTTAAAAATGCCTCTACTGTTCCTTGGTTTTCTTCAGCAGTGATCGTACATGTACTATAAACCAGCAAGCCATCTACTTTTAGTTTCGGCGCTACATTTGTCAAGATGGCTAATTGGATTTTTTGCAATTGCAGCAAATCTTTTGGTTGTTTGGTATATTTGATGTCCGGCTTTCTTCTCATTAAACCGAGACCTGAGCATGGTGCATCCACTAGAATACGATCAAAAACTTCATCTTCAAATACTTCGTCTACTTTTCTAGCATCAAGTGTTCTGCCTTCAACCACTTTATCGACGTGTAATCTTTTAGCATTATCTTGAATCAGCTTTACTTTATGAGCATGTAAGTCAAGAGCAGTCACTTTACCACCAGCTTCAGCTGATAAATAGGACGCGATGTGAGTCGTCTTTCCTCCAGGAGCTGCACAAGCGTCAAGTACTTGATGATGAGACTCAATTTGCATTGACGGAGCCACTAACATGGAAGACTCGTCTTGGATCGTTAATTGTCCTGATTGAAATAGCGGTGAAGAAGCAAAATGACCTCCATTGCTAATAATACCCACAGGCGAAACCTTGCTTGGTCTGACATCAAATCCTTCTTCTTGCATGGCTTCTAATGCTTCAGCAACCGTTAGAAAGGGCACATTTACACGAGCACTTGAATGGCTCGGAATTAAAAGAGCTTCTCCTAGTTTTTTTGTTTCTTTGAAACCTATTTCTTCTACAAATTTTTCAATGAGCCATTTCGGCATGCTTACTTCAACACTCAAACGTTCAATTGGGTCTTGAATGGCTGAAATGCTCTTAAAACCTTTTCTTTCAGCGTTTCGTAAAACTCCATTGATAAATTTACTAACTCCAATATGGCTTTTTTTCTTGGCTACTTCCACCGCTTCAAACAAAATAGCATGTGCCGGAATTTTATCTAAATAAATCATTTGATAAATAGATAAACGCAATAAATTGCGAACCCAACTATCGATTTTTTTATCTTTGCTTAAAAATGCTGATAAGTAATAGTCTAATGTTAATTTACGCTGCAAAACTCCGTAAACCAATTCTGTTAACAAGCGAGCATCGGCTGGGCTTAAGTTGTTTTTTTGAATCGCTTCATTCAATAGCAAATTCGAATAAGACTGATTCTCATCTGTTTTTTCTAAAATAGACATGGCTAAATAACGACTTGTTTTTTTAGTATTGCGTTTTTGAGGATTTTGATTAGTTTCCATTGTCGCCTACCATTTCTCCAACTCTTAATTGGCTTCCTACTCCGCTTAAAAAAGCTGTAGTGGTCATTTTACTTTTTCCAGCCGGCTGAAGTTCATTTACTTGCACAACTGTTCGTTCTCCGCATGCAACCATAAAGCGTTCTTTTTCGATTTGTATGATCGTTCCCGGTTCTTTATCGGTGTCATCGTCCAAGGGTGTAACATCCCAAACCTTTAAGCGATTGCCATTTAAAGATGTATAGGCTCCTGGCCAAGGACGCATACCGCGTACTTGCCAATCAATTTCTTTAGCTGATTTACTCCAATCGATCAGCTCTTCTTCGGCTTTGATATTTGGCGAATATGTTACTTTTTCTTCATCTTGCTTTACTGGTGTAACTTTTCCTGCTATTAAGTCTGGTAATGTGTCGATCAACAAGTCTCTGCCTAAACGACTTAAGCGTTCAAAAAGCGTTCCTACATCATCTTTTTCTGTGATTTCTAACGAGCGTTGGCTTAAGATATCCCCGGCATCCATTTTCTTTTCCATATACATAATCGTGACGCCTGTTTCTTTCTCGCCTTTGATCAAAGAATAATGAACCGGAGCTCCGCCGCGATATTTAGGCAGCAGAGATGCATGCACATTGATAGCACCCAGTCGTGGAGCAGATAATAATTTTTGCGGTAAAAATTGCCCAAAAGCAGCGGTTACGATTAAATCAGGTTGCAGCTCGATCACTTTCGCCATTTCTTCAGACCCAGAAATTTTTTCAGGCTGCAACACTAAAATCTGATGCTGGAGTGCTGCTTCTTTCACTGGTGTCGGTGTCATAACTTTTTTTCTGCCTACAGGCCGGTCAGGTTGCGTTACTACCGCAGCAATATCGTACCCCTCATCAATCAAAGCCTCTAAAATAGGCACAGAAAAAGCAGGTGTTCCCATAAAAACGATTTTTGTCATTCGCCATTCTCCTCCATATACGTTTCTAACTCTTCAGGCTGGATTTTTTGAATAATTTTATCCGTAAACAATTTCCCATCTAAATGTTCTAATTCATGCTGAAAAACGCGTGCGAGATAATCTTCCGCTTCAACCTCATACGCTTCGCCCTCACGATCAAAATAACGGATCACAATGTTATCTGCTCGTTCAACTGTTCCATAAATTTCAGGAAAACTTAAACATCCTTCTACATCAACATTTTTTCCAGATACTGTAATAATTTCTGGATTGATCATTTCGAATAAACCCGTTTCTTCATCGACTTCTACTAAAGCAATCCTCAAGGAACGGTTCACTTGGGGCGCCGCAATGCCGATGCCATCGCTTGCTACCATCGTTTCGTACATATCATCCATTAATTGAAGAATTTCATCAGTAATTTCGACTACTTCTCTTGCAGCCTTTGTTAATATTGGCTCAGGATATTTTACAATAGGCAATACTGCCATGGTTTAGCCTTCTTTCTTCCTCTTATTAAATAAAATGCATCGGCTCAGAATCAATTGCAATCTGTAATCCCTTAGTCATTTCTTTTTGTGATTGATTCAATAATTCTTGTAATTTAGTAAATAAAACTGGTTCATTTTTATATTTTATAATGGTTTGATAATAATACCGATTGTTTACTCGCGCAACAGCTTTAGGTGTCGGTCCTAAAACAATTGTTTCAGGTTTTAAATCTGGCTTAATAAATTGAATGATTTCTTGCATTTTTTTAGCTGCTTTTATCTCTTCTTCATGACTCGTTGTAATCAGAATAGTAAAGTAATACGGCGGATAATTTCCCCGGTGCCTCAAACGCATTTCCATTTGATAAAAAGTATCGTAATCGTGTTGTTGAGCCAACTGAATAGCATAGTGTTCAGGATTAAACGTTTGTACGATCACTTCGCCGGTCAATTCAGCTCGTCCTGCTCGGCCGCTTACTTGAGTCAACAGTTGAAAAGTGCGTTCACTAGCTCTAAAATCCGGCAAGCCTAGACTGGTGTCTGCATTCAAAACACCTACCAAGGTAATATTAGGAAAATCTAGACCTTTAGCAATCATCTGCGTCCCTAATAAAATATCCGCTTCTCCATTGCCAAAAGCAGATAAAAGGCGTTCGTGGGCGCCTTTTTTTCTAGTCGTGTCAACATCCATCCGAATGACCTTCGCTGTTGGCAGAACCTTAGCTAACTCTTCTTCAATTTTTTGGGTTCCAGTACCATAATAACGAATTTTGTGGCTTTTGCAACTAGGACAGGTACGAGGGATATTTTCTTCATGACCACAATAATGGCATTTCATCGTCTTAGTGTCCATATGAAGCGTCAATGAAATGTCACAGTTCGGACAAGGCAGTACAAAACCACAGTCGCGGCACATGACAAAAGAAGAATACCCGCGCCGGTTAAGCAAAAGCACGATTTGCTCTTTTTTAGCTATCCGATCTTTTATTTTTTCTTGCAGCAGCAATGAAAAACTACTGCGATTCCCTTCTTTTACCTCTTCACGCATATCAATGATTTCCACTTCAGGCAGTTCTCGCTGATTCACACGTTCTGGCAATTCCAATAGTGTGTACACCTTCTTTTGAGCACGTGCTCGTGATTCTAAAGAAGGCGTGGCACTTCCAAGGATAACCGGACAATGATGATAGTTTGCTCGCCAAATGGCAACATTTCTTGCATGATAACGCGGATTTTCATCTTGTTTATAGGTGCCTTCATGCTCTTCGTCAATAATGATGACGCCGATATTCTCAACCGGTGCAAAAATGGAAGAGCGTGCTCCGACTACGACTTTTGCTTCGCCTTTTTCAATTTTGCGCCACTCGTCATATTTTTCTCCAACAGATAAACCACTATGCAAAACAGCTACCGCTTCGCCAAAACGTCCTTTAAAAGAATTGACCATTTGAGGTGTCAACGCTATTTCTGGAACTAACATCAAAGCAGACTGTCCCTTTTTCAGAGTTTCAGCAATGGTCTGTAGGTAAATTTCAGTTTTTCCACTGCCCGTTATTCCTTTTAGCAGAAAAACTTCAGATTCTTTGTTTTCCACAGCTTGTAAAATGGGCTCTAATGCCTGTTGTTGGGAATGATTGAGTGTGAATGCTGAAGTTTTTTTAAACTCTTGATCTTTAAATGGGTCTCGGTAAATTTCTTCTTCAAAAAAAGATAACCATTTTTTCTTTTGTCCCTCACGTAATATTGTTGACGAAAGAGAGGTCGTTTTAGTTATTTCCTCCACACTGATGGAGTGGTCATTTAAAGATTGAAGCAACTCTAATAGTAACCGTTGTTTAGGCGCTCTTTTACCCAAGCCTATTTTTTCATCTTCTAGCTGCTCGAATGACAAGTCGGCTTGGACCATTCGTCTCTTTTTAGTTTTTGCTTGATTTCTGACAGTATAGACCACTTCTACAGCTTCTTTTTTCTTTAGTTCCAATAAAGCAGGCAATAGGTCACGTTCAACGGCTTCATCCCATGATAACTCATTTCGTCCTTTAAAAAGTTCAAAATAGAGCTCCTCAGGAATATCATCTATCACTCGTATTTTCTTTTCATATTTAGCACGCAAAACAGCCGGAAGCATGGTTTGATAACAGGTTATTTGAAACGAAAAGGTCTTTTCAGCCATTTCCCTCCCCAGTATCAACATCTCTTCGTTGAGAACGGAAGTTAGATCCATTAGTCCTGAAATGGCTTTTAAACTTCCGGTATAATCAGTCGATTGAGTAATCTCCACAACAAAACCTTGAACTTTTCTAGCTCCTTGGCCAAAAGGGACTTCCACTCGCATACCTGGCTGAATTTGATCATTGAATTCAGCTGGAATGGAATAGCTGTAAGGTTTGTTTGTCTGCATCGTCGGTACATCTACGATAACTTTTGCAATTGAAACCACTCTATCTCACACCCTTATTTTTTCATTTGATTGATGGCCACCCTTAATATCTCTGTTGCTATTTCTTGTTTACTACGAACAGAAAGCTCAATAGAATCTTCATCAGCCATAAAAATAGATACTTCATTCGTATCTTTATTAAATCCAGCATGTGGCTTGGATACATCATTAGCTACGATCATATCAGCTTTTTTTTGTTTTAATTTCCCTCTTGCGTATTTTTCAAGGTTATTCGTTTCAGCAGCGAACCCAATTAAAAATTGGTGCTGTTTTTGTTTGCCCAATTCAGCTAAAATATCTGTTGTTTTATCTAATGTAAGCGTCATTGTCGCTTCATTTTTCTTGATTTTTTCTACTGCTTGATTGCTGGGACGGTAGTCAGAGACTGCTGCTGCCATCACTACGATGTCTGCTTGCTCGTAAGCTTGCATAACAGCTTCTTGCATCTCTTTAGCCGAATCTACTTGAACGAATGCTACACCAAAAGGCTGTACTAACTGACGGCTAGCAGAGATCAGCGTGACTGTCGCTCCCAAATCTCTGGCAGCTATGGCTAGACTATATCCCATTTTCCCAGAAGAATCATTCGTGATGTAACGTACCGGATCGATCCGTTCTTTTGTTCCCCCTGCTGTTACAACAACCTGTTTATTTTTTAGCGGCAAGTTGTTCAGTTGCGTTCGTAAAAAACCTTTAACTGTTTCAACAATGTTCACCGCCTCTGGAAAACGGCCTTTTCCTTCATAACCTTCTGCTAAAAATCCTGTATCTGGTTCCATCACAAAACGTCCATCCGCTTCCAGTTGTTGAAGATTACGAACGGTTGCCGGATTTTCCAGCATATGTGAGTTCATGGTAGGCACAACAAAAACAGGTGCTGTCGTAGCCATCAAAGCTGTAGATACAAAATCGTCGGCTATTCCGTTAGCTAATTTAGCCAGCGTATTCGCAGTTGCAGGAGCTACAACGGCAATATCTGTCCAATCCGCTAAATGGATATGACTGACTTGGTCTCCTTCGCGTTCATCAAAAGTATCTGTGTACACATGGTGTTTGCTTAGAATTTGAAAGGTCAACGGTGAAACAAATTCTCTGGCCGATGCAGTCATTGCTACCTTGACATTTGCGCCTTGTTTAATGAATTGTCTTGCTAAATCAGCAGCTTTATATACAGCGATTCCTCCTGAAACATACAGGGCTACGTTTTTATTTTCCAACAATCTTAAAACCTCCTATTTCGCTCTCAAATCTCAGATAATCTCTTACTCCATTTTACTAAAAAAGAACACCTTTGTCTTGCTATCCTTAGAATTATCTCGATTTCCTTACTTGCGGATGCAAAAAGACATTAAAACAAAAGTGCTTCAAAACAGGTAGATCCCTATTTTGCAGCACTTGGCATTTATCTTTTTAAAAGTTTGTTGCGTATTCCTTATTCTTTCGCCCCAACTGTTGCAGGGTCAATAACTAAATCCCCAGCATCAATTTCTTCTAAAGCACGACCGACATTCTTGTGTGATTCGTATTCATCTAACATCGGCATCGCTTTGTTTTCTAACTCATGCGCCCGTTTACTGGCTAAAATCACCAAAGAATATTTTGAATCAATTTTTTCTAATAAACTATCAATAGATGGAAGTAACATCATAATGTTTACAGCTCCTTAATCATTTTTTTATAACGATGAATCACACGCGAAACTTTTAAGTGTTCGCATTCGATAATATTTCTTATTTTGCTGACAGCATTCTCAACCCGATCATTTTCAACAGCATAATCGTAATGCTGCATCAAATTAATCTCTTCAATGGCTTTTTCCATACGTCTTTCAATCACAGCCATGGCATCTGTTCCTCGCCCAATGATACGTGTTTTTAATTCTTTAAGTCCTGGAGGAGTCAAGAAAATAAAAATTCCTTCAGGCATCTTTTCACGTACCTGTAAAGCACCTTGAACTTCGATCTCTAAAAAAACATCTCTGCCACTTGCTAGTGTCTGGTCGACATAAGCCAAAGGCGTACCATAGTAGTTCCCTACATACTCAGCATATTCCAATAAACCGCCGCTTGCAATTAGTTCTTCAAACTCTTCTTTCGTTCTGAAAAAATAATCTACGCCATCAATTTCACCTTCGCGTTGCTTTCTAGTGGTCATTGAAATAGAATATTCAAAGTCATTATTCGGTTGTTCAAAAATTGCTTTTCTCACTGTTCCTTTACCTACACCTGAAGGCCCAGAAAGAACAATTAAAAGTCCGCGTTCTGCCATATTCAAATCCTTCCTATCTAAAAAAAGTTTCTGTTATTATTTCTTTTGTGTAAAATCTTTGGGCATTAATTTAAAGTTGCTAAAAAGGATTTGAGTGTTTCCATTTCTTCATTGGTAAGCGTCAGGCCTTTGCCCATTTTTTCATGGTTTGGAGCCCAATCCCGAATATCAAATTTAGGCGGGTTGCCATTCCAACTTACTAGATTTAATTCTTTACGCCATCCTTTTGCATTTTCAGAAAGCACTGCAATTTCTTCCATAATTTCGTAAGTAAATTTTTGAGCCACTTCATTCACCTCTCATTGATTAAGCTAATTTAATTTAGGCTATGCAAAATACCTGATAATGAGAACTCACCCTTAAGTGTACCATAAAATCCAGTTGTTCTGTAACTTTTATTTAAAATTTCCGTTTTTTATCTGATCCATACAAATGGCCATCATGAAAACATGAGGTTTTTGTTTAATCAAATAGTCAACTTTCCAATTATGCCATTCAATCGGTTGATTTTTTTCAATCAAATTTAAAAAATACAGCAGCATTTTTTTATTAGAAAGAAACGGAATTCTTTCTAAGTAACGAGCAATCCATTCTTCTACTGAATAAATAACGTCAACAGTAAACAATTCATCAACTTCATTGATCGTAGTTGCTTTGACTAATTCTTCGTATTTTTCAAGAATCGCTGTTTCAAATAAAGAAAAGCTATACACTTTTGTCGGATCAATCTGAAATAACTTCCCAATCAGTTCATGTACTGCATAGGTCAGCTCTTTTTTTCCAATTCGCCCTCGCCAATATTTTTCTAAAACCTCTAAATTTTTTTGCTGTTGTTCGGTTTCATTTAAGAAGCCAGCCGCAAACCGTCTATTTTTATTCATCAAAAATTTAGCTAACGCCAAATAAAATTTTTCGTAATGCTTTTTAAAACTATCTTTTTCAAAAGTATACCAACTGCCTTCATAAAATTCAAAGTGCTTCATCGTTTCATAATAACCCAGAGCAATGTTGATATCCGCACGATTGCCATCGAATAACAATAAGTTTCCCAATGGCCATTTACTGCCTAGATCATGAATCGGTACATCAGTAATCGGCCTACTCCTTTTCAACGAGATTGGTCCTGTAATGTCAACGCTGATTACTGCTGTCGGTTTTTTTTCGAGCGCCATCTCAACGGGCAAATTATTGTAGTACCCTCCATCAATATAAGACTTTTCACCAATTTTAGTGATTTGCATTGCTGGATAGAATGAAGCACTTCCCAGCAAATAAAGACTCAATTCGCCAAACGGTATACTAGGTAAGAAAAACTCTACGCGTTTCATCGAAGGATATTCTGTCAGAGTCAAACCAAATTCAATGGCGCTCTTTCTGATGCGTTTTTCATCTGCCAGATAAGTGTCGATCAGCTCTTTTAAAGGAGTGGTATTAAATCCTCTTTTTTTTAAGGCCGACACAACAAAACCTCGCATTGTTCGGCGGTAACTTTTAAAGCTGTTGATTTCGATCGGTTTAGATAAAGCCAAGACATGGTTGGTTTCCATTTTACGCCACATCTGTTCGCCTAAATCGTACTCATCTTGAAGAAATAAAGCTCCATTTAAAGCCCCTACAGAAGTTCCAGTAATCAGGTGAATTTCAATACAAAGCTCTTTCAATGCTTTCCAAACACCTATTTGATAAGAACCTCTCGCTCCTCCGCCGCCTAATACAAGTGCTACTTTTTTTGACCGTTTTATTTGTTTAAGAAGTTCTGTCTCCATCTGCATCATCTCCTTAAACTCAGTATACACGGCTCTTGTTTTTAGTGGTACCAATGACAACGAAAAAACGAACAAAATCATCACTGATTTTGTTCGTTTTTTTAAGGTTCTGTCATTTTTGGTGTTAGTAAGTGAAATGACTGTATTTCACCATAAAAATCACCATCGTGATTTGCCAAAAAGCCTTTTTAACCCATATCTTTTACTTTCATCAATCGGGTGATATTAGCTCTTTCGTTTTCATCTAATTTCATTTGAATAAAATAAATCGTTTCTTCATACCTTGGAATCGTCATATACTCTAATGCATTTACTCTGCGACGAGTTTTTTCGATTTCATCTGCCATTAGTTGACAAGTTTTTTCGATTTCTGAAAGTTCCAATAACTGAGCCATGACTGCTGACATTTTTTCAATTGACGTGTCTAATTCACTATTGGAATTTAAGTAGCCATAACGTAATTCGTTAGTATCTTGACTCTCATCATACTTAAAATTCATGACCGGTACGGAAACACTCATAATATTTTTTTCGTATATCTCTAGTTCTACTGCACGAGGTGGAATCGCTACTAGCTCTTCAATAAAATTTTCGTTTAACAATGCTTTAGCCATCACAAAAGATTGCATCGCACTAGTTAATTTGCCTTCCACTTCTGCACGTAACTCATTGTTTTTCCGGATAAGCGTAATGAATTGACGCATCAGCTCGTCTTGTTTGTCTTTCAACAATTTATGACCGCGAGTTGCAGTACTCAGCTGCTGCTTTAAAATGGTCAATTCCATTCTAGTTGGGTTCACATTTAATTTTGCCATTTAGACTCACTCCCCCTTCGGCAGGTATTCGTCTAACATCTCATCTTTGATCCGCTTCAATTCCGTTCTAGGCAAAATGGACAAGAGTTCCCAACCCAAATCTAATGATTCTTCGATAGTACGATTGGTATAGTTTCCTTGGTTTACGTATTCTTTTTCAAAACGCTCGCCAAATTCAGCATAAAGCTTGTCTGTTTCAGAAAGAGCAGACTCTCCTAGCACCACAGCGAGTTCCTTCGCTTGTTTTCCTTCTGCATAAGCAGCGAATAACTGGTTCATGGTAGCAGCATGATCTTTTCTTGTTTTCCCTTCGCCAGTCCCTTTATCTTTTAAACGCGACAAAGATGGCAAGACATCGATAGGCGGGTGAATACCATTATTGAATAAATCGCGAGACAAAATGATTTGTCCTTCTGTGATGTATCCGGTCAAATCAGGAATCGGATGCGTAATATCGTCTTCTGGCATAGTTAGAATAGGAATCTGCGTAACAGAACCCTTTCCACCGACCAAACGACCAGCACGTTCAAATAACGTTGCCAGATTGGTGTAAAGATAACCCGGGTAACCACGACGTCCAGGTACTTCACGTCTTGCTGCTGAGATTTCACGCAAGGCTTCACAATAATTCGTCATATCCGTCATAATAACCAATACATGCATGTCTTTTTCATAAGCTAAATACTCAGCTGTCGTCAAGGCCATCTTTGGAGTGGCTATCCGTTCAATTGCAGGATCGTCCGCTAAGTTAACAAACATAACCGAATGATCAATGGCACCTGTTTTACGAAAGTCTTCCATGAAAAACTCTGCTTCTTCAAACGTAATACCGATAGCCGCAAAAACAATGGCAAATTTTTCGTCTGAATTTAAAACAGTAGCCTGTCTTGCGATTTGAGCAGCTAATTCTTTATGCGGAAGCCCCGAACCTGAGAATACAGGCAGTTTTTGTCCTCTAACCAATGTATTTAGGTGATCAATAGATGAAATTCCTGTCTGGATAAATTCATCTGGATAGTCACGAGCCATGGGATTGATCGCTTCTCCGTTAACATCCAATGATTTTTCAGCGATCAATTCAGGCCCGTTATCATTGATGCGTCCCATTCCATCGAAGACGCGACCAAGCATGTCTTCAGAAACATCTAACGTTAAGGGTTTGCCTAAGAAACGCACTTTAGTATCTTTTAAGTTGATTCCGTGAGAGCCCTCAAATATTTGAACCATCGCTTTATCCCCATTGATTTCCAAAACTTGTCCACGTCTTTTTTCGCCGTTTTGCATTTGGATGTCAACTAACTCATCAAATTTAACGCCTTCAACACCTTCAACTGCCATCAAAGGACCGACAACTTCTGTGATTGTCCGATATTCTTTAAGCATCTAATTCCATTCCTCCTTTTTCAACGATTTGGTGAATGGTGGTTTTAATATCTGATTTTAAGATTTCAAACTTCCCAATTTCTTCTTCAGGGATGTACTTCCCTCTACCAATTCTTTCACGAACTGTAACAGTACCTTCAATAATTTCGTTAAAATAAGAACCTAATGCCATACCAGCAAGAGCTTCATCTTCAAAATACAAAATAGTTGATAACATTTCATATTGCTTTTCTCGAGAAGTATACGTATCGACATCATCAAACGCATTTTGTTGTAAGAAATCTTCACGAATCATTTTAGATGTCGCCAACTTTAGACGGTCTCTTTCAGATAAAGACTCAACACCGACTAAGCGTACAATTTCTTCCAGTTCAGATTCTTCTTGTAACAAGGTCATGGTTCTTCTGACCATTCCCGTCCAATCTTTTCCTAATTGTTCTCCGTTATAAATCCCTAACTCTTGAGAATATAAAGAGTACGACGCTAGCCAATCAATAGAAGGAAAGTGACGTTTTTGTGCTAATAAATTATCTAAGCTCCAGAATACCTTAGCCACTCGCATAGTATTTTGAGTTACCGGCTCAGAAGTATCTCCTCCAGGAGGGGATACTGCGCCGATAGCAGTGATACTTCCTTCTCGGCCTTCCGTTCCCAAAGTAATGATTTTTCCAGCACGCTCGTAAAATTCTGCAATTCGGCTTCCTAAGTAAGCTGGATATCCTTCATCTCCTGGCATTTCTTCAAGACGACCTGACATCTCACGCAATGCCTCTGCCCAACGAGAAGTAGAATCCGCCATAATAGCGACACTATAGCCCATATCTCTAAAGTATTCAGCGATCGTAATACCTGTATAGATGGAAGCTTCACGAGCCGCAACAGGCATATTTGATGTATTTGCAATCAAAATCGTACGTTCCATAATGGACTCCCCGGTATTAGGATCAATTAATTGCGGAAATTCATTGATTACGTCAGTCATTTCATTCCCACGTTCTCCACACCCGACATACACAACTAAATCAACATCTGCCCATTTAGCGATTTGATGTTGCACCACCGTTTTACCAGCTCCAAATGGACCTGGAACAGCCGCAGCACCGCCTTTTGCTACTGGGAACAGCGTATCAATGACACGTTGTCCGGTAATCATCGGTTCAACTGGGTTTAATTTTTTTGCTGTTGGACGTCCTTGTCTAACGGGCCATTTCTGCAGCATCGTAAATTCTTTTACGCCATTTTCTTCAGTTTCAATCGTATAAATAGTCTCAGTAATATCAAAATTTCCACTCTCAATACTCTTGATCGTGCCTTCAACACCATATGGAACCATTATTTTGTGTACAATAACTTTTGTTTCAGGAATAGTCCCAACGATATCCCCTGCAACAACCTTCGTTCCAACTTCTACAGTTGGCGTGAACGTCCATTTATCTGTTCGACTCAATGCTTCAATAGAAACTCCGCGAATCAGATAGTTGCTTTCTGTTTTGTCCATAAATTTATCAAGCGGACGTTGAATTCCATCAAACATTTGCGAAATCATGCCGGGAGCTAATTCAACTGACAAAGCTTCGCCAGTTGTTTCAACAGGTTCTCCAGGTCCAACCATTGACGTTTCTTCATAAACTTGAATAGAAGCTACATCGTTACGCATTTCAATAATTTCGCCAATTAACCCAAGCTTACCGACTTTACAGATATCTTGAATATTAGCTTGCTCCATCCCTTCAGCCGTAACTAACGGCCCAGAGACACTCACAATTCTTCCTTTGTTCAAACTGGTAACCTCCTATAAAATATTTTGCCCCACTGCCTTTTCAACATTTTGCTGGATTCTTTTTTTCCCAATGTCTAATGAACCTAAGTGATTAGGAATTAAGATAACGGCTGGTTTTATCATTTGGTCGTAGCGGTCGATCGTCTCCGGTATTAATTTTCCTAACGGTTCTGTCAAATAAATAATGCCATACTCTTCTTTAGCTAGGCGATCAACTGTCCGTCTAGCTTCTCTAGCTTCAGATGCGTAAAAAACGTCAAATCCTAAGATTTTAAAAGGTAAAATCGAGTCTTTGTCGCCGACTACACCAATTTTATGAGCCATAATTGATTCGCATCCTTTCTGTAACTTCTTCAAGCGGAAGCTTATTTTCTTTGCCGACTAAAACTAAACGTAAATTTTTAACTTCATTTTCTTTCGCATAAATATACGCTAATAAAGGCATCGGACCAAAGACTTCTAATTTTGCGTCTTTCATTTTTTCCATGAAGGCATCATCCGTTGCAAGATCAATTTTCACAGGAGACAATTCTTGATTGTCTGAACGGATCGAAGCTGTAACAATTTCCCGATATTTGCCTTCCGCTAGTTTTTTACCCGCCTCTTCTAAACTTTCTGAACCCAATGAAATAAGTTCTTCTATAGGCATACTTCCAGCATCGGATAAAATAGTAGTCAAAAAATTTCGTGATCGTTTTTGGCTGATAGCCCTTGTCAAAGTGGACAAGTTATTTAAATCGATATAAAGAACGATCAATTCCAACACTTTAGGGTCTTCTATTTTTATCGCTAATTGTTTTAAATGAGTAAAGTAACGACGATCAAGGATAATGTCAATCGATTGAATATTGGAGTAATCTTCGTAGTCTGTTTTCACTTCAAGAATACTTGTTAAATATTCTTGATCCAAATCATCGGATCTACTGGTTTCTACAGCTTGTCTTAAAGTTGAAATGGAATTTTTTCCAATCGGTATCAGCATTGTTGTGAAGTCATTTTTTGTGAAATACTCTTTTAATAATACTTTTAAATTGTGGTAAGAATACCGCAACGAAAACAATTCAACTAAGTTCGGTTCTGGGCTAATGCTGAATAACTCAGCATACATTCGTTGCAATTCATTCACTAGCATTAAATCATAGTCTTTTGTCTCTTTTAATTGTTCTATATCATTTCGATAAGGTGTATCCTTTAAAACATTCAATGCTTCTTCAAAATCAGGCGCTTGTAGCATCCGTTCAAATTGATCATTTCTAAGGAGATTACTTTCGTAAACACGAATGCGTGCGTTAGTCCCAGCAAATGCTGTTGGCTTCATTTATTCTCCTCCTTTTTATTGAAATAATTTTTTTGAAACAGATGGAATCAAATGATTTTTGCTTTCATTGATCAAAGCATGGAATAAATAATTGTATTGTATTCCATTGTCTCTAAGGATAAATCCAAATTTCCCCGCAATCGTTTCATTTGATAAAGAAACGTTTAGTTCTTTTGATGCTACTTCTTCGATCCATTGTTGAGAAACTTTTTCAGCTGACTTTTCTCCTAAAATCAATTCTACGCGTTCCATCGCTTTAAATTCTTTTAAGACAGATAATAAAAATGCTTGGAATTCTGTTTCATTCCATTGCTCCATTTCCATCAAAGCTTTCTCAAACACAGAATTTAGCGAGAGTTGTTTTTCAGACAGCAATTGATCGCGTTTATGGTTTACCAAGCTATTTTTATTCTTTTCAAACTCATTTGCTAAGCGAACATCAATCATTTTCTTTTGTTTAACTTCTTCTTCAGCTAAGTCTGTATCTGCTGCTGCAAGTCTATTTTTTGCTTCCAGTTCAGCTTGTTGAATTTTGTTTTGTATTTCGACTTTCTTTTTTTCAATCATACGATCCGTAATCAGTTTAAGATCTGACATCATTTCCCTCCGTTCTTAATCGTTTTTTGAATAGAAATGAGTCATTATACATTTAAGACAAGTAAAAAGGAAATAACAAAACCTAAGATAGCGTATGTTTCAACCATAGCAGAATAAATAATTCCTTTTGTAGCGTGCTCAGGTTTTTTAGCTAAAATTTGGATACCAGCAGAAGCAACACGACCTTGTGCAATACCTGAAAATAAACCGGTGAAAGCAATCGGCATAGCGGCCATCAACATATATAAACCCTGTGCTAAAGTTGTATCAGCGCCCGTGTTCAAATAAATCAAGAAGGCAATAACAAAACCATAAAGACCTTGTGTACCTGGCAAAAGCTGTAAGATCAGAGCTTGACCAAATTTTTCAGGCTGTTCAGTGGTTAAAGCAGCTGCTGCTTCCCCTGTCATACCTACACCTTTAGCTGAACCGATACCTGAAAAGATTGTTGCAAACCCAATTCCCATTGCTGCAAAGAATAGACCACCATTGTTTTCTGCTAAAAATGTTATCAAATTGCCCATTATAAAATTCCTCCATTAAAATATATTTTTTTTAGATAGTTGTTTAAGTTTATTGTCTTTTTTTTAAATAAATGTGTTTTTCAAAAGTCTTCAACGGATTCAACGCTCGTCCGCCACCTTCGTAAAATTTTCCGAAAAATTCAACGTATTGTAATCTGGCTGTATGCACGTAAGCACTTAAATAAGTTAAGAAAATATTCAGCGAATGCAACGCGACAAATAGCAAAATCCCAACAGTAAATTTAGCGACAGGAGGTAAAAATTCAACAATCATATTAAAAGCTGCTGCTATACTCCCACCGGAAACTCCTAGGGCCATTAATCTTGTATAACTGACTAAATCACCCACATAACCTGTTATACCATACAAATTATATAGTCCTAATGCTGCTCCCAGACCTTTTTTTTCAGAAGCTAACATGGTCACCACAATAATTCCAACAACATTCACTCCTATTAAAAGATAAGCGATTGTTTTAAGTAGAGAACTATCGAAAACCATCATGCTCAACACTAAGAGTCCAATGCCTACTAGGATCCCTACCCAAGCCATTCCATCAACATAACTAGAGGCTCGTTCTTGTTTCCGCCACTTAACTGCTCCGTTAATAACCAGACCATACACAAGTTGAATGAACCCAAACACGACTGAAAGCAAGAGTATAGTAATAACGTCTGTCGTTGTTGACAATAATTGGAAAGGCAAATCGTAACCAAAGAAACTACCATAAATCACTCCCCAAACAATTACGCCATAAGACAGCAAATGGAAGAAGCGAATAAATTTAGCCATTCCCTTATCTAAATTAAGGTATTTCTGTGCTAGAAAAGTACCGATCAGAAGAATTAAACCATAACCTAAATCTGCGCTCATCATACCAAAAAAGACTAAGTAAAACGGCATCATAAAAGGAGTCGGATCAATATCATCGTATTTTGGCAAACTGTACATCTCCGTGACACTTTCAAACGGTTCAACAAATTTATTGTTTTCTAAAACAACTGGAACAACACCGTAGTCCTTCATTTTAATTTCTTCCGAAATGACTGCGTAGTGTTCTTTTCCAACGTGGGTATCTAAAAGGACTTTCAATTCAGGAACCTGTTCTTCTTCCAACCAACCATTTAACAAGAAGAAACTTTTCCCGTTCAATAAGAGGGTTTTTCCAATTTCTCTTTGAGCGAGATTATAATAATATTCTTCTCCTAGTTCTAACTGTGTTACTTTAGTTTTAAAAGCTACCAATTCTTTTTTTAATGTTTGCTCTTTTTCTTGCAGCTTTTTATTTTCTGCAAGATTGCGTTTCAGTTCTTCTTTGGGTACTAACGTATAAGGATAATTAAACTTGGTAAACTGAAACTGATTCAAAATAGATTCGGTAGCACTATCATTTTCTTTAGCTGTAATAATAAGATAGGCGGCTTCATCTTTGTATTGAAAAATTTCTTCAATATAATTTGAGCCTTTTTCTTTTAGTGCATTTTGAAATTCCGTTACATTTCCAGCAGCAATCGTTCCAACATAACCTGCTGTAAGTTTAAATTCTGCTAAATCATTAGGATTGAATTCTAAAGGGTTCCATTTACGCAAAAAGAGTTCTTCTTCATTTAAACTTTTCTGTTGTTGTTCTAACGCAATAAGTTCTTTTTCTTTTTTAAAAACTTCTTGGCAGATTGCGTCTAATTGAGAAACAGAAATTGCTGCTTCTAGTTCCTCTAACGTATATTCCTCTCGGCCTTTTTTTAATTTGGCAATAAAACCTGGTTGCGGGAGGTACTGTTTTAAGTATGACAACGCATGCTGAATATCTTTCAAACGTTCTTCATATTTTGTTTTTTCAACAGTCGGCATTTCTTTAGAATAATAACTAAGGAGATTGGATTCTTCTAAAGTCGTTAAATCTACTAACTCAAGCCTTTGTAATTCCTGCACTGCTTTTAAAAGAAGATCTTTATCTGCTTGTTCTGCCAAAAGCGTCATCTGTTTCATTTTAGCTATTGCCATAGCGATGGATAACCTCCTTTACAATGTCATTTACCACATCTGTTTCATTTACCTTAGCGGAATGATCCAACTCTGCTGCTTTGGCAGAAATCTCTTCATCTACTTGTTTTTTTATGTGTTCTATTTCTTGATCATACCTTTTTTGTTGCTCTTTTTCGTACTCTGCCAATTTAGAAGATAAACGCGACTGATGATCTGCCATGGTTTCTTCGGTTAACTCTTTTATTCTTTTAACCTCTGCGTCGCTATCTGTTTCTAATTTTCCAGCTCTCTCTTCTGCTTCTTGAACATATTGAATGGCTTCAATACTCATCTTATTTCACCTCCTCCAAAATAAAAAAAAGGCGTAACTAACAAGACTTCTTCTCACCCCTTGAAGAAATTGCCTTGAAAGCTACTGCCCAACCATTTTTATTCTATTTAATTTATAATAAATTTAACATAGAGCAATTTCACTGTCAAATGACTTTTAGGTTTAACTGGAAAGTCTTCAATTGTAATTTGTGTCCTATTTTCGGCAGCATTTTAAAGATTATAGGGTAATGTAATAATAGCAAATTTGTTTATAATAGTTACCTCTAAATTAAATTATACCGTTTTCACAACTTAAATACAATGCTGATTTTTATAACTTTATGTTTTATTTCGGCATTCCAAATGAAAAGACCGCTAACGAACCAAATCCAGTATGAGCTGCGATTGTCGGTCCATAAGGATATATCTTAATATCTTTTACTTTAATTTTTTCTAAAAGAGCTTCTTTTATCCATTCTGCTTCTTCTGGAACTCCTGCGTGTCCAATAAAAATCGTTTGGTTTTCAGGCTCAATGATTCCTTCCGCTGTTTTTTGAACTAAGAATTGCAATGATTTTTTCCGTCCTCGGACTTTAGCATAAGGAACCAAACCACCCAGTTGGTTCATGATAATAATGGGCTTTACATTTAATAGCGTTCCTAAAGTTGCAGAAACTGCTGAGATTCTTCCGCCGCGCTCTAAATGCTTAATATCATCTACTGTTACCCATGAGTGAAGCTTTAATTTATTTTCTTCTATCCAACGAGTTACCTCAATCAGCGACTTGCCTGCTGCTTTCATATTAGCTGCTTCATAAACAAGCAACCCATCGCCAAGACAAACCGCCAATGTATCAATCACTGTAATATCAACAGTTCCATACTCTTCTCTTAGCATTTCTACAGCAGCTAATGCATTATTATACGAACCACTTAATCCCGATGAAAAAGCTAAATAAAGAATCGGTTCGCTCTTTTCAACATAGTACTTAAAGACTTCTAGATAAGTTCCAATATTGATTTGAGATGTTGAAGCAATCTTACCCTCTTTTATATTTTTAAAAAAAGCTTCTCGATCAAATGTTTTGCCCAAATCATCGATTATCTCTTTTCCCTCCATATTGATGACCATATTCATAATGTGAATATGATGCTTCTCAACAAATTCCAGAGGCAGGTCGCAACAAGAATCTGCAATTATTTTATATGTCATGTTAAAACTCCTCGATGGTATACTTTTCTTTTTTAACTGTCCAATTACTATTATAGCTAGAATATGGCAGAAAAGAAAACTATATTGATAATAATTTGAAAAAGACTTGCACATCTGAACGTTTGTTCGTATAATGAAATTAACAAACAAACGTTCGGAGGAATCGATATGGAAAAAAACTTTGCTGAAAAGTCCCCTGCCTTTTTTAATACCTTTAATAAGAAGCTGTTTCTCACTAAAGAACCAGATACCTTGCAAGTGTTTCCTCAGATGCCTGAACATCAAATCCGCTATTTTTTGATGCAAGCTTATGAGCGGCGCAAACCTATCGTTCTCCAAATGAATAAGACCAAACATATCTTGACAATTGATGAACAAAAAGGAATTTTAAGATACGCCCCAAATAAAAAATCGCTTATTATCTTAGAGAGTCTGAGTCGCCAAACAACTTATATGCTTTCTTTTGAAGACATTCGCCATGTTCGGTTAGCTCAATAAAAAAACGAAACCTTTTAAAAGGTTTCGTTTTTTTATTGGACTAGTTTCTAACTTTATTTGTCGGATCTAATTTCTTTTCAATTGCTCCTAAAACAATATCACTAATAACAGCCATCAATGCGGTTGGGATAGCACCTGATAAAATAATAGCCCCACCGTCTGTGGCGTTAACGCCACGCGTAATGATGTCACCTAATCCTCCTGCTCCAATAAAGGTTCCGATTGCCGTAATCCCAATACCGACTACTAATGCATTACGAATCCCTGCCATTATAACAGATAACGATAGCGGCAATTCAACCATATAGGTCAGTTGGAATCTGGTCATTCCCATCCCTTTACCAGAATCTAAGATGTTGCTGTCAACATTTCGAACACCGGTATACGTATTTTTGATGATTGGCAATAAGGAATATAGAAAGACGGTCGTCACAACTGTTCCTACGCCCAGACCTAAACCAAGCATCAAAATAGATAACATGGCTAAAGAAGGAATCGTTTGAATAACATTGGCAACGCCAATAACCCAGTCTGCTAATTTACTGTTGCGTGAAACCCAAAATCCTATAGGAATTCCGACAATAGCTGCAAAAAGAACACCATAAATAGAAATTAAAAAGTGGCGCACAAACTGTTCCCAGATATAAAATCCATTTTCGTTAAAGTAATACCATAATTGTTCCCAAAGACCCATCTCTGAAATATTCACGGATTACTCGCCCCCTTTTGTGTTTGTTTCATTTTCTTCAAAATAATTATTTTCTTCTAAAAAATCTGTTGCAACTTTTTTTGGTTCCAATAAATTATTGTCCGCTTCATAATTCATTTCTTGCATTTTTTCAGTCGTGATCGTCCCTGCTAATTTCAGCAATACTTCATTTAATTCAGGGTAATCTTTTAACACTTGGTAAGTGGTAACAGGACTGGCATCGTATGGGGGAAACAAGTGCTTGTCATCTTCTAAAACGACTAAGTCATAACTGCTGATTCGTCCGTCCGTTGAATACCCTAAAACCACATCCATCTTTCCGGCTGCTAAAGCATCATAAACTAATCCAATTTGCATTGGATAGACACGCTTAAAATCAAAACCGTACGTTTCTACAAACGCATCGTACCCATCGCCTTCTCTCTCCATCCAAGAAGTATCGGCACCTAATTTGAGTTCTGATATGATATCCTTTAAATCACTAACAGTTTGAAGATCATATTCTTCTGCTAATTCTTGTGTGACCATAAACGAGTAAGTGTTAGCAAATCCATATGAAGGAAACCATTTTTGATCGAATTCATCTTTAAATCCATTTACGACAGTTTGGTAAGCTTTCGCTGGATCTGTGATTGGCTCTTGCTGAAGCACGCCTGTTAAATCGGTACCTGTGTAACGGACACCTGAAACATTTGCGTCTCCTCCAACTAAAGCCTGATGATTAAGGGTAGAAGACCCTAAATTGTTGATCAATTGTGCATCGATATCGATATAATGTTCGACCATGCCTTCAACGATAAAACCCAAAATTTGTTGTTCTGTAGTGGTCCCACCTGTAATAGTGATTCCTTCTTCGTCAAAACCCCCGCCTAAACCAGGAAGCGAGCAACTGCTTAAAAACACAGTTGCTAAAAGAAGAACCACAATTTGATTGATTTTTTTAATTGTGTTCATTGTTTTAAAACCTCCTATTTAGTATGCGCTGGCGGGCGTTAATTTTTTCTCTAATTTTCCTAAAATAAAATCTGTTAATAAAGCTAACACCGTTACGGGTATCGTACCACCAATAATCAGGCTAGGTATAAATAGATTTAATCCATTAAAAATAAAGTCTCCTAAGCCGCCTGCTCCAATATAAGAAGCTAGTGTTGCCCAAGCAATAACGTATACACCGGAAAGACGAATCCCGGACATAATGACCGCTGCAGCTTGCGGCAATTCGACTAAACGAATCAATTCCATATCGGTCATACCCATTCCTTTACCCGCGTCTTTTAGCCCTCCGTCTACTCCTTTGACACCAATATAGGTATTTCTAAGAATTGGCAATAACGAATAAATGAATAAAGCAATTATTGCAGGAACTTTTCCAATTCCAAAAAACGGAATCATCAAAGCAAGTAGAGCTAAAGAAGGAACGGTTTGTAAGACCGTTGCAATTCCCATTACGATAGACGCTACTTTATTAAAACGAGTCAATATTATTCCAAGTGGGACAGCTACAATCACACCTAAAAATAAAGCAAATGCAGAAATATAAAGATGTTCCCACGTTTTCAGCAACAGATCCGAACCATTGCTTGCAAAAAAATCAGCCATGTTTCTTCCCTCCTACTCTTTAATTTCTTTTGAAACGGTTGATTCCATCGGCGTTTCAGGTGGTGTTTCTGCGTCATCGCCCCAAATCGTGTCATACACAATATCTACTAGAGAAGCACGCGTAACTATTCCAATTAAACGATTTTTTTCATCAACTACTGGGACATTCTTAAACCCGCGTTTTAAAATACGTTGTACAGTATCTCTTAACAACGTTCCTTTGCGTACAAAATAAACTTTGGTCGACATGATATCGCCAATACTGGTTGCACGTTTCCTGTTTAAATCGATGCTTTCAACATCAACATATCCCTTTAAGATTCCTGCATCGTCCGTCACTAATAACGAGTCTACACGGCGGTCACGCATCAGTTTGATAGCATCAGTAATAGACTTGCCTGGTGTAACTGAAACAGGGTTCTTCAACATAACTTGTTCAACTGTTTGAAGATTAGGCCGTGCTTGGAGCAAACGATCTTCCCCAATAAAGTCTTCTACAAATTGATTAGCTGGAGCAGCCAGAATATTATCCGGTGTATCGAATTGAACAACTTTACCTTCTTGCATAATGACGATGCGGTCCGCTAAATCTAAAGCTTCATCCATATCATGAGTAACAAAAATAATTGTTTTTCCCATCTCTACTTGAAGTTCTTTTAATAATTCTTGGAGAGAGTCTCGCGTAATAGGATCCAAAGCACCAAACGGTTCATCCATTAAAATAATGTCTTGATCCGCAGCTAAAGCGCGGATAACGCCTATTCTTTGTTGCTGACCCCCTGACAATTCAGAAGGATAGCGATCTAGAAACTCTAACGGCAAATCTACTCTTTTTATGAGTTTTTTGGCGATTTCTTTTTGTTCTTCCTCTGACCATTTCATTAATTTCGGAACTAAAACGATGTTATCAAAAATGGTCATGTGTGGCATCAACCCGATTTGTTGGATCACATAGCCGATTTTCCGACGCAATTTCACTGGATCTTTCTTCATGATATCTTCGCCATCAATTAAAATTTGTCCAGAAGTTGGCTCGATCATTCGGTTGATCATCCGCATTGAAGTTGTCTTTCCACTTCCACTTGTACCAATAAAAACAATAAATTCGCCTTCGTTAAACGCAAGATTGATGTTGTCTACTGCTTTTTTTCCGCCTTTATAAACTTTTGAAACATTTTTAAATTCAATCAAAGTTTCCACCCTCTTATCTATTTTTCTTTTCTTTGCTAAAAAATCGCATTATCCTTATCAATTATCTCTTAAATCGCTCGTATAATCAACTTTCTATACTTTTCATTAAAAATCCCTTAAAAAAAAGACGCAAAAATAATGGTTTGACCAACTATTTCTACGTCTGAAAAGTTACTTTGTTATAAAATTGGTGAAAATAATCTAGAAAATGTTTGTTTAAATTTCAGCCAACGCGATTGTCCATCTAATAGGGATTGAGTCAATAAATAACTGCTTTCGATATCTTTATAAAAAATTTCTTTTTGTTGTCTGGCAATCTCTGGGTCATAAATAAAAGCATTTACTTCAAAATTTAGTTTGAAACTTCGAATATCAAAATTAGCTGTTCCAATTGAGCAGATTTCGCCGTCTATCACAATTGTTTTGGCGTGTAAGAACCCATTATTATAGATGTAAACTTCAGCTCCAGCGGCTACCAATTCGGCAGCGTAGTAAGTAGTTGCTCGGTAAATAAACGGATGATCTGGTTTATTAGGAATCATGATTTTAACATCAATACCAGACATGACGGCTATTTCAATAGTCTCCAGTACTGAATCATCCGGTACAAAATAAGGAGTTTGGATAAAAACGGATTCTTTTGCCATACTGATCATCTTAATGTACCCTTTTTTGATTTGTTGGGTTTCAGTATCCGGCCCGCTTGAAACGATCTGCATGTTTGACTTGCCTTTTTTCTTCATTAGCGGAAAATAACTTTCTTGGTATTCTAACTTATGATGAGAAACCGTCGCGTTCCAATCCATTAGAAAGCGGCTTTGCAAGGGCAAAACGGCATTGCCTTCAATTTTCAAATGAGTATCACGCCAATACCCAAATTTTTTATATTCTCCTAAGTATTCATCCCCAACGTTGAAACCGCCAGTGTAGCCAATTTCCCCATCGATAATAACAATTTTTCTGTGGTTGCGGTAATTAAAACGTAAATTTATAAAGCTAAAGCGGGAACCAAAAAAAGTTTCAGCTTCCCCTCCTAAAGCTTTTAGCTTTTTAAAAAATTTAGGTTTCAAAGCACGGGATCCTAACGCATCATAAATAACAAAAACTTCTACACCCGCTGCTGCCCGTTCTTCAAGAGCCGCTAAAACGCGATTTCCGATTTTATCATCTTTAAAAATATAATAAATCATATGAATATGATGCTCAGCTTTGTAAATGTCTTTAATCAATGCATCGTATTTTTCAGCACCATCTGTAAAAATTTGTATTTTGTTGCCTTTTGTTAAAATAGATTCATCGCTTTCAAGAAACAAACTTGCCATTTCTTTGGCATTTTCTGTTGCTTGTCTACTGGACAGCAAATCTTCATCATCTGCCAGCATTTCTTTTTGTGCTTGAACAAGTTCAGGCATTCCTATGCTTTCTTGAGCTTTAATATCGAAAATCTTTTTGCGGGATAATTTATTCCCGATAAATAAATAAAAAACAAACCCCACTCCCGGCAACAACATCAAAACCAATAACCATGCCCATGTAGCTGCGATATCTCGTTTTTCTCGAAAAACAGTGATCATGGCAAAAATGATATTTAAAACAATAATAGCTAATATACTCATCCAAACTATTTGCATATGTTAATCCTTTCGAAACTTTTATTCTTATCTTACTATGTTCTTTTTTCTATTGCTAGCATTATTCAACTTAGAGCGCCTTTTAAAACAAATAAAGAAGCATCCGCTTCAAAAAAAGAATCGGATGCTTTTGTTTTATCGTTTAATTCATTGGAAGCTTGATGCAGTTGGTTCTTTTGGTACAAACAAATGAGGTGCTGTTTTGTTAAAGAGAAGCAACACAATGCCTGTTGCAAACATAGTCGCCAATGCGCTTCCTCCGTTGGCAAGAAACGAATACCATAATGGACTCATTCCTTCTGGGGCATAACTTCCCCAAAAGTAATACCCTGCTATAAAGTGCCAGAAAAAACGAGCTATCGTTCCAACGATTGTTGCTAAAATGATATATCCTGCTTTTTTGACAGGTTGCTTTGCGCGAAAAGCTTGTTGAAGGGGTTTAGCAAAAAAACCAGCAAATCCCGTAAACATAAACGCTACAAAATACTCAATAAAACCTTGCAGCAGATTTAAAATAGCGACATCACCCGTCAAGTAATGTAATACTCCCCATAAAAATCCAGATGCAATACCTGCTACAGCGCCTCTTCGAAGGGCATACAGTATCATCGGGATCATTCCCAATGATATAGTAAAACCTGTACCGACAGTCGTCGGCAATAAGGATAAAACAATGGCTAAAGCTGCGACAATCGTTCCTTCGATCCATACCCGTAATCGTGTATTTTCCATAAAAAAATCCTCCTTTAGTGTGTCGAACAGTGCCACACAACAAAGGAGGAGCTCAAATTATCTTTTAAGATAAATCATTTGCCCCGTCACAATTCCTACGCTCGTGTTAACGAACAGGTTCGAAGGGTCAGAATCTAGGATTCAATCTCAGCTTTTTACAGCACCCCTTTGTGATGGTTGTTCAGTTAGTTTTTACTCTTCAAATACTACGGACAAAAAAGCTTTTTGTCAACTCTTTCTTCCGGCCGGCTTAATCCATACGCTTTATTCAGCCGATGAAAAAGCTGAACTTTCTTGATTCATTTCCTCTTTATCATTTGAACCTGAGTCTATGTCAACCTCAGAGTCTTTAGGTATCTCTGGACTCGAAGAATCTTCTGGCTCTTCAGCCGTATCTGAAGAATTTTCTTTAGCTGGAAGTTCTGGTTCTTGCGTATCTTTTTGTGGCGCCGTCCAGTTGCTTTGAGGACTCTTTGTTGTCTTAGGAGTGGGCTGCCATGTATTTTGATTCGTTGTGCTGCTTTTGACAGAGGTAGAAGTTGATGCTTCATCTTGTTCCGACTCTTCTTGCAGAGCAGCCTCTTTTTCAATTGCTTCCATTCGTTCTTGCTCAGCCAGTCGTTCTTCTTCCAACACTCGTTCTTGTTCTTCTTGTTCTTGAAGCAGTTGTTGTTCTATAACCCTTAATTTAGTTTCTACCAACGCTAATGTTTCAAAAAGTGCTGTTTGGACTTTCTTATTTTTTATCGCTGTAATCATTGCTTTTACTTCATCGTACTGCACTTGAGTAACATCTTCTTTGACTATTTCTGTTTTGGGCTCCTCAAACAATTCAGCTAAAGTTTTCTCAGCTTTTTTTATTGCTTCATATTGATCTTTCGCTTCAGTCAAATATACCTTCAATTCGTCATATAGCAACGGAAAACGTTTTTTTATTTTTTCTAAATGAGTTTGTGCTTGTTCTAATTGGCTTTCAGACACTTCGTCAGCTAATATATTATCTATTAACAAAGATTGAACAACTTTTTGAGCTTGATACCCTTCTTCGGCTGCTCTCACTTCAGTTAGAAGCTCTTTTTTTAAAGGGCTGTCAGGAAGTTCTTTGACTTTATCTAAAGCAATTGATAGTTGCTTTTCCGTAATACCTTTTGCTAACGTCTCTTTTGCTTCCGTTTCAAATAAAGCAGCGACTAGCTTTTCTGCTTCTTTTGTCTCATCTAGCTTTTGTTCTGCTTGTTTAAATTTTTCAGTTTGTACATAACGATGGTATTTAGTGCCCCCCATGATCGTTGCTACCGTTAGCAGCACAAGAAGTGAAAGAACGATATTTTTTTTAGTCATTTTCTGAATCCCTTCTGGTCTTTCTCTGTTTTGTTTTTTATCTTTCATGTACTATATTTTTTTTGAGTAAATAAACTTGTACGCTCCATCTTCCTTGCTTCGTTTTTTTGTATCGACAAATCCCGTTTTTAAATACAGCATTTGCCCGCTTAGATTATCATAGTCAACTGCTAATACAATCTCATCGATCGAATCAAAATTTTCTTTAATGAATAGCGGCAATCGTTCCATCGAAAGTTTTCCGTATCCTTTGTTTTGAAAACGCTCGTCAATGGAATGCGCATGTAATAATAAAGCATTCTCCTCGGTTGGATAAGTCGAAAACCCCTTTTCTTTTTGTAAAATGAAAAATCCTACTAAGGTTTCTTCCTTTAAAATCAAAACCGGAAATTTTTTAGTTTCATGGAGACTATCGGTCATTGCTGTCATCGGCTTAACAGTATAAGGTGTTTCTTTTAATTGATAGTTTTCAAATAGAACTGCATCTGCTATTGTAGCTTCTTTCAATATTATTTCATCAGCCAGTACCATATAGCCTTCACCGCCTCTATAAATTTCACCTAATCGTACCACGCTAGCTTAAACTTTGTTTAGTGCTTCTATTTTTCAACGGTCGCCTTCCCACTCTTGAAAAAACTCCTTTAGATAGTTTTCCATATAAATATGTCGGTGACTTGCCATTTTTTTGCCAACGGATGTATTCATCGTACTTTTTAATTTTAAAAGCTTCTCATAAAAATGCATGATGCCAGTATCTTCACCAGAACGGTACTGTTCAAGCGTTAAATTTTCTCTTGGAAGAAGGTCTGGATGGTGAATCAGACGACCGTGTGCTCCGGTATAAGCCATTGTCCGAGCAATTCCAACAGCTCCCATAGCATCTAAACGATCTGCATCCTGAACTATTTTCCCTTCTAATGAAGAAAGTCTTTTTTTATTCGTTCCGCCTTTATACGACAAATGTAAAATAATATCTAAAATAGCCATCCGTTCTTGTTCTTCCAATTCAATAGTTTTGAGCCAATTACGAATTTTTTCTTCTCCTGCTGCTTCGCTCTTGTTTAACTTCCCATCAGCGACATCGTGTAACAGTGCTGCCATTTCACAGATAAAAAAGTTTACTTCTTCAGTCTCTTGTATCGCGATCGTTTTAGCTACATTTCGCACGCGGTCAATATGCCACCAGTCATGACCACTAGCATCATCTTTTAATAAATCATAAACGTACTCTTCTGTTTGTTTTAAAATTTGCTTTTGATGTCCGGATACCATTTAATAGACTCCTTGGATTTTATTTTCTCTTTGTTATTTTATCCATTCTAGTTTATCAATCTACCGATGAAATCACAAGAAGTAACTTCCTCTGTAAGGCTTGTCCTGCTTTGTTATTTATTTAAAAAAAAGATGAATTTTCCTCCCATGTGTTAATTCTTACCAATTTCTTATTTTCTGCTCATAGCTCTGCTATGACAATGAAAACAAGCTGTTATTGATGATTTATGAAAATCACTTTTGTTTTCATTTCTTCAAGATAATGTTACACTCATTTTTGTGCCTTATTCGGGAAGCTTGTTTTGAGTAAAAACTGGCTTTATAGCCATTCATTTCTATTTGAGATTAAATTAAAAATGAAAGGTTATTCTTCTTCAACAAACGTTTCTCGCATTTCTATAGACTATAGGGTGCACTAGAGGATGTAAAAAAAATAAAGGAGTGGATACTTTGTCAAAAATAAAAGTTGAGAACGTCACGAAAATTTTCGGTAAAAAAAGTGACCGTGCTTTGGAGTTATTGGAACAAAACAAAACAAAGCAAGAAATTTTAAAAGAGACCGGAGCTACAGTTGGTGTGAATGATGTCAGCTTCACGATTGAAGAAGGTGAAGTTTTTGTTATCATGGGGTTATCCGGTAGTGGAAAATCTACGTTAGTGCGTATGTTCAACCGATTGATTGATGCTACAAAAGGAAACATCTATATTGATGGAGAAAATTTATCTAAAATGGATAAGAAAGCTTTACGTCAAGTTCGCCGTGAAAAACTAAGCATGGTTTTTCAAAACTTTGCTTTATTCCCGCACCGTACTATTTTAGAAAATACTGAATACGGATTAGAAATCCAAGGTGTTGATAAGAAAGAACGTTCTGAAAAAGCGATAAAAGCTTTGGAAAATGCAAGTTTAGGAGATTACCGGGATCAATACCCTCACCAACTTTCAGGTGGTATGCAACAACGTGTCGGCTTAGCTCGTGCATTAGCCAATAATCCTGAAATCTTATTAATGGATGAAGCTTTTTCTGCTTTAGACCCATTGATCCGGAAAGAAATGCAAGACGAGTTAGTTGATTTACAAGCTAACGTTAAAAAAACTATCATCTTTATCACACATGATTTAAATGAAGCTTTACGAATCGGTGACCGGATTGCTTTAATGAAAGATGGCGTAATTGTTCAAATCGGTACTCCAGAAGAAATCTTAATGAATCCAGCAAATGATTACGTGGAACGATTTGTTGAAGACGTAGACCGTTCTAAAGTATTGACAGCTGAACACATTATGAAACGTCCTGAGACTGTAAACATCAAAAATCATGGTCCGCGTGTGGCTTTGGAACAAATGCGCCGCGAAGGTCTATCTAGTATTTTAGTGGTTGACAGCAGTCGAAACTTACAAGGATACATTACTGCCGAGGATGCTTCTACAGCACGTAAAGATGGCATCACAAAAATTGAAACCATCCTTAGAACGGATATTCCAATCGTCACTAGAACAACAACTATGAACGATATTTTCTCTGTTATCCATGATTCAACAACTCCTGTTGCAGTAGTTGACAATGGCAAACTAGTTGGAATTATTGTCAGAGGTGCGGTTATCGCCGCGCTAGCTGGTGAAAGTGAGGAGGATTCAGTACATGAATAACATTTTAGATTTGATTCCTAAATTACCGGTAGCAAATGCCGTTGAAGAACTAACAGCTTGGATTACTCAAGCATTCGCGTTTCTCTTTAATCCAATTCAAAAATACTCGGAGATTTTTATGGAGGGTGTTACAAATACTCTATTGTTTATCCCGCCGATTATTTTTATCATTCTTATTGCTCTGCTAGCATTTTTTGTATCTGGCAAAAAGTTTGGATTAGCAGTCTTTTCTCTGGTAGGCTTGTGGTTCATTTATAATCAAGGCCACTGGGAAAACCTAATGAATACCGTCACTTTAGTATTAGTGGCCAGCTTACTGTCTGTTATCATTGGTGTTCCATTCGGTATTTTAATGGCTAAAAGCAAAACGGCTAACGCCATATTGTCTCCTGTTCTTGACTTTATGCAGACTATGCCTGCTTTCGTTTATTTGATTCCTGCCGTTGCTTTCTTCGGTATTGGTATGGTACCTGGGGTGTTTGCATCTCTAATTTTTGCTATCCCCCCTACTGTTCGATTTACTAATTTAGGGATTCGTCAAGTTTCAAGCGAACTGGTAGAAGCTGCTGAAGCTTTCGGTAGTACAGGACCACAAAAATTATTTAAAGTTGAGTTGCCTTTAGCTAAATCAACTATTATGGCTGGTATCAACCAAACGGTCATGCTTGCATTATCCATGGTTGTTATTGCCTCTATGATTGGTGCTCCTGGTCTTGGAAGAGAAGTTCTTTCTTCCCTACAACGTGCTCAAATCGGTACAGGTTTCGTATCGGGCATTGGTTTAGTTGTACTTGCGATCATCATTGACCGCATTACACAGAAGTTAAATAAAAAAGCCTAATTTATTAATTAAAAAGACCGTTAAATCTGTCAATACATTTAAATTTGAAAACTTTTATAGTTGAAAAATTAAACATTATGAAAAGGGAGATGAATCAATTATGTCAAAATTTAATTGGAAACGCCTGAGCCTTATAGCCGGTCTAGGTTTATCATTAGTTGCTGCAGGTTGTGCCGCTGAGGACGATGCTGCGAAAGAAGATACTGTCGGCAAAGGACAAGCAATTGATTTAGCTTATGTCGAATGGGATACTGAAGTTGCTTCAACCAATGTCATCGGTACTGTTTTAGAAGATCTGGGTTACGATGTGACCTTAGTTCCACTAGACAACGCCGTCATGTGGGAAGCTGTCTCAAGTGGTGAAGTCGATGGGATGGTAGCTGCTTGGTTACCAGGAACTCATGGTTCACAGTATGAAAAATACGGTGACCAAATTGTTGACCTAGGTGAAAACTTAGAAGGCGCTAAAATCGGCTTAGTCGTTCCTGAATATATGGATGTTGATTCAATCGCTGATTTAACAGACGAAGCAAAACAAACCATCACTGGTATTGAACCTGGTGCTGGTGTTGTAGCTGCAGCTGAACAATCACTTGAGGATTACCCTAATTTAAGCGACTGGTCTGTTGAGACTTCTTCATCAGGTGCTATGACTGTTGCTTTAAAACAAGCTATTGCCAATGAAGAAGATATCATTGTTACAGGTTGGTCTCCTCACTGGAAATTCGCTACCTATGATTTAAAATATTTAGAGGATCCAGAAAATTCTTTTGGAGCTGCTGAAACAATCAATACAATGGTTCGTGAAGGATTAAAAGAAGATATGCCAGAAGCGTATCAAGTATTGGACCAATTCAACTGGACAACTGATGAAATGGAAGAAATTATGTTGAACATCAATAAAGGTGAAGATCCAAAAGATGCTGCAAAAGCTTGGGTTGAAGAAAACCCTGATCGTGTTGCTGAATGGACAAAAGATGTAGCAAAATAAATAAAATAAAAAAATCCTGAATCGATAGATAATCGATTCAGGATTTTTTTATTTTCGACGGTTACGAGAACTCGTTTCCATAATAATTGGCAAAATAACAGGTCTTCTGCGCGTTTGTTCAAACAAGAATTTACTTAAAGCATCTCTGATTTCTTGCTTCAAGCGACTCCATTCGAATTCTTTATGGTTTAAATTGTCTTCTACTACTTCTCGCACAATTTCATTGCTTGCGGCAATCAAATCAGTATTTTCTTTAACGTAAACAAATCCGCGAGTCATTACTTCAGGACCAGACATAATTTTGCCTTTTTTACGGCTAATCGTTACAACAGCAACAAATATACCATCTTCTGAAAGCAGCTTGCGGTCACGTAAAACGATATTTCCAATATCGCCAATACCAATACCATCTACCATCGTGTTGCCTGCTTCTACTTGACCTGACATATGCATCCGGTCATTTTTATATTCGATCACATCGCCTTTTCCAGGTATAAAAATATTTTTAAATGGAATTCCGACTTCATGAGCTAATTTAGCATGAGCAGCTAAACGGCGATACTCTCCCATAACTGGGATAAAGTACGTTGGCTTGATCAGATTTAACATCAGTTTCAAATCATTTGGTGTAGCATGGCCAGAAGCTTTCAAATTATCAGAAATTTGTTTGACTACTCCGCCTGCACGGTAAATCATGTTTTCTGTTGTTGCCACATTAACTTCCATACTGACAGAAGGACTGGTCACGATATAAATCAAATCGCCTTCTTTAATATTTACTTGAGGATGTTTTCCTGCTGCCATTTTACGCAAGGTTTTAATTGGTTCGCCAGTTGTTCCCGTTTCTAGAACCACGATTTCTTCATCTTTGTATTTATCGATATCTTCAATCGGAACGATCAAATCTTCACTTGGCAAGTTGATTTTTTTGAGTTTCATAGCAATGTCTACGATTTCTTCTAACTGCTTCCCAGTAATAAACACTTTTCTCCAAGATTTGTACGCTGCATCTAAGACTTGTTGGATTCGTAAAATATTGCTCGCAACACTCGCGACAATAATACGTCCCTCAGTATTACGGAAAGTATCCACTACCTCTTCAGCAACTCTCAAATCGCTCACATTTTCAACAGGGCTTTCTGCATCGCTTGAATCACTTAACAAAGCCAGAACTTTATTTTTTCCAATATCGCTGATTTTAGCTAAATCTGTTTGATAAGCTGGCGTTGCACTTTGGTCAAATTTAAAGTCTCCAGTATAAACGATACTGCCTTCATCTGTTTTTAACGTTACTCCTACTGAATCTGGAATCGTATGCGTGGTTCTAAAGAAACTCAAGACTGCATTGCCAAATTCAATTTCAGTGTTCTCATCAATGACATGGTAGTCATCAAATTTGCTTGTCTGGCTATCTTTTTCAACAAATAATTTAGCTAACGCAATGGTTAGTTCTGTTCCAAAAACGGGAACATCAAACTTCTGAAGAAAATAAGGCAGCGCTCCTATTGCATCTTCATGCCCGTGTGTTAAGAAAACGCCAGTTACACGGTCGCGATTTTCTTCTAAATAACTAAAGTCGGGAATGACGATGTCGATTCCTAACAATTCTGTCTCGGGGTACATTAACCCGCAATCTAAGACAAAAATTTCATCTTCCACTTCAACAACGTACATATTTTTACCATTTTCACGTACGCCACCTAGCGAAATAATTTTAATGTTACTCATTTCTTCACCTCTATTTCTCTCTATTCTTGTCTCACTAGTCGCCTAGCTCTAATACAGTTAATATCTTTTGCTCTTCTTCATTGGAACAAGCTACAAGAGGCAATCTTAACCCGCCTACATCTACGCCTAAATGGTTCAATGCCATCTTAACCGGTGCCGGCGAAGGTACAGTGAATAAACTAGCCATTTTAGGCACCAATTGACGGTGTACTTTTGCCGCTTCTGCCACTTCTCTTGATTCAAATAAATCAAACATTTCAACCATTTCTTTACCAAATAGATGGCTGGCAACGGAAATCACACCTGTTGCTCCAACGCAAAATGCAGGATAAGCTAAATTATCTTCTCCTGAATAAACCAGAAAATCATCATTGGTTTGTTCTACGATTTCACTGATTGCATCCATTCCTAAACATTCTTTCACACCAATAATATTATCCAATGCTGCTAAACGAATCGTTGTAGCAGGTTCGATTGCCACACCTGTTCGGCCAGGTACATTATAAACGATGATCGGCAGTTTCGTATTTTGAGAAACCGCCTCAAAATGAGCATATAGTCCTGCTTGATTAGGCTTATTATAATAAGGAGCTACGACCAGTACTGCATCGATTCCATTCATTTGTTCGACTTCTTTAGTGAAAGAAATCGTTTCAGCCGTATTATTCGAACCTGTCCCTGCAATAATCGGTACACGGCCATTTACCAATTCAACTGTTTTTTGGTATAAGCTCACTTTTTCATCTCGTGATAATGTAGGTGACTCGCCAGTTGTTCCGCCGACCACTAATCCTTCACTGCCGTTGGACAAAAGATAGTCGATCAACGTTTCTAATTTGCTGAAATCCATTTGGCCTTCAGCGTTAAAGGGTGTCGCCATCGCTGTGATCACTCTTGCTTTCTTAAAATCCATTCCGTTCACCTTCTCTTTCAAAAACAACTTTATTAGCTGACTATTTTTCTTTTACTAAATCTAAGCTATGCAGACTTTCAGCAATCTGAATAGAATTCCAAGCTGCGCCTTTGACTAAATTATCAGAAACGACCCACATATGGAAACCCAATTTTTCATCTACATCTTGTCTGATTCTTCCTACAAAGGTTTCTTTTTTCCCTACTGCAGTAAGAGGAGTTGGGTACAATTGCGTTGCTGGATCATCTTGTAGTTCTACACCAGGGGCTATACGCAATACATCTTGAATCCCTGCAACAGTAGCACTTTCATCTGCTACTTCGATATAAACTGACTCTGAATGTCCAGAAACCACCGGAACACGAACGCAAGTAGCTGAAACTTTGATATGATCGTCAGACATGATTTTTTTAGTTTCATTGATCATTTTCCACTCTTCATAAGTGTAACCGCCCTCTGCAAAAACATCAATTTGCGGCAATATGTTAAAAGCAATCGGAAAATGCTTTTTATCGCCTCCTGATGGTAATATTTTAGCATCATAAGGTTCATCGTTTAACATGTGTTGTGCTTGTTCTTTCATTTCTTCTAATGCTGCTGCTCCGGCACCGCTAACAGCTTGATAAGTAGAAACAATGATGCGTTTTAAACCATATTTTTTACGGATCGGTTGCAAAGCCACCATCATTTGAATCGTAGAACAATTTGGGTTAGCGATGATTCCGTTATGGTTTTTCATAGCATCTGCATTTACTTCAGGTACAACTAAAGGAACAGTAGGATCCATCCGATAAGCACTAGTATTGTCGATCACAATGGCTCCTCTTTTAACCGCTTCAGGAGCAAATTCTTTTGAAATGTCGCCGCCTGCACTGAATAATGCAATATCTACTCCATCAAATGAATCAGCTGTTGTTTCTTCAATCGTTAGCTCTACATCATTAAAGTATAATTTTTTCCCAGCTGAACGCTTTGATGCAAGCAGTTTGATTTTATTTATAGGCAAGCTTGAGCTTCCTAGCATTTCAATCATTTTAGTTCCAACCGCTCCAGTTGCACCAACTATTGCAATAGTATATCCACTCATTTAAAAGTCTCCTCTACAAATCTTTTGATTAATTTATTCATCACTTTATCTACAAAAGTAGCCAATATATATTTTAGCACAAATAGCGATGAAATCATACAAATCTAGTTTATTCCCTCTTCCCGCTAATTTCATCTACCGAGAAGCTGCTGCTATGCTAAAATAGGTTAGATCCTTACATTCTATGACAGAAAGGAAAATGAGATGAAAAAAAAGCATAAAATTTTTCTTATCGGTTTATTGATTGTTGCTGTAATTTTTTTATCAGGCATGTTGATACTTCAGAGAGTAACCTATCACCCCTCTGTACAAGCTCTTCAAGCAGCTGCTTCTCAACAAATGTATCATGTGGATGAAACACCAGAGGTCGTTTACTTTGAGCCAATTAAACCTGTTACTGATACAGCTATTTTATTTTACCAAGGCGCTCTTGTCGAAGAAAAAAGTTACAGTATTTGGGCTTCAAAATTAGCCGAAAATGGTCATTCCGTCTTTTTAATTCGACACCCTTTAAAATTAGCTGTTCTTGCTGCAGATAAAGCTCAAAAAGTGCTGGATGAATATGACATTGGGTCCTATGTTATTGGCGGACATTCGTTAGGCGGTGTTATGGCTAGCCGCTTTGCACATGCACAAATGGAAAACCCTTTAAAAGCTCCTGTCTTAAAAGGTGTTTTCTTTTTAGCCAGTTACCCAGATGAAAAAGGAAGCTTACAAAACAGCTCACTTCCCGTTTTATCGGTCACCGGTTCAAATGACGGAGTGTTAAACCAAGAAACTTACCAAAAAAATAAAGTTTTCTTGCCCCAAAAAACAGTTTATTACGTCATTGAAGGCGGAAACCATGCTGGTTTTGGCAGTTATGGAGCACAAAAAGGCGACTCTTCTCCAGATATCACTAATAATCGTCAACAAGAAGCAGTATTTACAACACTTCAAAATTGGTTGGATACTCTTCCAGAATAATAACGATGAGTCATTGGTATTGATGTGTATGGGCGGAAAACCCGCATTAACTGTGGCAGATGAGACACCAGGATGGATTCTAAGGCGATTTATTGCCGCGTCAGTGCGTCTTTATAAGAAAGGTCGGTGTTTTTGTTAGTCCTATATTATCATCGCTCTAAGCCGTTGTATTTAGACAAAAGTAAAAATCCTCTTTCCGTTTTGGAAAGAGGATTTTTACTTTGATCATTCAGTTTATTTAGTCTTCTTCTTTTTTCAATAAAGCTTTACGAGAAAGATTGATTCTTCCTTGTTTGTCAATTTCAATAACTTTAACATCGATTAATTCATCTAATGCTAGAACATCTTCTACTTTGCCAACACGTTCATTAGCTAACTCTGAAATATGGACTAGTCCGTCTTTGCCTTTAGCAATTTCTACAAAAGCTCCGAATTTTTCAATTCGTTTAACTTTACCTTTGTAAACTTTTCCAATTTCAATATCTTGAGTCAATTCTTTAATAATGTCTTTAGCACGTTTGATCATCGCTGCATCTTCAGAAGCAATACTGATTTTACCTTCTTGATCGATGTCAATTTTCACACCAGTTTCTTCAATAATAGCATTGATTTGATCGCCGCCTCGGCCAATAACTACTTTGATTTTTTCAGGTTTGATTTGCATCATTTCGATTTTCGGAGCGTATTTGCTTAATTCTTTATGTGGTTCAGCAATAGTGGATACCAACTCATCTAAAATCTCTAAACGGGCTTTTTTAGCTTGTGACAATGCTTCTTCTAAAATTTGCGGTGTGATTCCTTGTATTTTAATATCCATTTGAAGAGCTGTGATTCCAGCAGTTGTTCCGGCAACTTTAAAGTCCATATCGCCTAAATGGTCTTCTAATCCTTGAATATCTGTTAAGACCGTATAGTTTTCGCCTTCCATTACAAGCCCCATCGCAATACCAGCTACTGGAGCTTTAATTGGAACCCCTGCATCCATTAAAGCTAACGTGCCTGCGCAAATACTTGCTTGAGAAGAAGATCCATTTGATTCTAAAACTTCTGAGACCAAACGAATCATGTAAGGGAACTCTTCTTCATTAGGAATAACTTGTGATAAAGCACGTTCTCCAAGTGCCCCATGACCAATTTCACGACGACCAGGACCACGATTTGGACCAGTACTGCCGACAGAGAATTGTGGGAAATTGTAATGATGGATGAATCGTTTGCTTTCTTCAATACCTAGGCCATCAATAATTTGGTGTTCTCCAAGTGGAGCCAAAGTAGCGATGGTAAGAGCTTGGGTTTGGCCACGTGTAAATAATCCTGAACCATGCGTTCTTGGCAAGATTCCAATTTCAGATGCTAAAGAACGAATTTCGTCAATCTTACGGCCATCTGGACGAATCTTATCTACAGTGATCAAACGACGAACTTCGTCTTTTTCCATATCTTCAACGATTTTCTTGATTTCTTTGTTGATACGGCCAGCTTCTTCGTGTTCTTTGTATTCCTCTTGGTAGAATAAAATCGCTTCTTCTTTAACGGCTTCAATATTAACTTCACGAGCTAATTTTTCTTCAGTTTTAATTGCTATACTCATTTTTTCTTTATAAGCAGCATTGATTTCTTTTTCTAAATCCGCATCAACTTGTAATAAAGAAACTTCGCTTTTTTCTTTACCTACAGCAGCTTGAATTTCTTCTTGGAAAGCTACTAATTCTTTAATAGCATTATGACCAAAAAGCAATGCGCCTAACATGTCTTCTTCCGAAACTTCTTTTGCTCCGCTTTCAACCATGTTAATAGCTTCTTTAGTACCTGCAACAGTTAAATGGATATCTGAGACTGCTTCTTGCTCAACAGTTGGGTTGATAATATACTCTCCATCAACACGACCTACATCAACACCAGCAATCGGACCATCAAATGGAATATCTGAAATCACTAGAGACAGTGATGACCCAAACATTGCTGCGAAAGACGGTGAACAGTTTTGATCCACTGACATTACTGTATTGGTTACTTGTACTTCATTACGAAAACCATCCGCAAACATTGGACGAATCGGACGATCAATCAAACGAGCGGTCAGCGTTGCTGCTTCACTCGGACGTCCTTCACGTTTGATGAACCCGCCTGGGATTTTACCAACGGAATACATTTTTTCTTCATAATTAACGGTTAACGGAAAAAAATCGACATCTTTTGCTTTTTTACTAGCTACTGATGCTGATAAAACAGCTGTATCGCCGTAACGAATCAATGCTGCCCCGCTTGCTTGTTTAGCTAATTGACCGACTTCGACAGTTAATGTCCGGCCAGCCCACTCTTTAGTAAATACTTGTTTCTTTGTCATATATTGTTGTTCTCCTTTTTCTATCAAACTACGCTCATTTTTCCACACAGACTACTAAACAAATGTCAGCCTTTAAAGAATTAAACACTCACATTTGTATAGTAGGATGGTTGATGATGCGCATTCGTTTGGCATTTTTATACAAAAAATGAAGCGAGATTCCTTCGAACCTCGCTTCTTAAATAGACATACGTTTCTTAACGACGTAAGCCTAGGCTTTGAATCAAATCACGGTAACGGCTAGCGTCTTTGTTACGTAGGTAAGCTAACAAGTTACGACGGTGTCCAATTTTTTTCATAAGTCCACGGTAAGAATGGTGGTCTTTTTTATGAACACGTGCGTGTTCGTTTAAGTGGTTGATTTCTTCAGTCAATACAGCAATTTGCACTTCTGGAGAACCAGTATCTCCTTCGTGTGTTGCGTATGCTTTCATGATTTCGTTCTTTCTTTCTTTAGAAATTGCCATTTCTAAGCACCTCTTTCTTTTAGTTTGTCCTATTACTGAGTAGACGTTGGTGATTCGTTAAACCAAGTAAAGGATTGTGTTTTAAGCACAAGTAAACTTTACATGATGTCGGACATAAATGCAAGCATTAATCTATGGTTTTCTTATTTGTATTGAGCAGTCAATTCTAAAATAATATCACGTAGATTAGCTGCTTTCTCAAAGTCTAATGTTTTTGCAGCTTCATGCATTTCAGCTTCCATTTTCATGATCAATTCTTTTCTTTCTTTTTTCGATAAACTAGCTACTTTTCCAGAAGTCAATTCCCCTTCTTCTCCACTTACAGCTGTTGTAATAGAAATCAAATCACGAACTTCTTTAACGATAGTCGTTGGTGTAATGTTGTGTTCTTCGTTGTACGCTACTTGGGTTGCGCGACGTCTTTCCGTTTCTCCTATAGCGCCTTTCATAGAATCCGTTATTTTATCAGCGTACATAATAACTTTCCCGTTTTGATTACGGGCCGCTCGTCCAATCGTTTGAACCAAAGAACGCTCACTTCTTAAGAAACCTTCTTTATCTGCATCTAAAATCGTTACCAGTGATACTTCCGGCACATCGATCCCTTCACGAAGTAAGTTAATACCTATCAAGACATCATAAACCCCTAAACGCAAATCACGAATAATTTCGGTCCGCTCCAGGGTCTTGATATCGCTATGCAGATACGCTACTTTAATGCCGACCTCTTTTAGATAATCCGTTAAATCTTCTGACATTTTTTTAGTTAACGTCGTAACAAAGACACGCTCATTTTTCTCAATACGGTCATTTATTTCGCTGATCAAATCATCAATTTGTCCTTTGATCGGACGCACTTCAATAATCGGATCCAACAAACCTGTAGGCCGAATGATTTGTTCAACGACTTCAGGGGTTCTTTCCAATTCATAAGGACCAGGTGTCGCTGAGATGTACATGATCTGATTGACGTGTTTTTCAAATTCTTCTAAACGCAAGGGTCTGTTGTCTAATGCACTCGGCAAACGGAAACCATATTCTATTAAACGCTCTTTTCTCGCTCTGTCGCCGTTATACATTCCTCTGATTTGCGACATAGTGATATGGGACTCATCGACTACAATCAAAAAATCATCCGGGAAAAAGTCCATTAACGTATATGGTGCTTGACCAGGCTCGCGTCCATCCATATGTCTGGAATAGTTTTCTATTCCAGAACAGTAACCCATTTCTAAAAGCATTTCTAAATCGTAATTGGTACGCTGTTCCAATCGCTGAGCTTCTATCAATTTATCTTCTGAACGCAAAACTTTCAACCGGTCTTCTAATTCAGCTTGTATGGTTTTAACTGCATTACGTGTTTGTTCATCATTAGCAACAAAGTGAGTCGCTGGAAAAATCGGCACATGTTGCACATCAGCTTTAACTTCTCCGGTCAAAACATCTACTTCACGAATCCGATCGATTTCATCACCAAAAAATTCTACACGGATAGCTTCACTGTCTCGCGATGCCAAGAAAATCTCAACAACATCGCCTCGCACACGAAAACGTCCCCGTTGAAAATCAATGTCATTTCGTTCAAATTGCATATCTACTAGACGACGCAGCATCTCATCACGGTTCATTTCTGCACCAACACGGATAGATAATACGTGATCACGATAATCAAGCGGGTTCACTAATCCATAGATACATGAAACAGAAGCAACGACAATCACATCACGCCGTTCCAATAACGAACTAGTTGCAGAATGGCGTAATTTATCAATTTCATCGTTAACACTTGATTCTTTCTCAATAAAGGTATCGCTAGAAGGGACATAAGCTTCTGGTTGATAATAATCATAGTAACTGACAAAGTATTCGACTGCGTTATTAGGGAAAAACTCTTTAAATTCTCCATACAATTGACCTGCTAATGTTTTATTGTGAGCAATCACAAGAGTCGGCTTGTTCACTTCTTGAATGACATTCGAAACAGTAAATGTTTTGCCTGTACCCGTTGCGCCCAATAAAGTTTGCTCTTTTTTTCCTTCTTCAAGGCCTTTGACTAATTCTTTAATGGCATTGGGCTGGTCTCCACCAGGTTGGTAATTCGATACGAGTTTAAAACGATCTTTCTCCATGATTACTTTTCACTTCCAGTCATTTTTTCTCTCTTATTAGGTTAAGAATAGCAGCATTATTTTATTTCTATCTTTTCATTCTACCACTGAACATGTGTTCTTACAACTCTAAAGCTACTGCCTATTAAAAACACACTTAGAGGGTTTCTCTAACTATCTATCCCTTAAATCAGTTCGTCAGAAAGAACCAAAAAGACAAAAAAATAAAGCTATAACAATTGGAATCCCAATAGTTACAGCCATACTCTTTTATTCATATAGAACTAACGACAATTATTTTTTAGCTAATTTAGCTGTTAAACGAGATTTGTCACGGTTAGCTTTATTTTTATGAATCAATCCTTTTGATGCAGTCATGTCTATAGCTCTGATTGCTTCTTTGTGTAAAGCCTCAGTATCTTCGCTTCCAGCTTCAACAGCTTGAACAAATTTTTTCACAGCAGTACGCATAGCGCTCTTTTGCACATTGTTTTCTAAAGCTGATTTTTCTGAAGTACGGACACGTTTGATTGCAGATTCGATGTTTGGCATTTGATTCACCCCACTTTCAATTAATTACAACTTAAAATAGATTATTCTAGTTGTTTCCAACACTTAATCATTATACATAATGCCTGGCTTCATTGCAATATAAACTGTAAAGTTTTTTTACTTGATAGCTTAAACGGCAAGTGACGATTTTAATTTCTTTAACGGCCGCCTGAAAACTGCAAAACAAATAATTCGAATTGCATTTCGCGATTTCCTTGGCCAGTCTTTAAACGGTATTCCGCTTCAATTAAACCGTTATAGGCCTCCAATAACGCTTGCTCTTTGAATTTTCTCATTTGCTGAATTCCTAATTTCACCCGGTAAGGATGCACTTTCAAGAGTTTAGCAATGTCTCCTTGTTGGTACCCTTTTTTTTCAAGTATTTTAATTTGAATCAATAAACGAAACTGAGTGGTCATAATCGCGTTGATTTTTATGGGATCTTCTTTTTGCAATAACAAGTCTTGATATAAATTAAGTGCTGAACCGACATCCTTTTTCAAAACATATTCATTTAATGCAAAAATATTTTGTTCCAATGATTTAGCGACTAATTCGTTGACAGCTTCTTTAGTGATCAATTTGGTGTCTTGTCCGAAAAGAAACAATTTTGGCAATTCCGCCATTGCAACTGAAAGTTTAGCATCTGTTAATTGAATGAACAATTCAAAAGCTTCCGGAGATATTTTAAACCCTTCATTTTCAATGGTATCTTTTAAATAGTGCCGCATTTCTTTTTCTGATAACGCTGCAACTTCGATCAAAGTAGCCGTTTTTTTCAGTAATTTCGTAATTTTTTTGCGTTCATCTAACTTTTCATAAGGGGCAAAAACGACTAAAACGGTTGTATCAGAAGGATGATTCAAGTATTGTTCAAACCATTTTATATCGTGTTCAACTTTTGATTTGGTTCTTTCACCGGTTAAAAAAAGAGGACGATCAATGATAACTAATCGATGATCTCCAAAAAAAGGGATGGACTCTGCATCGTCTAACGCTACTCCAAGCGGGACTTCTTCCATATCATAAGCGCCAAAATTCAAATCAATCTCGTCCTCTTTTAAGATGGATTGAATAAATGTGTCTCTGGCAATTCCAGCTAAATATGATTCTGTTCCTAATACTAAATAAACTGGAGCGCTCTCGCCTTTTTTTAGTTTGGCTATTTCTCTTGCAAAATCCAACGCATTCCACCACTTTCTTGTTCTTCTCTCATGGTACAAAGCTAGGATTGAATTTGCAAGTTCTTTTTTTATTTCAAAATCGTTTGAATGGTTTCTAAATACATTTTCTGGTTTAGTTCTAAGTAACGATAATGAATTGCGCCGTTAAGATCTGTTCGGTAAACTTTTGCTCCAACTTCTTCAATACGCTGCAGCACTTCTTCATTAGGATGTTTGAAGCGATTGTTTAACCCGCATGAAATCAAAGCCAATTTTGGGTCTAAGGTTTCGATAAACAGCTTGCTGGAAGAAGTTTGACTGCCATGATGCCCAACTTTCAAAATATCTGCTCTTAAATAAGGGTATTGTTTTAATAAGTTCTTTTCCCCGCTTTCTTCCAAATCGCCAGTAAACAACCACAAAAAAGATCCAATTTTACCATAAACCACCATTGAATCATTGTTTTCCCCTGCTCCTGACGAGAAGGGCCACAATACCATTAATGACTGATTCAGCATAGTGATGCTTTCCTTAGAGGCCAAAACTTCCTGCATTAACGTTCCCTTTTCCGCCAATTCTAAGACCGTAGTACGAAAAGCAGCTTTCTGTGTTGTTCCAGCTGGAAATAACAATTCTTTTACTCGGATAGTCTGGGCTAGCTCACGTAAAGCGCCAGCGTGGTCTTCATCACCGTGGCTAATAAAGACTTGATCCAACGAAGTGATTCCGTGAGACTTTAATACAGGTATTAATACACGGCTCGCAACTGTGGTCTGTCGTTCTCTTAGCTGCCACTTTTCTTTTTCAAACAGCAAGGAGCCTCCAGTATCCATTAAATAATGCCCTTTCCCAAAAGGATCTTTCATTAGAATAGCGTCTCCTTGGCCAACATCGACTATAATGACTTCGCCAAAAGGTGAATACTTTTGATAAAAGACAAAAACGAATAACGTCATCGCTACTAAAAAAACGCTATAGATTCGCTTCTTTTTAACTTTTTGATCAGCTTCTAACGTGATAAGAAAAAAGATAAGAGACAATGTCAGTAAAACGGTTAATGTCAAGGGTACTCTGCCAGTAACAATCACAGCAAACGGAAATTTGCTGAACCATTGGACAAGCCACTCAACTGCTTCAATCAATAAGCCGACTGCGTGTAAGATGCTTTGATAAAACGGAAAAGGAAACAAAATAAACGATAGAAAAAACAGCAAGATAAATAAAGGTAACAGCACCCATGTAAACACTGGAACAAAAATCAAGTTGGTCAGCACACCTATCCATGAAAACTCAAAAAAATGAAAAGATAAGATAGGAATCGAAACCAGCACCATCAAAAAAGAAATCATCAAACTCGTGATCAATGCTGGTCTTGAGCGATTCAAAAAAGATGATGAGAGCAGCAATAAAACCAGGCTCAATAAGTAGCTTAACTGAAACCCGACTGAGTAGATTTGATAAGGGTTGAGGACTAACGCAGATAGGAGCGTCCAAGACCAAACATCTAAACTAGAAATTGACCAGCGGAAATGAGAACTAGCCAGCAAGATCAATCCCATAACCAAGGAACGATACACACTCGTTCCCCAGCCAGCTAAACTACCATAGAAAGGCAAAAGCAGCAGCATCCAATAAAAGGTCGTTTCTTTAGTGACGCCTATCCGCCAGAAACAATAAACCAATCCCGTTAAAAAAAACTGGATATGTAAACCTGAAATGCTTAATAAGTGAACAATTCCGATATTTTTAAAGTTTTGCATAATCGTTTGATCTAATGCGCCTATATCTGCAAAAAGAAGCGTTTTTACATAGCTAGCTATTTTAGGTGTCATTCGCTGATCGATATGTGTTAAGACAGCTTTCCTTAGTTGTTTGAAACCAACTCTTTCTAAAATGGATGGTTCTGATTGCGGTACTGCCTCAATCGTTTCTGCGTTCAATATCCAATGAATTTTTTTTCGATATAAAAAACTACGGTAATTGAATTGGTATTGGTTACGATTGTTCTCTGGCACGGACAACTCGCCATTGATCTTAAGCAACACTTCAGCCGGCAAGGATTGCCATTGGATTTTTTCTGTTTCTGTTAACAACGTATAAAAAACAACCAACTTTTCTGATACTTGCTGGTTAGTTGGAGTTGCTTGTACTGTTCCATAAAACTGTACTCGATCCCCATCTATTTTCAGTGTAGCTGTATCTACTTTCATAAAAAAAGATTGTTCGTTTGATGACAAAGTTGTTCGATTCGTCCATTGATGAATATTAGTGACGAAAGCAATAAAAACCGCTAAAAGAAGCGTACCTAAAAGAAGGTTTCGTTTATGAGTTGCACATATTCTAAAAAAAAGAAGAACCAACAACAATAGACTAAGCCAATGCCCTTGTGTCAAAACGGTTACGGTCATCAACAAGCAAAAAATAGCCGCAAACAAAAAATAATCTTTCATTCTGTTGTGTCCGAGTTCAGCAAGTTATTACCGATTGGCATGGTTTTAAAACGCTAATTCCTTAAAAAAGTTCTCTGGTAAAGAGACCTTTTGACATTGAACGTGGGCTTGTTCAATTAAATTTAACGCATAAGGATTATTGTGGTAATCCTCTAAGTAATAAATTTTTTTGATACCTGCTTGAAGAATCATCTTAGTACATTGAAGACAAGGAAAATGAGTCACATAAATTTCCGCTCCTTCTGTTTGTGCACCAAATTTAGCACATTGTAGAATAGCATTCATTTCAGCATGAATGGTTCTTAAACAATGTCCATCAACCACGTAACACCCTTCATCGATACAATGAATGTCCCCACCAACTGAACCATTGTATCCGCCAGCAATGATTCTTTTTTCCCTGACGATCGTTGCTCCTACTGTTAATCTCTTACAAGTACTTCTTAATGAAAGTAATAAGCTTTGCGACATAAAATATTGATCCCACGGAATCCTTTCTATCATAACCATTCCTCCAATTCATTTTCTTTAACCTGTCTTGATAAAATCACTCTCTACCTGACATTTCATTCAGTATACAAAAGCCTTTCTTACTTTTCAATCACTCTTTAATAAAGAAACACTTTATTCAGCGCCCACTGTAATAAAAGCTTCCAATGCTTCAAATGTTTTTTCGCCAATGCCGGACACTTCTTTTAATTCTTCTGTCGTTTTAAAAGAGCCGTTTTCTTGCCTATATTGTAAAATTCGTTCAGCTTTTTTTTCACCAATTCCGGATAAAGTTTGCAATTCTTGAATCGTTGCTTTGTTAAGATTTACTTTTCCGCCAGCTTCTTCGACCGCTTCTTCAGGAGTCACGATCGTAACCGTTTGATTTGTTGTTTCATCTTCTGCTGCTCCTGTTTCAGGAATAATGATCATCATTTGGTCGGCCAATTTTTGTGCCATATTAACCCCATTTTGATTTGCTGTGGGCAACAGTCCGCCTGCTAAAGCAATCACATCGATCAACCGCAAATCTGATTGGATTTCATACACGCCTGGAAGATGAACAGCACCTTTTATATCCACATAAATAGTCTTTGTCTCATCCGTTTTATTTCCTCCCTCTTCTGAAGAAGCAGCCTCATCTGTATCCGTCTCTTCCCTACCCTCTAAACGAGTTGAATCTTCTAAATAATTTGTTAAAACATCAGTACTTTCAACGTTAGCGGGTTTCATAAAAGCGACTGCTGCTAAAACTCCTAATACAATCATTATCCCTATTCCTAAACTTATGATACTGATTAACCAGTACTTCTCCTTCCATTTCTTTAGCAGCACATTCATTCAGATGGCCTCCTTTCATTCTTTTCTTCTTTTATTAACTATCTGTATTTTTATGCTCTTTCTTTTAATTTTTAATCTCTAATCTTTGTTTTTTTGTTGTCTATTGTAGTATGGTTAAAAAAAGGAGTGGTATATATGAAAGTCAAAAAACAATTTTTTATGTATTTAGCATTTGCTATTATGATCACTGTTAATGCATTAGCCAATATTCTTCCGCTTAATGGCTATCAAACCGGCGAAATTTCAAATCTATATCCTGTTTTATTCACCCCAGCTGGTTACGTCTTTAGTATTTGGAGTGTTATCTACATTGGGCTTTTTTTATGGTTGCTGAGCTTTAGCATGAAAAAGCAACGTTTGTCCAATGCGCAATATGGGGGATTTCTAGTTACTTGTTTATTTAATGCACTATGGATCATTGCTTGGCACTATTTATACGATGGTTTGGCTTTACTGATCATTACAGGTTTATTAGTAAGCATTTTTTATTTATATCAAACGCAACGTCATAAAAATAAATCGACATTAATGTTGTTGCCAATTTCCCTTTATCTTGGTTGGATCATCGTTGCTACTCTCACTAACTTAAGTTATTGGCTGGTAGCTTCTATTGAGATTGGTGCCTCATTTCAATTCGCCTTGACTTATGTACTCTTTGTCTTAACAACTGTTCTGGCTTTCAGCATTCTTTATTTCTTGAAAGACTGGGGAATAATAGCGGTTTTTATTTGGGCAATGATTGGCATTTTTGTTAAAAATCAAGCTGCTCATACTACCTTAGCTCTCACAGTGCTTGGTTTAACCATTTTAATCGGTATTGCAGCTCTTGGTTACTGGTGGTGGGTTCGTAAAAAACAAACACCAAAATATCACTTTTAATAAAAAAATCCCGCTAAACCGAAAACGGTTTAACGGGATTTTTTTATTGCTTTTATTTCAATTCTTTTAAATAATCAATTGCATCTTGAAAGCTTTTAACGGGTACAACAGTCATCTCTGTACCAATCTCTGCTGCGGCTTTTAATGCCTCTTGGTAGTTCGATTGTAAAGCAGGATACTGTTTTCGGATGACTGGGTCAATGGTGTCATCTGGTGCAAAAAAAATCGTTGCTCCTTCTTTATCAGCTGCGGCCACTTTCTTTTCAATACCGCCGATTCGACCAATTGTTCCATCAGGAGAAATCGTTCCTGTCCCTGCTATCTCTTGTCCTTGACGCAAATCTTCCCCAACCAGTTGCGTATAGACTTGTAACGCAAACATAAAACCTGCTGAAGGTCCGCCAATTTCGTCTGTCTTAATGATGACGGGAATAGCCGTTTCAATGGTTGTGTGATCGACCAAACTGATTCCTAAGCCAGGCACCTTTTGTTCCATCTCCATCAACGGAGCAGTAACTACGCCCGCTATGCCATCGCGCTGATAAGTAACGGTTAGATCCTTCCCAATCTTTTGCTGTTTGACATAATCCATGAATTCTGCGGAGCTTTTAAATGTTTGTCCATCCAAAGCGCTTACCGTATCTCCGATTTCCAGCTTTCCGGCAAAACCAGAACCTGGCAAAATGGACATAACATAAATGCCGTTATACGTTAATGTATACGTTTCTCCAGCTGTTTGATAAGCTAATTCGATTGCTGCATTAATTGAACTGTCCATATAATACTTTTGCAAGTTATCGTATTCTTCACTCGTAGTCGTCATTCCAAAAAGTTCTTCTTCAGTTACTCCTTCATGAAAGGGCAAATATTTCATCCAGTATGTTAAAGGGGTCGCTTGCCTAATCGAAACTGTTGTCAGCATATAACTTCCTGCATTTTTGTCTTTCTGGTTGTTCACTTCGATGAGTTCAGACAAATGAACAGCTGAGCCAGGTGCTTCAATATAGTAGGGCAACGGTAAAAAAAATCCTAAAATAATCAGCAAAATTAAACTAACCCATCCGATTCGTTTTAAAACCGTTTGTTTTTTCATTTTACTCATCCTTTACGTAACAAGATTGGCTTAAAGTATAAAACCTCTAGTTTTATGCTTCAGTATTGTTGTATTTTTCTTTAACAGCGTGGTTTACATTAGCAGGAACCAGTTCAGAAATATCCCCTCCAAAAGAGGCCACTTCTTTGATTAAACTTGAACTTAAAAAGCGGTATTTTTCTGAAGCCATTAAGATAACTGTCTCAATTTCAGCATCTTGTAATTTATTCATAGCGGCAATATTCATTTCATATTCAAAATCTTGTATGTTACGTAAACCGCGAATCATTGCATCTGCTCCAATTTGTTGGGCTAAAGAAATCGTCAATCCACCTGAGTGCTCCATTACTTCTACATTTCCAATATGGGCAACAGCCTGCTGGATCAATTCCATTTTTTCGCCAGTATTAAATAAAGATTTTTTTGAAGTATTCGTTGCTACAGCAATAACAACCCGGTCAAAAACTTTTGCTGCTCGTTCAACCGTGTCTACATGACCATTTGTAAACGGATCAAAACTTCCTGGAAAAAGCGCTACTTTAGACATCTGCCACGACTCCTTCTTCACTTACTTGATACATAACAATTTTACTAGCTCCGTAAACTTCAGTCCTGAATGCTTTAGCTCTGTTAATTTCTACCGGCAAATCGACCTTTCGTCCCACTTCGCAAATAATCAATGCTTGATTTGTTAAAAGATTTGCAGCCATGATTTTTTCTATTTGTTTTACAATATCTTGTTCCATATAAGGCGGATCTAGAAAAAGCAAATCAAATGTTCTTTTTTTACTGGCCAATGCTTCGATACTTCGATTAGCATCATTTCTAAAAACTTCAAATTTAGCTGGTTCTTTTGTCATCGTGATATTTTCTTTGATGGTTTTAATGGCTGCTGGACTTTGATCGACTAAAACAGCATGGTCGCATCCTCGTGAGACAGCTTCAATAGATAAACTGCCGCTTCCAGCAAATAAATCCAAACAGTTTCCTCCGTCAAAATAAGGACCAATAATATTAAACAATGATTCTTTTACTTTATCAGTTGTCGGTCTCGTATTTATACCAGGAACTGCTTTTAATTTTCTTCCGCCATACTCGCCTGAAATCACTCTCATCTAACACCGTTCCTTTTCCACTAATTTTTTCTCTAAAAAAGGGTGATAGTTGCTATCACCCTTTTAACTGCTCTTATTTTCTATCAGACATGTCATTAATTGCCAAGGGATCTTCCTTGATTTCTACTACACCCTCAGCCTCTTTTCTAGGAGCTATTTTTTCGAGAGTCTCTTTAAAATCCATATTGATCAGTGGTCTGTAAGAGGGTTCTACTTGTCGAACAAAATGTAATTCTTTGATTTTCTTTTCTGTCATTTCCATATCTGAACGGTTGATGTAAATAACAACGTATTTCATTTTTTTTGATACATAATGAATAAGACCAAATCGTTTTAATGTTTTTAAATGCCTTAAACTGTAGACCCACACAATCAAGCCTTGACGTTCATTCAGAACTAACTCCATATCCACCCTCCTTATGCAATCCTCGTTCTTTCCTTTTTACTCTGAAAAGCATTCCCTGTTCACTCACTATTTTCTGCTTCTTTATCTAGCATCAAAAGAACTTCTTGACCACGAAATGAAATTCCAAAACGCTTCATTTCCGGATCCGTTAATAATCTACGCTGATTCTCTAGACTGAACCAAAAAGTCGTCAGCCAAGTAGAATCAGCCGATTGGTCAAAATATAAAACACGAGTATCAGCTACTTTAACTTGTTCCATTTCCAACTTCATTTGAATCTGCTCGCTTGTTAATGGCGGATAATCACCCAATTGAGTTTCTTCAGTTGTTGCGTCTTCTTCAATAAACGCTTCAATTTCCGAATCATCATCAAGTGTTCCTTCGCTAGACGATTTTTCTTCATCTAGTTGTTTCTGAACTTCAGCATTGTCCTTCTCAAGTAAATCAGCAGCGTAAAGTTTTTCTTGATAAGAAAAAACACTATCTGCAATTGATGAGAGTTCTTCACTATAAACGAGTTCTGGAATCTCATAACGCTGCCGCAAGTTATTGAGTATTTCTAAAATTTCTCGGTGATTGCTTGCGTAAATATCATTTAGTTCTTCATCTTGATGCTTTACAGGAGGCACCGGCGTTTGCGAAGCAATTTCGTAAACACCTAGTTGTAGTAAAGAACGTTTATCTAAATAGCGCACAGCATTCACTTCATTTGTTTTCCGGTCAACCATCAAGATAGCAAATGTTTGATTTTCGAAAGCAATTAAAGGATGGAAATTCAAATCATTTTCCGATAATTCAAGCATGTACGTTTCTTCTTGATAATCAATAGAGAACGTGGGATAAAACATAGCGATTTGGTAAATTTCAGTAACGTCCATTCCTATTTGAAAAGGAGAGACGTCTAATTGAGAACCTAAGACAAAGACGTTTGTAATTTTGCCTTCGTGAGAAACTCCTATTTGAAAATAATCTTGCTCATCTTCTCCGTAGACCCACCAGTCATATCCATAGGCTGTTTGGTCGATCCGCAAAGGTTCACCATATTTTTCTTGAATAGTCTCAATCGCTTTTCCCATGTACTCTCCCATTCCTGCTTCAGGGAGAGTATCTTGTTTAAGAAGAGTTGATTGATTAGAATTGCTTTCTTTTTTAACCTCTTGCAGTTTAGTTTTTTGTGTAATGATTTCAGAAGGACTGTTGGATGCGATTTGAGGAACCCAGTATATTAACATCATCAAGAGAATAAAAATGGGTAGAGCTCTCAAAATAGTTTTCATCCTATTGGCCTCCTTGCTAGTTTCTTAAGAGCTTATTTTGCAATCATTTCAATCAATAAGTCGCCTGTTTCAATTACGTCGCCTGACTCCACATAAATTTGATCAATGACTCCATCGAAATTAGCTTTGATAGTCGTTTCCATTTTCATTGCTTCAGTAATAACAATAGGTTCTCCTTGGCTAACACGGTCTCCTTTTGCTACTAATACTTCGATAACTGAACCTGGCATGGTTGCTCCGATATGCTCTTTGTTCGTTGGTTCAGCTTTTCTACGGACTGCGGCTGTACTTGTAATGCTAAAATCTTTTACAACTACTTCTCTGCCTTGTCCATTTAAGTCAAAGTAAATAATACGATTTCCTTCCGAATCCGGCTCACCGATTTGATTCAATTTGATAATAAGAGTTTTTCCTTTTTCAATTTGAACTTCAATCGATTCCCCTGTTCGCATACCATGGAAGAACGTTACCGTATCTAACACCGTCACATCACCAAATTGTTCATAATTATTACGGTAATCTAAAAAGACTTCTGGATACATGATGTAACTAAGCACGTCTTCGTTTGATGGTTCTTGTCCTATTTTGTCCGCTAATTCTTTTTTTGTCTTTTCAAAGTCAACCGATTTTGCTAAACTTCCTGGTCGAACCGTGATAGGTTGTTTGCCTTTTAAAACGATTTTTTGCAGTTTTTCTGGAAAACCGCCAGTAGGTTGTCCTAAATCTCCCATGAACAAACTAATAACCGATTCAGGGAAATCAATCTCCATCCCTTTTTCATAGACATCTTTTTCGGTCAATTTATTTTGAACCATGAACAAAGCCATATCGCCCACAACTTTGGAAGAAGGCGTCACTTTAACAATGTCACCAAACATTTGGTTCACGACAGCATACATTTTCTTTACATCATCCCATTTGTTTTCCAAACCAACAGCTTTGGCCTGTTGCTGCAAATTGGTGTATTGTCCACCAGGCATTTCATGTTGATAGACTTCTGTTTGAGGCGAATTGACTCCATTTTCAAAATCACTGTAACGTGTCCGTACATCCTCCCAGTAATGGTTGATTTGTTGGGCGTTTTCGATATTGAATGTCGGGCAGCGCTCAGCATCTAATAAGGCATAGTACAAACTATTCATACTAGGTTGGCTAGTCGCCCCGCTCATCGCGCTCATAGCTACGTCCACAATATCTACTCCTGCTTTGACAGCTGAAGCATATGTGAAAATACCATTGCCGCTCGTATCATGAGTATGCAAATGAATCGGCAGATCAACACTGGCTTTTAATTCGCTAATCAAACGATAAGCGGCTTGTGGTTTTAAGATTCCAGCCATATCTTTGACTGCAATAATATGAGCTCCTTGGTTTTCTAATTCTTTAGCCATTTGTTTATAGTATTCGACAGTATATTTGTCTCTTGCCGGGTCATTGATATCCCCTGTATAACAAATGGCTGCTTCTGCAATTTTACCCGTATCGCGGACAAATTGAATGCTTTTTTCCATTTGTGGAATCCAATTTAAGCTATCAAAAATACGGAACACATCAATTCCATTTTTTGCCGCTTGTTGGATAAAGGCTTCAATCACATTATCAGGATAATTTTGATACCCTACAGCATTGGATCCTCTAAATAACATTTGGAGTAAGGTATTCGGCATCTTCTCTCTTAATTTGCTTAAACGTTCCCATGGGTCTTCATTTAAGAATCGATAAGCAACATCAAAAGTAGCTCCTCCCCACATTTCTGATGAGAATAATTGCGGGATCGCTTTTTCAGTTTCCTCAGCAATCGCTAAAAAGTCTTGAGTTCGTACACGAGTAGCTAGTAAACTTTGATGTGCATCTCTAAAGGTTGTATCTGTTAATAAAACTTCTTTCGAATGATTGACCCATTCTACTACTGCATCTGCTCCTTGTTGATCAAGAATGTTTTTTGCACTCTTATACCCTTCATCTAATAAAACCAAATGCTTTGGTTTTCTAGCTGGTTCATAAAATTTCTTTTCGGCATTCTCAATTCCAGGAAATCCATTGACAGTGATATTGCTAATGTATTTCATGGTTTTATTTCCTCTATCACGTACCTTTGAAAATTTAAATAATTCTGGTGAAGTATCAATAAACGTCGTTTTTGCTTCGCCCGTTAAAAAGATAGGATGAGAAATAACATTTTGCATAAAAGGTATATTGGTTTTCACTCCGCGAATTCTAAATTCTTTTAAAGCTCGTTCCATTTTTTGAACGGCTAATTCAAACGTTGAAGCATGTGTACAAGCTTTAACAAGCAATGAATCAAAGAACGGCGAAACAACCGTACCTTGGAAACCATTTCCTGCATCTAGTCGAATACCGAATCCACCTGGCGAACGGTACGTATCAATTTTACCTGTATCAGGCAAGAAATTATTTAGCGGATCTTCTGTTGTGATCCGGCATTGAATAGCTGCTCCGATCAACGGAATATCTGCTTGTTCCGGAATATGAATATCTTTATGCAAATCTAAACCTTGCGCAATTTGAATTTGAGCTTGGACAATATCGATTCCTGTAATCATCTCAGTAATAGTGTGTTCCACTTGGACACGCGGATTGACTTCAATGAAGTAAAATTCCGAACCTTCCAATAAAAATTCGACGGTTCCTGCATTAACATAGCCTACGTGTTCCATCAATTGAACAGCCGCTTGACACATCCTATTGCGAAGATCATCTGAAATGGACACGCACGGTGCGACTTCAACTACTTTTTGATGACGCCTTTGAACAGAACAATCGCGTTCGTATAAATGAATCACGTTCCCATGAGTATCTCCTAATATTTGAACTTCAATATGCTTTGGATCACGAATATAGCGTTCCACATAAATTTCATCGTTCCCAAAAGCCGATTTAGCTTCGCTGCGTGCACGTTCAAAACTGTCTTTGACTTCCTCTGCAGAGTGAGCGACACGCATACCTCGACCGCCACCGCCAAGAGTCGCCTTGATCATGATCGGATAGCCATGTTTTTCACCAAAGGCTTTCACTTCTTCCAAACCAGCAACCGGTCCGTCAGATCCTGGAATGGATTGGATTCCTGCTTGAATCGCTGCTTCTTTTGCTTTGATTTTATCGCCAAAAATATCTAAGTGGTACAATTTTGGGCCAATAAACGTAATACCTTCTTCTTCACAACGTTTAGCGAACTCAATGTTTTCAGATAAAAAACCATATCCTGGATGGATGGCATCTGCTCCAGCATCCTTCGCGATTCGAATCATATCTTCAATATCTAAATAGGCTTCAATCGGTTTTTTGCCTTTTCCAACTAGATAAGCTTCATCTGCTTTAAAACGGTGAACCGCCCCTTCGTCTTCTTGTGCGTAAACAGCGACAGTTCCAATATGTAGTTCTGTTAAAGCTCTAAATATCCGGATCGCTATTTCTCCACGATTTGCTACTAAAACTTTCTCCATTTCCCCACTCCTCATATACTTTTTTTTATTGATTCGTTTATCTTAACGAATCAAGTCTATCTAGGCAAATATTAACAAAAAATGCCTCTATGTTAAGAGGCATTTTTATTTGTGTGTGTTAAACAAAAAACAGTCTCTATTTTGCATTTTTTTCATTCTGTCCGCGCATTTTATTTAACGCACTAACATTCAGGATCAAACCTATTGAAATTGTTAATACCAGCGTGCTGGAGCCCCCGTAACTTATAAAAGGGAATGTTACTCCAGTTATGGGAAGCAATCCTAGCACTCCTCCCAAATTGATGGAACCTTGTATTAAAAACATGGTAGCTATTCCAATACAAAGCAACGAGCCAAAGGGATCTTTCGTCCGGATAGCAACAAGGTAAATTCTTAGGACTAAAAAGATGAAGAGCCCTAAAACAAACAATACACCAATTAAGCCTAGTTCTTCACCTAAAATCGAAATAATAAAGTCTGTGTACGGCTCAGGCAGATAACCTGTTTTTTGTACACTTTGTCCAATACCAACGCCAAAAAGTCCTCCGCGACTGAGTGCATAATACGAATTGACCAGTTGCAATCCAGCGCTTTGCGATACTTCAAAAGGATCCCAAAATGCCAAAAACCGATCGTATTGATAAGGCTGGAGAAAAGGCAGCTTTGTTCCGAAAATCTGTACCAATTCTACCACACCTAGAATAACAGTTATTCCTAATGCACCCATTGTGATGCCTAATTTAGTAGAAACACCACTAGCAAAAATCATAATAACACCGATAACTAAAATGATAGCCGCTCCGCCTATATCAGGCTGAATAGCAATCAATAATAAGATAGTCCCAAATAAAATAATCGGCTGCTTCATTGAAGACCAGAAATTATGGACGATTTGATGTTGTCTTCGCGAAAAGATGTACGCAAAATACCAAATAACAGCTATTTTAGCAAACTCAGCTGGTTGAATGCCAACAGGACCAATATCTAACCAACCCTTTGCTCCATTTATTTCTTTTCCGAAAATGAGCAAGTATACTAACAATCCTACAATCAACCCAATAGCACACATAATTATCTTTCTATGTTTTAAGTTGTCGTATTTTAATAAGAAGATAAACAAGCTAAGCACTAAACCCATTCCTACAAATGCAGCTTGCTTAATAAAATAATATTCCGGATTATTGTATTGACTAATGGCAATGTAACTACTTGAACTGTAAACCATTAAAACACCAAATACGGAAAGAACCAAATATGGGATAAAAATATAATAGTCTAGATATTTCAGTTTTTTCATATCAACGGCTAAAAGAAGCCTGTGGCCTCCTTTATTTTTCTGATTTTTATTTTTTATAACTCGCTGACTATTCACGAACCTTCTTCTGATGTAACAGTTTCATTATATCAACAAAACGACCATCCAACAATATCAAAGATTAGGATTTTCTAATTAGTTCTCTTTCCTCTTTGTGATAACGGTTACTTTTATAATAAAAAAAGATTTCAAGAACAAAATTTCTTGTCCTTGAAATCTTTTTCAACATCCTTAGCCGTTTTGTGATGCTTTGTTTTTCTTCGCAGATTTTTCACGTTCACCTTTGTTCAAAACACGTTTACGTAAACGTACAGACAACGGTGTGATTTCACAATATTCATCATCAGCAATAAACTCTAATGATTCTTCTAAAGTCAAATGACGTGGAGCTTTGATAACGTTTGTTTGGTCTTTATTGGCTGAACGAACGTTAGTTTTTTGTTTAGCTTTTGTGATATTGACCGTGATATCATTTTCACGAGCATTTTCTCCTACGATCATACCTTCGTATATTTCAGTAGCTGGTTCGATAAAGATCGTTCCACGATCTTCAACTCCCATAATTCCGTAAGTGGTAGCTTTTCCTGTTTCAGTTGAAACTAAAGCACCGTGACGACGTCCACCGATTTTATCTTTGATACGCGGCAAGTATTGATCGAATGTGTGGTTCATGATTCCGTAACCACGTGTCATTGATAGAAACTCTGTCGAGTAACCGATCAAACCACGAGCAGGAGCTAGGAAAGTCAAACGGATTTGACCATTTCCATTGTTGACCATGTCTTGCATTTCGCCTTTACGTGCACTTAGTGATTCAATAATAGATCCCATATATTCTTCTGGAGTATCAATTTGAACCAATTCAAACGGCTCACATTGAACGCCATTAAAATCTTTAAGGATAACTTCAGGACGTGAAACTTGAATTTCATACCCTTCACGACGCATGTTTTCAATCAAAATAGAAAGATGCAACTCTCCACGACCGGAAACGATCCATACGTCAGGAGAATCAGTGTTTTCTACCAATAAAGAAACATCGGTATGCAACTCTGCCATTAGGCGGTCTTCAATTTTACGAGAAGTAACCCATTTTCCTTCACGACCAGCAAACGGTGAGTTGTTTGCTAAGAAAGTCATTTGCAATGTTGGTTCATCAATATGCAAAATTGGTAATGGTTCTACATGATCAATCGGTGTTACTGTTTCTCCAACAAAGATATCTTCCATACCTGATACTGCAATAAGTTCCCCTGCTTTTGCTTCGTTTATTTCGACACGTTGCAAACCAAAGAATCCATATAATTTAGTTACACGGAAGTTCTTAGTTGAACCGTCTAACTTGCTTAACGTAACTTGGTCTCCGACTTTAATGGTTCCGCGGAACACACGACCAATACCAATACGTCCAAGATAATCACTATAATCTAATAGAGATACTTGGAATTGAAGAGGCTCGTCACTATTATCAATCGGTGCAGGAATCTCTGAAATGATTGTGTCAAAGACATAATCCATTGTTGGTTCCTGTTCTTCTTTGTTATCTGTTAATCCGCTTGTTCCGTTCATTGCAGAAGCATAAATAACTGGAAACTCTAATTGTTCATCGTCTGCTCCTAATTCAATAAATAATTCAAGTACTTCATCTACAACTTCAGCAGGACGAGCAGCATCTTTATCGATTTTGTTTACTACAACGATAGGAGTCAATTTTTGCTCTAACGCTTTTTTTAATACAAAACGTGTTTGAGGCATCGTACCTTCATAAGAATCGACTACCAAGATAACACCATCAACCATTTTCATAATCCGTTCAACTTCTCCACCGAAATCCGCGTGACCAGGTGTGTCCATGATATTAATGTGAGTGTCTTTGTATTTTACAGCAGTGTTTTTTGCTAAAATAGTGATTCCACGTTCTTTTTCAATGTCATTTGAATCCATTGCTCTTTCAGCTAATTGGTTATGTGAATCCAATGTATCCGATTGTTTCAACAACTCGTCTACCAATGTTGTTTTACCATGGTCGACGTGGGCAATAATGGCTACGTTTCTAATATCTTCTCTTTTTTTCATTAATCTATTCCTCCAAGATTCTTCTCGTTATTTCAATGCTTCTGATTCGCTATCTATCAATATAAAAATTATTCAATCCAATTTATGCACTTGAACTTTTCATAAGTTTTTGCACAATTCAGAATGAAAACGCATTGAAAACTTATGAAGACAACTATCAACTTGTCTAGTCTAACATTAAATCAACCCTTTGAAAAGAAAAAAATCTATGAGAACGGTATATTTTTATTATTTTTTTATGCAACCGCTTCATTATCCAGCTTCATAGCAATAGGCCGCCTGCCAGCTATTCACCCTGAAGCCAGTTTTCTCACTAATTTTGATCCACATCTCTATATTTCAATGCGTTGAGCCCTATTTATTTAATTTCGTTACGGTAAATGTCTGTTACTTCTTTATGCACTGCGGGCGTAGCTACAATCGTAGCATTTTTATTTAACAAATCGATCGGTTGACCATCCAATTGAGTGTAGAGCAATCCAACTTCTTCTGCAATAATTTTGCCTGCCGCGATATCCCAAGGAGCTAACGACGCTCCTAAGTAAGCAACCAATCTTCCTGTAGCAACATGGACTGTTTCAAGCCCAGCAGAACCAATCATTCGTACTCCGCTACTGGTTTTCCCGATTTTTTTTGCTGCTTCATTATTTTCTTTAGAGATTAAACGATAGCTGATAGCAATCAAGCCTTGACCCAAAGCTTTATCTTCTACTCTAGGCAGTTTCTGATCATTTAGATAAGCCCCTTGTCCTTTGTAAGCAGTGTAGAGTTCATCTCGCATAACATCATAGATATACCCTGATTGGCCTACACCATCTTCATAAATACTGATCATTATTGCAAAATCATTTTGCTGATTCACGAAATTTAACGTTCCATCAATTGGATCTATTATCCATACGATGCCCTTCAAATCCGTCATTTGATGTCCCGAACCTTCTTCGCCTAATACCCGCTCTTCAGGAAAATAGCGATTGATTTTCTGAATAAAAAACTGTTCGATTTCTTTATCAATGTTTGTCACCAAGTCTGTTCGGTTTGTTTTTTCTTGAACAATAAGTTCATTGTTAAAGGAATTTTTGCTAATTGCTGCAGCTTCCTTGATCCATTCTTTGATCAAATGATCTCTTTTTTCTATTTGCTCCAAATGCGCACTTCCTTTCTTTTTTTCAACACACTAGTCGGCAATTTCTTAATCAGCGATTTTCTAAACGAAAGGTTTTTTTATTCGTACCTTTTGCTTCTTTCACCGCTTGATAAAGAGAATAACCAGAAACAGCTTCAAACTCTCGACCCCATTTTTTTTCTTCTCCAATAGAGGGAATGACTTCTTTAAATTTTTGGTATTTTGTTAAAAATTCTTGGGTACTTATTCCCGCTTCATAAGCTAATTCTACTGCCCGCCATAAATTGATGACATCTGTCATCTCTGTTCTTGACCATTCATAATCCATTGGATAGCTATAACTTTTATTGTCCATCGTTTTCTCTCCTATCCTTTTTCAATCCAATCCAATTGCTGCCTAATTTCCTTAGCCACTGTAACTAGTTCTTTTTTCTCAGAATCCGAAAAAACAAATCCTGTAGCTTTACGAATGCCATTTTCTCCTAACGAAACCGGAAGAGCTAAAGGAATATCAGATAAGCCTTCAATATCTCCTAAATGCACTAGGGGAACGATTGCTTCTTCGTTGTTCAATATGAATTGAACCAATTTAATCAAAGCGGAAGCATCTGTAAAATACGATTCAGCTTTTTCTGAAAAAAGTGTTCGTTCCAAAACTTTTTGTTCCATTTCAAACATATCTTCTTGATCAACACCGCTGTTTGGATCCATTGTTAAACTTAAAATGGGATTTCCGCCTACGTTTGATCGGCTCCAAGCAGCTATTTTATGTTTTCCCGAACTTCCGCCAATAATAAATGCATTGACATCTCGTAATGAAACAAGCATTTTTTGGCTTAGCAACTGTTGCAAAAACATCGAATCAATATAAGTACCTAATCCAAAAATCCGTTCTTTAGGAAGTCCCGAAAACTTCCATACTAGATAAGTAAAAATATCTGTTGGTTCAGTCGCAATTAAAATTAAGCCACTAAACTGGTTAGCCATAGCTTGGTTGATGATCTTTCTGACCAATAAGATATTTCTTCTTAAAAAGCTGGACTCTGTTTCATCCTCCATTTTTTCTTCTGTTGCCGTTATGACTAAAATATCTGTATCTTGAAAATCTTTCTCATTGCCAACAACAAATGAACCAGTCGAAAATAAAGACGTTGCATACTTTAGATCCATTACAGTTTCTTCTTTCAAATGCGGCAATCGAAAAAAAGTCACTTCTCTTAATTTTAATTTCATCATGCTTAAGAAGCCAAATTGATAAGCTGTCTCGTTTGTACCAGCAATCATTATTTTTTTATTTCGATTTTCCCTCACTTTATCTCCTCCGATAATACCAATAAATTAGAATGAATTCTATTTATAACCTTTAACTAAAAAACTCCTTGGTTTTATTATACCAAACTCTAGATTGATTAGGTTATTTTTAACTTTCAGCCTTTGGCTAGCCTTTCCTTAAATACAAAAAAAGCCCTTATTCACTATAGAATAAAGGCCTTTTTTCAGTCCAAACACGTCTTTATTGGAACAATGAAGACGACTAAACCATTAGGATTAGATTTTATATTTTAACGATTCGTTTTTACATGTGGATAGGTAAACCTAATGCTAGTTCAGAAGCATCCATTACCGTTTCAGCTAAAGATGGGTGAGCATGGATTGTTAAAGCAATATCTTCTGCTACCATTCCTGCTTCAATAGCTAGTCCTATTTCAGCAATCACATCACTAGCACTTACACCAGCAATTTGAGCTCCGACTAAAACGCCATCTTCTTTAGTAGTTACTAAACGTACAAAACCTTCTGTTGCATTTAATGAAAGTGCACGTCCGTTACCAGCTAGCGGGAATTTAGATGCTTTAACATCTAATCCTTTTTCTTTCGCTTCAGCAAGAGTTAGCCCAACAACTGCTAATTCTGGATCTGTAAACGCTACTGCTGGCATTGCTTTATAATCAACAGCTACTTTTTTACCTGAGATTGCTTCAGCAGCAACTTTAGCTTCATAACTTGCTTTATGAGCTAATGCAGCGCCTGGAACAATATCTCCGATAGCAAAAATATTTTTCACACTTGTACGTCCTTGTTCATCAACAGTGACCAAACCGCGGTCGTTTAATTCAACGCCTGCTTGTTCTAGGCCAAGTTCATCGGTGTTTGGACGACGTCCTACAGTTACCATTACATAGTCAGCATCGATTGATTTTTCAGTACCGTTTACTTCGTATTTAACCGTTACACCGTCTTCAGTTTCAACAGCTTCTTTAGCCATTGCAGATGTTTCAATAGTTACGCCTTTTTTAGCGAAATTATTTGTTACAAATTTAATCATATCTTTTTCAAATGTCGGCATAATAGAAGGAGAACCTTCTAAAATAGTAACTTCAGCGCCTAAGTTAGCGTAAGCTCCGGCTAGTTCGCTACCAATGTAGCCTCCGCCGACAACTACTAATTTTTTAGGAACTTCAGATAATGCTAAACCGCCAGTTGAATCGATAACGCGTTTGCCAAATTTGAAGCCTTTGATTTCAATTGGACGGCTACCAGTTGCAATAATGGCATTGTTGAATGAATAAGTTTGAGCAGCTGTTTCACCCATGACACGCATTGTGTGTTCATCGTTAAAATAAGCTTCTCCTCTTAAAATTTCAACTTTATTTTTTTTCAATAAACCTTCAACACCTTTAGTAAGTGTTTTAACAACTTTATTGTCTTTCCATTCTTGTGTTTTTGCGAAATCTAAAACCACGTTTTCAGCAGTTACACCAAAAGTTTCAGAGTGCATAGCATCTTGGTAATGATGGCCGGCACTGATCAATGCTTTCGAAGGAATACAACCGACGTTTAAACAAACACCGCCGATATTGCCTTTTTCAACAATGGTTACTTTTTGTCCCATTTGTGCTGCACGGATTGCTGCAACATAGCCTCCTGGGCCTGATCCAATAACAACTGTATCTAATTCTATTGCGAAATCTCCTACTACCATTCTTTGCTCACCTTTACCCTTCCATTAATAATAATTCTGGATCGCCAAGCAATGTTTTCAATTCATTCATCGCTTTTTGAGCAGTTGCGCCATCGATAATACGGTGGTCGAAACTTAATGACAGTTGCATAACTGGTGCTACTACTACTTCATCGTCAGCATTTACGATTGCTTTTTTAGCAATTCGGCCAACTCCTAAAATAGCTACTTCAGGGTAGTTGATAACTGGAGTGAACCAGCCGCCACCGATTGAACCAATGTTACTGATTGAAATAGAACCATTGCTCATTTCACCAGCTGCTAATTTACCTTCTTGAGCTTTGCCAGAAAGTTCAGTGATTTCACCTGCGATAGAGAAGATACTTTTCGCATCAGAATCTTTTACTACTGGTACAAACAATCCACGATCAGTATCTGTAGCGATTCCGATATTGAAGTAATGTTTGTAAACAATTTCGTTTGTTGAATCATCAATTGAAGCGTTTAAAGCAGGGTATTTGCGTAAAACAGATACGACAGCTTTAACAACATAAGGCAAGAACGTTAATTTAACGCCTTTAGCTGCTGCAACATCTTTGAAACGTTTACGGTGTGCCATCAATTTAGTAGAATCTACTTCATCGAACAAAGTTACATGCGGTGCAGTAGCTTTACTGTTGACCATAGCTTTAGCAATTGCTTTACGCATGCCTGTCATTGGTTCACGAGTTTCAAGTTCTGCTTGAGAAGATTTGAATGGTTTTGCTGGAGCTGCTGCTTTAGCTGCTGGAGCTTGTTTTGCTGCTGCTGGAGCTGTTTCAGTAGTTTGAGCTGCTGCTGGAGCTGCTGAACCATTTTCCTTAAAGTTCTCAACGTCTTCTTTTGTTGTGCGTCCGTTTTTACCAGTCGCTGTAACTAGGCTGATATCAACATCGTTTTCACGAGCAAATTGACGAACAGACGGCATAGCAAGTACACGTTTGTTAGAGTCAGAAGTTTTTACAACACTTGAATCTGTTGAAGCGCCTGCTGCTGGATCTTTTGCTTCGCTTTCAGCTGCTGGAGCTTCTGGTGATGTAGCAGGTGTTGCAGTTTCAGTATTGTGTTCAGGAGAATCAATTTCAACGATTGCTTGTCCAACCATTGCAACAGTTCCTTCTTCAACTAAAATCTTTTTAACTGTACCTGAAACTGGAGAAGCAATTTCTTCAACCGATTTATCGTTTTGAATTTCAACGATTGAATCTTCTTCTTTAATTTCGTCGCCTTCAGCTACTAACCATTTTACGATTTCGCCTTCAGCCATTCCTTCACCAACATCTGGTAATTTGAATTGGTAGAATGAAACGCCTGCGCTTGCTGGTGCAGCTGCTGGAGCTGGAGCATTAGCTGCTGGAGCTTCTGGTGTTGTTGTTGGTACTGCAGCTTCTTCATTATCTTCATGACCTGGAGCATCGATTTCGATAATAACATCTCCAACGTTTGCAACAGTTCCTTCTTCAACTAAAATCTTTTTAACTGTACCTGAAACCGGAGAAGCAATTTCTTCAACCGATTTATCGTTTTGAATTTCAACGATTGAATCTTCTTCTTTAACTTCGTCGCCTTCAGCTACTAACCATTTTACGATCTCGCCTTCAGCCATTCCTTCACCAACATCTGGTAATTTAAATTTAAAAGCCATTTTTGATATCTTCCCTTCTTTATTAGCAATTCTATTTTTCAAGAACTAATTTTAAGTGTTGCTATTAAAATAAAGAGATGCAATCAATTCGCTTTGCATTAAATTGATTGCATCTACCGTCTCTTCATCTAAATAAATTAGAAGTTGTAAATTTCTTTTACTTTTTCTGAAATATCAGTTGCGTTTGGCAACCAAGCATTTTCAGCTAAACCAAACGGGAAGACAGTATCAGGAGCAGCTACACGACCAATTGGTGCTTCTAATGAAAGAATTGAACGTTCAGCAATTTCTGACATAACCATTGCGCCAACACCTGCTTGACGTTGTGCTTCTTGAACGATTACTGCGCGTCCTGTTTTTTCTACAGAAGCAACGATTGTTTCGATGTCTAATGGAGAAACAGTTCTCAAATCAACGATTTCTACTGAGATACCTTCTTTTTCAAGTTCATCAGCTGCTTTGATTGCTTCGCGAACCATAGCACCGTAAGTGATGACAGAAACATCTTTACCTTCACGAGTGATGGCAGCTTTCCCTAGAGGAACAGTGTAAGATTCTTCAGGAACTTCATCACGGAAAGAACGATATAATTTCATGTGTTCAATGAAAACAACTGGGTCGTTATCACGAATAGAAGAAATCAACAATCCTTTTGCATCGTATGGGTTTGATGGAATAACTACTTTGATACCAGGAGATTGAGTAATCAATCCTTCCAAGTTGTCTGAGTGCATTTCTGGAGTGTGAACTCCTCCACCAAATGGCATACGAATTGTAATTGGCAAGTTACGTGTACCACTCATACGGTAACGAGTACGAGCAGCTTGTCCAACGATTGAGTCCATTACTTCGAAAATAAATCCAATAAATTGAATTTCTGGAACTGGACGGAAGCCTTGAAGCGCTAGTCCAATTGCCATTCCACCGATACCTGATTCAGCAAGAGGAGTGTCAGAAACACGCTCTTCACCAAATTTTTCTTGAAGTCCAGCAGTAGCACGGAAAACTCCGCCATTTTTACCTACGTCTTCACCGAAAACCAAAATCTCTTGGTCACGTTCCATTTCTTGTTCAAGCGCTTCAGTAATCGCTTGGATCATTGTTTTTTGTGCCATGATTATTTACTCTCCTTTGCTTCAAAAGCCGCAATTTGCTCAGCGATTACTTGAGTTGGTTCTTCATGCATACTCTTCAAGAAATCTGAAACTTTTTGTTTAGGTGCTTGGTCAGCTTCTTTAGCTGAGGCTTTAATGTCTTCTTGTGTTTTTTCAATTAAGGCTTGTTCTTTTTCTTCAGACCATAATCCTTTTTCAGTTAAGAAGTTACGGAAACGGATCAGTGGATCGCGTTGTTCCCAGTAATCGAAACTTTCTTGATCACGGTAACGTGTTGGGTCATCTCCTGAAGTAGAGTGAGGACCGAAACGAGAAGTAACTGTCTCAATCAATACAGGACCATTCCCAGCAATTGCCCATTCTCTTGCTTGTTTAGCAACAGCATAAACTGCTAATGGATCCATACCGTCTACTTGGATTCCTGGAATCCCAGCTGCAACAGCTTTTTGAGCCAAAGTAGTCGCTGCAGTTTGTTTGTGACGAGGGGTAGAGATAGCATAGCCATTGTTTTGTACGAAGAATACTACAGGTGCTTTATAAGCTCCAGCAAAGTTCATACCTTCATAAAAGTCCCCTTGAGATGAACCGCCATCACCAGTGTAAGTGAAAGCAACATTTTGTCTGCCGCGTTTTTTCAATCCAATACCTGCACCTGCAGCTTGAATGATTTGTGCTCCAATAATGATTTGTGGAGGCATAGCATGTAGATCTGCAGGGTATTTATTCCCGTCAGCATGTCCACGAGACCATAAGAACGCTTGTGAAACAGGTAAACCATGTTGAATTAGTTGCGGAATATCACGGTATCCTGGGAATAACTCATCTTCTTTTTCAAAAGCAAAGTAACTTGCCATTTGTGAAGCTTCTTGTCCAGCAGTCGGTGCGTAAAAACCTAAACGTCCTTGACGAGCTAAAGCCATTGAGCGTTCATGTAAGATACGTGACCATACCATTCTCTCCATTAATTCAACTAATTGGTCATCTGATAAATCAGGCATGATGTCTTTATTAACAACATTTCCATCTTTATCTAAGATTTGTACCATTGGAAAAGCCGCGTCAATCGTGCTTAACAATGCTTCGAAATCTACAGGTTGTTTCTTGTTAGCCATTTGTAACCCATTCCTCTCTCTTTACAATCTAGTTTTTGTAAGGTGCTGTTTTATACAGTCGTTTAAACTGTATTAGTGTAAACCATTTACTATTCAAATTTAACACGCTTTCAGCTGATATGCAAGTATATCACCCCTCTTCAGCCTACAAAAAGCTTATACATTAAGCCGAAATTTTAAAATGCTTTAAATTAAATTAAGCTAGTGATTTTTTTCACCATCACGTTTTTCTCCTTATCTTTAAATTGTAAGAGTTTTTTTCTAATGTTATTTAAAGAATTTCGTTAAATTAAGCTAAAACTGTTATATAATTTAAATATAACTGTATTATAATCAACACAGATAAATAAAAAATGTTCGCTTGTTCTTTATTTCACATAACGTTTTGTCAGATTAAAATTTTCTAACCTTATCATTTTAAAGTCATTTTTTAAGATTTTTCTCCTCTTTTAAATTTTTTGAGAGAAAACTCTTCTTGTAAATACAAAGTTGTTCTAAAAAAAAGAAAAACAGACCTCTTAAAAAGGCCTGTTTTTCTTTTTAAATAACTCCTTGAATAATCATTGTTTTTGCAACTTTAATGAAGCCGGCAATATTTGCTCCGGCAACAAAATCATCTTTTGTACTATATTGTGCAGCAGTATCTCGTACTTCATAATAGATAGCTTTCATAATTTCTTTTAACTTTTCATCAACTTCTTCAAAGGACCAACTTAACCGTTGGCTATTTTGACTCATTTCTAAAGCAGAGACTGCCACGCCGCCAGCATTAGCTGCTTTTCCAGGGCCATATAAAATTCGAGCTTGTCGGTAAACACGGATTGCCTCTAAATCAGCAGGCATGTTGGCTCCTTCTGCAACGGCGATCACTCCTTGTTTTAGCATCTGCTCAGCTTTGCGTCCGTTAATCTCATTTTGAGTAGCACAAGGTAAGGCAATTTGGTAAGGTTCTTCTAAATCCCAAATGCTTCCTGTATGGTAAGTAGCCGTTGGATGAAGTGCAACATATTCTGCAATTCTTTTCCGTTCAACCTCTTTAAGCTGTTTGACTGTTGCGTAGTCAATTCCTATAGGATCAAAGATATAACCCGTTGAATCAGAACAAGCAATAACCGTTCCTCCAAGTTCCTGAACTTTTTGAATGGCGTAGATAGCCACATTTCCACTGCCAGAAACAACCACTTTTTTATTTTCTAGTGTTTGACCTTTGTCTTCCAACATTTCTTTCATAAAATAAACGACTCCATAACCCGTGGCTTCAGTTCTAGCTAAACTTCCTCCCAGAAGCAACGGCTTTCCAGTTAAGATTCCAGCATGAGGAGCATTGAGTCGTTTATATTGTCCATACAAATAACCTATTTCTCTTCCGCCCACTCCGATATCCCCAGCTGGTACATCAAGATCTGGACCGATATGGCGTTGCAATTCAGTCATGAAGCTTTGACAAAAGCGCATCACTTCTGCATCTGTTTTGCCTTTGGGATCAAAATCACTGCCACCTTTCCCTCCGCCAATCGGAAGCCCAGTTAGGCTGTTTTTAAAAATTTGTTCAAATCCTAAAAATTTTATGATACTTTGGTTTACACTCGGATGAAAACGCAAACCGCCTTTGTAGGGGCCTATAGCGGAATTAAACTGAACGCGGAAACCACGATTTACTTGAACACTTCCTTGATCGTTTGTCCAAGGGACTCTAAATTGAATGATCCGTTCAGGTTCGACTATACGTTCCAAAATGTTTTGTTCAATAAATTCTGGATGTGCAGCAAAGACAGGTTCAATAGTGCTGAAGAATTCTTGTATAGCCTGTAAGAACTCCACTTGGTTCGGATCTCGACTAATGAGTTTCGTATAAACCTCATCAATATATTTTTTTGCTTCTTCCATAAACTGGACCCCTTCTTTCTTCAACTGATGATTTAGACGTAGTTATTTCTTGTTCATGATTATCTCACACTTCTTTTTGAAAAAAAAGCTTTACTTCAGAATTTTCTGAATATAATTCTACGTGCAATTTGTTGGGTTTACTGTTAAAATTATAAAGATGTTTGATACTATATTACTTTTTATACTAAATAATCGACAACCAAAACACAGGAGTGGAACAACTATGATTAAAATGAATGATATTATCAGGGAAGGCAATCCTACTTTACGCTTATCAGCTGAAGAGGTAACTATACCTATTAATGAAGAAACAAAAAAACTCGGCCACGATATGCTGGAATTTTTAAAAAACAGTCAAGATCCTGAAATGGCTGAAAAATATCAACTTCGAGCTGGTGTTGGCTTAGCTGCACCTCAATTAGATATTTCAAAACGAATTATTGCAGTGCATATTCCTGGTACTGAGGAAGATTCAGATGAACCCGTTTTAAGTACAGTGATGTTAAATCCAAAAGTAGTCAGTCATTCTGTTCAAGGAGCTTGTCTAGCGGAAGGCGAAGGATGTTTGTCTGTCGATCGAGACGTACCTGGATATGTTCCTCGCCACAGCCGTGTGACAATAACCTATGTAGACTTAAATGGAGAAAACCAAAAGATTCGTTTAAAAAATTATCCTGCCATTGTGGTTCAACACGAAATTGATCATATCAACGGAATTATGTTTTATGACCATATCAATGAAAAAGCTCCCTTCCAATTAGATGAGACCGTTTCTATTTTATCGTAAAGAAAAATAAAGAATGCTGCTAAAGTTAGCTGATAACTTTAGCAGCATTCTTTTTGTGTTGTTATGAAGCAAGCCTTTTCTTAATGTAAGCCTAGTGGATTCACTACTTTGATGTAAAAGTAAATTTATGGACACGCTATGAGCATAAATGGTAAAAAACAGACTTTAAAAATAAAAAACGTTGATACAATCGGGGATAAACACCGTAGTATCAACGTTTTTTTGATGATGGAGATAAGGGGGCTCGAACCCCTGACCTTTTGGCTGCCAGCCAAACACTCTCCCAGCTGAGCTATACCCCCATAAATAAGATTTAACTCTTATTTATAACTTACGTTCATTATATCAGATGAAGCTCTTTTAATGCAACATAAATTCCGTCTTCATTACAATTGGAAGTGATTTTATCTGCTCTTAATTTTACTGTTTCTAAAGCATTCCCCATTGCTACTCCGATACCAACTTCTGATATCATTTCAAGATCATTCAGTCCATCTCCAAAAGCTATTGTGTCTTCAATATCAAACCCTTGGCTTTTAGCAAATTTCAAAATGGTATGTGCTTTAGAACCATCATGCGGTACGATATCTACACCGCTATCATGCCAGCGAATAAATTTAAATTTAGGAAACTGTCCGTTTTCATAAGCTGCCTTTTCTGAATCTGAATAAAAGATAAGCCCTTGATACATGGGATGATGCAAATAGTAATCCTGATCTTGTGGAGGAACTCCCGCACCAAAACTTTTCATAGCAGCAGTCATTTTAATATTTGTTTCAGCGTGACGTCTTCTCAAGGCCTCTGCCGATTCATAGATGATAGCATGATTTTGTGTATCAGCCACTTTAAGCAGACGATCAAATTCTGAACGGTCTAATTTATTTTCATAAACTAAGCGATTATGGTAATAACCTGCAGCACCGTTGCAAATAATATAATTATCAAAATCAAATTCATCAATAACACTTTGAGCTAAACTCAAGTTTCTCCCAGTGGCAATGACGATTTCATGACCATTTTCCTTTAATTCTTTCAAGGCTTTCTTAGTGCTAGGCAACGCTTTTTTTTCGTCATTTAACAACGTTCCATCAATATCAAAAAACAGCATCTTTTTACGCATTTTTTTACCCTACCTTTCTATAGTAAGCTTTAAAACCAAACTGCTTTGATCAATCATTCTTTTTTAGTCTGCTGTTTGCTTAAATTGACTATTGTATAGTTTCTCGTAAAAACCGCCTTTGCTTAGCAACTCTTGATGGTTGCCTTGCTCAACGATCTCCCCTTGGTCCATGACTAAAATTAAATCAGCATCGCGAATCGTTGATAAGCGATGGGCAATCACAAAACTTGTGCGGCCTTCCATAACCTTTTCCATCGCTTTTTGGATCAAGGCTTCCAAACGAGTGTCCACTGAACTAGTTGCTTCATCTAAAATCAAGATTTTAGGGTTAGAGATAATCGCTCGTGCGATTGTCAACAGTTGCTTTTGACCCAATGAAACGTTTGAAGCTTCTTGGTTTAAAATCATGTTGTAACCATCTGGTAACGTTCGGATAAAGTGATCGACATTGGCTGTCTTAGCAGCATCTACTACTTCGTATTCGGTGGCATCCAATTTTCCAAACCGAATATTGTCCGCAATCGTTCCGCTGTACAACCAAGCATCTTGTAAGACCATTCCAAACTGAGCCCGGACATCCTTTCGAGCCATTGTTTTTGTGTCGATTCCATCTATTTTGATGGCCCCGCTGTCTACATCATAAAAGCGCATCAATAAATTGATCAGAGTTGTTTTACCAGCTCCAGTCGGTCCTACGATAGCGACTTTTTGCCCTTTTTTTACTTTAACGTTTAAGTTTTTGATCAACGTATTTTCTTTAGTATACCCAAATGTTACATTTTCAAATTCCACATTGCCGAAAACGGGTTCTGGTAAAGCTACTTGAACAGTATCTGGTTTTTCTTCTGGCTCATCTAAAATCTCGAATACTCTTCCTATTGCAGCTGCAGCACTTTGAAGAACTCCTGACAGTTGAGTTATCTGAGAAAGTGGTTGATTGATCTGCCAAATGTATTGCGTGAAAGCTTGTAAATTACCTAAAGAAAGAGCACCTTGAATAACAAAGAAACCTCCAATCATCGCTACTGCAAAGTAAACCAAATTGGAAACAAAACCAATCAAAGGACTCATGATACCTGAAACAAATGCAGCTTTAAACCCATACGTATTCAGTCGCTGATTGATAACTTTGAATTCTTCTAATTTGTCTTGTTCTTTTCCATATAGTTTGATTTCTGAAAAGCCCGTGAAACTTTCTTGTACATGGCCATTCATAGCTCCTAAAGCATTTTGTTGTTCAACAAAATAAGGTTGGGATTTCCGAATAACGATTTTTGATATCAAATACGAAGTGGGAATCATTATTAAAATCACCAACGCTAATGGAACGGATAAGTACAACATCATTGCAACAGCAAAAATAATTCCCATAATAGAATTGACGATTTGGATCAAACTTTGCTGCATCGCGTTGCTGATGGCATCCACATCATTGGTCACACGGCTCAGAATGTTTCCTTGTTGATTGCGGTCAAAATACGAAACAGGCAGCCGATTGATTTTCCCTTCAATTTCTTCACGTAAATCATACATCGTATTTTGCACTACATTGGTCATAACATACGATGAAACATAAAGCGTGATTTGATAGATTCCTGCAACGCCTACCATCAAGTAAATGATTTGGCGAACATAACTAAAATTCACACTGGCTCCTGGTACGCCTTTAAGCATATCGGCCACATTCATTCCAAGTTCCGTTAATGCCAGTCCAATAATATAAGGCTGCAAAGCATTCATCAACATGCAAACGATTGTTAAACTAATCGCTGAGAAGAACCCTTTTTTATAAGGTTTAACGTAACTCCATATTCGACGAATGGCCACTAATGATCCTCTCATGCTAATTCCTCCTTGGACAATTGAGATGACGCAATTGCATAGTAAATATCTGAAGTTTTTAACAGTTCTTCATGTTTTCCTTGTGCCACAATGACACCTTTATCTAAAACAATGATTTTGTCAGCATGTCTGATCGAACCTACACGTTGTGCCACAATCAAAACAGCGGATTCTTTTGTTTCGGCTTTCAAACGTTCTCTTAGTCTGGCATCTGTTTGATAATCTAAGGCTGAGAAGCTGTCATCAAAAATATAGATATCCGGCTTTTTGATGATCGCACGTGCTATGGACAAGCGTTGCTTTTGGCCGCCCGACATGTTGCTGCCGCCTTCAGCTAAATATTCCTCGTATTGATCGGGTTTAGAGAGAATAAAATCTTTAGCTTGAGAAATATCGGAAGCCTCCTCTACTTCATTAGTAGTTGCATTCCATTTTCCAAACCGCATATTGTGTGAAATGGTTCCAGTAAAAAGCAAGGCTTTTTGCGGAATAAAGCCGATTTTCTTTCGCAATGCGCGCAATTGATAATCTCTGACATCTACTCCATCGATTAAAATTCGGCCTTTAGTAACATCATAAAACCGAGGGATCAATTGAATCAAAGTAGATTTCCCGCTTCCGGTACTGCCTATAAAAGCAATCGTCTCACCAGGATCGGCAGTAAAACTAACATCTCTGATTACAGGAGACTCAGTATTACCAGGATATGCAAAGGTTACATTTTCGAAAGCAATATAACCGTGGGTTTTGGTTTCTGTAACTCCTGTTTCATTTTCATCAATAGAAGGCTCTATTTGCAAGACTTCTTCTATCCGTTCAGCTGAAACAGCGGCTCGAGGGTACATCATAAAAACATTAGCAAATAACATAAATGAAAAAAGAGCATGAAAAATATATTCTATAAAAGCAATTAAACTACCTACTTGTAATCCGCCGTTTTGAATTTCAACAGCCCCTAACCAAACAATTGCAGCTAAAATCAGATTAAACGCAATTGAAAAACCTGGCATCGCTAAAGCCATTAATTTAAATAATTTCTTTGAAACAGATGCATAATTTTGATTTACTTTAGCAAAACGGCTTTCTTGGAAAGATTCTTTCACAAATGCACGGATAACTCGTAAACCTGTTAAATTCTCCCGTAAATTTTGATTGATATCATCTAAATTTGCTTGTTGCTGCTCAGATAACGGTTCAGATTTTTTACCAATCAACCAAACGATTGCGAATAAAAACGGAATCGCTATCAATGCTACATAAGAAAGCGATGGGCTGGTGCGGACGATCATCACAAAACTAGAGATGAACATGATAGGAGTCATCATGCCTAATCGTAACAACATCTGCAGAAAAACCATTACTTGAAAAGCATCATTCGTCGTTCTTGTCACTAGCGAGGACACACCTATTTGATTAAATTCACGATGGGAAAAAGATTGAACAGACATAAAAATATCATTCCTAATGTCTCTAACAATATTAGATGTTATTCTGCTCCCTGCAAAAGCTAGTCCTATTAAACCTATTAAGCCAATAACAGCTAAAGCAATCATCCATTTTCCGTAATAAAGGACAACTGGATATTCATTCATTACAATTCCTTCATCAATGATCAGAGCCAATAAGGTCGGCAATCCTAACTCAATGATGACAAAACCAAATACACATAAAAAGTTTAATAATAGCAGTAACTTATAATTCTTTAGGTAACGCCACATTAATTTCATCTATTCATCTCCTTGCACCCATATTAATTGTTGATTATCTTAATTAATATAGCACAATATCCTTAAAGAAACAGTCATTCGGAAGGATTTCTTTACGGTTTTATTAAATTAGAGCGCTTTTCTTTAGGAATGAACGTAGTTTCTATACTTACTTATTGAATTATGGTAAAATAGGTTTATCTGTTGTGAGACTACCACAACCACCAGTTCGGGAAAAATATTATAACCTAATTTAGAGTTGAAGAAAAAACAACTCGCTATGAATTTTTTCTATTTTGTTTTGCCTTTATAAAATGAAACAAAACTGATGTGGTTTCATCCGATCATCAATAATTGAGTAGATGTTGATGGTTTTTTCAATATGCAACAAAACGCATTAAAAATACTTCACCAAAAAATGAATAAATCAAGTCATTAGTAGAATGACAACTAAAAGGAGAGAAAAACATGATTTTTAAAATCACTTATCAAGAAACAAAAATTAGAAACCCAAAACGCGAAGAGACTAAAACTCTTTATCTTGACGCAGAAACCGAGATAGAAGCGCGTCACTTAGTTGAACAGAACACCCCCTTCAATATTGAATTTGTTCAACCTGTTGATGGAAAGCATTTGGCTTATGAACAAAAAAACCCGGATTTTGCCCTTACGGAGTTCAATAAATGAAACCGTCAATAAAAAATAATGAAGCAGCCGTTTTTGCCATTGGGGGGTTAGGTGAAATTGGTAAGAATACCTATGGCGTTCAATTTCAAGATGAGATCATCATTATTGACGCTGGTATCAAATTTCCTGAAGACGACTTATTGGGAATCGATTATGTCATTCCTGACTACAGCTACATTGTTCAAAATATTAGTAAAGTAAAAGCTTTGGTCATCACTCATGGTCACGAAGATCATATCGGTGGTATTCCTTTCTTATTAAGACAAGCTAATATTCCTATTTACGCAGGCCCTCTTGCGAGTGCCTTGATCCGAAACAAATTAAATGAACATGGCTTGTTACGTGATACTGAACTACATGAAATTGGTGAAGATGATGTTATTAAGTTCCGTAAAACAAGTGTTAGTTTCTTTAGAACAACACACAGTATTCCAGAAGCTTTTGGGATTGTGGTTAAAACACCGCCAGGTAATATTGTAGCCACTGGAGACTTTAAATTCGATTTTACTCCTGTTGGTCAACCAGCAGATTTGCACAAAATGGCTAAAATTGGTGATGAAGGTGTTTTAGCGCTACTATCAGATAGTACGAATGCAGAAATTCCAAGCTTTACGAAATCTGAAAAAGGCGTTGGTGAATCCATTACCAGTATTATGCAAAAAGTTGAAGGCCGAATCATATTTGCTACTTTCGCTTCAAATATTTCACGTTTGGAACAAGTGGCAAATGCAGGAATCAAAACAGGCAGAAAGATTGCTGTTTTCGGACGGAGCATGGAGTCATCTGTTGTAACGGGACGTCAGATGGGGTATATCACAGCACCTGATGAGACGTTTATTGATGCACAAGAATTAAATCGTTTGCCTGCTAGAGAGACCATTATTTTATGTACAGGATCGCAAGGCGAACCGATGGCCGCTTTAAGCCGGATCGCTAACGGTACTCATCGTCAAATCTCTATTCAACCCGGCGATACCGTGATCTTCTCAAGCTCGCCGATTCCTGGAAATACCGCTAGTGTCAATCGTGTCATTAATTTATTATCCGAAGCTGGAGCAAATGTTATTCACGGAAAAGTTAATAACATCCATACTTCTGGCCACGGTGGCCAACAAGAACAAAAACTTATGTTGCGTTTGATGAAACCTAAATATTTTGTCCCAGTTCATGGCGAGTACCGTATGCAAAAAATTCATGCGGGTCTTGCAGAACAAGTAGGCTTACCAAAAGAAAATTGTTTCATTTTAGAAAATGGAGATGTGCTTGCTCTTACTGCTGATTCTGCGCGACGTGCTGGTCACTTTGATGCTGGTGATGTCTACGTAGATGGAAAAGGCATTGGCGATATCGGAAATGTCGTTTTGAGAGATCGTCGTTTGCTTTCTGAAGAAGGTTTAGTAGTGGTTGTTGTTACCATTGATTACAAAGCTAAAGAAATTTTAGCAGGTCCGGATATTTTATCACGCGGCTTTATCTATATGCGCGAGTCTGGCGAATTGATCAATGATGCCCAACGCGTTATTGCTCGTAGTCTTAGAAAATTATTAGCAAATAATGATGGTAATCTGACAGAACAAATGATCAAATCAGCCATCATTGAGAGCCTTAAACCTTTCTTATATGAAAAAACTGAGCGCCATCCAATGGTTTTACCGGTTATTATGCCTGTATAAAACAAAAAAGTCTTACTTTCAAAATTGAAAGTAAGACTTTTTTATTTTGTTTGTTCAATAAATTTGTAAATAGGTTCATCGGCTTTTTTGTCAAAATCAACTTGTAAATCATGACCGCTAAAAAACCATTCATCGTTTTTATCAATAAAATAAGTTATCCCATTGATTTTTTCTTGCGCCAAAACATCTCCGGGTTGAGCAATATCCATTCCTACAGAAAACCCTTCATGAATATCTGTTTTACCATAAACTTTTCCTAAAAATCGTACGCCTCCGCCAGGCATCAACCCTACTTCATCTTCAAACCAATCGATCGCATTTTGTGTTAACTCTATTTTCATATATTATTTCATAGACGGTACACTTGTCTATGAGTCCTCCCTTCCAAATGACTTCCTAATGTTAGTTTAACACACTCTCTTAAAAAAAACATTTTCTGACAAAATTAATGTAAGCACATTTGTAGGGACAATCTCCCTGCCCACTCTTTTTATGAGATAAAACTTGTTCGACTTTTTTTAGAACCGAAGTAAGTCGAGAACCATCAGTTATTATACTATTATTCAAAAGATAAATTTTATATTCCAGAAAGCCTGGTTTCTCAATGAATATTGAGAAACCAGGCTTTTTGTTATTCTATTAAAGCTTCTGTTAGAATACGTTCAACCTATATTTTTTCCCGAACCCGAGAGTACCTTACCTTTTTAATCTACTGAATTAGTTGATATCCCCTGTTTATTCCGAGACGTTAAGTTTAATGCCTTATAAAAATCTAACTTGTTTATTAACCATTTCTTGAATGGTATATATCTTTTACCTTGCGAGAATTAGACTAAAATAGGCTTGCCGGTGTTTTTATGTACCTTCTTAACACTCCAAAACAGACGTTATTTCGACTGTATTCTTCAGCTATACCTTTTATCCTCTAGCGAATCAAATGATGTTTAAACGCATAAATGGCAGCTTGTGTGCGATCCTCGACATCCAGTTTGGCTAATATATTCGAGACATGAGTTTTTACTGTTTTCAATGTAATAAACAGAGCGTCTGCTATCTCTTGATTAGAATTCCCTTGGGCAATCAGCAATAAAATTTCATTTTCTCGTTTAGTTAAATCATCATGAAGTGCATGGTGTTGTTTTTTAGTCAAACGTTCCATCATTTTACCAGTGACTTCTGGCTCTAAAATTGTTTCGCCTTTAAAAGTAGATCGTATAGCGTCGGCTATTTGACTGGCAGTGGAAGTTTTCAACATGTAACTGGCGGCTCCTGCTTCAAGAGCTGGATAAACCTTTTCATCGTCAATAAAACTGGTCACAATAATAATTTTGGCTTCTGGCCACTCGGCCATAATGGCTTTGGTGGATTCGATCCCATCCATCACATCCATCACTAAATCCATCATAATAATGTCTGGTCTTAAAGCTAAAGCCTGTTCATAACCAATTTTCCCATTCTCAGCTTCCCCGATGACTTCTATATCTGGTTGAATGGATAGATAAGAAGAAACACCTAAACGAACCATTTCATGGTCATCAATCAATAGTACTTTGATCATATCGTCTCACTTCCTTTGATAAGCGGTATTTTGATTTCTATGCTTGTGCCTTTTTTCAAAAAACTAATAACTTTAAATGTACCACCCATACCATTTACTCGTTCTTTGATATTTTGCAGCCCATAGTTACCTGCTTTTGTTTCTTTTGGATCAAAACCAATCCCATCATCAATGACTCGTAAAAGGACGGTATCTTGGTATTGGTTTAAATAGACTTCTAATTCTGTTGCCTTTGAATGGCGTAAGGTGTTTGACAGCAGCTCTTGAACGATTCTAAAAAGATGATCTTCTATCCCTGTCGCTAATGAAACATCATCTATCTCCCATTTTAATTGAATTTGTATTTTAGTTTTCAACTCCGTCAGTAACTGTTCAATTCCCGTTTTCAACGTTTTGCCTTCCAAATTGATGGGCCTTAAATGAAGCAATAAAGCACGCATTTCAGATTGGGATTCATTGATGATACCTTCAACCATTTTTAATTGCTTTTGCAGCAGTTCATTTGTATCGTCCATTTGTTCGTTGATAGCAGACAACATCATCATAGCTGCAAATAATTGTTGGCTGACAGAATCATGTAATTCTCTGGCCAAACGGCGTCGTTCCGCTTCAAGTATCTCTTCTTTTGTTTGACCACCTACTAGTTTAGGTTGATTGCTTTGTTCTTGAACTTCTTTAGATAATTCCATTAGTTTTGTACGAATAGATAATAATGACGTTTTGATATCTTCAAAATAAAGTTCTTCATTCGCGTCTTCGAATAATTGTTCTCCAAAATATTCAGCAGAATAATTCCCTCCTGCCAGCAAACGAAGCGCCTCTTCTAACTGTTGCCATTGTTTGCGCTGGATCACGTACATTACCATCGCAATGATCAATCCTAAAAGAAGGGCAATGGCTAAGAGATAAAGTAAAAATGGTATATGTAAAAACCTTGCAGTAAAAAGATCAATATGCCAGGTTTCTGGAGAGCGTGCATATCCGTAAGATAGGGATGCTCCTAATAAAACTACAAACGAAAAAAAGGCGACTCGCAAGAACCACGTTCTAAGGATTTTCTTTTTCATATTGAAATCACCTCTAAATCGCCTATTAGTACGTTCGTAATCAATTTTAGTTTTCTAGTATTTTCATCAAAATTTTTACTATATAATTTAACCGATTCGTTATTTAAAACATAGATTTCATCTTCAAAATTGACTTTCCCTTTAAAAGCACTATGCTCTACCATGATCCCGATACCAGCCGGTACTAAAATACGTGTTTTTCCAAAACCTTTACGAATAACGACATAACTTTCATTTTTAGGCAATAAGGTATTACCGATATCGACAATAGTGTCGCCCATGAAAACAATAAAATTAATATCGTCCCATTCGTAAATCGTATTTCCGATACGTTCATTTCCTAACCAAGTTCGTTTAAAACGTTTCCCGTTTTTGGGTAAATTTGTAGTGGTTTCAACAACGATAATTTCTTTTTCTTGCCATGGAGCATTTTCAAAATGAAGCGGATCAAATTTCGAAAAAAGTTTTCCTCCTATTGTTGCAAAAAATAAAATAGCACAAATCAACATCATCCAAACTGCAGTGGTGGAAAGCAAAGAAAACAGAACCAAAAGTCCTCCTACCAACCAATACATATGTTTTTTCGAAGTTGCTTTAAAACTCTTGCTGCGTATCACGATTAAACTACCTGCTACAAGGACTCCTAAGGTAAAAACATTATTAAACAGCTCATAGATCAACCATAAGGACAACAGTGCTTCAATCAGAAAAAAAAGTTTCCAGTTTTTGTTCATCTTTACTCACCCTCTTTCATGTCTTCTACTGTAGCATAAGTATAAGCCATTTTTAAAGGATAAACAGCCTGCTAAAGCATGAAGTTCTTCTACGACTAAAGACCGATGCCAGCCACCTTTTAATTCCTCTATAAATAAAAAGAAAAGCTGCTCGTTAGGCAGCTTATTGATTGTTATTTAGTTTTCTATTCAATACTAGTGATTTTAATTGGCATATCTCCGCCTGGTGTTGAGATAGTAACTTCTTCACCAATTTTTTTGCCAATCAAAGCTTTTGCAATCGGTGAATCATTAGAAATGAGGCCGCTGAATGGATCTGCTTCAGCACTACCGACAATGGTATACTCTTCTTCTTCCCCATCTGGCAATTCAATAAATGTAATTTTGCGACCTAATGAAACTTCATCTGCTGCTCCTTTTGAATTATCAATGATTTCAGAAAAACGCAGCATATTTTCAATTGTTGTCACACGACCTTCAACAAAAGCTTGCTCATCTTTAGCTGATTCATATTCAGAGTTCTCAGATAAGTCTCCGAAGCTACGCGCAATTTTAATTCTTTCAACAATTTCTTTTCTTTTTACTGTTTTTAATTCTTCTAATTCTGCTTCCAATTTTTTTTTGCCTTCTAAAGTCATTGGATATACTTTTTCTATCATAACAAACTTCTCCTTTTTAAATCATCTAATCTTATTTTTTGATTTTATTATTCATTCATTTATTGAAAGCGTAATTATATTTTCAATAGTGACAAGATACCATGAAGACAAGTAATTGTAAATACTTTAACGGCAATTTAGAAAAATTTCTAATTTAAAATTTGTCATCCATTCGGTATTCAAGGATGCTTTTAATTTTTGTTGTCATCAAATCAATCGCTACTTGGTTCCGACCGCCTTCTGGAATAATAATATCCGCATGTTTTTTTGACGGCTCAATAAACTGGTTGTGCATTGGTTTTACAACGGTTAAATATTGTTCAATAACAGAATCTAATGTTCGCCCGCGCTCTTCAATGTCGCGCTTGATACGACGGATGATGCGAATGTCATCATCTGTATCGACATAGACTTTGATATCCATCAAATCTCTTAATCGCTTATCTTCCAAAATCAAAATACCTTCTAAAATAATGACTTCTTTAGGCTCTTGAATAATCACTTGGCTGCTTCGTGTATGAGCTTCATAGTCATATACTGGTTTTTCAATTGGTTGATAACAGATTAAATCTTTGAGATGATCAATTAATAAATCTGTGTCAAATGCAAAAGGATGATCGTAATTCGTTTTTAATCGTTCTTCAAAAGAAAGATTGCTTTGATCTTTATAATAAAAGTCTTGTTCCAACATTAAAATAGAATGGCCTGAAAAGTGATTGTAAATAGCACGACTAACGCTTGTTTTTCCACTTCCAGAACCACCTGTTACCCCAATGACAATTGGTTTATTCTTGTTACTCATGCCTTCGCTCCATTCCTTATGAAAAGCATTGAGCTAAATGCTCAATGCTTTTCACCTATCGCTTTAATTAATTAGTCAATCAGTCTGGCTAGTCTATTCATTCTCTGTAATGTATTGATCTATAAGCTCTTGATGCTCAGCGTAGGTTCTTGAAAAGTATACTTTTCCTGTTTTAGTATCTGCTAAGAAATACAAGTAGTTGGTTTCAGCTGGATTCAAAGTAGCTTTAATAGCTTCTTCTGAAGGGCTATTAAAAGGCCCTGGGCCGAACCCAGTATTTGCATAAAGGTTATAAGGTGATTCTACTTCTAAATCTTTATAAGTAACCATTTCTTTGTGTTCATTTAAAGCATATAAAACACTGATATCGGATTGCAAAGGCATCTCTACCTCTAAACGATTGAAGAAGACACTCGCAATTTTGGTTCGATCATCATAAGTTATTCCTTCTCGTTCCACTAAAGAAGCTAGTGTCATAACTTCGTGAACCGATAAGCCGCTCTCTTTTATAGGTTCATAATACTTCTGCATGACTTCATCTGTTTTTTCTATCATGTTTCCAATCACTGTTTCAAGAGATTTATCTTCCGAAAAATCATAAGTTGCTGGAAATAAGTATCCCTCTAAAGCATAGCGTGTTTCTTTTGATTCCAATGCACTCGTTAGCAAGTCCGGATATTTTTCTTTTAAGTCTTCCAATAAAGAAGGTTCTTTTACAGCCTCCAAAAATTCCTCAGCAGTATAATCAGTTGAATTCTCCACTGATTTTGCAACTTGATCAATGGTCAAGCCTTCCTGAACTAATATTTTTGTACCATCGAACGCCACGGGACTGCCGCCAGCCTGCAAAGATCGAATAATTTCATCCAATGTCATAGAAGGGGAAAAGAGATAGTAGCCTGCTTGGAAATCTGTTTCATTGTTTAATTTGATATAAAAATTAAACACTGAAGCGCTTTTGATCACTTTTTTTTCTTCTAAAATACGGGAAATATCGGTTGAAGTTGAACCTGAAGGAACCTCTAACGGAATTTCTTTTTCACTGGAAGCATCCAATGGTTGAAGAGATGTCGTTACATATTGGTAGCCTACTATTCCAAAAACGATCAATAATAAAACTAAAATTGAAATGATGCTCAGTACAATTTTTCTGACCATTTTTGTCTCTTTTTGTCTTTCCGCTACTTTTGAATAGACATCTAGTTTGTTCCCTTTCTCATTTTTTGGTTGCTTGCCATTATTTTTCTTCGCCAAGAAGAGGCCCTCCTATCGAAATCAAGAAAACCACGGGATTTTCTACTCTCATTTTCATTTAGTCACATGTTATTTTGACTACTCGCCTGTACTATTATACATGATACCATAATCGTTGCGAAAAAAAAAAGCCAACTGCCAATTTGTTACGATTTTATCATTTAAAGAGGTTATTCTATTCCTTTGCCGATCGTTTTTTATTACGGCGAGAAATCAATAAAACTTGTTTTTACTTTCAAGAAAGATCCGCGCAATAAAATTGAGCTAACTCATCTTACGTTAGCTCAATTTCTATTCATTCAATTATCTTGCTTAAAACGATTCTTCGTCATCAGCCATAAATGTATTTAATACTTCTTCAATCATATCCCACTCTTTGTCTGTTTCAATAGGCTCTAAGTCCCCTTGTCCACCATCTGCTGTTTCTATATAAGAATAAGCTTGTAATTCAACTTCTTCTCCTTCTGCAGAACCAGCTGGATAAACTAAAACATACGATTTTTCAAAATCATCAGAGTCAAAGGTGAATAAAATTTCATACAATTCTTCATTTCCTTGTTCATCGATGATAGTGATATGGTCGTGTTCGTGATCTTCTTCGTGATTGTGGTCATGATTATGGTCGTGATCGTGTGCCATGCTTAACACTCCTTTGTGTTTAAATATAATTCTTATCCATTTTAACGTAAGTCTCTTTTAAAAGCTAGTTTTGATTGCTATCCAAATAGTTTTGGAGAATCATCACTGCTGCTACTTTATCAATGACTTTCTTCCGCTTAGCTCTTGATGCGTTGCCTTCTTCAATCAACATCCGTTCAGCTTGGACAGTTGTTAATCGTTCATCTTGAAAAATAATCGGAAGCTGAATGATTTCTTTTAAAAGTTCGGCATACCGAATCGATGCTTCTGCTCGTGGCCCAATAGAATTATTCATATTTTTAGGCAATCCGATAACCACTTTTGAAACTTCGTATTCTTTTACCAATTCGCTGATTCTGGATAAACCATACTCTTCTTGAATCTCGTTAATTTTAACTGTTTCAATTCCTTGTGCAGTCCAACCAAATGGATCGCTAATAGCAACGCCAACAGTTTTTGAACCAACATCTAATCCCATAGTTCTCATTAAGCTTCTGTTCCACTCGCTTTCAAATAAGTTCTCACTAATTCTTCTACTATTTCATCACGTTCATGGCGTCTAATTAAGTTCCTAGCATCCTTGTGACGTGGAATGTATGCTGGGTCTCCAGAGAGTAAATAACCGACAATTTGATTGATTGGATTGTATCCTTTTTCTTCTAATGCTTCATACACTAATGCTAGTGTTTGCTTAACATCTTTATCATGATTATCACCAACATTAAAACGAACTGTTTCATCTATTGAACTCATGTTCTGCACCCCGATTTCTGTAAACTCTATCCTTATTCTACAAGAAAGCACTTCAAACTACAATAACTATAAAGAAATCCACTTGCTTTTCTGTTCTTTTCATTGGTTTTCATAACAATCTCGCTAATAGTCTATTTAACGCTTTTTAGGTTTCCTATTAAAAAAGGTCGCTTAAAACTTATTACTGTTCTAAGCTTCCTCTATTAGTTCTTAACTATTTTTTTGAACCCATTCTGCTACTTTTTCTAGAGCACCCGGCAAACCAGCAGGATTCTTTCCACCCGCTTGCGCCATATCAGGACGGCCTCCGCCGCCACCGCCAACTAACGGAGCTATTTCTTTGATCAAGTCACCAGCTTTCAACCCTTTTTTGATTGTTTCTGGATCAACAGCTGTCAGAAGGTTAACTTTTCCTTCTTTGGCAAATCCGAGAGTTAAAACATTTGAGACAGCTGTTTGTTTCCATTGATCAGCTAATTGACGCAGTTGATTCATATCATTGACTTCTACTTGTGCAGCAACGATCGTAATACCATTGACTTCTTGTACCGTTTTGAAAATTTCTCCTGCTTGTTCATTTGCTAATTTAGCTTGTAACGATTCATTTTCTTTTTGAGCTTCTTTTAGATCAAATTGCAATTGTTCTACTTTTGATACGACATCTTTTGTTTGTTGAGCTTTTACTAAGCTTGCGAGTTCTTTTAGACGTCGCTCTTCTGATTGCAATATACGGTAAGCAGCTTCACTAGTCACGGCTTCAATTCGCCTCACTCCTGCACCAATGCCTGATTCTGAAAGGATTTTGAAAATACCGATCTCACTTGAATTTTGAACGTGTACTCCTCCACATAATTCCATTGAATAATCGCCTACTTGGACAACGCGTACTTGATTGCCGTACTTTTCACCGAATAAAGCCATTGCTCCTAAGCCGCGAGCTGTTTCAATATCTGTTTCAATCGTTTTTACTGGTAATGAAGCCCAAATTTTTTCGTTAACGATTTGTTCCATTTCATCTAGTTCCTCTTGCGTAATTTGACCAAAATGTGTGAAATCAAACCGCAAATGATTGGAAGTAACTAACGAACCAGCTTGGTTAGCGTGTTCACCTAAGATATCTTTTAATGCACGATGCAATAAGTGAGTCGCTGTATGGTTGCGCGTAATGCCGCGTCGCAAAGCTTCATCCACACATAACTGATACGTTTGCCCTACTTGTAAGCTTTCAAGTACTTCTACCGTATGCAAAGGCTGTCCAGCCGGCGCTTGTTTGACATCTAGTACGTTTGCGACCACCGTTCCATCTGTATTTACGATCGTTCCTTTATCGGCAACTTGTCCGCCTTTTTCTGCATAAAAAGGTGTTTGGTCAAAAATGACACGGACGATGTCGCCTTTTATAGCTTTTTGGACCAACTCTTCTTCTGCAGCAATAACTTCCAGTTTACCTTCTGCCTTGGTCTGATCGTATCCGACAAAGCTGCTTTCTGCTGTTACTTCTGAAAACAACTGTGTTTGAACGCCCATTGATTTTTCATCGCTTCTAGCTGCTCGGGCACGATTACGTTGTATTTCCATTTCTTTTACGAAACCTTCATGGTCGACTGCCAAGCCTTTTTCCTCAGCATATTCTTCCGTCAATTCAACCGGGAACCCAAAAGTATCATATAATTTGAAAATATCTTTACCAGAGATTCGTTTTTCACCGGCAGCTTTTAATTCTTTAATCAGATTATTTAAAATCGTCAATCCATCATTGATCGTTTCATGAAACCGTTCTTCTTCTGTCTGAATGACTTTTACAATAAACGGTTCTTGTTCTAAAATTTCTGGATAGTAGCTATTCATAATTTTGCCGACAACTGGAACCAATTTGTACATAAAGGCTTCATCAATACCCAGTTTTTTCCCATGCATCACTGCACGACGCAACAATCGGCGTAAAACATATCCTCGTCCTTCGTTTGACGGAAGAGCACCGTCCCCGATCGCAAAACTTACTGCACGCAAATGATCCGCAATCACTTTAAAGGAAATATCATCTTGTTCATTATCGCCATATTTTTTGCCATCGCTCATTTTTTCAATCTCTTTAATGATCGGCATAAATAAATCCGTCTCAAAATTCGTTGGAGCATCTTGCAAAATTGAAACGACACGCTCTAATCCCATTCCTGTATCAATGTTTTTATTCGGTAGCGGTTCATAAGTGCCGTCAGCTTTATGATTAAATTCAGAAAACACTAAGTTCCAAATTTCAAGCCAGCGTTCGTTTTCACCGCCAGGGTAATTTTCTGGATCGTCTTTCGCCAAATTATCAAATGCTTCACCACGATCATAAAAGATTTCAGAATCCGGGCCACTTGGACCAGCACCAATATCCCAGAAGTTGTCAGCGACTTCAATAATATGCTCCTCAGTCAACCCAATCTTTTCTTTCCAAATTTGGGCAGCCTCTTTATCTTCAGGATAAACTGTTACATAAAGTTTTTCTGGATCTAAGCCTAACCATTCTTCGCTAGTTAAGAACTCCCATGCCCAGACGATCGCTTCTTCTTTAAAATATTCTCCAATAGAAAAATTTCCTAACATTTCAAATAAAGTATGGTGCCGCGCTGTTTTTCCTACATTTTCAATATCATTGGTTCGAATGCTTTTTTGAGCATTTGCGATTCTAGGATTATCAGGAATCACTGAACCGTCAAAATATTTTTTTAACGTTGCAACACCTGAATTGATCCATAATAAGGTAGGGTCTTCAACTGGCACAAGCGATGCACTTGGTTCTATTTTATGTCCTTTTGTTTCGAAAAAATCTAAAAACAATTGACGGACTTCGTTACTTGATAAGTGTTTCATTTTTTTCTTCCTCTCCATTACATCCAGTTTTTTAACTAATTTAAGAAAAAAGGCATAAAAAAAAGCCCAATTACAACATTGCTAGACAAGGACGAATGAATCGCGGTACCACCTTGTTTGCAATGATGTCATTCGACAATATCATTACCTCTTGAGTCTCGATAACGTGAGAAACGATAGTATTTCTACTATGACTAAAAAAGGGAGCACCCATTTAATACTGTTAGTTTTCTTTCAGCCATGGAAAACTTTTCTTTAAACAATGATAAAAATAGATATGTCCTTTTGGTATCGTCTAAAGTATAGGAGAACCTCACACGATTGTCAATAAAAAAATAAAGCAAAAGGACAGGATCGAGTCGCCACTTTTGCTAGGACTATTTCGTTTATTTTTTATTTACTCGCATTAAATGTTACATTTCTACAAATTTTCAGAAGTAGAATCTTTGGCTAGCGTAAAACCTTTTCCCCATACTTCGCTAGCACTCATCACTACAACAAACGCATGCGGGTCAACGCTTAAAATTGTTTCTCGCAAAAAAGTGAATTCTTGTTCATCGACTACACACATCAACATTTCTTTATCGTTTGCGCCATATTCACCGTATCCGCCAGAAATACTTAAGTTAGTTACTCCACGGTTGATATTTTGATAAATCGCCATTCTAATTTCAGCTGCCTTTTCGGAAATAATCAGCACGTTCTTAGAACGATTAAAACCAACTTGAATCAAATCAATCGTTCGACTGATGACAAATAGAGAAATAATTGAAAACATGACTACTTCACCATCGAACGCAATTAAAGCAGTAACGATCACCAATCCGTCAACCAATGCCACGCTCGTTCCTAATGGCAGCCTTAAATAAACGTGGATCACTTGCGCTATAATACTTGTTCCTCCGGTAGAAGCTTTCGCTTTAAAAACCAGCCCAATTCCAATTCCTGTAGTGATTCCTCCAAACAATGCAGCTAATAACGGATTCAAGGTCCAAGGTTCTATAAAACTAAGCAGACCGATAAAGATGGGGAGAATCAAACTACCGATAATCGTTTTAAAGCCCGCTTCTTTTCCTAGAGCAATAAAACAAATGAATAATAAAGGGATATTGAAAGCCAATTGAACAATGGATGGATTCCAAGAAAACAGATTATTTAAAATGGTGCTTAATCCGCTAACGCCGCCTGAAACAATAAAATTTGGTAATAAAAAGGCATTAAACGAAACGGCTGCAATAAAAGAACCGACAACGATAAAAACGATATCGATTGCTTGCAAAGGGTATTGACTTGCTTTTGGTTTATTCTTCATGGCTAACATAACATCCTTTTCTTTTGACTTTAAGACTACTGCTCATTCTAACATTAAATCTCTTTTTTGGAACTATTTTTTTGAGTCGCTTTTTTCAGAGCAGACTCTATTTAACGCTATTTCCCTGTTTCTCTTTTGTCCTCACTTACTTTTTTTATTTATTTGGCTTATACTTATAAAATAAATCAACTTTCAAATGTACTAAAAGGAGTCCTCATGACGAATCAAAAACACTTTCACATTATCGTCAATGAACTAGCTGGTTCAGGTAACGGCAAACTCATCTGCGCGACATTGGTCAAACTTTTAACTGAAAAAAAGCTTACTTTCCAATTACATAAAACCCAGTATGCTGGACATGCCATTCAATTAACAACCGAATTAGCAAAAAAGATAGTAACGACTTCAGAAATAAACGCTCCTTTGTTAATGATCGTTGGCGGAGACGGTACCCTACATGAAGCAGTGCGAGGGCTTGGTGAGGAATACAAAGATATGCCATTGGCTTATATCCCAGCCGGATCGGGAAATGATTTCGCCAAGGGATTGGGCATTTCTAAAAAAACCCATGAGGCTTTAAGCCAAATATTACAGGCAACGTCTCCAAAAAAAATAGGTGTTTTACGCTATCAAGAAAAAATCCTGCAACAAGAAGGTTATGCTATCAATAACATTGGGATTGGATTTGATGCAGCTACTGTAAAGTACACCAATCAATCTTCTGCGAAAGTACGCTTAAACAAATACAAGTTGGGGTCCGTTGCCTATCTTGCATCTGTGACAACTGTCTTATTCAAACAAAAAGGCTTTCCAATCGAAGTTATCGCGGACGGCAAACAACAATTTTTCCCTAAAGCTTTTTTAGTAACGGTCAATAACCATCCTTATTTTGGAGGAGGCATTGGCATTTCGCCAAAAGCTTCTCCCTATGATCAGCAAGTCGATTTAATCGTTCTTCAAAAATCATCTGTTTTTAAAATTATTTGGTTGTTTCTGCTCATGCTCAATGGCGGCCGGCATTTGCAACACAAAGACGTCCATTCTTTCCAAGCCCGCCACATCCAAATACGGTCGACTCAACTGGAAGATACCCAGGCTGACGGAGAATTTTTAGGACACCGATCAGTTCATTTTTACTTTTCAGCGACAACTCGTTATTTTTGGTTTTAATTGTTTTATCCGTTCTTTTTTATTTTACGCCTAAAAAAATAGGCTTATGGACAACTAAAAAGTTTCCATAGGCCTATTTTTGTTTACGGGGTTATGCCTTCCATACCAATCATAGGGTCAACAGCATTTGTTCGAATCATTTCGACCGTTAAGCGGTAAGATAAAGAAGGCTCTTCTTCAGCTGTTTCAAATAAAGAGACTTCTTCTATCTTGGCCTGGACTGGAGCAGCAGCTGGTTTTGTTTCATTTGAACGGGTTCCAGCTGTCAGTTCTGTTTTTTTCTCTACAGACGAACGTGTTGCTGATGAATCAATCGTTAGTGGAGCGTCGTTGTCCTCCAGGAGCCGTTCTTTTAACGTCGTTAAGCGAGTTGCCGAAGATTTTAGAACACTTTCTTGAAAGGCGGAAACTTCTCCGCATAAAATCAACAGCTCGCTGCTTCTTGTAATCGCGGTATACAGCAAGTCTCTTCTGAGCATACGCCCATAATTTTGCACCATCGGCAAAATGACCATTTTAAATTCACTACCTTGAGATTTATGTATGGAACAACAATAAGCTAAGGTAATTTTATTCCATTCATTGCGTTTATAAGTCACTTCATTAGCATCAAACTGAATCACAAGTTCATCAACTTTATCATCTGCTTCTTTAGCATAGGTAATGCTGGTGATTTCCCCCATATCTCCGTTAAAAACATTTAATTCAGGATTGTTAACTAATTGAAGAATCTTATCTCCAATCCGATAAATCCGGTCATTGAACTTCACTTCTTTACGCCGTCCAGTATCATTAGGGTTAAAAATTTCTTGCATCATCTTGTTCAATGCATCGATCCCAGCCGGGCCGCGATACATCGGCGCTAGAACCTGAATGTCTTGAGGCGTGAATCCTTTGGCTTTCGCTTTTGCGACAACTTGTCGAATCACCTCTTCAATTTGGTAAGCGTAACAGTTAATAAAAGAACGATCTTTTTTATTTTGAGTAAAATCATTTGGCAACTGACCGTCTTTTATTTCATGAGCCAATGAGATAATCGATGAACCGTCTCCTTGGCGGTAAATTTCATTCAATTCCATATTTGGGATGAGTTGAGCATCAATTAAATCATGGAGCACTTGTCCCGGACCTACAGAAGGCAATTGGTTCTTATCTCCAACAAACATCACTTGCATATGTTCTGGTACCGCACGAAGCAATTGATTCGCTAGCCAAGTATCTACCATCGACATCTCATCAACGATCAAGAGGCCTCCTTCTAATTCACGGTCCGATTGTTCATCGTTATTGTTTTCTCGCCCATTCAATCCTAATAAGCGATGTATCGTACTGCTAGGCAATCCAGTTGTTTCATTCATTCGTTTAGCTGCCCGACCAGTCGGCGCGGCTAATAAAATCGGAAAAACTTTGTCGCTATAATCGTTTAAATCCAGTGATAGACCGTTTAGCTCGGCAAATAAAGAAACAATTCCGTTTAAAACGGTTGTTTTCCCTGTCCCTGGTCCACCAGTTAAAATAAACAAAGGCGATACTATCGCTTCTTCAATTGCTTGTATTTGAGAAGCTCCATAAGATATACCTAATCTCTTTTCTAATTTTCGTATTTCTTTTGGGATATCATGGGAGTTATAAGTAATTTCTTTTTTCCGTTCCAATAAGCGTTTAATTGAAGTATTGATGCCCCATTCAGCTGCATACAAAGACTTAATATACAATTTATGCTGGTCTTCAATCAGCTGATTTTCTTCAATAAGCTGCAACAACTCTTCAGCTAAAGCATCCGGATCGATAATAAACGCCCGACTAGATTCTAAGACTTTTAAACTTTCTTCTAACAAAGGTTCAGCTAAAGTATACGTATTCCCTTGACTTAAGCACAATTCATTCAAAGAGTATAGGATAGCCGCTTTTAAACGGGCAGGAGAATCAGCAGCGAAACCTAATTGATCGGCAATCGCATCAGCCTTTTTAAATCCGATATTTTCAATATCTTGAACCAATTGATAAGGATTTTCTTGAATGATATCCAGCGTTTCCCCTTGATACGTTTGGTAGATATTGTATGCCAGTTGACTTCCAAACCCATAACTATTCAAACCAATAATGATTTTTTCCATTCCGTCACTAGCCTGAATCGTATTGACCAACACTTCTCGTTTTTTAGCGTTTAAACCTTTCACTTCAGCAAGCACTTCTGGATTTTCACTAATCTTATCAATGGCATTCTCGCCTAATAACTGCACGATCGTTTCAGCCGTTTTTTTTCCGATTCCTGGAAATTTATCACTAGAAAGATAAGCTACTACTCCTGCAGCTGATGTTGGTTTTTCTTGTTTGTATCGATCAGCAGTAAATTGCACACCGAATTTTGGATGATCAACCAATTTCCCAAAAAAGCGATACGTTTCTTCTTCTTGAACTTGTCCGAAATTTCCAGTAATGACGATTTCTTTGTCATCATAAGTGCTGTTCGTTTCAGCAACTCTAACCAAAAGAACTTTGTAAAAGTTTGTGGGATTTTGATAGAATATAGCCACGACTTGCCCTACAACATAAGGCGTCTCCGTTGCAAATAAGTCTAAATTTTCTTGTTCGGCCATTTCCGTTCATCCTTTCTGCTTATGAACTCATTCCATTGACACTGCGACAACTGCTCTTCACTCTTTTGTTGGAGGTTGAACCATTGCTTCAATTGCTTTTAATTGCTGAATCCGCTCTTGGTGGCTATTTGGATTCAATGTAGATGATTGTTTGAAAAAAGCTTCAAAAACAGTGGGCGGTTCCTTTAAAGCCATCCCTATGAGGCCTCTCTTAAACCACGCTTCATCGTTATCAGGAGTTATCTCCATGACTTTTTCTAAATAATCCTTTGCTTCATCAAAGTGTCCTGTCTGCATTAAGCAATTGCCGATCAATAAAAAGAGCGCACTGTCTGGCTCATTTTCTATCTTTACCATTAAAAGATAGACCAATGCTTTTTTTGGCTCTTTTAATGAAAAGTAGCATTGTCCAATCATACGCGCAGCATCATTTTTCAGTCCTGTTTGAGGATGTTGGAATACTCGCGTGAAGTACACCAAGCTTTCAGTGTACCGTTCTTGTTGATAATATAGGTTTCCAAATGCATACAAAAGTGCTGGATGCTCCGGTTTCTTTTGAAGGGCTGTCTCCAAGACAGCTTGGGCATCAGCATATTTTTTTGCTACAATCAATATCATTGCCAAATTATAATAACTGTCGCTATTTTCAGGTTGTTCTTCTATTTCTTCAAATAATAATTGAATGGCTTCATTTAAATTTCCTTGTTCCCATAATTGAAATGCTTCATGGTTTCGATTCATTTCTGTCCACTCCTTTTGCAGCTCATATTATTTTACACCAAACTAGCAGATGTTTCTACCAAAGTAATGGTATCTTTTAAGGAAAACGAAAAAGACAGAAAAAAAGAGCAGTATTTATCTGCTCTTTCGTCTGTGTTAAATGTATTGTAATTCTCTAGTGTCATTATAAGCGGAATCAATCGTTCCTCCACCTAAACATTCCATTCCATCATAGAATACGACGGCTTGCCCAGGCGTGATTGCTCGTACAGGCTCATCGAATTCAACTGTTGCTGTTGTTCCATCTTCGTTTAAATGAACGGTCACCCCGGTATCCGCTTGGCGGTAACGGAATTTAGCTGTACATTTAATCGTTTTTGGCATTTCTTCATTGGTTGTAAAATGAATGTCTGTCGCATCTAAATGAGTTGCGTATAACCATTCATGGTGGAATCCTTGTCCAACGTAAAGAGTATTTGTCGCCAGATCTTTTCCAATAACAAACCAAGGTTCACTAGAAGCACCACCGCCGCCAATACCTAATCCTTGACGTTGACCAATGGTATAATACATCAAACCATCGTGTTGGCCTTTAATTTCGCCTTCTGTAGTTACCATATTCCCCGGTTGAGCTGGCAAATAAGTCATCAAGAATTTTTTGAAATCGCGTTCCCCAATAAAGCAGACACCTGTTGAATCTTTTTTCTTAGCCGTTGCTAAGTTAGCTTCTTCAGCAATTTTACGAACTTCAGACTTTTCCATTCCGCCTAAAGGAAACAACGTTTTAGCCAATTGTTCTTGCGACAATTGGTTTAAGAAATACGTTTGATCTTTGTTGGTGTCTACGCCACGCAACATTCGTGTTGCCCCTTTTTCATCGCGTTCGACCTGAGCATAATGTCCAGTTGCCACATAATCGGCGCCTAATTCTAGTGCATAGTCCAAAAATGCTTTAAATTTAATTTCTTTATTGCACATCACATCCGGATTGGGCGTCCGGCCTTTTTTATATTCATCTAAAAAGTATTGAAACACTTTGTCCCAATATTGTTTTTCGAAGTTTACTGAATAATAAGGAATCCCAATTTGGTTCGCTACAAGTGCTACATCGTTGTAATCTTCGGTAGCTGTACACATCCCGAATTCATCTGTATCGTCCCAGTTTTTCATAAAAATCCCCACCACATCATAGCCTTGTTGCTTAAGCACTAAAGCCGTGACGGATGAGTCAACTCCCCCACTCATACCTACTACGACACGAGTGTTGCTGTTGTCTTTCATACTATCACCATCATTTCAAATAGATTCTGAAAATCTTAACGATTTGAAGGTCGCATTTTTTCAGTCTTAATCATTATACTAACTTTTTGAAAGAAATCAAGAGAGCTGACTCAGCCTGTTTTTCCCCCGACACCTTTTTCGACTTGAGATAGTCAATTTGATCAACTCTTCAAAACTAACAAAAAAGAGAAAATAACAGTTGCGTCATTTTCTCTCACATTAATTCTTTAAACTTTTTCCACTATTCCTTGTTCTACAAAATCTCGCATAATGAATTCATATCTCTCACGTGCTTCACTGAATGCATTCCCTTTATAAATGTTGACCGCCTGCAATCCATTACTGGTAGTGACTGAAATTTTCAATTGTGTTAAGTCATTTGATACAATGATTTTTAATTTTAGTCCTGGTTTATTTTCAGGAACAACATCCAACGCCCGAATGTATTGAAAATTTCCTGTTTTTGTTTCTTCAAATCCATTATCGCGTAAAGTATATCGTTTCACCTCTGGATGGACTGCATATTTTTCATTGGAACCTTGAAGCTTTGCTGTTTTTGCAAATGCCATTTCATTCACCTCGGTTAGATTTAGTTTCACTTTAACTATACATAGGCTTCTTGCTTTTTACCAATACTGTTTAAACCTTTTTTATCTTTTGCTCTTACTTTTTTAATTTAGCGATGATCTTGATCAATTCATCTGCCAAATGATCGATTGACTGAGAAGTTGTCCCTAAGCCAAAACTGATTCGTATAGATTCAGAAATTTTAGGGTCGTCAGATCCAAACATAGCCATTAGGACATGACTAGGATCAATATTGCCAGCTGTACACGCTGAACCAGCTGATACAGCTATTCCAGCTAAATCTAATAACATCAAGAGTTGTTCTGAAGAAACACCCGTAAACCAAATATTCAGAATATGTGCTAGATGTTGTTCAGAACTGCCATTGACTTCAAAGGCAATGGCGGCTTTTTTTAATCGTTCCAATAATTGGTTACGGAATCCCAAATAACTCTCTTTCCGCTGTTCTTTTTCATTTTGAACGATTTCAACGGCTTTTTGAAAACCGGCAATCGCTGGGATATTTTCTGTTCCAGCCCGGCGTTTCATTTCCTGTTCGCCGCCTAACATAAAACTTGGCAAATTAATTTTTTCGTTGATATATAGAAACCCTGTGCCTTTAGGACCATTAATTTTATGACTCGAAGTAGATAATAAGTCAATATGACTAGATTTAACATCAATTGTTTCTAATCCATATGCTTGGACGGCATCCGTATGAAAATACGCAGTCGTTTCACTTTCTTGAATAATTTCGCCAATAGCTTTGATATCCATCAATGATCCAACTTCATTATTCCCATACATAATTGAAACTAAAATAGTGTCCGGTCTCAATGCTGCTCGGACTTGCTCTGGATCCACTAGGCCAAACGAGTTTACCGGCAGATAAGTAACTTCAAAACCAAGCGACTCTAATTTCTCCATCGGTCTCAAAACCGCATGGTGTTCGATAGTTGAGGTGATCACATGTTTTCCTTCTGTCATCCGAGACAACGCTGTTTCGAAAACAGCTGTATTGTCACTTTCTGTTCCGCCACTTGTTATCACGATCTCACTTGGTTTAGCGCCGATACTAGCAGCAAAAACTAATCGTGCATTATCTAGAATACGCCGACTGTCACGCCCAAAATTATGAATACTAGAAGCATTTCCATAATGATTTTGCATCATTTCATAAACTATTTCTACTACTTCAGGGTGTACCGGACTAGTCGCCGCATGATCTAAGTAAATATTTTCCATTATAACCCTCCCTGACCGCATTCTTTAATTCCTAAAATTCTACCACTAATCTTGTCTTTCAACAATAGTTGAATCAAATTGTCCTTTTAAAATCTGTAAAAACAACAGGCCTCCAAATGCATTAAGCTGGATGCCTGCTGTTCTTATCGTTCTTATTGTACGGCTTCTGGGAAAAGCATTTTTAAAATGCCGATCGTTAACGGGCGACCTTGACCTTCAGAAACAAAAGCATGCATATGCATAGCTGGATTAAAGTTAGCTTCAATAACTGTGTACCCCGGATTTTCTGGAGTAGATGGTTTTTGGTAATCCGGTATAATCAAATCTACTCCACAAACTTTAGCTCCAATGACTTTTGTCATTTCAACGGCTGCTTTTTTATAGCTGTCGTCAATAATATCTGTGACATCAATAGAATCTCCGCCAGTACTAACATTTGAATTTTCTCGCAAATAAACTCTGACATCTGCATCAGGAATGCTTTCAGTCGTATAGCCTTGTCCTTTTAACATCAATTGTTCAATTTCATTTAATTGTATTTTCTCTAAGGGAGCTCGATGGTCTGTGCCGCGAAGAACATCTTTATTTTTCTCTGCAACTAATTCTCTCACTGTGTGCTGGCCATCTCCGATAACATTAGCAGGTATACGCAATAAAATTGCCGCTACTTCATCGTTCAAAACAAAAAAGCGGTACTCTGTGCCCTCGATAAATTCTTCAACCAATACAGTGGTGTCTTCTTTAAAAGCAAATTTTATCGCTGACTGATAATCTTCAAAACGAGCACCTTCCTTAAAGATAGAAATGCCTACGCCATAATTAGTCGATTTTGGTTTTACAACAATGCCTTTATGCGCATATTGCCAAAAACCAGCATTAGCTTCTTCTTCAGTATGGTATTCTTCCCCTTGAGGTACTTTAAAACCTGCATCATTTAAAATCTTTTTCGTGACTGTTTTATTTTCCATAATAAGCGGAGCAATGTACTGATCCTTTGAAGTCATATTAGCATTTTTTACATACTCGGTATGTTTTTTGTAACTTAACTTCAAAAATTGCTCTGTTTCATCTAAAATGTCTATTTTAATGCCTTTTTGAATGGCGTCAGAAATCAACAACTGAGTCGACATCTCCATATTGGTAAAACCTTTCAAGGCATAAAACTTCTCAAAAGCTGCTTGTTTGTAATTATGAGCTAGTTCCAAGCCAAACGTTAGGTAAGAACCCGCTTCTTCGATCCCTTTGATCATTTGGCCAGCGAGTGTTAATTTAGGATCCAACAATTGTTTTTTTGCTTGTCGGACACACTCCAAGGCTGCTTCAGATCCATTCGTAAGTTGAATCATCTCTAACATTTCCTCAATTAAAGTTAGACCTTCCTCTTGGAATTCAGTATTTTCATAAGGGTGCTCCAAAGCTACAAAATCACTCATTTTTTTCCCTAACGCAACATCATTCATATCAGAAGCCTTATCTTTCCAGACCATAAACATACAAAATAGATGGATAAACTGCATGTCTTGTTCAGATATCCCATAAGCATCAAATGGATTTAAATCAAAAATGCGCAGTTCCACATAAGCAATGCCTTTTGTTAATAACTCGCGAGCTGTTTTCGTGCCACGTAATCGAACACCTGAATAAAACTCTCGTTCCTCGAATAATTTTCCTTCGTTTACTGCTTCTTCTAAATTTTCAACATAGTCCGTTAGTGTTTCAAAAGATATCGTTACATCGTCTGTATTGGCGTAACCATAATGGCTGCTGCGAATACTTCTGACATATCCTTTTGGTGGTGTTTCTTCATAACGCTCGCTCTTAAAAAAGCTTGAATCCGCTACTGGAGCTGCTCCTAAAAGGTACGTTAATAACCAACGGTAACGCAGAAAGTTTTTCGCTAACTTCAAGTAAACAGCTGATTTAAATTGAATAGGATCAGCGATATCAGTCTGGTTATGATAAAGCTCATCGATAAAGTGTTTATCAAATTCAAAATTGTAATGCACGCCACTTAACATCTGTTTGTTTTTTCCATATTTTTCCGCTAAATGGTTCCGGTAATTCACATCTTCAATTTTGTCTAGTTTTGCTATTGAAATGTCATTTTCTTTTGGCAAAACAACCGGCATACTCATTGGCCAAATATACTCATCATCTGCCATTGTTCGCAAAGTGACTTCATGGATAGCACTTAACCAACGATGGGTTTCGTATATGCTGTTAACTGGCGGTGTGATCAATTCTAATTGTGATTCACTAAAATCGGTTTGTATGTACGGATGAAAACTTCGATTCCCAAATTGTTTAGGATGATCAGTCAATGCTAATTCTCCGTTAGATAGAACGCGCAAGCCCTCTTTTTCAACTCCGTAAACAGCTTTATAAAAAGCTGCAGGTATTTCAAGTTCTTTAATATTTTCTTTTAATGTTTTCATTAAATTATGCCCTCTTCTTTTCGATAATTTGTTTTTCAATTTCAGCTTGAATTTTCGGTTCCGGTGCAAAATCTTTTTCCCAATTTTCAGGCTTTCTTACTTTGCCATCATGTTCGCGGTAATGAGGTTTTCCGTCCGGAAATAGTTTTCCCATGTTAGCTTCATGAACAATAGAAAAAATCGGATCAGGATTTACTCCCATTAAGACAAAGGAACCATAATTAAAATAATTGGCATCTGTCAATGCATCTACTTGTCCGATTAAACAATTGTCTATCTTTTTCTGTTCCGTGCGGTTTTAATTAAGGATGTATCAACCGTTTTCTGCCAATCCGACACAATTTTTTCGAATGCTGCCAGCTCTCCATCAACGCTAGCATAAAGAAATTCTAATATTTCTTCTGTTGAAAATGCTGCGCGGTTAAGTGCTTCATCTGGTGTCAATGCTGTTGGAACTGTTTTTTGCGGTTTATCAAAAACCGTATGAAATTCTTTTACTTGTTCAAATGCAGATAATTGGTTCATTTTAGCGACTCCTTTAATTCTTCAATCTTATCTAGTATAACTTACACTTTGCAGAAGAGAAACATATTCGTTTCAGTTTTCATGTAAAAGAAAGACTCTTCCCATAGAAGTTTGGCGGAAAACTCACGGTTAGATTCATTCGTTCACTAGCATTAAGATACAGAAACGGTCACTCAGACGGCTTAGTTTTCGTAGAATCTTCAGAAATCAAGTACTTTCTTAAAGCTGCATTCTCAGATTCTAGTATCTTTCGATTCATTTCTGATTCTTTCAAGTCTTGTTGCATAATATTTAAAAATTGGAATCGATCAGTATACGTGCGGTCTGCTTTTTCGGCGTCGCTTTTTTCTTTAAGCAGCTTTTTAAGATCTTCTTCAAGACCACTTATTTCTTCTTTTAAAGCATTATTTTGTTCGATCAATACCGTATTATGAAAAGCTGTTTTTTTCGTTTCTTTTTCTGTTTTGCCGTCTGTTAGATTAATGTAAACAAGATAAACGGCTAAACAAGCGATTAAAATAGGCACAATAAAAGTAGGATGCTGCAAAAAGGAAAGTCGGACAATACTGATACCAGTCAAAATAAAAATAGTTAGTCCAATTTTAAATGATTTTATTTTTCTTTTACTGTTCAATTCACGATAATACATCAGTTGATTTTGCAATTCTTGTTCTCTTAATTGATAGTCATCTTGTATTTTTTGTTGATTAAAAAAGAGTATTTTTTCTTTACTTTCTAAATTCTCTTTTGATTGCTCCTGATAAAATGCAAACCATTCCTTTTCTTTTGTCAACCGCTCTAAATCATGAGCTAAAGCAGCGTGGTAGTCAGCTCTCTCTTTGTTCAACTTCGCAGCCGTTTCTTTGCTTAAACGATCTGCTTTTTGTTTTGCAGCAGCTAGAATCTCATTTGCCTCATTATGCGCTTGCGTTGTCATTTGTTTTTGCCTTTGTTCGAGAAGACATTCATTTTCATGAATCAAATTCTTTAAGTCCATTAGTTGTTGTTGAACATCTCGATAGATTTCTTCTGATTGACGGTATGCTTCATTTAAAATAGCTTCCGCTTGAGCAGCAGTTTCTAAATAGTGTCCCTTTTCATCTATTTCAACTAAAGCGGGTTTTTGATAGACAGCTTTTACTTGTGAATTTTCCGTCAATTCTCCCACCTCTTCACCCCTAATAGTTTTTTGGGGTTCGTTAAAGGTTCCATTACTCTTTTTCATTGGCGAACCCCTTTCATTCAGTTATTTCTGATACCCGGCTTTACTTTTTTAACCGGCGTTTCTTTTAATTATGGCAAATTGTTATAAAAAAAGCGACTAACTTAGATTAACACACAAAGAACTTTAGAGAAAAAAAGACTGGATGACATTAAACATGAATGGAGCAACAAACACGGTAATTGCACCTGTCACACCAATGGCTAACCCCGCCATTGCTCCTTGAGCAGCACCAAGTTCAATAGCTTTTGACGTTCCAACAGCATGAGCAGCACTTCCTAAAGCAATGCCTTGAGCTATATCATCGGTGATTGCAAACCATTTAAAAATAGCCGGTGCCATCATTGCGCCCATAATACCAGAAACAATTACAAAAACTAGTGTCAAAGAAGGAATACCTCCCATTTTTCCAGATATTTCAATAGCTATTGCAGAGGTGATCGACTTTGGCATTAAAGAAGCAATCATTTTTTCATTTAAGTGAAAAACTACTCCCAAAATGCCCGTTAAAAACGTGCAGACTATAGTCCCTAAAAAAATTCCAATCAAGATTGATTTATAATGTTTCTTCAATAAATGAAAAGTATGGTACAAAGGGATTCCTAATGCCACCGTAGCTGGACCAATCAGCATATTCAGCACGCTGCCACCAACATAAAAATCGTCATATGAAATACCGGTACTCAACAAAAAAAGAATAATAAAAATAGTCGAAACGATCAACGGATTTAAAACAGGATAAGGATACCTCTGAAATAGAGCATGAGCTAGCAAGTACATGCCTATGGCCAAAATCAAACCAAAAAGCGGGTTACTTGTTAATTCTTGTACCATGTTCTACCACTGCCTTTCGCTTCTTATGATTTCCAGAAGGATGCTCTTCAAATTTTCTTTTTATTTTTTGAACCAATAGTCCAACAAAAATCAATGTGAAGCCAGAAGTCAACAATAAAATGATCAAGAGGATCCACCAGTTTTCTTTAATAAGGGGAAAATAAACCATTATCCCTACGCTAGCTGGAACAAACAAAAGACTTAAATTGCTTAAAAGAAAGTTTCCTGCTTTTTCAACTGACTTCACATCCAGCCATTTGAATTGCAGAGCTAAAAATAATAAGACCATGCCAATGACACTGCCGGGAACCGGCAAATCAAATCCTTTTGAAACCATTTCTCCTATAAATGAAAAACACAAAATAATAAATAACTGACGATAAATTTTCATTACCTATTCCCCCATTTAATCTAGTCCATAATAGCATAATTCTTATAGAATAGGGAGCCTCTCTGCTTGTCTGCAAGCGGCCAAAAGAAGTTTTACCGGTTTCGAAAAAGCAAACAAATGTTCTTAATCAGTAGAAGACTTTCCACTAAAATGGTATACTATATAGAAAGAATTTTTAAGGAGGCCTTCTGCTTTGAATAAACCGTTAGCTTTTCGTATGCGTCCGACTAATATTGACCAAATTGTAGGACAAACTCACTTAGTAGGCAACGGAAAAATCATCCGTCGTATGGTGGACGCTAAAATGCTGTCTTCCATGATTTTATATGGACCTCCAGGAATTGGAAAAACCAGTATTGCTAGTGCTATTGCTGGTTCCACCCAATATGCTTTTCGGATGTTGAATGCAGCTACTGATACGAAGAAAGATTTGCAAGTGGTCGTAGAAGAAGCTAAAATGAGCGGTTCTGTTATTTTATTGCTTGATGAAGTTCATCGTCTGGATAAACCAAAACAGGATTTTTTATTGCCTCACTTGGAAAATGGTCGTGTCATCATGATTGGGGCTACGACCGAGAATCCCTATATCACAATAAATCCCGCTGTTCGGAGTCGTTCGCAAATTTTTGAATTAAAGCCTCTCTCCATTGAAGACATTCAACTAGCTTTAATGAGTGCTTTAAAAGATAAAGAACGTGGACTAGGCAATGAATCTGTTGCTCTTTCGGATACAGCACTCTTGCATTTATCCCGAGCAACCAATGGAGATTTAAGAAGTGCTTTAAATGGTTTAGAATTAGCCGTTAAATCAACTGATCCTGATGAAACGGGTACCATTCAGATTACCTTAGATATTGTTGAAGAATGTATTCAGCGTAAAGCGTTGACTCACGATAAAAACGGCGATGCTCACTACGATGTTATCTCAGCATTACAAAAGTCTATTCGCGGAAGTGATGTTAATGCTGCACTCCATTATTTAGGCCGTTTAGTTGAAGCCGGTGATTTGCCAATTATTGCTAGAAGATTAATGGTCATCGCATATGAAGATATTGGTTTAGCCAATCCTGCAGCTGCTCAAAGGACCGTCACCGCTGTACAAGCAGCTGAAAAACTTGGCTTTCCGGAAGCTAGAATTCCTTTGGCTAACGCTGTAGTCGATTTATCTCTTTCCCCCAAATCAAATTCGACTTACGTAGCGATTGATGCTGCTCTCGCAGATATTCGAGCAGGAAAGAGCGGTGACGTTCCCGATCATTTAAGAGATTCCCACTACAGCGGTGCTAAAAAACTAGGTCGGGGCGTAACTTACCAATATCCTCATAGCTATCCTAGTGCTTGGGTCGATCAACAATATTTGCCTGATAAATTAAAGCAGGCTCTGTATTACCAACCCAATCACACTGGAAAATACGAAGACGCATTAGCTCAACAGTACGACAAAATAAATCAAGCGAAAAAGAAAAAATAACGCTTTCTTCATTCATTCTAAGCTGTTTCATCTTTGAAAAGACAGCTCAATCGTTTGACAGTATTATAGGTATATGCTACTATAAGGATAAGATTTCTGAGATGTTCGTCATGTCCAACATGTGTTGACCGAACAATTAATATTACCTTGGGATCCAAACTGATTCAAACTGATAGCATGCCTTTTCACTTGGTAGCTAGACGTTTGACAGCGGAGCCCACCTGCTAACTGCGGGTTCAATACAACCTGGACGTACCAACGGCATCACCGGATTTCTTAATTAAAGTTGAAAGACTTTGAAAGCCATTCTTTATTGAATGGCTTTTTTCTTTTCCCTGATGATACAATAGTTACAGTGCCCTTGGAGCGCAAAAACCATTAGAAGATAAAAAGGAGAATACATCATGCTCGTATCTATTTTATTTGGACTTTTCACGTTACTGCTTTTCTATGCAGCCTATTTCTTATGGAGCGGCAAAGCAACTGTTTTTATTACTGAATCTCAATCTGAAAAAGCTCGATTTGCTCAGAAATTTTTTTCTTTTATCGGAAGCTTACTAGCTATTAACGGATTTGCTACTGCTATTTTGGTTTTTTATCGTCCGCTCTGGCTTGCCTTTTCTGTATTAGGTGTAATCAGCTTTTGTATGCTTATTTTTATTTTTGGTTTAAATCGTTTAATGCCTTGATCTACAACTTTTGACTCTTTCATTTTTTCTTTTAAAGAGTCCCTTACTTAAATAAATGTAATTTCTATGAAAACGGATTTTTTTAGGGTACAATAACTATAAGAACAATCTATTCATCATCATACATTAAAATTTTATAAGGATGGAGTGGTTTATATGTTACAACAATACAATCGTATTTTAGTCGCAATTGATGGTTCAAAAGAAGCGGAACTCGCTTTTAAAAAAGCCGTTCAAGTAGCTGTACGGAATAATTCAACGTTGCTGCTTGTTCACGTTATTGATACAAGAGCTTTTCAAAGTATTTCTACTTTTGATGGTTCGATGGCTGAAAAAGCTAATGAACAAGCCAAAACTACTTTAGAAGAATACGTACGCTATGCTAAGAACCACCGTGTCGCAGATATTAGCTATTCTATTGAATATGGTTCTCCAAAAGTATTAATTGCAAAACAAATACCTGAAGATAAAAATGTTGATTTGATTTTATTAGGAGCTACCGGTTTAAATGCCGTTGAGCGGATTTTTATTGGTTCTGTTTCTGAATACGTTATCAGACATGCGTCATGCGACGTTCTTATTGTCAGAACTGACTTAGAGAATAAAAGGGACTCATAATTTTTTAACCCAAAAAAGGCCTTGAAAATATAACTTTTCAAGGCCTTTTCAGCTGTCTAATTTAAAAATCCAGGAATATTATTACCAAAACTGAAACAGAAGCTGAAATGCTTAGAATTCACTTAGAGGGTAATCTAATTGTGGATGTATTGCCGATTAGTTTATCAAAAGGTTTAGAATTTGATAATGTACTCATTTATGATGCTTCAGAAGATAACTACTCAACTGAAAGAGATCAAAAGATTCTTTACACTGCAATCTCAAGAGGAATGAAAAATCTTTTTATCACCTATAAACGAAAATTGAGTAGATTATTATAACCCTATAAACAGGTGGGCAAGTAAGTTAGTTAGTTAGTTAGTTAGTTAGTTAGTTAGTTAGTTAGTTAGTTAGTTAGTTAGTTAGTTAGTTAGTTAGTTAGTTAGTTAGTTAGTTAGTTAGTTAGTTAGTTAGTTAGTTAGTTAGTTAGTTAAAGTTCTTAGTCATTTTTTGCTCGCACCTAACAGATAGCTAGCAGAATAGTTACCCTTTCGCCTTTCAATTCATCTAAAAAGCGGCTAGTTAGCTCTATATTGTTTTGATAGTCATTAATTTCAAAAAATTGCGGCTTATTTCCTTAAACGGTTCTATCATTTAAGAATTACCAATGCGATTTAACAAAGAACAAAAAACACCTTGTTCCCTCTACATTCTAGAGCACAAGGTGTTTTCATCAAAGTTTATTTTTCTCTGCTAACTCTTTAATTACTTAACGCGTAGTCTTTCTACGTCACGAGCAATTGCAATTTCTTCGTTCGTTGGAATCAACAATACTTTAACTTTCGAATCAGCTGTTGAAATAATGCGCTCTTCTCCACGCACTTTATTTGCTTCTTCGTCAATTTTTGCTCCAAACCAATCCATTCCGTCAATAATGATTTGACGAGTTTCTGGAGAGTTTTCACCAATACCTGCTGTAAAGACAATTGCATCTGCACCATTTAATACTGCAAAATATTGACCAATGTATTTTTGTACACGGTTATAAAAAATATCTAATGCTGTTTGTGCTTGTTCATTGCCTGCTTCAGCTGCTTCTTCTACATCACGCATATCGCTAGATACGTCAGAAAGTCCTAATAATCCTGATTTATTGTTTAAAATGTAAATCATTTCGTTAATATCTGTAATGCCTAATTTGTTCATTAAGAATGGCAATAAAGAAGCGTCAATATCTCCAGAGCGCGTTCCCATTGTGATACCAGCTAAAGGTGTGAAGCCCATCGATGTATCTACTGATTTTCCACCTTCAACAGCTGTAATTGAACCGCCGTTACCTAGATGACAAGTAATCAATTTTGTTTCTTCAAGCGGTTTGCCCAACATTTCTGCTGCACGTTCTGATACATACTTATGAGAAGTTCCGTGAGCTCCATATTTACGAGCTGCAAAATCTTCATAATAACTCATAGGAACACTGTATAAATAATTTTCTTTCGGCATAGAAGTATGGAAAGATGTATCAAATACAGCTACACTTGTGATATTTGGCAACAATTTTTTAAATGCTTTGATTCCTGTAGCGTTAGCTGGATTGTGCAAAGGTGCAAATTCTGATAAGCTTTCAATTTGTGCCACTACTTCATCGGTTACTAAAGCAGAATCTTTAAATAATTCTCCACCTGCTACAACACGGTGGCCTACTCCTGTGATTTCATCGTAATTTTCAATAACGTTTAATTCAATCAGTTTGTCTAAAACCATTTGAATAGCAATTTCGTGGTTTTTGATATCTTCTACAACTTTATACTTTTCGCCGTTATATTTCGTAGTAAAAACGGAATCACTTAATCCGACCCGTTCAATAATTCCTGAAACGATTTCTTCTTCTGCTGGCATTTCGTATAACGTGAATTTTAAACTTGAACTACCTGCATTGATTGCGATTGTTTTTGACATAGTGGGTGAATCTCCTTTGTTTTTAATTATTTTTTTTATTCCAAGTTTCAACTTCCTGCATAAAGCGGAACATAGCTTGTTGATTTTTAAAATCAGGAATTTGCGCAAGCAAAACTTGTTTCACTTGTTTAGCATTATTTCCTTTTTTCTGAAGTAAAAGAATAGACTTGCGTGAGCTTTTTGTTTGAAATAATTCTTTCGGCAGATGAAGCATTCCTTGAAGATAAGCTTCTTCTTGAATCATTTTAGTTAACGCAGCAGCTGCTTCTGTTTCAAATAGCTGGGAAGGAACCAAAAACACTCCGTAACCGCCTTTTTTCAAGTAATGGATGCTTTGCTCAATAAACAAATGATGTGCAAAGGAGTGCCCTTCTTTCGCACTTGTCTTGAAATCTTTCGCACGCTCATCCACTGGATAGAAACCAACTGGCAAATCGCTTACGACAATATCTACCGGATCAACCAGCAGACCGGTTAAGGCATCTTGATGAGTCAGTTTGATTGTTTGTCCTTGTAATTCTGTATTAATCAAAGCCAGTGACAACAACAGATCATCATTATCGATTCCTTCAGCCTCAACTTCGATTTTCTTAGACGTTAAACCATTATAGACGGTTGATAATAAATTTCCTGTTCCAACCGCTGGATCCAGCAAACGAATAGCTTTTGCTTCCGTCCCAAGTACTTTCTCGATTAGATAAGTCAAAATAAATCCAATGGCATCTGGTGTCATTTGATGGTTTGCCTGCAGACTATCTTCTTTAGCACCCTTTAAAAGAGCCAATTGAAAACTTTTCCGTATTTCTTCAGGATCCATGTTTTCCAAAGATATTTCATGATAGATCTTATTCAGCATTTCCATTGTTTCATTTGACAGTAAATTATCTACTTGTCTTGCTTTCTTGTCATCAAGAATATTTTCTCCCGTTTCAGCTAGTCCTTCCAAATATGAAACACCTATATTTTTCTGTAGCAATTTAACAGTAGAATCTAATTTTGAAAATAAGTTTTCAATCTCTTTTTGAGACAATAAATTTAACCTCTTTTCTTTATAACATAGCCGTTTCACTATAAACTATAAATAGAGACAGCCTTAGAAATCTGTTTACTTATTTAAACTCACCTGTACTATTTTAACGAATAAACGGATAAACTTCAAGTTTGAATTTAACTGTCTGTAAAAGAAGGCCCTTTACGTGTTTGAGAATCCCACTAAAAAAGTGCTCTCATTTGCTGATTTATTACATTTTCAGCTGCGCATAAGCGATTACTCCGCCAATAATCACAGCCACCATTATGGCAATTATAAAATACTTTAAAGAAGTTTTCCATAATTGACTCTTTTTAGAATTGCGGTAACTAAAATTGCTTGCTGGTTTTCTTAGGATCAGATAAATAATCAGACCTGGAATCAGAAATGTGACCAGTGCTATCAGCACCCACAACCATCCGCGCATTCGTCTAGCTTCAGCGTCATAGTATAACCAGACCAAAAATTTAACTAAACCGATTAAAAAAATAATGATTACTGCTGCTGTAATACTAATCCCAAGAATTCCAATGATTAAATCACTCATTTTAACACTCCTTCTAAGAGAGGTCCGTTGCTAAAAAATTAAAAACTTAAAAAAAAAGCTCTTCTACGGAATAGAAGAGTTTTTTTATGTTTAATTATTGAGCAGCTGGATAAACAGATACTTGTTTTTTGTCGCGGCCTTTGCGTTCGAAACGAACAACGCCGTCGATTTTAGCAAACAAAGTATCGTCTCCGCCAATACCTACGTTAGTACCTGGATAAATCTTAGTCCCACGTTGACGGTATAGAATTGAACCACCAGTAACAGTTTGACCATCTGCACGTTTAGCACCTAAACGTTTAGATTGTGAATCACGACCGTTAGTAGTAGATCCGCCACCTTTTTTAGTAGCGAAGAATTGTAAATTCATTTTTAACATCTGTATTGCACCTCCTGTTTTAATCTGGATTATTGATTTATTTCGACATAATCAGGGTACTCTTCTGCTACACCGATTAAGGATAAGAGAAGACTTTCCAGAAGAATCTGTGCAATGTTCAACTGTTCATCATTGATTTCCAAAGGAAGTTCAACGTATAAATAACCACCTTCAACCTCATCGTTGGTTTCAATAAGAGGCGTAAAGCCGCTTAAAACAGCCAGACTGTTCGTTGTACCGATGGTTAGAGCCGATACAGCTGCACAGACAATGTCGTTTCCGTAAGTTCCTGACTCTGCATGTCCAGTAACTTCAAAAGAGACAAGGTCTTCTTTGTCATTACGTCTGAAAAATGCTTGAATCATTCACGAACACCACTTTCTTACGCGTTAATTGCATTGATCATTACTTTTGTATATGGTTGACGGTGACCTTGCTTGCGATGAGAGTCTTTTCTGCGTTTGTAGACAAAAGTCGTAACTTTCTTTTGACGACCTTGTTTTTCCACAGTACCTTCAACAACAGCTCCGGCAATAGTTGGAGCTCCAACTTTTGTTTCTTCGCCACCTATTAAGATAACTTCATCAAATGTTACAGTTTCACCAGCTTCAACGTTTAATTTTTCAATGTAAATCGCTTGGCCAACTTCAACTTTAATTTGTTTTCCACCTGTTTTTATAATTGCGTACATTTATTCGCACCTCCTTATTAGACTTAGACTCGCCGTTATGAGCGCCATTGCTGGTCTTGTATACTCATTCCCGCGCGGTTGTAGTTGTGGTGCTACACATTAACAACATTAGTAGCATACCAAAAAGCAAGTTCTACGTCAATCAATAGTTTTCATTTTTATTAAAAAATAAATTGGTTTTTTCCGAATAGAGTCCTTATTCTTTTTCATTATGGCCTGAAAAAATATCCGATGAAACAACTCGTGTGCCAAAAACTTTCGCAAATTCAGTATCGTGAGTCACAATTAGGATGCCAGTTCCTGAAGCAGCTATTTTTTGAATCATCTTTCCCACTTCATTAGAAGTTTCAGCATCTAATGCAGAAGTCGGCTCATCAAAACACAAAATTTTGGGATTCAACATCATAGCCCGGGCAATCGCCGCGCGTTGTTGCTGGCCGCCTGATAGTGTACGCGGATAAACATCTCTTTTGGCTGACAGACCCATTTGGCTCAATAACTCTTCAGCTTTTTGGTAGGCCTCTGACTTGGTCAACAACTTTTGAGAAACAGGAGCTTCTATGCAATTTTCAACTACTGTCAAGTTAGGAAATAATTGATAGTCTTGAAAAACCATACCAATTTGATTGCTGTATTTTTTCCTTTCTTGCTTGGATACGTACTCCGTCTTGCCATCTGGAGTTGCGCGACATAAGTAATGCCCATCAATAGAGATCGTTCCTTTATCCGCTTTCTCGAGTCCGTTCAATAAGCGCATTAATGTTGTTTTCCCGGTACCTGATTTTCCTACTAAGGTCACGATCTCATTTGATTCTATGGTGAAATCAAAGTCATCAATTACTTTTAAACGATTAAATTCTTTAGAAATGCCTTCTGCTTTAAGCACCATTTTATTTCCTCCTTAAAAGTTGAATTTCTTTTCAATAGCATTTAAAGCCAAAGTAATGACTCCTGTGATAAGGAGGTAAATCAGCCCCACTGCTGCAAAAGGAAGCAAGGATGCATAGGTGTTAGCCGCAATTTGACCTGCTCTCAACAATTCGCCCAGACCTAAGATATAAACAAGCGAGGTATCTTTCACAAGTGAGATGACTTCGTTTCCTACTGAAGGCAGCACTACGCGAAAAACTTGTGGAATAATAATGCGTTTAAATCCTTGGATTTTTCCGATTCCCAAAACTTTGATGGCTTCAAATTGACCTTTTGGTACGGATAAAATACCTCCTCTAAAAATTTCAGCATAGTACGCTGTATAATTTAAAATAAAGGCTAAAAGAGCTGCGGTAAAACGGTCAAACGTTATCCCTACTAAAGGGAGCCCGAAAAACACAACCATAAGCTGCAACAATAAAGGTGTCCCTCGCATCACATAGATATACACTTGTATGATCCAAGAAAGCCACTTTGGAGCATAAACGCGGACACAAGCGACTAAGAATCCTAAAGGTATAGTCGTAATAAAAACAATAAAAAATAAGCATAAGGTAGTAGTTAATCCATTCAGTAAAGCTGGCATAATATCGCTAATCAAATTCATTTTATCCCTCTTCCGTTGGTTAATTAAGGTTTATTCGCCAAACCATTTAGTCTTAATGGCATCGACCGTTCCGTCTTTTTGCATCGCTGTTAATGTAGCATTCAATTTTCTCAACCACTCTTTATCTGTTTTCCGTAAGCCAACGGCCATTTCTTCTTTACCGAATGTTTCCTCTAAAATCCGATAATTTTCTTGCCCTTTTTGCTTTAGAATGTAACGAGCATAAACTTCGCTAACTGCAACTGCATCACTGCGTTTACTGTCTAAGTCATTAAAAACATCATTATATGAAGGATATTGAACAATCTCTTCGTTTGCGAATGTGTTTACGATTTTGCTTGGGTCATTTTCTAACACACTCACTGTACTAGATGATTGTTGCGAAGCTACAGTCTTTCCTTTTAAATCTGCTAAGTTTTTGATTGGGCTATCTTTCAAAACAACAATAATTTGACTTGAACTAGCATATGGTTCACTAAAAGCCACTTTTTTCTGGCGTTCTTCATTAATAGCATATCCATTCCAGATTACATCAATCTTTCCTGTATTTAACTCCGTTTCTTTCATTGACCAATCGATGGGTTGAAATTTAAGGGTCAATCCTAACCGTTTGCCAGCTTCTTCAGCTAGTTCTACATCAAACCCAGTTAGATTTCCTTCATTATCTCTAAACCCCATCGGCACAAAGGTATCATCTAAACCAACAATCAGCGTTTCCCCAGCTTCCGCTGTAAATACGGGCTCTTTAACTCCTTGGTTCTCTTCTTCTTTGTTGCCGCAAGCCGCTAAAAATCCCCCTATAAGACACAATACACTCAGTAGTTTTACAATCTTTTTCATCGTGTTCTCCCCCATGTCTTTATCGTTATCCCTAAAAAAACAGCCTTTTATTTATTCAGCAAACCATTTGCTATAAATCTTTTCATAGGTACCGTCTGTTTTCATTTCTGCCAAAGAATCATCAATAGCTTTTTTCAATTTAACATCCGCTTTGCGCATCCCAACTGCGTATTCTTCCTTCCCAAAATCTTCTTCTAAAACGCGGTAAGCAATATCAGCGTTTTGCTTCATGTAATAACGAGCTAGCGTTTCATCAACTACAATGGCATCGCTTCGTCCCGAAGCTAAATCATTGAAGACATCATTATTAGACGGGTACTGTACGACTTCTCCATTTTTAAAGTCTTTGATGATATTAGAATCATCGGCTGTAATCGCATCAACTGCACTCGAGGTTTGTTGTGCTGCTACTGTTTTACCGGCTAAATCTGCTTTCTTTTGAATAGGGCTCTCTTCTAAAACAATAATGATTTGACTATTATCCAAATAAGGGTCACTAAATGCGACTTTTTCTTCACGTTCTTCAGTAATGGTATATCCATTCCAAATGACATCAATATTTCCAGCGTTTAACTCGGTTTCTTTCATTGCCCAATCAACCGTCTGAAAGTTAAACGTTACCCCTAAACGTTCGCCGACCTCTTTAGCTAAGTCAACATCAAAGCCGACAATTTCACCATTTGTATCACGAAATCCCATCGGTGCGAACGTATCGTCTAACCCCATGATAATTTCACCTTCTTGTACTAGCTGATCATAGCTATCTTCTTTTGCACTATTAGTGCCGCAACCAGCCATAAATAATCCTGCCATTCCTACTGTAACCATCATCTTCATTAATTTATTTTTCATTCCAGCCACTCCCTTTTTTTATAATTTTTTTATTTTTTACAGACTGCAGTTCTGTAAAAACAAAAAAGTCCTTTGATTTCCCGTTAAACAGGAAATCAAAGGACGATAGATTACTTTATCGTGGTTCCACCTTTTTTTGCAGCCTCTTCACAGAAAACTGCCTTATCACGTTCAAAACTACTAAACGCTTGTACGGTAACGGGTACACCCGAGTCAGTTTACTAAAAAATATGGTTCAACTGCCAGCTTAGAGATGTGTGTTCGGAATAGTTTCTTAATTGCTCGCACCACCCGCAATTTCTCTGCTTAAGTTCCTACTCTTACTTTTTCTCGTCATTGCTTTTCTTTATTGCTTCATACTATACCATAGTTATTTACGTTTACCAAACAATTTTGTCCAAAAACTTTCTTTTTCTCTTTTTAGCGACATCAATGGTACTGTTTCGCCTAAAATACGACGAGCTACATTACGGTAGCCTTGCGATGCTGGATTTTTTGGATCCAACACGATTGGGTCTCCTTTATTAGAAGAACGGACCACATCGTCGTCATCAAAAATAATCCCCAATAAATCGACTGATAAATGACGTGTGATTTCATCAACGTCTAAAACTTCTCCATCTTGCATCATCCGTTTGCGAATTCGGTTGATGATCAAACGAGGAGGCGCTAATTCCGTTTGTTCTAATAAGCCAATGATTCGGTCTGCATCACGAATAGCTGAAATTTCTGGTGTTGTCACCAGTATCGCTTCATCGGCTGCAGCAATTGAATTCTGAAATCCTTGTTCTATCCCTGCTGGACAATCGATTAAAACATAATCGTATTCTTTTTTTAACTCGTCCACGATTTCAACCATTTGTTCTCCGTTTACAGCATTTTTATCGGCATTTTGAGCTGCAGGCAATAAGTATAAATTATCATTGAACCGTTTATCTTTAATGATAGCTTGATGCAATTTAGCACGGCCTTCGACGACATCAATGATATCGTAAATAATCCGGTTTTCTAATCCTAGAATAACATCCAGGTTTCTTAAACCGATATCCATATCAATTAAACAAACTCGTTTCCCTTGCAAAGCAAGTGCAGTTCCAATATTTGCAGTAGACGTTGTTTTTCCCACGCCACCTTTTCCAGAAGTAATGACAATTGCTGTACCCATTATATTAATCCCCCTGTCACTTTACCTAAATTCGGTCGCATTTTTCTCAATTGATCTAAAGATTCAAAATCCAAGATATGTAAATCATTGATAAATGCAAATTCGTTTTTCTTGATTGCAGCATCTGCTATAGATTGATTCTCAATAATCTGTACATTGTCTGCTATTCGCACTTGTGCACTCGTGTGAAAATCTGCTACTACAACTGCAGCTGCATTCCCTTCAAAACCTGCGTGTGCGATACCATGTAGTTCTCCAATAATAAAGATGCTGCCGTTTGCACGAATAACTCCGCCAGGGTGGACTTTCCCGACAAAAAGAATATCTCCAGGTGCTTGAAGCACTTGGCCGCTGCGGATCGTTTGGATTTCCATCTGTAAACTAACAGCTTCTTGCCAAGCAAGAGCACTCTCATATGTAACCACAGCTGAATTAAACTTCTTGATTACAAACTGACTGTTGCTTTTTATTTTTTCTGTCAGCAACTCTTTTTCTTTGTCTGTCAACAACCGATTGCCAGAGAAAATTTCTAAATAGATTTCTTTTTTTTCTTTTGACGGTTCTTCTTTAGCTTCTTTCTTCGGATCCGGTTTTTTAGCTTCTGCCTTGATGTGTTCCAATAATTGTTCTAATTCTTCAATGATTGTAGCAAAAGAAGCCGATTCATCCAAGGTTAATACAAAGCCATCTTTATTCCCTTTTAATGTCACACTTTGTTTCACTTTAACAACTCCTATCAGCTCGATAACGAATGAGTCTTCCATCGTTTTAATTTTCAATCATTTTTAGTATCATTTTTTTTAATGGATAAAATACTAGGATAAAGAATACGAGATTTAACAGCAATGTTGGCCCTAAACGACTAGCCATAAAAGTAGACGTATCGAGTGTAGTAAAACTTAAAACTTTATAAAATTCATAAAGTATAAATTCTAAAAGGCTTAAGTTGATGATGACCATCATTCCGACAACAATCGGATTGGGATTCAACACTCTTTTTAATTTCTCTGTAATATAAACAATTAATGGAAAAGCAGCAACGTAAATACCCAAAATTCCCACATAGTAACTATCGTAAAGCAATCCAAAAATAACAGCATAAAGAATCATCTTATTCCTTGGCAGATAAAAAGACATCAAAATAAAAATAAGAACGATTAATCTAGGAACCATGACTCCCGTTCCCCCATATAATTGTTCAGAAAAAACACCTGAGAGCAGTCCATCCATTAAGAAGCCAAAGAAAATCAGTAAGGGTGCAAAAACCTTTACTTTCCATTGTTCATTCATATTATTCACCACTTTCAGCTGTCCGTTGAATAAAAGTCACATAACGGATATCATTCAAGTCTGACGCAGGAGTAACATAAGCTTCTTGAGATAACCCATGAGCATCTAATTTAACTTCATCAACCGTTCCAATCAACAACGAACTTGGCGACACACCTCCAAGTCCAGAAGTCATCACTTGATCTCCAGTCTTCAATGTTACGTCTGTTGTTATTTGTTTCATGATCAATCGGTTAGTCTCGGCATCATACCCATTGATGACACCATGAACAAAGCCCTCTTCAGAAGAAACCGAAGCAGCGACCCGATTATTATTTTGGTCTAATGTTGTTATCAATTGAACTTTTGAGCTTGTTGGACTCACTTCTATCACCCGCCCAATCAAACCATTATCCGCCATGACAGATAACCCAATTGTTATACCGCTTTGACTTCCTCGATCCACTACGACTTGATCAATCCAATTATCTGGATTTCGACTAATGACCGTACCATTGATTTTTTGGTAATTTGAAAGCGTATCTTGTAGTTCCAATTGTTCTTTCATTTTTTGATTATCTTGTTTTAAATCGCTCAACTCAACTTCTGTTTCGTATAAACGATCGATCTTTGATTTCAACAGCTGGTTTTCTTTATAGGTGTTTTTCAAGTCATCCACTGCCTCAATAAAATTAACAACGGCATTGGTCGGTTTAGCTAACACTCGGCCTGTAATCGCCGTAATATCGTTGGTAAACTTTTGAACTACTGGAGTCTTACCATTTCCTGTAATGGAAAATGCAATAAGACCTAAACAAACTATAACACTCACCAACAGTATAATTAGCTTTTTGTTTGAAAAAAACTGATTCAAATTCTCACCTCATTAATTCTTCAGGCTTTTTCTATTTTACCATAACTTAAACAAAATAACTTAGTATTTTACCAGGTTATCATTTCAAACGAAACGATGCGGGAAGCAAAATACCGCCCGCATCATTTTTACGTCATGTTATTTTTAGCTATCTATTTCTTTTCTTTTTATAGAGGTTCATATGCTTAAGTGATTCTCCAGTACCTAAAGCCACACAATCCAATGGATCGTTTGCTACAAAGACTGGAACATCCGTTTCATCAGCGATCACATCACTCATATTTTTAAGTAAAGCTCCCCCACCGGTTAAAACGATACCATGATCAATGACGTCTGCTGAGATTTCTGGTGGTGTTTCTTCTAGTGTTTCTCTTACTGCACTTACAATTCCGTCAACGACTTCTTTGATGGCTTCCGCCACATCAATTGCTGGCACCTCAATCGTTTGCGGTAGTCCAGTCAACAAGTCGCGCCCACGGACATCCATTTTCCCGTATTCTGCAGCTTTTTCGATTGATGCACAACCAATTTCTATTTTAATCTGTTCAGCTGTCCGCTCACCAATCAGCAAGTTATATTTCTTACGGATATAGTGGATAATTCCATCGTCCATGCTGTCTCCTGCTAAACGAATCGAACGGCTGCTCACTATTCCGCCAAGCGCAATAGTAGCTACATCAGTCGTACCGCCACCAATATCGACTACCATACTACCCGTTGGATCCATTACCGGTAAGCCCGCACCGACTGCAGCAGCAAAAGGTTCTTCAAGAATAAAGGCATCCTTAGCCCCAGCCATTCTAGTTGCATCGATCACCGCACGTTTTTCAACTTCTGTTACACCGCTTGGCACACAAACCATTACATATGGCTTAGAAGTCGTTTTGCCGATTGCTTTTTCAATGTAATATTTCATCATTGCAGCAGTGGTATCATAATCTGCAATCACACCATTTTTCATAGGTCTAATAGCAACAATCGAACCTGGTGTTCTTCCGATCATGTTTCTTGCATCTTCACCAACGGCTACGATTTCTCCAGTATTGATATCTTTTGCAACTACTGAAGGATCTCTTAAGACAATACCTTTGCCATCTACAAATACATTTGTATTCGCTGTTCCTAAATCAATACCGATGTCTTTATTTCCAAATCTAAACACATTATTTCATCCTCTCAAGTCAGTCTAACAGTCTAAATTTCTCAGAAACCATACGTTTTACATTTGATTACTTGTCAGACTCTAAAACAGTATAACAAAAAAAAGGTTATATTGCCTTATCAGAAACCATCATACTTTATTTTCCTGTTCATAACATTAAATATTCTCTTATTTTAATAGAAATTTAAGTTAAAATCAATATCCCATTATGGGTACAACGAATAATGCTGATATAGTTTTGGCAGAAAGCGCTTTGCTTTCTATTCATTTTTATTTATTGATAAACCGATGATCGATTTCCCAAATAGCTCTTTATTATAATAAAACAATAAAAAAAGACCTGGCAATAAATGCCAAGTCTTTTGCAAAGTTTAAATTTAATTAAGCTTTGTTTACGTTTGCTGCTTGAGGTCCACGGTTTCCTTCTTCAACGTCGAAAGTTACTGCTTGTCCTTCTTCTAGAGATTTGAATCCTTCTCCTTGGATAGCTGAGAAGTGTACGAATACGTCGTCTCCGTCTTCACGTTCGATAAAACCAAAACCTTTTTCTGCGTTAAACCATTTTACTGTACCTTGTTCCATAATAAAATATCCTCCTCGTGCGTTTTGCACATTTGTTAATTCTTGCTAACGGTACGAATTGGAATGTTATGAAACAATTCTTATCTGTTACCTCACAAAAACTTAAGACCAGTATAACACGTTTTTTTTTACTTAGCAAGTACAACCATGATCAAGTTTGTGTCAAGTTTTTCTCGAGTGTCCTATTCCTTCACTAGTTTAGGCACTCTATTTTTGTACACCCATCAGCTACCGCACGGCTCCGCCGCTTGCTGGCCCATCTTTTGGAAGAACGTTCCTAAAACCAGGAACCTTCTCCCAAAAGACAGGAATTAACGAAAACTTTTAATTAATTGTCCTATTGCCGATGAACGAGAGGCATACAAGGGAATGGTCCCATTCTTTGCCCCGACTGACTGCCGTGTTTTCTCATGCAATAACGACGATAAACGAACCGTTTGGTTCAGCTTGCGCTGTTGTCTCGCACTTCTATTTTGTTGATGAAGGTAGGCTTCACGCAAGGTGTGATTGAACATCCCTTGTTTTACCTTTACCATAGCTTCGCAACCTTCTGCGCTCCAATGCATCCCACGCTTTTTCATGCGAAAAGAGATGTGTCGTTGATTCGATTCCATTGCGCCTAAACCTCTTGCATCCTCTGGTGCTTGTTCTACTTTTTCGCGCCAATCGAAAATCCGATCCCAATTCCGTAAGACATAGGTTCTAAATGTATTCAGTTTTTCCACTGCTGAAGTTTCGTCTAACGTACTTTCATACGTATCTAACCAAATAGTTAAATCATCTAAATCGTGTGTTTTTATCGCTTGCTTGACCTGTTGTTTAAAGACAGTCGTTTTCACACCAAATGCACGATTTAACCCTTGAAAGACATGATAAGAGTCTAGCTGATTGAAAACGGGATAATTCGATTGAGAAAAAGCTTCTTGGAATCTATCTGCAGTATAGCCTTGTCCACCGTCACTATTGGTAATGACTTGGGCTTGTTGTAAGGCATAATGATTCGCTGTAAAGGCTTGGACCTCTGCCCAAAAACCAGCGGTTTTTTTAGTCGTCATAATGGCTTTAGGTTCCTTTAAGGAAACGCGTTCTCCGTTTTTATTCCAGCCTTCGTAAAGAATGGCATGACGAACTTCTAAGCTTTTTTTCTTTTCTGTTCCACGAACAAAAACTCCATCAGCCTCGGCATAGAAATAGTCCACTTTTTTTCCTTCAGGCAATTCAGCTGCTTCTTCTAGCTCCAATACGCTTTCTTCATCTTCACGTGCTTGTGCTGATCCAACGCGTTTAAGAAGACTGCCAACTGTTTGGTGGCTGATCGTGACAGCCGTCCATTCATTTAGAATAGTTGCAGTATCTCGATAAGTAGCTTTACTCGCCAACTCAGCCACTTTTACTTCTACTAATGGACTATGACGCTGATATTTTCGAATGCCTAACCACTCATCTAGTGGATAATGATTCTGATCCGTGTGATCTACCATTAAGGTACGATAGTACCGAACGGGACCGAAAATAAATTGGACCGTTTTCCAATCTTCTCGTTTCACTTTCCAACCTTCAAGTTGTTTCTCCTCTTTGATCACCTGATTGATATGAGTGAAGACATCTCCTACTAATTCAGAAAATACTTCATACATATAAACTTGAATAGCTTCTTCTGTCTCTATTAAGTTACTTGAATCCTTTATTATTTGGTAAACCTTTGATATAATCTTATTCATAAGAAGGCCTCTTTCATTTATGTATTTGCCGGTCAAGCATACATTTATGATAGAACGCCTTCTTTCTTTTTGCTAGTAAAATTATTAACTCTCGAGAACTATTTTACACATACCATGATCAAGTCGTTTTACAGGTATTTTTTAGAAACGTTAAAAAAGAACTTAGCGGTTTACGCTAAGTTCTTATAAGTTTTAATTTTAAGTTAAATTAAGCTTTATTTACGTTTGCTGCTTGAGGTCCACGGTTTCCTTCTTCAACGTCGAAAGTTACTGCTTGTCCTTCTTCTAGAGATTTGAATCCTTCTCCTTGGATAGCTGAGAAGTGTACGAATACGTCGTCTCCGTCTTCACGTTCGATAAAACCAAAACCTTTTTCTGCATTAAACCATTTTACTGTACCTTGTTCCATAATAAAATATCCTCCTCGTGCGTTAAACACTATATATTTGACATTTTTGTTAACGGTACGAATCGGAATGTTTTGAGACAATTCTTTTTTCTACCTCCAACAAAATGCTAAATTCATTTTATCACAGCATTTTATTTTCCACAAGTAAAACGCTTTATTAAATAAATAAAAAAAAGAACTTAGCGATTTACGCCAAGTTCTTATCAATTTAATTTTAAGTTAAATTAAGCTTTGTTTACGTTTGCTGCTTGAGGTCCGCGGTTTCCTTCTTCAACGTCGAAAGTTACTGCTTGTCCTTCTTCTAAAGATTTGAAGCCGTCTCCTTGGATAGCTGAGAAATGTACGAATACGTCATCTCCACCGTCGCGTTCGATAAAGCCAAAACCTTTTTCTGCGTTAAACCATTTTACTGTACCTTGTTCCATAATGAAATTCCTCCTCGTGCATTTTGCACAAATATAATATTCTTGCTAACGGTACGAATTGGAATGTCTTTTGAAACAATTCTTTTCTTTTACCTAACAAAAACTTAAGTTAAGTATAGCATGGACTAAAAACAATAGCAAGCTAATTCTGCATCACTGTTAATCTTCCTTTTATTAGAAATAGAAAAAAGAACTTAGCGATTTACGCTAAGTTCTTATAAGTTTTAATTTTAAGTTAAATTAAGCTTTGTTTACGTTTGCTGCTTGAGGTCCACGGTTTCCTTCTTCAACGTCGAAAGTTACTGCTTGTCCTTCTTCTAAAGATTTGAAGCCGTCTCCTTGGATAGCTGAGAAATGTACGAATACGTCATCTCCACCGTCGCGTTCGATAAAGCCAAAACCTTTTTCTGCGTTAAACCATTTTACTGTACCTTGTTCCATAATAAAATATCCTCCTCGTGCGTTTTGCACATTTGTTAATTCTTGCTAACGGTACGAATTGGAATGTTATGAAACAATTCTTTTCTTATACCTAAACAAAAACTTAAAATAAGTATAACATGGTTATTTTCTTATGACAAGCCTTTTTCAAAACTAATTTCATTTCCCTGCCTGCAACTGGAAAGAGTCTTCATTAGCTGAACCATGAGTTTGTAAGCTTCATTTAAAATACTTCTAATTCTTTTAAGCTTATGTAGCTTTCTTGCCCTATAATGATATGATCCAGCAATTCGATCCCCATTAATTCTCCACATTCAAACATACGCTTAGTAAATAAAATATCAGCTTCGGATGGAGTCGGATTTCCCGAAGGATGATTATGGCCAACGATCATACGAGCTGCTGAAAACCGGACAGCACCTCTAAAAATCTCGCGGGGATGCGCGACACTTGAATTAAGTCCTCCAATAAAAATCGTTTCTTTTTTTATGATTTCATTTTTAGTATTTAGATACAGCACAATAACATGCTCTTGCTGCAAATCACGCATCTCGCCTAGCAGCATTTCTCCCGCTTTACGGCTGGAAGTGATTTGGCCGATTTTGATTTGAGATGCTTGAGAAATCCGTACGCCTAATTCAATGGCCGCTTTTACTTCAACAGCTTTTATTTTCCCAATACCAGAGATTGCCATTAATTCTTCTATTGAAGCTGTTTTCAGAAAATACAAATCTTCAAATGAATTTAGAACTTCCATAGCTAATGTCATCACATTCGTTCCTTTGATACCTGTCCTCAGTAAAATGGCCAATAATTCATGATTAGCTAAAGCTTTTTCTCCATAAATTTCCAAACGTTCTCTTGGCCTCGAAAAAACCGGTACTTCATTCACTAAACTAGTTACGTTTTCTGTCATAAAAAAACCTCCTCTTCTTCACGAATATATTATCCGCGCAGAGAGGAGATTTTTTTTATTTCTTTTATTCAGCAGTACGATAGGGCTGCTTTTAAAGCTTCACAAAACTGTTCTTTTCAGCAATGAACTCTTTTACTTGAAGTAAATCATCACAAATAGCAAATGCTTTTTGTTTAGCTTCATGGTCAGGTTGAAACAAATCGGGTACCATAATAACATTGATTTCTGCATCATAAGCAGCTCGGATTCCATTCATTGAATCTTCTAAGATGATCGTATGCTCTTTTGCAACACCTAATCTTTCCCAAGCTTTTTCAAAAATCTCAGGATCAGGTTTTGCACGTCTTACTTCATCGCCGCCTATAAAGCAGTCAAAATATTTGTGTACATTCCCGTGTTCTAAAAAGAATGAAACAACTGTTTTAATGTTGCTAGAAGCGACTACTTTTTTGATCTGATTTTCCTCTAAGTACTCAAGCAATTCCAATAAGCCAGGTTTCTTGATCAGCCCATCCTTTTTTATGATGTCAAAAAGCATATCGCTGCTTTCTTTGATAAGTTGAGTCACTTTAGCTTCATCTTCATAGTCTAAGTAAAGATTACGATGCAGCTCTTCATCAGACATTCCAATATACTGAGCATAATAATCATACGTAAAATCTAACCCTATACGATCTGCTACTTCTTTGTTTGCTTGATAATACATTATTTCTGTATCAAACATCAGACCATCCATATCAAAAATAACAGCTTTCACTTGCTCCATTCTCCCCACCCCCTTATTCCTCAGTTGAATCTAGTAAAGTCTGCCTAACTTCTGAAATAAAATACAAGGAACCCGTGATCAAAACAATGTCACTCTCGTCCATTTCTTTCATTGTATCCACCAAGGCTTCTTGCCATTGTTCCTTCATTATTGTTCTTGAATCGGCATAGCTGCTTAAGTCATCGATTGTTGCTGCTCTAGGAAAATCAAAACTTGTTAACACTAAGTGAACATTCGGAAGCTCTGTCAATACATCAAGCATCGGGCCAAGCGCTTTATCGCGTAGAGCAGCGAAAATCAAATAAATTTCTTGCTGGCTAAAATCATGCTTGATCGTTTCGGCTAATCGTCGAATAGCAGGCTCATTATGAGCTCCGTCTAAAATCATTAACGGCTCGTCATTGATTTTTTCCATTCTTCCCGGCCAAAAAGCTTGCTTTAACCCGCGGCGCATCGCTTCATGGCTCACCGCTAATCCCGTTTTATGGCTGTAAATGCGTAATGTTTCAATAGCCACAGCCGCATTTTCAATTTGGTGTTTTCCCAGCATTTCGATTTGAAGTTGATTTAAATAAATGTGTTCATCTTCAAATGTAAACTGTTCTCCCCAGGTAGGCAATGTCTGCCACTTCGAGACACTGAAATCATGGCTAAATCGTTCAATTTCGCTTCCTTGCTCCTCAGCGTATTTTTCAATGACTTGCATCGCTTCTTCAGGAATATTTCCTGTGACGACCGGAACTCCCGGCTTGATAATGCCCGCTTTTTGCAAAGCAATCTCAGGCAAAGTCTCGCCTAAAATTTTCGTGTGATCCAATCCAATAGTCGTGATTGCTGAAACAATCGGGACCACTACATTGGTCGAATCCAACAATCCTCCTAACCCTACTTCGACAATCACTACATCTGCATGACCTTCACCAAAATAAAGAAACATCATCGTGGTGATAATTTCAAATTCACTCGGTCCGCCAAACTCTGTTGCTTCAAGTTCTAAGGTTAGAGGGTAGACAATATTTGCTAACCGCAAAATTTCTTCATCTGAAATCGGCTCTCCGTTCACGCTGATGCGCTCGTTAAATGTTTTAATATAAGGAGAAGTGAACGTACCGACCACTTGTCCATTCGCTTCTAGCATATTTCTTAAAAAAGTAACGGTCGACCCTTTGCCATTTGTTCCTGCTACATGAATGGCTTTTATTTTTTTATCCGGGTGACCGAGTCGTTTTAACATCCATTCCATTCGTTTCAGCCCTGGCTTCATCCCGAAAACACTCGTTCCATGAATCCAGCTCAAAGCTTCTTCATAAGTTTTAAACATCTCTTATCCCACCGTTCTTTTAATGCTTATTCCACTACTTATTATAGACTACTCTTCTAAAAGAATACATTTAAAAAGAGCTGGCGTCCTCATAAATAATACAGAGGCGACAGCTCTTTAGTTTGTACATTCGATTAAAGCTGAGCTTTCAGCACACCGATTCGCTCTGATACAATGGCATGTTTTTCAAGGTATTCAGCTTCTTTAGTTTTTTCAGCTGCTACTACAGCTTCTGGAGCATTATCAACAAACTTAGCATTTGATAATTTTCCTTTGACACGTTTAACTTCTTTGTCCCACTTAACCAACTCTTTTTCAAGACGGGCAATTTCTTCCTCTAAGTTGATCAAACCTGCTAGCGGCAGATAAATTTCAGCGCCTGTAATAACAGCGCTCATCGCTGTTTCAGGAGCTTCTACGTTACTGGAAATGGTTAGAACTTCCGGGTTGCAGAAACGTTCAATATACGAAACATTTTCTTTTAAGAACTGTTCTGCTGTTTCGTCATTGGTTTTGATCATCAGTTCAATCGGTTTTGATAAAGGCGTATTTACTTCTGAACGAATATTTCGAACCGAACGAATCAATTCCATCAAAATATCCATTCCTTTAGTAGCCGCTTCATCAGATAATTCTGGACGTACTACCGGATAATCCGCAATCACTAGCGACTCGCCTTCGTGGGGGATGTTTTCCCAAATTTCTTCCGTCACGAATGGCATAATCGGGTGCAGCAGGCGTAACGTTTGATCTAAAACATGAGCCAAAATACTTCTAGTCGTTTGTTTGGCTGTTTCATTTTCGCCAAACAATACTTCCTTACTCATTTCAATGTACCAGTCACAAAAATCATCCCAAATAAAATGATACAAAATCCGACCGGCTTCGCCGAACTCAAAACGTTCAGACGTATCAGTGACTTTTTGAATGGTTTCATTTAATTTAGTTAAAATCCAGCGATCCGCAACGGTTTTTTCACCAGTCAAATCTATTTGCTCAACAGTAAAGTTTTCCATATTCATCAATGCGAAACGACTAGCGTTCCAAATTTTATTGATGAAGTTCCAAGCAGCGTCCATTTTATCGTAACTGAAACGCACATCTTGACCAGGAGAAGATCCGTTCGATAAGAACCAGCGCAGTGCATCTGCACCATATTGATCGATCACATCCATCGGATCAATCCCATTGCCTAATGACTTACTCATTTTGCGTCCCTCTTCATCGCGAATCAGACCATGAATCAAAACGTTCTTAAACGGTCTTTTTCCAGTAAATTCCAAACTCTGGAAAATCATCCGGCTGACCCAGAAGAAAATAATGTCGTAGCCTGTAACCAATGTGTCCGTTGGGAAGTACCGTTTAAAATCTTCCGCTTCTTCATCTGGCCAGCCCATTGTTGAAAACGGCCATAAAGCTGAGCTAAACCAAGTGTCCAATACATCCGGATCTTGAACCCAATCCTCGCTGTTTTCCGGCGCTTCCATGCCGACATACAATTCGCCAGTCGTCTTATGGTACCAAGCCGGAATTCGATGTCCCCACCATAGTTGACGTGAAATAACCCAATCGTGAACATTTTCCATCCAACGCATATACGTATTCTCAAAACGATCAGGGACAAAAGACACTTTGTTATCTGTTTCTTGATTGTCTATCGCTTCTTTTGCTAAAGACTCCATTTTAACAAACCATTGTGTTGATAAACGCGGTTCGACTACTACTCCTGTACGTTCAGAATGTCCGACACTGTGAACCATTTTTTCAATTTTGATTAAATGACCTTCTGCTTCCAGATCTTTAACAACTGCTTTACGAGCTGCAAATCGATCCATTCCAGCATACTTGCCAGCCAGCTCATTCATCGTTCCATCTTCATGCATCACGTTGACACGCGGCAAATCATGACGGTTCCCGACTTCAAAGTCATTAGGGTCATGGGCAGGGGTGATCTTAACAACCCCTGTACCAAAGTCCTTTTCAACGTATTCATCAGCAACAATCGGTATTTCACGGTTCATTAACGGTAATAAAACAGTTTTCCCAATTAATTGCTGGTAACGTTCATCTTCAGGATGCACAGCAATTGCAGTATCGCCTAACATTGTTTCAGGACGAGTAGTAGCAATTTCAACAACACCGCTGCCATCGGACAACGGGTAGCTCATGTGGTAAAAAGCTCCTTCAACGTCTTTATGGATCACTTCAATATCTGATAAAGCTGTTTTAGCTTTTGGATCCCAGTTGATAATATACTCGCCGCGATAAATCAGTTTCTTTTCATACATTGTAACGAAAACTTTTTTTACGGCTTCTGACAAGCCGTCATCTAATGTAAAACGCTCGCGGCTGTAATCAACTGATATTCCAACTTTAGCCCATTGTTGGCGGATAACCTCTGCATATTCTTCTTTCCAATCCCAGACCGTTTCAATAAATTTTTCACGACCTAAATCATAGCGAGAAATGCCTTTTTCTGCTAATTTTTCTTCTACTTTTGCCTGAGTCGCAATTCCAGCGTGATCCATTCCAGGCAACCACAAAGTATCGTAGCCTTGCATGCGTTTTTGTCGAATAATGATGTCTTGCAAAGCTGTATCCCACGCATGCCCTAAATGAAGTTTTCCAGTAACATTTGGCGGAGGTATAACAATAGAGTAAGGTTGCTTTGTTTTGTCTCCACTTGGTTTAAACAAATCTTTTTCTAACCATTTTTCATAGCGGCCTGCTTCAACTTCTTTTGGTTGATATTTTGTCGCCATCTTCAGTTCATCTGCCATGTCCCTTAACCCCTTTTTCATTTTTTTAAAGCTGCTATTATATAAAACGACAAAAAAAGCACCCATCCTAATGTATAATCATTAGGACGAATGCTTTAGAATTCGCGGTACCACCTAGTTTGCATATTCGTTATTCCCGAATATACCTCTCTCTTCACGTTTTTAACGTAACGTCACTCCGTACAAGGTTACTCTTTCTTCACCCTGTCAGCTCCCAAGCTACCTTCATCTTATTTCGGTTAAGAACTCCCACCATCTGTTCTTTTCTCTATTAAACCAAAAATAACATTACTCTTCTTGTTCATCGCTTTTAAGTATGTCTTATTTTAGCATTGAAAAGGTGGTAATTCAATCCTGTATTTTATAATTCGGAATTAAACTCAACGAGCAGCTTTTGCAACTTCAATAGCTTTGTCATAGTTTGGTTCATCAACCATTTCAGATACGATTTCTTTGTAGATTAATTTTCCGCTTGCATCGATTACAAACACAGAACGCGCTAATACATTCATTTCAGGGACAAATAAACCGTATGCTTTGCCGAAAGAAGCATCCGTATCGTGCAACATCTCCATTTCGATACCTTCTCCAGCACACCAATTTTCTTGTTGTTCTTTTGTATTTGTTGAGATCGTCATTAACTGTACGCCTTCGATAGCACTTGCTGCTGAATTGAAAGCTTTCGTTTGAACCGCACAAACACGTGTATCAATGTCCGGTACGACACTGATTAAAACAACTTTTCCGTTAAATTGTTTCAATTCAATGGTCTCATCTTTTAAATTTTTCACTGAAAAATCCGGTGCTTGTTCTCCCACTGCGGGTTGCGTGCCTTCAACTTTAAAAGGAGTGCCTTTTCTTGTGATTTCCATGTATATCGCTCCTATTCATATATAAACCTACTTCTTTAGTATACGCTGGCTGGAAAGAAAAATGCAACCTTTACCATTTTAATTGCTTCACTAACTACAAAGCGAATACCTATTTAACTACTGGATGAAGCAGCCAGTCATTATAACAAACCAACGTTAAAATTTCACTGGTTAAGTCAATATACCGGATACCCACGTGTTCCGGCACATTAACCCTTCCTGGAGCAAAATTTAATATCGCCGTAATCCCTCCATCTACCAACATCTCTACTGCCTCTTGAGAAAATTCGCTAGGGACCGTAGAGATGGCCACATGAATTTCTTCTCTTAGTAACACTTCTTTCATCTGATCAATCGAATAAACCGGAACTCCGGATAATATTTTGCCGGAATTCTCTTCACATTTCTCGAAGCCGCATGTAATTTTCAAATTTTGATCTCTACGGAAATTATTTTCGATTAACGCTTTCCCAAGGTTTCCAACTCCGATCAAAGCAATCTTAATGATTTTATTCACATTCAATAACTCATTAAATACTTTTGTAACATAATCTACCTCATAACCGTATCCGCTTCTGCCTAATTCCCCGAAATGAGAAAAATCACGTCGAATAGTTGCAGAAGGAATCTGCGTTAACTGACTGATTTCATTTGATTTTATTCGCTTTACTCCGCTATCTTGCAACTTTTTTAAACAACGATAATAAATAGGCATTCTTCTGGCTGTTGCTTTTGGAATCTGACTTCCCATTTGTTCCTCTTTCACTAAAAGCCCTCCTCTTTTGCACCCTTTCTCTTTGCATCATATCATTACAATTGCATAAACTCAATCTTTTTGTGATTAAAATCACATTCAATTTCATATGGTTAATCTATTTCTCAATAAAATTCCTATTGAATTGAAACGAAATGATTAACGTACTTCTTTTTCCTATACTCCCGATGACATTTTCTCCTCAAACACAAAAAAGCCTGAACCAATTAAAGTTCAGGCTTTTTGAGCTTAAAACAAATCAGAAAAAGCTTCTTTTTGCTGTTCTTCTAAAGTGTCTCCCACTTTGATTTTTGAAATAACTAATCCTTCCATTGCACGTTGAATCAAGCCTTCTACATCTAACCGAGCTTCGTATTTACGCGTTTTTTCCACATCCGGTTTTGTTTTTGGAGCAGGCGGAGCGAAAATCGTACAACAGTCTTCAAAAGGTTGGATAGATAATTCAAAGGTATCGATTTTTTGAGCAATTTCGATGATTTCATTTTTATCCATAGAAACAACTGGACGAATAACCGGAGTAGTGGTCACATCGTTGATGGCAATCATGCTATGCATCGTTTGAGAGGCTACTTGTCCAAGAGATTCACCATTAATAATGGCCAATCCTCTCCGTTCTTCACGGATACGGTCTGTGATTCGCATCATCATACGCCGTGTTACAGTCATTAGATATCCCTCTGGTATGCTCTTTTTGATTTCTTCTTGTATCTCAGTAAAAGGCACTTCAATAAACTGAACGCTGCCGACAAAAGCTGCTAATTTCGATGTTAAATCTTTAGCTTTTTGTAAAGCTCGCGGACTTGTATAAGGCGGACTATGGAAATGAACGGCTTCCACTTCAACTCCCCGTTTCATCGTTAGGTACCCAGCCACCGGAGAATCGATTCCTCCTGATAACATCAACATACCCTTACCGCTTGAACCTACAGGCAACCCCCCAGCTCCTAGTATCGTTTGACTAGACAAGAAAAATCCTTCTTTGCGAATTTCGACGCGTAAATCGATATCGGGCTTCTTCACTTGAACAGTGATGCCTTCGACATGTTTAAGAACTTCAGCACCTAATAATTGATTGATGTCATTCGTATCTAATTCAAACTCATGATCTGAACGACGTGTTGAAATTTTAAATGTTTTTCCTTCTGTATACAATTCTTGTACCATAGCCACCGCTGTTTTTTTTACTTGTTCCATGTCACGCTCAAGACGCATCACAGGCGAAAAATTTTGAATACCAAAAATTGGTTTCAATCGTTCTAAAACAACTTCGCTATCTGCACCATTTAACGTCAAATGCATCCGATCGCGACCGCCATGAATTTTTAGCTCATCAAAGTCATGTAAAGCAAATTTCACGTTTTGTACTAATTTATTGATAAAAGATTTTTTATTTTTTCCTTTAGTGGACAATTCGCCATAGCGAACCATTACTTCATCGTATTGCATATTAAATTCCCGCTCCTTTTCTTTTATGCGTTGATTGCTTGAAATTGATGGTACAGCTCATCGAATACATTTAAAAATTGTTTAGCTTCTTCCATCGTATTCGTATCTGTCAAACTAACTCGAACTGCATTTGTGGCAATAAACTCCGGAACATTCATTGCTCCTAAAGTACTAGAACTTGTTTTACTGCGGCTGGAACACGCACTTGTCGTAGAAATGTAAATGTCTTTTTCCTCAAAAGCATGCACCATCACTTCGCCTCTAATGCCTTTTAAACCATAACAAAGAATATGCGGAGCTCCTTCCTCACTAGAAAAAAGAGTTACTTTTGGATATTTTTTCAATGCATCAGCCAAATAGTTTTTTATCTTTTTTTGGAGAGCTTGTTTTTCGACAGCATCAGATAAGACTAACCGCAAAGCTTTAGTCATTGCAGCAATTCCTGCAATGTTCTCCGTCCCACTACGCAACCCAGCTTCTTGACCTCCGCCGTTCAATAATGGAGCAATTTTCTTGCCTTTTTTCAAATAAATAAATCCTACGCCTTTTGGCCCATGAAATTTATGACTTGAAAATGAAGCGATATCGATACGTGAGTCAGGACCTAACAACAAAGGCTGTTTCCCAACAGCCTGGACAGCATCTACATGAAAATGGACAGAGGGATAGTCTTCTAATACTTTTCCAATAGCTTCAAGCGGTTGAATGCTGCCCACTTCGTTATTGATTGCCATAACAGAAACCATAATGGTGTCTGGCCGAAGAGCTTGTTTTAAATCTTCGATTGAAATAACTCCTTTTTTATCAACAGGTAAATAAGTCACTTCGAATCCCAATTGTTCTAATTGATGCATCGTCTCTTTAACTGCCGGGTGTTCAATAGCTGTTGTAATCAAATGTTTGCCAAAAACACTTTTTTCAATGGCCGTTCCTTTAATCGCCCAGTTATCGCCTTCCGTTCCGCCACTTGTAAAATAAATCTCTTGTGGAGTGACATCTATTAACGACGCTATCTGTGCACGTGATTGTTGCAGTAATCCCGCAGCCTGATCGCCTAATTTATGAAGACTAGAAGGGTTGCCATTGATACTTTGGCTGACTTTTAAAAAGGTTTGCAAAACCCCTTCATCGATTTGTGTTGTTGCGCTGTTATCAAAATATATCATTATTGATCACACTTTCTATTATTCTTTTCTATATTTCTGCTAAAAAACATCTTTCTTATTATAACAAAATCTCTTTGAACCACAAGAAAGCATTTTTAACAGCTCTTTCTTCGCCACAACAAAACAGAGTGTTCACAACAATGAATCACTCTGTTTCTTTTCTATCTCTTCTTTTGTTTGTCCTCTAAATAGCTTTCTTCTACTTTTTTAAACGCTCCTGGCTCTACTTCTTCTAAAGCAGTGGAGATCGTTTCAAGCGCTTCTTGATACTCAAACTCTTGATTAAATAATGCAAAGCTTTCAGTAATAGCACTTGAAATTTCAGGATGCGTATGGCGGTAACGATTTGCGTACTGCATCATGTATTCCGTTAACATTGCGCTGTCTACAATATCTTCTGTCTTCTCAATTAATAATTCAACATCATCATCGCATAAATCGCATAACTTTTTAATGTCTTTCATATCAATTCTCAGCTTGTTTAATTCTTTTGATAGTTCTTCAATTCGTTCTGTTGTAGCAAAAAAGAAGTCTAAATAACCTGTAGGCAAGCCAGGTAAATGTTGTTTTTCAATGTATCTCTTTACACCACGTAAGTTAAATTCAAAATCATCGATTTTAGCTTTAACTTCCATTTCTTCTTCACGCAATTCAATCAGATGATCATTGATTTCTTTTTGTTTTCCTTCAATTTGTTCTAAGGCTTTCGCATGCTCTGTGTAACTTTCTTGTACTGCGGAAAAAACGGCTTGATGATTGTTTAGTCCATCAGTAAAGGTATCAAAATTGTTTTGTATCTCCAGCAGCTCTTCTTGCATTGTTTGAGTTTTTGCTAGCTCATCGTTATTTAAGGCATAACTTTGAGCGACACGATCAATTTCAATCAGTAATTTTCGGTTTTTTTCTAATACAAATTCAATGTAATCATCTAAAACAGGTTGACGAGCTACGATAAATTCTTTCGCTTCAATTTCCAACTCCATAATATCGTATAAATGGTTGATATTTTCTTCGATTTCGCGGTTTTTCATTTTTGCCTCTTCAAGTTCACAATCGGCGATCAGTCTTTCGGAAACTTGGCATTCTTTCTCAATAGCCTCAATATCGTCCAGAATCGTATCATCTAAAAACACAAATTTTTGTGCAATTAATTGTTCATATCCTTCTTTTAATTCTTCAATTTGACCAGCAAATTCGGTAGTCAGTTCTTTCAAAATCCCAGGTACTTGTTTAATCAGATGATTCAACTCTTTAGTATCAAGATCAACCTGACTTAATACTTTCTTGGCCTCAATATGGTCTCCTAAAGCAGTCAATTCTTCGATTTTCGAAAAATCTACTTCTAAAAAAGTTAATTTTTTTTCAAGTTTCTCCAAAGCTGGGCCAAACGAAAAGCTCTGTGTCAACAACTTCTTACGAATTTCTTGGTACGTTTCTTGAATACGTTTGACTTCCAAAAGATTTTTTTCTTCACTTTTCAGCAACTCTTTTAAAGCTTCTTGAATATCTGCAATGGTTATTTTGGCTCCTTCGATCAGCTCTGCTGCTTTTGTTTCTGCTTTTTTAGCATGAACCAGTTGCAAGCGATCCGTAGCCTGCTCTGCGTCAAACAAACAGTTTTCTAAATCCGGGAAAGTGGTCGTTTCAACTTTCTGCCATTCTGCTTTCAGCTTCTTGAATGTTTCTTCGGTTTGTCCAGTTAGTTGGAGATCTTTAGCGCTATGTAGATCATCGATTACTGGAAGTTCCATTAACTCAAGTTTCTGTTTTTCCAAAGCATCAATAATGGCGTAATGTTTTTTCTTCATCAAATAACTCGTTCCATAGGCAATAACTGCCAATAAAATAATCGCTATCAAAATATATTCAAAACTCATTCTAATACCTCCAGCTGAATTGGTACTTTCATTACTTGTATTTTTTTAATTTGATTTACTGACTTGTTTTCAAAAAATAGTTGTGTTCATTTAGTTTACGTTTACTTATAAAAATACCTATTGTATATTGTAACATATACAATGAAATCTAACACTACTAAACAAGGTTTTTTATTCACCTCATTTAGTAACTAACCATTTTAAAGGAGTGATTTACTTGTCAAAAGAAGCTAAATACCGATTAACTAACCAGCAACTAGCTGCTGTGATTGGTGACGAAAAAAACTTTATTGCGAATTTAAGCAATGCTGCAGCATTATTATTTGAAAATTTGCCTGATATCAATTGGGCTGGTTTCTATCTTTATGAAGAAACCTCTGGCGAACTTGTTTTAGGCCCTTTCCAAGGAAAAGTAGCCTGCATCCGTATCGAAATAGGTAAAGGTGTCTGTGGTACAGCTTTTGAAAAAAATGCATCTGTTGTGGTGGAAGACGTTAATCAATTTCCAGGTCATATCGCTTGTGACGCAGCCAGTCAATCTGAAATCGTCATTCCATTAACGATAAATAATAAAAAAATAGGCGTATTGGACATCGATGCTCCGATCACGAATCGTTTTGATACAGTGGATCAACAGTTTTTAGAACAATTTGTTGAAATCTTATTAAAAAACAGCCAGATTTAAACAAAAGTGCAACAATGCTTGACTCTTGAGAAGAATACATTGTATAATTCAAGTTGTGTAAAATAATGCAGCGTGAAAGTGGTATTCACGTCAACAGTTTATTGCCAATTATGGTGCATTTGTGTAACCTGCGGCTGCAAAGGTGAAGAATGAAAAATAAACTGCACGAAATACTGAACTATCAACTTGTTATTTTACTCCAAAAAAGAATTATTGGAGGAATTTTATTATGTCACGTTATACAGGTCCAAGTTGGAAAGTTTCTCGCCGTTTAGGCATTTCACTTTCTGGTACAGGTAAAGAAATCGAACGCCGTCCTTACGCTCCAGGTCCTCATGGTCCAAACAGCCGTAAGAAATTAACAGAATACGGTTTGCAATTACAAGAAAAACAAAAATTGCGTCACATGTACGGAATGAACGAACGTCAATTTAAAAACTTGTTCGTAAAAGCTGGTAAAATCAATGAAGGTAAACACGGTGATAACTTCATGATCTTACTAGAACAACGTTTAGATAACGTTGTTTACCGTCTAGGTTTTGCTACTACACGTCGTCAAGCTCGTCAATTAGTAAACCACGGTCACATCCTTGTTGACGGAAAACGCATTGATATTCCATCATACAGCGTTTCAGTTGGACAAGTCATCTCTGTTCGTGAAAGATCTAAAAACATGGAAATCATCAAGTCTGCTGTTGAATCATTATTCGGCCGTCCTGAATTCCTAACTTTTGATGCTGAAAAATTAGAAGGTTCATTAACTCGTTTACCATTACGTGAAGAGTTATACGCTGAAATTGATGAAGCATTCATCGTTGAGTACTACAACCGTTAATAAAACTAGATTCTATCTAGTAACTGTAAAAGCTTCGAAAGTGCTATACAATAGCCTTTCGGGCTTTTTTATTTTTAACCAACTCTCCATGTTAGTCCATGTATTTCTATTATTTTTTGGGGGAACTTTGGGGGAACTTTTTTAAAAAATAAACGGCGGACTACTAGGCATTTTGATAAAACTCTTGGATTTGTTTCCTAGGGTTATTTTAATGTTCTGTTCGCTTTACTTATCGAACGTTTGTTCGTATAATGAAATAAAAAAGGAGGGATCTTTATGTCATTCGATTACTCTGATGAGATAAGCAGCGACATTCTCTGTGTTGATGTTAAATCATTTTATGCTTCAGTTGAATGTGTTGAACGCGGCCTGCACCCATTAAAAACTATGTTGGTAGTTATGAGCAATGCAGAAAATGCTGGCGGTTTGGTTCTAGCTGCCTCCCCTTTAGCTAAAAAAGTATTAGGCATCAGTAACGTGACCAGAAAACGGGATATCCCCTATCATCCTGATTTATTGATCGTGCCTCCACGCATGCAATTTTATATAGAAAAGAATACGGAAATCAACGATATTTTTCGTAAATACGTTTCAGATGAGGATTTACATATTTACAGCATAGATGAATCATTTGTGTCTGTTAGAGCGAGCTTGAAGCTCTTTAAAAGAAAAAGCGCCTACGACTTGGCTAGAATGATTCAATACCACATTCATAAGAAAACTGGCCTTTACGTCACTATTGGAATTGGTGACAATATGTTGCTGGCTAAACTAGCTTTGGATAATGAAGCCAAATGCAACGCTAATTTGATTGCTGAATGGCGATACAAAGATGTCCCAGAAACGATTTGGAAAATAGAAAACATAACCGACATGTGGGGCATCGGAGAACGAACAGCTATACGGCTAAATAGCTTAGGGATTAAATCAGTCTATGACTTAGCACATGCAAATTTTTACCAGCTAAGAGAGTCTATGGGCCTTATTGGAGAACAGCTATACGCTGGTGCATGGGGTATCGATCGCAGCGATATTAGAGATCAGTATCGTCCTTTAGAAAAAAGTTACGGAAACTCTCAAATACTTAAAAGAGATTATTATAAAAGACATGAGATCAAAATAGTGATTCGAGAAATGGCGGAACAAGTGGCGACCCGCATTCGAAAGCACCTTTGCAAAACAGGATGTGTCAGCCTTACCGTTACCTATTCTAAGCATGAAGAAAAAGCAGGATTCTCTCGACAATTAAAAATTCCTAATACATCTAATACGAAGAAGTTAGTCGATTATTGTTTTGATATTTTCAATAAACATTATGAAGACGACATGGCTGTAAGGAGTATCGGAATTTCTTATTCAAAATTGACTTACACTAGTAATATTCAATTGGATTTATTTGAAGATCCCTCTCAACAGATCACAAATGAAAAATTAGATTTGTTGGTAGATAAAATAAGAGATAAGTATGGTTTTCAATCACTAGTACATGCTAGCAGCCTTTTAGAAGGAGCTACAGCTATTAACCGCAGCTCTCTTGTTGGTGGGCACGCTGGCGGAATGGAGGGTATCCAATGAGCTTTTTAAATGAGGAATATCGTGATCGCGGCATTAAGAAATGGGCAGGCTTTTATTTATCTGAGCATACGGCTGTCCAAGAAAAGTTATCAAGCGAAAGGACAAAAGTTAATCAGCAAAAAAGACAGATGAACCAAGGTGAAATTGAAATAGTAATAAATGAATCCATAGTAAAGAATAAGTCTGTCGCTATTCAACTTGAAAACGTAGATCAAAACGGATTTTACTATGATGACGTAGTTGGTCATATTGTTGGTGGTGACGAATTAGGTATCTTCATAAATAATACCAAAGTCGATTTTGATGAAATTCGAAACATTCAATTTGTGGTTCTAAAAAAATGGAACAACACGGATGATGATGTTTAATAGATAAAAGGAGCTGTTTAAAATGAATTTTGCTATACTCACCGGAAAAGTTGTTTCTGAAGTTAAAGTGATTAACACCGATAACGGTTCTCCCCTATGCCGTTTCACACTGAAAGTAGATGACCGTAAATTCAATTGTCTGGTCGTTGGAATGAAAGCTTATAAATTTATGTACGACATTGAAGAAGATTCGGTCATTAGTATAGAAGGAACTATAAACGATCGGATGCAATTAGTTGTGCAAGAGTACCGTCTCGATTCGAAACCTAGCTACTTTGGACAGATATTTGATTATAAAGGCAGAAAGATGCCGCATAAGAAGGTTATGTTTTGAGGAAAAAATACCCTTCTCTCTTTTTGATTGAGGATTATTTTTTATTTAAATTTAATTGTTAGATACAAATCATTAAGGTGTTTGACATACTAAAGTAGAATAAAAAAATATAAATCATTTAGAGGAGTGCTTAAATGATTTCATTAGAACAATTAATTTCTTATAAAGATGATTCACATGATATTTTTGGTAATTCTTACTTTTATGTTATTTCAGATGCAGAAAATAATCTTATATCTAAGTTAAATGGTAAAGATAGAGTAGCTCAATTACTATCGAATCATGATAACGAAGCTAAAGCTCTTTTTTACTACCAATTAAGAGAATTATCTGGTTCAAATGAAATGAAATTCGAAGTCGAAGATTGTTTCCGGGATATAGAAGGTTTCGATTTATCTAATATAGATGAATCTAGATTGAAAATAATCAAGTCTAATGTTGAAAAACCTAGTTCTTTTTAAAGGTTGAGTATTATTGCATAAAAAAAGCCCCATCCAATTTACGAAATATATTTTTAAAAGTCCACAAATGTTTATTTATAAACGTTTGTGGACTTTTTTATTTTACTTAGATTTATGCTTATTTTTCTTACGGACTAACGATATTTGTTTCTTTATAATTTCAAAGTTAAAAGAAGTTAGTGCTTTTGACTTTAGACTATTTTGGCTCTTTATCAAATCGTACTGGTGTCTCTTAGATTGAAATTTCCTTCGGAACTTACGTGTTTTCTTGTAGAAAGCCATGGGACCGCCTGGAGCCCCTTTGGATCTCCAGGTTTTCAAGCCTCAAACGAAGCGTAAACGCTTCGTTTGAGGCTTGAATCCTTTTTATGGCTACAAGCAGCCACTATTCCTCCAAAAATTTCAAGATTGTAGCATATAGTCATTTCACTTACCAACACCCCAAATGATAGAACCACTATTTTTATCTTCCCTCTCCGGTCTCAACTCTTTCTATAGTCCATCTAATATAATAATGATAGAGCAGTAAATACAAAATAGTTCTTAACGCACCCAAAAATTCCCTCCATTTGCTCCATTTTCTTCTTCCTCAGGATTAACTTTCACATAGTTGACACAATTGAGTAAGCTTTTTCTAATTTAACTCAATAGTTTATTCTTTAATAGCCTTTTTTATCTTATAATAAATGTATTAATTAACTAATTGATTGAGGTGATTCTTTTGCTGATTGAAGTAAATGATGATTTTTTGAAAGAAATTAAGCAGATTACAGAAGCTATGAATATAACTCCTGGTGAATACCTTGAGAACCTGTATAAAAATACTCAAAATTTAAAAGATGATCTTTTAGAGGATAAAGAAGACTTTTCAACATTTGTAGAAGAATATCATTTGATTTTAAATGAACTGAGCCGCCATCAAGAAAACCTGCTGGCTTCAGTTAAGGAAATTGATGATACGCTTGTTACTCAACGTGTTTTTGAAGAGTTGATTAGATTATGCAGCGATGATATTTCAGTATTAAGCAAATTATACAAAAAATATAAAGAACAAGACGATAGGATTCAACTAATTTAAACTTCTCTCACTAGAGTCCTTCAAAACAGTTAAAGAATCTAAACAGCGAACTAATCGGTTTAAAAACAATCGCTTTATTAGTCTTTCCTTTAAAACCATAAGAAATCTTAGAGATTTCTTATGGTTTTAAAGGAGACTTTACTGTTTACTTATCGTTTTTTTCATGATAAAATGCATGGATTAAGAGAAGGTTTATACCTTTTTATTTATCAGTTTATTATTCTTTATTTAAAGATTCAGCACTTATTTTTTAGTTGACTACTATTTTTTCAAAGGAGCGTACATTGTGTACAATCAAACCATTCTTGAAGTTTCTGGTACTTCGGTCAAGTTAACCCGTAATAAAGCCACCTTCATTCTCTATTTGTCAGATGATAACGAAGCTCTCATTTTATACGATTATATGTCGCGTCACATTCAAGGAAATTAAATAAAACCGTTGAGATATGATATCTCAACGGTTTTATTTAGTTCAACGGCTTATGGATAGGCTCTAAAAGCCTGTTGGTACAGCGGAAGCAGTTCAGCATAAGTTTTAAAAATAAAATCCTGTGTTTTTTGAGGGTTCACAAGCATAGGATCGTTAGCAGAGAGTTGTCGTCCAACTAAAAACTCCCCTTTTTTAATATCTCGCCATCTCATTAACCCCTTCTCCAATTCTGCTTCCTTGATAGGCATCACTTGTTCTTTAGTATGATCAAAAGAAACCACATAATCTGCAGGTAATTTTTCTAAACTGATAGAATTCTTCAGAAAATCTTGAGCCATTTCTTTTTCATGTTGCGGATTATCGATAAAAGCCAGCCAAATAAACAGATGCGTTTGGTAAAGTCCTAATTGAAAATGGGGGTATTTTTTATAACCGCGTGTATCGCCGCCAATGGCACACCATGTATCTTTTGGTGGGTTTTTTGTCCGCCTAATGTGTTGTGCAATATGAACAGGGAGCTCTTCTTCATTCAACAGTTCCGCTAACTCTTTTGAAAACACCTTGCCTAACTCTTTGAATTTAGGTTGAATCGTTTTTCGGATAGCTTTCATTCTTGGTTCTAGTCCTTCAATAGCAAAGATAGCAAAATCTTCTTGTGTAAATGTGACTGAATTCAACGCAGGTTCACTCCTTTAATATTTTTTTAATTGTATTAATCGTAATGTTAAAAAAGCGGTGATTCTGCAAATAAATATCTTTATGGTATACTGGATACAATTAAACGAATAGGAAACCACTACCTTATTTCCGCCAAAGGAGAGTTTTTATGAGTCCGAATAATGTACAAGATTATTTAAATAAAGGCATGTATGGCTCTAATCAGACAAATCCCGACGAGCGTCGAAAGTATTTAGGCAGCTTGCGGGAACGTATTTATCTGACCATGACGATTGAACAAGTCCTTTCAAACAATTATATAGACGCGCTCAAAAAAGAAATACAACTGCATCCTGATAATACCCTTTTATTGAACGGTTCTATTGATATGGAATATTTATCTCCCTATATCCAATTAAGCAATTCATTGAAGTGTCCTTTTAGAATGATCTCAGATGATAATTCTGAAAAAAGCCCTATTGGATTGGTCTATGTAGCTCCTGCAGCTGTAAATGTCGATGTCGTTGACGTCTCAGAGAAGTACCCTGAGCCTGAACCAGATCAGGGAAAAAAAGCTCCTAAAAAGAAATCTTTTTTCAAAAGATTCTTTTCATAAAAATTGAATGGACAAAAAAACCAGTTAAGTCATGTTGCTTAACTGGTTTTCTGCTTTCAGTCCAGCTTTCTTAATCGAATTCACAAATCAATTATCGGTATTTTTATCGTTCAACTAAAAAATCTGTTACTTTATTTTCTGGTCTCCATTCAAAATTAACGACTGGTTCATCCCCGCCTATCAGCCCTTCCCCTATTTTGATAAAGCCCAGTTTGTTTAATACATGTTGCGATTTTTTATGGTAAAGATATGTTTTTGCGCTAATCGTTTGAATGTGTTGACTAGCAGATAACCAGTTCAAAAAAACAGCAGCAGCCTCTGTAGCATATCCTTGTCCTGCATAAGAATCCACTATGCCGTACCCTAATTCAGTCATTCCCGTTTTACCAGGATTACCTTGAGCACTGACCTCACCGATGATTTTATTTTCCTTTTTCAACACAACAAGACGTGTCCATTTTTCCATATCCGGTTCTTTTCTTACTTCTTCTAATACAAACGGCAAATAAAAAAAGAATTCTACTCCTGGCCATTCTTTTGCTACTGTATAACCAGACACTTCCATTAGTGCTTCATCGCTGATCAAAGTGGCTTCTATGAAAGAGGCTTTGTAGGGGACTAACAGCAAACGTTCTGTTTCTAGAATTGTCATGCCCGTGATCTCACTTTCTATTCTTAATTTTTTCAGTGCTTCGTTTAGTAAAGATTTGTAAAAAAACTTCTCAAGTATATAGCGTTTAAGTAAAGGTTTAATCGATCGCTTTCAATAGTTCCAAAACCATGTAAGCAGATTGTTTACCTGCTTCAATGATAAATTCATCAAAGCTGACGCCTGCCTCTTCATCTGCTACATCTGACATAGCCCGCACAATGATAAACGGTTTATTAAATTGGAAGCACACTTGAGCAATCGCTGCTCCTTCCATTTCAGCGGCTAAAGCATCGGGAAAATGCTCGAGTATGCTAGCTGTTGCTCCTTTTCCAGCAACAAAAGAATCGCTGGTGACGATCACGCCTTGGACCGGAGCTAAACCAACAGCTTTAGCTGCTTCAGCAGTCTTTTCCATTAACCCTTTATCTGCTGGATAACGTGCTGGCATTTGCGGTACTTGGCCAATTGCATAACCAAAGACAGTTGCATCAACGTCATGATAAGCTAATTCTGTTGAGATCACTACATCTCCAACCTTTAGGCCTTTTCCGATACCACCTGCTGAACCAGTGTTGATCACTGCTTCGACGCCGTACTGAGCAATCAACAAGGTTGCGGCAATGGCTGAATTCACTTTCCCAATACCCGACTGAACTAAAAACACTTCATGATTGGCTACCATCCCAGAAATAAAAAAGGCATTGGCTTGTGACCATTCTTTTTTATTTGTCAGTTGTTTTTCTAATAGTGCTATTTCTTCTGCCATCGCTCCAATAATTCCAATTTTCATGCGATTTCTCCTTTAAATTTAAATTAAGAAAACAATAATCAATACAATAATTAATAATATCGACACCACGATAATCGCTTTCGTTAATAACCGATCTACATTTCGGTATTTATCATTTTCGGTTTTTCGACTTTTAGTGATTTTACCTTCTTTTTCTAATTTTTTTTGATAAGCTTTTTCAACTTTTTCTCGTTCTTTCGCTCGCTTTTTCGTTTCTTTTTCTTCCTGTTCTTTTGCTTTTCTTAATTCTGATCTTGTTTTTTGATCCATTTGTTGGTTCACACCTCTTTAGTCCTTTTTTCCAAGTTTCATTTTCCAATAAAACAGAGCAAAAACAGTTTTAGCATCAATAATAATTTGCTGTTCGTAAGCTTCCCATGCTTCTTCAAACGTTAGCGTTAAGATTTCGAGAAACTCATCTTCATCTTGTAAAAGCGGTTGGTCAATTTTTGTTAATCCCTCTGCTCGATAAATATGCATCAGTTCATTTGTGAAACCAGGTGAAGAGTAAAATGAAGTTTCAAGTTCAAACGTTGCTGCTTGATAACCCGTCTCTTCTTCAAGCTCTCTTTTACCGGTTTCTAAAGGGTCTTTATCTGTATCATCGATTTTTCCTGCTGGTATCTCTAAAATAGTCTTTTCAATTGCTTTACGGAATTGTTTTACAAACACCATTTTTCCATCCGATGTAAAAGGCATAATGGCTGCTGCTCCAGCATGTTTTACCAATTCCCGACTAGCTTGCTTTCCATTTGGCAACAGGACTTCTTCCACCCAATATTCCGTTATATTCCCTTTGTAAATCAATTCACTGCTGACGGTTTTTTCTTCAAATTCCAAGTTTGTTCCTCCTGAGTGTTCCAGACTTCTTACATATCATACCGTTCTAGCTTTCATTTTTCAATCCTGAAGTAAAGAAACCTTCTCTTAAACATTTCTTTATTTCTGTTGGTTATTATTTCTTTTCTCGAATCCGAGCAAAAGTCGTAGTCAGAAATCCATCTTTAGTCTGATGGGCCTTTTCCTATTTTTTATGATAAAATAAGAGATGAAGAATGAGTGGAGATCAAGGGACCAAAATAAAAAAATGGAGTGAATAGAATGAATACTTTCCTTAAAAACCTTGGAGATATTTTCCGCTACACTTTCACTAGTGTCACAACGGTTTTAATATTTCTAGTGCTGATGTTTATCTTGAATATTGGATTTTGGTGGTCTTTAATCATCAGTGTTGTCATAGGAGCTTTTTTCTTTTATAAACAAAATGACAACAAGAATAATACACCTCATCAGAAGTTGCGCAAAGTCTCTTCTGAAAAAGAAGCTTTTTATAAAGCGAATGGTATGGATAAAGAAGAAATCCATTTTTTCAGAGAAACCATGTACACCGCCAAATTACAGATTTTGACTTTAGAAAAAAATATGAATGCTGTTTCTAAATTGAAAGCTATCGAACAACGCAACAATACCATTCATTTGGTTAAGTCTTTATTTAAAGAAATCACTGCCGAACCCCGTCGCCTTCATGAAGTAGATAAATTTCTCTATGTGCACTTGCCTTCCCTAACTGATTTAACCAATAAATACCTTGAAATCAGCCAACATGAAGTGAAAAACAAATCTACTTTCACTGTCTTAGATCAAAGTGCGACAACCATTGACGAAATGTGCCGTTTGATAGCAGTAGATTATGTAGCTTTTAAATCAGGGGATTTTGACGATATGAGCTTAGAGGTAGAACTTGCAAAGAAAGCTATTGAACGCGATAATGGTGAAACCAATACGATTGAAGATGATGAACTTTAAAGGAACAGGGAGATGAGTTTATGACTGAACAAAATAATGAACTTGAAAAAAATAAAACAACGATTAAAGAAGTCAGTTCTGAATTAGATGATTTGCTAGCTAATCCTTTTGGAGAAGCTGCTTCGGATCATTCAGTTGAAAAAGCGGCTATCGAAAACGAAATGGTTGAAACAGATAAGTCTGACCGTTTAATTAATCGCTTGCCAGAAGAACGACAAGTACAAGCAAGAGCTTTAGCAGAACAAATTGATGTTTCCAATATTCAATCGGTTATGAGTTATGGTGCTGCTGCTCAGCAAAAATTAGGTGAGTTTTCTCATTCCATGTTAAACCATGTTCAAAACCAAGATACTGGAGAAATCGGCGACTCTTTAAACGATTTGATGTACCGCTTAAATGAGGCTAATCCTGAAGATTTAAGAGCCGAAGACAATAATGTCTTTAAAAAAATATTTGGACGCGTTAGAAAATCCATCTATGAAATGACCGCAAAATATCAAAAAATCGGCGCACAAATTGATAAGATCGGTGTAAAGCTAGATCAAGAAAAAAACGGGTTAATTAATGACAATATGATGTTGGAACAACTTTACCAAAAAAATAAAGATTATTTCGATGCTTTAAACATTTACATTGCTGCTGGTGAAATCAAGATCGATGAACTGTTGGATACTTTGATCCCTGAAGCTGTAAAAATTGCCGAAAACAGTTCCAATCAAATGGATGTACAGACAGTCAATGATTTGAATCAGTTTTTGGATCGTTTAGAAAAAAGAACTCATGATTTAAAATTAGCTCGTCAAATGACCATTCAACAAGCTCCTCAAATTCGGTTGATACAAAATACAAATCAAGCATTAGCAGAAAAAATTCAATCTTCGATCAATACTGCGATTCCTCTTTGGAAAAACCAAATTGCTATTGCTTTGACCTTATTGCGTCAAAAAGATGCGGTCACTGCTCAACGTCAAGTTTCTGAAACAACCAATGACTTGCTCAAGAAAAATTCTGAGATGTTAAAAATATCCTCTATTGAAACAGCAAAAGAAAATGAACGAGGCATTATTGATATTGAAACGTTGCAAAAAACACAAAGCGATTTAATCGAAACGTTACAAGAAACGTTACAAATTCAAAAAGATGGTCGCATAAAACGAAAAGAAGCAGAAAAAGAATTGACCGTTATGGAAACTACCTTAAAAGATAAATTACTAGAATTAACCACCGATCAGTCATAACAAACAAATACAAAAAGGCCTTACCGTTGTTTAATGGAAAGGCCTTTTTATATTTTTACTGCAACCGCATCTGGTTACTTTTACATCAGAATAAGAAAAAGTTTTACATGAATTACTTTTTTCTCTTCTTAGAACGATCAAACCATGGTACACTATCTAGTGTGATAATCGATTCCGTATCTATATATAGTACCTGATCGTTTTTCAAGACTAATAAGTATTATTAGGAGGTTGACTTATAATGGAAACTACTATTGATTTAGATTGTGAAAAAAACTACAATCATTTTTACTTAACTGTGCTCAAACGCGATGGTCGCTTGGTGCCATTTCAAAAAGAAAAACTTTATGAATCGTTGGCTAAAGCTGAGGTCCAAGTCCATCAGACTCTCTCAGAATCAACAAAAAAGCATTTGGCACTGCTCACTGATCAAATAAAAAAGAAAATCATTCAGCAGAACCAGCAAGAAATTACATTCGATGAAATCCAAATGATTGTTGAAGAAACATTAAAACGGGAACAACTACTCCTTCTTGTTGAAGCTTATATTGCTTATCGTATTCAAAAAAATTCTCTACGGGCTAAGAATACGGATATTAACTATGCCGTTAATCGATTATTAGTTAAAGATCACCTGCTCATTAATGAAAATGCTAATAAAGACAGCGACATTTTTAATACTCAGCGTGATTTAACCGCTGGGATTGTTGGAAAATCAATTGGACTCAAGCTTTTACCAGAGCATGTCGGCAATGCTCATCAAAAAGGCGATATTCACTATCACGATTTAGATTATCATCCCTATTCCCCTATGACCAACTGCTGCTTAATAGATTTCGAAGGAATGTTAGCCAAAGGATTTAAAATCGGCAACGCTGAAGTAGAGCCACCTAAATCTATTCAAACCGCTGCTGCTCAGATGGCGCAGATTATTGCGAATGTGGCATCAAGCCAATATGGCGGATGCAGTGCCGATCGTATCGATGAAGTTCTTGCTCCCTATGCACAATTAAATTTTAAAAAACATTTAAAGACAGCTACCGAATGGATTGAAAATAAAGAAAAAAGACTTGATTTTGCTATAGAAAAAACCAAAAAAGATATTTATGATGCTATGCAAAGTTTAGAATATGAGATCAATACACTCTTTTCTTCTCAAGGACAAACGCCCTTTACAACTATTGGCTTTGGTTTAGGAACCGATTGGCTTGCACGCGAGATTCAAACCGCTATTTTATCTATTCGTACAGCAGGAATCGGTAAAGAAAAGCGAACTGCTATTTTTCCTAAACTCATTTTCAGCCTTAAACGTGGGACTAATCTGGAACAGTCTGATCCGAATTATGACATCAAACAACTGGCTATAACCTGTGCAACAAAAAGAATGTATCCTGATGTTTTGATGTATGACAAAATTGTAGAACTAACGGGCAGTTTTAAAACTCCCATGGGATGTCGTTCATTTCTGCAGGGTTGGAAAGATGCCAATGGAATTGAAGTGAATTCCGGCCGTATGAACTTAGGTGTGGTTACTTTGAATTTGCCGCGAATCGCACTTGAATCTAAAAGGAAACAGACTATTTTTTGGTCTCTACTAAAAGAACGTGTCCAAACCTGCAAAGACGCTTTGCTTTATAGAGTTAATCGAACAAAAGAAGCTACCCCTAGCAACGCTCCTATTCTTTACCAACACGGGGTTTTTGGCGAACGATTATCAACTACAGCAGCCGTTGATGAGCTATTAAAAAATAAGCGGGCTACTGTTTCATTAGGTTATATCGGTCTTTATGAGGTTGCGACCGTTTTTTATGGCTCAGAATGGGAAACAAACCCACGCGCCAAAGAATTCACCTTAGCTATTTTAAGCTATTTAAAAAAACAGACAGACAGTTGGAGCGAGTATTATGGATATCATTTCAGCGTCTATTCTACTCCAAGTGAAAGCTTAACAGACCGCTTTTGTCGTTTGGACACTGATAAATTTGGTTTAATTCCTGATATTACAGAAAAAGAATATTACACCAATAGTTTTCATTATGATGTCAGAAAAAAACCAACCCCTTTCGAAAAATTAACTTTTGAGAAAGATTATCCTAAATATACAAGTGGCGGTTTTATTCATTATTGTGAATACCCAAATATGCAGCAAAACCCGAAAGCCCTAGAAGCTGTTTGGGATTTTGCTTATGATCAAGTGGGTTATCTCGGAACAAACACGCCAATTGACTATTGTTACCAGTGTGACTTTAAAGGAGATTTTCTCCCTACTGAAAAAGGATTCGAATGCCCAGAATGCGGCAACCGAGATCCTAAAAAATGTGATGTGGTTAAACGTACCTGTGGGTATTTAGGCAATCCTCAAGCAAGGCCTATGGTACATGGACGCCACCGAGAAATTGCTGCCCGAGTCAAACATATGAATTAAAAAATCATAATTCACTAGGAGGAACTTCGAAATGAAAAAACCGAACCCACAGGAATGGCTAGCGCAAGATTTTAGTCGTATGAAAGTTGCTGATTATAAACCCTTTAATTTTGTTGATGGTGAAGGAGTTCGTTGCAGTTTGTATGTAAGTGGTTGTTTATTTGCCTGTAAAGGCTGTTACAATAAAATTGCTCAAAGTTTTGATTATGGCCAGCCTTACACTACAGCATTAGAAGACCAAATTATGGTTGATTTAAGTCAATCTTATGTACAGGGACTTACCCTTTTAGGAGGAGAACCATTTTTAAATACCGGGATAACGGTTCCTCTTGCAAAACGTGTAAAAGAAGAATTTGGGGCTGCTAAAGACATTTGGGCTTGGACCGGTTATACTTGGTCAGAATTAATGTTAGAATCTAGTGACAAGCTGGAATTGCTCTCTTATCTAGATGTTTTAATAGACGGCCGTTTTGTATTAGCAAAACGTGATTTAACTCTACCTTTTAGAGGGAGTTCAAACCAGAAAATCATTGATGTCCAACAATCTTTAGCTCACAATTCCCTTATTTTATGGGAAGAAAAGAGCTAAATAACCGATTTTCCTTCTTTTTTTGTACCGAATAGTGCGTATCATTTGAACTGTGAACAAAATGTGTCTATACTAATAAGTGTAATAGATTTATTACAAAACAAATGTACTTATACAGAAAGAGGAGGAAATAACATGGGATTTATTTGGTCATTAATAGTAGGTGGCGTTCTAGGAGCAATAGCAGGAATGATTTTAGGTAAAGATGTTCCTGGTGGTATTATTGGTAACATTATTGTAGGATTTATCGGTTCATGGATCGGTTCTTCTCTATTAGGAAACTGGGGACCAATCATTGGTGGTTTTGCTATTTTACCCGCTTTAATCGGTGCTGTAATTTTAATCTTTATCTTCTCATTGATTGTTGGAAGACGTAAAGGTTAAATAGACCTTTTTTCTTAAGCAAATCAATATATTAAAAAACTCTTTGGGGGCCTATTCTCCCAAAGAGATTTTTTTATTTTTTATAAAAAGGAGGAACAAAGATGAGCAGTGAATATTATTCTTTGATTGTAACAGCTCCAATTGATTCTGTTTTAAACAGCATTAATGAACCAGCTAATTGGTTGCCTTTTTTGCCAGGATTTAAACAGCTCATACCGCTTACATCTGATACATACCAAGTCTCCATGCTCTTATCGCTCGGATCAATAGAACGGGAAACAATATTAACGTTTTATTTCACCCCTAGCTCAAATCCCAATCAACTCGCTTTTGACTATTCTTCAAAAAATAAGAGTGTCACTGGAAGCGGCAAGCTGATCCTCTCTTCTGAATCTATTGCTGAAACACAAATTGAAATTTTTCTAGACCTTAGATTAAAAGGAAAAAGAAACTTACTGCTTGCGCCTATGCTTGCTTCTGTTAAAAGAAAATGGGCTCAAGATTTATTAACACAAATGAAACAACTTTTAGAAAATTGATTTTTAAATTCTAACCCATACAAAAAAGGAGCAATTTTGTTTATTGCTCCTTTAACTACTTTATTTAATTAAAGTTTAACGACATTCGCTGCTTGAGCGCCACGGTTTCCTTCAATAATTTCAAACTCAACCGGTTGGCCTTCTTCCAAGGTCTTAAATCCGTCACCAGTGATTGCGCTAAAGTGGACAAATACATCATCGCCGCCTTCAACTTCAATAAAACCAAAGCCTTTTTCAGCGTTGAACCATTTTACTGTTCCTTTTTCCATCTCATTCTCACCTGCCATTACATTGATTTGCAACAGTATTCTTTTCAAAAAAATTCAGGTCTTTACTATTCTTAAAAATAATCGTCCATATAACTATTTTTACAAAAAGGATAAACCGTTACTATTACCAATTATAACGTAGTGTATTCTATCGTGCAAGGGGTTACTTTGTTTCTATATCAGCTTTCTAGAAAAAAAAGAGGTTGGGACAAAAGTCCCAACCTCTTTTGCATATCCGAATATTTATTCTAGAACGTGTTCCAAAAAGCAGACCCGACATCCACTTCACGAATAATGCTCGATGGTCTGTGACCATCGAGCATTATTCGGTTCTACGTCAACTAACGTTGGTGAAGAATTTTAGTCCCTTATTTAATTAAAAAACTTGAACACTTTTCATGGTAGGCATTAAGCTGCTATGAAAAGTGTTTTTTCGTTCTGTTTAATAGCAGCTGGTTTCATATTAAAATGCAGAAGAATGCGATTTTTATAGTTTACGAAGTTCCGGTAGCCGTAGGCTACACGGTTAAGAACTTTGATCTTATTGTTGATTCCTTCAATTTTTCCGTTTGAATACTTATAGGCAAATGTATTTTTAATGTGCTTCATATGCTTTTTCAATGTTTTAAGGCTTGTCTTCATTGGTTTTGAGATAAGTGGATGATCTTTTTCTAAAATCTTTACTAGCTCATCATAGTCATTCTCTTCAACCACTTTTAGAATTGTTTGATACACCTCATAAGTCTCTTTCAGAACGGTGTTGTATCCTAGCAGTTCATCGACAATCGCTGATTCTAAGCGTAGACCAAACAGAGCATAGTAAGTATAAGTTGTATAAGACAGTTCAGATTCTTTCTTTAGGATTTTTTTCCAAAACCGTTTTAATCGACGATATTTTTTCATGTCTTCTCCATTTGATGTGTGGAATTGATTCATGACCGTTACCCTTGTACGATTCAATGAACGATTGACCAGCTGGACAATATGAAAACGATCAATGATGATCTTGGCGTTTGGAAAAAGAATGGGAATAAAATTGACGTAACCAGCATTCATATCGACTGTAATGGTTTCTACTTTTTTTCTGGCCTTTAGGCCATACCGTGAAAGGAAATGGTCTTTTATCGTCCGGCTGTCTCGAGAAGGTAAAATATCAATGATCGTTCCTTTTTCGGCGTCTATGTATTCAAAAGCCATTGTGCTGTTGGCATACTTAAACTCGTCAAACGAAAGATGCTTAGGAAGCCAAGAATAATGCGGTTTGTAGTTCTTAGCTTGCTCGTTAATAACGCGCTGTGTCGTTGCTTCAGAGACTCCAATTTGACTAGAGATATCTTTTATAGATTGAGCCATAGAGGCTTTATCTAAAATTTGTGCTTTTACAGGGTTCGAAATAAAACACTGTTCTTTCAATAGAGGCGTTTTTGCAGTAAACGTAGCCTCACATTCTTTGCACTTGAATCGTTGCTTTTTAAGCAGTAAATAGGTCGGATGAATGCCACTCATGGGCAAAATAATGCGAGAGACCTGTGTCCCATTACAATAGACGGTATACTGCTCGTTTGGTATATGGCACTTCATACATTCCTGAGGAATGTAGGTCAAACGACCTTTAATAAATTTACATTTTTTCCCCTTGAATTGACCGTATTCTACGCAATTCTCTTCAAAAACAATGTTTTTGTCTTGTATATCTAGTACTTTTCGCATATCATTTGATGTAGGCAAGTGAGTTCTCTCCTTTGAATGAGTTGTGGTGACTTTAATTCTACAGGAGAACTCACTTGTTTTCTATTTTCACGAAAAAAGACGTTAGCAAGTTTTCACTCACCAACGTCAAATATTGTACAACCCATTATTCGTTCCAGTGATTCGGGTCTAAACGCTTTTTGTCTCACTCCCTTTTCGTTTAATCTGTTTCTGTAACCAAAGCTTCAGGATAATTTTCTGAAACGATCGCTGCACAGCGAGCACACAATGTTGGAGCTGATTTGTTTACTCCTACATCTTCTTTAATGGCTCGACATCTTTCACATGTTTCTCCATGAGCATGCTCAACAACAATTGCTAAAGAATCGAATTGTAAAGCTGTTTCAGGCGCTTCTTTTTTATCACCAGCAATTTCTAATTCAGAAACAATCAGCAATTGACCGATATTGCTGTTTAAAGAAACAAATAGATCTTTTGTTTGCTCAGTGGGATATAGAGTCAATTTAGCTTCAAATGATTTACCAATTTTCTTTTCATTACGAGCCTCTTCTAATGCTTTTTGAACATCTTGACGGATGTCCATAAAAGCACCCCACATATCCAATAACTCTGATTCATTCTCATATTCTTCAACTTGAGGCATTTCAGCTAGTTGAACATATACTTCTTCTTCGCTTAAGTGCGCCCAAATTTCTTCAGCAGTATGCGGTAAAATAGGCGTCAATAGTTTAGCCATTTTTACGACTACTTCATAAAAGACAGTTTGCATAGCACGACGTTCGTAAGCGTCTTCGGCTTCAATATAAACGACATCTTTCGCAAAATCAAGATAGAATTGAGATAAATCAACCGTACAGAAATTATTGATCAATTGATAAATAGCAGAAAACTCATATTTATCATAATTTTTTTCAACTTTTTCTACCAATTGGTTCAAACGAATAAGCATATATTTATCAACGGAACGCAAATCACTAAATTCCACAGTATGCTCCGCTGGTTGGAAATCTGACGTGTTAGCTAATAAAAAGCGCATAGTGTTCCGAATTTTGCGGTAAACTTCTGAAACTTGTTTCAAAATATCGTCACTAACACGTACGTCAGCTTGAGTATCTACACTTGAAACCCACAAACGGATAATATCAGCACCCATTTGCTTCGTCACTTTATCAGGAGACATCGTATTTCCAATTGATTTGCTCATTTTACGTCCTTCGCCGTCTAAAACCATTCCTTGAGATAAGACTGTTTTATAAGGAGCAACGCCATTAATAGCTACGCTAGTTGTAATGCTGGAGTTAAACCAACCACGGTATTGATCAGAGCCTTCCAAATACATATCAGCTGGGAAAGACAAATTAGCCCTGCCTTTCAAGACAGCTTCATGAGAAGATCCAGAGTCAAACCAAACATCCATAATATCCGTTTCTTTTGTGAAACTATTATTCGGACTTGAAGGATGAACAAAGCCTTTTGGCAATAAATCTTTTGCTTCACGCTCAAACCAAATATTAGAGCCGTATTCGCCAAACAACTTCGCTACATGATCGATTGTTTCTGGAGTAATGATTGGTTCCCCGTTTTCACCATAAAAAATCGGCAATGGTACACCCCAAGCGCGTTGACGAGAAATAACCCAATCGCCACGGTCTCTTACCATATTGTATAGACGCTGCATTCCCCATTTTTGAACCCACTCTACGCCTTCAACTGCGTTTAAAATGTCTTCACGGACTTTGTCGATAGACGCAAACCATTGAGGAGTTGCTCGGAAGATAACCGGTTTTTTTGTGCGCCAGTCATGCGGATAACTATGCATAAAGAAGCTCAAACTTAATAATGCGCCTTTTTCTTCTAGCATATCCGTGATAATCTTATTGCCTTTATCATAAAAAACGCCTTCCAGACCTGGTGCTTCATCAGTGAAACAGCCTCGGTCATCAATTGGCGATAAAACACCCAATTTATATTTTTGACCGATAATATAGTCATCGTCACCATGCCCAGGGGCTGTATGAACTAAACCAGTACCTGCGTCAAGAGTGACATGATCGCCTAAAATGACTAATGACGTCCGGTCGTATAATGGATGCTGAGCCGTCATGAATTCCATATCTTTTCCTTTTAATTCGCTGATGACTTCAACTTGTTTCCAACCAATTTCTTCTGCAACAGTTTCAACTAACTCTTTTGCTAAAACATATTTTTTGCCATCTGCTACGACCACAGCGTATTCGTATTCTGGGTGAACTGCGATTCCTAAGTTAGATGGAATTGTCCAAGGCGTTGTAGTCCAGATGACTAGAGAAGTAGCTTCGTCGATCAAACCTTTGCCATCAACTATTTTAAAAGCAACATAAATACTAGGTGATTTTACATCTTTGTATTCAATTTCCGCTTCGGCTAAAGCTGACTCACTAGACGGTGACCAATAAATAGGTTTCAGCCCTTTGTAAATATAGCCTTTTTCGGCCATTTTTCCAAAAACACGGATTTGAGCTTCTTCATAATCTGGTGTCAAAGTAACATAAGGATGGTCCCATTCCCCTGCAACTCCTAAACGTTTAAAGTCTTCACGTTGTTTGTTGATTTGTTCCCATGCATATTGTTCACATAGTTTACGAAACTCTGCGACAGACATTTCTTTACGTTTAACTCCTTTATTCGTTAACGCTTGTTCAATTGGCAGTCCATGTGTATCCCACCCAGGAACATACGGAGAACGGAATCCTGACATGGATTTATAACGAATAATAATATCTTTACTGATTTTGTTTAAAGCATGTCCAATATGGATGTTCCCATTAGCGTATGGAGGGCCATCGTGGAGAATAAATGTAGGCTTAGTTTCATTTAATTTTTGACGTTGCTCATAAACGTCTGCTTCTGCCCAATCTTTTTGCCATTCCATTTCGCGTACAGGTAAGTTTCCACGCATTGGAAAAGAAGTTTTTCCCAACTGCAATGTCTCTTTCATTTTCATTAGTTCATTCCTCCATCTTTAATCTGGTGCTTATTTTATTAGCGTACTGCTTTGGCCTTTAAATTGCAAATTCATTGTACAAAAAAAAGACTCCACCCCTCAAAGGGACGAAATCTCGTGGTACCACCCAAGTTCAGAAAACAAAACGTTTTCTCTCAAGTAATTGTTAACGGAAATCAACCGGCTGATTTTACTAATACATTCAAATCAACACTCCTGGGGGATCTGACACTAAAAAGGGCCTGTTAGACTTTCACCATCTTCTAACTCGCTAAAAAGGTTTTTTAATGCTTTCTGTCCCATTCATCGTTTTATGCTTTTGGCAATTCAATTGCAGGCAACGTGCCTTCTGTTTGTTCTTCTTGTTCTTCAGATTCTGCTTCTTTTGCCGAAGTACCTTCATCCGTTGTTTCAGTAGATACGTCAGTTTCTGTCTTTTCCTCTTTAAGATCTTCGTCATCAACTTCTGTTGCTTGGATATCAGAAAGCATTTCTTTCAATGTTGGGAGTTCTAATGCTTCTTCTTGTGAAGGTTTCAGAATATCTTCCCATTCTTCATTCTTGACCATTTCCAATTGTGATTCGATCATCAACTGTAACCGTTGTTTAAAGACTCTGCTTTGTCTTCTCAACTCATCTGTTTCAGTCGTGATTTTTTTCGCTTTGGCAACAGCTTCATCTAATAAACGATCTGCGTTCTTTTCTGCTTCTAAACTAATCAATTCTGCTTCTTTAGCAGCATTCTCTTTCAAGCGATCTGCAGCATCTTGAGCTACAATGATCGATTTGTTTAATGCATCTTGTAAATTATTGTAATGAGTCACTTTTTCTTCAGAAAATTTTAAATTCTTTTCCAATTCGCGGTTTTCTTTCAATACCATTTCATAATCTTTAATGATTTGGTCTAAATAATCATTTACTTCATCTTGGTCATATCCACGCATCTTGACTGGGAACTCTTTGTTATGTATATCTAAGGGAGTTAACACCATCTAAGACACCTCCATCATCTGAATTGATTGTACTCTTAAGCTTTTAATTAAACGATTTACTATTAGAATACCTAAACAAGGCTATTTATGCAAGACCCCAAATTGTATCCGCCATTTATCCTTTTTAGTTTTTCCTTCGATTTCTTGGATTTGAAGCCTTCCAAAGCCACGTACAGAAACAATATCTAGTAATCCTAATTCAAAATCAGGCCGCGTTATTTCTGCCCAATTTAATTTTATTTTACCTGACTCAACCATTTGTTTAGCACGTTGTCTAGAGATATTAAACAATGTAGCAATAACTGTGTCTAGCCGCATAGAAGAAACCGTTTCTTGTACTACAGTCCAGCTGTCGATCGGCAGCAGCATATCTAAATAGGTTTTCTCTTCAATACGCACTGAAACATTGCCTATTTTGTCCACTTGATTTAATACGAAACTCTTCATGCTGTCTTCAACAAAAAATTGCCACTTTTCGCCATCGGAAATAATGTCGCCAAAATACTCTCTTTTTAGTCCGGTCGAAAGTAATGTCCCTAAAACTTTTCCATGTGACATTTTTGCAAACTTAAGTGGATAGCGTATTTCACACAAGGTAATATCAAATTCATCTTGTTTGGGAATGTAATATTCAGGACAAATGTACACTCTAACACGTTCGGCAGCTTCATAGCCGCCGAATGTATAGAGTTTTATCTCGCTTCTTTTTCCAACAATCGTTTCCACTATATAAGCTTGTCTTGGATCCAAGAAATTGGTCAGATAAGGAGCATATTGATCTTCACATGCTCTTATCCAGCCAGTAACTTGATCAATAAAAGGTCGTTCTTCTTTTCTAAAATGTTGGTAGACATTCTCTAACATCAGGAACCCTCCTAGGTCAGAAGCCGAAAAATAATCTTAAAACGATTTGGTAAAGAGAAAACAATCCTCTTTGTGCTAGATTCAATACAAGAATAGCAACAATCCCTGAGATACTGATCATTCCAATTGGTGGAATGATGCGTCTAAAAAAGCCTAAGTAAGGCTCGCAAATTCGGGTTAAAAGCTGTCCGAATTTAGATTGATAGGCTCCCGGCATCCAAGACATCAATATATAAATAATGATGATTGTTGAATACACTTGGATTAGTTTTGATAAAATCATATACAATCCAGAAATAATAGTAATCACGTTTAGGCTAATCCTCTTTTCTAATATAAATCTTTGTCTCTCATGATATCCGTTAAAGCTCCATCGATAGCAACATTATGTGGAGTACATAAGAAAATCTCATCTCCGATTCGTTGGATATCGCCATCAAGAGCATAAACCGTTCCAGTTAAAAAGTCGACGATTCTTTTAGCTTGATTTTCATCCATCCGAACAAAGTTTAACACAACGGATTGGTTGTTTAATAAGACATCCGCTATTTCTTGAACTTCTGAGTAAACTCTCGGCTCAAAAATAGTGATCTTAGCTTGTTGTGGGGTAGGCTGTTGGCTAATGGACACCACTTTATTGCTTTTTGCTTGTTCGCGTCTTGTATTGATAATTGGAGTCGCTGATGTTTCAGTCTGTCGTTGTTTATTGAGTTTAGAAGCAATAGGAGTATCAACTTCTTTCGTTGACTCCATTTCATCATAATTTGTTTCGTCTTCTTCATCCAATCCAAAAAAACGATTAAAATTATTCATCATTCCCATTTTAACTCCTCCTCATTATGCAAGTTTTGATACCAAAATTACATTCTAGTCTTTGAATAAAGAAGTCCCTACTCTAATGTAAGTTGCTCCTTCTTCTACAGCAATCTGATAATCTTCACTCATTCCCATACTTAATTCAGTACATGGAGCATAACTTAATGCTTTTTCTGCTATTTTTCGTTGGCATTCTTTTAATGTTGCAAAAGTTGTGCGAAGGATAGCTGTATCTGCAGTTAACGGAGCCATAGTCATTAACCCAATGACTTTGATTTTCGGATAATCAGCTAATTGTTGAATAAATTCATCTAATTCATCAGGATGAACCCCACTTTTAGTTGCTTCTCCACTGACATTAACTTGGACGAAACAAGAAATAGTCGCTTCAGCTCGTTTTTCAATTTCTTTTGCCAATGACAGCCGATCAAGCGAATGCAGATAGTCAATTCGGTTGATAACATTCTTCACTTTTCTAGTTTGCAAGTTCCCAATAAAATGCCATGATATTTCTTGATCAGCAAGAGCTTCTTGTTTTAGAGCTAAGCCTTCAGGACGGTTCTCAGCTAAATGCCGAAAGCCTTCCTGAACGATTGCTTTGGTGAGTTCAATTGAAACACTTTTAGTAACAGCGATAACTTGTACTTCAGATCTTTTCCGATCAACTGTTTCTAAAGACTGGTTCAGTTTCTCTTCAAGCTGCAGCACGTTTTTATGAATATCTGCCATTTTTTATTTACGGCGTCTTCTGAAGAAAGGAGGAGTATCGAGATTATCATCATCGTTACTGTGGCCTCTATCTTGTTTTTCTTCACGTTTGAAGACGTCAAACTCCGGTTTTTCGTTGTTAAAAGTTGATTCATCTTGTTTATTTGAAGCATTTTGATCACGAACATTAGGCTCACGGCGAATATCCCAGTCACCGAATGGATCTTTTGGAGCACGTGGTTGTGAATTAGCTTGAGAATCATTTGATCCTAAAGCACGGCTGCGTCCAGAACTTTGTGGACGTACATCTCCTGTTTTAGTTGTATCGATTCCCGTAGCTATCACGGTTACGATAACTTCATCCCCCAGTTTTTCATTGATGGATGTTCCAAAAATAATATTTACTTCTGTAGTAGAGGCTGAAGAAACAATATCGGAAGCATCTTGGGCTTCAAATAGTGTCAAATCAGAACCGCCTGTAATATTCAGCAAGACAGATTCAGCTCCATCAATAGAAACTTCGAGCAAAGGCGATGAAATAGCTTTTTTCGTTGCTTCTGCTGTTCTATTTTCACCACTGGCCATTCCGATACCCATTAAAGCCGAACCTTGGTTTTCCATAACAGTCTTAACATCAGCAAAGTCTAAGTTAACATATCCAGGAGCTGTGATTAAATCAGAGATCCCTTGAACCCCTTGGCGTAAAACATTGTCTGCTTCATGAAAAGCTTCTAGCATTGGTGTTTTTTTATCAACAATCTCTAATAAGCGGTTATTCGAAATAATAACTAAGGTGTCAACGTGTTCTTTCATTTGTGCTACCCCTTCAGCCGCAAAACGACCGCGCTTTGGTCCTTCAAATGTGAATGGACGTGTAATGACACCAACGGTCAAAGCACCTTGTTCTTTTGCAATACGTGCTACGATAGCAGCAGCACCTGTACCAGTACCTCCGCCCATGCCGGCTGTTACAAAAATCATATCTGCTCCGCGTAAAGCTTCAGCTATTTGTTCTTCACTTTCTTCTGCTGCTTTGCGTCCGATATCTGGGTTTGCTCCTGCACCTAAACCTCGTGTTAACTTAGGTCCTAATTGAATTTTCACTTCTGCATTTGATCCCGCAAGTGCTTGAATATCCGTATTAGCTACGATAAATTCTACACCTTTAACTCCTTCATCAATCATGCGGTTAACCGCATTGTTTCCTGCTCCGCCGACACCGATAACCTTAATAATTGCCCCATTAGCTGGATTTGTATCAAACTCTAATTCCATTCTATTTCCTCCTACTTGCACTTTTTAGTGGTATTAATCGAAAAAGTTAGAAAAGAAGTTTTTCGCTTTATATGTTAAGGTATCTTCTTTTCGTTTTGTTTTTTTCTTTGGTTCTTCTGGCATGTCTAGCTGATTCTCATCATATTCAAAATTAGTTTGATCAGATTTCTGATTTTTCAATGTTTCACTGGCTTCAAATTCCATCATGGAATGTCCTTTTACGATTTGATGAATATCATCTAAATGTGCTTCATAATGAACTAAACCAATTCCGGTCGTAAAGGTTGGATAACGCATCCCCATTTGATCAGGGATATATAACTTCACATTAATTTCAAAAATATCTTTTGCTAATTCAACAACGCCGGGTAAAGCTGCTGCCCCGCCAGTCAAAATAATGCCTCCTGGCAGTTCGCGAGCGCCGACGATATCCAACTCATGTTTTATTTTCTCAAATATTTGTACCAAACGTGCTTCGATGATTTCAGATAAATACTGTTCATCTATTTTGACAGGTTTGCTTTGACCAATCACATCCACCGGGAATGTCTCATCCGGGGAAGCTTCTTCTGGTAAGGCATAGCCATAATCACGTTTGATTCTCTCAGCGCTTTCAAGTGAGGTGTTTAAGACTACAGAAATGTCTTTAGTAACATATTCTCCGCCTTCTTGATTGACGTAAGCGAATTTCAATTGGTTGTCATGCATAACAGAAGCTGTAGTTTGTCCACCGCCCATGTCAATTAAAATTGTTCCAAAATCGCGTTCCCCGCTTGACATCGCTATACTACTTGCAGCTAGAGGCTGTAAGACGATATCTTGAATGTGAAGACCGGTTTTTTCTACACAACGTTTTACATTGTGCAAAATCGTTTTAGGTCCAGTAATCATTGTAGCATGCATTTCTAAACGTACGCCAATCATCCCTCTAGGATCTTGGATTCCGTCAAATCCGTCTACAATAAACTCTTCAGGCAAGATTGCTAAAATTTCACGCTCTGGCGGAACAGATTTTACCATCGCCCCTGCCATAACATTGCGGACATCTTCTTCAGTGATTTCACGATTGTCGCTGGCAACGGCTATCATGCCATGACAAGGTTCGATATCCACATTATTACTTGGGATTCCAACGACAACATTACGAATATCGACATTTGCCTTTTGCTCAGCTTGTTTAATGGCTTTATTAATCGAATCAACGGTTTTATCAATATCTACGATAATTCCGCGACTCAGCCCTTCAGATTTTTCATTTCCTACTCCAATAATATTCATTTCACCATTGATAAATTCAGCAACAACTACTTTTATTGAAGTGGTTCCAATATCTAGACTTACATACATTCCAGTATTTTTCATTCATTGAAACCTCCTTATACTTCATTTTCATTTAATTATTTCTTTGTATTACGATAGACATATTTAATTTTACCATATCGTTTCTCAATTTACGAAGTATTTAATGGGATTTCTCGTTTTCGAGTCCCTTTATTTCGTGTACTGTGTTATATTCTTCGTTATTCTTCTGTATCAGACACCTTAGACTCCTCTTCTGATGGTTCCGGTTCGAAAGGAGTAAAATAAACACCTACTTCAATATTGATAACGCCTTTTCCTTCACCTATTTTTTGAACGATATCTGGATAGTAAATCATTTTTTCAGCAAACGACGTAATCGACGCAACGACTTGATTGCCATCATTCATATAAAGAGTGATCAAATACTCATCTGTTTTGCTTGGAGTATACTCTACTTCTGAAATACTATTGTGAATATTTTCGTTCAACAATTGGTACTGCTCAATCATTTTATTTAAGGCTTTGCCTTCTTTAAATTTAATGAAAATTGGTGGATTTCCAATGGATACTTTTCTACTTTCATTTACAATTTTTCCATTTTCAAGAATATTAAAATATTCATTCTCTTTTTCTAGATAGGCTACGGTTTTGTATTCTGAAACCACCAATTCATAAGAATTTAACCCATCAAATTCTATTTGCATTGATTTCACTTGAGGTAACTGATTTTTGACTAAAGTTTCTCTCTTTTTTTGAGAAAAAAATGTTTCCCATAATGAATCTCCTGAACGGATTTGGCTAGCGTCAATAACGGCTTGGTCGGTTACTTCGTTTGTACCTATAACTGTAATTCTTCCAACTTTGCTTAAGGGTGTAATAAAGTACACCACTACTAAAATTGCAAATGAAAATAACAAAAGTAATGAAATTAAACGACGTTGCATTTCTTTCCGTCTTTTTTCTTTCAGTTTAGGAAGTTTATTTTCTAAAGAAAGTTCTTTTTCTTTAGACTTTTTTGCTGTTTCAAAAGATTTTACTTCATCGCTTTCTCTTGATAATTTAAATAGTGCTTTTATTTTATCCCAAGAAGACGGTTGCGTAGGCAATTCATTCTTCTTTTTGTTGGGTTTTTGGTGTTTTGCCATACGCTGACCTCCTCTGTTTACACTTTATCGTTAATGGCTGATTTCCTGCATGATTTTTATTAAATGATCTGCTGCATCTGGCAAGCCTAATTTCTTCGCTTCACCGGCCATCTGTTTACGTGCTTTTTCATTTAACATCAAGTCATCTATTGAAGCAACTAAACTGTTCCCCGACAACTCTTTTTCGGCAATCATTTTTGCTGCACCGTGCTTGACTAAGCTTTCAGCATTTCTAGTTTGGTGATCATTTGTGACGTAAGGACTAGGAATCAGGATGCTAGGTAAGCCTAGTGCTGTCAATTCTGCCAAAGTAGTCGCTCCGCTTCTTGAAACAACTAAATCTACGTTCGCAAATACTTCGGGCATATTTTCAATATAAGGAACCACGGATACTGGACTTCCAGCTATTGTCTGTTCTTGTACTTGTTGTTTTATCTTTTCGTAATGGATCTCGCCTGTTGCAAATAATACTTGATAATTCTTAGTCATAAATGCAGGTAAGGCTTCTAAAAAGGCTTCGTTTAAGCTTCTGGCCCCACGGCTTCCACCAAAAATCAACACCGTTGGTTTCGTAGCTTTTAACTGATATTCTTCTAGAACAGCGGAAGGTTTTATGCCGACAACTTCTTGTGCTCTCGGATTACCGGTATAAACGATTTTTTCAGGGTACTTACCAAATTCTGCTCGCGCTTCTTCGAAACAAATAGCTATTTTTGTGACATAACGGGCTAAAAATCTATTGGTCACACCAGCCACACTATTTTGTTCATGGATGATGCTGGGAACCCCCATTTTGGAAGCTGCATACACGACTGGAGCACAAACATAACCGCCCGTTCCTATTACAACATCAGGTTTAAACTCTTTAACAATTTTTTTAGATTTTTGAATACTTTGAATGAACAACTGAATAGTTTTTAGGTTTTTAAAAGAAACCGAACGTTTAAATCCTTGGATTTTAACAGCCTTGAAAGGAATTCCCGCGCTTCGAACAATTCGGTTTTCTAACCCATTCTCGGTCCCCACATACAGAAATTCAATAGAGGGATCTACCACTTGTAGTCTTCTAATTAAGGCTAGAGCTGGATAAATGTGTCCGCCCGTTCCGCCACCAGATAATAAAATTTTCATTTGTTATGTAAGACCATCCGGCCTACTCCTCCTCTTCTTCTGTTTCAGTAATTAAGCGATCGATCGAATGAATAAACGCATCTCCACGTACTTCAAAACTGCGGTATTGATCCCAACTAGCACAAGCAGGCGACAATAAAATTACTTCTCCAGGCTGACTCAATTCAAATGCTACTGGAACGGCTGCTTCTACATTTTGTACGTAGTTGATTTGTTTTACTCCAGCTTTTTCTCCAGCCTCAGCCAATTTCGCAGCTGTTTCTCCAAATACAACTAAGGCTTTAACGTGAGCTAGTTCAGGCAATAAGTCATCAAAACTATTTCCCCGATCTAGTCCTCCTGCCAACAAAATGACCGGAACATCGAAACCTTTTAAGGCATTTTTTGTTGCTAACGTGTTGGTCGCTTTTGAATCATTGTAAAACTGTCTTTGTTTATAGTCGGTAACAAACTGAGTACGATGCTTTACGCCAGCAAATTTTTCAAGGCATTCGCGAATCGTTCCGTTTTCTTGTCCTAATAATTTAGCAACAGCAATCGCAGCCATGGCGTTTTCTACATTGTGTTCACCTGGTACCAAAATAGACATTTTATTCATGATTGGTTCACCTTGATAGAAAATGACTTCATCTTCAAGATAAACGCCTTTTTCAACTCGTTCCAATCGCGAGAAAGGAATAATCTTTGCTTGGCTCTTTTTGGATAACTCTCTTAGTTCCGGTTGATCCCAATTAACAATGAGATAATCTTCTGCTGTTTGATTTTTAGTGATTTGCATTTTAGCTGCTACATATTCTTCTCTAGTCCCATGATAGTCTAAGTGTGCTGAATAAAGATTCGTAATAACTGCAATGTGCGGTTTCATCTCGGTTATTCCCATCAATTGAAAACTAGAGAGTTCCATTACGATCTCGTCTTCTGCGGTTGCTTGTTGTGCAACTTGACTAGCTGGTGTGCCTATATTACCAGCAACATAAGCATGTCCTGTTTCTCTGTGGTTGTTTAATAAATCTGCGATCATGGTAGTAGTCGTTGTTTTTCCATTCGTACCCGTTACGCCAATCAACAGGCTTTCAGAAACTTCGTAAGCTAATTCGACATCTGTTATTACTGGAATGCCTTTTTCAAGCGCACGAACCACAATAGGATTCGTATACATGATTCCCGGATTCTTAACTACCCATTCGAAATCTTCATCCAACAATTCTACAGGATGCCCGCCCGTTACCACGCGAATACCTGATTCAAGCAATTCTTGTGCTTCAGGGTTTTCATCAAAGCTTTTGTAGTCATTGACGGTTACGAGAGCCCCCAATGAATGGAGCAATTTAGCTGCATTCACACCGCTTAAAGCTAATCCTAAAACCAGCACTTTAATATTTTCATATCGTTTAATTTTCTTCATCCTTAGACCTCTTTCCTATAAGAGCTGCTTTATCAAGCTCATCATTTAGCCACCCTTGACAGACGGACCGTTTCAGGATTGGGTGATTGGTTTTAGTGGCGGATCAAAGAACCACCATCAAAGAACCACCATCAAACACAATGCAGCAGAAACTAGACCGATGAACCAAAAGGTTAATACGACACGCCATTCACTCCAGCCGCTCATTTCAAAGTGATGGTGAATTGGGCTCATTTTAAATACTCTTTTTCCTGTTAATTTAAAAGATGTGACTTGAATCATTACGCTTGCCGTTTCAACGACAAAAATAAGGCCAATCAGCAATAAAGACCATTCTTGTTTCAACAAAATCGAAACAGCCGCTAACCCACCGCCTAAAGCTAATGAGCCAACATCTCCCATGAAAATTTTAGCAGGTTTTTTATTGAAAAAGAAAAAACCAATTAGGCTGCCGATAATAGACAAACAAAAAATCAACACATCTGTCTGTTGTTGTTGCCATGCTATTATAGCGTACGCACTGTACGCAATACTCGCTGTGCCCGCCACCAAACCATCTAAACCATCGGTCAAGTTTACAGCATTAGAGAAACCAACTAACCAAAATAAGATAAAAACCCCATAAAACCAGCCCAAGTGAATCGTTCCTAAAAAAGGAATGGCTAAATCAGTTGATAAGTTATTTATAAGGTAACCACTAAAAAATACAATACCACCAATAATCTGACCAAGTAATTTTTGTTTAGAAGTTAAACCAAGATTGCGTTTTTTAAAGATTTTAATAAAGTCATCTAAAAAACCCAATAATCCATAAACTAAGGTAATGAAAAGCAACAAGCCTAAACCGATTGTCAGGTTTCCTTGCCAAACACCTACCCAACTACTAGAAATAACTGCCGCGATAAGAAAAACGACTCCTCCCATAGTAGGCGTTCCGGTTTTTACTTCATGCCATTTTGGACCTTCTTCTCTTGTAGTTTGACCTAGTTGTTTTGTTCTAAAATAGCCAATAACAATTGGCATCGCCATGATGGTCAGTGCAAATCCACTGACTAAAGGCAATAACATTTCTGTCCAATGCATGCTGAATCGCTCCTAAATTTCTTTGTTTTTTAGTTTAACTGCTTTTTTTGCTTCTTCGACATCATCAAAATGATGTTTTTCATGACCAATGATTTGATAATCTTCATGTCCTTTACCTGCAATCAAGATGATATCATCGGTAGTTGCTTGGTCAACAGCGGCTTGAATGGCTGTTCTGCGATCTGGAATCATTTGATAAGTGTTTTCCTCTAAATTAGCTACCATTTCATTTAAGATCATCTGCGGATCTTCAGTACGCGGATTGTCCGAAGTGAAAATCACATGATCTGCATGAGTAAAAGCAACATCTGCCATAATTGGTCGTTTTGTCCGATCACGATCGCCTCCACAGCCTACAATACAATAGACTTTCCCGGATTTTATTTCGTTAACTGCGTTTAATACATTCAGTAATCCATCTGGTGTATGGGCATAGTCTACAATGATCGCAAAGTCCTGCTCCCCTTGAACGACTTCAAACCTTCCTCTTACACCTTTAATTTTTTCCATTGAAGCAATAACACTCGGTAAAGGCAAGCCAGAAGCATAAGCAGCAGCAAAAGCTGCTAAAGCATTCAATACATTAAATTTACCGACCAATTGCATTTTCACAGGATAAGCTTCATTTTTGAAAAGCAACGTAAAACTTGTCCCTTGGTTGGTTATTTTTAAATGAGTTGCTCTAAAATCAGCTGGCTGAACAATTCCATAAGAGTAAACGAGTGCTGCTGTTTTATTTTGGTAACTTCTCCCTACAGGATCATCAGTATTTAGAATAGCGTATTTAGGCTGGTCTCCTCGGTAAGTATTGCCTAATTGGGAAAACAGTAATTCTTTAGCATGACCGTACTCTTCCATCGTATGATGGTATTCTAAGTGATCTTGACTTAAATTTGTAAAAACAGCAACATCAAAATCCGTTCCCCAGACCCGACCTTGTACTAAAGCATGAGAAGAAACTTCCATCGAACAAGTAGTGACATCGGCTTCTTTCATTTCTCTAAGCGTTTTTTGCAAAGTGATGCTGTCTGGAGTTGTATTTTTCGCTTCAAAAACGTCATCCCCAATTCGACGGTACATCGTTCCGATTACCCCAGTTCTCTCTTGATGATCTCTGAAAATTTGATCTAATAAGTGAGTAACAGTTGTTTTCCCATTAGTTCCGGTAACCCCGATCATATGCAACTCTTGACTCGGAGACTGATAGAAATGATTGGCTAGAATCGCCATCGCTTTTACCGTATCAGATACATAGACGACGGGTACTGATACATTGATTTCTTCGCTGGCAATGATGACAGCGGCTCCTTTTTCAACAGCTTCTTCAGCAAGTTCATGCCCATTGTAAACTGCTCCGGCAATACAAATGAACATAGAATCTGACTCTATTTCACGTGTATCCTGTGTTACTTTCGTAATAACTAATTCTTCTGGAACTCTGGTCAGCATGTTTTTTGTGACTAATTGGTTTATCAATTCGATTGCTTTCATTATTTCCACCTTTTCTATTCTTGAGGAGAAGCTAATGTGATTTTGATTTGCTCTTCACCCTGCATGTTAGCTTGCGGCGTTAAACTTTGTTCAACGACGTATCCCTCTCCTTCAAATGCAAATTCAATTCCAGTAATTTCCGATACTTTCAACACATCGTTTTTCGACCATCCTGTCATATCCGGCATAGTCATAGCCCCATTTGTCATTAAAATGGCCCGTTGGTTTTTAATGGAGCTTTCTTCAGGCAGCGGCAATTGCTGTACTATTGTATCACCATTTCCTACGATGGTCACATCTAACTGAGCTTCTTCTAATGATTTTAACGCTTCTTCTTTAGATACACCCGTTACTTTTGGCATGACGACTTGATTAGGATCTTCAACTTCAGAATCAGAATCCAAGTGTTGATATTCCAATGCTCGTTTCATAACAGGATTAAAAACAGCTTGGACGACATCTCCTCCCACTAAAGAAGAATCTGTAATCGTTGGTTGCTGAACGGTCACGTACAAAACAACTTTTGGATCGTCGGCCGGCGCCATCCCAACAACGGAATAAACGTAGTTGGAGCCTCCGCTATAATATTGTTTTGTATCAGGATTAACGATTTGTGCAGTACCTGTTTTAGCAGCTATTTCATAGCCATCAATTTGATAACCTTGACCGGTCCCATTTTCACCGTACACAACTTCTTTTAAATAGTTCAATGCTTGATCGGCTGAATTTTTAGAAATAGGTTCGCTGACAACTTCTGGTTCAAATGTAGTTTCTTTACCTGTTGCCGGATCAACTATTTTACTAATATACTGCGGCTTCATCATTTTACCTTCGTTGGCTACTGCTGAATAAGCTTGCATCATTTGAAATACTGTCACTGTCAAACCTTGTCCAAATGAGGTATTCGCTTTTTCAAGCGGCCACTCATAAGGATTAGAACCACTTTGTTCATTTGGAAGTCCTGAAGCAGTCGTTTTTCCCATTCCAAAATTATCCAAATACTCTTTCCAGGTATCTTCTCCCATTTTTTCCATTAAATTAACAAAAGCAACATTACTTGACCGTTCCAAGCCTTCCAAATAACTGATTTGTCCCCAACCATTTACATTGTGGTCATGAACGACTCCACCTTCTATTTTTTTAGCGCCTGACATATAAGTCGCATTAGGATCAAATACACCTTCGTTAATAGCTGCTGCAAGAGTCAATACTTTCAGTGTTGAGCCTGGTTCAAACGTATCTTCAACTAATAAGTTTTGCCAGAGTTGCCCAATACCTTCTTTCGTCGTGGCGTTGAAAGAGGGGCGTTGAGAAGCAGCAATGATCGTTCCCGTCTCTGGATCCATCAATGTTGCTGTCATTCCTACAGGATTAAATTTATCATTCACTTCAGTCATGACGCTTTCTAAATATACCTGCATGCGTTTGTCTAACGTCAAATAGATATCCTTTCCATCTACTGAATCAGTTGTTTCTACTGTAGAATTTGGTAAAACATATCCAAAGCTGTCTTTTTGGTATTTTATAGAACCGTCAGTTCCAGTCAACACATCGTTATAGGCTTGTTCTACACCCATTAATCCGGTTAAATCAGTACTGAGTGTTCCTTCTTTCGTTTCGCCGTTTTTATCTGTCGGCAATTCAGCATATCCCACCAAATGCGAAGCAAAAGTACCATTAGGGTAAAGCCTTGTAGGCGTTTCTTCAAAAACAATCCCTGGTAGATCCTCTTCTTCGATGGCACTTTTAATATCGTATGATAATTTTTTCCCCGCCGAACCAAATTCTACTTGAGACAAGTCTTTTTGGTTTAAAGTTTTAAATATATCCGCTTCACTCATAGCAATGTGTTTTGATAAAGCCGCAGCTGTCTTCTGCTTGTCTTTCACATGTTGCGGTTCTTTCGGATCATTTGACCACTTATCGGTTAAAATGGCGACTAACGAGTAAGAAGTAGCGTCCATAGCAATCGAGTTTCCACCTATATCATAAATGGTCCCTCGGTTTGCTTCTAGTACGCTACTTCTTGTATAAAGGTTATTAACATTTTGAGACAGATTTTCCCCGTTAATTTCTCCTTTTACCATAATGTAAGTAAAACGTCCTACAAATACCAAGAATAAAAGCAAGGTACCAAAAAAGAGCAGGATCGCAATTTTTTTTCTGTTTTTTAAAGGGTTTCTGTTTGTCATTTAATAACATTCCTTACATTGGCTTCATTCATTTCTAAACCTTGACGATTGGCGATTTCATAAACACGGTCATAACGCGATAATTCTTGAACTTCTTGTTCTAAATTATTGTTTATGGTAGTGATATTTGCGATAGACGAGTTCGTGTCTTGAAGGGCGCGGTTTGTACTCGCTATGTTGATTTCTAGTGAGATGCTCACAGCAATCAACGCAAATGTAATGACTGAGACAATTCCAATCACCATTTTTTCTAGGTTTGTAATCCCCGATTTTTTTGGAAGAGGTCTATGTATAGTTGTTTCTTTTGGCAAAACGGGGGATTGTATTGGCGTTTCCACTTCAAGGTTTCTAGCTAAGTTACTATTCAACGACATTCAAATAACATCCTTTCTTTCCTCTCACTATTTAAGTTTTTTTATTTTCTTTGTCTTTCTGCTACTCTCAATTTTGCACTGCGAGCTCGATTGTTTATTTCCAATTCCGTTTCACTTGGAACAATCGGTTTTCGTGTCACCAATTTTAATTCCGGCAAAAATTCTTCAGGAATGATAGGCAATCCGGGTGGGATATCTGGTCCTTTAGCATGATCTTTGTAGATTGATTTTACGATTCGGTCTTCTAACGAATGAAACGTAATGGCGCTTATTCTTCCGCCAACATTCAATAGTCCAATGGCTTCTTCTAAAGAATCTTCCACGGCTGATAATTCATCATTTACAGCAATACGCACAGCTTGAAAAACGCGTTTAGCTGGATGTCCGCCTTTTCTCCTGGCAGGTGCAGGAATACCTTCTTTAATAATGTCAACTAATTCAGTAGTGGTTTCAATTAGCTTTTGTTCTCTTGCCGCTTCTATTTTCCGAGCAATACTTTTAGAGAACTTTTCTTCTCCATAACGATAAAAAATTCTAACTAAGTCTTGATACGACCAAGTATTGATGACTTCTTTCGCTGTCAATGGAGCTTCTGTATCCATACGCATATCTAACGGGGCGTCTTGGTGGTAACTAAACCCTCGTTCCGCTTCGTCTAGTTGTGGCGAAGAAACACCTAAGTCATATAAAATGCCGTCAACTTCGAATACCCCTCGCTCATTTAGTTCTTCTTTAATAAAGCGGAAATTAGCCTTAATGAAGGTTACCATTCCTTTTTCGACATAAGTCGCTAACCGTACTTTTGCATTTTCAATTGCTCGTTCATCTTGGTCAAATGCGTAAAGATGACCGTTTTCATTTAATTGAGAAAGCAGATATTCGCTATGGCCTGCTCCGCCTAAAGTACAGTCGACGTAGACACCATCGGGAATTAAAGACAGACTATCCACTGTTTCGTGAAGCAAGACTGTTTCATGATTAAATTCTGCCATTTCCGTTCCCCCTTTGTTTATGATTTGAAAGTTCGTTTACTAAAACCCAAAATCAATCATGTTTTCAGCGATCTCGTCAAACGTCTCTTCAGCTTCTGCTGAAAACTCATTCCATTTGGATTCGCTCCAAATCTCGATTCGATCTGATACACCGACTACATGACACACTTTTTCTAGTTTCGCATGGTCTCTTAATGTTTGCGGAATATTGATTCTTCCTTGCTTATCTAATTCGCATTCCGTCGCTGCTGAATAAAAGAACCTAGTAAAAGCACGAGCTTCTTTTTTTGCAAGCGGAAGTTGCTTAAGTTTTTCTTCGAGTATAGTCCATTCATTCTGGGGATAACCAAATAAGCAACCATCTAAACCGCGGGTTAAGATGAATTTCGTTCCTAAATCGTCGCGAAATTTCGCCGGCATGATCAAGCGGCCTTTTGCGTCGATGTTGTGCTTATACTCACCCATTAACATAGCTATACTCACCCCACTTTTAGTAGTTATTTTCAGTCTACCACATCGCCCCACTTTCCACCACAATTAATCGAAGGATTCTATAAAAAAACACACGGAATAAAAGAAAGCTTTAGCCTCTCTGTTTAGCAGCCTTTTCAAAAGTGTTTTAAGAGTGGGGAATTTTCCCAAAAAAGCACAAAAAAAGCAGCAAGATGGATAACTATACCATCTCGCTGCTTCTAAAACGCTTTTTAAGTAAACTGTGTGAAGATATTTGCTCCTACTAAAAAATAATAAGTAAGAATAGAAAATAAAAAAATAAAACGCCAATACGTTTTCCAAAAACGCCCATAAATGATTTCGCCTTTTTTATAAGCCAATGCCATTACAATGAACATTCCTAAACCGAGAATAAAAATCAGAAAATAAGGAAAAATCGATTGACCAAATGTTAACGAGCTTAGGATATGGATACCCAACAGTAAATATGGAACCATTAAATCTGGCAGCTTAATGCTCTTGTTTTGTCTTCTAAAATGTCGGTTGACGCTTTTATTAAACAACACTAACAGCAAAAGCGGCAAAAGATACAGTATGATCATCACAATGGTAAAAGTAGTTGCTTCCAAAACAACCCTCCCTTTCCACTTACGCATTCGCAGGATTGATGAATGAAAGAACAAAATTACTCCTCCTACTAAGAAGGCGCTCATTCTCCCAAACAATTCTTTATTCAATTTACCCTAAATTTCTACTTTTGTATACCTTTAAATAAGACAAGAGCTTTAACGCTCTTACCCACAAAATGCTCTTAGAAACATACTCGTTCTGTAAAATATCTATTGAACGTGTTTTTACTAGAATAATCTTATGGCTTTTGTTCATTCTGACTACTCTTTGGATACATTAAATAGTAAATCGAAAACCGTTTTTTTAGTCCATTAAATCTAACGGTTCTCTCTAGCAAAGAGAACCGTTAGATTTCTTAAATGAAACTTAATAGAATTCTGCTGGCTTTTATGTTATACTTATAAAGTATTAAAAGTAAGTATGCAACATTATATAGAATAGTTTTTAAAGAAGTTTATCCACACTGGCACAGTTTTAGAACTGTAAGGACATAAAAGAGGTAGGGTTTATGTCGTTTAAATGAGAAACCGATTGATATAATTTGATTAGTATTTATAACCCAAAAATAACTTTAAGAATATTTATTTTTAATTAGAAAGCCACTCAGAATCTGAGTGGCTTTCGTCAATTCCATCAAAAAAAACGCCCTTTTTACGAAAACAAGAGCTGCAAATACCGATACAAAGCAAAACACCCTTGAGCCATGGTCTCAAGGGTGTTTTTAAAACATTATCTCAGGTTATAAGCAGTTTCTGTCCGCATTACGCTTCTTTACTTACTACTTCTTTACCGTCATATTGTCCACATGCTGCACAAACGTGATGGCTTTTTCTCAATTCCCCACAGTTAGGACATGGGTTCATGCCAGGCACTTCTAACTTGAAATGCGTACGACGTCTATTTTTTTTAGCTTTTGATGTTCTTCTTTTTGGTACTGCCATTCTCTACACCTCCTTAAAGATTGCTTCTGCTTCTAATCGTTCAACTAGAAGAGAAGTTGTATGTTTTAATCTCACTTCTGATCATCCGATTCATCTTTAAATAAATCTTTTAAACCAGCAAAACGCGGATCCAAAGTTTCTGATTTTTGTTTTGCTTTATCTGAAAGATAATCTTCTTCAGACACCACAAGCCAATCACTTCCACTTGGCATTTCGTGTTCCTTTTCTTCCTCTTCAGTAAAAACCTGCATTGGAAGATTTAACAAGACAGCATCTTCAATCGCTTCAGATAGATCGATCAGCTCTTTATCTAAATAAATCACTGTTTCGTCTTCTTTGTCGTCTGTATAATTTGTAACTTGTTGCGGAACATAAATCTCATTTACCTCAATCGATAAAGGTACTAAGACTGGTTTTAATGATCTTGCAGAAGGTAGTGTCACATCTAATGAAACAACCATATGAAGCAAGATGTCGTTTTCTTGAACAATCAGCGTTCCTTCCAAATGAATGGGAGAAACATCTAATATTTCTTCTTCTCTCTTCATCAGGGACTCTTTCAAGTCAACCGTCTCAGAAAAAATAAGGGGTTCAAAGCGGTATTTTTGCAATTCGTTTAATGACCATTTCATTTTCCATCACTCCTAAAGCAACAAAGGTAATTATACTAGTCTCGCGGGCCTTTGTCAACGTATTTTACCTTACACCAAAAATGTTGTAACTCTTGTTTTCATTCCTATTTTCATAAGAAAATCTTATTTAATCTTTTTTCCAACGGATAGGCTGCCTTCGATAATCTTGTGAATCAGCTGGGTAAGAAAAAGCCAGATTATAGACTTCCCCCGCTTTGATGTCCAGTTTCCATAAACAAGCATTTTTTTGTTGAATATTAGTCAATAACGGCAGCGAAGCTTTCTTTTTCATTTGATTTAAATACTGTTGTCCTTCATGACTAAAACCTAAAATATGAAGAGCTTTGGGAAATTGGAGTTCTTTCATCATCTCTTCTGCTTTCACATCTAATAACAGATAAACACATAAACGCTGCAGCCTAACCCAAGTATACCGTTTATTCTTGACTAAAGAAATAAAATGTTCAAACGTTTCCGCTTCTTTAACTTTTTCTTTTAAACGGTATTCAATCCCTTCAGTCATCTGATAAACTGTCCGTAATTCCGCAACTGACTGGATGGTCAGTTGGTATTTCAGATACGGCCAAAAATTTTCCCACGAAAGAAATGCTGCTGTTTTTAATGCTTCCCGACTATTTTCCGGCATGACTTCTGCCAGCTCAGTTAAAGCTTCTAAACGTAAAGGAGAATCAATCAGCTTTCTTCGGATAGCTGTTGCACTTGCGAATTCTTTAGAAGACACTTCTTGATCGTGGTATCCGGCCCCTTCTCTCTTCACTGTGTGTAACGTCATGGGATGGGCGTACTTAGCATTTTCTTTTGCATAAGCTAGGCCAAGTATGTTGTTGGGTGTCGTTTGGTCAAGCGCTTGTGCAGGCAGCAACTCTGACAGTACCTGCTGCATCTGAGCGGCGTAAGTCGTTCCATTATTCTGCAATTCTTTAAATCGTTCCTCTATCTGCTCCGATTCTTTTACAAAAAATTCAGCAACCGCTTGATATTCCTGCGCATCTCCGGTTTCTGCACCAAAACATAAATGTTCACATCCTAATGAATGCAATAAAGCCACTGCGCCTTTCGCAAAATAATCAGCGGGTTGTACGCTAAAAGCAACAGGCAATTCAATGACCATATCTGCACCTGCTGATAAAGCCATTTGAGTTCTAGTCCATTTATCAACAATGGCCGGTTCGCCACGCTGCAAAAAGTTTCCGCTCATCACAGCAATCAAAACATCTGCTTTCGTTTGTTCTTTAGCTTGATGCAAATGGTACAGATGTCCATTGTGAAATGGATTGTATTCAACGATTACGCCGCAACTTTTCATTTTTCCCTCACCTCAACTTTTGACGCTTGTTTTTTTTAGTTCTTCTAAAAATACGGCTCCATATTTTTCCAGTTTATTCTCTCCAACTCCTTTGACCATCAAAAGCTCATTATCTGTTTGAGGCATGAGTTGACACATTTGCTTCAGTGTCTCATCCGAAAAAATAACATAAGGAGGCACTTTTTGGATGGTTGCCAGTCCTTTTCGTACTTCACGCAGCCGATCAAACAACACATCGTCAATAGCAACTTTATGCGCTTGCTGAGCTTGTTTACGTGTCACTTTTAGTTCGCCTTTTAAAACTGTCACGCCTTTCTCAGTAACTTTCAATAAAGGATATTGTCCATCGGTCGGCATCAAATATTTTTCAGCCGTCAAGTAATCGATCAGCTGAGTTACTTCTTTTTGAGAAGACGTCTTCATTAAGCCATAAGTCGACAATTCTTCAAACTTCCATTGTTTTATTTTTTGGTCTTTTGAACCCGTCAGTACTTTCATGACCATTGATTTACCAAAAGTTTCTCCCATACGTTTAACACAAGATAAAACTTTTTGAGTATCTAAAGTGACGTCAATGGCTTCTCGCTCATCCAAACAATTGCTGCAATGCCCGCATTCTCCGCATTCTTCCCCAAAATAACGAACGATGTACCGCTGCAAGCACATTTGAGTAGAACCATATTGTGCCATTTCTCTTAGCTTAGTGTATTCAAGCTTTTTATGTTCTTCATTCATCTCAGATTGTTCGATGAAATAATGTTGAATTTGCATGTCTTGCGGCGAAAACAATAAAATAGCGTCACTTGGCAATCCGTCTCGACCAGCCCGGCCTGCTTCTTGATAGTATGCTTCGATATTCTTAGGAATTTGGTAATGGATGACAAAACGCACATTGCTTTTATCAATTCCCATTCCAAAAGCATTAGTTGCAACCATTACGTTTACTTCATCATAGAGGAATTTTTCTTGCCAATCGTTTCGTTCCTCTTCTTTCATTCCACCATGGTATTTTCCAACAGTTATTTTGTTCGTTTTTAATAACAAGTAAATCCGTTCAACTTCTTTGCGTGTACTGGCGTAAATAATCCCAGATTGTCCTTCATTGATTTTTAAGTAATCCAAGAGATAGCGATTCCGTTCTTGGCCTTTTACCACTTGGAAAGCTAAATTATCGCGAACAAATCCTGTATTCACACGATTGTTTTCTTCAATTCCTAATAATTGCAAGATATCATTAGATACAAGCGGTGTTGCAGTAGCGGTCAAAGCCAGAATAGTTGGACGATAAGTAAAATTTTGGATCGTATCACATAACGACAAATAACTCGGTCTAAAATCATGCCCCCATTGTGAAATACAATGCGCTTCATCAATAGCAATCATCGATACTTTAACCGATTGCATCAAATAAAAGATTTCTTCCGTTTGGAAACGTTCAGGTGCAACATAGACTAATTTATAGTCCCCATTGCTGGCTTTTTTCAATCGATCATTCATTTCCGCTGACGAAAGCGTACTATTTAAAAATGTTGCTGCTATGCCTAATTCCGTCAAAGCATCCACTTGATCTTTCATCAAAGAAATCAATGGCGATACAACGATGGTCACGCCATCAAACACTAATGCCGGAATCTGGTAACAAAGCGATTTCCCGCCTCCGGTAGGCATAATGGCTAATGAATCTTGACCATTTAAAATCTTTTCAATTACTTCTTTTTGGCCAAACCGAAAAGCATTAAAGCCATAAATGTCATGAAGCAATTGATGAGCTTTCGCTAACATCTTGCACCCTCCTTTTTCACATTCAACAGTCTTCCTAGATTAAAAAAACAGAAAAATCAGTTTCGATTCTCCTGTTTTTTCTCCGCTATGAATGCCTTTAGTTGTTGCAGAAAGTTGATTCACAACTTATTTTTTACACGTAAAAAACCAGCGCGTAGATTCATCATTTATGTCAGACTCTCCAAATTCTGCACTAGTAAAAATTGAAGTAAATCCAGCTTGCTGCAACATTTCCCGATACACTTCTATTGGGTAAGTCCGTTCTTTATGAGTTTCATCAAAACGCTCATAGCGATCTGTTTCTTCCTCGTAAACAAAAAATGTCAAGTCATGTTCGATTGAGTGTTCCGTTTCTCCAGCATAACTTTGCCAAAGGAAACTGATCTCTTCCGACTGATCATTATACATATAGCCCGGGAAAATGTTATCGATTTGATAAATTGAATGAACATCGAATAAAAATGTTCCTTCTTCATTTAACGTTTGATACACTTCTTTAAAAACATTCAAAACTGCGGCAGCATCCGGCATATAACAAATTGAGTCTGAAAAACAGGTAACAACATCATACTGTCCAATTTCTGATAAATCCAGCATGTCGCCTTCTATTAGCGGCAGCTGAACGCCTTCAGAAAAGGCTCGTTCGCTTGCCAAACTCAACATATTAGCTGACAAATCTAACCCTGTCACATCATAGCCATGTTTTTTCAATGTGACTGCTAATGCGCCTGTTCCGCAAGCCAATTCGAGTACGGATTGCCCTTTGTTTTGAAGTTGACGGTCCACGAAACTAGCCCATCGTTCATAAAGAGTATCGTCCATAATAGCGTCATAAACTTGTGCAAATGTTTGATAACTCATTGGACTTAAACCATATCGGTGATGTCTACCAATGGTGCATCACTCCATAGTTTTTCGAGATTGTAAAACGAACGTTCTGAGTAATGAAAAACATGTACAATAATTTCGCCTAAATCGATCAATAACCATTTTGCAGATTCACGGCCTTCGACGCGATTTACTTTAAGTCCAGCTTTGTGAACTTGATCAATGATTTCATCTGCGATTGCTTGTACTTGCTTTTCACTATTTCCGTGCATAACGACAAAATAATCAGCTAAAATAGAAATTTGGCGAACGTCCATTGCTAAAATGTCTTCTGCTCGCTTGTCATCTCCGGCTTTTACTGCAATTTCTAATAATTTTTCACTTGTTGCTATCATTATATTCCTCCTAAGGTTTTGCTACCCATGTATTATAAGTATCGATGGTTTTCGGGTAAATTTTTCTTTTTTGACCAATCAAATGCAGCAAAGTGTGTTCCGTTTCAAATGCTACAGCTTCTGCTAAGCTCGTTTCAGCTGCTTTTCTTGCTTCAGAGACAACCGGGAAAACACGACCAGGTTCAATATAATCGGCTACATAGATGATTTGTTCTAATAAAGACATCTCTGGACGGCCGACTGTATGATAATGAATAGCATTTAAAATATCCGCATCTTGGATGCCTAATTCTTTTTTGACTAAAATAGCTCCAACAGGACCATGCCAAATTTCACTGCCATATTGCAATAGTTCCAAATCCAAATTTGCGCTAATGATCAAATCATGCATTTCGCCATGATTGCGTTCTTTAGCATAATCATGCGTTAAAGCAGCAATACTAGCCGCCTCTGTTGAAACGCCATAGCGTTGAGCTAATTCTACAGCTGCGGTTTCGACGCCTAGGACATGCTTAAAACGTTGACTGCTCATTTGTGTTTGTACTTTTTCAAGCAGTTCTTTTCGGCTGAGGTTAATATATTTCTCGCCGTAAAATAAGTCATTCGGTTTTATCAGCATTTTGATATAACCCCTTCTCACTAATATACTGTAATGTTTTATCAGGAATCAAATACCGTACCGGACAATTTGTTTCCAGCTTCGTGCGTAAAAGCGTAGAACTGATGTCCAGCGAAGGGACATCGACCCATATAATCGGATAAGGACTTTCTAACCCATATCCTGGTCTATTTACGCCGACAAATTGAACGAGATGGAGCAATTCTTCGATGCGATACCATTTAGGTAAATAAGCTACCATATCGCCGCCAATAATAAAGTAATAATCCGTCTCTGGATGTTCCTTGACTAACTGCAACAATGTATCGTAAGTATAACTCTTACCGCCACGTTCAACTTCGCTTTTCTCAATGTCAAAAAGAGAGTTATCTTGAATAGCTGCCTCAACCATTTTCACTCGATGAGAAGCAGCAATAGCTTTCTTTTCATCTTGATGTGGAGGATTTGCACTCGGCATAAAATAAATTTTATCCAAACCCAGCTGCTGGCAAACTTGATCTGCAATAATCAAATGCCCGATATGCGGCGGATTGAATGTTCCACCCAGTATCCCAACTTTTTTCCGTTTGTTTTTTACAGGTAAAACCTCTGTCAAAGCGTCAACCTGATGGAAAGAAACAGTTTGCTTGTTCAAGATAATCACCTTTCTTTCATTCGTTCATGTTTTTACTTTTTCTTTTTAGCTGGCAATTCAGTTGAAATACGTTGGTATTTCTCTTGTGATGAAGGGCTAAATAACACGATCACACGACCAATGACTTGAACTGCATCGCAGCCTAAGGCCCGTTCGATTTCTGCTGCTACTTCATCAACCGATTCATCGGTATTTTGCAGTAAGTTGATTTTTATTAATTCTCTTTTTTCAAGTGCTTCGCCAATCTGTACAATGACTTCTTTGTTTAAACCATTTTTTCCAATTTGGAAAATAGGGTCTAAATGATGAGCTTTGCTTCTTAAATAACGTTTTTGTTTTCCAGTTAATTCCATTTTTTCACTCCATCTAGATTATAGTCGCTAATTTTTTGGTCTTTAAGTTTAAATTAAAGATTTACGAATAACTACATTAACACCTTTTGGTGCCCAACCTGCAACTACTGCTCCAGGCTCATTAACAGTTACCCAACCCAATCCTGCAAAAACAATATCGGATTTTTCTTTGATAGTAAATTCGAAACGAACCAATTCGGGGAAATCTGCCACTTCATCTTTACGAGGGGGCTGTAACAATTCACCAACTTGTTTTTTATACAATTCATCCGCATTAGCTAATTTTGTCCGATGAATTTTTAAATCATTAGAAGTAAAGCAAGTAAATGAGCGTCTGCCGCCTTGTAAATAATCAAAACGCGCAACACCTCCAAAGAACAAGGTTTGCCCTTCGTTCAATTGATAGACCATTGGTTTGATTTCTTTTTTAGGAGCTATCAATTTTAAATCTTTATCCCCTAAAACGTGCGCCATTTGATGACGATGAACAATTCCAGGTGTATCGATCAATAGTTTTCCATCTTCCAAAGGTATTTCGATTCGATCCAACGTTGTTCCAGGGAACTGTGAAGTTGTAATCAAATCTTGGACACCAACTGTCATTTTAATAATTTGGTTAATCAATGTTGATTTTCCAACATTGGTTACTCCCACTACAAAAACATCGCGTCCTTGACGGTATTTTTCAATAGTGTCTAATAAACTTTCCATTTCTTTAGGTTTCATAGCGCTTGTTAAAACGACCTCTTTAGGGCGCAATCCTTCTTCAAAAGCTCGTTCACGTAACCATTGGGTCATTTTTCCGCGTTTTAAGGATTTAGGCAATAAATCAACTTTGTTGCCCACTAATAGAACCGGGTTATTGCCGACAAAACGATGGAGTCCTGGAATCAAGCTGCCATTGAAATCAAAAATATCAACAACATTCACTATCAACGCATCTTCTGTTCCAATTTCATTCAGCAATTTCAAAAAATCGTCATCGGTTAAGTGGACATCTTGAATTTCATTGTAGTGCCGTAATCTAAAACAACGTTGACAATACACTTCTTCTTGTTCAAGTCCTTTTTTCAGGGCTGATTCTGGTGTATATCCTGGAGCGTCTTTATCGGTTGTTTGAATAACAGCTCCACATCCGATGCACCGAATTTCTTCCTCATTCATTAATTCTTTTGTCATGTAAAGACTTCCTCCATCTCATATCTGGATCTTTTCGTATTAAGTAGTTCATAATATGCAATTCTATAAAACGATTAAACTGAGTGTTCCACGCATCACTATTGACAATCGGTTTTACCAAAACATTCCGTACACCGGCAAGGTTGGCTCCCCAGATATCAGTCATGATTTGGTCGCCAACCATCAATACTTCTTCTTTGGGCAAATTCAGTTTCGCCTCGGCTTTTTTAAAGCCAATAACCGTTGGTTTCATTGCTCTGGAAACGTACTCTAACCCTAAAACAGTGGCTACTCGTTCCACGCGAGAAGCTTTATTATTCGAAAGAATGATAACTGGGATACCAGCTGTTTGCATGACTTCGATCCACTTTATCAGCTCTTCCGTTCCATCTGGGTTGTTCCAAGCAATCAGGGTGTTATCTAAGTCTGTTAAAACGGCTTTAATATTTTGTTTTTTTAATTGTTCAGGTGTAATGTGATAGATGGCATCTACCATCCACGTCGGTTTAAATATATTCAGCATTATTTCTCCCTATCCATTAAAATAGGAGTACCTTGGACAGTACTCCTCTAGTTTACTATTTCTTTAATTATACGCCAAATCAACAAAATTACAAGCAGACCTAGTTGTTTTTAGGCTGATTCTCATTTTGCAAAAAGACAGCATGCAATTCATTGATCGCTAGTTTTAAATCTGTTTCTGCAATCAAGATCCACACAGTTGTGTAGCTGTCAGCAGATTGATAAATGGGTATCTGATGTTTAGCCATTGTAGTGACCATTTTTGCTATAACTCCCGGTACTCCAGTGATGCCCGCACCTACGATTGCTACTTTTGCACAATTCTCAACAAGAGTGTAGGAAACGCCTTGTTCATCAAAAATAAGTCTAGCTCTTTCCGAAGTCGTTTGCGGTAATGTGAATACGATCTTATGCGGAAAAATATTGATGAAATCCACACTGATATCCAATTCGGCTAATAACGAAAAAATGATTTTTTGAGTTTGCTGAGCCGTTTCGATGCTAAATTGCACTAAATTAGATACATGGGCAATCCCGGTCACTAAACGATAAGGTTCGATTTGACCTTCAATATGCGTTACTAAAGTTCCCGTGTTGGTAACCGGCTGATAGGTTGATCGGATTCTTAAAGGAATACCCGCTTGCATCGCAATTTCTACAGCTCGCGGATCGATAACTTTCGCTCCCTCATGTGCCATGTTGCTCACTTCTTGGTAACTAACGACTTTTAAAAACTGAGCTTTATCGACCAGTCTAGGATCAGCAGTCATCATGCCCGAAACATCTGTAAATATGTCAATGTTTTCTGCTTTAAATGCCGATCCTAAGAAAGCAGCCGACGTATCGCTTCCACCACGGCCTATAGTGGTGATATGTCCGTTTTCACTGACTCCTTGAAAACCAGTGACTACTACCACATCATTGGTTTTAAAATAAGAATAAATCGCTTCTTTTTCAATTCGTTGTACTTTAGCATTCCCAAAATCTTCATTCGTTACAATCCCAGCATCTTGCCCTGTTAAGCCGACAGCACTTAGCCCATTCTTCTTTAACTCATTTGTAAAAACAGCTGTAGAAATTGTTTCTCCAACTGACAGCAACATGTCTCTTTCACGCAAATCTAAAAAACTGCGATTCCCCCCGATTAAGGATAAAAGCGAATCCGTTGCATATGGATCTCCCATACGGCCAATTGCCGAAACCACTACAATCACTTTGTAGCCTAATGACACAGCATGAACGATATGCTTTTCAGCTGCCCGTCGGCTTTCTTCATCTTTAACAGAGGTGCCTCCAAATTTTTGAACTAAAATTTTCATCGTTTACCATCCTTTGGGTATCTAAAATAGTATGAGTGGATTTCACTCTTTTCGTCAGCTTAAGCTTATTCCTGTTTTATTATAACGAAGACTTAGACAATATTCAATTAAGTACGGACGCAAGAAACTAGTTCAGTGTTTCCGCTTTTTCGTGCTATACTAAGAAAAAATGATTTATAACTGGAGAGTGACAAAATGATTCTTAAAGAAGTATGCGTTGAAAATTATACGGTGATTCCTCAAGCTATTGCAAATGGAGCCAATCGTATCGAGCTCTGTGACAATTTAGCGGTAGGCGGAACAACTCCTAGCAAAGGAGTGATGCACGAAACAATGGCTTATTGCGGCGAAAAGACGATTCCCGTAATGGCTATCATTCGACCACGAGGCGGTAATTTTGTTTACAATGATACAGAGCTAAAAATCATGGGCTACGATATTATCGAAGCTCGCAATTTAGGATTAGACGGAATTGTTATCGGCTGCTTGAATGAAAACAACTGGTTAGATGAAGATGCATTAGAGCAAATTTTAGAAGAATCTTATGGATTACAGATTACATTCCATATGGCTTTTGATCAGATACCCGTTGAAAAGCAATTTGAAGCCATTGATTGGCTTATTGAACATGACGTTCAACGTATTTTGACACATGGCGGCCCATCAGGAGTACCTATTGAAACCACGTTACCCCATTTAAAAGAATTAGTCGATTATGCAAATGACCGTATTATCATCTTACCCGGAGGCGGCATCACCAACAAGAATGCTCAAGAAGTCATTGACTATTTAGGTGTCAATGAAGTTCACGGTACAGCTATTGTTGGCCAACTTCACTAGCATAAAAAAGAATCCTTCTACTCATGCAATGAGTGTAGAAGGATTCTTTTTTACTGTTTCTTCGCCTGTACGCCTAAGCGGTCTATGGTCAATTCCTTAACGACAGCTTTTTTAAATTTTTCCTGCAACAGTAATTTCATCTCTTTTAGACGATCTTTTGACAGCAGTACTAAAACAGTTGGTCCTGCTCCACTTAAAAAAGTTCCATATGCTCCATTGGCATCTGCTAGTTTACGAATAGGCGATAAATGAGGAACCAATTCTTTGCGGTATATTTCGTGCCATAGATCTCTTGCCATCATTTGCCCTGCTAAATCCAAATCACCTGTCAGAACGGCACTGATCATCACATTACTAATGGAACTAGCTTTAACCGCTTCGCTATATGTTAACGTTTGGGGCAAAACAGTGCGGCTTTCCTTAGTCAGTAGTTCGTGATTCGGAATCACAGCTAATAAACTTGTTTCTGGAAAAGGATATTTAACAGCAAAAATTTCTTTTCCCAACTGGCTCGCGACTACAAAATCCCCCATAATAGCAGGAGCAACATTGTCTGGATGACCTTCAATAGTTGCTGCTATTTCTAGTTTCTCCATAGAGGTTAAATTTAATTGAGCGACTTGGTTTGCTAATTCGATTCCTGCTACGATCGCGGCAGAACTGCTGCCTAAGCCTCGTGTTGACGGGATTTCGCTTTTCATTCTCAGCTTCCTGGGAGTTAACGTCGAAACTATAGATAAAGCCGTTTGGATTATCAAATTGCTTTCATCTGTGGGAATACTTTCACCCAACTGGTGATCAATCTGCCAAACCGCTTGTTCTTGACCTACCTCTAATGTCAGATAGAGGTTCAACGCCAATCCACATGAATCAAACCCTGGTCCTAAGTTAGCCGTTGTCGCAGGTACTTGGATCGTTATCATATCAATGCCGCGCCTTTTCTTAAATGATCCCGCATATCTTCTAAATCATCCATTTTAGCGATTGGGATTTCAGTTACACTCATCGCTGTGTCGGGGTCTTTCAATCCGTTGCCTGTAAAGATACAGACCACTGTTTCTCCTTGTTGAATAGCGCCGCTTTTTACATTTTTGATCACACCAGCTAGCGAAGCTGCCGACCCAGGTTCGATAAAGACGCCATCCATCGCCGCAATTTTTTTATAAGCTTCAATGATTTCATCATCTGTGACAGACTCAATGATTCCCTTAGATTCATCACGTGCAGCTTCAGCTAAATTCCAGCTAGCAGGATTTCCGATGCGAATAGCTGTTGCAATCGTTTCTGGCTGCTCGATCACTTTTCCTTTCACGATTGCAGCGGCGCCTTCAGCTTCAAAACCATGCATTCTAGGCAGACCCGTTTGATGCAAATCGTTCCATTCTTTGAACCCTTTCCAATAAGCAGAAATATTGCCGGCGTTGCCGACAGGAATCGCTAAAACATCGGGTGCTTTTTCAAGTGCTTCACAAATTTCAAAAGCTCCTGTTTTCTGTCCTTCCAAACGATAAGGGTTAACAGAATTCACTAACGTTACAGCCTCTGTTTCAGCCAATTGACGAACAGCAGTTAAAGCTTCATCAAAATTTCCCTGAATCGAAATGATATCAGCTCCATACATCACTGCTTGTGCTAATTTTCCTAAAGCTATCTTCCCTTCAGGAATAACGATATAAGCTTTCAAGCCCGCACGAGTTGCATAAGCAGCCGCTGAAGCGCTGGTATTTCCTGTAGAAGCACAGATGATCGCTTTTGCGCCCTCTTCCTTTGCTTTGGCTACAGCCATGACCATTCCTCGATCTTTAAAAGAACCAGTAGGGTTTAATCCTTCATATTTTCCATATAGAGTTACCCCTAATGTTTCAGACAAATTAGGTAAAGGAATCAATGGTGTATTTCCTTCGCTTAATGAAATCATAGGTGTGTTTTCAGTGACCGGCAGCAACTCTTTGTATTTATCTAATAAGCCTTTGTACATTATTTCCCCTCCATAACTTTAAAGCACGCCAATAATTTCATGCCTTCGGTTTCTTTCAGTGTGCTGAGAACAGCTTTTTGTTGAATTTTATTCATTGTATGTGTCACAATAACCACTTTAGCAGACGCTTCCGGAAGCGGTTGTTGGATGATTTGGTCAAATCCAACAGCTGATTTGCTGAAAATAGTGGTCAATTCTAAGAAACGTCCTGTTTGGTCTTGCATTTCAATGGCAATGTAATATTTAGATTCCACGGCTTTATCTTCCGTAATCGTAGTCTCGTGCTGATAAGAATTAAAGACGTTTCCTGTAGTACCCAAACCGATATTTTTAGCAACTGTAATAACATCACTAACCACACTAGTAGCTGTTGGCAACGCCCCGGCTCCTGGTCCATAAAACATCGTTTCGCCAACTGCTGCTCCAACAACAAAAACAGCATTATTTTCGTTTTGAACGCCCGCTAAAGGGTGGTTTTCTGGTACGAGCACAGGTCCAACATCTACATGTACACTACTGTCGTTCATTCCAACAGCTGAACCGATGAGCTTGATTCGGTAACCTAAACGTTTAGCCATTTCGATATCTGCCAGTTTAACATTGCGAATGCCTCTTGTTTCAATTTGATCTAATTCAACATTCATTCCAAATGCCAGCCGTGTTAGAATCACCATTTTTCTAGCAGCATCGATCCCATCTACATCATTGGTCGGATCGCTCTCAGCAAAACCTAAATCTTGCGCTTTTTTCAATGCTTCTTCATATGTTTTGTTTTTGTTCGTCATTTCAGACAGCATAAAATTGGTTGTCCCATTCACAATACCGAAGACCTTTTGGATATTGTCTGAAGCTAGGCTGTCAACGATCGTTCTTAAAATAGGTATGCCGCCTGCTACGCTGGCTTCATAATATAGGTCACAATGGTACTCTTTTGCTAAGGCAACCAGTTCATTTCCATGAAGAGCGATCAAGTCTTTATTAGCCGTTACTACATGTTTGCCTGCTCTTAAAGCTTGAGTGATATAATCTTTAGCTATTTCAATGCTTCCCATGACTTCTATGACAATATCGATTTCAGGATCCTCTAAAATAGCCGCTGCATCTGTAGTCAGCTCGATTCCTTCAGATAAGGCTCCACGATTTTTTTCGGTGTTTCGAACCAACACTTTTTTTACATTCAATTCTTCGCCTGTTACTTGGCTGATTTTATTTTCATGGTGTTTCAGAATGCTGAGGACGCCACTTCCAACTGTTCCAAAGCCTAAAATTCCGACTTGTAATTGTTTCTTCATCCTTAAGATCCTCCTTTATTTTCATTACATGATTAAAACATTTTAATGTAATTCTAATTGTACACAGGATTAAGTATACCTAATTATTAATAAGATAACTACCCCTTACTGTAGTAAAAATTGCACTTAAGCAGAAACCCACAAGCAGCAATCAAATCCTTGGAGATAGTTAAAAGCTTTAAAATAAAAAAAAGAGAACAACTATGGGCGCTCCCATCTTTGTTCTTCTCTTTGATTTTTAATCTTGCAACAATTCAAAAATTTCAATTGCAACTAAATCCAAATCATCAAATTGGTAAATTTGGTGAGTTGAACTATCTTCTAATTCAAAAGTAGCAGTTTTCGCATCATAAGAAATCGAGCAACGTTCGTTACCTTCCTTTTCGAATCTACGAACTTGAACTTCACTATCTTTATCCTCTAGCATAGCTTCCAATCGACGTATGATCGCCTGTAATTGTGAAGGTTTCATAATCTCGTGCCCCTTTCAAACTTGACTCAGTAATTATTTTAACAGATTTCCCTTCAAAAGACAGTAAACTCATCTCTTTTTCATAAAAAAAATACTTTTTAAATAGGCAAATTTGGAGCAAAGCTTATGATAACACTCTTTGTTAGGTTATTGGATGAAAAATTTTTATAGGCTAAATAAAAAAATAGCAATCTCAGCATCGCTAAGATTGCTATTTTTTATTTTATTGGTCGTTTTCCTTCAGACCACCAAAGTTTGATAAAAGCTTGCGTTCCATCTTCTCCGTGACCGTTTTTTTCCAATTTTTCATACAGTTGTTCAGCTAAAGCAGTAGAAGGCAATTCAATTCCCATCTTCTTAGCTTCATCCAACGCAATTTTCAAGTCTTTCACAAAATGTTTTACAAAGAATCCAGGTGAAAAGTCTTCTCGTAAAATTCGCGGACCATAATTAGTTAATGACCAGTTATTGGCACTTCCGCCTCCAACAGTGTCTAAGACTTTGTCTAAATCTAATTCTGCTGCATCTGCATAGACTAGCAATTCTGTCATCCCAGTCATAGTGCCAGCAACCATGATTTGATTGGCCATCTTAGTGTGTTGACCTTTTCCAGCAGATCCTTGTAAATTTACTTTGCTTGAAAATACTTTAAATATAGGTTCCGCCTTAGTATAAGCTGCTTCGTCGCCTCCTACCATTATGGTTAAGGTGCCTTTTTGTGCTCCTAGATCTCCGCCAGAAACCGGAGCATCTAACACAGATATCCCTTTTTCTTTTCCGGCTTCATAAATTTTCAATGCCAAAGAGGGAGTACTGGTAGTCATATCTACTAAAATATGGTCAGCTGTAGCTGCTTGGAAGATACCTTTTTCACCAAAATAAGTTTCTTCCACATCTTTTGGATAACCGACGATCGTAAAAACAACGTCGCTTTTTTCTGTAACTGCTGCAGGATTTTCAACCCACGCAGCACCTAAGGAAACAAGTTCATCGGTCTTACTCTTAGTACGATTGTAAACATTGACGGGATAACCAGCTTTCAATAAATGTTTTACGATGGATGAGCCCATTACACCCGTTCCTATAAAGCCAATTTTTTTCATCTCTTTTTAGCAGCTCCTTTTCATTCCAATGATTATAGTATACCATCTCAATGGAATTCTGCATAAAAAACGCTTTAACACGTTCCCGTTAATTTAAGTAGATGAGCATCTTTTTTAACATTTCTAATGTATTCAAGTAAATAAACTGAACCCCAATTCTTCTTTAGCTATTGGCTTGCTGCTGATAAAACTCCAACCAGACTTGAGCCAAACGCTCTTCGGAATAAGCTTCGCTCCCAGCTAATGCTTTTTGAAGCAAGTTTCGGTAAAAAACTGGATCGTTCTTTAATTGTTCGATTTTCGCTTTCATTTCTCCTTTATCTTTAGCGGCTGCATAATAGCCCTCTAATATTGGCAAGTACAATGATAAATCCCGCAAGATTACTGGAGTTTCACAAGAAAAGGCTTCGAGAATGCACATAGGAAACAATTCCTCGTAGGAAGGCAGTAAAAAAACATCAGCCATATTATAATAATTGAGCATTTCTTCTCGTTTGAGTATCCCAGTAAACAGCAAATTCTCAGGAGGGTGTTCCATTAGCTTTTTAAATTTCTCGTACCCATCGGTTATTTTTCCAAATGAAAAACCTCCTGCCCAGATAAACTGGATCTCTGGCATTTCTTCAGCGAGAGCAGCAAAATCCAGGACTCCTTTTCGTTCTTGGACCTGCCCAGCACCCAAAACAATAAACTGGTCTTTCGACAGTCCTAAAGCAATTTTCAGCTGTTGGATAGTTTTAGGTTCTAAACGGTGAAACTCCGTTTTTGTTACAAAATTTGGGATATACGTAACGTTTTCCTTTGCTATTCCATATTTTGCCAATTCCTTAATAAACGATGGATTAACTACTACTAAATGGTCCATTCGTTTATAAAAAGCTATTACATAATAGAAAAAAAGTTTTTCTATCCACTTCGGCAACTGGATGCTTCCTTTTAGCGTAGATGGCAAAAAATGAACATAACCAACTCGTCTACCAAAACGCCGTCTAAAAAAAGTACTAATATAATAAGTTGGATCAATGGTATGATAATGGCTGATTTGCGTTTTAGTGTAACGGTTGATTGAAACAACCAGACTAGCGCTGTGATACTTTTTTAATAAATGAACTAGCTCCTGATAAGCACTGCCTACGCCTTGCCCTGCTACTCTATCAGCAGAGGAGAACATCGTTAAGTGAATCATTTTCTTCCCCTCCTTACTTAAAAAATCATTTGTTAAAACGAATGGCTGCTTCTTTTTCATATGAATATTGTCGAATGGTTTCTCTATAAAATTGAAGGACTTTTTCGCAAAACACCTCCGATGAGATTGAATTTAAAACTACTTTGCGTTCTTCTTCACTTTTTTCGCGTTTTTTAACTTGGCTTAGATAACGACAGATTGCTTCTGCTATTTCTTCATCTTCTTGAAACAATGCTCCAAAACCGCCGATTTGCAGCAAATTCTCCGTATAATCATTTACGCGTGCAATGATATCTGTTCCAGAAGCAATTGCTTCGATATAAGTCAACCCTTGCGATTCTGAATCAGAAGCGCTCACAAATAAATCAGCTGCTTGATAATATGCATGTACCTGTGAGCTTTCAACTTCACCGACAAAAATAATACTATCGGTCAATGCTAAAGAATCAACCAGATTTTCAAGTTCTTTTTTAGCAGGACCATCGCCAACAATCACTAATTTAGCAGTTGACTGCTGTTGCAAAACATCAGGCATCGCCTTAATGAGCAATTCGATGCTTTTTTCTTTTGCGACACGGCTTAGCGATAATAATAAAGGAGCGTCTGCAGAGATATTAAGTTCTTCTCGAATAGCACGATTAGCTAATGTTTCAAAGCGTTTCAAATCGACTCCTGTCGGGATCACTTCTATTTTTTGTGTCACTCCATAGTTTAATAGCTGACGCTTAGCTTTTACGCTTGGTGCAATAACAGCAGCAGATTGATTGCAAAAAAATTTCGATGCTAGCTTCACATGGGTTGGCCGAACGACTTTTCCTTTTGCAATATAATGAAGATAATCTTCATACATTGTATGATACGTATGCACACAAGGAATTTTTAATTGGTAAGCTACATATTTCCCTGTTAACCCTAAACTGAATTCTGTTTGAGTGTGAACGATATCTAACTGCAATTCTTTTGCCCTCTTTAAAGCACGATGAGCTCCTTTGATAGCCACACGCCGGTCTTGGAAAGAAAAGAATGGAACACTCGTAAAACGTACGATGTCTTCTTCCTCTCCATGAACCTTTGGATCTGTGGTCGTAAAAATAAACACCTCATGACCTTGATTTAGAAGCTCTTCTTTCAACGTCTTAATGGAGGTCGCAACGCCACTTACTTGCGGGAAATAAGTGTCTGTAAAGATTCCGATCTTCATGAATTTTCACCCCTTTATCTAATTATACTTGTTTTTTTTAAAAACCATAAATTTTAGCCTTTTTCACAAGTTAAACCACTACTGCATTTCAATAAATCGCTCTTATGTCTTTAGTATACTTAAAAAATAACGTTTCGCCTCCAACTAAAGCAGGATTTTTTTTAATGCGGTTCCCTTTTTTGGTTTTTTTATAAATTCTCTTACTCATCAACTGTTGTTCAAAGACAAAAAAAGCTGTAAGAATCAATTGATGATTCTTACAGCTTTTTTATTTAATGCTTATTTTGTATACGTTTCTACTAATTTAACTACTTCTTCAGCAGTGTCACAATCGTTGATTGCTTTTTCTGCTAATTCAGCCATTTTCGTAGTATCTAACCGTTTCATAAGACTGCGTGTTTTTAGAATGCTTGATGCACTCATAGAGAACTCATCCAAACCTAATCCCATTAATAATGGAACAGCTGTTTGATCTCCAGCCATTTCGCCACACATACCAGTCCATTTGCCCTCTTTATGAGAAGCATCAATCACGTTTTTAATCAAACGTAAGATTGCTGGATTGTATGGTTGGTAAAGATAAGAAACACGTTCATTCATACGGTCTGCTGCCATTGTGTATTGAATCAAATCATTCGTTCCAATACTGAAGAAATCAACTTCTTTAGCAAATTTGTCTGCAATTACAGCTGCTGCTGGAATTTCAATCATGATACCAACTTCGATATCTTCTGAAACTTCGATGCCTTCATTTACTAATTTTTCTTTTTCTTCAAGCAACATACCTTTAGCTTGACGGAATTCGCCTAAAGTTGCGATCATAGGGAACATGATACGCAATTTACCAAACACAGATGCACGTAAAAGTGCACGTAATTGGGTTCTAAACATATCCGGTTCAGCTAAACAAATACGAATTGCACGGTAGCCTAAGAATGGGTTCATTTCATGCGGCAATGTCAAGTAAGGCAATTCCTTGTCTCCACCAATATCCATTGTCCGTACGACAACAGCTTTATCTCCCATTCCTTCTAAAACAGCTTTATAAGCTTCAAATTGGGCTTCTTCTGTTGGGAAATCCGGTGAATCCATGTAAAGAAATTCTGTTCGGTATAATCCAACAGCTTCTCCGCCGTTATCTTTGACACTCACTAAATCTTTAGGCGTTCCAATGTTAGCAGCTAATTCAATGTGTTTGCCATCAGCTGTAAGAGTTTTTTCGTTCTTCAATTTATTCCATTCAGCTTTTTGAGCTGCAAATTGAGACGCTTTCTCTTCGTATTCAGATACATCTGCAGTTTCTGGGTGAACCAAAACATCCCCTTGTAAACCATCCACAATTAGAAGATCGCCTTCTTTTACAATAGCTGTAATTTCTTTTGTTCCTACGATTGCAGGAATTTCAAGTGAACGAGCCATGATTGCAGAGTGAGACGTACGGCCACCAATATCCGTTACAAATGCTTTTACAAATTTACGGTTTAATTGTGCGGTATCGCTTGGGGTTAAATCATGTGCAATGACAATTACTTCTTCATCAATCATTGATGGGTTTGGTAATTTCACTCCCAACAAATGACTTAATACACGTTTAGTAACATCTTTAATGTCAGCTGCACGTTCTTGCATATAAGGATTGTCTTCCATTCCTTCGAAAATGCCGATAAACATATCCGTCACTTCTTTTAATGCACTTTCAGTGTTCACTTTGTTATCTCTTATGTTACTTTCGATGCTCCCAATTAATTCAGGGTCAGAAAGAACCATCAAATGAGCATCAAAAACTTGAGCTTCTTCTTCGCCTAAAGCTTCAGCAGCTTTAGTACGAATCAGCTCAAGTTCTTGAGTAGCTTTATTTAACGCATTTTTCAAACGTTCAATTTCTGAATCAGAATTTTCAACTGAGAATTTGTCGAAAGATAAATCGGGTTCAACAAGTAAATAAGCTTTTGCTATTGCAATGCCATCACTTGCCGCAATCCCTTTCAATTTTTCAACCATTACTCAGCTAAACCTTCTTTCTTCATCGTTTCTTCGATGCTGTTGATTGCTTCAGCTTCGTCAGTTCCATCGGCAGTAATCACAACTTCTGCACCTTGGCCAACGCCTAAAGACATAACACCCATGATAGATTTTAAGTTAACAGATTTACCTTTATATTCTAGGTTGATATCTGAATTGAATTTGCTCGCTGTTTGCACCAATAAAGTTGCAGGACGTGCATGAATCCCTGTTTCAGCTATTACATGAAAATCGCGTTTTTCCATAATGTTTGATCTCCTTTTAGTAAATAATAATTTATCAGGGCCACTCTCAAATGACTGTTTCTTCCAAATAAAACGCATTGAAACAAACATTCCATGAAATAACCCTTTCATCTTTATAGACTACCATTTTTAAGTAGTTTCTACAACCATTTTCTCTTTTTCTTTTGTATTTTCCCTGTATATTCTTTACTCAGCGAAAGTTTGATACCGGAAAACAACTTCTCCATTGTGCTTTGCTTCACCAATAATCTGATCTTTTTTTTCATGGTTCAGCCATATTTCTCTGAATTGCATGAAGTCTTCTTTTGCTATCAACAGTTCTTTTAAATCTCCATTGATTAGTTTTTCAACTTCATTTGCCATCTCTCCGCTTTCCATTTCTTCACTTCTTTCATCTTTTAATCTTTATAATTGTAATGCATTTTTTTACTAAAAGATAGTGCATTACACTTGAAAGTCAGACAAGGTCAGTGTATAATAAGAACATAAGGTCAGGGAAGGTCAGAGAAAGGTCATGTACAGTTGATTTTCAATTCTCCAGTACTGAATCGTTCATCCGCCCTTTTCTTGTAAACTTTAATTACTGAAAGGTTGTGCATGTTATGTTATGTCAAAACTGTAATCAACGAGATGCAACAATTCATTTATATACAAATATGAATGGCCAAAAAGGTCAATTAGATATTTGCCAAAATTGTTATCAACTACTAAAAAACGCTAATGAAAGTGGAAGTTCCAGAAATAATCGTCCTACACCTCAAGATCCTTTTGGATTCGGCGGATTGGATAACTTCTTCCGTTCTATGCAAAATCCAACTGGTCAAGGTGTACCACCGACTCAAAGTGGCGGCAATTCCGGAAACGGACAACCGCCTACTAATAAAAAAAGTGGTTTATTAGGCGAATACGGTACGAATTTAACAGATTTAGCTAGAACTGGAGCTATCGATCCTATTATCGGACGAGATAAAGAAATCGAACGAGTCATTGAGATTCTAAATCGTCGAACAAAAAATAATCCAGTTTTAATTGGCGAACCTGGGGTTGGTAAAACGGCAGTCGTTGAAGGACTAGCTCAAAAAATCGTTGACGCAGAAGTTCCTCAAAAACTAATGGATAAAGAAGTTATTCGTCTTGATGTAGCTTCTCTTGTTCAAGGAACCGGTATCCGGGGACAGTTTGAAGAGCGGATGCAACAATTGATCGATGAGTTGAAAAAGAATCCGCAAATCATTCTCTTTATTGATGAAGTGCATGAAATAGTTGGTGCTGGTAGTGCTGAAGGCAGCATGGATGCCGGAAATATTTTGAAACCAGCATTAGCGCGTGGCGAATTGCAGATGGTCGGTGCAACAACATTAAAAGAATACCGTTCAATCGAAAAAGACGCTGCTTTAGAAAGACGGATGCAGCCTGTCCGGGTAAGCGAACCGACTGTTGATGAAACAGTCGCGATTCTAAAAGGAATTCAAAAGAAATATGAAGATTACCATCAAGTCGCTTATACGGATGAAGCCATTAAAGATGCCGTCATGCTATCACATCGCTACATCCAAGATCGTTTCTTGCCAGATAAAGCAATTGATTTGCTAGACGAATCCGGTTCTAAGAAAAACTTGACGATTCAAGCAATCGATCCAAAAATGATTGAAGATAAAATTGCTGAAGCTGCACATCAGAAACAATTAGCTTTACAGCAAGAAGATTATGAAAAAGCCGCTTTTTATCGTGACCAAGCAACTAAATTTGCGGCAATGCGCGATCAACAACAACCCGATTCGGAACGCCCGGTTGTGACTGAACAAGATATGGTCAATATTATTGAAATGAAAACCAATATCCCAGTTGGGGAATTAAAAGAAAAAGAACAAACCCAATTAAGAAACTTAGGTACGGAATTAAGCAAACATGTGATTGGACAGGATCAAGCAATTGATAAAATTTCCAAAGCTATTCGCAGAAGCCGTATTGGATTGAACAAGAAAAATCGCCCAATTGGTTCTTTCTTATTCGTAGGGCCAACTGGTGTTGGTAAGACAGAGCTAGCCAAACAATTGGCGCTAGAGTTATTTGGAAATAAAGAAGCTTATATCCGATTCGATATGAGTGAATATATGGAAAAACACAGTGTTGCTAAGCTGATCGGTTCTCCTCCAGGATATGTTGGATATGATGAAGCTGGACAATTGACTGAAAAAGTTCGTCATAATCCTTATAGTATTTTACTATTGGACGAAATCGAAAAAGCCCATCCAGATGTCTTGCATATGTTCTTGCAAATTTTGGAAGATGGTCGTTTAACCGATGCACAAGGACGCACAGTCAGCTTTAAAGACACTATTATCATTATGACGAGTAATGCTGGCACAGGATCTGTGGAAGCTAATGTCGGTTTTGCTGCCGCTTCTAAAGGAAATCAAAAATCCGTTTTAAATCAGCTCACTGATTTCTTTAAACCTGAATTCATTAACCGCTTCGATGCGATCGTTGAATTCAATTCTTTAAAGAAGGAGCACCTGCTTGTCATCGTGGATCTAATGCTGCATGATGTTAATGAGATGTTGAAAGACCAAAACATTTCAATTGAAGCAGATCAACAGGCGAAAGAAAAATTAACTGAACTAGGTTATGATCCTCAATTAGGGGCTCGTCCATTGCGCCGTGTTATTCAAGAACAAATAGAAGATCGCATTGCTGACTTCTATCTTGACCACCCTGAAAGCAAGGACTTGGTCGCTACAGTCAATGATGCTGGTGAAATAGTCGTAAACGCTAGACAAACAGAACCTTCTATCGTTCAAACCCATCAAAACGATACTAAAGAAAACTAATTATTGATTAAAACGAGTTTGAGACTTTTCTCAAGCTCGTTTTTTTGTTTTTTCATTTGCACTCTGTATTGACTATCTGTTTTATAGAACATTAATTATTAAATCTCTGTTAAAAGTGATAGCTTTCTTATTTTCAATATGAAAAAACAATGATTCAGCTAATATGCTTTGAGTTTAGCCGGTTTTAATTATATAATACTCTTAACATATACGTTATAAAAAGAGGTGAACTGCAATGAAATTAATTGATGTCACAAATAACCATACAGCTTTAGTAACGGAACAACTTGGAAATACAGATGCCAACTTTATTAAAGTCTATTCTTTAGGTCCAACTACGGTAGTTTTTTCAGGTGCTCCTACTCATAAAGACGTTCTTTTATTAAATAAAGAACGCAATATTAAAAATGCAGAAATACAGTACGCTATTGATCATATTTTACAAACTACACCAAATAATGTAGACATTTTGCATGCACCTAATATTGTTGAGCTTTCAATACCTGTTAACGACTAGCAGCTGATTGCATTATTTTTTGCTCTTTTTTATTTTTTTGTTAAGCTTAATAAAAAGAACGCCTTTTTTTGAAGGCGTTCTTTTTATTCTTGAGTCTCTTAAATTTGATACTAAAAAATCAGAACAGCGACAATTATCATCTTTCATTAGACGACTTACTCATTTTCCAATACAGTCAATTCAGCTGCACCTAGTTTTTGTATTCTAAAGCTTCCGGCCAGAACAGCACTACACTATTATCTTCGGCTCTGCTTCCCGAGACAAATGCATCTTTTCCGGGCTTTAAGGCTAGGATTCCTTCATCATAGAGATGCTCCACAGCATCTACGATATCTCCATCAGAAAGCGTCCCCTTAAGACCATCCATTTTTTCTTTTATACCCTCTCCGCTTTTATAAATAGAAATAATTTCATTTCTTAATTCTTCTTGATTCAATATGAACCCCTCCTGTCTATTAATTTAAATAAAGTATAACAATTAATGTAAGGGTTTTCCGTTTTTCTGTTTTGTCCTGCCCTGATCAACGTTAAAAAGACCAAGCAACTGTATACATCAGCATAACTTGGTCTCTTATCAAAAACTCAAAAAATTTAGTACTTATTTTCAAAAATTGATGGCTGCAGCTTACAACAGCGAAGACAACTCTACATTCGGATATTTATCCGCAAACCATCGCATGGCAAATTGATTCTCAAATAAGAATAACGGATGATCGTAGCGATCGCGTACCAATAAATTACGACTAGAAGACATATTGACATCTAAATCTTCTGGTTTGATCCAGCGGGCAATTTTGCTTCCAATTGGAGTCATGATCACTTCTGAATTGTATTCATGTAACATCCGGTATTGAAATACTTCAAACTGTAACTGCCCCACTGCCCCAAGAATATAATCTTCTGTATGGTATGTTTTATATAATTGGATGGCTCCTTCTTGAACAAGCTGTTGAACTCCTTTATGGAATGATTTTTGCTTCATGACGTTTTTAGCAGAAACTTTCATAAAAAGTTCAGGTGTAAATTGTGGCAATTTCTCAAATTCAACATTTAATTTGCCCTCGAAAATAGTATCTCCAATTTGGAAATTTCCCGTATCGTAAAGACCGATGATATCTCCAGCTACCGCTCGTTGAACTGTCTCGCGGCTTTCAGCCATAAACTGAGTTGAATTAGACAGTTTTATTTTCTTTTTCGTTCTTGCCAGTGTGACATCCATCCCTCGATCAAATTCACCCGAACAAATCCGGATAAAGGCAATACGGTCACGATGGGCCGGATTCATGTTAGCTTGAATTTTAAAGACGAATCCTGAAAACTCATTTGTGTAAGGATCGACTTCTTCCCCTGCTGTATCTTTGTGCGCTGTTGGACTTGGTGCAAACTCAAGAAAAGTGTCTAAAAATGTTTGGACACCAAAATTCGTTAGCGCTGAACCAAAGAAGACAGGAGTTAGTTCGCCATTAGCGATTTTCTCTTCTGAAAAAGCATTTCCCGCTTCATTCAACAATTCAATGTCTTCTAAAGCTTGTGTGTATAAAGAAGACTTTTTAATAGGATGGTCGCCTTCAATTTCTCCGGCTGCATTTAATTCAACAACTCTCTCATTGTCTTTACCATTTACTTCTGGACGGTGAATTTCAATGCATTTATTGTAGTTGTCATATAAACCTAATAAGCCTCTTCCCATACCAATTGGCCAATTCATTGGATAAGAATCGATTTCTAAAACTTCTTCCAATTCTTCTAATAATTCCAGCGGTTCTTTTCCATCTCGATCCAGTTTATTAATAAACGTAAAAATAGGAATCCCACGCATACGGCAAACTTGAAAAAGCTTCTTCGTTTGAGGTTCAATTCCTTTACCGCTGTCAATCACCATAACGGCACTGTCGACGGCCATTAATGTTCGATACGTATCTTCTGAAAAGTCTTCATGTCCTGGTGTATCCAAGATATTTATTTTCTTCTCTTTGTACTCAAATTGCATTACCGAACTAGTAACTGAAATACCACGTTGTTTTTCAATTTCCATCCAGTCTGAAGTTGCAAACTTGCCTGTTTTTTTACCCTTTACTGTACCAGCTTGGCGAATAGCTCCTCCAAAAAGCAGCAACTGTTCTGTTATCGTTGTTTTACCCGCATCCGGATGGGAAATGATCGCAAATGTTCTTCGCGACGCCACTTCATCTTTTAAATATTGTTCCATTATTAATCCCTCATTTAAGTTGTTTATTTATCATTATTTATAGTTACCGGCATGTCGTTACATGTCAACACCCTTTTCTATCTCATTAGTTATCTCATCTATTTTTATCATTAACCAAATTATTATAGCATACACATATAGATTAAGTTTAATTTTTTTTACTTTTTGTTAAACCCGTATTTTCCGACATACCCTTCAATTGACCAAATGTTCACCTTTTTTTCTATTGCTGTTTGCTCAGCACTCTGCAAACGGGACAGATAAAGTTCATTGCCTTTTTCGTATCCTACCCTGGCTAAACCTTCACGAACAAGCACTTCTTGAACCAGTTCTCCATCAGCAAAAAGATAAGCCAAAACTCGATCATAAGTATCAAGTCGTTCATGTGTGTCTTCATATTCAATAGTCAAGTTCTTTCCTTCTAAGTAGGTTGTTAAAAATTCTTTTGCTTCTTTGCCATAGGGCTGACTGGAGCCCGTTTTGGTTCTGCTGCTTTCCGGCGTATCAATTAACAGCAAACGCAATTTTTGTTCTTGGCTTCCATCACTAAAGACCAATGTATCTCCATCAATGACACGTTCCAATTCGACTGATAATTGATTTTCTACTGATTGCCCGGAATAAGGAAGACTCGGTTCTTCATTGATCACATAGTTTCCTATTCCTGCAATAAGAAGTGCAATTATGCCTGAAAGGATTTTTTTATTTATCTTTATTTTTTTCATACTCTTTCTCCTTATAAAAAGGCCTGCTGTTCGAAAGAACAGCAGGCCTTTGCTGCTGCTTTGATATAAAGCAGCTTTTATTTAGTTTCTTCAGCTAATTTTCTTTCTTGTTCTACAGCTGCTTGCGCAAGTATATTCAAGTAGTTCCATGGACGGTCAAAATGAGGTTGGAAGAAGAAATCAACATAAGCTAAATCTTCAATAGTCATTTTATTTTGAATGGCTAATGATAATGTGTTTGCAGATTGTGTCACATCATATTTAGACATGATTTGTCCACCAACAATTCGTGTTGTTCCTACTTCATAGACCAATTGCATCAATACTTCTTCAGTTGTCGGCATAAATTCTGGACGGTAGTTGTCTTTCACTAAGACCGAACGTACCTCTAAATCAAAATGCGGCGCTCCACTTGTGGTGACTCCTGTTGAACCGATGTTATATCCAAATAAATACAAACCAGAAGTTGATTGTGTACCTCTATACTTAACTTTTGGTTCTACAATATTCTTCCCAACTAACATTCCCATCCGTACGGCATTTGTAGCTAACGGAATATAAGCATGTCCGCCATTCGGGTTGTAGTTGACTGCACAACTATCTCCAGCAGCATAAATATCTGGATTGCTTGTTCTCATATAATCGTCTACGATGATTGCGCCATTTGGCAACATATCAACTTTTCCTTGCAACAATTCATTGTTGGGACGGAAACCGACACACATAACCACTAAGTCAGCTTCGTATTCGCCTTCTGTTGTAATAACAGATTTCACTTCGCCAGCTTCGTTAGCAGTAAATCCATTCACTGCTTGATTTAAAGCTAGTTTGATACCACGTTCTTGTAAATCGTTTTCCAATACATCTGTAAACTCTTTATCCAAATATTTATTTAAAATGCGGTCTAAACCATCAATTAAAGTCACTTCTTTGCCAGATTCAGCAAATGCTTCTACTAGTTCGATACCAATATATCCGCCACCGACTATTGTGATTTTTTTCGCATCTTTAGCTTGAGCAATAAGTTCATTTGCTTGTGTATAGTTTTTACACAATAAAATCTTTTTGTACTCAATGCCTGGAATTGGAGGAATAATTGGCCAAGAACCTGTTGTATTAACCAATTTATCATATGTTTCTTCGAAAACTTCGCCTGTTTTTAAATTTTCTACAATTACTTTTTTAGATTCTGTATCAATTTCTTTAATGTTGTGTTCCATTTTAACATTTGCACCCATTGAAGTAAGTTCTTCAGGGTTTGAATAAAATAGTCCTGCAGGATCTTTCACAACACCCCCGACATATAATGCAATTCCACATGATAAGAATGAGATATTATCATTTCGTTCAAATACTGCAACTTCTGCTTCGGGGTTTTCATTTAGGATAGTTTTAACAGCTGATGTGCCTGCATGCGTACATCCGATTACTACTACTTTCATCTAGTGTATCCTCCTATTGAATCAACTAATTGATTCGTTTATTCTAATGTGTGCTAAAGGCTAATCTAAGCGTTTCTTATTTAACCTTAGTACACTATATCACAAAGAATTGGAAATTCCAAACATTAAGAAGAATTTCACGAAGTTTTTTTAACTTTTGTACCATACCCGAACATTACAGAAAAAATCGGCAGGCATGAATCCGGTTCAATACCGAATCCATGCCTGCCAATTAGCTGCTTAATATAAATTCTAACTTTTAGAAATCACATCATTTTTGGTTTTTGGTGCTTTTTTCTTAAATTTATCATGTCTTTCAAATAAACGACTACCGTTTTCACTACAGCATAAAAAGGTACACCTAAGATCATGCCTAAGAGACCCGCTAAGTTGCCTGCCACTAACAAGATAATAATGATCGTTAGAGGATGAATAGCCAACGTTTTACCAATGACATTCGGTGAAATAAAATTCCCGTCGACTTGCTGCACGACTAATACAACTAATGCTACTAATAAAGCTTTAGTGGGAGAAATAGTCAATCCGATGATGACTGCAGGTGCTGCACCGATGTAGGGTCCAACATAAGGTATGATATTTGTAACTCCTGCAATAATGCCTAATAACAAAGCATAAGGCATCCCTATGATCAAATAACCAATATAGGTAAACACTCCTACTAATAAACATACTAACGCTTGGCCGCTGATATAAGAAGAGATCGTATGGTTCATTTGCCCAAGCAATTCAATCATCTGTCCGCGGTATTCTTTTGGAAAAAATTTAGCAACGGCTGGACGGAAGTGTTTTCCATCTTTAAACATATAAAACAAAATGATTGGAGCAGTTACAATAACGATTGTGGTATTTGCTACCGCTCCGAAAATAGAACCGATACTAGTGGTGATACCTGAAAATACACTGTTCGCTATATTGCCAATGGATAGGTCCATTTTATTCATCGAATCTTCTAAGTTGAAATCAGCCAACCAAGGCTGTTGAACTAAATCTTGAGAAAATTTTTCCAATGACTGCATGAGACTTGGGATACTTGCAATCAATTGTCCAATTTGATTAACTAAATTTGGCAAAACAGAAACAATCAGAAAAATAAGACTGCCTAAAAATAAAAGCAAAACAACGATAATGCCATATTTTCTTTTAATGTTTATTTTCTCCAATAAATTAATCAAAGGATTTAAAAGGTAATATAGAAATCCTGCTACCAAAATGGGGGTAAATAAAGTCGATACAAAAGTAGTCAACGGCTGAAAAACAAAATTGATTTTCGAAGATATAAAAATCAAAGTAGCTACGATCAGCAGCCAAGTCGTCCAGAACATTAATTTTGAGTTTTTAAAATAATCCATCTTTTCCCTCTATTTCTAATTAACCCTGCATAGAGCTAAATAAGTATTTTTCAATTAATTGTTCAGTAGCTTCAATCGATTCCTTATGTGTTCGTTCATACGCATGGCTGGCATCAATTCCTGCGCCTACTAAAGCATGACGGACATCTGCTCCGGCTTTCATAGCAGCTGAAGCATCGCTTCCATAATAAGGATAAATATCTAATTGATAAGGAATAGCATAGTCTTCGCACAATTGCGTCAACTGACGCCTCAGTTGGTAATGATAGGGCCCGCTGCCATCTTTGGCACAAATCGAGACAGAGTATTCATCTGTTTGTTGGTCGTCGCCTATAGCACCCATATCAACAGCTAAGTAGTCTACTACTTTTTCAGAAATATTGGAATTTCCTCCATAGCCAATTTCTTCATTAGTTGAAATGAAAAAGTGAGTGGTGTATGGCAAGGAACTCGTTTTATTTTCAGATAGTTTTTCCAAAATAGACAATAAAATAGCAACACTCACCTTGTCATCTAAGTGGCGAGACTTAACAAAGCCGCTTTCAGTTACTTCAGTACGTGGATCAAAGCTGATAAAGTCTCCTACTGCAATGCCCAGCTCTCTAGTGTCTTCTTTTGAAAGGACTTTTTCATCAATCCGAATTTCCATGTTCTCTTGGTTTCTTTCAGCTGTTCCCGCATCCTTATAAACATGTACACTTGTTTGATGCATTAAGATAGTACCTGTATACGTTTTTCCTGAAGAAGTATGAATGGTGCAATATTCACCCTCAATAGCATTGTAACGAAACCCGCCAATCAAGTCTATTTTCAATCGGCCGTCAGGTTTTACAGCACGAACCATCGCTCCAAGCGTATCTACATGGGCTGTTACAAAGCGTTGCTGCTGGTGATCCTCTCCTCTAACAGTCACCATTAACCCACCTTTATTATCTTTATGCCCTTCGTAGCCCATCACCAACAACCTATCCTGTATCTCTTTTATAATTTCACTGGTATTGCCTGTTGGAGAAGGAATAGAAGTAAGGTGTTTTATCCATTCCATCGTTTTATTGCTGCTCATTTAAATGCCCTCCATTTTTATGTACTTGTACTGTCATAAGTATAATCTATTGTTTGGTAGAAATAAAGATTTAACCTAGCTGTTTTATTTTGTAAAGAGTTTACGTACCTTATGCATTCAAATCTATTCATAAGGTACATATCCTGCTTTTGCGTACCTTATTGTCTAGGTTTGTCACGTAATAAGGCCCGTATCGATTTTTATGTGCCTTACGAGTGCTATTAAATCTTTCATACGGCACACAACCATTTTTCTCCAATCCGATCGAACCTTTTCGGCCACAACCGAAAAGTGCTCTTTAAAAGTTGCTTCTCTATAGAATCAGACTGTTTACTTTTAATGCAACACTAGTGATAGAAACTGAGAATAATATATGGTACCCTTAACACCACATTGAAATAGAAAGAAGGTAAACGCATGCACTTTATTTGGACTTCTGATTTGACTTCTCCTACTTACCACGATGCTTTACAAATTCGACATACGGTCTTTGTAGGCGAACAAGGCGTTCCAGAAGAAATGGAAATAGATGAACTAGAAGGTGAAACGGACTACATCGTCGGGTATGTGGATGACCACCCAGTAGCGACAGCTCGTGTTTTACCAATTGGGCAAGATACCTATAAAATTCAACGAGTGGCTGTTCTAAAAAATTACCGCGGCAAGCAATTAGGCAAAAACTTAATGTTGGAAATTGAACGATATGCTCATCAAAATAAACGGTCTTATTTAACTTTAGGCGCACAAGACCACGCTATTGGTTTTTACTCGAATCTAGGCTATGCTATCGTTGGCGACGGTTACTTAGATGCAGGCATTCCGCATCACGATATGAAAAAAGAAATCATTTCCGCTAATTGATTATCACTAAAAAAAGAATTGTCCGCTATCTTTTCAGAGCGGACAATTCTTTTTTTAATTACTTTATCCATTGTTATCTTGCTGTTGCTGCTTTGTTTTCTTCAACAAAGCTTCTCGTTTAGCTTTCATTCGTGCCATTCGTTCACTTTTTTCATTTGGCAGCAAGGTTAATTGAGGAGCTGTTTGATTGTCTCTTCTCTGATAATCAATTTCAAAAACGTCTCCTAACTCTGATTCCACCGGGAGTGATTGAACAGCGATATGAATGGGTTCACTGCCATCATCGGGAATCAAGCGGGCTACTGCCCCTTCAATTTCTTCAAGAACCACTTTCATTTCAGTGTTCTCCTTTCTCCGTGTCAATGCTGTAATTGCCGTTTGGATTAACTCTCACCGTCACCGTTCCGTCTTCCGCAGTACCATAAATAGGGATTTCATGAAGCTCAAATCGTTCTATGGTTTCTTTATTAGGATGACCGTAACTATTAGTGAGCCCAGCTGAATAAATACTGAATCCTGGCTGAATCGCTTCGATCCACTCATCACTTGAACTCTCTTTGGATCCATGGTGCCCCATCAAAAGAAGCGTCGATTTCAGCTCTGCGCCGCTGTCGATAATCGCTTCCTCTACTCTGCTGGAAGCATCTCCACTGAGCATTGCGCTAAAATCACCCATGGTCATTTTTATAACAATGGAATCATCATTGGGATTGCTTCTCGGATCAACTGTTGGATTTAACACTTCAAGTAGAAAGGGCCCTATTTGATGGTTTTCTCCACTTTTAGGTTCAGCATATTGGGCATTGCTCTGAGCTAGAGCATCCAAGATACGTTCATAGATCTTACTCGTCGAGTCGTATCCGTTCATCCACACTTCTTGGACGTTATAGTATTGTAAAATCAAATCGCCATAACCGATATGGTCTGAGTCATTATGCGTAAAAATCAACAAGTCGATTTTGCCGCCGGTACCAATATACTGGTCTAAATACGATAATATTTTTTTGTCTTTGTCTTCATAACGACCTGTGTCAATTAAAATGTTTGTTCCATCTTCAGATTGGATCAACGTTGCGGAACCTTGGCCTACATCTAAAAATCGAAACTGTCCAGCTTGAACTTCTTGTTCTTTAAGTTCTTTCTTTTCATTTGACCAACCCATTTCTTCTTGAAAGAAAGCTGTTACCTCTTCTTTAAACTGAAGAATACGTTCATTAATAGAGTAGTCGGGATTTTCGCTTCTTCCTAAAGTCAAGCCGATGGTAAATGAAAAAAGAATAATCAATCCCATTATCCCAAATTGAGTCCGTTGTTTTTTTTGTTTTTTTGTTAATTTTTTTGGTTTCTTTCGATACGCCACTTTTTTTCAATCCTTTACTGTTAAAAGACAACTTTCTAAAAAATAGAAAGTTGTCTTTTGGTTCTGTATTTTCAAACTATTGGACACCATTATTATCCTGTTTGGACAAAAAACGACATAAAGTAAGCCGCGATGTTAAAATAAATCAAAACACTGGTTAAATCGCTCAGTGTTGAGATAAAAGGACCACTGGCAACAGCAGGGTCAAACCCTATCCGATCCATTAAAATAGGAATAAAGCTTCCAGCTAAATTAGCTACTATGATAGCAAAAAACATGGCTATTCCGACAACAAATCCTAAAATAAAATTTTGTTTCCAAATACCAATCACAATAAAAATAGTTACTCCTGTCGTTAAACCCGTCACGATTCCGGTTAAAACCTCGCTCAGAATCAAACTTCCAAACCCTTTACTTTTATCATCGTTATCTGCTAGTTTTCTTACAGCAACAGCTAAAGACTGTGTCCCAGCGTTACCGGCGGTTCCTGTAATCAAAGAGATGAAGACTGCTAAAATACTCGCTTCGCTTACCAACACTTCATAACGGCTAATCAAAGTCGCTGTTCCCATCCCTAAAAATAATAGCGTAATCAACCAAGGCAATCGTTTAGACGCGGCAACAAAAGGATTTTCCGATTGTTCTCCAACATCTACCCCAGCTAAACCAGAGTAATCACTTTCAGCTTCTTCATCAATGACATCAATAATATCATCAACCGTAATGATCCCTAAAAGATACTCATCATTATCGATGACCGGAACTGCTAAAAAGTTATAATCCCGAATAGTCTTAGCGACATCATTTTGGTCGTCGGTCACATTTACTGAGACTGGACGATCCCCCATGACTTCTGAAACCAATTCATCGTCGTCATGTGTAATCAATTCTCTAAGCGAAATAACACCCACTAACCTTTCAGCCGGGTCGACAACGTAAATATAATAAATCGTTTCTGCTTCCGCTGCTTTGCTTTTTAAAATAGCCATGGCTGAACGAATGGTCTGGTGAGCTTCAACGGAGACATACTCAGTTGTCATGATCGCTCCAGCTGTTTCATCTTCATAATGAAGCAATTCTTTAATCTCATTTGCACTGTCTTCGGTCATCAAATTCAAATAATTACGCAAATCCGGTTTGTCTAGTTGCTTTAAAACATCCACAGCATTATCGGTATACATTTCACTCAACATATCGGCTGCATATTGTGGATCCATTTCTTTTAAATAAACTTCTACGGATTGCTCGTCTTCTTCAATAACTTCAAACATATCAGCCATTTCTTTTGGCGAAAGAAAATAATACATTCTTTGGCGATCTTGTTCAGATAAAGAAAGGTAGTATTGCCCTTGTTCGTAGACATGCAGCGATAAAAACTCTTGGCGGAATCCTTTAATATTTTCTTCGCTTAAGTACAATTGTGCTAATGCTAATTTTTCTTCTATTTCTACTGGCGCTTCATTCAAAAAAAGCTCCCCCTTTCTACCGGTGATTTTCTATTGCTCGTTGGCGTTCAAGCCACTCAGCAATATCGACCGGATAGTCCGCCTCTAAAACAATCTTTTCTTGTGTAAAAGGATCAATGAAATCTAGTTCACGACAATGTAAAGCTTGTCTTTTGACCCATTGATTCCACTCTCCGCCATAAAGGTCATCTCCCATAAGCGGGTTTCCGATATGAGTAAAATGCACTCGAATTTGATGAGTTCTGCCAGTATGCAACTGAATATCTACTAATGTCGCTTCTTCAAATTCTTCTCTTACCCAATATTCTGTCAAGGCCATCTTTCCATCTGGATGGACGATTCTCTTGATAATGGAGTCTTTTGGTCTAGCAATCGGCGCTTCAATTATCCCATGCTGGTTTTCTTTTAATTTTCCTGTTAATAAAGCAATGTATTTTTTGTGCAATTGTTTTTTTCTCAGCTCTTTATCCAATAAAGCGTGCGCGTAACCATGCTTAGCAAAAAGCATCAACCCTGTCGTATCTCGATCCAAACGCGTCACAATATGGATGACTTGATTTTTATATCCTTGTTTAACGTAGTATCCTTTCACACGATTGGCCATTGTTCCTGCTGGATGAACCTTAGATGGAATAGAAGCCACACCAAAAGGTTTGTTTACTACTAAAAAATTAGCATCCTCATAAACAATGTCAATAGGGATATCGATGGGAATGGTTGTATCATGCCCTTTTTCATCTGGAATGGTTATTTCTACCACATCACTTTTTTGTAAATGATAGAGCACATTTTCAATTTGATTGTTAACCGTAATTTTACCGCCTTGAAACTTCACCTTCGCCAGCAAACTGCGTGAAATCCCTTTTGTTCCTAAAAATGTTTTTACTTGCTGTTTTTCTGATGATTGATAAGTCCAGCTAAATTTCATATTTATTTTTCGCTCCAATAAATGCGTCTTCTACTCGGCTCCAAAAATGCGTATGGCGGTAACGAGCAAAATGAATGCGTTCTTTTGCTATCCGATATTGTAAATCGATAATATTTTTCTCAGATGACGATAGTTGATCGATAGTCAAAACAAACCCATCAGTCGTTATAGGTTTAATTCGGATCCATTCATCTGGTGCAACGATCATCGGCGAACTTAAGGTCCGAAAGACACGGTTGTTGATCGAAGCTATTTCAGCTAGCTGCATCGCTTCCAACCTCGGGTGAATAATTGCTCCTCCAACCGATTTATTATACCCCGTTGACCCAGTAGGCGTAGAGATACAGATGCCGTCTCCTCTAAAACGCTCAAACAGTTCATCTTTAATAAATACATCGCATACCATCGTACCATCGACTCGCTTCATTGTCGATTCATTTAATGCTAAAAAATGGGACGGTTCTTTGCGCCCTTGATAAGTGGCCCGCACATCCAATAAAGGGTAACTGATGCTTTCTCCTTTATCATGAATTAAACTTGTCACTAGTTCTGACAATTCATAGTCTCTCCAGTCCGTATAGAAGCCCAAGTGTCCTGTGTGTACTCCCACAAAACGCACACGGTCTAGCATATGTGCGTAACGGTGAAATGCAGACAACAATGTACCATCCCCGCCGATCGTGATGACTAAATCAGGATGACGTTCATCTATTTTGAGCGCTGCTTTTTTAAGGAGCAAACGCAGCTCTCCTGCTAAAGTAATGGAGCTTTCATTATTATTATGGACAATTGCAATTTTCACAGTTACCCTCCTTTCTCCTACAGTGTTTCAAAAAAACTATGGTTGCTTTTTGTTTTCCGTTTCTTCTGTACTGCTTCTTTTACTATATGAAAACATATGTTGCGCTTCTTGAATCTCTTCACGAATTTGAGACATTTCTTCATCTAATTGAAATACTGCTTCAGCTGCTCTCTTCAATCGAAGTTTGATATCTTCAGGAAATTCGCCATTGTATTTGTAATTTAATGAATGCTCTATCGTCGCCCAAAAGTTCATCGAAAGCGTTCTGATCTGCACTTCTGCTAAAATAATTTTTTCTCCTTCGATTACTTGTACCGGATATTCAAAAACAACATGATACGAACGGTAACCACTTTCTTTTTTATTGGTGATATAATCTCGTTCTTCAATGATCTTTATATCGTTTCGGTTTCTTAATAACCGCACTACTTCATGAATATCTTCTACGAATTGACACATGATTCGCAAACCGGCAATATCTTGCATATCCGTTTCTAAATGTTTCAAAGGGATATTGCGCAATTCAGCTTTTGCTAGAATACTGTCGACAGGTTTGACCCTTCCTGTAACGAATTCAATTGGCGTGTGCAAATTTTCTTTTCTAAATTGTTTTCGGATTCCTTTTAATTTGATTTTTAATTCTTCCACTGCTTGTTGATAAGGTACTAAAAACTCATCCCAACTCTGGTTTTCTTCCATCAATCATACCTTCTTTACCTGTCATTTCAATACGGTTTCATTTATTTAATACATACAAGTATATTTTAACATATATGTATTAAAAGAAGAAATATCCCCTGATGAAAATAAAAAATGGTATCATAGATAGATGCCTTTTACTATTAAGTTCTTAATCCATACCCTAATAACCGAAAATGAATAAGGAGACGAATATAAGCATGAGCGAACAACTAGAAATTGAATTCAAAAATATGTTAACGGCTAGCGAATACCAAAAGCTGCTGCTTTATTTTCAAGCGAAAGAAAAGAGCTTTTTCTTTCAAGAAAATCATTACTATGATACAATTCATGAAGATTTAAAACACCTGAGATGCGGGTTAAGAATCCGTATCATGCCAAATTCTGCTGAATTAACACTTAAAACTCCTTTAGGCGACCATTTACTAGAAACAACAGACCCGCTGTCTTTAAAAACTGCTAAAGAATTGATTTCGAAAAACAGCATTTTACAAACTGGGGCAGTAGCCAAAAAACTCCAAAGCTTAAAAGTAGATCCTGATAGTGTTCAATTGATTGGTTCACTTAAAACCAAACGTTTTGAAAAAGAAACTAAAGATGGATTATTTGTCTTAGACCATAGTTTTTATGGAGAACAAACGGATTTTGAATTAGAGTTTGAAACTCATGATGCAGATAGCGGAGAACAAATCTTTAATCGTTTTTTAGAAGTGCATCATTTAATGAAACGACCTTCTAAAAATAAAATAGTAAGAATGCTAGAAGCCTTCTCATTAAATTCTCCAATAACGGATTGAATTTTAATTTGTGGCAGATTTGTTACAAATTTGTTTTGTACCCATTTAGAAATAAGTTCTTTTGTTACTTTTTTTCAAAGATATTTGTTAAGGTATATATGTTGCTGGTAGGAGCAACACGCGTAAAAAAATATATGAAGCTAAGGTGAATTGTTATGCTCTCAACCACGCATTCCGAAAAAGGGAATCATTTTAAACAAGTTATTGAGATTTATTTATTTATTAATCCCATCGGTTCTGTTTGTTATCAAGCAGAAAAAGGGGTAATGGACTTTATACAATCTTGTGAAGAAAAAGTTCATTTTCATTTTATTCCTGTCCACAATTTCAAGACATTCTCTGATTACATGAAGGCATTAGAATTGCCAGCAAAAGATCTAAACTTAAGAAACGAGCTTTTTTCTCAAACTTATGAAGCTTGTTTGGCTTACTCGGCTGCTTGTATGCAAGGCAAGAAAAAAGGCCGCGTATTTTTAATGGCTATGCAGCAAGCTTTAACTATTGACAATCTCCCTTTCTCTCAAAAATTATTGCAACAAATCGCTTATGAATCAAATTTAGATATCCCGATGTTTTTAGAAGATAAGAAATCAGAATTTGCTAAAGCAGCTTTTGAAGCTGACCAAAAAATTGCTCGTGAAATGAACATTCTTACAACTCCTTCTTGTGTAGTCTTTAGTGACCAGCACAAAGATCATGGACTTTTGATTGAAGAATACATTACGGTAGATTTACTGGAAAAATTATGTGCCCAAGGCTCAGAAGTTTATGAAAGCAATCCGATTGCAATTGCTTCCAATCAATTGCCTGTCGTGAAGAAAAATCATCTGCACGTTCTTTAAGCAAAAATAATAGTTATTCAAAAAAAAAGAACCTATCCATATGCTATTCCCGAAACTGACAGTTTTAGGAGCAGTACATGGATATAGGTTCTTTTTTATGCTTTCTTATTCGCTAGCTTTAAGCCTTCAACGTTTCAATCAACGTCTCCAACTCATTTAACCTAGTTTCAAAAACAGTCATCGCTTCTTGAATATAGTTTTTTTCTGTCATATCTACTCCTGCTTTTTTCATGACTTCAATCGGATAATCACTACTGCCTGATTTCAAATAAGTCAGGTAGTTCTCTAATGATGTACCTTCTTCATCTTTTAAGATTTTGGCTGCTAACGCTGTTGCTGCTGAAAACCCTGTTGCATATTGGTAAACATAATAATTGTAATAAAAATGAGGAATACGCGACCATTCAAATGCAATTTCAGAATCTTCTTCAACTGCTGGACCATAGTAGCGTGCATTCAATTTTCCATAAGCTTGATTTAAAAAATCACTGGTTAAAGGTGTGCCTTTTGCTGTTTCTTCATGAATAAAATGCTCAAATTCAGCAAATTGTGTTTGCCGGAAAATAGTTCCTTTAAAACCATCTAAATAATGATTTAAGATATAAGCACGCACTTGAGGGTCTTTTTGAGTCTCTAATAAATATTCGGTCAAGATATTTTCGTTAGTTGTCGAAGCAATTTCAGCTAAGAAAATAGAATAATCTCCGTAGACATATGGTTGGTTTGCTCTAGTAAAATAGCTATGCGCGCTATGTCCCAGTTCATGAACTAACGTATATAAATGATTTAATGAATCGTGCCAGTTTAGTAAAATATAGGGATTGGTTTCATAAGCTCCTGAAGAGTATGCACCGCTACGCTTGCCTGCATTCTCTACAACATCGATCCAACGCTCTTGAAAAGCTTTCTCTAACACAGCTAGGTATTCTTCTCCTAGTGGTTTTAAGGCTTCCATTGTTGTTTCTTTAGCGTCTTCATAAGTGAACTTGATGCCTGCTTCTCCAGTAATAGGCGTATACATATCGTACATATGCAATTCGTCAACGTTTAATAGTTCTTTTCTTAAAGCTACATAACGATGAAGCAGCGGCAGATTATCATCGACAACCTCTAATAACGTATCGTATACTGTTTCAGGAATATGGTTTGCTGCCAATGCTTTCTCACGTGCAGATTGGTAATGATGCACTTTTGCATTGTAATTATGGTATTTAACATGCGAAGACAAGGTACTAGCGAAGGTATTGTTCAACCCCTGATAGACTTGGTATAAATTTTTAAAAGCAGCTTCACGTACAGAACGATCCATACTTTCCATCAGTTGTCCATAGACTCCGTGCGATAATTGGATATCGTCGCCGTTCTCATCTTTGATTACTGGAAACTGTAAGTCAGCATTATTCAAAACATTAAAGGTCCGGCTTGAAGCTCCAAAAATTTCTCCTGCTCCTGCCAAGAGAGCTTCCTCATTAGCTGACAGAATGTGTTTTCTAGAAGCTGTCAATTGATCAATGTAATGTTGATACATAACTAAATCTTTGTTTTCTTTTAAATAACCAGACAATTTTTCTTCTGGGATTTCTAATACTTCAGGTTCAAACCAAGAAATTGCTTCTCCTGCTTTAGTTGCTAGTGAAGAAGCGCGGTCGTACATTCCTTGATATACGGCGTTGGCTGTATCTTGATCATTTTTTAAGTGAGCGTAAACATACAACGTTTCCAGCTCGTTGGAAATTTCAAGAATATATTGAATACAGTGCAAGAACGTTTCAGCACTTTCTGTTAATCTCCCTTTAAATGCAGCTATTCCAGCTATCTTTTGTTCCAATTCTTGATAGGCTGCATGAAACGCTTCATCAGACTCAAAAATAACATTTAAATCCCAAGTCAATGCTACGGGGACTTCTTCACGTTTTGGTAATTTTTTTGATTCTTCCATACTAATCCCTCCTAATTTTCATCACTTTTTAATTTTAACATACCTTTCACATAAATAAAGGTTCTTTTATGTGAGTGCCCCTTATGGAGTCGCTTTTTAGGATGTATTAGTGAAATATAAAGAATCTTCACTATTTTTATTTGGCTGGAGAAGAGTTAGTACAGTTATTTTCATCATGTTTTCATGATTACACGGTAGGTATTAAAGCAATAACCACACATTAAAGTTTCCAAAAGAGATGTTTTTTTCCCTCTTCAGTTCTCCATAGCCGTTTTAGTCCCAGAAAAGTCTTTTATTTTTTCTTGTTCATTTAGATAATAATAAGGTTTAGCTTTTATCCGCCACTCTTTTTTGGTTATTTTTTCTAAAATTCCTTGAGTAGTTAAGGATTCAATGAATGGTAAAAGGGAATCGATTTGCTCATTTAAAGTGACTAATGGCATTGTAAAAAACACTAGCTGCTGCTTATCTATCATTCTTTTTATTTGATTGTCAATTTCTTGCTTAGTTAGAATAGTTTTCAATTCTTTTTGAACGAGCCATTCGAGTAAGATATATTTCCAAAAATGAGGCATTGTTTTAATGGCAACTTTGTTTTCAACTGGTAGATACACCTCCTTGGGCAACGAAACAAGCGAATGCCCATGGCGGTAAATATATTTTTGAAAAGCTACCATTTCAGGCTCTTGGTATCTTCTCCTACGATTCAAGAGCAGATGGCTCTGCAGCAGTTCTTTCTTCAGTGTCTCTTGTGGGCGACAATAAAAAGGTGATTCCATTTTTATTTCTATAGCTTGCTTCATAAAAAGATCAGAAAAATGTCCTGCTGATTTAAATGTTGTCTTTTCACATGCTACTTGCTGTGACACTTTTTTTTGATGGATATTAGAAATTAAATGCAACTGTCGTTGGTAAACATCTAAACTATAAAGGTAATAACCATATGTTTTATTTTTTTTCATAAATAAACGCTGAAACGAAGTAAGTTTTTGTGTAAATTTAAATTTTGATCCCAAAATCCAATAAACTTCATACTGGTTGTTCTGATAGCCTTCTGTTCGTTCGATCATTCTGTCCGATGATAATGAGCTGCATTGAAACTCAATGACTATTGGAGTCTTTGAATTTAACCAAACAAGTAAATCTGGCCGTTGTTTTAAGCCCGGCAAATAGGCTTCTAACTGACAAGGAACTCCTTGTTTGACAAACCACTCAAACAGCAATTTTTTCCCTAATAGATGTTCTTCTGTCTCACCTTCAGAAAACACTTGGCAAGTCGTCTGATGATAATGGGCAAAATGAGCTTGTTTTAATTTTCCTTGTTTTAAAAAAACCGGTGCTTGGCAGCAAGGGCAGATATATTCTTCTTTTTTAGTGTTTGTTCTCCTTTCTGTTTTCAGCTTATCTGCATAAACGTGTTGATTTTTTTGATTTAACGCTACTAACATATACATCACTTCCATTCCTCAGGTTTATTGAACTATCCGCAGAATGGCCTAATTTCTGTTTCTAAAAAAGAACAAACAAAAAAAGGAACTAAGAGGCTTTCCGTCTCTTAGTTCCTTCACCTATATACTTATTTGAAATAGTAACGTGTTAACTCTAGTGCGCTGTTTTCCATGATCAATTGTCCATGCTCAGTCAACACACCATGAGTAATGGGAGTCTTTTCAGCAAATTCAAGTGCTAAAGAAACCTCTTCATCAACGCTTCGTTCAATCATCTCTTCAACAAAGAAAACTAAATGCAAGAAATAATCGCCTTTATATAAATAAAGATTCGATGCTGCATTGTCTAGATACAATCTTTTTGATAGTGAAACCATGTCTTCGAATTGATTGAAACGCAAGACAACTTCTTCAATTTCTTTATTTGGATTGCCTAAATAATTTTCTACGTTATCTGTTTGTCCATCTTGAACTAATTGTTTTTTTATCAACTGTGAAAAATCTCCTGAACCAAAATTATCAGATGCTGAAGAAAAGTCAATATCTTCGCTTAATGGACCACCTTTACTAATGAACAATTCTAAACCACTGCCATTAGGTAAAACCTGAAATGTAATTGCATCAGATTCATGGAACTGTTCATCCACGTCGACTTCTTCCAAAATACTGTAAAAGAATTCTTCAATCTGTTTATGATTCCCTAAAAGATCTAAAAAGGTTATGCCTCTTTCTTCCAAATCAGCATTTCCAATGAGTACACGGATTGTATTTTCATTTATGTGTTCCATTTCCATAGTCCTACACCTCATTTCTTCATTTCTGCGGTTATCTTCAAATAATCGCAAGAACTATTTATACTAACTATTTTAAAGCAAATATATTAAATGTAAAGATAAAAGTGTCCGAAAAAAATAGCTGCTTCGAGAGATCCTCTTCTTACGAGCTCTCATTAATTAAAGCAGGCCCAATCCCACTTTTAAACAAACAAAAAAATACTTTGCATTTATTAACTCTGTTTAGTTTATTAGTTTAATAAATACGGAAAAGCCTGGAATAGAATTACTTAAAAGCAATTCTGTTCCAGACTCTATTAAATCATTCTCACAAATTTAATACCCAACGATTTTTTGTGCATGCTGTAATTCAAGCGCACGAACTTCTCTAGGTAAAAAGCGTCGAATTTCATCTTCATTGTATCCTACTTGCAATCTTTTATCATCTAACATGATTGGTCGACGTAAAAGCCCAGGATTTACTTGAATTAAATCAAACAAGTTTTGAAGAGGTAAATCATCTAAATCAACATCTAATTCTTGAAAGACCTTTGATCTAGTAGAAATGATTTCTTCTGTTCCATCTTCCGTCATCCGCAAAATTGATTTAATCTCAGGAATAGATAAAGGTTCAGAAAAAATATTTCTTTCTGTATAAGTAATGTTGTTTTCTTCTAACCACGCACGAGCTTTGCGGCATGAAGTACAACTAGGTGATGTATATAAAGTAACCATATGTTATGTCTCTCCTTTTTTAGTCGGATAGATAGCCAATAAAATAATTTTAATGACACCCTTAACTGGCTTACAAGACCTATTATACACTACCTAAAAAAATAATACTACCCTTTTTGTCAAAGTTCCGTCACTTTTAAGACATTTTTCGTTGTTATCTCTGTACTCCACGATTTTCCGTTCACATTTAACTCAACAAAACCCTTTATGCATCAACGTTAATAGACAATAATTGTATATTGATAATCATTACAATTAAGTCTTTATTGTAAATAAGTTTTTTTGCATTAAAAAATAGAAGACATAAAAACAGACATTTCTAATATATTAGAAATGTCTGTTTTTCGACTTGAATTTATTTCGCGTAGTTCGCTTTTTTTTCTTTCAAAGCTGCTACATCTGATTCACGACAGTAAACAAAATGTCCTGGTGTAATTTCTCTTAATTCTTCTGCTTCTTCATTTGCTTCTCTACGAATATAAGGCGTCCGGACACGATTGCGCTCATACTCAGGATCCGGCAATGGAACAGCAGACAATAAACTTTCCGTATAAGGATGCAAAGGTCTATTGTAAACTTCGTCAGCAGCTGCTAATTCAAGTAATTTACCATTGTTCATTACTCCAATACGGTCACTGATATATTTCACCATTGATAAGTCATGGGCAATAAACAAGAACGTCAAATCTTGCGTTTTTTGTAATTCCATTAACAAATTTACTACTTGGGCTTGTATAGAAACATCTAAAGCCGAGATAGGTTCATCCGCAATAATAAATTTTGGTTTAACTGCAAGAGCTCTTGCGATTCCGATACGCTGACGTTGGCCACCTGAAAATTCATGCGGATAACGTGAAGCATGGTCTGGATTTAGTCCGACCGTTTTCAGCAACTCATCTACTTGACGATTACGGTCTTCAGTTGAAGTAGCTAAATTATGAATATCAATTCCTTCGGCAATAATGTCGCGTACTTTCATTTTCGGATTTAATGAAGCATAAGGATCTTGAAAAATCATTTGCATATCTCTTCTGAATGACAACATTTCCTTTTTACCTTTAATACTGTGGACTTTAGTTCCTTGAAAATCTATTTCGCCAGCTGTTGGGTTGTAAAGACGAATAATTGAACGACCAGTTGTCGATTTACCTGAACCGGACTCTCCAACTAAACCGAAAGTCTCCCCTTTATAAATGTCAAAAGTCACATCATCTACTGCACGAACTTCATTTTTAGTCCCACTGTTAAAGTATTGCTTTAATCCTTTAACTTCTAATATTTTTTCTCTGTTCTCCATTTTTAGACGCCTCCTTTTACTTCATGGTTAGCATCAAAAACGGCTGAATCTTCATTGTGTTGATGTTTTGAAAATTTTTGCTTATAGATTTCTTGACGTGCTTTAATTTCAGCAGGTGGTTCAACTGCTGGTGCATTAGGGTGCAATAACCAAGTTGCTGCATAATGAGTCTCAGAAACTTTAAACAAAGGCGGTTCTAATTCAGTATCGATTTTCATCGCAAACTCGTTACGAGGAGCAAAAGCATCTCCTACAGGTGGATCCAGTAAGTCCGGAGGCGTTCCTGGGATTGCATAAAGCGTCTCTTTGATCTCTAATGTAGGCATTGAACTAATCAATCCCCAAGTATATGGGTGTTGTGGATTATAAAAAATCTCATCAACAGTTCCTACTTCTACGATTTTTCCAGCATACATAACCGCTACGCGGTCAGCTACGTTAGCTACTACGCCTAAATCATGTGTAATAAAAATAATCGAAGTTGAAATTTTCTTTTGCAGTTCTTTCATCAAATCAAGAATTTGCGCTTGAATTGTTACGTCTAAAGCTGTTGTCGGTTCATCAGCTATCAAAATTTCCGGATTACAAGCTAAGGCAATCGCAATAACGATTCGTTGTCTTTGTCCACCTGAAAATTGATGCGGGTATTGTTTCATACGTTTTTCAGCATGAGGCAACCCTACCAAATTTAACAATTCTAGAGCACGCTTAGATGCTTCATCTTTATTTAATTTTTGATGAAGGCGAATCGGTTCAGATACTTGTTTTCCAATCGTCATTGTCGGATTAAGCGACGTCATCGGATCTTGGAAAATCATAGCGATATCCTTTCCTCGGATGCCTTGCATTTCTTTTTCGGTTTTTTTAATTAGGTCGCTGCCATTGAACAAAATCTCGCCTTGCTCAACATTAGCGTTTTGAGAAAGCAAACGCATAATACTGCGAGTCGTCACGGATTTACCAGAACCAGACTCACCGACGATAGCTAATGTCTCCCCTTTTTTTAAATTGAAACTGACACCACGAATGGCTTTTACTTTACCAGCATAGGTGTCGAATGTGATATTCAAATTCTTAACTTCTAATACATTATTCATTCGGATTCACCTCGCTAATCTTTCATTTTTGGATCAAATGCATCACGTAAACCATCAGCTAGCAAGTTAAATGAAATCATCAAAATACAAATAACAGCTGCCGGATACCACATCAAATGTGGTAAGAAACGGAATGTTTTGTAACCATCGTTAATCAATGTTCCTAAAGAAGCCGTTGGTGCTGGAATACCAATACCAATGAAACTTAAGAAGGCTTCAAAGAAAATAGCCGCTGGAATTGAAAACATTGTTTGAATGATAATAATCCCTGATAAATTTGGAATCAAATGTTTAATAGCAATTTTAAAGGGAGACTCTCCCAATGTTTTTGCTGCTAAAATATATTCTTGGTTTTTCAACTTCAATGTTTGTGCTCGAATAACCCGAGCCATTGAAATCCAACCTGTAATCGCTAAAGCGATAATAATTGATTTAATACCTGGGTCTAAGACTAATAACATTAAGATAACCACAACTAAGTTTGGCACACCGGATAAAATCTCCAATAACCGTTGCATAGCGTTATCAACTTTTCCGCCAGCCCAACCTGATACTAATCCATAAAGAACACCTATGGTTAAGTCAAATAACGCTGCGACAAAGGCAATCAAGAGCGACACGCGGGTTCCGTGTAAGATACGCGAAAGCAAATCACGGCCTAAGCCATCTGTTCCTAAAATATAATAAGCATCTGTTGGCACACCTTGCTGTTCGTATTTGTCCACACGTGTATTCCCCATAACTTGCGTTCCGTTTAAACCATCAATGTTTAATCCTGGAATTTTAGGCGGCAAGTTAGCATGTGAAACCGTTTGGTGGTTCGGATCATGTGGCGAAATGACCGGAGCTGCAATACTTAAGATAACAAAAATAATCAGTACAAACAAACTAACTACCGCAGCTTTATTTTTCTTTAATCGTCTCCAAGAATCCTGTAGAAAACTTAAAGAAGGCGCTGCTATTTTTTCATTATCTGCTGCATTTAAACTACCAGCTGGAACAAACATTTCAGGAGGCAAGGTAGTTGTCTCATCAACAACAGCTTTTTGTTTTGAATCACTCATTAATTGTCCCCTCCTTCAGTTGCAACACGAATACGTGGATCTATTACTCCGTAAAGAATATCCACTACTAAGATAATGCCTACAAGCATTGCAGAGTATAAAACTGTTACACCCATGATCGTAGGATAGTCATTAGTCATAATTGATTTAACGAATTGTTCACCAATCCCTGGAATAGCAAAAATATTTTCAACAACCATTGAACCGGTCATTAAACCGACAGCCATAGGCCCCAAAATGGTTACCAAAGGAATCAAGGCATTCCGAACACCGTGTTTAAAAGCTACGATCCATCGGCTCAAACCTTTAGCTCGTGCCAATTCGACATAATCACTGCCAAGAACCTCTACCATCTCAGTTCGAATAAAACGAGCCGAATCTGCAAGAGGCGAAATGGCGAGTGCTAAGGTCGGTAAGACAGATGACTGAAATCCATCATTCCACAAAGCGATCGGGAACCACTTTAAGTAAACTCCAAAAATCAGCTGTAACAGTACTGCAATAACAAAGTTTGGTATCGACCGCCCTAAGATTGCTGTAAAGGTAGCTGTTGTATCGATCCAAGTATTCTGATTCATAGCGGCTATAACCCCTAAGATAATCCCTAAGACCGTTCCTAAGACTACCGCCTGAATCCCCAGCTGCATGGATGGCCCTACCCGCGTAGACAGCAATTCTGTTACAGGAGTGTTATTGAATTGAAAAGAAACACCTAAATCTCCTTTCAATAAGCCGGTTATATAAACTAAGTATTGAACCGGAACAGGTTCATTTAGTCCATATTTTTCATTCATGATAAAGATTTGTTCCTCTGATAATTTATCCTGGTTACTGTATGGAGTACCGGGTAAGAGCTTCATCAGGAAGAATGTGATCGATGCAATTAAGAATAATGTCAAAAACATATACAAGATACGTTTCCCAAGAAATTTAGCATAACTTTTCATCGATTTAAGCACCTCCAACGATTAATTTTAATTCTATTCAAAAAGAGAATATACTATATAGAATAGCTTGTCAAAAGCATAATTGCAAAAGAATTTTTGTTTCACCCATATTATAATGCCGAAAAATTAAAAACAAATGGCATAAACACAGCTGATGCTACCCGTTTGTTCATCAAATTGTTATTTTATTTTTCCGTTGTATTTATATTTGTTTTCATGTAAATTTAAATAGAGTACGAATCTTCTGGAGGTTAAAAAATGAGATTTAAACTTACTGCTACTAATCTTATTATCATCATTCTTATTTTATGCTTAATTTCTGAATTGATTCTCTATCAAAAAATCAGTTTTTTACAGACAACTAATCTTACTTTTATGATTGCTGGCGCTTTTTTGATCATCGGATTATTTTGGGCTACTCTTCATTCAGGCGTTTTTGACTTCTTTCATTACAGTATGAGAAGAGTTGCTGCTATAGCAAAACGGAAGGAACCTTTGGTGGATGATGAAACTGAACTTATGGCTTTATCAAGAGCTGTTGGAACTGGTTATAAATACCCGTTAAAAGTAGGTTTTGGCTTATTGATCATTTGTCTTATCGCTTTAGCCGGTCATTACTTATTTTAAATAAAGAATAGAGAAGTTAATAGACTCTTTGCCCATTTTTGGTTTTATAACGTATAATGAATGTATTGCAATTTTCAAAAGGAGTGTTTTTATGCAAACCATCTTTTCAGGAATTCAGCCTAGCGGGATTCCTACTATCGGAAATTATATTGGAGCCATGAAGCAATTTGTTGCTTTACAAGAAGACTACAATAGTTATTACTGTATCGTTGACGAACACGCTATTACAATGCCTCAAGATCGGTTAAAATTAAGAGAACAAATCAAAAGTCTCGCTGCTTTATATTTAGCTATTGGATTAGATCCTGAAAAATCGATTATCTTTATTCAATCGGAGGTTTCAGCCCATGCTGAGGCGGCTTGGATCGTTCAATGCAATACATCCCTTGGTGAGTTAGAACGAATGACTCAATTTAAAGACAAATCTTTGAAAAATAAACGTGCAGGAGTGTCTGCTGGATTATTGACTTATCCTCCTTTGATGGTTGCCGATATTATTTTATACCAAACTGACTTAGTTCCTGTCGGAGATGATCAAAAGCAACACTTAGAACTAACACGTGATTTCGTAGAACGTTTCAACAATAAATACAGTTCTGGGCAGCCTATCTTGACTTTACCTGAAGTGAAGATTCCTGAAGAAGGCGGACGTATTATGAGTTTGCAAGAACCAACAAAAAAAATGAGCAAATCTGATAAAAATGCTAAATCATTTATTTCAATGTTAGATGAGCCTTCTATTATTCGTAAAAAATTTAAAAGTGCTGTAACAGATTCAAGCGGAATCATCGAGTATGATCCGATCAATAAACCAGGTATTTCTAATCTCTTGGTTATTTTCTCTGCTTTTTCTGGCCAAAGCATTGACTCATTAGTCACAATGTATACCGGCAAAGGATATGGGGAATTTAAAGATGAATTAGCAACAGCTGTCATCGCTGTCATGGAACCTATTCAACAACGACATGCAGAACTGCTGAAATCCGACGAACTAGACCTCATCTTAGATCAAGGAGCTGAATCAGCTCGAAAAGTTGCGAATAAAACATTGCAAAAAATGAAAAACGCTGTTGGACTTGGAAGAAAATCACGTTAAAATCAAACAAATAATCAGGAACGGGCTCACAAGATAGTGAGTCCGTTCCTGATTATTTGTTATTAGCTGATTCCTCTTAATAAATCAAGTGCACTAGCTCTTCTTTTGTGATATTGCCAAAATAATGCTTAATGTCAATTGTGTCTAAAACTGCTGCAATTTCTTTAGGTTCGTACTTAATCCCCGTTAATTTTTTTTCAACGTCTGAAATTTCTCCTAAACCAAAGAAGTCTCCATAAATACGGACATTTTGAATGTGGCCTTTATCGATATTCATTTGAAACTCAACTGAACCAATTGGGAAACGATGACGACGAATCAATTCAAATTTCGGTGATTTTCCGTAATTCCAGTCCCAATTTCGGTAATATTCGGCGGAAATTTCTTCGATTTTCTCCCAATCTTCTTCTGTTAATTTATATTCTTTAACATCTTCTCGCGAATCAACCTCAAAAATATTTAATAACAACTTATCACGGAATTCTTTCGTTGTAATGTATTGATAATCATCCGACAGATAAGGACGAATATTGGTAACTCGGCTTCTGATCGACTTGATTCCTTTAGATTCTATTTTATCTTTTCTAACTTTCAACGCTCCCACAACTGCTTCCACATCACTGTCAAACATTAGCGTACCATGAGCTGTCATGCGGCCATTCGTTGAATACATCGCGTTTCCAGAGAACTTCTGTCCGTCGATCACTAAATCATTGCGGCCTTCTAAAGCGGCTCCTTCTACTCCCATTTTATGAAGCGATTGAATAACCGGTTCAGTAAATTTACCAAAATCGCGGAACGAATTGCCGTCATCTTTTGTAATAAAACAAAAGGATAAATTTCCAAAATCATGGTAAACTGCTCCTCCTCCTGATAATCGGCGAACAATATGGATATTATTTTTTTCAACATAATCCGTGTTGATCTCTTCAATCGTATTTTGATTTCGTCCAATGATAATAGACGGCTCATTTATATAAAAAAGCAAGATGGGTTCATCCAAAGTTAAGTGTTTCAATAAAAAAGTTTCGATGGCTAAGTTGATACGTGGATCCGAAATTTCTTGTCCATTGCGTTCGTTTGCGACAAAATACATGTTGTTATTCCTCTTTTCATTATGATCATTAAAATTAACTATACCTTATTGGTTAGCTAAATGGTTTTTTTATATCTGAATAACCAAATCTTTTTCAGCTAAAATAACAGGTAAATCAGGTGCTTCATTGACCGCTTGTGCTTTTAATAACTCTAAATCGCCTTCTTGCGGCAAGTGAGTTAAAATCAATTTTTTGACATTTGCTTCTTTTGCAATTCGGGCAACTTCAATCGAGGTCATGTGAACACGATGGTTTTCCATCCCCTCAAAAAAATTCGTATCAGCTAAAAGAACATCTGCATCTTGACTGAATGGAATAAATTCTGGCAAGTAACCAGAATCGGCCGTAAATACGAATACTTTCCCTGTACTTTCTTCAGTGATTCTCAAGGCGAAGCAAGGAACAGGATGCAAAGTCTTCATAAATTGTATCCCAAAAGGTCCGACGGTCAATGGTTCTTCTTCTTGATATCCGATACCTTCAGTGACTCTCTCCATCGTTAGCCGCTGAAAGTTTTCTTGATCCTCTTGGTGCCCATATATCGGCAGAATAGGCGCTCTGCGTTCGTCATGGTCCATTCTTTTGAGCTGTCTTGTGTATTGCAGCACACCTACATCAGCAATGTGGTCCTGATGGTAATGAGTTAAAAGAACGGCATCTAAGTTTAAAGGGTCAAGATGATTTTCAAGTGAAATCAATGATGCACTACCTGCATCAATCAATAAGTGAAACCCTTGAGATTCTAAAAGATAAGAACTCGTTCCTTCGTTTTTCGTTGGGTAGCCACCCCAATACCCTAATACTGTCAATTGCATCATTGAACTCTCCTCTTTGTTTTAGTCTTCTATTATTACCATACACCACTAATCGAAAATTGAAAATAAAAAAGCCCTTTTTCGTTTCCAAAAGGGACTCTTTTATTTAACTTCATTTCACTTAGATACAATTTTGTTTTTTCGTGTATTCCACTATTTGTTTCCCGATACGATTTCCTTGTTTAATGCACTGGTTGATGCCAAACCCTTCTAGCCCATTTCCTGCAATATAAATACCGGGAAATTCTGTTCGAAACACTTTAGAAATTTTCTGCATTTCGTCTTCTTGAGAAGCCGTATACTGAGGGATAGCGTTTGGCCAACGTTTTACAATTCGATAGTTAGGCTCTTCAGTAATACCTAATATAATCTTAAGATCTTCTCGAATAAAATCTTCAATCTCCCTATTGCTCAACGAAACTAAGGTATCTTCGCCATTTCTACCAAAGTTGACACCAATCAAAGTTTCGTCTGCCTTTTTTAAAAAAGGCCATTTTTTATCTAAGAAAACAATTGATGTAACAAAAGAATCGTTTCTTCTAGGTGTGACGATTCCGAAGCCTTTTGGTTCGTTTTTGATAGCTTTTTTTGGAAAACTAAAAAGAATGTACCCAATTGAAGCTGTTTGAATTTGACTAAATAACTCATTAACCTCTTGGTGATCAATCAACTTTGCGTATTCAGTGGCCGGTGTGGCGATACAAATAGCTCCAACGCGTACTTGTTCTTTTCCATTGATATCAAGTATATAGGTTCCTTCTTCATTCTTTTTGATTTCTAATACTTTTTTGCTATATTGAATATGACCTTTCAACTCTTCTTCAAGCGCTTCAGTTAAAACGGATAAACCTTTTTCAAACGTTACATAATTACCAGAACCGTCTAATAATTCTGGATGATGTGCTAATCCTTTTGACAAGCTTCCGTATTTTAATTCCAAATCATAGGCTAGTTCTTTTGAAGCTTTGATGCCCATTCGGTCTACATCACTAGCGTAAATTTTAGAAAAGAAAGGTTCAACAATGTGTTCAACCATTTCATCTCCAAAACGTCTTTTCAGGTAAGTGCTTGTTTCAATATCTTTTTTTAATTTCTTCACTGGGAAAAAAGTCGATTTGTAACTCGCCAACTTTCCATGCAAAGTCAGCAGCTTATCTTTCCATATATCGTTTTGCTTAATAGGGATCCCTTTATATGTAGGATAATTCAGTTGGTGTAGCTTATTATAAAAGAAAATATCGGGTTTATTACCTTCGCTATAAATTAACTGATCTTCTAGTCCTAGTTCTTCAATCAACTTTAAAGCTTCAGGATAACGAGTATCAATCGATTCGGCACCTAAATCAATATAATAATCGTCTACTTTCATAGTATAAATTTTTCCACCTATTTTTAACGATCCTTCTAACAGGATCAATTCAAAGGGTAAATTTTCTTTTTCGAGTTTTTGTTTAACTCGGTAAGCTACAGTCAACCCTGTTATCCCACCACCAATAACAACGATTCTTTTTTTAGCTCTCTCCATGCCTGTTTCTACCCCCTTTATAAAAATAGCCACGATTGGTTTACTGGGACCTCGTACATTATAAGCTTTCCCCCAGGCTGTGTATCAGCAAAATACTTTACCCAAATTTAATTTTTTTAACTGTTTCATTGTCTAATCGTTTAACGACTTCTGTAACCAGTTTGACTGTGTTTAAGTAATCATCTTCGTGGATAACCGAAGTATGTGAGTGTAAATACCGAGTCGCTACTGTGATAGCCAAAGCCGGAACTCCATTCCTTGTTACGTGTTGACTGCCTGCATCCGTTCCGCCACCGGCAATTACCGTATATTGAAAAGGAATAGCTAACTCTTCAGCTACATTGACAACAAAGTCTCGCAAGCCTTTATGGGCAACCATTGATGCATCATAAATAATGATCTGAGGACCTTGTCCTAGTTTTGAATCTGCTTCTTTAGGAGTCATTCCAGGTGTATCTCCAGCTGTTCCCGTATCAAGTGCAAAAGCAATATCAGGATCAACCAAATGAGTAGCTGTTTTTGCGCCGCGTAAACCGACTTCTTCTTGTACATTTCCTACAGCAAATGCTTTATTGGGGTGTCCTTCTTTTTGCAGATTTTCTAATACTTTTAAGGTTACAGCAGTACCAATCCGATTATCCCAAGCTTTTGCCAAGAGAAATTTCGAGTGATTCAAACGTTTAAATTCAATATATGGGGTTATCATATCGCCCGGTTTTACGCCCCAAGAATTCGCTTCTTCTTTGCTAGAAGCACCGATATCAATAAACATATCTTTGATATCATAGGCTTTATTACGCACTTCAGCCGTCAATACATGCGGCGGCTTGCAGCCGATCACTCCATGTAAAACAGCATTTTTTGAAGTTGTGATCTCGACTTGTTGAGCTAGCATAACTTGTGCCCACCACCCGCCAAGCGGTTGAAACTTGATAAACCCTTCTTCTGTAATCGTTGTGACCATAAACCCAACTTCATCTAAATGCCCAGCAAACAATATCTTAGGCCCTGATTTATCACCGACATGTTTAGCTATCACACTTCCTAAACCATCAAAAACGATAGAATCAGCTGATTTTCCAGCATATTCAACGAAAATATCGCGTACTTGCTTTTCATTCCCAGGTACGCCTTTTGCATCAGTCAATCTTTTTAGCATTCTTAATTCTTTTTCTTCCATCATGTAAACCCTCCAATATACTATTATCTCCTATACTATAACATTCTATTGCAAAAAAAGGGCGACACTTTTTAGCCTTTTGCACAAAATAAGCAAGAAGGAAAATAGCTTTCCTTCTTGCTTTCTTGAATACAGTTGGTCTGCATAAAATTGTTATATTTAGTGATTTTCAACAGAAGCCCATTTGTAAGAGTATTCAGGTCCTACTAAGTGTGTACCAATATTTTTAACATAAGGTTTTTCTAAAATTGCGTTATAGCGTTGGTAAATTGGTCCGATAGCTGCTTGATCAAGTAAGATTTTTTCAGCTTCGATCATATCTGCCCATCTTTGTTCTGGATCATTGATATGTGTGGAACCGATGCTCTCAATTAACGCGTCATACTCTGGAATAGCAATACTTGCTTTGTTATTTGAGTTCGTACTTTCAAACAATTCTAAAAAGTTGATTGGATCTGCATAGTCTGCTCCCCAGCCAGCCATTTGAATGTCATAGTCTTGACGTTGATTTACATCAATACGGACGTTAAACGGCACTGAACGAATACTGATCTCCAAACCTGGAAGGTTTTGCATCAGTTGTCCTTGCATATATTCAGAAGATTTTTTCGCATTTTCAGAATCATCTGAAAGCAATTCTAATTTCAATGAATCTTCGCCCAGTTCAGCCAAACCTTTTTTCATGTACTCTTGTGCTGCTTTAATATCATAACTTAACAAATCGCCGTTTTCTTCACGGAAATCTTGATCTGTTTCAGGGTTCTTAGCTAGACCAGCTGGTACTAACCCATTTGCTGGCAATGAACCATTTTGCAATACCGTTTTAGCATAGGCTTCTTTATCAAATGCCATTGAAATAGCTTTACGGATATTTTCATTTGCTAATGGTGTTGGTTTGCCATCACGTTCTTGGTTGTATTTAAAATAAAAGACAGATGATGTTGGTTCTGATTTCAAATCAGGATCGCCTTCTTTGGTTTGAACATACTCACCTGACAACTTGATCGTATCAACACTGCCTGCATCGTATAAATTGATTGCAGTTGATGTTTCTTTAACCACATCTACATTGATTTGCTCTAATTCAACTGTGCTAGCGTCCCAATAAGTATCATTTTTCTTGTAAGACCAGCTTAAACCAGTACCATCCCAATCCGTTAAAACAAATGGTCCGTTATACAAGAGGTTGTCGCTATTTGAAGCATATTGGCTTCCTTTTTCAGTCACATATGCTTCGTTTTGAGGCAAGAACATTGATAATGACAACAAATCTTTAAAGTACGGTACTTCTGCAGCCAACTGAACTTCTAACGTTTTTTCATCAATGGCTTGAACGCCTAACTCTTCAGGAGCCATATCCCCTGCACTAATTTCTTCCGCATTTTCGATTACTCCAGACATCATATAAGAGTATTGTGAAGCAGATTCTGGATCTACGAGACGACGCCATGCAAAAACAAAATCGTTAGCAGTAACAGGCTCTCCATTTGACCAATTTGCGTCTTCTTTGATTTTGAATGTATACGTTAAACCATCTTCGCTGATTGTTGGGTCTTCAGACGCCATTGCGAGCTCTGGCTCGTTCTTTAGATTCAAACGATACAATCCTTCTAGCACATTGTTCATGACTGTAGAGCCCACTGTATCTGTATTTAAAACAGAATCCATTGTTGGGATTTCAGCCGTTTCAATCAAATTCAATTCTTGTGTCGTATTAGAATCTTTTCCAGTTTTTGAACCCGCATCATTTGAACCACATGCAGCAAGTACTAGAGTAGACATTAACGTGATTCCTACGAAACTCTTTATTTTTAAATTCTTCAATCTTGTTCCTCCTCGTAATAAATCGACTTTCATTTAGAATTGCATATAACTAACATAGTCGATTCTATCATTATGGAAAAACAGTCGCAATCCGCCATCACCCTACTCTAATGGAGCTTTTAAGTCATTCACATAATTAGGCAAAAAAAAGAAGCGAAAACATACTTCGCTTCTTTCTTGATGGAGCATAGATTATTCTTTACCGTCTACATAAGCCCATTTGTATGAGTACTCCGCTCCAACTAAATGAGCAGCAATATCTTTAACATATGGTTTTTCTAAAACTGCGTTGTAACGTTGGTAAATTGGTGCGATTCCTGCTGTATCCATTAGGGTTTTTTCAGCATCTAACATACCAGTCCAGCGTTTTTCTAAGTCATCTACTTCACTTAATGAGCTCTTAATCAAAGCATCATAGTCATCATTAGCATAGCTTGATTTGTTGTTTCCATTGTCTGAAGCAAATAATTCTAAGAAGTTGATTGGATCTGCGTAGTCAGCTCCCCAACCAGACATTTCAATGTCGTAATCTTGATTTGTATCAGCTTCTAGACGTACTTTAAACGGTACATTCCGTAACTTGATGTCTAGATCAGGCAAGTTTTGAGTCAATTGACCCTGCATAAATTCTAGTGATTTTTTAGCATTTTCGCCGTCATCTCCAAGAATCTCAAGCGTTAGACTGTCTTTTCCTAATTCTTTCAAACCAGCTGCAAAGTATTTTTGAGCTTCTTCAACATTAAAAGTCAACAAGTCGCCATTTTGGTCACGGAAATCTTCACCAGTAGCTGGATCAACGGCTAAACCCTGTGGTACTAAACCATCAGCTGGCAATGAACCATTTTGTAATACTGTCTTAGCATAAGCTTCTTTATCAAAAGCCATAGCAATCCCTTTACGAATATTTTCATTGGCTAGATCCGTTGTTTCGCCATTTCGTTCTTGGTTGAATTTAAAGTAGAATACAGAAGAAGTTGGTTCTGATTTCAAATCAGCATCATCTTGTTTGGTTTGTACATATTCACCAGTTAATCTCATACGGTCAATACTGCCTGTTTCATACAAGTTTAATGCTGTCGAAGTTTCTTTCACTACGTCAAAATTGATGGTATCTAACTTAACGGTATCTGCATCCCAATAGTCTTCATTCTTTTGGTATACCCAGCTTAAGCCGGTTCCGTCCCATTCGGTTAATGTGAATGGACCGTTATAAATCAAATTGTCGCTGTTCGAAGCAAATTTATCGCCTAACTCTTCTACATAATCTTGATTTTGCGGGTAATACATCGGCAATGTCAATAAATCTTTAAAGTAAGGAACGGCACGAACCAATTTGATTTCTAGCGTCTTATCATCAATAGCTGTAACACCCAATTCGCTTGGTTCCATTTCACCATTGATGATTTCTGTTGCGTTTTCAACGATGTCTTGAATCATGTAGTTATAAGAAGCTGCCTCATCTGGATCTGCCAAACGCTGCCATGCGTACACAAAGTCATTTGCAGTAACAGGGTCTCCATTAGACCAGTTAGCATCTTCTCTGATTTTGAAAGTATACGTTAACTTATCCTCACTCGTTTCTGGTTCAGCTTCAGCCATACCTAAAACAAGCTTGCCATCTAGTCCTTGACGGTAAAGTCCTTCAAAAACATTGTTCATTACGTTTCCGCCGACAACATCTGTATTTAGAACCGAGTCCATTGTAGGGATTTCGCCGCTTTCTATCAGATTCAATACTTGCTCCTTGTCTAATCCTGCATCCGATGCAGTTGAAGACGCTGAATCGCCACCTGAGTTACCGCTTCCACCACAAGCCGCTAATACCAAAGCTGAAGTAGCTGTGATTCCTAGCAAACTTAAAAATTTATTTTTTTGCATATTGTATTCCCCCTGTTTGTTTATTGCTATATTAATTTTTGTTATGAAATTAACGTTAGCTTACTCAAACTATATTATCATCTTATTATCATATAATCAATCACAAAATTAAAATTTGTTAAGCAAATCATTATTTTATGGCTTTTTCTCACTAATAATCGTACCAAAGTTCATTAAGTATACTGGAAACCAAAATAGGCAGTGTTTTTGGTTCTTCTAATTTAAAATAAAAAAACTCTCAAAAACAGATGATAACATCCATTTTCGAGAGTTTTTTCATTACGCCTTTTATAAGTAAGGGTAAAAAAATCAGCTTTTAGAGCATTATTTTCCTAAAGCAGTTTTAGCTTGTTCGGTTAATGCTGTGAATGCTGCTGCGTCTGTAACAGCGATATCAGCTAACATTTTACGGTTGATATCAATTTCAGCTAATTTAAGACCGTGCATAAATGTGCTGTAGCTCATGTTGTTCATACGAGCAGCTGCATTGATACGTGCAATCCATAATTTACGGAAATCGCGTTTCTTTTGACGACGATCTCTATAAGCGTATTGATATGATTTCATAACAGCTTGTTTAGATACTTTGAATAAAGTATGTTTAGAACCATAATACCCTTTTGCTAATTTTAATATTTTTTTGTGACGTTTACGAGTAACCGTTCCACCTTTTACACGTGGCATATTAATTTCCTCCTCTAAGATGTTTTCTTTCTAAGAAAACTCTTTTCAATGATGTTTTAAGGCTATGTTAAGTTAGCGAATGAATTAAACTCTATTAGGAATTATTTCCATTGAGATAACATTTGGCGAATACGTTTGTAGTCTCCATCTGATACCATTGCAGATTTACGTAATTTACGTTTTTGCTTTTGAGATTTGTTAGCGAACATATGGCTTGTTTTAGCATGGTGACGTTTTAATCCGCCGCCGCCTGTTCTTTTAAAACGTTTAGCTGAACCACGGTGTGTTTTTTGTTTTGGCATTTAATTTTTCCTCCTCAAAGTCTTCTTACTTTTCAGTTTTTGGCGCTAAAATCAAGAACATACTACGTCCATCCATTTTAGCAGCTGATTCGATACTAGCGATATCAGCAGTTTCTAATGCTAACCGATCTAAAACTTTCTTACCAATCTCTTTATGAGTAATGGCACGACCTTTAAATCGAATTGATGCTTTAACTTTATCGCCTTTTTCAAGGAACTTACGAGCATTACGTAATTTCGTGTTAAAGTCATTTAAGTCAATTGTAGGACTTAGACGGACTTCTTTCAGTCCGACGACTTTTTGGTTTTTACGAGCTTCACGTTCTTTTTTCTGTTGCTCAAAACGGAATTTGCCGTAATCCATGATTCGTGCTACGGGTGGTTTTGCTGTGGGCGCTACTAAAACTAAGTCTAAGTTTGCTGCTTCTGCAATTGACAAGGCTTCACTTTTGGTTTTAAGACCAAGTTGTTCGCCTTCGCTACCTATAACGCGCAATTCACGTGCACGAATGCCGTCATTTACCATCATATCTTTTGCTATGGTCATACACCTCCATTAGATTTGAGAGAAAGAACAGCAGAAAAAAATAGACGAGTTCACTATGAACCCGCCTATAAATAATTTCCAACTTACGCCGTGCGTAAGTCATCATCGTTTATATCTAGCCCAGAGACTTTTAGTCAACTAAGGCGAGAAGCGAGGGCTCCTGCTTTGTTTTCTCAACTTATACATCATACCATGATTATCTATCTTTGTAAACTGTTAACGGCTAAAATTTTCAATTTCTTTTTTTACGGCTTCTAAAAATTCAAAAACTGGCATTATTTCTGTTTCTTTTTCGCCATACTTCCGGACAGCGACACTTGATTCAGCTACTTCATTATCTCCCAATACCAATTGATACGGTATCTTTTGTGTTTGTGACGCTCTAATTTTATATCCCATTTTTTCATTACGGTCATCTACTTCCACGCGCATACCGATTGCTGCCATTTTTTCTTTCAGTTCATAAGCATAATCTGCATGCATCTCAAGGTTTACCGGAATAATCGTAGCTTGCACTGGCGCTAACCACGTTGGGAATGCCCCTTTGTACTCTTCAATCAAGTAGGCAACGAAACGTTCCATTGTAGAAACGATTCCGCGATGAATAACGACTGGGCGATGAGTATTTTCACCATCTTCTCCAACATAAGTTAGATCAAAACGCTCTGGCAACAGGAAGTCCAATTGAACGGTAGAGAGAGTTTCTTCAATTCCAATGGCTGTCTTCACTAAAACATCTAGTTTTGGACCATAAAAAGCTGCTTCTCCTTCGGCTTCAAAGTATTCCAGTCCCATCTCATCCATCGCTGCTTTAAGCATCGTTTGAGCTTTTTCCCACATTGCGTCATCATCAAAATATTTATCTGTGTTTTTAGGATCCCGATAACTCAAACGGAAACGATAATCTGTGATATTAAAGTCTGCATAAACAGCTAACAACAATTCCATTGTGCGTTTGAATTCTTCTAAGATTTGATCTGGACGAACAAACGTATGTCCATCATTTAAAGTCATTTCACGAACGCGTTGCAATCCTGAAAGAGCTCCACTTTTTTCATACCGATGCATTTGACCTAATTCAGCAATTCGAATTGGCAATTCACGGTAACTATGCAGGTCATTTTTATAAACCATCATATGGTGTGGACAATTCATTGGGCGCAAGACGAGCATTTCGCCATCTCCCATATCCATTGGCGGGAACATGTCTTCATGATAGTGATCCCAGTGTCCAGATGTTTTATAAAATTCAACATCTGCCATGATCGGAGTATAAACGTGTTGGTACCCTAAACTCAATTCACGGTCAACGATATACCGTTCTATTGTCCGGCGAATGGTTGCCCCTTTTGGTAACCAGAATGGTAACCCTTGCCCAACTTCAGGACTGATCATAAATAAGTCTAATTCTTTTCCTAATTTACGATGATCGCGCAGTTTAGCTTCTTCACGCATTTTGATAAACTCTTTCAAGTCTTTTTTATCAAAGAAAGCTGTCCCATAGATCCGTTGCATCATTTTATTGTCTGAATTTCCTCGCCAATAAGCTCCAGCAAGCGAAAGCAATTTAAAGACTTGGATCCGTCCAGTTGACGGAACATGGACGCCGCGGCATAAATCCACAAAATCTCCTTGATCGTAAACTGTGATCGTTTCATCTTCTGGCAGTTCAGTGATCAATTCGACTTTATAAGGATCTTCCTTAAATAACTCAAGAGCTTCCGCACGTGTAACTTCTTTGCGGACAATAGGATTATTTTCTTTCACGATTTCCATCATTTTAGCTTCGATAAGTGGTAAATCTTCTTCCGTAATCGGCGTTTCTGTATCTGTATCATAATAAAAGCCGCTTTCAATAGCAGGACCTACACCAAATTTGATTTCAGGATATAAACGACGTAACGCATTTGCCATTAAATGAGCACTTGAATGGCGTAAAATCTGTAACGCATCTTCATGATCCGGTGTGATGATTTCAAGTGAACCATCTGCTTCTAACGGTCGAGTGTAGTCTACCAATTCTCCATTGAACTTCCCTGCTAATGCTTTTTTAGCTAAGCTTTTGCTGATGCTTTCAGCAATATCTTTTGTTGTCGAACCTGCTGCAAATTGTTTTACAGCGCCATCCGGCAAAGTAATATTGATTTCTGACATGTTTCATTCCTCCAATGATTCAAATTTTTTTCTATCAAAAAAGCCTTTCAAGCTGTGACCAAATAAAAAAGCCCCTTCTATGCTAGTTACCTAACATAAAAGGGACGTAAAATTCGTGGTTCCACCCAGATTTAGAATCCCCCATTCACAATCAACAGGAATTCTCTCTAAGCTGGTAACGTTGGCTAAACGACCGGCTGCTAATACTTAACGGTTCACAGCGGCACTCGAAAGGGGTCAACATAAGATCAATTTTAGGAAACTTGCAGCAGTTGTTTCCCTCTCTTAAAAAATTGCTTTCTTATCTCGGTGTCTTTCTCAAAGATTTTATCTATTGATGTAATTAAACCATTCTTTCAGGATAAATTCAAGTAAAGTTTCATTAAATGATCATGCCGCTCTTCATTTCATCGTTTATTGGTATGGAGTTAAGATAATCTGCGGTTTTCACCGATCATTTTGATTTCTTTAGATAAATATCGAACACGTTCCATGATCCGTTGAGCTTTTAATGGTTCATCTTCTCCCCGTTGCGTCATTCGCAAATGTTCTTCACCCAATTGTTTCATATCAAAATTGGAAGAAAAAAACGTTGGCAATTGTTCTTGCATACGGTACTGCAAAATGACACCTAAGACATCGTCTCTAATCCAACTAGACATTGAATCAGCACCTATATCATCCAACATTAAAATAGGAGCTTTTTTTACAGCTTCTAATTTTTCTCCGGTCGTATTCTGGCCAATGGCTTGTTTCATTTCTACTGCGAAAGAAGGAAAATGCATCAGTGTAGAAGGGTATCCTTTTTCAGCCAGCTCATGAGCAATAGCCCCCAACAAAAATGATTTGCCAACACCAAATGCTCCTTGTAAATACAATCCTTGATGAAAAGCTTTCGGATCGTCTAAATAGTCTGCAATAAAATCATATGCAGCGGTGATGGCGACAGCTCGTTCATCGGTTAGATGAAACCGTTCAAATGTCGCTGTTCTGACGTCTTTAGGCATATCCATGGAATGAATCCGACTTTTAATAGCCTGTTCTTTTTGTTTTGCGATCAATTCAGCTGTGGGGACATAAGTGACGTCAATAAAATAATAATTCATCACTAGTTGAGGGTGATATCCAGGAGCCATCATCCCGGTTTTTTCTTGGTACTTTTTCTTTTCATTTACAAATTCATAAAGCTTGGCATAACTTTTCGCAATAGCTTCGTTGCTCAATTTTTCTCGGTTCTCTTCGATGAACTGTTGCACATCAGGATCGTCTAGTACATCTTGGATCAGTTTTTCATATTGATCAGATAAACTTCGTTCTTTCAGCATTTTTGTTAGACTCTTGCCAATATCTTCCATTTTTAGTCACCTTCTTTCCCAAAGTTTTGGATTTTTTTCAGCCGTTCCATAAAGGCTTGTTTTTCAGCTTCGCTCATCGGCTGTTCAGCTTTTGCTGTATTTCCTTCTTTTGCCCATTCCGGCAGGGTTTCTGTTCTCGTTTTTACAGGTTTCCCATAATTAGTCTGTCTTTGGTTCCCATATTGTTTTTTGACTGTTTGTTGTTTTTCAGCATTTTCTGAATACATTTTTTTAACTTTTTGAAGAGCCATCTCGGGAGAAAACACTTTATTTTGGGCCCAGTCATTTGAAATTTTATAAGCTAAAGCTTTTTCAAAAATAGGATTGTCTCTAGCTACGAGAATATAATGAATTAAAATATTGACAACAGAAGAAGGCAAATTAGCTTTTCGAAGGATCTCTTCTAATGTCCATTCTTCATTTTTAGTCACATAACCGCCTTTTTGATCTTTGATCGAAGTCATAAAATCATAAGGACTAATTTGTTCGCTCACTTCGATGATTTTAATCTCATCTTCTGATAAACCTTGTTGTTTCAAATCATCTTCACGAACTTTTTGTTGTTTTTGATCAACTTGGATATCTTTTTCAACCACATCTTGCAACTGAACATTCTTTTGATTGTTTTTGTGATAATCATGGTAGACGACATTTTTTAATTTTCGTTCGTCAATATTCCCTGTTTCCATATCGCTAGCTTCTAAGATATACCGCTGCATGGCCAATTCATTAATACCATACATCGTATGCAAAACTAAAATCGTTTTTTCCAAATCTTTTGTAATTGCCGAACGATTGATATAGTGGCTGTTTAGCCCTGTATAAAAAAACTTAAAGTCAAATGTTTGAGCATCAATCGTCGGCCCCTCAGGCTGGGTTGCCCCTACTAATTCAACTGGTTCTTTCAATAACGCTTTTTCTTGTTTAAATAATTCTGCATCAAAACGATAGACATCTAAAAACGACTTTGTAACATCTTGAAATTTTTCTTTATTAAGAGGGGCCACTACAAAACGGCTTCTTAGGTTTCTAAATTTTCGTTCTCCGATCGTTTCAAAGAGAAGCAAACTTAGCAAGTCATCGTTAAAAAACACCGCACTAGATTGAGGTGCCAGTAGTTCATAAACATACAGCTTCTCTGGATCCGTTTGAAGATAACTTTTTAATAATCCGATAGCTTCTAATTTAATTCTTGCTTGATAGAGTTCGGGGATGCCTACATTCAGCAATGTCAACAATTCTGAATGTAAAATCCCTTCGCTCCAATAAGATTCTTCCCCAATTTCTGTCCATAACGTCATATACAAACTATAAGCTGTTGCCCCAATGAGAGGCTGATATAAAAAAGTCAGGATTTTTTGATCCATATCCGAAAGCAAGGCATTTTGTCGGACCATGAATCCGTCTTTTGGACTCATGTTTTTCCAAGGATAACTCAAATGCCGTCACACCTTTCTGATTCCATTAATTCTTTTCTGATTTCTTTTTTTCAAATTCTTGCAGTTCTTTTAAGAAAACGCTCATATCTTTGAATTGTCGGTACACACTTGCAAAACGAATATAAGCAACATCATCAACTTCTGCTAGTTTTTCCATGATGTATTCTCCAATAATAGCGGATGAAATTTCATTTTCTCCTAAACTGCGGATTTTATTTTCAACGTCGTCAACTATTTTCTCAACTTGTTCCACTGCAACGGGTCTTTTTTCACAAGAGCGAATGATGCCCCGCAAAATCTTTTCACGGTTAAATTCTTCGCGTGTGCCATTTTTCTTTATCACCAGTAATGGTGCTTGCTCTACTCGTTCAAACGTTGTAAATCGGAAACTACATGCTTCACATTCTCTTCTTCTGCGAATAGCACGTCCATCATCTGCAGGACGGCTATCGACAACTCTAGAACCATTATTTTGACAACGAGGACATTGCACTATTCATCATCCTTTTTTTATGATTTCTCGCATTTTTTTATTACACTCGCCACGATTATACCCTATTATACCACAGGTAGTACCGAGGTGAAACACCAGAAAAGCCCCGCTAATACGGATGGTTCTTGATACGATAAAAAGAATGAGTCTACTTTACACTCATTCTTTCATCTAAAAATCTTTTAGTTAATTTAGAGCAGCGGTTTCTTCAAAAAAATGATCCAACCATTCCATTACTTGTTTTTTAGTTTCTTGACGTGTGCCATTATTATCGATCACTACATCCGCTCTTTTTATTTTTTCAGCAATAGGCAATTGGGCAGCGATCCTCTGTTCAGCTGTTTCACGCGTCAAAGTATCCCGCTCCATCAGTCTGGTAAGTTGTGTCTTTTCTGATAAGGCAACTACCATAACTTGATCCACTTCTGTTGAATAATTGCTTTCAAACAATAAAGGAATATCTAAGATGATCAGCGGCGGATTTATTAATAAATAATGCGTTTTTTGTTCTCTGATCCATCTACGGATGTGTTTTCCTAAAAGCAAGTTTAGCGTTTCTCGTTGTTGGCTGTCTGCAAAAACAATCGTTCCTAATGCTTTACGGTCTAAAGAACCATCCGGTCGAAGCACTTCCTCACCAAAATGCTCTTGAATATCTTTTAAACCATCTGTTCCTGGCTCAACCACTACTCGTGCTCCAATATCTGCATCTACAACTGGTATACCTTTTTCTTTAAAAATTTCGCTAACAGTTGTTTTCCCCGTGGCAATGCCTCCTGTTAATCCTAAAACAAATGTCATCTGCTTCACCTCTTTTTTCATCCTGTAATCCGCTTTGTCTCCTGTTACTTTTGACAGCTCGGGCAAATGTGGGTGCCTCTTTGAGCCACTTTCAACTTTTGAATAGGTGTTCCACAGTAAATGCAGGGTTCATTTGTCTTTCCGTAAACATGCAGCTTCACTTGGAAACTACCGGCTTCTCCTAGAGCATTTTTATAAGTTCTAATAGTAGTCCCGCCAGCTTCCACAGCTTCCCCTAGCACTTGTATGATTGCTTCGTGGAGGCGTTTGGTTTCTGATAGTTTTAAGGTATTAGCCGGTCTTAGCGGGTGGATTTTAGCTTTAAAAAGGGCTTCGTCTACGTAGATATTTCCTAACCCTGCTACAACTTTTTGGTCTAACAACAAAGGCTTGATTGCCCGCGTTTTTTGTTTGAGTGTTTTTTGAAAAGAAGCAAGCTTAAACGTTTCTGGTACAGGCTCAGGACCTAATGTTTTCAAACCAGCAACACTTTCTTGTTCTCCTAATGGAACAAGAGTCATTCGGCCAAATTTCCGAACATCCAGGTAACGCAGGTCCCAGCCATCATCTAAATGAAAGACCACATGAGTGTGTTTCTTTAGCGGAGTTTCTTTCGCTTCTACTTCGTATTTCCCTTCCATTCGTAAATGGGATACCATCGCCCAGTGAGTGAAGAGAAAAATCAAGTATTTCCCTCTTCGTTCGAAACCAACCAACTTTTCTCCAATCAGCTGGTTTGCAAATTCTTCACTGTGAATGGGTCCAGAAATAATCCGGTCCCAATATACATCAACCCCTACAATGGTCCTACCTTCGACAAGTTGGGCCAAACCTTTTCTGACCGTTTCCACTTCTGGTAATTCTGGCAATCTTTTAGCAACTCCTTTTCATCCTAGCTTGTTTTATTTCGCTTCGTACCAATTGTCGCCGCTGTCGCTTTCTACCTTTAACGGTACATTCAAATCTACTGCATTTTCCATCACTTCAGCAACCAATTTCTCAAGGATTGGAATTTCAGCTTCAGGCGCTTCAAAAATCAGCTCATCGTGTACTTGCAATAACATTGTTGCTTCTAATTTTTCTTCTTTCAACCGCTTATCCATTTCAATCATTGCCACTTTAATAATATCTGCAGCACTGCCTTGAATTGGAGTGTTCATTGCTGTGCGTTCAGCAAATGAACGTAAATTGAAATTACGTGAATTGATATCTGGTAAATAACGACGTCGATGGAAAAGTGTTTCAACGTACCCTTTATCTTTGGCTTCACGAACGATTTCTTCCATATAGGTTTTAACCCCTGGGTATTTAATAAAATACGTATCTATAAAGTTCTGAGCTTCTTTACGGCTGATTTCTAAATTTTTTGATAAACCATAATCACTAATGCCGTATACAATGCCAAAGTTAACTGCTTTAGCACGACGGCGCATCTCAGAAGACACATCTTCTTGCTTTTCAATTCCAAAAACACGCATGGCTGTACTGGCATGGATATCTTGACCTTCAATAAAGGCAGCTTTTAAATGTTCGTCATCAGAAATATGCGCCAGAACGCGTAATTCAATTTGCGAATAGTCAGAAGCAAATATTTTCCACCCTTTATGGCTGGGAACAAAAGCTTGTCTGATCTTTCGTCCTTCTTCTAAACGAATAGGTATATTTTGCAGATTTGGATCAATAGAACTTAAACGCCCTGTTTGTGCAATAGTTTGCATGTACCGTGTATGGATCTTACCATTGTGTCCATGGATGACTTTTAATAAACCTTCAATATACGTTGACTGAAGTTTAGCGATTTGACGGTATTCTAAAATATCTGCCACGATGGGTGCTTGGTCTCGTAGTTGTTCAAGAACGTCTACAGCTGTTGAATACCCTGTTTTAGTTTTTTTGATAACTGGATAACCCATTTTTTCAAACAAGATGACGCCTAGCTGCTTAGGCGAATTCAAATTAAATTCTTCTCCCGCTTGCTCGTAAACTCGCTTTTCAATAGCTAACAAACGCTCTGCAAACTCAACTTTCATTTCTCGCAATCGTTGAGCATCCACCTTTATTCCTGTGATTTCCATCTCTGCTAAAACCATCGCCAACGGTAATTCCATATCGTAAAACAATTCGCTTTGGTTGTTTTCAGCTAAATGCTGTTCAAGTTGAGCACTTAAAACTAAAATTGCTTTGACTTTCCGCGCTAAATGATCTTGCATCACCGCCGGATCTTCCGGCAGATGAATTTTAGCCCCTTTACCATAGACACTTTCGTCCGAAGCTACTTCAAAGTAATGATGTTCTGTTGCTACTTCTGATAAATCTTTGCTATTGTCTTTAGTATTCAATATATAAGAAGCCAGCAAAATATCGAATTGTATATTTTCAACATCGATACCATACCGTTTCAATACCACAAAAGTACGTTTAGCATCGAAAACTTGTTTGCTAAACTTCGGATTTTTAGCCCAATCTTGAAAATCTTTTGAATTTAAGACCAATTCCGGTTCCCCAACATAGATATGATCAACATTTCCCCAACTGATACTAACGATATCCGCTGTATGGTAATTGTCGGTCAGCATTTCAACATAGAGAGCCATTTTATCGCTGAACATCTCTGGTGAAATTTCCGTTACAGTTTCATAGACGATTGCTTCGCGGTTAGCTTCGTTTTCAGCATCATGTTCTGTTGTATCTAATCGGCTTAAATGTGTTTTGAAATCCATTTCTTTATAAAAATCAATCAATTTTTCCGTATTTGGTCCGGTATAAGCTAGATCTTCTATCTTAATGGTGATAGGCGAATCTTGATCAATGGTGGCTAAGCGTTTGCTTAAGAACGCCGTTTCTTTTTCATTGATCAAATTTTCTTTCATTTTGCTTTTCTTCATCTCGTTAACGTGATCGTAAATATTTTCAACTGAGCCGTATTCTTTTAATAATTTTAACGCTGTTTTTTCACCGATTTTAGTTACCCCTGGTATATTATCCGAAGCGTCCCCAGCGAGACCCTTCATGTCAATAATTTGCATCGGGGAAATTCCCATCTCTGCTTGAATAGACTCAACGGTGTATTCTTTCAGTTCGCTAACGCCTTTGACAGTGATATCCACCCGTACATTTTCTTTAGCTAGTTGTGTGAGATCTCGGTCGCCCGAAACGACGACCACATCAAATTCAGCAGGATTTGCTTGTGCTGACAAGGTTCCTATAATATCGTCCGCTTCATAATTGTCTAATTCATAATGCTTGATACCGAAGCCATTTAACAACTCGCGCAAATAAGGCATTTGTTCCGAAAATTCACTCGGTGTTTTTGATCTTCCGCCTTTATACTCTTCAAAAAAAGCATTTCTAAACGTCGTTTTTCCGGCATCGAAAGCAACTAAAACATGAGTAGGCTTTTCTTTAGTCAAGACATTTTCGATCATACTATGAAACCCATAAAGAGCATTCGTGTGTAAACCACTTTTATTTTTAAACCGTTCAAGCTGCTGGTGCAAAGCAAAAAAAGCTCGGAATGCAACACTATTCCCATCGATTAATAATAATTTGTTTTTTTGAGTCATAAAAAAGCTCCTTTGTTTTCAGTTCTATAAGGATTATTTCTCCCGTTCATCTTATGAAATGAACCGATCGATATGCCCCTTTTCTTCATTAATATTTTACCAAAAAAACCTTTAGATAGCGAATCTGGTAAAAGACGACTAGACTCACAAAGACTGGGGGAAAAAGTGTCTTTGCCACTTTTTCCCCCAGTCTCCATTTTGTTATTTATTTGCTTAATGTGGAACGGCTTAATAAGGTTTCATAAGCCAATTCGAATTTTTGAACATCTCCTGCACCCATAAAAATAGCAACTGCATCGTGGTGTTCCAATAAAGGTGACATGTTCTCTTCTTTCAAGATCAAAGCACCTGTATCGATTTTTTCAGCTAGGTCTTCGATTGTTACATCACCTTGTTGCTCACGTGCTGAACCAAAGATATCACATAGATAAACCGAATCGGCTAAATTAAGAGCTTCTGCAAATTCACTTAACATAGCTACAGTCCGAGTGAACGTATGTGGTTGGAAAATTGCAATGATTTCTTTATCAGGATACTTTTGTCGAGCAGCATCAATAGTTGCCCGTATTTCTGAAGGATGATGAGCATAATCATCAATAATGACCATATCTGCCATCAATTTTTCACTGAAACGGCGTTTAACACCAGCAAATGTTCTAAGATTAGCTGCCACTTTGTCTTTATCAATATTTTCATAATGACAGATGGCAATGACCGCTAAAGCATTTAGAATGTTGTGTTTGCCATATGTTGGAATTACAAAGTGGCCATAAAATTCATTTCTAATGTAAACGTCAAAACTTGAACCGGTGATTGAACGACTCAAGTTTTTAGCTTGGAAATCGTTGTGATCTCCGAAACCATAATACACAACAGGAACATTCGCATGCAATTTCACCAATTGCTCGTCATCTCCACAAGCAATAATGGCTTTTTGAACCTGTTGAGCCATCACACTAAAGGCGTCCACTACATCTTCCAAACTAGTAAAATAATCTGGATGATCGTAATCAATGTTGGTAATAATAGCATAATCAGGATGATACGCTAAGAAATGACGACGGTATTCGCACGCTTCCAGTACAAAGAAATCTGCATCGGGAACACCATGCCCGGTACCATCGCCGATCAAATAACTCGTATCTACAATTGTACTCATGACATGAGCCAGAAGTCCTGTCGTACTCGTTTTTCCATGTGAACCTGTAATCGTGATACTAGTATAGTGTTTCAGTAAATCACCAAGGAAATCCTGGTAACGTATTACTGATAATCCCAGTTCTTTAGCAGCAACAATTTCTTCATGTGAATCCGGAAAAGCATTTCCGGCGATAATGGTCAAGCCATTACGAATATTTTTTTTATCAAAAGCCAGAATAGGAATACCGGCTTCTTCAATGTTTTTTTGTGTAAAGAAGTACTTGTCTACATCAGAACCTTGGACCTTAAAACCTTTATCATGAAGGATCAAAGCTAATGCACTCATGCCTGAACCTTTAATCCCAACGAAATGATAGATTGTTTCATTATTCATTTTTATAAAGCCTCCATTATTTAGCTACATTTTGTTTGTTATTAGACTAAGTAACCCTGCTCTAAAGCTTGTTTTGTTTCTTTTTGATGACTGAATGGGTTTCAAAAAAATCTTTTGTCCTATCAGCACCATCTGCTTAAGGCGGGAATCAATTAAATTCATTGCTTTGTTAATTGTTTTTTTCAAAAAATATCCTTTGCAAAATACAACGAATACAGTATACCATGATTTTTTTTTTTAGCCTACCAATAATAAGCTTCTGCTTGAATCTTAATTTAAACCAAATATTGGCAGCGAATACATGTAATAAATGAAACCAATTTCTCATCTAAATAGACTAATGGATACTTAATACTAATAAAGTTAGCGGTATAAAAAAAGATTCATAGACAAATCGTGTTGGGAATTCTTAGGGGAAATGAAATTTCTGCCGGAATTTCAAAATCGTAGAAGATAAATACCTTTATTTGGCTTACCAATACCAAAAAAGCTGAGACCAAATGTCTCAGCTTAGTATGTTTTATAGGTATTTTTCTTCATAGTCGGCTTTAGTGATAAAAACATCACGTGGTTTTGAGCCTTTATTAGCAGAAATCAAGTTCTCACTTTCAAGCGATTCAATTAAATTAGATGCTCGATTAAACCCAATTTTAAACTTGCGTTGTAAAGAAGACGCTGAGACTTGACCTTCATCAATAATAAACGGCAAAATTTCACCAAATAATTCATCTTTATTTTCAACAGCTTCCACTCTAGCCAAAAGGGTTTCAGGTTCAAAAAGATAATTGGTTTTCCGTTGATCTTTTACATGTTTTACAATAGAATCAATTTCCTTTTCTACATAAGTCCCTTGAATTCGGATCGGCTGACTGGCTCCATTCTCCAAGAATAGCATATCGCCTCGTCCTAATAATTTTTCTGCCCCTCCACTGTCCATAATAGTACGGGAATCCACTTGACTAGAAACCATGAAAGCAACTCGTGTAGGAATATTATTTTTAATCGTTCCAGTAATAACATCAACACTCGGCCGTTGTGTCGCTACTAAAAGATGAATGCCTGCAGCTCGTGCTTTTTGTGTAATACGCACAATAGAATCTTGAACATCGCTGCTTGCAACCATCATCAAATCGGCTAATTCATCAATAACAATCACAATGTAAGGCAACCTCAAGCCATAATCTCCATGCTCTTCAGCTTTTTCATTAAAGCGCTGAATGTTTCTTACCCCAGCAGCTGCTAATTTTTGATACCGCTCTTCCATTTCATTAACAGCCCATTTCAATGCTTCACTCGCTGCTTTAGGTTCTGAAATAACCGGTGACAAAAGATGTGGTATCGCATTATAAGGTGCTAACTCAACAGCTTTCGGATCAATTAAAATCAGTTTAACTTCGCTTGGCTTAGCCTTATACAACAAGCTGACTAAGATAGAGTTGATAAATACACTTTTCCCTGATCCTGTTGCGCCGGCAATTAAACCATGCGGCATTTTATCAATCGTTGAAACCACTGCATCACCAGCTAAATTGACACCGATCGCAACTGTTAACGGAGAAGGATTGTTTTTGAATTCCTCACTCGCCATTACTTCTGAAAGCATAACAGGTCTTGAATTTTTATTTGGTATTTCAACCCCTACCGTACTTTTCCCAGGAATAGGAGCTTCGATACGGATATCTTTCGCTGCTAGAGCCAATTTCAGATCATCGGATAAATTAGTGATTTTATTTACTTTTACACCTCGACCCAGTTGCAATTCGAATTGGGTAACGGCAGGACCAACTGTCCACCCTACTACTTGAGCGTTGATATTAAATGCATCTAACGTCTCATTTAGTAACTCGGCTTGACCTAATACCCAATCATCCACAGCATTGCTTTTAAATTCAACCGGTGGATTTAACAATTCTAATGAAGGAAACTGGTAAGCACTTAACTCTACTTCTTCTTCTAATTCCTCTTCTAATTTTCCTGTGGCAACTAATGGCTGTTTTTCATTTTTTTCAGTTGTTTGAGTGTTGTTCTCATTTGATAATTCATTTCTCGCAGAAACAAAAGTTTTTTCTTGATGAGGCAAATCATTCGTTGGTTCTTCTGCTGTCATGGCTGTTTCCGATACTGAAAGTGTAGCTGGCTCCTCATTTAATGACTCCTTATGAGGCAGCTCAGCTCCGTTCTCTGTTAGGATGATCGGTGCTGCTGACGAGATAGTCTGATCTGCTTTTTCATCCCCATGACGATCCGGCAATTCTTTTTGAAGCTCTCTGTTTAATTGTTCCTCTAGTTTCTTTTGGGGTAGTTCCTTTTCTTCAAGAATGTCCGGTTCTTGTTCTTTAAAGGTTTGTTTATCTAAATAATGCAGACGACTCATTGCTGCTTTAAATTCCAACATTTCAATTTCTTCAGCTGTCAGTTCTTCAGTTGTTGATTCAGCTAAAGAAGCTTCCGTGCTTTCAGACAAGTCTGCATCCATTGCTGCACTGGTTTCGTCTTCTTTTGGTTGCGAAGCATCTGCATCAATAACAGTTGATTGAATCTCATTGTCTGGCACCGCAGCTTTATTCTCTTGGCTCTCTTCGATTGATTCATTCGCTTCTTCTATCGCTGACTCTTTTTCTAAGGTCGGCAATGGTTCTAAATTAACGGCAAGGTCCGTTTCTTTAGGTTCTTCAGATACTCTTAAGGTTTCATTTGGAACAAGTATTTCGGGTTCTTCAGGCATAACAATTTCATTGTCGGTACCTTTTTCATTAAAATACCCTGATACATTTTTTCCATGATTTAGACGGGTATCTTGATCCTCTTCGATCATTCCTGCTAATGAACGCCTTAACGTTCTTTTGCGCTGATTAAAAGAACTAGATTGTTTTTCTTCTTCCGGATTCTCTAAAACAACAGGCTCCTCTGGTGTCGTTGCGCTAAAAGGTACAGCATGTTCTTTTTTAAATAAACTTTCCATTTTTGCAGACAAATGATCAACCAATAAAATAAATTCATTGGCTTCTTTTTTTAATTCTTGTGCTATCTTTTTATAATCAATCTTTTTTTTCTCTTTTTTATCATTCTCTTGAAATCCATAATAAGGCGAAGGTATTTTTTGAACTTTAAAAGGAGTCGAACTCCGTCCAGTTTGAAACGGCATATCGTCATTTTTCAAAGCTTCTTTGGCTTTTTCATGGTTTCTTATTCGATTTCCCATAGCTTCTTTTTCTTTTTTTAATTGGGCTTTTTGAGTAGCGATAACTTTAGATTTTTCCGTTCGCTGTTTTCGTTCTAGATTGTTTTGACTAATCAACTCAGAAAAAAGCATTTCCGACCCTTTCGTAGGCAGTTCGCGGGTTAATTTTATGGGTTGTTCAAGTTGGCTATTTTTTGTACGAGTAAAAAGGCTCTCTTTCTTCGCTACGTGTTCAGAGTCACGATAGAAAGGAAACTTGGTTTTATGTGACCGTTTCTGGCCCTTTTGATAACTTGGTCCATCATATTTTGGCATGATGACGCTCCTTTCCTCTCTGTAGTTTCGTGTCTTAGTTTAACACAAATATCAAAGGCATTGTAGGGCTAATCTTACTCATTTGTTTAGAATAAATATGAAAACGAAATAAGACAGTAGTCATTATTGCACTACTGTCTTATTTCGTTTATTTAGGGTTGTACAATATTTGACGTTGGTGAGTGAAAACTTGCTAACGTCTTTTTTCGTGAAAATAGAAAACAAGTGAGTTCTCCTGTAGAATTAAAGTCACCACAACTCATTCAAAGGAGAGAACTCACTTGCCTACATCAAATGATATGCGAAAAGTACTAGATATACAAGACAAAAACATTGTTTTTGAAGAGAATTGCGTAGAATACGGTCAATTCAAGGGGAAAAAATGTAAATTTATTAAAGGTCGTTTGACCTACATTCCTCAGGAATGTATGAAGTGCCATATACCAAACGAGCAGTATACCGTCTATTGTAATGGGACACAGGTCTCTCGCATTATTTTGCCCATGAGTGGCATTCATCCGACCTATTTACTGCTTAAAAAGCAACGATTCAAGTGCAAAGAATGTGAGGCTACGTTTACTGCAAAAACGCCTCTATTGAAAGAACAGTGTTTTATTTCGAACCCTGTAAAAGCACAAATTTTAGATAAAGCCTCTATGGCTCAATCTATAAAAGATATCTCTAGTCAAATTGGAGTCTCTGAAGCAACGACACAGCGCGTTATTAACGAGCAAGCTAAGAACTACAAACCGCATTATTCTTGGCTTCCTAAGCATCTTTCGTTTGACGAGTTTAAGTATGCCAACAGCACAATGGCTTTTGAATACATAGACGCCGAAAAAGGAACGATCATTGATATTTTACCTTCTCGAGACAGCCGGACGATAAAAGACCATTTCCTTTCACGGTATGGCCTAAAGGCCAGAAAAAAAGTAGAAACCATTACAGTCGATATGAATGCTGGTTACGTCAATTTTATTCCCATTCTTTTTCCAAACGCCAAGATCATCATTGATCGTTTTCATATTGTCCAGCTGGTCAATCGTTCATTGAATCGTACAAGGGTAACGGTCATGAATCAATTCCACACATCAAATGGAGAAGACATGAAAAAATATCGTCGATTAAAACGGTTTTGGAAAAAAATCCTAAAGAAAGAATCTGAACTGTCTTATACAACTTATACTTACTATGCTCTGTTTGGTCTACGCTTAGAATCAGCGATTGTCGATGAACTGCTAGGATACAACACCGTTCTGAAAGAGACTTATGAGGTGTATCAAACAATTCTAAAAGTGGTTGAAGAGAATGACTATGATGAGCTAGTAAAGATTTTAGAAAAAGATCATCCACTTATCTCAAAACCAATGAAGACAAGCCTTAAAACATTGAAAAAGCATATGAAGCACATTAAAAATACATTTGCCTATAAGTATTCAAACGGAAAAATTGAAGGAATCAACAATAAGATCAAAGTTCTTAACCGTGTAGCCTACGGCTACCGGAACTTCGTAAACTATAAAAATCGCATTCTTCTGCATTTTAATATGAAACCAGCTGCTATTAAACAGAACGAAAAAACACTTTTCATAGCAGCTTAATGCCTACCATGAAAAGTGTTCAAGTTTTTTAATTAAATAAGGGACTAAAATTCTTCACCAACGTTAGTTGACGTAGAACCTTATTTAGTTCATTTGAAATGCTTCTCCTGTTACAGCTGATCCAGGTAAAACTAAAATACCTTTTGTCGCTTCCGGGTTTTCTATGCCTAGTTCTTTAGCTGAACAAACCATACCGTGACTTGGTTCTCCCCTTAACTCGCCATCCCAAATAATCAAACCATTTGGCATCATAGCACCTACTTTAGCCACAACGACCTTTTGCCCTTTAGCAATATTCGCTGCGCCGCAAACAATTTGAATCACTTGTTCTTGATCTACTTCTATTTGTGTAATAGAAAGGTGATCAGAATCTGGATGAGGCACACATTCTTTTACTTCACCAACCACAAACTTAGGAGTTGTGTCCGCTACTAGCTGTTCATTAAAACCGGCTTTTGATAAGCAGTTATTTAATTGATCCACTTGTTCCGTTGTTAATGTCACAGGCCCTTTCCCTTCAAGTTGAAGCACATCTGACACTTGGAAGAAGTTAAAGCCAACCGTTTCGCCTGTTTCTGATTTAAAGATGCGTGTAATATTTTCTTTTGTTTCAAATCCTTGTTCTGCAAACACACTTTTTCCTGTCATTAAGATTAATGTGTCCCCTATGCCATCCCTATTGTAACTGCTTATTATCATGTAATTTTCTCATCCTTTTTCTGTATTTCTTATTACTAAGACATCGCATGGAGCTTGTCGAATAATGTATTCACTAACGCTTCCAATCATCCAGCGCTCAACCATATTCAACCCTGTTTTTCCAACAACGATCAAATCACTACGGTGTCGTTCAGGGATATCTTTTGCTAACTCTATTTTCGGAGACCCTTTTACAAGTTCCGTCGTTACTTTATCTAAACCTGCTGCTTTAGCTTTATCGCCATATTCTTTCAACAGCTTTTCCATTTCAGTTAGATCAAATTCAAGAACGTCAAAACTGGCGCTTTCAATCCCCATATTATAAGAACGCGTATCAATGACATGTGCAATAACTAACTCACTATGATTTCGTTTAGCGATTTCAACAGCTTGTTCAAAAGCTTCTTTAGCAGAATCGCTTCCATCAACAGCAACTAAAATATGAGCGTATTGTTGAGTATCTTGTAACATATCCTCATCTCCTTATAATTTATATGGTGCTAGATAAGCTTAGTATATTACAATGTTTCGATAAAAGCTTCAATTTCCTCTTTTGTTTTACGATCTTTGCTGACAAAGCGTCCAACTTCTTGCCCTTTTTCAAAAGCTACAAAACTGGGAATACCAAAAATAGCTAATTCTCCACACAAATCAATAAAACGGTCTCGATCCACTTCAATAAACTGAACCTCAGGATAGCTTTCAACAATTTCTGGCATGACTGGTTTTATAAATGTACAATCGCCACACCAGTCTGCCGTGAAAAAGAATACCACTTTATCGGCTTGTGTAAGTAAATCAAATTCTTCAACGGTTGCTAATTTTTTCATTTTCGCACTCCTTTTATTGATTTAATTGTTTTTCATAATGGTTTCAAATGTACTGCGATCCAACGTACGGGCAATTTGAAGAACCATTTCTTTAGCTGCAGCATAGTCATCAATATGAAAAACCGTTTGATGAGTATGGATATAACGTGCACACACACCAATTACTGCGCTGGGAACTCCATTATTCATAACATGAGCCGCACCAGCATCTGTTCCGCCTTTAGAAACAAAATATTGATAAGGAATATTGTGAGTCTCAGCTGTATCCAATAAAAATTCACGCATACCTTTCAACGTGATCATACCTGGATCTTGGATTCTCAGTAAAAATCCTTCGCCTAAATGTCCAAAATTCGCTTTATCACCCGTCAAGTCATCGGCAGCAGAACAATCAACAGCAAAAAATAAATCAGGTTTGAATTGATGAACCGCTCCTTTAGTTCCTCGTAAGCCGACTTCCTCTTGAACGTTTGCTCCAGCAATCAAAGTATTTGGCAATTCTTCACCCATCAACTCTTTGAGCGCTTCTATCACGACAGTCGTTCCATAACGATTATCCCAAGCTTTCCCAAGTATTTTTTTGCCGTTGGCCATCTTAACCGTTTCAACATCGGGCACGATAGTATCGCCAGGTCGAACACCAAAAGCTTCGGCTTCTTCTTTAGAATCAAAACCTGCATCAAAAAGGATATCACCTATTTCCGGTTTCCCTGCTTGTCCATCTTTCCCTCTCAAAAGATGCGGCGGCACAGAAGATGAAACACAAGGGTAATCTCCCTTTGCTGTCTGCAATGTGAACCGTTGTGCCGAAACAACATAAGGATTCCATCCGCCTAGAGGAACCACGTTAAAAAGTCCTTGTTCTGTAATCCGCGCTAACATAAAACCGACTTCATCCATGTGAGCAGCAATCATAATTTTAGGAGCATTTTCTGCTTTGCTTTTGCGGATACCAAAAATCCCGCCTAACCCGTCTTGTTTTACTTCATCCACTAAAGGCGTTAATTGTTTTCGCATTTCTTCGCGAACACGGTGTTCGAACCCACTAGTTCCTTGCAGTTCGGTCATTTTTTTGATTAACTCAAATGTTTGTGTATTCATATTATGTATCCATAAAAGCTGGTTTTCATGCTTTTATGTTTTCCCCTCCTTCTGTTAATACTTGTTCAACATCATTATACCCTAATCATCGGCTAATTTTAAGATAGAAGACTTTTTTTTCAATAAGTAGTATACTAATAAAGAAGCAACTAGCTGTTCGAAAGGCGGGATATCATGAAAAATAAATGCGAAGAAACACCAACATACGCTATCGTTGGCGGATTTTTATTTGGCGCTGGAGTAACTTGTGGCTACTTTTTAAGTCACTACCTGCAAAAAAACAAAGCCATTCACGGCGATGACATTCTTACTAATGTTAAAAACTTATTCTTGAAAGAAGGCCCTATTGAGGGTTCCTGGATTGAATTAAAAAAGGTCCCTCTTCAAAAGTTCGCGCTTAAAACAGACGTCTATTATGGAGGCGTTTCACGGATGGAAGAAGACCATTTAGTCCAATATGAGTTTATTGCGGATGCTTATTCAGGCAGTATATTAGATATTTACCGCATTTAATACAATGAAAAAGCTGAGACCTTCTCTTTTTATAAGAAGCGGTCTCAGCTTTTTAATTTCTTTTTGGAAATTTTGCAACTACTCGATAAATTCGATGTCCGCGATTCGAAAACTTTTCTTCGTACTCTGTCATGACATTTCCTTCAAAATCACTTTCATGCAGGTTCAGCCACACTTGCTCTAAAATCATACCGTACTGAGAAAAGCTGGCTAATGAATACTCGAATAACCCCTGATTGTCCGTCTTAAAATGAATTTCGCCTTCCGGAACTAAAACTTCTTCGTAATTTTCCAAAAAGCTGCGGTATGTTAACCGGCGCTTTTCATGGCGTTTTTTTGGCCAAGGATCTGAAAAATTTAAATAAACTTGATCTACTTCTCCTTTAGCAAAATACTGTGTAAGCGAACCGCCGTTGACGTGCAGCAATTGAATGTTAGGCAATTGTTCTTCAATTAACTTATCCAGCGCTGCAACGATGACACTTTCTTGTAATTCAATACCAATGTAATTTATTTCAGGATGTAGTTTTGCCATTTCTATAATGAAGCGGCCTTTTCCAGTCCCTACTTCGATATGGATAGGATGGTTGTTGTTGAACCGTTCATGCCATTTGCCCACCCATTCTTCAGGCATATTTGCAATGTATTGAGGATACTGTGCTATTTTAGCTGGAGCACCTGGTTTTTTTCTTAAACGCATCTTTATTCCCCTATCTCGTTTCATTTTATTATTTTTTATTTTCCAAAACAAAAACCCTCTTCGGAATCACGAAGAGGATTCTAGTCTGTTTCAGTATCTGGCATTTGATAAAGAGTTTGCAACTTTAAAATATCTTTATTCATTTCATAAAATCTTGCTTCATGATGATGGCGTTTTGTTTGGATTAAGTAATTCATTAATGCGTACCAAGTCACTCGTTCAATCAATTCTTCTGTAACAGTAACACCATAATGTTCTAACCATTCTGACCAATCCGCACGATCGACATATTGAAACAGCAACATGCTTAAATCCATTGCTGGGTCTGCTAACATCGCTGAATCCCAATCTACTAAGTACAACCGATTTTCATCGGATAGCAACCAATTTTTTTGATAAATGTCGCCATGACACACTCTAGGAACCACGGTCTTCATATCGGTTACTTCTTTTTTCAGTTTTTTTAAAATACTATCTAGTAATGGATGAATTTTTAAATCATGTGGCAATTCATGTTCATAAGTTTGCAGCAGCTGCTGCGGAGTCACTTCTTCGCCGCCGACACGCGCAAGCATTCTTCTTAACGGTTCAGAATTATGAATACGACTTAATAATTGTGCAACACTAGGAGATGACATCTCAGTGCTTTTAAGAGTTCTTCCATTTAACCATTCTTGCGCTGTTAAAACATCTCCGTTACCTATACGTTTGGTCCAGACTAAACGTGGGGTTATGCCCTCGACAGAAAGTGCAGCTAAAAAAGGCGAAGAATTTCGCTTCAAAAAAAGCTTTTCTTCCGCTCTAGTTCCCATGTATGCTTGTCCTGTGTCACCACCAACTGGATGCAACTTCCATCCAGAATCTATTTCAAAATCCATACCCTATCATTCCCTGTTTTATATTCAAGTACTTTTTCCAGTAGACAAAAAAATGACAGATATCACAAAAGACATCTATCATTCTGTTCACTCCTATTTTAGATAGAATTTCTGAATCCGTCAAGCGCATATACGTTCTTTTTTTAAGTACGCATTTGCAGCGTTGCCTTTTAAATAGAAAAACCATGAAATCATCGAATAATTTCATGGTTTTCTATTTGGTGCAGTTCAATCAAATAAATTTGCCATTATTATTCAGATTTAGTAATAATAGTCGTTTCATCTGGTATGAACGGATTTTCTCTGATAAAAAACGTCATGACCAAGGCGATAAAAGAAAGCAGCCCGACAAGCAAAAAGACTGCTTGAAATCCAGCTAAATCAGCTAACTTATCTGAGGCCAAACCTTGTGCAGCGCTGCTGTTTGAAGCTAGCGTCATGACTACAATGAATAAAGCCGTTCCCATGGAGCCAGCCAATTGACGTTGCGTATTAAACATAGCAGACGCATGGGAAGCCATTGTAAGCGGGACAGCATTAAAAGCTGCTGTTTGTAACGGCATCAAAGTTAATGAGAAGCCTAAAGAACGGATCATTTGCAAACCAACAATGGTTTTGATTGATGTTTCTAAGTCGATAAAACCAATCAATAAAGTGGTCGTCGTAATCAAGAATAGACCCACAACAGCTAACTTTTTCCCGCCATGTTTATCAAAAAGCCGACCTGTTATCGGGCTCATTACAGCCAAAACGATCGCACCTGGCAATAAGATCATGCCTGATTGCATGGGGGTCAAACCACGTATCGTTTGGAAATAAATTGGAAGCAGAATAATAGCACCATACAGTCCCGCAGTGATAATGAAAGAGATCATCAAATTCAAGCGGTAGCCGCGGTAACTAAATACTTTAAAATTCAACAGCGGTGTTTCAGATTTATTGCTCCGTTTGACCAATAAAATGATTGCCAAAATCCCTATAACTAACGGCAATGCTACAATGGCGCTGAAAAACGGGTTAGAAGAAGCATTGCTGAATCCAAATAACAAGCCCCCAAAACCAAGAGTGGAGTAAATAACACTGACCCAGTCCAATTTAGGACGTCCGACTTCCCCAACATTTTTTAAGACAAAGAAAGCGACAATGACATCTACAATTGCAAAAGGCAGGATGAAATAAAACAACATATTCCAATGGTAATTTTGAACTACCCAGCCAGAAAAAGTCGGTCCAATAGCGGGAGCAAAGTTCATTGCTAACCCGATCAATCCCATTGCTGCTCCTCGTTTTTCAATTGGAAACATATAAAGCACTACAATCATTTGCAAAGGCAATACGATCCCGGCTCCAATTGCTTGAATCATCCGTCCCATAATCAACATACTATAAACATGAGAAGTTGCAGCTACTAAAGTTCCGATTGAAAAAACAGACATGGCAAAAAGATACAACTGTCTTGTGGTAAAACGATCAACCAAGTAGGCTGTGATAGGGACCATGATTCCATTGATCAACATATAAGCTGTCGTTAACCATTGTCCTTGTGTAGCTGTAATCGAAAATTCACTCATAATACGAGGTAAAGCAGTACTCATTAGAGTTTGATTTAAAATCGTGACGAATGTTCCCATAATGATCACGCCTAAAATAGGAATGACCTGCTCCATCTGTGTCGGTTCTTTATTTAATTGGTTTTCCATCAAAACGCTCCTTTTTTAACTATCTAAAAAACGCTAACCCCGAATAACCAGGGCTGCGTTTCATACTTTTTTGAGTGTTGTTCATTCTATTGGATCTTACCACATTGGGCTTCAACTGCATCTAAATAAAGCTGTTGCAGTTGCTTTACTATCGGACCTGGTTTTCCTGTACCAACAGCTGTTCCGTCAATTTCAATAACCGGCATAGCTTCAGCCGTGGTGCTAGAGGAAAAGACTTCGTCAGCTGATTTTAGCTGTTCAAGAGTAAAGGCTTCTTCTTTTACTGGTATGCCAGCTTTTCTAGCAACTTCCAATAATACCATTTTAGTTATTCCTGGTAAAACAAGGTTTCCATCAGGATGAGTATAGACGGTGCCGGCTTTTATCATCCAAACATTAGAAGACGAACACTCTGTTACTTTTCCATCACGATAAAGAATAGCTTCTTCTTTTCCTTGCTTATAAGCTTCATTTTTTGCCATGATGTTTCCTAATAAGCTGATCGACTTAATGTCACAATGCAGCCAACGAGTATCGGGAAGAGTGATAGCTGTAATTCCTGAATTCATTTTTTCTTGATTTCTTGGAACAATCGTTGTAGAGGCTGTAAAGACTGGGGAAACATTTGCGACATCAGGGTAAACATGGTTCCTAGGAATTGCAATTCCTCTAGTAACTTGCAAGTAAACATTTCCTGTGTCTATTTGATTGATTTGAATTAAATCAGACAACATTTTTTGCAACTCTGTTTTTGTAAACGGCAATGTCAAATCAATTTTTTTTGCACCGGTGAACAAACGGTCAATATGTTTATCCATAGTGAAAAAGGATCCGTTGTATACACGGATAACTTCATAAATCCCATCTGCAAATTGATAACCTCGATCTTCCATATCAATGACTACCGCACTTCGTTCCACAAGTTGATTATTCCAAATAACTTTCATGATTTTCCCTCTTTCAAATAATTCACCATTTTAATATACAATAAGCGATTATCCTCTCGCTACTATGCTGTGTTCTTAACGAACGGCTTTCTTTACTTCATTAACTATTATCAGTACCGTCTTGTTTTTTCCATTTTTTTAATCCGATCTGGTAAGTAAAAGTGACTAAAGAGAACACTAAACAAAACTAAAGAGAAGAATACGCTTAGACTAGCCATTAGTGGCAAGGCATGCAGAGAAGCTAAACCGATACCACAACTTTCTGTTAGCAGTAAAATCAACAGTATTTCTTTCATCGCTTTAATTTTTTGTTTTTGATCCACTGGATATAAAACAGACATGGCCATATTGTCAAAATGAAAATACAGCGGCAATAGCTGAAACCCTGTTAAATACAAAAATAACAATGCCAGCAATAAGCTCAATACAAAAGACTCAACAAATAAAACCAATACTATTGCTAATAAACTAAGCCGAACAAATAACCCACTGTATTCTGTCCCTCTTAAAAAAGCCCGACTGTATAAATACAGGAAGGTTCTCTGATGTTCTATTTTGATTCTCTTTAATAAACCATCTAAATACTGGCGTCTTTTTACAGTAGTTTTTAACACTGGAATGTCGGTAAACAAATTAATAAATTGAAAAATTCGTTGCATCCGTCCCATTTCAGCATTAATCATTGCCTGCCATTGATAAGAATGAGCTGGCAAAAAGCGTTTCTCATACTGATGCCATATAACGTATACGATGACAGCGAAAAAAATACCCGCTAACAGAGAAAAATAAAGCATTACAAAATTCCCAATCAATGCTGACAGCAAAAAGGCAAAGCGAATTTCTTTTCTCTTAGCTGTTGAAGCTAATTTAAATTCAAAGTGTTGCACTTTAAACTCACAGTCTTTCATTATCAGCAAATAGACGACAAAATAAAGCATATCTGTAAAAGCAAATGAAGCCGTTGCTACCAATAATGGCATTAAAACGCCTACTCCTAAAATGATCACACTGGCTGGCAGCAGAAAACTGTGCCATTTGGCCAAGGATAAATAGTCTTTCAAACTTTTTTCTTTAGGAAGTAAAAAGACCGCATCAGCGGGTTGTAAGAGAGTCGCTAATTTACCGATAAACAGCAATCCGGTAAAAAGGATCACAGCGATCATTCGCCCATACATAAAATCTGTCGAGATCGTTTTAAGGAACTCAGAATAAGAATACCCCAATGCACCTAACAAAAAAAGACACACGATCACAAAATGATCGTTTAAAACATATTTTAAATAACGAAGCATCTTTTTTTGATGATGACTCACTCTTTTTTTCCAAATGCTGTTCATCATTTTCGATCAACCTCTTCTTTAGTCAATTGAAGATAGATTTCATCCAATGTAGCATGAGGTAAATTAAAGGTCTTTCTTAAATCTTCTAGTGTTCCGGCTGCACGAATGACCCCTTCGTGAAGCAAAATAAAACTGTCACATTGTCTTTCTGCAGTCGCCAAAATATGGGTAGACATTAGAATAGAAGCTCCTTGGCGTTTCATTCCATTCATCAGTTCTAATAAAGCATTAATACCCAATGGATCTAAACCAACAAAAGGTTCATCAATAATATATAAACTCGGCTCTACTAAAAAAGCACACAGTATCATTACTTTTTGTTTCATTCCTTTTGAGAAATTAGCTGGGAACCAATCTAATTTGTTATCTAAACGGAATGTTCTTAATAACTTTGAGGCTCTTTCTAAAGCCGCTTCAGCAGGTATATCATACGCCATGCCGGTAATTTCAATATGCTCTCGCAAGGTTAGTTCTTCATATAGTACTGGAGTTTCAGGAATGTACCCGATTTTTTTTCGATAAGCCGTTAAGTCATCTGATAATGTTTGTCCATCAATGGTTATTTTTCCTTTAGAAGGATGCATTAGTCCAATAATATGTTTAATCATTGTACTTTTACCAGCTCCATTCAAACCAATCAAGCCTACTAAATTCCCGTCCCCAACTTCAAAAGAGACGTCTTTTAAGACTGGGATTTGGCTGTAGCCGCCTGTAATATGCGATACTTTTAAACTCACTGCTGTTTGCCTCCTTTATTTTACACAATTGTACCATAAGATAAAGCGACATGCCTTCTCAATTTCCGATTTGTTAAGGTTTCACTTTCTTTAGTTTTTGTGATACATTTATTATGAAATAGTAAACATTTTCAAAACAAGCTTTTTTCGCTCCAAACTGTTTTTTAAAACTAAGGGGCGCTAAATAAATTCTTTAAAACGAAAGAAGGTCATATCTGTGACAGACTGTATTTTTTGTAAAATCATCAACAATGAATTGCCTAGCCGAAAAATTTATGAAGATGAGGATATTGTCGCTTTCCTTGATCTGACGCAAGTTACACCTGGACACACATTAGTGGTTCCAAAAAAACATGTCGCGGATATTTTTGATTATGATGAAGAATTGGCTGCAACGGTTTTTTCTCTTATCCCGAAAATTGCACGTGCCATCAAACGATCTAATCCAGAAATCGCAGGTATGAACGTCATGAGCAATAATGGCACTATTGCTTATCAATCTGTTTTTCACAGCCACATTCACTTATTGCCGCGTTATACTGCAAGAGATGATTTCAGTATTCATTTTGGAGATCATTCAGATAAATATACAGCTGAAGAATTAGATGCCATTGTTGCATCAATAAAAAATGAGATGGAGGAATAATCATGGCAAACGGTTTTTTTAAAGGACTTATTTTCGGTTCATTAGTTGGTGGGGCTTATACTCTACTGAATACACCTCGCTCTGGAGAAGAAAACAGGGATGTTCTGCTGAACTATATTGACGATACAACCGTTCTAGTAGATGATGTTTCCAACAGTTTAACCGAATTAAAAGGAGCTATTTCGGAACTTACTAACGAAGGCAAAGCTTTAGCAGAGGAATTTACAGAAGAGGTAACAGAATCTGTTGAAGAGTTTACTTATCAGGCTGAGCCTCGGATGCGACGGATACAAGAACAAACACAAAAATTGACGGATGATATCGAAACATTAAGCCAAAACGTCACTCCAGCACAGTAGCTTCTAAAAAAATAGAACAAAATAATTTTATTATTTTGTTCTATTTTTTATGGTCTTTTTTTAGGAAAGCTGCTTTTACTAAATATGATTATTTTGTGATGATTAAGAGACTTTATTTTTGTTTTCCCGATTTTGTTTTTTTTATTTAAATGAGTGTGGTATATTAATACTTGTGATTGTAAACGTTGCGTTACATCGAAAAAAAAGAATGGATGTGTCTATAAATGAAAAAACTTATTTTAACAGCTGCAACAGTGTTAGCTGGTTTAGCAATTGCTGGTTGTGCAGATAATACAGTTGCCTCAACAACTGCAGGTAAAATTTCACAAGACGAATTATATGAAGCAATGAAAACAAACGTGGGGTCTTCTACTCTACAACAATTGATCATTGAAGATGTTTTGTCAGAGAAATACGGAAAAGTTGTAACAGATAAAAAAGTTAGTAAAGAATACAAAACTCAAGAAGAATCTTACGGTGGCGCAGATGCCTTTAAATACGTATTATCTTCATCCGGTTTTACAGAATCTTCTTATAAAGATACGATTCGATTAAATCTTTTGATTGAAGAAGCTGTAAAAGACAATACAGAATTTACAGATGAAGAAATCCAAACAGCTTACGACGCTTATACACCACCAGTGACTGCTGCTCATATTCTTGTAGAAGATGAAGACCAAGCCAAAGATTTGATCACACAATTAAACGATGGTGCTGATTTTGCTACTCTTGCTAAAGAAAATTCTGCAGATACAGCTAGCGCTGAAAAAGGCGGAGAACTTACTTTTTCTACTGGTGAAATGATTCCAGAATTTGAAGAAGCTGCAATGAAGTTAAAAGAAGGCGAAATGACAACAGAACCCGTCCAAACAACTAATGGTTACCACATCATCAAGATGATCGAAAAACCAGAAAAAGGAACATTGAAAGAAGAACGCAAAAACATCGAAGCTCAATTGCTGCAAGCTAAGTTAGCCGATAGCGCTGCTATCCAAGCTATTCTTTCTTCTATCATGCAAGATGCTAACGTAGTTATCAATGACGAAGATCTTTCTACAGCTATGGACAGCTACTTGCAAACTGCAGATTCAACAACAGAAGACACTTCTGCTGAAGATTCTGCTGCTACTGAATCGGCTCCTGCTGATTCAAGTACTGAAGACTCAAGTACAGCTGATTCAGCTGCCACTTCAGAAAGTTCAGCTGAATAAAACACGTTGATTTATAAAAAGAGGTTGGGACAAAAGTCCCAACCTCTTTTGCATATCCGAATATTTATTCTAGAACGTGTTCCAAAAAGCAGACCCGACGTCCACTTCACGAATAATGCTCGATGGTCACAGACCATCGAGCATTATTCGTTCCAGTGATTCGGGTCTAAACGCTTTTTGTCTCACTCCCTTTTTTTATTCTTCACTATTTTCGCTTATTTGCGGTTTATAAAATGTTCGGTTATCTAATCCAAAGATACGTTCAGTGAACGCTCCTGGTTCTGTTCGACTTAAAGATGCACTCAGCATATTGATGGTGGCATCTAAATTATCGATCATAAATAAAATTTCAGCTTCTCTCAACTTCGGTCGAACCGGTGATCCATATTCTAATTTTCCGTGATGAGATAAAATCATATGTTTCAGCAGAATCACATCTTCGCTTTTATCGTCTATTTTCAACACTTGACAAGCTTTGGTGATTGCTTCGTCCACAATCACGATATGTCCAATCAAGTTCCCTTCCAATGTGTATTCTGTTGAAATGGGGCCAGACAATTCCATTACTTTTCCTAAATCATGCAGAATGATTCCTGAAAACAATAATGGCCTATTGATATCTTCATATTGATCAGCAATTGTTTTAGCCATTCTTAGCATTGAAACCGTGTGAAATGCCAATCCTCCTATAAAAGCATGATGGAAACGCTTGGCTGCTGGGTATTGAAAAAAGTCCTTTTGGTAATGATTCAAAAGATGGCGAACAATTCGGTTCATATTTGCATTAGTGATCTCGAAAAGAGTTTCATTGATTTCTTCCATCATTTCTTCTTTTTTCAGAGGTGCTCGTTCAATAAAAAGTTCCGGTGTATCTGGTTCACCAGCTTTTGTAACCCGCAACTTAAATATTTTAATTTGCGGATTGCCTTGATAAAGTTCTCGTTTGCCTGATAGCATAACCACTTTGCCAGCAGTCAAAGAAGCGATATCGTCTTCCGACGCATCCCAAAACTTGCCATCCATTTGTCCACTGGTATCTTGAAATGTGAACGCAATAAATTTTTTCCCATTTTTAGCTACTCTAACATCAGCAGCTTTGATTAATAAATAAATCTCAAACGTATCGTCTACATTGTATTCAAATAGCTTTTTTTCCATGCGACTCCCTCTCTCTTCTTCTGTCATAGTCAGTATAACATTTCTATCTGCTCTTTTCGAAAATTACTTAGTGCCTCTTTATCAAAAGTAAAATAAAAAATTTGCGTTTTCTCGCTCATTCGCTTCATCAATTCTATCATCTGTGATTTACGGTCTTGATCAAAATTCACGAATCCGTCATCAATCATCAATGGCAATTGAACGATGTCGCTAGCATTTTTAACAAAAGCAAAGCGTAAGGCAACATACAATTGTTCTGCTGTTCCTTGAGACAGTTCCGTTGCGTCAAAAATAGTTCCATCTTGTCGTTGGACTTCTATTTTATCGTCTTTTACAAATACTTGCTGATAACGCTCATTTGTCAACAGTTTGAAAAACTCGGTCGTATCTTGAAGAGTCTCTGGAAAACGGTCTTTTCGAGCATGTGTCAGCGCACGTTCGATCAATTCAGCTGCTACTCTGTAGCTAGCCCATTTATTGACCAACTCTTGCAATTCACTTTTTAAATTTGCATATTCTTGTAACAAAACAGAATAGGCCCCGCCTTTTTCTAATTCGTTCAAGGCTACCTCACATTTAATTTTTTGATTGATTTGTTGTTCTTCCGTTTTTTTGTACTGCTGAATCTGTTTCCTCGTTTTTTCTATATCCTCCAGTAAATCTGTTCGGTCTCGGTACTGTTCAAGTAAGCTGATGTCTTCCGATACTTGTTGTTTAAGCAATGCCAAACGAGCTTGCTTTTGTTTTCGTTCTTCAAATAAAACATAGTTCTTTCGGAAATCTTGTTCGTTTTTGGCTTTGACCGAGCGAAATAAATCATTGCGTTGGTTTTCAAGCTCTCGCTGTTTATACACCCACTGTTTAAGTTGTTCTTGGTGCTCTTCTTCTTTTTTAGATAACGCTGCAAGGGCTTGTTCGTCACCCTTAGCTTCTTGATAAAAACGTAAAAAACCTGATAGTACTGCTGGCAAATGCCGCCAATCCACAAAAATCACTGGTTCTAAAAAATCAACTTGTGCTTTCCACTCCACTAATTTTTCGTTTAGTTGTTCCAGCTGCTTCTCTTTCTCTTCAACAGCTTTATTGCGTTCTCGCAACGAATCAAATAAGTCGCCTTTTTTCACTAAGTCTGTTATCGAAAAGGATGAGGGATAGCCATTTTGTTCATTGATTCTATGGGATTCTTCTTGATTTTCTTGTTGTTCACGCCTAATTATTTCACTTTTTTCTGTAGCTTGTTTTAATTCAACAGCGACTTGATCGATTTCAGCTAATTTATCACGCCATTGTTTTCGAAGTTCGATTTGTTTGATGTAATCTTCGTAAGTATAAGCAACAGCAGGCTCTGTTTTAGCCAGTTTATTTTTAGCCGGTTTTTTAATGGCTAAAAATAAACTGCTGATTACTAGCAATAGACCAAACCCTACCAAAAATAAGCTGAACCCATTGCTTAAAAACAACCCGCTAAAACTAGCGAACAAACCGACAAGAATACCTGAACCTGCCGTTAATAACTTCTTATTAGCAGACGGAACAGTTGTCTGGATCTGCTTTTCAGGAAGACTACGAGCAGCTTTTTTTTGATGGGATTCTTCAACTTGTTGTAATGTTGCTTTGTCCCATAACAACGGTTCAATTTTATCTAATTGGGTGGATAAGGACTCATTTTGATACTGTAAAAAAGCAGTTTTCTCTGCTGCTTCCTGCTTTTTTTCTTCTGACTCTCTTGTTTTTTGATACAGCAACTGATAAGCCCTTTTCTGTTCAGGTGTTTGAGCTGGCGGAATAGACTGCCCAATGTTTAAACCAAGTTGTAATTTATCTCGCACCATTAGATTTGTTTCTTTTTGTATGTCGCGTTCAATAAATTCTTTTTCTTGTAACATAGCTTTGATGTTGTCCGATGAAGCAAATAACTCTTGAATGCTTTCTTTATGTGTTAAATAAAGCTGTTGGCTTTGCGTTAGTTTGCTTTTTTCTTTCAGGTGCTTAGAGCGCTCATTTTCTTGCATAATGTCTATCCGCACTTGCTCAATCGCTTGGTTCAAATGATTCAACTGATACAACCCATCTTCTGGCAGTTCTGCCAGAGTCAGTTGACTGAGTTCTTGTTGAATGAGCAGCATTTCAGAAAAGTGATTCCAGTTCGTAGCTAGATGATTCAGTTGTTCCAACCGTTCTTCTGCTTGAACAGAGCGTTTTCTGAGAGACACGATTTCGTTTTCAAATGCTTCTTTTTGAGTATATAAGGTTGTGTATTCATCATTTTTTTCTTTAGCAAAGCGAACTTGTTTTCTTTTTGCTTCTACTTGTTTGATTTTTTGATTGATTTCAGGAACACGCCCAGTTTGTTTATACAGTTTTCCTGCTTCTAATTGAAACTTGTCGGCAACTTTTAACAGTTGTTCATTTCCTAATGTTCCTACACTTAAAAAATAACGGTTTAATTTAGTCCGGTTCATTTGTTGGATTTTCTGAAGACCAAATAGATTAAATGAAAATAGCGCTTGGTAAGTTGCTTTGTCTATTCCATTAACAATTTTTTCCAATAAGGCATCTGATCCAACTTCACCGTTAGCTAACGTAACCGTCACTTCTCCATTGGCTTTCCCTTTTATGCGTTCAATAATGACCTCACCAAAAGGTGTATCGGAAACGACAAGTCGTCCGCCATATTGTGAACTGTTTTTTGGTTCATAACGTAATTCTGAACTTTGTTTGGTTGGAAAACCAAACAAGATACTATGAATAAAAGCCATTAAGGTTGTTTTCCCTGCTTCGTTTTCTCCATAAAAAAGTTGCAGTTGTTGCAATGGATCAATCTTTTTATCAATCCATTTTCCAAATCCATAGACTTCGAGAGACTTAATTTTCACTTTCAGCACTTCCTTCGATCCCCAACAATAACTGAACTTGTTGTTTAGCATTTTCTAAAATTTGTTGTCGATACATTTCATCTCTCGTATCGAGCAGGTCTGCTACCCCAGCATGATCAAAAAACACATTCGTCAGCTCATTAAAAACGGCTTCTTGCTTGATCTCTGCCATAGCCTTCTGCCATTCTTCAGGAAACAGCTGCATATATTGAGCGGTTCCTTGGGCTTCGGCGTTCATTCCTACTTGGTAGACCCATACAAATGTTTTTGTTTTGGCTATTTGCTGTAATGCTTCTAATAATTCCCCTTGCTCTACTTTTTTTCTAACTCCATCGAGCAATTCATCCGTATCTTCTAACAAGATGGAAAGAAAAACATTATAAGCTTCATTTTTTTTCTCTGCAATGGCTTCTTGAATTAAGCGATAAACGTCTTCCAAGGTTTTTTTATTTTTAACAGAGACCACTAGTTTTTCCCATTGAATCGTTGCGGTAGGACAAAAAACGATTTGTTCTTTAGTATCCGTTAAAGTAACCCACTCACAGCCCTTTGGTCCACTTTCTTTACTGCTGCGCCCTTGTGTGTTGCCAGAATAGATGACTGGGGGGTTAATCGCTAATCGTTGACGTTTATGGATATGTCCGAGTGCCCAATAATCGTACTGTTTGCTTTTTAATTCCCCTAATGAAAAAGGAGCATAATTCCCATGTTCGGATTCCAGACCTTCAGAAAAGCCATGCAATAAGCCGATTTGGTAATCTGCTTCAGCAAATCTTATCGGATAGTCACTGATTTTCCTTTCATTTACCCAACGTTTTGTGTAACTAAACCCTGTTATTGCAACTTTTTCATTACGTTTAGTCGTTAACCAATGCGTTTCAGGGTGTTCCTTAAAAATCGTAACATTTTCCGGCATTTCCAAATGCAACCCTTGGTTTTCTATGTAGTCATGATTTCCATGCAATAAATACACTGGAATTTCTTGTTGATTTAACCGTTCCATTTCGTTTCTCAAATAAGCTTGAGCTTTTACACTGCGGTCATCGTTATCGTAAATATCCCCTACTAAACAAACAAAATCGACTTCTTTTTCAATAGCCACATCAACTAATCTAGTGAGTGCCTGAAAAGTTGAATGGTAAATAGCTTCCCAGATAAAAGTCGGCATCGATTTCAAACCAATAAAGGGACTGTCTAAATGTAAATCGGCGCCATGTATAAATTGAACCACTGTCATCCATCCTTTCTTCAGATTTTTTTCTTTTTTGTTGTATTCCTTTATCTTTGAATGGGCACATATGTTCCGTTCTATGAATAAAAAAAGAGTTCACTACAATAGCTAAACTCTAGTGAACTCTTTTTTACTAGATTACCCTTGATAAATATCTTGAATAGGTTTCATAATGATACGGTTTAAGTCATCAATCAATGTGCTTAATTTTTGTTCTGCTTCCATTAAATCTTTAATGATAAGGTTCTCGCCTGATTTCAATGCCATCTCTTGAGCTTCTTTGATTTCTTCTTCCAAAATCTCTTCACCAGACATTTGTTTTTGTTGCAAACTCATTTGAATCTCTTGGAATTGTTGAAACACTTCATTTGCTTCAGGATCTTCTTTAACGGCTGCAAAAGCTGCTTGTAAATCAGCGTAAGCTTCCGTTTCTCTTAATTCTTTTTCGAGTTGGTTAGCTGTATCATAAATGTTCGTATCCATCATCTAAATCACTCTCCCGGTATTTTTATCTTCACCTGTTTACTATACCATTTTTTATTTTCTTTTCCAAATAATCCCTTTTATTTTCACAATATTTTTATTCGTTTATTGATCTTTTAAGCGATCCAACAGCTTACCAGCTTTGTCTTTTAAATTTTCAGCACCTTTTTTAAATTGTTCGCTCCAATAATCGACGTTCTCTTTTAGATCCTCTTTCCATTGTGGCTGCTCTTCTGATTTAGACTGGACAATGGTTTCTGCGCTTTGCGTGCCAAATGGCGTTTGCGGCGTTTTGGGTAAGACATTTTCCATCTGCAGTTTAAATAAAGGACCTACGCCTGTAGAGCTTCCTGTGCCCATATAATGATTTTCATCTGTTTGGTCAAAGCCCATCCATGTAGCTACTACAACATCCGGTGTATATCCGACAGTCCATTGATCTGTTGTTCCGCCAGATTCATTAAACGATACTTCCGTGCTTCCTGTTTTACCAGCGATGGTATAGCCGTTCGGAGCATTGTTGCTTGCTGTTCCGCTTGTAAAAACACCCATTAACATACTCGTCATCTGCTCCGCTACTTCCGGACTGGTGACTTTTTTAGCTTTCGGTTCTGTATGGTCAACAATGATCGCGCCAGTTGCGTCAACAATTTTAGTAATAAAGAATCCATCGCTGCGTATCCCGCCATTTGCAAAAGTTGTGTAGGCACTCGCCATTTGCAATGGAGAAACTCCACCTGTTGTTCCTCCTAATGCTAAACCTAAATACTTATCATCTTCCTCTACCGGTATGCCAAATTTTTCAACTTTCTTGATGCCTTTTTCTAAACCTATTTTATCTAATAACCAAACTGCCGGCGCATTTAAGCTTTGAGCCACAGCTTGGTACATCGGTACTTCGCCAGCATAGGTGCGCGTGTAATTTTCCGGTGTATAATCGTCTGACCCATAAGATTTTTTTTCATCCTGCAACATTGAATTGATCGTATACCCAGCTTCGAGTGCGGGCGTATAAACTGCCAATGGCTTCATGATCGAACCAGGCTGACGTTTGATTTGAGTTGCGCGGTTAAACCCTCTAAAAGTATGTTCGCCTCTTCCGCCAACAACAGCAAATACGCCGCCTGTTTGAGGATTCATGGCTACTGAACCGCTTTGTAATAATGTCCCATCGGCTGCATCAGTAAAAAGCCAATCGTTGGCATAAGCCTGATCCATCCTTTGTTGGTAATCTTGGTTCAAGGAAGTATAAATTTTATACCCTTTGTTTAAAATTTCTTCCTCTCCCAGACCATATTTATTAATAGCTTCTTCGATAACGGCATCAAAATAATAAGGGTATTGATAACCATTTGTTTGTTGGTAATTGTCTATTAACGTCAAGGTTTCTTTTTTAGCGGATGCCCCTACTTCTTCCGTAACACCTTCGTTTTTAACCAGTAAGTCTAACACGACATTACGGCGTGCGATAGCTTGTTCCATATTATCTTTGGGGTTGTAGTTTGTTGGAGCTTTCAGCATACCGGCAATCGTTGCCGCTTCTGATAAAGAAACATCCGTTGCTGGTTTTCCAAAATACTTATGAGAAGCGTCTTCCACTCCCCAGACACCATTGCCAAAATAGGAATTGTTTAAATACATTTCTAAAATTTCTGATTTCGTATATTCTTTTTCTATTTCGATTGCTAGAAATAATTCTTTTAGTTTCCGGATCAATGTTTGATCTAATGTAAGATAAGCATTTTTGGCTAACTGTTGACTAATAGTACTTCCGCCTCCGCTGATATTGCCGCGATTTACGATAAAGCCAACCGCTGCGCGAGCAATACCGATCACATCAAACCCTTTATGGTCATAGAAACGTTTGTCTTCCGTCGAAATAACCGAAGCTTGGATAGAAGGAGAGATCTCTTCTAGCGAAACAAAAGTACCTTTATGAGAATAAAGGGTTCCAGCTTCTTCATTATTGATATCATAAACAGTCGTCGTTTGTTCAAGTCCAGCTTTCAAAGTAGAAACATTCGCTGTTTTAGCTAAGTATAATAAATAGCCGCTGCCAAACAAAGAACTGATCAAAACAAGTAATATAATAATTTTTGTCACATGATAATTTTTCCACGCTCTTTTTAAACTCTTACTAAAAGCTGCTAAATAAGGGCGTAACCACTGCCAAATCTTGTTCAGCTGTTCTTTTAGCTTTTCAAAAAATAATTTTCCATTCATTTTAATTAGTCATCCTTTGTGTTTTCATTTTAACTGTTTTCGCATCCATTATAAGCAGTGTATCAAACTACTAAGCACAATAATATCCTACTAAAGTAGGATATTATTGCTGTAAAAAGCTAATTGCGTTTGCTTATAATTATCTGTAATGAAGAAATAAATAAGTTTTTTACTTTAACATTTTACCATATTAAGGTAAAGTAAACCTATAAGACTTTTTTAAGATGGAAAAAGTCCATTTTTTTCTATAAAACCGTGTAGGCATGCACTATTTTTTAGCAACCATTAAAAGTGAGGTGAGATCCTTTGGGACAGAAAACAGAATAAAACTATTAACGGATCAAAAGAAACGAATTTATACAAAAAAACTTTCTTTTGATTATTTTTATATTTTAAACTATTTTATTCTAAAGGATTTTTACTCATTATAAAATGAAAATATTTTGTAAGAAGGATCGAGTCGTTCAGGATCAAGATAGTATTATTACAAGGAGGTGAAGCTTACGTTTTGTTGACGTAAGCATATATTTGTCAATAACTACTGGTATGATTTTATTTTTTGTTATTTTATTGATTGCAGCTGTATTTGTCATGTCAGAATTCATTCTTGTCCGCATTCGTCCTTCAAGACTCGATTTTCTGATTGAAAATGGGAACCAAAAAGCTGAACTGTTAAAAACCATGTCGCAAAACCTGGATACCTATCTATCTGCGACCCAACTTGGGGTTACAGTTACTTCTCTAGCTATTGGGTGGTTAGGAAGTCCGACATTCGGGCGTTTATTCGATATTCTTTTTTCCAATATCAGCCTTCCAGCTTCTGTTTCCAAAATCATTTCTGTTGTATTGTCTTTTACCGTATTAACTTTTTTGCAAGTGGTTATTGGGGAACTCGTGCCGAAAAATATCGCTATCACTAATACCGAAAAAATCGGGTTAATGATAGCTAAACCTTTACAATTTTGGTTTCGTTTAATGTACCCGATTGTATTTGTTCTAAATAAATTAGCAAACGCGATTTCCAAGGCTTTAGGAGTTCCAACAAAAAGTGAATTTGGCGAAGGTGTTTCTGAAGAAGAACTTCGCATCATTATGGGCGAAAGTTTAAAAAGCGGCGAAATCAACCGTGATGAATACCAATTTGTTGAAAATGTTTTCGCCTTTGACGATCGAATGAGTCGCGAAATCATGGTTCCTCGAACAGAAATGGTGACTGTCTCAACAGATATGTCATTGAAAGAAATTAGTCAATTAGTTAGTGAAGAACGTTACACTCGTTATCCCGTTATTCAAGATGGCGATAAAGATATTATCTTAGGAACGCTTAATACGAAAGAAATTTTTTCAGCTTTTGTTGATGCTGTCGAAGCTAATCATTATGAAACGTTTGATTTTTCTAAATATATCCGTCCCATTATTCGTGTCATCGAAACGATTCCTATTAAAGAATTGCTGGTCAAAATGCAAAAAGAACGAAACCAAATTGCAATTCTGGTGGATGAATACGGTGGAACCAGCGGAATGCTTTCGATGGAAGATATCGTTGAAGAAATTGTCGGAGACATTAGTGATGATTATGAAAGTGTTGATGAGCCTGAGATCAAAAAAGTCGGCGAAAATCATTATCGGGTAAGTGCCAGAATGCTCGTCGATGAAATCAATGAACTGTTCGGCCTTTCAATTGAAGAGGAAAATGTTGATACTATCGGCGGTTGGATGTTGAATGAAAAATACGATATCGCAGAAGGCGAGACTCTTACTTCTGGGGAATACACGTTTACGGTTATGAAATCAGGAAACAGCACCATTGAAACAATTGATATCGTTAAACATCCTTCCGCTAATAAACCGCCCGAAACAAAACCAACATCTATAGATGAAACAAAAAGCAAAGAGCAGTAGCTCTTTGCTTTTTGTTTCTTTTCTTAACTCCAGAGTCGTGCAGCTTGCTCTAGTTCTGCAATAATTTGATCCACTTCCGCTCTATTTTTAGCGTTTGCTCCACTAGCTAAAGGATGTCCGCCACCGTGATGAAGTTTTGCAATTTCATTGATAACAGGACCTTTTGATCTTAAGCGGCATCGAAAATGACCTTCTGGCTGCTCAACAAAAATTCCCCAAAGCAATACGCCTTCCATTGTTCCTGGTACCGCTACAATGGAAGATGTCTCTGTATCCATTACGCCAAACCGTTCCATCACTTCTTTAGTCAACATAACTTTGGCTACACCTGTAGAAGTAAGTTCAATGTTTTGTAAAACATAGCCGGTTAATTTCGCTACTTTTTGAGAAATGACATTCATTTGATTGTTCACTTCATTCGGAATAAAATTATATTCCATTAACCCTGCAGCCACACGCATCGTATGCGGTGTTGTGGAAGGATACAGGAATCGCCCTGTATCTCCCACGATTCCCGCGTATAACAAACGCGCGGCTTCATCTGTCATAGTTAACTGCTGCTGATTAGCTGTATAAAAATCAACAATGATTTCACTGCAGCTGCTCGCTTCTATATTAACAATTTGAAAATCTCCATAAGCATCGTCATTGGGATGATGATCGATTTTGATTAATTTTGTGCCTTTGAGATACCGCTCATCGCTGATTCTTGGCCGATTAGCTGTATCTGTCACGATGACTAAAGCATCTTGGTAATCTTTATCCATTACGTCATCCATTGTCGCTAAGAACGCTAAATCTCCGACTGGCCCACCAGCTTTCAAGATCTTTTTAGCAGGAAAACTAGCTTTCAAGATTTCTACTAGCCCTCCTTGTGATCCAAGAGCATCTGGGTCAGGACGCATATGGCGGTGAACAATAATGGTTTCATAGGTTTTAATAACCTCTAGGACTTCTTCATAAGGTAAACGTGTCATAACTGCTTGCTCCTTTTAATTTCTTTGCATCATTTGGCAAATAACGATTGCTTTTGCAACCAATACATTTTCAACATAGACTTCAATATCAAACTTTGACGAACGTCTGCCTATTTCAAAGACTTTGGGTTTGATTTCTAAAACACTCTCTAATTGAATCATTTTAAAATAATGCAAATCCATTTGTTCAATCAACGCGTTCCGTTTCTGATAAACCAGCAACGAACGTTTCGCACAACTGGTTATGATTTCACTTAACACACCAAATGAAATGGTTCCAACGGAGTCCGTCATTTGCGGCGTTACACTAAACTTGTAAGATGGGATGGCTGAAGCCCAGTCATCGGGATCTTCACTGCTTAGTTCTATTTGTTCTTCGATTTGATCTGCGATCGTATCGCCAACTTGAGGTTGACGTTGTGCCGACTGCATAGCTTTCATAACGTCTTGTCTAGAAATAATCCCCATAAGAGTCAAATTATCTTCAACTACCGGCATGACTTCTAATTCGTCCCAAATCATCAAGTGCCCCACACTGGCGACACTCATATGTGTTTTTACAAGTGTCGGATCTTTGGTCATCACTCGTTCAATACTTATTTGATCAGCTTTTCCAATCATATCTTTAGCAGCCACAATGCCCACTAAACGTAAGTTTTTACTGACTACCGGGAAACGAGTATGACCGCTTTTTTCGTTTAATTTACGGTAATCCAATACAGTATCTTCTACATTCAAATACATTGTTTGCTCTAATTTCGTATAAATGTCTCCAACGACAATGATCTCTTTTTTTATCAGCTGATCCGTCATTGCTCGATTGATCATTGTCGCTACAGTAAATGTATCATAAGTAGTACTGATCAAAGGCAATGCTAATTCGTTGGCTAAATTGATAATTTTATCACTTGTATCAAAACCACCTGTGATCAAAACAGCGGCGCCTTTTTTCAAAGCCAGTTCCTGAACGCTTTCACGGTTGCCGACTATCATTAAAGAGCCAGGAGTGATGTAGCGGACGATGGCATCGTCTGTCATTGCACCAATGATAAATTTATTCAAATCATTATTTAAGCCTTTTTCACCGCCTAAAATATCTCCTTCGATAATCTTCACAACTTCTCCATAACTGAGGGTTTCAATACTTTCCTTCATTTTCCGTTCAATTCGAATGGTCCCCACTCTTTGAATAGTAGAAACCAATCCGCTATTTTGTGCATCTTTGATCGCACGATAGGCCGTTCCTTCACTGACTCGCAAATTTTTGGCAATGATACGGACAGAGATTTTTTCTCCAACAGGTAAAGTTTCTATATAAGCTAATATTTGATCGTGCTTCGTGGCCATTTGCTACCCTCCAAAAACTTTTGCTCTTTTAAACCTCTAAAATTTCTCCTACAGCTAATACACGACCTTGATTCCCTGCTAATTTTTGACAAAAAGCCTCCGGGTCTTGTTCAATCAAAGGGAATGTATTGTAATGAATCGGAACAACCGTTTTAGCCTTTAAATAAGATGCTGCTAGTGTAGCATCTTCAATGCCCATTGTATAATTGTCCCCAATCGGTAAAAAGGCTATATCGAGAGGTCTGTAGGCTCCAATCAACTGCATATCAGAAAAGAGAGCGGTGTCTCCTGCATGATAGAGCGTCTTTCCATCAGCATGAAAAATAATACCCGCAGCTAGTCCCAGTGTCGTTGGTTTTCCGTCTATTTCGTAAGACGAACCATGAATAGCAGGTGTCATTTTAATTTCTCCAAAATCAAAGGCATGTTTCCCACCCATCTGCATTCCATGTGTTTTCAATTTTTTTGATTCGAAAAATTCTGCGATTTCCACATTTGCAACAATCAAAGCATCTGTTCTGTGAGCAATAGCTTCTGTATCGCCGATATGATCAGCATGTGCATGCGTAATAATAATAACATCTGCTGCTACTGTTTCTGGATTCAAGTCACTCTTAGAATTACCTGTGATAAACGGATCGATTAAAATAGTATACCCTGTATCTGTCAAAACTTGTACACACGATTGTCCATGCCATGATACCTTCATTCTTGAGCTCCCCTTTCAATAGAACACTCCAGTAAAACTGTATTAATGTCTTTATTATACCCTTGTGAAAAAGAGATTGCAATTTAGCACTATGGGTCGCTTAGCTAACCCTACATTCTGATGTCATTTTCCCAAAGCGGCAAAACAATATTTTCAAATGTCAGCGGATCTAGGGTCGTAACTGTAATCCCTAGAAGCCTAATTCCTTTTTGAAGCTCTCCGATATCATCCCATAAACTTTGAATCTGGAAAAAAATTTCTTCAGCATCTTTGATCGAATTAGGCAGCGTGATTCGTTTCGTTACGGTTTCAAAGTTTGAATAACGAATTTTTAATACAACGGTTTTTCCATGTTTTTGTTCCTTCAGCAACGAACGTTCGACTTTTTTTGCTAAAAATCTTAATTCTGCCATTATTTCATTTTCTGTGGTCAAGTTTTTTTCATACGTATTTTCTCTACCGACCGATTTTCTTTCACGACTCGTGCGTACCGGTGAATCATCAATTCCTCTAACTTTACGGTACAAAGAATACCCCATCTTGCCAAAAAGATGGATCAATTCCATTTCATCTTTTTGGTATAAATCTTCTCCTGTAAAAATCTTCAATTCGTGCATCCGTTCCACAGTTTTTTTACCGACTCCATAAAACTTTTCAATCGGCAATTCTTTTAAAAAGAGTAAGGCTTGATCCGGTGGTATCACTGTAACACCAGCTGGTTTTTTATAATCCGAGGCTAATTTAGCAATAAACTTATTGTAAGACACTCCAGCTGAACAAGTTAGGCGGACACTTTCCCAGACTTCTTTTTGTATAGCGTAAGCCATATGCGTCGCACTCTTAAAGCCTTGCTTATTTTCAGTCACATCCAGGTAAGCTTCATCTAAAGATAGTGGTTCAATAATATCTGTATACCGCTTAAAAACCGCACGGACTTTTTCTGATACTTCTCGGTATAACTCATAATTTCCTTGGATAAAGACTCCATCGGGGCACAATTCAAAAGCTTTTTGAGCACTCATAGCAGAATGGACACCATATGTTCTTGCAACATAATTAGCGGTAGAAACGACACCTTTTCCGCTCGTTAATCTCGGATGTTTCGCAATAATAATAGGCTGTCCTTTTAATTCGGGATGTTCCCTTTCTTCAACAGAGGCAAAGAAGGCATCCATATCTACGTGAATAATTTTTCTTGATGTATCTCTGATCGGTTCGTCAAATTGCACTACCCCTATTTTCACCTTCTTCGCCTCCTTTCCTCTTTATTATACGCGAACGTACATTCTTGTTCAAGATACTCAAAAAAACTGCCAGATTACTTTCTTCCAAAAACCAAAAAAGCCTCCATAAGTTAGATGTTGAAATCCAATTTACGGGGGCGCTTCATTCCTTAATAGAAAATACTCTTCCTTATAGGATAGGCGCTACTTAGATTGCTTCTACATAAATGCTCGTAGCTGCCTTAAAACTAATCGGAATGCTTGCTTGTCCTTTTTCAATTGTAATGGGGCCTTCGTAAGCACCAATGTCGCTAATCGTGTATTCGTCATTGACTTTTACTCCTACTGATACTAAGTAATCAAGCAGATCTTTTTGGTCCGCTACGCGCTTGATCACAATTTTTTCATTTACCTTCTTTTCAGCTAGAGTTTGCAAAGGAGGTTCATTTAAAACACCCTCTTTGTTCGGTATCATCCCCCCATGAGGACAAACTGTTGGATAATCTAAATAAGCTTCCAAGCGATTGGTTAGTTCAGTGGATGAAACGTGTTCCAAAATTTCTGCTTCTTCATGAACTTGATTCCACGAATAGCATAAATGCTCCACTAAAAACACTTCCCATAAGCGATGTTTTCTCACCAGTATACTGGCTTTGCGCAGTCCTTCTGCTGTTAACTGTACGCCTTGGTAAGGGATTCGTTCAATAAATCCTTCTTTCAATAGTTTTGTCATCATTTCGCTAACGGATGCTGCTGAAACTTCCAACCCTTTCACTATTTCTTTGTTATTTATTTTAGTATCCGTCCCACCAAGTTCATATATTTTTTTTAAATAATCTTCCTTATTGGGTGTCATTTGTATCACCTGCTTTTCCTTTTTTTACCCTTGCTGAACTCCTTTTAATTATAGCTTTTCCTTCTTTTTAAAGCAACACATCCATAAATTAAGTTTAGGAAAGCCTAAAATTATTTTATGGACCATAAATCAAGATGTAAAGAGCCAGAACAAAAGTTGATTTTGTTCTGGCTCTTTCATTTATAAAAACGCTGAATTTTTATTCGCCTTCGTAGGCTTCAATAATAATTTGACGCAGTTCACTAATCAAAGGTTGTTTTGGATTAGCTGTCGTACATTGATCTAAGAACGCTAATTCAGCCATATGATCAACAGTAGCATCTAATACTTCTTGCGTTACTCCTTGAGATTTCAAGCTCATTTCAATGCCGACATCTTTTCCTAATTGAACGATTTCAGCAATCAACGATTCAACTAACTCTTGAGTCGTTGTGCCTTTGAATCCCATAAATCGTGCTATTTCCGCATAATCTTCATCCGCACGGAAATACTCGTATTTGGGAAATAGTGCATGTTTTGAAGGATCTTTTGCATTGTAACGAATGACATGAGGCAGTAAAATGGCATTCGTCCGACCATGAGGAATGTTGTATTCACCGCCTATTTTGTGAGCTATTGAATGATTGATTCCTAAGAATGCATTTGCAAAAGCCATACCAGCCAAGGTAGAGGCATTGTGCATCTTTTCTCGTGATTCTTCATTCGCGTACTCATAAGAATCCCTTAAATGTTCAAATACTAATTTGACTGCTTGTAAACTCAACCCTTTTGTATAGTCGCTTGCCATAACAGAAACATAGGATTCAATTGCATGAGTCAGCACATCCATTCCGGTATCGGCTGTCACTGATTTAGGAACACTCATTACAAATTGGGGATCAATAATCGCAACATCTGGCGTTAAAGCATAATCAGCTAACGGATATTTCACATGTGTTTTGCTATCCGTGATCACCGCAAAAGGAGTAACTTCCGAACCTGTACCAGAAGTTGTCGGAATACAAATAAATCGGGTTTTATCTAAAGTCGGAATTTTGTAAGTCCGTTTTCGAATGTCTAAAAATTTTTGTTTCGCCCCAAAAAATTCTGTTTCTGGTTTTTCATAAAATAGCCACATGCCTTTTGCAGCATCCATCGCTGATCCACCGCCGATAGCAATAATGGTGTCCGGTTGGAACTGGATCATTGCCTCTGTCCCTGCCATAACGGTATTGGTTGATGGATTAGCTTCAACCGCTGAAAAAACTTCTACTTGCACGCGATTTTTACGCTTGTAGAGTTCATTGATAATTTTGTCTGCATAACCGAATTCAACCATACCTGGGTCACAAACCAAGAAGACTCTTTCAACATTTTCCATTTCTTGCAAATAATGAATCGAGTTTTTTTCAAAGTAAATTTTTGACGGTAGTTTAAACCACTGCATATTATTTCTCCGTTTCGCAATTGTCTTGATATTCAATAAATCAATAGTGGAAACATTTTTAGATACAGAGTTTTTCCCATATGAACCGCAACCTAACGTTAAGGATGGAATCATATTATTGTACAAATCTCCTATGCCGCCTTGTGCTGTTGGTGAATTCACTAAAATACGGCAAGCTTTCATTTGTTCCCCGTATTTTCTCGCTAGCTTGTCATTTAACGTATGAATAGCAGCAGAATGCCCTAATCCGCCTAATTCCAACATCTTTTGAGCTAAGTCAAAGCCATGTTCAGTAGATTCTGCTTTTAACATTGCTAGTACTGGGGAAAGTTTTTCGCGTGATAATGGATAATCTTTTCCGACTCCAGCTAATTCAGCTACAATTATCTTCGTTTCTTTAGGTATTTTCAGCCCTGCAAGTTCAGCGATTTCCCAAGCCGATTGCCCGACAATAGCAGGATTTACAGCTGTTTTATCTTGATTCATCACTGCATTTTCTAATTTTTCTAGTTCATTAACTTTAACAAAATAAACTTGATGCTTTTCAAATTCTGATTTTACTGCTCCATAAATTTCTTGGTCCACGATAACAGCTTGTTCAGAAGCACAGATCATACCATTATCAAATGACTTAGAAGCAATGATATCATTGACAGCTCGTTTGATTTTAGCTGATTTTTCGATATAACTCGGTACATTTCCAGGACCGACCCCTAAAGCAGGTTTCCCTGTTGAATAAGCTGCTTTAACCATACCGGAACCTCCAGTAGCTAAAACGATTGCAACATCAGGATGATTCATTAATGCATTAGTTGCCTCGAGAGAAGGTTGCTTGATCCATTGAATGCAATCTTCAGGTGCTCCAGCTTCAACAGCGGCAGTTAAAACCGCTTGTGCTGCTGCTGCGGAGCATTTTTGTGCACTAGGATGAAAAGCAAAGACGATCGGGTTTCTTGTTTTGATGGAAATCAAAGCTTTGAATAAAGTCGTTGAAGTTGGATTCGTTACTGGAGTTACCCCACAGACTATTCCCACTGGTGTAGCTATTTCGATTAACTGTGATTGATCGTCATCACTGATAACTCCTACTGTTTTATTATCTTTAATCGAATTCCAAATAGATTCTGTTGAAAACATATTTTTAATGCACTTATCTTCATAAATACCGCGACCAGTTTCTTCAACAGCCATTTTTGCTAATGTCATGTGTTCACTTAATCCTGCCAAAGCCATTTGATGGACAATATGATCAATTTTTTCTTGATCAAATGTTTCTAACATAGTTAAAGACTTTTTCCCTTTACAAATCATTTCATCGATTTGAGTGCGAACCGTTCTTTCTTTTCCATTGGTCTTTTTTTCAGTTTTCGCAATCTTTTCTAGCGTGTTTGTAGAAGCTGTATTTGTAGAAGTCATCATTTACTCCCCCTATTTCTTATTGTTATCTTTTTCACAATACAAGCATAAGCTATTATTCAAAAATTGTAAAGCTTTTAATGGAAAGTTTTTAACATTTTACAAAAAACCTTTAAAACCCTAACGTATAAAGGTTATAATTGATTTTCGTCTATCTGAATTAGTTTGATTTCTAAACAACTCTTGTCGACAAGAATAGAACTTTATTCACAATTGAATATAAAAAAAAGGCCTTAGCCTTTTTCTTAAAATAAACTTTTTAAATCCATATCGTCTAATGAACTAGCTGGAGAAATCAGCGCTTCTACAGAGGCAAAATCTAAATAATCATTAGGAGTCAACGTCATGACTTGCCGAATTTGTTGGTAATAATGTTTGGGAATAGCTTTTTTCCAAGAAAAATACATTAAATAATGCCATAGATCTTCTTTTGTAATCTGTTGGTAACCCAGTGTGTGGAATTCTTGGATTTTCAAGTTTAACCAGGGTTCCAACTTTTCAAATAAAGGTGTTGAATCATTAGCCAAATCAAACACTCCTTACGTTGGGGGATTTTTTTGCCCAATTATTGATTCATTTTTAGTAGTGAAAAAAAACAAAAGAAAAGACTCTTCATCCTCTCTTTTGTTTCACTAAATGATCGCTTTTATTTTATTCTACGTCGTTGGTATCTTCTGGATTGGCTTCAAATGTTTCAATCGTTGAGGCAACAGCGACATCTTTGATGCGTGCAATTGCGCGTCTTTCAAAGGTTAAGAAAATGCCTTCACAATCAAGAACAACCGTTTTTTCTACATCGTTAATTTCATCAACGATTCCATGCAAGCCACCAATTGTTACAATACCGTCACCTTTTTTCAAAGAGTCCAACATGTTTTTAGTTTTTTCAGCCGCTTTTTTTTGTGGTTTGATCATCATAAAATACATCAATCCCATAATCGCAGCAAAAGGTAAAATAGTAATAATAAAATCCATTTCTTCACTCCATTCTTTCATCGATTCGATCTAGCCTAGTACTAACTGTACCAAACTTTGCCCTTCAGTACTACACATTTTTAAGAATTGTTAGAAATTCTTAGCATTTGGTTTATTGTACCCATATTCTTCAAAAAAGTTTTCTCTAAATTCAAGCAAGTTATCGTCCATGATAGCTTGTCTAACGTTTTTCATCACATTTAACAAGAAATAAAGGTTGTGGTAACTCGTTAAGCGTAAACCAAACGTTTCATCTGCTTTGATTAAATGACGAATATACGCTCTAGTATAGTTCTTACAAGTGTAGCAATCACATTTGTCGTCAAGCGGGCCAAAATCCCGTTCGTATCGTGCATTTTTAATAACTACTCGCCCTTTGCTGGTCATACACGTTCCATTACGAGCAATTCTCGTCGGCAATACACAATCAAACATATCTACACCGCGAATAACTCCGTCAATCAAAGAATCGGCTGTTCCTACTCCCATCAAATAACGAGGTTTGTCCTCAGGAATCAGCGGTGTAGTGTAATCCAACACTTCATTCATCAAGTGTTTAGGCTCTCCAACGGATAAACCACCGATTGAATAACCAGGAAAATCCATTGAAACCAAATCTCTAGCACTTTGCTGACGCAATTCTTTATAGCCCGCGCCTTGGATAATACCAAATAATCCTTGTTGGTTGGGTTTAGCATGAGCTTTTAGTCCACGTTCTGCCCAACGGCTAGTTCGCTCAACAGATTTTTTCACATAATCAAAACTTTCTTCAAAAGGAGCGCATTCATCAAAACTCATCATGATATCCGGACCTAACTTATTTTGGATGCCGATAGCTTTTTCTGGAGAAAGAAACATTTTCGAACCGTTCAGATGATTTCTAAAATGAACCCCTTCCTCTTCAATGCGGCGCATATCACTCAATGAGAATACTTGAAACCCACCAGAGTCGGTTAAGATTCCTTTATCCCAATTCATGAATTTGTGCAATCCACCCGCTTCTTCGACAATATCTTCTCCTGGTCTTAACCATAGATGATAGGTATTGCTTAAAATAATATTTGCTCCCATAGTTTCTAACTCTTCAGGTGCGATACTCTTAACGGATGCCAGTGTTCCTACTGGCATAAACATTGGTGTAGGGAAGGTTCCATGAGGAGTAATGATTTCTCCTAATCTAGCACCAGTATGTTTTTCTTTTTTTATTAAACGGTATTTAATAGCCGGTTCAGACATATTTATTTTCCTACTTTCATTGTTCTTGGCAATTTTATTTTTGTCAATCGTATTTTAACACTTTAGTAACTATACTAAGAATTTTCTTTTTTTGCAAACCCGCTTAGACCTTAAGAGGCTTTTATTACCACCTAATATAGCCTTTTATCGCAAAATAAGAAACAGATATTTTTGCGATCCGTATTTTAAAAATAAACGAACTACGACATTTTTCAATCTATTCAAGTTTTTAAACCGGTCTATTTCCGAAACCTAAAATAAATTGGTTTTCTTAAGCACTTAACTTGTAAGCGATACCTTTTCATGCTATATTATGAGTGTAAAGAGAGATGCACGTATGAGTGAACGACAAACTTTCTTTTTTGTTTAGCTTCAAAGAAACAAATAAAATCAACATTCAGTTTCGATTTACCAGTTTCAATAACCATTCAGTTAAGTCAATCAGTTAAGTAGGCGATTAAAAAAAACAAATCTTAGCTCGATAGTTAGTTTACGCTTAAATGAACGCAACGAATAAAGTATAAAAGAATCACATGTCGTTTTTTCAAAAGAAGTTTAATATCCAAACAGTTCGATTCTAAAAAAAAAGTTCACTCATACCTCTCTTAAAACAAAGGAGAAGTTGGCATTTTCAGCCCGCTTCTCTTTTTTGTTGTTTATTTTACAAACATCGCATCTCCAAAACTGAAAAACCGATATTTTTCTTTTACAGCATGCTCATAAGCTGCTAGAACCTGCTCTCTTCCCGCAAAAGCACTGACGAGCATAACCAAAGTTGACTTAGGCAAATGAAAATTAGTTGTAAAAGCATCAACTAACTTAAACTCATAGCCTGGAGAAATAAAGATACTAGTCCAGCCGCTATCTGCTTGAATGCTGCCATTAAATTTTGTCCCAATGGTTTCAAGAGTCCGTATAGAAGTTGTTCCTACAGCAACAATTCTGCCACCTGCCTTTTTTACTTCATTTAATTGGCTAGCGGCTTCTTCAGATAAACGGTAAAATTCAGAATGCATTTCATGGTCTTCAATGGAATCGACGCTAACGGGCCGGAACGTTCCTAACCCGACGTGTAATGTTAAGAAAACCAATTGAACCCCTTTAGCTTTAATTTTTTCTAATAACTCTTCAGTAAAATGCAAACCAGCTGTAGGAGCAGCTGCTGAACCATTTTCTTTTGCATAAACCGTTTGATAACGTTCATTGTCTTCGAGTCGTTCTTTAATATAAGGCGGTAAAGGCATTTCTCCAAGAGATTCTAAGACTTCCAAAAAAATACCGTCATAAGAAAAATCAATGATTCGTCCACCATGATCCAATTCTTCTTTGACCACAGCTTTCAAACGACCATCTCCAAAATGAATTTCCGTTCCAACTTTAGCTCGTTTAGCCGGCTTAACTAATGTTTCCCATTCATCATTTGAAGTGTTTTTTAACAACAACACCTCAACGTGTCCCCCTGTTTCAGGTTTGGTTCCGTAAAGACGAGCTGGCAAAACACGCGTGTCATTCATTACTAAGGCATCACCTGCATGTAACTCATCTAAAATAGCTGTAAAGTGCTTGTCTTCTATTTCACCAGTTTCTTTATCCAAAATCAAAAGTCTTGATCCGGAGCGATCTTCTAGTGGTGTTTGAGCAATCAACTCTTCAGGCAATTCAAAATCAAAATCATTTGTTGATAACATGTTTAAACGCTCCTGTCTTTATTAGTTGTTTATAGGGTAACCAAGATGGTCAAAACCTAACTGCGTTACAATTCTACCACGTGGAGTACGCTGAATAAAGCCCATTTGCAATAAATACGGCTCGACCATATCTTCGATCGTTTCCATTTCTTCCCCAATATTTGCTGCTATAGTAGACAGTCCTACTGGCCCGCCGCCATAGACTTCGATCATTGTCCGAACCATCTTTTGATCGACATAATCCAGTCCTTTTTGGTCCACACGCAGCATTGATAAAGCTGCATCAGCTACTTTTTGATTAACGATGCCGTCAGATTGGACTTGCGCATAATCCCGTACACGCTTCAAAAGCCGATTGGCAACCCGTGGTGTTCCTCTAGAACGTTTGGCAATTTCCAACGCTCCGCTATCATGAATCTCAGTTTGAAAGATATCCGCTGAGCGGATGACGATATCGCTTAAATCTTCGATCGTATAATATTCCATATGCGAGACGATTCCAAAACGATCGCGAAGAGGCGCTGATAGCATCCCAGCACGTGTGGTCGCACCAATCAAAGTAAAGGGCGGCAACGGAAAATGAACGGGATGAGCCGTCGGTCCTTGCCCAACAATGATGTCAACGAAATAATCTTCCATTGCAGAATAGAGCATTTCTTCTACCATTCTCGGCATCCGGTGAATCTCATCGATAAACAACACATCGCCTGCTTCTAATTCATTCAAAAGGGCTACTAAATCACCAGCTTTTTCGATAGCTGGCCCACTAGTGGTTCGTATGTTAACAGCCATTTCATTAGCAATAACCATTGCCATGGTCGTTTTCCCTAATCCTGGAGGACCATATAATAAAACATGGTCTAAAGCTTCTTCACGGCTTTTAGCTGCTTCGATATAAATGCCTAGTTCTAATTTTAATTTTGCTTGTCCAATGTATTGGTTTAAGTACTGTGGCCGTAAGGATTTTTCAATCGATAGCTCGTCCATACTATCGCTTTCTCCAGAAATAATCCGGTCTTCATAAGTCACTGTTGTTCACCCTTTCTGTATTTTGATCCTGCTTATTTCTTCATCAATAAGCGTAAAGCTTCTCTTAAATAAGCATCCGTTGTTTCCTTAGTTAATTTTCGAATCTCAGGTTCAACTTTTTTGATTTCTCTTGCGCTGTATCCCAACGCAGCTAAAGCTTCCAATGCTTCATTAGCCGGTTCATGGTTTGAAGGCAATGCTAATTCTTGCTGGATATTTCCTTCAGTCAGAACCGCTGGAATATCTAAATCATCCAATTTTCCTTTTAAATCTAAGATAATTTGAGAAGCAGTTTTTTTTCCGACTCCAGGAAATTTCATTAAGTAAGTGGCGTCTTCGCTTTCAATCGCATGCACTAAACCTGAATGGTCATCATTTGCTAAGATAGCTAACCCGCTTTTTGGTCCAATCCCTGACACACTGATTAATTTTAAATACAATTGTTTTTCATTGTAATCTTTAAATCCATAGAGTGTGATTGCATCTTCTCGTACAGCTTGATGGACGTAAATCGTCACTTCTTCATTTAGTTTGCTGGAAAAACGGAATGGGTTAGCTACATAAAGCAGATAGCCTAATCCTCCTGTTTCAACAACCACATAAGCTGGGGTAACAAACGTTACCACTCCTTTAATGTACTCATACATGTTTTTAGCTCCATTCATTTTACTAAGCTGCTAAACAGCACACTTGTTCCCTTAGTATTCTATCATATTCTAGGAAGGAATGGGAGATTCTCAAAAAATCTCCCATTCTATTTCTTGGAAACGTTCTATACTTCACAGCTCATTATGTATCTTTCGAATAAAGAAAACACCCTCTGCTCATAGTTGAGAGAGGATGTTGGATTCATTTTAGATCTGTTTTTCTTTACCGTTTTGAATCTAATACGGTTAAGCAAATAAGTTAAGGTAAGTGCCATACCCTTCTTCTTCTAGTTTTTCTTTTGGAACAAAACGTAAAGCTGCAGAGTTGATACAATAACGCAAACCGCCAGCTTCTGTTGGACCGTCATTAAAAACATGCCCTAAATGAGAATTTGCCTCTTTGCTGCGTACTTCTGTTCGAGCCATACCAAGTTTGCGATCCATTTTTTCAACAACTTCTTCAGAAGCAATGGGTTTAGTAAACGATGGCCAGCCACAACCAGCATCATATTTATCTGTTGAAGAGAATAGTGGTTTGCCGCTGACGACGTCTACAAAAATACCGTCATCGTAAAAAGCATCGTATTCACCAGTAAAAGGACGTTCGGTTGCTTCATTTTGTGTGACTTCATATTGAATAGGAGTTAATGTTTGTTTGAGTTCTTCTTGACTAAATTTTGTCATTTTAAGGCTCCTCTCTAGTTCTAAAAACACATTTCTGATTTGATTTTGCTTAAATCATCCATAGCGCCTCTATTTATTTTAGCTCATTTAATGCTAAGCTTCAACTTATCGGTTCGCTTTCCTATCTCATTCATTTAATGAGAATCTTGAATACGTTTAAACATTTTTTCCATATCATTTGTTGTGAATTGGATCAATACTGGTCGACCATGAGGACAATTATACGGGTTCTCGGTTTTTGCTAAGTCTACTAATAGCGCACGAGCTTCGGTATCATTCAGATAATGATTGGCTTTGATTGATCCTTTGCAACTCATCATAATAGCGGAAGCTTCGCGGAACTTAGCAACATTAACGGTCCCTTGCTCTAACAGCAAATCTATCATTTCTCTAACAATCGTTTCTTCTTCTCCTTGGTTGAACCAAACCGGGTGGCTTCTCAATAAAAAACTATTCTGTCCGAATGGTTCCAAATAAATACCGACTTTTTCTAGAGCTTCTTGGTTTTCTTTAATTTTGATGGCATCGTTGCTTGGGTAATCTAGCAAAAGAGGGACCAATAAATCCTGTAGATCAGTACTGACCTCTCCAATTTTCTTCCGGAAATATTCGTATTTGATTCGTTCTTGAGCCGCATGTTGATCTAAGATATATAACCCATTTTCATTTTGTGCGAATAAATACGTGCCATGCATTTGACCAACGTATTCTAACAATGGCAAATGAGCTACTTGGTCTTTTTCCGGAGATTCTGTTGTTAACATTTTTTCTGCTGTTTGCAAATAGGGTTGGCGATGTGCGTCTGATACGGAAGCGATTTTCTTCATGTCTTCTAGTTGATCGCTTGCTGAATAATCCGTTTTTTCATTAAACACAAAATCCTCTGGCTTCATTTCCTGTCCAGACGTGTCCTCAAATGCTACTGATCGACTTTGCTCAACAGCTGGTGGTGAGTGCATAGTGTGCCAATTATTTGACGGTATTGACCGCTCTGCTTTTTCATCGCTGCTAGATTGTGCAAAATCTAACCGTGTTTGTTCCGTAGGTTGCTGCGCTTGTTGCGTTTCTTTTTTAAAGCCCAAATTTCCCAATGCTTCAGGAATCAACTGCTCTCCGCTTAAACATTCGTTAATGGCGGCTTCAATAAGCTCCATCAATTCTTTTTCTTTGCTGATACGCACTTCTTGTTTTGTAGGATGAACATTAACATCAATCAGAAGGGGGTCAATATCAATTTCAATAACAGCTATTGGAAAACGCCCCACCATTAATTTTGAACGATAACCGGCGATAATCGCCTTATTGAGTAAATAATTTTTAATGTACCGGCCGTTAATAATAATAGAAATATAGTTTCGACTAGCTCGTGTAATTTCAGGCAATGAAATATAGCCTGAAATTTTGAAGTCTAAATCTTCTTTTTCTATTTTTCGCATTTTTTTTGCAGTTGAAACCCCATATATGCCAGCCAACGTTTGTTTTAAATCGCCGTTTCCAGCAGTGCGCGTCAACTGATTGCCATCATGAACCAAACGAAACGCTATTTGTGGATGACTCAAGGCCATACGGTTAACAATGTCTGTTACATTGGCAAGTTCCGTTTGCAGCGTTTTAACATATTTCAATCGAGCAGGCGTATTGAAAAACAAATTTTCTACAGTCAACGTCGTTCCTTTTCTAGCTTGGTTAGGCCGCTCTTCGATCACTTGTCCTCCTTTTAACTTAACAAATGTTCCTTGCTGACTACCAGTAGAGGTTTCTAATGTGATGTCAGAAACAGAGGCGATACTTGGCAAAGCTTCTCCTCGAAAACCTAATGTACGAATGCGAAATAAGTCATCGCGTGAATAAATTTTGCTTGTTGCATGCCGCTTAAATGCATTCAAGACCTCATCTGAATCAATTCCAACGCCATTGTCAATGATTTGAATTTTTCTCAACCCTGCTTCTTCAATAAGAATATCGATTTGCGTGCTTCCTGCATCAATAGCATTTTCGATCAACTCTTTTACCACTGAAGCTGGGCGTTCGATAACTTCACCAGCCGCTATTTGGTTCGCTAATATTTCTGACAGTTCTTGAATTTTCGCCATTTTCTCTCCTCCTTTCTTTACTCGCTGGAACAATCTGCTTAATTTAATTGTTGCTGGAGCTGATGTAAGGCATTCAACGCTTCTAAAGGCGTCATCGTGAGTAAATTCAACTCTGTTAGAGTTTTAATGACCGTTGATTCCGTTTCGTCTAGTGCTCCAAATAAAGACAATTGCCCTTCTGCTGCTTCCGATACCCCAACAGATGTAGGTTCTTCTTTCATCACATTGGAAAGTGGAACATTTTTCGGCTCTGTGTGATTTCCTAAAACGATTTCTTCTTTTTGTTCTAACCGCTCTAAAATAACGGCTGCTCTAGATAATAAGCTATTTGGCAATCCGGCTAATTTGGCTACATGGATCCCGTAACTTTTATCAACTGGCCCTGGCAGCATTTTATGCAAAAAAATCAATTCGCCGTCTTCTTCAACGGCGCCTACATGGGTATTGACCAGTCCAGGTAACTCTTCTTCTAGTACCGTCAATTCATGATAATGCGTTGAAAACAAGGTTTTAGCATGCACGTGTTTGTGAATGTATTCTATGATAGCTTCTGCTAAAGCCATCCCGTCAAAAGTCGCCGTTCCCCGTCCGATTTCATCGAATAAAATCAAACTATTAGAAGTCGCATGACGCAATGCTTGGTTAGCTTCCATCATTTCGACCATAAACGTACTTTGACCAGAAATCAAATCATCCGCTGCTCCGATTCGAGTAAATATCTGATCAAAAACAGGCAGATTAGCGGTTTCTGCTGGTACAAAACAGCCCATTTGCGCCAAGATAACCGTTAAAGCCAATTGACGCATATAAGTACTTTTCCCCGACATGTTTGGTCCGGTAATCAACATGATTTCTGTATTAGCATCCATCTCCACACTATTCGGGACGTACGTTTGTTGACCTAAAACTTTTTCAACCACCGGATGGCGTCCATTGACCAACATCAAGTCTTGGCTGTCAAATGTCAGTTCAGGACGAACGTAATGATACTTTTCACTGATGGTTGCAAAACTTTGCAATACATCAATCGTTGCTACTGTCTTCGCTAATAACTGCAACCGTTCAATATAAGCTTTAACAGTCTCTCTCACTTCTGTGAACAAACGGTATTCTAATGCTAACGATTTTTCTTCTGCTTCCAAAATCAAAGTTTCTTTCTCTTTTAATTCCGGAGTAATGAATCGCTCAGCATTCGCTAACGTTTGTTTCCGTTCATACGTTCCTTCTGGCAAATTGGCCAAATTGGACTTAGTAATTTCAATATAATAACCGAATACACGATTATAGCCGATTTTCAAGGTCTTTATGCCGGTTTTTTCGCGTTCTTCTGCTTCTAATTGAGCAATCCATCGTTTGCCGTTGCGCATAGCATCTCGGTACTGATCCAAGGTTTGATTGAATCCATCATTGATTACACTGCCGTCTTTCAACGATAAAGGTGCATCATCATTGATAGCATTCTCAATCAAAGACACAACTTCTGGCACCGTATCTAAATCAGACAACAACGAATCCCATTCATTTTTATTCATTAGTTCAATGATCTCTTTTAATTGAGGAATCTGTACTAAAGAGGTTTTCAACTGAATTAAATCACGGCCGTTTACATTCCCAAAAGCTACTCTGCCCGCCAGACGTTCTAAATCATATACTCGCGTCAATGCTTCATTTAAATCGGTTCGTTCAAAAAAGTGATTCACTAAACTTTCCACAATGTCTTGTCGAGCGCGAATCGCGGTTTCTTGAATCAACGGTCGGTCAATCCATTGTTTCAGTAAGCGTCCTCCCATTGCCGTTTTTGTTTCATCTACTAGCCAAAGCAAGGTACCTTTTTTTTGGCCCGTTCGAATAGATGTAACCAACTCTAAATTGTGTTTAGAATAATGATCCATTTTTAAGTAGTGTGTCGGTGTATAAACTTCTGCTTTTTGTAAATGCGCTAAACTTCTCTTTTGAGTCACACTTAAATAAGACAATAAAATTTTTAATACCGACAAAATACCTGTGTTTTCTACTTCACTAGACAAGTAGGCAAATTCAGCATTTTCTTCAATGTCTTTTTGTGTTGAGATCAGTATGCCTAATTTTGTCTGTAATTCTGTTTGCAGCTCAATATGCTCAGCTTCTTTAAAAACAACTTCTTTTGTTTTTAAACTGCTTAATTCATTGATAACATCATCAATTGAAGTTAGTTGGGCAGCCTTCAGCTCGCCGGTACTTAAATCAGCATAGGCGATAGTTATTTGTTGTTCTTCTGTGACCGAAAGAGCAGCCAAATAATTATTGGTTTTTGCATCGATCGTTTTAGAATCCATTGCCGTACCAGGTGTAATTAGCTGAACAACTTCACGTTTCACCATACCTTTAGCCGTTTTTGGGTCTTCTACTTGTTCGCAGATTGCCACTTTATAGCCTTTTTCAATCAAAACATCAATGTACCCTTTTGCAGCATGGTAAGGTACGCCGCACATTGGAATAGGATTTTCTGCATTTTTATTTCGTGTCGTTAAAGTAACTTCCAGTAATTGTGATGCTTTGATCGCATCTTCATTGAACAGCTCATAAAAGTCTCCCAGGCGATAAAATAAAAAGGCGTCTGGATACTGCTCTTTGATTCCTAAATATTGCACCATCATTGGGGTATGTTGTGTTTTTTGCGGCATGCTAATCCCCCCTTTTCATACTTTCCTTTTGTTTTTCCTGTTTTTATGTCCCTTTGATTAAAAGTCTCCGCCAAATGGTCGATCATCATTGATAACGATTGGTTCAATTTTTTTTGCTGCTCCCGTTGTATCATCAAGTTCAATAAAACAACCGGATAAAATTTTACGTCCTTCTTTAGGCACTTCAAAACGTGTCGGCATTTGGGTTAAAAAGCGTTTTATTACTGCATCACGGTTCATACCCAAAACTTCATCGTACGGTCCTGTCATACCTGCATCGGTCAAATAAGCTGTGCCTGCAGGTAGAATGCGCGCATCATTCGTTTGAACATGAGTATGAGTACCAACAACAGCCGATACGCGACCATCAAGATACCAGCCCATCGCTTGTTTTTCACTGGTTGTTTCAGCATGGAAGTCAACAAAAATCAAAGGTGTGCGTTGACCAGCTTCTTCAACAAGTTCATCTGCTTTTCGGAAAGGATCATCAACATCTGACATAAACACTCGTCCATGTAGATTGATAACAGCCAATTCCAATTGATTCACTTTAATATAAGCAATGCCTTTCCCAGGCGTACCTTCAGGAAAGTTAGCCGGTCGAATCATTTTTTTTGCATCTTCAATAAATTCGAAGATTTCTCGATTGTCCCAAGTATGGTTTCCCATGGTTACAATATCTACGCCATCTTGTAAAAAACCTTTATAAATTTTCTCGGTAATTCCGCGTCCTGCTGCTGCATTTTCGCCATTTAAAATGGTGACTTGAGGTTTGTACTTTTGCTTTAACTTTGCTAAATGATCGTGTACCATTTCCCGGCCCATCGAACCTACGACATCTCCAATAAATAATAATCTCATGTTTATTGCCTCTTCTCTATTAGTTGCATCTATTCTATTTTAACAATAAATCTGTGTAAAGAAAAGCCACGAAAAAACATTCCTTTCTTTTACAGCTTAAACGAAAAACGAGACAACTAAAGCATAGTCGTCTCGTTTTTTCATTGATTCTCATTTTATTTTGCGTACTCGATCGCTCGTGTTTCACGAATAACCGTTACTTTGATATGTCCTGGATAATCTAACTCATCTTCAATCAGATTGCGGACATTACGCGCCAAACTTACAGCTTCCAAATCATCAACTTTATCTGGTTTAACCATAATTCTGATTTCGCGTCCGGCTTGTATGGCGTAACTTTGTTCTACTCCTTCAAAACCATTAGAAATACTTTCTAATTTTTCTAAACGATGAATGTAATTCTCAAGCGATTCGCTTCTTGCTCCTGGTCTAGCAGCAGATAAAGCATCCGCAGCAGCGACTAAAACAGAAATCACAGATGTGGCTTCAATATCGCCATGATGAGAAGCAATAGCGTTGATCACAGTTGAGTTTTCTTTATAGCGCATTGCGATTTCTGCGCCAATCTCTACATGTGAACCTTCAACTTCATGATCTAAAGCTTTACCAATATCATGCAACAAGCCTGCACGTTTAGCCAAAGTCACATCTTCGCCTAATTCAGCAGCTAATACGCCCGCTAATTTTGCAACTTCAATCGAATGCTGCAAAACATTTTGCCCATAGCTTGTTCTGAAACGCAAGCGTCCTAATATCTTGATAATATCTGGATGAATGGAATGGACTCCCACTTCAAAGGTCGCTTGTTCTCCAATTTCTCTAATACGTTCATCCATTTCTTTACGTGATTTTTCAACCATTTCTTCAATTCGGGCCGGATGAATTCTGCCGTCTTGAATCAATTTTTCAAGCGTCATACGAGCAATCTCACGACGAATCGGATCAAAGCCGCTTAAAATAACCGCTTCTGGCGTATCATCGATAATCAAATCAATACCGGTCAATGTTTCCAAAGCTCGGATATTCCGTCCTTCTCGTCCAATGATGCGGCCTTTCATTTCATCATTTGGTAAGGTAACCACGGAAACTGTTGATTCGGATACTTGATCTGCAGCACACCGTTGAATGGCCAAAGCGATCAAGTTACGCGCACGGCGATCGCCTTCTTCTTTAGCTTTTTCTTCTGAATGTTTGACCATTACCGCAAATTCGTGTGACAGGTCATCTTCTGTTTCTTGAATAATAATGTGTTTCGCATCTTCTCTTGAAAGTGCAGCTACACGTTCTAGTTCGGTTTCTTGTTGCTCAACCAATTCTTTCGCTTTCTTCTCCAAATCGTCCACTAGTTGTTGTCTTGAACTTAATTTCTCTTCTTTTGCTTCAAGCAGTTGTTCACGCTTTTCTAAGCCATCATTTTTACGGTCGATGTTATCTTCCCGTTGTACCAAACGATTTTCTTGTCTTAGAACCTCATTTCTTCGCTCTTTCAGCTCAGTTTCAATTTCAGTTCGGTATTTGTAGTTTTCATCCTTCGCTTCTAACATCGCTTCCTTTTTCATGGTTTCTGCTTCTCTTTGTGCTTCATCCAATATTCCAGTTGCAGTGTTTCTAGCACCAGCCAGTTCTTTTTCATGGGTTGATTTGCGGATAGCATATCCTACAAAAAGACCGACAACTAAAGTAACGATAGCGAAGGCTATACTGATAAAATTCATTCTTCCACCTCCGTATCATATATTTAATTTGTCATTTATTATTTATCAATTATTTGGTAGAGCTACACACTTATTTACCAATAAAACCTACCTGTTATCTAAAGATAAAGTAATAGATATCTTAATTTTAATTGTCCTCATCAAACATGTCAACTTAATAATGTCTTTTAGAGGTGTTTCGGTCATTTTTGTTCCTGAAATGAGAACGCTATCCTATTTTATCGATTATTTTCCTTTATCTTTTTCATTTTTCTCTATAACAAAAAAACCAATCTAAACGAATGGTTTTTTTGTTAGGCTTATTAATAAAGTTTATATCTCTTCTGGTGCAATTTTCTTTTTAACAGTTGCTTTTGCTTCTTTTATTTCTTCTGGTTTAGCAGATTCAACAGGCTCTGCTGGTGCATCTCCAATACCATAAGCTGCTCGAACTTTTTCTTCGATTTCAGCTCGTAATTCAGGATGGTCTATAAAGTATTTTTTAGCATTTTCGCGTCCTTGACCAATACGTTCGCCTTCATAAGAATACCAAGCACCCGACTTATCAATGATGTCTTTTTCTGACCCCATATCTACTAACTCGCCGACTTGTGAAATCCCTTCTCCGTACATAATATCCACTTCAGCCACTCTGAAAGGCGGCGCTACTTTGTTTTTTACGACCTTGATTTTTGTACGGTTTCCCATAATATCCGTGCCTTGTTTAATTTGTTCTGCACGTCTTACTTCTAAACGAACTGTTGCATAGAATTTTAGAGCACGTCCACCAGGAGTAATTTCCGGGTTACCAAACATCACACCAACTTTTTCACGAATTTGGTTGATGAATAGCGCAATGGTTTTTGTTTTATTGATTGAACCGGATAATTTACGCAAAGCTTGAGACATCAAACGAGCTTGCAGCCCTACATGACTGTCCCCCATTTCGCCTTCAATTTCTGCACGCGGTACTAAAGCAGCTACTGAGTCAATTACAACGATGTCAACTGCTCCACTTGATACTAATGCATCAGCAATTTCTAGTCCTTGTTCACCGGTATCGGGTTGTGATAAAAGCAATTCATCAATGTCTACTCCTAATGCCGCAGCATATTTAGGATCTAGAGCATTTTCTGCATCAATAAAAGCGGCAATTCCGCCTTGTTTTTGAACTTCTGCCACAGCGTGCAGTGCTACTGTAGTTTTACCAGAACTTTCTGGTCCATAAACTTCAATGATTCGGCCTCTTGGGAAACCGCCCACTCCTAATGCAACATCCAGTGCTAAAGAGCCACTTGGAACAGTAGAAATACGGGTATCGATTTTTTCCCCTAGTTTCATTACGGAACCTTTACCAAAGTTTTTTTCAATCTTTTTCAATGCTGCATCTAATGCTTGTTTACGGTCTTCTGCCATTAATGTGTCCTCCTTGACTACTTTCTATCTGTCAAAATTCATTCAATTAGTTAGTTGTTTTAATTAGTCTCGCAAGTCTTATTATAACTTTTTTTTGATTTAAAAGCAAGAAAAAAGCGAACAAACATTCGGTTTGTTTTTCCAACAGGTTTTTTAATCTTTTAGATAAGTTTTTCCCTCAATAGGTTTCCCTAACAATTCTCGTCGGATCATATCCAGAGCCGATAAGACTGCTTGTTCGCGATTGCTGTTGCGCCCTTTTCCAAAATGGAAGCATTTAGCATAAGAAACGGTATCTTTAAAAGCATAGCCAATCCAAACCGTTCCTGATTTTTGTCCTTCTAATTCTGCAGGACCTGCAACACCGGTAAAGGAGACACCGATATCTGTTCCAAATTGATTCTTAACACATTGTGCCATTTCAATGGCGCAGTGTGCACTGACTACCCCATATTGTTCAATGGTCTCTTTTGATACACCGAGGATGTCTTCTTTTATACGATTGCTATATGTCACTACTCCCCCTTCAAAGTATTCAGAAACGCCAGCCGTCGTTGTCAACATACTTTGAAAAGCTCCACCTGTCAGGCTCTCTGCAGCTGTTAGAGTCAATTGTTGTTTTTTGATCAGCTCACCAACTACTTCGACCAAGCGCGTCTCTTCCCCATACCCATATAAATAGTCTCCTACACGGTCTTGGATCTTTCCCTCTAAGTCATCCAATAGTTTTTGACAATCCGTCTCAGTCCTTCCATTGGCCGTCAAACGCACGCTCACTTCATTGACTCCCGCATAAGAAGCGAGTGTGGGATTGGTTTGGGTTTCGATCAAATCATCTAATAAAGTAACTAAACGCGATTCTCCGATACCAAAAAAACGCATTACTCTTGACATTAAAACATCTTCTTTATCAGCATAACTTAGCAGTATTGGTTTTGCTTCTTGAACAAACATGGCTTTCAATTCATGCGGGGGACCAGGAAATAGTAAATAAGTCTGCTCATTGTGCTTGATAAACATCCCAGCAGCTAAACCATTCGGATTTTTCAAAACCATTGCACCTTCTATTACCAGTGCTTGCATCCGGTTGTTTTCCGTCATTGTTCGATTCATTTTTTTATGATAATCAGTGATGTTAGCCATAGTCTCTGAATCCAAAACCAACTCTTTGTTTAAATGTTCTGCCAGCACTTGCTTAGTCAAATCATCTTTAGTAGGACCTAAGCCACCCGTTAAAATTAGCAAATCGCTTCTTTGTTCTGCTATTTTGATCACTTCTTTTAATCGGGTCGGATTATCTCCTACAACAACTTGGTGGTACACATCAATTCCTAACGTTGCGAGTTGTTGCGATAAAAAAGCGGCATTCGTATTGACGATCTGTCCCAATAATAATTCCGTTCCAACAGCAATAATTTCAGCGTTCATCTTTTTTCTCCTTACTTTAGTATATGCACTATTTATTTATTTTTGTCTTTTTCCTCGTTCTTTAATGACCTCTGACTCAATAAAGGTGTTCTTAGTCAGATTTTACTTAGTAGTAGTTTAGCATAGGTTAGAGGCAACAAAAAAAGGAATGCTTCAATTAACTAAAAACATTCCTTCCTATTTTTTTTACATAGATCCTTTAAATACTGCACTGTTTTTAATAAAATAATCGATTCCCGAATAAATAGTGAAAAACAGACAGATGTACAGCATGATGCTAGCCATTGGAATCCCTAAAGCTGCAAATGGTAAATTGTCGATCTGCAACAAAATGATCGCAATCATTTGTGTTGCCGTTTTTATTTTTCCAGGCCATGCTGCTGCTAACACCGTTCCACCTTGTTCTACTAACAATAAACGTAAACCTGTCACAGCTAGTTCGCGGCAGACGATAATAGCTACTACCCATGAAGGAGCAAGTCCTTGTCCAACTAAAACAATCAAAGCTGTCATAACCAACATTTTATCGGCTAAAGGGTCAGCAAACTTTCCAAAATTAGTTACCAATCCTCTAGAACGGGCAATCTTTCCATCTAACCAATCGGTTAAACTAGCTAAAGCAAAAATAATTGCAGCACTCAGTTGGGTGATTTCAATGGTTGAACCCCACACATGCCAAACACCCCAATCCAAAGGAACTAAGGAAATAATAACAAATACAGGTATCATAATAATCCGAACAACCGTAAGTTTATTAGGTAAATTCAAAACATCGCCTTCTCTCTATTCTTTTTCTAAGTACGTTAAAATCAAAACAATAAGAATCCTCTCTGATGTATTCCATACATAAGGGACTCTCATTGTTCAATTTCGTTTATTCTGTTTCTTCAAATTGAAACTCAATTTTTTGGGTCACGGCGTTAGCTGCTTCAGGCGCATAATCTACGTTTTCATCATTTAATTTAACACCCGTTACAGATGCATTCCCCACGACGATGTTAACCGTTTTTGTATCAGCTGGAATAGCAGCATCCAAGACATCGCCATCTGTCAATAACGCTTGATCGATCATCGTTCCGTCCGCTTCAACACTAACCCAGCTTTCGCCGCCTTCAGCAGATAATGAAACAGTGTTTTCTGCAGTAGTTCCTGTTACAGAATAGGTTGTTTGAGAACCGGTTGATGACAGGACAGAAACAGCCTGTTTCGTTTCTTCTTTTTCTGATTCTGATGTAGCAGAGTCTTCAGTTGAGGGATCTTTTGCATCGTTCGAATTAGAAACAGCGCTTGAAACGACTACGCTTTCTGAGTTTTTCGTTATCAAACTTTCTTGAGAAGATTGATTGGTTTTAATAAAAGCGAAATAAATAGCTGCAGCAATAACCACAACGACCAACAGAATAACCAAAGTCGGCAAATAATCTTGAACTTTTCCGAGTAATTCGTTCCCTGTTTTATTTCCAGAACGTGTTTGGCTGCTGGATACTTTTTCAACATACTCTTCATCGTGTGTATGAGGCACGATATCAGTGTACTCTTCTAATAACTGATCCCCATTTAATCCAACTGTATCCGCATATTGTTTGATAAAAGCACGTGCATAAAATTTTCCTGGCATAACATTATAATTGCCCTCTTCAATTGCAATCAAATAACGTTTTTGTATTTTAGTCATCTGTTGTAAATCATCCAAAGTATACCCTTTGGCTTTTCTAGCCTCTTGTAACTTTTCACCGATTTCATTCATGAAGTCTTCACCTACCTGTTCTCTTGTTTAGAGAGCATAAAAAGCTCATATCATTGTAATTATAACACATCAAAACACTCAGAAACATCTCTTTTTATTTAACCTGTCCTTTTTAATCGGATGCTTTTACATTCGACAGCTCTGCGGCTCGTTATCTTAACCAGCCGCCGCTCACTACAATCGATTGTCCAGTCAAGTAAGCACTTCTTGGATCCAATAATTGATGGGCCCAAAAACTGATTTCCGAAATGGTTCCCATCCGACCAACAGGGATTTCTGCTTCCAGTTCCGCTACTTCTTCTAGACTGAAAGTTGCATTCATTTTAGTTGCAATAGCTCCGGGAGAAATTGCATTGACCGTAATTCCAAGGCTGGCTATTTCTTTACTGTAAGCTTTAACAAAAGCTAACTGTGCCCCTTTTGTCGTACTGTACAGCACCTCCATCGGGCTTCCGGCCTCTCCGTAAACAGAACTAATAAAAACGATACGGCCGTTACCTGAATAGGACAACTTAGTCTGCAATCGCTGGGCCAATAAAATAGGTGTTTTCACATGAACGGTCCACATTTGATCCATTGTAGCCGAAGTAACCTCCGTTAGCAGCTGAAAGGTTGTAAACCCGCTAGCAAAAATAATTGCATCCAACTGAAAAATGTTTTCGGTGAACACAGCAATTCCAGTCTCATCCGTCATATCTAGATGAATACCAAAAAAATCTTGTTTGGGATAAGCGAAACGGTACGTTTGCAGTTGCTGCTCTACACTTTCTTTATCGGAATGGTAATGCAGATACAATGACCAGCCATTTCCGGCTAATTCTTCAGCAATTCCTTTACCAATGTCGCCGCTTGCTCCCATGATCAAAGCTGCTTTCACGCTTCATCGGCTCCTTTAGGCAAAATATGAAAGACACTCATATGAGCTTCTTGCATAAAGCATTCTGCTAATGATTTCAATTGATCAAGCGTTATAGTTTCAATAATAGGAACCAAATCAAATAACGTTGCATCGCCATAAGCTTGTTGACTGTATTGATTGGCAATGTATTCTAAAGAATTTAACGATTGCAAAACTTGTCCAATCATCCGTTTTTTCACTAAGGTTAGATTTTCTTCCGTTAGTTCTGGACTTTCTTTGGCTGTTAATAGTATTTCTTTCACTACGGTACTGAAAGCTTCTGCGTCCTTTGCATCGCCCCCAATATCGACAAAATGGAATGTACGGTCTAAACTAAAATCGTATGAAAAACTGTCATCGATAATTCCACTATCATAAAGCTTCAAATAATTAGCTGAAGTCGGTCCGAATAACAACGTTAGCAAGAGATCCATAGTTGTTTTGTATGCCAAAGCCGCTTTTCCTTCCGGAGCCGGCCCAATTCCTTTAACGCCTACTATGCTTTTAGCACGGTTCACAGGCATGGTGATAGAAGCAAAAGGTACAATATCTGCAACAGTTTCTTCTGGAAAATGACGCTTGATTTCAGTCGCTGCAGGAAATTCTTTTTTAGCCTGATTTTCTCGAATCCAATCCATCATTTCTGCTGGATCCATTTTTCCTACAACAAACAAATTCATGTTGCTAGGATGATAAAACGTTTGATAACTTTCCATCAATAAGTCTGCTGTAATATCCATAATGCTGTCGACTGTTCCTGCAATATCAATGTGCAGTGGATGCTTTGGATAAAGGTTGCCCAAAATACCAAAGAACAAACGCCAATCGGGTTCATCTTCATACATTTGAATTTCTTGAGCAATGATCCCTTTTTCTTTATTAACGGTTTCTTCGGTAAAGTAAGGTTCTTGAACAAAATCTAAAAGAGTTTCCATATTTTTTAAAACGTGGCTAGTGCTGGAAAAGAGATAACTTGTCCGTGTAAAGCTAGTGAAAGCATTAGCCGAAGCCCCTTGCTTTCCAAATACATGAAAAATATCGCCTGTTTCTTTTTCAAACATCTTATGTTCTAAAAAATGCGCGATGCCATCCGGCACTTTAGTCATTTCGCTTTCGCCGAGTGGGACAAATTGATTATCGATCGAACCATATTTTGTCGTAAATAAACCGTATGTTTTATGAAATTCATTTTTTGGTAATAAAGTGACCGATAAGCCATTTTCCAAGGTTTCAGTGTAAAGCGTTTCATTTAGTTGTTTATAAACTTTTTTCTCCATTAGTTAACCTCCCCAGATAAGAAGAATGTCGCTTTTAATTTCACTTGATTAGCAACTTCGATAACTTGTTCCGTTGTCACTGCTTCAATATCGGCTATCCACTCTTCTAAATTAATAACTTTACCTATGGCCATTTGATTTGCATACATTCGCTCAATAATGGCTCCCGAATGATCTTCTGATTGCAATAATTGATTTTTCAGCATTTCTTTAGTTTGATTTAACGCTTCATCTGTAAAATTACCCGCTTGCATTTCTTTTAACTGCATGGTAATGATTTCTTTTACTTGGTCAACCTTTTTACTTTCAATACCTGTTTGAACACTCATCATGCCTCTAAACGTATCTAGAGAACTAGATGCATAGTAAGCCAAACTTTCTTTTTCGCGAACGTTCATAAATAACTTAGAATGAGGAAACCCGCCAAAAAGACCATTAAAAACTTGTCCTGCGTAATAATTTTTTTGATGGTAAAAGATATTCGTTGCATAACCTAAATTAAATTTAGCTTGTGTGATATCTTGTTCTTCTATTTTAGAAACCACTTTTTCGAATGTCTCCGTTGCATAAAAAGCCTCTTGTTTCGCTATGTTTCTAGCTTCAAATGGAAACAGTTTAAATTGCTCTTCTATTTGTTCTTTTTCAACATCACCTAAAACATAAATATCCACTTGATCTTCTTTTAAGGCTTTTTGATAATAATGATATAAATCAATAGCAGTAATCTCAATTAGATCTTCTTTTGTTCCGATACTAGGTGTCCGTTGCCCCTCATCGTCAAAAAATAAGTGTTGCAACTCTAAACTGGCATAAGTTTGTTTGTCATCTGCAATTGAATCATAATAATCGTTCAAATTTTCTTTTTCTCGTCTAAACGTTTCTTCGTCAAAATGCCCATCCGTCGCATTCGGTTTAAAAATAATTTCTTTTAAAAACGCAATGGCTTCCTTTAAAACAGAATCTCCCATCGTTAAATACTTCTCGTTTACTACATTCAACCCTATCGATAAAATATGAGACGTCCCTTTTTTACTGATAGAGGTGCCGAAACTAGCTCCATAAAGATTAGACAATTCGCTTCTTAAAGCTGTCTGTGTTGGGTATTTTTCACTATTGGTCTCCAGCAAACTTGAGAGTAAGGCTCTTTTTGTAATACTTTTTTTGTCTAGAGGCGTGCGTAATTTCACGACCATTTGTACGGTTTTGTATTTTTTAGTTGGCAGAACATGTAATTGAACGCCTTCGGCTAATTGGATTGACATCCTTTTTTTCCTCCTCGTTATAAAAACAATCTTCTCCTTATCATAGATTAAAAAAGAAGAAATGTGAAGCATCCCGTTCAATACGAAAAAAACAATCAGATAAATATCTCTGATTGTTTTTTCGTAAATTCCTTACTTCGATTTGATATAAGTCTTACCATTTGCTGCTGGACCTTCTGATTTTCCGATAACTCCTACCAATACGACGATCGTAATTAAATAAGGAGCAATTTGCAGCCAGACACTTGGAACATCCTGGATAAACGGTATATAATTGCCGATTACACCTAAACTTTGAGCAAACCCAAAGAAAATAGCTGCGCCCATTGCGCCTAAAGGATTCCATTTACCAAAAATCATAGCTGCCATTGCAATAAACCCTTGACCAGCAATGGTTGAAGCGGAAAAGTTCAATGAAATTGCTTGAGCTTGAATAGCTCCTCCCATTCCGCCTAAGAGACCGGATAATAGCACACCGGCATATTTCATTCCATAAACATTGATTCCTAAAGTATCTGCTGCTTGAGGATGTTCCCCTACAGCTCTCAAACGCAATCCAAAACGAGTTTTGAATAACACAAACCAACATAAAACAGCTATCAGAATTCCTACAAAAGCTGGTGCAGAAGTTCCTTTAAAGAAAATATCGCCAATAACGGGAATCTTTTCCAATAATGGAATATTCGCTTTTCCAAAGTTTTTAGGAATAATATCTGTTTGGCCGCGTCCATCATACAATACACGAGTTAAGAAGACCGCTAAAGCAGGCGCCATCAAGTTAATAACCGTTCCTGAAATAATGTGGTCTGCCCGTAAATTGATGGTTGCAACAGCGTGAATCAACGAAAACAAAATTCCGATCACTCCGCCTACAATAACTCCTACCCAAGGTGTCCAATTTCCAAATTGACTCGCAAAGGACAAGTTAAAGACTACGGAACCGAAGGCACCCATGACCATGATTCCTTCCAAGCCGACGTTAACAATTCCACTACGTTCAGAAAAAGTTCCACCTAATGCTGTTAAGATAAGAGGGGCCGAATAGACTAACGCTGAAGAAAAGACAAGTTGCAATACACTCATAACATCCATCTTATTTTACTCCTCCTTTGTTTACTCTAGCCCGTTTATCAATGAAGAAACGGATCAAGTAGTTGGCTCCAACAAAGAATATAATAGAAGCAATCACAATATCCACGACTTCAGTTGGCACACCTGCCATTAACGGCATACTATTTCCGCCAATTTTAAGAGCTCCAAACAACAATGCAGAGAATAAAATACCAACAGGATTTCCTAAACCAAGTAAAGCAACGGCCATCCCGTCAAACCCAATCGTCGGCATTGCTCCTTGAACAAATATATTTTGGAATGTGCCCATTCCTTCCATCGCTCCGCCTAAACCAGCAAGAGCTCCACTGATCAGCATAGAAACAATGATATTGCGTTTCGTACTCATTCCAGCGTATTTGGAAGCAAACGGGTTTAGTCCTACTGCCCGGATTTCAAAACCGCTGGTTGTCTTTTTCATCAGAATCCAAACCACTACAGCCATGAATAAAGCAATAAAAATTCCAGCATGCAATGTTGAGTTCTTCGTTAAAGTTGTCAACCATTCTACCCGAAGACTTGCACCTGCAGGGATACGAGACGTTGTATCTGAAGCATTTGTCAAAACGTTACGAATCAAATAATTAGTGGTATAAAGAGCGGTATAATTCAACATAATCGTTACAATAACTTCACTAGTGTTAAAATAAGCACGTAAAAATCCTGCAATGCCAGCCCATATTGCTCCAGCTACTGCTCCGACAACCAAACTTAAAAACAGCAATAGCAGACCGGGTAATTCCGGGAACGTTAAAGCGAACCAAACGGAACACAACCAACCTAACAAAGCTTGTCCAGCGACCCCAATATTAAAGAATCCAGCTGTATACGCTACTGAAAAGCCAAGTGCTGTAAAAACTAATGGGGTTGCTTGTCTCAATGTCTCACCGATATAAAAAGAATTACCAAAAGCTCCCTTGATCATAGATTGGTATCCAGCGATTGGATCATAACCAAATGCAAACATGATCAAAGCTCCCAATACTAATCCTAAGACAACAGAAAGCAGTGGAACCAATATATTATTCCATTTTCCTTTATTGTTCAATATGAGACCGCTCCTTTCCACTCTCTTGATCAGCAGCTGCTCTTGCTTTTTCAAGAGATGAACCTGCCATCAGCAGACCTAATTCTTGTTGGGTTGTTTCTTTTGGTTTTACAATGGCCACGATTTTTCCATCATACATAACCGCAATACGATCTGAAACATTTAAAATCTCATCCAATTCAAAACTCATTAATAAAACGGCTTTTCCATTATCCCGTTGTTCGATCAAACGTTTATGGATGTATTCAATCGCTCCAACGTCTAACCCACGAGTGGGTTGTGCAGCAATCAGCAATGATGGATCGCGATCGATTTCCCTGGCGATGATCGCTTTTTGCTGATTCCCGCCGGATAAGGCACTAGCCGGCACCATTTCATTTTGTGTCCGAACATCAAATTCTCCAATTAACTTTTTCGCATATTGTTTAATCGCCTTTGGATGTAAAAAGCCATGTTCGCTTAATGGTTTTTTATAATACGTTTGTAAAGCAATGTTTTCTTCCAAACTCATAGGCAGAATCAAGCCATATTTATGGCGGTCTTCAGGAATATGCCCTAACCCATTTTCCGTAATCTTGCGGGGTTGTTTATTTTGGATCTCTTCTCCATTTAAAAGAATCTTTCCACTTTCTATTTTAGCAAGTCCTGTGATCGCTTGAATTAATTCGCTTTGCCCATTTCCATCAATTCCAGCAATCCCTAAGACCTCACCAGCACGAACTTCTAAGCTCAATGCTTTAACTGCTTCTAACCCGCGATCTTCTTGAACTGTAATATCTTGGACAGAAAGAACAACTTCTTTTGGTTGTGCAGCTTTTTTTTCAGTCTTAAATGAAACCGAACGTCCAACCATCATATCTGCTAATTCTTGTTGCGAACTTGAAGCTACGTCAACGGTATCAATACTTTGGCCTCGACGAATAACCGTACATCTATCAGCAACTTGCTTGATTTCATCTAATTTATGTGTGATCAAAATGATCGACTTTCCTTCGCGAGTCAGAGCTTTCATGATTTGCATCAATTCTTTGATCTCTTGAGGAGTCAACACGGCTGTAGGTTCATCAAAAATTAAAACCTCTGCTCCTCGGTATAATGTCTTCAAAATTTCTACCCGTTGTTCCATTCCAACAGAAATGCTTTCAACTCTTGCAGCAGGATCTACCAATAAACCATATTTTTCTGATAAATCTTTGATGGCTTGTTTGGCTTTGTTTTTGTCTAGCACTCCAGCTTTATTAGGTTCACTGCCCAATATAATGTTTTCCGTTACAGTAAATTTCTTTACTAACATAAAATGCTGATGAACCATTCCAATTCCTAATTTATTCGCCATACCTGGAGAATTGATCAGAACTTCTTTTCCATTCATCAATATTTCACCTGATGTGGGTTCTAAAAGACCCGATAAGATATTCATCAAAGTTGATTTTCCTGCTCCATTTTCACCTAACAGAGCATGAATCTCGCCTTTTTTAAGCTGTAGATTAATGTTATCGTTCGCTTTAAAGGTACCAAACTCCTTGGTGATACCTTTCATTTCTATGACGAAATCGGTTTCCGACACGATGGACTCACTCCTTTTCAATTGCTTGAATTCATTATCTATTATACGTTATTTACTAAACAGGAGCTACAGTGAATTCTTTTTTTATTTAATTGCCATGCAAATAATAGGACTTTTTCAATTAGCAGCTCTCTTGTAAAACCTAAACCTCTTGTATCCTCTAATGGATAAGTCATTTTTTGTCCTAAGATGTGAAAAGACCGGAATGAGCATCCGGTCTTTTCACTGAAGTTCAATTGAATTTGGTTTTTTTATTTTTCAGGGGTTTCTGGTACTTCGATATCTCCGTTAATGATTTTTTCTTTGTAGTCTTCAATACTTTTCTTAACTTCATCAGTCAGACTGCCATCTGTCAAATCAACGCCGCCTTCAGCTAAACCAAAGTTCACCGTTTCTCCGCCAGTGAAGTTTCCAGCCATCGTATCGTTTGCAATATCTTTAACGGCTGCTCCAACACCTTTAAGCGTAGACGTTAATGTTAAGTTGCCAGAATCGTATTTACCTTCTTCTTCTTGGTCACGGTCAACGCCGATTACCCAAAGTTTTTCAGATGGATCAGCATTCATACGGTCTTTAGCTTCAGAGAAGACTCCGTTACCTGAATCACCAGCTGCTTGATAAATAATATCGATTCCGCTGCTATACATTGCTGCTGCTAATTGTTTTCCACGTGCAGCATCTCCAAAAGAACCTACGTATTCTACGTTTACTTCAATTGCAGGGTCAACTTCTTTGACACCGGCAACAAATCCAGCTTCAAAACGTGAAATAACTTCACTTTCTTGTCCGCCGATAAATCCGATCTTTCCAGTTTCAGTTGATTCTGCAGCAGCAACTCCAGCTAAAAAGGCTGCTTCTTGGTCTTTAAATAAAACAGATTCAACGTTTGGTGCGTCGATAACTGAATCAATAATGACGAATTGCTGATCTTCGTTTTGTCCAGCTACATCTGTCATTGCTTCTTGTAATTTAAATCCAACTCCATAAATCAAATCGAAATTGGCATTTACTGCACTATTTAAATTGGTAACAAAATCTGAGTCTTCGTTTGATTGAATATAAGTATATCCATCTGCGCCTTCTTTTTTACCGTTGTCTTCTCCCCATTCCTGCATACCTTCCCAAGCAGATTGGTTAAAAGATTTGTCATCCACTCCACCTACATCGGTAACCATTACGACAGAAAAATCATCGCCTGAATCTGATGCAGTATCTGAAGGTGTCGCTGAATCGTCTGAACCACAGGCTGCTAATGTCGCACCTGAAATTAATCCTAAAGCTAAAAGACTCATATAATTGCGTTTTTTCATTAAAAAAACCCCCAATATTTTTTTAGTGCGAATAAATAAACATTCATTCACCCTCGTATTTATAGTACCATCTTTATAAAATAAAATAAACCACAAAACGATGATTGCAAGCGTTTTACTCAAAAAATGTTCACTTTTTAATCGCCTTCTCATTTTACATAAACCTTGTTCTTTTAAACGACAAAAAAGGTTGAGCTAGATGCTCAACCTTTTCCCAGCTGGTGATTTGGCTTTTTATGAATAGCTACTGTTCTGCTAAATCATCGCCAGGCTCACCTGGAACTTCCGTAATGTTCACTTTTCTTGGCTTGCTTCCTTCAGATGGACCAACGATACCACGCATTTCCATCTCATCAATGAGTCGCGCTGCACGATTGTACCCAATTCTAAAACGTCTCTGCAATAAAGAGATACTGGCTGTCTGCATTTCTACGATCATTTGAACAGCATCATCATAAACTTCGTCTTGTACTTCACCGCTTGTAGTTTGAGGTTCTTCCGTCGGCATCATTGCCTCAACATAGTTTGCTCCTTGTTGTGTGGTTACAAACGAAACAACTCTTTCCACTTCAGCATCCGATATGAAGGCTCCTTGAACACGGACAGGCTTATTTTCACCCATCGGCAAATACAACATATCTCCACGTCCAAGAAGCTTTTCAGCCCCACTGCTGTCAATGATCGTCCGTGAGTCGATTCCGCTAGAGACGGCAAAGGCGATCCGCGATGGGACATTGGCCTTGATGATGCCTGTAATAACATCGACACTTGGTCTTTGCGTAGCTAAAATCATGTGGATCCCTGCTGCTCTAGCCATTTGGGCCAAACGAATAATGGCATCTTCTACTTCGTTGCTGGCTACCATCATTAAATCAGCTAATTCATCCACTATCACCACAATAAAAGGCAAAGTCGGATGACTTTCACCATTTTCTAAGTTTTGCTCTAAAATAAACTGATTGTACCCCGCAATATTCCGTTGACCACTAGCAGCAAACAACTCATAGCGTTGTTCCATTTCGGCTACGACTTTTTGTAAAGCTTGAGCTGCTTTTTTAGGATTGGTTACGACAGGTGTTAGCAAATGAGGAATCCCATTATAAATATTCAATTCTACCATCTTAGGATCAATCATCATTAATTTAACTTCGTTTGGTTTAGCTTTCATCAATAAACTAGTGATAATGCCATTGATACAAACAGATTTACCACTACCCGTTGATCCTGCCACTAATAAATGCGGCATTTTCGTTAAATCAGCCATGGCTACATTACCTGAAATATCTCTTCCTAGTGGAACTTCTAATAATTTTTCACTGTTTTTCACTTGTCCATCAATAACATCACGGAACGCCACAATACTGACCTCACTATTTGGTACTTCAATTCCAATAAAAGGTTTTCCAGGAATAGGCGCTTCTATCCGGATATCTTTAGCAGCCAAAGCTAAGGCTAAGTCGTCACTTAAGCTAACAATTTTGCTGACCTTTACACCTACTGCTGGTTGAACTTCATATTTTGTCACTGCTGGACCAAGATTGGCTTTGGTTACTTTTGCGTCTACTCCAAAACTCTGAAACGTTTCTTCTAGTTTTTTAACATTTCGTTGAATCAATGCATATTCATTGGTTTGATCCGTTTGTTTTACTTCATCTAGTAAAGACGAGGGCGGCAATTGGTAATCAGCATTTTCGGCTTCAGCTTGGATATCAAATTCCAGCTTACTACTGTCATCGCTTGATTCTTCTGGCTCTTCTGCTTTTGCCTCTTTCGTTCCTTCTGCTTGTAAACGACTCTGATAACTATCGATTTCTAGTTGCAATGGATCTGTTTTACTTGGTTGTTCATTGACTTTCGTTTCTGGCACATCTACTTTAAGTGGTTTAACGCGATTTTTTTTAGTATTTTCCTTTTCTTTAGCTGGATTCACGCCAGTTTCCGGCGTAAGCTTTTCTTGAGTTCGCAGCTTGTTCCAATTTCGAAAACGCGTACCCATTTGTGCAAAAAAGTCCTTAATGTTTTGAAATATTTTTTTCGATGTGAGACGAACAAAATCCATAAAATATTTAAATGACCATCCGAAAACGAAAAAGCTCCCAATAAACCAAAGAATCCCAACCATTAAATACGTTCCCCATTGGGCAAATAAAAAATAACTGAGTGCATATAGTCCGGCACCAATCATTCCACCACCTACCGATTGAGTAATCTCATTTTTAGTCATATCCGTCATAAAGAAACGCAATGTCGCAGAAAGGACATTTACATCAGCATGAATAATAGGTGCAAATAATAAAGCATGCAGCAACAATAACGTTCCGCCATACAATAAACCTAACCCAATTATCCGCTTATTTTTAAAAGGAGGCTCGGTTCCTTTGATAACTAAATAGATGCCATATACAGCCAACAATAATGCCGCAAATAAAAAGGTGTTACCAATAAAAAAACGAAATAAGTTGGCGCTCAATCTGCCAACAAAACCCAATTGAGATGCTGCAAATAAACTTAAAATAATAAAGATAACTCCGATGACTTCAATTGAAAGATTGCGTTTTGTTCTTTTTTTAGTGGTGCTTTTTTTTCTTGCTGCCACAACTACTCTACCTCCTCCGCATTCTTTTCCTATTATACACAAAATGAGCGAAAAGCGGAATTGCCGCTGTAGCCTCATTAAATAAAAGCCTTGCATCACACTGGATCGTTCCTGGATAAAAACAAACTTTGTCCAAGAATCCATATACAGTGAACGTGCAAGGCTTTCTTTTCAATTAATTCCCTTGTTTTTCCATGGCTGCTTTGAGGGCTAATGCCAGTGGACTTTCCATTTCTTCTTGCGCTTCTTGATTCATTTTTTGCATAATGCGTTTTGTTTCATGCTTATTTACTTTTTTGTTTTTTGTATCACTCATTTTTTCAGAAAGGTTGCAGTATTTGCATTTAAAAAATTTCCCTTTTTTCCCTTCATGAATCTCCATTTTACGATGGCATTGAGCACATCGGCGATTGGATACTTTTGGATCTTTTCGACGACGATAAGAACAATCCGTACTGCTGCAAACAAGCATTTTTCCATCACGACTATTGCGTTCTTTCAATAATTCCCCACAATCTGGGCACACTTTTGAGGTAAGCGAATAATCTTTATACGTTTGCTCACTCAGTTTGATCTCTTTGACCAAACGCTTAGCTTCAGTTGTGATTTGTTTTAAAAATTCGTCTTTTTTTAATGTTCCGGCTGCAATCTCTTCTAAAGATTTTTCCCATTTACTGGTCAATTCAGGAGTGACTAAAGCTGGATTAACTAATGTCAATAATTGTTTGCCTTTAGGCGAAACCGTCAACTTCGTCAATTGACGTTCCATTAAATCGCTGCTAATTAACTTTTCAATAATTTCAGCCCGTGTAGCAGCTGTTCCTAAGCCATTATTCTCCATTTTCTGCAGTAACGCAGCTTCTGTCAGCCGACTTGGTGCTTCCGTCAACCGTTTTTTGATTTGAACGGTCGTTTGGCTCAACCGTTCCCCTTTTTTGTAAATCGTTTGCGGTTTTTGAGCTTCCGTTTTGCGCCATCCCTTTTCTACAACAACAACTTGCTGCAAAGTAAAGGTCACATCAGCAGCAGCCAATGTATAAGTTGTTTTTACTTCTTTGTATGAAGGTAAAAACAAACCTAAGAAACGTTCTACGACCATACGATAGATTCGCAACTCATCCTGATCCATTTTTTCTGGTCGAGGCCTTTCTTCTGTTGGAATAATACCATGGTGATCTGTCACTTTAGCGTTATTAAAAACAGACTTTTGAGTAACAACTCCCCCTCGTTTCAAGATCCCTTTTACTTCTTCAGGAAAGAATCCGTGTATCGCTTGTAAACGATCTTTCATCGTTGCTGACATATCGTCAGTTAGATGTTTTGAATCGGTTCTAGGATAAGATAGGACTTTATGGCGTTCATAAAGAGTTTGCATCACGCTCAACGTTTTTTTAGCTGAAAATTGATAGCGTTGATTAGCTTCCCGCTGCAGTTCCGTTAAATCATAAGGCAGCGGTGCAGCATGTACTTGCTGCTTTTCTTTTACTTCTTGGACCATCACAGGTTCTGATGTCAACCGGCTGACTAATTCTTCCGCTTGTACACGTTCCTTAAATTTATGCGGAGCACCCTCTTTAAGTACAGCAGATTGCCCAGCTACATTTAATTCCACAGTAAAAAAAGTCTCCGGTATAAATTGTTCGATTAGCGCTTCTTGTTTTCTGATCATGGCTAAGGTAGGTGTTTGTACTCGTCCCGCTGATAGACTGTCTTGATATTTAACGGTTAAAGCTCTGGTGACATTCAAGCCAATCAGCCAATCTGCTTCTGAACGAGCAACGGCAGCGTCATAAAGTGCATCGTATTTCTTGCTCGGTTGCAGTTGTTTGAATCCTGTACGGATCGCTTGGTCCGTTTGCGAAGAGATCCAAAGTCGTTTGACCGGTTTATTGAATTTGATGTATTCAAGAATCCATCTAGCAACCAATTCTCCTTCTCGTCCTGCATCAGTTGCAATCACTGCTTGGTCGATGTCTTTTCTTTGAGCTAATTGTTTAATGGCTTTTAATTGGTGACCGGTATTCTTTAAGGGTTTGATTTGCATTTTGGCTGGAATCAATGGCAAGCTTTCCATATCCCATGTTGCCCACTCTTGTTTATAGTCTTCCGGCATTTTCAAGCCTAGCAAATGACCCAATGCCCAAGTCACGATAATGTCTTTGCCTTCGATATAACTTTTATTTTTCTGGTTAGCTCCCAATACTCGAGCGATTTCTTTTCCTACACTAGGTTTTTCGGCAATAATTAAAGTTTTCATTTAATTTCCTTTCTGTTTCTAAACTATTCAGTTGGATACTATTTCTTCCGCTTCAATCAATTGATACTCTTTTAACAGAATCAAACTATGAAATAATTGTATGTCATCTTCACATTCAATGCAATATTGATTCTGACTCTCATCCCAAAAAGCGGTTAAGTATCCTTTTTTTGTTTGATGATGAGGGTAGGTCTTCTGGAAATCCATGAACTGCGTTTGGTATTCGCGGATTGCTTCATCAAACGTTTCAAATGTTTGAATGCTCTTTATTTGTTTTTTCCAATCATCAAAAAACCACCAAGGTTCATATTCTCCTTGCAACTCCATTACTTGAAACATCTGCTTTCCCCCAATTTTGATTGTATTATAGCATACCTTGCTTCTTTTTAGCAGGGCCGCAGATTGTTTGACGGATTCGCATTTGACTTATAGAATGAAGGTAAACCCTTTTCAATCCATCTCTATCAACATCAGTCTTCAACAGAAAGTGAGGTTTTTAAAAGTGACTCTTTTTGAACGATTTAAAAGTGCTTTTATATTAACTCCTGATAAATCTTTCATACGTAAAAAGTAAAAAAACAACTATAATTGAAGAAACACAAGGAGGAGAATTAATGATGAAAAAAGTAACATTAACTGTAACTGGGCGTGTACAAGGTGTCGGTTTTCGCTATATGACTAAAATGGTTGCCGATCAAATAGGTGTTTTTGGTCTTGTTCGCAATGAAATGGATGGCAGCGTCTATATTGAAGCAAATGGAGAACCACAAAAAATAGATGCATTTATTGAAGAAATTCGAAAATCGCCTACTCCTAGCGGAAATGTTGAGCATTTAGAAATAACCGAAGATTCGTCTTTACCAGTAAAAGATAAATTTTCCGTAAGCAATTGAAATCGTTTCACGATTCCTGTATAGTTAATTGTGTTATCGGTAAAAAACATAATGAAGGATAGTGAACAATGAAAAAATTAAATAAGCTCCTTTTAACTGGATCGCTTTTGAGTATGGTGCTCTTTCTTTCCGGTTGTATGGGACAAGATAAACAAGGAAATCCTAAAGGCTTTATATATGAGTTTTTAGTCGTTCCAACGCAACAACTTATTCTTTGGTTAGCAGATGCATTTAACGGCAACTATGGTATTGCGATTATCATCATTACGTTAATTGTACGAGTCATCATCTTGCCTTTAAACCTGAGCCAATCTAAGAAATCTTTAGTTCAACAAGAAAAAACAGCCTTCATCAAGCCTGAAATGGATGTTATTCAAGCCAAGCAGAAAGCAGCACAAACACCAGAAGAAAAAGCTGCTGCGCAACAAGATTTGATGGCTCTATACAAAGACAATGATATGAGCATGTTGGGCGGTATCGGATGTCTGCCTTTATTGATTCAAATGCCTGTCTTTACGGCCATGTTTCAAGCTATCCGTTTATCACCAGAAATCGCAAACAGCACGTTTTTGGGCATCAATTTAGGTGATCGAAATATCCCATTAGCAATTGCAGCTGGTCTGATTTATCTAGTCCAAGCGTATGTTTCAATGATCGGTATCGCTCCGGAGCAAAAGAAACAGATGAAGACTATGATGTATATGAACCCTATCATGATAGTGATGTTTACTATTTCTTCTCCTGCTGGTTTAGGTTTGTATTGGTTAGTTGGAGGATTTTTCGGGGTTTTCCAAACTCTTATTACGAATTTCCACTTCAAACCAAGAATACAAGCACAAATCGCTGAAGAGATGAAAAACCGACCTAAAAAAGAACGGCCAATCAAAACAGTTGAGCCGCTTAAGTCAACTGAAGTTAGTACCGACCAACAGCCACCCGCAATGAAACGAAACGCTGGATCGGCTCGTGGACGAAATGCTGGCAAACAACAACGAAGATAGCTTTTAAACTTAACTAAAAAAGACTGCCTTTCCATTCCTTTAAGGGATTGGAAAGGCAGTCTTTTTTTGCATAACTAAACGAAAAACTATTTAATCGTTCGATTCTTCTTCATAAATAGGCAGTTTGATTCTAAAAATAGAGCCATATTCTAAGACACTTTCAACAGAAATAGATCCTTTATAGCCAAGCAATAATTCTTTTGCAATAGCCAATCCCAATCCGTTTCCGCCTTTATGCCGGCTCCTAGCTTTATCGACACGGTAAAAACGATTGAAAATTCTTTCCGTATCCTCATGCGTCATTCCTTCACCAAAATCTTGGATAGCAATATCTAATACGCGGTTCTCGACAGCGATCGATACATGGACTTCTTTGCGGTCAGTTGAATATTTCACAGCATTATCCAACAATATAATCAATATTTGCTCCAAATGGTTTCGATAAATGGAAACATAAACTTCTTCATCCACAGCATCATCTAAATTAAAGACAAAATCCGGATGAATCATTTTGAAATTATTGACGGTTTGCAAGACTAAAGGTTTAATAGCCGTCTTTTCATTTTTATAATGAATTTCAACTTGTTCTGCTCTTGATAAATCCAACATTTCCTGCACGAGGCTTTTCATCCGTTCAATTTCTTGTAAAGAAGCTGACAGCGACTCATCTAGAATTTCAGGATCTTTTTTTCCCCAACGGTCAAGCAATTTCAAATGCCCTTCCATAACCGCAACCGGAGTTCGCAGCTCATGGGAAACATCTTCTACGAACTGTTTCTGTTGCTCAATATATTTTTGCATTTTATCTAACATGTCATTGAAGACATTTGATAAATGGGTTAATTCATCATTGCTTTCAGCAATTTCAATCCGAGAAGTTGATTGAGTATCTTGTCGTATGTCATTCATGGTATTCGTGATTTTTTTGAGCGGCTTCAAGAAGTTGATAGCCAGCATATAGCCTATAATACTGCTGAATATCAATGCCAGGATGTTGATAGCAACCAGAGCCAAAATAATTCGTTCATTCATCCGATAATAGTTGCCCATCTCGCTTGTAACTTGAACATAACCAATCAGCTGTTGCGTTCTTTTGGAATAAATGGGCATGGTTCCTTGGAAGCCTTGTGTGCCATCGATATCGATCGACTCGATCAAAGGCTGAGCTGTTTTTTCAAAAGGGATGTCCTTTCGCTTAGACTCAAATAATAAACGTAAAGTAGGACTATAGACACGAACCATGATCCCTTCTTCGTTCATTTTAGCAAAAATAGTATCTTGGAAATTGTTTGGCTGTCCGTATACTAAATTTCGTTGGTCGAATTCATCATTCATTTCAATCGGAGTTGATGTATACGTACCGCTTAAAGCCATATAGACCGTTTCTTTTGATAAACTGGCAGATTCATTGTTCAATCGATTAGCGACTCCAAATAAAGTTTCTTTTACATCTTCGTTCTCTTGGGTCAATAAAATTTGTCTGAATCCTATAAAAATAGCGACAGAAAAAACAGAAAAAGTTAAGAAGATGGCCAATGCTGCTCCCATTGTCCATTTCCACTTCAACGAAATTCGTTTTCCTTTTTTTGTTTGTTCGTTTCCGTCAAAAGATGGTCGTTTCACGAACGCATCACATATCCCGTTCCACGAACCGTTTGAATGTATCCCTCAACGCCTGGAACATCAATTTTATTCCGTAAGTAACGGATATAAACGTCTACTACATTTGTTTCTACTTCTGTTTCGTAACCCCATACTTTATTTAATAATACATCCCGTGCTAATACAACATTAATGTTTTCCATTAGTTCTAATAATAGTTCATATTCTCTTTTGGTCAATTCAATCACTTCATCGCCACGGCGAACCACGCGGTTTTCTTTCTCAATTGTCAAGTCACGATACGTCACTGTTGTTTGTTTAGTGATGTTTTGTTCACTTTCAATTTCAATACGGCGGAATAAAGCACGCATGCGGGCTAATAATTCTTCAATGGCGAACGGTTTAACGATATAGTCATCTGCTCCATGATCTAAACCAGAGACACGATCGATCACGGAGTCTCTAGCAGTCATCATAATAATCGGCACACTGCTGACTTGTCTAATACGGCGGCAAACATCGATACCGTTTAATTCCGGCAACATTAAATCAAGTAAAATAACGTCCCATTCTTGCCCTTCGGCTAAAGCTGCTTCTAAACCTGAACGACCATCATAGCGAACTTCAGTTTCATAGCCTTCGTGTTTTAACTCAAGCTCAACAAAACGTGCTAAGTTTTTTTCATCTTCAATAATTAATATTTTATTCATCATATACCCACCTGTTCTTCTATTTTCACTGTTCTTTGCTTGTGTTACAATACCACGCTAATCTTAATTTCTCAATAAAATTCTCATCTTACTATTAGAATTCTACCATAAATTAGAAATAAATGAGAGTTTTTGATTTATGAGTCAATTTTTCTGCTTGATTTATTTTTATCCACAAATTAAGAGCTAGAGAAATAAAACTCTCTAGCTCTTAATTCACTCTATACAGTTGCTCTTAGCAAATCAATCATTAACTGATTTAAAGTTCTTCTTGTCCTTCATTGCCATACCAGTCGAAGTGGAAAGTTCCGGCTTTGTCGGTTCTTTCATAAGTATGAGCACCAAAGTAATCTCTTTGTGCTTGGATGATGTTAGCCGGCAAATCAGCTGTTCGATAAGAGTCGTAATAAGCAATAGCTGAAGAGAATGTAGGAATTGGAACGCCAGCTTTTACAGCAATTCCAATAACATCACGAACGGCATCTTGATAGTTTTTTGTGATATCCATGAAGTACCCATCCAACATCAAATTCTTCAAATTTGGTTCCTTAGCATAGGCATCCGTGATCTTTTGTAAGAAACGAGCACGAATGATACAACCAGCACGGAAAATTTTCGCAATTTCGCCATACTGCAAGTTCCAATCGTATTCTTCACTGGCTGTACGCATTTGAGCAAATCCTTGTGCGTAGCTCATGATTTTGCTGAAGTACAAAGCTTGTCGAATTTTTTCAACCAATTCAGCTTTATCTCCGTCAAATGAATAACTAGCTGGTGCTGGTAAGATCTTGCTTGCAGCAACACGTTCTTCTTTTAATGCAGAAATATAACGAGCAAAAACTGATTCTGTAATCAGTGGAAGAGGTACGCCTAAATCTAATGCACTTTGTGATGTCCATTTTCCGGTACCTTTGTTGCCTGCACGGTCTAAAATGATATCGACCATTGGTTTACCCGTTTCAGGATCTTTTTTCGTTAAAGCATTAGCGGTGATTTCAATCAAGAAACTGTCTAACTCGCCTTTGTTCCATTCAGCAAAAACTTCAGCAACTTCATCGACTGATAACCCAACAACTTTTCGCAATAAATCATATGATTCAGCAATCAATTGCATATCTCCATACTCGATTCCATTATGCACCATTTTAACATAATGGCCTGCTCCATTTGGTCCGATATAAGTGACACAAGGTTCGCCATCTTCGGCAACAGCAGCAATTTTTTCTAAAATCGGTGCAACTAAGTCATACGCTTCTTTTTGTCCGCCTGGCATGATGGCAGGGCCCAATAAAGCTCCTTCTTCTCCACCAGAAACACCAGTTCCAATAAAGTTCACGCCAGATTCAGCTAGCTCTTCGCTACGGCGTATAGTATCTTGGAAGAATGTATTTCCGCCATCAATCAGTACGTCTCCAGCATCAAGATGGGGCAATAGGCCTTGAATAGTAGCATCTGTTCCTTTACCTGCTTGAACCATCAGTAATATCCGGCGTGGTTTTTCTAGTGACTCCACAAATTCTTCCATTGTATAAGTTGGAACAAGATTTTTGTCAGGATTTTCTGCAATTACAGCTTCTGTTTTCGAACCGGTACGGTTAAAAATAGAGACGCTATACCCTCTGCTTTCGATGTTTAGCGCTAAATTTTTTCCCATTACAGCCATTCCAACGACACCAATTTGTTGTTTACTCATTCGTAAACTCTCCCCCTCGAAACTTCATTTTATTTTCCATTTTTTTATTTCTTCTATCTTTACTATCCTACCAAAAAAAAGCTGAAATTAAAAGGAAGGAATGCTTCATAACTCTTATTTGTTGGCCATGCCGACAACTAGTGCATAGGCCATTTCTAATCCCTTCAGTAATTCTTTAATTGGAAGGTATTCTTTAACCGTGTGTATTTTTTCGTAGCCAATGGCTAAATTAGTTGTTTGTTTGCCTTTTCCATTAAAAATATTAGCGTCGCTGCCTCCACCGCTCATCTCATAACTCGGTGTTCTGCCAATAGTTGAAATAGCTTTAGCGGCCATTTGCACAACTTCGGTCGATTCGTCAAAGCGGTAACCGTCATATTTTTTTTCTGTTATCACAATGGCTTTTCCACCCATTTCTTTTGCAACTCGTTCAAATGTTTCTTTCATGTGTTGAACTTGAGCAACACATGCCTCTTTAGACAAAGACCGAGCTTCAGCCACGACCTCTAGTCGTTCCATGACCACGTTAGTCGCTGTTCCTCCAGAAATCAATCCAATATTTGCTGTCGTTTCTTTATCGATACGACCTAATTGCATTTGACGAATAGCTTCAGCAGCAATTTGAACAGCAGACAACCCTTTTTCAGGTTCTAACCCTGCATGAGCAGAAATACCTTGAATCAAAGCTTTGATTCGGTATTGTGTTGGACTGCCGATAGTAATACTGCCCACAGGGCCACCTGTATCCAATACAAAACCCAGATTTGCTACCATCGGTGTTACATCAAACGCTTTTGCTCCTACTAAGCCGCTTTCTTCTCCAACAGTGATGATAAACTCTATGGTCCCGTGTTTAACGTGGTTTTCTTGGAGTGTTCTAATCAATTCTAACATAATAGCTAGACCGGCCTTATCGTCTGCCCCCAAAATAGTTGTTTCATCTGAATAAATAATATCATCTTTGATAATAGGCTTAATTCCCTTACCTGGCGTAACCGTGTCCATATGACTTGAAAAGAAAAACGGCGTGATGTCTGTTGCACCTTCTAATGTGCAAATTAAGTTATTTGCACCAAAACCCGTTTCTTCCATTGTTTGATCTTCTGCTACGGTTAGTCCTAAGGCTGTGAATTGTTCTTTCAAAAAAGCTTGGATAGCTTGTTCTGATCGCGTTTCTGAATCAATTCGAACCAATTCAAGAAACGTTTCCACTAATCTTTTCTCATTCCACTTTCTCATTTCTTTTTCCTACTTTCTATTCGGCTCTCAACCTTATATAGAGCCTTTTTTCATATCTGCCTGCTCTTTGTTAGCTCCTTTTGATCAAAATAGTGTATGATAAAGATAGATGATTCGATAAAAAATACATAATTGTAGTCGAACACCAACAAAGGAGGATTATTATGTACCAATCTTATCATACTGATGCTGATGGTAACATGGTAGTAGCTGAAAAAGGACAAATCACAGATTGGTTACATGTTTCTAAACCTACAGCTGAAGAAATCGATTATTTAGCTGAACACTTTAACTTTCCAAAAGATTATCTTACTAGTATTCAGGACCCAGACGAAGTTCCGCGGCAAGAAAAGTTAGGATTGAATCCAGCTGAAGATCCAAATTTGATTATATTTAACTATCCTTGCAAAGTAACAAATACATTAGGGTATGACGAATACATAACGATTCCATTTGGCATTATTTTAACTGAAAACACCATCATCACCGCTGCTGAAGATCTGCCTTTTTTTATGGAAAAGATAATCCGAAATGAAACAGATTATCCAGTCGATACCAAAAAACCAGCACAGTTCGCTTTGGAAATTGCTTGGCAGATTTCGTTTAATTACATCTCTTGTCTAAAAGAAATCATAAAAAAAACAGAAGCTATGGAACAACAATTAACGATCACAACTAAAAATGAACAGCTTTTTGCTTTGATGTCATTGCAAAAAAGCTTAGTTTATTTTAATACTTCTATTCATGCAAGCCACCCTATTTTTAATGATTTAAAAGAAATTGAACTGTTTACTCAACACACTGAAAATCGGAATTTGCTTCACGATGTGATCGTAGAAAACCGTCAAGCTGAAGTGATGATCGAAGAAACCGATCAATTATTAACACAGATGAGTGCTGTTTTCTCATCTGTTGTTTCTAATAATTTAAACAACATCATGAAGTTTCTAACTTCTGTTACGATCGTTTTAACCATTCCCACTATTATCGGAGGACTTTGGGGGATGAATGTCAACTTACCTATTGATAAAACCCCCGGAGCTTTTTGGATCATGATTCTCATTATTATTTTAATCAGTATTCTAACCACCTGGTTTTTGAAAAAAAATGATTATTTTTAAATACCACTTGATAAAGCTACCTGTTTCAGTGTAGACTATAAGAAATATCTGTAATGAAAGTAGGCGAATCAGCTCATGGCGAATAAAGATAAAAAGACGCCTGCAACCAAGAAATGGACTAAAGTTTTTGTTTGGGTAATGTTAGTTTCCATGCTTGGATCAGCATTCATTTCTGCGTTAGCTATACTCTGATTTTTTCACAAAACAAAAATAAGAGGTTGGGACAAAAGTCCCAACCTCTTTTGCATATCCGAATATTTATTCTAGAACGTGTTCCAAAAAGCAGACCCGACGTCCACTTCACGAATAATGCTCGATGGTCTGTGACCATACTGCGCTTATCCGTTCCAGTTTCCTTAGCCCTTGCAGCTTTAGCTGCTTAGGGATACGGTATGCGAAGTAGATGATTCGGGTCTAAACGCTTTTTGTCTCACTCCCTTTTTAGTTAGTTTAATTGTTTTGTTTTTTGATTTTTCGCTAATTCGCGCAGTTCTTTTGCATGTTCTAGCGTTAGCTTTGTAATTTCAGTTCCAGCCAACATTCTGGCAACTTCTTCTACTTTTTGAGGTTCTGCCAATGCTTCAACATGTGTTTCTGTCCGTTCAGCTACTATTGTTTTTGATATAAATAAATGATGATCCGCCATCGCCGCTACTTGCGGCAAATGGGTAATACATAAAACTTGCGAATGAATCGCAACCATATAAATTTTGTTTGCAATCGCTTGTGCCACACGCCCGCTGACACCCGTATCGACTTCATCAAAAATGATACTGGTAATGCCTTGTGACTTTGAAAAAATAGTTTTCAACGCTAACATCATTCTGGATAATTCTCCCCCAGAGGCCACTTTAGCTAGTGATTTTAAAGGTTCTCCTAAATTAGTCGCGATATAAAATTCTACATGATCTAATCCTATTTCTCGGGCGGTTTCTAACGTTGGTTCCGCTTTTCCATTAAAAAATTGTACCTCAAAAACAACTTTTTCCATGAATAATTCTTTTAGTTGTTCATGAATGGCCGCTTCTAATTGTTTTGCAACGCTTTGTCGCTTTTTCGTCAAGGCTTTGCCTTGCTGAATCACCTTTTCCGAAAGAGTATTCAGTTCTTTGATCAAATGATTAATGTGATCTTCTCGGTTTTGGATTTGAAGCAGTTCTACGGCAATTTTTTCATAATAAGATTTGATCTCTGCAATAGAATCTCCATATTTACGCTTCATTTGGTGAATCAATTCCAACCGTTTTTCAATATCATTTAACCGATTTTCATCATAAGCCATTTGATCCATTTCTCTTAAGATGTCGCTTGCTGCTTCTTGCAACTGAAAGTAACTATTTGCAATCGTTTCTGATAAAAGTTTGTACGTACCATCAATGTCTTCAATTGAACTCATTTCGGACATAGCTTGACCAATCAGATCGATCCCGCTGTTTTCTTCACCCTGTAAAGCATCATAACTGCCTGATAAAGCCGCTGTGATCTTTTGGTAATTCATTAATAGATTTTTTTCTTCCAACAACTCTTCTTCCTCATGATCGCCTAGCTCAGCCATTTCAATATCATTCACTTGAAACTGCAGCATATCCAAACGTTGCGCCAATTCCTGTTCACTATTTTGCCATTTATCATAGGCTTTTTTAACTTCTTTGTAAGCAGCATAAGTTGTTCCGTAAGCGGCTTTAAGCCGGTGCAGCTCTTTATCTCCAAATTGATCTAACATTGCCAAGTGCCGCTCAGGGTTCATTAGCTCTTGGTGCTCGTTTTGACCATGAATATCAATGATCGTTTCTCCTATTAAACGTAAAGTCGCAATATTCACCAGGCGTCCATTGATGCGGCAGACATTTTTACCATTGCGATGAATATCTCGTTGAATAATAAGGGTGCCATCTTCCATTTCAATATCATAAGAATTTAGCAACTCATAAGTCAGTTGATTGTCTTCAATTGAAAACAACCCTTCCAAGACACATTTGCTCTCACCATGACGAATGAATTCATTTGAACCGCGTCCACCAGCCAATAAGCCGACTGCATCAATAATAATGGATTTCCCTGCTCCGGTTTCCCCTGTTAAAACTGTCATACCCGATTCAAAACTTAGATTCAAATCATGAATGATGGCAAAGTTTTTAATGGTTAATTCTTGTAACAAATTGCTTCACTCCCATCAACTTGTCCGTTGCCTAGTATTAAATCAAACTAATAAAATGATTTTTTAAATTTTTTGCTTGTTCTTCAGAACGACAGATAATCAAAACATTGTCATCTCCTGATATGGTTCCAAATATTTCAGAGAAATCGGAAAGATCGATCAAAGAACCCAAAGCAAAAGCATTGCCTGGAATTGTCCGAAGCAAAAGAAAATAGTCCTGCACATCGATTGAAACAAAGGCATCTTTTAATAAACGCTCTAATTTTTTTGAGGTATTGTGCTGAACATCTGGGGGCAAACTATAACGATAGCCTCCGGTTGGAGCAGGAACTTTTACCAGCTGAAGTTCTTTGATATCGCGGGAAATAGTAGCTTGCGTCACCTCGATCCCCTTCTCTTCTAAAATACGCACAAAATCCTCTTGCTTTTCAATAATATGCTCTTGAATCAGATTTTGTAATAAACGATGCCGCTCTTTCTTCTTCATCATTTCACCTCATTTTAATATTCAGTATAAATATACATTATTTTCTTTATCATACCGTACATTATACAGATATAAAAGCAAAACCGTATACAGGAATCCAGCTATTTCCAAAAATCGCCTATAAAAAAACAAATTTTGTATAAAACTATACAAAATTTGTTTTTTTATTTATTGGTTGTTTTAAAAGCTTTATAAGCATCTATTAAAACCTGTTCAAGATTCACTGAACTAGCCATTGTCCCATGTTTTTTATCAGTCCATACAAAATGAGCTAAGAACTCAATATTGCCGTGTCCTCCAGTAATAGGAGAAAAATCCACTGCTTGAACATCGTATCCCAAATCAAGTGCAAATTGAACCATCTTTGTTAACACTTGTCGATGGATTTCCGGATCACGCACAATCCCTTTTTCGCCTACATCTGTACGATTTGCTTCAAATTGAGGTTTGATCAAAGCTAAGACATCGCCTTTTAAAGCAATAATATCTTTTAATACCGGCAAAATAACACGCAAAGAAATAAACGAAACATCAATTGAAACTAAATTAGGTTGTCCATAAACAAAATCAGTCAACTTGCTGTTTCTAAAATTTGTTTGTTCCATTACAATAACGCGAGGATCTTGCCGTAATTTCCAAGACAATTGATTGGTTCCGACATCTAATGCATAACTCAATTTTGCTCCATGTTGCAAAGCAGCATCCGTAAATCCTCCTGTAGAAGAACCGATATCCAACATAATTTTATCTTGGATTCTCACATTAAAAACTTCCATTGCCTTTTCTAGTTTAAAACCACCGCGACTAACGTAACGCAACTGTTCGCCTTTGCGCTTTAATTGTGTCGTAACCGGGATCTTCTCTCCAGCTGTATCAATTCGTTCGTCTTTATCCGTTAAAATAATCCCTGCCATAATTGCTCGTTTGGCTTTTTCTACTGAATCAAATAACCCTTGCTCCACAAGAAGAACGTCTACTCGTTCTTTTTTCATATTATCCTCCAAATCTTTTTATCGAACGGCTAATAAATCAACCATATCCGATAACAATTGAGTATCAATCGATTTACCCTTTTTCAGGAAAACTGCTTCTATTTCAGCTAAGCTTTTCTTGGCTGCTTTGATTTCGTATTCAAGAGCTTCTTTTGCTCCTGCTAATGTTAATAAAGCTGGGTACGTACTTTTGTTTAACTGAGCATCCATTCCCGTGTTTTTGCCTAGTTCATCAACATTTCCGGTTACATCAAGAATATCATCAAGAATCTGAAAAGCTAAGCCGAAATGGGTGGAATACTGGAGGAGAAAAGACTCGATTTCAATAGGTGCGTTCGCTATCACGCTGCCCGCATAAACCGCAAACGTTAATAACTCGCCTGTTTTCTTTTCATGAACGGCTTTTAAAGCCGTTAAAGATAACGAAGATCCTTCACCCTCCATATCAGCTACTTGCCCAGCAACCATCCCATTTGGCCCAGCTGCTTTAGCTAACGCCAGCACTAATTCAATTTTCTTTTTATCCGAAACGGGACTTTCAGCAAGGAGCTCAAATGCTTGAGTCAATAACCCATCACCTGCTAAGATAGCCAGATCTTCTCCGTAGACCACATGATTGGTTGGTTTTCCGCGGCGCAAATCGTCATTATCCATCGCAGGCAAATCGTCATGAATCAAAGAATAAGTATGGATAAATTCTAACGCTACAGCTGCTTCGTACCCTTGCTCAAGCTCACCGCCCAGCGTTTGGATCGTCGCTAACAACAATAAGGGCCGTATTCTTTTACCGCCAGCTGTTAAAGAGTAGTGCATCGCTTGATAAAGGGTTCCTTCAAACTCTTTTTCCTTGCTTAAATGTCTCACTAAAGCCGCTTCTATTTGAGGTTTTTCCTTTTGTTGAAAAAGACTAAATTCCATTTGCTCTGTCACTTCCCTTAGTTTTCTTCGTTTTCATTCTCGAAAATGGTTTCTTCCCCATTTTCATCTACAATCTTAGTAAGGGTCTTTTCAGCGTTTTGCAACGTTTCTTTGCAAATTTTGCTTAAGCCTACACCTTTTTGAAATTGCTCTAAAGCCTCTTCTAAAGGTACATCTCCACGTTCAAGATTGGTAACGATCTCTTCTAATTGCTGCATTGCTTCTTCGAACTTCAATTTTTCTTTTGCGCTCATGTTTGTTCCTCCATTTTTTTCAGTACTTTAGCTTCAAAACTACCTTCATGCAAGTGAACGCGGATTAAATCATCTGGTTCAACTTGTTTTGCTTCTTTAAGGACTTTATCGTCTTTCGTCACATAACTATAGCCTCGGTTCATAATTTTTAACGGGCTCAAGTAGTCAAGTGATTGCATTCTATGCTCCAAACGCTTAGCTTGATCATTCATAAAGCGATCCATTTCTAATTGCAGTTGTTGAGTAATTTGCTGTAAGTCTACCTGCTTTTGCTTCACAACTTGTTGAGGATTGCTGGACAGCAACTTGTAATGCAGCAATCGGAAATCTTGTTTTTCACTAGTCAATTTTTCTTCTAGTGAACGGATCAATCGTTCTGAAATAAGATCTAGGTTTTGAGCATAGCCTTCATAAAGCCGCTGAGGTTGTTTAAAAATATAAGATTCCAGACTACGGTTTAAGCGTTGGCTCAAAACTTCAATTTTTCGCATGTAACTTTGAATCAACCGCAGCCGCATTTGTTCGATCTTTAAAATTTCATCTGACAGCAATGGAACGGATAATTCAGCCGCTGCAGTGGGCGTTGCTGCTCGTACATCGGCAACTAAATCAGCAATCGTTGTATCTGTCTCATGGCCAACAGATGAAATGACGGGAGTTTTAGCTTCGAAAATAGCCCTTGCTACTTTTTCTTCATTAAATGGCCATAGATCTTCAATGGAACCACCGCCTCGTGCAACGATCATTGTATCAAAATTGCCTTTGTCTTCTACCATTTTAATGCTTTTAACAATGTCATCAGCAGCTTTGTTGCCTTGAACAAGCGTTGGAAACACAACTAATTGAACGATTGGATACCGTCTTTTGATGGTCGTCATAATATCGCGTATCACTGCACCGGTTGGGCTCGTTACGATTGCAATTTTTTTGGGGAAAGTAGAAAGCAATTGCTTCGGCGCTTCGAACAGCCCTTCTTTTTTCAACTTTTGTTTCATCTCTTCCAGCGCTTGGTACAACGCTCCCACACCATCAGGTTCCATATGTTCAATATAAATCTGATAATTTCCACTTGCTTCATATAAAGAAATACGACCAATCACCAGTACCTTCATGCCTTCTTCTGGTGTGAATTTTAATTTTTGATAGGCTCCCTTAAACATGATAGCGGCGATTTTCGCCCGATCATCTTTTAAACTAAAGTATTGGTGCGCATTCGGTCGGTTTCTAAAGTTTGAAATTTCTCCCGTTAGATAGATTCTTCCTAAATAAGGATCTTGTTCAAATTTTCGTTTAATGTATCTCGTCAAATCTGTGACGGTTAAGTATTGTTCTGACAAAAAACCCCTCCTGACTTTTACGTCACTTTAAATTCTTTTGGCGCTTTCGATCGTTTGGTACATTAACATCGTAATGGTCATAGGGCCAACACCGCCAGGTACTGGAGTTAAATAGCCGGCTACTTTAGCCACTTCATCTGCTTTAATGTCTCCGATCAATTTACCATCTGCGTCCCGGTTCATTCCTACATCGATCACCACTGCTCCTGGTTTGATAAATTCTTTCGTAACAAAATTGCCCCGCCCAATAGCAACAACTAAAATATCTGCTGTTCGGGCTACTTCGGCCAAATTTTGTGTTTTTGAATGAGCCATCGTTACTGTAGCATCATTCATCAGCAATAATTGCGCCATTGGTTTTCCTACAATAGTGCTACGACCGATAACAACAGCAGTTTTTCCTGCTATTTCAATTTGATGACGTTTCAATAATTTCATAATGCCATAAGGAGTACAAGCAATTTTATCTGGTTTCCCTATCAGTAATTTCCCCATATTAAGCGGATGAAAACCATCCACATCCTTTTTCGAATCCACAGCATTTACTACTTTTTCTGCGTTGATTTGTTTTGGCAACGGCAACTGAACTAAGATACCGTGGAAGTCTGCATCCCGGTTAAATCGATCAATTTCGTTTAACAACTCTTCTTCTGTAATAGTATTTGGGTAACGCTTGACCAGTGAATGGACCCCTAATTTTTCTGCTCGTTTGGCTTTATTGCGGACATAAGTTTGACTCGCTTGATCTTCGCCAACCAATAAAACAACTAAACCAGGTGTTATCCCTTTGGTTTTTAAGTTATTCACCATTTCCAACATTTCACTGTTCATTTCCTCTGCTAATGCTTTGCCGCTCATCATGATTGCACTCATCGAAAATCCCATCCTTTTTTCGTTCGTTTGTATCAGATACATTGATTGCACCTTCTTATTCTACCATATCAATCGCTAAAAAAAGAAACGAATGCAGTCTCGCTTTACACCATTTTAAAGAAAAAGAAAAAGAGGCTTACTCAGCCTCTTTTTCCTCTAGATCGTTGACAATGTTCGCTAAAACACCGTTCACGAATTTTCTCGACTTTTCATCACTATACAGTTTTGTAATTTCGAGTGCTTCGTTCAAAGCAACTTTTGCCGGTACATCTGATACATAAAGCATTTCAAAAATAGCAATTCGCATAATCACTAAATCTGTTTTTGCAAGACGTTTCATAGACCAATTTTCAAGATGCAGTTGGATTTTTTCATCTATAGCTGTTTGATGTTCGTTGACACCTGTTACCAGCAATTCTAAATATTTCGGTACAGATACAACTTCTACTTCATCTGCTAAATCTTCTCCGCTGGTCAAAGCTTGTTGCATCGCTTCTTCCGTGGATAAATCTTTATTAGCCGATAGTTGAAAAAGAGATTGTAAGGCTTTCTCTCTAATTTCACGTCTGGTTAAACTCACTCTTCTTCACCGTCTTCATCATCGTCAAGATTGAACAAATCTTGCAGTTCAGTTTTTTCTGGTACGATTCCTACTACATGAACATTAACTTCTTTTAATTCAATGTCTGTCATATGCACTAGTTGTTCTCGAACTTTTTCTTGTAGTTCCAAGGCTACTTTGGGAACTGAAACCCCATAATCTAAGTAGCAATAAATATCAACTTTTAATCCTTCATCATCAGCTGTTAAATGAACTCCTTTTTTATGATCCACGCGACCGAATAGCTCAGAAACGCCCGATCCCAGCTTACCTTGCATCGCATAAACTCCAGCTACCTTGCTTGCTGCAATTCCTGAAATGACTTCAATGACTTCTGGCGCTACTTCAATTTCGCCAAGAGTTTTTTTGGTCTCATTTACTGCAAAATTTGATTCTTCAGCCATAAGGCAGACCTCCTATAGTCAACTATTTTTTGTTTCTATTTCATGTGTTAAGCGCGTGAAACGTATGAACCATCTTGGGTATTTACCACCAATACATCATCTACGTTTACAAAGAACGGCACATTGATATTCGTTCCTGTTTCCAGCTTAGCCGTTTTAGTACCGCCTGAAGAAGTATCTCCACGAATTCCCGGTTCAGTTTCTGCAACTCTTAATTGAACGGTATTCGGCAGTTCGACTCCTAAAACTTCTGCATCAAACATCATAATGTGAACTTCCATATTTTCTTTCAAATACTTCAATTCATCTTTAATAGATTCTTCCGGCAATTCAAGTTGCTCATAATTCTCAGAATCCATAAACACATATGAACCACTATTTTCATATAAGTATTGCATCTTGCGGTTGTCAATTTGAGCTTTTCCTACTTTTTCACCTGCACGGAATGTTTTTTCTTGAACCGCACCGTTACGTAGGTTTTTTAATTTAGAGCGGACAAAAGCTGCACCTTTACCTGGTTTCACATGTTGGAAATCAATTACACGCCAAATTCCACCATCAAACTCTATTGTTAAACCTGTTTTAAAATCATTTACAGAGATCATTTAATTTCCTCCCAAAGTCGTTCCTATTTTCTGTCTTAGTGTATCATTTTTTTGATCAACTACCTAATAAATCATAGCTCTTTTTGCATCTAAAGAATGATTAACTCTTTTGGCGAATGAACGATAACGTCATTACCAAAATCAGTGATTACTAGATCATCTTCAATTCTGACTCCGCCGATTCCAGGCAAATAAATTCCTGGTTCATTTGTGATCACGTTCCCAGCTACAAAAGGTTTATCCGCTAGTTTTGAAACGTTCGGTCCTTCATGGATTTCTAGTCCTATGCCATGCCCAGTTGAATGGCCAAATGCTTCTCCATAACCGTAGCTTGCGATATGATCGCGAGCGACAGCATCTAATTCGATTCCAGTCATTCCTGGTTTAGCTGCATCAATAACTTTTAATTGAGCTTCAAGCGTGATATTGTAGATTTCTTTTAATTTTTCAGCCGGTTCGCCAACTGAAAACGTCCGTGTCATATCTGAAACATATCCTTCATAATAACAACCAAAATCAATCGTCACGAAATCCCCAGTTTCAATCAACTTCTGGCTAGCTACACCATGTGGCATAGCAGATCGAATGCCGCTTGCTACAATAGTATCAAAAGAAACTCCCGTTGCTCCTAATCCACGCATGTGGAAATCCAACAAATTAGCTACTTCAATTTCAGACATGCCTGGTTTGATTTCGCCTAAAATATATTGGAACGCTGCATCAGAAATCGAACAAGCTTTTTTGATTGTTTCTATTTCTGATGCATCTTTTACTTCACGCAACTCTTCTATCAATTTCGAAACAGGAATCAATTCACTTGAAATGATTTGTTCCAATACTTCAAAGGTACTGAAAGTAACATAATCTTGTTCAAAACCAAGTGCTTCAATTTTATCTGCTTCTACCAATCGAGCAACCTCATCGTATATCGGGCCACTGTTTTGAACGATTTCAAAACCAATTGCTTGGCTAGCAGCTTGTTCAACATATCGAAAATCTGTTATGAAATAAGCTTTATTCAGTGTAATGACACTTAACCCTGTTGTTCCAGTAAAGTTTGATACATAGCGTAAATTATAAGGGCTGGTTACCAGCAACGCATCCAATCCTCGTTGTTTCATGCCTTCACGTACCTTATTCAATCGAGTCATTTATCATCACTCCTCATCTATTAGATCAATGTTGCAGCTAGTTTGCTAATAAGCGCTGAACACAATTCAATTTATTATACCAAATTAAAGGCCAAAAGGAAATAACCCTTGGCTTTTAACAAGGGTTATTTCCTTTTTATTAAGATTCCAGTTCCGTCTCTACAAAAAAGTTTCTGTTCAAGATTCATTAAGAGACAGAGGGTCTAATCAGGATAATCTACTATAATACTAATTTGTTTTAAAAATGCCTTATTAGAGATTCCAGTAAATTGATACGTTTTCGTTGCTGTTTTTTGTACTCGAACAGTACCAGCAGCATACGTTAAAAACAGTTCCTGAATATCTGGTGTACTCTTCAGTTGATATTGCAGCTCTGCTTTTGACAATTCAATCATGCTTTGAACAATATAATAATCTTCAGTAGCTTTTAATTGCTGCATCTGGCGTTTATAAATTTGTGTCGTTCCCATTGAGACTGCTGATAGCAAGAAAACAAAAACGATCACCGAAGGCAAGATTGCTCCTTTTTGATTCATTTATCTGCCCCCTCGTTCAATTGTGACAAATTTACTTGTGCACTGTAGTTTTCATTATTTGTAAACGTAACCCGCAAGATCAAAAAAGTATCCTTTTTAGAAAAAGTTAGTTTGCTCACTTTCATCATTAACGGTTGATAGCCTCCAGAATCAGTTGTTTTAATAAAAACAGTTTTATTAGCATCTCTTTGATAGATATGAACGCGTTGCGTTTTTCCAGCAGCATCTTGTTCTTCAAATCTAACTTTGCTGGTCGATACATCTTTAAGCACCAGCCCTTTTATTTCATAGTTAAATTGATTTAAAAACAAATGCCATTCTAATTGTCGATCTTGAAACGTTTGATTGCGGATTGCACGAAATTGATTCACCGAAAAACCAATCAAAGAAACGCATGTTAATAGAACAAGGAGAGCAATCACTGTTTCTAACAATGTAAAACCTTTTGCATCAAGGTTCTGGGACTTTTGACGAGAGGATTTCAATAACCAACTGTTGATCTCCATCATTGATTTGAATGCCTTTTTTGTGTTCCTTTTCAATTGAATGAATCTGATAGGTCACTCCCCCTGTTTGCCAAGAGTCATCCACTGATTGGCCGAGTGAGATTTTTTGCGATTGCTCATAACAGATACGAGCTCTGTCTACCGCTTTCTTCTCTTCTTTAACCGTTAACAACAGTCCAGCGACCAATGGTAGATACAGACTGATACAAACAGTTAAGATAAAAAACGACAGTAAGCTTTCCAATAACAGATACCCTTTTTGATTAAGTTTTTTAATTCCAATGATAGCGCCCACTTCCTAACTGAAAAACTAATGAATGCCTTACGCCATCGATATCAAAATATAATGTAGAAAAGCTTTGTAAATTGCCGCTTCCGCCATTAAAAACGTACCGCTTACTCGTAGGCGTTGTGATGGTTTCAGGCAAAATCAATTGATGAGTCAAATAATGGTTCTCTTCTGTTAGTATGTTGAAAGAGATTTTGCCTGTGCTTGCTGAAATATCCATCATTGTCCAATTTCCAGATAAAACAGCGTAATTCTGAGTAGCTGTCAAGCTGCTTTGCAACTCCTCAATAAACAATTGCGTCTCTACATCTTTAATGATCGTTTTAGAAAAAACCGTTGGTATCATCAGCAAACTAACCGTTAATAGTAAAACCAGCAAGCTTTCGAAAAGCAGCATTCCTTTATCGTTTAGTTTCTTCATTCAGAAGACGCTTTAGCTGAAACTTTACCGTTGCTGATCACCAATTTATCTTTGGCTTGGGCCAATTGTTTCTCATTTAAATAGGCTGTTTTTAAATCATCAAAACTTGCAGCCTTTTTATTCGTATCCATTTCGTATAATTCTACTTGGGTTTGAACAACTGTGACCAAAGCTTCTGTACCTTTCTGATCCACTTTCTTTTTCTGTTCTACGACATTCGGAACAATCAGCAGCATCAACACAGAGATCACGAAAAGCACCAAAATCATTTCAATTAAAGTAAAACCATCAGCGTTTAATCTTTTTTTCTTTTTCATCAGACAACCTCTCCTATCATAGAGAACATAGGCAGTAATAAAGCCAGGTAAATACACAAAATAAAAAAAGCAACAAATAAAAAAATAAAGGGTTGGATCCAGCTAAAAACCTTTTGAATGTACTGCATCATTCTTTTTTGACAATCTTCACCATAGATCATTAATTCGCTTGCTAACTGACTAGTCGCTTCGCCATGTAAAATAATTAAACCCAATTCTGGATTGAAAAATGTCAGTGAACTCATCGATTCTTTAAAATTTCGTCCTGTTTTCAACTCTAATTCCATTACTTGTGCAACTTCTCGCATCAATGCTGTTGCTTCTTTTGCTTGCATCAGACCAATAATGGCGTTCATTTGATGTCCGCTTTTTAAAAGCTGACTCCATTCGTAACTAAAAGAATGGGTATGGTACAAACGTATCAAGGTATTCGCCAACGGAATCCGCATGTAAAAAGTCGTTCGCTCAATAGCAGACATTTTTTTCAGTTTAGTGTGTATCCACAAAAACAATAAGCTGGTGCATAAACCGGCAATCAGTAAAACAGTTGGAAAATATTCAATAAATCCGATTGCGAAGCGGTTGATCCACGAGACGCTTTGAGCAGATGTATCATACAATTGCCGAAAACTCGGCAATAAAACCAATCGCATGGCTATTAAAATGCCTACCATAAACAGCAATAGAACCAAGGGATATTGTAACAACTTCATTAATTGCTGTTTTTGTTTGTTTTTCGTTTCTAAATACTGTCCGCTTGCCCCTAGAGCTTCCGAAAATTGTCCATGAATAAGAGATAAATAAATTTGAGAGCTGATGCGCTCAGAAAATCCTTGGTTTCTGAGTGCTTCATCAAACCGTTGACCGTTTTCTAATTCATGTAAAATAAGTTGAATCCAATGAGCTTCTTTTGGCATAATGGTCGCTAAGAAAGTTAGGGCTTCTCGCAAAGTAAATCCTTCTTGGATCAAAGAAGCTAATTTCGTTAAAAAAGAAGCTTGCATCAATTCCGTTTGAGTTTTACGGAATGCGGTATTTTTGAAAGTTTTTTTGGGTAATAAAACCATAAACATACGCCTTTCTTAACAAGCAATTAAACGACCTGTTCATCTGTTCAGGTTGATTTAGAATTGCCGATTCATTCGACAAACACCCTTGCAAGTTTTCTCCAGATAATACTTCATAAACAGTAGCTCGTTTTTCATGAACGTTCCAATGGCTACAATCCATTTGGCAATCTCCTTTACAAAACGGGCAGTTTTTTGGAAGCAATTTTTGAAAAACGATTCCTAAAAGAGTTTGTTTCAATTGTTCATGGGTTATCCCTAATTCAATCAGTCTTGAGAGGACCCCTACAGCATTTTTAGCATGTATACTTGCAATGATCAAGTGGCCTGTTAAAGCTCCTCGTATAACCATTTTGGCCGTTTCTTCATCTCTGATTTCTCCTACGATCAAGGTATCTGGATGATGCCTTAAACTCGACTTTAAAAGCGTCTCATAGAAGACACCTGCTTTTTCATTTACTTCGGTTTGAAGAAATGCCGGTTCTTCTATCTCCACGGGATCCTCCACAGTGATGACTTGCTGATTATTTTTTGAATGGCATTCGCGAATCAAATGGTACATGGTGGTCGTTTTTCCAGATCCAACTGGGCCAGAAAATAAAAGCAAGCCGCTTTTAAACTGCACTAACTTTTCCATTTCATTAACTTCTTGGTGGAAAAAAGTTGTTTCTTTTAAAGGATGCACTTCCGTTTGATTCAATAACCGTATCACCATGGATTCTTGAGATTTGAAATTAGTGATCGTTGAAAATCGCAAAGCTTGTTTTGTCTTATTAAGCAAAAATTGAATCGATCCGCTTTGCGGACGTCTCCTTTCCCCGACATCCATATTGCATAAGTATTTAAAGTAGGAAATAAGGCGAACCCCTTCATCTGGTGTCAGATTAAAAAATTGAATTAAATAACCGCCAATTCGAAAAAATATTCTATAGTCATTTCCCTCGGGTAAAACATGAACATCACTTGCCCCTTTGTTTTGAGCCTTTAAAATAACGTGTTCAGCAAGTTGTTCTATCTCCATAACATGTGCCAATCCATTGTCTCATTCTCCTTGTTTTGTTTGAGCACACGGCATTCCCTCCTTATTTCAGAATATATGGTTTGCGATTTTCTAATAGGTTGTTCCCTCCTTTGATTGTTTTATGTTCCTACTCTAATTGTATGCTTTTCATCTTAATTTCCTTTTTTTATAAAAAAATATCCCTCCAACACTTTGCTGGAGGAACATCTTGTATATTTTGATTATAGTATCGCGTTGTGAAAAACTTCTGAAACGTCGTCATCTTCTTCTAATTTATCAATCATTTGTTCTAGTGTAACTCTTTTATCTTCAGATAATTCAACAGTTGTTTGCGGAATCATGGTAACTTCAGCTTGCGCTAATGTGTACCCTTCTTTTTCTAAGGCATCACGGACTTCTGGTAAATCGGACGGGTCTGTATAAACTTCAAATACTTCGTCAGATGTTTCCATTTCCTCTCCGCCAGCTTCCAGAACGCTCATCAGCATCGTGTCTTCATCAACATCTAAACCTTCGCGTGCGATAGCGATGTACCCTTTGCGGTCGAACATGTAACTCACTGAACCTTTTTCCCCTAGTGAACCGCCATTTTTATTAAAAGCGACACGGACGTTGGTTCCTGTCCGATTTAAATTATCTGATAAAGCATGCACTAAAACAGCTGTACCTTGAGGACCATAACCTTCATAAGTGACTTCGTCGTAATTTTCGTTCTCAGTTGTAGAACTGCCTTTTTTAATGGCTCTATCAATATTGTCGTTTGGCATATTGTTTGATTTGGCTTTATCCATCACCATACGTAATGAAGGGTTTGTGTCCGGATCAGGACCACCTTTTTTTACAGCCATATAAATTTCCCTAGATATTTTTTGGAAAATTTTGCCGCGTTTTGCATCTTGTGCATTTTTACGTCCTTGGATATTGTTCCATTTTGAATGTCCTGCCATCCATATTCCCTCATCTCACATTGTATTTTGGCAAATAAGCCCTTCTCATTCTACCAAAAAACAGGTTCTTGAGCAAATCTTTCTAAAAGTGATGGATCTTAGGAGAAATAGTCCTAACGGTAATTCTTTTTTGTTCTTTTTTTGTTTTTGTGGAAAACAAAAAAGAGAAGCGCTAGCCCAATAGCTGTTAATGCGCCGACACTATCTAGGGTCACATCTTGCAACAATGGTGTTCTGTTAGGCGTAATGCCTTGGTGAAATTCATCCAGTGCTGCATAGCCGGTAGCGAGCAGCCAAGAAATAAAGGCAGCTAGACTGATGCTCGTCATTTTATTCTTCAATCCTAGAAACCAAAACAACCCTAATAAAAAATAGGTGCCAAAATGGGCAGCTTTGCGAATAAAAAACTCTATAAACTCGCTATATCCCAGCGCATCAATGCTTACCTCTCCGCTAGCATATGTAAAGTGGATCCCGCTCAGCAGATTCTTAAGCGGTTCTTTTGCTAATAGTTGATTCAGCAAAGGGGTGACCGATTGTTCTTCATACGGTTGGGAAGAACTATAAAACAACACCCCCATAATTACTAAAGCCAACCCGATAAATAGATTATCTTTTGTGGATGAACGCATTTTTACACTCCTTTCTTTCTTTCTTTTAGTTTACCTCAATTTCTTTTCTTTTCACATAAAAGAAAGCCAAACCATATATAGTTTGACTTTCTTGCTGACAATAACATTAAACCATCATAGCCATTGTTTATTTATTTTAATATAAATATCTTTGACTACTTGAGTCAATACAATATAAGCTAAAACAATTAGGATCATCCATTTCCAGTAAGTTGCCGGTAAAGCTACAAAATCAAAGAATGTCCCGAATTTGCTTCCAGGGATCAATACAGCAGCCACTACAACAGCAAGGGTTGATAACGTTACGCTTAAGCTGGCTCTGCTTTGAATAAACGGAATCTTTTTCGTTCTGATCACATGGACGACAACAGTTTGAGTAATCAAACCAATCACGAACCAACCTGAATGGAATAAAGCAGCATCTTGGACCGTGTTAGCTTGGAAAACAAACCACATCAGTACAAATGTTAAAATATCAAAAATCGAACTGATCGGCCCAATGCTAAAAGTAAACTTCAATAAATCTGACGTTCCCCATTTAGCTGGTTTCATTAAATCTTCCTCATCCATCTTATCCCAAGGAATGGTTAATTGGGCGATATCATAAATAAGGTTTTGGACTAAGAGTTGAATCGAAAGCATTGGCAAGAATGGTAAAAAGGCGCTGGCTACTAATACACTAAATACATTACCGAAGTTTGAACTGATCGTCATTTTAATGTATTTCATCATGTTTCCAAAAACAGTCCGGCCTTCTAACACACCATCTTCTAAAACCGTTAAACTCTTTTCCAACAGAATGATTGAACTAGCTTCTTTCGTAATATCTGCTGCGGTATCAACAGAAATCCCTACATCAGCCGTTCTCAATGCGGGCGCATCGTTGATGCCGTCTCCCATAAATCCAACTGTGTGTCCTTTTTGTTGCAATAATTCAATGATTCGAGCTTTTTGAGTTGGATTTAATTTAGCAAAAAGATTGACTTCTTCTGTTGCATCCATCAATTCGTTGTCATCCATCGTTTCAAGTTCTGTTCCAAGAATCACACGGTTCACTTCGATTCCAACTTCTTTACAGATTTTTTGAGCGACTATTTCGTTATCGCCAGTCAAAACTTTTACATTCACACCATGTTCATGGAGCGACTTAATAGCTGTGATAGAAGATTGTTTTGGCGGGTCTAAAAATTCCATGAACCCTACTAGCACCATATCTGCTTCATCTTTAATTGAGTAAACAGCTGAATCATGAACGTTCAGTTTATAGGCGACACCTAGTGCACGCATGCCTTCTTTGTTCATTTTGATGCTGACTTCTTCCATCGTTTTTTGTAATTCTGGTGTCAACGGAACAACTTCACCGTTCAATTCTACATATTGACAAACTTTCAGCATTTCTTCTACGGCGCCTTTAGTGATCATAATTTGCTGATCCCCTGTTTTGACAGCTACAGTTAAACGGCGTCTTGAGAAATCGAATGGAATTTCGTCAATTTTTTCGACTTTTTCTAATTCAGCTTCTTCACGATTTTCACTGAAATACTCAATGACAGCGTGATCCATCACATTTTTCCAACCGGTTTGATAATTTGAGTTCATATACGCTAACTCTAAAACACGATTGCTTTCTTCGCCAATCGGATTTACATGACGTACCAAAACGACTTTGTCTTCCGTTATCGTTCCAGTTTTATCCGTACATAAGACATCCATAGCACCCAAGTTTTGAATAGCATTTAATTCTTTAACGATTACTTTTTTCTTAGACATCGTAATCGCACCTTTAGCTAAGTTGCTCGTAATGATCATCGGCAGCATTTCTGGTGTTAAACCAACAGCTACTGCTATTGAGAAGAAGAAAGCTTCGCCCCAATCGCCTTTTGAGATTCCATTGATTAAAAATACAATAGGAACCATGACAAGCATAAAGTTGATCAATAATTTACTAACATTTTTTACGCCACGGTCAAAGCTCGTTTCTCCTCTAGATTTAGAAGATTGAGTAGCAATATCTCCAAAGAAAGTATCTTCTCCTGTTTTTAATACGACTACTTTTCCTTGTCCGCTTAAAACATCTGTCCCCATAAAAGCTAAGTTATGAAGATCCAAAGCCGTTACGTGCGGATCTTCTTTTTCGCCTTCTATTTGGACAAACTTTTCAATCGGCATCGATTCTCCCGTTAATGACGATTGATTGACGAATAAGTCCTTAGTCCAAATCAAACGAGCATCTGCTGGAATCAAGTCTCCTGTCGACAGATTGACAATATCGCCAGGAACGACTTCATCAATGGGGATTTCTTTCGTTACCCCTTCTCTGGTCACTGCACAAGTGGTTTCGATAAGTTCTTTCAAAGCCAAACTGGCTTTTTGAGAACGATATTCTTGAATAAAATGAAGTCCTGCACTGAATAAAATCATCAAGCCCATAACGATACTGGCTTCAAAATCTTTAGTAGCAGCTGAGACAACTAATAAAAGTGCTAAAACATAAATAAATGGATCTTTAAATGCTTGGAGTAATAGTAGATACCAAGGAACAGGCTTTTGAGCAGCGACTTCATTTAACCCAAATTCTTCTAAGCGCTTTTCCGCTTCTGATTTGCTTAAGCCTGACTCTCCTGTATCCAACTGTTTTAAAACTGCTTCTTCTGTGAGGTAGCCTAATTCTTTTAATTGGTTGTTTTTAGATTTTTTTTCTGTATAAATGTGCTTCTTTTGATTTGCCATTATTTTTTCCTCCTTTTGCCTTACCGGAAAAAACAAGTTTGCTACACTATTATCCTAATTAAGAGGGTCATGGCAGGCTTACTTATTTTTTCTTCATCTCTCCAACAATCATCACCTGGACTATCACTACTAGAGCCTTTTTCCATACCATTCACCTCGCCTTTTTTTGATAGGTCTGCGCATTACTCTGAAATGACAATTCAAAAACTCGAAATTACGATTGAAACCCTTTTAGAAAGCAAACAATAAAAAAGCATACACTCCATTCTGCGATAGAGTATATGCTTGAATATCCATTCTAAATAAACGATAAACGATTCCATATTTAAATACAGCTTTTTTGCACCTCAAAAAAGTTCCTTGTATTCCTTCTCCATCGTCGAGTTTTAGCACTATATGGCGTAGATTATTCATCAGCTACATTAAAAATGACCTTAATTCGATCATTCCTGTTGACCCATTGGTGTCTCTCGACGTTTTTGGGCAGCAGCGTTTTTCCATATAGGAGCCTCACCTAACAGAAGCTTTATTCATTTCATGTCATTTACTATGCTAGCTCAAAGATTTTTAGAAGTCAAGTTGCTCGATTTCTCTTCTTCTATTCTTTTAAAAGTTAAGTTTATTTCAAGTTTAATCCCCTTACTGATTGGCCATTTGAATGGGTTTGTCTTAAAATCAGCGGATTATTTTTCTTTTCCAACTTTTTCACCGATAATGGTTATTTTCAAAATAGAAGCAACTGGACTATAATAAAGAAAGCGGCAATTAGAAAGGGAGTTTTTAAATGAAATACAGTATAAATTGGGATTTAGAATCTATTTTTCCTGGAGGCAGTCGTTCAACTCAACTCCATGAAAAAATGGCTCTCCTTCAAGAACAGTTAGAGGAATTATCAAAAAATGTAACCAGTTGGAACAGTGAACAAGATGGACCTGATTTCAAACACTTTACACAATTATTAGCTTTACAAGAAAAAGTAACTTTTGGTTTGTCTCAAGTCCATACTTTTATTGAAGCTGTTCAATCTGCTGATATCAATAATAAACAAGCCAGTGCTCTATTGGGGAAAGCATTCGAATTAAGCAGCTTTTCGAGCACGGTTCAGACAATTTTAGCTAAAAAAATAGTTGAGATACCTGACTCTGAATGGACTAACTTAACAAATCTGCCTGAGTTTCAACCGATTCAATTTGTTTTAAATGAAATAAGAACTCAAGGTAAAGAATTATTGAGTGAAGCTGAAGAGGCCTTGATCAATTCTCTTTCCATTGATGGATTCCAAGGCTGGAGCGACCATTACGATACATTAGTTGCAACAATTGAAATTCCATTTGAAGATAAAGATGGGCGTGTAACCAACTTATCTGCGGGACAAGCCTACAATAAAATGAATGCGGATCCTGATGCTGAAGTTAGAGAACAGCTCTTTCAGAAATGGGAAGCAACTTGGTCAGCAAAAGCTCCTTTATTCAGCGATACGCTTAATCATTTAGCCGGATTTCGTTTAGCAGATTATCAAGCTCATGGCGTGACCGATTACTTAAAACGTCCGTTAGAATACAATCGAATGAAACGTGAAACATTAGATACCATGTGGCAAGCCGTTAGCGATCATAAACAGCCTTTTATAGATTATTTAAACCGAAAAGCCCAATTATTAGGAAAAGAAAAATTAGCTTGGCAAGATATTGAAGCGCCTGTTTTAGTTGGGAACGCAGAACCTCAAGTTTATCCGTATGATCAAGGGGCCGAGTTCATCATCGAAAACTTCAAAAAAGTGAGTCCAAAAATGGCTGATTTTGCTCAATATGCTTTTGAACACAATTGGATCGAAGCTGAAAACCGCAGCGGCAAACGTCCTGGCGGCTACTGTGCAGAATTGCCAGAAAGCAATGAATCAAGAATTTTTATGACTTATGCCGATTCACCAAGTGAAGTTTCTACTTTAGCACACGAATTAGGCCACGCTTTCCATAGCCATGTAATGAATGACTTGCCTGCTTTAAACCAACAATATGCGATGAATGTAGCTGAAACAGCTAGTACCTTCGCTGAAATGATCGTTGCCGATGCAACTGTAAAAGAAGCTAAAACAAAAGAGGCTAAAATTGGTTTACTAGATACGAAAATTCAAAACGCATTGGCAATGTTCTTGAACATTCATGCTCGTTTTATCTTTGAATCTAATTTTTATAAAGAACGCCAAACCGGTATTGTAACAGATGAACGCTTGTCTGAGTTAATGGAGGCTGCCCAAAAAGAAGCCTATCAAGATTCTTTAAGCAGCTACCATCCGCATTTTTGGGCTAGCAAATTACACTTCTTTATTGCGGATGTGCCTTTTTATAACTTCCCTTATACGTTTGGATACCTTTTCAGTCTAGGAATCTATGCTCAGTCTCTTGAAGAAAGCCAAGGATTTGAAGAGCGTTACATCGCTTTATTGAGAGATACGGCTTCTATGTCTACGGAAGATTTGGCAATGAAACACTTAAACGCTGATTTGACTAAACCCGAATTCTGGGAGGCTGGAATAGCGATTATGAAAAATGATGTTGAAACCTTTTTGACATTGACAGAAGATTTTTTAAATTAGTTTTCAAATAAAACCCGTTGCTTACACGCAACGGGTTTTTTATGGTGTTTTATGGAAACTGTTAAAATCAACTAGGCACAAAAACAGTTATGTGAGAAGCTAACACTTCAAGAGTTAAGGGCAAGTCATCTCCTGGGTCACCGTCAATATTCGTTCCTAGTTTTTCTTTTTTAGAGACAGCCACTTGGCCTGTTTTGAACCTTTCATATAAAACATCACGTGTATCATTCGTTTCTCCCTTAAGTAATTTAAGAAGCAAGGGTAATTTCTTTAGCAAGCTCGTTTTTTTTAATAAAACCAAATGCAAATACCCATCATCTGCTTTAGCTTCTGGTAACAGAGATGAAAAACCGCCTACTGAATTGGTGAGCGCAACTAAAACCAATTCAGCTTCTTGTGAAAAAGTTTTTTCATCTAAGGTTAATTTGAATGAGTAGCTTTTATTCTTTTTTGCTGCTTTTAAGCCTTCCAAAATATAAGCAAAAAAACCTAATTTAGTTTTTTGTTCTGTACTAACATTCTGAACAGCTTCAGGGATGCTTCCGATTGCAATGACATCAATAAAGTAATCATCATTGACTTTTCCAACATCTATCTTGCATTTAGCAGCTGTAGGCAGCATGGCAATGGCTTCCGCGGGATCCATAGGAATACCAAGTGCATGACCTAAATCATTAGCAGTTCCCATAGGGATAAAACCAAAGTCAGGACGATAAGCTTCTCCTGCGATGCCATTAACACATTCGTTTATTGTGCCGTCTCCACCCATAACAAAAACAGCTTCCACTCTATCTTTTGCTGCTTCATTAGCAAATCGTTTAGCATCTCCGGCTTTCTCAGTCTTTTTTACTATTAGTTTATCAAACATTTTCTCTAATGTTGCTTGGGCATTTAACGCGTACTGTTCTCCTTCTTCATTTCCTGAAGAAGGATTTATGATTAATACAGCTAAGCTCATTTTAGCCCTCCTTTATTCTTGGTATACCTTTCAAAAAAATAAATAATACGTTTTTTCAAAAGATTCTTTTACTCGCCTACTATCAGTATACTAAGTAAGTGTTCTTATTTATACAAAAAAGACCCGAACAAAACCATGGCTGGCCTTATTCGAGTCTTTTTATTTTCATTATTGTTTTTAATAACGTCCGTAACCGACAACTTTGCTTGCCCAATATCCAGAAGTATATGAAGCATAGGCAACACCGGTACTGCTTTGAGAGCCAACAAATTGTCCGCCGCCAGAAACGATTCCTACGTGGTCAATAGTTGAACCACCAAGTGAGAAGAACACTAAGTCTCCTGCTTGTGGGTTAGATACTTTCGTTGATGCATTGTATTGTGCAGAAGCTACACGCGGCAAGTTGATGCCCGCTTTAGCAAAAACATACGATGTAAAACCAGAACAATCAAAACCTGAGGTTGTTGTACCGCCCCATAAATATGGTGTTCCTAACACGCTATTTGCAGTAGACTGCAATGCAGACCATGAAGTTCCGCCTGTTGAAGGAGCTGGAGCTGGTGTTGGTGCCGGTTTTGGTTTTGGTTTTGGTTTAGACACTGGTTTACTAGGCGCTGGCGTAGTTGCAGCAGTGTTATTCGAGTTAGAGCTATTCGAACTAGACGAATTCGAACTAGTCGTATTTGAGTTAGCTGTTGTTGCTGGATTACTATTCGTTGATGCAGGTTGAGACGCTGTTTCCGTACTTGGAGCTGGTGTTTCTGCTTGTACTTCTGTTACAGCTTCGTCATTGCTTTGTTCTGAAGTTGCCGCAGATGCAGTTTCGTTTGCTGCTACTTCAGTAGAAGCGGCTTCTGTTGCAGCTGCTTCTTCAGCTTTTTCTTCTTCAACTTTTTTCTGTTCAAAAGCTACTTGGACAGCTTTTTCTGCAGCCGCTTGAGCTGTAGTATATTCAGTAACAGCATTTTCTGCAGCTGTTTTTTGAGCTAAGAAAGCATCTTTATCTTCTTGAGCCGTGGCCATTTCAGAAGCGAGTTGCGAAACAACTACTTCTTTTTCCAACATTTGTTGCTCAAGAGAACTTTGTGCATCTTCCAGCTGAGCAGCTAATGCATTTTGTTGAACGATTGTTTGTTCCGTTGCTGTTTTCTTTTCAATCACTAATTTTTGATCGGCTACTTGTTCTTCAACAAGGTTTTTATTGGCATCTACTAATTTACTAACCACATCTAAGCGGCCTACTACGTCTACTAAAGATTCTGCTTCAATGACGAATTCTATGTAGTTTTGAGTATCTCCATTAGTTTGGACTGTTCGAGCTTGTTGATCCAATTGTTCATTTCGTTGTTCAATTTTTTCTTCTAGTGCTTCAATTTCTGTTTTCAACGTATCCATTTCTTTTTGAGATTTTTGGATATCAGCTACTAATTTTTGAGATTTTTCTTTATTTACACTAATAGTATTATTGATCGTTTCTAATTGCTCTTGTGTAGTAATTTTTTCTGTTGCTAAACCATTTATTTTTTGTTCTGCTTCTTCAATATTTTTTTTATTTTGGTTTACTTTTTGTTCTGCTTCTTCGATTTTGTCTGTATAGGATTCAGCACCAACCGCTGTTGGCAATATAAGAGAGCTAAAAGTCATTGTTCCTAAAATAGCAATTGAAAGTAATTTTTTATTCACTAGTCTCTTTCCTCCAAATTTCATTTTTTAATCTTAAGTAAAATTTACTCTTACTTCACAAGTCATAGTATAACATGAAAGACAAGTCAGTAAGGTTTCGTTTAGATTACAATTAAGTGTCAACTCTTTTAACGTTCTTTGTCTGATTATTCCTCTTCTTCTTCATTCCCCTCTTGTAAAGCATAGGTTTTATTTAAATTGACAACCTGCTTCATGATCGTTAATCAACCCAGCAGCTTGCAAGTAAGCATAACACGTCACTGGTCCAATAAAAGAAAAGTTTCTTTTTTTCATATCTGCTGCAAGTTTTTCGGATAATTCAGTTTTCACAGGAATTTGTTCCCCAGTGCTGTAGTGATTGACGATTGGTTGATAATCCACAAAAGACCATAAGTAGCGATCAAAGGTTCCCCATTCTTCTTGAACCGCTAAAAAGGACCGTGCGTTTTTGATAATGGCTTTTATTTTTAATTTATGGCGTATAATGCCGGGATTAGCCAGCAGTTCTTCTATTTTTAGTTGATCATAAATTTGGATTTTTAGTGGATCAAACCCATCTAAAGCCTCACGGTAATTCTCTCTTTTCGCTAATATAGTAGACCAGCTCAAACCAGCTTGCATGGTTTCAAGAATCAGTAATTCAAACAACTCTTTGTCATCATGATGTGGCTCCCCCCATTCATAATCATGGTAATGTTGATCTAATGGCGTTTTTGTTGCCCAAGTACATCGCATCCTATCATTCATCCTTTCTATCTTCCTGTCTTTTACGATCGGTTTAGTACATTGATTTTTTTAAAATCGGGTCAGCTCAATTCATTTTAGCTTAAAAAAACACTCTCTGCTATTTTTTTTAGGCCTTGCTTTCTTAAAATAAGTTAGTGTATAATATAGTGTCAGATAGTTTGTTTATTTCATTATAAAGTTTATCAAGTAAGTTATTTAGGAGGATTTACAATGTCTAAAGATTATCGTGTATTGCTTTATTACCAATACGTTCTTATTGAAGACCCAGAGCAATTTACAAAAGACCATTTAGCATTTTGTAAAGAAATTGGTTTAAAGGGTAGAATCTTAATCGCTTCAGAAGGTATCAATGGCACCGTTTCGGGAACGTTCGAACAAACTCAACGTTACATGGATGAAATGCATGCTGATACTCGTTTTGCTGATATGGTTTTTAAAATTGATGAAGAAAGTACAGAAGCTTTCAAAAAAATGCATGTTCGCCACCGGCAAGAATTAGTTACATTAAACTTAGAAGATGACATCGACCCCAATGAAATCACCGGGGAATATTTGGACCCTAAAGCCTTCCGGGAAGCCATTTTAGATGAAGGTACAATTGTCATTGATGCGCGTAATGATTATGAATACGATTTAGGACACTTCAGAGGTGCAGTTCGACCGGATATCCGCTCTTTTCGTGAACTCCCTCAATGGATTCGCGACAATAAAGAAGAGTTCATGGATAAACGTGTTGTAACTTATTGTACAGGCGGGATCCGTTGTGAGAAGTTTTCAGGTTGGCTAGTCAAAGAAGGATTTAAAGATGTCGGTCAATTACATGGCGGCATTGCTATGTATGGTAAAGATCCTGAAGTCCAAGGCGAGTTATGGGACGGTCAAATGTATGTATTCGATAGTCGAATCAGTGTACCTGTAAACCAAAAAGAACATGTGATTGTTGGTCGGGATTGGTTTGATGGTTCTCCTTGCGAACGGTATGTTAACTGTGCAAACCCTAAGTGCAATCGTCAAATTTTAACTTCAGTTGAAAATGAGCACAAATACTTGCGCGGCTGTTGTTACGATTGCCGAGTTGCATCAGAGAATTTGTATGTAAAACACAATCATCTAAGCCAAGAGGAAGTTAGTGAGCGTTTAGCTGGAATTGGTGAAAAACTGCCAACTTCTAACTTCTAACTTCTAAAAAAATAAGGAACTGGGACTTATCCCAGTTCCTTATTTTTATACAATTTTTTCGGTGCAATCATATTTTTTATTGCCTGCTTTTATTATCCTAAAATCAGCGCATCATCACTAACACGGTTGCCGCTGTTTTTATGAAACAATTCCAATAAATCAGGAACTGTCATTTTCTTCTTTTCAGCACCCGAAACATCAACAACAATTCGCCCATTATGCAACATAATCAACCGGTTGCCATATTCAATCGCATTTTCCATATTATGTGTGATCATCATGGCTGTCAATTTTTCTTCTTGAACGATTTTATCGGTCAACTCTAATACCATCTGACTTGTTTTAGGATCTAGAGCTGCCGTATGCTCATCTAAAAGAAGCAACTTCGGTGTTTCTAAAGTAGCCATCAACAATGTTAACGCTTGGCGTTGCCCGCCAGATAATAAGCCAACTTCCATTTTTAAGCGGTTTTCTAGCCCTAAATCTAGCTGTCTCAATCGTTTTCTAAATAGTGTCCGTTGCTTTTCTTTAACACCTAACGAGAGCCCTCTTTTTTTCCCGCGATTATAAGCAACAGCTAAATTTTCTTCAATGCTTAATCTTGTGGCCGTCCCCATTTTAGGATCTTGGAAAACACGACCGATATGTTTCGACCGTTCTGCTGTTTTTTTGTATGTCACGTCTTCCCCGTCTAAGAAAATGCGCCCTTTATCAACAAAGAAGCTTCCTGCAATACTATTTAATAACGTTGATTTCCCTGCTCCGTTTCCACCAATGATCGTCACAAATTCTTCTTCTTTAATCGTTAAATCCAACCCTTTTAACACATGGTTTTCATTGATCGTTCCTGTCTCAAAGCTTTTGTGAATAGCTTGTACTTCTAGGATAGCAGCCATTTTATTGTACCCCTTTCTTTTTTGCGTACGGAGATTTTTTCAAGATTTTTCCAGACTTCTTTTTCAGCAAGGGTGTTGAAAGAGCAATCGCTAAAATCAGTGCTGAAAACAATTTGATATCTTGAGGATCAACTCCCAGCTGCAGCACCAAATCGATGATCAAGCGGTAAACCACAGCTCCAATAACGATCGTCACTAAACGTTTTGCAAATGATAAGTTATGGAAGATGACTTCTCCGATAATAACGGAAGCCAATCCAATAACAATTGTGCCAATTCCCATGCCAATATCCGCATAACTATTGTTTTGCGCAATCAATGCACCGGACAAAGCAATCAAGCCATTACTCAACATATACCCGATAATTTTCATAGCATTAGTATGAATGCCATTTGCTTCACTCATGTCTTCATTGTCTCCTGTTGAGCGAATAGCTAAGCCTGTTTCCGTATTAAAAAATAAGTATAAAACTAAAATCACCAGCAGTGCTACCAGTGCTCCAACTGCTAATACAGCTGTCCGGCTGTTCAAACCAAAGCTTTGCATAGTCCGCATCAATGTTCCTTGTCCAAGTAGCGTCACGTTAGCTTTTCCCATGATTCTTAAATTAATGGAATAGAGAGCCGTCATTGTCAGTATTCCGGTCAGCAGAGCGGGAATTTTCAGTACTGTATGCAAAAGTCCAGATACCGTTCCGGCCAACATCCCCGCAATCAGTGCTGCAATGGTAGAAAGCCAAGGCGGAATTCCAGCAACGATCAGACTGGCACAGACAGCTGCCCCTAATGGAAAACTACCTTCAGCTGTTAAATCGGCAATATCTAAAATTCGAAAAGTTAAATACACTCCGATTGCCATGACCGACCATAATAACCCTTGTGAAATACTTGATAATATTATACTCATAACTGTAAAACTCCCCTTTTTTCTTCCTTATTCCGGACTGACAATACTTGCCGGATCGATTCCTAAAGCTTCAGCGATTTCTTCATTAATAACGAGTTCCAATTTATTCGATGTTTCTACGGGCAGTTCAGCTGGATCTGCTCCATCTTTAATAATTTTCAATGCCATCTTGGCCGTTTGTCTTCCTAAGTCTTCATAATTGATTCCATAGGTAGCTAAAGCTCCCGTTTCAACCATCTCTGCTGCACCGGCTACAACTGGTAATTGATACTCCAGAGTAATTTCTTTGATCGTCGGCATTGTGCTGGCCATTGTATTATCCGTTGGAATATAAACTGCCTCAACTTCTTGAGCTAGTGTGGTCATAACTTGCTGCACATCATTCGTTGTCGTTACAGTCAATACCTTTACATCTACTCCTTTGGCTTCAATTGATTTTTGGGCCATGTCTGCTTGGATTTTCGAATTAGGTTCACTCGAATTGTAAATGATGCCAACTGTATTTGCTTCAGGTGCAATGGATAGTAATAAGGCTACTTGTTCTTCGATAGGAACAATATCGCTTGTCCCTGAAATATTCATTCCAGGCTCTTCGTTGCTTTCTACTAAACCAGCATCAACTGGATCAGTAACGGCTGTAAACAAGATCGGATCTTCTGTAGTTACATTGGCTAACGCTTGAGCTGCCGGAGTTGCAATGGCTAAAATAGCATCATTTTCACCAACTAAGCGTTCACTCATGCTTTGCAAGTTGGCTTGATCTCCTTGTGCATTTTGATAGTCAACCGTTAAATTTTCTCCTTCAACATAACCTTCTTCTTCTAATTCTTTCAAAAACCCTTCACGAGCTGATGATAATGAATCATGCTCCATATATTGTAAAATTCCAATAGCCATTTCGTTATCTTGACCGCTCTCGGTCGAATTCCCACATGCTGCTAATACCAAGCCTGTTGCTAACGTTATTAATCCCATTGCTAACTGTTTCTTCATTATATTTTCCTCCTAGATTAACGTTCTTTTTCTTGCTTTGCTTCACGGTACCTCAATTTTCCTTTTCGGCCTAAAAAAGAAAATATAAAAAATTAAAACCCCCACTTAGATTTAGTACAATCTAAGTGGGGGTTTGGGATTATTTTTATAAAAAAAATAAGCTCATCATACATCACCTAGACTTCACTATCATCTATGTGACGCATTAAGCTCAATACAAAATGCTTTAGCCATCATAGATACAAACATCGCTGTTTCCTGTTTGCATCCATAATAAATTATGTTTACAAACAGTCTATAAAATAGCTAAAGAAATAATTATTCAATTGGAGGTGGATTTTTGGTTGACAATTCATAATGAATCCCTCACAATCTGCATTTGATGTGTTTAAGTATAGAAAATAACTTTCACTTTGTCAATTGTTTTATTAAAAAATATTAATCTGACTGTTACTTAATCTTTACTTACACAGCTTTAAGCAAGGTCTTTCATTGCGTTTTCTATTTTTAATGGTGCTTTTTTTGCTATTCCTTTTTTTCAAAAGTTAGGTTTTTTTATGACTTTTTGATATAATCAACAGAGTAACTTTGTTTAAATTATGAATATGAGGTGAACTTAATTTGAAAGAACCAAAAAGGAGTACCACTTCTTTGCTCTTAGAAAAAGTTAAAACTTTTTTCATTGATGCTAAACAAGCCGCTAAGAAGAAGTGGGTTGCTTTCAAACAAAAACAAGCTGCTAAAAAAGAGACAACTGATAAAAATTCGTCTCAACCATCAAATGCAGCAGAACCGTCAGTTGATTCTGCTTATCGCAGCAAGCCAAAAACACACCAAACCGAACCAGAAACACTTGATGATAAATTCATCGCATTTTTATTAGCGATCAAAGGATGGGTTGTAATGAAATGGCGAGCTCTGAAGAAAAAATTCGGCAAAAAAACTTCTAAAGGAAAACACCGGCAAACTAAAGATGAAAAGAATCCAACATCTTCTGAAAATTCTTTATTTTTTGGATTTAATGTAGGGTACACTGTTTTCAAAAACCTTTTTATCACACTTATTGTCGTTATCTTGATGGGTGTGGCCTTCGGAGGCGGAGCTGGACTAGGTTACTTTGCTTATCTCGTTTCTAATGATGAGCCCCCTACTTATGAAGAAATGAAAGCTGATATCGAAAATCTCGAAACCACTTCATCTGCTTATTATGCCGGAGGAGAATTGATCAGCGATTTAAAAACGGACTTAAAAAGAATAAAAATCCCATTAGCGGATATGTCTCCTCTAATTCAAAATGCCATTATTGCTACTGAAGATGAATACTTTTATGACCATGAAGGAGTTGTTCCAAAAGCTGTTGTTCGTGCGTTAGCTCAAGAAGTCAGCGGAGCTACTAATGTTTCTGGAGGTTCAACACTTACTCAGCAACTCGTAAAACAACAAATCCTAACAAATGAAGTTTCATTTAAACGAAAAGCAAATGAAATTTTACTTGCTTTCCGACTTGAAAATTACTTTTCAAAAGATGAAATTTTAGAAGCCTATTTAAACGTTTCCCCATTTGGACGTAATAATCATGGTGAAAATATTGCTGGGCTTCAAGAAGCTACATCCGGTATCTTCGGTGTTGCTCCAAATGAAGTCAGTTTACCGCAAGCTGCTTTTATAGCTGGGCTGCCTCAGAATCCGATCGTCTATAGTCCTTATACCCAATATGGAGAAATTAAAGAGGATTTAACAACGGGTATGGCACGTAAAGACGAGGTTTTGTTCAGAATGTACCGTGAAGGCTATATCAGCGAAGATGAATACAATGAAGCAAAAAATTACGACTTAGCACAAGATTTTATCCAACAAGATACTTCAACTCAGCAAAAAAATTCTTATCTTTATGACAAAGTTGAAAAAGAAGCACGGAAAATCATTATGGAAAAACTGTACACTGCTGACAAATTGACGGCTTCTGACTTAGCCGCAGATAAAAGTTTGTATGATGAATATTACGAAAAAGCCGATCAAGAAATACGAATGAAAGGTTTTAAAATTAACACGACGATCGATAAGCCCGTTTATGAGGCTATGCAAAATGTCGTAACAAATAATGCTGGCAATTTAGGTTACCAAAAAGAAGTTGAATGGACAAACCCAGATACAGGAGAAGTTGTGACCATTATCGAACCGGTCCAAAACGGCAGTGTTCTAATGAATAACGCTACTGGTGCTATCCTTTCCTTTATTGGAGGAGTAGATTTTGAGGTCTCACAAGTCAATCACGCCTTTGACACTCAACGTTCTCCTGGTTCAACGATTAAACCTTTATTGGTGTATGCACCTGCACTTGAAAACGGCACGATCACACCAGCAACCATTGTACCGCAAACAACATTAGTGGTACCTGATGGAGTTAATGGAACTCATGAGATCACCAATGATGGCGGCAGCGTGCCGAATACATGGATCAGTTCCAGAGAAGGGTTGGCTAAGTCTAGTAACCTTGTAACCAGCAGAATCTATCTAGAGATGCAAAAATCATTTGTGCCTGGAGAATACTTGCCTAAGATGGGTATCGGAACCGATTCGATTTCTGAAGAAGAATACGCTAACCCGTCATTAGCTATTGGTGGTACTGAACATGGTGCAACTGTTTTAGAACAAACCAACGCTTTTGCGACATTAGCTAATAATGGTACCCATACTGAAAGTTATATGATCGAATCCATTGAAAATTCAGCTGGAGATGTCATTTATCAACACGAAACTAAATCAAATCAGGTTTTCTCTCCCCAAACCGCATACCTGACAATTGATATGATGCGTGATGTTTTGGATGCTGGAACAGCGACCGAAGTTAAAGGTCAATTAAACTTCAGTGCTGACTTAGCTGGGAAGACCGGAACTTCTGAAGAACAAAAAGACATCTGGTTTATCGCGAGTACTCCCGAAGTTACTTTGAGTTCTTGGATAGGTTACGATAATTCAATTGAAGGCGTCACAAACTATTTGAACGAATACTCAGGTGTTGGGAGTGCTGGCAGGCGTAACCGGGCTTTCTGGTCACAGTTGGCTAATGCTATCAATAGTGCTAACCCTTCTATCATGGGCGCAAACAAATCTTTCCAACAACCAGAAGGCATTGTTTCGACTACGGTCAATGACAAAACAGGTATGAAAGCCGGCAAAGTAAAATTAGGCAATGGAAAGGAAACTACTGTCTCTGGTGAAACGAAAACTGAGATTTTTAACAGCAAGTACCTTCCTGGAACAACCACTTACAATTTTGCAATTGGCGCAAATGCAAAAGAATTACAAGATTATTGGGGAGGCCTAGCGAGCTCAGAGGCAAAAGCAAAGATGGAACAAAAAGGTAAAGCCGATGCGAAAGCTAAGGCAGAATCCGAAAAAGCGAAAGCTGATGCAGATGCTAAAGCCAAAGCAGAATCTGAAAAAGTGAAAGCCGATGCAGATGCCAAAACCAAAGCAGAGTCCGAAAAAGCAAAAGCTGATGCAGATGCTAAAGCCAAAGCAGAATCTGAAAAAGCAAAAGCCGATGCAGATGCCAAAGCAAAGGCTGAATCTGAAAAAGCGAAAGCCGATGCAGATGCTAAAGCCAAAGCAGAATCTGAAAAAGCGAAAGCCGATGCAGACGCCAAAGCCAAAGCAGAATCTGAAAAAGCAAAAGCCGATGCGGATGCCAAAGCAAAAGCTGAGTCTGAAAAAGCGAAAAAAAATTCTACTCCTTGATACTCTTGGAAATAAAAATCCCGACTAAGAAGAATGTATCTTCTTAGCCGGGATTTTTTGATTTTTTATTTAGTTGTTCCTCTGTTCGCAACGTTATGCGGTAAGATAATCGTTTTTTCATCTACTTCTTCTTTGTTCATTAATTTTGTTAACAACCGCATTGAAACGGCTCCGATATCGTATAAAGGTTGAGTAATGGTACTCATTTTAGGTCTAACCATTTCAGTTAATTTTGAATTGTTTGCAGTAACCAATTCAAATTCTTCTGGAACGCGAACGTCGTGATCTAATGCTCCATTTAAAACTCCAACAGCTAGTTCATCGTCTCCTACAAAGACAGCCGTTGCACTTGCTTCAGCTAATTTGCTGTAAATTTCTTCTCCAGCAGAAAAAGTGTATTCTGTTTCAAAAATCAAGCTTTCATCAAATGTAATTCCTGCGTCTGCTAAAGCTTTTTTATAGCCTTTCATTCGGTAAATGCTGTTGATCGGCTCTTCTGTTTGCGAACCAGAAACAAAAGCAATGCGTTGATGTCCTTTAGCAACCAACTCAGAAACAACCTGTTCTGTTGCTGCTTCATAATCAATGTTAACACTGCCCACTTGCTCATCTGGATCAACTGTTCCTGCCAGCACTACTGGAATTTTAGAACGCGAAAACTCTGCACGTAATTCATCCGTAATTTTATGCCCCATGTAAATTAATCCATCTACTTGTTTCGCTAATAATGTATTCAATACATTCACTTCTTTTTGATCATTTTGATCCGAGTTTGCTAAAATGATGTTGTATTTATACATTGTTGCGATGTCGTCTATTCCTCTTGCTAATGAAGAAAAGTATAAGTTGGTCACATCAGGAATAATCACGCCGACAGTCGTTGTTTTTTTGCTTGCTAATCCCCGAGCAATCGCATTAGGCCGGTAATCTAAACGGTCAATAACTTCTAAGACTTTTTTTCTGGTTGTTGGTTTGACATTCGGATTGCCATTTACAACCCGTGAGACTGTTGCCATAGATACATTTGCTTCTCTTGCTACATCGTATATTGTAATTGTTTGTTTTTCCATATATTTAATCCCCTTTAATTTTCGGATTTTATTGATACAATTTCATTCTTATACAATTTATCAAATTTCCGCAAATAATGCAAGCGTTTTAATTCCGTTTTCATGAAAATTTCATAATCTGTTTCATTAGTCTGAATTCTTAACTTAAAATTTATCCTTCACAGCAAGAAGACTAATGGTACAATTAAGATATCTAAACAAAATTTTTTTATAGAAAGTAGGAATAGTTATGAATAAACGGTTGTCAGAATTACAACAGTGGTTAAGAGAAACAGGTACAGATTGTCTGTTTATCAATGATCCAGGAAATGTAGTCTATTTCAGTGGCTTTGAAAGCGAACCTCATGAGAGAATTTTAGGACTCGTCCTCTTTCCTTTTGCTGATCCATTTTTGTTTACTCCTTCCTTAGAAATGGAAGATGCTAAAAAAGGCAGTTGGCCTTTTGATGTGATCAGTTATTTGGATAATGAAGATCCTTGGGCGATCATAACCAATGAAATGAATCAACGGGCCGCACAATTGAAGCAATTAGCTATTGAAAAAGATTTCTTAACGGTAATGCGTCATGAAAAATTAGCACAATCCTTAGAAATCAGCCAGTTTATTGATGCTACTCCTAAGATTCAAGAAATGAAACTAATTAAAAGCTCAGATGAAATCGAACGAATGAAAGAAGCAGGAAAATGGGCTGATACAGCTTTGACCATTGGATTTAACGCAATTAAAGAAGATGTCTCCGAACAAGAAATCGTAGCAGAAATTGAATACCAATTAAAAAAACAAGGTATCAAAGAAATGAGTTTTGAAACAATGGTTTTGGCAGGAGATAATGCAGCCAGTCCTCATGGCACTTCAGGTTCTCGCAAAATAAAAAAAGATGAGTTTGTCTTATTTGATCTCGGTGTAGTACATAATGGATACACCAGTGATGTAACACGCACAATAGCCTTTGGAACTCCTTCTCAAAAAGCGCAAGAAATATATGCTCTTGTCCTTGAAGCTCATCACGCAGCTATTGCCGCAGTAAAACCTGGCGTAACTGCTGGAGAACTTGATGCGATCGCTCGAAACATTATTTCTGAAGGAGGATACGGTCCTTACTTCACTCATCGCTTAGGTCATGGGTTAGGCAGCAGCGTCCATGAATATCCTTCCATTATGCAAGGCAGCAACTTGGTGATCCAAGAAGGAATGTGCTTCTCAATTGAACCGGGTATTTATGTTCCAGATATTGCCGGAGTTCGCATTGAGGATTGTTTATATGTAACCAAAGACGGCTGCGAAGTTTTTACACACACTCCTACTGCTTATACTTCGATTCTCTAAAACAAGAAACAAAATCCCAGGAAGCAGAGCTCCCTGGGATTTTTAGTCTACATACCTTTAGATTCCAACATTTGTGTTGGTAGATTTACGATCTTTTGGATCAGAATCTTCTTTGCGTTGTTCTGTTCCAGTATTAACTGATGATAATTTTTCATCTTCAGCTGCTTTCTTTTGATCGTACGTGTAGTCCATTGTGTTTCTTTCAACTTCTTCTTTTAATGAATCAGAATCTAATTTCAATCCTTTTGTAAACTGTTGGCTATCATTTTTTGCTTCAGCTGATTTTTTCTTAGCATCTTCTGTTGCCTCTTCCGCTGTTCCTTTAGCGTCTGCTGCTGCGTCTTTTGCAGTATCTTGAGCATCTTCAGCTGCATCTTTGGCTGTTTCTTTGACTTCTGCAGAAGCGTCTTTAACTTTTTCTTTAGTATCAGCTGCGATATCAGTTGCTTTATCTTTTGCATCACCCATCGTTGAGCTGAGGTTTTCTTTTGTTTCGGAAGCTGTATAGCTTAAATCTGATTTCACTTTTTCTGTACTGTCCATTACTTCAGAACGAATATTTTTTAAGTCTTCTCCTACTTCTTTTGAAGTATGGCTTAATTGTTCTTTCATTTGTGATGCTGTATCTTTTAGGTTGATTTTAATGTCTTCTGTTGCATCTTTAGCTACATCTTTAATTTCTGTTCCTTTTTCTTTGGCAATATCTGTGTAATCTTTAGCGTTGTCTTTAGCCATTGAAGCTTGATGTGCTAAATCATCACGTAATTCTTTGCCGGACTTAGGAGCAAATAACAATGCTGCGATACTAGCTGTTGCTGCCCCGATAAGAGTTCCTAATAAAAAACCATTTTTCTTTGCCATAATTAATTTCCCCTCTTCTGTATGATTATATCGTGTCTTCTTTTCTGCTTTTACATGACGTTAATTAAATTTATGCTTCTTTTTTAGTTTTACGTTTCCGGTTTAGATTTAAAGCTGTTTTACCAACTTTTGTAACCATTCCGGTTTGTACTGTTTTTTTCGTAGTTCCTGAAACATGTCCTGCTAAGTTCCGTGTTGAGGAATTTAAACTTGATACTGAAACGCCTAAATCTCCAATTGCTTGGAATAGTGGATCGGTTTTACCCAATTTCCCATTCACATCGTCTAACGTCGCATTGGATTTATTTAAGAGACCTTCAACCTCGATCAAAAGACTATCAGCATCCTTAGTGATTACTTCGATGCTGGTATTCGCTTCCTTAATCGTTTTTGACACCTCTTCGATTACTTTTGAAACTTTTAATAATACTACAATTAGAAAAACGACTAATGCAGCAAATGCTATTGCAGCGATTAACGCTGCTATTTCTCCACCTGTCATCTTAATTCCTCACTTCCTCCAATATACTGGTTTTTTCATTTCCTATAACTTTTAAGAAAAACAAACGCTCATTTTATTAAATGAACCAATAAAAAAAGGCTATCTTTCCGGCAAGCAATAGTAAATCTTACTTCATGTTTAGAATACCATTAAAATTTTACCACTTCAAATAATATGATACCGATTTCTAGAAATTCCTTCTCTTTCGCTCTTTTCTGTTTTAAATAAAATTGTCATTACGCGAATAGGTTGTAAAAAAAGGCTTCTGTTTGTTTTCCTTTCTTTTATTAATTTGGTATGATTAAGAATAGCAGCTTCATGTTGCAAATTGTTAACTAAAGGAGTTTTTTTTTGAATAACCAAATGGACAGTTCGGTTACTACAGAAGTAGTAGAATCCGTTACCCAACAAACAAATGTTTTTATGGAATTCTGGCATAACATCAATTGGAATAAAATTTTAGCTTTTGGTGTGTCTAAAGCTCTGCAAATTCTTTTTTTCTTATTGATTTTTTTAGTGATAAAAAAGATAGGGAATGTCTTTATCCAGAAAACATTCCAAAATTACCGTAAAAAGAAACACATCTCTTTAAGCCGGTTAGACACGCTAAATACCCTTACTCACAATCTTTTTAATTCTTTGCTGGGTTTCTTCTTAGCCTATGCCATTTTATCTGCTATAGGTATTCCAGTCGGTACATTGCTTGCTGGTGCCGGAGTTATCGGGTTAGCTTTATCTCTAGGCGCCCAAGGGTTCGTTAGCGACATTGTCAATGGATTTTTCATTCTGCTTGAAAAACAAGTAGATGTAGGCGATGTAGTGGAATTCGATGAAATTTCTGGAACAGTAGTCGATGTTAATTTAAAAACCACAACTGTAAAAAGTTTTGATGGAACATTGAATTTTGTGCCCAATCGTTACATCACTATCGTCAGCAATAAGTCGCGAGAAGATATGCGTGCTCAAATCGATATCCGTCTCTTTCCTGATGCTGATATGGGTTTGGTCAACTCATTGATTGAACAAGTAAATGAACGTTTGGTACCGAAATACCCAGAAATCACACAAGCGCCTAATAATTTAGGTCTGCTCGATATTGGAAATGGGCAATTTGCCGTTCGGATCATCCTTTTTACGCTTAATGGTAGCCAATATGATATTCAAAATACGTTTTTCCAGGAATACCTCTCTGCTCTGACAAAAGAAGGTATCGCTATTCCTGTCACTAATATCAACTTTCCAGACTGAATCTGTCTTGGAGAAAAGCTACGCAACTCAGATTCACTTTAGGGCAAAAGTCGCATAGACTTTTGCGACAAAAAGAAATAAACTTGTTTTGAAGAGTGCTTAGACTTAAACTAAAAATAAATAGCTGATTTGTTTGCTTTCTACTTAATGCACCCCAGTTATAGAGCTTAACAATGAATTAATTTTATTAGGAAAGGAGGAACAAAAAGTGTTAAAACCGCCAAAAGTCCTGCTGTTAACAGGAAGCTACGGTAATGGTCATCTTGAAGTAGCTCATGCTTTGGTCGCTGAATTAAATAAGCGCGGCATAGCCGATATTGTTGTGTCTGATTTATTTTATGAAGCCCACCCTATCTTAACCAGTTTCACTAAACAACTTTACCTTAAAAGCTTTACTAAAGGACAAAGCATCTATGGCTTTTTATATTACAACTCCGATTACCGCATGACTGATTTCCGAATTGACCGAATCATTGACCGTTATGGATATGTTCGAATTAATCAATTGATGAATACGCATGATTTCGATGTCGTCATCAATACTTTCCCCATGCAAGCTTTGCCGATTTACAAACAAAAAAATCAGCACACTGTTCCTTTTGTAAACGTGTTGACCGACTTTTGTTTGCATACACGCTGGGTATCAGATGAAATCAATCATTTTTTCGTTGCTTGTGGTTCTTTAAAAGAAGAACTCTTGGAATTAGGTATTGATGGAAAGAAAATAACCATATCTGGCATTCCGATCAAAGAAGCTTTTTACCAAACTGCTCTTCAACCATTGGACTCTTCCTCGGTCAACCAAAATCAAGCTGCACAGCATGTCTTGATTTCTGCGGGAGCCTTTGGTGTACTTAAAAATCTACCTGCACTCATCAATAAACTAAGTGTTCAAAGCAACCTGATCTTAACTGTTATTTGTGGTAGAAACGAAGAACTTTATCATTCGCTGTCTAGCCAGTATGACGGAGTTCCCACTGTCCGTATCTTAAGTTATGTGAACGATATGGCTGCTCTCATGAAACAGGCTGACGTAATGGTTACCAAGTCTGGCGGCATTTCTCTTTCCGAAGCGCTGGCCCTTCAAGTCCCCTTAGTTTTGACGCCTGCTGTCCCAGGGCAAGAACGCGACAACGCTAACTTATTTGAACAAGAAGGTATGGCTATCACTACTCGTTCAGAAGATGAAATCGTTCCGGCGGTGCTTCAGGTGTTGAAGCAACCTTTCTTGGCCGATCATTTAAAAACGCAAATGAGTCGACATTTTTATCCTTATGCTGCTGCCACTATTGTTGACAGCGTCTTAGACATAATTGAAGAAACAGCTGGTGTAAAGGAGAATAATAATGAAAACAGCTAAATTAGTAATGGATAAAGAGTTTATTTTTCTGCTTCTAGCACTAATGCTAGTTGAGTACGTCCGCGCAGCTTATGTTATTAGTTACTTGCCTGTCCAAGCTGCCGTGAGCAACCAATTTTCTGTGGCTTTTGTTGGTTTAGCTGTCAGTTTGCATTTTATCAGTGATGCTTTTTCTAATTTTCAAATCGGTTTTCTAATGAATCGGTTTGGGGTCAAAAAAGTTGTTTCACTGTCGTTTATCCTATGCACATTGGCTTTGATCAGTGTTCCATTGCTCCAGTTTAATTCTTTTTCTATTCTGATGGCGGCAATTGTGCTTGGTTTCGGAGCTTGTCCGATTTGGATCATCGTTTTAGCACGAGCAAGCAACGGTGCACGTGGTTCGAATATGGGATTGGTTTATTTTTGCTGGTTGGTTGGAATCGCTGGCGGAGTCATTTTGATGAATTACTTAATGGACATCCATTTGCTCTTTGCTTATTGGCTATTGCCTGTCTTGATGTTGATCGGTTTTATTTTCTTTAAATTCTCTGGAGAACACCCCAGCCCTAACAAAGAAAATCAATCGTTTAAAGAAGTTTTGCTTCAAGCTGCTGTAGTCTTAAAAAGAAGCCGAAATATATTACCCGGCACATTGATGCAGAGTATTGCAGTAGGGATGATGATTCCTATCCTTCCTACATTTGCTTTACAAGATCTTCAATTTAAATACAGTCAGTATACACTTTTAATTGTGTCCGCTGGTTTGACAGCAGCCGTTTTTATGATTCCTTTAGGCCGCTTGACAGACCATTTTAAGACCAAAGGAATGTTCATCAGCGGGTTTGCTCTTTTTGGAGCTGGCTTGATTCTATTGACAACGACTCTCTCTTTAAACCTTGTTTTTCTTACTGTGATCGCTTTAGCCCTTGCCTATACAACGTATCTTCCATCTTGGAACGCTTATGTAGCGAGCAGTATCCATCATGAAGATCAAAATGTCAGCTGGGGAATCATTTCTTCTTTTCAAGGAGTCGGCACTATGCTAGGACCGATTATTGGCGGTTTGATCGCTACCTTAGGCTCAGGGGTCACGATTTTAATCAGCGGTTTGCTTTTTATCGTTATGGCTCTTTTTTATTTCGTTTTAAAATAAACAACAAAAAGGCAGACCACTTGTTGATTCGTCAACAGGCAGTCTGCCTTTTTGTTGTGTTTAAACACATTCAATTTTTCTTTTAACTTCATATTTATTTTCAAATTCGTGAGCAATTCGGTTTGTTGCTTTAAGAATTTCACTGCGGGTCACAATTCCTGTGAAACTGCCATCGTCACTAGCCACACAAACAAAAGAATAGCGAACCAATAGATGAAGCACTTCTTCAAGTTCATATGGATTATCGATGACGGGAAAATCGGTTTGCATAACCTCTTCAACCCGAATGTCTCCCAGCTTGTCAAAATTAAGGTTTTCAATCCCTGTTATTGCATCAATGATCATCGGCATCGAAATCAACCCTCTTAATTTATATTCTGTATCTAATACTGGAATCACGTTATAGCCTATTTTTGTCAAGACCAGCAAAGCATGATCTAAGCGGTTCGTCATTTGGATATGCGCTACCCGTTCTGCTGGAATCAAAAAACTTTCTTGATTTTCTAGTAACATTTTCGCCATTTCTTTCCCTATCATGTCTATCAGGTTCCTTCCTTATGAGTAATAAACTCCCTATTCATTTTACGCGAAATCATTTAAAATGAATAGTAAAACCTAATCTTTTTAAACTAAAATTAACGCTTGCGTCTTCGAACTAAAAATGCTGTTTTCTAGTCGTTCAGCTTTTATATTCTAGAAAAAGTTTGTTCTAATTCACCTATAGGATGATTTTTACGATCGTAGTAAGTCACTTTGACCGCTTCTTTCGATGCTTCGACAATAGCGTACGTCTTTAAAGGATAAGCCCCACGCGGAAGCAAGATACTGCCTGGGTTTAATAACACCATACCATCGACCATTTCAACACCCAGTTCATGAGTATGACCAAAAAAGGCAAGTTTTGCTTGAGCTTCTTTTGCTGCCGTCAACAGCGTCTGCATTGAGTTCTTTACATCATGCAAATGCCCATGGACCCACAATATCCGTTCGCCGTCTATTTCTTCCACTCGTGAAGGCAGATAAGGTTCATCAAAATCCATATTTCCTTTAACGGACATCATTTCTTCCCACACAGAGTCCGTTGTGGCCAATTCTGAATCGCCACAATGAATCATAGCATCTACTTTTCCTTTGTATCGGTTGATCAATTCAACTAAGATATCTCTATCGCCATGACTATCGCTAACAACAAGAACTTTCATTCTTATCCACCTCATCCATTCCGCTAATTTTTTATCCACTTATCCCATACTTCTTCTAATTTCATTAAAGCGACCGCACGGTGACTCATCTTATTTTTTTCATCTTCTGATAACTCTGCCATTGTCTTTTCTTTGCTGGGCACATAAAATAAGGGGTCATAGCCAAACCCGTTTTTACCGCGGGGAATGCTTAAAATCGTGCCTTCTACTTCGCCTTCAACGACCAAACTTTCTTTTCCAGGAAGTGCTAAAGCCAATGTGCAATGAAACTGAGCTGTTCGTTCTGCCGCAGGTATCCCTGTTAATTCATGCAGCAGTTTGGCATTATTCGCTGCATCACTCTTTGGTTCGCCTGCAAAACGAGCCGAATAAACACCAGGTTGACCATCTAAAGCATCTACTTTCAAACCTGAATCATCTGCTAACACCAACATGTTAAACGTTTCAGCAATCGTTTCAGCTTTTAACAATGCGTTTTCTGCAAACGTGGTACCCGTTTCTTCAACCTCTGGAATCTCTGGGTAATCGCGCATCGTTTTGACTTGCAATCCTTTTTTAGCAAAAAGTGCTTCAAACTCACGAGCTTTCCCAGGGTTATTGGTCGCAATTAAAATAGTATCCGTTGGAATCAAAGGCTCCTGAGGTTCCGCCATTTTAATTTTTTGGTTGGCTTGGATAGCTTGATTCTGTATTTTCACCAATTCATCAATGCCTTTTTCTCCTAAAGCCAGCATTTCAGATAATTGTGTATTGGAAAATGTGGCTTCTTCCCCTGTTCCTTGGATCTCAACAAATTGACCACTAGCGGTCATAACCAGATTCATATCAACGTCCGCAGAACTATCTTCTACATAGTTTAAATCCAAAATGGCTTCTCCTGCTTTAGATATTCCCACACTGATAGCTGCAATATTTTCTTTAATAGGATCTTCAACAAGCTGTCCGCTCTCTAACAGCGTTTGTACGGCCAATTTAAGCGCTACAAAAGCCCCTGTAATGCTCGCTGTTCTAGTTCCTCCATCAGCTTGGATAACGTCACAATCGACTGTGATCGAGCGTTCTCCTAATTTTTCTAAATCTACGACTGAACGCAAGGAACGTGCAATCAATCGCTGTATCTCCATTGTCCGTCCCGTCAATTTACCTTTAGCGGCTTCGCGAATGGTACGTGTGTTGGTTGCTCTGGGCAACATACTGTATTCTGCATGTACCCATCCACGACCTTGTCCGCGCATAAAAGGCGGAACTTTCGTTTCAATTGTTGCATTGCAAATCACTTTTGTATCGCCAAAAGAAACCAATACGGAACCTTCAGGATGTTTCAAATAATTTGTTTCTATGGTAACCAAACGAAGTTCATCGTTTTTTCGTTCATCTATTCGCATGTTTCTCCTCTATTCCCAGTACGGTTTTACCGTCCCAATGTGATGTGTTCTACCGTTATTTTTTCCATGTCCAACCACTCTGAAGCAATTTCATGAAACATTTGCGTAGAGCCTGTTGTATAAAAGTTATGTTCTATATGTGTTCTACTCTTACTATCATCTGCCAAATCAAAATAATCTAGAATCGTGCTCACTTCACTAACCGTCTCAGCCCCTGAATCGATCAACGTTACCGAATCCCCCATAACGTTTTGGATAATCGGCCGCAGTAAAGGATAATGTGTGCAGCCCAAAATAAGAGTATCCAAATTGTCTTTCTTTAAAGGCCGCAATGTTTCAGCTACGATTTTTTTAGCAATGGCGCTATTGTATTCATTACTTTCAACGATTGGAACAAACTTAGGACAAGCTAAACTCGTGACAATTGCTTTAGTATCTTTTGAATGGATCATTTTTTTGTATTGATCGCTTTTAACCGTCCCTGCTGTTCCAATCACACCAATTCGATTATTTTTGGTCGCTTTGATGGAGGCCCGACTTCCTGGCAAAATCACACCGATTACAGGAATAGCTAATTTCTTTTTGATATCTTCTAAAGCAGCAGCTGTCGCTGTATTGCAGGCAATGACTAACATTTTGATGTCTTTATCCAGTAAAAAATGAGTCATTTCCCAGGTAAACTTACGTACTTGTTCTTCAGGTCTAGGACCATAGGGGCATCTGGCTGTGTCGCCGACATAATAAATGGACTCGTTCGGCAATTGACGCATTGCTTCTTTGACTACCGTTAGACCCCCTACACCAGAATCAATAAAACCTATCGCTTGTTTTTTCATCTCTAACAACCTTTATGTGAAATCATTTTTTTCTTACCTCTATCTTCCCTTTTTTTCAAGAAAAATTCAAGCGCAATAGAAAAATACTTATTGTTTCTTCGCTTCTTCTACTATTTAGGTACCTCCATATTAAAGCTTGTAAAAAAGATAGGCTTCTTTCGGATTCCACGTTATAATAGAATCAGAAGATTAATGAGGTGAATAGAGAACAATGAAAGATCAAAAAACAACTATCGACTTAAATGAATTACACGGAACTGTTCCATTATTTGGTTATGCTTTAATCCGTGACGCTCTTATTCCAAACTTATTAGGCAAAGAGACCAATGAAATGTTGTATTGGGCAGGTAAAGAACTCGCCAGACAATATCCGTTGAGCAGTTTTCAAGACAACGTCCTTTTTTTTGAAAAGACTGGTTTCGGAACTTTATCTTTAATGAATCAACGGAAGAATACAACACTTTATAGTCTTTCTGGTGCTATTGTCACAGAACGCTTAACGGCTGTTTCACAACCTAGTTTTAATTTAGAAGCCGGTTTTTTAGCTGAGCAAGTCCAGCAGCAAGAAGGCCTTTATACAGAAGCTATCTATGAAGTGAATGTGAAAAAGAAAGAAGTGATCCTCACTCTTCAATGGGATACAAAAGACCGCGTTTCAATTACAGAATCAATAAATCCGTTCATTATCAGTGAAGCAGAAAACAAACCAGCAGAAATGGTGGATTCAGTTTTAGCTGGTGTTGCTGATAGTAATGAAAAGAAAGAAAGTACGCTTGAGAAAATGGATAAAGAATTTGCTGAACCGATTGCTGAGGCCATTGATGAAACACTGGAAGAACTGTTAGACGAGAACGGCGAATCAGACTCTCACCCAGCAGAAGACACAGAGTTCACCGCTGAAGAGTCCTCTGTATTTGAACATTTCCCTACTCGTTCTTCAAAGCATAAAAAAATATAAAAAAACTCTCAACTCCGTCTTTCCCTAAGAAAAGATGAGGTTGAGAGTTTTTTGTAACCTTCATTTACACATTTTTTTCGCTGCGCATGATTTTCCAAGAAGCCTTCATCGTCTTGAACATACCAGCATCTGAATAAACCAACACATTTGAACGGTAAAGCATCAGTGATAAATAAGTACACAATACAGTAAATACCACCATCAACCCTATAGCGATCCAATTGCCGCTAGTTGAGACAGTTTCACTGGCCACCCGAAAAGGCATGATCATCGGTGTAAAAAATGGAATGTAAGATCCAATTTTTACAATCATTTGAGTTGGGCTAGCAAAAGCAAACATCCCTCCGTAAAAGCCAATCATCGAAAGAAAAATCAATGGGGTAACGGCTTTATTGACATCTTCAATTTTTGAAACTAATGATCCTAAAAAGGCTGCAATAGCGGCATATAAAATGATTCCTAGAACAAAGTAAATGACTGAATACCCTAGCAATCCTTGCAGTAATACCCCAATATCGATTCCCTTTAAGAGTTCTTGAACAATATCAAAAGATTTTCCAACTTGATAAGCCACCACACCTACAATTGCATAAATAATAACTTGTGTCAGACAGACCAGAAGAATTCCGACTAACTTTCCAAAAAAGTGGACGGAAGAACTTACACTGGACAAAATAATTTCCATAATCCGTGTTCCTTTTTCTGAAGCAATTTCTTGTGCAATGATGCTGGCATAATTAATAATAAAAATAAAAACAGCAATTCCCACCACATAAGCGCTCCACATTTTAATAGATGTGTCCGTATTATTCTGATCTGAAATAACGTCTCCTTCAACCCGTACAACTTGGTCTTCTAACTGAGCAGGAGACATCAACTGCATCACTTCTTCTTGCGACAGCCCTAACTCAAGAGCCGTGCGATTCAATTGAATGCCAGACAATAAAGACTCTAGCGTCGCAGTATCTAACGACTGGTTAGAAGACGTGTGAACATATCGTCCATTGATTGTATTGTTTTCGATCGTTACCTCTAAATAGCCATCCAGCGTATCTTCTCGTATGGCTTTCTCCGCTGCTTCTTTGGTCGTTATTTTTTTATCTATTTCGAACTCTTCTGGTTCATTTTCTAGAATCGTTTTGATTTCTTGATCATCTGTCAATAGTGCAATTTTAGAAGACTCGCTAAAAGATGAGCCAACAAAATAAATGACTAATCCAACAATCGCCAATATCACGATTGGAGATAAAACCATTGATATAAAGCCTACTGACTTTACATTTTTTTTATATACTTCTCCAACGATCACTTTAAATTTATTCATGAAGAGCACCTGCTTTCAATCTGAAGATCTCCTCTAATGTCGGCGGTTGTTGACTGAAAGTGGAGATATAGCCCTCTTTTGTGACGACTCCGAAAATTTCTTTTCCATATTCTGCATCCGATAAATCCAATACAGTTAAGCCATCCTTGGTTTTTTTAAGATGAGTAACTCCAGGCAAGGCTAGTAAATCCTCATCTTTAATCGTTGTTTCTAAGAATAATTTCGTTCGGCCAAACTTCTCACGGATGTCGCGTACACTGCCTTCTAACACCATTTCCCCATTGCGCAGCATAATCAAATTGTCGCAGATTTCTTCGACATTGTTCATATCATGGCTAGAAAAAATGACGCAAGATCCATTTCGTTTCAACTCTTTAATACCTTCTTCTAGTAAACTAGCGTTGACCGGGTCCAAACCACTAAAAGGCTCATCTAAAATCACCAATTTAGGTTGGTGGATCAAAGTAGAAATCAATTGAACTTTTTGCTGATTGCCTTTAGATAAAGATTTAACTTTATCTGTCTTTTTGCCTTTAACTTCAAATTTTTCCATCCACCCATCTATCAAAGGCTGGATTTCTTTTTTTGTTTTTCCTCGTAGCCGAGCAAAATAAATAAGTTGATCTTCAATTGTAACTTTAGGGTATAATCCCCGTTCTTCTGGCAAATATCCTATAATATCATAATCAGACTTTTTCAATGGCTGCCCGTTCCAAAGCACCTCTCCTTGATCTGCCATCAAGAAGTTTAGGATCAAACGAAATGTTGTTGTTTTTCCTGCTCCATTTTGGCCAATCATTCCCATAATTTCACCGTCTCGAATAGTAAAGCTGACACCATCAACAGCCGTTACGGAACCAAAAGTTTTTTTCAAGTTCTTTACTTCCAGCATTTTGTCTCCTCCAATTTGTTCTTATTTCAGATAACAACCTTTTTCTTTTACATTTTAGCATACATCTTTTTGGTTTTGAATTGATAAAGAAAACCCTGTCAGCTTTCAAGGGTTAAAAAGATAACATTTGACGAAAAATTTCTGTTTTTGTATGATGTTTTTAGGCATTCTTTTTTAGTTGGATGCCACAACAAATGAGAAGGAGAATTTTATGTATATTGAAGAAAAAATTGGTGTAAACAGTGGTTTGCCTAGTTTTATGTCAAAAATCTACGCTTGGATGGCAGGAGGTATTTTGCTTAGTGCCTTAACCGTTTATACCATTCTTTATACTTTTACACCGCTCGCTAATGCTTTTTGGTGGTTAATGACCGTCACAAATGGTTGGGCCATCTACGGATTTATTATTTTAGAATTGTTTTTAGTTTTTAGTTTTCGTTTTAATCCAGAAAAAGTACAACCTACTTCTAATTATGCTTTGAAGTTTATTGCCTATTCGTTCGTTAATGGGCTGACACTCGCCATTGTTCTATTAATGTATACGGAAGCCAGTATTTTTAATGCCTTTATTTCAACTTTTGCTCTTTTTGGAGCTATGAGTATTATTGGTTTTATTACTAAAAAAGACCTATCTAAACTAGGTGGGATTTTGTTAAGCATGCTCATTGGATTGATCATTTCTTCTGTGGTCAACTTGTTTTTATTTAGAAGTTCTACGGCTGATTTTGTTCTTTCGATTATTACGGTCCTTATTTTCACAGGGTTAACTGCTTATGACACACAAAAATGCAAAGCCATCTATGCAACATATGGCGGTACAAAATCCATCAATGGTTTGGCAATCGTGTGTGCTCTAGAATTGTATTTAGACTTTATCAACTTATTTTTAGGGCTGTTACGCATTTTTGGCAAACGCAGATAAAAAAGCAAAAAGAAGCGACTAAAAAATCTAGTCGCTTCTTTTTTTATCATTAACGAAATAAACTCACTCTAGTTGATAAATTTTCACTTTGCATCGTTCCTTCCTCCAAAACTTTTATTTCTTCTTTTGATGAATAATAAATTGCGTTTAATTGTCTGATTGATTTTGGTTCTCAAATAATTGAGCTCCCAAGCACATGCGAAATCATTCACGCGACCTTTTACTTATTACTATAGGCATTTTAAAAAAACAGCCAACATGGATTTTATAACTCATTTGTTTTTTCTTTGACAAATAAAAAAGACACTACTGAAAACATTATTCAGCAGCGCCTGGTTAATCGTCTTTTTCTATGGATAGTTCAGGAGTTTTTTGTTGCAATTCAGCTAAAAAGAGAGCTTTGTTCGTTGGCGATATTTTGATGCTGCTTGCTCCATAACGGTAATACAGAATAAGGCCGTCTCTAGAAGACAATACTCGATAACCCGACAATAGATCTGTCATTGTAAACTGGACTGATACTGCTTTCGAAATTTGTTCGTAAGGGATCTTTTTAAAAAAGAAGCCGTTTCGAATAAACAAACATGTTTCGCGGCATTCGTAACTAATAAAAAGAACGCTAGAAACCAACAAACCTCCGGTGATGATGATTAATCCTCCTAAAAATGCTTTTTCTAATGAATCAAGGTTTAAAGTTGTTAACACGACAATTAAAGCAATTAAAATAAGAAAGATGTTGGACGAGAATAGTGCAATTAAAGCTACATCACGTTTAGATTTAAAAACCATTTTTTATTCCCCTTCCATTTAACGAATACTTGGCTCCTGTAAAAACTGGTCTGCTAACTGATTAAATAATTCGTATTCTTCAACCATCAAAAAATGGGTTGCTTTTGGTACAATAACGAGTTGACTAGTTGCAATCAAACGGTGCACCTCGTTCGTATGCTGCCGTTTGATCACATCAAATTCACCCGCTACAATGAGCGTTGGTGCTTGAATCTTTTTTAAATCTGTTTCCTTTAAATCCAATTGGTGAAGCATCAAATCAATCACTTCTTTTCGTCTACGGCTGGCGGGAAATATTTTTCCTAATCCATTAAGATAGCTATATTGCCATTTAACCTGTAGCCAGGCGTTTAGCTTCAATCCGTTGGCTTTAAAATTTGCTCCAATAAGAATCATTTTGTCGACTTTTTCAGGGTAATGACTGGCTAAATAGAGCGCTAAGTTTCCTCCATCGCTAAAGCCTATAACTGAAACGCTCTTAATTTTCAAATAGTTCAAAACTTCTACAATATCCTGTGTCATTTGTTTGAATGTTAATGGACCAGTACCATGATCTGAACGGCCGTGTCCGCGGCTATCCAAAACAATCACTTGATAATGCGAACTAAAGTAAGCCATTTGTTTTTCAAAAATTTCGTGGTTTTCTTCACTGCCGTGCAACAATACTAGTGGTTTTCCTTTCCCAATCGTCTTACAAAATAAATATCCTGCTTCTACGGGGATATACATCGATTTCATGGTTATAACTCCTTTTTTCTACTTTATTACTCTAGAGTCAATTACATGACTAACGGCTCTTCGAGAACTCCGGATGATCATGCCTACAGTATTATTTCCATATTCTATACCTGAAATGAATGGTCCTGTACTTTTCGAGTTTCCAAACTCCATACAGTAGCAGCGATAGACATTTTCCTGCTTCCAGTCTTTTTCTCATCTTATCAAAAAAAAGGCACCTCACACAACTTAAAGTGGTTTTACCTTTTTTAATGTATATACATATCAGGAATAACAATAAAAAACAAAAAAAAGCATTAATCTCTCTCCAAAGATTAATGCTTAAACTCATTTATCTAAACACAGGGGGTGGTTTAGATAAAATTGTTTTTTTATAAGTTAAAAATTTACATTTAAACAGATGTTTCTCAAAATGATCGTTGTTTTGTTTACAATTTTAACAAACGATAACCGCGTGATTCCCATGCTGTTTAAGTCAGTTAAGGAGAGGTTGTGTCTTCTTAATACTCCATCAAGAGGACAATCAAGAACCCCATCTGCATTTTCGATCAAATCTTCCTTAGCTATGGTTAAAATATTTTTCGCATCTTTTCCCTCAATAATATAGGCATATTCTACTTTCGACAGACTGTGGTTCATGATTTCCCCTCCCACTTCTTGATTGTGTTACACTAAATTCATTATTTCATCTTTTCTCTAATAGAAGTTTTCTGATTCAAAATAATTTGCAGCCCCTCCTATTCAACGAATAAGTCCTTTACATGTCACTTGACCTCCAACCAGAAAGTGGTTTGAAAATGGCGCATAAGAAATATCACGGCTTTTTTTAGCCGCCTCCTCCAACAAACCAAAGCACTGGTAAGATTGCCATAAGATTTTTCAACAATTTGATGTAGTTTCTCTTCATGTAATCCCTCCGTTCTTATTTATATTTATAGTATAGCAAATGAAATAGAGTTTAGTATATAATGTGCATATAGTAACATTATTTTTTTCTGACAGAAAGGTAGGGGAAGAAAATGCCAGACAATACAAAACCTTTTGGATATGATTTAAAAAAAATACGCGAAAACAAAGGCTATACTCAAGAAATCGTTGCTCAAAATGCCATGAGCCGATCTACTTATACTCGGTTTGAAACAGAAGCAATCACCACTACCGTCACTAAATATTTAAAAATACTTAATAATTTAGATATGACGCATAAAGAATTTTCTTATATCCGAAACGGTTACCACTTAGATGAAAAAGAAGCTATTTTATATCATTTTAATTCTGTAGCGACTAATTCCGACAATACTCTTTTACAGCAGTTAAAAAAACGTGCAGAAGTTTATCTGTTAGAAAATAACGATCATGTCATCAAAGACATTGTGGAAATTTGTCAGGCCTTATTGACGTTGTCTCAAACTCATGATTTAAAATTAGCTTATACTCATGCTGAAAAAGTTTGGGAACGGCTCTCGAAATTAGATAAATGGTATTTAACCGAATTGCGTCTGCTCAATAATATTTTATTTTTATTTCCTCCTGAGACTTCTCTTTTCATTTCTAAACGAGCTTTGATTGATTTGGATCATTACCGGCATTTTGAAGAAGCCACTAAATTAAAAATGGCTTTTTCGATGAATCTGGTCTACCTATTAATGGAGGATGGGGATTTCACACAGTCTTTGTTCTACGCTGACCCATTGATTGAAGAGAGCAAAAAAGAAACAAAGTATATAATGTTAGCTGTTTTATACGTTCGAAAAGGAATCATTCTAGAAAAACTGGAATCTGAGAAAGATGCACAATTTTTCATTCAAAAAGGTTTTACGATTCTTGAAGCTATCGAGGAATGGAATATCAAGAAAGAATTAGAGCAAGAATTGAACTACTATCTCCATCCAGACAAAAAAAATAAACTGCCGAGATAAAAACCGGCAGTTTTTTTGTTTATTTATATTTAGCAATAACTTCTTCGATTTGTTCTTTGCCGTGATAACCGATTAATTTTTCGACAACTTCGCCGTCTTTTTTAACCAGTAATGTAGGAATACTCATGATTCCGAATGAAGCAGGTACGGTCGGATTTGCGTCAACATCCATTTTCACGATTTTTACTTGATCACCAATCTCTTCATCTAGTTCTTCCAATACAGGAGATTGCATACGACAAGGGCCACACCAAGTTGCCCAGAAGTCTGTAATCGTTAATCCTTCTTTAGTTTCTTCTTCAAAGTTTGTATCTGTTACTACTTGTACCATAATATTTCCTCCTAAAGCTCTAAAGCTTATTAATAGTAAGTTTCGTACTCAATAATTATTATAGCAGAGATTGTTCTCTTTTTCTAACATCTTGCTTAAGATTTGAATTCAACGATCGTGGCTCCGTTTCCACCTTGATTTGCCGGTGCATAACCAAAACTTTTTACGGAACGGTGTTTTTTCAATGCTTCCGTCACTGCTTGTCTGATTGCACCCGTTCCTTTACCATGCACGATGGTAACTTGCGGATAGTTTGCTAACAATGCTGCATCCAAATAACGGTCTAATTCAGCTAAAGCATCTTCATAACGCTCCCCGCGTAAATCTAATTGAGGAGAAACATGACTGTTTGACGATGAACGAACTGAAGCAACCATCCGGCGAGTCGGCTCTTTTTCAGGTGCTGTTAATGTTAAATCACTTTCTTTGATTTTCATTTTCAACATACCCATTTGAACGACCCACTGATGGTTATCCGCTTTTTCTACTAACGTACCTTTTTGTCCAAATGAGGTCACTTGGACATCATCTCCAACTTTGAAAGATTGTTGTTTTTTAGCTTTTTTCAAAACTTTATTTTTAGCTAGTTTTTCTTCATGACGCAAATTAGAGATATTCGTTTTAGCATCAATTAATTCATGCTCTTTTACTCCACCATCATAAGGTAGTTGCAGTTGTTTTTTACGCAAATCCGTTATAATTTGTTCCGCTTCTTCTTGGGTGTCTTCAACCAGTGCGTTGGCTTTTTCACGCGCTTTTTTCAGCAGTTCTTCGCGTTCACTATAAAACTGTTGGACCGCCGTTTGAAGGTCAGCGTGTAATTGTTCCGCTTCGTCTACATAATGGCGTACTTCAAGGTATTCTGTTTCTGCCATTTTCCGACGATTTTCTAAATCCGTGATCATTTCATTTAAATCCTGGCTTTCGGAATCAATCAGTTGGCGTGCCGATTCGATGACATCATTGCCTAAACCTAAGCGTTTAGAGATTTCAAAAGCATTGCTGCGGCCCGGTACACCGATCAATAAACGGTAAGTTGGGCTCAACGTATCGACATTAAATTCCATACTTGCATTAATGGTTGCTGGACGGTTATAGCCGTAAGCTTTCAATTCTGGGTAATGAGAGGTTACCATCACGTAGCTGCCGATAGACCCGATTTTGTCCAGTATGGCTATGGCTAATGCAGCTCCTTCTTGCGGATCTGTTCCAGCTCCGAGTTCATCAAAAATCACCAAACTATTGCTATCGATCCGCTCTAAAACGGAAACAATATTAGTCATATGTGAAGAAAACGTACTTAAGCTTTGTTCAATCGATTGTTCATCACCAATATCTGCAAAAACTTCAGTGAATAATCCCATTTGACTTCCCTCAGCTACTGGCAGTTGCAGTCCTGATTGACCCATCAATTGCAACAAACCTAGCGTTTTCAAGATAATCGTTTTCCCGCCTGTATTTGGTCCGGTAATGATCACGGCTTGATGTTCGCCGCCAATCAAAATATCATTAGCTACTACAGTTTCAGGGTTTAACATCGGGTGACGGGCACTTAACAGCTTCACATCATTAGTTTCACTAATAAGCGGACGTGTCGCTTCAATGCTTTTACCGTAACTCGCTTTAGCTCCGACAAAATCTAACTTGCCTAATAAAAACATATTATTTAAAATCTCATTGCCGTAAGGTGCAATTTCATTCGAAATTTCAGCTAGGATCCGGTCGATTTCTTGACGTTCTTCGATCTGCAATTGACGCAGACGATTATTTAAATCTACTACGACTTGCGGTTCAATAAATAGTGTTTGCCCAGTTGAACTTTGATCGTGGACTACGCCGCCAAATTGTTTACGGTGCTCAGGTTTGACGGGAATAACATACCGATCATTCCTCATCGTAACCACAGCGTCTGTCAAATATTGGGCATTTTTCCCGCGCACCAGACTGTCTAATTTTTCACGAATCGCACTTTCTCCACGCTTGATTCCTGAACGGATCCCTCTTAAAGCCGGGCTGGCGTCATCCAGTACATTACCGTCTTCATCTACTGTTTCTCGAATTTGTTGGTTTAGCGTTGGAGTAGTGATAAAGTTATCGGCTACTTGATATAAGGTATTCAATTCAATGCCCGTTTCGTTCAGTGTCTCAAAAAAACGGCTTACTTCAGAAGTAGTCCGTAAAATCTTGCCGATTTGAGCAACTTCCAATCCGTTTAATGAAGCACCGATCTCCAATCTTTTCAAATGTGGACGAACATTTTGTAATCTTGGAATCGGCATACCTCCGCGCAAACGCAAAATAGTTGCGCCATCTTCTGTTTCATCTTGCCACTTCATTACGTCTTCTATAGAAGTTGATGGTTTTAACTCCATCACTTGTTCTTTTCCTAAATCAGAAGCTGTAAAACCAGCCATCGTTTGAATGATTTTAGTAAATTCAAGCGTTTTGAATATTTTTTTATTCATGTTTCCCACCTCTTTCTTAAAGGTCTTTCTGCTGACTAGAATAGATGGCAAGAAACCGTCCACACATAAAAAATGCAGAACGATTTCTTAAGTGGAACTATTCATTTATTATTGCTGAGAATACTTAAGCGGCAGTCCCGATCCACCAATCGTAAATTTGTTGCGATAATACTGGTGTTTTTTCAACGATCGTACTTGCCAAAGAGCTGTTGCTGAACGCTGTTTGAACGCTGTCCATCGGCAGCATGGTCAATAATACAAGAATCAAAAAGATTCCTACGTAAGTGACCGCAAAAGCTAAAGCAGCACCACCGAGCGTATTTAATTGCTTTAATACAGGTATGAACATTATTGAATTTAACAAGCCGCCGATAAAACGAGTCAACAGCCAGCCAATGAACAAAATCAAGACAAAAGCAATTCCATTATAAAATGCTTGATCTAAATTAAAGCCTATTGTTTGATTGTAAAATAAAAATTGACTGTTTTCAGCTGCTGCCGGATAAGGTATCAATAGTTCCAAGTGTGAACCTAACTCTTTATAATAGCGGCCTGCTACGATATAAGCAGCAACATAGCCTACCGTCATTACAAGTTGCAAAAGCAATCCTCTTCTAGCTCCGCCATATACTCCAATTGCTAAAATCACTATTATTGCTATCGTCATTAACATCTTTTCACCCTTTTCGCTCAGGATAATAGCGTCTTTATTCCTGAATCTCTTTTAATTTCAACTCTAATTCATCTAGTTGATTTTGCATTTCCATCATTTTAATTTGCATTTCAAGTTGGTCTGAGACAGCATTAACCGCTGCTAGCACAGCGCGTCTCTCTGGATCCAAATCCTTTGATAATGATTCAATTTGACGCATTTGTTCATCTACCGTTTCGGCTACCATTTTCAAATGGACTTCAGGTCTCGAACCAATGATCGTGTAGGATTTCCCTGCAATGGTTGCTTTATACCTAATTTTATTTTGAGACATTGCAACTCCTCCTAAAAATTACATTTCCCTTATTTTACCATGAAAGTCATAGGAGTAACACTTTTTTCAGGTATCTTTTTGGTTTTTCATCAACATCGATTCTCGTAACTCTGAAAAAAAGAAATTCTGCTCAAGAATGACTTAAAAGCGGGTTGACTTCTCCGCTGATCACCAGCCTATGTTATAATAAACAACGTATTCTCTCCTGTTCCTAGCTAGCGTTTCTTGATATGCTCTAGAGAACTGCAACAAAATATATAGACCCACTTTTTAATTTACGCTAGAAAGGATAGTACCCATATATGGCAAACGAAGTGCTAACGGTTTCTCCAAAAACCTTACAAGAAATGAAACAATATTATGAAGATTATTTAAAACCCAAAACACCACCAGGCGGAAAATTTGCTGCTAAAAAAGCAACCGTCAACATTACAGCGTACAATTCTGGAAAGGTTTTATTCCAAGGACAGACAGCACAACAAGAAGCTGCGCTTTGGATAAGCAAAGCAGTGCAATCCATTCCTGGAAAAGCTAAAAAAAATACTCCTTCTCTGAATACCCCTTTACCAAAAGGCTTTAATACTTGGTCTGTCATTGGCAGTGACGAAGTCGGAAACGGCAGTTACTTCGGACCGTTGACTGTAGTGGCTGCTTATGTCGATAAATCACAATTGCCTTTATTAAAAGAATTAGGTGTTCGTGATTCAAAAGATATGAAAGACCCAGAAATTATACGAGTCGCAAAAGATTTGGTCACTTTTTTACCTCATAGTTTGCTGAATGTAATGCCTCAAAAATACAATGCGATTCAACCGACTATGACACAAGGAAAAATGAAAGCCGTGCTCCATAATCAAGCATTGGGACACGTCTTAATGAAGATCCAACCTGTTGTACCAGAGGCCATTTTAATCGATCAGTTTGAATTGCCTGCAACTTATTTTAAACACATTCAAGATCAACCCAATCAAATTAAAGAATCGGTTTATTTTCAAACTAAAGGCGAAGGCCATCATTTAGCTGTAGCTGCTGCTTCGATCATTGCACGTTTTGCTTTTTTAAAAGGGTTAGAAGACATGTCAGCTGAGACTGGCCTACGGATACCGTCTGGAGCTGGCAGTAATGTCGATTTAGTTGCTGCTAAATTATTAAAACGAGGCGGATTATCTCTCTTAGGCAAATATGCCAAATTGCATTTTGCCAATACTCAAAAAGCTCAAAAAATAGCTGGTTTTTAACCATTCCTTTAGACCAATAAAAAGGGAGTGAGACAAAAAGCGTTTAGACCCGAATCTTCTACTTCGCATACCGTATCCCTAAGCAGCTAAAGCTGCAAGGGCTAAGGAAACTGGAACGGATAAGCGCAGTATGGTCACAGACCATTGAGCATTATTCGTGAAGTGGACGTCGGGTCTGCTTTTTGGAACACGTTCTAGAATAAAAATTCGGATATGCAAAAAAGGTTGGGACTTTTGTCCCAACCTCTTTTTAAATTTTCTGATTTTTTTTAGTACAATAAAGGTAAACTGGAATACCAGACAACGTCAATACTATTCCAAGCAATGCATTTTGAGGCTGAACGATAAGCGTATTGATAATAATGTAACTTCCGCCAATAATGGCAATTAAAGGAATGATCGGATAAAAAGGAACACGATAGGGCCTTTTAATATGCGGCTGCGTTTTTCGCAAGATGATAACCGCCACAAATGTTAAGGTCGTAAATGTCCAAATGACAAAAACAATCAAATCTGTCAATTGGTTAAATTGACCTGTTAAAATCATAATGATTGAAATGGCTAGAATAACTAAACCGCCATTTACAGGCATATTCGTTCCGTTAGTTAATTTGCTAAACCAGTTACTAAAGGGCAATAATTTTTGAGTAGCTAATACATAAGGAATACGGATACCAGAGATGATATACCCGTTCATTCCTCCAAAAACAGAAATCAAGATGCCGATAGTCACCAATTTGCCACCGAACTCACCGAATAAGTGAGACGCTACTAAAGCTGCTGGGGTATTGGTGCCTGCCAATTGTGTGCTGTCCAGAACAAATAAATAAGCCACATTGATCATTAAATAAACGGACATGACGATCGATAATCCTCCGACAATTACTTTAGGCAGCATTTTCCCCGGATTTTTCATTTCTCCTGCCAATGCTCCTACGTTGATCCAACCATCATAAGCGAACAAGGTCGCCACTAAAGCAGAACCCAAGCTAGTCGCAACAGGATGACTTTCCATTGAAAAAGGAATCAATCGAATCGTCCCTCCCCCTGGATAAGATAATCCTGCAATAATAATAACTGCGATCGGAATCAATTTTAATAGAGTAGCGGCCGTTTGGAGTCGTCCGCTGTATTTCGTTCCCATAAAATTAATGGCCATTACAAACATCGCTGTTACAATAGCGATCGGGGCAATAACGTGATCAGGTAAATCAAATAAACTGCTGACTTGCGTTCCAAAAATAATAGCTAAAGCGCCAAAATTGGCTGGATAATAAATAATCATTTGAGCCCATCCTACTAAAAAACCAAGCCATCTTCCATAAACCTTTTCCAAATAAATCATCATGCCGCCTGTTTCAGGATAAATGGTCCCAATCTCTGCAACCGTTAAACCACCCGCAATCGTGATGATCCCTCCAATGAACCAAGCCAGCAGCCCTAAACCTGGCGCTCCTGATGCACTATAAACAGCAGTCGGCTTGAAAAAAATTCCTGCTCCAATAACGGTTCCGACTACGACTGTTAAAGCTGTGAGTCCTGTAACTTCTTTTTTTAACTGTTTAGGTTCCATTTCTTTATCTCCTTGCTTTTTAAAATTGCATTTCACTAGTTTACCATATGCTTTTTACCCCGACTATCCTTTTCCGTCTCAAAAGCGAATCTTTACAGGTATAAAAAGCTGGCGACAGACAGAACTGATAATACCAAAGCAAAACAAACAACTATCGCTTGGCTTGTTTTCCTTTTCGAACATTTAAAACAACTGATTTCAGTAGCAGTAGATAGACTTCACAACAGAATTTGCTGCACATTTTCACAATAATAAAGGCTGAGAAAAAAGGGATATACCCGTTTTTCTCAGCCTTATTTTTTTACTAATCAAATGAAATCTTCTTACCTGACGACCACGTGATACGTTTCAATTAAAGCCGTTGTTACTTTTTCAAATGCTTTAGTGACTTCTTCTTCGACTAAAGTATCTGCAGGATTTAAATAAGATAATGTATACGCCAATGATTTTTTACCAGCTTCAATGTTGCTGCCTTGGTAAATATCAAACAACCGTACACCAGTCAAATACTTGCCGCCTTTTTCAAGAATCAAATCAGTCAATTGTTGGTTGGTTACCGTTTCTTCGACTAATAATGCAATATCGCGCGTCATGCCTGGATATTTTGGAATCCCAGCATAAATCGTCGGATGTTTATCTGCGTCTGCAATGGCCTGCAAATTAAGTTCAAAAGCATACGTTTCTTTCAACTCATAAGCTTTAGCCGTTAAAGGATGCAGTTGTCCGATAAAACCAATTTCTTTTTCACCCAAGTAAATCGCCGCAGTGCGGCCTGGATGCATACCTTCGCGGTTTTCATCAGCAACAAACGTTACCGCTTCTGTTAAACCGTAAGTGGCAACTAAGCCTTCAAGAATACCTTTGATGTCAAAGAAATTCACTTTAGGCGCTTTCCCCTGCCAATTGCTGTCTTTCAAAGAGCCGGTCAGTACACCAGATAAATGATCTTCTTCCAATGGCAATAACTGCCCATCTTCTTGATAGAAAACATGACCTATTTCATAAAGTGCCACGTCCGCATTTTTCCGGGCAATATTGTAGTGAGTATTATCCAATAAGCCGCTCAATAGGTTCATGCGCAATGTGCTGCGATCTTCGCTCATTGGCATCTCTATTTGGGTCATTTGGCTTTCACGCAACATAAATTGACTCGCTTTTTCAGGCGTTGTCAAAACATAACTGATGGCTTGTGACAGCCCTGCTCCCTCTAAATAATGTCTCGTATGGCGAATTAACCGCTGTTTGTCATTTAGTTTTCCAGGAACAGATTCAGTCGTCGGCAGAGTAGACGGTAAATTATCGTAACCATAAATGCGCGCTACTTCTTCTACCAAATCAGCTTCAATCGCAATATCCCAACGACGCGGCGGAACAGCTACTTCAAACAAACCATTTGTTTCAGTAGATTTGAAACCAAGACGATCAAAAATTGCTGTTACTTCTTCAGCGGTGATTTCAGTGCCTAAAGAGCGGTTCAATTTATCTAACGTAATGCTGACAACACAATCTTTTGCTTCAACTGTATTCTCTGAAGCCTTGCCGGTTACCACAGTGCCGCCCGCTAATTCAGCTATTAAAGCAGCCGCATGGTCTCCAGCGGTCATAATGGTGGCATGGTTGATGCCTTTTTCATACCGGGAACTCGCTTCGCTGCGCAAATTAAATTCTTTAGCCGTTTTACGAATGGCGATTGGCTCAAATAATGCTGCTTCAAGCGCTACGTTTACCGTATCTGCTTGGATCTCTGAATCCATTCCGCCCATAACTCCCGCTAAAGCAACCGGTTTTTCACCATTAGTAATGACAATGTTTTCAGGAGACAAGTTGCGTTCTTTGCCGTCTAAAGTCGTCAATGCTTCACCATTTTTAGCTCGGCGAACCAGAATTTCCTTAGAGTTTAATCGGTCATAATCAAAAGCATGTAAGGGCTGGCCATATTCCAATAAAATATAGTTTGTGATGTCTACAATATTGTTTAATGGACGAATTCCGGCATTCATTAATTTTGTTTGCAGCCATAACGGGCTTTCCTCGACCTTGACGTCTTTAATCACTCGGATGTTGTAACTAGGTGTATCTTCACTATTTTCAACCGCTACTTTGATGTAATCTTCAATATTTTCATCCGTTGTTTCTGTCAAAGTGAACCCTTTGAACATTGGTTTTTGATTGTAAATTGCTCCTACTTCATGGGCGACTCCTCGCATGCTTAAAGCATCGGCACGGTTAGGTGTGATCGACAATTCTAAAATAGCATCATCCATTGCTAAATAAGGAAACACACTTTCACCAGGAACAGCGTTTTCTGACAAAACATAGATGCCTTCAGCATATTGTTTAGGCGTTACTTTTTCAGAATAACCCAACTCTTCCAACGAACAAATCATTCCATTGGAAACTTTTCCGCGCATTTTGCCTTTTTTGATTTTAACGTTGCCTGTGATTCTTGAACCAGGCAAAGCCACAATGATTTTTTGGCCTGCAGCAATATTCGGTGCTCCACAAACAATTTGTGACAATTCTGCTTCGCCGATATCAACTTGACAGACATGTAAATGATCAGAATCTGGATGGTCTATCACTTCTGCTGCATATCCCACGACGATTTTTTTCAAACCTGCTTCTGGAATAGTCACGTCTTCAATTTCAATACCTGTACGAGACATTTTGTCCGCCAGTTCCTCAGGTGTAATATCTGTTAAATCTAAATATTCTTTTAACCATTGATAAGATACGTTCATTATTCTACTCCTTCACTTTGAATTGACTTAAGAACCGTACATCATTTTGATAAAAATGACGGATATCGTCAATCGCATATTTTAACATCGCGACACGGTCTGGTCCTAAACCAAATGCAAATCCACTGTATTCAGCTGCGTCGATTCCTGACATTTCCAGCACATTCGGGTGAACCATGCCAGCACCCAATATTTCGATCCAGCCTGTATGTTTACAGACATTACAGCCTTTACCGCCGCATTTGAAACAACTAACATCCACTTCAACCGAAGGCTCAGTAAAAGGGAAGTAGCTAGGCCGTAGACGAATTTCTCGTTCCGCGCCAAATAGTTTTTTCGCGAAGACTTCTAACGTGCCTTTTAAATCCGCCATTGTAACGCCTTTCGAAATTACTAACCCTTCGATTTGGTGAAATTGATGCGAGTGAGTTGCATCATCACTATCGCGACGGTACACTTTTCCTGGACTGATCATTTTTAATGGTCCTTTAGAGAAATCATGTGTATCCATCGTTCTCGCTTGTACTGGAGAAGTATGGGTCCGCAATAAAACTTCATCCGTAATATAAAAAGTATCTTGCATATCACGAGCTGGATGATTTTTTGGCAAGTTCATTCGCTCAAAGTTGTAGCTGTCTTCTTCCACTTCGGGCCCTTCAATAATTTGATACCCCATGCCGATAAACAAATCTTCAATTTCTTCCATGATTTGCGTTAAAACATGAGATTGTCCTTCAGGCACCGGATTTCCAGGTAATGTAACATCAATGGCTTCATTAGCTAAATCACGATTGATTTTTTCCATTTCCAATACGCCTTTTCGTGCTTCTATCGAAACCGCAATGGCATCACGAATCTCATTAGCCATTGAGCCGACGACCGGACGTTCCTCAGCTGAAAGATCCTTCATTCCTCTAAGAACTTCAGTAATTGGGCCCTTTTTACCTAAATAAGCAACACGAACTTGATCCAGCATCGGCAAGTCGGCAGCTTCTGAAATTTTTGTCAGAGCTTCTTCTTTTAATAAATCTAGTTTATCTTTTAATTCCATGCTTCTTCTCCTTTTGACTGCATATTGATGTTCAACATTATTTTTAAACGCAAAAAAAGCCTTATCCCTAAAAGGGACGAGGCTTCGATTCGCGGTACCACCCTTGTTTAGATTCATAAAAAAACAAATCCACACTTGATTTACATAACGGCGTATACCGGAACTTTTTTCATTACCTTAACAGTAATTCCCAAAGTCAATTCAGGAAGTGAACGTTCATCTGGTTGTCTAGACAAATGCTCTCAACCTATGGCATTTGTTCTCTTGTTTAGACCTGTCCAAATTACTTTTTTCCATCATCATTTTTAACGTTTATTTTATTTTCGCTTCTTGTTTAGTTTACCCAACTGTCATAAGAGAGTCAAGCAGTTCTTAGAATTAAGCTTCTTCCATACAGACCCATTCATCGGCCCAAGTTTGAACTTCATTCATAACACTTTTTAATCCTTCGCCTTTTTCCGTTAAGCTGTATGCTACACGCATCGTTGCTTCTGGATCGACTGTTCGAGCCACTAGTCCTTCTTGTTCTAGCTCTTTTAAGCGTTCTACCAATACGCGGTCACTCACACTTGGAATGGTTGCGGCAATATCTTTAAAACGTTGAGGGCCTTCTAATAACACATCGATGATTAGACCCATCCATTTTTTTCCTAAAATAGAAAAAGTACGCTCAAACTTTGGACAAATTTCTCTTTGTCTTGTTTCACAGCTAATATCTTGGTTCACATCTTTTACTGTCATTGTGATTCTTCACCTCTTTTGATTTATATTATAGCATAATTGGTTATAAATAGTAAGTGATATACTTCCAGTTGTCAACTACTTTTTGTATTATACACTACTATTAAAAAAAAGCTGTAAAAAGTTCACGTTCAGCTAGAAAAATTAGTCCGCTGACTCGATTTATACCTGCTGTGCTTCGATCAAAAGAACGGGTAGCATTCGTGTATAGTCTAGGTTGTGGCCAATAAATATTATTAAACTATTTAATGGTTTGATAATTAAACCAAACAAAAAAAGAACGACGATTTGAAATGAAACAATTCCAATTCGTCATTCTTTTAAAAGCTTTATTTCCATTTTGTTTTAAAATTTACTTGAGTGCTCTAACTTCAAAGGGAATCAAATTCGAGACAACTTGATTACGATGTGCTTCAAGTTGTTCTGGCAACATTAATTTTTCCCCCATCGTTTCATAGGACTCATCATGCGCAAAACCGGGTGTATCTGATGCTATCTCGAATAAAATCCCGCCTGCTTCTCTGAAATACAAGGCTTTAAAATAATTGCGGTCCTTTACAGGGGTTGGGCGTTGCCCTTTATCCATTACTTGCTGTCTCCAAGCTAAATGATCGGCTTCATCTTGCGCACGCCAAGCAATATGGTGAACCGTACCAACGCCTTGTAGCCCAGCACCAACGGAAGACATATTCAAATCAATGATATTGCCGATATCAGCAGATGATTGAAACCGCCATAAGCCGTTTTCTTCACCAATTTTTTCTAATCCCATAGTAGATTCAAGAACTTTTGCTGTTTCTAGTGGATCATGCGTGAATAATGTTGCTCCGCCAAAACCTTTGATTGCCACATCGCTTGTAATTCCAGCGAACTCATAAGCATTTTTTTCACCTGCTTCACGAGCTACAAGCTCTAACTGCAAACCATGTACATCATCAAATGCTAAATAGTCTTCTCCAAAACGACGATACTTTTCAAAATCAATATTAAATTCAACTAAACGCTGCTCCCAAAAAGACAAAGCGCCTGCTGGGACAACGTAAGTAGTCACACCAACTTGTCCATCTCCAATCTTTCCTTGCTGTGCATTTGCCCAAGGGAAAAACGTAATAATCGTTCCCGGCTTTCCCCCTTCGTCTCCAAAATATAAGTGATAGACTTCAGGGTCGTCAAAGTTAACCGTTTGCTTGATCATACGAAGACCCAGTACTCCGGCATAAAAATCAACATTTTCTTGCGGATGTCCGACTATAGCGGTTATGTGATGTATTCCGGCTGTTTTTTTCATCATTGACTGCTCCTTTAATGTAAAATTTCATTTTTAATTTTTAATTCTAATTAATATATCTCTAATTAAAGGCAATCGTATCATTATGCTTACTTTTTGTCAACACACATTAAGTTAATAAAAAATAAGTTCAGTCAAAAACTAAGTCTTTGACTGAACTTATTCCTATTGATTTGGTTAGAAAGTGGAGGCTAGTTTCTCAACGTACTTTTCAACAAACAACATCGAATGATCAGCTGCTAAGTCCAGATGATCATTAAAAGACTCACCGGCTTCTTCACCTGCTATATCTGATAATGCCCGAATATTAATAAAGGGGATACCATATTGATACGCTACTTGATGGATCGCTGCACCTTCCATTTCAGCTGCTCTAGCGCTCGGAAAATTTTTGCGTATTTCTGCTACACGCTTTTTATCATCCATAAACGCATCAGCAGTAAGGATCAGCCCGTTTACAACACGATGAGGCCATTTTGTATCGGAAAGAATCGTTTGACTTAATGCCACATATTTTTCTTCTGTCGTAAAACTGGCTGGCATTTCTGGAACTTGTCCTAAAGCATAATCAAAAACAGTTGCATCAACATCGCTATATCTAGACTCTGATGAAACGACAATATCTCCAACTGAAAGAGATTTATCCATCCCTCCTGCTGAACCTGTATTAATAATAAAGTCAGGAGCAAACCGTTCAATTAATATCGCAGTGGACATAGCAGCGTTTGCTTTGCCAATTTGAGATTGAACTAAAACCACTTCTTGGCCATTTAGTAGTCCTTCCTCCAAAACGGTTCCTGCTACTTGAATTGTTTTGGGATTTATTAATTTTTCGCGCAAAGGCCGAACTTCTTCTTCCATCGCAGCTATAATGGCTATCTTCATTAGTAAATTCTCCTTTTTAAGCTTTCATTTTTAAAATCTTCTTTTGCTTCCTACTTGATTATAACCAAGAATTAACCTAAAGGGCTACTCCTTTTATTTTGGACTAAAAAAACAACCCTACTTCCAATGATAAAGGAAATAAGGTTATTTGGATTGCATTCAATTTTTATTGGATCGTTACTGGCTTTAATCTAGCCCACGCACTCTTCACACGGTTGCGTGCTTTCCCCGTTAAAGGTACCGCTACTTCTTTGATTGCACAGTATTTGTCTACAAACGTGACGACATAACTTTCTTTGTACTTAGGTAAAGCAACAGTTGCCAACCACATATGTTTGATGATGATATCGCACTCTAAATCGCTTAATTCGGTTAATTTTTTAGCATTTTCACAAGCCATCCGCGGATGAACGTATGCATGCGTACCTTCGTCAAATTTAGTGGTTCTCCAATCATAGTAAAATAAGTCATGAAGTAAGCCCGCACGTGCAGTTGCTTTTGCATCCCAGCCATATCGTTTCGCAATACGGTAACTGAGATAAGAAACGCTAATTGAATGTTCTAATCGCGTTGTAAAGTGGTGTTGAGTGTATTCATTCAGTTTTTGAACTTCTTCGCGATTAAGCAAGTCTTCAATTAAAGCCACATATTCTAAATCTTGTTTCCATTTTGGTTCGATCATTCAAAGACTTCCTTTTCTATGAGCTTGTGTCACCTTTCGACTTGCCACCTATCATACACTCTTTTATCATAGATTTGAAGTAGAACGCTTCAGATGTAAGATAAAAAAGAAAAATTTGATATTTTAGACACAATTGTGCAACAAACATGTTTCTTCTATAAAGAATACGAAGAACGTCTTTTGTTTTTAAAGTCGATCAGACAAAGCAAACATTAAGATTCCGGCAGCAACTGCTACGTTTAACGATTCGGCTTGGCCTTTAATAGGAATATATACGTTTTGTGTTGTCTTATCCAATAACTCACGAGCCATTCCATTGCCTTCATTGCCCATCACTAGAGCGAAAACTTTTTGTGCTGGAATGTCCTGATAAGCAGCTGCATCTTTATTCAATTCTGTGCCGTAAACCGGAAAACCATTTTTTTGAAATAAAGAGAACCATTCTAATAAATCCCCTTGATAAATAGGCAAGTGAAAATGACTGCCTTGCATTGACCGAATGACTTTGCTGTTATACAAGTCGACCGTTCCTTTTCCTAAGACCACACCGCCAAATCCAGCAGCATCGGCTGTACGCACCATTGTTCCTAAGTTTCCTGGATCTTGCACATTGTCTAAAAACAAATAAGGTTTCTCTAACATAGGAGCATTGGTTAATAACTCTTTTTGAACGACTGCAAAAATACCTTGCGGCGTTTCTGTCTCGCTTAATTGTTTTGAGATTTCATTTGATACCATAAACGTTTTTTCTTGAGGAAAGTTCACTGCGTCAGTTTCTTTGCTGGTTTCGCTGATGATCAGTTCTAAGATCGTTGCTTGATTTTTTAACGCTTCATCAATCAAATGAAAACCTTCAATCAAGTATGCTCCAGATTTTTCGCGTCCTTTTTTTGTTTGCAGCTTTTTCCACTGTTTCACGCGTTCATTTTTTGTCGATAGAATTTTTTCCATGGGTATTTTGGCCTCCGCAATTTATAATTCGCTTCACTATCAGTTTACTGAAAAAGCCTTCCTTTTTAAAGGGAAGGCTTAAAAAAACATATTTTATTACATTCCTAGATAAGAAGCTGGATTAACGCGAGTACCATTTACATAAACTTCAAAATGCAAGTGAACTCCTGTAGCAGTACCTGTCATTCCCATTGTTCCAAGGTGTTGCCCTTGAGAAACTTGTTGACCTGGAGCTACAGTCAAACTTCCGGATTGCATATGAGCATACAACGTTTGAAGACCATTTCCATGATCGATTTTAACGTAATTGCCCCATCCGCTGTCGTATCCAGCTACCATGACTGTTCCGCCTTGAGCAGCAACAATTGGGCCACTTCCGCCGAAGTCCATCCCGCCATGTAATTTATGAGCGCCCGTAACCGGGTGGACACGGTAACCGAATGGCGAAGTAGTGACACCGTTACTTGGACGAATGAAACCTGAGCTGTTTGATGAACTCGCAGGTGCACTTTGGCTTGACTCTTGTGGTGCAGAAGGAGCCGGTGTTTCAGTGCTTGCTTTCGCCTGCTGTTGTTGTTGAGCAGCTGCTGCTGCTTCTGCTGCCTCAGCTTGTTCAGCTGCTTCTTTTGCAGCTTTTTGAGCTGCTGCTTGACGCGCTTGTTCTTCTTCAATGATTCGTTGACGTTCTTGTTGCAACTCTTCCGACAAGACACTAGTTTGCGTAGCAACAACTTGTTGTTCTTTCACAAACGTGTTCTTTTCATCTTCTGTCATATCGTATTGGACAGCAAGTTGAACAATTTTATCATCCATTTCGGCTTTCTGGGTGACTAAGTTATTCTTAGTTACTTCAATTTCGCCTTTTAATTTTTCAATCGCTACTTTTTCTTTTTCAGCTTCTGCTTCATTTGATTCTAATGTTTTTTGATCATTTTGCTGTTCCGTAACAATATCCTTATTTGCAGATACTAACTGGTTTATGACTCCAACACGACCAATTAAGTCAGACAAGCTTTCAGCTGTCATGATCATTTCCATCATATTTTCTGAGCTGCCATCTGTTTGAACGACGCGAGCTTGATTGTCTAATTTTTCTTCTCGTTGTGCAATCAATTCTTTTAGCTCTTCAATTTTCTTTTTAAGCTTTTCAATTTTCTCTTTAGATTCAGTTAATTTTTGTTCTTGCTCGTGTAATTTTATGACCACTTCATCAATTTCTATTTGGAGCTGTTTCACATCTCCTTCGAGATTAGCCTTTTCAGATTCTAAGTTATTTAATGTGTCTTCTTGTTTTTTAATTTTTGAGTTCAAGTCATTTGATTTAGATTCAAGTTCTTGTTTTTGCTTTTCTAGTTCTTGGATACTATCTGCTTTAGCTATTGTAGGCAACACAAATGGGCTTGCGAACATCATCGCTGCAATTAATCCAGTAGTTAATTTCTTTTTCAATGCGAACCTCCTATAAATTTAAACGGTCTTGTTTTTTTCCAACTTTAAAAGTATACCATAAATAATTCTTTAGACGATGTTATTCTGTTAACAAAATCTACTGAATATTACATAGCTATTACATGATTTCGCTTCCATATGTTGTTTAGTTTAAAATACACGAGTTTTGAATTTTTATTCAAATAAGAAATGATCATAAATGAAAATATGACTGCATTGAGCTCGCTTATTTGCAGTCGCTCAATACAATCATATTTATTCATTTTTCGGTTTTTTATGGTGTTACATTTTCACTTTGACTTGGCTTCCTTGCGAAGTTTTGGTTACATCGATATGAACCGGTATACGCATCTTCAACTCTTCAACATGAGAAATAATGCCGACCAGTCTGCCTCTTTGGTTTAATTCAAACAATGTTTCGATCGCGCTATCTAAGGAATCAGAATCTAATGTCCCAAAGCCTTCATCAATAAACAAAGTATCAACACTGACTCCGCCGCTATGATTTTGAATGACATCACTTAATCCCAAAGCTAGTGCTAAAGATGCTTTAAAACTTTCACCGCCAGATAGAGTCCGGACACTTCTTGTTTTTCCTGTATAATTATCAAAAACATCCAAATCCAATCCTTTTGCGCCTGTTCCTTTGACTTTTTCCTCACGTCTCAGTAAAGAATATCGATTGTTCGTCATTTGTGTGAAGCGCAAATTTGCAGCAAGAATGATTTCTTCAAAATAAATCGCCAATACATATCGTTCAAATGATACGTAGTCTGTCTCTTTCGAACCATTGGCTAATTCGGCTAATTCACTGTACAGACGATAATTTTCTAATTGTGCTTGTTTAGCCTCATAATTTTTGCTGATTTCTCCACTGGCCGTTTCATAATTTTTTACAGTTCCGACTAATTCTTGATATCTTTCTGCCAAATTTGCCAGTTCTTTTTGTTTTTCTTGGTTTTCTAACTGATAGTCTTCAATGGTTCGACTATCGCTTGCTGCTAATTTTTCTTTCTGCTTTTGATAGTTTACACGGTTGACCCAGACTTTTTGATCATAAGCAGCAACTTCTTCTGTTAAAGTCTTTGCTTGTTCAGCATCAATCAAATGCTCTTCAAAAGCCTCATTTAAATTAGCTGCTTTTAACTGCTTTTCAAATTCAGCCGTTGCTTCTTCATATCGAACAACCAGTCGTTCGTGTTGAGCTTCTAAAGAAAGTGTACTGGTCTGGTACTGCGTTTCTGATTTTTCTAATGCGATTTTTTTATCTTGGTGTTTTTTATAAGCTGCTTCGATTTGCTGCAATTCATCGATCAACTGCCGTTTAGTTGCTTGTACTTGTTCGAGCTCTTCATAGGTCAGTTGAAGCCGTAATTCCTGAATTTCTTCTTTTGTTTCCTGGATTCTTTTGCAGTTATTTTGACAAACTGAGCTCAATTCTTGGATAACAGACTCCAATCGGCGTTCGGCTTGTTGAATTTCTTCTAGTTGATGTTGAAGTTCCTTTTCCTGCCCCGCTAATTGTTCTAGTTGCTCGATATCAATGGCAAGTTTCGTTCTTTCGTCAGCTAATGCTGTTAATTCTTCTTGCAGCTGGTTCAATGCTCCCCCTGCTTCACTAGCATGCAATTCCAATAATTGTTCATATTCTTGGATACGCTCGTTTAAATGGCGGACTTCATTGGAAGCAGAGTTGTAAGCTTGATAATTCTGGTTTTTTTCTTCTTCAAATGCCTCTAATTGTTCTTGGGAGACTATATCTTCCGTCAAAACCGCTGTATGAGGATGTTCCATTGAACCGCAAACTGGACAAGCAGAATCTGCTTCTAACTCATCAGCCAGCATTCCTGCGATATTTCGATTGTAGGCCAAACGTTGCTGCTTGTAGTCTTCTTCAATCGCTTGGTAAGCAGCTTCCGTTTCTTTAAACAAGGCCAACTTCGTTTCTTTTTGTTCTACTGTTTGAGCTAACACCGTTACACTCTTTTGCTTGGATGACAATGCATTATTTTTTTCCTGCAATTCATTTGCGCTTTTTTGTTTTTCCAATAAATCCGTTCTAGCTTGGTAGCTTTCTGTTAACAGATTCTTTATCTGTTCTACTTGTTTTTTATAATCAATTAATGTTGCTGCTTGTTTTTCAATATCAGCTTCATGATGCTGATTGTCTTCTTCAAAACCCTTTATCTGGTTTTCTTTTGTTTTAATTGTTTTTATGGTTCGTTCTTCCTGTTCCAATTGATTGACGGCTTCTCTTTTTTCAGGTAAAAGAACATACTTTTTTTCAACCGCTGCAAAATCTTTTTTATTTTCTTTAAGCGCCTGTCGTGTTTCTCTTAACGCTTGTTTATCCGCCTCTAAATGCTGGTATATTGCTGTCTTATCCGTCGCTTCTTGCTGTTGTTGTTCTTTTAAATCAGCCAGCTTTTGCGCTTTTTCATTCAATGCTAAGGTTGTTCGTTTTTGATCCACAGCTGTTTTTAAAGTTTCCAACTCATTTTTTGTTTGTTCTAACTGAGCCAGTTCTGTTAACCATTCCACTCTCTCTTGATTGTCATGCATTTTTTTACGCAATTGATCCATTTCAGACGTATATTGTTGCATTTTATCTCGATAAGTATCCAATGCCATTTCTAATTCTGTTAATAGGTATTTGATGTCCAATAACTGGATCGCTTCAGCCAATGACTCGTTTTCTTGGGGTTGGATCATGCCCACAAATTGTTCCATCATTTTATCGCTTTGTTCGACTTCTGACTTTAAGCGACGAGCTTCTTCTTTTAAATCCAATTGAAACGCTTTGATTGTATCCGTTTGAAAAATATTACGAAAGATTTTTTCTTTATCTGCACTATTGGATTCCAGCATTTTTTTGAATTCGCCTTGCGGCAGCATCACGATTTGTTTGAATTGCTCATAAGAGAGCGACAGCAAATCTTGAATTTCTTTGTTCGCTTCATTTATTTTAGTGGTTACGTTAGTGCCATGAATCAATTCAACTTCCGGACTGTATTTTTTAATTCTGTGTTTCCCAGGCCCCATTTGAGCAGGCGTACGTTTGATGTAATACTTTTTGCCCGCTAGTTCGAATTCCAATTCGACATAACAGAGGACTTCATCCGATGCAAATTGGGATTTGAACGTATCTTTTCCGCGGCTTGTTCCACTGGCATCATCATATAAAGCATAGGCAATGGCATCAAAAATCGTTGTTTTCCCAGCACCCGTTGGTCCGCTTACTAAAAAAAGCGTTTTTTGGTTAAATTGGGTGAAATCAATTTCTACCTTACCTTTATAAGGACCAAAAGCGTTCATAACTAATTTTAAGGGTCTCATGTTACTCTTCCTTTCCAATCTGATGTAAGAGTTGTTCAACGATTTCTTTTCGATCAGCATCCAATTCTTTTTGTTTATACTGTTGATAGAAATCACCAAAGAGATCTTGCAAAGGTGTTTCTTGCAAACTGGCTTGATTATGCGTTAAATGAGTTTCATTTTGTTCTTTTCTGGCTGCATACTCCAAGCCCATTGCATTTGGAAAGCGTCTGCGCAACTGATTCATCGCATCCATCACGAAATCCTCGTCTTCCAATTCAAAAAATACATAATCTTCAGATTTTTGTGTCATCAAATCGTGAAACAACCCTTTAACAATACGCATATCGTGTTTCGTCTCTAAATAAATCGGTTCGATTTCTACTTTGCCTTTTTCAAGCGTCACCAAAGAGACTTGTTTTTTTTGGATCGCTTCTGATTTAGAATACTTTAAGATTGAACCGCTGTAACGAATCCTTTCGTGTTTAACCTTTTGCGGCTTATGTAAATGCCCTAAAGCTACATAATCAAAGTCCTCAAACAGTTCAACGTTGACGTATTCTGCCGTTCCAATGCTCAATGGTCGCTCTGAATCCGTCGTTTCAGAAGTATCATTATTGAAATTGATGACATACCCATGAGCTATCAATACATTAGTTTCATTGGGATCCATTGTTTCTTTGATTTTCTCAATTTGGATGCGAGTCGCATCTTCGATATTTTTGATCGTATCGTCTTTTAACAATTCGCGGATGTAAACATGATCTGCAAATGGCAGCAAATAGAAATTTGTATCCTGAATCGTAACCTTCCGAGTAGTCTCTTTAACGGTTCCTTCTATATAAAGCTGACTGGACTCCAACAAACTAGCTCCATATTCAACTCGTTCATTGCTGTCATGATTGCCTGCAATGACGAATACCGGAATTTTTACTTCATGGATCAATCTCGTCAACACCGAATTCACCAAGGCCACTGCTTCTTTTGGCGGAAAAGCACGGTCGTATAAATCGCCTGCCATAATTAAAGCATCAACTTTTAAAACCTTTAACTGTTCAATTAATTGGTTCAGAAAAAATTCTTGGTCGTCTAACATGGAAACTTCATTAACGATTTTCCCAATATGCCAGTCAGCTGTATGTAATATGCGCAAAATAACCGCTCCTTTATCTCATATCCTTAGTTTAACTAAACTTGTCTATCTTTACTTGAATGATTCTTCCAACCTTTCTAGTTTACCATGCTTGATTTGAATACAAAAGTTTCGTTTTTGATGAACTAAACTCTTATCTCTTTCTCCTATTCTTACTATCTGTTATTAAAAAAATATTCATTAAATAGGCTAATACAATGATTTTAATCTATTTTTCAATAAAAGGAAAAGTTCATTTGAGTTTAGTTAACCCCAAATGAACTCTCTTTTTTAATATCCTTTTACTTGATTTCAACGAAAAGATAAAAGCTTCCGTTATATTGGTCTTCATAAGCATCCATAGACTCAACAAGTATCTTTACTTTAGCTCGCTTATTTTCCTTCACAATAGTCGCTTCATCCATCGTCAATGTTCCTTTTTGAACATTTTCGTCTGTCAGTATTTCATCAAAAATCTCTTTCATATCTATTCGAATAAGTTCTTTGTCTTCCTCGTCCGTTAAACTAAGACTGTAGTAGCCATCGTCTTTAAGCTGTTGCATTAGTGTATATGCTGACCCGTCTTTCTCAAACGAGATGACGCCTTCTTCTGATGAACCAGCTTGAGAACCATACAGATTCAAACGAATCAATTGATCATAGCCTTCGACAGATAAGTTTAAGCCATTATCCCAATCTAGGCTAACATATTGGCCGCTCTGAAAGCTATTTTGGTTTTCATACTCTTTTGCAAAACCAAAAGTCGTTTCAAATTGTTGATAAGTTGCAGCGTCACTAGGCAACCACTCAACGTCTTTCACATAATCCATTCTTTCCAGATAATCGAATGTTTCTGTAACGCGCACTTTATCTTTTTCAGAAATAGAAGGATTAGGGATAACTTCATTGTTTTCAAGCATTTTATTTTTTACAAGCACATCTTCTAACAAATGCGTTTGGTTCACACGGCTTACCGTAAAAGCATCAATCGGCGGAATAATCGAGATGAGACAAAAAACAATCAATACGGCAGCTACTAGGCCATTTTTTCTGACAGGCAAGAAACTAAAAACTAGTCCTGCAATCGTAGCAAATACCCCAAAAAGAATTACATAGTAACGTCCTTGTGTGATACCCATTTCACGAATTTTCAAGATAGAAGCAATTGTTTGAAACAAAACAATCGGGATCAATACTTTCGGAAATATTTTTCTAAATACGACTGCAAATTTATTTTCAATGGTACTTGCCAAGATATAAACGAGAATCACAGTGACCGCATAAGAGACCAATAGCGGCTCTAATAAATTATCCGTCCAAAAACTGCTGCCTATGTTTAAAACGATATAGGCTAACAGAATAGCTGTATAAATCACCGTTAAAGGAATAACTACATATGAAAGTAAAATTTCCAAGTTTCTAGGACAGCTTACCGCTTGCCGAACTTGTTCTTGTTTTGCTAGTGTATCTTCTTTGGCAATGTCGTTCTTTTCCATATCTACGTAAGGAGGTGTGAAAGATAAAAAGTATAAGGGCGCAAACAAAGAAAAAACAACATTTAACAAATGAAGCGTCGCTTTATAATCTACTGAAAAGAGCAGCCGATCAATAGCAAATAAAATCGAACTGACACCAATAGCTATAATGACTGTAAAGAGAATCGTAATAAAAAAAGCTTTGAATGCAGACATGAAACTTTCATTAAAAGACAGTTTTTTCTTAATCGTCGGAACCCAGATAAAAGCAAATATCAAAGCAAAAGCTGCCACACCTGTTTTTATACTTATTTCTAAACTATACTCTGCTGTTGTTCGAATAATAAAATAATAGCCAATGGATAACAGGATAGCCCCGCCCATCAATAAAAAACGATCGCTTTGCTTTTTAGAAAACCTTTCATAGACATGTTGAGCAACCCCGCTAAGAAGCGCTCCAATTAAAAATGTAAAAAGGTATCTCGTATAATTTTCCTGTTCTTGCTGAATTGAGATGGCATTTACTACTAAAACAGCTGCAAGAAACAAAACCGTTAAAGGATAACGACTGCCGGCATGAAGCAATCCTTGAAATGTCTGCTGCAAGTTTTTTATTAATTTCATTTTAATCACCCCTTCTTCTAGATTATAGTCTACCGCTTTCTAAAAGTATATTAGTTCGATTTTCAATCTCTCGGTTTTTCTAGCACAAAAAACCATGAAAAAAAGGCACCATCCGAAGATGGTACCTTTTTAGATTGCGCGGCAGCGTCCTACTCTCACAAAGGGAAACCCTTCACTACCATCGGCGCTAAGAAGCTTAACTGCTGTGTTCGGCATGGGAACAGGTGTGACCTTCTTGCCGTCACCACCGCACATTTTTTCATCAAGAGAACGGTGTTCTCTCAAAACTGGATAGTGTTTTTCTCTTGCAACATCGTGTCGAAACCAAGACACCGTTTAAAAAATTGGTTAAGTCCTCGACCGATTAGTATTGGTCCGCTCCATACATCGCTGTACTTCCACTTCCAACCTATCTACCTGATCATCTCTCAGGGGTCTTACTCACTTACGTGATGGGAAATCTCATCTTGAGGGGGGCTTCACGCTTAGATGCTTTCAGCGTTTATCCCGTCCACACATAGCTACCCAGCGATGCTCTTGGCAGAACAACTGGTACACCAGCGGTGTGTCCATCCCGGTCCTCTCGTACTAAGGACAGCTCCTCTCAAATTTCCTGCGCCCGCGACGGATAGGGACCGAACTGTCTCACGACGTTCTGAACCCAGCTCGCGTACCGCTTTAATGGGCGAACAGCCCAACCCTTGGGACCGACTACAGCCCCAGGATGCGATGAGCCGACATCGAGGTGCCAAACCTCCCCGTCGATGTGGACTCTTGGGGGAGATAAGCCTGTTATCCCCAGGGTAGCTTTTATCCGTTGAGCGATGGCCCTTCCATGCGGAACCACCGGATCACTAAGCCCGACTTTCGTCCCTGCTCGACTTGTAGGTCTCGCAGTCAAGCTCCCTTCTGCCTTTACACTCTACGAATGATTTCCAACCATTCTGAGGGAACCTTTGGGCGCCTCCGTTACTCTTTAGGAGGCGACCGCCCCAGTCAAACTGCCCGTCAGACACTGTCTCCCAGCCAGATCATGGCTGTGGGTTAGAGTGGTCATACAGCAAGGGTAGTATCCCACCAACGCCTCCACCAAGACTAGCGTCCTGGTTTCATCGGCTCCTACCTATCCTGTACAAGCTGTACAAACACTCAATATCAAACTGCAGTAAAGCTCCATGGGGTCTTTCCGTCCTGTCGCGGGTAACCTGCATCTTCACAGGTACTATAATTTCACCGAGTCTCTCGTTGAGACAGTGCCCAAATCATTACGCCTTTCGTGCGGGTCGGAACTTACCCGACAAGGAATTTCGCTACCTTAGGACCGTTATAGTTACGGCCGCCGTTTACTGGGGCTTCAATTCTGAGCTTCGCTCGAGAGCTAACCCATCCTCTTAACCTTCCAGCACCGGGCAGGCGTCAGCCCCTATACGTCATCTTTCGATTTAGCAGAGACCTGTGTTTTTGATAAACAGTTGCTTGGGCCTATTCACTGCGGCTGACCAAATGGTCAGCACCCCTTCTCCCGAAGTTACGGGGTCATTTTGCCGAGTTCCTTAACGAGAGTTCACTCGCACACCTTAGGATTCTCTCCTCGACTACCTGTGTCGGTTTGCGGTACGGGCCGTTTGTTTCTCACTAGAAGCTTTTCTTGACAGTGTGACATCAGGAACTTCGGTACTTAATTTCCCTCCCCATCACAACTTGTCCTTAGAGAAGCAAGCATTTGACTCGCTTCAAGACTTGTTGCTTGGACGCACATATCCAACAGTGCGTATTCCTTAGCCTACTGTGTCCCTCCATTGCTCAAACAAAACAAACGGGTACAGGAATCTCAACCTGTTATCCATCGTCTACGCCTATCGGCCTCGACTTAGGTCCCGACTAACCCTGGGAGGACGAGCCTTCCCCAGGAAACCTTAGTCATTCGGTGGACGGGATTCTCACCCGTCTTTCGCTACTCATACCGGCATTCTCACTTCTAAGCGCTCCACCAGTCCTCACGGTCTAGCTTCGACGCCCTTAGAACGCTCTCCTACCATAGAACCTAAGTTCTATCCACAGCTTCGGTGTTATGTTTAGCCCCGGTAAATTTTCGGCGCAGGGTCACTCGACTAGTGAGCTATTACGCACTCTTTAAATGATGGCTGCTTCTGAGCCAACATCCTAGTTGTCTAAGCAACCCCACATCCTTTTCCACTTAACATAAACTTTGGGACCTTAGCTGGTGGTCTGGGCTGTTTCCCTCTCGACTACGGATCTTATCACTCGTAGTCTGACTCCCGGATATAAATCAATGGCATTCGGAGTTTATCTGAATTCGGTAACCCGAGAAGGGCCCCTAGTCCAAACAGTTGCTCTACCTCCATGATTCTTATTCCGAGGCTAGCCCTAAAGCTATTTCGGAGAGAACCAGCTATCTCCAAGTTCGATTGGAATTTCTCCGCTACCCACACCTCATCCCCGCATTTTTCAACATACGTGGGTTCGGTCCTCCAGTGCGTATTACCGCACCTTCAACCTGGACATGGGTAGATCACTTGGTTTCGGGTCTACGACCACATACTCATTCGCCCTATTCAGACTCGCTTTCGCTACGGCTCCGTCTCATCGACTTAACCTCGCATGGGATCGTAACTCGCCGGTTCATTCTACAAAAGGCACGCTATCACCCATTAACGGGCTCTAACTACTTGTAAGCACACGGTTTCAGGTGCTGTTTCACTCCCCTTCCGGGGTTCTTTTCACCTTTCCCTCACGGTACTGGTTCACTATCGGTCACTAGGGAGTATTTAGCCTTGGGAGATGGTCCTCCCGGATTCCGACGGAATTTCTCGTGTTCCGCCGTACTCAGGATACTGATCAGAGTGAACGGGGTTTCAGTTACGGGGCTTTTACCCTCTTTGGCGGACCTTTCCAGGTCGCTTCTCTTACACCGTTCATTTATGACTCTATGTGTTCAGTCCTACAACCCCAGAAAGCAAGCTTTCTGGTTTGGGCTTTTCCCGTTTCGCTCGCCGCTACTCAGGGAATCGAATTTTCTTTCTCTTCCTGCAGGTACTTAGATGTTTCAGTTCTCTGCGTCTACCTCTACGGACCTATGTATTCAGTCAGCAGTAACACCCTATCAAAGGTGCTGGGTTTCCCCATTCGGAAATCTCTGGATCACAGCTTACTTACAGCTCCCCAAAGCATATCGGCGTTAGTCCCGTCCTTCATCGGCTCCTAGTGCCAAGGCATCCACCGTGCGCCCTTATTAACTTAACCTATGGTCGTTGTTAATAGCGATCCAACATCAATTGATGCGAATCGTAAAAAATAAAACGCGGTTTTTACTTGGTTTCTTACTTTGTTACAATTGTTAAACACTATCCAGTTTTCAAAGAACAACATTTTTGATGCATTGAGAAGATTAGACCTCTCAAAACTGAACAAAGCCAAAACGAATGTGTGAGGTTCCGTAATATTCCTTAGAAAGGAGGTGATCCAGCCGCACCTTCCGATACGGCTACCTTGTTACGACTTCACCCCAATTATCTATCCCACCTTAGGCGGCTGGCTCCTTTGCAGGTTACCTCACCGACTTCGGGTGTTACAAACTCTCGTGGTGTGACGGGCGGTGTGTACAAGACCCGGGAACGTATTCACCGCGGCGTTCTGATCCGCGATTACTAGCGATTCCGGCTTCATGCAGGCGAGTTGCAGCCTGCAATCCGAACTGAGAATGGCTTTAAGAGATTAGCTTGACCTCGCGGTCTTGCGACTCGTTGTACCATCCATTGTAGCACGTGTGTAGCCCAGGTCATAAGGGGCATGATGATTTGACGTCATCCCCACCTTCCTCCGGTTTATCACCGGCAGTCTCACTAGAGTGCCCAACTGAATGCTGGCAACTAGTAATAAGGGTTGCGCTCGTTGCGGGACTTAACCCAACATCTCACGACACGAGCTGACGACAACCATGCACCACCTGTCACTTTGTCCCCGAAGGGAAAGCTCTATCTCTAGAGTGGTCAAAGGATGTCAAGACCTGGTAAGGTTCTTCGCGTTGCTTCGAATTAAACCACATGCTCCACCGCTTGTGCGGGTCCCCGTCAATTCCTTTGAGTTTCAGCCTTGCGGCCGTACTCCCCAGGCGGAGTGCTTAATGCGTTAGCTGCAGCACTGAGGGGCGGAAACCCCCCAACACTTAGCACTCATCGTTTACGGCGTGGACTACCAGGGTATCTAATCCTGTTTGCTCCCCACGCTTTCGAGCCTCAGCGTCAGTTACAGACCAGAGAGTCGCCTTCGCCACTGGTGTTCCTCCACATATCTACGCATTTCACCGCTACACGTGGAATTCCACTCTCCTCTTCTGCACTCAAGTTCCCCAGTTTCCAATGACCTTCCCCAGTTGAGCTGGGGGCTTTCACATCAGACTTAAAGAACCGCCTGCGCTCGCTTTACGCCCAATAAATCCGGACAACGCTTGCCACCTACGTATTACCGCGGCTGCTGGCACGTAGTTAGCCGTGGCTTTCTGGTTAGATACCGTCAGGGGATGAGCAGTTACTCTCATCCTTGTTCTTCTCTAACAACAGAGTTTTACGATCCGAAAACCTTCTTCACTCACGCGGCATTGCTCCGTCAGACTTTCGTCCATTGCGGAAGATTCCCTACTGCTGCCTCCCGTAGGAGTCTGGGCCGTGTCTCAGTCCCAGTGTGGCCGATCACCCTCTCAGGTCGGCTACGTATCATTGCCTTGGTGAGCCATTACCTCACCAACTAGCTAATACGCCGCGGGTCCATCCATAAGCGGTAGCCGAAGCCACCTTTCATCCAACGATCAGGAGATCACTGGAATTATGCGGTATTAGCAGCCGTTTCCGGCTGTTATCCCCCACTTATGGGCAGGTTACCCACGTGTTACTCACCCGTCCGCCACTCTTCTTCTCTGGTGGGTGCAAGCACCCGGTAGAAAAGAAGCGTTCGACTTGCATGTATTAGGCATGCCGCCAGCGTTCGTCCTGAGCCAGGATCAAACTCTCATAAAAGTTGGCTCCGTCCGTTAGGACTTCACCCTTTTAATGATGCTTGAAGCTCATTAATTGAATTGCTAGCGAATAATTATTCACTTTGTTTCTGTTGGTTTAACCCTTGGTTAAACCACCTTACACATTTGGTTCGTTTTGCTTTGTTCAGTTTTCAAAGGTCTAATTTGGTTGCGTTGCCGTTTTGACAACTTCTAAATATTACCAGAAGCTGACTTGCTTGTCAACAACTTTTTTAATTTGTTTTTCTCGTTGCTGCGATGTATCGCTGCGACATCTACTAATATAACAGGTTCTCAAACTTCCGTCAACAGTTTATTAAAAAGAATTTCAACTTATAAAACAAATGCTAAACAAAAAAGACATAGTTGTATGGTTATTTCCAAATTTCTCTGCCCTCCGATATCGAGACTAACAGCTTGCTCAGAACGTTTTTCATGTTCTTTTAAAGGGGATTTTCTTAACGATCAATCCTCGTTTCCCGTGTATAAAAACTTGTTTCATACGTATATTTATACTCACTAATCGTTACTGCTTCTTTTTAGTCCTTCTTTTATAGAAGAAAGTATTTTCTATACACAACATAAAATAAGAAAAGGATATGATCAAAGTTATCTAAATCAACTCTGTCCGTATCCTTCTTATGTATCTAACTTCTTTATTTAGCAAAATCATTCAGCAAGATAGCTATATGCTCTATTCCTTGGTAATAATCCGCTAATCGAATGGACTCGTTTGGTGCATGTGCTCTGGAATTTCCCCAGCCGACCCCGCTGCTTAATATCGGCAATTTTAAATAGTGGTAAAAGTGGTACATCGGACCTGAACCAGCGCTGTTCGGCGAAAGAACGATTTCTGTATCTGATCCATAAGCTTTTTGAGCTGAATCAGTAACAGTCGCAACAAATGAATCGGTCATATCTGAACGAAAAGCATGCATGCCTTTGATTAATTCTAGTTTCACATCTTGGAAACCATGATCATCCAGATGTTTACGCAAAACTTCGTAAATATGTTCTGGTTCTTGACCAGGCACCAGCCGACAATCAATTTTAGCAGCAGCAACTTTTGGCAAAACCGTTTTGATACCCGGATCTGTATAGCCGCTCATTAACCCGCTAATAGTCAATGTTGGTTCAAAGACCAGAGCTTCACTAGGCGTCACTTCTTTATCTTTTGTAATCAGATCGCCTGTCAATCCATAAATATCTTTAGTTGCCGCTTCATTAAAAGGCAGTTGACTGACGATTTCCTTTTCCAGCGAAGTAGGAGGCGTGATATTATCATAAAAGCCTTTGACCACAATTTCATTGTCAACCGTACGCATCGTTGCTAGAGCTTGGACCAATCGCCAAGCCGCATTGTCTACCACGGCTGCCATTGAAGAATGAACATCGACTTTGGCACTTTCAACAGATACATCAAAATAAGCAATGCCTTTAACCCCGGCTTCAATCACAAAACGTTCGTCTTTATCTTTACCGCCAAACTCCCAAATACAGGCATCAGCTGCAAATAAATCAGCATATTTTTCTAGGTATTTTTGTAAATTTGGACTGCCATTTTCTTCTTCGCCTTCGATTAAGAATTTAACATTACACGGCAAGCCGCCTTCTGTTTCCAATAAAGCCGAGAGGGCATTCAGACGAACCATAAAATTGGCTTTATTATCAGCTACTCCGCGAGCGTACAAAATACCATCGCGAACAGTTGGTTCAAAAGGCTCAGTTTCCCATTCGCCGATCGGATCTTCAGGTTGAACATCATAATGGTTGTAAAACAACAATGTTTTAGCAGCGTTCCCATTTGAAGCGGCTTCAAAGTAACCATAGACCACTGGATGTCCTCCTAAGTCATCCAACACTTGTACCGTTCCTCCTGTTTTTTCAATCATTTTTTTCACATATGCTACTGTTTCCGGGATTTGACGATGTTGGGTCGAAACAGATTGCAGGCGCAGATAATCATAAAACTCTTCCATTCGTTCATCAGCTATTTTTCTAAAGGTTTCTTTGGTCGTCATCGGCTTCTCTTCCTTCCTGTCAGCTTTGGCAAATTAGATCAATTGAACTTAAAGGCAAACCAGTTAACGTCAGCTGCATCAATACCGCTATTTTTTGGCTTTCCTTACCCTTTTTCCTTTAAATAGATCAGGCCTGCTGCATTTTTTGCTGTTTCTTTTTCAAAAATGGAATTTCATCGATATGGCAATAGACATAGTGTTCTGGAGAAATTTCATGCAGTCCGACATTTGTTTCATCCTCATATTCATGGTAAGTCGGATCATAAGCCATCCTCGAACGTTTTCGTTCTTCAATCGGATCGGGAGTAGGAATAGCCGACAACAATGATTCTGTATATGGATGCAGCGGAGCGTTGTATAAGTCGTCTGCCGGACCTAATTCTAAGATCCGACCATTATTCATCACCCCAATGCGATCGCTGATGTATTTTACCATCGACAAATCATGAGCAATAAACAGGTAGGTTAGATTTTTTTCGCGTTTTAATTTCTTTAACAAATTAACGACTTGTGCTTGAATGGAAACATCTAACGCAGATATAGCTTCATCAGCAATAATAAATTTAGGACTGACAGCCAAAGCACGCGCAATCCCGACACGTTGGCATTGTCCGCCTGAAAATTCACGTGGGTAGCGGGTCGCATACTCTCGGCTCAAACCCACCAAGTCCAATAACTCATAAACCATCTCAGCGCGTTCTTTTTTGTTTTTTGCTAAGCCGTAAACATCAATGCCGCCAGCAATAGTATCCATCACAGTCATTCTGGGGTTTAGCGAAGCGTATGGATCTTGAAAAACCATTTGAACGGATTTCCGAAATTCTAACAGTTGTTTTCGGTTTTTGATGTTATTGATTTCTTTCCCTTCAAAAAGAACTTCTCCGCCGGTAGCATCTAGTAATTTAGACAACATTTTTCCGGTGGTCGATTTTCCTGAACCGGATTCTCCAACTAACCCAAATGTCTCGCCTTCATACAGATGAAAAGAAAGATCGTTTACTGCACGAACTTCATTCTTTTTATTGGCATTAAAATACTGCTGCAAATTTCTGATCTCAAGAATTTTCTTTCGTTCAGGTATTGCTGCCATCTACCCCACCTCCTGTTTTTTCAACTTAGCATACAATTCTTTGCGTCTCACGATTTCATTCGGCGGCGTTACAGCTGGTGCATCTGGATGCAATAGCCAAGTAGCGGCGAAATGAGTCGGTGAAACTTGAAAAACTGCTGGCTCTTCTTCGAAATCAATTTCTAATGCATATTCATTTCGCGGAGCAAAAGCATCGCCGATAGTTGGGTACAATAAGTTCGGCGGATTTCCCGGAATAGCATACAAGTCCGTCTCTGTAGTATCTAAGGTGGGCATCGAAGCCAACAGTCCCCAAGTATATGGGTGTTGCGGATTATAAAAAATTTCATCCACTGTTCCGGTTTCTACGATTTTCCCAGCATACATAACCGCCACACGGTCGGCCATATTGGCAACAACACCTAAATCATGTGTGATAAAAACAATGGATGTATTGATTTTTTCTTTCAATTCATTCATTAAGTCAAGAATTTGAGATTGAATGGTCACATCCAATGCAGTGGTCGGCTCATCAGCAATCAAAACCTGCGGATTACAAGCCAAAGCCATCGCAATCATGACTCGTTGACGCATTCCGCCAGAAAATTGATGCGGATAATGATGCATTCGGTTCTCTACATCTTTGATCCCAACTAAGTGCAGCAATTCTTTCACACGCTCAGATGCTGCAGCTGCATCAATTTTTTGATGTTCGATCAGCGGTTCAGCAATTTGTTTGCCAATCGTCATCGTTGGATTGAGCGAGGTCATCGGGTCCTGGAAAATCATTGCTATCTCTTTTCCTCTGACCTTTTGCATTTCTTTATCGGAAATAGACAACAAATCTTGATCACCGAATTGAATCGACCCGCTTTTGAGCAGCGTGTTTTTCGGCGGCAATAACCGCATGATCGCTTTTGTGGAGACGGATTTTCCAGATCCAGATTCTCCTACGATCGCAAGTGTTTCTCCTTTGTACAAATCAAAGTTCACACCACGAACGGCGCTCACTTCTCCTTCAAATGTTTTAAACGAAATTGCTAAGTCTTTGACTTCCAGTATCTTTTCTTTTCCCATCTCTCCACCTCTTCTCATTATTTTTAAAGTCTTTTTAAAACTGGCAGCTGCTCTTATTGAGCGCCTGATAATGTCCATTCGGATATGTCAGACAAAGACCCTGCCCAAAATTCTTTCGCTCCTCCTGTTAATTCATTCCGCTTCACAGCAAACTGACTATCAGAATACAGCGGCAGAACATACATTTCTTTTTGCCATAAGACTTGAAATTCATTGTAAATTTCTTGACGTTCTTCAAATGTCGTAGCTTTTTTACCCGCTTCCAATAAAGCGTCACTTTCAGGATCGTTATAGCTTGAATAATTAGAAGCACCATGAGAAGCAAAATACGTTGAAACATCCGGATCAACGGTAAATGCATAACCCATCAGCATTAAGTCGTATTCGCCTTTTTGAGCAAGTTCCAAGGTTGTTGGGAAATCATAGGTGGTTTGAACCACATTGAATCCCACTGCTTTTAGGTCTTGTTCAATCAAATTCGCGTATTGTTCTCGAACTTTATTGCCAATCGGAACAACTAAGCGGATTTCTTGGCTCATATCAAAATCGGATTCAGCAATGAATGCTTTAGCTTTTTCCGGATCATACGGAGTGGGTTTTAAATCCTCGTTTTTATAAGGACTAGCCGATGTATAGGCACTTTCTAAAACTTCTCCTTCGCTTTTCAACAAACTATCCACAATTTGTTGGCGATTGATAGCATGCGCGATCGCTTGCCGAATGGAAGTATCTGCGAAAACATCATTGTTGAGTAACGCAAATTGTTCGGAATAACTTGGATTTGTATCCACTGTTAGTTCATCGATTTCTTTCAAAATAGCGACATCTTGAATCGGAACGACTCCAATACCGCCGCCGGCATTAGCTTGAATGCCTCCCGACTGAAATTCAGTCACTAAATTGGTACCATTCATAATTCGAATAAAAAGCTGTTTGATTTCTGGAGCACCTTTGTAATACTCCTCATTGGCAACCAATTCTAAGTGATCGTCTTTTGCATAATCAACAAATTTGTAGCTTCCGCTTGTGACCGTCGGCTGCGTTACAAAATCAGCATTCGCTAACTCTTTTTTGGGAATATCTTTTAAAACATGCTTCGGTACAATGAAAATTTCAAAGCCTAAGATTTCTTTTAAATAGTTGGGATCCACCGGAGTTTTAGTTTTTAAGGTAACGGTCTTATCATCGACAGCTACCAAATTTGGCAGTTCGGTTAATCCGGCTTCACGTTTTCCAACATCATTTGTTCCTTCTAATGAAGAAACCGCCATTCCACGAACCGACTCCACTTCTGGATCGGCAATCAAATTATACGTAAAAACTACATCATCCGCCGTAATTGGCGTTCCATCAGTCCAAGCAGCTTTTTGGTTTAATTTGATCGTGTAATGTTGATTATCTTCTGTTTCGAAGCTGTCAGCCAATGCAGGTTCAAAAGTAAGAGGTTCAGGCATTTCTAATAAACCATCATAGAAAAAACGTTGCGTCCAACGGCCAGAAACGCCGGGAGTGTTTAAAGGATTGAAACTATCGGGAGCATTGGTCAGCCCCATATAAAGAATATCTGAGGGTACTTTCTTAGATGCGCCAGCTTTTTCAGTATCCACATTTGTACCACATGCTGCCAGCACCGACAGAATCATTAAATACCCTACCGCTAATTTCCACTTATTTACTAATTTACCTTCTTTCATATTCATCCCCATTTCTTTTGTTTGCACCTGAATTGCTGCTTTTACTTCGTTTCTCCTTCAACAGCGTCGCGAAGACCGTCTCCAATAAAGTTGATTGCTAAAACAGCCAGTAAAATCATGATGCCGGGTGGAACCCAGCGCCAAGGCTGATTAGCCAAAACCGTCAGCGATTGAGCATTTGACAACATATTTCCCCAGCTCGATGTCGGCGGGCGAACACCCATTCCTAGGAAACTGAGTGAAGCTTCCGTTAGAATCGAATTGGCGATACCGAATGTGGCGTTAACCAAAATCGGAGAAAGCACATTCGGCAAAATTTGTTTAAATAAGATATGCGGAGTCGAATACCCTACTGAAACAGCTGCTTGAATAAAATCCGTGTCTTTGATCGACAACACGCTTCCACGGACCAACCGGCACACTGTCGGCCAACCGAGTAACCCTAATACAATGGTCACTGTCCAAATGCTGGGACCAACCAAACTAACTAACACTAAAATAACCATAAAATAGGGAAAAGACATAAATACTTCTGTAAGCCGCATGATAAAAGCATCCGTCATGCCGCCAAAGTAACCGGAAATCAGCCCTAAAGTTGTCCCGATAGCGATATAAATCGCTACTGATCCTAACCCTACGATCAAGGAAACACGAGCACCATAGATCAAACGGCTAAAAACATCTCTTCCTACTTCATCTGTTCCTAACAAGAAGTCGCTATTTGGAGCAGTCTCAAAGAAACCAGTCGTTTCATAAGGCGAGTAATTCACGATCAAAGGTGCAAAAACGGCCATTAAAATCACAAGACCAAAAACGACCAGACCGCCCATCGCTACTTTGTTCCGCATAAATCGTTTAGCAATAGTTTTGAGATAGCCTTCATCTTGAGATACCAGCATCCGTGCTTCTGCCTCTTGTTCAAGTTGTTCCATTTTCTTTGTCGAAACTAGGTTAAAATTTGCTGCCATTTTCTCCTCTCCTTTCAATCGTATTTTATCCTTGGATCCACAACAGCATAGAGAATATCTGTGGAAATATTAGCTGCCATGACCGCAACAGCTGAAAGCAATGTAATGGCCATTAAAACTGGATAATCTCTGGAGTTGATCGAAGTGATCATTAGTTGACCTAAACCTGGCCATTGAAAAATTTGTTCGGTGACAACAGCTCCTCCAATCAACTTAGGAATATCCATCCCGATAATAGTGATAATTGGAATCAATGCATTGCGAAGCCCGTGTTTCGTTAAAATATCTCTTGCCTTCAGACCTTTAGCAGTTGCTGTTCGTAAATAGTTTTCTCCCAAAACGTCGATCATACTGGAACGGACATATCGGATCATATTTCCCGAGATACTCGTTGCTAAGACAATCACTGGTAAAACCAAGTGTTGGATTCTTTCCAATACTCCTCCATCGCCGCCTAAAACTTGCATCCCCCCAGTTGGCAACCACGCTAACTGCAGTGAAAAAATATAGATCAAACCTAATCCTAAAAAGAAGTTTGGAACAGATACGCCTAAGAATGAATTGCTTGTAATCAGATAATCCACCCAAGTATTCTTTTTAACAGCACTATAAATCCCTAATGGAATAGCTACCAAATAGCCGACCGCCAAACTAATCCCCATTAATTGGAGCGTTGGCGATACACGGCTGAAAAGGATAGCCGCCACCGGTTGTCTAGTCGAATAAGAAAAGCCCAAATTTCCTTGAAGCAAATTCGTGATCCATTTAATGTATTGAACGGGCAGCGGCTGATCTAATCCCAATGCCGTTTTAGTCGCTTCAATTTGCTCTGCCGTTGCATCCGGCGCAACATACAAGTCAACTGGATTTCCAGGTGCCAGATTAATAATAACAAAAGAAAAAATGGATACCATAAACAATACCGGTACAGCAATCATTAATCTTTTTAGTATATATTTTTTCATAAAAGGACCTCCTTTTGTTTCTGATTGCTCAATCAGCTGTCTTTAATAAGTAATCCTCTGCAATAGCTAAAAAAGCTTCTCCAGAATGCAATAACGCTGTTTCATCAATTTTAAATTTCGGATGATGATGAGGATAATTCGCCCCAATCGCTGCATTTTTAGCACCTACATAAAAGAATGTGCCCGGTTTTTCTTGTAAGTAATAAGCAAAGTCTTCGCCGCCCATCCCTGACTCAACTTCGAAAACTTCAGCTTCGCCAAACTTTTCTTGCATCACTTTCGTCAATCGTTTGGTTTCCAGCGGCGTATTCATAATGGATGGGTATCCCCTAGTGTAGCGAATTTCAACAGACCCTTGATTAACCGCAGCAATGCTTTGGCTCATTTGCTTGACTTGCGTTTCCATTAAATCGCGGATTTCTGGATTTAATGTCCGAATCGTGCCTCGCAATACAGCTTTATCCGCAATAATATTATTGGCTTCCCCACCTGCTTGAAAGCCTGAAAAAGTTAATACTGCAGGCTGTACAGGATCTACTTGACGGCTGACCAGCGTTTGCAAAGTCGTCACGATTTGCGTCCCGATCATAACCGAATCAACAGTAGTATGAGGTGCAGCACCATGTCCGCCTTTTCCTTGGATCTGCATTTGGAAAGAATCGGATCCGGCTGAACCATACGATTGACAATAAGCAATTTTCCCTGCTTCTAAATCAGACATGACATGAATGCCGAAAATATAATCGACCCCCATCAAACAACCTGCTTCAATCATGCTCTTTGCTCCGCCCGGGACGACTTCTTCCGCGTTTTGGTGCAGCAAGACTACATTTCCATGCAAATCGGCTTTGTTTTTGCTCAAAACTTTTGCAACACTTAAGAGTGAAGCAGTATGTCCATCATGTCCACATGCATGCATGATGCCTGGATTTTTCGACTGGAAAGGAACATCCGTTTCTTCATGGATTCGCAAAGCATCGAAATCTGCTCGAAAAGCAATCGTCGGGCCTGAGTGATCTCCATAAATTTTAGCAACAATTCCATATCCATTGCCTACATTTGTTTGGATATCTTCAATTCCCATCTGCTGCAATTGCGCTACAATAAAAGCCGCTGTTTGCTTTTCTTCATAAGACGGTTCTGGGTATTCATGCAGGTGCCGTCTCCAAGCGACGGTTTCATCAAAATTCGCTTTTAGTTCTTCTGTCCATTTTTCATAACTCATTCCATCCACTCCTCACAAATTAAGTTGCAATTATTCTGCTGCTGCTTCAATGGCTGTTTTATGCTTTATCGCTGTTTCCGTTTGAGCAGCCAAGTAATGCTCCGCAATGGTCAAAAATGCTTTTCCGCCCATTAACAATGCCCGCTCATCAATATCAAATTTAGGATGGTGATGCGGATAAACAATGCCTTTCTCGGCATTACCTGAATTGACAAAGAAAAATGAACCGGGTTTCTTTTCAAGGTAATAAGCAAAATCTTCGCCGCCCATCCTTAACGAGGTTGTTTCAACTGTTTCAGCACCAAATTTGTCAGTAAATATTGTTTTGATTACTTCCGTTTCAGCCGGATGATTGTAAACTGCAGGATACCCTTTTGTATAAGTAACGGTACATGTCGCATTATAGGCTGCACAAATGTGTTCAGACATTGTCTTGATTTTCTCTTCCAGCAAACTACGCAAGGTCGGTTCAAAGGTTCGAACCGTTCCTTTTAGATAAGCCGTATCAGGAATGACATTATTTGCTTCACTGCCAGCTTGGAAAGTCGAGATGGTTAAAACGCCTGCTTGCATTGGATTTTTCGTTCGGCTAATGAGCGATTGCAGCTGATTGGCTAAATGAGAACCGACAACAATTGGATCAATCGACGTATGCGGACTTGAACCGTGTCCGCCTTTTCCTTGGATCGTAATTTCAAAAAAATCTGCTGCTGCCATCGAGAAACCGCTGCAATATTGAACTTTTCCGTATTCCAAAGGCGAACGCAAATGCAAACCGTAAACATAATCGACGTCTGTTAAAGCGCCATCCTCGATCATGGATTTTGCCCCGCCCGGCAACACCTCTTCCGCGTGTTGGAAAATAAAAACGACTTCGCCTTTTAACTCTGCTTCAAATTGTTTTAAGACTTTTGCAACACTTAAAAGAATTGCAGTATGTCCATCATGACCACATGCATGCATAACACCATCATTGACTGAAGCAAAAGGCAGCTGAGTTTCCTCTTGGATGCGTAAAGCATCGAAATCCGCTCGAAAAGCAATTTTAGGCCCCGGTTGTGCTCCTATTAAACGTGTAACGAGACCTCCGCCGCCCACATTCGTGCGGATGTCTTCATAACCAAATTCAGTTAATCTGTCAAAAATATAGGCTCTCGTAGCAGTCTCTTGAAAAGAAATTTCTGGATAACGGTGTAAGTGTCGTCTCCAAGCAACCGTTTCATCAAAATTGTTTGCTAAGCTTTTTTCCCATTCGTTGTATCCCATTCAAACTCCTCTTTTCTTTTTTAATTCTGTTTAAGGTATCCAAGCATTAATCGTATGTGAGGTTTTCTAACTCGTCATTAGTTGGAAATGAAAACTCAACTATTCCTTAACGTTTTGAAATGTTTTTTAAAGTTTACCCGCTAAGATTAGATATGTCAAATTTTATTTTAATCTAATCTTAACGAATATTCTTCACTTCCTTAAAACACTAAGGGATACGTGTTACAAAACCTAACAAACTTTTTTTTGTATCGTTTTATTCTTGCTGTAATGTCCAAGCTTCGACATCGGTTAATGAACCAGGCCAAAACTCAGTGATCCCACCATTTAAGGTTTCATTTTTCACTACGATATCCAATGCAGAATAAAGCGGTACGATAAACATATCGTCTTGCCAAATCTCTTGTGCTTCATCATAGATAGCTTTTCTTTTTTCTGGATCGGTTTCTGCTAGACCCGCTTCTAGTAATGCAGTGTTTTTAGGATTTTCATAATTGGAATAGTTTGAAACTCCTTCTGGACCAACGTAATTGGTTACATCTGGATCAATATTCAATGCATATCCATACATCATCAAATCAAAGTCACCTGAACGGCCTTTTTCCATGACGGTCGGGAAATCAAAGTTAGACAGCTTGACTTTAAACCCTACAGCTTCCAAGTCTTGTTGAATCAAAACAGCCGATTGTTCTCTGACTTTGTTGCCGACCGGAACAACGATTTCTATTTCTTGGTTCATATCAAAGTCTGATTTAGTAATCAATTCTTTAGCCAATTCTGGATCATAGGCGATGGGTTCTAGTTCTTCGTTTTTATATGGACTGACAGATGTATAAATGCTTTCGATGATTTCACCTTGTCCTCCTAACAAACTTTCCACGATTTGATTTCGATTGATTGCATGTGCTAATGCTTGGCGGATATATTTATCTTTAAACACTTCTGTATTGATTGGCATCATTTGCACCGTTAAACTTGGCTGCACGTTAACTTCTAGTCCTTCAATGGCTTCAACTGTTTTTAATTCCTGTGTGGGAACTTCACCGATGCCTCCGCTGGCATTCATATGCAAACCACCTGATTGGAGCTCAGTTACAAGGTTGGTGCCATTCATGATTTTCAAAAAGACTTCTTTGATTTCAGGTTCTCCACGGTAGTAATCAGGGTTAGCGGTTAGCTCGATGTGTGAATCTTTTGCATATTCAACAAAAGTATACGGACCGCTCGTTACTTCAGGTTGCGTGACGAAACTAGCATTTGCCAATTCGCTTTTAGGGGTATCTTCCCATACGTGTTTCGGCAAAATGAAAATACCATAAGCAAGAAATTCTTTTAAATAGTTCGGATCAACTGGCGTTTCCGTTTTTAATGTGACTGTTTTATCGTCTACAGCGACTAAATTGGGAATCTCTGTTCGACCTTCTTCCAGTTTCCCAGAAGATGTTACGCCTTCCAATGAAGCTACCGCTACACCGCGTGTTGTTTCTACTTCAGGATCCGCAATCAGGTTGTAAGTGAAAACAACATCTTCTGCCGTAACGGGTGTACCGTCGGACCAATTGGCATCTGGATTTAATTTGATCGTATAGTTTTGATTGTCTTCTGTTTCAAAGCTATCTGCCAATCTCGGCGTAAATGTCAAGGCATCCGGCATATCCAACAGAGCATCATAGAAGAAACGCTGTGCCCACCGAGCAGATACACCAGCTGCATTTATCGGGCTGAAATTATCTGGCGGGTTAGTCATCCCTATGTAGAGAATGTCTTGAGATGCAGCTTTAACTTGTGCTCCTTCCTTCTCTGCGTTATTGCCGCAAGCAGCCAAGAATAAGAATGCCGCTAACCCCATCAAGATACTCCATTTTCTCATTCCACTATTTTTTTGCTTTTTCATTGTTGTTCTCCCCTTTTTTATGTTATTTTCTCTTTCTTTTTCTTCTACTTCTCTTTCTCTTGCTAGCTTACTTTCCTCCTTTAGCATTAATCGCAACCATCTTCTGCCACTTCGCGTTTTTATTTTTAAAAATAAAAAAGCAAGCCCTTCAAAAAAGATGAAGGGCTTGTTTATCGAACTGAATCGATCGAGCCCTAGGATACGAAAACTAGGACTCAACTAATTGAATAGTTCGAATCCTAGGGCATAATTAAAATTAAGACGCTTTTAGTCAGAAGAGCAGCAGGCATAACAGATGCGAATGTCAATTTAGTTTCTTTTCTCATAGTGTTTTCCCACTCCTTAAATGTATTTGTAGCTGAATAATACCTGTTAAAATTAGAATAGTCAAATGTTATATTCATCTAAATCTCATCTAAAAACCACCAATAAAAAAAGTAAGCGTGTTCAATAATCAATGTTCTGTTTTCTTTAATAGCGTAAGGTTAACCTTTTGATAAAAATACAAACAAACGAAAAATGTTTTTTCGTTTGTTCATTTTTTTATTATTTTTTCGTCAGTATTCCATCTTTCATCACATACACGCTATCACAATGTTCAATCAGCCGTTCATCATGTGTGACCATAATTGTAGCTTTTTTTTGTGCTTTGGTTTCACGGGCTAAAATTTTTACTACTTCAAAAGCTTTTTCGGAATCTAAGCTAGCTGTCGGCTCATCTGCTAAAATAACAGACGGCCCATGGTAAATTGCCCGTGCGATCGCTGCCCGTTGCCGTTCTCCACCTGATAAGTCGCTTGGGTATTTCTTTTTCAGTTCTTTTATTCCAAGTTCGTCTAATAAAGCATCGCTTTTAGTTGTATCCATTTTAGTTTTGTTTACTTTATTCACCAAACGCAGCTGATCTTCTACAGTTAGAAACGGAACTAAATTTGAAGCTTGTAAAATAAATCCAATTTCTTTAAACCGCAAAGCAGCTCGTTCTTTTTCAGGTACCTCACTAAATTTATGATTATTTATCAATACTTTTCCTTCTGAAGGAGTTTGCAATCCGCCGATGATCGTTAACAATGTACTCTTACCTGAACCGCTCGGCCCAATGATCGCTGCAAACTCACCCGCTTCAACCGAAAAATTCGTTTTTTTCAATGCTTCAACTTTCGTATGCCCTTCACCAAAAGTACGCGTTACATCAACTAATTCAATTAATTTCATCTTCTTCTCTCCTAACCGATCGCTTCTAATGGATCAATATTGACCACTGTTCTGACTGAAAACAGAGCACCTAACACAGCTACTAAAACCAACAAAATTGTTATCCCCGCTAAAAAAACGACATTCGTTCGATAAGGTACCGCTGCCGGCAAGACTAAAGCTGTCAAAACAGTTAAAATCAAACCGATTCCCACGCCCACTGCTGCTAATAAGAAAGTTTGCGCCACGACAGATGCAGATATGTAGCGAGTTGAAATCCCTTGAGCTTTCATCACTCCAAACATGCTTGTTTTTTGCAGGGTTAAGACATAGATAAAAATGCCGATCACTACAGCTGCGATCACGACTAAGAAACCGATCATCAAGCCAAAGGTTAAAACTTGTGCAGTATATCCTGGTATTTTATTGATATAATCTTTAATAGGGTAGGCTACTAATTCGTCATTGTCGATTTGAATATTATCCAATGAACCTGCTTCACCACGGACGACCACTGCACTGATACGGCCGTTGTCAGAATCATCCACTGCTTCAAAACGTACTTCTTGGAAAGCCGGTATAGTCGTATACAAAACCGGCGCTACATTGAATTTAGCATTTTCCGTAAACCCTACAACGGTTACTTCTTTGTCGTTTCCAGCCAACTCTAAGACGTCTCCTATTTCAATGCCTTCTTCTTCTTTCAAACTAATGTCAGCCACGACTTCATCTTTTCCGCTAAATGCTTCGCCTTCGATTACTTCCGGCATAATGAACTGATTAGCATCGATGCCAAAAAACGTGACATTTATTTTAGCATCCTCACCAGTCTTTCCGGCTTTTCTGACAACACTAGGAGCTTGTCCTAAAAAAGCAATTTCTTCGCCAGAAACTTCTTTAGCTTGTTCCAATGTCATCATCGACATATTGATATTCGTATTGGACTCATCCGTCAATACAATTCCATCTGCTTCCCATTTGTCTATACTCGTACGGTTATCTTGCGCTAGCCCATATGCTAAACCCACTAAAAAATAAACCAAATAAGAGACCAAAACTAGGACACCAATAATCAACGCAAATCGTGTTTTTGAATAGTTCATTTCTTTCCATGCTAAAAACATTTTCTTCACTCCTTTTCTTGATTTTACTCAACTAAATATACCACAAATCAACTGTTATCTTATAACACTTTGATTATTTTACTTGAAGAAGCAAAGTGGTTAGTACAACAAAAAAATTGATTAGTTTTTTTGAACTTACCAGTTCTTTCTATTTTAATTATTTAACTGCTTGTTTGCTTTACTTACAGAACGTTTGTTCGTATAATATAACTATAAACAATAGAACGATCAAGTAAAGGAGCTGCTAATATGAATTTCGCCATTATTACTGGAAAAGTCATTTCTGAAATCAAAGTTATCAACACCACTCATGGAGCACCATTATGCCGCTTCACACTCGAAGCGGACGACCGTCAATTTAACTGTTTGGTCGCTGGAAAAAAAGCCTATCGATTTGTATACGATATTGAAGAATATTCTGTTATCACAATAGAAGGAACCATTAATCATCGGATGCAATTGGTGGTGCAAAACTATCGGACTGAATCAAAACCAAATTATTTTGGGCACATCTTTGATTACAAAGGCAGAAAACTGCCACACAAAAAAGTGATGTTCTAACTCTATTGAACTGCAAGAAACTTAATCTATTTCCTTAACCTAATTTATACTAACTGCTGTTGGCCAAAAAAAAATAAGACGGAAGATTTTTTGGATTGCGAGTTATCTTATGCCATCCTTGATTTTCTTCCGTCTTGCTTTTTAGTTTACTTCACCAACTCGTATATCGCTTCAGCGTAAATACTCATGGCATTCATCAAGTCATCAATGGCCATAAACTCGTTAGCTTGGTGCATGGTATCGATGCTATCAGGGAACATAGCACCATAAGCTACACCGCGTTCAAATAAACGTCCATATGTGCCGCCGCCGATCGTTTGTTCATGAGCTTCTAAACCTGTTTGTTTTGCATAAACATTTAACAACGTTTTAACCAATGGATCATCCGCTGGAACGTAGTGAGGCGCTTGTGCTTTACCGCGTCCCAGAGTTACTCCATATTGGCCTAATTTAGCATCTAAGCCTATTTCAATGCTTTCAGCACTGACGCCTTTAGGGAAGCGGAAGTTTAACGCAATCAATCCGCCGTCTTCTGGTGTGAATGTGAAGACTCCTGGATTCATCGTTAAATCGCCCATTATGTCATCTACATAGTTCAATTCCAGTTTTTCAGCTCTAGAATCATCATGGAAATACTCTGCTGTCATTTCTAGATAGTTTTTAGCATCTCCGCCAAATGAATACCCGTTTAAGAAGATTGCCAAATAAGTTGCTGCATTCACTCCTCCACGAGGTTCCATCGCATGTGCTGCTTTCCCGTTAACTTCAATCGTGACTTGTTTCCCATCAATGGTCACTGTTCCAGTCACAGGAGATTTTTCGATAAAGTCATAGAAATCTTTTTCAATTTTTTCAGCTTCTTGGCTGTTAAATACAGCTGTTGCATCTTGAGGAACCATATTTTCACGTAATCCAGCATCAAAACTGGTCAACTCGTTTTTTCCGCCTGCATTCGTACCTTGCGTACTGACATAGACAGTCAAAATACCTTTTTCACCATTAATGATTGGAAATTCTGCATCTGGTGAAAAACCAAAATCAGGTTTTTCTTCTACTTCAAAGTAACGATCCATACACATCCAGCCGCTTTCTTCATCAGTTCCAATAATGAAACGGATGCGTTTAGAAACCGGCAATTCCAATTCTTTGATCATTTTCAGTGCATAATAAGCTGCCACTCCGGGACCCTTATCATCGCTCGATCCACGAGCATAGATACGTCCGTCTTTGATCACCGGATCAAACGGGTCTGTTTCCCAACCTGAACCAACTGGTACAACGTCAACATGTGCTAAAACGCCAAGTGTTTCGTCGCCTTCTCCATACTCGATGTGACCTGCTAAGTTATCAATATTCTTGGTAACAAAACCATCACGATCTCCAAACGCTAAAAACGCTTCTAGTGCTTCTTTAGGTCCGAACCCAACAGGAGCTTCTTCTGTTGCTTCACTGTCATCGCGAACACTATTAATTTTCAATAAAGAAATCAAATCCGCTAAGAAATCTTCTTTACGTGCCGCCGCTTCTTTTTTCCAATCGATTGTCATACCCTGAACACTCCCATCCTTCATTTTCAACATCTCTATCATATCACTTTTTGACTTGCATACCAATATTCCTATCTCATTTTCTTATGTCAAGATACTCTCGGTAAAGATATAAAAAGGGAAAACTGCTATTTTATTGTCCAATTATTAGATAGATAGGCTCTACTTAACCATTTCCTCCTATTTTTCTACCCAACTATCAGATAGACAGACTCTTCTTAACAATTCACTCCATTTTCTTCATCAAACTGTGAAGTAGAACGTCCCTCGTGCACCTCTACTCATCACACATTGATTTTCGTATTCTATTCAATGGCAACTATCCACTATAAGACCTCAAAAAATAGTTTTTTTAATGCAAGGTCAAAGGAGGCGAAGGATGAAAAATAATCGTTTTGTCTTTATAATAAGTTTCAAGGAGCTTTAAGTATCTGAAGGAGGAAATTCTTATGAAAAAACTGAATCAAGAAAGTATCCAAGGTTTGATTCCAAAAAGAAAAGATGACAGCTACAAAGGCGATTACGGCAGAATTTTAGTCATCGGCGGAAACGAATCAATGGGGGGAGCTATTATAATGGCTACTAGTGCAGCGGTAAACAGCGGTGCCGGGTTAGTCAGTGTTGCCACTGCAAAAACCAACCACATTGCCTTGCATGCTCGTTTGCCAGAAGCTATGGTGCTGGACTGGAATAACCGTCAAACACTCGCACAACAAGTAAAAGCAGCCTCGGTTCTTGTCATTGGACCGGGGATGGGTGATTCAAAAGATTCTTTAGAATTATTAAAATCTGTTCTCTCTCTCGTTACAGAAAACCAACAAATCGTGGTTGACGGATCAGCGATCACCATGATGGCAGAACACCAGCTTTCAACGCCTAAAGCCAAAACTATTTATACTCCTCATTTAGGCGAGTGGGAGCGATTAAGTCATTTAAAACCATCTGAACAAAAAGAATCTCTAAATCAGACAGCCCGAGCTGAACTAAATGCAACGGTCGTTTTGAAACAACATCGAACGGAAGTTTATTTTGAAGAAGACGTTTGGAAAAATCAAGCCGGTAATCCTGCAATGGCAACTGGCGGGATGGGCGATACTTTAGCTGGGATGATCGCTGGATTTTTAGCACAATTAGAAAATTCAAAGTCAGCCGTATTGGCGGCAGTTTATTTACACAGTCACATTGGCGATAACCTAGCTAAAAAGCAATACGTTGTCTTACCGACCCACATCATTGAACAACTGCCTTTTACTCTAAAAGAATTTTCCGAAAACTAAATCCAAAAAAACCTGACGAAGCCATAATGGCTATCTGTCAGGTTTTTGATTTCTTATCGGTAATCTTCCATCACTTTCATCTCTGCTTCAGTCAATGGTCGATAATGGCCGATTTTTAAGTCTTTATCTAAAGTTAAAGGGCCCATCGATAAACGTTTTAAATAAGTCACTTTTTTATCCACCGCTTCAAACATACGTTTAACTTGATGAAACTTGCCTTCATGAATCACGACTTGGATAGTCGACGTTTGTGACTCTGCATTTGTTGATAAAACCGTTAGCGCCGCTGACCGACAGACAAAACCATCGTCTAAAGTGACTCCCTCATCAAACGCTTGGATATCTTTTTTGTCAACGATTCCTTGGATCACCGCTTCATAACATTTATCGACTTCTTTTTTTGGCGATAATAAATTATGAGCTAAAACCCCATCGTTCGTCAACAACAATAACCCTTCTGTATCTTTATCTAATCGGCCAACTGGGAAAGGGTCCAATAAACGGTCTTGTGAATGAAGCAAATCAATCACCGTTTTATGCAGTTTATCTTCCGTGGCACTGATTACCCCTTGAGGCTTATGCAGCATCAAATAAATAAATTCTTGGTAATGAACTTTTTCTCCAGCAACCTGCACTTGATCGCTTTCCGGTTCGATATGAACTTTCCCATCTTTAGCAAGCTTGCCGTTTACTTCGACTTGTTTGCTTTTCAACAATTCTTTAACTGTTTTTCGGGTGCCATATCCTGTATGTGCTAAAAACTTATCTAATCTCATTGTACCTGCTCCATTCTCTTTTTAAAAAAGGGACTAAAAAAACTAGGTGGCATCTCTATATAGATGCCAGCTAGCTCTCTTTATCTGTTTTTTGTTTATTTTATTCTTAACTTTCTTCGTAAACCTGCTACCCGTGACCCTAGCAACCGGTCTGCTAACCTAGTTTTTAATGCGGCATACAAGTACACAAATCCACCGATAGAGGCTGAAACGCCCATGTTGATCAATGAGCCTATTCTGTCTTTTGGTTCAAATAATCGATACATCCCTTGTTGCACAATAAAAACAACTAAGGCCATGGCGGCCGTAATGATTGCCATCAATAAAAGGCGTCTTAGCAAGAAACCGATATTCAAGTGCGTCATTTTGTAGATAGCGCGTAACATTAAATAGGTTGTCGCCCCAAAACCAACAATGTTGGATAACAGCATACCATGCGTACCAGCTATAGCCAGCAACGGGTATTGAACCACCAGTTTAACCACTAACCCAACTGCCATTGCTACCAAAGCTCGCTTTGTTTGGTTGGCTGCTTGAAGAGTCGATCCCAACAAGACAAACAATCCTAGAAAAATGCTCATATAAGAAGACAGTTGCAAAATGCTTGCTCCAAATGCACTATAACCATAAACAACGGTATAAAGAGGTTTGGCAACGACTGCCATACCGATTGAAGCCGGCAGCATAATGAAGAAAAATAGTTGGATACTATCGCTCATTTGTGCTCTTACATCAGCCATTTTATTTCGCGCTAACAAATCAGCAATCAGCGGCACAGAAGTAATCGCCATCGAACCCGCCAAAGAAATAACGACCATGATCAGTTTATTTGCATTCCCTGCAGCGATAGCATAATTGTTTTCAATTTGCTTCGCTGTCATATCACTGACCGCATTCATAATTGGTGCAAATGTAAATTGATCGATCAGCTGAAAGAAAGTGATTCCTGAACCAATGATAATAAACGGTATCGCTGTTTTAATAATGGATTTGAAAATCTCATTAGTGGAAACAGATATTTTGTTTCTGCTATTTGCAACATTTATATCCAGTTCCGGCTTTTTCCGCCAAATAACGTACAGCAAGTAGCCGATACTGAACACCGCTCCAATAAAGGCTCCAAAAGTTGAAGCCGAAACAGCGTTAACGACACTTCCGTCTGATACCACTCGGATAAGATAGACAGCAGCCAGCATAAATATGACTCGGCCTAATTGTTCAATAAATTGTGAAATAGCTGAGGGTGCCATTGTATGATGACCTTGAATAAAACCGCGTGTGACACTCATACAAGGAATAATCAACAAGGCCCAGCTTAACGATCGGATGACTTGCGTTCCATCACTTACCGAAGCAGTAGGACTATTGGCTGCAATAAATGGTGCAATCATATACATTAAGATGGCTGCAACAATTCCGGTAATGGCCATTACCTGCAGCCCTTTTTTATAAATTTCACGACTGATTTTATATTCCCCTAAAGCGTTGTAATAAGAAACTTGCTTGGCAATAGCGGAAGGAACTCCGGCTGTAGCAATATTTAAAAACAATGCGTAAGGCGTATACCCTACCATGTAAAGAGCATTGGCAGAGTTTGCTACATCTTGCGTACCCATCCATGCCATCCAAGGGATAATGTATAAAACCCCTAAAAGCCGAGATAAGATGCTGCCGCCGGTCATCCAAGCGGAGCCGCTGACCATTTTGTCTCGTGAGCTTTTTTCATTCACCGATGCATTTTCTTTCGTAACATCCTTTGACATTTTCCATAACCCTACTCTCATACTTTTATGTACTAATATCTATTCTACTTCTTTCCCAATACCGTTGCAATGCTTTGCAGAGCGTCTTAGAGGATATTTACAAAAATTTAAGGTTCTCATTTTTGACCCCATTAGAAAAGACCACTGTTTTTTAAGCCAGTGGTCTGATCCCTTATTCTAAAACTAATTCGCTACAATATTAACCAATTTCCCAGGAATAACGATTACTTTTCGGACTGTTTTTCCTTTAATGGCTTCTTGAATTTTCTCATTAGTCATTGCTAAAGTTTCCAATTCGTCTTTCGTGATTTCTTTAGATGCTTGGGCTTTAGCTTTTAATTTTCCGTTCACTTGAAAAACCACTTCTATTTCATCTTGTACTAAGAATGCTTCATCATACGTTGGCCATGCTGCATAAGAAATGCCTTCGTCACTGTTTGTCAAAACGGCCCACAACTCTTCACCTAGATGAGGAGCAATCGGAGCTAACAACTGTACAAAGCCTTTCATGTACTCTACCGGTAAAGCTTTGGCTTTATAGGCTTCGTTCACAAATACCATCAATTGTGAAATAGCTGTATTAAAGCGCAGTTGCTCAAAGTCTTCCGTCACTTTTTTTACAGTTTGGTGGTAGGCTACATCTAATGATTGATCATTGAATGTGGTTACGCGGTCACGAAGTTGCCCTTCTTCATCCATCAATAAACGCCAGACTCGGTCTAAGAACTTGCGACTGCCTTCAAGGCCGTTTTCATTCCATGCAATCGAAGCATCCAACGGTCCCATAAACATTTCATACATCCGTAATGTGTCTGCTCCATATTTTTCAACCACATCATCAGGATTTACGACATTGCCTTTTGACTTAGACATTTTTTCGTTGTTTTCTCCCAAAATCATTCCTTGATTAAATAATTTTTGGAAAGGTTCTTTCGTTGGAACTACACCGATATCGTATAAAAATTTATACCAAAAACGTGCATACAACAAATGTAAAACAGCATGTTCGGCCCCGCCAATATAAATATCAACCGGCAACCATTCTTTCAGCTTTTCAGGGTCTGCTATCATTTCATCGTTAGCAGGATCGATAAACCGTAAATAATACCAAGAACTTCCTGCCCATTGCGGCATGGTATTTGTATCACGGCGGCCTTTCATCCCTGTTTCTGGATCGGTAACATTGACCCAGTCGGTAATATTAGCCAGTGGCGATTCGCCAGTACCGCTTGGTTTGATTTCATCTGTTTTTGGCAGTAACAACGGAAGCTCTGATTCAGCTAACGTAGTTGATGTGCCATCTTCCCAATGGATAACCGGAATCGGTTCGCCCCAGTAGCGTTGTCTTGCAAATAACCAGTCACGCAAACGATACGTCGTTTCTTTTTTACCTAAACCTTTTTCTTCTAGCCAAGCATTTATTTTAGCAATGGCTTCTTCTTTGCCCAAACCATCTAGGAAATCTGAATTGATGTGTGGACCATCTTCTAAAAAGGCCTCTTTTTCTATTTGACCGCCTGCTAAGACGGGGGTAATTTCTAAGCCAAAAGTTTTTGCAAACTCGTAATCCCGTTGATCGTGTGCTGGAACAGCCATGATTGCACCTGTACCATAAGACGCTAAGACATAATCAGAAATCCAAATCGGTATTTCTTTCCCGTTTACTGGATTTACTGCGTAAGCTCCTGTGAATACGCCAGTTTTTTCTTTGCTTAAATCCGTCCGGTCTAAATCACTTTTCAGACTAACTTTTTCAATATAAGCTTTGATTTCTGCTTCTTGTTCAGGAGTCGTAATTTTTTCCACTAAGTCCAATTCTGGTGCCATGACACAATAAGTTGCTCCAAATAATGTGTCTGGACGAGTCGTAAAAATAGTGAAGTCTTGTTCTGTATCTTTAACTGTAAAAGAGACATTTGCTCCAACCGATTTTCCGATCCAATTGCGTTGCATATCTTTAATACTATCAGGCCAATCAACCAATTCTAAATCTTCTAATAAACGTTCAGCATAAGCTGTTATTTTCAACATCCATTGTTTCATTGGTTTGCGGAAAACAGGATGTCCGCCACGTTCGCTTTTTCCATCGATAACTTCTTCGTTAGCCAATACTGTTCCTAGAGCAGGACACCAGTTAACCGCAACTTCTGCTTCATAAGCTAATCCTTTTTCGTATAATTTAATAAAAATCCATTGGGTCCATTTGTAATAACTTGGATCAGTCGTATTGATTTCACGTTCCCAATCGTAACTAAAACCCAATGAGTTGATTTGACGCCGAAATGTTTCAATATTATGAGCAGTAAACTCCGCAGGATCATTTCCGGTATCTAACGCATATTGTTCAGCCGGCAAACCAAAAGCATCCCATCCCATTGGATGCAATACATTGTAACCTTGTGCACGTTTCATACGTGAAAGAATGTCTGTCGCAGTGTAGCCTTCTGGATGTCCAACATGTAACCCTTGTCCAGATGGGTACGGAAACATATCCAGAGCATAAAATTTTTCTTTTGCCGAATCTTCAGTTGTCTGGAAAGTTTTATTATCTGCCCAGTACTTTTGCCATTTTTTTTCAATAGTCTTATGATTGAAACTCATATCGTTAATCCCTCTTCCTCAGTTTAATCGTTTAATAAATTAAAAAATCGCCCTATGAGCGCAGATAAATGATCTGATACTCATAGGACGATTGAACAGTTTACTGATCGTGGTACCACCTATGTTTTCTACAAAATTTCTGTAGACTCTTCTTACCTTTAACGCAGGCGTTACGGCTTTACTTACTGATCGATTTCAGTAAAGCAACATCCAAGGCGAGTTCAAAAGCTTTCTTTATGCATTTCCACCAACCATGCACTCTCTTTAAAAGAAGTATTTCTACTATTCCTTTTCTTTGTTTTTAACTATTGATTCTATTCTATCAAATAAACAGCTAGCGAGCAATAGCAAAGTGCCCTTCATCTCTTAAACAAAGGGCACTACTCAATTCATTTAATTATTTTTTTAATTTAGTCATTTCATCAGCAACAAATTGAACTTCGGTTCCGACGATAACTTGGATGTTATGGTCAGAAACTTTGTTGATGCCAATTGCTCCGGAAGATTTGATTTTCTTTTCATCGACTTTAGACATGTCTTTAACCTCGAGACGCAAGCGCGTTGTACAATTGTCGATTGAGGTTATGTTTTCATCGCCGCCTAAACCAGCATAAATCATTTCAGCTTGACGTTTAAATTTATCATTTTTTGACGAAGAAACAGCTGCGTCATCATCTTCCACGATTTCTTCATCTTCGTCATCTCCTCGGCCTGGCGTTGCCAAGTTGAATTTAACGATCACAAAACGGAAAACAAAATAATAAATAGCAAAAAAGACTAATCCTTGAAGGATCAACATATACGGTTGGTTTGCTAATGGCAATCGGAAGCTTAACACAAGGTCGACTAAACCAGCACTAAATCCAAAACCAGCTGTCCAATGGAAAGTTGCTGCAATAAATAGTGAAATCCCAGTTAAGACCGCGTGTACCAAGTACAATAACGGAGCTGCAAACATGAATGAGAATTCCAGCGGTTCAGTAACACCTGTAAAGAAGGCAGCAAAACTGGCTGCGATCATTAAAGATGCTACTACTTTTCTCTTGTTGTCTTTAGCTGTGTGGTACATCGCTAACGCTCCGCCTGGCAGACCGAACATCATGATCGGGAAGAAACCAGCTTGATACATACCAGTGATTCCTTTTGTCCCTGTACCTGCCCAGAAGTTCCCAATATCATCAATACCGGCCACATCAAACCAAAATACAGAATTCAATGCGTGGTGTAAACCTGTTGGAATCAATAAACGGTTGAAGAATCCGTATAAACCAGCACCTATAGCACCTAATTTACTAATACTTGTACCGAATGTTACTAATGCAGAGAACACTACCGGCCAAACGAATAATAAGATTAATGAAACAACCAGCATCGCCATTGATGTCATGATCGGCGCAAGTCGTTTTCCACTGAAAAAGGCCAATGCTTGCGGCAGCTTAACATGACTAAAGCGGTTATACATAGAAGCTGCAACTAAACCAGATATGATCCCAACAAAAGCATTATTAATTTTGTCAAATGCAGGGCTGACTGCCTCGATATCAATACCTTGCAGCATAGACACAGACTCTGTGCTTAATAAAGTCGTGACTACTAAGAAAGCTACCAGTCCACTAAGCGCGGCTGCTCCGTCTTTGTCTTTTGACATGCCCAGTGATAACCCAACAGCAAATAATACAGGTAGGTTATCGATTACTGCTGAACCTGCTTTAATGAGAAATGCTGCATAGACGTTTTCTCCGCCCCATCCGCTTGGGTCGATCCAATAACCGATTCCCATTAAAATCGCAGCTACAGGTAAAACCGCAACTGGGAGCATTAACGAACGTCCAATTCTTTGAAAATATGATTTCATTATTTTTTCCTCCTAGAATAAATGCATATATAACAGAATAATGATAGATAAGCAAAATAATATGTTTTCCATTCTTGCTAGTTAACGTTTGTTCATTAGCACTTCCCCTTTTTCACCAAATCAAACTGTTTTTAATTAAGCGGTTTGATACAGTTGAGTAATTTTTGATACTTTACATTCTAGATTAACCAACTTTTTACTCAACGCCAAAATCATACCAATTTAGAAAACTCTTGTCAAATGAGAATTTAATTACAATAATCCCCTCTCATTAAACCAGACCACTGCTGCATTGGTATCCATTTCAACTCTCCTTTACTTTTTAGAAAAAAATCTCTAAATACCATATATACCAATTTCATAAAACAAACATATATTAACATAAAAAAGTGCTTAAACATTAGATTTCTCTACGTTTAAGCACTTTGTTTACTCTTTTATTTATTTGATTAGAAGGGTTTGTCCTACAAAAATGACATCAGATTTCAAATAGTTCCACTCTTTTAAACTGGCTACTGAAACTCCGACTTTATTTGCGATTGCCCATAATGAGTCATCACGAACAACTGTATAGGATGTTAACTGTTCTGGCGTTTTAGTTACAACATCAGATTTTACAGATGTTATAAGAGTTAAGTTTTGGCCAACAGAAAGACTATCCGAATTCAGATCGTTCCATGATTTTAAATCTGAAACTGATACACCATTGCTATTGGCTATTCCCCATAATGTATCGCCACTTTTAACAATGTGGTTGGATTGAGCAGCACCACTTGTATTTTTATTAGTGGTTGGAACCGGAACTGTTGGTGTTTTTGCAGTCGCGGTTGAATTTGCTTGATTGCCGACTTTAACTGTCAACGTTTGACCAACATAAATAGTATCCGTGCTCAATTTATTCCATGATTTTAAATCAGATAGAGAAACTCCATATTTAGAACTAATTGCGGATAATGTATCCCCGCTCTTGATCGTATAAGAAACAGCTAGATTCGAAACTGTTGCATCTGTTTTATTCGAATTTGTTGTAGCAGTTGATCCACCTTTGATGGTTAAGTTTTGACTAACCATAATCGTATCAGATGTCAAATTATTCCATGACTTCAAGTTCGCTACAGATACACCTTTGCTGCTCGCTACTCCCCACAATGTATCGCCGCTCTTAACAGTGTAAGAAGACGTTGTTGTATTAGAAGGTGTCGACGTATTTGGTGTTGAGTTATTGTTTGTTGAACCCGTACCGCCTTTGATCGTCAAGTTTTGGCCGATATAGATCGTATCAGAGGTCAAATTGTTCCATGACTTCAAATTCGCTACAGAAACACCATTACTGCTCGCCACTCCCCACAAAGAATCTCCATTCTTAACGGTGTAAGAAGACGTTACTGTGTTGGATGGTGTCGATATGTTTCGTGCTGTATTAGCGCTGGATGAATTTGTACCGCCTTTGATCGTCAATTTTTGTCCAACAAAAATTGTATCGGATGTCAGATTATTCCATGACTTTAAATTCGCTACAGATACGCCATTGCTGCTTGCTACTCCCCACAATGTATCGCCGCTCTTAACGGTGTAAGTAGACGTTGCTGTATTCGTAGGTGTTGATGTTGTTGGCGTTGTATTCGTTGAACCTGTGCCGCCTTTGATCGTCAAGTTTTGTCCAACAAAAATCGTATCGGATGTTAAATTATTCCATGACTTCAAGTTCGCTACAGACACACCTTTGCTGTTCGCTACTCCCCACAACGTATCGCCGTTCTTAACGGTGTAAGTAGACGTTGCTGTATTAGAAGGCGTCGACGTGTTTGGTGTTGAATTATTATTCGTTGAACCTGTGCCGCCTTTGATCGTCAATTTTTGGCCGATATAAATCGTGTCGGATGTTAAATTGTTCCATGACTTCAAATTCGCTACAGATACGCCACTGCTGTTCGCCACTCCCCACAATGTATCTCCGCTCTTAACAGTGTAAGAAGACGTTGCTGTATTGGATGGCGTCGACGTGTTTGGTGTTGAGTTATTGTTTGTTGATCCCGTACCGCCTTTGATCGTCAATTTTTGGTCGATATAAATCGTATCGGATGTCAAATTGTTCCATGACTTCAAGTTCGCTACAGATACACCTTTGCTGCTCGCCACTCCCCACAACGTATCGCCGCTCTTAACAGTGTAAGAAGACGTTGTTGTATTGGATGGCGTCGACGTATTTGGTGTTGAGTTATTGTTCGTTGAACCTGTACCGCCTTTGATCGTCAATTTTTGGCCGATATAAATCGTATCGGATTTCAAATTATTCCAAGATTTCACATTCGCTACAGAAACACCCATACGGTTCGCAATTGCCCACAACGTGTCGCCATTTTTAACGGTATAAGAAGAAGCCGTTGTATTCGTATTAGGCTTTTCAGATGATGAAGAATCAGATCCAGTAGAACCTGGATTAGGATTTACCGGTCCAGTATACCCACTGTCAAATCGTGTTAAATTATAAGAGTTAATAATATTGTTTAGCTTAGAAGCATAACTTGGATCGGTAGCGTAACGTCCCTGCAACCATGCAGTTGCATCGTAAACACTAGTACTATTGCTTTTCCAAGCTCCTGAGTAAAAGTTTGAATCCCAATTCGTTCCATTTTTTAACAAGTTAGCATTATCTTGTAATGATTCTGCATGAGATGGATATTTTTTAAAGTTTTGAGGAATGTAGACCCATCCGCCACTTGCGCTCCATTCGGAAGTATACATAGTAGCTGTTTGACCATTGTAGCTTCCTTTAATTCCAAACAAATTGTGGTTTGGAGAAGAAGATAATTTACTGGAACCCCAACCACTTTCTAAAGCTGCTTGAGCAATCATCAGAGAGGCATATAAGTCATTTTTTGGTGCTACCTCAGCAGCATAAGCGCCAATGAACTCTACAAATTCTGCATTCGACATTTTTTCAATTGCTTTATTTGAAGTGATAGCTGTCGTTACTGTCTGAACAGCCCCTACTGCAGCTTTATTCACTGCCAAAACTTGTCCCGGATGAATCAAGTCTGAAGATAAGTTATTCATCTTTTTCAATTCAGCTACAGAAAGGCCATTTGCTTTTGCAATTTTATTTAATGTGTCTCCTGATTTGATGGTATACAGTTTAGCAGTCTCTGCTTTTGCTTTGTCCGCTGCTGCTTGATCTGCTTTTGCTTTGTCTGCTGCCGCTTGATCTGCTTTTGCTTTGTCTGCTGCCGCTTGATCTGCTTTTGCTTTGTCTGCTGCCGCTTGATCTGCTTTTGCTTTGTCTGCTGCCGCTTGATCTGCTTTTGCTTTGTCTGCTGCCGCTTGATCTGCTTTTGCTTTGTCTGCTGCCGCTTGATCTGCTTTCGCTTTGTCCGCTGCTGCTTGATCTGCTTTTGCTTGATCCGCTGCTGCTTGATCTGCTTTCGCTTTGTCTGCTGCTGCTTGATCTGCTTTTGCTTTGTCTGCTGCCGCTTGATCTGCTTTTGCTTTGTCTGCTGCTGCTTGATCTGCTTTTGCTTTGTCTGCTGCCGCTTGATCTGCTTTTGCTTTGTCTGCTGCCGCTTGACCTGCTTTTGCTTTGTCTGCTGCTGCTTGATCTAGTTCAGCTTTCTCTGCTGCCGCTTGATCTGCTTTAACTTTGTCTGCTTCAGCTTGATCTAGTTCAGCTTTCTCTGTTGCTGCTTGATCTGCTTTCGCTTTGTCTGCCGCTGCTTGATCTAGTTTAACTTTGTCTGCTTCAGCTTGATCTAGTTCAGCTTTCTCTGTTGCTGCTTGATCTGCTTTCGCTTTGTCTGCCGCTGCTTGTTCTATTGCAGCTTTCTCAACATCACTAACTTCTTCACTGTCTTCAACAATTTCAGTAGTTAATGACGCTTCAGCTTCGCCTGCTGATACTGGTGTTTCACTCATTTTATTTTCTGCTGCAGATGTTTCTTCAACAACCGCATCAATCTCGCCAGTTTCTTCTGTTTGTGCGTATGTAGCTTCTGTTTCTTCTTTATCAGTTACAATTGTAGTTGCAATTGACATTTTTGTAATGGTTGCTTCGATTGCCTCTTCAGAATTTACAGTATCGTCGTTCTTCACATCTAACGCTGTTTCAATTAATTCATCGATATCTTCCATATCTAATTCTTCAAATATTAATGTATCAAATACTTCAGCTGTTAAGAGGCTTTTCAATTCTTGTATTTTTTGTTCTTTTTCAATTGCTTTATCTTCAGCCGCGTTCTCTGTAGTATCTGAACTTTTCTCTGTCGATTGAATACTTGTTTCTGATTCTTTGGCTACTTCTGTTCCTTCTGTAGTTCCCTCTGTGACTACTTCTGGATTATTTTTTAAATTCTCTTCAAGTTCTTTGCTACTTGAATTTGCCAAATCATTCGCACTAGCTGATGCAGAAAAAGAAGGAAAAGCCAATAAGCTAACTAATAAAGTTGTACTTAAAACTGCTGTCCCTCTTTTATACACAGCATTCGATAGATCCTTTTTCCCAAACAACTTTTTACTATTTGCAGCGACAATTCTTTCTTTTCTAGTTTTTTCCAACGCTATACCTCCTGATTTAAACAATCTTTTGGATAAGGAGCTGTAATCGCCCTTATCAATGGTTTATAATGAGTCCTTCTTCTATTATAGCGTTGAATTCGTCCATATGATAGAAAATTGCAGAGATAAGCTGCTTTTTAATATACGTTACACAATCGTAATATTTTATGCAAAAAAAAATAGGCAGATAAACCATTATCCGCCTATTTCCGTCTTTCTTATATTACAATTTTGTTTACAGTTATTAAGTAAACTGTGGATCTCCAAGCCAATCAAAATCCAATAAGTACTGTACTTCTTTTTGATACGGCAACCAAATTTCAGCTTCTTTGATATTCATGATTGATTCCCAAAAAATAAGATCAGCTTGTTGTTGCTTAGTTGTTTTTATTTTTACTGTTTGTCCAGTTTCAGATTGCAAGATTATATTTGGAAACTCAATACTTTTTACTTGACCTGAACCAATTGCATCATTATTTTCCATGTCATCAAGCAGCATTTTGTCACACTCCTATCTCTTAACTATCTCTAGTGTACTCAATAGAGATTAAGGAAGTAATAAGAAAGTATGAATGTTTAGTTATTTCACGAGAAAATAATTTAAACGAAACTTGACATTGCTAGATACCGAGACTGATTGTACCTCGGACTTTAGTCTTGTTTGTGGACTCTCGCCTTGTAATGCCTTGAAGCTGGCAGTATAGTCATTTTAAAGATACATAATAAAATGAAATCATTGATACGAAAGAGGTTAAAGTATAATGAACAAAGAACATTTTTTAATCGAATTAAAACTGAACTTAACCGACTTGCCGCCAGAAAAAGTTTCTGCTATTTTAGCTGAATACGAAGAAAAATTTGCAGCAGAACTTACAGATGGAAAATCTGAAGAACAAATAGCAAACGAATTAGGGCATCCAAAACAGTTAGCCGCCGAACGGTTAATTCAATTTGGCATCAAACCAAAACCAAAAGAAGCCAGCTATAGTCAAGGCGATTGGGTAGAATTAGACTCTGAACCAGAAGTATTAAATGATGAAATTGAAGCGCAGCAGTCTTATTCGCCTTTTGTTCAGTTTATCAAAGCTGTTTTCATCATTGGCTTTAATCTGTTTTTTGTTTTAACCCCAATGATCGTCTTGCTTTTTTGTCTCTTGGGGGCTTGGATAACCGGCATTGCATTTAGCTTCGCTCCTATTTTCGGTATTTTTGCTTTGCTTGGAACTTATTCCGTTGCAACAGTCTTCCAAACGTTTATGACTATTTTGATTTGCGGAATCGGCTTGGTAATGCTTGCTGTTTGTTATTCTTTCACACGCGTATTAACTAAACTGTTTAGACGTTATCTAGTATGGATGAGACGCGCTATAGTAGGAGGACGATTAGCATGAAGAAAAATACACTTGCGTTATTAGCTGTAGGACTGTTCTTTATTGCCATTGGCGGCATAGGCGCAGCTCTTACTTATCAAAAAGCTTTTGATTCGGTTCATTTTGATTACCAAGAAACTGTAGCTGTCGAAGACATTCAAAACCTCTCTATCACTGGAACTTCAGCCGCTGTCTATCTTACAAAAACAAACGCCAAAGAAATATCTGTTAACGTTGAAGGCCTAAATGCAGATTCGAAAGTATACACACTAGATTCCAACAAAAACAGCGAGACCTTGCACTTAAACATCAATGAAATGGAACAATCTTCCAATACCATTTTAGACTACCTAAACACCGGTATTGTTCGGGTGACCATCGAAATTCCTGATTCCATCGAGACCCTTTCTCTCAGTACAGAAACAGGAACTGTTTCCATAAATCATTTGACCCTTTCTGCTCTTGCGATCAAAACTGAAGTAGGTTCTATAGATATAAACGATAGTCAGCTAGATCAGTTGAACGTCAAAAACACAGCCGGATTTACTGACATCACTCAATCTATTTTTCAACAGTTGACGATTGATTCGGACGCTGGTTCGGCTAATCTGACTAAGGTTGTAGCTGATGAAACAGAGATAACCACCGACGTTGGGCAAATCGATTTTTCTCAAGTAACTGGAAAATTAACAGCTCAAACAAATGCTGGCGCTATCGTGCTATCGAATCCAACGATTGACCAAGATGCTACGCTCACAACCAACTTTGGAACCATTACTGTTTTAACTGAAAACACTCCAGAAAATCTAACAATTGAAACGTCTCACCAGCTAGGGAGGGTCTCTCTTTTTGACAAAGCAGAATCTAAGGCTCTTTTTGGGGATGGGACCCATCTTATGAAGTTGACTACAGATACTGGTACTATCTCTGTTTCTACTGCGCCTGATGAAGAATACACTTCAGAATACAACTAATGCAACTGGTTATTGCTCTCTCTTATTTGTGAACGATACTGTCTTATGCTAAAATAAAGCGACTGTAGGATACGGTTAATTTTCTTAAAAAAATGACAGGAAGTACAAGATAATGAACTCAAAAAAAAATTCTTTTTCACTTTCGCCTTGGCTAAGTACCTGCCTTTTATTGTTGCTGCCTTTTAGCATCATTGCTTCAAGTATTTATCTGAATAGTAAGTGGATCATTTCATTTGATCAACTGATCAGCAAACCGATTTTAGCTAGCATGACCAATATGAAAACAGCATTCTTTATTTCATTAACGAATCTCGGCGGTGTGCCAGCGTTATTTTTAGTTGTTTCTCTTTGCAGTTTGTTTCTTATTTGGCATTATAAAGACTTGGCTGCTGCCCTTTGGTTCTTTATACAATCTGCTCTCGGAGCTGGCTTATTAAACCAATTTGTTAAACTGGTATTGCAACGGGAACGTCCGACCATTGAACATTTAGTGGTCCAGGGCGGTTACAGTTTCCCAAGCGGTCATTCAATGGGGTCTTTGATTTGTTATGGCGGGCTTGCTTTCCTCTTCATTCAATTCTCAAAAAACAGCCGTTGGAACTGGCTTGTGATTGCCGTTACGGCCATTCTTGTCTTCTTGATCGGTATGAGCCGGATTTATGTAGGTGTTCATTTTCCTTCTGATGTCATTGGGGGGTATTGTTTAGGAGGCTCTTGGCTAGCTCTATCCATTGGTCTTTACCCTAAATGGAAACAATGGACCAAAAATAGACAGAACACTCAAAAACGCTAAACCTTTCCATCTTTGAGAAAACTTTCAAAGATGGTTTTTTGTTTTTAAATAAAAGCAGAAAACATGGTAAACTATGAAGTGTACAGTTAGGAGGGATACTATGATTGAAAACGCCTTGCGTTACAGTCATACGCTTTTGAAAAATACAGTAGTTAGAGGCGATAAAGTCATTGATGCGACCGTAGGAAATGGCGGCGACACCATTTTGCTAGCTACTCTAGTTGGACAGACCGGTACCGTCTATGGTTTTGATATCCAGGAGCAAGCAATCCAGACGACTAAAGAAAAACTTATGCTAACCGGACTTAGTGAACAAGTTGAACTTTATCAACAAGGACATGAAACAGTTGCGGATATAGTACCCGAAAAGACAGAAATCGCTGCGGCTATTTTTAATCTTGGGTATCTGCCTAAAGGCGATAAATCGATTATTACACAAGGGAAAACAACGATTCAAGCCCTTAACGAAATTTTACTTCGGTTGCGAAAAAGCGGCTTAGTATTGATCGTCGTTTATTATGGTCATGAAGGCGGAAAAACAGAAAAAGAAGCTGTCCTAACGTTTGCTGAACAATTGCCTCAAGAATCATTCAATGTGCTGCAGTACAACTTTATCAACCAGCGCAATACACCGCCTTTTTTACTGGCTATCGAAAAGAAATAAAAAGAATCTAGCAGAAGCCGCTAAGTAGCTTCCTGCTAGATTCTTTTTACTTTTCTTAAATAATCTCTTCTTTTTTAGCAAATTGATTAAATATCAATGCTAGTAAAACGGTCATAAATCCATAGAAGAAAACATTATGAATTCCATCGTATAGAATGCCTCTTAATGTAGGCAATAAATTAGGGTCAAGATGAACAGCTGTCAACGGATTAATCAATTCATTCATCATGTTGCTTTCAACTCCGGTTGATTGATGAACCGTTAGTTGCTCAGCCATCTTGTGATTTAAGATAATTCCATAAAGGGAAACCATGATCGTTTGTCCCAAAATTCTAAACAAAGTATTGACGGAAGTCGCTACACCTATTTGATTTTTAGGTACGACGTTCTGTACCGTTACGGTTGTCGTTGTGATGGTCAATCCCATACCAAGACCAATCAATGCTGTAACTAGAAGAAACACATAGAAAGGAGTGGTGATTGGCAATAGTACAAGGATAAAAGCACTTAGACTGACGATGGTTAAACTCGTTGTTAAGATCGTCTTAACTGGTCGTTTTAACAACATTTGTCCGGCTATGAATGAACCTACGATCCAAGTCAACGACATTGGAGTGATGGCAAATCCACCCATGGCTGCTTTTAAGCCTTTCAATCCTTGCATCCACATAGGGATATAAACGTCTACTCCAATCAGAAAACCACTTACTAAAGCTGCAGCTAGGTTTTGAATAACGAAAGTTCGATTGCTGAATAAACTCAAAGGCAAGATTGGATCCGCAGCTCGTTTTTCTACAAAAATGAAACTTGCGAAAGATACTGCCGCTGCACCAAACCATATCAGCATTGGAGCTTTGAACGTTCCGGCATCTCCGAAAACTTGAATGCCATAAAGTAAGAACAATAATGTTCCGGTTAACGTTATGCTGCCTAAATAATCGACGGCTTTTTTCTCATACGTAAAGTCTTCATGTAAGAATAGAGAAATTAAAATAATGGTCACAATGCCGATAGGAACATTAATATAAAAGATCCAGTGCCAGCTTAAGTGGTCAACGATAAATCCTCCGAATAGAGGACCAAAAATTCCTGCGATCCCCCAAGCAGCTCCGTTTAACCCCATAATTTTTGCACGCTTTTCAAAAGGATAAATATCAGCGATAATCGTTGAAGTTACAGGCATGATTGCCCCTGCTCCGATTCCTTGAATAGCTCTAAATAAAATTAATTGTTCCATTGATTGTGCAAGTCCGCATAATGAAGACCCAATAACAAAAATAAGCAATCCTGTAATAAAAATAGGTTTTCTACCAATCATATCGGATAGCTTTCCATAAATTGGTGTCATAATAGCGTTTGTTAATAAATAAATTGAAAATACCCAGTTCATGATCGACATTCCTTCAAGACTGCCGATGATGGTTGGCATTGCTGTAGATATAATCGTTCCTTCAACTGCAGTCATAAATGTCGCAACAAAAATTGCGATCGTTATAATCACTACATTGGTTTGTTTTTTGTTCTTCTCCATATTTGCCTCCATTCTATTCCTAGCTTACGGGTTTATTACCCCTTCAGCTCAAAAAAAATATACTTAAAGCGCCTCTATCTTTATCTTCTAAAGATAGAATGCGCTCTTTGATTCCTTAAGCTAAAGATGCTTTTAAAGCATCGACTTTATCTGTGTGTTCCCATGTTAAATCAATATCTGTCCGGCCAAAATGTCCGTAAGCAGCTGTTTGCTTATAAATAGGCTTTTGCAAGTCCAGCATTTTTATGATTCCGGCTGGCCGTAAGTCAAAATTAGAACGTACAGCTGCAATTAAATCAGCTTCAGATACCGTGCCCGTCCCAAACGTATCGATTGCAATGGAAACCGGTTGAGCTACTCCGATAGCATAAGCTAATTGGACTTCACATTTTCCAGCGAATCCAGCTGCAACAATATTTTTAGCAATGTACCGTGCTGCATAACTAGCTGAGCGGTCAACTTTTGTTGGATCTTTACCTGAAAATGCGCCTCCGCCATGGCGAGCATATCCACCGTACGTATCAACAATGATTTTACGTCCTGTTAGCCCTGAATCGCCCTGAGGACCGCCAATAACAAAGCGTCCTGTTGGATTAATAAAGTATTTAGTCTTTTCATCCAACAGCTCTTGTGGAATTTCATGCTTGATAACCAGTTCCATCATGTCTTTTTTCAGCTCGTCTTCAGTTGTATCAGGATGGTGTTGAGTACTGATAACTACTGTATCCACACGTAGCGGCTTATCGTTTTCATCGTATTCAACCGTTACTTGCGATTTCGCATCAGGTCTTAAATAAGAAAGAGTTCCTTCTTTTCTAACGCTTGCCAAACGTTTGACTAAACGATGGCTTAACGAAATTGGTAAAGGCATCAGTTCAGGTGTTTCATCGATAGCAAATCCAAACATCAAACCTTGGTCTCCTGCTCCGATTTGGTCTAATTCGTCTTCATCAAGTGACTTGTATTCAACTGAATCATCTACGCCTTGAGCAATATCCGGCGATTGTTCGTCAATTGCGACAATAACGGCACATGTATCAGCATCGAAACCAAATTTTGCACGCGTGTATCCAATCCCGCGAATCGTTTCCCGAGCAACTTTTTGGATATCAACATAAGTTGAGGTTGATATTTCTCCAACAACTAAAACTAACCCCGTTGTTACGGTCGTTTCACAAGCTACACGTGCATCTGGATCCTTTGCAATGATTGCATCTAGAATAGCATCGCTAATTTGATCAGCGATTTTATCTGGATGACCTTCTGATACTGATTCAGAAGTAAATAATCTTCTTTCTGTCATTCTATTGTTCCCCCTTTATCTTTTCGGTTACAAGGCTTCTCCACTCTTTTCATCAAGTGAATCCTTTCGGGACTCCATTTGCAAACCTTATATATTTTAACATACTTCCATGTAATTAGGTGAACAATATTTTAGAACTTTAAGATAGTTAGCAATCAGCAGGAGTTTAATCTTCATTAGCTTTTTTTAAGTTTCTTTTTATGCTGTTCCTTCGATTGATTTTTGGTAAGATAGAAGGGCACAACACGTGAAAGGAGATTTTCCAGTGGCAAATTTTACTTATCAACGTTTTCAAGCTTTCTTTAATCACTCACTTTTTATTATTTTCGCTACACCTTTAACCTATCTATTCGTCGGAACCCTGTATGCTGCTCAGATAACCAGAGTTCATTTCCTTCCTTTCTTTCTTCTTTACTGTTTCATTTTATTAAATCAGTTTTTAGAAAAATTCCTTGAAAGGTGGATAAAAAAAACAAGCAGACATTCGACCATCTTCTTACTTATCTTCGAACTGTTAAATTTAAGCTTGGTTGTTTACTTTACCTTTTCTTTGCATTATTTAATTGGGATGCTTTTATTATTTTACTCCTTGCTTGTCCATGGACAATTTTACTTAATCAAAATAGGACTAGCGTGGTTTTCTATCGCTATGCAAGCTGTCTTTAAAGGGGCCATCATGACTTATATCAGTTTTTCCATTCAAGTGTTGTTTATTCCGAACACACTTTTCTTGTGGAGTATTCCTTTAGTACTGTTGGCTTTATTTGTAGAACTAGGCAAGTATCAAACGTCTTTAAAACCATTAGTTTCTGTTACGACTAATGAACTCTTCACTGACCGGACGACTTATCTTGCGTTGAACAGTGTGCTTGTTCTTCTCTACTTCAGCAGTTTTCTAATGTTGTGGCCTTCTTTTTCATACTTTACTTGTTTGCTCCTTTTAAGTATGCCGGCTGCATGGACAGCTATACAATCTTATGATCCAACTAAAGCTGTTAAAAAGAATACGAATACACTCAAACAGTTATCCCTCTATTCCTTACTGTATTTGTTTTTATTTGCCTGTATTATCAGCACGCGCTTTTTCATTCACTAAATGGACGAATAAAGACCCCGTTTTAGTTACGCGGGGGCTTTATTTTTTCTTCTAACAGTACAAATTACAAATACAAAAAAACTCCTCAACCTTATTGAAAGGCTAGGAGTTATAGTATATTCAGATGACCCGTACGGGATTCGAACCCGTGATACCGCCGTGAAAGGGCGGTGTCTTAACCACTTGACCAACGGGCCTTATGTACAAAAATGTAATTTTTTATTTAATGGGCCTAAATGGACTCGAACCATCGACCTCACGCTTATCAGGCGTGCGCTCTAACCAGCTGAGCTATAGGCCCATAAAAAAAAAGCGGGTGACGAGAATCGAACTCGCATCAACAGCTTGGAAGGCTGTGGTTTTACCACTAAACTACACCCGCATAAATAATGGCCCGGGACAGAATCGAACTGCCGACACCTTGAGCTTCAATCAAGTGCTCTACCAACTGAGCTACCGGGCCATAGTATTCAATTAACGGTCTCGACGGGAATCGAACCCGCGATCTTCTGCGTGACAGGCAGACATGTTAACCCCTACACCACGAGACCTTTTTGCATTGTACTATTTATTTATCATATATGTTCTATGATAATAATTGCGGGGACAGGATTTGAACCTGTGACCTTCGGGTTATGAGCCCGACGAGCTGCCAACTGCTCCACCCCGCGATAATAAGAATAAAAAATGAAGATAAGGAGGATAAGAGATTCGAACTCTTGCGTGCTTTTACACACCTGACGGTTTTCAAGACCGTTCCCTTCAGCCAGACTTGGGTAATCCTCCATAATTCCAACTGTTATAACAACTTACTGCATTCAATTATAAGCAATTCATTGCTATGACCCGTACGGGATTCGAACCCGTGATACCGCCGTGAAAGGGCGGTGTCTTAACCACTTGACCAACGGGCCTTGTTTCAAATATTAAAAACGGAGAAGGAGGGATTCGAACCCTCGCGCCGCGTTAGCGACCTACACCCTTAGCAGGGGCGCCTCTTGAGCCTCTTGAGTACTTCCCCAAATCCAATAACTAAAATATATATTTCAATGGGCCTAAATGGACTCGAACCATCGACCTCACGCTTATCAGGCGTGCGCTCTAACCAGCTGAGCTATAGGCCCATAAAAAAAGCGGGTGACGAGAATCGAACTCGCATCAACAGCTTGGAAGGCTGTGGTTTTACCACTAAACTACACCCGCAAAAACGGTCTCGACGGGAATCGAACCCGCGATCTTCTGCGTGACAGGCAGACATGTTAACCCCTACACCACGAGACCTTTTTTTGCATTGTACTATTTATTTATCATATGCGTTCTATGATAATAATTGCGGGGACAGGATTTGAACCTGTGACCTTCGGGTTATGAGCCCGACGAGCTGCCAACTGCTCCACCCCGCGATAATAAGAATAAAAAATGAAGATAAGGAGGATAAGAGATTCGAACTCTTGCGTGCTTTTACACACCTGACGGTTTTCAAGACCGTTCCCTTCAGCCAGACTTGGGTAATCCTCCGTTATAATGTATACAAGGTAATCAATCATAAAAGATACGACTAATGGACCTTGCAGGACTCGAACCTGCGACCGGACGGTTATGAGCCGTCTGCTCTAACCAACTGAGCTAAAGGTCCAAGCTCTTTCAATTGTAATAGCGGCGAAGGGGATCGAACCCCCGACCTCCCGGGTATGAACCGGACGCTCTAGCCAGCTGAGCTACACCGCCAAAATATCTAATAATTAAAAACTTAAAAGTGGAGCCTAGCGGGATCGAACCGCTGACCTCCTGCGTGCAAGGCAGGCGCTCTCCCAGCTGAGCTAAGGCCCCAACATTTTAAATCGGGAAGACAGGATTCGAACCTGCGACCCCTTGGTCCCAAACCAAGTGCTCTACCAAGCTGAGCTACTTCCCGTATGTTGAAATCTGGTATTTCCATTCTTGATTATGTAAAATGGAATGCACCCAAGAGGAGTCGAACCTCTAACCGCCTGATTCGTAGTCAGGTACTCTATCCAATTGAGCTATGGGTGCTGAATAATGGTGCCGAGGGCCGGAATCGAACCGGCACGGTGATCACTCACCGCAGGATTTTAAGTCCTGTGCGTCTACCTGTTCCGCCACCCCGGCATTTAGAACAAGCAATGATTTTTTCAAATCTTGCTTACTAGTTGGTCTAGTAAGCGGAAGACGGGGTTCGAACCCGCGACCTCCACCTTGGCAAGGTGGCGTTCTACCACTGAACTACTTCCGCAAATGGTGCCGGCTAAAGGAGTTGAACCCTCGACCCTCTGATTACAAATCAGATGCTCTACCAACTGAGCTAAGCCGGCTAATACAGTAAAAAGAATAAATGGTGCGGGTGAAGGGACTTGAACCCCCACGTCTCTCGACGCTAGATCCTAAATCTAGTGCGTCTGCCAATTCCGCCACACCCGCTAAGCGTAGCATAACTATCCATCATAGATGTTTAGTTATGAGTCATGCAGGATTCGAACCTGCGACCCTCTGATTAAAAGTCAGATGCTCTACCAACTGAGCTAATGACTCATGGTGGAGGTTAACGGGATCGAACCGCTGACCCTCTGCTTGTAAGGCAGATGCTCTCCCAGCTGAGCTAAACCTCCATGGGATAAATTAAATTTAATGAATCAATGCGCGGCAGCGTCCTACTCTCACAAAGGGAAACCCTTCACTACCATCGGCGCTAAGAAGCTTAACTGCTGTGTTCGGCATGGGAACAGGTGTGACCTTCTTGCCGTCACCACCGCACATTTTTTCATCAAGAGAACGGTGTTCTCTCAAAACTGGATAGTGTTTTTCTCTTGCAACATCGTGTCGAAACCAAGACACCGTTTAAAAAATTGGTTAAGTCCTCGACCGATTAGTATTGGTCCGCTCCATACATCGCTGTACTTCCACTTCCAACCTATCTACCTGATCATCTCTCAGGGGTCTTACTCACTTACGTGATGGGAAATCTCATCTTGAGGGGGGCTTCACGCTTAGATGCTTTCAGCGTTTATCCCGTCCACACATAGCTACCCAGCGATGCTCTTGGCAGAACAACTGGTACACCAGCGGTGTGTCCATCCCGGTCCTCTCGTACTAAGGACAGCTCCTCTCAAATTTCCTGCGCCCGCGACGGATAGGGACCGAACTGTCTCACGACGTTCTGAACCCAGCTCGCGTACCGCTTTAATGGGCGAACAGCCCAACCCTTGGGACCGACTACAGCCCCAGGATGCGATGAGCCGACATCGAGGTGCCAAACCTCCCCGTCGATGTGGACTCTTGGGGGAGATAAGCCTGTTATCCCCAGGGTAGCTTTTATCCGTTGAGCGATGGCCCTTCCATGCGGAACCACCGGATCACTAAGCCCGACTTTCGTCCCTGCTCGACTTGTAGGTCTCGCAGTCAAGCTCCCTTCTGCCTTTACACTCTACGAATGATTTCCAACCATTCTGAGGGAACCTTTGGGCGCCTCCGTTACTCTTTAGGAGGCGACCGCCCCAGTCAAACTGCCCGTCAGACACTGTCTCCCAGCCAGATCATGGCTGTGGGTTAGAGTGGTCATACAGCAAGGGTAGTATCCCACCAACGCCTCCACCAAGACTAGCGTCCTGGTTTCATCGGCTCCTACCTATCCTGTACAAGCTGTACAAACACTCAATATCAAACTGCAGTAAAGCTCCATGGGGTCTTTCCGTCCTGTCGCGGGTAACCTGCATCTTCACAGGTACTATAATTTCACCGAGTCTCTCGTTGAGACAGTGCCCAAATCATTACGCCTTTCGTGCGGGTCGGAACTTACCCGACAAGGAATTTCGCTACCTTAGGACCGTTATAGTTACGGCCGCCGTTTACTGGGGCTTCAATTCTGAGCTTCGCTCGAGAGCTAACCCATCCTCTTAACCTTCCAGCACCGGGCAGGCGTCAGCCCCTATACGTCATCTTTCGATTTAGCAGAGACCTGTGTTTTTGATAAACAGTTGCTTGGGCCTATTCACTGCGGCTGACCAAATGGTCAGCACCCCTTCTCCCGAAGTTACGGGGTCATTTTGCCGAGTTCCTTAACGAGAGTTCACTCGCACACCTTAGGATTCTCTCCTCGACTACCTGTGTCGGTTTGCGGTACGGGCCGTTTGTTTCTCACTAGAAGCTTTTCTTGACAGTGTGACATCAGGAACTTCGGTACTTAATTTCCCTCCCCATCACAACTTGTCCTTAGAGAAGCAAGCATTTGACTCGCTTCAAGACTTGTTGCTTGGACGCACATATCCAACAGTGCGTATTCCTTAGCCTACTGTGTCCCTCCATTGCTCAAACAAAACAAACGGGTACAGGAATCTCAACCTGTTATCCATCGTCTACGCCTATCGGCCTCGACTTAGGTCCCGACTAACCCTGGGAGGACGAGCCTTCCCCAGGAAACCTTAGTCATTCGGTGGACGGGATTCTCACCCGTCTTTCGCTACTCATACCGGCATTCTCACTTCTAAGCGCTCCACCAGTCCTCACGGTCTAGCTTCGACGCCCTTAGAACGCTCTCCTACCATAGAACCTAAGTTCTATCCACAGCTTCGGTGTTATGTTTAGCCCCGGTAAATTTTCGGCGCAGGGTCACTCGACTAGTGAGCTATTACGCACTCTTTAAATGATGGCTGCTTCTGAGCCAACATCCTAGTTGTCTAAGCAACCCCACATCCTTTTCCACTTAACATAAACTTTGGGACCTTAGCTGGTGGTCTGGGCTGTTTCCCTCTCGACTACGGATCTTATCACTCGTAGTCTGACTCCCGGATATAAATCAATGGCATTCGGAGTTTATCTGAATTCGGTAACCCGAGAAGGGCCCCTAGTCCAAACAGTTGCTCTACCTCCATGATTCTTATTCCGAGGCTAGCCCTAAAGCTATTTCGGAGAGAACCAGCTATCTCCAAGTTCGATTGGAATTTCTCCGCTACCCACACCTCATCCCCGCATTTTTCAACATACGTGGGTTCGGTCCTCCAGTGCGTATTACCGCACCTTCAACCTGGACATGGGTAGATCACTTGGTTTCGGGTCTACGACCACATACTCATTCGCCCTATTCAGACTCGCTTTCGCTACGGCTCCGTCTCATCGACTTAACCTCGCATGGGATCGTAACTCGCCGGTTCATTCTACAAAAGGCACGCTATCACCCATTAACGGGCTCTAACTACTTGTAAGCACACGGTTTCAGGTGCTGTTTCACTCCCCTTCCGGGGTTCTTTTCACCTTTCCCTCACGGTACTGGTTCACTATCGGTCACTAGGGAGTATTTAGCCTTGGGAGATGGTCCTCCCGGATTCCGACGGAATTTCTCGTGTTCCGCCGTACTCAGGATACTGATCAGAGTGAACGGGGTTTCAGTTACGGGGCTTTTACCCTCTTTGGCGGACCTTTCCAGGTCGCTTCTCTTACACCGTTCATTTATGACTCTATGTGTTCAGTCCTACAACCCCAGAAAGCAAGCTTTCTGGTTTGGGCTTTTCCCGTTTCGCTCGCCGCTACTCAGGGAATCGAATTTTCTTTCTCTTCCTGCAGGTACTTAGATGTTTCAGTTCTCTGCGTCTACCTCTACGGACCTATGTATTCAGTCAGCAGTAACACCCTATCAAAGGTGCTGGGTTTCCCCATTCGGAAATCTCTGGATCACAGCTTACTTACAGCTCCCCAAAGCATATCGGCGTTAGTCCCGTCCTTCATCGGCTCCTAGTGCCAAGGCATCCACCGTGCGCCCTTATTAACTTAACCTATGGTCGTTGTTAATAGCGATCCAACATCAATTGATGCGAATCGTAAAAAATAAAACGCGGTTTTTACTTGGTTTCTTACTTTGTTACAATTGTTAAACACTATCCAGTTTTCAAAGAACAACATTTTTGATGCATTGAGAAGATTAGACCTCTCAAAACTGAACAAAGCCAAAACGAATGTGTGAGGTTCCGTAATATTCCTTAGAAAGGAGGTGATCCAGCCGCACCTTCCGATACGGCTACCTTGTTACGACTTCACCCCAATTATCTATCCCACCTTAGGCGGCTGGCTCCTTTGCAGGTTACCTCACCGACTTCGGGTGTTACAAACTCTCGTGGTGTGACGGGCGGTGTGTACAAGACCCGGGAACGTATTCACCGCGGCGTTCTGATCCGCGATTACTAGCGATTCCGGCTTCATGCAGGCGAGTTGCAGCCTGCAATCCGAACTGAGAATGGCTTTAAGAGATTAGCTTGACCTCGCGGTCTTGCGACTCGTTGTACCATCCATTGTAGCACGTGTGTAGCCCAGGTCATAAGGGGCATGATGATTTGACGTCATCCCCACCTTCCTCCGGTTTATCACCGGCAGTCTCACTAGAGTGCCCAACTGAATGCTGGCAACTAGTAATAAGGGTTGCGCTCGTTGCGGGACTTAACCCAACATCTCACGACACGAGCTGACGACAACCATGCACCACCTGTCACTTTGTCCCCGAAGGGAAAGCTCTATCTCTAGAGTGGTCAAAGGATGTCAAGACCTGGTAAGGTTCTTCGCGTTGCTTCGAATTAAACCACATGCTCCACCGCTTGTGCGGGTCCCCGTCAATTCCTTTGAGTTTCAGCCTTGCGGCCGTACTCCCCAGGCGGAGTGCTTAATGCGTTAGCTGCAGCACTGAGGGGCGGAAACCCCCCAACACTTAGCACTCATCGTTTACGGCGTGGACTACCAGGGTATCTAATCCTGTTTGCTCCCCACGCTTTCGAGCCTCAGCGTCAGTTACAGACCAGAGAGTCGCCTTCGCCACTGGTGTTCCTCCACATATCTACGCATTTCACCGCTACACGTGGAATTCCACTCTCCTCTTCTGCACTCAAGTTCCCCAGTTTCCAATGACCTTCCCCAGTTGAGCTGGGGGCTTTCACATCAGACTTAAAGAACCGCCTGCGCTCGCTTTACGCCCAATAAATCCGGACAACGCTTGCCACCTACGTATTACCGCGGCTGCTGGCACGTAGTTAGCCGTGGCTTTCTGGTTAGATACCGTCAGGGGATGAGCAGTTACTCTCATCCTTGTTCTTCTCTAACAACAGAGTTTTACGATCCGAAAACCTTCTTCACTCACGCGGCATTGCTCCGTCAGACTTTCGTCCATTGCGGAAGATTCCCTACTGCTGCCTCCCGTAGGAGTCTGGGCCGTGTCTCAGTCCCAGTGTGGCCGATCACCCTCTCAGGTCGGCTACGTATCATTGCCTTGGTGAGCCATTACCTCACCAACTAGCTAATACGCCGCGGGTCCATCCATAAGCGGTAGCCGAAGCCACCTTTCATCCAACGATCAGGAGATCACTGGAATTATGCGGTATTAGCAGCCGTTTCCGGCTGTTATCCCCCACTTATGGGCAGGTTACCCACGTGTTACTCACCCGTCCGCCACTCTTCTTCTCTGGTGGGTGCAAGCACCCGGTAGAAAAGAAGCGTTCGACTTGCATGTATTAGGCATGCCGCCAGCGTTCGTCCTGAGCCAGGATCAAACTCTCATAAAAGTTGGCTCCGTCCGTTAGGACTTCACCCTTTTAATGATGCTTGAAGCTCATTAATTGAATTGCTAGCGAATAATTATTCACTTTGTTTCTGTTGGTTTAACCCTTGGTTAAACCACCTTACACATTTGGTTCGTTTTGCTTTGTTCAGTTTTCAAAGGTCTAATTTGATGCGTTGCCGTTTTGACAACTTCTAAATATTACCAGAAGCTGATTTGTTTGTCAACAACTTTTTTAAATAAATATTTTTTGTTTTGTATATTTATTCAACTTTGTTTTCGCCGTCTTCTTGACGACTTCAATATAATATCATGTTTCTCTACAGACTGTCAAGCATATTTTTGATTTTTCTTTGCTTGTTTTATTATCTGTTAGTTGTGTCAGCCGCAATAGCGTAACAACATGTATTAATATAACAAGTTTCCTCTTGCTGGTCAATAGAAAAGTATCTTTTTTTTACATTTCTTTTATAAACCGTACATTCTAACGATTTTACTCAACTATATATGTTTTACACCATCCAACATTCGGATAAACCGCATTTATATACAATCAGCTTTCACTATCGTTCGTTTTTTAATTTATATCAAATTGGTAGAGATTAAAATTTGTTTTATGACCATCTGCCTCGATTTCTTTAGCTTGTCCTTTATAACTAAACCCTGCATGTTGATACAGTTTATTTAAATGTGGATTATCAGCAATACAATCTAATCGAACAGCTTTTTTCCCCATTGCTTTTGCATAAGCTTTAGCTTCTTTCAATAACAATTCCGAAACTCCTTGGCCCGCGAACTCACGTACGATCGTTAAACGGTGTAGATAGCTATAATCCGTCGTTGGGTTTTCTTTCCAGAGAGCAGCGTCCCATTCACTTTGTTGATCCCATAAAATAAACATACCCGCTGGTTGATGTTCTATTGTCACATAAAATACTTCTCCACGTTCTATTGCCTCTGAAGTGTTGTGGTTATCTTTCCCTTCTAAGATACCCGACCATTGTGTCGATCCACGAGATTGCAGCCATTGGACCGTCTGAACCAATATACTGTTTATTAGTGCTCCGTCTTTGCTTTCTGCTTGATGAAGTTCTATTTTTCCGCTCACATTATTCCTTCTTTCTTCTATAAGATAAAGAAGAAAAATCGCTCTTGCAAATGAAAGTCTCAATTTTGACAAAAGGATCAACCTTATCATCAAACTTAATGCTCTATTTGCCTGAACGATTCCTCATTTAATCTAATTTTCTATGATCGATTACAGACGTGCGTTTAATTCTTTTGCTAAGTCTTCAAATCCAGGTTTGCCTAATAAAGCAAACATGTTCTTCTTATAAGCTTCTACTCCTGGTTGGTCAAATGGATTTACGCCATTTAGATAACCCGAAACCCCAACGGCAATTTCAAAGAAGTACATTAGGTAACCTAGTGTATAAGCATCTGTTTCAGGAATCGTTACTAAAAGATTCGGAACGTTACCATCTGTATGAGCTAATAACGTACCTTCAAATGCTTTTGTATTAACAAAATCAATTTCTTTACCTTGTAGGTAACCTAATCCGTCTAAATCTTCTTCAGTAGTTGGAATAAGTACTGTGTGTTTAGCTTTGTCTACTTTAATGATCGTTTCAAAAATATTTCGTTGTCCATCTTGAATAGATTGTCCAATCGAATGCAAATCAGTAGAGAAATTAGCACTTGCTGGGAAAATGCCTTTTTGGTCTTTCCCTTCAGACTCGCCAAATAGTTGTTTCCACCATTCAGAGAAATATTGTAAGTTAGGTTCGTAATTAACCAATATTTCGGTTACTTTGCCTTTACGGTAAAGTGCATTACGAATCGCTGCATATTGATAAGCTTCATTTTCTTCTAATTTATCACTGCTGTATGCATCTGCTGCATCTGCTGCGCCTTGCATCAATGCGTCAATGTCTGCTCCGCTTGCTGCGATAGGCAATAGACCAACTGCAGTCAATACAGAGAATCGTCCCCCAATATCATCAGGAATAATGAAAGATTCGTAGCCTTGTGCTATCGCTTCTTCTTTTAAAGCTCCTTTTGCTTTATCCGTTGTCGCATAAATACGTTGTTTAGCTTCAGCTGCACCGTATTTCTTCTCTAATAATTCTTTAAAGACACGGAACGCTATTGCTGGTTCTGTAGTTGTACCAGATTTTGAAATAATGTTGACTGAGAAGTCACGGTCTCCGATCACTTCGATCAAATCGCTTAAGTAAGACGAACTGATACTGTTTCCTGCAAAGAAAATTTGTGGAGCTTTACGTTCTTCTTTATTAAGTAAATTATAAAATGAGTGGTTCAGAAAATCTAAAGCTGCTTTCGCGCCTAGATACGATCCGCCTATTCCAATAACAACCAATACTTCAGAATCGCTTTGGATTTTTTCCGCTGCTGTTTTAATGCGAGCAAATTCTTCTTTATCGTAATTTTTAGGCAAATCAATCCACCCTAAGTAGTCGCTTCCAGCTCCTGTGCCTTTACGCAACATTTCATCTGCTGCAGACACTTGCTGTTGCAGATTTGAAATTTCATGCGGCTGAATAAATTTTTCGATTTTTGAATAATCAAATTTGATATGTCCCATGTAAATCCCTCCATCATCCTGTTTTTGTGAATCCACCTTCATTGCTTCCGTTCAGACTTAACTTTAGTAGTTTTAGATTAAAAATGCAAGAGAAAAACAGTATTTCATGGTGAGAAATACTGTTCGGGTCTTTTTTGATTAGAATTGCGGTACTCCCGATATCTTCCAGTTTTCTAATGTCTCTATCAGCACACCAGATTTTTCCCATGAAAGAAGCGGCAAGTCGCTTTTTAATACATCAGTTAATTGAATAGTAGCATCAGGTATTTCGAATACAAACAAAGGCACATTGGTACCATCAACGACAGCATTGGTTAATTCAAACAGATTTAATGAATGGATGTCGATGGCTAGCTTTTTCTTTAGTTCTTCTAGAATACAAGCTAGTCCTGTTTGTTCGCTAAGAATTTGAGTTGAAGGAAAGGAGAATTTGTCGTTTGCTTTTTTTACCAAAAACACATATTTACCTTCCGGGTTGTGAGCCATTACGGTTCCGGCTACCCATTGTTTTTCTGTCATTTTTCAAGCACCTCACACTTAAATTTTTAAGTTTAGATATCATAAAGTTAAGTTCTCCAGGTATAGATTACAAAAAGAAACCTTTTTTAGCTGAAACGTTTTTCTTCATCTGCTTTTGCTTCTTGAATCCATTGCGGCATTAAATCATGAATGGTTTTAAATCCAATCTGCCCCATTTTTTCTTGACGATACCTTCTTTTTTTAGAATGATAATGAAAATCGCTTTTTTCTTCCAACGTTCTTAACGACAAACTGATTTTTTTTGTGTATTCATCGATATCCAAGATCATGACATCCATTTCATCTCCGACAGTCAGAATCTCGTCTAAATTTTTTACGTATCCATGTCTGCACTCTGAAATGTGGATCAGCCCTTGTGTCTCTTTATCTAATGAAACAAATGCGCCGTAAGGTTGGATGCCGGTTACTTTGCCTTTAACAATCATTCCGATTTTGTAATCCATTTCTCCACCTCATCACCTTTCTACTGTCGTATGGTTTCAACTATATTATATCATGATTGTATCATAACCGGAAAGCTTATGAAAATAGTATTCGCTTTCATTAACTGCACAATTTTCAACGTCTGGTTTCGTGAGCGCTTCACGTCAATAATTGGCAAGAAACATTGTTTCACGTATACTGAATATGTTGATAAATGCTATTTATTTATTTTGAAAAGGATGTGTTTGTATGAATCATCATTTTGATGAAGTGATTGATCGCAAGAACCCGTTTAGCATTAAATGGGGCAGCTTGGAAAAACTATTTGGTTCCGAAGATGTATTGCCGATGTGGGTTGCCGATATGGACTTTGAAAACCCAGAACCGGTTTTAGCAGCTTTAAGAAAAGTACTTGATAATCATGTGCTAGGATACATGATGCCTCCTGATTCATTATATGAAGCTATTATCCATTGGCAAAAAGAACGCCATCAAATGATCTTAGCCAAAGAAGATATCTTATTCTCTCCCGGTGTTGTACCTAGTATCGGGTTGATCATTCAAACGTTTACTCAAGTGAACGATGCCGTCATGATTCATAACCCTGTCTATACGCCTTTTTCAAATATGATTGAATTAAATCAACGCCAATGCATTTCGTCTACTTTAACCATTCAGGACAATCAATTTAAAATGGATTTTGCTGATATAGAGAAAAAGATGGTCGACCAACAAGTAAAACTGTTCATTCTTTGTAATCCCCAAAATCCCGGTGGTCGTGTCTGGTCAAAAAAAGAATTGACTCAATTAGCAGAGCTGTGTAAAAAACATGGCGTTTTAATGATCAGTGATGAAATTCACGGTGATTTAGTTTTTCAGCCAGAATCTTTTACTTCATTAGTAACCTTAGATTCTAGTTACCAAGATTTTGTACTGACACTTTCGGCAGCTACGAAAACATTTAATTTAGCAGGAATCAAACTATCCATGGTATTTGTTCAAAATCCTAAGCTTCGTGACCAGTTCATTCAAGCGCAAAATAAAATCGAGCAAAGCGCCTTGAATACTTTTGGCTATGTCGGAACAGAAGCTGCCTTCTCTGAAGGGGGACCTTGGCTCAGCGACCTGATGCAGTACCTCAGCGCTAACTTAGAACTTATTTGCACATTTTTTGATAAGGAATTGCCTCAAGTGAGATACATGAAACCAGAGGGCACTTACTTGTTCTGGTTTGACTGTTCTACTTTAGGCATGACCGATGCTGAATTAGCCGATCATTTTGCAAAAGTCGGCAAAATCGGTTTAAACGCCGGAGCTGCTTACGGTCCGGCTGGCTCTAACTATATGCGTTTAAACTTTGCTGCACCTCAATCTCTTATTGAAGAAGGATTGAAGCGTATCAAGTATGCTTTCGAGCAGCCACATTAAACCCCAAAAAGACCTTTCTCCATTCATTCTGGAAAAGGTCTTTTTGATTATTCTTATTTTACTTGTTCGGCAGCTAATAATAAGCTTCCGGTAATTCCTGCATCATCGCCCAAAGCCGGGCCTACGATATATTCTTCTAAAGGCGGCAATTCAATATAACCCGCTATCAGTTTTTCAAACTCTTGACGAACCAATGAAAAAAGTTGTTTTTGTTTCATCACGCCTCCGCCTAAAACGATTCGCTCTGGGCTCAACACTAACGTATAGTTCATTAAGGCTTGGGCCAAATAATAAGCTTCCATTTCCCAAACGTGCTGTTCATCGGCCAATTCATGTCCTTTTTTACCATAGCGCTTTTCAATGGCTGGACCAGCTGCAATGCCTTCTAAACAATTGCCATGGTATGGACAAAAACCCGCGAATGTTTCATCTGGATGCAAACGCACCATCATATGTCCCATTTCCGGATGCCCATACCCTGTCAATAATTCGCCATTCACAACAGCTCCTCCGCCAATACCGGTACCAACGGTTAGGTAGACACAACTAGACAGCCCCAGAGCAGCCCCTTTTCTTAACTCCCCGAGTGCCGCAGCATTAACATCAGTTGTCCAACCAACTGGAATAGTATAACGCTCTTTAACGGCTCCCAAAAAATCGAAATTTTTCCAAGCAGTTTTTGGAGTAGTGGTCACATAGCCGTATGTAGCAGAATCAGTGTTTACATCAATTGGGCCAAATGAACCAATGCCAATCGCCGATAAATCGTATTGATCAAAGAAATCAAAAACTTGTTCCAACGTTTCTTGAGGGGTGGTCGTTGGTATACTCACCCGTTCTTTAATATCAAATTTTTCATCGCTCACTGCACAAACAAATTTTGTGCCTCCCGCTTCAATTGCACCGTATATCATCTTGCACATCCCCTTCTTCATTTCATTTTCCTTTTTATTGTAGCATAGACCCTTTAGATTGTGTGCGTTTTCAAACATTTTATCAACAAAAATACCCAACACTGTTTGTGTTGGGCATCCGAATCATTCTTTAAGCAATTTCAACCGATTCGATAATAACACCGTGGACCGGTTTGTCTTGTGCATCGCGTCTAACATTTTGAATTTCGTTTACTACGTTCATACCTTCAATCACATGTCCAAAAACAGTGTGTTTGAAGTCCAACCAAGGAGTTCCGCCGTTTTCTTTGTAAGCTTCGATTGCTTCAGCTGGATATCCTGCTGATTCCATTTGACTTAGCATATTAGCTGGAGTTGTTGGAGCTGTTACAATAAAGAATTGACTGCCGTTCGTACCAGGGCCAGCATTGGCCATTGAAAGAGCGCCATTCAGGTTAAAAACATCTTTTGAGAATTCATCTTCGAATGATTCTCCCCATAGACTTTCTCCGCCCATTCCAGTTCCTGTCGGGTCTCCGCCTTGAATCATGAATTCAGGAATAACACGGTGGAAAACAACCCCGTTGTAATAGCCTTTTCCAGCTAAACCGATAAAGTTTTCAACTGTTTTTGGTGCGATTTCCGGGAAAAGTTTAACTTTGATATCACCCATATTGGTCTTAATTGTTGCTGTTTTTTCATTTCCAGCTACTTCTGCTGATAATTGTGGCAATTGTGTCATATAATATCCTCCTCTTTTTTACTTACTTGATAATCATACTCAAATCAGAACAAATTTGCTATGATTTTAATTAATATGAAGAAAATTCTTACTTTTCTTCGCAAAACAGCTCTTGATCGGCTCATTTTTAAACCCAAAAATCTTTTTAATAAGATATCTTTCTTTTCGTGGTATGATAAAAGAAATAACTGTTTAATTTTTTAAAGGATGGTATGCTATGGCAATTTTATCTAATTTTCCCCTTATCGCTGCATTGACAGCTATTGTCTTTGCCCAATTAATCAAAGTTCCCATTGCTTTCTTCTTACAGAGAAAAACGACTTGGGCGCTTGCCACTTCTACTGGCGGAATGCCCAGCTCACATTCTGCAGCTGTTTCAGCGTTGATCACAGCATTAGCGTTACAAGAAGGGGTAGCATCTCCGCTTGTCGCCATTGCGAGTACATTTGGAGTTATTGTTATGTTTGATTCAATGGGAGTTCGGAGACAAAGCGGCGAACAAGGAATCCTTTTGAACCACTTAATGCTTGATTTTCAAAACCTTAGCAACAAGGTACTGAGATTATCACAAGAACCCGGTACGGTTAAGAACGAACAAAAAGAGCGTCATTTAAAAGAATATTTAGGTCATAAACCGATTGAAGTCTTTTTTGGTATTTTGACTGGCATTGGTGTTGCTTTTGCGGTTCGCGAGATATTATTCTTCTTTAATCTTTAATCTTTACTGTTTTTTCATTTTTAAAGATTTGGACCGATCCCCAAAAATCTCTTTCCCTATTCCTTGACGACCTTTTTCTCTAACTTTTGTTACTAGAGAAAAAGGAGCGTCTTTTTTTATTAACCAAACATTCATGCCCCTTAACCTTTTGTATGCTATACTTTAACAAAATTTACTGAACAGATTTACTACTATGGAGGAATCATTTTGGAAACAAATAATGAAATCTTTGATATCACTATTATTGGCGGCGGACCTACAGGGATGTTTGCTGCGTTTTACGGCGGCATGCGCAATGCAAAAGTAAAAATCATTGAGAGCTTACCGCAACTAGGCGGTCAATTGTCCATGTTGTATCCAGAAAAGAACATTTTCGACATTGCAGCTTTGCCGGTCGTTGGCGCACAGGAATTGGTAGATAACCTTTCTGTCCAAATGTCGCGCTTTGAACAATCGATTTGTTTAGAAGAAGAAGTGATTGATGTTAAAAAAAATGCTGCTGGCGTATTTGAATTAACCACCAACAAAGCAATCCACTACTCGAAAGCGGTGATCATTACTGCAGGGAACGGTGCATTTCAACCAAGAAGATTGGAAATTGAACATGCTGATCATTATGAAGGAAAGACTCTGCATTATTATGTCAATAATATTGAACGGTTTAAAAACCGGACCGTGGCAATCTGCGGAGGCGGAGATTCAGCAGTAGATTGGGCATTAACGTTAGAACCCATTGCCAAAAAAGTTTATTTGATCCACCGGCGCAATAAATTCAGAGCCCTTGAACACAGTGTTTCTTTATTAGAACAGTCGAGTGTCGAGTTGAAAACACCTTTTGTCCCAGAATCGGTCAACGGTGAAGGCCAGGCCTTAACCAGCGTCACTTTAAAAGAAGTACGCGGCGACAAAACAGAAACGCTTGAAATTGATGACTTCTTGGTCAATTATGGGTTTACTTCTTCTATTGGTCCAATGAAAAATTGGGGCTTTGACGTTACGCGGAACGAAATCATGGTCAACACTAAAATGGAAACGACTGTGCCCGGTATTTATGCAGCAGGTGATATTTGCACATACGAAGGAAAAATAAAGTTGATCGCCACTGGATTTGGCGAAGCGCCAACAGCTATCAACAACGCAATGAGCTACATCGATCCGGACACGCGCGTTCAACCAATGCACAGCACAAGCTTATTTTAATTTTCTCTCCAATACTTCTGTTCCTTTTAAATAAGACCAGAAGTATTTTTTTGAAAAGGGATTTCAACCGACTATTTTACTGAGTTAAGGTATAATAGAAGCAGATTATAGGAGGGATTCTCAAAATGGTTAAAACAAGTAATGAATTACATCAAAAAGCACTTGAATTGATTCACCAACGTGGTGTGAAATTAACAGATATTGCCGAGTTGGTTCTCTTTTTACAAACACCTTATATTGAAAATTTAACGCTCGATGAATGTTTGGTCAATGTGGAAGCCGTCTTGTTAAAACGAGAAGTCCAAAACACTATTTTAACGGGTATTCAGTTGGATATATTAGCTGAACAAAAAGGATTAATGGATCCTTTACAAGATATCATCACCGATGATGAAGGACTTTACGGCATTGATGAAATTCTTGCTCTTTCCATTGTCAATGTCTATGGCTCTATTGGTTTTACCAATTACGGCTATATTGATAAGCTGAAACCAGGTATCTTAGCTAAGCTGAATGAGCATAATGACGGCGAAGTTCATACCTTTATGGACGACATCGTTGGCGCCATTGCAGCTGCTGCCGCGAGCCGGTTGGCACATGCTAACCCATCAAAAAGCGATATGATGAAATAACTGTTTTTTTCAATTTAAAATAGCGTTCGTTTTATTTGGCTTTATGTGCTAAAGGGGTATACTTTGATGTGTAAGAAGAAATGATACTAAAAGGAGAGATAGACGATGCCACATGATTTACGAAAAAAAAGTGATTTCCCTGACTTCTCTGACTTCTTCCCAACTTTGTTTGATGACGAAAGCCCATTTTGGGACAAGTTATCATTAGCCCATGAAAAAAACAACTTCAAAGCAGATGTCCATGAAACCGATAAAGAATATGAAGTTAAAGTGGACTTGCCTGGCTTTGATAAAGACAATATTTCCATTGAATTCGACCACGATGTTTTGACTATCCATGCTAAACGCCATTCAGAAGCAAGCGAAAAAAACGAAGAAGGACAATATATCAAACAAGAACGATCTTACGGCAGCATGACTCGTCAATTTTATCTTAAAAATGCTGATGAAGAAAACAGTAAAGCCAGCTATAAAGATGGAGTACTGACGTTAAAAATGCCTAAAATCGCCCTTGAAGATAGTAAAAATAAACAAATTTCAATTGAATAAAAAACTAAATGAACGATAAATAAGCGCCATTCCAATTTACTCCTGGGAATGGCGCTTATTTTTAATTCTTTTTAAAAGCTGTTCGTTTAGCAATGAAATAACCGCTGATAATCGCTAGTTCAATCAAAATAAAGGCTAATACAAAACAATGCATAAAGAAGGTTTCCGGCAAAGCCAAGATAATAGGATCTGTCGATGGATTAAACATCCATGCATCATTATTAAAGAAGATCTTATGAAACCCAATAAACAATTGATCAAAGTTTAAAGCAATCATAAACAGAACAACAAACGGTACGATCATACCCCATTGAAAAGGATGAATCAATTTCCATGAAGAATAGGTCCGTTTGATAAAACGCAAATAGACGATAGAACCAATCAACGTAACCAAAGCAATCGCATAATCCAACATAAACAAGCGTTTAACTTCATAAAAATGAAAGAGGCCATTTTCTGAACTTGGAAAGTTTGGCAATTTCAACTCCGCTATCCATGGTTTGTTTAAGTAATCCATTAAGATACGGTAGTTTGCCATCAACGTTTCTTTGCTAAGTCCAAGTTTCTCCGGGAGTGCTAAGTAATCAATATCAAATGCATATAGTGGTGTAAAATTTATCGTAATAACGATGGCCATACTAAGGATGCACAAAAACAAGCTGGCGATACCCAGAAAATGGATGATCTTGGTTTTCACTACAACACCCACTCATCTAGGGATTGTACTTGATAAGTCGGTTGGGCCATATCTGCGGTCAAATCTTCTGGTTTGGTAAACCCTGTATAAACCAATAAAGTATCAATACCGTTATGGATCCCCGCTAAAATATCTGTTTCGTAATTATCGCCCACCATCAATACCTCTTTTTTATCTAAACCAATAGTTGCTACCGCTTCTTCCATAATGATGGCTTCCGGTTTACCAATAAAAGTCGGTTGAACGCGAGTAGCTGCGATCACTAAAGCCGCCAATGATCCCGCTCCGGGAACCATGCCTTTTTCTGTCGGCATATTCGTATCTTTGTTGGTGGCGATAAAACGGGCTCCTTTATGAATCGCTAAAGTCGCTGCTTCAAAATCAGCATAGGTAGCTTTTCTGTCTAAAGCTACTACAACAAAATCCGGCTGCTCTCTCTCTGCCACAAACCCTGCATCTGCTAACGCACTTTTCAGTCCTGTCTCCCCGATTGCAAATACCTTATTCCCAGCATTTAACCCTTTCAGATATGCTGCTGTTGCCAATGATCCAGTGTACACTGTTTCTGTTGAAACAGTGATACCGAAGTTTTCACGTAAATCCCTTGCAACCTCTGCTTGTGTTTTTGTCGTATTATTGGTCACAAATAAAAATGGTGTCTGACTGTTTTGCAGACGTTCAATAAAACGCGGTGCTGCTGGAATAGGATCTTTCCCTCGGTACATTGTTCCATCTAAATCAATTAAGTAACCTTTGTATTTCATTTAAAGCTTACACATCCTTTAGTTTTTATTCTTTGCTTCGTCTGCGTCTTTACGGCGTATACTAAAATGCCGCTTGCCTTTATTGTCTTGCACCGTTTCAAATACGGCTTTTTCTTTCTTTTCTATCTTTTCAACTTTTTCAGTCGACTGAGGCGTAATTTCTTTTTTTATAAATTCTCTTTTCGGCTTAGTCGATTTTGTTTTAGGCGCAGTCTCTTTAGCAACATGCGTTTCAGTTGATTTAGTTGGACGCTCTGATTTCTGATTGGTTGGGTTTTTAGCTTTTTGACTTCTGCGTTTGCGGGCAGGACGTTCAGCTTTATCAGCTCGCTCCGTTTTTGATTTTCCTTTTTTTGCTTCCAGCCGTTGCAACACAAAATAAGGACAACCAAAATTACAATATTCATATAAGTAATCTTCCAGATTGCTGATTCTTTGGTCTTGCGGAACTTTACGATTGCGGTTATCATAAAAGCCCTTCAACCGTAATTGTTCAAATCCCCAATCCGCTACTACATAATCATACTTATCTAAAATTTCACTGTATCTTTCACCCAAGCGCTCAGCATCAAAAGCATCTCGGTAATCTTTTACAATTTCGTATTTGCTGCCGTCAATGGTGATCATAGTCGCATCCAGTCGATGCACCAGTTGTCCTTCAGTGGTGGCGCCCGCAACTTCTTGTAAACTTAAATCTATCGTTACGGTTGAATTAGCGCTGTTCTCTTCGTCAGTTGTTTTAGTTGTTTCTTTTTTCGTATTGGCTCTGCGGCGAGATTCATTGACCGCTTTTTTTCTAGAACGACTTTGCTTCAGCTGTTTCTCTTGTTTTTCAGTCGTGCGTTTAGTCCCTTGCTTTTTTTCTACTGCTTTTTTTTCAGCCGTTTGTTTGTCTTGCTGTTGTTTTTGTTCTACCATTTCTTTCACCTACATTTTCTGTTCTTATTTGATTACAGGATAAGTTTTGCTTAAATACTGCCCTAAGACATTTCGTATAAAGTAAGGGAACAATACTTCGTTCTTTCCTTTGATCTCAATCGTTGGAAAAAACGGGATATAAAGAAAGTGATCGACCGAAGCGAAAGTGTACGTTTTACTGTCATCAATCGATTCTCCTAGCCAGGTCACTAATCCGGTTTTCTTATCATAAGAAACACCGTCATAACAAAGCTCGCCAAACACTTCTCCTCTGAATCCCATTCCTTTTATAGGGAAGTTACGCAAAAAGTCACGATTTTTTTCCATTTCATAAATGACACGAATCATGTCAGCTCCATCTAATGTACATCTTAATACTCTCATTGGATGAGGTAAAACTTGATGCAATTCATCATTGGTTACGACCCCTTCAATCAAAGGCTGCATAAACAGTCCTGCATTTAAAATAGCCACATCTGTTTTTGCATAATCTTTAACGGCTGCTAATCCCACTTCCACTAATTTAGAGTTTTTTTGCCAACTGACAGGAAAATTAGCGGGGATTGCAGCTATTTCTTGTTCATTTAATAGTTGATGCCCGATGGTTTCATAGCCTAAGATTAACGCTTCTTCATCTTTCGGAGCTGGCAGTTTTCCTGTTTCTACTACACTCGCTTCTGCTGATACTAATTGTGTTCCTTCAACTTCCAAAACTACTTGTCCCACATATTGGCCAAATTTACCAGCCGCTGCCAGTAACGTATTACGAACTTTTTCGCCTTTTGGCAACAAGTGATGCGTATGAGAACCTAAAATGACTTTGATCATGGGGTATTTTTCTGCAATTTTTCGGTCTTCAATAATTCCTAAATGAGACAGCAAAATGATGGTGTCTGCAAAAGGCGTTAATAACTCTAACATTTCTGGAATGACATCTTCTGGCTCTTTAACAGTCCAGCCTATTGGTTCATAACTGGTTGGAAAAGGAGCGGTTAAGCCAAATAAACCGATTTTATGCCCTGTTTTTGTTTTTAAGATATCAAAGGGCTGAGCCCATTCAGGGTAATTGCCGGTTTGCCGATCCATCACATTTGACAAGATTACTTTAAAGTTAGCTTCATCATACAAATGATTCAACTCTGCTTTTGAGCTACCGATTCCTTCATTGTTGCCGATCGTCACAGCGCTATAGCCTACTTCGTTTAAGAGGCGTACATTTGCTTGTCCATCTGTTGCTTCTGTTAATGGATGAACACGATCGCAAGCATCTCCTAAATCGAAAGTAAAAGACGTTTCTTCTAGCTCAAATAACCTGGATTGCTCCGAGCGTAAATAAGCAGAAATTCTCGGCCAGTTTTCAAAATGAGAATGGATATCATTGGTATGGTAAATATGAATGCGCTCCATAGTTTTTCTACCTTCTCTTCCTAAAATGTATATAGATCTATTATAACAATATTCCCAGCTTTTATCTTGATTTTCAATAAAAAACTAGGATTCTCTGTGGTTCTCGCTACTTTCTTTCCAAAAACCAAGGGAAATTTGTTTTCCTATCATTGGTTTTGTAACCGTTCACCACAAATTTTAATATATTTTTATTTACAACTCATCTAAATTAATGCTAATCTTAGAGGTAGCACATTTATAAAGAGCCATAATAAACGAACAATACTGATATATTTTTTATGATTGATTAGGTTGAAGAAAGAGAAACGACTGTTCAGAAATACCCAGACGTTTATTGTTCTGAAATAACTGCTGGATAAGAAAGTCCCTTCTTTATTCCCAGCTGTTTCACAATCTATTCCAGTAGAAACCCAATTTACGTTTCATTATTTTGCAATCATACTCTCATAAAGCGTATGATGTAACCAATCGTTCATTTTGTTTTAAAATAGATTTATCTTTTTCAGTTATCCCAACAGTTTAAGTAGTCCTTTTATTCCAGCTATTCAGCTCTGCTGATAGCTCTTTTATTTGAATAGAGGATTGCTTTTTAAAACCATTCAGCAATGAGGAAAATCTCTGCAGTTTACAAAATATGTATAAATTTACAGGAAGCACATAGAGTGTTTAAAAAAACATTCTATGTACTTCCTACTTTACTTACTGCCATTAAATTTTATTAAGGAGTGTTTCAAATGATTGAATTTAAAAATGTCGAGAAATATTATGGTGATTTTCATGCTTTAAAAAACATCAATTTAACGTTCAATAAAGGCGAAGTTGTCGTCGTTATTGGTCCATCTGGTTCAGGTAAAAGCACCATGTTGCGCTGTATCAACGGATTAGAGGAAATTAGCAAAGGCGATTTAACGATCAACGGCTTAAATATCCATGATAAAAAAACCAACATCAATTTGATTCGTAAAAATGTAGGAATGGTTTTCCAACACTTTAATCTCTACCCGCATAAAACAGTTTTGGAAAATATCATGTTAGCTCCCACAAAAGTATTGAAACAGTCTCCAGCTGAAGCACAAAAAAAAGCAGAACTGTTATTGGATAAAGTTAACATGCTTAGTAAAAAAGATTCTTATCCTGTTCAATTATCAGGCGGACAACAACAACGAATCGCCATTGCTCGTGGATTAGCTATGGATCCGAGTGTGTTGCTTTTTGACGAACCAACTAGTGCTTTAGATCCAGAAACGATTGAAGATGTTTTGGATGTTATGAAAAAATTAGCAAAAGAAGGCATGACAATGATCGTTGTTACTCATGAAATGGGATTTGCACGTGAAGTAGCAGATCGGGTTGTCTTTATGGCCGATGGCGAGGTCTTAGAAGACCGCGAAGCTGGAGCTTTTTACGAAGACCCGCATGATGCTCGTGCCAAACAATTTTTAAGCAAAATCATTAATCATTAATCAATAGGAGGATGTTTAGATGAAAAAAACGTTTAGACGATTTGCTTTTCTACTTCTACTCCTGCCCTTATCTATTCTAGCTGCATGTGGTGCAAAAAGCATCGCAGCAATAGATATTACAGAACGTTTGGAAAATGATCCAACCATTACTTGGGGGGTAAAAGTAGATACAAATTTATTTGGACTTTATAATATTGCAACAGGCGAGATTGAAGGATTTGATATCGATATCGCCAAAGCCTTAACGGAAGTCATCACTGGCGATGCGGCTAATGCAAATTTTGTTGAAGTGACTTCTAAGACCCGTATTCCTTTGTTAAAAAACGGCAACATTGATGCCATTATTGCTACGATGACCATCAGCGAAGAACGTAAAAAGCAAGTTGATTTTTCAGAAGTTTATTTTGACGCAGGACAAGCTTTATTAGTACCGGAAGACAGCTCTATTCAAAGCGTTACAGACTTATCTTCTGAAACAACTGTCCTTGCTGTTAAAGGCTCAACTTCAGCTACTAATATCCGGAAACATGCTCCGGATACTCATGTTTTAGAATTAGAAAACTATTCTGAAGCCTTTACTGCCTTACAATCAGGACAAGGAGATGCAATGACGACAGACAGTGCTATTCTTCTAGGCATCATTGCTGAGAATCCTGGCTACCGCTTAGCTGGCGGAACGTTCACGGATGAACCATACGGCATCGCCATCAACCACGGGCAAGAAAACTTTGTTGATGCGGTAAATGCTGCTTTCGAAACGATTAAAGAAAACGGCGTCTATGATGCCATTTATGCTAAATGGATCCCAGAAACCGATGACTGATTCAGCAATAGAGTTTAGCTAGACTTTACTCGGATTAAATTAAGTGAGGTGCACAGAATGATAACTATTTTTACTAACTACTCGGATATTTTATTCGAAGGGTTCAAATATACCCTGTATTCAAGTTTTATTGCTTTATTCCTCAGCTTGATCGTTGGTACTTTATTTGCTATCTGTCAAGTATCGCAAAATAAAATTTTAAGAGGAATCGCAACAGCTTATGTTGAGTTTTTCCGCAACATCCCTCTACTGATCGTTGTGATGTTCTTTTATGTCGTTGTTCCTCTTTATTGGTTCCAAATTGACGGGTTTACAGCTGGTACGATTGGCTTGACGATTTATACTTCGGCTTTTATTGCTGAAACTGTGCGTGCTGGTATTATCAGCGTTCCTAAAGGACAAATGGAAGCTGGACTTTCGACTGGATTTACCTATAACCAAGCAATGCGTTACATTGTCTTGCCGCAAGCGTTTAAAATCGTGATTCCGCCGCTTGGCAACCAGTTCATTAACTTAGTTAAAAATTCATCTGTTTTAGCAATGGTTGCTGGCCTTGATTTGATGTATCAAGGAGACTTGATTGCCAGTGAAACCTTTAATACATTTGACACATATATCTTAATTGGTTTGATTTATTTAGTGATCACGTTACCGCTAACTTATTTAATGGCTTATATTGAACGCCGTTTAGAAATCAAAGCATAGAAGGAGGAATTTCATTTGAATTTTGCAGAAGCTTTTTCATGGATCAACATCCGCTTTTTATTGGATGGGCTCCTGATCACTGTAGAAGTAGCCTTACTCTCAATCCTCTTCAGTTTTGTGATTGGCAGTATTTTAGGCTTGATCCGCTATTTAAAAATACCCGTCGTTTCAAAGATTTTTGGCTTGATTATTGATTTGATTCGTAACCTGCCGCTCTTATTGATCATCTTTTTTGCTTACTTTGCTTTGCCGCAGATTGGCATTCGTTTCGATATCTTCTGGTCAGCAGTTGCAGCCATGACGATTTTCGAATCCGCCATGTTGTCGGAAATCATTCGTGCCGGATTAAACTCTGTCCCAAAAGGCCAAACAGAAGCTGGACTTTCAACTGGACTTTCTTATGCTCAAACGCTGCGGTACATTATTATTCCACAAGCGTTTAAAGCAATGGTTCCTCCGATTTTAAGCCAATTTATCTCGTTGATCAAAGATACGTCGTTAGCGACCATTATTTCTTTACCTGAACTCACGCATAATGCGAGAATCATTTACGGACAAAATACGACTTATGTTATTCCAATGTTTATTGCCATGGCTTTATTGTATTTCTGTATCTGTTTCGCCTTATCCAGAGTCGTCAAACGGTTGAAACTAGGATTCTAATCATTAAGCAATAGCAAAAAAGTTCCCATCAAACAGAGTGTTCTGTTTGATGGGAACTTTTTTGCTCATTAAACGCTTGTTGCTGCTAAATCAATTAGGTATATAGTTAAGCACAAAATCTTGAACTTTTTGCTGGTATTCTTCTTTGTTTTCCTCATAAGAATCTGCATGATCAGCATTCGGTGCAATATATAATTCTTTAGGCGACGGATTAGCTTCATACACATCATAGACCATTTCTGTCGGTACAAATTTATCTTCGGCCCCATGAATAAACAGCATTGGAACAGTGTTCTTTTTGATTTGTTCGACTGTGTCGGCTTCTCCGAACCAATAATCAGAACGTACTTTCGTTACTAGACTAGTTACTGGAATTAAAGGAAACTCAGGCAGGTTGTACATATCTTTCAATTGATAAGCCAGTTCTCCATTTACAGAACTATAACCGCAATCTTCCACAATAACTTTTACATTCGACGGCAACTCTTCGCCGCTGACATTCATGACCGTTGCTCCGCCCATACTGATTCCAAATAAAGCCAGTTCCGCATCTTGGCCTACTTTATCGATCATCAGTTGGATCCACTGCAAATAGTCTTTCCGTTCATGCCAGCCAAAACCGATATAGTCCCCTTCACTCGTTCCATGTCCACGGGCATCCGGTATAAGCACATTAAACCCCATATCGTGATACAATTTAACATAAGGCGCCATTTGTTCTAAACTGCCTGCATATCCATGAGCCAATATAGCTACTTTTTTAGAAGAAGGTTCTCCTTCAACATAAACCCCAGAAAGCTTTAATCCATCAGCAGATTCAATCGATAATTTTTCACGGTCGACCTCATCGTACCATCTTTTTTCTTCCAGCCATGGATCTTTTGGATCATAGTCTCCATCCACATCTGCTGCTTCTATGAAATCCTTTTGATTTATTGCTACTGCTACATCATAGAAATAATTTCCTGCGAAGCCTAACCCGATACTAATCAAAACAACCGGCACAGCTAAACCAATCCACCATTTTCTTTTCACTCGATCACACTCCACTATTTTTTGTTGGTTCTTCTACTTGTTCAAATCCTAAAACTATTCAACTTATTTTTGAATGGCACCGCCTGTATGTATATCTTCCATCATCGCTGTAATAAGAACAGTACAAATCATACTGTACCATTTTTCTTCTATTCTATTCAATATGTACTGGATATTTCACCGCAAATTAAAGTTCTCCTTCAACCGTTTCTTCCTATTTGGCTTTTCTTTTCCAATGCCTTCTTTTTGTAGTTTAAAGCTGTGACTGGTATACTGAATAGCGAAGAGGTTATATTTGATTGAAGGATTATATAAATTAAATGTAACGTTCAACAAATTATCTAAGGAGCTGGTATTATGCAAAAAGAACAATTAGAAATCGTAAAAAATGGACAAGGTTTTATTGCGGCACTCGATCAAAGTGGTGGTAGTACTCCAGCAGCTTTAGCGCTTTATGGCGTTTCAGAAGATTCCTATTCAGGCGAAGATGAGATGTTTGATCTCGTTCACGAGATGAGAACGCGCATCGTTACCTCTCCTGCTTTCAATTCTGATTCTATTTTAGGCGCTATTTTATTCGAACAAACGATGGACCGTAAAGTTGAAGGTCTTTTTACTCCGGATTATTTATGGGAAAAGAAAGGCATTGTTCCTTTCTTAAAAGTTGATAAAGGATTAGCTGAAGAAGCTGACGGTGTTCAATTAATGAAGCCCAATCCTGGATTAGACGAATTATTAAAGAGAGCAAATGAAAGACATATTTTTGGCACTAAAATGCGTTCTGTTATTAAAGAAGCCAATCCTGAAGGTATTAAGAAAGTTGTCGACCAACAATTCGAAGTCGGCAAACAAATCATTGCTGCTGGTTTAGTTCCAATTATTGAACCTGAAGTAGATATCAACAGCAAAGACAAAGAAAAATCTGAAGAACTCTTAAAACAAGAACTTCTAAACCATTTGGATAAATTAGGCGAAAATGAACCGGTTATGTTGAAACTTTCCATTCCATCTGTGGACAACTTCTATAAAGAATTGATCGAACATCCAAAAGTTGTCCGAGTCGTTGCTCTTTCCGGCGGCTACACACGTGAAAAAGCCGATGAAAAATTATTAGCCAATCACGGTTTGATCGCCAGCTTCTCAAGAGCCTTATCTGAAGGGCTAAGTGTTTCTCAATCAGACGAAGACTACAATAAATTATTGGAAGAATCCATCGAAAAAATCTATGAAGCTTCAATAGCGTAACTCATAAATCGAAACAAAAAAGAGTTGAGACTTAAATCTCAACTCTTTTTTTATTTGCCTAAGTTTTATTACTTATCTTCCTTACTTTGTTCCTCTAGAAAACTCAGCAGTTTAAGAGTCGTATTTCGATTCCTGATGGTTACCTGCTTATAGTAAGGACGACTGGCTAATTTGGAGTAATACGTTTTACTGTAATTATTTTGAAAAGAAGAAGACCAAAAAACGGCATGCTTCCCGATATGAATTCTTTCATAAGGTGTATCAATAGCCGCTAGCAGTTCAATAATCTTTTCCTTATCCGCTGAAGGCAGCAAGAATAAGGCGTTGTGTCTGTAACCTTCTTCTGCTCCCCACCAAGCTGGGCTATCAGCCAATTCTGCTTGGTACTTTTCTGCAGAAAGGACCAAAACTTCAACCGGAAAATCAAAGTGTTCAGACAAGATTTTTTGGCATTTGGCTAATACATCTTGCTCCGTATCTTCCTCGCTGTCGATAATCAAATTGCCGCTGTTAATATGAGATTTGACATTCGTAAAACCAGCGTTGACCAGGTATTCTTTTAACTCGCCCATGGGAACTCTATTTTTCCCTCCAACATTGACCCCTCGCAATAAAATAATAAACCGCATAGTACCGAACTCCTTTTTAGTTTAACTAGCTTATTCGCTTCAACAGATAAACTTCTTTCTGATACTGCTTTTAGCTGCTCAATTGCTCCATAAAAATTCAGCGACCAACTTATCCACTTTAATATTCTCGTGCAGCTGACTGTGATGAGCATGCGCTCCCGTTATTTCTTCATCATGGTAATCAAGCCCATTTGTTTGCATTAAATAACCGATCGCCAACCCGCTTCTGATCGGAACGGTGCCGTCTCCTTCAGAACCATCTTGCAAATCGCCAACAATGTTCAGCATTTTAGTTGATGAGGGGTACTGTTGAATAGCGGCTGAAAAGTCGCCATACCGCTCGCTGATAACCGATGGGCCATCCTGACTTAACGCATCAAGTGTTTGCGTTTCATTGCCCGTCACAAAATCATTAAACGGAGCACCGATGGCAATAAATTTGTCAACGGTTGGCAGTGAGTCATCATTCCCATAGGTGACGAGGTACCGGAAACTGCTCACACCCCCCATCGAGTGACCGACCAGATTAACTTCATCGATTTGATAGGTTTGTTTTAAATAGGATAGAACAGCTTTGATCCAATCGGCTTGGTTCCATTCATTGTTTTTATTATCCGCAAACAATACCTGAATCAATGGATTAATTGCTTGGTCCTGCCAACTGCCTGTTTCAGAAACACTGCCATCCGGTTGAACGGTTACCGTTAAAGCTTTTTCCCCGAGTCCGCTGACTTCCAAACGAGACAGCATACCATCAAACGTACCTTTCGTTCCTTCATAACCATGGATAAAGAGCGTTGGAACAGTCGTCTGATTTGTGGTCAATGGATCCGTTGACTCGCTACTGGAAATAGCTGCTTCACTCGTGCTAGGAGTTTTCGATTCAATTGAAGAACGTCCTTCATTAATCGATCCAGCTGACCGTTCACTTTGACTTTGGCACCCCAAACTCACAATACTTAGCAAGGCGACCATAAACGTAAACAGAAATGTCTTTCTCATGCATTACCACTCCCGACAAGTTTGAATTTATTGCAGTGAATCATTTTATCTATCATAAAACAAAAACAGGCTTTTTAGTACCCAAATCTGCACTTCCGAGGGGCAGTTTGCCTCGTTCTTACGCTTTCGGGGAAAACACACCTTGTTAATATGAGTTCGTTCAGTTTACCCACAAAAATAGACAAGTCCTCTGATTTATACGAGTGACTTGCCCCAAATAAGAAAAGGCTGACTAAAGAGTCAACAACTAGTTGTAAAAGTGTTCCATCGAATCAGACATTTAGAGTGATTCAATAACCGTTAGATCGTCTTTTGACAATTCAAAATCGAATAACTCCAGGTTTTCAGCTTGGTGTTTGCTATTATGCGATTTTGGTATAACTGCAACGCCTCTTTGGATTTGGTAGCGCAGCAAGACTTGTCCCCAGTTTTTATCGTATTTTTCGCCGATTGCCGTTAACTTGGCAGTCTGTTCTTCGTTCACTTTATTTAATGGGCTCCACGCTTCCGGAAGAATATCATTTTTGAGTAGATACTCAATCAGTTCATTATTCCAAGTATGCGGATTTGATTGAATTTGGTTAACAACAGGTTGAATGCGAGCAAAAGTTTTTAACAATTCTAATTGTTCAATACTAAAATTCGATACGCCGATCGATTTGATTTTTCCTTGATCAACGAATGATTCCAACACTTCCCAAGTCTGTTTTAATGTATCTTTATCTTCAATGGGGTGATGGATCAAATACAAGTCGATATAGTCCGTTTTTAAATTTTCGAAACTTTGTAAAATCGTTTGCTCTACTCGTTCTTTAGAACCAATGTATTCTTCTTTTGCTGGAATTTTTGTCGTAAGATAAAACTCGCTACGATCGACCCCGCTTTCGTAAACTGTTTTTCCAACTCCCGCTTCATTCCTATAAGAAATAGCCGTATCAATCAAACGATAGCCGGCTTTGATCGCAGTTTGCAGTGCACTAAAGTCGCCATTCAGTTCACCATTGTATTGATTGTCTTCTTTTCCATAGGTATTCGTTCCGGTTCCGATTACCGGGATGTCTGTTCCATTTGCTAAAGTAATAGTTTCCATTGGCTTATTCCCCTTTACTATTTCATTAACTGTACTCTCATCCATAATAGTAAAGATTTTTACTGTACTAAGTCAAGTTTTTAGGTGCTCCTCACTACTAGAGCCTATATCATTTTTGACAAATCATCCATTTTCAAAGAAAAAACACCTCACCTCTTAATTAATAAAGAGGTGAGGTGTTTTACAATTTCGTTAACTACTCAGCTATAGCAGTTTCTCCAGTTACAGTGCCTTCATCTAATTTTGCGGAGTCCATTAATTCTTGAGAATCGAATGTAACGTTTCCTTCAACTGTTGAGTTAGCAAGGGTGAAGCCTTCAGCTTTCACTTCAATGTTTCCAATAACGGTTCCATTTTCCACTTTAAAGTTTGGCGATTCAACGACCATTGTCGGCACTGTTAATGTATATTCAGCAGTCACTTTATGATCTGCATCTTGTGCATACAAAGCTAATTTACGGTAAACGTCTGCACTTTCATCGTCTTTGTCATGGAAGGTTCCAGAAACAACTAGGTCTTCAGGTAATGTAACGTCATCTGTTATTGCAAAAATCCAATTGCCGTCTGCGCTAAGTCCTGCAACTACATCTTCTGGTTTGCTGCTGATCGATGCTCCTGAAACAACTTCAGTACTTTCAGCAACTGAAGAAGCCGTCGATTCTTTTTCAGCTGTGTTATCGTTATTTCCGCAACCGGCTACCATAATGATAAATGATGCACAAACTCCTAATAAAAGGCCTCTTTTTCTATTTGATTTATTCAACATATTTTTTTACCTCCGTTTTTTTATTCGTTTATAAAGCTACGAATACCTTTTTACAGAAGAATTAAGCAGTATTAATAACTTCATCAATAGTATACAACTACTTTGTGAATTATTCAACATGTTTCGTCAAAAAAATAAAAAAGGGAGTGAGACAAAAAGCGTTTAGACCCGAAGCACTGGAACGTATAAGCGCAGTATAGTCACAGACCATTGAGCATTATTCGTGAAGTGGACGTCGGGTCTGCTTTTTGGAACACGTTCTAGAATAAATATTCGGTATGCAAACGAGGTTGGGACTTTTGTCCCAACCTCGTCTCTTTTAATCGTCCATAAAAATGAATAGCAAGTACATTAATTGACTTCTTTGCCATGGTCAAATTGCGCTTCTTTCTCAATCTGTCCATTTTGATGATACCGAATCCATTTTCCATCCTTAACATCATTATCTAAGTGACCAATTTGCCATAACTCTCCGCTTTTGCGATAAAACTTCCATTCTCCTTGCATTTGACCATCAAAAAGACCGATTGCTTTGGTTTTTCCATTTTCAAAATAATGCGTTCGTATTCCGTCTTCGGTCACTTGTTTGATTTGTCCATTTTTATAATAACCGTTCACAATTGCTCCTCCTCGTAAATGGGTTGCAGCTTCAATTCATTAAAAGCAGCAGCTCTAAGTTACACCTCTTCGACCGTTAGTTCAGGCATTGCCTTTTTTAAATATTCTCCAGCAAAATCATCGTTGGTCAAATAGCGTTTGATCTCTGATTTTTCAATCAGCAGCGGCATGCGATCGTGAATAGGCAAAACCGATTGATTTGGTTCTGTTGTCATAATAATACTACGCGAACCTTCTTTAAATGTTTTGTAGAATCCGCAGATATAGACCGGTTGAGCAGATAGCGTAAAAAGATATTTTGATTTTTCTTTATTCCATTCAAAGAATCCAGTTGTCGGAAACACACAACGAGTGGTCTGAAAGGCTTTTGAGAACATCTTTTTCTCTTTAACAGTCTCGCTGCGCGCATTGATGATCAATTGACTTGGTTTAAACCCAGGAAAACCCCATTGCATTCCTGTTACCTGGATATTCTTTTCTTCGTCTGCCAAAATAAGGGCCGTTGTATCAGATGGGAATACTTCCCCTGTTTTAATTTCACTCGAACTCTTGCTTGCCAAATCATAGATCCGCTTGATCTCATCATTCTCGTTAGGTGAAAATCGATACCGACCGCACATGCAAACCCCTCCCGCTTCTTTTATAAGCATAGTATAGACAATTAGCAGAGGAGATTCTATTATAAGACCTTTTTTTCTAAAAATGCATGATCTTGTCACAACTCTTGGCAGCCAATTCCTGATCATGAGTAATCACAAAAATGATTTTCCCCATCGCTTTTAATTGCTTCATGAGTTTCGTCACGTTTTCCATGTTGGTGTAGTCAAGACCACTGGTTGGTTCATCAAAAATCAAAATATCTTTTCCAGAACAAATGGCGGCAGCAATCAGTACCCGTTGTTGTTGACCGCCCGATAACGAAACCGGGTGCCGGTTTTCTAACTTCCGCAAGTCCAACAAGTCGATTACCTCATCATACCGTTCAGGATTTTGAGCACCTAATAAAACTTCATTTTTCACGCTTTCAGAAAACAACTGGTAATGAACATCTTGCATCACTAAGAAGCAGCGTTTCAGCATTTGTTTTGCCGTTTGTGGCTTGCCTTTCCAATACACTTGTCCATGCTTGAATTTCAGCAAGCCGGATAGAGCTTTGATGAATGTTGTTTTCCCAACCCCATTGGCGCCCATAATGCCAATAATCATCGGTTCATCGATTGAAAAAGATGGGATTTCTTTTAGTACTTCTTGCTTTTTATACCCTATCGCTAACTCTTCTCCGGCCAACAGACTTTCTGTTGTAAAGTCGAATGAACCGATCAACTCTTGCACTGCTTTTTTGTAGGGTTCTAAATCAGTAGAACGCAGGCCTTTTTGATGCAGCTGTTCATTGCTTAACGCTAAAAAATCTTCTTGGCTATAAACGGTTCTTAATTCTCCCTCTTCAAAGTAACAGTAACGATCGGCAATCCCATTCAAGTATTCTAACCGATGTTCAGCAACAACAACGGTGATTCCTTTAGCTTTTAACTGATGGATCGTATAGGCGACCATCGCGATTGCGTCTGCATCTAAGTTGCCGGTTGGTTCGTCTAGAACAACAATCTTTGGTTCGTGGATAGCAGCAGCGCCAAGTGCAACTTTTTGCCGCTCTCCCCCTGACAATTCAAACAGATTGCGATCCAACAAATTCTGCAACTCTAAATTTGTACTGACGATATCTATTTTTTTAAAAATCTCAGCTGGTTCTATTCCAGCATTTTCACAAGGAAAAGCAATTTCTTTCGTGCTATTGATATGGAAAAATTGCGTGTTTGGGTTTTGGAAAACAGAACCGACGATACTCGCATAGTCTTCAATCTGAGATTTCCCCAACTCCAGTGTATCTGTTCGAAAGCTGCCGCTCCATTCGCCTTCATACACTTCTGGTATCAAGCCATTGATTAATCGCGTAAATGTTGTCTTACCACTGCCGCTTTTCCCGCAAAGAACGATACACTCGCCTGCTGTTATGTTTAATGCTGAGGCAGCAACAGCCTTTTCGTCGGAAAAAGGATAATGAAAAACAAAGTTCGTTAAATTGATCACAGCAATCCCCTTTCTACAGTACTTGGTGTAAATACACAAACCCGATGATCAACGTTAGACAGAATATATCTTGAATGTTAAAACCTATCCGTTCGATACTTGTGTGTTTATTCTTACGACTGATTCCCTTCGCCAATGAAGCAATCGTTAAATCTTGTGCCGTATTTCCAGCAGACATCATCATGGGAATAATGATGTATTCAAAAAAGCGGACCGGCTGCTTAACCATGTCCCCTTTTGAAAGAAAGATGCCGCGAAACTTCATGGCATCCCGAATATGCTGATAATCTTGCTTGATTGCTGGTAAAAAACGGACCATCACAATGACTGGAATAAGAATACTTTCTGGTGTCCGTAATTTTCGCAATCCCAGAGTTAATTCTCCCACAGTGGTAGTTTGCATCAAATACGTTCCAGCCATAATGCACGGCAGCATCAATCGCAAACTTACCGCAAAGAAAATAAGGACCATTGAGACTCCATCGGAAACTTGGTCAATGACATATTTATCTACCAAAATCATCCCTAAAAAAATCAGCAAATACGTTACCCCGGTTTTTCCTTTATCCGCTAGAATAAATAACAGTGCTAAAAGGAATATCGTTATTACTTCTAATATACCTTGGACCTGGCTCAGCAAAATGTAGTTGCACCAAAGCAAAATGACCATTTTAGTCCTTGGATCAAGTTGCATTACACTAGACCAGCTTTGCTAAAATGTTTTTTCACCATTTTTTGGCCAAATACCCCGCCAATAATAGAAAAGAGAACCAGTGATACTAAAACAGTCGCAATAACGGGCCATTCGAAACTAGCTAGAACCTTTGTGATATAACTATTATCTTTTCCTCTTTCAACCAAACTCTGAATATAAGCTTCTTTCATAAACCACATTGGCAAAATCGGCCCCAAATTGCCTAATGAAAAGACAAAATAACTCGCTAAATTCCATTTGTCGCTTACATAATGTCCTTTTTTAGCAACAAAATCTGCTAAAAAGCCAAAGACTAAACTCGCTAAAAAGGTCGGTCCGAAATGACCAGAACTAAAGTAAAACAGCGCCAATAAGATTCCTATGATTGAAATCGCACCAAACTTTTTCACTTTAGTCACTAAAAACATATAAACAACTCCGGAAAGAAGAGCTGCAAATGAAGGCGCGAAAATATGCGTTCCTCCTGGAATCAACACTACTCCTAGCAGCGTTCCAACCGATAGACAAACAAAATACAGCGCACTAAAAACGCCGATATTAATTAAATCTCCTACTTTTAGTTTTTCCATCTTCTTTTCTCCTTCTTAAAACGCATTTCTCCAAACTGTCTTGCTTTCATAAAAACAGACAAATTCTTCAACTAGACGTTTTTATTTTAATTAATAGATCAAATTTGTTAAATGAATCACAGATACATTTCAACCTATCTATTCTAACAGAAAACGGGAAACTTTTTATAGTGATGTTTACTTTTTTTAAAATTACTTATTTACTACCATAGAAAATCAAATGATTTTCTAATCAAAATCAGCTCTTTAAACAGTTCTATAACTGTCATTCGTTTTTAAAGCGTCAATGAACAGTCGCATAATGATAGATGAACACGACAGCACTAAATACCCAAGTAAAAATGCTGCAGCAGCAATTTTTTACTTGGGCAGCTTAATGTTATTGGTACTACATCTTTTTATCTCTAAGCTAACAGGATAGTCTGCTTATTCCTGAGAGTCAATATCAGCTTAGCCGTTAATAGTCTATTATACATGTATACGTGTTTGTTTAAATTTCAGCCAAACCTAATTCTTTTTTTGCCATTTGTACATAGTCATTAAGGCCAGATATCAAAGCAAATTCAGCAATTCCAACTGGATAGGCAGCATTTAATTCAAGGATATGTTCTTTCATCTTCGGCCAATGATAGCCTCCAGCTTCTTTATAGGCTTTGATGAGTCTATCCAGACTTTCTTCGCCAAACACTCTGTAATGACCAACGAAATCAGTGGCTGGATCCGCTACCTTAGCTTCTGTCCAATCAATCAATCCTGTTACATTACTATCTTTATCTATGAGGATATGGCCTGGATGCAAATCTCCATGAATCAGTGCTGTTTCTTTTGGCCACATCTCATCATCATTTAACCATGTCTGCCATCTATTCCACAATATCTCTCCGACACCAAACTTTTTTTTAACCTCAGCTATTCGATTTTTCATTACTTGCTTTACTTCCTCCGGTGTTTGAACACTAACTCCAGCTTCAGCTGCCTGTTTTCTTGGAATACGGTGAAGTTTAGCCAACACTTTTCCAAATGTCTGATAAAAGCATTGAGGAATATTTTTATCATCAATCTTAAAAACATACGCTTGCATATCAGGATCAATGGTACCTGCTGGGATACCCTTCAATTTTTTATACGTTATCAATTCTTCTGTATAAACCTCCCAATTGGGAGCTTCAAAATCAGCGTAGCGGTTGATAATGTCCAATGCAACTTTTTCAGCCGTTGTTCTAGGAAATACATCTGGACGTCTTGGCATGCGGAGCACCCATTCTTTTCCTTCCTTATCTGTAGCAAAAACAACTTGAAAATCTAGTCCCGATTCATTAAAAATGAAACTATCCTCTTTTAATTGGAATCCATGGTTTTTTGAAATTTCTATAACTTCTTTTTTTGTTTTACTCATTGCTTATCACATCCAAATCAATTTATTTTACTGCTGAATAAGGTTGCCTTCGTTATTGGTACTTCATCTCAGCATAACCCCTTCACCAAAGAGAGTCTTTGGTCAGTTATTTGCCAGATTTGATCGGCTGTTTTTTTTACAAAGTACTGATCATGAGAAGTAAAAATAACCGTCCCAGGATAATTCTTAATAAAACCTTCCAGAGCTTCTATTGTTTGGATATCGATAAAATTTGTCGGTTCATCTAATATGATGACATTTGAGGGACGGATAAACACTACGGCCAGAGAAATCCTTGTAGCTTCTCCACCGCTTAAAGCACAGACTGGTTTTGAGAGTTCTGTTTGTCTAAATCCTAAATGGTTCAATACAGACCTTACTGTGTTTTCTGGGTAATCGGTTTGTTTCATTAAATAATCAATGACCGGCATGGTATCCGTTAATTTATAACCCATCTGCTTATAAGAACTCACACGGACTTTTTGAGAAACGGCTATCCCTTCTCTAGCAGTTAAAATATGCTGCAACAAAGTTGACTTTCCTGATCCATTATCTCCGGTAATCGCAATTTTCTTGCCAAGCGAAAATTGAAAGTCTACACGATTCAGCAATAGCTTCTCTCCTGCATACAAGGTAACAGATTGCCCCATAATCGGGAACCGGTTATGCATTTCAAATGCTGGACTTGACGGAAAACGGATAGGTTTTAAAGCTGCAATTTTTTCAACTTCTCCCAATTGAGTCACTCGCGTTTCTAACGCTTTAGCTGTTTTTTGAACAGCTTTCTGAACACTGTCTTTTTGTTTAGAGGATGAAAGACGATCTGGTTTAATACTTTTGTTTTTATTCTTTTCACTAACCGTACTCATTTTTTTCGCTTGTTTTCTTTTTTGCTCAATAGCTTGTTCTAATCGCTGTTTTTCTTTGTTTACTTTTTCCGATGCCTTTATCGTCTCTACTCTTTTTTGTTCTTTTTGCACAACATAATCACTGTAATTTCCAGGATATTCAATGATGCTGCCATCCTCTATTTCCCATATTTTGGTCACTAATTGATTTAAAAAATCCCGGTCATGGCTAACGATAATCAGTGTGCCATAATAATACTTTAACTCATCGATTAAGAACCGAATGCTCTTTCCGTCTAAATGAGTTGTCGGTTCATCCATTAACAACCCCATTTGATAATCAGATAGCACACGGGCTAAGCGAAGTTTAGTTTCTTCTCCGCCACTCAAACATTCTGACATATTTATTGGAACGTTTAAACGATTCAGCAGCGCAGTATCAAGTTTTTCACTAATAAACAACTCACTCGTTTCTTCAATTTGTTTAAAGTAATTAAAGTCCACCAAACGATTTACTTCGCCAGAATTTGGAGCCAAGCTCCCTTGAACAAGATTTAACAACGTTGTTTTCCCTTGCCCATTCCTGCCGACAACCCCTATGCGATCATTTTGGTACGCAGTTAAATAATCAACAGCCAGTAGTTCCTTATTTCCAAAATTCATTTCTATATTTTTTAATTCTAAAGACAGATTTTCCACCATTTTTTGCACTCCTTTAATTTAGGCCGTGCAATCAACAGATTATTTGGGTACGCAAAAAAGAGATAGTCCCCTATCTCTTTTTGACAATTCTCATATACATCTTTTAACCAGATAGAATTTGAAAAAATGGGCAGATTGCGCCCCTGTTTCTGTCAATATAACAGGACCTTTTGAATAATATTTAATTATTGATTCAAAAGGTTAAAACGCAATTTCATAGATGCTGTCATTTTCCAAATCCTCCTTAGTTTACTTGTTTCTCTTTTAACACACTAAAACAGCGATTCAGCTGAATGCCTCTAGTTCTGTTAATGTCTTATTGAGCTTAATTTATTTGCTGCAAATAGTCAAGTCACAGTTATTTATTGAACGTAAATTTTCTTTTGTTCTTGACTTACCAGTAATCAGACCTTACATACCTTTCAACAGATTAGCCATTTCAATTGCAGAAACGGCTGAGTCATACCCTTTATTTCCAGCTTTGGTACCAGCACGCTCAATAGCTTGCTCGATATTGTCAGTCGTCAAAACACCAAAAATAACAGGTACACCTGTATTCATTGCAGCTGCAGCTACTCCTTTCGAAACTTCTGCACATACATAATCATAATGTGAGGTAGAACCCTTTATGACTGCACCTAACGTGATAACAGCATCGTAATCTCCTGATGCTGCCATTTTTTGGGCTACTAACGGGATTTCATAAGCTCCCGGTACCCACGCAACAGTGATTTCTTCCTCTGACATACCATGTCTGCTCAACCCGTCCACTGCACCGCTCAATAATTTTGACCCGATAAATTCATTAAACCGTGCAACCACGATCCCTACTTTTAAATCTTTTGCAATTAAGTTTCCTTCGAATACGTTCATTTGAATTCCTCCATTTAAGTTATTTTTAGCAGCTCTTGATGCCTTTTCTTAATAGTTCAAAAAGTGCTTCATTTTTTCTTGTTTGATCTTTAAATAAGCTTCATCCTCTGCATAAGCATCCATTTGAAGTGAAATTCTTTCTACGATGTCCAAACCGTATTTCTCCATGCTTTCAACTTTCAGCGGATTATTGGTCATCAAACGTAGTTGATAGATGCCTAAATCATCAAAAATTTGTTTGCACTCATAATACTCTCGCAAATCTATTGGGAAACCCAGCATCAAATTGGCTTCAATCGTATCGTGTCCTTGATCTTGCAATGCATAAGCTCTTATTTTATTGACCAAGCCGATCCCGCGCCCTTCTTGCCGCATATACACCAAAACACCACGACCTTCGTTTGCAATATGTTTCATTGCCGCGTCCAACTGCTGACCGCAATCGCATTTTTTAGAACCGAATACATCCCCGGTCAAGCATTCTGAATGAATCCGGCACAATACTGGTTCTCCGTCACTGACCTCTCCCATAACCAAAGCCACATGGTGTTCCCCGGTAATAGCGTGTTCATATGCGTAAATGTCGAACTCTCCATATTTGGTAGGCAATTGCGCTTTGGATTGGCGAAAAATAACCGCTTCTTTGGCTTTCCGGTAGTCAATCAAATCTGCAATTGTCCCGATCTTCAATCCATACTCTTTGGCCAACGATAGCAAATCATCTCTTCTTGCCATCGTTCCGTCTTCTTTCATGATTTCACAGCACAATCCCACTGGCTGCAAGCCTGCCAATCGCATCAAGTCAACCGTAGCTTCAGTATGTCCATTTCGAGTTAACACGCCTCCTTCCACCGCTTCTAACGGGAACATATGCCCTGGTCTTCTAAAATCTTCCGGTTTCGCATCATCCGAAACTAATTGCATAGCTGTCAATGACCGTTCTCCCGCTGAAATCCCCGTTGTAGTCTCTACGTGGTCCACTGAAACGGTAAAAGCTGTTTCGTGATTGTCTGTATTGTCCAAACTCATTTGCGGCAAGGCTAACTTCTTCGTATACGTTTTAGTCATTGGCATACAAATCAAGCCTTTAGCATAGGCAGCCATAAAGTTCACATTTTCTGCCGTCGCAAATTCAGCAGCGCAGATAACATCCCCTTCATTTTCTCGGTCTTCATCATCCACCAATAAGATGTTTTTCCCAGCCTTTAAATCAGCCAATAATTCTTCAATTGTATTAAACATGGTTTGCTCCTATCTGTTCTAAAAGAACCCGTTTTCCTGCAAATAATCTTGCGTTATTCGACTGCTCTCTTGAGGTTGTTTTTTCGAATTCAGTCCTAATAATTTCTCGACATACTTTCCAATCATGTCGCATTCCAGGTTTACAGTATCCCCCGGTTGCTTACACAGCAACACCGTTTCCTCTCCTGTATGCGGGATAATAGAAACTTGAAAAGATTGATCATCCACCGCCGCGACAGTCAAACTTACACCATCAATAGCAATGGAGCCTTTTTCAATAATGTACCGTAATATCCCAGGATCAGTTTCAATTGTGAGCCAAACAGCATTATCGTCGCGTTTAAATTCGCTGATCTGTCCAGTTCCATCGATGTGGCCGCTAACGATATGTCCGCCAAGCCGAGTTTCCAAACTCAGTGCCCGTTCTAGATTGACGAAACTTCCGGGAATCAATGTTCCGATATTCGTCCTTTTTAATGATTCAGACATAACATCTGCTTCAAAAGAATCGTTTTCTATCTTCGTCACAGTCAAACAAATACCGTTTGTTGCGATACTGTCCCCAATACGCGTTCCTTGCACTACTTTTTGCCCTTTTATTCTGAGAACTGAAGAACTTTTGCCGCTTTGGATCGACTTAACGGTTCCCACTTCTTCAATAATTCCAGTAAACATGAGACTTCCTCCAATCGATTGCTTCTCTTTATTTATCCAGATAGCCTTCTACAACTAGATCCTCTCCAACCATCCCAGCTGTCATCCGATTCAGTTGAAAAGCCTCTTTCAAATCTGCAACGCCTGCCCCTTCAACAGCTGTTTTAGCATGCTTTCCTCCGATGATTTTTGGCGCAATATAAACCTGCATTTTATCCACAATGCCTTCTTCCAAGGCTGAAAAATTCAATGCCGCACCGCCTTCCAGCAAAACACTGTCGATTCCCATGGCACCTAGTGTTTTCATTAATTCCCGCAAATCAACTCTCCCAGACTTCTCTTTAGTCACAATGACTTCAACGCCCATTTTCCTCAGTATTTTTATTCTTTCGCTATCGGCTCTTTCAGTAGCCGCTACGATTGTTTTAGCTGTATCCTCCTGGGTCAATACCGTTGACGCCAGCGGAATTCTGAGCTGACTATCCACCACAATTCTAATGGGATTTTTGCTATTTGGCCCTCGGGCAGTTAGCTTCGGATCATCTCTGATAACCGTTTCGACCCCGACCATGATCCCAGACAATTCATGACGCAAATTATGTACCTGCTGCCTGGAAGCTTCTCCAGAGATCCATTGAGATTCACCCATCACTGTCGCTATTTTTCCGTCTAGTGACATCGCCGTTTTCATCACAACAAAAGGTTCTTTAGTGATAATGTATTTCATAAAAACTTCATTCAATAGTTGGCATTCGTTTTCCAAGACACCTACGTCCACTTCAACTCCAGCATTACAAAGCCTTTCAATCCCTTTTCCAGCTACTAATGGATTCGGATCGAACGTCCCAACCACGACTCGTTGAATCTTTTTCTCTATCAACAAGTCTGAGCAAGGAGGCGTTCTTCCGAAATGCGAACAAGGCTCTAGCGTGACATACAACGTTGCTCCTGACACATCTTCTTTTGCTGATGCAACCGCATTTACTTCCGCATGAGGCTGTCCATATATTTCATGATATCCCTGACCAACCACTCTTCCATCTTTAACAATCACAGCACCCACTAAAGGATTCGGCGACGTCCAACCTTTGCCTTTCTTGGCTAAATCCAATGCAAGCTGCATATATTTTTCATCCAACCCTCTCACCCCTTCCAAAATAAAAAGCCCTAAGAATTTCTTCTCAGGGCTTTCGTCAGTTTTGTTTATAAAGACACCACAAATAAATCCGCATACTATGTACTCGGTTGCTTTTGTTCTTTAAAACTGATGTCTTCTTTTATCCAGACTATAACTGTCGGCTTCGGAATCTAACCGAATCTGCCTCGCGGCTCGTGGGCTTTACCACCGGTAGGGACTTTCGCCCTGCCCTGAAGACTATTTAATTTTTCAAACACTATACAAAAAAGCCCTAGATTTACATCCAGGGCTTGGCTTATCGTTAAATAAGACGGTTTAATAGCTGCATCATAAACTCACGATTTCCATCCATCTCAAATAAGACTTCAATCATCTTCATTGTTCAGCAATTAGTTTGTCTTCGCTTTATCCAGACTATACTGTCGGCTTCGGAATCTAACCGAATCTGCCTTGCGGCTCGTGGGCTTTACCACCGGTAGGGACTTGCACCCTGCCCTGAAGACTTATTTACTTTTGTACTGTAAGAGTATAGTGAAACAAAACTAATGTCAATAGTGATTTAATTTTTTGAAGCAGTTGGTTAGCTGTATTAATTAAGTATGGTAGAATCAATTCAGATTAAAAAATGAAGGAGATTTGAGTATGAGCTCAGTAATAGAAATTGCACTTATTTTACTCCCTATGATAATAGTAGGGGTAATCGGGATATTTGTAGTTACAAAACTTAAACAAAAGCACGATCATGGTACCTTGGGTAAGAAAAAAACCAAAGGCGCTCAAGATTTACTAAATAGTTTGATACCACTAGGCATGCTTCTTGGTTGTATTATTGGTATGATTTCAAGCTCATTTTTTCCCATTTCTTTATTATCTACACTTAGTTTAGGAGCTGGAATCGGCTTATTAGGCGGATATTTTGCTTATGAAATTTACAGCAAGAAAGAAGAGTAGTAACAAAAAAGCTCGTCAAATGAGCCTTTTTTGTTACTTTTCTTTTCTAAAACTGAACTTCTTAAAAATAAACAGTGAGCTTTATTTATCCTTGTTCGTAAACAAAAGAATTAAACACCAATTCAATTTCTTTATCTAATGTGAAAGATACTCGTTCTGCGAAATGCGGCAAGGACTGCACATGAATACTGTTCTCCAATACATCAAATACAACAGGCGAGACATCTCCAAAGTTTTTTGACTTAAGAATGATTGCAACTTTACCATCGTTATTTTGAAGCAAGTCAGCTTTGTCAGACAAATTAATTGTCCAGCCATGTGGTAAAAGATACTGCGTTGTCGGTCTATCTTTTTGTTCATTCGTCATATAAATCACTCCTCTAAAAAAATAGTTGCTCTTATTATATCGATTATAAATACTGATTCCTAGAACAACTAAATTATTCCTACAACACGATAGAAGACACTCTTCCTATTCAAGATTATTCAACTGTTGTATTCGTTAGTTCATTCTTATTTGATTCGCTTTATTCCTTGAACAAATGCATTTTTTCCGCCTTGAGCAGGATGTCTTACTTTCAGACACTCTATTCCCAGCTGATGAAGGCTTTCTTCCGCTTTATTGCCTACCGCAACAACCTTTTCAATCTGAAACATTTCAATCATTTGAATAAGAAACATTTCTCCCATCAAAAGTTCTTTCTTTGTTGGCATCCGATTGCTTTTGCCGTTGTCTTTTTTATGAGGGTGAAAAGGAAAAGCATTCCATCCTAATGAGACAATATCCTGTTCTAAAAGTGTATTCCATATAATGGTAGCCGTTGCTTCTTTTAACAGCTTGTCTTTTTCCGAAGGCAGTTTATAACCGTTTTCCTTGCCAAATAGTTCTAACCCCTTCACGTTATTCATCAGCAAATGTTCACTGGTAAAAGGAACTCCGGTAAGTCGGCTACCTCTATACCCTGGTGCTTCTCCAACAAGTATCAGTTTAGGTTTGATTTTATCCATTTGCTTTAAATAAACCAGCAGATTCTCTCTCCTAACAGCATTCTCTTGATTAGCATAAGAATACTGATTGTAAACATTTTGCGAGACTTCCGTCATTGCCAGTTCATCTATGAAGCTTTCAAATTTATGTGCCATTTCGTCCGTCCTTTTTATAAAAGTGTGAGTCTAAGAATGGTAATCACAGTCAAACTAACTTAGATGAAAATACAGAACTATTAAGTGGTTTTTCGATTTTAGTTTATTTGCTGCTGTTCTGTCAATATGCGCACCCATTCTTCTTGTGCCGCTTTATCTTCTGAGACCTTAAACACAAAATTTTCAACTGCTTCTGCCCCAGGCTTAGTTAATCCATCATCAGCATATTCATCATAGCCCGCGCTAAAACTCCCTATCTCTTCCACTGTTCCAATTAATTCATACACTACCCCGTTATCCCCTAATAAATATTTGTGCATAGAAAAATCAGGGTCTGCGATTTCATGGAACCCAACTGCCGTGGCCTGTGTTTCCGGGGTTTCATCATACCCTGTGATACCTGACAGTGACGTATAAAATACTACTCCTCCGAGAGCATGGATGTCGAAAGCATCATACCCTGGCAAATTTTCGTCAGGAATTGTTTCTTGGACCTGAATTTCTCCATCTTCTGTTAACGCATACCAATCGCCTTTGCCAGCGGCACCATGGTTAAAAAAGAAACCAGATACGGCCATATTACCTGTCTCAGCTCTGGGTGCAGTCCATTCTAAAAAAGCTGCTGTTTTTGTACTAGCCTCTTCAGAAGAATATTTTTTAACTACATCTATCGGCTGATCATTTTCAGTAATTTTATCCTCTTTTTCACTCTCTTTTGTTTCTTCGTCAATAGAATTGGCGCTTTCCGCTACTTCTATTTTTTCGGAAGAAGTTACTTGTTCTTCTGAATCGTAACTATTAGTGCTTTCTTTTAGATTGGTATCCTCTCCTGAACAACCAACTAAACTTATGCTTAACCCTACAGCCAGTCCTGCTAACAAGCTTTTCTTTTTCTTTCCAAAAGTTCTATTGAAATTCATCTTTCCTCCTCCATTCTTCAAACGAAACAATTTCAACTCCAATTAAGAACTTACTCTTCATTCTTTAATTCTATCATTTCCACTAGTTTCTTCATCACAATTTGCTTGCTGTTATACAGGGACTTCTGCTTCAGCTGATCTCCGGAACAGCTCTTACTCTATTAATTTACTGCTGAACAAGTATTTTTCTAAGCCCTTTCAATTTATACCCAGAACTATTCTTGTTAGGATTAAATTACATCTATTCGAAAGGAGGGATTCCTCATGAAAAATAGCCTTACAGCAAAAATAATTTTTCTTAGTACATCTGCGCTTTTATTATTTGGCTGTGGAAAAAATGAAGATAATAATAGTGAAAAAGAAGTCATAGAAGACTCGACACAATCTAGTCAGCCTAACGAAAGCCTACAAAATGAAGATACGACAGAACACGAAAAAAACAATGATGAAGCAGCGAATGGTATGAGTGAGAGTGATTCACAAACAGAAAATGAACTTGGTGAAAAAGAAATGCATGAATACGTGCGTTCATTAGCTGAGAATCCTGAACTTATTGAAAAACATGCTTTAGAAAATATTGAATTGAGAGGCATTCACCAAAACACCTTTATTTATAACGGCCGAATCCACCCAGACAATAATGCTTTCATGCAATTTGAGGGAGATGAAGGGTATTCCGACGATAGAATAGATTTAGAAGTGAATGAAGAAGGCTATTTTACAGTTGTCTTTGATGAGTGGGATCTCGAATCACATGCTGAAATTCTTTTAACGATAGCTGTTCCAGGAACTCATCGAGAAGATGTTTTTCATTTGCCTATCCACGCTGCTGAAAATGGCATGGAAGTGATTGAAGCTCATAATGCACCAAAAAGCGTAAAAAGTGACCTTTCTGAATCTTTAGAATTAAATGTTATTTATCCAACCACACTTATTTACAATAGCCCCTTTGATAGATATGGAAGAGGTCTTGCATACCAGATGAATGATACATTCTATACGTTATCCACACCAAAAGGCAGCGGCAGCAATTCTACTTATTTTCAAACACCATTTGAAGAATATCCTGAGGCTGGTCAGCACATTACGTTCTTTATTCCTATGAACGGGTTCATTGTCACTGTAGAAAAACAAGTACAGGAGATCTCCGAAGAAGCTCAAGAAGCGATTGATCGTATGCATGACCAAACAGAATTTCCTGAAATCGGTAAAGACAAAGGCGATCCTGGAGGAAATGGTGACTCAACAGACTTTTATGGAAAAACCGTGCCTAATGCTCACATTGCTATTGGCGGAAAAAATCAAAGCGGACTGGCTTCGACTGGATCAAATGACACTGGTGAATTCACATTATCTCTTTATGATCCGTTTCCTGAAAAAGATGATACCCTCTATTTTACTATTCGAGATGAAGATGGCTACACAGAAACCTTTGAAGTCAAAGCTGAATAAAGCTCCCCTAATTGATAAGAAGAACCTGGGGAATTTTCTAACTTGGATAAACACTAACTTTAGGAGACGATATGCACACTTAAATCTACAAATATTTTGATACAAAAAAGCCTAGAACTCAATAGTTCTAGGCTTTTTTGTATCACTCAAGAAGCAATAGTTAAACTAGTACTCCCTTACTTCTTTTTACTCGTTTTTGGTTTCTTTTTCCCTATCGACTTAAAGGCACGTTTCAGGACATCAAAGAAACTTAGAGATTGTACCATATGGTCTGGATCTACATATTCCCGTATAGCTCGAAGAACTTTCTTCGGTTTCTTAGAAGAAAAGGTAAAAGTTCCTGACTTCTTTGTTTCAATTGCATAGCGCGGAATCCATTTCCCCTTAAACATTACAGAGGCGATGACTTGTTCTACTTCCTCCCACGGAATTTGAATAAATTTACGTTTATCACGAGAATGATAAAATTCAAAACCTTTATCCCCAATCATGATTTTCCCATAATCCGTTAGTCCCGTAAAAGCGGTGGCATCTATTACCAAATCTACCTTTGTGTTAATTGATTCAACCATTCTATCCGCTCCATTTCATTTAACTTGTTTCATTCATTATACGTTTCTTGAAGCGATTAAGCCAATACAAAAAGCGGCTGAGGTGATAAACCCCAGCCACTTTTTATTGTGTGAACTATTATTAGTTCACACATTTCAAACGGATTTTTTTACACCTTTGATTATAATAGTCCGATTACATGTCCGCCTATTCCAACTACGAATAAGCCAAGGATAATAACGATTGGGCTAACATTTTTCTTAAGCAGCCACATACATCCTAATGTTAAAAGCAATGCAGCCAAACCTGGAATTAATTCATCTAAGTTATTTTGTAAAGTCGTTACTTTCGTTGGTGAAAGTGCCAATCCTGAGTTTACTTGTTCAAAGGCTTGACGAATGCCTTCACCGCCATTAGGAAGTTTGTCCCATTCAATATAGGCTCCTTCGTCTAACTGAACTCTGGAGACAACGGGTAAGAAACTGATTGATACCCATCGCTGTACCAGCGCGGCCAGTACGAACATTCCGAGAATGGAGGCACCTTTTGTGATATCTTGCAACAAGCCTCCTGAAAGGTCATCAGTGATTTTAGAACCGGCTTTATAACCAAATTCTTGCGTATACCACATAAAGCCCCAACGAATCAAGTTCCAAGCTACGAAGAAAATAATTGGTCCAAGGATATTTCCACCCATTGCTAGTGATGCTCCTAAAGCACCTAACATCGGACGTACAGTAAACCAGAAGACTGGGTCACCAACACCAGCTAAAGGACCCATCATCCCAACTTTAACCCCTTGAATCGCTACATCATCAACTGGAGAACCATTTGCACGTTCTTCTTCAAGTGCTAAAGTAACTCCTAAAATTGGGGAAGCAATATACGGGTGAGTATTAAAGAATTCCAAGTGCCGTTTTAATGCTGCTGCACGATCTTCTTTTGATGTGTATAATTTTTTGATTGCTGGAATCATTGAGTAAGCCCAACCACCATTTTGCATCCGTTCATAGTTCCAAGAACCTTGGATAAACGTAGAACGCCATGCAACGGCTAAGCGATCTTTTTTTGTTAATTGAATTTTTTCTGCCATTTCTCTTCTCCTCCTTCAGGATTAATAATCGTTCAAGATATCGCCAAGCGGGTCACCAGAGTTGCTTCCTCCGCCACCATTAGAAGAGCCTCCCATTTTAGAAAGGTTCAAGTAAATAAGGGCTAAAGCTACACCCAATGCTCCAAGAGCGATAAGGGTCAATTGAGAAATTGCAGCTACTACGAAACCAATAATGAAGAATGGCCATACTTCTTTTGTTGCCATCATGTTGATAACTAATGCATAACCAACCGCAACGACCATTCCCCCACCAATAGCCATACCATCTGTTAACCATGCTGGCATTGATTCTAAGAATGATTGAACGGTTTGTGCCGGGATGAATAAAAGTGCTCCTGCAGGAATTGCAATACGAACCCCTTGCATAGCTACTGCAGATAGATGCAATAGTTCGATTCTTCTGAAATTACCTTCTTCAGCTGCTTTATCCATCAAGTGTACGATAGGTACAGCAAGTGTACGAACAACCATTGTTAAGAAAAGTCCTGCTACTGCAAGTGGAACCGCAATTGCGATTGCTGATGGAACACCGGCAATACCTTGTCCACCTAATACTAAAATAATTGCTGATGCAACTGATGCTAATGCAGCATCTGGCGCTACCGCTGCTCCGATGTTTGCCCAACCAAGTGCGATCATTTGAAGTGTACCGCCAAGAACGATACCTGCTGTCAAATTACCGGTTACTAAGCCGATTAATGTACATGCCACTAATGGTTGATGGAATTGAAATTCATCTAAGATTCCTTCCATCCCAGCTAGAAAAGCAACAAGTATTACTAAAATAATTGATATAACAGACATAATAGCCCTCCTATTTACTTTATTTTTTTCATTTTGCGCGTGCTAATTCAGTTTTTGCCTTTTTAAGAATATCATCCATATTTCCGCGATTATCATTTGGTACTTTACGTACATCAAATTTGATGCCTTTTTCTTTCATTTTTTCAAAAGCTGCTACATCATTTTGTCCCATAGAAAGCACATTGCTAACCACTACTTTTCCAACTGAATGGGCTAATGAACCAACGTTGACTTCTTTAATGTCTACGCCGCCTTCAATTGCTCTTAAAACATCTTCTGGACCTTCAAATAATAATAACGCTTTCGTATTGCCGAAGCGAGGATCCTTAGAAATTTCAATCATCTTATCGACTGGAATAACATTCGCCTTAACTCCAGGTGGTGTCGCTTGTTCGATCAACCTCTTACGAAGATCATCTTTAGCTACTGCATCTGAAACAACGATAATGCGGTTTGGCAGTGTCGATTTCGTCCATGCTGTTGCTACTTGTCCATGCAGTAAACGAGAGTCCACACGTACTAAAGCAAATTTGATTTGCCCATCCCCAACAACTGTATTTGGAGCAAGCGGTTTTTTAGGTTGTCCATCTTCAGAAAGTGCCGCAGATGCTTGTCCTTTAGGCTCTAACTCTTCAGGTTTGATTCGAATACCTTCTTTTGCCGTATCTATGATATGTGCAGCAATTTCTTGAGCTGAATCCATTGATAAACGAGATGCATAAGCTTCGATCACCATCGGCAAATTCAAACCAGCAACGATTGCCCATTTGTCTTTGTGTTCTTCATACAAACTGTTCGCTTGATTGAACGGAGTACCTCCCCACAAATCTACTAAGAACAATACTTCATCTTGATTATCAAAAGAAGAAATTGCATCTGTCATTTTTGCTTTCACATCTTCTGGGCCTTCGCTTGGCATTAAGGTAATCGCTTTAACGTTTTCTTGTTCTCCAAAAATCATTGCGCCGGATTGCAAGATACCTTCAGCAAATTCGCCATGGCTTGCCAGTATAATTCCTACCATATTTCTACCTCCTAATTAATTTATTTGTAATTTTCCATTTAACCGTCATCCGCAGTGTATCTAATTGGTTGATCCACACTGTAATTTCTTGTCTGTCGATTACCCAATTATTAATTCTTACTTAGCGGATAGTGATATACCCACACAATCCCTTCCTTCTCAAATGCCTATTATTTGCCGTCACCTAATATAAAGCAATTTTCGTGCCAACTATAGTGTATCGCTTAAGAGTCTTGTATTAATGGGATTTAAAACAAATAGAAAAGACAGTGTCCGATACACTAATTAGTGTATCGGACACTGTCTTTTCTCAATCATCTTCTGTTTTTAGTGTATTATTTAGTATTAAGAATAATTTTAAAAAACACTTAGAAATATTTTTTGTTTTATGACAGGATTAACTTACAAATAAACAAAAAAATAAATTGCGTATAATTGATCAGCAAACCTCCTTGAGGTTTGCTGTTTTTTTGCGTAAAAATGGAGGAATTCAGTTGGACTTTTTTATGCGTTTACCTAGATCAAAGAAAGAATTCGCCCTATTTCTGGGGATTGTTTCCATTCTTTCAGTCACTATTATTGCACCATTGATTACGGCTTTTGAGATTGGCTTTACTATGGAAACTTGGAAACAAACAGTGACGATACTGCCCATTATTTGGATCGCGGTTATTATTTAGTCTTGTTGGTGCACGCATCTGCAGACAAATTGTCAGCTAGCATCGTAGATAAAAACGACAGCTTTCGCTCACAAATCACTATCAACATCCTATGCAACGTCTTATTAATGTCTATTTTTATGACCGTTATCGGATCATGGATCGGACAACGCGGCATTTCGCTAGAACCCATTTAGTTATTTTTCTACAAATGGCCTCGTAACTTCGCCATTTCATTTGCAGTAGAAGCTTTAATTGCACAACCTATAGCCAGACAAGTTTTGTTTATGCTCCATACAAAAAAGGATGCTAATAACCCATCTGTTTCTGAAGAACCTCAAGAAAAGTAATAGATTAAAAACAGCCCCTGCTAATAATTGGGGCTATTTTTGATTTACATAGCTTACTTTTAACTTAATTTTATGAAAAACGTATTGAAACGCTCTGATGTTTTCAAATTTCATTTCTGTCTTTAGTGTGTTATTTAAAATTTTTACGAGATGCTCTACCTATTTTGCGGAATAACATTTAACTGATAATCTATTATTAAATTTTTCAACTAGTAAGATCTTCATAGGTTTATGTTTCCTAAAGTTAACGCCTACCTATTTTCCTTTATTAATTATCTGTTACAAGCTAATTAATAAAGTCGATTACGGCTGAGTCTCATGATGTTTTTTTAATAAAACAAAAGCAGATATCCCAATCAAGTATTACACCCAAGATGGCTGGTGTGGTCTGGCATGGCTAATTAGTGAATACAACTGCCCACCAATAATCGGGCCAATAACTCGAGCTAGAGATTGAATGCTTTGAGAACCACCTTGGATACGGCCTTGCTCGCTGGCACTAACAGATTTTGAAAGCATACCGTTAAATGATGGCCCAAAGATAGAATCACCAAAATCAAAGAAAATCATGCCTATAATAAAGACTGGATAACATACGGTCAAAGCAGAAACAGCAATAAAAACATATCCTATGATTTCACTTATCATACCTAAAAGAGCAATTTGCTTATCTGCCAATAATTTAAGTAATCGCGGCATAATGATGGCTTGCGAAAAAATGTCAAGCACTCCAATGATAGAAAACGTCAGACCAATAAAAACAGGCTGCCATGCGAATAAATCTATTGAACATTGTGGAAAAATAGCTTGTAATGATCCATTAGGAATCCAGTTTAGAAATCCAGAAATTAGTAGCCATTTAACCGATTTAAAAGAAAATTCGTTCGATAGTTGCACAAATGGATTAAGCTGTTTAATTGAAATGTTAGAAGAACGTTCAGACTTTTCAAGACTCTCAGGCATAAAGAAATAGCCATATACGGCATTGATCAATGAAATTATTTCTCCGCCGTACATAGGAACACTATTCCCAAAATTAGCAAGCACCCCTCCTTTTACAGGTCCCAGAGCAGTACCAACTCCCACAATAGCACTTATCCAACCAAAGTATTTAGTTCGTTCTTTTGGGGATGTGATATCGGAGAAGTAAGCTAAAATAGCGGAAATTTGCCCGCCTGCTAAGCCTTCAATGATACGACCAAGAAAGAGAATCCAAAGTGCTCCTCCAGCCCAAAAATAAAATATCCAAGAGCAGAACCAATTAAGCTAAAAACTAATACTGGACGACGACCGTATCTGTCACTTACCGCACCTAGGATCGGTGCAGCTAAAGACACAGTAAAAGCATACATTTTCAGCAATGTTTCTAACTTTTTGGTTATATAATTTTTAATCTACAATAAATGTTTGCTAACAAAAGTATTTATTTATTCAGTTCATTAAACTTTTGGGCATATTGACTAGCTATTTTTGTTACTTCCGTAAAATCACCTTTAAATGCAGGAGCGATCAGATTTCCACCTACACCAACAGCTATGGCACCTGCTTTAAACCAGTCCTGCATATTTTCAAGATCTACTCCGCCAGTTGGCATGATATTTAACTGAGGTAATGGCGCTTTTAATGCTGAAATAATTTTTGGCTCATACGCACTTCCAGGAAATAGTTTTACAATATCAGCTCCGCTTTTCAATGCATTTTTCATTTCTGTAATTGTCATACATCCTGGCAAATAAGGAATTTGATAAAGGTTACAGATTTCAGCAGTCTCTTGGTCAAAAGTTGGACTGACAATGTATTCGGCTCCTGCCATAATGGCAATTCTTGCAGTCACAGCATCCACGACTGTACCTGCACCAATTACGATGTCTGTTTGCTTTTCATATAAAGAACGTAACTGTCTGATGACTTGATCGGCTTCTGGAACAGTGAAAGTCAGTTCAATACTTTTTATGCCACCTTTGATAATGGCTTCGCTTGCTGCTAAAGCTTCCTCTTTTGTTCCTCGTACAACAGCAATAACACCTGCATTCTTCAAGCGAATCAATGTCTCTACTTTTTTCATATTGATCTCATCCTCCTACTCAATATTTACATGTTCATGAAGTGCATCTTCATTTGACGTTTGATCGCGATGAGCTAATTTTAATGTTAACGCATCAAGAACAATATGAACTGTTTGGTCGAATAAAGAAGATAACAACTGAACAGATTTGATGCCGGATCCCGTTTTTGTTGCACCAGGTACAACAATCACTTGATCAGCTAGCTTAGCTAAAGGGGATTCAATATTGCTAGTCAATACAACAATGTCTAACCCTAATTGTTTCGCTTTTTCAGTATCAGAAACGATTCCTTTTGTCGTTCCTGAACCAGAAATTGCGACCCAAGTATCGCCTTTTTGGATTGAAGGCGTAATGGTTTCTCCCAGAACGTAATCAGTATAACCAATATGCATCAAACGCATCGCAAATCCTTTCGCTTGAAAGCCGCTTCTTCCAGCACCAAGGACAAAAATCCGTTTATCTTTTTGAAAATAAGCCATAGCTTTCTCTAGTTGGTTTTCATTGACTAAATCCATAACTTGTTTAATTTCGGTCATAATGGTTTCTATTGTACTCATTGATGAATCGCCTCCATAAAAATTTCCACTGCTTTAGCAGGTTCTTGGCTTTTTGTGATTTTTGAACCAACAATGACAATTTCTGTCAGCCCTTGTTCAGCTAGTTCTTTTGCTTGTTCCAAATCGATTCCTCCAGCAATAGCAATTCGTTTCACTTGAGGAAAATTCTTACGAAATTCAGCCACACTAGCTGTTGCATCTAACTTGTCTTTTCGATCAATGGAATGATGCAAGCAGAAAATAGCTTCTTCAAATTCTAGAATTTGTTCTATTTTAGCATTGTTGACTTCCAATAAATCAATCAGCATGGTTTTGCCTTTTTCTTGACTTACTTCGTAGCAAGCTTTTAGCGTATCATAAGAAGCTGCGCCCATTACGGTCAAAATATCCCCACCATAAAAATAACCTTGTTGAAATTCGTATGCTCCTTCATCAATTGTCTTGATATCTACTAATAATTCACTTTCTGTTAACACTTGGCGAATTTTCTCAATGGCAAGGTTTCCGTAATCTTTAACTAAAGAAGTACCCATTTCAAGAATATCGGTTTTCCCATTTAGTTCTTGGGCTAACCTTATGGCATCTTCTAATGAAACACGATCAATAGCTGTTTGTAATTTCATTATTTCACGACCTTATGTTCATTTAAAAAGGTTTCCAATTCTGCTGGTGTTGGGTAGCCGTCATTGTCGCCGGGCGATTGAACAGCTAAAGCCCCTATTGCATTCGCTCTGATAACTGCTTCTTTTAATGTCTTATCTTCAATCAAAGCAGTAATCAACCCTGCCGCAAAGCCATCTCCAGCGCCTACTGTATCAACAACTTCTTTTACCTTGAATCCCGGAACCGTAAAACTTTTTCCGTTTTTTTGTTTCACAAATGCCCCTTCTTCTCCTAGTTTAACGATTACCGTTTGCGTTACTTCTCCATTTTGCAAGTAAAAATCAGCAATTGTTTCTGGGTCGCGACTTCCCATTAAAATTTCCCCTTCATTGATTCCAGGTAAAATGATTTCTGCATGAGAAGCTAATTCATTGATCGTCTCCACCATTATCGCTTGGCTTTCCCATAACTGCGGACGCAAGTTAGGATCAAAAGTTGTACGAATCTGATGTTCTTTTAGTAATTGAACTAAATAACGGAAACCTTCTAATGCTTCTTTAGAAATAGCTGGGAAAATTCCTGATAGATGAACAAATTTAACATCTGAAAAATCGATACGATCTAAAATCGTTTTATCAAAGTGAGCAGCAGCTGATCCTTTGCGGAAATAGAAAATATTTGGATCACCTGTACTGACTCGGTCTTTTAATTGAAAAGCTGTCCAATGATCTTTGGTTTCATCAATATAGTCTGTACCGATTTTATTTTTATTCAACTGGTCAATAATAAACTCTCCAAAAGGATCTTCACCTAATTTTGTAATGTACTGTGTGGTATGGCCTAATCGTGAAACACCTACTGTCACATTAACTTCTGCGCCTGCTAAAAACTTTTGGAAATGACTAGCATCTTTCAAGCTCTTATCTACTTCTTCTGATCCAAATAATGCGATTGGTTCTCCAATTGTTAAAAATTCGCTCATGATTCATTCCTCCATTTAACTATTTTTTTATAATAAAATATAAGCGGCAATGAGATTGATAACTGTCGCACCCCAAGCCCAAGGCAAACCTGTTAATAAAAATGTTTTTGTATCGATTTTAGCGTATTGAACAGACCATAAATTCCATGATTGAGTAATACAAGCTGAGATACCCATCATTGAAGGTACTACTAATAAACCATACAAGAAATATTGATCAAACATTCCTGTACCAACTAATATTGCTGCTGTGGCAGCTCCTGCGCCATAAAGCATCAATGGCCCACGGAAATAAGATAAAGGCGCAATAATAGCAATAATAATTACTAAAATTAACTTGTTATCCGGAATAATTTGCTGGAAGATAGGAGTAAACCCTGACATTGCATGTATAGCAGCTGATTGGAACATCGTCAAAACAAATAACATAATCAACAAACCTGCAATATCACTGATTGCGTGTTTAGCGGTTTCATTCATCATCATAACGAAGCGAGTGTAACTTTTCATATTTCCTGTCGCCGCAAAAGCAATGATCGTAGATAACAACAACGCAGGAACAGCATCCCATTTTGCAAAAATACTTAAAGCTACTGGCAAGACAGGCAAAATATATGTCCAAATTGGAACCTCTACTATTTCTTCTGATTCTTCGCTTTCAACGATTTCAGGTTTCCCATTTCGGATCTTTTTAGCATGAAATAAGATGAAAATAAACACAATCATCATTTGAACAGCCATCGCCACAAAGCCAAAGCGTTGATAATGCAATCCCCATTCAACTTTAGGGAAGAAAACTTGGAACTGAACGAATAAAACATTGTTGACATACATTGCTGCTCCAATGGACATAGTAAAAATGGAAACAGCAATATTTTTAGGAACACCAATCGAAAACAGAATAGGGAATAAAATAACTCCAACTGCGATTGCCGAACCAACTCCATAAGAGCTGGTGAAAATCAATGCAATAACCAAAGCAATTAAAATCGTTGCTAATACAGGACTTTTTTTCCCGATTTTTTCTGTTCGTCGGCTAATGCTTCCTGCAATTCCTGTATCGACTAAAACTCGCCCAAACCACGACCCAAAAATAATATAGGCAGCTGTCTTTCCATAGTTTAGAACAGGATCAGTAAAAATTTCTTTGATTGCTTGGTTAAAAGGTACCATTCCAATAATTGTCCATAAGACTGCCATTACGAAGAAACCAACTGTTAGATTTCCACCTTTCATCGCATAAACAATAAAAACGAGAAAAGTAGCGGCTAATAGAATACCTACAATTGCACTGCTCATAATTTGTCACCTCCCTAGTACTGATTCAGCTCACTTAAGATTTTTTGATACGTTGATACTTTATGATGACTGTCTTCAGTAAAAAAATTATTTTCTAATTTGTTGAAACGTTGAACAAGATAATAAGCTGTTAAGTAAGCAGCTAGTGATTCTTTCGCTGCAACTTCCATTTCTTTTGTAGAAAAATCTGGTTGTTTCATAGTATCCATAAAATGATAGGCAAATTTTTCAGGATCGATTTTTGTTTGTTGTTCAGACATGGTTATTCCTCCTCCAATAAAGCTTTTGCATCAAGAATTTCTTGTTTTTCTGTAGTTGGATATTCAATAGCTACCGGGACGTTTCCAGGTAAAACGCTTAAAATTTCTCGCCAATCAATCTCTCCATGATCTAATCCAACTGCTTGTGGTTTACCTTCCATGTAAATGACATCTTTTACATGAATATAGCTGACATATTTTCCTAATTGTTCTGCAGCTATTTTTTCGTCTTCACCAACAAACCGCCAATTTCCAAGGTCATAAACATAACCAATAGTCAAACCTTCTTCTTCAACCGCTTTCATAAAAGTGTCAATAGCTGAAATAGTTCCAGAAGTTTGCGTCTGGTCATTTTCAATATTCACTTCAATCCCCTGCTCAGTTAGTGGTTTTAATTCTCTTAAATCACCTGTAAAACCTGCAAAATCCCCAATGTTCCACTTGATATGTGTAATTCCCATTTGTATTGCTTCTAATAGATAATCACCTAGTTTAGAATTTACTTTTCCGTCTACGAACACTTCATCAGGAACACTGTAAAATAATTCTAATTCGTACTTTTCTACTAGTTTTTTAATATCAGCCATTTCGTTTGCTAAATTTTTAAAATACTCTCTTCGCACTTCAATTTTTCTAAAGCCTAATGCAACAGATTCTTCAATCAAATCACTTTGAACTGCCCCATTTTGAACCTTTCCAGCAAACACTAACATGTTCAGTACTAACCCTTTATCTATCATAAAAATCATCCTTTCAAATTTAGTTAACCGGTTTCCATAAATAAATTGTAAACCGGTTTCCTAAATAAGTCAAGCGCTTTCAGTCACGAAATGTTTACTCTGCTTTGAACAAATAAAAAAAAGCCTGAGAAACTGGTTCTCTAAGCTCTTTCGTTTGCTAAAAATATATATAAAAATTATATGGAATTACGCCACTGTAATTTAGCTGGAACGATATGTCTTTCTATAGAAGTTTCGTTGTGATTAATAAATTTCATCATCTGCTCTCCAGCAGTCTCTCCAATAAGTCTTGTTTGCTGTTCAATACTAGTAATTCCAGGTCCTACCAAAGCAGTTAAATTCCAATCATCAAATCCTGTAATTCCAATTTCATCAGGTATCTTTATCTTTTCATTAATTAGAATGGTAAGCAGTTGCATTAGAACTCGTCCATTTGAAGCAAATAACACAGTTTTTTTAGGATCTTTGACGAATGTCACTATTTCTGATTTTAAACTTGCCTCAAAATTTGTTTCTATCAACACCAATTCTCTATTTGCTGCGTCTGTCAATTCTTTGACTGTTTGATAGCGCAACTCTCGAGTAACGATATCTGCTAATGGTTCACTAACGACAACGATTTTTTCATACCCTTTATCCAATACGACTTCCATCAATCTTTGAGTAGCTTCCACATTATCAGAAGCAATCAACGGCCACTTAAGCGGTTCTGTTTGTCTGTCAACTAAGAGTAAAGGAATGTTAGCATCTTCTAAAAAGTCATAATGTGAGGCATCACGTGAAGAAGCTTGAAGAATAATCCCTTCTACTCCCTGGTCAACCAGTTTTTCTAAAAGCTCTCTTTCCTGCTTAACTGAATTAGCAGCATCAACAATAATCATTTGATACTCAACTTTTCCTAAAACTTCCCCAATTCCTTTTAGTAATAAAGAAGAATACATGTTTGAGATGTCGGCTACTACGATACCAATTAAATAGCTGCGCTTAGACTTTAAAGCTTGTGCTTGGCGGTTAGGCCGGTATTTCAAATCCACAATAGTTTGAGCAATGCGCTCTTTCGTTTCTTTAGACATATTGCCATAATGCCCATTTAAAAATCGAGAAATCGTTGTTTTAGATACACCCGCTTTTTCGGCAACTTGAGAAATCGTTACATTTTTCCTCATCCATCCACTTCCTTACTGAAGCTTTTTCAATCTTCCTTCACCTAACATTATCGCTAATTTCCAGCTACTTATCAACTGCTATCTGATAGCAGTTCTGCAAAGCTTGTTCTTTCATTTTACTGAGTAGAATACATTCTAAATTAATAAGCCATTTTTCTAACTACTCCACTCCTAAAAGGTATTTCAAGGTTATCTTAATTAAGTAATTAAGATACTCATTTATTCGTTATACTTTCGCTTCTCTTAATTTTTTATTTCATTAGTTATGCCCTCCAAGCTTTAGTTTAAACATCTATCAACTACATACTACCTATTTTTACTCGTCCTGTTTAAGCATAATTTAAATATACATTCAGTAAAATTAGAAGCAATACCGGAGAAATAAACAGCTACCACAATCGTGATGGCGCTTCTAGGAATTCTTACATTTTTGCTATACAATTGAAAGATAAAGCTTCATTTTTTACCTATAGATAAAAAATCTCTACTAAAAAACAAATTAATTTAATAGTAAGGAGAAAAAATGATGAAAAATGGTTTAGATGCAATCTATGATGAAAGTACTAAAATCTTAATACTCGGCAGTGCCCCAAGTGTGAAGTCATTAGAATTGCAACAATATTATGCCAATAAAGGGAACCAATTTTGGAAAATTATCTCTGAATGCCTAAACACTACTGATCCACTCGACTATGAAAAACGGTTGGAACTACTGTTACAAAATAAACTCGGCTTATGGGATATTTATAGTCATTTTGATAGAATGGGGAGTTTAGATAGTAACTTTAGACAAACGAAATTAAATGACTTTGATACATTACTTTCAACTGCTTCCATTAAACTTGTCATTGCAAATGGGAACAAAGCTTATCAAGAAGTTGTAAAGTCAACTATTTTTGAGCACTACACTGTTATAAAGTGTTTATCCACTAGTGGCGCAAACAACGGTAAAGCAGAAGAAAGAAAAATAGAATGGAAAGAGACTCTCCAAACTACTTTTCTTTCTTAGAGAACGATTCGTTGATAACAAAAAAGGTTTTCTGTTTTTTTACACACTAAAATGATATTTTTCAAAGCTTTTAACATGTATTTTATAGCCGATATGGAGGAAAGAATGGAATGAATCGTTTTACAGAAGAAGTGATTACTCAGCTGGGTTATTATATTTATGTGTTAGTTAATCCTATTAACCATACAGTTTTTTATATTGGTAAAGGAACTAGGAACAGGGTATTTGCTCATGAACAAGATTATCTAAAAGTTGACTTCTCTAATGACCTTGTGGAAAAGAAAAAATTAAATGAAATAAAGAATATTCACTCAATTGGTATGGAAGTTGAGAAGTATATTTTGACTTTTGGATTAAGTGAAGATGAAGCTTTCCACGTAGAAAATGCGGTTATTAATTTTTGTAAACTAATTGATGATCAAAATCTTAACGTTAAAAAACTGACCAATATTATGAGTGGACATCGTTCTGATAGTCAAAAGGAAGCACTACAAACATTTGGAAGAGCGGAGCTATTGCAAGATGCACTTAGTCCAAAACCTGTTGATATCAATCAACTAAGTCATCATAAAATTATGTTTGTAAAAATCAATCCTACAAAAGATAGATCTGATTCTAATCGAGATTTAAAAGCTGAAGAAATGTATAATCCCGAATCCAAAGCCTTGAAAAAAAGAACTTTAGGTAATTGGGTAATGAGTTTAGATAAAGCAAGCAATATAGAATATATTCTAGGGGTCTACCCAGGAAGCGGCATGATCGTAAGTGCTTTTAGAATCATTAAGGATAGCCCTAGATACAAAGCAATCCAAGGAGAAACTACATCTGGAAGAAAGCAAATAAGATATGATTTTTACCAGTATGCCGAACCAGTCACAGAAATAGATGGGGTTCAACTTTTCCCCGATCATATCAAACTGACAGGCTATCAATACGTTGATAGCAATGGAGTACCTTGTAATATTCAAAGTGAAAGAGTATATATAGGATTTGATTAGAAATGCAATAAACTAAATTAATAACAGCAAAAAGACAAAATACCTTTATATGATATTTTGTCTTTTTTTATTTAAAACTAATTAACATACATCTAACTATAAAGAGATTCTCCGCTTACCGAGCCCCTCCGCCGCCTCCACCACCGGCACCTGCTCCTCCACCAAATGAAGTTGAGCCTCCTGTTCCGGATACTGCTGATGAAGCACTTGAATGGAATCCGCCGCTAGCTAATCCAGTGGACCAATTTTTTCTGAATCCTGTCATACCGTTCCAATACCAGTAATAATAGATAAAGTTATTCTCTCCAGAGACATTATTCGGATTTGGAATCATTTCCTTGAATTCCTTTGTTATTTCCTCACTTTTAAAGTACAAGGTATTCCAGAATAAAAATTCTTCAAAAGAGAAAGGATTGGTGTTGTCAGCAAAACCGTCTAATTCGATTTCTTCTAAATAATTATCAAATTGAACTAGACGATCAAACAACTTGTCGCCTTCAGGACTAGCAATAGCCACCTCATGTTTCGTGCTCCATACTTCGATTTCTTTAAATGAAATGAGGTTTTCTTTTTCTAGATACTCTTTTGAGTAATCGATCAAATAATCTGCAAAGGTTTCTACTTCTTTGGCATGTTTTTTTGCCCATTTCTTCATTTTATCGTCTTCAATGAAACCTCTACTGTTTGAAGCATCCAATAACATGAGCCACAATCCGGTCTCATAACTTACTTTATGATTCGTCTCTATTTTATCCACAAAATCAGTAAACGATTGAGGATAACGTGCATGCTCTTCTTCAAAATGAATAATTTCTATTTCCGTATCAAAATCATCCCCAAACATCGTTTTATCTTCAGTTGTATGGATAAGGATCCGTTCTTCTGATAACCATTTCAATAAATAAGCTGAGAAGTAATCTTCGAAATACCCTTTTTGAATGTCTTGCAGCAAATAAGCAATTCCTGCAAAATCTTCGCCATGATACGGAACTTCTTCTAAAAACACCTCACTATTCTCTTTGATCCTCTGTGCTCCTGAACGCATTTGCCCAGCTTCTTCTTTCGCTTTTTTTAAATTCTTGTAATACTTGGTTCCCAAAACAACACTTCCTCCGCCAGCAACCGCTAATAGAGAAATAATAACTATCGGAACCGTATTAGAAGAAGCCCCGTCATTATAAGCTGAGCCATCCATGGCCATTTCGCGCTGTTCTTCCAAAGTCATATCTACACTGGCTTGTGTATTAAACAGTCCTTGGGGAAATTGGAGCAGTGCCGTTACATCTTTACTGCTGTCCACTTCTTCCTCAGCTCTCCAAACGACCGTATCGCCTTCTAATTGAAGATCCCCTTCAAAACCAAATCCCCAGAAGCGGACATTTTCTTCTGTAAAGGGTTCAACCCCCGTAATTTCAACCGTTAAATTTTCTGCTGGAATATCAGAAAAGGTATCAAAATTCCATAGCAATGCCTGCCCATCTTCCAATTCACGAACTAAATTTGATAAAGTATAAGACACTTCGTATTCATTTTCTCCATATTCGCCAATACCCCAGATGAGCTCTAATCCGCTACCCGTTTCTACAGTGCCATAGTGACCAGCCTTTTCCTCTAATGAAGCATCTGCATCCCAATCTTTCACCTCTTGAAAACCAGCTACTGAAAAATCAAGCAATGCAGAATCCTGCAGATCATCCAACACAATATACAATTCAGTACCATCGTCCATAATCATTTTTCTATGTTCTGTGACAATCCCAGATCCGTCTTCTTGCAACTCAACTTCAATGGTCATATCCGATAGTTCATTTTCCGCAAAAACCGTTTCACCAAAAGTCATACTAAACAGAAAAGCAACTCCAATACCCAACAACCTTCTTACTCTTTTATTCATCTCTATATCCCCTCTTTCTTTTGTCTATAAATTCATTTCTTTTAACTGTATAACTGTTTTCAATTAGTGCTGATAACCGTTTCATGTCCATTAGTTTCTATGTACGTATAGTATACACAATATTCATACACTCTAGGAAACGTTATCCTAAATAAAAGCTGATAGAGAGTTTTTATTTGTTCTGATTATGCAAAAAAAAAAGAGCTTTATCGTTATCTCCTTGGTCATTAGCGTATAACTAATGCATAGGAATAACATTAAGCTCTCTTTCAAATATTTGTATATTAATTTAATGGGTTGTTAGTCACAAATCCATTTGCCATCAACCATGTTGCACGTTGCAGCATCTGACCCCATTAAGGTTAATCCTTTTAATTGAAACCCTTCTTCTTCAGCAATTTTTTCAATCGTTTGTTCGATCACTTCTTGAGGCTGCGCCCCGCTGATCAAATATTTTTGATTTACCACTATTGCAGGAGCTCCTTGGATACCATAAGCTTTTACTCGTTGCAAATCTTCCATAACAGCTTGTTCAGTTTCCGGACTCTCGAATTGTGCTTTCCAAGCATCAAAATCAACAGCCGTTTGCTTCACCACATTTTCAATAACCGCCAAGTCAGATACATTTCTGTTTTCTACGAATAAAGCCTGTTGTAAACCATCAAAAACAGCCCAATACGCTTCTTGGTCAGCGATCATTCCAGCAGCTTTCGAGGCTTTTAATCCATTTTTAGATGTTGGGAATAAGAAGTCTTGCTCTTTCATTCCTTCAATATTGAAACGATGTTCGTCATCGTTTTGGTTAGCCTGTTCCCAATGGTGAATCACTTCAGGTTTGACCGCTTCATGAGAACCAAACATTTGAATGAATTGCTCTTTTTCCCATCCTAAAGCAAATGAACGATGAATAATCTCTAGTTTTGGGTACTTTTTAGCCACTTTCCTCATACGGTAAGACATGGGAAAACAAAAACTGCAAATCACATCATGAAAAAATTCTACTTGCATTTCAACACTCCTAGTCGTTAACTTTTTTATTTTTATCGGTTTAAGGTATTTATATTCACTTACTTATTGTAACTTAAATAAAATCTCGTATCAACTTATCTATTCCATTCAAACATATTTTCCAAAATAGATAAAGCTAAAAAAGCTTTACAAATGGTAAAATAAGTCATAGACTATTGTCGAAAATGGTTCACTTGATAAGGGAGATGTCTAATTGAAGAAAAAAGATTACAAATGGAGAGCTCTTGTTTTTAATCCCATTATCGTAGTTGTATACGGTATCGGTTGTTGTTCCTTATCTCTGCTTGCTAAATATGGTGGAGTTGCACTAAGAGCGCCGATTATCTTAATCGCTTTTCTTAGTTTGTTCATTTGGTTTGCTTGGTGCTTGTATCGGTCTAAACGGAAGAGAAGCACAACTAAAAAGCGCACTTCTTCTGCTTTAGAAAAGATCAGCAAGTTATGGGTGATGGTCAGCACGATTTCTTTAGTTGTCATTACATTTGCCACTGGAATAAATATCTACCAAAGCGGCACAAATCTTCAAGGAAAATTAGCGTTTGTCATTGAAGACTTATTCAATAAGCGTAAAGTAGAATTTGTTCATGATAATGTATACAAAGATGACTTAGATGGACTATTTGCAGACCTTCAAACTAAAATTGATTTGCCAAATGAATTGTATCTCAGCAATCATTTCGACTTAACGTTCACTAAAGACGGTCAAATCACTTCTCTCTACAGCTTTTTATATGGCTTAAATGACGATGGTGAGATAAAGAGTTTTTTGATTGATTATGACCGTTCGAAAAGCAATGACATCACTGTGTACTTAAATGGTTATACGGATACACCTTTTGATGAAACTATGAAGCTCCGACCACTGATCAATAATGTGAAGAACCTTCCTATAAAAGAAACTGTTGATGACTGGAACGAAGAGACACTTGGCATCTATTATGCCGGTTACCGGAGCTGGGGGTACAATACTGAAGGAATTCTTTATTTTGACGAAGAAGGCGATACCTTCCCAATAGAAACCGCCAAGGATGAAATTACAGGTTACACTATTTCGGTCTATGCGCCGAATAGCAGCGGAATCACCCCCGTCCGTTTTGTTGATTATTCCTCGATATCCGATTCATTACAGGATAAAGTAAGCACAGCCAATCAGGATAAGAATGATGAGGAGACTTACTTTATAAATGAGTATTTAGGCTATCAATTAAGTGTAGTCGATGCTGCTGCAGGTTCTCGTTTTTATACCTTGAACCAAACCTTAGATGGCGGGAATACTTGGGAAACATTCAATCCTGATCCATTTTCAGGAGAAATAGGTACTTCAACAGGTATAACTTTTATTGATGAAAAACTTGGGTTTATTGGACTGGCTCACGGCGGTTCAACCTATGCAGATTTATATCGGACAACCGACGGCGGCAGCACTTTTGAAAAAGTAGACCTGCCAACTATTGAAGTTCCTTTAACAGATACTGAGAAATACGCTCCTTTTGATTTTCCAGAAATGCCCTCTAAAGAAAACGGAAATCTTTTCCTTCTAGTCGGACAAGGAGAAGACGGTGATCATAACGGAGGCAGTAAAGTCCTTTATCGGTCAACCGATGATGGTGCGACATGGGAATACGCAGAAGAGATTATATAAATATAAAAGAAAGCTAAAAACACTTTTAGTCTGTGTTTCTAGCTTTTTTATTTTACTCTACTGCCCTCTTCAACTAATCAACTGGTCAAGCAGAGAACAGATACAGCCATAAATAGGTTAATTAATATAAAGAGAAAAACACTGAATACCAATCATAAAACTATTATTTTCGTTCTTTGCTATAACCTGCTTTATTGTCATTAAAAGGGTTCTTTTCTTACTCTTATAAAGTTGGCTTAACCTTATAAGAATAAGCATAATTTAATCGACTATTTTTGACAAACATATCCCCTCGTGAGATGCTATATTCGTAGTAGAACCAAAAAATGAAAAGAACGGAGGATTTTTATGACAACAATGGTTTTTGTCAATTTTCCTGTCTCTGATGTCAATCGTTCGGCTGCATTTTATGAAAAATTAGGATTTACTAAAAACAAAGAATTTTCAACAGACGAAGCTGTCTCAATGGTTTGGGATGATCACTTTTGGATTATGCTGCTTAACCACGAATTTTACAGCTGTTTTATTAAAGACAAAACAATTGCAGATACTCAAACAACCAGCAGTTCTCTCATTGCATTCAGCATGGATAGTGCTGATGCAGTTAAAAAATTTGCTGAAACAGCTAAAGCCAATGGCGGTGATTTTTACAAAGTAGATATGGGGATACCCGAGGATCAAATGTTCGGACTTGAAGTGGAAGATCCAGACGGAAACATTTTAGAACCCAATTGGATGGCGATGTAAATAAGTAGTTTTCGAACCGTCAGAGAAAACCTCTGACGGTTTTTTGAAGTAAATAATTGCGTTCTTAACTGCAAAATTCCTCTTATATAAACACTCCTTCATCTCTTTCTATTGGTTGTTTTAAAGAAACCGAATCATTACGTGAGCATACATAACTTCTCCTACAACGAGAACGATACTAATTGGTAAATATTCTTGTTCTACATGAATATTTTTATGAATGTCTTTATCATTTCCAGATGAAGTAAAACAAGAAATAATAGACCTTTTTCCTTTTAATACATACACTCGTTGTTTGCTTAAAGGCAACAAATAATTTAAAAAAAGTAAAAAAACACCTAAAGCAGCAGCTAAATTCCGCCTTAGATGTCTACTACAAACACTGTATCAAACTGATTTGACACAGTGTTTCTTTATGTTTATTACCCCACTGACCCTTCCATCTCATAAGCAATCAACCGATTCAATTCCACCGCATATTCCATCGGCAGTTCTTTGGAGAAGGGTTCGACGAAGCCCATGATGATCATTTCAGTGGCTGCTTCTTCGGTCAAACCGCGGCTCATCAGGTAGTACAGTTGTTCTTCGGAAATTTTGGATACTTTAGCTTCGTGTTCCAGCGACACATTGCCGTTATGGATTTCATTGAAAGGAATCGTATCGGATTTAGACAAATCATCCATAATGATCGTGTCGCATTCGATATGTGAAATCGATCCGCCTGAGTTTTTCCCGAACGTCACTTGTCCGCGGTAGTTGACTTCTCCGCCGTCATGAGCAATTGATTTGGAAACAATTGAGCTGGATGTGTTGGGAGCATTGTGAATCATTTTTGCTCCGGTATCTTGGTTTTGTCCGGCACCGGCCATCGCGATAGACAGCATAGTACCGCGAGCTCCGTTCCCGTTTAAGTAAACGCTCGGGTATTTCATGGTGGTTTTCGCGCCTAAGTTGCCGTCGATCCATTCCATCGTACCGCCTGCATCGACTGTGGCTCTTTTAGTCACTAGGTTGTAGACATTGTCAGACCAGTTTTGGATGGTCGTGTAGCGGCAGTAAGCGTCTTTTTTGACGACGATTTCTACGATCGCGGCATGTAAACTGCTAGACGAAAAGGTTGGTGCCGTACAGCCTTCAACATAATGGACACTGGCTCCTTCATCCACTACGATCAATGTCCGTTCAAATTGACCCATACCTTCGTCATTGATGCGGAAATACATTTGCAATGGGACTTCGCAGCGGACGCCTTTGGGTACATAGATAAACGTTCCGCCTGACCAAGCAGCTGAGTTTAAGGCGGCTAATTTGTTATCAGTCGGCGGGACAACCGTTGCAAAATGTTCTTTGAATATTTCTGGATACTCTTTTAAGGCGCTGTCCGTATCTAAAAAGACGATGCCCATTTTTTCGAATTCTTCTTTCATATTGTGGTAAACGACTTCTGATTCGTATTGGGCTCCGGCACCGGCCAAATATTTGCGTTCCGCTTCAGGAATTCCGATTCGTTCAAAGGTTTCTTTGATTTTATCCGGTACATCTTCCCAGCTGCGTTCCGGTTTGTTGCTGGATTTTTTATAATACGTAATTTCATCAAAATTGATCTCCGACAAATCTGCGCCCCATTTCGGCATTGGCCGGCTCTCATAATGACGGAAAGACTTCAACCGAAAATCCAGCATCCATTCCGGTTCGTCTTTACGACCAGATATTTCTCGAATGATATCTTCTGAAATCCCTTTTCCAGTGGTATAAACCGATTCGACATCGTCATGGAAACCAAATTGGTACTCTTGTGTTTCTGGTACGTCGCTCATGTTCAAGAACTCCTTTCGCTCTTCTTCTCTTTTACTTGTTCTTTTGTTCTTGGGCTTCAATCAAAGCTTTTTCGAGCCCTTTCCATGCTAATGTTGCACAACGGATACGGGCAGGAAATTTTGAAACCCCGCTAAGAATAACAGCGTCTCCTAATGTTGCCGTGTTCTCGTCTTCTTTGCCTTGGACCAGCAGCGAGAACTGGTCGACTAATCCCAAGGCTTCTTCTGCTGTGCGGCCGATCACTGCATCGGTCATCATACTGGCACTGGCTGTACTGATGGCACAGCCGCTGCCTGAAAAGCGAATATCTTTGATTCGGTCTTCCTCAAGTATCAACTGCAGCTGGATCACATCGCCGCAAGTCGGGTTATTCAATTCGATTTGGTTTGTCGCGCTTTCCAATTGGCCATGATGGTGAGGATGGCTGGAATGATCGAGAATTACTTGCCGGTATAATTGATCTAATCTAGATAGTGCCATGATTGAAAAACTCCTTTGCGGCTATCAGTGCTTCTACTAAACGGTCTGCATCCGCGGTTGTATTGTATAAGTAAAAGCTGGCACGAACCGTTGACGAAACCTTTAAGTACTGCATTAACGGCTGTGCACAATGGTGTCCAGCACGAACGGCCACGCCTTGTATATCTAATGCCGTGGCCAAATCATGCGGATGAACGCCTTCCAAGTTAAACGTCACAACTCCGGTGCGTTCAATTGCATCGATTGGTCCGTAAACCACTACATCTGGAATGGCTTGAAGTTTGGGCAGCAAGTAAGCGACCAGTTCTTGTTCGTGCGCATAAATGTTATCTAAACCTGCTTGGGTTAAATAATCTATCGCTGCACCTAAGCCGATCGCTCCTGCGATATTCGGCGTCCCCGCTTCGAATTTCCACGGCAGTTCGGTCCACGTGCTTTCTTGCTCATGGACAAAGTCGATCATCTCGCCGCCAAATTCTACAGGTTCCATTTGTTCTAATAAAGCCCGTTTGCCATACAAAATGCCAATGCCAGTCGGTCCCAGCATTTTGTGGCCGCTAAAGGCATAAAAATCAACGTTTAATTGTTGCACATCGACCGCCATATGCGGAACAGCTTGTGCTCCATCAACGACGATGACAGCTCCCACAGCATGTGCCATTCGAGTCAGTTCAGCGATTGGATTGACACTGCCCAGTACATTCGATACATGGGTCAATGCGACGATTTTTGTACGCGGTGTAATTTGTTGTGCTGCACTGTCCAAGTCTAATTGTCCGTCTGCTGTCAACGCAATGTATTTCAATGTCGCTTTGGTTCTTTTAGCGAGCTGCTGCCAAGGAACGATATTGGAATGGTGTTCCATATAAGAAATCACGATTTCATCGCCCTCATTCACATTCGCTTCACCGTAACTTTTTGCCACCCAGTTCAAGCTGGTGGTCGTGCCGCGCGTAAACAAGATTTCTGCTGTTTCTTTCGCATGGATAAACTGTTGGACTTTTTCGCGCGCTGCTTCGTATTGCGCCGTTGCCCGCTCCGCTAAGGTATGAACACCGCGGTGAACATTGGCATTGGCTGTTTGATAATACGTTTCGACTGCCTGCAATACTTGCGTCGGTTTTTGGCTGGTTGCTGCGCTGTCTAAATAAACCAGCGGTTCATCATTGACTTGCTGATCTAAAATCGGAAAATCTTTTTTCCATGCTTCGCCGTGCTGGTTCATTTGGTTAGCTTCCCTTCAATGGTTTCCACTAATTCATCACGCGTCGCTTTCAATGGGATCGCCAAAATCACTGAACCTAAAAAGCCGCGAATCACTAAGCGTTCCGCTTCTTCTTTCGGTATACCGCGACTCATCAAATAGTACATTTCTTCCGGATCCACTCGGCCGACACTGGCAGCATGTCCCGCTGTCACATCGTTTTCGTCGATCAACAAAATCGGATTCGCATCTCCACGCGCTTTATCGGACAGCATCAAAATACGGCTTTCTTGTTGGGCATCGGCTCCTTTAGCGCCTTTGATAATGTGGCCGATACCGTTGAATGTCAGCGTTGCTTTCTCGCGGATAACACCATGCTGCAAGATATGTCCAATCGAATGCCGGCCATAATTGGTCACACGCGTATCGATGGCTTGGATTTGTTTGCCCATGCTGATAGCAACGACTTTTATTTCACTGTGCGAACCTTCGCCGATCAAATCCGAATCAAAGTCGGCGATTACATCGCCTTGGTTCATGACCCCAATCGCCCATTCGATTTGCGAATCGCCTAATAAATGGCCGCGGCGATTAAAGTAAGAAGTCGTCTGTTCGCCTAATTCATCTACTGCTGAAAACTTCACTTTTGCTCCTGGTTTTGTAATGACTTCTGCGACGATGTTAGCAGCATTGCTTGTCTCGCCAATCGTTTGGTATTTTTCGACATACGTAAATTCACTGTTGGCTTCTGCATAAATCAAGACGTGTTTGATAAAACTAGTGCTGGCTTGACTATTTTGGACAAAGACAGCTTCCAGAGGCTCTTCGATCACAACATTCTTAGGCACATACAAGAAAACACCGCTGTTCATAAACGCAGCATGAAAGGCTGTCAACTTATCTTCATCTGGTTTGACAGCTAACTGCATATACGCTTCTTCTAGCAATTCCGGGTGTTCTTCCATTGCGGTAAAAATGTCTGTAAAAATAACGCCTTGTTCAATCAATTCCATCGGCAGCTGTTCCAAAGCGGTTTGTGAACCGACTTGGATGATTTTAGGCGCATCGCTAGCGTCGATCAAAAAATCTTCTGCCAAGAAAACGGGATCTTCCATTACTGAAAAATTAGGTGCTTCTAACAACGGCCATCGGTGATAACGCACCCGTTCAATAACAGGCAACGCCAACTCATCGATCTTCTCCAACGCTGCTAATCGAAGCTGCAGCATCCATTCCGGCTCACCGTGGATCAATGAAAAATCGCGAACGGCATCAAGTTGATCCATAAAGTTTGTTTCGTTCATCTTGATTCCCCCTCCCTATTCGTCACCTAATTCAACGTCTAAGCCCAATTCATCGCGGATGCCTTTATAGCCTTCTGCTTCTAATCGTTTCGCCAACTCTGCGCCGCCGGTTTTAACCACTACGCCATTCATCATCACGTGTACGACATCCGGTGTGACATAATTTAATAAGCGTTGGTAATGGGTGATGATCAATGCTCCAAAGTCTTTCCCCCGCATTTCATTAACGCCTTTAGACACAACTTTTAACGCATCGATATCTAAACCAGAATCGATTTCGTCTAAAATAGCAAAAGTCGGTTCAATCATCATCAATTGCAAGATTTCATTGCGTTTTTTCTCTCCGCCAGAAAATCCCTCGTTTAAGTACCGTTCAGCCATTTCTTCCGGCATATCCAGCACCGCCATTTTCTCGTCCATCTTTCGGATAAAATTCATCACGGAGATTTTATCATCTTCAGGCCTGCGTGCATTGATAGCTGCCCGCATAAATTCAGCATTGGTGATTCCCGCTATTTCACTAGGGTATTGGACTCCTAAAAATAATCCGGCACGGGCTCGTTCGTCGACGGCCATGTCTAAAATATTCTCCCCATCTAGAAAAATTGTTCCTTCGGTCACTTCATAACTAGGATGCCCCATGATGGCTGCTGCTAACGTTGATTTGCCTGTTCCATTCGGACCCATGATTGCATGGATTTCGCCCGTATTAATAGTCATATTGACACCTTTTAAAATTTCTTTTCCTTCGATTGAAACATGTAAATTAGTGATCTCTAAGACTGCCATAACCAAAAAACTCCTTTAGTTGTTTTCTTATTTTTTAGTTCGTATCAAAAAAGAGTAAACCCTTTCTCTGTCGCTTTCATTTTAGCTCAATTGGTTATTTTACGCAATGAACGATGAGATAAAAGACGTCTTCCAAATAAAAGCTTTTAGCTGGTTTTTCTTGTTCTCAATTAGACAGACCGACAAGATGTTTTTGAGGTTTAATAGCAGTCAAATCACGTTTCCCTGTTTTTGAGACAAACTCTCTCCTTTTTAGCACTAATCAGAAAATTTTCGGAACCGAAAATTTCACTACCGGCTGTAGTTGAATCAATAAGGAGAGATACTTACTTTTCTGCTGAAAATAAGGTAAACTAGACAAAAGTCTTTTTCATGCAGCTACTCAGTTAGGAGCTGCTGCAATTGAATGAGACAGTGATTTTTGCGAAAGAAGGATAAGATAATGATGAAACCACTTATTGGAATAGCCGGGAATGTGTTAAGTGATTTAGCGGTAACCAACGGGTTGCCAGTTACGTATACACCGCAAGGCTTCGTCGACGGCATTGACCGTGCTGAAGGAACGCCGGTAGTCTTGCCAATCAGCTCTCCTACAGATGCCAGCGATTATATTTCACGAATTGATGGGCTTTTATTAGCCGGTGGACAAGACGTCTCTCCGCTGTTATACAATGAAGAACCGAGTTTGCAATTGGAAGCTACTAATCCTGCTCGTGATGCTTTTGAGATGGCTTTGATCGAAGCTGCTATCGCTCAAAAAAAACCGATTTTGGCTGTCTGCCGCGGATTGCAGTTGTTAAACGTCACTTACGGCGGCACCCTTTACCAAGATCTTTCAGACTACCCTGAATTAGCGGTACAGCACATTCAAAAAACTCATTTTGAAACGGGCGCTCATACGATTGTGATCGATCCGGACAGTTCTTTAGGTAAGATATTTGGCGAAACGTATATCGTCAATACGTACCATCACCAAGCTGTCAAAACATTAGCTAAACCGTTCAAAGCTGTTGCTTGGAGCAAAGACAAGCTGATTGAAGGATTTGAAGCGGTTGATCCAAAACAAAGTATTGTTGCGGTTCAATGGCATCCAGAATTAATGATGAAACAAGATCGCAAGATGCAGCAGCTGTTTGACGAATTTGTTAGTCGTGTCAAAGCAGTACAAGCATAAACTATTAAAAAAGGACTTGCTAAATGGCATAAACCATTTAACAAGTCCTTTTTGCTGTTTTAATTAGTGAATCGCAGCTTGTATGAGAGCTTGTACTTGTTTTTTAAACTCGACTGCTTCGTCTTTTTCCATTTCCGGCAACTGATGGCTTTTAGCAGCGGTTGTTATCGTCAAAGACATTAATCCCATTCTTTTGGTCAAAGGCCCAACACTGGTTTCAATATTTTGAATGCGGATCACCGGTATCGTCAGTCTTTTTTTCACCCAGATGCCTGAAATAACATCAATTTCGTCTTCACTATAATCGTAACGCCAAAATCGCTGCTTCAACCAAGGCACTAAACCCACAAAAATAAGAAGACAAACTACACTTAGGCCGATAGCCATACCGCTTACCCAAGCTGGAAAAATACGGTCTGCTGCAAAAAATTCAATGATCAGATAAACACAGGTGACTGCTGCAATAGGCAAACACATCAGAGCCGCCCGAATGCGCCAAGCTTTAACAACTTTAGAACTGATTTTCTTTTGCGGTTCCATATTCGCCAGCCTTCCCTTCTTCAACAAACCAATCGTATAGTCGTTGGCAATCTTTTTCTTCAATAAAAGAGAGCTGCTTTTCCTGAGCGCTGTCTCCAAGAGCACTTGCTACTTCTAATTTGCCCAATTGGCTTCTCTTCAAAAAATACTGTTGTTTAACGGTCATTTGTAAAATCCGCTCTTTGCGCAGGTAAATCGTTTCTGTTGAAAACCATTTTGGCAATTCTAAGGTCAATTCATTTGGAGACAGTGCATAACCGGTTTTACGGTAACGCCGATACCCATAGAAAAGATAAAAGACCGCTAGAATACAGCCAATTATCCAAGCCAGCTGCCAGACAAATAAGCTGATGCCAATAGACGCCACGACTAAAAATAATAACGGAAATTGAACAAAACGTCTCCATGAACGGATCGGAACAACTGCTTGTGCTGGATCACAGCGATACGCCGGCAGTATTTCTTGTATCATCGCTGCCAATTCTTTTTTCTTCACCAACGGCAGCAATAAAATCTGGCCTTTTTCTTGAACTTCTTTTGATGCGTCTGAATTGGTCTCTTTTTCATCACTGGTTATGCCGATATAAAAGGAGGTATAACCAAACAATTGCTGGATCCAGTTGCGTTGTTCTCTGAGACTTTGGACATTTTTCAATGCGATCGTCTGGCTTTTCACTTCAAATAACCCTTTTTCAATCGTAATATAGTCTTTGGTTAATTCTACTTTGTATTCAAAATTTCGGATAACAGAAAAAAGAGTGCCAATGATATAAACAATCAAAAAAACACCGATGACTAAGACCGTTAGCATCGTCCAAGTTGCGGATGTTGCTAATGCACTGATGCGTGCCACCCATGCTTCCGGAATCAATTCAGCGAAGATATTGATTCCTCCTACAACCACTAAAAAGCCTTTTAGGATAACGTCTCCCATCGCATTCATTTTAACAATATCGATTAGCGACATCGCGTACAGTTCTTTGGTTACGCCAGCTTGCTGCAACGAAAAGCCGCTGTGTTGATCCATAGAAGCTGATGGCGTTTCTTCTTCGTCTTCCTCGATTTCAACAGTGCTTTTTAAACGATCTTTCAAATGATGAAGATAATCCGCTAACTGTAAAGCTTGTGCTTTTGAAAGTGCATCTAGACTGATGCCTTTTCCAGGCGTTTTAATCTCTAATTTTGTTAAGTGAAAAACCCGGTGCACAATACTTTCTTGGTAATCAATGCTTTGAATGCGGCTGATCTGCACATCTTTTTCGTTGCGGATAAAAATACCCGTCTGCAATACAAAACGATTGCCTTCAACCCAGTAAGACGTGCGCAGATACCGAACCACATCGAAACTATAACTGACCAAGAAAACGACCACGAATAGAAGTATCAGAAAAATCGGCATTGACTCTTCGCCTATATTAAGAAAAACTAGGAAAACGATTGGCACGATCAACCTTTTCGCCCGATTAAATAAAGCTGTTACTAGTGTCAACGGGTGCAATTTATTCTTCTCAGACATCAGTCGTCACCGCCTTGATTTGTACCATGAGCTGTTGCCTTAACTGTTCTCCTTCTGCTTTCAGCAACAAAGGAACTTCGTGTGTCGTTCCGGCTGTATCGATGTGAACCGATTGAATGCCGAATTTGCGCGCCAATGGACCTTCTTTAACGAGGATATGCTGGATTCTTTCCACAGCGATCACTTCGCGTTTTTTAAAAAATAAACCGGTCATAATTTCTAACACTAATGGGTGCAGTTCGTAACGAATGGAGCGTAATTTAAGCGTGGGCAGAATGAGTCCGCTAAAAATGTACCCAATAACGGGGATCCCCAGCCAAAAAATCAATAAGAATTTGGGCCATCCCAATTGTACTGTAACGATCGAGACTGCTATTCCTAAACTTAATTCAATCACACCTTCAATGACGGCTTTCGTTCGTTCATACGAAATGACTTTCGCATCTAGTTGTTTACTTGGTACTGTTCGATACATGTCTTCTTTCCTCCAATAAGGTAAAAACGTTTAGGTTCATTCTACCATTTCTGCTAACGTTCCTCCATCCAATCCTTGATTTAAACATCCATTGAACTAAAAAAACTGTCCTCTATATTAAGAGCACAGTTTTTCTCGTTCAATATTATTCGGTTACAGGAGCGACAGCGCCATCCCAATTTTCAAGAATAAAGTCTTGTACTTCTTTTGATTTTAATACTTCGATCAATTTCAAAATAGCCGGGTCTTTAGCGTCTTCAGAACGTACTGCAATAATATTTGCATACGGTGAACTTGTACTTTCTAACGCAATGGAATCATCTAGCGGGCTAATGCCTTGATCAACCGCAAAGTTGGAGTTGATCGCAACCAGGTCGCCTTCCTCTTGTTGGTAAAGTGTCGTCATCAAAGCTGGATCATTTTCATATTGGAAAACCAGTTTCTTAGGGTTTTTATCAATATCATCAAATGTTGCCGTTGTTAATTCAACGCCTTCTTTCAATGTGACTAAACCAGCTTCTTTTAAGATCCCGATCACACGGCCCCAGTCGGCTTGGCTATTGCTGACTAAAACAGTTGCGCCTTCTTCTACTTCATCCAAGCTGTTGTATTTGTTTGAATAAATACCCAATGGTTCAAGGTGGATAGCTCCTGCATTGACAAAATCGTAATCATTTTCAGCAACTGCACTTTCAAAAAACGGAACGTGTTGGAAATAGTTCGCATCGATTTCACCTTCAGATAAAGCGATATTCGGCACGACATAATCATTATACGTGGTGATATCCAACTTAACGCCTTCTTTTTCAAGAAGCGGTTCTGCAAATTCCAGAATTTCAGCATGCGGGACGTTGCTTGCACCAATCTTAATGACTGTGTCTTTTTCTGAAGTTTCAGAAGAAGAGGATGAATCACTGTTGCCGCAAGCTGCTAATGTTAATGATAAACCAAGAGTGACTATTGCACCTAACCATGTTCTTTTTTTCATAATGAAATCCCCCTACTAATTTTTATTTTTTATATTGCCTTTTATCCCCACTTGTTTATGTGTTGCTTTTACCGTTTATCGATTCGCTTGACCAACACATCGCCAAGCGCTTGAATGACAAACACAATAACTAAAATGATCAACGTTGCGACTAATGTAACGGCTGGTTGATTTCGTTGGAAACCTTCTAAATACGCTAAGTTTCCTAATCCTCCTGCACCGATCACACCCGCCATTGCTGTATATCCTACCAATGAAATCGTCGTGACTGTGATTCCAGAAACAATGGCTGGTAAGCTTTCCGGGATAAGAACTTTATAAATGATTTCCCATCGGCTGGCTCCCATCGCCTCAGCTGCTTCAACGACGCCTTTGTCAATTTCACGAAACCCGATTTCAACGAGACGACCATAAAATGGAGCCGATGAAATAATTAAAGCGGGCAATGCAGCTGTCGGTCCAATCATGGAACCAACTAAACTTTTTGTGACTGGAATCATAAGGACAATTAAAATAATAAATGGCACTGACCGGAAAATATTAACAAAAACAGCTACGATTCCATACAATAGTTTGGCGAACGGGGTATCTTTCCCATTTGTCTCATACAACAATAATCCCAAAACCAGCCCCAAGAAAAAAACAATCACGACTGAGCCGATGGTCATGCCGATGGTTTGCATCGTGGCTTCCTGGATTCTCTCCCAGCGGACTTCTGAAAAATCAAAGTATTGAGCAAAAAGTCCAGCCCCTACGTTAAGATTTGCTAACATGTTCAATCACCTCTACTTCAACTTTCATTTGATGCAAGTGTTCGATTGCTTGATCAATATTTTGGCTATTGCCTCTCAATTGAACATACAATGAACCAATCGATCCTTCTTGGGTGTGCCGGATATTTCCTTGCAGGATGTTTAATTCCACATCATTGTCATGCACGATGCTTGAGATAATCGGCATTTTGGCTTGCTCTCCTTGAAAGGTCAAATGAATCATTTTTCCTTCTGGGTATTCAGCCAGCATTTCTTCGACGACTAGATCTGTTTCTTCACTATCCGGATTCGCGTCTTGGCGGATAAACCGTTTGGTGATGTCTTGCTGCGGTCTCTTAAAGACTTCCAGTACATCTCCTTGCTCCACTACCTTGCCATCATCCATGACCGCTACTTTATGACAAATCTTGCGAACCACGTGCATTTCGTGAGTGATCAAGACGATTGTCAAATTCAAACGTTTATTGATATCCAATAGCAGATCCAATACTTCATCTGTCGTTTGAGGATCCAATGCACTGGTGGCTTCATCACAAAGCAGTAACGTTGGTTCGTTAGCTAAAGCTCGCGCAATTCCGACCCGCTGCTTTTGACCTCCGGATAATTGTGCCGGATAAGATTGTTCGCGGCCTTCAAGACCAACCAGACGAATCAATTCTTTCGCTTTTTCAGTGCGTTGTTCTTTAGGTACCTTGGCAATCTCTAATGGAAACAACACGTTTTCTAACACTGTCCGAGACCATAAAAGATTGAAGTGCTGGAAAATCATACCGATTTTTTGACGTTCTTTTCTCAATCCTTTCCCTTTTAACTGAGAAATAATACTGCCTTCGATCGATACGGTCCCGGCTGTTGGCTGTTCAAGACCATTAAACATTCGGACTAACGTGCTTTTGCCAGCGCCGGAATACCCAACGATGCCATAGATTTCGCCATTTTTAATGGTCAAATTGACGTCTTCCACAGCTGTCAAATTACCTTGCTTCGTTTGAAACACTTTTTTTACATTTGCTAATTCAATCATGTGCTTAATTCCTTTCTTAAGCTGTTCTGACTTTTCTTGTTAAACAAAAAAACTTCCGCCCTTATACCAAGTTCTTAACTTAATATAAGGACGAAAGTTTGACATTTCGTGTTACCACCTTAATTCGTTGATTCATCGCTAAACCAACCTCAATCAGTACTGAGTTCATTGCAACTCTTATACTGCGGCACTTTATCGGGTGCTTCCGGAAAAAGCTTGTGCTTTCGCATTCACTTATTCTGCTCAAAGACCATCTTCGGTTCGACTCCCATTACCTCTTTTCAGCAACCGAGGCTCTCTATAAATGCTTGTAACGAACGTACTCTTCTTATCAACGCTATGAATATGATATTGTTCATAGTCTAACAGAGCCTTTTTTATCTGTCAACTGAATTTTTTAAATCGTATCTGAAAGAGCGTTGAAGGCTGCTTCATCCACTTCAGATAGATCAAGGATCCAGTTGTCTTGCGGATCTGGACTGTTTAATTTTTCCGGATCATCTGCTAATGCTTCATTAAAGCGGCTGACTTTTCCTGAAAAAGGTGCTGTTAATTCGGTAACAGCTTTTGCGCCTTCTACTCCAATCAAGTTATCGCCCGTTGCTACTTCATTCAAGTCAGAAGGTACCTCAACAAACATTACTTCTCCTAAATCGTCTTGCCCTTTTTCTGATAAACCGATGCGGTAATTGCTGCCGTCTTTCAAGATCCATAATCCATTTTCGCTATATTTCATTGTATTCTTCGCTGTCATTTCATTTCTTCTCCTTTTTAGTTAAGCCATACTTTTTCAAATACATCTTCGTTAAAACCCAGCGTTACTGTGCTGCCATTTGTGACGAGCGGCCGTTTAATCAGCATTCCGTCCGTTGAAAGCAGTTCGGCCGCTGCTTCGATAGTCAATGTAGGAACGACTTCTTTTAAACCTAATTCACGATACCGCGTACCGCTGGAATTAAAGAAACGTTGGATCGGCAAGTCAGATTTCCTGATCCAGTTTGCTAACTGTTCTTTAGATGGCGGAGTTTCAATCAGATTGATAGCCTGATAAGCCATATCATGCTGTTCCAGCCACTTTCTGCCTTTGCGGCATGTTGAGCACGTCGGATGTTGATAATAGTTAAGCATGTGCTAGATGACCCCTTTTCAACTTGATTTGCTGATTTGTCTCGTTCGTTTTCTGATGATCAAAAACCTTCTTTTTCCTCAGAAAACATATAACTGCGGTAATGGTACCGCATCGACATGACCAGTCCCACTCCCATCATATTTCCCAACAAGGCTGTTCCCCCTTGAGATATAAAAGGCAATGGAATACCTGTCAACGGCAACAGACCAATTCCCATTCCGATGTTTTCAAGCACATGGAAGAGAATCATCATGATCACTCCTGTAGAGATATACGTATAAAACTCGTTTTTTGTATCAAAACAAATACGAATCATTTGATAAATCAACAAGAAGTAAACAAAAATCAGTGCGCAACTGCCAATAAAACCGAAATTTTCACCAATCGTAGCAAAAATCATATCCGATTCTCGAACCGGCACATACACTTCGGAAACACCGAAGCCTTTCCCAAATACTTTCCCCGACCCAATTGCTTTCATACTTTGAATCAACTGATAAGCAGCATCGGCCGCATCATGATAGGGATCCAGCCATGTATCGATACGAGCAAATTGATACGGTTTGAACCCAAATTTCAGCAAAACATCTCGATTGTACACTACCATAAACAGCACTCCGCCGGCTAAACCTGCAAAAGACAAAAATAGCGGCAAGATAATTTTCCACGTCACACCCGACATCAAAACAACACCGCCGATAATCGCTAAGAAAACCAAGGTTGTCCCCAAGTCATTTTGCAACATAACTAAAACCAAAGGCGCTAAAGAAGTTAAAATGATCTTTCCCAACAGCACAAAGTCAGCTCTCACAAAATGCTGATCGTATTCACTATTGTGTTGCGTCACGACACGTGCGAGCATTAAAATAAAAGCAATTTTCATGATTTCGGAAGGCTGAAACGTTATCGGGCCGAATTTGAACCAACTTTTTGCACCGGTAAAAGCTTCAGTCGGCCGGTCATAGAAAAATAAAACCAGAACGAGAAGCAGCAAACCGACCCCGTAAGCAATTGGAGCCAGCTTCCATAACTGTTCCGAATCAAATTGCATAATGACAATGATGGATGCTGTTCCGATTATGTACCAGAGAACTTGCATCACAGTAGCTTGGATACCTTTGCCTTCTATTAAAAAAGTAGTAGAGAAAATCGTTGCTATGCTCATTAAAGCCAACAGCAATACGGATAAAATAATACCGTAATCTATTTTTGATTCATTATTTTCATTCATTTTTCTGAAAATCTCCTTGTCTCTTCTATTCAATCATTACATTCTTTGAATCTTATCCATTATATAAGAAATAGTACACAAAAAAAAGGCTCTAGTTATTCTTAACTAAAACTGAAGAAAAAAAAGAAAACTAAGCAGACAGCTTAGCGTTCTTCTTGTTCGATCACTGGTTTTACTTTTGTCAGTTTCTTTCGTTGTCTCTCTGCTGAATCCATCAAATAATCTTTTTCCGTTTTGCCGGCTCCAGCTGCTTCTTTTTCTTGTTTTGCTTGTGTGACTGTTTTTCCATTGCGGTACTGGTAGTAAATGGTATTGATGAATGCTCCCAACAATAAGACCGTCGCTGATAAATAAAGCCACAACATCAATACAATAAATACTCCAAATGTCCCGCTGCCTGTAGCAGCTCCCCCTGCGTATTTCACGTATAATGAGAACCCTTGAGAAAGGATCAACCAGCCTGCTGTAGCGAAAATTGCACCTGGGATAGCGTATTTGATCGATAACGAATGGTTCGGCAGCAAATAGTAAATCAATGTCAGTACGACTATGAGTACGACTAATAAAACCAACCATCGAAAACTAAGGATCGTTTCAATCAAAGTAAGTTTGACATGCAGCAAACTTTCTACAAAATGCAGAATTTGTTCACCAAAAACGAAGGCAAACATGATTACCCCTACAACAGCCACGATTGCTAAGTTGATTAGAAATGAGACTACTCGAACAATAATGAAATTCTTTCTCTTCTCGACACCGTAAACGTCATTCAAAACGACTTGAGCAGCATTAAACGCTTTACTGGCTGACCAAAGTGACGTGATCAACCCAATAGAGATGACACCACCATTTGTGTTGCTTAAAAAATCAATCAACATCGGTTGAACAACATTATAGATATCTCCTGGCAATGCTGTCTTTAAATAAGGCAAAATTTCTTCTGCACTGATGGGCAAGAAAGGGATAATATTAGCTGCAACCAGTAAAACCGGGGCTAATGAAAGTAAAATAAAGTAAGCAAGTTCTGCTGCATTCGAAGATACTTCGGCTCGTTCCCAATTGGGTTTGATAATATCTAACCACGTCATTGCCTTTTCTTTAAAAGAAGCTTGTTTTGCAGTTGCTGGCATCCTCATCACATCCTTCATTTATTTATTACCGTATTTCTTCGCAACTTTATATCTTAAATAGTGTGTAAATTATAATCCATGATCAATTGGTTGATGCCTTCATCTACAGATCTAGCTTTTGATTCCGTTCCTGAATTTGAAATGACGGTCACTGGACTTCCAGTTTCTTGTTGGATCATTCCAATTTTTTCTTCATTGACGTACAATTCTAATTCAACAAAACCGTCTTTATTTTTTGCTGTTTCCTTTACTTCTACTTGGATTTTCTTACTGTTTTTTGACATAGCTAAACTCCTTTTATTTGTTTTACTCAAATTCAGTATACTCTATTCTTGCATTTTTTTCACTTCTTACCCATTAGGAACGCTAAATCAAAAACAATTCTACAGCAAACAAATAAGAGCATCCTTTAGTAAAAACTAAAGAATGCCCCAACTATTCTGCATTTAGTTATTCTGAAACAATTGCCACGCCGGCACTTGCACCAATTCTTGATGCACCTGCTTTAATCATTTGTTCTACATCTGCTTTTGAATGGATGCCGCCAGAGGCTTTAACTCCGACTTCTGTTCCGACCGTTTTTCTCATCAAAGCGATGTCTTCTTTTGTTGCTCCGCCAGTTGAAAAACCTGTCGATGTTTTCACATAATCTGTACCCGCTTGGACAGCCAATTCACAAGCCCGTACTTTTTCTTCTTCTGTTAGTAAACAAGCTTCAATAATAACTTTCACTAGTGCTTTCCCTTTTGCTGCTGCAACAACTTGACTGATATCGGATAATACTTTTTCATTATCTTTTTCTTTCAATGCACCAATATTGATCACCATATCTACTTCAGTTGCGCCATTGTCGATTGCATCTTTCGTCTCAGCTACTTTTACAGCAGTGGTATTAGCACCTAACGGAAAACCAATGACGGTACAGACTTCAACAGGAGAACCTTTTAATTCTTTCGCTGAAAGTTCTACCCATGTTGGGTTGACACAAACGGAATAGAAGCCGTATTCTTTCGCTTCTGTAGTCAGTTTAATAATATCCTCTTTTGTTACACCTGGTTTCAAGGCTGTGTGGTCGATCATGTTCGCTATAGTAGTCATTATTTTCCTCCATCTTTTATTGCATCTAACGGCTCTTTCCTATAGAAAGGCGATGCTTTAACTGTTTTTATCTGAAACTTTTACTGGGTCACTTTACGCGACTCGGTAAACTGTCTTAACTGCTCCATATCAGGATAAGAAGCTTGTGTTCCTCTTTTTGTTACACTAAGTGCCGCAAAAGCATTGGCCATTTTTATTGATTCAAGCACATCTCCGGTTTGCACATAATAATGGGCGAAACACCCAATAAACGCATCTCCCGCTCCTGAAGTATCAACGGCTGCTACTTTGTGAGACTCTACTCGGTGAGTTTGTTCCTTAGTCATCCAGATGATTCCTCTGCTTCCCAAAGTCACAATAACATTTTTTACGCCTTTCTCGATCAACGTTGAAGCTGCTTCGTAAACTTCTTCATCTGTTTCCACAGGCATTCCGGTTAATATTTCTAACTCGGGCCCGTTTGGTATGAAAAAATCACACTTACAAACATAATCGAAATCTAATTCATGTGAAGCCGGAGCTGGATTAAGAATAACGGGTATATTGTGCTGCTGACCAAATTCTATCGCCCGATAAACAGTCGGCAAAGGGATTTCCAACTGCAATACAATTAAAGAAACGAATTTTAATTGTTCTGCCGCTTGATCCACATCTTCTGGCGAAAGGTATTGGTTGGCTCCTTTTATAATCAAAATTCGGTTATTTGATTCAGTGTCGACAAAAATGGGCGCAACACCGCTAGGCACTCCAGCTACTTTTTGAGTAAAGTCAGTATTGATGCCATGAGCTGCTAAATTTTTTATCGTATCATCCGCAAAAAGGTCATCGCCGACTTTTGTCACCATCATAACGTCTGACTTTAATTTTGCTGCCGCCACCGCTTGATTGGCTCCTTTTCCTCCATGGCCCATCTCAAAACTAGGGGCTTCTAGTGTTTCGCCTTCATTCGGCATTCTATCAATATAAGTAATAAGATCTACCATATTCGAACCGATAACTGCTATATCCATTTTTACTTCCTCCTATTTCTTACCTGTTATCACTTTAAACGATTTTTCTTCTCCAGCGGCCAGCATGATCAAACTGCCTGCCTCTTTAGCTGCTAAAAATCCTTCAGAACGGCAAGTGCCCGGTAACACAAAAGCACCTACCTGTTGATCTTCATTATACAGCAACCAGCGCGTAGCGTAATTGAATTCTTCAGTAGAGAATTTTGTGAAGAAAGTTACCCCATTTGGCGACAGCATCTCAAATTCCGCTTCTTTTTGATACTGTCTCAACTGGTCTGCAAAGAAAACAATTTCCGGATCATACATTTCCGGCTTCGTTAACGTGCTTAACTGTTGTTCTCCACTCTTTAATTCTTCCGTATATTCCAACCATTTTTTAGTAGGATGGACATGTTCGGGAATGGATTCTCTTAATTTGAAAGCTTCGTCAGGAATGTTTTGCTGCATAAGCGCATCCTCTAAATAAGCATAATTCATATGGCACATATACTGTAACGGCATTTCAGTGCCTGCCAAATTTTTGACGTCCATGCCGATTTCAATAAATGTAGTTTTTGCTTGCATCGTCACACTTGGTTTTGCTAAATAATGGTGGCCAAATCCTTTAGTATACTCTTTAGCACCGCCAATTTTTATGCTCTCATCTGTAATTTCTAACCAAGCTTTATCCATATCGGCACAAGGCATTTCGCCATGTAAGGTATGATCGTCTTCTGGACCTGGGCAGCCATTACGAATCAAACCGGAATGAAAGGAAAAACAGCCATACGTATCCACGATTTCAGTCACGTTCTTAGGTTCCGAAAACATGTTTTTCATTTTCAAATCTATCTCATCAAAAGACAAATCCCAGATGATTTGTCCTAAATAAGGAAGAACAACCATTTTACCACGTGAATTTGTTACCTCAATAGCTTCTACATTGGTTGAGTAGCGAAACAACGTTACCGTAAATTCATTATTTTCAAAAAATACTTTCCTGTTTTCTTTAAAAAAATCTCGTTGAAGTTCAATTGTTCCCATCATCGTTTCTCTTCCTTTCTCATTCTTTCTTTTTTGCTTACGCTTCGATTGGTTCAGCTTTTGTTGCTGCTTGTTTCACTTTTATTTCACCATAAAAATGAACCCCCACATATACAAAACAAGCCGTTGAAACGAGGAAAGCCAGTTGCATAGAGCCTACAAAATCAGATACCAATCCTTGGACAGCAGGTACAACTGCTCCACCTACAATTGACATCACTAGGAAGGCACCGGCAAGTTCTTTGTATTTACTGTCAACCACTTCCAGGGTTTCAGCATAAATCGTAGGCCAGCATGGACCGAACAGTAAGCTGACCACCACGGCCACATATACTGCTGACATATTTGGGACGAGCGCTACATAGGTCAATAAAATTGAACCAATAACGGAATAGGCAAAAACAACTTTTGAAGAAGAAAAGCGAGCCATTAAGAAGTTAGCAATAAATTTCCCAATAAAGAAAGCGATAAAACCAAATATCATAAAGTTTGAAGCTGTCCGCTCATTGTAGTCGGGGTTAAGGTGCAACGCTAATCTGATCGTAAATGACCAGACGGCTGTCTGCATTCCGATATACAAAAATTGAGCTAATATTCCCTTTTTAAACCGTTTATTGCCAAGCAAATAACGGAATGTATCTAGAATTCCAGGGTTGTCCGCTGCTGTATCTTCCTTTTTCACCTCAGGTTTACATGTCGGAAACTTCGTTACGGCAAACAAAATCAATACCGCAATCAAAATCATGATCATGTATTTGTAGGGTTCCAAGGTATGCTGAAGCATTTCTAATCCAAAGACATGGGCTTCTGCGGGAGATAATAATGCCATCTGTTTTTCAAGACTCGCGCCTTCTTGAAAAACTAGGTATTTCCCTAGCAAAATACCTGAAATAGCTCCAACCGGGTAAAAAGTTTGACTGATGTTCAGTCGCAAAGTCGATTGTTCTTTTGGACCAATCATAGAACTGTAAGTATTCGCTGCGGTTTCCAAAAAACTAAGTCCAATAGCTACTGCAAAAAGAGCTACCAGAAACATTGAGTACGTTGCCATATGAGAAGCTGGGAAAAACAACGAACAGCCAATGATATAAAAGACCAATCCTGTAATAATAGCAAATTTATAATTCAATTTTTTTATGACCACTGAAGCCGGGATGGCGACTACAAAGTAACCTCCATAAAATGCACTTTGGACAAAAGCGGTTGCAAAATCACTTAAGTCAAATATGTATTTGAATTGAGTGATTAAAATATCGTTCAAACTGGCTGCTACAGCCCATAAAGAAAAAAGTAATGACAATAAGATAAATTGGAAAATAGGTGTTTTATTTAAATAACCATCAGGTTGTTGAATCAAAGCTGTCTTTTCCATTTTTGTTAACCCCTTATAGTAAATTTTTTTAATTTCCTTACTCTCTTGCATTAAACCTTATTCGTCTTGATTGATACGCTTACATATGATTTTGCTTAGATTATCTGAATATTTCTTTCTCTTATTCTTATAGCTCCTTCCTCTGGCATGAACATATGATTAACGATTAAGAAATTATGTTCATTCATTTGTTAGCGCTAGTATAATTTATTCTTGATCATTTGTAAAGCGTTTGCTGAAATTAATTTCAATTTCAGCAAACAAAAAAACAGAGCTCCTGTAGGCTCTGTTTTCTATTCGTAAATGTTAATCTTTTTTATCCAGTAATTCTTTTGCTGTAAATTGATCTGTAATTAAAACATTTGCATACTTTCCTTTTAGTGCCCCGTCAATTGCTTGGATTTTACGATGGCCTCCTGCGACAAGTATGGATTTTTCTTTGTGCTTTAATTCTTCTAAATCAATGCCGATCGTTCGGTTGTTGATTTTATCATTGCTTATTTTTCCAGTTTTATCAAAGAAACGAGAACAAATATCGCCAACAGCATTTTCTTTCAACTGCTTCATTTCTTTTTTATCAAAATAGCCTAGACGAAACAATAGCGCATTTTCTCGCACTGTTCCAACTGTAAATACAGCTACCGTTGCTTGCCTGCCTTTTTCAATGATGTGTTGAATATGACGGTCTTGTTCGACTAACTCTTTAGTTGCTACATTATCAAAAATAACTGGAAGAGGAAGGTTGATTGGTGTTGTTTGAAAAGCTTTAGCAAATAAAGAAATGGTTTCATTGGCATATGTATTCACTTTGGAATGGCTGATACCGCCTTTTAATTGAACGACTTCGATTCCATTCACATTTTCAGGTGCGATTTTTCTAGCAATTTCATACATCGTTGTTCCCCAGCTTACCCCAATGGTTGTGCCATCCTGTATGGTTTCTTCTAGGTATTCTGCTGCGAAGCGCGATAAATATTCTGTGATGCTTTGATAATCTGATTCTGGCGAAAAAACAATATGAGCTTCTAATAGATCATATTTATTTCTCAGTGCCGTACCCAACCCGGCTAAATCAGAAAAAGGATCCGTTATTTTGATTTGAACATACCCTTTATCTTTGGCGCTTTTCAGTAATCGTGAAACTGTTGGTCTAGAGATACCTAATTTATTGGCAATTTCTTGTTGGCTATAATCGGATTCGTAATACAGTCTCGCTACTTCGATACTGAATTGCTCTTTTTCTTTATTTTCCATCGTTTATTTGCTACCCCCTTTTTATTTACCTTATCCCTATTTGTTAGTCATAATCCCATTCATTGTTTATTCTCTTTATCTTACTAAGCTTTCCAGCACCTGTCTAGACAATCTTTTCTGCTAGTGTGCCGGAAACCAATTGTACCATATCTCTTCTAAACGGATAAACTGACAAGAGCTAAGGTTGAAACATGTCCTTTATGATTTGCTCAGCTACAAATCAGTTAAACCTTTATATGTAAAAAAATAGACCTGAATTTTTGCAATCAGCTCAACAGCTAATGCAGCAAGTCAGTTCTATTTTTTAAGTTCTTACCCATCTATCTGCTGTTGCTTGTACCGTTCTTGCTTTTATTGTGCGCTGTACCCGCCGTCGACTGCCAACTCGGCACCTGTTACATAATTGGATTCATCTGAAGCCAAATACACACACGCATAAGCGATGTCATCAGCTTCGCCTACATACTTCAACGGAATTCCTTGAAGCATTCTGTCCAGAATAGCTGGTATCGATAAGGAAGGTGCAGACATCGGTGTCTTAATGGTTCCAGGGTGAATCGAGTTGCAGCGAATATGATCCGGTCCATAATTGAATGCCACATTTTTGGTAAGCAAACGAACGCCGCCTTTTGAAGCTGTATAAGAAAATGGTCCGCCAGAACCAACTAGTCCAGCAATCGAAGAAATATTTACGATTGATCCGCCGCCGTTTTCTTTCATAATCGGAATCACTCGATTAACGCCTAAGTACACGCTTTTCAAGTTGATGTCGATCACTTTTTGCCATTCTTCTTCATCCGTCAATTCAGCTGACTTAGTATAGTCTCCGGTAATACCAGCGTTGTTGATCAAAACATCAATCTTTCCAAAAGCTTTCAGGGTTTCATCTCTGACACGATCCCAATCTGCTCCAGAAGCAACATTGTGTTTGACCGCAATCGCTTCTCCGCCTTTTTCTTTGATAACGGAAACCAGCTCTTGCATCTTTTCTTCTTGAAGGTCTGTCAGTACGACTTTTGCTCCTTCTTTGGCAAACATGCTGGCTGTAGCTGCTCCCATTCCATTAGCTGCCCCAGTAATGATTGCTACTTTGTTTTCTAAACGTCCCATCTTAAAACTTCCTCTCGTAATTTAACTTAAACAAGACTATCTTAACAATCATTAAAGCGTTTTACAATCAACAAGGAGCAGCACTTTTGTTGGTTATTGTGCTTTTAATATGCAAAAAAAGAGCTGACCCTTAAAAGGATCAACTCTTTTGTACTTGATAGATTACTTGAAAAAAGTGCTGGCTTCAACATAATCCATTTCTAATGATTGTGCTACTTCTTTTTTAGTTAGTTTATGGTTCATGACATTGATACCGCCATAGACTGTTGGATTTTCTTCAGCTGCTTTATTAACACCTTTATTAGCGATTTCCAATGCATAAGGAATGGTCACATTTGTCAAGGCCATCGTTGAAGTTTTCGCAACTGCTCCTGGCATGTTAGCAACAGCGTAGTGCAACACGCCATGACGTGTGTAAACTGGTGCATCATGAGTGGTTACTTTATCAGCTGTTTCTACAATACCGCCTTGGTCGACCGCGATGTCAACGATAACTGAACCGGCTTCCATTTGTTCAACCATAGCTTCAGTAACCAGCGTTGGAGCTTTAGAACCTGGAATCAATACCGCTCCGATAACCAGATCTGCTGTTTTGACTTGTTCTTGGATGTTGAATTCATTCGACATTAAAGTCGTTACAGAGTTTCCAAAAATATTGCCCAATTGCGCTAAACGCGTTGGATTCACATCTAAGATCGTTACATTGGCGCCAAGCCCAACAGCCATTTTAGCTGCATGTGTTCCAGAAACACCGCCACCAATAATCACAACATTACCTGTTGAAACACCAGGTGTTCCACCGAGTAAGATTCCTTTTCCGCCATACGTATTTTCTAAAAATTGTGCCCCGATTTGAACGGCCATTCGACCGGCAACTTGACTCATTGGCGTTAGAAGCGGCAATGCGCCATCTTTTTCCATCGTTTCGTATCCAATTCCGATGACTCCTTTTTCCATTAACGTTTCCGTTAATTCTTTAGCAGCCGCTAAGTGCAAGTAAGTGAATAGGATTAGTCCCTCACGGAAATAAGCGAATTCTTCAGGTAAAGGTTCTTTTACTTTGATGACCATATCTGCAGCCCAAACATCCGCTGCATTCTTTATAATTTTTGCTCCAGACTCTGTATATTCAGCGTCAGCAAAACCTGCTGTATTACCTGCCGATTCTTCAATCAAAACTTCATGTCCGCCTTCTACCAAACTATAAACACCAGCCGGTGAAATGGCCACTCGATTTTCATTGTTTTTGATTTCTTTAGGTATACCGATTTTCATAATAATTTTCCTCCTATTGGAATTTCGCTGTACTCAATTCGAACAGCTTACAAGAACATTATACCGTGTAGTTCTTCAAATGTGAACTAAGACGCTGTGAGGAAAAAACATAAAAACTCTCTTAAGCCTAACCTGATGGCATTGGAAAGAGTTTAATTTATTTTTAAAAATTGATTTGAAAACCATTACATTCGAATGATAAAAACCATTTCAGAAATTTATTCTGTTACGATTTTTTGTACTCGGCCGACTTGATTTTCTTCTTCCAACATGACTTTGATTCCATGTGGATGCTGGGCACTGTTTGTCAAAATGCGTTTTACATGTCCTCTTGTCAATGTGCCTGTTCGTTGGTCTTTTTTCAATACGATATCAACCAATGCACCAATTTTTATATCTGCTCTTTTCTTTCCATTCATAACTGATTCCTCCTGCTTCTTTCTTTGTATTGTACCATATCTCTTTCATAGAAGAACATTGTATCTTATTTTCCAGAATAGCTAGCCAATCTTTCCAATCAACGGTATGATAACGTTAACTTTCAAATGTTAATTGCTTAAAAATCAGAATGCATCTCACTTAAAGGAGTTGGACAGATGGGGTCGATTTTAATTCAAGCCGTTAGTTTTTTATTGGTCATACTTGTAGCCTATTTATTCAAAAAGGGAGGAATTTTAAAAGAACAAGATGGGCACGTCCTTTCAAAAATCATTGTCCATATCACTTTACCAGCAGCTATTATTATGGGATTTAATGGTGCGTCCGTAAACGAAACTTTTTTCTTGATGATTTTCTTGGGATTGTTCAGCAATATTCTGTTAGTTGTTCTAGGCGGATTTTTGTGGCGCAACAAATCGGCTGTTGATCAGTCAATGCTGATGTTTGGGATTTCAGGGTACAATATTGGAAATTTCACCATGCCGTTTGTCCAAGGGTTCTTTCCGACTGTTGTTCCTTTTTTAGGCAGTTTTGATATGGGGAATTCTTTGATGCTGTCTGGCGGAACAGCTGTAACTGTTGATAAAATGACTGGACAAAGCAAAGAAGCTTTCTCTATCGTTCGAACAGCGCAAAAACTGCTTTCTTCTCCACCATTTACCACTTATCTTATTATGTTGGCACTAGCTCTTTCAGGATTTATCTTGCCAGCTTCCGTGATGAGTGTTGTTCAACTTTTTTCAAATGCGAATGCTTTTCTATCGATGTTTATGATTGGTCTGTATTTAGAATTACAAATCGACCGTTCTTCTTTAACTACTGTAGCCAAGGTTTTAGGTATCCGTTATGGTTTTGGTGCTATTTTAGCTGCTGCTTTTTATTTCTTACTGCCGCTGCCTCAAATCGTTCGTACCATTTTAGTTCTATTAGCCTTTGCCCCTTTTGGCAGTCTTTCAACAATCAACGCTATTATCTACGGCAGCAAATCTTCACTTGTCGGGTTCCTTTCTTCTGCCAGCATCCTTATTTCACTGTTGTTAATGACCAGCATTTTAATCTTACTGCTGTAATACATACGAATAAAAAAACTCTTCTTTCATTATTTGGAAGAGTTTTTTTGTGCTCTCTGTGGCAAATTGCTTTGCAAATGAGCTTAAATGTCCCATAATAGACAAAGAGAACAGGAGGATTAAATTTGGGATACAACCGAAACATTGATATTATCAAAGGACTGGCTATCCTTTTTGTGATTTTAATTCACAGTTTTTTTGACCAAACACTTTTGTCTATTGGTGGACCTTTTTACATTCATCAAGCCGTTCCACTTTTTCTCATCATTACCGGATACAACCATACGATGTCTTATGAACGTAATGGCCAACAAACGTTAGCTGAACTTTATCAGCCCAATTTGCTTTTGAAAAAGTTAAGCCGCATATTGCTGCCCGCAGTGGTTGCTTACATCTTTCAGTTTATTATCGCTCCTTTTATTGGAAGAGAAGCAAATGTTTTCTTTTACTTAGCAGGTCGCGGCGGATATGGAGGATATTTTGTTTCTATCATGATTCAAATCGTTTTCTTTTTGCCGTTTCTTTTTTACTTAGCAAAAAAAAACCACCAGTTAATGTTGGTGCTAAGCTTTACGTTTAATTTGGTTTTTGAATTAGCAAGTGATTTCTTCAATTTACCTCCATTCCTTTATAGATTGCTTTTCTTCCGTTACCTTTTTGCTATTTCATTAGGAATTTGGTATTTCTTTGTTCAAAAAGACGAAAAAAGCTTAAAATTCATCAAAATTGGCGCTTTGTTGAGCATACCATATCTTATTCTGGTACATTACTTCAATTATGAAGTTCCTTTATATTCATTTGGCACTGCTTGGAAAGGTCAAGATCCATTGACATTCTTTTATCCTTTATACTTATTTCACTTAGGTTTGACTTATTTGCCAAAATTGAAATGGAATCGGGTTTACGAAGGATTAGCTCAATTAGGAAAAAAATCGTATCATATCTTTATTGTTCAAATGGTCTATTTTTGGATGTCCGCTTCTTTTATCAACAAAACCGAATGGTTGTTTCCGCTAGACCTATTGGTGTGTATCACCATCGGTATTGGGTATTATCACTTAGAAGCCGCCTATTTAAAACACAAAAAAGAAAAAGCCCTTTCTCGTTGATTTTTTTAACGAAAAAGGGTTTTTCTTTGCTTGTTTCTAAAGCTGCTAAATCAAATTCCGTTCAAAACAAAAAGGCTCATAAACATTGATTTATCAACACTTACAAGCCTTTTGATTTAGTTCTTCAAACTAGTTTTTTCATGGAGACGGCGGGAGTCGAACCCGCGTCCAAATATATCGGCACCTAGACATCTACGTTTATAGTTATGCTATTTAAAGATTCGCTGGGCACCAGCCACACAACCGGCATCGTGCTTCGCTAGTCTGATAATCTCTTCTAAACCTTGCAGACGGAAAGGTTTAGCGTATCCCACTAATTATAGGACCCTTGCTCGAGCACATGGGCGATGCCGAGAGGATCTACACTAAGCTGTTATTACGCAGCTAAAGCGTAAGAGTTATTATTGTTTTTAGCAGTTATTTTAACTGTAACGTTTTTACGTAGACGTAACCTACGAAACGCAATCCAAGCTCGACCTATACCTGTCGAATCCGTAACGCCCCCGAATGGGTAGTGTATACAGAATAGTAAAGTTTCCTGTTAAAGTCCCATTACCTATATTGAACTCTCTATTACTAGTATAACACATTTTTATAAAAAAGAAAATACGTTCGCTTATCCCTTTTCGCATTCACTCTCTTCCTTTTTCCAAGCGGATTAGTACGGAACGACCCAATTATCTGCTACTATATAGAGTAGGAACAATTACATGTTATGAAGGAGTATAGAATAAATGACGACTCAAATAGAAACGTTACAAAAACTTATTAACGAAGCAAAAAGTATTGCCTTTTTTGGAGGTGCTGGGGTTTCAACGGAAAGCGGCTTGCCCGATTATCGTTCGAACACCGGCACATATACTGAATTAGAACAGCAACAGTTAGACCCTAAAAAAGTGATGAGCAAACGATTTTTAATGGAACACCCGGAAAAGTTCTTTAACCGTCCCAATACACGTAAAACGCCTCTTTTGCCTAAACCAAATGCTGCGCATCTTTATCTAGCTGAACTGGAAAAAAAAGGAAAAGATGTTCGAATCATTACTCAAAACGTTGACGGCTTGCATCAGGTAGCTGGCAGCAAATTGGTCATCGAATTACACGGCAACAATCGCCATTTCCATTGTATGAAATGCGGCAGAGAATATCCGTATAACGAGATTCAGCGAGATGAACAAAATATACCCAGATGCCCAATTGACAACGGCATTATCCGTGCAGATGTTATTTTATTTGGGGAGAATTTAAAACCTGGAGTGTTAGACCGAGCTAAAAAAATCATGGCTAGTTCAGATTTGCTGATTATTGCGGGTACTTCTTTAACAGTCAATCCTTCGAAAAACTTGATCCATTATTTTGAAGGAAATCATGTAGTAGTAATCAATAAAACACCGTTGGATCTTGATTTGACAGTAGATCTGACCATAGAAGGGGCAGTTGGAGAGATTTTCAGTCAATTGTCTGCTTAATCAATTTAACCATCACCAAAATCGCTGGCACTAGATAGTATCCTAGTACCAGCGATTTTTTAAATTTCACTTGGGCCAAACAAAAAAGGAAAGAAGCAATGGCTCCTTTCCTTTTTTGTTAAATCAAATCGTAATACTTCAATCCTTCAACGATTCCGCCATCAACGTGGCTGGCAGTAATGTATGTTGCCTTTTCTTTTAAAGTTGCTAGTCCATTGCCCATTGCTACTCCATAGTCCACGTGTTCGACCATTTCAATATCATTGGACCCATCGCCGAAAGCGAAAGTCGGTATAGACTCAAACTTCAACGTCTTAACTAGTTCTGTAATACCGGTAGCTTTTGAATTGCCTTTTGGAATAGTATCCATACTATAAGGGGTATTCCGGTAAAAAGACAATTCTGGAAAATTCTTTTTAAAATAAGCGTCTTGTGTTTTGTCCGTATTCAATACCAATGCCATCAACACTTCTTCTTCTAAATGCAAAGTACTGTGTATAGAAGGAACTTCGGCATGAATAAATTGATACGCTTCTTTTAATACTTCTGTCTCACGCGTTGCCCGGATTTTATCATGCGTATAAAAAGACAGTGCAAATTTTCGTTCTTCTGTTGCCTGTTTTAAATTGACCAACGTTTTTTCAGGAATGCGATTTCGATAAACTTCTTTGCCTTCGTATACAATGTACTGCCCATTAAGCGTAATAAACGAATCGATTGGCGTTTCTTTTAGTACATGCTGAATTTCAATCGGGCTTCGCCCAGTTGCAATAAAAGGAATGTTGCCGTTCTTTTTCATTTGTTCTAGGGCCTCGACTACTTCTGTGTCAACTTTAGATTCTTTATTCAATAATGTTCCATCTAAATCAAAAAATACTAATGCTTTTGGATTCAATCGGTTGTTCCCCTTTATATCGTTTTTAGTCTTTTTCTAAATCTTTAAAGTGTTCGATTTGATTGTAGCTCTTCAAATGGTAACGGCCATCGTAATAGCTTACTTTTGAAACGCTGGCATTTAACAGCGGTTGAGGATTTTCCAACTCAGGAATCAAGCCGTTTAACATATAACGAATAGTATTGCCATGTGCTACAACTAAAACGTTATCTCCTGTATCGCGATGTGTTTTGATTAATTTTAAGAGTCCTTTTTCAAGGCGTAACCAAAACTCCAAGAAATCTTCTGCGTGATGGTAAGGATCAGCTTTTTTCGTTGCATCCATTTGCTCAGGGATACTCGATCCAGCCCATAATTCTGCTACTGTAGGAAATCCCATCACTTCATTGATGCTTTCCCATACTTCATCAATATCCAAACCTTCATAAGAGCCAAAAAAGACTTCTCTAAATTCCGGCATAGCTTGCATTTGTAATTTTTCGGCAGCATGGTTTTCTTCTAAAATAATTCCGCCGGTTTCAATGGTACGATTTAAATCACTGGTATAGACAGCATCAAATTTTACATCTGCTAATCCTCTGCCGCTTCGGCGGACATCTTCGCGTCCTTCAGGTGTTAACTGAGTATCGCTCCACCCTTGCATTCTTCTGTATAAATTAAAATACGTTTGACCATGTCTCACAAAATAAAATGTACAACCTTTACTCATAAAAATCTCCTCCGTAAAAATAACATTTCTTAGTAAATCGTGCTCACTTTCTATTGTACCAGAGATAAGGGTCTGACAATAAATTTTCCCGGTTATTAAAAAAAAACCTCAATTTCTCTTTCTTTTTGTATTAATGAATAGAATCATTTTCTCGGTTGTTCAAGAATTTCCCCGTTTTGATAAGCCTCTAATAATTCTTTTAAATCCGTCACTTGTTTTGTTAAGCGTCTGCCGATGTCGGTTTCACGCACTTTTTTGCGGTCTAGCTCACGGTCCACGACTCTGCGGGTAGACATGATATCAAATTCATTTTCAACAGCATTTTTAAGCGACGTAAAGGGCTGGTGCGATACTAATTGCATTCCATATGAGTTATAAAGCAGCGTGTACCCAGCTAATCCAGTGGTGTCTTGATAGGCTTTAGAAAACCCGCCGTCAATAACCAGCATGCGCCCTTCAGCTTTGATCGGGTCTTCTCCCCGTTTTTCTTTTACCGGTGTATGTCCATTGATAATATGTCCCTTAGCAGGATCCAATCCGAATTCGACTAAGATTTTTTCGCACGTCGCGACATCATTTCGCATACTGTAATAAGCGTTTTTCTTTTCTACATGGGTTTCTTTATCTTCAATGTAATACCGCTCAAAAGTTGTCATTTGGTCTTTTCCAAATAATGATGAAGCTGGACCGGTCCAAAGATACCAAATCAAGTCTAAGTGTTTTTCTTTATTTTCTTTGTTTCTGGTTAAGTACCCTTTGCGCAATATTTCTTCAAACTTATCCAGCAAAGCTTTTCCTTTATACTGCTTGTCCCTAATTTGCAGTTCCATAAAGCTTCCATCTTCGTTCAACGGAACACAGCCGTGAAACAATAAATTATCGTTGTACTTCAAATACATATGTCCCTTGTTGTATAAATAAGAAATGTGTTTTTGCAGACGTTCACTGTGTTTAAAAGCGTAAACCAGTTTATCCACAATAAATTCTTCTTCTTTGCTCAATTTATAAGGGTCTGCTGGGTCAATGGTCGGGAAATACGTATTGGTCAACGGGTAACTTTTCCCTTTTATCGTGATCGTTCCTTTTTCATAATCGATCATATCTAGAACCATTCTGTGTTCTAATTTAAAATCCGGTTGCCGTTTAATGATCACTCCTTCAAGTTTAAATTGAATCACGGCAATGGCTTGATGCATTTTAGTAATTTGTCTAATTTCTTCTTCATAGAAATCAGATCTTTCTGCATCTATTTTGGGATAAAAACCATGTGCATAATCTTCTGGATAGGTCATCTCAGCAAAGGTCAACAATTGACGCAACGAAATTCCATAAGCGTCTTCGATGATTTCCAAATTATCGTAACGTGCTGAGATCCGTAAAACATTAGCGATACAAACTGCAGAACCGCTGGCTGCTCCCATCCACAGAATATCGTGATTGCCCCACTGTATATCAACGGAATGGTGATCGATCAATGTATCCATAATTTTATCTGGATATGGTCCACGGTCATAGATATCGCCAACGACATGCAGATGATCGACAACTAAACGTTGGATCAGATAAGAAATTGCCGTAATAAATTCAGGAGCACGATCTAATGAAAGAATGCTTTGAATGATTTTGCTGTAATAATCTTCTTTATTAGCAAAACTATTGTCTTTTGACAAAAGCTCTTCAATAATATAAGCAAATTCATTTGGTAAAGCTTTTCTAACTTTTGAACGGGTGTATTTCGATGCAACAAATACACATAATTCAATCAAACGAGACAGTGTAATACGATACCATTCATCAATTTCTGTTTGATTATCAAAATCTTCCAAAATATTTCTGATTTTTTCTTCAGGATAATAAATCAATGTGGCTAACATCTTCATCTCTTTTTGACTTAACCGGTCAATAAATATTTCATTGATTTTTTCTTTGATGTTGCCAGACCCATTGCGCAAAACGTGTTGAAAGGCATCGTACTCCCCATGAATATCACTCAAAAAGTGTTCCGTACCTTTAGGCAAATTCATAATGGCTTCCAAGTTTATGATTTCTGTTGTTGTTTCTCCAATGGTTGGGTATTCTTTAGCCAATAATGTTAAATATTTTTTGTTTATATCCAATAGAAGCCCTCCTGTTCTATCTTTTTTATGTATACCAATTTTATTATACCATGCTTTCCGCAACAATCTAATGTTCTTTTAATGTTTCTCTTTCCATTTGCAAAATAAAACTGCCGCTAGAAACCGGCAGTCTGTCTTTGGTTCTTTTAGTTCATTCAGAATGGATTAAGCCATTGGGAATAATAATCAAGCAGTGATCGCTTCAGCAATGGCCGAGTCAATATCTTCAGGTTTAGTCATTGGGCCAAAACGTTCAATAATCTCCCCGTCTTTGCCAATTAGAAATTTTGTGAAGTTCCATTTGATCTTTTTGTTGCCGGTATGCTCGGTTAAATAGTTATAAAGCGGAGCAGCCTCTTTTCCATTCACCAATATTTTTTCATATAGCGGAAACGAAACATTGTAATTCACTTGGCAAAATTCGACAATTGCTTCATTATTCAAAGGTTCTTGATTCATAAACTGGTTAGAGGGAAATCCTAGAACAACAAATCCTTGGTCTTTGTATTTTTCATATAACTTTTCTAAACCCTCAAATTGAGGAGCTAAGCCGCACTTGCTAGCCGTATTAACGATCAATACTGTTTTACCTTCATATTTGCTTAGTGAAACGTCTTTCCCATCTATTTCTTTGACGGTAAAATCATAAATTGTCATGAGAACTCCTTCTTTCCTTGCTCTTTTTACCATTATAACAAAGGCCGTTAAAAAACACTCTTATTTGGTTTTAAAAAAACTATCCCATCTAAAGAATACTCTCTTTAGATGGAATAGTTTATCTTTCTCTTAAAGATCTCGCTAAATCGCGTTTTTGATCTTTGCGTTTTAAATCTTCACGTTTATCGTAATTCTTTTTCCCTTTAGCTACACCAATCAAAACTTTTGCAAAGCCGTTCTTGATGTAAACTTTTAACGGTACTAACGTATTCCCGCTGCCTTTTGTTTCATTTTGCAATCGTTCGATTTGCTTCTTATGCATCAGTAGTTTTCTTGTCCGTAAAGGATCGTGGTTAAATTGGTTTCCTTGTTCATAAGGGCTGATGTGGACATTGTGCAAATAAATCTCACCATTGCGAACGCGCGCAAAACCGTCTTTTAAGTTGATTCGTGCAGCACGTATCGATTTTATCTCTGTTCCTTTAAGAACGATACCAGCTTCGACAGTATCTAAGATAATAAAATCAAACCGGGCTTTTCTATTCTGGGCAATCAGTTTTCCTTGGCCTTTTGGCATCTCATTCGCCTCCTTGCTCATTCAACAGTTAGCTGCGCTTCTTTTTAACACTATTCTTCTTAGCGACATCTTTGTAGAATGGTTTGTTTTTCTTTTTGTCTTTTGAACGTTTCGTCTCTTTATTACGATACGATTGTTTTTCTTTAGGGTTTTTGGATGCTCCTTGTCCAGGTTTTGGTTTAGAGCCTTTATTTTTATGCTGAGTGCCATTTTTTTGCAATTGCGGAAAAGAATCGGCTTTTGGTGCATCTGGGTCTGGGATCAATTCAAAATCAATTTCACGTGTTTCCGGATCTGCTTTAGTTACTTTGATTTTAACTTTTTGTCCAATACGATACACAACTCCGGTACGTTCGCCGACTAACATCAATTGGTCTTCGATATAATTGAAGTAATCCTCTTTCATATTTGAAATATGAACTAACCCTTCAACTGTATTCGGCAATTCGATAAACAGACCAAATCTTAAAACAGAGCCGATGATCCCTTCATACTCTTCTCCAACTTTATCCATCATATATTCTGTTTTCTTCAAAGCATCCGTTTCTCGTTCAGCATCCACTGCACGGCGTTCCATTTTAGAACTTTGAAGCGCAATATCAGGCAATTGAGCTTCCCATTTAGCAATCTGAGCGGATCCTGTTCCTGCTTCGCCATAAGAACGAATAAGGCGGTGAAGAATCAAATCTGGATAACGACGAATTGGTGAAGTGAAATGCGAATAGTATTTAGCAGCTAACCCATAGTGACCCAGAGGCTCTACATCGTATTTCGCTTGTTTCATACTGCGCAACATCATAGTTGAAATAACAGGTTCTTCTGGTTTTCCGGCTACACTGTCTAAAACTTTTTGCAAGTTTTTTGGTGTGACGTTCTCACTTGAACCTTTCATGGAAATGCCGAATGCTGTAACAAATTCCATAAAACGCTGCATCCGATCGCTATCCGGCTGCTCATGGACACGATAGATCATTGGAACTTTCATATGTGTGTAATGTTCAGAAACCGTTTCGTTAGCGGATAACATAAAGGATTCAATCAAGCGTTCGCCAATACCGCGTTCTTGTAATACGATATCTAACGGATGTCCTTCTGGATCAACAATAATTTTAGCTTCTGGAGAATCAAAATCAATTGATCCGCGGCTGACCCTTTTTTTCTCAAGAAGACGGTGCAGCTCTCCCATCAGTTCAAACATTGGAACTAAATCTTCTTGTTCTTTTCGAACAGTTTCATCTTGCTCCATCAAAATTTTATTGATTTGAGTATAGCTCATGCGGCGATAAGACCGGATGACACTTGGGAAAATATCGTGGTTGATGACTACACCGGTTTGGTCGATTTCCATTTCGCAACTCATTGCTAATCGATCTTCATTGGGGTTTAACGAACAGATCCCATTGGACAATCTGTGCGGCAACATCGGTACAACGCGGTCAGTTAAATAAACACTGGTTGCTCTGTCGTAAGCTTCAGTATCTAAAGCACTGCCTTCGGTTACATAGTAAGAAACGTCAGCAATATGAACCCCTAAATGGTAATTGCCATTAGGAAGTTTTTTAACTGTGACCGCATCATCTAAATCTTTTGCGTCTTCGCCATCAATGGTCACTAAAATTTCTTCTCGCAGGTCTCGGCGGCCTTCCATGTCTTTTTGTGAGACTTTTTCGGAAACAGTATTAGCTTCTGCCATTACCTCATCTGGAAATTCCACTTGAATACCGTGTTTATAAATAATCGTTAGGATATCGACACCTGGATCGTTTTTATGCCCAATCACGGTTTTTACGATTCCTTGCATACTTCTGGGAAACTCATTATCAGGATAAAGTGTGATTTCGACTAGGACAATTGCGCCGTCTACTGGCTTGATGCCTTTTTCTTCAATAAACACACGAATATCGGTTAATTTTTTGTCTTTAGGTTCGATGTATCCATATAAACCTGTTTCTTCAATACCTTCTTCTGTGTATGCGTAAAACTCACCAACCAATTGGGTGAATTTGCGTTCGATGATCGCTTTAACGCGGCCTTCCGCACCTTTTTCTAACCACGGTTGTGCTGGACGAATGATTTCAATGGTTACCGTATCGCCGTCTAAGGCGAAATTCGTATGGTTAGGCGGAATGTAAACATCGTCTTCTTCCCCTTCAATCGATACGAAACCAAAGCCGCGGTCACTTGCTCGAAAAGTACCCGACAAGACAGGTTCTTCTGTAGGCAATTTAAACTGCCCTTTCTTATTGAGGAATACGGTTCCTTCACGTTCCATTTCAGCTAAAGTGGAGACAAGCAGTTTAAAATCAGTTGAACTGGTCAACTCCATCCCTTCACTGATTTCTTTTACTTGAAAAGACATTTTCTTTTGTTCTTTCATAAAGACTAATATGGCTTCTTTTATGGTTTCTTTATTTTTCATCAAGTCTACTCTCCATTCCAATTCAAATCAGATAGGAAATTAAGAACATCCTTTTCTAACTCTTTATGATCCACGCCAACTGTAATGGCGTGTTTACTATTTTCATACCAATGAAAATCTACTTCTGCTTGAACCAATGCTTCTTTAAATTGAACCGCAATTTGCGGATCGATCAATTCATCTTTCCCTGCTTGGGCAATGAACATCGGTTTTGTTAATGTCTTGTAAGCCGGTTCCATCGACAGCACAATTTCGGAAATTCCTTTTAATTGTTTATCTAAGCCGTTTTCGACTAAAGGCATCCGTGCATTGATTTCATCAGCGGATTGTCCAGCATGCTTTTTCACTAGCTCGACATATTTCAAAAAGGTCGAACGAACATTATTTTGTTCATACCGAATTACCGGGGAACAGAATGTACCGCTGGCTAAAATGTTTTCATCGACCATCATTTTTGTAGCAATGATTCCTCCTAAGGATAATCCAAAAACAGCTACTTGTTGATAGCCTTTCTCAGCCAAAAACTGTAAAGCCTCTTTTGCGTCTTGTATCCAATCTGTTGGCGACGCCGCTAAAATATCCTCAGGGTCTAATGTACCGTGCCCTTTAAATAGTGGTGCATACACTGTGTAATTTTCTTTTTCTAAAGCACGACCCATCATCCGGACATCATTGGGCGTGCCTGTGTAGGCGTGCATCAATAAGACCGCTTTCGGACCTCTTTCAAAAAAAAATGGTTGTGGCAGCGTTTTTTTTACCATTCTTAACTCTCCTCCTGTGACAATTCCTGTTAATATCTATTTTACTTTAAAATCGTTGATTTTCATACCCATACACTAGCGAATCCCAAATTGGTTCAAATTCAGACTTGTTTTTCATCTAGAGCGATTTCAATTCATTTTTCGGATTTTTAAGTTCATGAAAAAAAACTACCTGAAACTTCTCAGGTAGCTTTACATGTTTGATTAATTTGCTGATAAATAGGCTAAAATTAGAGCGACTGCAAAGAAAGCAATACCCAATACTACCGTTGTTCGTTGCAAAACTGCTTCAAATCCACGGGCCTTTTGTTTTCCAAATAATTGTTCTGCGCCACCTGTGAGCGCACTAGCTGCATTGTTGGTTTTTGATGGCTGCATCACAACCACAATAATAAGTAAAACTGATATGATTAGTTCAGCAATTAAAAAGGTATTATACAATTTCATTGCCCTCCCGTCTAACTTTTCTTCTGCAGTTAACTTTAACATAATTAACGGTAAATTACTAGATAAGTTTCATTCTCACTATCAGAATCCAGCATCACTCTCTAAATCGTGTACAAATAAGCCGCTTAACAATTTCGGTTCAAACCACGTAGATTTCGGCGGCATTACTTCTCCGCTGTCCGCTACTTTCAACAATTCATCCATCGTTGTGGGATACATAGCAAAAGCTACGGTAAATTTTCCGCTGTCAACGGCTTCAACTAATTCTCCCAATCCACGAATACCGCCAATAAAGTCAATCCGTTCGTCTGTTCGAATATCTTGAATATCAAAAATAGGTCTTAAGATTTGATCCTGCAAAATCGCAACATCTAGCCCATTTACTGCATCTGTCGAACGGATTTCAGGTTTTGCGGTTAATTTATACCACTGACCGTTTAAATACATGCCCATTGTTTTAGGTTCCTGAGGCTTAAATGGTTCCATCCCAACTTCTTGTATATCAAACTTCTTGGCTACTTGGTCTAAATAATCTTCTTCGATTGGAACATCCACTACACGATTGTAATCCATGATCGCCAATTGTTCTTCTGGAAATAAAACCGATAAAAAGTAGTTGAATTCTGTATTAGCTGGAACAGTTGGAAATTGTGCACGGCGCTTTAAGGCTACCTTAACAGCTGATTCTGTCCGGTGGTGTCCATCGGCAATATACAAAGAATCAATCTGTTCAGCAAAGAGAGCAACCAATTGTTCAATCGTTTCTTTTTGGTCAATTGCCCAAACTTGGTGTCTAACCTCATGGAAACTAGTAAAGTCATACATTGCTTCTTGTTGATTCATCCAACTTGTGAGCAGTTCATTAACCGTTTGATTTTCACGATAGGTTAAAAAAATAGGACTAGTATTGGCGTCCGTCGTATCCACATGATTGATCCGATCCAATTCTTTTTCAGCACGAGTAAATTCATGCTTTTTGATCTTTTTATTCAAATAATCTTCTACCGCTGTACAAACCACTAAACCCGTTTGTGGACGGCCGTTCATTGTTAATTGATAGATATAAAAGTTCTCGGTCTTATCTTGTTTAAGCCAGCCTTTTTCAATAAAGGCTTTTAAATTTTCGGCAGCTTTTTGATACACTTCTTTTGCATAAGGGGAGTAGTCTTTGGCTAAATCAATTTCTGCTTTATCGATATGTAAAAAAGACTGGGGATTTTGATCCCCAATCAGACGCGCTTCGTTGGAATCTAAAACGTCATAAGGCAATGAGGCCACTTCTTTAACAACTGTTTCATTTGGTCGAATAGCTTTAAAAGGTTTTATTTGTACCATTTTGATCTTCCTTTACTCTTTAGTTGGATTTTTTATGACGCGAACAGTTAAAATACCTTCAACTTCTTCGATGCGTTTAACAACTGTTTGTATCTGATCGTCTGCGATTTCTTCGATATCGATCAATGTATAAGCATAGTCTTCGCGGCTTCGGTTGATAATATTCACGATATTGATGCCGCTTAAAGCCAATCCAGACGACATTTGTCCAATCATATTGGTTACATTTCGATTCACGATGGCTATCCGTATAGGAGATGTAAAAGCCATTTCTACTGTTGGAAAATTGACGGAATGAATGATATTGCCGGTTTCCAAAAAGTATTTCAACGTTTTAGCGGCCATTTCAGCACAATTGATTTCTGCTTCTGCTGTAGAAGCTCCTAAGTGTGGTAAAACCAACGCTTTTTCAACGCCCGTCAACCGTTCATCTGCAAAATCGGTTAAGTACTGTTTCAACTCGCCGTTTTCCAAAGCGTTGACTACTGCATCTATATCCACGAGTTCGCCACGCGAGAAGTTTAATAAAACAGCATTGTCTTTTACCAAAGAGAGTTTTTCTGCGTTAAGCAGTTCTTTAGTTTCTTCCATTAAAGGAACGTGGACAGTAATAAAATCCGATGTTGCTAAAACTTCTTCAATTGAATGGGCACGCTTGACTCTTCTGGAAATGGTCCAAGCAGTATCTACTGAGACATAAGGATCGTAGCCGACGACGTTCATTCCTAAACGATACGCATCGTTTGCAACCATTGCCCCAATCGCTCCTAGTCCAATCACACCTAATTGCTTTCCAGCAATTTCGGTACCAACAAATTGTTTTTTTTCAGCTTCCACTTGTTGTTCGATTTCCGGGCCTTTTACTGTTTTTGTCCAGATAGCTCCTTCAATGATGGGACGAGAAGCTAAGATCAAGCTGGCCAGTACCAACTCTTTGACTGCGTTCGCATTCGCTCCTGGTGTATTAAAAACAACGACTCCTTGATCGGAACAAGCTGCCACCGGAATATTATTGGTTCCTGCCCCTGCCCTGGCAATCGCCTTTAAATTGCTGGGAAATGTCATGGAATGTAAATTTTGACTTCTCAGTAAATAAGCATCAGGATTGTCCGTTTCATTCAAGCGGTACTGGTCCGGCTCAAATTTATTGATTCCTTCTTCAGCAATAGCATTATAGGTCTTGATATTCAGCATCTTAATCGTCTCCTCTTACTTTTTCTTCAAATGCCTGCATAAATGCAACCAATGCTTGTACACCTTCAAACGGAAAAGCATTGTATAAGCTAGCCCGCATTCCTCCTACTGATCGATGCCCTTTTAAATTCAGAAACCCTGCTGCTTCAGCTTCCTCGATAAATTGCTTGTCTAGCTCGCTTTTTCCAGTAATGAAAGGAATATTGGTCAGCGAACGAGCACTTTTTTCAACAGGCGAGGCATATAGAGATGAGGCATCAATGGTCGAATACAGTAATTCAGCCTTTTTACGGTTCATTTTTTCCATTTCGGCTACTCCACCCAAATCCTTCAACCACTCAAAAACTAATTTGGCAACATAAATGCTAAATGTCGGCGGCGTATTGTAAAGAGAATGGTTGTCCGCTTGAATTTTGTAATCCAACATAGCAGATGGCGTTTCATTTAATCCAATCAAATCTTCTCGGATAATGACGATCGTTAATCCCGCAGGTCCAATGTTTTTTTGTGCTCCCGCATAAATCAACCCAAAATCTGATACAGTATACTGACTGGACAAAATATTCGATGACATGTCTGCAACCAGCGGTACTTTTCCAGCAGCCGGCGGCACAAAGAAAGTCGTGCCTTCGATAGTGTTATTGGTCGTGATATGTAAATAATCCATATCTTGTGAAACCATCGGTATAGTAGGAACGGTTGTAAAGTTTGTTTCCGCAGCACTGGCAATCTCTTCAATTTCCAGCCCTTTGATTTTTTTTGCTTCAGAAATAGCCTTTTTTGACCAACTTCCTGTATTGACATAAGCTGCTTTTTGTTTGCCTAGATTCATCGGAACCATGCTGAATTGTAAACTGGCTCCTCCTTGCAAGAAAAGAACTTTGTAATTGGAAGGTATCTCCATCAATTCACGCAACAAAGCTTCCGCATCGTCAATAATAGACTGGAACAAGGATGAGCGATGGCTCAATTCCATGACTGACATACCGCTTCCTTGATAAGAAAGCAGTTCTTCTTGAACTTTTTTTAATACTGACTCTGGTAAAACTGCCGGGCCAGCCGAAAAATTATACACACGTTTCACACTTGTATCCCCCTGGTCTACTCTTTTATCATTTATTTGTTATTAAAAACTAGTTGAATTCTAATTTGTATAGTGCTTCCTATTATAACAATAAATCGACATTATGAAAGAGATAAATTCACTTTATTTCTAAGTTTTCTTGTCTCGTGGATAAAAAACAAAAAAGCTTCTTCTCCTGATGATGGGAAAAAAGCTTTTTCGACAGTCTTCTCTTTCTTTACGTATCCTCGCAGTTTTATGCTAGCCGAAACCCCAACGATCCTGTCTAATCACTCAGTTTTCGACAGTCATAACAAATTTTCTTTTTTCAATAAATCCATCATATTTACTTTATTATCCGCAACAACTTTGCGGATTTCCAATTCAATTCCTTGTTCGTTTAAAAATTTTAAATCTTCTACATCTTTGTCGTTTACTGCGACGGCATTCGTGATCATTTTTTTGCCATCTGAAAAACTCATTCCTCCAATGTTGACTGAACGCAATGAGATTCCTCCCTCTACTACTCTTTTGACATCTTGCGGATTTGTAAACAGCAGCAATGCTTTAAAGCTGCTAAATTTAGGATCATCAGCAATAGAAATCATTTTATCAATGGCGATGACATTAACAGCTACCCCTGGAGGTGCTGCTTGTTTTAGTAGTGTTTTTCTCAATGTATCTTTAGCTACTTCATCACTTACCACCAAGATACGGTTTATTTTTGTGACTTTTGCCCACACAGTGGCCACTTGACCATGAATCAAACGGTCGTCAATTCGCACTAAGCGAATATCCATTGTCATAATAAATCATCCTTTTCCTTTTCTTCTAATGCACCGTATTTTCAAGCAGCGAATTCCAACCCAATAAATCAGATGCTTCTTCTCTCGGAGTGTCGCTGCTTATTCTTGTGCTTGTGTATCAAAGATATTTAAGATGTAAAAAATTTCAGATTCAGGAATCGTTAAATTCAATTTCGTTTTTATCGATTGATTTGCTTTAATAACTGCTTCGTAATAGACTGAATCTTTTTCTGCTGTATCCTCCTCAGCAGAGAGTACATCATTCAAAAGAACTCGTTCAAGAACTCCCGCCACATGCATGATCAAGCCGATTCTCAAACTATTGCTAAATGTTTCGTTGACCTGAGTTTCGATGATCGTACAATATTCCCAAAGAACATCGATCAATTTATGCGGGTTTAAAAAAGTGAAATAGGTTCCTAAATACTCTTCGCACAATTCTTTTGTATCAATAGAGCGGACAAAATTAGATTCATCGCTTTGGCTTTCCAGCATCACTTGCTTGATTCGTTCCGTGCCAGTTGACTGAAACAATTCTTCTAAAGTCAAATGCGGAACCGCCAGAGTTGGCTTACTGACACCTGCTGTTGCTAAAATATGGTAATCTTCTGCAATCTCTGCAACCTGTTTTTCCATATTGACTAATGAAATAGAAAACACTTCAACGTCTTCATCGATAAAACTAGAAAGCAAATCTTGTACCCGTTCTTTGATTTTAATGGCCGTGCCTTCTCCCGTAGAACAGATTGTCACGATGGCTTTCCTTCGCTGCATTTCTCCATTGATTTCATCAGCGGGAGAGACTGGTTGGTAATTCAAAAAATTGCTGTATCCTCTGAAACTTTTCAATGAATCATAAATTTCTTCTAATTGGTTATCCATCAAGGATGTTTTCCTAGCAGCTTCCAATACTACAGGCGTTGTGACCATATCAATGGTTTTAACAGGAATTTCTGTCTCTCTCATCAGCTTCGGACCAAACGTCGTTAGCGAGCCCATATCGACTAAAAGCAAGACACCTTTGCCTTCATTTACTTTTTGGACAGCATCGCTAATTAAACTATAGGCTCTATTTGGATTCATTTCCAACGGCATATCGACTGCGACAACGTTTTTCACATCCAACAATTTCGTCACTACTTGAACCATACTGGTTGCTGTGCTTTTCCCGTGTGCTGCTACGATAATGCCGACATGTCCGATCAAGTTTTGCTCTTTCAAGGAAACCAATAACATCGTCAAATACCAGCATTCGACTTCAGGCACCGCAATTTGGTATTTGGCTTGAATATGTTCCTTGATCATAAGCGCCACTTCGTATTCTGCTTGATAATTAAGAATCAAATTCTCAAGCTCTTTATTAGTCTTCGTCAGCACCACGCCTTCTCTTGAGCGTTTGATAAAGGAGCTTAAATGCAAACTCATAGCATATAAAAAGTTTTGTTTGAATCGATATTCTAAATGTTCCTCCGCCATCTTCCAAATTTCTTTGGTCAACGTAATCACTTCTTGGTCCACAATATCTTTTAGATTTTGTTCATTATCAAAATCTAACTTATTGGTTTTGTAAAAGGATTTTAAGTGCAAATTAATATCTGTGGTGATAAAATTTTCAATGCTTTCTGCATCGACACCTTCTGACTTCAATAACGCCGCTTTATCACCGATGATTTCATATAGGTTAAAAGGCAGTTCATAGGTATCCTCTTCTAAGATATATACCGAATCATCTGGGTATAACGTCAAACGCGGTTCTAAATACTGAGAGACTTCATTCAATTCATTGCGTTGTTTTGCCAGATTGATCAAGCCATCTTGTAACTCAGGTGTGAGCTCTTCCATTGTGATACAAACTTCATCTTGATTGTCCATGCTGTTTAAAAAACCTTTGGCACAAGCCAATTGAATATTGGATTTCAACTGACCGATGTTTCCATAAGTTACACTGCCGAGCAGCGCTTTAACAACATTCTCATCGACTACGATGCGTTTGTTGATTCGCTTAGCTTCAATCGACAAAAGCATTCTCAGCAGCTGTACACGTTCTTTTGCCGGACGATCGTTAAATGCCGGCAACTGGATCGAAACCGGTATGCGACGAACAAACGTTTTTAAAAGTGCTGAATCAGGATCTTCTGTCGTAGCACAAATGATTCGGACATTTGCTGACACCCGTTCTTCAGTTTCTCCCATTCGTTGAAATGTCCCTGTGTCCATAAAATAAAACAACATCTCTTGACCTTCAGGAGGCAGACGGTGGATCTCATCTAGAAACAACATATTATCATGGGCTTTGATCAGCAAGCCGTCTTTAGCTTCTGTGGCACCCGTATAGGCCCCTTTTGCATGACCGAATAAATGCGACATCAGTAATTGCGGATTTTGAGAATAATCGGCACAATTAAAAATAATCATCGTTTTTTCTTGGTCGATTACGTCTTTTGCTTGAGAGTATTGGTACATAGCATTAGCAAAAAATGTTTTCCCCGATCCGGTCGGTCCAATAATCAAGCTATTTAACCCTTTAGGGGGATAAAAAATAGCGGCTTTAGCTTGTTCCATTTGGCTTCTTAAACTGCCATTTGATCCAATCATATAGTCAAATAAATCTCGCTTTAATTTTTTTTCTGATGTTTCTCTTGTTGGCGATTCTTTTTTATTTAGTAATGTGTTTTCTTTATAAGAGTTAACCTTTTTGGAAAGCGGCTTCCATTTCAAGCAACTTGCATCCAAATAACGGACAGGTCGTCCTTCAAGTTTGACGATTTTTTCTTCTCTCACTAAGATATTCAATTCTTTACTGACATTGTTACGGATAATATCTAAGTCTTCAGAAATCTCTATCGTGGTCAGTCCTCCGCCAAAATTGATTTCTTCTTGAGACAGATTTTCTGTATTCTTTTTAACGTATTGATAAATAAGGTCTTTACGTTTCATCTAATCCCACCTTCAACTAGTTATCGCTTTCATTTTACCATACTTATTCATTGATACACTCTTTTTTATTTAATAAGTGTATCAATAAAAAATACACTGCTACTCGGAATGGGTCCGAGTAGCAGTGCAGTTTGATTCTATTTTTTACATTAGGTGCTTATTTGTTTTTTAAGTTGTAGAAAGCTTTTTTGCCTTCGTATACAGCTAAGTCGCCTAATTGGTCTTCAATACGTAACAATTGGTTGTATTTAGCAATACGGTCCGTACGTGATAGAGAACCAGTTTTGATTTGTCCAGCATTTGTTGCAACAGAGATATCAGAAATTGTTGAATCTTCTGTTTCACCAGAACGGTGAGAAATAACAGCTGTATAACCAGCTTTTTTAGCCATTTCAATAGCGTCAAAAGTTTCAGTCAATGTACCAATTTGGTTAACTTTGATTAGGATTGAGTTAGCTACTCCCATATCAATTGCTTTAGCTAATTTTTCAGTGTTTGTAACGAACAAGTCATCACCAACGATTTGTACTTTATCGCCTAAAACATCAGTTAATTTTTTAGTACCTTCCCAGTCATTTTCGTCTAAAGCATCTTCAATAGACACGATTGGGTATTTTGCAACTAAGTCTTCATAAATTTTAATCATTTCTTCAGCTGTTTTTTCGCCTTCGCCTGAATCAGCTAGGTCATAAACACCTTTTTCTTTATTGTAGAATTCAGAAGAAGCAGCATCCATAGCAAGAAGAACATCTTCACCAGGTTTGTAGCCAGCTTTTTTGATTGCTTCAATGATAACTTCGAAGCCTTCTTCGTTTGATCCTAGGTTAGGAGCGAATCCACCTTCATCACCAACAGAAGTTGTTAAGCCTTTAGATTTCAAGATACCAGCTAATGCATGGAATATTTCTGTTCCCATACGTAGGCCTTCTTTAAATGTTGGAGCTCCAACAGGCATAATCATGAATTCTTGGAAATCGATACTGTTGTCAGCATGTGATCCGCCATTGATGATGTTCATCATTGGAGTTGGCAATACTTTAGCATTGAATCCGCCTAAGTATTGGTATAAAGGAAGATCTAAATAATCAGCAGCTGCACGTGCAACAGCGATAGAAACACCTAAAATTGCGTTTGCTCCCAATTTAGCTTTGTTTGGAGTACCGTCTAATTCGATCATCGTTCTGTCGATCGCCATTTGATCACGTACGTCAAAACCAAGGATAGCTTCTGCAATTACCTTGTTTACGTTGTCAACAGCTTTTAAAACACCTTTTCCAAGGTAACGATCTTTGTCTCCGTCACGTAATTCGATAGCTTCGTGTTCACCAGTTGAAGCTCCTGATGGAACCATTCCGCGACCAAATGCTCCGCTTTCTGTATAAACTTCTACTTCGATTGTTGGGTTTCCGCGTGAGTCTAAAACTTCACGTGCTAAAATATCTGTAATAAATGGCATTTTTATTTCTCTCCTTTGAGTTTCAATAATTTTTACCTAGAGCGTAATTGCCCATAGGCTTATTCTAGTCAAGTTTTTTCTGAGATGCAATGTTTTTCTACCCGTTCACATTTATTCCCCATCTTCTTATAAAATGTTCAATCAACTCTATTAAAAACAACCCATCAATAAACTGCAGCTTATTCGATTAGTTTTTTAATACAGTCTACCGTGAATGATACGTTTCATAAAAACTTATTTGCGCAAATAAGTTAGCCGAAAATGGATGAATTAACGTTAAAACAGGTAAATTCCATTACTTTTATTTCAAGACCTTTAGGATGTTCAGCGTTCTTCGCATCCTTTAGTTGAGCTGCGCGGCTCAGACACTTGGCAATTTAGATGATTTCCAGCAATGCACAGTATGCTCTTGCTCGTAAATCCCTAAAATTGCTGTGTGTCTACCAGAGCCGCTCCACATCCTTTACTTTTGGATGAGGCTTTCGCCGGTCATTTCTGCTGGTTTTTCAACATTTAATAAATCTAACATTGTTGGTGCAATATCTGCTAAACGTCCGCCTTCACGTAAGGTAACGTCTTTTTTCGTTACAATTACAGGAACAGGAACAGTTGTATGAGCAGTATGAGGATTTCCTTCAGGTGTGATCATTGTATCCGCGTTTCCATGGTCAGCGAAAATGATTGCATAGCCGCCTTTGGCAATAATCGCATCCACTACACGTCCTAAGTTTTCATCAACTGCTTCAATAGCTTTTATTGTAGGTTCCAACATGCCAGAATGCCCAACCATATCCGGGTTTGCAAAGTTCAAGATAATGGCATCAGATTTATCTGCTTCAATATCTGCAACTAATGCATCCGTTACTTCATAAGCGCTCATTTCTGGTTGCAAATCGTATGTTTCCACTTTTGGTGATGGAATTAGAATACGATTTTCTCCAGGAAACTCTTCGTTCCGGCCACCATTCATAAAGAAAGTGACATGCGGATACTTTTCAGTTTCTGCAATCCGAAGTTGAGTTAACCCTTTATTTGAAAGAACTTCACCAATCACATTTTTCATTTCGATCGGTTCAAAAGCCACAGCTGCTTTAATGCTTGGGTTATAAAGCGTCATCGTCACAAATTTCACATTTTTAGCGCGTGTTCCGCGGTCAAAGTGTTCCCATTCGTCGTCTGTAAATGCATTCGATAATTGAATAGCACGGTCAGGACGGAAGTTAAAGAAGATGATAGAGTCATTGTCTTCAACTGTTCCGACTGCTTTGCCATCTTTTTCGATTACCGTTGGCAAGACAAACTCGTCAAATTTTTCTGATGCATAGCTAGCTTTAACAGCTTCCAATGCATCTGTTGCTTTTACGCCTTCGCCATGGACAATTGCGTTATAAGCTTTTTCAACTCGTTCCCAACGTTTATCACGGTCCATTGCATAGAATCGACCAGAAACCGTAGCGATTTCGCCAATTCCGATTTCTTTTATAGCCTTTTCTAACTGCTCAATGTACCCTGCTCCTGAATTAGGGGCTACGTCTCGTCCATCAAGAAAAGCATGGATATAGACATTTGCGACTCCTTTTTCTTTGGCTGTTTTTAACAATGAAATCAAATGGTTTAAATGGCTGTGTACGCCCCCATCCGATAAAAGACCAAACAAATGTAGGTTTGCATGATTTTCAATCGCTTGATTCATTGCATCGCTCAAAGCTGGATTCGATTGAAATTCGCCTTCTTCAATGGCTTTATCAATACGAGTCAAACTTTGGTAGACGATACGGCCTGCTCCAATGTTTGTGTGTCCAACTTCAGAGTTCCCCATTTGACCTGCTGGAAGACCAACATCCAAACCAGAAGCTTTTAATTGACTATGTGGATAAGTTGCCATGTAGCGGTCAAAATTAGGCTTTTTAGCTTGTGCTACAGCATTGCCCATTACTTCATTGCGCCATCCAAATCCGTCAAGAATAACGATGGCTACTGGTGTTTTGCTCATTATTTAATAGCCTCCAATAATGCTAAGAATGATTCTGTTTCTAAGCTTGCGCCTCCTACTAAAGCTCCATCAATATCCGATTGAGCCATGTATTCCGCGATGTTTTCAGGTTTGACACTACCGCCATATTGGATACGAACTGCGTCAGCAGCTTCTTGAGAAACTTCTTCAGCGATCGTTTGACGAACAACAGCACAAGTATCATTGGCGTCTTTAGACGTAGATGATTTTCCTGTTCCAATTGCCCAAATAGGTTCATAAGCAAGAACTGATTGAGCTACTTGTTCTTCAGTCAATCCTTTGATTGCAGCTTTGATTTGTCCGCTTACCCATTCATTTGTTTGTCCAGCTTCACGCTGTTCTAACGTTTCGCCACAACAAATGATTGGAGTCATTCCGTTGTTAAAGATAGCATGAGCTTTTTTGTTGATGTCTTCGTCTGTTTCATGGAAATATTCACGGCGTTCAGAGTGTCCAATAATAACGTAATCTACTCCGATATCGTTTAAAGCTGCTGGACTAGTTTCCCCAGTGAATGCTCCGGAATTTTCAAAGTAGCTGTTTTGAGCAGCGATTTTTAAATCTGTTCCTTTTGCTGCGTTCACTAACTCTTGTAAGAATAAAGTTGGTGCTCCCACAACTGAATCCACCACATCTGGTGAAGGGATATTTGCTTTGACTGCTTCAACAAAAGCCAATGCTTCTGAAGCAGTTTTGTTCATTTTCCAGTTACCTGCAATAATTGGTTTACGCATAAAGAATAACTTCCTTTCATTGACTCAAAATAAACTTATTTTTCAGAAATTGATGCTACTCCTGGTAGTTCTTTGCCTTCTAGGTATTCTAGAGAAGCTCCGCCACCAGTTGAAATATGAGTGAATTGATCTGCAAATCCTAATTCCATAGCTGCTGCTGCAGAATCTCCGCCGCCGATGATGGTTGTTGCATCGGTTAAGCTAGCGATTGCTTCACAAACACCGATTGTGCCTTTAGCGTAGTTCGACATTTCGAATACACCCATTGGTCCGTTCCATACAACTGTTTTAGCACCTTTTAATTCGTTGGTGAATAATTCAATTGTTTTCGGTCCGATGTCAAGCCCCATTTGGTCGCTTGGAACGGCACCTTCATGGATTTCATTTGGTACGTCATTGCTAAACTCTTGAGCTGTTACTGAATCGACTGGCAAAATTAATTTATCGCCGCCTTTTTCAATTAAGCTCTTAGCTAATTCGATTTTATCTTCTTCAACTAATGATTTACCAATTTCAATTCCTTTAGCTGCATAGAATGTGTAGGTCATTCCGCCGCCGATTAGAACTTTATCAGCTTTATCTAACAAGTTTTCAATAACACCGATTTTGTCGCTTACTTTTGCGCCACCTAAGATAGCTACAAAAGGACGTTTTGGTTCGTCAACTGCACCGCCGATGAATTTAATTTCTTTTTCCATCAAGAAGCCAGCAGCTGATTCAAGATTTGAAGCGATGCCTACGTTTGAAGCATGAGCACGGTGAGCCGTACCAAAAGCATCGTTTACAAATACATCGCCTAAGCTAGCCCAGTACTTGCCAAGTTCAGCATCATTTTTGCTTTCTTTCTTCCCGTCGACATCTTCAAAACGAGTGTTTTCAAAGACTAATACATCTCCAGCATTTAAGTTAGCGATGGCATCTTCTAATTCTTTTCCTCGCGTTTCAGGTACGAAAGTAACGTCTTTGCCAAGCAATTCACTTAGACGTTCTGCAACCGGACGCAAACTTTTGCCCTCTTTGTCTTCTTCTGTTTTCACTTTACCCAAGTGAGAGAAAAGAATCACTTTTCCGCCTTGTTCAATAATGTATTGAATGGTCGGTAACGCAGCTTGGATACGGTTGTCGTTCGTGATTTTTCCGTCTTTCATCGGAACGTTAAAGTCGGCACGAACTAAAACTTTTTTATCTTTCAACTCTAAATCAGTTACTACTTTTTTTACCATTGAGAGATCCTCCTCAATTTCAATTTTCTAATCAAAAAAGAAAAGCGGGGAAGCGCGCTGCTCCCCCGCTTAACACAAGATTCTAAATTAGCTGTTCTGTTCTTTAGCTATTAGTGGCTTAATTTAGCAAAATATTCTAAAGTACGAACTAATTGTGCAGTGTATGACATTTCGTTGTCATACCAAGCAACAGTTTTAACTAATTGTTTGTCGCCAATTGTAAGAACTTTAGTTTGAGTTGCATCATATAATGATCCAAAAGTCATACCTAAAATATCAGAAGAAACGATTGGGTCTTCAGTGTAACCGTAAGATTCGTCAGCAGCTGCTTTCATTGCTGCATCTACTTCTTCAACAGTAACTGTTTTGTCTAAAACAGTTACTAATTCAGTTAATGAACCAGCTGGTACAGGCACACGTTGTGCTGCTCCATCTAATTTACCTTTTAATTCAGGGATAACTTCACCGATTGCTTTAGCAGCACCAGTTGTGTTAGGAATGATGTTTTCTGCTGCAGCACGTGCACGACGGAAGTCGCCTTTTGGATGTGGAGCATCTAATGTGTTTTGGTCACCAGTGTAAGCGTGAATAGTTGTCATCAATCCTTGAACGATACCATATTTGTCGTTTAACACTTTAGCCATAGGAGCTAAACAGTTAGTTGTACATGAAGCTCCAGAGATAACTGTTTCAGAACCATCAAGAGTTTCGTGGTTTACGTTGTAAACGATTGTTTTCATGTCGCCAGTTGCAGGTGCAGAGATAACAACTTTCTTAGCTCCAGCTTTCAAGTGCAATTCAGCTTTTTCTTGAGTTGTGAAGAAACCAGTACATTCTAGAACGATTTCTACGCCAAGCTCTCCCCATGGAAGTTCTTCTGGGTTACGGTTGCTTAAGATTTTTACGTCTTTGCCGTTAACTGTGAATGCATCGTCTTTAACTTCTACTTCTCCGTTGAAACGTCCTTGAGTTGTATCGTATTTCAACAAGTGAGCTAACATGTTAGCATCTGTTAAGTCGTTGATTGCTACTACTTCAATACCTTCTACTTCTTGGATACGGCGGAAAGCAAGACGTCCAATACGTCCAAAACCATTAATACCTACTTTAACTGTCATAAATAAATTTCCTCCTTTAGGAATCGTGAAAATTTTTATTTTAAAGGGTTATCCCTTTTAAAATCTGATTGGCGGCACCTTCATCTGTGATCAACCACGTCTGAGCAGGTGCTTTTTTCATATAAGCTTCAATTGCGTTGGCCTTAGATCGTCCACCGGCAATCGCGATCACACTTGAAACGTGCGAAAGATCTTTTGACTGCATGCCAATACGAGGAATTTTATAAACTACTTCTCCCGCTTGGTTGTAGAACTCTCCAAAAGCTTCTCCAACTGCTGCTTTTTCTTTAATCAGAGCTAGAGCTTCTTGGCTCATCCCTCTGCGTTCTGCCATGTGCATGGCATCTCCGATACCATAAAGCACACAATTAGCACGTTCGACCAGATCCAATGTTTTTTTGATCTCTGGTTCTTGCAATAGCGGTTTGTATGTTTCTTCGCTCACCTGTTCCGGTACATAAAGAACACGATTTGCGCCTCCCGCTTTTTTAGCCATTTGGGCGCTGACAGCATTCGCTTGAATGTTGACCGATTCGCCCAGACCGCCTCTGGCTGGCACAAATATTAGTTCGCGATGATAAGAAAGACTCTCATTCATATGGTTAGCAACTTCAGCCATAGTTGTACCGCCCATGACTGCTATGATGTTGTCCCCTTCAGGTAGCAAGAATTTCAATGAATCCATTGTTGCTCGTCCTAGTTCTTCTTGAACCTTGGCTTGCTCATCTACGTCTCCTGAGACGATGATGCAATGTTCTATTTGAAAATAAATAGCTAATTGATTTTCTTTTTCTCGCATCCCTAATAGTTGCCCCATCATTTGGTCCAGTTCCCGGTATACTAATTCACCGTTCGCGGTTAGCTGCATACCCAGCTTGGATGTTTGAATCAAGTTTTGCTTTTTTAAAGCATCTACTTCCGTTCTCAATACACGCTCAGTAATATTCAGTTTACCGGCCAACACTCTGCGGCCCACTGGACCTGCTAAATAAATGTTGCGTAAAATTTGATATCGTTCTCTCAGCGTGTCCATGATATCCGGTGCTACTTTTTCGATAATAGACAATACATCTTGCATGAGCAACCTCTTCCTAGCTGGACGTTTAACGACCACGTAAGTCGTTTAGCGACCCTTACTACCTAAAAAAACAAGAGATCTAAGCAAAACAAGACATTCAGTTAACTGTATGTTTTATTCTTGTTATCCTTAACAGCATGTAAAAACATCCTGCATTCATCTCTTACATCCTCTATTTTACCATCTCACAATCTAACTTTCAACTATAAAGGTTAAATCCTTATGAAACATCCGATTTTTTCTATATATGACGTTTTTTTGTCTTTTTAGAGTTAATTTAGCTCTTAAAAGCTGAAAACAGCGAAAGTTTATCTTTTACTTCCGCTGTTCGTTCCTATTTCTGAACAAAAAATACATAGCCAGTTTCTTTTCTGATTATTATTTTTTACTTTTTATTTGGTTGTTTCGTTTAAAGCTGTTTCAATTAAATCAGTCAATTCATCTGATGTGATGTGTTCATCAAAAATAGCTTCTCCGATAAAAACAGAAGGAACAAGCACAACATTAGCCCGGCCAGCTTCTTCAATGATGCCGTTGATTTCTTCTGTATTGGGTTGATGTGTCAATCCCCGTTTCTCTTCTACATATGCGGCAACTTCTTTTAATTCTTCTAGATCGCCCCATTCATCTTGCTTGTCATAGAAATAATCCATTTCTTCCAAAGCTTTCTCTGGATTCGAATAATCCAAATAATGATGAACAACGTTTCCCTTTGCCAAGCTTGGTTTTTCTTTATCAAAGTGCTTAATGATCCGTTGGACTTTTCCAGCTGCTACATAATATGCTAGAACATCTTTTGAATCTTCATACCATTTTTTACAGAATGGACAACGTAAATTAATAAATTCAATAACTTTTACTGGTGCATCAGGATTTCCAATTTTAAATCCATAAGTGGTGCCCACTTCGCTTGCTATGATATTGCTGATATCCATCAAAACTTCCCCCTTACCATTTGTAACCAATAGTATACATGTAAAACCCATGAAATGTTATTTTCCTGTTTGCTCTTTTTTTGGTTCTATCATTTTTCATCTAATAAAAAAAGCCAAAAGCCCTAAGGCTTCCGGCTTTCATTTTTATTGTTTTAATTCTGCGCTATTTTCCATAATTTCATCGATCAAACCATACGCTTTTGCATCTTCTGCAGACATGAAGTTATCACGATCCGTATCGCGTTCAATCACTTCAATTGGTTGTCCGGTGCGTTCAGATAAAATTTTGTTTAGGCGTTCACGCGTTTTTAAAATATGACGAGCAGCGATTTCGATTTCAGTCGCTTGTCCTTGTGCTCCTCCAAGAGGTTGGTGAATCATAATTTCAGCATTTGGCAAAGCAAACCGTTTGCCTTTTGCACCAGCAGTCAACAAGAAACTTCCCATTGAAGCAGCCATTCCCATTGCAATGGTTTGAACATCTGCTTTAATGAAGTTCATGGTGTCAAAAATCGCTAGTCCTGCTGTTACGCTTCCACCTGGTGAGTTAACGTAAATAAAAATATCTTTTTCAGAATCTTGAGCATCCAAGAATAATAATTGAGCGATAACAGAGTTTGCTACATTATCATCGATTTGGCCACTCAGCATAATGATGCGGTCTTTCAATAAACGAGAATAAATATCATAAGCACGTTCGCCTCTCGGGGATTGTTCAATTACTGTAGGTACTAAATTCATATGTTGTTTCCTCCTCAAATCTTTACTTCTTTTTTATTGTAACATAAACTTTTTAAATCTTACTATGTTATAGTTTACCCCTTTGGTCAACAAAGGTCAAATAGTTTGTTTCATTTTTAAAAATAAAAAAACGATTAGATTTTTCATCTAATCGTCACAAGAATGTCCCTTGAGGACTTTAATTCCAATAGTCCATTTTCGGTTGAGTGCTTTAAACGACTGGAGAATTTTCTGCTATTTCCCTACAATATCCTTATTTTTTTCTTCAAAAGCATCTAGTAAGGCCCGCGCTTCATTTGTTGTTTCTGTTTCCATTAACTGCACTCTTAAATCACTCGCTCCGCGAATACCGCGCACATATATCTTAAAAAAGCGACGAAGAGGTCTAAACGAACGTGGTTCTTCTTCCTTAGCAGAATAATGATCAAAAAGATCCAAATGCAATCTGAATAAGTCCAGCAATTCTTTGCTGCTATGTTCTTTCGGCTCTTTTTCAAATGCATAAGGGTTGTGAAAAACACCTCTTCCGATCATAACTCCATCCACACCATATTCCTCAACTAGTTTCAAACCTGTTTCACGATCTGGAATGTCTCCATTAATCGTCAAAAGGGTCTGCGGTGCAATCTCGTCACGCAATTTTTTGATCTCTGAAATCAGTTCCCAATGAGCATTCCCTTTACTCATTTCTTTTCGTGTGCGCAAATGGATAGAAAGATTAGCAATATCTTGTTCCAAAACATGTGTCAGCCAATCGCGCCATTCATCGATGTTTGTATATCCAAGCCGAGTCTTGACACTTACCGGCAATCCTCCTGCTTTTGCTGCTTGGATTAAATCTGCAGCAACTTGGGAACGGCGGATAAGGCCGCTGCCTTTCCCTTTTCCTGCTACATTGGGGACTGGACAACCCATATTGATATCGATTCCGCTGAAACCTTCTTCGGCCATGCCGATACTCATTTTCCGGAAGTATTCGGGTTCATCTCCCCATATATGAGCGACCATGGGCTGTTCATCTTCCGTAAACGTTAACCGTCCACGAACACTATTACGTCCTTCGGGATGACAATAGCTAACGGTATTTGTAAACTCTGTAAAAAACACATCCGGTCTGCCAGCTTCACTCACTACATGCCGAAACACAACATCCGTCACATCTTCCATTGGTGCCAATATAAAAAACGGCCGCGGCAAATCTTGCCAAAAATTCTCTTTCATCTTCAATAACCGATCCTTCCGTAACGGGATACCAGGTCATACCTTCATCCCAAATTAAAACCGCATAAACTGTTTAACATCTCAATGGTAATTTTTCAACATCTGGAATTATACCTCTATTTGTGAAATCAGTCCACTTCGGTTTATCTAGTTGCTCTACCTTTTATTTCCGCTTCTTTCAAGACTTGTCTTAATAAAAAATGCTTGGTCAAATCGTGTTGACAACTCTTAAGCGAAAAATGGGTTGTCAGAGAGAACCTTCCTATCTAACAACGTGCCCTCCTCTTTAAAGACGATAATAAGATAGTGCTAGTCTATAAGAGGCAATCTTTTCACTTACCAAGACCACTATGATAGAACTTAATAAAAAAGATCCGAAAATCGTAAGTATTTTTACGAAATCCGGGTCTGAACCGTGCCTGTTTAGTTTAGTTAGCGGCTGGTTTTTCTAAAGCCTTTCAAACCATCCGACAAATTTAATCGGACGTAACAGAACGTGCTATATGCCCCCTGAGGGAATCGAACCCCCATTTCAAGAATCGGAATCTTACGTGATATCCATTACACTAAGGGGACTTCTTAAAATTACCAACTATTACAGTGTATCTGATAACTGGTAAAAAAACAAGGCATTTTTACGGGTCATAAGATTCGACTAGCCCTTTATGTTATAATAAAGTCAGAAAAAAAAGGTTTTTAACAAGGAGGTCACCGCATGAATTTCGAACAATCCTTTACACAGCAACAAAACCAAGTTCAAAAAATGGCTATGACTCAACAACTCCAACAATCCATTCAAATGCTGCAATACAATCAAGAAGATTTATTAACTTTTTTAAACCAGAAAGCTTTGGGAAATCCTTTAATTGAAATTACTTCTCCACAAGAGCGCCCAGCTGAGAAATTGTCAGCTGCTGATTATGCGAGTACGATACCCCATAACCGAGACGATGAAGAATTAAACTTTATGAATCAAATTCCGGATACTTATTTATCTTTATTCGAATACCTGACTGAACAAATCCATTTAACGATGAGAGAAACTTATCTAAGAGAATTGGTGTTGTGGTTAACAGAATACTTAGATACCAATGGTTACTTGACGATTTCATTAGAAGAAGCTGCTCAGTTAACGCAAGCACAAGAATTGCAGCTCTTAGACGCCTTGACTTTGCTTCAACAATTGGAGCCAGCAGGCGTAGGCGCCAGAAACTTACAGGAATGTTTGCTGCTTCAAATAGAGCGTGATGAAACAGCTCCTAATATGGCTTACCTCCTCCTTGAAGAAGAATTTGAACTCTTCGCCACTCGTAAATGGAAGGAGATCACTCGTAAACTGGACATCTCATTAAATGAAATTCAAATCATCTCAGATTTTGTTCAAACCTTGTCGCCTTATCCAGGCGCTTTGTTCAATGGTGAAACTGAACAGTACCTTAAACCGGATTTATTTGTCAAAATCGAATCCGATGATTTAAAAGTTATCTCTATTAAGACAGGTTTGCCCGTTATTTCTTTTCAAAAAGATTACTACCACGATATGATGCAAGTAAAAGACCAAGACGTCACTAAGTTTATGAAAGACAAGTACGCTGAATATGAATGGCTCAAACGCAGTCTAGTACAGCGCGGAGACACGATTTTGCGAGTCGGAACGGCCATTGTCGAAAAACAAAAGAGCTTTTTCTTGATGCCGGAACACCCGATTCAGCCTCTGACTTTAAAAGATATCGCATTAGAATTGGATATTCACGAATCAACTGTCAGTCGATCGGTCAATGGAAAATATTTAGAAACGACTTTCGGCGTCTTTGAATTAAAGCACTTTTTTACAAATGCTTTAAATCTAACAAAAACAAATCAATCGCCGACAACTGAAGATCCAGCAACGGTTTCTGCTGAACAAGTCAAGCAAAAACTGACTGAGCTGATTGAAACAGAAAATAAACAAAAACCACTATCCGATCAAAAGCTAGTGGACCTTTTAACAGCAGAAGGTGTTGAGATTTCTCGAAGAACCATCGCTAAATACCGCGATGCTCTATTTATCCCACCCTCTTCTAAACGCAAACGATTCGAATAAATCGAGCAAAAAAACGCCAGATACTTTTAAAAGTGTCTGGCGTTTTTCATATGCTTTTAAATGAATTACTTTTGATTGGCGGTCATTGCATTCTGAGTACGCAATTTTTCAGCGATTTCATTTATTTTCCGCAGTCGATGATTGATACCCGATTTGCTGATTTGTCCGCTAGGAATCATTTCCCCTAATTCTTTCAAGGTAACTTCTGGTGATTTTAACCGAATCAAAGCAATTTCTTGTAACTTATCCGGCAATTTATCTAAACCCATCGTTTCTTCGATGTATTGAATACTCTCAATTTGTTTACCGGCTGCATCAATTGTTTTATTTAGATTTGCATTTTCACAGTTCACTAGGCGATTGACTGAATTGCGCATATCTCGGACGATCCGAACATCTTCAAATTTCAGCATACCGCTTGTGGCGCCTGTCAAAGCTAAAAAGTCAGCGATTTTTTCGCCCTCTTTCAAATAAGTAATGTACCCGTTGCGCCTCTCTAACGTTCGTGCATTCATTTCAAAATAATTCATCATTTGGCAAATATCGTCATTGTGTTCCGCATAGTTAGAATAAATTTCTAAATGGTAACGGCTGGTTTCAGGATTGTTGACTGACCCGCCTGCTAAAAAAGCTCCTCTTAAATACGAACGCATTTTTTGCGAACTCATCATAATTTCTTCTGGAACATGACTATGCAACGTCATGCCATCCATAATGGAAAGATCAGATAAAACTTTTTGTGTGCCTTTCTTTAACCGCACGATATAGACATTGTTTTTTTTCAACTTCATTTTCCGACGCACTAATAATTCACTTTCAACGTCAAAATGATCTTTCAATAGTACATAGATCCTTCTCGCAATAGCTGCGTTTTCTGTTTGCACGTTAAGAACAAACTTTTTATTAACTAAGTTGACTGTGCCATTCATTCGAATCAACGCTGCTAGTTCTGCCCGCGCATGTTCCCGGTGTACTTCTAATTGAGTCAATTCTTTTTTTACTTCTGAAGCATAAGACAACTTTACCGCCCCCCTTCTTCCCTTTGATCACCCTAGGTTCCCTCCGAGTCAAATAATCTTAAATTTTTGCAAAACGAACTCGGTTGCTTTCGTAAGCCAACTTGAAGAGCTCTTCTACAACTTTATCTCCATTATGAAAGACTCCTTCGTCTCTCAATTTGAGGAAGCCATTCGAGATAACACGAGGTACTTCTTCACTTAACCCCTTAAAATCATGAGCTACTTGTACTAAGTATTCATCGTACCGTTCGCGGTTCATGTAGTCTTCCGGTACGTGCTCCGTATTGACAAGTACCGTATCAATGAATTTTTTTTCTAAGTGTTTGTGTAAAACGGATACGTGATCAGCATCACTAAAGTTTTCAGTTTCGCCCAGTTGAGTCATGATATTACAAATATAAACCACTTCAGCACTTGTTTCCGTTACAGCCTTACCCAAATCCCCAATCATTAAATTGGGCAAAATGCTGGTGAATAAGCTTCCTGGTCCTAAAACTACTAAATCAGCATCGCGAATGGCCGAAAGCACTTTACGAGAGGCTTTGACTTCATGATCTTCATTGATCGGTGTTACAAAGACACGTTCAATTTTTTTGCTTTCTTTCGCGATTTTCGATTCGCCTGAAACTTGTGTTCCATCTTCAAAAATAGCATGCAAAATCAACGCTTCTTCAGCAGCAGGATAAACGTGTCCATCAACCCCCATCATTTTAGACAACAACTGAATCGCTTCAAAAATACTGCCGCGCATTTCTGCCATCGCTGCAATGATTAAGTTGCCGATAGAATGCCCAGCTAAAAAGTGGTCATTCGTATCAAAACGATATTGAAAAATGTCTTTCTGCAGGTGAGGAATATTAGACAAAGAGAGCAATACGTTACGAATATCGCCCGGCGGCACCACGTTGGCGTAATTACGCAATGAACCGCTGCTGCCTCCGTCGTCCGCTACAGTCACGATCGCTGTTACTTCTGCGTGTTTCGCTTTTAACCCTTGTAAGATAACGGGAAGGCCGGTCCCTCCCCCAATCACCACGATCTTAGGTCTTCTGCCTTTTTTTTCGTTCATCATGAGCGATTGACCGTTTCTTTCGTTTTATCTTTGTCTCGGTGGGTAATATGGACCGGGTACCCATCTGATTCAATTTTGTGACCAATCCGTTCTGATAAAGCTACTGAACGGTGTTTTCCACCTGTACAGCCGATGGCAATCGTTACATTGTTTTTTCCTTCTTTTTTATAACCAGGCAAAATACAATCCAGCAAATCTGTAAATTTGCGGTAAAACACTTCTGTTTCCGGCTGTTTCATGACGTAATCATAAACAGGTTCGTCTATGCCGGTTAAAGGCCGCAAATCATCCACATAATGCGGATTTGGTAAAAAGCGAACGTCCATTACCACATCTGCGTCAATTGGCAATCCGTATTTAAAACCAAATGAAATCAATTCTACTCGGAAAAGTTCAGCATCGCCTTTTTTGAACGTTGCATGTATTTCTTCTCTCAATTGACGTGGTGAAAGATCAGTAGTATTGATTACTTTTTGGGCACGTCCTTTAATGTCTTTCAATAGTTCGCGTTCTTTTTTGATACCTTCTAAAACACGATCGTTCATTGCTAATGGATGTGTCCGACGAGTTTCTTTGTACCGAGAAACCAGTTCTTCATCGTTTGCTTCTAAAAATAAAATTTTTGTTGTAATAAGAGTTGTATTGTCCATACTTTCTAATGCAGTCATAATTTCATCAAAAAAAGCGCGTGCGCGTAAATCGATCACTAACGCGATTTTGGTTAGTTTTCCAGATTCTCTGACTAATTCCCAAAATTTCGGCAATAAGCTTGGCGGCATGTTGTCCACACAAAAATAGCCCATATCTTCAAAACTTTGCATCGCAACTGTTTTTCCAGCGCCGCTCATTCCTGTAATAATCACCAATTGTAAATTTTCTACCATTTTTGGCACTCCCCTTTGAGGTTTCTATCTCTTAAGCCATCTTCTTATTATAACATTCCGGGCGTGTCGTGTATAGTGAAGTTTGGCTTTCTTCCTATTTTGCCATCTAAAAAAAGTGAACCAAAAGAATTAACTTTTGATTCACTTTCGCTCATTTCTATTTAAGCAGCTTTTAGTCTGCCAATAGTTCCTTGATGTCTGCTTCAAAATCAAGCAACTTCCGGTCTGTTTCTAAAGCTGAGTCGGCCTGAGTTCCGATATAAAATTTGATTTTCGGTTCTGTACCAGATGGACGAATTGCAATCCAACTGCCATCCACCATTTTATATTTCAAAACATTTGCAGCCGGCATAGCAATCGTTTCAACTACACCATTTTGATTGGTCCGTTCGCTCGTTTCAAAATCTTCTACCGTTTCTACGCCAATACCAGCGAATTCTTTAGGAGCATTTTCGCGGAATTTCGCCATCAATGCTTTGATTTTTCCAGCTCCTTCGATTCCTTCCATTGTAATAGAAATCGTTTTTTCTTTATAATGTCCAAATTCGTGGAAAATATCTTGCAAGCCGTCGTACAAAGTCTTGCCTTGTTCTTTATAATAAGCAGCGACTTCAGCAATCAGCACCAATGCTTGAATAGCATCTTTGTCGCGGACAAAAGGTTTGATCAAATAGCCGTAACTCTCTTCAAACCCAAATAAAAAGGTATGGCTATTGTCTGTTTCGTATTGTTTTATTTTTTCTGCAATGAATTTAAAGCCAGTCAATACATCAACCATACCAATTCCAAAATGTTCGGCGATGGCTGTCGGCAGCTCACTGGAAACAATCGATTTCAAAACAACACCATTAGCTGTCAGCCTTCCTGCTTCTTTCTTAGCTTTCAGTAAGTAATACAACATCAAGCTGGCGATTTGATTTCCGGTCAATACTTCATAATTGCCAACGCTTGTTTTAACAGCAATGCCTAAACGGTCTGCATCAGGATCAGTCGCGACTAAAACGTCGGCATCGATTTCTTTTCCTAAACGCAGCGCGTACTCAAAAGCACCGGGTTCTTCAGGGTTCGGCGATTTAACGGTTGAGAAATTCGGATCAGCAACAGCTTGTTCCGGCACAACTGTAATGCCTTCAAATCCAGCATTTTTTAATGCCCGTTCTCCAAGCATTTGTCCTGTTCCATGAAGCGGTGTAAAGACAAGTTTCATTTTTGTACTCATCCGGTTAACCAGCTCTGGGTTGACGGTCACTTCTTTGACTTGGTCCAGATACAATTGATCGATGTCTTCCCCGATCATTGTCAATAATCCTGAGGCTTTCAGTTCTTCTTCAGAAAGCACTTTGATGGTTAAACTGTTTTCGACACTACGGACGTACTCAGTTAACGCATCCGCTTCTTTAGGCGGCATTTGACCGCCATCTTCTCCATATACTTTGTAGCCATTATAAGCTGCTGGGTTATGGCTGGCAGTGATCATAATGCCCGCGTAAGCATTTAAGTGACGTACCGCAAAAGATAATTCCGGTGTCGGACGCAAGCTTTCAAAAACGAATGCTGGAATGCCGTGCGCTCCTAAAGTTTTCGCTGCTTCCATAGCAAATTCTGGCGATTGGTGTCTTGAATCATAAGCAATAGCTACTCCGCGTTTCTTTGCTTCTTCTCCTAAACTATCCATAAATAAAGCTAATCCTTCTGTAGCTTGTCGAACAGTGTATTGATTCATTCGGTTGATTCCTACGCCAATGATTCCCCGCATTCCTGCTGTGCCAAATTCAAGCGGCGCATAAAAAGCATCTTCTAACGTATCGGAGTCATCCTTCAAAGCTTCCAGCTCAGCTTTTAATGTTGGTTCTAACGGTTCATATGTTTTCCAAATTTCGTATGTTTGTTTCCATGTCATTTTAGATCATCCTTTACGTTTAATGATTTCGTTTTCTTAGTTGCTCTTTTAGAGTATACCATTTTTTTTATTTTCTTTCATCAAATCGCAATCAAAAAGCCAAGAAGTCCTTTGTATAGCAAAGGGCTTCCTGGCTTTTCAGACTTTATTTAATTGCTTTTTCTGCTGCTAACGTTTCATTTAACCGTTCAATATAGTGAAAAGCGTTGTCTCCGGCTATACTGCCGTCGCCTACTGCAGTCGCTACTTGACGCAAAGGCGTCAAACGAACATCTCCAACAGCGAAAATTCCTGGTACCGCAGTTTCCATGCGGCCATCTGTGATGATCCAACCTTCATCATCTGTGATGCCTAAATTTCTGAAATTAGCTGTATTCGGCAAAATCCCTACATAAATGAACGTTCCAGCTGTTTCAACTTCGCGTTCTTCTCCTGTTAAAGTGTCTTTGATTTTTACACCTTTCACAGACATGTCATCGCCATAAATCTCTTCAACCACAGCGTTCCAAATAAAATCAACTTTTTCATTGTTAAATGCTCGATCTTGTAAGATTTTTTGAGCTCTTAATTCATCACGGCGGTGAATGATCGTGACTTTCTCAGCGAATTGAGTTAAATAAGTTCCTTCTTCAACTGCTGAATCTCCGCCTCCGACGACCACTAAGTTTTTATTGCGGAAGAATGCTCCATCACAAACAGCACAGTAAGAAACGCCGCGTCCATTGTATTCACTCTCGCCAGCCACATCTAATTTGCGGTGCTCAGCCCCAGTAGCAATAATGACAGTTTTAGCTTTGTATTCTTTTTTACCGGCAATGACGGTTTTATACTCCCGTCCATCGATAATCTCTTTTACATCGCCATAAACATGTTCAGCTCCAAATTGTTTTGATCCTTCATACATTTTTTCAGAAAGATCCGGACCTGTGATGCTGTTGAATCCTGGATAGTTTTCAATTTCAGCTGTATTGATCATTTGTCCTCCCGGAACACCGCGCTCCAGCATTAATGTGCTTAAATTGGATCGAGAAGCATAGAGAGCTGCCGTCAATCCGGCTGGACCTGCTCCAATAATCATAACATCATATATTTTTTCTTCTGTTTGCATGTTAAATCTCCTTAAATTCATTTCTTACTGTCTACTTTATATCAAAAACGTCTTTTTTTCTACTTATTTGCTTACTAAATAAAAGTATTTGAACGAAATTTAAAAACCGTTCAGTTCTAGTTCAATCGTCTCTTTTAAATCCTCTGCTTCTTCTAAAAAATCGCCATCTGGTTCAAGTTCTAAATACAATACAACAAGTTCCAGTGCCGTTTCTAATTCATCAAGAAAAGCGTAGTTATTTGATTGAAAGTAATAAGCTTCTGGAAAAATATCGCCGCTTTTTTCAATCAATTCTTCTAATATGTCGATAGATTCAGTGAATTCACCTGTATGTTGATGGCAGATGGCTAACTGGCAAAGAGCAAAAACTTTTTCTTCCTCGTTTTTGCTTAATGTAGCTGCACGTAAGAGGTAAGTTTTAGCACGAGACATATCATTTTTCTGAAAAGCTTTGATTCCACGTTGAAAATAAAAATCACTGGTTGGATTAAATTGAATAATCGTAGCAGTTTTGTTTCGCCTATTTGCCATGTGCTTTCCCCGCTTTCTAGCAACTAATTTTGATAAATAAGTATACCATAACCCGCTCTTTTTTGATAGCCAAAAAAAAGAAACAGAGCACCGCTGGAAGCCGGCAGCTCTGTTTCTTTAAACCATCTTTTTTGCTTTCTTGCGGTTAATTTGTTGCTTCTGTTTTTACATCAGCAGATTTAGCATCATCATCTTCAAGTTTTTGTCCTAATTCAATAATGTACTCACGTAAAGCATCTTTAACTTCATTGTGTTTCAAACCATATTGAATGCTGGTTTTCAAGAAACCAAATTTATCGCCGACATCGTACCGCGTTCCTTTAAACTCATGCGCAAATACACGTTGAGTTTTATTCAATGTATCAATGGCATCGGTTAGTTGGATTTCTCCGCCAGCGCCTGGTTCTTGCTTTTCTAAAATTTCAAATATTTCTGGAGTCAGCAAGTAACGACCAATAATGGCTAAATCGCTTGGTGCGTCTTCCGGGTTTGGTTTTTCCACAAAACGGCGTACATTATAAGTCGTTTCATCGACTTGAGCTTCTGGATCAATGATTCCGTATTTAGAAGTATCTTCATGAGGCACTTTCATCACGGCAATGTTTGAAGCGTGGGTTTTGTCATAACCGTTGATCAATTGTTTTGTCAAAGGCACTTCATCTTCCATCAAGTCATCGCCCAGCATGACTACAAAAGGTTCATTTCCTACAAAAGCTTTTGCTTGTAAGACAGCATGTCCCAATCCTTTTGGATAAGACTGACGAACAAAGAACAAGTTTAAGCCGGTCGTTTCTTCAACCAATTCCAATAAAGCTAATTTATCTTTTGCTTTAAGGTTTTCTTCTAATTCAGGATTCGAGTCAAAGTGGTCTTCGATCGGTCGTTTGCTTTTTCCGGTAACGATCAAAATATCTTCAATTCCTGAATTGATGGCTTCTTCTACAATAAATTGAATCGTTGGTTTGTCTACGATCGGCAGCATTTCTTTTGCCATTGCTTTTGTTGCTGGTAAAAATCGTGTTCCTAAACCTGCAGCCGGGATGACTGCTTTACGTACTTTTTGCATATTTTTAATTCCTCCAATACGATAATAGCTTTTGGTCTTTAGTGACCTTCCGATTTTCCGCCTCGTGTCATCAAAGACACTACAGCTTCTTTTACATCTGCTTCATTATACAACACTTTATAAATTGCTGCAGTAATCGGCATCTCGATACCTTTTTCTTGAGCCAATTCATAAGCGGCTTTAGTGGTTGAGATTCCTTCAACAACCATTTCCATCTTATCTAGAACTTCTGCTACTGTTTTTCCTTGCCCTAGCAAATTGCCAGCTTGCCAGTTTCTTGAATGGATACTGGTGCAAGTGACGATCAAATCTCCAACCCCGCTGAGCCCTAAGAATGTAATGGGGTCTGCCCCAAAAGCTACTCCTAATCGGCTGATTTCAGCTAGCCCTCGTGTCATCAAAGCGGCCTTAGCATTGTCTCCATAGCCTAAACCGTGAAGTGCCCCAGCTCCCACAGCAATAATGTTTTTTAATGCTGCCCCTAGTTCCACTCCAACAATATCTTGATTGGTGTACACTCTAAAATAATCATTCATAAAGAGATCTTGTACAAATTCAGCCGATTCTTGATGGGTTGAAGCGGCTGTAATAGTGGTCAAATCTTTGACAGCTACTTCTTCAGCATGACTGGGACCAGATAAAGCTACAACAGCTGTGCGCTTATCAGTCGGAATTTCTTCTTCTAAAATAATGGAAATCCGTTTGTGCGTTTCTTGTTCTAATCCTTTACTAGCATGAATGATGATGGTCGGTTTTGTTAAATAAGCCGCTACATTTCGTGCTACTTCACGTATCGCTTTTGTGGGAACAACAAACAACACTGCATCTGCTTCTTCAAGCACCGATGCCAGATCTTGATACGCTTTGATTCGTTTCGAAAGGATCGTTTTAGGTAAGTACGCTTTATTCGTGTGTTGCTGATTGATTTCTGCTACTTGGCTCGCTTTATGGCTCCACAAACGAACCTCATGTCCATTTTCTTCAAGAACCATCGCTAAGGCCGTTCCCCAAGAACCTGCCCCGAGCACAGCAATTTTTTTTGCCATTGTTTTCCTATCTCCTTTACCTTCAGCTCTTTTCATTACCAACGAGCTGATGAGTCAAAACCAGTTCCGTTAATTCTTCCATTGTGTGCACAATAAAAGACGGAGCATATGGTGCTATTTCTTCCAACGTTTTTTCCGACCAGCCAACAAAAACACCTGGAATTCCAGCGTTCTTTGCGGACAGAATATCATGGAAGTTATCGCCGACCATAATCGTGGTTTCTTTACGGCAATTGAGCCGTGACATCGCTACAAGAATCGGCTCCGGGTCTGGTTTAGGATGAGTGTAATCCATTCCACCTACAACGGTATCGAATAATCCATCTAATCCCAACAATTTGATGCCTTTTAACAAGGTATCGTTTCGTTTTGTTGAAACAACACCCAACTGGATCCTGTTTTGTTTCAGTAATCTCAAACTATTTTGTACGCCGTCGAACAACGTTACCAATTCATCATGGTACAGTTCGTTAAATGCCCGGTATCTAGCTATCATAGTTTCTTTTTCAGCAAAATTGATGTTGCTGTAAATCAAATCCAAAGGCGGACCATTAAAAGCCCGGACTTTTTCTGCATCGTATTCTCCAGGATAATATTCTTCTAAAACCTCTAAATGAGAACGTCTGATCAATTCGTTCGTATCGGCTAATGTTCCATCAAAATCAAATAACACTGTTTCAATTTTCACTACTAAAACTCCTTGCTGTTTTTTCAACTCTATTTTTCAGTTAGTTTTTCTTTTTCAATTGGTTCCATGCCCTCTAAGTAATAAGGCTTCGGTGGGTAATCTTGGCGCCGGATAAACCAGACAACGATTCCTCCAATAAATAAAATGACCGACAAGGCTTGTGACACACGCAGCCAATCTAACAACCATAAGCTATCGGTTCTTAATCCTTCGATAAAGAAGCGTCCCAACGAATACCATAAAACATACGTCAACGCTACCTCTCCGCGTCGCAACAAGTGTTTGCGTTGTCTCAAAACGAGGATAACAAAAAAACCTAAGAGACTCCATAGCGATTCATATAAGAAGGTTGGATGGTAATAGACACCGCTGATGTTCATTTGATTGATGATAAATTCAGGTAAATGAAGCTTTTCTAAAAAGCTAAGAGAAACTTCTCCGCCATGAGCTTCTTGGTTGATGAAGTTGCCCCAGCGGCCAATGGCTTGTGCTAACAACACATTTGGCGCTAAAATGTCCAACAACAACCAAATGGGAATACCTTTTTTCTTAGCAAACCAATAAACGGTCAATCCGCCGGCAATCAAACCGCCATAGATAGCAATCCCGCCATTCCAAATCGCTAAGATTTGATCAGGATTTTGCAGGTAATACCCCAGTTCGAATAAGACGTAATAAAGCCGGGCGCCTATAAAAGCAATCGGCAAAGCCCATAATGCTATATCAATAATACTGTCGCCTTCAAGTCCGCGCTTTTCCGCTTCTCGCATGCTTAAAAAAATGGCCACAAAAATAGCAGAAGCAATAATCACCCCATACCAATGAACTTCAAGCGGTCCTAATGAAAATGCAATCGGGTTGATTGCACTGAATAAAAAGTTCATTTTCTAATCTCCATTTCTATTAAACTTGTTCAGAATTATTTTTGATCAATTTTTCAAGATTTTTTTCGAATGTTTCGGTTGCATTATACCCCATTTTTTTCGCTCTGTAGTTCATAGCTGCGGCTTCAATGATCACTGCTAAATTACGCCCTGTTTTTACGGGGATCGAAACTAATGGAACGTCAACATTAAAGATTCGTCTCTTGCCGTCGCCGCTGCCCAAACGATCAAATTTAGTATTTTTATCCCATAATTCTAAATTGACAATTAAATTAACGGTCTTGCTCAAACGAATGGAGCCTACTCCAAATAAGTTTACAACATCAATAATTCCGATGCCGCGTATTTCAAGTAAATGCCGCAATATTTCCGGCGGTTCTCCTACGATTCGATTTTCATCCAGCATATGCAATTCTACCCGATCATCAGCTACTAAACGGTGACCTCTTTGAATCAATTCGAGTGCTGTTTCACTTTTCCCGACACCGCTGTCGCCTGTGATCATAACGCCCATTCCATAAATATCGATCAAAACCCCATGAACGGACATGCGTTCAGCTAAGCGTTCTTCTAGAAAATTTGTCACATTACTGGCTAAACGAGTCGTTGAATGTGATGAAGACAGCAATGGAATTTCTTTTTCCACAGTAGCTTGAATCAACTCATCTGGCAACGTTAAATTACGTGAAACTAAAAACGCAGGAGTATTCGGTTGGCACATCCGCCGAAAGACCATCAATCGTTCATCGCTTGACATGCGTTCGGAAAATGAAATTTCCGTTCTTCCAAATAATTGGATTCGTTCTTGCGGGTAATAATTAAAGTAACCCGTCAATTCTAACCCTGGTCTTGAAAGATCATTGGTTACGATCGAACGTCCTAAGAATTCCTCTCCATTATGTACTTTTAAATCAAGAGCATCCACTAATTCCTTTACGGTTACACTATTAGTCATCTTCTATTCTCCTCTGCATTCAACGAATTGGTTGTGCTTTTATTTCTTTGAATACCTTCTTTTCAGCTTTCTAAGTTCATTGCTTATGCTCTCCAGTTTACCATTTTAGGTGGCATGAATAAAGGATATCGCTGCAATTCCAATTAAAAAAAGAAAATACCTCTGTTTCTGGCTGAATGCCTTTTCAGAAGTACGTTTTATCTATCCTAATAAAAAAAGGCGCGGCTTTATACCCACGCCTTACTGCTCTTTAATTGTTGCTTGCCTATCTTCGATTGTCTGACGTAATGCGACTGCTGATCAGTGTATTAGCCAGCGACATTAAAATGGCTACCCAAATCGCTGTTCCAAATGTTCTGAACTGGAAACCTGAACCAACGATCGCTGCCGTCAAACTTAACATTCCCGCATTGATAATGATGCTAAACAATCCTAACGTAAGGATCGTTATCGGCAAGGACAGTAAAACTAAGATAGGCTTTACTGCCATATTCAGTAATGCCAGTACTAAACTAGCACCTAAAGCAATCCAAATGTTCTCCACATAAAAGGAGTTTTGGAAAAAGCCTGATAACGCTAGAAATAATAGAGCATTAACGATAACTCCTTGCCACAGTTTCATTAAAAGTCACTCCAATCATCATCGGTCACTTTTTCGGCTTCTTTAACTTTTTCAGCTTCTTTACGGGGTCTTTTGTTTGGTGTATGGAAATCTTTAAATTTTCCTGATCCCGGTGCTTCCGGAATGACTATCGCTAAAAGGATATACAAAATAATCGGCGAACCAAACCCGAAAAAGATAGCAATCGCGTAAAGGATACGCAAAATACTTGGATCAAAGCCAAAATATTCAGCTATTCCTGCTAAGACACCGCTGACCATTTTATTTTCTCTTGATTTTGTTAATTTTTTCATCTCTTTTCACCTCTTTATATTGGTATTAGTTTACTGAGAAATGCGGCTTACGTCAACATTTCTCCATCACTTTTTGCTTTTTTATTCAGTATCTTTCAATAAGATATTTCCGGTTGTTGTACTAACGATCAAGGTAACCGGTGCACTTTCTAAATAACGTCTGAATTCAGACAATTGGTTTGTGCGGTCTTTCTTTTCTTTCACGATTTCGATATTTTCCATCCGGTTTTGAATCGTGCCTAAATTGCTTTTGGCATTTCCTTCTACACTCAACTCTTTTGGCAATGAAACTTTTACAGTACCGTTGACTGATGTAGCCTCTAAGCGTTTCAATTCTTCTCCCGAAATCGTTACTTTTACAGTGCCGTTAACCGTTGATAAATTCGCTCCTTGGATATCGCCTCGTGTGACGATTCCGCCATTGATGCTGTTGACCACAAGATCACGGATTTTGCTATCGATAACTGTAACCGTACCATTTACACCTTCTGTTTCCAGCATCGTTGCCGTTACTTTCTCAAAAAACATATTGCCATTCGTGCATTTGACATAAATGTCTTTGCCTTCGAACGCTTCGAACTTCACATTTCCATTCAATAACTTAATAGCCGAATGATCATACATTCTTTCAGGAAGATAGAAAACAACATCGCAACGAATGCGTTTGTTCGGCACATGGAACAAGACTTTTTCTTCTGAAACTTCTACTGTACTGCGTTTTAAGAAAGCTTCAAATGGGCTGTCAGAATCGATTTTGCCATAAATCTTGATATCTGTTTCAATTTTAATGTCTTCGCTGTCCCAGTTTTTAAAAAGAACGTCGCCATTGGCCACTTTGACATCAAGAATCGTCGCTGTGCTAGCCGGGTAATTGAATTCGTGTGTCAGTTTTGTAGCAGCTAGACCTGGTACACGAATGTTCACATCTTTCCAATCCATATTGTCCATCACTGTTGAAAAAGTATTTTTCATTAATTTGCCAAATTGGTTCCCGACTTCGGACATCTTCCCGCCTACTTGATTAAGCGTTTCGTTAGCGGCATCTTTCCAATCGTCTGGAATTTCAAATTTATCTGTGATTTGTTTCTTTTGAGTTCCCCATTGTTTTTGTCTAACGGTGCGCAGCTTTTCATTTAACGCTGCTTTGTCTTCTTTAAGATCGTTCAATTGTGCTTCAAGTTCTTCGATTTCTTGGCTTAATTTTTTTAATTCCGGTTCTTTTTCTGAATCCAATTCATCTAAATCTTCCATTGTTTCCAGCACCATCAGTTTTTCTTCTGCTCGCTTCAATTGAAGGTCAAGGTCGGTAATCTCTGCGTTTTTCACATCTAATTGAGCAGAATAACGAGAGGCTTCATTAGCCAGTTCTTCCAAAATAGCTTCTAAACGAATACGGTCTTTTTCTTGTTCCGCTTCATATTGTTCTTCACCTGCTTGAAAATCTTCTTCCGCTTCAGGCGCTTCAGGTTCAATCACAGGTTCTTTTGGCGGAATCGGTTTTTGAACATTTGACTGATCTTTTTTGACAGCTTCTTTACCTTCTTTTTTGGCAATGTTTTCAAGCAAGGTCAATGCTTCTTCAGTCGAAATGATTCCTTGTTTAACTAAATCTAGGATTCTTTCTCTTTCTTTCATGGTGATATTCCTCCTTATGATATTCCATCTGCTAGCAATTTTTTAAGTGACATATTCGATAGGGTTTCTTTGTTCTGTCTCTATTATGCTTGACTAGGGACTTTTTGTCATAGGACTTTAGAACGATTTTCGTATCCTTACTTAGTCTGAACCTTGTGATTCCCGGCTTCTAGCTTTATTTTACCATGAATTCGAAAACTATAGCTATTAAAAGCTTATCCAAAAAAAGGAGCTGAGTTTGATGCTTTCTCAGCTCCTTCACCTATTCTAATATACGTTTCACTTAATTTTAATTCGTTAGAGCTTTCCCACGTTCGGTATCTCGTTTAAGAATCTCTTTTAAATAGCGACCTGTATAACTTTTTTTAGTCTTCGCCACTTTTTCTGGAGTTCCGGTCACTAAAACAGTACCGCCGCCAGCTCCGCCTTCGGGGCCTAAGTCAATAACGTAATCAGCTGTTTTGATCACATCTAAATTGTGTTCGATCACCAAAACCGTGTTTCCAGCTTCGACCAATCGATTTAATACTTCTAATAATCGAGCAATGTCTTCTGTATGCAGACCTGTTGTCGGTTCATCTAAGATATAGAAGTTTTTTCCATCTGACCGTTTGTGCAATTCACTTGCCAGTTTCATCCGTTGTGCTTCTCCACCTGACAATGTAGTTGCTGGCTGTCCTAAAGTAACATACCCTAGACCCACATCAATAATCGTCTGCATTTTCCGGTGAATTTTTGGAATGTGTTCGAAAAAGGAAACAGCTTCTTCGACGGTCATATTCAAAACATCCGAAATATTTTTACCTTTGTAGCGTACTTCCAACGTTTCAGAGTTGTAACGGGTGCCATGACAAATTTCGCATGGAACATAAACATCAGGTAAAAAGTGCATTTCTATTTTTAGTATACCGTCACCTCTACAAGCTTCACACCGACCGCCTTTGACGTTGAAACTAAAACGGCCTTTTTTGTACCCTCTGATTTTTGCTTCATTGGTCGAAGCGAATAAATCACGGATATCATCAAAAACACTGGTGTAAGTGGCCGGGTTGCTTCGTGGAGTCCGACCAATTGGGCTTTGATCAATATCAATGATTTTTTCTAAACCTTCATGCCCAGTCATTTTTTTGAATTTACCTGGTTTTTGTTTTGAACGGTTTAATTCTCTAGATAAAGCTTTTTTCAAAATACCGTTTACTAACGTACTTTTACCCGATCCAGAAACGCCGGTAACAGCTACGAAACGTCCTAATGGAAAATCAACAGAAATATTTTTTAAGTTATTTTCTGCTGCTCCTGTAATACGGATAGCTCCTTTGTCTTCATCTCGACGGGTTTTTGGCACAGGGATAAACTTTTTGCCAGATAAATAGGCGCCTGTTAAGGATTTAGGATTCTGTGAAACCTCTTTAGGAGTGCCATAAGCAACGATTTCTCCGCCTTTTTCACCAGCTCCAGGTCCAATATCAATCAAATAGTCGGCTGCTAACATCGTGTCTTCATCGTGCTCGACAACGATCAGTGTATTGCCTAAATCACGCATTTTTTTCAATGAATCAATCAAACGATTGTTGTCTCGTTGGTGCAATCCAATTGAGGGTTCATCCAAAATATACAAAACACCTGACAAATTAGAACCAATTTGTGTGGCTAACCGAATCCGCTGCGCTTCTCCGCCAGATAATGTCCCAGCTGTCCGGCTTAAGGTCAGATAATTAAGCCCAACGTTGCTCAGAAAATTCAATCGGTCGTCAACCTCTTTTAAAATCGGCTTAGCAATCATACTTTCATGTTCAGTTAACGTCAGCTCGCTAAAGAATCCAATAGCTTCTTCAATCGGATACTCACTGATGTCCCCAATATCTTTGCCGGCTACTTTAACCGATAACGCTTGGCGATTCAGCCGTTTTCCTCCGCATGTTTGACAAGTCAACTCGGTCATATAGAGACGCATTTGGTCTCTGGTGTAGTCACTGTTGGTATCTTTGTACCGTCTTGAAATATTATGGAGCACGCCTTCGAAAGGCAAATCTACGTCTCTTATGCCTCCAAAATCATTTTTATAATGAAAATGAAACAACTCTCCGTTCGAACCTTTTAAGACAAAGTTTTGTTCTTTTTCCGTTAATTCTTCAAAAGGGGTATCCATATCAATGTTAAAGCTTTTACAGGCTTGTTCCAACAGTTGCGGGTAGTAATTGGAACTGATCGGTTTCCAAGGTGCAATGGCCCCTTCTCTTAATGTCATCGATTTTTCAGGTATGACTAAATCGGTATCGACTTCCAATTTGACCCCTAAACCGTCACAATCGTTACAAGCACCAAACGGAGCATTGAAAGAAAACAATCGCGGTTCTAATTCGCCGACTGTGAACCCACAGTATGGACAAGCGTAATGCTCGCTGAACAAAACCTCTTCTTTTCCCATAATATCGGCAATGGCGTAACCTTCTGCCAATCGCAAAGCTGCTTCAAAAGAATCAAATAACCGCGAGCGGATACCGTCTTTGACTACGATTCGGTCAATGATAATATCGATATCGTGTTTCTTATTTTTTTCCAGTACGATATCATCTGAAATATCGTACATTTCTTTATTGACACGCAAGCGAACGTAACCTTCGCTTTTGATCTTATCAAAAACTTTTTTATGCTGCCCCTTTTTTCCAACGACAATAGGAGCCAATATTTGTACCCGTGTTCCTTCTGGATACTCCAATACACGATCTACCATTTGTTCGACAGATTGACTAGTGATTTCAGTCCCGTCATTTGGACAAATCGGGTGTCCTACACGGGCATACAACAACCGTAAGTAGTCATTGATTTCGGTCACTGTTCCAACGGTAGAACGAGGATTTTTACTGGTTGTTTTTTGATCAATAGAAATCGCCGGACTTAACCCGTCAATGCTATCAACGTCTGGTTTATCCATCTGCCCAAGAAATTGACGGGCATAGGCTGATAAACTTTCAACATACCGTCTTTGGCCTTCAGCATATAATGTATCAAAAGCTAACGAGCTTTTACCCGAACCCGACAAACCGGTCAAAACTACTAATTGGTCTCTGGGAATCGTTACATCTACATTTTTCAGATTATGCGAGCGGGCTCCATGAATCACTATTTTATCATTTCGCATGTGTTTTCTCCTTTTATGGTAAACTTTGATTTTTCAACTTTTGTTTTATTAGTTCTAGTTTAACGCAAAACACAAAAAATAGGATAACGAAGTGCATCCTATTTTCCTTCTAGTTATTTTATTATAACACATTTCTTTTGTTTAGCGAACGTTTGTTCCTGTTTTAATCTGCTAAAATTCGTTGCGATATGTTTTGCAATTGAGCCTGATTAGTAAAATTGCCGCTTAATAAGTCCGGCAAAATTTCGTTTAAAAAGTACTGAACACTATTTAAGTGCTTAAATTGTAAAATGGTTTTTAACGATTCTTCATAGATTTCTGTAAAAATACTTTCAGGGTTTCCTTTTTGAATTTCTCCAAAAGACTCGTAAAGCAAATCAACTTTATCCGCAACCGATAAAATTTGGCCTTCAAGCGTACTATCTTTGCCTTCTTTCAACCGTTCTGAATACACCGCTTGGAACTCTTTAGGAATCTCATTTCGAATAAAGTTTTCGGTCATCGACTCTTCGACATCTGCCAACATCTCTCTTAATTGAGGAGTTGCGTATTTAACCGGTGTTTTGATATCCCCAATAAACAATTCTGAATAATCATGATTGAGGGCTTTTTCATAAAGCGAACGCCAATTGACCTCTTTTCCCCGTTGTTCTTCTACGGTTCCTAGAAATTGAGCAATTTTAGTCACTTTAAAAGAATGTGCGGCAACTGAATGTTCTTCATACTTGAATTTCCCTGGACACCGAAAAATGCTCTCCAAGTCACTCAAGCTTTTAATGTACTGATGCATCCCCATATCTCCTCATCCTTTCGCAGCTAAATTTTTATAATCCTAACATAGAACTTATTTAAATGCAAAAAACATCTTTATGGCTTTGCATACGCGGTCTTCTTTGTTTTTTCTTTTACAGTGGGTGTCTCAGTGTTTGTTTCATTTTTTTCTTCTTCAGTATGAACCAATCCTTGATTTAGAATGCTGTAAACATGGTCGTCCATTTGACTGTACAAGCGGCTTTTACCTGCGCTGCGTGATTTAACCAAACGAGCAGTTTTCAGAATTTTTAGTTGGTGAGAAACAGCAGATTGCTCCATTTCCATTAATTTTGCGATTGTTCCGACATTCAATTCCTGATTTTCTAATAGATATAAAATAGCAATGCGTGTCGGATCACTGATTACTTTAAATAATTTGCTCACTTTTTGAATCGTTTTATCATCCAATAACGGTGTTTTGTCTTGATCCATCGCGATCTCCCTTTTCTATACATGTGTATCCACTCATGTGTTTATCCTACCATAGAACTGCTGTAAAGTAATGATTTTAGTCTGCTGCAGATAGGAAAAAGAATGCCAATCAAACAGCTGCTTGATTGGCATTCTTTCATAAATTCGTTTAAATCAACTATTTAAAAAGTGATCATTTTTATTATGCGTGTTTAATTCCGTTACTTTACCTGTGTTTAAATAAATGATCCATTCACAGATATTAGTAACGTAATCGCCGATTCGTTCAATATAACCAGCAACCAGCATGTAATCCGTCGCACCTAAAATAATATCAGGGTCAGATTTCATTTGTTTGATACAAGCTTTATAGATTTTTTTGAAGTCATTGTCGACTGCTACATCGCTTAACGCGACATCTTTAGCTTTATCAGCATCCGAGACTACATATGCATCTAATACTCCTTGAACCATTACTTTAACTTTTTCAGACATTTCTGCGATTTGAGCTTCAATAGCGTAATCGCGTTTATTGCCTTTAACACGAATCGTTGATTTGGCGATGCTGACAGCATGGTCGCCCATTCGCTCTAAGTCAGCACTTGCTTTCATGATCGTTACGATTTTACGCAAGTCCGTTGTGACCGGCTGTTGTAAAGCAATCATTTCAAAGCACCTTTTCTCTAAATCTACTTCATGTTTATTGATGATGATATCTCCATCAATAACTTCTTGGGCCAATCCTTTATCATGGTTGACAAAAGCTTTGACTGATTTATATACTGCTTCGTTTACGATTTTCCCCATTTGAAAAAAATGGTTGTGTAAATCATTTAATTCTTCTTCGAATACACGTCTCATTTGCTACCACTCCTATTTAACCATCTTTCCTCTATTATCCTATGAATTACCCGAAACGTCCAGAAATATAATCTTCTGTTTCTTTTTTACGTGGATTCGTAAAAATTTGTCTTGTTTCGCCAAACTCAATTAACTTTCCATTTAAGAAAAAAGCGGTGTTATCAGAAATCCGAGAAGCTTGCTGCATATTATGCGTAACCATGATCATTGTATAATCTTCTTTTAAATCCATCAACATGCGTTCGATTTTCCCGCTTGAGACAGGATCCAGTGCACTTGTTGGTTCGTCCAAGAGAATCACTGCAGGTTCGATTGCCAAAACACGAGCAATACATACCCGTTGTTGTTGTCCACCTGAAAGCGACAAGGCATTTTTATGCAGCTTATCTTTGACATCTTCCCAGACAGCTGCTTTTTTCAGGCTTATTTCAACGATTTCTTCAATTTTCTTTTTGTCTTTCATACCGGCAATTCTTAAGCCGTAAGCTACGTTTTCAAAAACCGAAAACGGAAAGGGATTCGGTTGTTGAAACACCATTCCGACTTTTTTTCTCAATTCAACTGTGTCCATTTTCGGGCTGTAGATGTCTTGATTTTCAAAAGTGATATTCCCCGTAATCGTTACATCAGGAATCAAATCGTTCATCCGGTTCAATGTTCTTAAATACGTCGATTTCCCACAACCGCTCGGACCAATCAAAGCTGTGATTTCTTTTGGTTTAAAGTCCAAGGAAACTCCTTTTAAAGCTTCGTTTTTCCCATAATACAAATGAACATCTTTGGATTCAATAATGTATTTTTCCTTACTCACGTTGTTTCCCCCTAACCAAAGTGACCTGAGACATAGTCTTCAGTTGACTGTATTTTCGGACGTGTAAAGACTTTTCTGGTTTCATCGTATTCAATAACATTTCCCATATAAAAGTAAGCTGTATAATCGCTGATCCGCGATGCTTGCTGCATATTATGTGTCACAATAATGATCGAATAGTCTTCACGCAACTGCAGCAATGTTTCTTCTACTTGACTGGTTGAAATCGGATCAAGTGCACTTGCTGGTTCGTCTAACAATAAAATATCTGGTTTTAAGGCAATTGCACGGGCAATACACAATCGTTGTTGTTGTCCGCCAGATAAAGCTAATGCACTTTTGTGTAGATCATCTTTGACCTGTTCCCATAGCGCCGCTTGTTTTAAGCTCGTTTCAACGGCTTCATCCAATGTTGCTTTGTCTTTGATTCCATGGCGTTTTAAAGCAAAACTGATATTGTCGTAAATAGATTTGCTGAAAGGATTCGGACGTTGGAACACCATACCGATGTTTTTACGCATTTCGTAGACATCAACATCAGACGCATTGATGTCCTCGCCTTTATAAATGATCTCGCCGGTTACTTTAGCTATTTGAATTTCATCATTCATACGGTTCAGCGAACGTAAATACGTCGATTTTCCACAGCCGCTCGGACCAATCAATGATGTGATTTTATTTTCTTCGAATTCTAAGGATACCCCTTTGATGGCTTCATTTTGTCCATACCAAACATGTAAATCTTTCGTAGACAGGTCGATGTGCTTATCAGCACTCATTTTTAGTATATTTGTTTCAAGGTTTGCTTGTTCCGGCATTTTTTCTTCCTCCTTGAGTGGCTTGATCATTCGTTTTTTTAACCCGAAGTAGCTTTTTTGTGTAGTTTCTTGCCTAAGAAACGAGCACCAAAGTTAAACAACAAGACAGCAATAATCAGCACCGCTGAAGCTCCGGCCGATACTTGTGCCCCATCAGGCATGACACCTTCACTGTTGATTTTCCAAATATGCACGGCTAATGTTTCGGCCGGACGCATAATATTTAAAGGGCTCGAAATAGACATTGGGTTCCAATTTGTAAAATCTAATGCCGGCGCACTTTGTCCAGCTGTATAAATCAAAGCAGCAGCTTCACCAAAAATACGCCCTGCAGCTAAGATCATCCCGGTCAGAATCCCCGGTAAAGCTGCTGGTAAAATGATCCGAGTCACTGTTTCCCAACGCGACAACCCTAGCGCCAAGCCTGCTTCTCTTTGAGTTGCAGGAATAGCGGTTAACGAATCTTCAATGGTTCTCGTTAGCAGCGGCAAGTTAAACAATGTCAAAGCCATTGCTCCTGAAAGAATCGAGAATCCTAAGCCCCATTGTAATACAAAAATCAAGAAACCAAAAAGCCCTACCACAACTGACGGCAATGAACTTAAGACTTCAATGGCTGTTCGGACTAAATCTGTCAGCCAGTTTTTCTTGGCATACTCAGATAAATAAATAGCTGCACCTAACGAAATAGGTGTGCTGATCACCATCGTTAAAATCAATAAGTAGAATGAATTATACAACTGAATCGCAATTCCGCCACCCGTTTGAAACGACTTCGATGGTGTTGTTAAAAACTCCCAAGAGATTTGAGGAATTCCGCGCCATAAAATAAAAGCTAACAAACTGAATAAGATCAAGACAATGATTCCAGCAATGGCATACAATACGCCAATCGCTATTTTATCTGCTTTTTTTGCATTCATTTTACTTCATAGCCCCTTTCTTCCCAATCCAACGGGTTAAAATATTAAAGAATAATGCCATCAGCAATAAGATTAGAGCCAATGACCAAAGAACGTTGTTTTCAAGTGTCCCCATAACCGTATTCCCCATATTCATGGTCAAAATACTGGTCAATGTTGAAGCTGGAGTGATTAAGTTGGTTGGCATTAGCGCAGCATTTCCGATAACCATTTGCACTGCCAAAGCTTCGCCAAAAGCACGAGCCATTCCAAACACAACTGCTGTTAATAATCCCGGTGTAGCGCTTCTTAGAACGACTTTATAGATGGTCTGCCATCTAGTGGCCCCCATTGCTAAAGAAGCTTCTCGGTAATGGCGCGGAACAGCATTTAACGTGTCTACTGCCATACTTGTTACCGTTGGTAAAATCATAACAAATAAGACTACCGCAGCAGATAATACTCCAAAACCACTGCCGCCAAAAATTCCCCGTATAAACGGAACAATAACCGTTAAGCCGATGAATCCATAAACGACAGAAGGAATTCCGACTAATAATTCAATAACGGGCTGCAAAATGCGTTTTCCGACAGTCGGCGAAATCTCTGTCATAAAAATAGCGGCTCCAATGGCAAATGGCGTCGCAACAAGAGCTGATAACAACGTTACAATAAACGAACCAGCAATCATCGGCAATGCTCCTGCCAATGGTTGACCGTCTTCTCCGACGTTTCCTGGGTTCCAGACAGAACCGGTTAGAAAACTGCTTAACGAAACGCCGTCTTTAGTAAAAGTAGAAATCCCTTTACTTGCTACAAAATATAAAATAGACACTACTACAAAAACAATAAATGCAATACAGATAAAACTGACTGCTTTACCGATTTTTTCAAGTCTTCCTTTGCCCGAGTGACCTACTAGTTTTCCTTGAATGTCCTCCAAAAGAAACCCTCCTCTTCTTCTTCTGCTGTTAACTTCTGAATGAAAGACGTCAAACCTTAATGATTGGACGTCTTTGCCATCTTTTTTCTATTATCTATTTGTATTTTATTCAGGTTGTGCCACATCAGTTGTATTTCCAGCAGCATCACGTTCGACTTGCATTGTATTGGTCGGAATATAGCCAAGCGCTTCAATTAAAGTTCCTTGAATATCATCTGATAATATATACTCTAGAAAGTCTTTTGTTAAACCTGTTGGCTCACCGTTTGTATACATGTGTTCATAAGACCAAATAATCCAGTCGTTTGTTTTAACATTTTCGTCAGTCGGTTCAATCCCATTAATAGACAGTGATTCAACTGAATCGTCAATGTAAGAAAAAGCTACATAACTGATAGTCCCCGGTGTACTGGCTACAATTTGGCGCACCGTTCCGCTTGATTCTTGTTCTTGTGTAATCATACTTTTTTTGCCTTCCGATAATACCCATCGGTCAAAAGTTGTCCGTGTTCCGCTCCCAGAAGAACGGTTTAATACCGTGATCGGCAAGTCTTTTCCACCTAATTCTTTCCAATTCGTGATTTCACCAGTAAATATTTTTTCTAAATCTTCTAATTGAATATCGGTTACTCCAACACCTGGAGTGACAATAGGCGCGATTCCAACGACCGCTACTCGATGGTCCACTAATTTAGAAGCATCTATACCTTCTTTTTCTTCTGCAAAAATATCTGAATTGCCAATTTCTACAGCATCAGCAGCAATTTGACCTAAACCCGTTCCGCTACCGCCGCCTTGTACATTAATAAACTTCCCTAAATTTTCAGCACCATATTGTTCCCCAGCAGCTTCAACAAGCGGCTGCAATGCTGATGATCCTACAGCTGTAATGGATTCTTCTCCTACAACCGGCCCACAAGCCGTTAAAACGACGCCCAAAGTCAAAACTACCATAGTATAAAAACTTTTTAGTTTCATTGTTTACCTCCTAAGTGTTTACACAAATCGCATACTGCCTTATCATAACTTACTATTGTAAAGGTTCATCAGTGTAATTGTAAATTTTATGTAAATGAACATTACTTTTTTGTTTTATCTTATCGTTTTTGTCTTCAAAGAGCAAAGAAAAAGATTGAAATCATTGCATTTCTCTAGGCAAATAATCGTTTTTTTCGCTCGATTGGGTATCAGAATTAATTTTCATAAAAATGAGAGTCCCCTTATTTTTCATTGCTCTTTCTCATCTTTTGTACAGAAAAAAAGACTAGCTGGTTTGTTGCAGCAAACCAGCTAGTCAAAGATAATTAAATACTATGGTGCGGATTCAATTCTGTAATGGTTCCAGTTTCAAGATAAACGATCCATTCGCAAATATTGGTCACATAATCGCCGATTCGCTCTAAATATCCCGAAACTAAAAGATAATCTGTACCGCCTAGAACTAATTCCGGGTCGGCTTTCATTTCTTCAATACATTGTTGGTGAATTACTTCGGCCAGCGCATCGACAGCTGTATCACTAGCTGCAATTTTCCGTGCTTCCTCTACATCTTGTTTAAGATAGGCTTCTAATACGGTTCTCACCATCTCTTTTACCTTACCAGAAAGTTCGCCGATTTCTGCTTCGATTTGAAGGACGCGTTTCGTTCCTTTGACACGAATAGTCGATTTAGCAATACTAACAGCATGGTCTCCCATTCGTTCTAAATCAGCGCAAGCTTTCATGACCGTTACAATTCTACGCAAATCGCTGGTCACGGGTTGTTGTAAAGCAATCAATTCAAAACATTTCTTCTCTAAGGATAACTCGAGTTCATTAATATGATGATCCTGATCGATAACTTCCTGTGCCAATTCTTTGTCATGGTTGATAAAGGCTTTAACGGATTTGTAAATCGCTTCATTGACCATCATCCCCATTTCCGAAAAATGAAGATGCAGTTTAGTTAATTCTTCTTCAAATAATTGTCTCATATTATCAACTCCTCTTTACTAAAAATAAAATGATTCTTACCCAAAACGTCCTGAAATATAATCTTCTGTTTCTTTTTGTATTGGCTGAGTAAAGATTTTTCTTGTCTCACCCATTTCAACAATCCGTCCATTTAAAAAGAAAGCTGTTTTGTCTGATATTCGTGAAGCTTGTTGCATATTGTGCGTTACCATAACAAGAGTATAATCTTTTTTCAGCACAGTTACCAGTTCTTCAATTTTTGCTGTGGAAATCGGATCCAATGCACTCGTCGGTTCATCCATCAGCAAAACTTCTGGTTCAACCGCTAATGCACGAGCAATACAGATTCGTTGCTGTTGTCCGCCAGATAAAGATAACGCGCTTTTTTTCAAATCATTTTTTACTTCATCCCAGATAGCCGCTTCCCGCAAACTCTTTTCAACTAATGCATCTAACGTTTGTTTATTTTTGATGCCATGGGTTCTTGGCCCATAAGCGACATTATCGTAAATGCTCATCGGAAAAGGATTGGGTTGCTGAAAGACCATCCCCACTCGTTTGCGCAGCAAATTAGGATCCGTCTCTTTGGCATAAATGTCTTGACCATCCATTTTTATTTCACCCGTGATCGTACAGCCTTCAATTAAATCGTTCATCCGATTTAGACTTTTGATCAAGGTGGATTTCCCACATCCTGAAGGGCCTATAAAAGCTGTAATCTCGTTTTTTGCAATCGTTAAATCGATATTATGGAGAGCTTGAAAATCGCCATAAAAGAGGTCCATGTTTTTTATCATCAATTTATCCATTATTTTTTCTCCTTTGTCAGCAAATTGCTAAGGTACGTTGACAGTCCGTTAATAATCAGAACAACTACCAGCAGCACGACCCCAGTAGCGTAAGATTCATTGACATGCTGTCCTTCGCTTGACAACACATACATATGAAGAGCCAACGTTCTTCCGGAAGCAAACAAGCCATCCGGTAAATTGGTTGAAGTTCCCATAGTGTACATCAAAGCCGCCGTTTCCCCGACTACTCGCCCACTGGCTAAAATGATGCCTGATAAAATCCCCGGCATTGCAACTGGCAATACGACTCTAAAAATAGTTCTTAATTTTCCCGCCCCTAAACCAAAACTCGCTTGTCTTAATGAATCGTTAACAGCGAGCAAAGCTTCTTCAGTTGAGCGAATAATCAGCGGCAAGACCATCATGACCGCCGTTAAGACACCGGCTAAAAGCGAATATTGAAAATTCAAAAATGTGACAAAAAAGAGCATTCCAAACAATCCGTAAACAATAGATGGAATAGCCGCTAATGTATCTGTTGCAATCCGAATCAGCCCGACTGCTTTATTGTTCTTTTTAGCGTACTCGACCAAATAAAAACCCGTAAATACTCCAAGCGGGGTAGCTATCAGCAAGGTTAATCCAACAACCATAAAGGTCGTCAGCAATGCCGGCAGCAAAGAAACGTTGGTTGTTGTATAGTTCCAAGAAAAAAGAGCCGGAGTCAAATGCGGCAAACCGTTGTATAAAATAAAACCTATAATAAAAAACAAAGAGCCGAAAGTAATGAAAGCAGCAAGATAAATAAAGGTCCGTATTAGTTTACTACTCATCTGATGGCCTCTTTTCTTTTGATCAACATAAAGATCCCATTGATCAATAAAATAAACCCAAACAGCATCATAGCTGTTGCAATCAGTGCTTCGCGGTGCTGACCGCTAGCGTAAGCCATTTCCAGAACGATATTGGTTGTCATCGTCCGAACTCCTTGAGTCAATGAATCTGGGATTCGCGGTTGATTTCCAGCTACTAAGACGACGGCCATCGTTTCGCCGATTGCTCGCCCGATTCCTAAGACGACAGAAGAAAGAATCCCTGATTTCGCTGCTGGCAAGATAACACGCATCACTGAACGTTCATGCGTTGCTCCTAAAGCAAGGCTGCCGCTGTAATAGCTTTCTGGAACGGACCGAATTGCCGCTTCCGACATTCCGATAATTGTCGGCAAAATCATGATTCCTAACAACAGCATAACCGTCAACATGTTCATTCCAGTCCCGCCAACAAATTGGCGCATCAACGGCACGATTAGCTGCAAGGCAAAAAATCCATATACAATAGAGGGAATTGCAGCCATTAAATTGACCGCTGGTTTTAAAACCTTATAGAGTTTAGGCGGGCAAAATCGTGCCATAAATACCGCTGTCAACACCCCAATCGGAACACCTATCACTACTGCTCCTAACGTAACGGAAACTGAGCCAAAGATCATTGGAAGAATCCCGTAAGCTGCTGGAGTATTAGAGGGGGTCCAATTTTTTCCTAATAAAAAATTGCCAAAGCCATATTCCATAACGAAAGGCAAGCCGCCTGCAACGATAAAGACACAGATTAAGACGATGGCCAATACAGACGTTAAAGCTGAAACAAGAAAAACCCCTTGCATAAAGCCTTCTATTTTTTTTGTTTTCATTTCGTTCACCTTCTTATTTTTCAGCAGGACCGCTTCAGTTTAAGGTTTGATTTGATCCGCTTTTTTGCTGTTGCCGTTTATTTCCTTGAACAGAACAAAAACAGACCCGTATGTTCTGATCTGTTTTTTAGTTCTTTTTGTTTGTTTTTTATATCATAAATGGTTTATTTAGTCAGTTCTTCCCACGTAGTCAACTCACCTGTAAAGATTTGTTTGACTTGATCCATCGTTAATTCATCAATCGTATTGTTTTCGTTGACGATAACTGCGATGCCATCCATTGCGAGAACTCCTGCTGTTAAATCAGCTTGCTCTTCTTCTTTCAGTTCGCGGGAAGCCATTCCAATATCAGCTGTTCCATCTACCGCTGCAGTGATCCCAGCAGAAGAACCATTAGAAGTAATGTCGATCGTAACTTCTGGGTTTAATGTTTGGTACTCTTCAGCTAGCATTTCCATGACTGGTGTAACCGATGTTGAACCGACAACGCTGACTTTTCCTGATAGATCTGTTGGAGCAGTATACTCAGAAGCGTCTTCAGTTGCTGTTACATAGCCTTCAGACTCAACAATTTCTTGTCCTTGTTGACTGAACATGAAGTCCCAAAAATCTTGAGCTGCTTCACCTAAGTTATCTTTATAAACTACATTGAAAGGACGTGCGATCGCATATGAACCGTCTGCAATCGTCTCAGCTGTTGCTTCGACTCCTTCGATATTAACAGCCTTGACAGTATCATTTAATGAACCTAATGAAATATAACCAATCGCTGTTTCATCGCCAGATACAGAAGTCATTACACCATCTGTACTATTTTGTATCGTCGCTTCCATATAAGTACCGTCTACTTCGTTGCCTTCAGCATCTTCTTCTAATATTGTCGTGATTTCTGTGAATGCCCCTCGTGTTCCAGAACCATCTTCACGAGAAATAACATGAATGTCTTGTGCAGCATCGAATCCCCCTTCAGCCGAGCCCGTATCCGTTGCATTCGAAGTCGAATTTCCACAGGCCGCTAACGTTAAGCCTAATCCTAAAGTTATCCCAAATTTCATTGCTTTTTTTAAATTCATTGTTTTCCCCATCCTTTTTTATAACGTTGGACTTGTTTTCCTTGTCCACATCTCTTATCTTAAAGGTCGTCTGTTAATTTCTGACCGGCTTTGTGTATTGTTTATGTAGTCGATTGTAAAGAAACTGAAAAATTGTAAACAAACGAAAAAAAGGCAGAGAACAAGCAAACTATCCGCTTGTTCTCTGCCTTTGCTCTTTATACTTAATGGTTAAAAATGACGGATCGGAAAAGTTAATGTAAAGGTTGTTCCTAATCCTGCTTTGCTTTGGACCGCGATGGTGCCGTTAAAGTTTTCAACCAAGTATTTCACGATCGATAAACCCAATCCCGTACCGCCTGAATTACGGCTTCTAGCTTTATCTACACGATAAAAACGTTCAAATATGCGGTTCAATTCGTCTTCTGGAATGCCCATTCCATTGTCGCTGATTGAAATGATCGCATGTTCTTCCTTCTTCTTGAGCGTCACTACTATGTTGCCGCCAGCTTGCGTATAAATGACAGCATTATCAATTAAATTGGCTAATATTTGTTTCAACCGGCCGCTATCGGCTTCAATGTTAACCTCTTCTTCCTCAATAAACTCCATTGTGATTTGTTTTTGTTCCGCTTTTTGTTTAACAAGTTTAAAAGTGGATAAGACAGCGTCTTTAACTCTAACTTCTTCATAAGCAATCGGAACTTGTTTCTGTTCTAATTTAGATAGTTCTAAAATATCGTTCACCAGCAAGTCTAAGCGGCTGCTTTCCGCTAACATGATTTCTAAAAATTGTTTTAAAACGTCTTTATCCTCCATTGCGCCATCAAGCAGCGTTTCCGAAAAACCTTTCAATGCTGTTACTGGAGTTTTCAATTCATGAGAAGCATTGGTCACAAAATCCGTTCTAACTTTTTCTAGCCGCCGAATCTCAGTGATGTCGTACAGCAAGACGATCAAATTCATGTCGCCTTTATTTTTTCCAGCTATTGGAACAATATTTGCATCAACAATTCGTTCCGCCGGGTAATAAAAGTAAATCTCTTTATTTTGCATTTCTTTTTTACGATACGTTTTTTCAATTAGGTGACTAAGGCCATAACTTTTCGTTACATCGGCATAAGATTGTCCCAATAATTCGTTGCTGTCCATTCCCAAAATCCGACACATCACTGGGTTGACTCTTTGAATGTTGCGCTGTTCATCTAATAACATAACGCCAATGACTAAATGATTGATTAATTCATTGAGCCGTTCTTCATTTTGATCGATTTCTTGCATTTGTTCTTGCAAGCTTTCTGCTAAACCATTGATCGTAGCCCCTAACTTGGCTACTTCACCATAACCTTTGCCGCTGTAGCGGGAGCTGTATTGCTTATCAGATAAGTTTTTCGCTACATCCATCACTTCTTCGATCGGGTTTGCGATTCGTTTGGTTATCAAAAAGGTAATACCGGTTGCCAATACTAAGGCCAACACACTAAAAGTGAGGATAGAATTTCGGATTTGGCTGTTCAACTGTTTCATTTCTGCCAATGGCTTCGCTAAACGAAACACTCCGATTGCTTCTCCTGCTTGATCTAGAACAGGTCGTGCTACATAAAATAACGTCTCATTTGTACTATTGCTTTTTCTTAAATCCGTTCCTTGAGGCTTTCCAGTTAAGACTGCTTGGACCTCTTCGCGGTTGCGATGATTTTCTAACGCTGGGCTTTGTTTCGCTGAATCGTAAACAACTGTACCATCGATAGCAATTAAAGTGACCCGATGTTTTGTATGTTGCTTCAAAACAGATGCCTCTTGTTTTAAAGTTAAAAAATCTGACGGATCTTTGGCCACACCATCCAAACTGCTTCCAGCCATAATCGCTTGTTCGACCAAGCCTTCTTCCTGACTTTCAACCGCATAGTCTTGCAGCAGCTGAGTAGAAAAAAATCCGATACAAATGCTAAAGATAACAAATACCGTCATGAGAATTGAAATAATTCGAAATTGCAATTTTTTCATGCTTTAGGAACCTCAAATTTATATCCAAAACCTCTAACCGTTCGGATATAAACCGGTTTTTTAGTATCTTTTTCAATTTTTTCTCTTAAGTGGCTAATATGAACATCTACGATTCGCGTTTCACCTGTATAATCAAAATTCCAAATAGCATTCAGCAACTGTTCTCGGCTTAAAATCCGATTGATTCTTTTAGCCATATATAAAAGCAGCTCAAATTCTTTAGGTGTTACATCAATTTGTTCTCCCCGTACCAAGACTTTATATTGGCTAGGAAAAATTTGGATTTCTCCTACTTCAACTTTGGGAGCCTCTTCGCTTTCAATAGATGTTTCAGCTTTCTGCTGCTGCTTAGTAACTCGTCGCATAATGGCTTTCATTCTAGCTAATACTTCACGTGGGCTGAAGGGTTTGGTCATATAATCGTCTGCACCTAATTCTAAGCCGATAATTTTATCAAGTTCATCATCTTTTGCAGTTAAAATCATAATCGGTGTATCTATTTTTTCTTGACGTAATTTTTTACAGATTTCTATTCCATCCATTGTAGGCAACATTAAATCCAAAATAATAAAATCGTATCGATTAGCTACTGCTAGCGAATACCCCGCTAATCCATCCAATGCTGTTTGCACTTGATAACCTTCTTTTTCTAAATTAAAGGCCAGCAACGTCAAAATCGACTGCTCATCATCGACAATCAAGACTTTTTTCATTTTCTTCCCCCATTATGTTCATTCTTTCTTTAGGTATTCTTTGCTAGTTGTGCAGCAAAACTAAGCCGATTTCATGCGGTGAATCTGCATATAAAGCCGTTTCAGTTAACCGAAGTTCTCCATCTGGTCCTTTTACTTTCAAGCGACAATAAACACTGTTGCTAGATAATGCTTGATGAAAATCTTCTTCCGTTGCAAGCGGGTGGTCATTACAAGAAACAAGGGTATCTCCGACAGTTAATTCCATTTTTTCAGCAGGTGTGTCCGGACGAACGCCGATGACTTTTATACCGCTGTCTGATGGGCCAAATAAAAAGGTCCATTTTTTCTCACGTTGACGATGACGGTAAAGGACTACCGCTCCTCCGACGATTAATAAAATCAATCCGGCAAATCCTGAATAACTCGTCCAAATTGAACCAATAGCTGTCAATCCTGCCACAACCGTTAAAACAGCTAAGTCTTTCACAATCAGTTCAGTAGCCGCTTTAGGCATTTGCGACTGTACCGTAAAACGGAATCCCATTAAAATAGGCAGCCAGAAAAAGGAATAGGTTTGGTTTCCGATTGCAAATACAGGCCACCAGTCAAAAAAGGCTCCAAAACTTTCTCCGGGGATGATCAATAATAACGGAACTACCCAAAAAGGTTTTATTTGATAACGAGCAATTTTTTTCCCGCGCTTCGTATTCAAAAAACGAGGCGAAAGTTGTTTGGTCGCGTGTTTGCTTAACGTCACTAATGTCATTGCTAACAAAAAGACCGTTATAAATAATACGTTGGTGATTAAACTAGTGTTGACCCACTGCATTTGTGTCAATGGTCGATACCAGCCAGCGGGTAAAAAATTAAAGGTATCTTGAGTACCTACCATAGCTCCCCCGATTAAAACCAAAGTCGTCAGAGAAAAAGCAAATAACGGGTGCACGAAACGATAACCGACGAGCATCAGTAAAATCGTTACAACTTGATAGACAATAATCCAGTCTAATGTAATGGGAAATCCGATTCCTATTGATAACAAGGAACCGATCAGACCAGTGACCAGTCCTAACAGCAAATAGTTTTTGACTTCATAAAACGCTTTGTAAATAGCGACTCGGTGATTGCTTCTTTCTGTTTTGATTCTTTGATAACTCGTTCCGATTGCAATAATTAAGCCAACCAAAAAAGTTGGTTGGATCAAAAAAATAAGTACCGCCATAAAAAAATTTGACGCGATTTGCATATAGACCTACACCCCTTCTACTTTCACTATTCATTGAACAACTTTTGTTTCAACCACTAAGAAACCATTGGTTACTAGTTCTTTATAATTTTTACTAGAGAATGACAGCTGCAACTATTCTCTTCTCTCTTATAGCGTACCTATTTTCAGCTGAAATGTAAAACTTAAATTAAAAAAACTTTTAAAAGATGAATTTCTTTTACTCTCTTAAAAACAAAAAGCCTGAGATAAAATCACTTATAGTGGTTTTTTCCCAGACTTTTTGCATCGCATTTAGGGTACGAAGGTTCATTTTTGCGTATCAGAAATCTTTTAAAATTAGTTTACTCGTCCATATCCAACTACATATTGAGCCCAGTAATATTGGTTAATTTGTGCTACTGCTACGCCTGAAGAAGATTGAGCTCCAATGAAACTACCGTTTCCTAAGTAAATACCAACATGGTCAATACTACCTGTTTGGTTAAAGAATACTAAGTCTCCAGCTTTGGCTTCAGATTGAGAAATCTTTGTAGAAGCGGCATATTGTGCACTTGCTGTCCGTGGAAGGCTGATTCCAGCTGCATTAAAAGCGTACTGAGTAAAACCAGAACAGTCAAATCCTGCAGTAGTTGTTCCACCGTATAGGTAAGGAGTTCCTTGCACGCCAAAGGCTGCGCTTTGGACTGCACCCCAAGATCCGCCTGCAACAGGTGTTGTTGTAGCTGCTGGTTTGCTTTCAACAGCTTTAGCTTTTGTTTCAGTTGTTTTTGTTTCAGTCGCAATTGGTGTTGCTGTTTTTTCAGCAGCTGTCGCTACTGTATTTGTTGCTACAGCTTCAGTTTCTGTTTCGTCAGAAGTCGCTACAGCTACAGTAGCTGTTTTAGCTGCTTGCAACTCTTGTGCGGCTTTTTCAGCTGCGGTTTTCGTTGCTAAAAACTGTTCTTTTTCAGTTTCTGCATCAGCTTTTTCAGCTGCAAGTGAAGCTACCACTGCTTCTTTTTCTAAACCTTGTTGCTCTAGATCTGTTTTTGCAGCTTCTAACTTAGCAGCTACAAGTGTTTGGTTTTCCAATGTTTTTTCAGTTTCTGTTTGTTTCGCTGCGACTAATTCTTTGTCAGCAGCTTGAGCTTTTACTAACTCTTGATTAGCTGAAACCAATTTCGAAACAACATCTGCACGACCTAAAACATCTGCAAAAGATTCAGATTCCAAAATAAAATCAACATAATTTTGTGTATCTCCATTTACTTGAACTGTACGCGCTTGTTCAGCTAGTTTTGCTTCACGAGCTGCAATGCCTTCATTTAATGTATCGATTTGGCTGTTTAGTTCTTTCAATGTTTCTTGTGTTTCTGTCATTTCAGTCATCAATGAAGCAGCTTTTGATTCATTTTTAGCCATGCTATCTGTAATAGCAGCTAATTCGTTAGCGACAGATTTTTTTTCATCTTCAAGCTTGTTGATTTTTTCAGTCGTTTGTTTGATGTTGTCATCAATCGCTGCTTCTGCTGTTAATGGTGCTAAATAGGTTGTTACTCCCATAGATGCTAATAAAACAAGAGTTATAAGTTTCTTATTCACGTTTTCTTTCCTCCGCTTTCCCTAAATGCTTTTTTTTGTTCATTTTTTTTTATTATTTTTAGTTGTTAAACTTTTAAGAATCTTCTAATTGAAATAGACGATCCTATTGATCCAATCAAAACGCCAATCGCGATCATCAAACCACCGATTTGGTATAAAAAGGGAACAGGCGTTAATAACGCGAAATACGTACCTGTTAGGTACTGTGTTCCTAAATCATAAGCTGCGACATAAATAAAGCTAAGCAGTGCTGTTGGAATCAGTGAACCGATTAGACCGATCATTGCGCCTTCAATTAGGAATGGCCATCTGATAAACCAGTTTGTTGCTCCAACTAACTTCATGATTTCGATTTCTGTTCTACGAGACATAATAGTGATTCGAATAGTATTGGATATCAAGAACACCGCTGTCAACACAAGCGCGATGATAATGACCGCTCCAACATTCCGAACAGTTTTCATTGTTTTAAATAAGTTATCTGCGGTTGCTCCGCCGTAATTTACTTTGGCTACATAATCCAAAGCTTCAGATTGCTTAGCAACGATTGATGTGTGCTCTGGCGTGTCCGTGTTTACGATATAAACGTCATAAAGCGGATTGTCATCCCCTTGGAACAAATTGAATTCATTTCCATAGCTTCCAACAACTTGTTTCAGTTCATCTTCACGACTGGAAAACTCCACTGTATCAACATGATCAATAGCAGCCAGGTCTTTTTCTAATTGTTCCTGTTGCCCTTCGTCGGCTGCTAAATCGATATACACTCTGACGCTTACGTCATTTTCGATATCGGTCGCTAGTTTATTCACATTCATCAGCATTGCAATAAATGATCCAACTAAAAGTAAGGTTACCGCTACTGCACTGATGGCAGCAATCGACATCCAACCATTTCGTTTTAGACTTTTCAGACTTTCAATCAAATGTCTTTTAATCGTTCTAAACTTCATATCCGTAGTCTCCTTCCAATTGATCTCGGACAATGCGTCCATTCTCAACCGCAAGTACACGGTGTTTAACGACATTTACGATTTGGCTATTATGAGTGGCCATGATGACGGTCGTTCCTTGATTGTTGATTTCTTCCAAGATATTCATGATTTCCCATGAAGTATCTGGGTCAAGGTTCCCTGTCGGCTCATCCGCAATCAATACTCGCGGCATGTTCGCAATAGCTCTAGCAATGGCGATCCGTTGTTGTTCTCCACCGGATAGTTCATTCGGAAACATTCTTACTTTATGCTTTAATCCTACTAATTCCAGAACTTCCAAGACACGTTTTTTAATGATCTTAGGGTTTTTTTCAACCACTTCCATTGCATAAGCAATGTTTTCATAAACGGTTAATCTCGGTAATAATTTAAAGTCTTGGAATACTACTCCAACATGACGCCTTAAATAAGGAATATCTTTATCTTTCATTGTTACTAAATCGAAATCCCCAACTTTAATCGTTCCTTTGGTTGCTTTTTCTTCTCTATACATCATTTTAATAAACGTCGATTTACCTGCTCCACTTGGGCCAACTACATAAACGAATTCGCCTTGTTCAATACGAACAGTTAAACCGTTAATTGCTGTAATGCCATTAGGATATTTCTTGTAGACATTTAGCATTTCAATCATCATATCACCTAACTTTTTTTGAATTTCTATTGTTTTCTTAAGTGGGATCAGTATCTAGAGAGTTTTTTTCCTCTTCGCTCTCAATCCTTACCCATTATAGCATTATAAAAAACAATGTCTGTTGTAGTTTGTTTACAAATACATTTCATTGTGACGTATTCCTGTAACGAACTGTATTATTCAAAGGTTTTTTGACGTTATTTTTTCTATCCCCCACTTTATTAGAAGACAAACCTCATTTTCAAGTCCTCATTCACCTTATCTTTTAATTATGACTCGTTATTTTGGGAACAGAAACCAACAATTTATTGTGGTTTAAAAACAGAAGAACTGTCAAATCATTACATTTGACAGTTCTTCTTCTAATCTAATTATTTTTTAATCTTTTTGAGTCATTCTACTTCTTAAATAAGCATTAATAAATGGGTCGATATCTCCATCCATAACATTTGTAACATTCCCAGTTTCATAATTGGTCCGATGATCTTTCACCATTGTATAAGGGTGGAAAACATAAGAACGTATTTGAGAGCCCCAGCCGATTTCTTTTTGTTCTCCGCGGATTTCAGCCATTTCTCGTTCTTTTTCTTCCACTTCGATTTGATGCAGCTTTGCTTTCAGCATATTCATGGCTTGATCTCTATTTTTCAACTGTGAGCGTTGAGCTTGACTAGCCACTACGACCCCGCTTGGAATATGAGTGATCCGAACAGCTGAATCAGTTTTATTGATGTGCTGTCCGCCGGCTCCGCTAGCCCGATAAGTGTCCACTTTTAAATCTTCAGGATTGATATCAATGTCGACATTGCCTGCCAGTTCAGGAATCACATCTATGGAAACAAATGATGTATGTCTACGACCAGCTGAATCAAACGGAGATATCCGCACTAAACGGTGAACGCCTTTTTCGGCTTTTAAATAGCCATAAGCGTTATGGCCTTTAATCAGCAACGTTACACTTTTAATACCTGCTTCATCTCCATCTTGATAATCCAATGTTTCCACTTTGAACCCTTTTTTCTCAGCCCAGCGCGTGTACATCCGCAGCAACATGCTGCCCCAGTCTTGTGATTCTGTTCCGCCTGCTCCAGGATGCAGCTCCATGATCGCATTATTTTTATCATAGGGGCCGCTTAGCAGCATATCCAGCTCATATTGATCCAGCACTGCAAGAAATGTCGTTAATTCATCATTTAATTCTTTCTCTAATTCTAAATCCGTTTCTTCCTTAACCATTTCCAGTAATACTTCTAGCTCTTCTTGCTTTTCTTCCAATTGTTTGAAGCTCGTGTACTTTTCTTTCACTATATTGGCTTCATTGATCAAATCTTGTGCTTTTTGAGCATCGTCCCAAAATGTCGGTTCCGTCATTTGATCATCGTAAGCTGCAATCGTTTGTTCCATCGCCTCTAAGTCAAAGAGACCTCCTGAAACCGGCAATCTTTCCTGCTGCAGTTTCTAGTTTATTTCTAACGTCGCTTATTTCCATTGTATCCGCTCCTCTAATTGATTAGTGAGAAAAACACGATTTGATTCACAAATCGTGTTTTCCTCTTTTTAATCTGGCTATTTAAACTTTACCATGACAGTTTTTATACTTTTTCCCGCTGCCGCACGGACAAGGGTCATTGCGGCCTATTTTTGAACCGTCAATTTTAATTGGTTTTTTCTTTGCTTCTTTCACAACTTCACCGTCACCGGCAGAACGCGCTGTTGTTCCTTTAGCCACTTGTTCACGTTGCAAGTTTTGACGAATTTGCGACTTCATCAACAAACGAGTTACATCATAATCAATCGCTGCAATCATTTCTTCGAAAAGTCTGAATCCTTCTGTCTGGTATTCAACTAGTGGATTAGCTTGTCCATAAGCTACCAAACCAATTCCTTGACGCAATTGATCCATTGTATCAATGTGATCTGTCCATTTGCTGTCGACTACTCGCAAAATAACCACTTTTTCAAATTCTAACACTTGCTCTGTACCGTTCAATTGCTGTTCTTTCTCCGCATAAATCTTTTTAGCTGCTTCCAATAAATTCGTTTGGATTTCTTCAGGCGTTTTATTTTCTAAATCAGCTAATGTTAAGTCATCCGGGTGCACTACAGCAGAATGAGCAAAATCTAAAATATTTTGTAGATTCCATTCTTCTTTCGGTCCTTGCGTATGCAATTGTACCATTCGTTCGATTGAGCGTTGAATCATCGGTACCGTTACATGTTTCAATGAATCTTGTGCCATAATGACTTCTAATCTTTGATTGTACATAATTTCCCGTTGTTCACGCATCACGTCATCGTATTGCAAAACATTTTTACGTGTGTCGTAGTTGTTTCCTTCAACTCGTTTTTGTGCAGATTCCACTTGACGCGAAATCATTTTGCTTTGAATAACAGCATCTTCATCTTGAACTTTTAAACGTTCTAATACCGCTTGAATGCGTTCAGAACCAAAACGTCTCATTAAATCGTCTTCCAGTGAAAGGTAAAATTGTGTCACACCTGGATCGCCTTGTCGACCAGCACGTCCACGCAATTGGTTATCGATCCGTCGGGATTCGTGACGTTCGGTACCAATAACACAAAGGCCGCCTACTTCTCGAACACCGGCTCCTAATTTGATATCTGTTCCACGTCCTGCCATATTAGTAGCAATAGTGATTGAACCTTTTTGCCCTGCATTAGTAATGATTTCCGCTTCTTTAAAGTGATTCTTAGCATTTAACACTTCATGTGGAATACGGGCTTGCTTCAACAAGCCAGACAATAATTCAGACGTTTCAACTGCCACTGTACCAACCAAAATCGGTTGTCCGGTAGCATGACGTTCTTTGATTTCCTCCACAACAGCTTCGAATTTGCTGATCAATGACGGATACAGCAAATCAGGACGGTCATCCCGAATTAAAGGTTTATTCGTCGGGATAGCTACCACACTGATGTTGTAGATTTCACGGAACTCTTCTTCTTCCGTCTTAGCTGTTCCGGTCATTCCGGCTAGTTTTTTATACATTCTAAAGAAGTTCTGGAAAGTGATATTCGCCATCGTTTTTGATTCATTTTGAATCGTGACGCCTTCTTTCGCTTCGATCGCTTGGTGAAGTCCGTCAGAGTAACGGCGGCCTTCCATGATTCGACCAGTAAATTGGTCAACGATCATGATTTTATCGTCTTGAACAACATAATCAATGTCGAACATCATAATGTAGTTGGCGCGTAAAGCTTGGTCTAGGTGATGCGTCAACCCTTGGTTTTCCACATCATATAAATTTTCGACCCGGAAAGCTTTCTCGGCTTTTTCCATTCCTACTTCTGTCAAGACAACGGTTTTCGATTGCACATCGATCGTGTAGTCTTCTTCTTCTTTTAGGCCTTTAACGAAAAAATCCGCACGGGTATAAAGAGTCGTTGATTTTTCTGCTTGCCCTGAAATGATCAAAGGTGTTCTCGCTTCATCAATTAAAATGGAGTCTACTTCATCGACGATCGCATAGTTTAATGGGCGTTGAACCATTTGTTCTCTGTAAACGACCATATTGTCTCTTAAATAATCGAATCCCATTTCATTGTTCGTGCTGTACATAACATCTGATAAATAAGCTTCGCGCTTTTCTTCAGCTGATTTTGAATTCAAATTTAAACCAACCGTTAATCCTAACCATTGATACAATTCTCCCATTTCAACAGCATCACGGCTGGCCAGATATTCATTGACTGTTACAACATGAACGCCTTCGCCGGTTAAGGCATTCAAATAAACAGGCATTGTAGCCGTTAATGTTTTACCCTCACCTGTCTTCATCTCAGGAATGTTTCCTCTGTGAAGAGTCACGCCACCCATTAATTGTACGCGGTAAGGATACAAGCCTAATACCCGCTTAGCAGCCTCACGAACCACAGCAAAAGCCTCAGGCAACAAGGCATCTAGTGTTTCTCCTGCTTGATAACGTTGTTTTAATTCTGGCGTTTTCGCTTGCAGCTCTTCATCAGACAAGGCAGCCATACGATCAGCAAAAGCTTCGATTTGGTCTGCGACTTTTCCTAAACTTTTGATTTCTTTTTTATCGTTCTCAATTAAATTACGTAAAAAATTTGCCATTCAATTTTCTCCTCTATATGTTGCTTATTCTATTGGGATTTATTTTTTTGCTTCATTATCAATTGTGATCGTAATCTAGTATTGTCATTTTTTGCCAAAGTTTTTAATTTTTTTAATTTTTTTATTGACAATCGTCAACATTCTTTTTAATTCTATCATTACTTATCTCCAATTGAAACCCTTTTGTAGGGAAATCTAGCAGTCAACAGCATACTCAAAGCCAATAAAGCAACCAATGAAGCAACCAATGAAGCAAAAAAAAGAAGCTTGGAAAAAGCCCGATAGGCTTTTTCCAAACTTTCTTTTCTAACCGTATTGATTCCAATCTTTAATCTGTTTCGATTAAACCGTATTTTCCGTCTTTACGACTATAGACTATGCTTGTTCCATTTGTTTCAGCATCTTCAAAGATAAAGAAGTTGTGACCTAACATATTCATTTGCAAAACAGCTTCTTCGCTATCCATCGGTTTCAATGACAAGCGTTTTGTTCTGACAATGTCTACATCATGCTCAAGGTCTTCATCGTATCCTTCTTCCACAGGAACTTGCATGGCAAAACCTTTTTCTCGTGATTTACGATTGATTTTGGTTTTGTATTTGCGCATTTGTCTTTCTAGTTTATCAACTACAAGATCTACACTTCCATATAAATCAGGTGAGGTTTCTTCCGCACGTAAAACTAAATAAGGAAGTGGGATGGTTACCTCCACTTTCGCAGTTTTGTCAGAATATGTTTTTAGGTTTACATGTGCTGTCGATTCTGGCACATCAGTAAAATAACGTTCAATTTTACTGACTTTTTTTTCAACATAACTACGAATTGCTGCAGTCACCTCAATATTTTCGCCACGGATATTATATTTAAACATAAACACTCTCCCCTTTCATCTGATTGTGTATCAGAATCAGCAACATCAGTTGGACCACTCAACTGATGGTTTGCTTAAACCAATTATATAGGATAGCGCTTTAATTGACAAACAAAATCAACAAGCGAGTGTTTTTATCTGGCAATCGTAAAGGTTTCGATCGTTTTCAGCTCCGTTGTCCGCAGCAGTTCAGCTGCATGAAACAACGTTCGGCCAGTCGTATACACATCGTCTACTAAAATAACGTCTCTATCTTCTAACTGTTCTCGGTATCGTTCATCTAGTTGAAACGGCTGCGGCGACAGCATACGGCCTTTACGGTCTTTGCTCGATTGTTTCTTTCCGGTTCCGATATGATGCAGCACAGGCAAGTACGCGATTTCCGCAGCTTGCAAAATGGCTTCTACTTGGTTAAAGCCGCGTAATTCTAAACTCGTTTGGCTAATCGGAATCGGTATGCAGATTTTATTTTTGTGAACCGGCTGATTGAAGTACTCTCGCACTTCTTGTTTGAACAATTGCGCTAAACGGTGATCCCCTTTGTATTTAAAGGCTTCGATCCATTCTTTTAAAAAAGCATTGTACTGGTAAAGTGCAATTTGTTTAAAAACATAATCAGGATAATCAGCCTGCCACCTCAAGCAATCCGAGCATAACCCAGCTTCAAGCCATTCTCGGCAACACCCAGGACAAACGGAACGTCCAGCTAATTTCACTAGTTTTTGACGACATTCTTGGCAACAGACCGTCGATTCGATTTTTTTAAATAAAATCAAATCTCCTAACCGCAATTTTTCCGTCTCTTTTTTACCACACCATAAACAGTTTATCACGATTTCACCAACCCTCTTTCACGAGCCAGGCGGTTCATCCGTTTGATTTGCTTGACCGCTCCTTTGATGGCTCTCGTTTGGCCATGATGGTAAAACAATACTAATCCCCTTGGAAATTCGCGGTGTCTGCCTGCTCGGCCAGCAATTTGTACTAGAGCCGATTCAGTAAAAGACGGATCTTCTGCTCCCAAAACCAGCACATCGATATCTCGAAAAGTCACTCCCCGCTCTAAGATCGTCGTAGTCAAAAGGAAATCATATGCTTCTTGCCGCATCTGCAGGACTTTTTCTTTGCGTTCCGGATCTTCGGCATATACTGTAGCAAATTGTCTGGCAGGATATTCTTTTTCTAAGAGCAGAGCTAATTGCTGCATTAAAACAATATTAGGCAGAAAAACTAAAAAACGTCTTTTCCGGATCAGCAGCTCTTCTACTTGTTTAAAAAAGGCTCCTTTTCGTTTTTCTTGTCTAATGGCTTTTTTCCAGTCCCCGCTCCACTTTAACTGTGGTTCAGGCAAAGGAAACCCATGGTAACGAGCCGGCAAGATAGAAGCTGCTACTGTTTTCCGTTGGATAGCTTGCTGCATTTTCTTGCTAGGAGTAGCTGATAAATAGATGAGCGTTCCATCCGTTTTCTTAGCTTTTTGAGCCGCAAATTGCAGCGATTGGTCAACAGGAAACGGGAACGCATCGATCTCATCGATGATCAATACATCAAAAGCTTGACTGAATCGCAGCAGCTGATGAGTTGTGGCAATAACCAGCTGAGTGTACTGGTAAGGATCTTCTGCTCCGCCATACAAAACGACTTGCTCTACTTCTTGAAAAGCCTTTTTTAATCTAGGAGCCAATTCCAAACAAACATCCACACGTGGCGAAGCAATACAGACTCGTTTTTTATTTCTTAACGCCACTTCGATTCCTTTGAAAATCATCTCGGTCTTTCCCGCACCTGCTACCGCCCAGATCAAACGAGTTTCTCCAGACTCAATCGATTGAATAATGTCTTGGGAAGCTTCTTGCTGCTGCTGAGATAAGTCTCCTTTCCATGTCAATATGGGCTCCTGTAAAGGCAGGAACTGATTGCTTTCTGGTAAAGAATACAATAGACTGCACCGCTTGACTTTACCCATCTGCAAACAACGTCTACAGTAATAGCATACCGGTCCACAAGCACATGGCGCTGATTGCCGGTCAGACGACTCGCTCGCTCCGCAGCGATTGCATTTTATTTGTCCGTTTTTTTCACAAAATCCTTCCATCTGAATGATTCCTGCTATCTCTTCTAAAGGTTCCCTTAACTCGCTAAACAACAGCTCTCTGCCGATCAATGTCAACACTGACAACACCTCTTTATTAAAAAGTACGCAAAAAAAAGCAGATTGGTTTAATCCAATCCACTTTTTTTAGAAGTCTTCACAGAGACCTTGAGCGATCTTCTACCCAAGTCATTCCCAATGAACCTTCGCCTAAATGCGTGCCAATTACCGGGCCAAAGTAACTTAATTCAAATCGAACCGTAGGATAAGTTGCTTCTAGATGTTCTTTCCAAACTAATGCTTCAGCTTCAGCATTTCCATGAATAACGGTTGAAACGATGGGGTACCCTTCGGCAATATCTTCTGCCAATAAATGTTCAATTCGTTTTAAAGCTTTCTTAGTTGTTCTGATTTTTTCAAATACGACTATTTTTTTGTTTTCAAAATGCAGCAACGGTTTTATTTTTAGTAATGAACCGATGATTGCCGAACCGTTTGAAAGACGACCGCCTCGTACTAAATGATTTAAGTCATCCACTAAAAAATAAGCTTTTAATGTTTGACGCATTTCTGAAAATGTTTGAAAAATCTCTTCGACACTTGCACCTGCTTGTGCCATACGTGCAGCTTCCAACGCGTAATACCCTTGTGCCGCACAACTGAGTTCTGAATCATAAGGGTAAACAGCAATATTTTCCATCATACCAGCAACACTGACAACGTTTTGGTAAGTACCGCTAATTCCACTGGATAAATGCACACTGATAATCGCATCATAATCTTTCGCAAGTTCATTAAATAATGACAAAATTTGTCCAGTAGTCGGTTGAGAACTGGTTGGTAAAGCTTCGATTCCTCTCACTTTTTCAAAAAAATCTGTACTTCGAATGTCTACTTCTTCTAAATAAACTTCGTTAGTCATTATGACAGAAAGAGGCAATTTATAAATCGAATATTGTTCATACTGCTCTTTTGTTAAATAAGCCGTACTATCGGTAACTACTGCTATCTTCACATTTCCACCTCATGATTTTCTTTTGATGCCTGATACAAAGGAAGATTATACCATATAACAATGTCTAGAAATACAGAGGATGCAATTCTTAAAAGAATGTTCATAATAACTAGTTTTCATAACCAGATTCTTATGCCCTTTTTCTTCTCTATTAAGGCTTGGCGACTGATTAGTTGTGAACGAGTCCCTTGTTCATTTAAGCTTCCCAAGGTAAACTAAAAGAAAAACACTGATTCAGTAAAAAAAGAAAATAAAAAAACCAAACTAAAAAGGAGCGGTTCGTTTGCTGAAAAATTACTATACCATCGCAAAAGATGGGTCATTCGAAATTGAAATCAAAAAATCTCGTTTTATTTGTCATTTAAAACGTGTGGCCACCGAAGCTGAAGCTCAAGACTACATACAAAGCTTAAAAAAAGAGCATTGGAAAGCCAACCACAATTGTGTGGCGTATTTAATTGGCGACCAAAATGAAATCCAGCGGGCTTATGATGATGGTGAACCTAGCGGAACTGCTGGTGTACCGATGTTAGAAGTCTTAAAAAAGCAAGAACTGAAATACGTTGTCGCTGTTGTTACTCGGTATTTTGGAGGCACTAAATTAGGTGCTGGCGGTTTGATTCGTGCTTATGGAAAAGCAGTCAGCACCGCTTTAAAAGAAATTGGTGTCGTAGAACGAAAATTGCAAACCGAAATCAGCGCAACCGTTCACTATTCTGCTTCTGGCAAATTAGAAAACGACTTAATAGAATCGACGTACGCTATCAAGGAAATTCTCTATACCGATGAAGTCACGTTTGTTTGTTTTGTCGATGAACCAGACATTGCTGCTTTTCAAGCTGAATTAACCGATTGGCTAAATGGTCAAGTCGCTTTTAAAAAAGGTCCGCAAAGTTACCGTGAACTCACTTTTTCAGGAAATCATTAAGTTTTTTCTATTTTATCGGACACACCTTCCACATCAGATGCGGTTGTGATAAAATGATTAAGACTATTTTGTATTGAACACTCTATATAGAGGAGAATGATTTTGAAAAAACAAAACTATACTACACGTTTAGGCAATCATCGGCCAAAACAAAAAAAGAAAAAAACGGTTCTTGTGTTGTGCTTATTGCTGCCGGTAATGGTTCTTATCCTGGCCGGGGCTGTTTACTTCACAAAGCTTTATGTCACTGCACAACAAGCTGTGGACACGTCTTACCATACTCTTGAACGCAAAAACGCCATCGCAGTAGACCCTTTGACAGAAACTACGTCTATTTTATTGATGGGAATCGATGATACTGAAAGCCGTAATTTAGGCAGTGCACGAACCGATTCACTGATCTATTTGACTATTGATCCCAACAAACATGAAGTCAATATGGTCAGTATCCCTCGCGATTCTTATACAGACATTATGTACAGCGGTGTGGCGTTGAATAAAGATAAAATCAATGCTGCTTATAGCCAAGGAGAAGAACAAGCGACTGTTGAGTCTGTTGAAAATCTATTAGATGTTCCGATCCATTATTACGTGACCTTTAACTTTGATGCCTTTCTTGAAATCATCGACGCTCTAGGAGGGATCGAAGTAGATGTTCCGATCACTTTCTCTGAACAAAACGCCGCTGGTACATTAGATCAAATCCATCTAGAAAAAGGCTTGCAAACGTTAAACGGAGAGCAAGCATTAGCGTTAGCACGAACTAGAAAAATTGATGATGATGTCAAACGCGGCGAAAGACAGCAGTTGCTGATTCAAGCTATTGTTGACAAAGCATTGTCGGTGGGTTCAATCACCAAATACTCTGATGCTATTAATGCTGTCGGCAACAATATGCGTACTGACTTGCGCTTTAATGATATGCTTGGCATTGCTCAAACCGGTTTAGACAGCGGCTATACGTTCAATTCTTATGTCTTTGACTGGACAGATTTCACTTTAAACGGTGCCAGCATGGTTGAACTTTATTCAGATAGTGTAGACTTTATCAGCCATCGGTTGCGTGTGTCTTTGGGACTGGATGTCGCTGACGAACGCGATACAGAAGATTATACGTTTCAAACCAATGGTATCGCAACGTACTATGGCGATAACTATTGATCAATCGATAAAAAAACCACCAAGTTCTCACATACATGAGACTCGGTGGTTTTATTTTTTTATTCTTTTTTGTTTAAATTCTTTGCAAATTTTCGCAACCGCGCTAATAGCGGCTGACTATCTTTCCCAACTAAACCGATTGTCTCAACAAATAGTTCCAGCCCAAATAATAAACCAAGTGTTAAAAAAACAGATCCCCATAATGTTGAGATGGGATACAATAAAGCGATTACTGAAAAAATAGCAGCTAAGCAATAAATCGCTAAAACGGTTTGCCGATGTGTTAAGCCCAGTGCCATTAATTGATGATGCAAATGCATTTTATCTGCACTTGAAATGGGTTTTTTATTCAGATAGCGCCTTAACATGGCGTAAATCGTATCGGTGATCGGAATGCCCAGGATCACAACAGGGATGATCAAGGTAATCAAGGTAGCATTTTTCAGCCCTTGCAGAGACATCACTGCAATCATAAAACCTAAAAACAAGGCGCCTGTGTCACCAAGAAAGATTCGAGCCGGGAAAAAATTGTAAGGTAGAAAACCTGCTAAGGCTCCCACTAAAACAAATATCATGATCGATACGACTGCGTCTTCAACGGTCAAAAAGAAATAGCCGATCACCCCCATGGTCGTCAGTGCAATCATTGATACTCCAGTAGCTAAACCATCTAATCCGTCAATTAAATTAACGGCATTCGTAATTGCTAGAATCCAAATGACTGTAATCGGCAAGCTTAACCACCCTAATGAAATAGAACCGATAACCGGCAAACTGACCCTATCCATTTGTATATCAGCAACAAAGTAAATCACTAATGCGGCTAACGTTATGCCAACCATTTTCATTTTTGGCGAGAGTTCTTTTATATCATCAATGATGCCTGTAATAATGACAATTGTTGCCCCTAAAAAAATCGGCAAGATTTGTCGGATCGGAATGGGCAGCAAGAAAAACAATGCGAAAAAGAAAGAGAGATAAACACCCAACCCACCTAACGTTGGAATCTCCTTAAGATTGATTCGCCTTGTGTCCGGTTTATCTGTTGCTCCGATCTTGAACGCAAATTTACGAATCAAAGGTGTCAGTGCGAGTGATAATATGGCCGTCACTACACAGGTCACGATAACTAAAAACATATCATACATACAAAAATAACCTACCTTTAATTCCTATTTAACCTCATTATACAAACTCAACAAGAATAATACAATTGCAATCTGATAAGTAATCCACTACACTAATAAGAAATCATACAGATATAGGAGAAAAATGATGCGCTTAAATCGAATAAAAGAAAAACGAAAAAAGAAACGAATGCATACGCTTTTAATTACTCTCGCTATCATCATCTTGGCTGGATCCGTTTATGCTACTTACCTAGTACTTTCTGCCAATCATTTTCTGGATTCCATTCAAGGATCTGATCTACCTGAAACATCAATGAATGCGGATGAAAAAATTGTCTTAACCAACAAAGATCCCTTTTCCGTTTTATTGCTGGGAGTTGATAAGCGACCAGGAGATGTCGGACGAGCGGACTCCATTATCATCGCGACTATCAATCCTGAAACGGAAGATGTCCGCTTGCTTTCTATTCCGAGAGATACACGTGTGACCTTGCCGGATGGCCGAATAGACAAAATCAATGCTAGTTATGCTTATGGCGGCATTCCAATGACTGTAGAAACAATAGAAAACTTCTTGAATATCCCTATTCATTATTATGCTCAAATCAATATGCAAGGCCTAGTCGTTTTGGTCGATGCTCTTGGCGGTATCACGGTCGACTCGCCTTTAGAATTTGATGTGCAGGATATTGAAGACAAAGAAGGCGAAATCCATATCGACAAAGGCATCCAGCATTTAAACGGCGATCAAGCTTTAGGATATGCTCGTATGCGTTATGATGATCCTGCTGGCGACTGGGGACGTCAAGAACGCCAACGAGAAGTCGTGACTGAAATTATCAACGAAACCATCTCCATTAAAAGCTTAACCAACTTCAGCAAAATCTTTAACGCTGTTGGTCCAAATGTTGAAACAAGCTTCAAAGGTCGCGATTTGTGGGCCATTGCAACGAATTATACTAGTGCTTCACAGCACATCGAAACCCTTCAATTAGAGGGCGAAGAAGCTTACGAATACTTTCCTTCTTATGGACAAGATGTTTTTGTCTGGCTGCCAGATGAAGTGAAATTGGTTGCGTTGAAAGAAGAACTTCGGCAACACTTAGGTTTGGAACAACAAGATACAATAGATGATTCTAGTTCTAGTATGCCTTTCGGTTCTGGAGAACTTCCTTAAGCAGCTTTTTCATTCGCTGCTGTACTTAAATTGAAAAGAAAGGCTGACTGCAACGGGTTTGTTGCAGTCAGCCTTTCTTTTTATATTCTATTTTTCAGCTATTTTTTTCAAGAAAGAACTCAAATCGTTCGCCAACATATTGAGTACGAACGTATTCAAAAGGCAAACCGGTCTTGGAATAACTGATTTGTTTCAACCGCAAAATAGCTTGTCCGCGTTTGATAGCCAAATAATCAGCAATTTTTTCAGAAGCCAGCATAGCTGAAATCGTTTGTTCCGCATGCCCCACATGTAACCCTTTTTCTTCTTCTAATGCTCGATAAAGTGAACGAGTGATTTCTTGCTTGCTCAGGTTTTCAACGAGACTAAATGGAATCGTAGCTACTTCAAAACAGATCGGAATATCATCGGCATACCGAATTCGTTCCATCCGTAAAACCATTGTTTCTTCAGCCAATTTTAAATTTTCAGCTTCACTCACACTAGCTGGTTTGACATGATACGAAATCGTTTTGCTTGTCGGTGTTCGTCCTTGTGACAGCATGATGTCTGTAAAACTAGCAATTCCCACCATAATTTCCTGAACTTTTTTACTGGACACATATGTTCCAGAACCGACTTTTCTCTCTAAGATGCCTTCATCTACTAAGGTTTGGACGGCTTGTCTTAAAGTCATCCGACTGACTTTAAACTGAACAGCCAAGTCTCTTTCAGAAGGGATACGGTCGCCAACTTTCCAAATGCCATTTTCAATATCCTTACGCATTTGATTATGAATTTGAATATAAATCGGTGTTTCCTTACCCATGTTTATCCCCCTACTGTTGGATCAATTTTGCAGCTGCTTCGTCTACGATCAAAACAACATTTCCATGTTGTTGCAAGACGCTTGCTGGAACCTCTTCTGTAACAGGTCCTTCAAGTGTTTTTTTGATGGCTTCCGCCTTTTCTTCGCCAAAGGCCATCAGAATGATTTTCTTAGCTGAAAGAATGCTTTGGATACCCATTGAATAAGCATAACGCGGAACTTCTTCAACCGTATCAAAATTACGTTTATTTGATTCAATGGTTGATTCTGTTAAAGCAACTTTACGAGTAGTCGTATCAAATGATGTGCCGGGTTCATTAAAACCGATATGTGCATTTGTCCCGATTCCTAAAATTTGAATATCAATTGGATGATCGACGATCACTTGATCGTAGCGAGCACATTCGCTTTTTTCTTCTCCCAATCCATTTGGAATGTACGTTTCTTTAAACGGTTTGTGTGAAAATAATTGTTCTTCCATAAAATAGTGGTAGCTTTGCGGATTGTCAGCTGCCAATCCAAAATATTCATCTAAGTTAAGAGCTACCATATCTGAAAAGTCTAAATCACTCTCAACCATCGCTTTGTACATTGGAACGGGTGTGCTGCCTGTTGCTAAGCCCAAAACTTTTGCGCCTTCTGCCATCCCTGATTTAATCAATTCAAATGCTTTTTTTCCGCCTTCAATGTTGTCTTTTACAATAATCGTTTCCATTATTTCCCCATCCTTTTTGTAGTAGTTTTTATAAAATCATTTTCCCTAAGCTAATGGTTTGTTCCAGTGCTAATCCATGATCGAAAACGACCATATCTGCATCTTTTCCAACTTCGAGTGTGCCTTTTTGAGACAATCCGAATTCTCTTGCTTGGTTGACTGAACTCATCTTAACGGCATTTTCGATACCGCAACTTGTGAAAGCCAGCATATTTCTAAAAGCATCTTGAAATTCCAATACGCTTCCCGCTAATGTACCGTCTGCCAATCTAGCTTGCTTGTCTTTAACAAATACTTTTTGTCCGCCCAATTCGCTTTCACCGTCTGACAAGCCTTTAGCGCGCATAGAGTCGGTGATCAATTCGATATGATCTGGTCCAATGGCTTGATAAGCAATTTTAACCATATCAGGAGTAATATGGTAACCGTCAACGATCATTTCCGAGTAAATATCTTTTTCTAAGAATGCATGCCCCGTAACACCAGGTTCACGATGATGCAACCCTCTTTGAGCATTGTATAAGTGAGTGATATGAGAAGCCTTTGAATCCATTAATTGAGCACGCGTCGCATTGCTGTGACCGACTGAAAGGACGATATTATGGTCCACACAATATTGCTCAAATTCAGCAGCATCACTTGTTTCAGGAGCATAGGTCACTAAGCGGATCAATCCGCCGCTTAGCTCATTCCATTTGTCCATCATAGCAGCATCAGGAATGGCAATATATTCTTCGGGTTGTGCTCCCTTAAATACCGCAGATACAAAAGGTCCTTCAAGATGAATGCCTTGAATCACCGGGTTGGTCTTTGCCGCTTCTTTAATGGCTACCATGGCTTTTTCAATATTCTCATAAGACTGCGTCATGGTCGTTGGAAAGTAAGATGTTATTCCTTCTTTCTGCATTTCATGGATCATTTGGTTGATTTCATCTGGATCAGCATCCATACTGTCCCAATTATAACCACCATGGCTGTGTACATCAATAAAACCTGGAACTAATATTTTTCCAGCTGCATCAATAACGGCATCGCTTTCAGTTTTCTTGAAATCAGCCATTTTACCGATGTCTGTAATGGTTTCTTGGTAACGGATAAACCCATCTTCGATTTTCTCTTTGCCTGTATAAATGGTAGCATTTATCCATACAGTTGTTGTCATTTTTTCTCCTCCTTCGCTTTGTCACTCTCTATTATAAATGGTATAGACCATAAGTCAAGAAAAACCAGCACACTTATTCTGAATAAAAGTGTGCTGTTTTGCTGTAGTTCTCTCCAACAGTCGTGTCGTATTGCAATAAGTCATAATCCTGTAGAATCTCCAGCGTTGGCGCGGTCAATTCTTCCCTTGACTGTTTTGCAGTCTGCGACCCTTTTTCGAGGTAAATCCCTTTTTCAAAAGCCGGTAAAACGTCTTCCAATTCCATCAGCAGCGCGTAGTAAGGAGTAACCGGCGCACCTGCTGCTTTTAAAACATGGTTCATGAAATAGATGGGGCTAATGGTATCCAATGTTTCGTTTTCACTCTTTTTAGTTGAAGCAATCAAGACCGGCGTCTGGTGCATCGTTAATTCATCATTGGCCGCTACCACTTCATCTCCATAAAAACCTGGCAAATGATCACCCCAAAAAACAACGATCGTGTCTTCTGCTAAATCCTGCAATTGGTCCAAGAAATTTTTTAAAGCATCGTCGCTATAGGCTAAGCCTTGATAATAATTAGCCGCTTCCGAATCATCAGCTGTGTGACTGCCTTTGAATGCTGTAGACGGATAATTCGTTGCATAAGGCATATGGTTTTGCATGGTTACCAGATGAACAAAATCCGCTCGATCTGTTTCTTGCAGTTTAGCGAGAATTTCTTGATACGCTGCATAATCAGAAATATACGGATTGTTTTCAAGTTTGTCATCATATGTCATCGTGCCTTCATGAATAAAGGTATCAAATCCCATTTCCTCATAGACTTGTTTGCGCTTGTACATCGAGGTGTTATAGGGATGGATCGCGGTTGTCGCATGTCCTAACTGCTGTAAGTACGAAACGACCGATGGCACCTGGTTTAAGCGAGAAGGCATTTGGGTATAAGGAGTGCTTAAGTTAGAAACAAAAGGTTCCATTGATAACCCGGTCAGAGCTTCGAACTCAATATTCGCCGTGCCTCCGCCATAGCCTTGCGACAACATATTGCCGCTTGTGTGCTGCTCCATTAAAGTTCTGATTTTCGGTATCGGATCTTGTGATACTCCAACATGGGCTAATGCAGTGGGGTCTGAAAAGCTTTCATTCATCACATAAATTATATTTACATCGTCTAAGACAGCTGTCCTTGTCTTATTGATCGTTTGAGCTTGTTTTTCGTACTTTTCCACTAATTGCTCGATACGTTTTTTTGAATAGCCCACTGGTTTCTCCATTGGGGACACATTTAAATTGTATAAAAAACCGCCAACAAAACCATTATTGTAATAATTCATTTCTTGGCTGTACGGAATCCAATAAGCATAATCATTGTAAGCTGCTTTGACCCTATTCCCCGGATCATTAAAAGCATTGATGTAAACTAAAGCCATACTGGATAAAACGAGTAAGCCTGCTCGCAAACCTTTGTTTAATGGTTTTCTCTGATAACCAGTTGTTTTATTTCGTTTCCGGAAGTATTTGATTAAAGAATATCCTCCTACAAGAAGGATGCCTATTCCAGCTACGCTCAACCATAAAACTCTAGCATCCATCATTTTAAGTAAAAAAGGCAGATTCGTGACCATCGCAAAGTCTGAAGGATACATCGGCTCTTCACGAAAGGCCATCTTCTGTTGTGTGGTGATTCCCATTCCTAAAGCCAATACTAGCAATACTAAGGCCCCTATACGTCGACTGCCGATCAAACTGACCAGCCACAAGTAAAGAATAAGAAGCACACTGGTTCCCAATAAAAATAATTCTGTATGCCATTCAAAGATAAATTTGAACGCCAATTCTGTACTAAATTGGTTTTGAAACACTTGCAGTATAAAATTTGAAACACTTGCAACTAAAAAGCCGCTGATTAAAGTTAGCCCCAACTCTTTTAATAGTTGGCTCATTAACGGTTGTTCGGCTGCATGACGTTTTTGTTGTTGCCAACGAGAAGTTTTCAACATCTCTTTAACCTCCCTTTTACCTCAGCAAAACGGTTTACTTCAGTTTTTTTCTTTTTGATCTTGGTCCGTTTCTTTTAAAATATACAATGGCCGTTTTTTTGTCTCTAAGTAAGTTTTCCCTAAATATTTCCCTACAATTCCTAAACAAAAAAGTTGAAGGCCGCCAATCGCTAAGATGATTGTTACTAATGAAGGCCAGCCGGCTGTTGGATCATCAAAAATCAATGTGCGGATAATGATAACTCCTAAGAAGAAGATAGCTAAAACAAAAGAGAATAATCCGACAAATGAAGCAATCGTCAGCGGTATCTCAGAAAAATTGACAATCGCATCTAATGAGTACTTAAACAAATTCCAAAAAGACCATGAAGATTTTCCAGCCACACGTTCTTTATTTTCGTAAGGCAAATAATAGGTTTCAAAACCGACCCAGCTGAAAATGCCTTTTGAAAAACGATTCACTTCACTAACAGAAAGAACAGCGTCAACCATTTGCCTGGTCATCAAGCGATAGTCTCTAGCACCATCAACAAATTCAGTATCTGAAATTCGATTCATTAGCTGGTAAAAACGTTTGGCAAAAAATGAACGAATGGGTGGTTCCCCCTTACGCGTAATGCGGCAAGTTCCGATACAGTCATAGGCTTTAGTTCTTAACAACGCCAGCATTTCTGGCAGCAACTCTGGCGGATCTTGCAAGTCGGCATCCATTACAGCCACATAATCGCCCTTAGCATGTTGCAGTCCGGCAGCTAAAGCTGCTTCTTTTCCAAAATTTCTAGAAAAAGATAAGTACCTTACACGGATTGGATTTTGACTAGCAAATTCTTTAATGACTTTTAACGTACGATCTTTAGAACCGTCATTGACAAAAATATATTCAATGTCAGCGTTTATGAGTTTCTTACGCACAGCTTCCAATTCAGAATAGAATAATGGCAAAGCTTGTTCTTCATTAAAACATGGAACAACAATCGAAATCCATTCTGTATTCACTGCTTTCCCTCTCTTTCTAACAAAACCTGAATCTTTTCTACCTAAAGAAAAAGACCGTTCTTCTCAACCTAAGAACAGCCTTTTTAATTAGTTCTTTAATCGATGACATTATTTCCAAAAATCGTCAAAAATAGTAATCGGCAAGTGCCGCTTGTGTTCTGTTTTAAGGTACCAACTTTCAATTTGTCTAGCGGCTGCCGGATCGATCGTTTTCCCTTCAAGGTAATCATCAATTTCATCGTAAGTTACCCCTAAAGCCACTTCATCAGCCAATCCAGGTTTGTTGTCTTCTAAGTCAGCTGTCGGAATTTTCAGGTACAAGTGTTCAGGAGCACCTAAAGCCTGAAGCATGGCTCTTCCTTGACGTTTGTTTAAACGCACGAGTGGATTAATATCTGAACCGCCATCCCCGTACTTAGTGTAGAAACCCGTCACCGATTCAGCTGCATGATCGCTGCCGACGACTGCCCCTTGATACATTCCAGCAATAGCGTATTGAGCGATCATTCGTTGCCGCGCTTTGATGTTTCCTTTGACAAAATCGTTTATTTCCACACCGGTTTCTTCCAATGCTGTAACGATTCCATCCGTAGCAGATTTGATATTGACCCGTACGCTTTCATCAGCCCCAATAAAATCTATCGCATCGATTGCATCTTGTTCATCCGTTTGTTCCCCATAGGGTAAGCGAACAGCAATAAAACCGTATTCAGTATCACCGGTCTCTTCTCGCATTTCCGTTAATGCGATTTGGCTTAATTTCCCGCCCAATGTTGAATCTTGTCCGCCGCTGATGCCCAACACTAAAGTCTTTAAAAAAGGGTGTTTATGAAGATAAGCTTTTAAAAAATCCACACTTTTCCGAATTTCTTGCTGAACATCTATTTCAGGCAAAACATGCAATTCTTTAATGATTTTTTCTTGTAAGTTTGTCATCTTTCCAACCTCTTTCTATGTTGTTTTCTGCTGTTTAGTATAGCACAATTCAGGCAAGCTCTCTATTTTTTCAAACCGCCAAACAAAAAAGAACCGCTAAAAAACGGTTCTTTTGGGCTTGCTGCTTTGCATTTTTTCTTACAACTCTTGTTCATTGATTTTTTTTCGAATAGCCGCAATGTAGTTCATCTTATGATCCCATGCGTCCTGAGACAAATCTACCGGATAAGGCTCTGGATTCAAGCTCCGTTTGTATTCTTCCCATAGAGCATCTAAACTCGCTGTCGCATAGTCTTTGATTTCTCCCAAGCATGGCAGTACATAAGTTTGTTCACCATCTACAAAGATCTCTTGCAACAATGGACGAGCTGTATAATTGGTCACTGTTTTATTGATGTACGTATGGACTGGGTGAAACATAAATAATTCTTTTGCTTCATCTGGCTTTTCTTCCCACAAAGTGATGTAGTCGCCTTCTGATTTTCCGTCGTCGTTACCAGTGATTCGCCAAACTTGTTTTTTACCGGGGGTCGAAACTTTTTCCGCATTGCTGGAAATTTTTAATGTATCAACCATTTGGCCATTTTCATCTTCAATGGAAACCAGCTTATATACGGCTCCTAGTGCTGGTTGGTCATAAGCCGTAATTAATTTTGTCCCCACACCCCAGACATCGATCTTGGCTCCTTGCATTTTTAAATTTAAAATGGTTTTTTCATCTAAATCATTCGAAGCATAAATTTTAGCTTCCGGAAAACCAGCGGCATCTAATTGTTGGCGGACTTTTTTAGAAATATAGGCCATATCTCCGCTGTCTAATCGAACACCTAAAAAGTTGATGCTGTCGCCCATTTCTTTGGCAACTTTAATAGCTGTTGGAACGCCTGATTTTAGCGTATCGTATGTGTCCACTAAAAAAACACAATCTTTATGCGTCAGTGCATAAGCTTTAAAAGCCTCATAGTCATTCCGATAGACTTGGACTAGAGAGTGAGCATGTGTTCCGCTGGCTGGGATACCGAATATTTTTGCAGCTCGCACGTTGCTTGTAGCATCGCAGCCTCCGATATAAGAAGCTCTCGTTCCCCAAATAGCAGCGTCCATTTCTTGAGCTCTTCTTGATCCAAACTCTAAAACAGGCTCATTCCCGACGACCGTTTTGATTTGTGAAGCTTTTGTCGCGATCAACGTTTGATAATTGACAATATTTAAAATTGCTGTTTCAACAAATTGGCAATCTACCAGAGGTCCTTCAACTTGAATAATAGGTTCGTTGGCAAAGACAACCTCGCCTTCCACCATAGAACGAATCGTGGCTCTAAACTTGAACTCAGCTAAATACTCCAAAAACGACTCTGGATAATCGCCAACATCTCTTAAATACTCGATATCTGTTTCAGAAAATTTTAATTGATTAATATAGGATATGACGCGTTCTAAACCTGCAAAAATAGCATAGCCGCTTTCAAATGGATTGCTTCTAAAATAGCATTCGAATACCGCATGATTATCTGCTTTCCCCAATTCCCAATAGGTTTTCATCATATTGATTTGATACAGATCGGTATGTAACGCCCAACTATCATCTGGATAGACCTTATTCATGTGACTCTCTCCCAACTACTAATTTGCTTTCTTGCTTAATATCATACCATAAAAACTCCAAAAACATCTTTATCACTCTGTTTTCCCAAGAGATTCTTCCTTTTATAACAGAGAAAAGACCACTTGTTTTTCCTTGAGTAATCATAAAAAAACGTTCTCAAAGAGAACCGTTTTTTTGTTTTATTTAATTTTATTGTCCTAAAATAAAGGGCCAATTCAAAACCATGATCAGTACCCCTAAGATCAAGACTGCAACTGGCACCAAGATTTTTTGTAAAGGATCTCTAATTTTAATTTGAGTAAAAACAGCTCCTATCATAATGATTGTAATTAGTGCTCCACCCCACGCTGCTGAAGTTTGATTGATAATGCCATAAAGAACTAAAATAGCTGCAATAATTTCAATGACTCCAGAAACCGGCCTGAACCACTGAGGGTAACCATAGCGATCAAATGCCTCCGCTCTTCGTTTAGAGCTGAATTTAATAAAACCAAACGCTAAAAATAAGATCCCTAAGACCACTTGGATAATAATAGATAAAAAACTCATTGATTTACCTCCTTAAAAAATAACCTTTCTATCCTCTTAGTTTACTCCATTCGCTTGCCGAATAGAAGAAAAGAGCTCTTGAAATGAAAAACAAGCGACATATTGTTTGGTAAATGCTCTCCAGTTTACTTTTGAATACATTCAGTATAGATTGAAAGCAGAGACTAAATAAGCCAAAATAAAGGAGCTGGTTCAAAGTGAAAAAGAATCTCAGTCTAACTGTTATGTTAACAATTATTTTATTTCTTAGTGGATGCAGACTTGTAAAAAAGACAGTACATCCGACTCCGCACATTCCTTTTCTGGCTCTTCACCAACAGAAAGTGTGGAATACAACGGAACTGTAAAAGAAGACGGCATAACCAATGAGCAGCAGCTTACAGTAAGCAACTTAAAACCGGTTGAAGCAAATGAACGCTCCCTTTCTTTTGATGAAGTCATTCTTTTAACAAAAGAAGTTCCCCTTCTAAATGCTGAAACTCATGAAAAAGTGAATGTTGAAGATATCAAGGCTGGAACTTCTGTCACTGTTTTTTTAATTCCTGAACCAATCACCACCCGGTCGTTGCCGCCGCAAATCCCTGGTAATAGTATTTTGAAAATTCTAGTTTCTAAAAAATAAAAAAAGGGAGTGAGACAAAAAGCGTTTAGACCCGAATCTTCTACTTCGCATACCGTATCCCTAAGCAGCTAAAGCTGCAAGGGCTAAGGAAACTGGAACGGATAAGCGCTGTATGGTCACAGACCATCGAGCATTATTCGTGAAGTGGACGTCGGGTCTGCTTTTTGGAACACGTTCTAGAATAAATATTCGGATATGCAAAAGAGGTTGGGACTTTTGTCCCAACCTCTTTTCTCATTTACGGTGTGCTTCTCTAGTTAATAGCGTAAAACCAATTAAATAAATTCCAACAAGCATTGCTTGTGTTGCTATAAAAATCGCAATCGGATTAGAGTCAAATGCCATAAATGAAATACCGGCTTGTTTTCCAATAAACCACAGCTTTAAACTTGAGAACCCATAAGAAATCGCTAATACCAGAAATAAGTATTTCCAAAGAGAATAACGGTTTTCCCATAATTTAACCAACGCATAAAAAGACACTAGCATCACCATTAACGGTATGAGAATGACTTGCACTAAAACCGTTGGTTTGTTTCTTAAGTACGGTTCCATTGTCACCAACGAATGCACCAAACCGATTCCATTATAAATGGTAGCGGCAGTCAATAAAAAAAATCCTGTTTTCTCTAATCTCGTTTTGAGAGTTTTTCCTGTTTCGCTATTATCCGTTAAAAGCGGTTCGCTTTTAGTTTGAATGTCTTTAGTTGCGAAAAACAGCAGCACCGTTGAAATAAAATAAAGAATTCCCAAAAGTAATGCTAACAATTGTCTGAACCCTGCAGTAGCTAATAAAATACTCAATAAAAGATAAGGGACCAGATAGAAAGTTTTGTTTTTATAAACAACTTGGTAAAAACTAAACCACTTCACCGCTTCGAACATTAAAGCTATGAATATGATTTGAATCGCCTCTGTATAGGAAGGAGGCGCCCCTGCGATTTCTATGGTGCTGAGCCTAACCAATCCATAGGAAATAACTATCAGCGTTCCTGTAGATAAAATATTGCTGATCATTAATAAGATAGTTCCAGTTGTTTTTTTCATTTGACACCGCCTGTTTTAGAGTACTGTTATCAGCCAGTTCTTATTCGCTAAACCATATTCTCTTCATTAATAAAAGATGCAGCGAATAGTATCACAAGTATATCAAAACGGAAAATAGAGTAAAGCGATAAGACTAAGCTTGAAAGAAGTAAAAGGACAAGTCGGTTCCCCAGAATAACCCTTCCATACAATCGGTTTTGCATCAGTTAGCTGAGTGCATAGCGCTAATCTTCTTCACCTTCCAAATGATAAATATTAACATGTTATTCGAAAGACCGTTCCATTACAAATAATCTAACCTCTTCGCACATTTTTTTATCTGGCCTTTTTAGAAAGACATCCTCTCCTTCATTGTAACCTTCGGGTTTCCAATTTTGTTCAGGGAATCCTTCTTGTTCAAATACTTCACGAAGATAACCAATAGCTTCTCCCCAGGTAGAAAACACGGTAAAAGGGTGCGGCATTTGGCCTTCATCATTCCAAACCGCCCACTTATTATCTGGGAGTTCGGTAGCAAACCACCAAGCATCCCGTTCAGAATAAAAAATGGCAAACGTATTTTCTTTAGCCTCTTTCCATTTTTGATAACCTAATTTTATCGCAAAGAGATCGTAGTCCCTAATAAAAATTCTTTTCAAATACTTTCTGATCATTTTCTGTCCCTCATTCCCTTCATTTTTTCACGCCGCTTCTTTTACTTTTTTAAAGCTTGGTATACCGGTAAAAGCTACGGTTTGAAACTATCTTTTATAGGTTTTTAAAATCAAAAAAAGACCTTTTATAAGTTCAGTGAACTCACAAAAGGTCTTCTCTAATCAATCAAATTTAATTGTTTTAAAATCAAAAGTTAGCAAAATGTTGATATTTCACTAAGAATTACTCTACAAATCCTTCTTACATCATACCGCCCATACCGGGATCCATCATGCCGCCACCCATTGGCGCATCTGGCGTTGGTTGGTCTGCTACTACTGCTTCAGTTGTCAACAACAATGCCGCAACACTTGCAGCGTTTTGAAGTGCTGAACGTGTAACTTTTGTTGGATCAACAATACCTGCATCAATCATATTGACCCACTCGTTAGTAGCTGCATTGAAGCCCATCCCCATTTCGACATGTTTCAGTTTTTCAACAATAACGGATCCTTCAAGACCAGCATTGGCAACGATTTGACGGATAGGTTCTTCTAAAGCACGTAAAACGATTTTCACGCCAGTTTCCACATCGCCTTCAGCAACGATTTCAGCAACTTTGGCTTGAACATTGATCAAGGCGGTTCCTCCACCGGAAACAATTCCTTCTTCAACAGCTGCACGTGCTGCATTCAAAGCATCTTCAATACGAAGCTTGCGGTCTTTCAATTCTGTTTCAGTAGCTGCACCAACTTTGATCACAGCCACTCCGCCAGAAAGTTTTGCTAAACGCTCCTGCAATTTTTCGCGGTCAAATTCAGAAGTTGTTTCAGCAGCTTGTGATTTCAACAACGCTACACGTTGCATAATGTTATCTGAAGAACCAGCACCTTCAACGATAGTTGTCGATTCTTTTGTCACAACTACTTTAGCTGCATGTCCTAATTCAGCAATACTTGTATCTTTCAATTCTAATCCTAAATCTTCTGTAATAACAGTTCCGCCAGTCAAAATAGCGATATCTTCCAACATTGCTTTACGACGATCTCCAAAACCAGGAGCTTTAACGGCTACAACATTGAATGTTCCACGCAACTTATTTAAAACTAATGTTGGCAGTGCTTCTCCATCAACATCATCTGCAATGATCAATAATGGGCGACCTTGTTGCAAGATTTGTTCTAATAAAGGCAAAACATCTTGGATATTCGAAATCTTTTTGTCTGTGATCAATAGATACGGGTTTTCTAGAACGGCTTCCATCTTATCGTTATCTGTTACCATGTATTGTGATAAGTAACCACGATCAAATTGCATTCCTTCAACAACATCTAATTCTGTTTCAATTCCTTTAGATTCTTCAATCGTAATGACACCGTCGTTGCCAACTTTTTCCATTGCATCTGCAACCAAGTGACCTGTTTCTTCATCGCCTGATGAAATAGCAGCAATTTGTGCAATCGATTCTTTTGTTTCGATTTTTTTAGAAATATTCAATAATTCTTCAACGGCTACTTTAGTTGCCAATTCGATTCCACGGCGAATACCGACCGGGTTAGCTCCAGCAGTTACGTTTTTTAATCCTTCACGAACGATGGCTTGTGTTAAAACAGTAGCTGTTGTAGTACCGTCACCAGCAATATCATTGGTTTTTGAAGCTACTTCAACAACTAGTTTAGCTCCCATATTTTCAAAATGATCTTCTAATTCGATTTCTTTGGCGATCGTTACACCATCATTGGTGATCAAAGGAGAACCGAAAGATTTTTCTAAAACAACGTTTCTTCCTTTGGGTCCTAATGTAACTTTGACTGTATCTGCTAAAATATCCACTCCGCGTAACATTGCTGCACGGGCGTCTTCTGAAAATTTAATATCTTTTGCCATTTTTACTTCACCTCATCGATAGATTTGTGTTGCTTCGTTAACTTTTATTTTTATTCGTTTATTTGTTTAGTTGTTATTCAACAATTGCAACGATATCTTGTTCTCTTAATACAAGATATTCTTTGCCTTCATATTTGACTTCTGTCCCAGTATACTTTTCAAACAATACCGTATCGCCAACTTTGACAGACAATTCAACTTTTGAACCGTTTTCCAGTATGCGACCTTCGCCGACTGCAATGATCGATCCAGTTTGGGGTTTTTCTTGCGCTGAACCTGGTAAAACAATCCCGCTGACAGTCTTCTCTTCTTCTTTGGCGACTTCAATAATGACACGCTCTCCTAATGGTTTTAACACGTAAATCCCTCCATCTTTCTTATCTGATTCATCTCTATTTAGCACTCTTTAATACCGAGTGCTAAACCACTCTTTTATCATAATCAAATTCGCTTTCAATTGCAAGTCTTTTGACGAAAATAAGAACCGAAAAAACTGTTTTTTTGATTCTTATCCTTCGCTTGTACTGCTTAAAAGGATACAAAAGGTTAAACATTGCTGAACATCTTATGTTATACTGAAAAATGAAACTTATTTCATTATAATAAGATTATGCTTCATTTTTCTTTGCATAATGAAGCTTTTGGTTCAACGAGAAATTAAATAAAGAAGTACCATTACTTCTAAAAAAGAAGGTTCGGAAACACATATGAAAAAAGCACTAAGTCACACCGCTATTGTTATGACGCTGGTTTACATTCTGGCACAGTTTTTACCGGTTTTGATCATTGTCTTAGCTCCTCAAAGTTACCAAACAGAAGCTTTGATTTATGGGAATCTTTTTTCTTTTACTGCAGGCGCCTTCGTTATGCTTCTGCTTAACCGAAAATCGAATATCCGGAACAGCATTACATTGAGTCCTTCAGCACCACGGTCTACCGTTATTCTTTGGGGAATACTGGGTATTTTTATGGCCTTAGCTGCTCAATATGCGGCTACCTTGATTGAAATTTTTTTACTAGGCTTACCCATGGGCTCAGAAAACACACAACAAATTTTATTGTCCATCGACAAATACCCTCTATACCTGATCATTGTTTCTATTATGGCACCGATTATGGAAGAATTTGTTTTCCGAAAAGTTATTTTTGGGTTCTTCTATGATATCACAGGTGGAGTTGGAGCAGCGGTCATTAGCTCATTACTGTTTGCTTTCATGCATTTTGACAGTCACATTCTGCTTTATTCAACGATCGGTTTTGTGTTCTCTTATCTGTACGTAAAAACTAAAAACATCGCCACTCCGATTATCGCACATGTACTGATGAATACAGTAGTGGTTTTACTCAACTTATTCTTATAAGGCTTGTTAATAGAGAAAGGAATTTTTTTACTATATGAATAATAAAAATTTTATCATGCAAATTGTTTTTAATTACTTGATGGCTGTTCTTTTTGTTTGGTTTACCATCAACTCCGTATCCTCAGATGGTTGGGGTATTTTCCCAATTTTGTTTGTTATCTTCGCAACCAATGATTTTATCCGAGGGTCTAAAATTCTTGAAATTTATTTGAAGATAAAAAAAGGCGGCAAACCTAAATAAGGTTGCCGCTTTTTTTATTCTTCGTCTTTCTTGTCTTTATCTTTATCTGTATTGTAATGATCTAAGAAATAAATCAACGTTTGTAATTCATTTGTTAAGTCAACATTTTGAACACGTATACTCTTTGGTACAGAAATCCGGATAGGCGTAAAGTTCATGATACCTTTAACTCCTGCTTCTGCTAAATCATTTGTGGTTTCTTGGGCTACTTCCGTAGGTACCGTTAAAATGACCACTTCGATTTGCTGTAAGCGAAGTTGTTCAACCATTTCGCTCATCGGATAAACAGGTACTCCGCTTAGGATAGTTCCAACGATTTCTTTATTGATATCAAAGGCAGCGCTGATCCGCATATTATTGCTTTGGTGAAAATTGTAATTCAATAAAGCATGGCCTAAATTCCCTACACCAATTAAAGCTACGTTAGTCAAACGATCTTGTTTCAATGTTTTGCTGAAAAAATTCATCAAGTCTTCAACATCATAACCATAACCTCTTTTTCCTAAAGCTCCAAAATAAGAAAAGTCACGGCGTATAGTAGCACTATCAACTTTTACTGCTGCACTTAATTCAGTCGAAGAAACACGTTCTTTGCCTGCATCATGCAAAAAACGCAAATAACGGTAATAAATCGGCAATCTTTTTGCCGTTGCTTTTGGTACTTTTAAATTGGACATTTCTTTTCCTCCACTTTATTATTTTCAGTCAGTTAATTAATCAAATATTTTTTCACAATTATTCCGATTTAAACGAAACTTCACAAGCGATTTTTTGTTTCAACTAAGCAATTATAGCATAGTTTTATGATATTACTAGTATTTAGGACGTTATTTTTTCCAAAAAAATGATAGAGGCACTTTTCTGCTTGTGAACATTCACAAACTTCGCTTGTGAATCAAGGGTTTCTGACCCAAAAAAATCTGTTCGAATAATATCAGAATGTTTCGTTCTATGCTAAACTATAAAAGAGAACTATGAAATGAGGAAATGACATGATTTTACTACAAGTCCAACATGTAGCTCGTTATTTTGGAGCAGATGTGTTGTTTGAAAATATTTACTTAGAAATCCAAGAAAATGCACGTGTTGCTTTAGTGGGTCGAAACGGTGCCGGAAAATCGACCTTATTAAAAATGATTGCAGAAATTGAACAACCTGATGCTGGACAGATCGTTAAGAGTAAAAATATTACGATTGGTTATTTAGCACAGAATACCGGCTTGCAATCCGAGAAAACCATTTGGGATGAAATGCTGGTCGTTTTCGAACCTGTGATCCAAATCGAGAAAAATATGCGTGCCATTGAAGTTCAATTGGGCGACCCAGGACTGTTAGCCGATAAAGAAGCTTATCAAAAAACCTTAGAACGCTACGATCAATTGCAACACGACTTTCGAGCAGCTAACGGATTCGGTTACGAAGCCGAGATCCGTTCTGTTTTGCATGGCTTCCGTTTTTACGAAGAAGACTATCAAAAAAAGATCCATCAATTATCAGGTGGCCAAAAAACACGTTTAGCGCTAGCTAAACTGTTATTAGAAAAAAAAGATTTATTGATTTTGGATGAGCCGACTAATCACCTGGATATCGAAACATTGGATTGGTTAGAGAACTATTTGCAAATGTATCGCGGGGCATTATTGATCGTTTCACATGACCGTTACTTTTTAGACAAAGTCGTCAACGAAGTTTACGAGATCAGCCGTCAAAAAATCACTCATTATAAAGGAAATTACTCCAAGTACCTAGATTTAAAAGCAGCTCAATTAGAACGCGAATGGAAAGAATTTGAAAAGCAGCAAACAGAAATCGCTAAATTAGAAGACTTTGTTAACCGCAACTTGGTTCGGGCTTCTACAACCAAACGAGCACAAAGCCGCCGGAAACAACTAGAGAAAATGGAGCGAATCGATCGACCGCAAGGCGATGAAAAATCAGCTCATTTTCGTTTTCAATCCGGAAAAGAAAGCGGCAATATGGTGTTGACCTTAGCCGATGGAGCTATTGGGTATGAACGCCAAATCCTATCTGCTCCGATTGATTTAGAAGTTCGCAAATACGATTCAATTGCCTTAGTCGGACCGAACGGGATCGGAAAATCGACCTTATTAAAGTCTTTGATTGGCCAGTTGCCATTGATTCAAGGCAGTGAGCAATTAGGGGTTAATGTTGATTTAGGGTATTACGATCAAGAACAAGCTAATTTGAATTCCAACAAAACTGTTTTAAGCGAATTATGGGACAGTCACCCAACAACTCCTGAAAAAGATATCCGCAGCATTTTGGGCAGCTTTTTGTTTACAGGCGAAGATGTTGAAAAAGCGGTCACTAGTCTAAGCGGTGGAGAAAAAGCTCGTCTAGCTTTAGCTAAACTGTCTATGCACCGCGATAATTTTTTGATTTTGGATGAGCCGACCAACCATTTAGATATTGACAGCAAAGAAGTGTTAGAGAATGCTTTGATCGATTTCGACGGCACACTTTTATTTGTTTCGCATGACCGTTACTTTATTAATCGGTTAGCGACTTCAGTGGTAGAATTATCGGCAGAAGGCAGTACCCTTTATCTGGGAGATTATGACTATTATCTGGAGAAAAAAGCCCAGCAAGAAGAACTCCGCCAACTTGCTGAAGCAGAAGAGCTAGAACAAAAAGGCATTCCATCCAAGCCCACTAACTCCACCGGAAAAAACAAACGCGAAATCGATAAAGATGCCCAAAAACTGGTCCGACAATTGAAACGCCGAGTCGACACACTGGAAACCGACATGTCCGCTATCGAACAAAATATCGAAACTTTTGAATTGCAGTTGACCGAACCTGAAGTGTTTGGCGATCATGTAAAAGTACAAGAAATCAATCAAGAATTAACTGCTCTACACTCCCAGCTTGACGGTATTTTAGCAGAGTGGGAAGAAAAAAGCATTGAATTAGAAGAGCTCAGTGATTGATCGACATCTTTTGAAGCAAACCTTGCTTCAAAAGATCTAAACTGAAAACAATTAACTAAATTTAAAAGGACATAGCCTATTTTATAAGACTAATAGGCTATGTCCTTTTTTCTACAAACAACTGAGGTTAAATAATTCTTTGTCAATCGTATTCATAGTTCTTAAGGGAATGAAGTTTCCGAAAAAATTTCTCTCACTTATCCGCTTCGTCTAATCACTAACTTCAACTTCTCATACGAAGCTAATGTTAACACCTTACATATTTGCGTTTGAAACCTAACTTTCCTTTATCCATCTCTTTTTGAATACTTTCATAAGCGTTTAGAAAACTGTTTTGTTTCTTTTCCCGCTTGACTTCTACGATGCCTACTTCTGCTGCAGTCTCACTAGCCTTTTCGTTTAGTGGTGAAAATGATACTCCCACAGTGTATAGAAAATTATTCATAGCAGCTTTCGTCCGCTCTGGCGAATCATGAATCGTATTTTTCACGATATCAAGCATATTAGACATCTTACTTTCAGAAAATTCATTGTCTGGACGGTTTCCTAAAAGCCAACAGTAACAACTCCAGCCTGCTGACATTTTCAGCGCTTGACCGCTTGCAATCCATTTATCGGCAATATCTTGTGCATGGTCTGACTCAGATAATGTTACGGCCACCACGTAATCGGACAGCATATAAAAATAGGCTGCATCAATCCAGCGCTCAAAGTCCGACTCTGTCATGGCTTTTGGATCGGCAATAATACCTGCAAAGTACATGGCATCATAATTCCCTGTAGCATAAAGCTCTTCAGCTAACGGTTGGTTTATTTTTATTTTCTTTGCGATGGGTTTCATAGCGCCTGTAGCCGTACCAAAAAGCGGCTCGTGGGCTCCATTAGATAGGTACATTTTCTTCATTCTTTCCTTGCCCAAAGCTTCAAGCTCCTGCATAACTGTTTCAAAATCCATTTTTTTGTACTTCCTTCCTGAATCTTAATACCTGTTGAATTGTAAGAAACTTATTGATACTCTTTTCTAAACTTCTATACTTTTCAATTTTACCATAGTTTTATACTGCTATTTTGCTTTCTGAATTGGTTGAATTGCAGACACTGCTGTTAAAAAATGTATTAGATAAAGCCAAAAAAGATTAAGTCCAATTGAACTTAATCTTTTTTGCTTCAATATTATTTTAATCATCAAGACAATGTGACTTCATAACTATCAAAGGTTAAACCTGGTTGTGCATTCAAATCATAATCTGCAAATTGTTGTTGGTTGTATTCTATATAGGCTGCAGCGCCAATCATGGCGGCATTGTCTCCACACAGTGCCAAAGGCGGGATCAAGAACTCCACTTCCGGCAACTCTTGAGCCATCGCTTTTGATAATCCGTTTCGTAAGCCTTGATTTGCAGCGACACCGCCAGCTAAGACTAGCTGCTTAACTCCCAATTCCTTAGCGGCCCGGATTGTTTTTGTTACGAGCACTTCCACAACACTTGCTTGAAAACTAGCCGCTAAATTATCAGCATCTAGTTCCTCGCCTTTTTGTTTAGCATTGTGGACTAAGTTGATAAAAGAACTTTTTAACCCACTAAAACTAAAATCATAATTATCATCTTTCAACATTGCTCGCGGGAAATGATACGTATCTTTGCCGATTTGTGCCATCTCATCAATGCGTTTGCCGCCCGGATAAGGCAGTCCTAAGACCCGGCCAATTTTATCATAGGCTTCTCCGGCTGCATCGTCTCGAGTCTCGCCGATGATTTCAAATTTTCCATCTTCTTCCATATACACTAATTCAGTATGTCCTCCGCTGACCACTAAAGCCAATAACGGGAAAACCAGCGGCTGGATCAATCGATTGGCATAAATGTGTCCTGCCATATGATTAACGGCAATTAAAGGCAAGTTATGAGCATACGCAATCGCTTTAGCTGCATTAACGCCGATCAGTAATGCTCCCACTAATCCAGGACCATTTGTTACGGCAACTGCCGATAATTCTTGGTAAGCAACTGAGGCTTCTTCCAATGCTTCTTCAATGCATTGCGTAATCTGTTCAACGTGATGCCGGCTTGCAATTTCTGGGACTACTCCGCCGAAACGCATATGGCTCTTGATTTGTGAAGCGACTATATTCGACAACAAGCGATGCCCATTTTCGACTACTGCCACACTAGTTTCATCACAACTTGTTTCAATTGCTAAAATTAAATTTCGTTTGGTTTCCATGCTTTCACTCTCTTCTACCTGACATTTTTAGTCGCCGTTCACTAACTTGCTATAGCGCATCACTTGCGCATCTTCTACGGGATTCCTGTAATAAGCTTTGCGTACAGCTACTTTTTCAAAGTCTAATTTTTGATAAACGGCAATGGCTGCTTTATTGCTGGAACGTACTTCTAAAAAAAGTTGTTCCATTCCATTTTCGCTTAAATGATTTAAACAGGCACCTAAAAATTGGCTGCCGATTCCTTGGTTTTTATAGGCATGATCCACCCCAAAATTCGTAATCTCTGCTTCGCCTAAAAAATGGTGGTAACCAATAAAGCCTATCGCTTTTTGATGTTTGATTGCAAAACCATACCCAACAAACGGAGCTTCTAAATCTGTCGAGAAGTTTTCTGCTGTCCAAGGCGAACCATTAGAGTAACTAGCTTCAGCCAGTTGATGAATTTGTTCACTAGACAATAGCACTTCTTCTGGGAAAACAAACTGAATTTCCCGAGATTCAGTTTTAATGCGGTTCATAACTATCCCTCTTTCTTAACAATAAACTCATTTCTAAAGCATCTTCATGATCTCCAGCATAATACTCTTTTTTTACTTTTCCGTCTTTGAAGCCTAATTTTCGATATAAGTGCTGAGCCGCAACATTTGAAACTCGTACTTCTAAACTGACTTTCACCATGTCTTCTTTTTGTGCCAATTGCATCATTTCTTTCATTAAACGCAGTGCAATTCCCTTGTTTCGTTCAGCAGGTACTACTGCAATATTGGTGATATGAGCTTCTTCTTCAACAAACCAAGCGCCAATAAAGGCTAGCGGGCGTTCTTGGTCTCTTACAATCAAATACAGCGCACGTGTATTGTGATTGATTTCATGCTCCAATGCCTTTTTATTCCAAGGAGCACTTCCGTTGTAGCTGAGTTCTTGGATACGGACAATATCTGGAATATCTTCATCTGTTGCTACGAACCATTGAAAAGCTTGGTCGTCTTCCAACCGCATCACAGCCGTTGATAGATGAACTCGGTTTGCTAATGTCGTCGGCCAAGATTGTCCTTCTGCTTTATTCAGTGCTGCTCGGTTCATCGCGAACCACTCTCTAAATTTTTTCAACATACGTTTCCTCCAGCTGATCTGGATGCTCTTTACGCCAATTTTCCTCCGCTTCTGCCAGCTTTAAATAATCTGGGACTAAGGTATGGGCATCTTCCGGCACTTTCGTTATCCCTAATAATCCTAAAACACCGGCTTTGGGCAAATGATCTTTCAAAGGCGCTTCAGTTATCCGTCCAGATAAATGTTGTTCAAAAATCTCTTGGTGTAATAAACGATCTTCACCAATCAATTCAAATGTTCCAGGTAAACCACTTAAAAAAACAGCCCATTTCTCCGCTGAAATATGAGTATCTGCTTCAATTTGGACTAATTCCCCTTTTTGCCATTGATACAAACCTGTATAAATATTGCCGCGTCGAGCGTCAAATAACGGCACTAAATAGTTCGGCGACTCTTCACAGTTGCCTGCTAATACAGCTAAGCTAGAAACGCCGACTATTTCCTTATCTAATGTCCAAGCTAGTGTTTTTGCGATCGTCACTCCAATTCGCAAGCCTGTATATGATCCAGGACCTTTTGCAACAACGATTCGGTCCAATGCAGACGGTTCCCAATTAACTTCTTTCATTAACGTATGAATCGCTGGCATTAATCGTTGGCTGTGATTACCTTTCACGTTTGTCGTTACTTCTCCGATAATTTTTTGATCTTCCAAAACTGCGACACTCATCACTTGATTGGATGCATCGATTGCTAATAATTTCATTGTAAAACGCCTCAGTTCTAAATAAATTCCTATTGTTTCGTTTATCTTTATATTTTAGCACATAATAGACGAAAGATTAAGCAGACGAACCACTTGTACCGTTCATGACTATAAATCAAAAGAACAATTCATTTGATCAATGGTTGCCAGCTAATTTTTAAAATAGTCGTCGTGATAGAGAAACCCTTCTTTCATATGCCATTTTAACAGGCTTCCTTTTATGATCTAACTATAAGGGGTTGCCAGCTAATCAGTGTGACTCGTGCAGTAGAGGTGTGCTTTTCACGATCCGAGACAAACTTCTCTCGGTTCAGGGCTTATTTGTCCCGTTTCCTTAGATTCGGAGTGAATGGTTAGAGCTAGAGCCTGTCTAGCTCGTAAAAGGTACGAGAAACGGCCATCTATTTGTAATTTGATGAGCCCTATCTCATCACTGTGCTCAAAAATGAGTTTATATGATGTAGTAGGTTGTTGGTTGTTTGGAAAATGTTCGGATCCGAACATTTTGCTATAAGAAAAACCAACCGAAAAATCAGCAAACGCTCTAAGTGTCAGGGATAAGAAGAGGTTTTGCCTTTTTTATGCCTTTCCCGAGAATATCTTGACACTAAGGTGAAAGGGTTATCGTTTGATTTTTTAAAATAAACACGTTAGACTTTAGTTGTAAGAGAGGTTCACACTTTTGTCACAAGTTGTTTTTGAACTCTTTACCAGCACAACTTGTACAGCAGTGAGAATTGTTTTTTAAATAATATACTTATTAGGAGGAAAACAACATGGCAGACAAAGATAACAGTATGAAAGACAAATTAAAAGGTATGAAAGACAAAGCGGTCGGTTCAGCTAAAGACGCTTATGGTGACGCTACCGATAACGTAGGCAAACAAGCTGAAGGGAAAGCTCAAAAAGCTAAAGGCGAAGTAGAGAAAAAAGTCGGCGAAACAAAAGACGATATGAAAGATCGCGCGGATGAACGTGCTGATCGCAACAATAACTAATTTAACTTTTAAAAGGCACTGCAGTTGTGGTGCCTTTTTTCTCTTTTTTTATTTTATTGACAAGGAGGAATCATTGAATGGCACGAATTTTAATTACAGGTGCAACCGGAACGATTGGACAAGTCATTACGAAACATTTAAAAAACAATCATGAATTAACGTTAGTTGATATTCATTTTTCTGATATCGATCCGGAACTTCTAGCTGGAACTGTAATAAAAGATTTGGATTTATCCATTGAAAAAAATTGGGTTGGATTATTAGACGGCATTGAATATGTCTTGCACTTGGCCGGCGATCCTAGCCCAGATGCTGAATTCTACGACACGTTATTAGATTTGAACTATAAAATCCCTTATAATCTGTTCCATCAAGCTACTCAAGAGAGCGTTAATGTAAAACGCATCATTTTTGCTTCTTCCATTCATGCAGTCGATGCTTATCCGCAAAATGTCCAAGTGCACACCAATCAACCGGTTCGCCCTGCTGACTTATATGGCGTCTCTAAAGCTTATGCAGAAGCTTTAGCTAGTTACTATGCTTATACAACGAATCAGGAAATCATCGGCATTCGAATCGGCGACTTTAAAAAAGAAGGCGAACTTGATCCAAGTTCCGGTCCTGAAGGGATGGCTACTTTTTTATCGGCTAGAGACTTTTGCCATTTGATCGATTGCACATTATCCGCTGAACTCCAAGAGCCGTTTTTATTGGTCAACGGGATTTCTAACAATACTTTTCCTCGGTTGGATATCGATCAAGCACGCGTTGCTTTGGGTTATCAACCGCAAGATGATGCTTTTCAACTCAATAAGATTTGGGATCAGCAAAATTAACTGAATAATAAAACAGCCAAGTTCTCCCATTATTTGGGAAAGCTTGGCTGTTGTTCTTTCTGTTATTTAGAATTTTGTAAAAATACTTTTGGTACTTTAGCTTGAAAACGGACAACTTCTCCTGTTCTAGGGTGTACTAAAGCTAAAGTGGACGCATGCAGACCCAGACGTTTTAGAGGATTGATTCTTGATCCGTATTTTTTATCGCCTACAACTGGATGGCCCATCTCTTCCATGTGGACACGAATTTGATTTTTACGGCCCGTTTCCAATTGAATTTCTAATAGCGAAAACTGTTCGTTTGATCGGATTTTTTTGTAATGAGTGACCGCATGTTTCCCGCCATTATCAACTGGGCTTGAAAAGACACGCATGGCTTTATTTTCCGTTAACCAAGAACTGATGGTTCCTTCTTCATTGCGAACTACGCCTTCAACTAAAGCCGTATAAATTCTTTCTTTCACAACATCGCTCCATTTTTCTTGCAGCGCTATTTTTACGGCTTCGCTTTTCGCAAACAACATCACGCCTGACGTATCTCTGTCCAAACGGTGAACGATATAAATGCGGTTTTTTTGATTGTCTTCTTTAACATAAGTCGTTAATTGTCGATAAGCTGTCAAATCATTTTCATTTTTAGAAGCCATAGACAACATGCCGGCTTCTTTGTTGATCACAATAATGTCTTCATCTTCATGTAAAATGCTGACCCCAACTAATGCATTCTCTTTGATGGCGACTTTATTAGCGACGATGCCGACTGTTTGTCCAGGCAGTAATGAATAATTATGCTGTGTGATAACCTTTCCATCTACTATCACTTGACCGCGGCTTAAAACGGATTTTATTGAATTTCGGCTGTTTTTCACTTTTTCTTGCAGCAAAAATGCTAGTAACTCAGTCGGCTCTTTCACTACATAATTAGTTGTTTTAGCATTGCTCACTTGTTTCGTTGCTTCTTTTCGTTTTCTTGCTGGCTGTCTGGAATTCTTTTTCATAAAAAAACCTCACTCTCATTTCTAATCATACCAAATAGTTGTTTTTAGACCTAGAAAAGCCTTCAAGCTACTCCTCTGACCGTTATCCTACACTTGCAGTATAACGGAAAAACCCAAAAATAAATAACCCGAAAACTAAAATTGCTTCTAAAACAGCAATTTTAGCTATCAGGTCAACTCTTCTTTCTATTTTAACCGTTTTCTATGTGGTACTTTCACGTAAAATCAAATCTGTGGATAACGTTATTTTTTTCGCTACTCTCCGATTTGATTCAAGCTGATCCATTAATAGATCAAAACCGGCTTCTCCCATCATTTCCGTATAAACTTTAACGGTACTCAATGTTGGGTAAACATACTTAGCCACACTGATATCATTGAAGCCAATCACTTCAACTTGTTCTGGAACAGATATCCCCGCTTCTTGCAACGCTCGTAAAGCACCGATAGCTAAAGCATCATTGGCCATAAAAAAAGCTGGTGGCAAATCATCGCCTAACTCTTCCATTGCTTGCTTCATTAAGTGATAACCTGATGTCACATTGAAAGAACCGATAAACCGATGCTTTTCTTGATACAAGCTCAAACGACGAAGATAGTTTCCCACTAGAATAGATCGCTTATCCACAGGCGTGCTGGATCGATCTCCGTAATTTTCCTGTCCTCCGATAAAGCCGATTCGCTGATGGCCTTTTTTTGTTAAATAATCCATTACGGAATGAACGGCCTGCTCAAAATCAACGACCACCGAATCCAGCTTACGGTCCAATAAATCGAAATCCACAAAGCAAATGCTACTTGTCCACCCTGTTAACCGTTCAATTTGAGAATCACTGAATTTCCCAATCGCTACAATGCCTTCAATATCTGCAGTTGTGTCAATATCTGTATCTTGAAAAAAACGAATGACTTCATACCCTTCTTCTTCCGCGCGTTTCTCAACACCCAGCCGGATGGATAAATAATATAAATCATCCAGTTCTTCTTTTTCAGTATACCACTGCACGATTGCCAGCTTGCCCTTTTTTTTAGCTCTCTTTTTCTGGTATTTGGTATAGTCCAAAGCTTCAGCTGCTTCAAAAATACGCTTCTTTGTATCGTCGCCTACCGATAACGTTTCATCATAATTCAACACTCGCGAAACCGTTGCACTTGAAACACCGGCTTTTTCAGCGATGTCTTTAATCGTTGCCATGCTTTTCCTACTTTCTTTTCAGTCTATTTTTTATCAAATTAAATCAAAGTGGTAAACCGTTTCTGACTGAAAAGTTTCACCCGGGTTCAAAATACTATTGCCGAAATTTTTGTGGTTGATCGCATCTGGTAAGGTCTGTGTCTCTAATGCCACTCCTGAATAAGCTAATACAGGCTGACTGTCGATGTCATAAGCCCCATCCGCCCAATTGTTTAGATACACAACGACGGCTTCACGATCGGTCGTAAACCGCACACGTCGACCGCTGACCGGATCGCTGATTTGACCGTCTGCTTGGTGTTGGTTCAATGAATGGTTCAGCACAAAAGGATGATCGTATCCTCGATTTAACTGCAACTGTGGATGATCGCTATCTACACCCGTTTTTAATGGTTTTGATTGTCTAAAATCAAAATCCGTGTCGGTTACATCCGCTAATTCGCCAGTTGGAATAGAGTCTTCTCGCAAAGGAGCATAACAATCGCTGTTCAGTTGAAGTTCATGCTCTAAAACACCTTTCGTATGATCACCTGTCAAATTAAAGTAAACATGATTCGTCGGATTAAATAAGGTTGTCTCATCTGTAGTGGCTGTATAATGGATTTTCCACTCGTTTTGTTCCGTTAATGTATAAACCACTTGCACCGTCAAATTACCTGGATAGCCATTTTCACCGTCCGGGCTTACATAAGTAAACGTCAACGTGCCTTCATCGGCATCTGCTGCTGCTTTTGTTTCGACTGTCCAAAATCGTGATTCAAAAGCTGGGTTTCCACCATGATGGTGGTTTTCACCTTCATTGACCATCACCTGAACCGTTTTATCTTTTAACTTAAATTTCCCGCCCGCGATCCGACCAGCAACACGGCCAATCGTTGCACCGTAAAATGGACGGTGTTCAACATATTTATCTACTGAATCAAAGCCCAATACGATGTTTTTATTTTTTCCGAACTTATCCGGCATCAGGATAGCCGTCACAGCAGCTCCATAATTCATCGCCGATAATTGCATCCCTTTGGTATTTACCAAAGTATACTCGTAAACTGGTTCGCCATCCACTTTTCCAAAAGGACGTTTGCTTACTTTCATTTAAATGCTCCTCCTATTCTCCTACTGTAACGTTTTGATAAATCGTTTAAAGGCCGTTTGTCCTGCCAGCGTTTGTTTGTAAACTCCCGCATCTTCCAATACACGTAAGAAAACTTCTCCTACAGCTTCTTCTACAATGTGGTGAACAGTTGCTGCAGTCGGCTGTTTTTCTGCTTTCAACACATTTGCCCATTCTTTATGAGAGTCCGCTAGGTCATTAGGTTTATCCAATAAATACTGTTCAACTTCTTGCAGCTCTGTTTTTAATCGCGGCGGCAAAATTGCTAGACCCATAACTTCGATCAAGCCGATATTTTCTTTCTTGATGTGCTGTACATCAGGATGCGGATGGAAAATACCATCCGGAAATTCTTCTGACGTCCGGTTATTTCGTAAAACCAGATCCAATTCAAAATCAGTTCCTTTGCGACGTGCGATGGGCGTGATCGTATTATGCGGCACTTCACCCGTATAAGCTAAAATAGCCGCTTCTTTATCAGAATATCCGCGCCACTGCTCTAGAATAAAGGCAGCCGCTTCAATCATCGCTTCTTTATCGGCGCTCTTCAGCCGGATTACGGACATCGGCCAGTTAACAACTCCTGCTTCAATCATTGGAAAAGCATCTAACGGAAATGAAAAGTTTACCTCCGCTTCAGCCATTGCAAAAGTATGGCGACCTCCTTGATAATGATCATGCGATAAAATTGATCCCCCAACAATCGGCAAATCGGCATTAGACCCTACGAAGTAATGAGGAAACTGTTCAACGATCCCCAGCAGTTTACTGAAAGTAGCTTTTTCCACTTTCATGGGTTTATGAACTTCCGATAAAAAAATACAATGCTCATTGTAATAAGCGTATGGCGAGTACTGTAAACCCCAGCATTCCTTATTCACCAACATTCGGACAATGCGATGGTTGCTTCTGGCCGGGTGATTAACGCGTCCGGCATAGCCTTCATTTTCCATACACAGCAAACAGATTGGATAACCGGAACTCCCCGCATGCTTCTCCAATGCTATTTGTTTGGGATCTTTTTCTGGTTTAGACAGATTGATCGTTATCTCCAGTTTGCCGAACTCACAAGGAAAATAAAATTGGATATTTTTCGCAATGCTGCGTGTTTTAATGTAATCATTTGACTGACTTAATTGATAAAAATAATCCGTCGCCGCTTGCGGTCCGAAAACGTAACGCTCCCAAAACTGGCGATTTACTTCAGAGGTCAGCGGGGTGATCAAACTCATGATCTCTGCGCCTAGTATCTCATGCGCAGCTTGGATATCTTCAATGACTTTTTCCTGCACTGCATATTCGATAAGCTGATCCAAGACGGCTAACCGTTCCGGCAGCGGATCAGACGCTGCTAAGTTTTGTTGAAAATCTTCTTTTTTCAATAAGCGCAACAATTCATTTGTTTTTAGAATTTTATCCAGTGGATCGATCTCTTGCTGGAAAACCCCTAATTCAATAAAATCAGTAATAAGTTGATTGATAGTCTTTTGCTTACCCATAAAAGTAAAAAGCCCCTTTTTTATTTTTTGGATTGGTAACCTTCTGGATGCAGCTCATGCCAGCGCCAAGCAGAAGCGATAATGTCTCTCACATCCGTTTGTTTTGGATTCCACCCTAAAACAGTTTTAGCTTTTTCACTTGAAGCGATCAAGGTACTTGGGTCGCCCATTCGGCGTGCTTCAATTTTAGCCGGAATTTCTTTTCCCGTCACTTGTCGTGCGGTTTGTAAAATTTCTTTGACTGAAAAACCTACACTGCTGCCTAGGTTAAAAATAGAACTCGGGTTGCCTGCTTTCAAATACTCTAAAGCTAGAATATGTGCTTCGATCAAATCGACCACATGAATATAGTCGCGAATACATGTGCCATCTGGCGTATCGTAGTCTTCGCCAAAAATAGCTACTTGTTCACGTTGTCCTAAAGCCGTTTCTAAAATGATGGGAACCAAATGAGTTTCTGGCGAATGGTCTTCCCCGATACTGCCATCCCATTTTGCTCCAGCCACATTGAAATACCGTAGGGCAACAAATTGCATATCATAAGCTTTACTGCACCATTTCAACATCTTTTCCATCATCAATTTCGATTCGCCATAAGGACTTTCTGGATTGGTTTCAGCTGTTTCTTTAATAGGAATGGCTTTCGGTTCGCCGTAAGTAGCAGCCGATGAAGAAAAAACGATCGGCTTAACGCCAAATTGCTGCATTACCTCTAAAGTCACTTGTGTACCATAGACATTGTTATTGAAATACTGCAACGGTTCTTGCATAGATTCGCCGACCAGCGAATTGGCAGCAAAATGCAGCACTCCTTCAACCGTTTCTTTCTCGAAAACACTGCTCAAAAAAACTTTGTCGCGAATATCGCCTTGATAAAAGCGTGCTTGCGCTGGAATGGCTTCTTGATGACCCGTTTGCAGGTTATCGACCACCGCTACCTCATACCCGCGTTCAATCAATTGGTCAACGGCATGCGACCCAATATATCCTGCCCCGCCTAGTACTACTACTGTCATAATGTTACGCCTCCTCTAGCATTTTTGCGCCGTCGCTGATACTGGCAATATAAAATTCAGCTGGATAACCGATTTCAGCTTCATACACTTTCCCAACCTTTTCAATAAAGGTCTCAATTTGATCGTCAGCAACCAATGCAATCGCACATCCGCCAAATCCTGCACCGGTCATGCGTGCCCCGATCACACCAGGTTGATCCCAAGCCGCCTGTACTAACGTATCCAATTCTATACCCGTTACTTCATAATCATCCCGCAAAGAAATATGCGAAGCGTTCATCAATAATCCGAATTCTTTTAAATTCCCAGCTTTCAATGCTTGTGCTGCTTTTAATGTCCGTTGGTTTTCACTTACAGCATGACGCGCTCGTTTTTTGATCATTTGATTTGACAATTGATCTTGATACGTTTCAAAGGTCGCTTCATCCAAAGCACCCAATGATGGAATAGAAACAAATTTTTGTAGCTCTTCCAATGCTTGTTCACATTCGCTATGACGTGTATTGTAGCCTGATTCTGCTAATTCTCGACGTTTTTTCGTATTCATAATGACAATTTTGTTGTCGCCTAATTCGACAGGAACCATTTCATATTCAAGCGTATTGCAATCCAATAAGATAGCTTTATCTTTTTCGCCCATTCCTACTGCAAATTGGTCCATAATACCAGAACTGACACCGATAAATTTATTTTCTACTTTCTTCCCGATTTTTATCAAATCCAAACGAGTTACATTTAGGTTAAACAACTCTTCCAGCATAACACCTGTCAGCATCTCAAGCGAAGCAGAGGAAGACAATCCGGCACCATTAGGAATATTTCCGTAAATCACAACATCCATTCCCGTATCAATCTCATACCCTGCTTCTTTCAAGTACTTAATGACGCCTTTAGGATAGTTTGTCCATTTATCTTCCTTACGATACTCTAAATCCGTTACATCAAATGAGATAATGCCTAACTCAGGAAAATTTTCAGAATACAAATTGATTGTCGTATCTTCTCTTTTAGCAGCCAAGCCAAAAGTCCCAAGTGTGATCGCACACGGAAAAACATTCCCGCCATTATAATCTGTGTGTTCACCGATTAAATTAATCCGACCCGGAGCAAAAAACGCTTTCATTTCTTTGTCGCCAAAAAACTCTTGAAATTTTTGTTTTAATTCTGTCAATTCCATCATCATTCTCCTTTGATTCGTAGTGTTACTCTTATTCTATTTCTTCCAGTAAAAAAGGTCAAGTAAAGTTTAGTAAATATTTTAAAAAATCTCAACTATAAGGAATAGTCCTAATTAGTATATTCCATTAGAGTTAAATGTTAAAATGAAAAAATAAGCATCATTATCTGAAACCCAATTCTAACTTTCAGATAAGGTTCTAGACTTGACCGCTTAGACTATCTATAATAGATAAGGGTTGTTGTAGATAGTAATGAGATCAAATACATTTATGAGGTGAAAAACATGAAACGTATTGCTGTTTTAACAAGTGGAGGAGACGCTCCTGGTATGAACGCAGCTGTTAGAGCTGTTGTTCGTAAAGGGGTTTACGAAGGCATCGAAGTTTTTGGAATCAACTACGGATTTGCTGGACTAGTGGCTGGAGACATCCGAAAATTAACCGTTTCTGATGTTGGTGAAAAGATTTACAAAGGAGGAACGTTCCTGTATTCTGCTCGTTATCCCGAATTTGCATCTGAAGAAGGACAATTAAAAGGTATTGAGCAGCTGAAAAAATTCGGTATTGAAGGTTTAGTGGTTATTGGTGGAGATGGTTCTTATAAAGGAGCCCTTGCTTTAACAAAGCACGGTTATCCGACCATTGGCATACCTGCTACGATTGATAATGATATTGCTGGAACTGATTTCTGTATTGGTTTTGATACAGCTATCAACACTGTTTTAGAATCTATTGATAAAATCAGAGATACAGCTACCAGCCACATCCGGACGCTGGTTATCGAAGTTATGGGCAGAGATGCTGGCGATATTGCGCTTTGGTCAGGCATTGCTGGCGGAGCGGAACAAATCATTATTCCTGAAAAAGAATTTGATATGGAAGAAATTGCAAACACGATTCGCATCGGAAGAGAACGCGATAAAAAACATAGTATTATCGTTGTTGCTGAGGGCGTAATGAAAGCAGATAAATTTGCTGCTGAACTTAGCAAATATGGAGACTTCCAAACACGTTTCACTGTATTAGGACATGTTCAACGAGGCGGTTCTCCTACAGCCCGCGACCGTGTGCTTGCAAGTGTTTTCGGAGCAAAAGCTGTTGAGTTGCTGATGGCCGGTAAAGGCGGTCTAAGCTTAGGAAACGTAGAAAATAAATACGTAGAAAATGACCTTCTTGACACTCTAAAGAATAAAAAGCATATAACCGATCCTCTTAATTTATATAAATTAAGCCAAGAAATTTCTCAAGGATAAAAGCTCCTCTCTGTTCTGAACAAAAAAAGTTCCCATCATTTAGACTGATGGGAACTTTTTTATGTTTCTTTTTAGATTATTTCTACTTGTTCGGTTCTATAATAATTTGCAGATAAGTCATCATAAAAGGCGGCCATAGTAGCATTCATATAAGGATTTAACCATAAGAATCCAATTCCGAAAGTCAAGATGCTAAGCAGTCCCCAACCAATGAAACTTAGTTGTAATTTAAAATATTCCCACTTGTGTCCATCCATCATTCTTCTGCTTTCAGTAATGCAATCTAATGCAGATGGTTTTTCATTTTCAGAATGATTTGTACGGTCTTTATAAATAAAATAAGCTTGGGAATAAGCTAATGATTTAATAATTCCTGGAACAATAAATAACAGTGTCCAAAAAAAGGTGAATATTGAAATGATAATATAAATTAATACGGATCTTAGAAAATACTTTTTAGTAAAAACTTGAAAAGCATTCTTAAATGGATGGATAGTCAATTCTGGATTTCTAAACCAATCTAAAAATGTATAAGAAATCCCGACAGTTATCAATGTAGAAATAATGCCACCAGCAGTTCCAGCGTTATCAGAAAAACTCGTTTCATAATTCGGCATATAATCAGCTGCGACATCCATAGGTTGATTCATTATTCCAACTATAACAATTGCACCTATTACGCCAATTGTTAACATCAATAATGTTGGTACTAAATTTAGTAAAATCGCGTCTTTCCATCTCCCACGAAAGAGATCTTTAACATCTTGTTTCAATTCAATTCTTCTTTTATAATTTTCCAATCCAATCGTTCCTTCCATTGTGCTTGTTTTTGCAGATAAGCCATTGTCTAAACTTAATCATACCAAAACTGCTCTTTATATATCAAACGTTAGTGATTTAATTCTGTAGTTTTCTTTAATTCTTCCTACATTATCATTTTTTAACGGATAATATCGTTTCGGCTTTCATAAAAAAAGAAAAAACTCTTTTATTTTTGCTTACATCTATAACTTGTGTAACAAGTAACCTATCGACTACTATAATTCCTCTTTATTATTACTTTCCAATCTTAATAACTGCCGCAATGTTTTGTGCAGTTTGTTTTATATTTTCATATCCCGTTTCCAATGCACTCTCTAAAGAAGTAATTTCAGAAAGAATGCTGAAGACGGCCGTCACTCCATGTTCATAAATCGCCTCATAATCACCAGATAATCGTCCGGCAATAGCGATGACCGGCACTTGATACCTTTGGGCAATTTTAGCCACACAAATAGGCGTTTTTCCATAAATCGTTTGATGGTTGACCCCGCCTTCGCCCGTAATAACTAAATCGGCATTGCGGACTTCATCTGCTAAACCGACCAACCCGCTAACCAATTCACCGCCATTTTGCAATTTACCGCCTAAAAAGGCTAATAATGCGCCTCCTAAACCGCCAGCTGCTCCTGCTCCAGCAACAAACTCAATGTCTTGATTCAAATCCTGACGAATCAAACGGGCAAAGTGTGCTAAATTTTGATCGAGTTGTTCTACTTGTTCCAGTGTTCCGCCTTTTTGGAATCCATAAACATAAGAAGCTCCTTTAGGTCCGGTTAAAGGATTGTCCACATCACACGCTACTTTGATTTCAACTTCTTTTAATTTTGGGTTTAATTTGGCAAGATCGATTGAAACTAAATCAGCTAAGCCGATTCCACTCGGGATGATTTGTTGTCCTTTTTTATCCAGCAGTTCCCCGCCTAGACATTGAATCATTCCAGCACCGCCATCATTGGTTGCACTGCCTCCGATGCCAATTAAAATTTCTTTGACCCCTTTATTTAAAGCATCTTGAATCAATTCTCCAGTACCCCATGTAGAGGTAATCAGTGGATTCCGTTCCGAAGGGGGAACTAAGTGCAATCCTGAAGCTGCCGCCATTTCAATAATGGCGACCGTACCATCTCCTGAAATACCGTAAAATCCTTCTACTGGTTCCCCTAATGGTCCTTGAACAATAAGCGTTTCCAGCCTTCCTTTTGTAGCATCAACTAAAAACTGCACTGTTCCTTCGCCTCCATCAGCCATCGGAATTTTTACATATTCTGCATCAGGAAATACTTTTTTAAATCCTTCTTCGATAGCATTGGCTGCTTCTAATGCGGTTAAACTTTCTTTAAACGAGTCTGGTGCAATGACAATTTTCATTTGGACCTCACTCTCCTCATATAAACCATTTACACGTTATCGTCTGAATGGCTTTACTGTTATTATATAAGTTTCAGCTTGTTTAATGAAGTTTATCCTTTTGAATCAAATCTAGCGGCCAATAAAAACAAAGACAAGTCACCACAAAAATGGGAAGACTTGTCTTTGTTAGTTTACCAGACAGATAAATACCCGTCTGATCTTGGTTCTGTTCCACCGACTAAAACACCATTCTTATCACGCAAAATGATTTGGCCGCGTCCGAACATAATTGTTTCATTGACCACTTCCACTTCATGTCCTTTTCGCATCAGCGCTTCGGTCACATGGAAAGGCATGCTCGGTTCAACTTGAATGTGTTTTCCTTTGATCCATTGCCATCTAGGAGCATCTAGTGCATCTTGCGGATTCAAATGAAAGTCGATCATGCTGCTGACCAGCTGCATATGCCCTTGAGGCTGCAATGGTCCGCCCATCACACCAAACGGTCCAATAGCGGTATCGCCTTGCGTTAGAAATCCAGGAATGATGGTATGGTAAGGACGCATACCCGGTACTAAATAATTTGGATGACCTTTCTCCAAAGTAAATTGACAACCGCGATTATGCAGACTGATTCCCCATCCAGGTAAAACCGTTCCGGAGCCAAAACCTGTGTAGTTGCTTTGGATATAAGAAACCATGTTGCCGTCTTTATCGGCTGTTGCAAAATAAACGGTCCCTGACTTATCCAACTCACCAGGAGCTGGCGTTAACGCTTCTTCACCAATCAGCTCGCTGCGTTCTTTTGCATACTCTTTTGATAACATCGCTTCTAATTCAACTTTCATCGCTTTGGGATCAGCGATATGCTCTAAACCATCGCTGAATGCCAGTTTGATGGCTTCAATTTGCTTATGATACGTTTCAATATCGTCTTTCCCTTTTAACTCTAAGTTCTCTAGGATATTGAGAGCCATTAAGACAATTACACCAATCCCATTCGGCGGCAGTTCCCAAACATCATAACCACGGTAATTCGTGGAAATAGGGTCGACCCATTCTACTTGGTGCTTTTCCAAATCTTCTTTGCGTATGTAGCCGCCATGCTCCCGTGAAAATGCATCGATCTCATCCGCAATTTTCCCGCGGTAAAACGATTCTCCATTTGTGTTGGCAATTTCTCGCAGGGCTTTAGCGTGACCTTCAGAAGACCACATTTCGCCGGCTTCCACCGGACGGTCATCTGGGCAAAAAACATCGAACCACGTTTTCAAAACAGGGTAATCTTTTAAAGCAGCTGAGTAAATTTTATAGTATCGTTTCCATAAACGCGCAACATTACTGGCAACTGGGAAGCCTTCTTCAGCAATTTTAGCTGCTGGTTCCAACACTTCTGTTAAAGGCAAATTGCCAAACTTTTCAGATAAAGCTACCCAACCGCTAGGCAGCCCTGGAACAGAAACAGGATCTAATCCAAATTTGCTGATTTCTTGGTAACCTTTTTTTACAATAGATTCCGAAGTCATCAAATCGGGTGCTGCTCCGCTGGCATTCAAGCCATACATTTGCCCTTCAAACCAAACCAAAACAAATGCGTCGCCTCCAATCCCATTCCCTGAAGGTTCAACCACTGTTAATGCCGCTGAAGTAGCAATTGCTGCATCAATGGCATTTCCGCCTTTTTTCAGTATTTCTAGTCCTGCTTGCGACGCCAGCGGACTTGCGCTGCCAATCATTCCTTTATGGCCGTAAACTAAATTACGTCTTGATGCGTAATGAAATAAATTCGGATCAAATTTCATAGGTATTCCCCTTTGCATTTTAATGGTTTATAAAAAGTTAACGAAAACTCCAGCGATCACAATGGATAACGTCGTAACTGTCGACAATCCGGCTACTACATAAGCTGGCATAATGTGTTCTAGAATTATTTCTTGTTCTTCAGGATCATCCGTTACGGCTTTAGCAATTTCGTTTGAAATCAAAAAAGTTGCTGGGAAGCCTAAAAATTGTCCCATGGCAATTCCCATAGCTAAATTTTTAGTTTTTGTCAGTTTCCAACCTGGCAGTAAATAGAAAACAATGTATAAAGCTATCAAAGACACCCCGATCAGCAAAATAGTCGAGAGACCTAATGAAAGCAAGTCAGCCACACTAATGTTAGCCAGCGAAGGAACGATTGTCGCAAAGACTAACATGGACAGCAATCCTGAGGCTTTCCCTTTTTCTAAGATCTTATTGGGAACCAACTTGGTATAACTCATCACTGCTCCAAATAACAAAGCCCAAATCGAATAGTTGATAGGAGTGACTGTTCCTAGTGAAACTGCAATCCAAGCAAAGAAAACAGCAATTGCTACACAGACAAAATCAGTAAAATACTTGTTGTTTCTATCAGCGAAGCCGATGTTTTTTTGTAAGTCTGCTTGCATAGATTCTTCTTCACTTGGCGTTAATACCTTTTTTTGCTTGCTGCGGTAATCAGCCAAAACGTCCTTTGCCTCTCTTACTCCAAAAAAGGAAGCTGGATAAGAACCGGCAAATTTCTTAATAGCGTATAGCACTACTCCTAAAGCAGCAGGAATAGCTAAACCTATTTCAGAAGCTGCACCACTCATGATTTGTGTCGAAACGATCCCGCCGTTTAACACTGGAATTGCTACAATAGCACTCTTAACTCCGACGATTGGAGCGACCGCTAAACAAGCCAACATGACAACAAACATGGATACAACGGCTGTCAAAACGGTTCGCCATTCTTCAGCTAATTGCTTTAAATTGATCATCGTACCCATATGAAAAATCAATAAGCCGGCCGATAAACTGCCAAATTCCGATAAACCAGCTAATTCGATAATATTAGCGGGTAAGACATTCGTCAAAAAACCGATAAGAAATAAAAATAATGCCACAAATACAGATGAAACTTTAGCTTTGGAAAGAATCCCAAAGAAGTCCCCAATCGCAAAAATACCAACTACAATCAAAAAATAAAAGTAGCTTCCACTTGTGAAAGCTGTCAAGATATCCTGCATAAAAATTCCTCCCTATAAATCGTGCTTTTTTAGTCGATTTGATTAAGATGAAAGAAAATAAACTAATCAAAATCTAATACAATGGGCATATCTTACCATTGTATTCTAATGAGTGTCAATCCTTATTCTGGCTTTATGCACAATATATACGGTTATTTAATAATGATGGTATTAAAAAAGACACCATCAAGCAAATGCCTTTTCTTTCCAAGGCAAATCTGATGGTGACTTGTTAATAATTTGTTTATTTTTAGTCCATTTGTAATTTTTCAACTCGTACTTTCTTTTGTAACAACTTAGCTTCTTTCACACTAAATGTTGTGCTGTTCGTGTATTGCACTTTGCTTGCAGCACAACCGCTCGCAAAGGCTAACGTCTCAGTCAATGGCTTTCCTAAAGATAAATTTGCTAAGAAAGCCCCGACAAAGCAATCACCAGCACCCGTATCATTCACTGCAACGACTTTAGGAACCGTGATTTGGTAAAACTCACCATCATGGCTGCAAATGCTGCCTTCACTTCCTTGCGAAACAACGACATAATCGATTTTTTTAGACAGTTCTTTTAAGTTCTCTAGTAAAGGATTTTCTGCGGAAACAATTTCTTGTATTTCAAAGGCATTCGGTTTGATAAAGTTTACTCCTACCTCAACTGCTTTAGTCAATGCTGCTCCCGAAAGATCGCATGCGATAAAACAGTTTTTCTTTTTCAATACATGCAGCAACTCTTCCAAATCTCTCAGTTCGAATCCCGGCGGCATCGAGCCGGCAATCAAAACGATATCCTTTTCTTGAATCTTTTCTTCAATTTTTTCAGTCAACAATTCTATATCATAACTGGAGACTCTAAAACCTTTTTCAGTGATCAAGATACTACCGCTAACGTTCGCTTCCAAAATAACATAGCTTTCTCGAGTCGGCTTTCCATAAACCTCTACCAAATCATAATTGAGTTCTTTTTCCTTTAAAATTTTTTCCAATTTACTTTTGTTCGTTGTACCGCAAAAACCCAATGCTTGGTTTTCTACGCCTAGTGTACTCATCGCAAAAGAACCATGGTGACCTTTTCCGCCTAAATCATACTCGACTTTACTAAGCCGGTTGTTTTTTTCTTTGACCAATGTTTTTTCAAGGAATAACAAACGGTCAATGGCTGGATTCAATGTAATGGTGTAGATCATATTTTTTTCTCCTTCCAATTGCACTATTTTCAAAAAAACCTTCTTTTTCTTCTTATTATATCACCTAACTGTACCGCTTACATTTATTAACCTTTCAGTGAACAGCTGAAAGGCTAATACCGGCTTCCGTTTTTTCATTCAGCGATGTCCAAATAGTTGCTTGAAATCGTTTAATGACAAAAAAACCACCAACATTAGCAGCTTTTTGCTGAATGTTGGTGGTTCCTTGAATCGTTTTGATTAGATACTAGACTACTTTAGTGTATTCGTCCGCGATTTTATCAATTAAGGTTTTGTCTTTCAAACCTGTTACTTCCTTAATAACTTCTTCAACTGGTTTTCCTGCTAATAATTCAGCTAGCTTTTGACTTTCTTCATCAGCAGCATCACGATAAACCAATATTTTGGCTACTGTTTTGATTAAATGTTCAGTAGACAATCCTCTTTCATTTGCTTCCCGAATAGGTCGGATAAACCGTTCATCGTAGCCTAATTTTCTCATCGGTGTTCTTGCTACACGTGTAATATCATCTGAGATATAAGGGTTCATGAAACGTGACAATATTTTTTCAATATAAGCTTGGTGCTCAGCTGCATCGAAATCCCACTTCTCAATCATTAAAGCACCTGTTTCGCCTAAAACGTGTTCAACTTGCGCTTTTACTTCTTCATCTTTTAAAGCTTCATCTATGGTTTTGTAACCCGCATATTTTCCGGTATAAGCTGTAGTCGCATGTCCGGTATTCACAGTGAATAATTTTCTTTCGATATACGGTTCTAAATCTTCTGCATAATGGGCGCCGGTTAACTTAAGGTCTTTATTTTTCAAAGCTCTTTCGTCAATGACCCATTCTTTATAAGGTTCAACTGAAACAAATAATTTATCTTCATGCGTTTGCAGAGGAACGATCCGGTCAACAGCTGCATTAGGAAATCCAATGTATTGTTCAACGTATTGAATTTCTTCATCCGATAAATGCTTGATAACTTCGCTTTTAAGGAAATCACTTCCGCCAATCATATTTTCACAAGCAATCACATCTACTGGTTGAGTAGAGTTCATTTCTTTACGTTTTTGAATTCCTTCAGCTATCAATGGTGCAATAAACGGCAATATTTTCGGGCCAATGGCAGTCGTAACAATGGCTGCCTGTTTAAAAGCTTCCACGACTTCTTCAGGATGGGTACCATTGTTGATGCCGGAAACATTTTTGACCGTAATGTGTTTTTTATTTTCTTCAGCTAATTCGATCGTATATTCTTTGTACTGGTTCAAGGCATCAATGATGTCTTTATTGACATCGATAAATGCAATGTCGAATCCATTTTCAGATAGAACTTCTCCAATAAACCCTCTGCCAATATTGCCTCCGCCAAAATGAATAGCTTGCATATTATTCGACCCCTTCCAATGCAGATAAAACTTCTTCTGCTGTAGTTGCATCTGCTAATTTAACAACGTTATCGATCTCTGAGCAATAAATAGCGATTTTTGAAAGAATGTCCAAATGCTCATTGCCGACTCCAGCGATTCCGAAAACAATGCTGACCATTTTTTCATCTTCCTCTGTTCCAAAGTTAACGCCGCCTGGAATTTGGACAACAGAAAGTCCTGATTTTTTGATCATATCTTTTGAATTTTCTGTACCATGCGGAATAGCAATAAAGTTGCCCATATAAGTGGTTAAATTCTCTTCGCGTTGAATCATTTCTTTAATGTAGCCTTCTTCTACATATCCTCCATCAACTAAAATTTGACCAGCGTAACGGATAGCTTCCTCTTTATCTACAAAAGCTTGGTTTAAACGAATGTTTTCTTTTTTTAAAATGTCCATTTTATTCATCCTCTTTCTTGTTCATTATTGTTTTTGGTATTTTTCTAAAAATAAGGCATTTAAATAATTGGTGAGCAATTTTTTCGAACCAGCATTAAAGATTTCTAAATTCAAGTCACTTTCAACAATAGCAGAACTGATCAATCCCAATACTTCTTGAGCCGCCTCGCTTAAAGGTTCAGGACCAAGCATCATTAACACTCGTTTCATCTCAATGGTCCCTTTATCAATCGAATCCATCACAAAAGATGCCGGAATGTCATAAATAGCAAAGTACGGCACGGTCACTTCTGAATCAATACAATGGAATAAAGCCATGTTCGTTCCAGGTAAACCAATAGGAGCTATAGTCATGCGCTCCAGCAGCTTCCATTTGATTTTTTCGGGATTCGAAAGAACGGCTTCTTCTTCCAAATACAAACAAATAGATTCAATCAGTTCTTCTATATTGCGGTGATTCTGCCATTTCTTCAAATCGAACCGTTCGAATAACTGATTTACGATCGTCATTTTATGATAAAAGGTTTTAAATTCATTTTCTTCTATCGGCGATGTCACTAGATTTTTAGTATCAGAAGGCTGTTTTTTCAATTTTTCGGATAGCAATTGTTTAATAGACATCCGGATGCTTTTGATTTCATCATCCATCAGCAATGGCGTAACAACTTTGTATTCTGATTCAAACCCTTGCAAGAAAATCGTGGAGAGAATCAAATCGTAGTCTTCCAATTCTAGTTGATCCAATTGAGAAATACGCGAGGTCGCGATATCAGATATTTCTGGAATATTTTTCTTTAAACGGTTTTGCACTATTTTAGCCATGCCGACACCACTTGAACAAATAACCAATACAGAAACATGCTGTCTAGCAATCAACTTCTCATAGGTGGAGGCAAAATGAATCACGATATAGATGATTTCATCAGGTAAAAACTCAATGTCTGTAAAGACTTCTTTTAAGTTTTCCTCCACTACAAGACTCAATTGTTGATACTGTGAATGTATCTTTTGTAGTAGTGAACTTACATTGCCTGGCATCGGCGCCATCGCTCGCTTAACCGCAGCAGAGATATGAGCCAGCAAATCATTGTACAAGGTTTCGTCTTGATTGAAATCCCAATCCATTTGATAAGAAACTCTACGAATCAATTCGCTCACCTTAAAACTCAAATCTGCATCATAACCTTCTGAAAAGAACTCTTTTCGTATGTGGACATTCAAGCCTTCTATCTGAAGAGCCAGAAAATAAGTTTCTGCCAAGTTTACTTCAATAGCATCCCTCTTCTGGGTAGCTTGAAAAATTCCTTTCGCGATGCTGACACTTGTGGAGTCTTCAACCGTCGTTAACGGCGTATGGAAGGATTCCAAAGTATAGCCTTGCTTGATGCGCATAATGGAAAAGGTCAACAAAATAATGAGTTTTTGAAATTGAGTATCGGTCACTTGTTTAAAGAAATCTTGATCAAACTCTTTTAGAACATAGTACACATTGGTCAACACTTGTTCATCCAATAGATTTAAAAACAAGTTCTCTCTTTTTACCCATTGGCTCTCTTTATTTTTCTTTGAGAAGCTCTCGAGCAATCGAGAAAAATCGTATTCGTTGATTTCGCTGCTGATCAATCCGCTAATAATCAACCTGCGATTGCTTTCTTCAGCAACGGCTTTGATGCCTTTGGATTTTTTTCTTTGAATTTCAATTTTATAGTCTTTAAAAATTTCTTCTATCGATTGTAGATCTGATTGGATCGTCCCCACGCTCACTTGAAGTTCAAGGGCTAAAGCTTCCATTTTAACTTCTTCTTCATTTAGCAACAATTGGATAACTAAGATGCTCTGGCGTTGTTGAACCGACAATTCTTTAGAGGAGTCATGCAGATTTTCTTGCAATTCCTGGAGTGCAATAGCATTGCCAATTAAACGATACCCCTTATCCGGTTCTCGAACTAATTTGATTTGGCTTTTGGCTAATGTGCTTTCCAGACTCGACATTTCACGGTAAATCGTCCGGTCACTAACACGAAGAGCCTCGGTCAAAAAGTCTAATGTCACTCCGTTTTTTTGTTCCAAGAGCAGCTCGATAATTTTCTTTTCTCTTTTAGAAATGTTAATCGGGATTTCCTCCTTTCCAAAAAAATCAAAATGAGTAAACACAGTGACTACTCTTCACTGTGTTTACTCTCCTTATTTTAAATTTTGGGGAAAGCATACCGCTACACACTGGTTGCAGTTGAATCCCAAAACTCTTATTCTATATAAGAAAAGTATGTTGTTTACATTACTTATCTTATCCTAGACGATCAAGTTGCTAAAGCAATAAGCCTTCCAGTGAACTATTCGTTAATAGATTTTTTTAAATCATCAATAATTTCATCGTATTTCGGACTATTCAAGAAATTTCCCACCGAAACTTGTGTTGCATGAGGCGTTTTTTGTTGTGCACGAACGGTTAATTCTTCTTGCGTAATGACCAACAAACCGTCTTCATCTGTTAGGTTATTGATCGATGAGTTTGTCACCGAGATATCCAAACCAGCTTCTTTTACTTTTTTGCGTAAGATAGAAGCTCCCATTGCACTAGAACCCATACCAGCATCACACGCAAAGATGATCTTAGAAATATTTTTAGGAACTTCACTTGATGTTGTTCCTGTATTAGCAGACACTTCTGCCGCCGCTTCAGTAGCCGTTGAGCCAGTATTTTTTAAGTTATCAATGATTTCCTCGTATTTAGGACTGTTTAAGAAGTTTTCAACAGAAACTTGTGTTGCCCGAGGTGTTTTTTGTTTTGCACGAGCTGTTAATTCTTCTTGCGTGATAACCAGCAAACCATCTTCATCTTTCAGGTTATTGATCGATGAGTTTGTCACCGAAATATCTAAGCCTGCATCTTTCACTTTTTTGCGTAAGATAGAAGCTCCCATTGCACTAGAACCCATACCGGCATCACACGCAAAGATGATTTTGGAAACTTGCGCTTGTTTAACTTGTGCTACATCGTCTGTTGAAGTTACTGCAGATGCAGATTTGCTTGTTCCTTTTGACTGAGCTTTCATAGCTTGTGTTTCTTTAAGTTTCGTTTCAAATTTTTCGGATTCTGGATCAGATTTATCGGCTTTCAAAATGACCATTGCCACTAAGAAAGAAACAACTGCTCCAGCAACTACTCCTAAAATAACTCCTAGATATCCTCCTTTAGGCGCCATTGCTAGAATAGCAATAATGGAACCTGGAGATGCTGCAGCGACTAGACCAGAGTTCATGATTGTGTTTGTCAACGTTCCAGCCATCCCTCCAGCGATAACAGCTAAGAACAGCAATGGTTTCATTAAAACATAAGGGAAGTAGATTTCATGAATCCCTCCAATAAATTGAATCAATGCAGCTCCAGGTGCAGAAGATTTAGCTGCTCCTTTACCAAAGAATGTATACGCTAATAAGAGTCCTAAACCTGGTCCTGGATTAGCTTCTAGTAAGAAAAGAATTGATTTCCCTGTTTCTGCAGCTTGTTCAATACCCAATGGTGTTAAAATACCATGATTGATAGCATTGTTCAAAAAGAGAATTTTTGCCGGTTCAATAAAAATATTTGCTAGTGGCAATAAGCCTGCGCTAACGATCCATGCTACTCCGCTAGCCAAAGCTCCAGTTAAAATCGTTACAAATGGACCTACTCCATAATAAGCAACGATCGCTAATAGAAATCCAATGATCCCACTAGAAAAGTTGTTGACCAACATTTCAAATCCTGCTTTGATCTTGTCTTTAAAAATGTCATCAAACCATTTGACACAATAACCGCCTAATGGCCCTAACGCCATCGCTCCAATAAACATTGGAACCTCTGACCCCATGATAACTCCAAATGTTGCGATTGATCCCACGACCGCTCCTCGTTGGCCATAAACCATACTTCCGCCCGTATACCCTATCAATAAAGGTAACAAATAGGACAACATCGGACCAACCATAGATGCTAAGTCGGCATTCGGCCAATACCCATCTTCAATAAATAAAGCGGTTATAATTCCCCATGCAATAAATGCCCCAATGTTCGGCATGACCATACCGCTTAAATAGCTGCCCATTCGTTGAACAAATGCTTTTGCCCCTTTTTTTCCACTATTGGTTTGTTCCACAATACTTCCTCCTCAAGTTTCACTTTGTACTTTCTACCTATAAGTAAGCTTAACTCCTTATGAATACGATTACAATAATTGGTACCGCCATTTTTGGCAAACTGTTCACTGCCATAGGTGCCTCTAACTCGATTGGTCTACATAGAAAGAAACAAACGAACAAGGTATACCAATGAAATTAAATGCAATTAAATTCTTGACTTTATCTTTATTCAAGCTTATTATTACCGTATCGCGATTATTCAAATATAAAAACCAGTCTATACCAATACAAACAAACACGTTATTTGGTATAGTCCGTTATCAATTGTTAGACGAATGCTGATGCGTCACTCGGTCATTTTCTACCGTTGACGATTCGTCATTAGAATAAACAGACTCGTATTTGTTTTACTACAGAAAGAAGGACAAGGAAATGTGTGGAATTGTTGGATATATTGGTTATCAAGATGCAAAAGATAGTTTATTGCAAGGACTAGAGAAATTAGAGTACCGAGGCTATGATTCTGCCGGTATTTACGTTATGGACGAAACTGCTACGGGCCACCTGTTCAAAGAAAAAGGCCGAATTGCCGCCTTACGAAATATAGTCGACTCTTCAATAGCAGCTAACGTCGGAATTGGCCACACACGTTGGGCAACTCATGGTGTTCCTAGCGTGGAAAACGCTCATCCTCATCAATCAAACAGCGGACGCTTCACTATTGTTCATAACGGAGTTATTGAAAATTATAAAGAAGTTTATGCTGTCTATTTAAGTGACGTTGACCTACATAGTGATACCGACACTGAGATCATCGTTCAATTAATCGCCCAGTTTGTCGAAAAAGAGCACTTTTCAACGATTGATGCTTTCAAAAAAGCGCTTAGCTGTTTAAAAGGATCTTATGCTTTAGCTTTGATTGACAACGAACAGCCCGATGTCGTTTTTGCGGCAAAAAATAAAAGCCCGTTACTGGTAGGGAAAGGCGACGGTTTTAACGTTATTTGCAGCGATGCCATGGCTATGATCCAAGAAACCAACCAATTCGTTGAGTTAATGGATGGCGAAGTCGTGACGTTAACACAAGAAGTCATCAAAATAGAAAATGCCGTTGGCGAAGTAATGGAACGTGATGCCTATACTGCCGAAATCAATCTAAACGATTTAGATAAAGGAACGTACCCTTACTATATGGCGAAAGAGATGGATGAACAACCTGCTGTGATACGCAAAATCATCCAAAGTTATCAAAATGAAGCAGGAAACCTCGAGATAGATCAAGCGATCGTAGCTAAACTGACTGCCAGCGACCGGATCTACATTGTTGCTTGCGGAACGAGTTATAATGCCGGTTGGGTCGGAAAGCAATTGCTTGAAACCTTAACGCATATCCCAACCGAAGTTCACTTAGCCAGCGAATTTGGCCACAACATGCCATTGCTGACTAAAAAACCGTTCTTTATTTTCTTATCCCAAAGCGGAGAAACAGCGGATAGCCGCCAAGTTTTGGTTAAAGTCAACGATATGAACTATCCTGCTTTAACACTGACTAATGTAGCCGGTTCAACGCTTTCTCGTGAAGCAGAATTCACCTTATTGTTACATGCTGGTCCAGAAATAGCTGTTGCTTCAACCAAAGCTTATACTGCTCAAATTGCTGTTTTAGCTATTTTGGCTGAAGTAGTCGGCAAAACAGTAGGCTTATCAGAAGAGAACAACATAATTCATGATTTAGGCATTGTCGCAAGCAGCATGGAAAGCATTCTTTCTGAAAAAGAACAAATCGAGAAACTAGCTACTGATTATCTTAGCACTACCCGAAATGCTTTTTATATTGGGCGAGGAATTGATTATTATGTAGCTATGGAAGCTTCTTTGAAATTGAAAGAAGTCTCTTATGTACAAACAGAAGGATTTGCAGCTGGGGAACTGAAACACGGCACCATCGCGCTAATCGAAGAAGGCACTCCTGTCATTGCTGTCATTACTGATGAACGCATTGCCGGACATACCCGTGGAAACGTTCAAGAAGTCCATGCCCGTGGTGCACATACCATTGTTATCGTTATGGAAGGATTGGAGCAAGCTGGAGATCAATTCATCTTACCGAAAGTCAACCCGCTGCTTTCACCTTTAGTAAGTGTTGTGCCTACTCAATTACTAGCATATTATACTAGTTTGCACCGTGGAAACGATGTCGACAAACCAAGAAACTTAGCAAAAAGTGTGACGGTTGAATAGAACTACTCTATTTATGTATCTTTTAAGAATTTAAAATTAAAGGTTGAAAATTTATACTAAAATTTGCTAAAAACAATCCTTTACAAATATTATATTCGTAAAGGATTGTTTTTTACTTATGCAAAACGATAATAAACTTTAAACATAATGTTTTAAATACTGTGCAGTTGAGGCGAACTCTTATCTCCTTTTTTCGCCTTGATTTGTAACTAGCTGTTATTAATGCGATAATAAGGTACTATGTCCGGCTTTCTCGTACATAATGATCACATATAGGAGGTTAGGAATATGCTGCACAAACAACTGAAAACTATCGGATTTGTCAACAGTCACAAAGCTGGTGAGAAGCGGATCGCCTTGCTGCCTAGAGACATTGCACAGTTAGAACATCGAGAAGCTTTATTTTTTGAAGAAAGCTATGGAAGCGGTTTAAACATTTCTGATACTGAATATGCGGCTTTAGGTTGTCAGATTGTTTCGAGAGAAATTGCTTTAGCGCAAGATATCATCTGCGATCCTAAAATTGGAGACGCTACCTTTTTAAAGGATTTACACCCAGGACAAACATTATTCGGTTGGATCCATGCTGTCCAGAACAAAGAAGTAACCGATACATTATTAGCTAATGAGCTTTCAGCATACGCTTGGGAAGACATGTATGAAGATAATCGGCATTCTTACTGGCGCAACAATGAACTGGCCGGCGAAGCAGCCGTCATGCACGCCTGTCAACTAAATGGCGTTATGCCTTACGATACCAAAGTTGCCCTTTTAGGTCGCGGCAATACTGCACGAGGCGCACAACGTATTTTAACCGGTTTAGGAGCAGACGTTCGAGTTTACGACCGTCGCCAAGAAAAACTGTTCCGAAAAGAAATGACTGAATTTGATGTGATCGTTAATGCTGTTTTATGGGATACTTCTCGTAAAGACCATCTTGTTTATCAAACAGATTTAAAACATCTTAAACCCGGGACTATGATTATCGATGTCAGCTGTGATGAACATGGCGCCATCGAAACAACCGTTCCCACTTCTTTAGAGAATCCGATTTATGAAATAGATGGTGTTGTCCACTATACCGTTGATCATACTCCGACTATTTTTTATCGTTCTTCTTCAAGCGCTATTTCAAACGAGACCGCTAAGTATATCGATGACTTGGTTGAAAATCAGCCTAATGAAATTCTAGAGAATGCTTTGATTATTGAGCGAGGATATATCATTGACGAGCGGATCAATCAATTTCAGAATAGACCGGTCTCTGATTCTTTAATAAACTCAGACCGGCAAGATCCAGCTTCAGCAATGTAAATAAGAAAAGAAGAGGTTGGGACAAAAGTCCCAGCCTCTTTTGCATATCCGAATATTTATTCTAGAACGTGTTCCAAAAAGCAGACCCGACGTCCACTTCACGAATAATGCTCGATGGTCTGTGACCATACTGCGCTCATTCGTTCCAGTGATTCGGGTCTAAACGCTTTTTGTCTCACTCCCTTCTTTTTCCATTATTTGCTGCTATCCGTAACAGGCTCCTCAACGTGTTTGCCGAAGAAATAAACAGTGGCAACTGTCACGACCATCGCAATCGGCATCACGATCCAAATCGATATCCCTAGTCCAACAGGAATAAATCCGAAAACAACAGCGATAGTAGCAACCACAATTGCATACAACAATTGGGTCTTCACATGTTCTAAATGATCTGCTCCAGCTCCCATCGACGATAAAATAGTTGTATCGGAAATCGGTGAACAATGATCCCCGAAAATAGCTCCCGTCAAGACAGCACCGGTAGTCATAACAATAAATTCTGGATCATTAGACAATGCAGCAGATAACGGTATTGCCAGTGGCATCAAAATTCCCATCGCTCCATAAGAAGTCCCTGTTGCAAATGAAATAATCGAACCAAGAATAAAAATGATCGAAGGCAATAAGAAAGCAGGCATTGAATCTGATAATAACGAAACTAAAAATTCAGCTGTACCCAATTCTCCAATAACGGCACTTAAGGACCAAGCCAATAACAAAATAGCTCCAGTAACGATCAATGACTTCATTCCGTTGATCCAAGTATCAACTGCTTCACCCCAAGTAAAGATTTTTTTCGACACGCCCATCGTCATCGCTACGATACTTGCCAACAAAGCTGCCTGGAACAAAACGATACTCGCATCTGAAGCACCAAAGGCTTCTTGTATAGCTAAAAGCGAAACAGGGCTTGTTTTTAGAACTTCTATAGCCGCAGCTTCGCCGCTTTCCATAATGGCAGCATACCCATTGAAATAGAAACCGACAAATGCTGCTATGATCAACGTTCCAATTGGAATCACCATGTTCCAAACACTCAATTTAATTCCTTCAACAGGTTCCATTTCATCCAGTTCAGTTGCTGTAACGACACTAAGGTCTTCCGCATCTTGAGCGTTGCGTTTACGCGCTCTCTTTTCAGCGTTTAACATTGGACCAAATTCTTTTAATAAGAGAGCCGTCGCCAATACAAAAGCCAGCATTAAAAAGTTATAAAAACGATAAGGCAACGTTTGAATAAAAATGCTATAGGCATTGACTGTTTCCCCAATTGCTTCATATCCATCTTTGATCAATCCTACTTCATAGCCTACCCATGTTGAAATTAAAGCTATTCCAGCAATAGGGGCAGCTGTGGCATCAACAATAAAAGCTAGTTTTTCTCTGGAGATTCTTTTCTCGTCTGTTACGGGACGCATTACAGGCCCAACGATCAGCGAGTTGGCATAATCATCAAAAAACATTAAAATCCCTAGAATCCATGTAATGACTTGTGCACTTCTAGGTCCTTTAGCTTTATTCGATAAGACAGCCGCAACAGCTTTTGCACCTCCCATTTTAGTCATTAGCGCAATCAACCCGCCTATCGTCAAAACTTGCAAAATGATTCCGGCATTCCAAGGATCAGCCAAAGAAGTCAACGCGTAATTCACTACACTTAAGAAGGCTTGCATTACCGCAAAAAAGAGCGAACCATTTGCCAAATGGAGCACATAAGCTCCTGAAAAAACACCAATAAACAATGAAATAATGACGTTTTTAGTCACAAATGCTAATAATATCGAGACAACCGGCGGAACTAACGTAAACCAACCATAATTGACGGCAGCACCGTCAACATTTGAAAAATTCATACTAGCGGCGAATACCATAAAAACCGCTACGACTAAAACCAAACCAACTTTCTTCTTCATTTCCTTACTCCCTTTCCTATTTGAACGCAAAAAAACGCCTTGAGTTCTATTCAACTCAAGGCGTACTTTATGTATTCATTCATACACTTCAATACCCTTTGTTGATAGTCCTCCACAAATTCATACCTGAAATTTTGTGACAGTGCTGAGCATATTCTGCTCAACCCCAGCAATCAACAGTTTGGCTCTGTCGAACACTTCGGCGATTTCCCCTTTCCAACTACTTCATTGTGCCCTCTCAATAGTTGTACTCTTAAAAATCGCGCCTCTATCTTTACTTTAATTAATTTGTTTTTAAAAAGCTACCTTTCTACTATACGATAGTTCTTAAGATTTGGCATTAATTCTATATGGATGCACATCAAATTCTAATCTTTCTTTTGTTAGAGAATCATTTTGTTCCCTTTGCAATTTTGCCTTTAAGTTGATTAACTTTTTAATCAAGCGTAGACTATTTATAGATCAGTAAACGCTTTCTGTTTAAATAAGGAGGATACAATAATGAAAATCTTAGTCACAGGCGCCACTGGTATGCTGGGTAGTAAAGTAGTAGAAGCTTTGTTAAAAAAAGGAGTCCCGCCCGAATCTATTGCAGTTGCTGTACGTAACCCTGAAAAAGCTGAAAATTTCATTTTACAAGGAATCGATGTTCGTCAAGCTGATTATGAAGATCCGCTTTCTTTAGAACAAGCTTTTACTGGAATTCACCGTTTATTATTGATTTCTTCTCAAGGCGATGATGATCAACGTATTTTGCACCACAAAAATGCTGTTTTCGCTGCCAAAGCGGCCGGTATAAACTTTATTGCGTACACCAGTATCAGCAAACCTGAAAACAGTCATTTAAGCATCTCCCATGTTCATCGTGTAACAGAACAACTCATTCATGAAACAGGGATTCCTTATGCGTTTTTACGAAACAACTGGTACATCGAAAATGAAATAGGTCTTGTAGAAACCATCTTAGCTGGCGAACCGTTAGTTACGTCCGCCGGCAATGGGCGTGTCGGCTGGGTCCCGCGAGTTGATTACGCCGAAGCTGCTGCGGTTATTTTAGCTGCCGGAGGCCATGAAAATAACATCTATGAATTATCGGGCACTCCTCAAACTTATACTGATATGGCACAGATTTTATCAAGTTTAGCAGATAAAGAAGTTCCTGTTTTGCAAGTAGACGATGGCGCTTATCGTCAATCCTTGATCGATCACAACACTCCAGAAGGATATCTCGATTTCTATGTAGGAATTCAACAAGCGATACGACAAGGGGATTTGGATGTTGAGAGTGAGGATTTACCGCACTTGCTCAATCGCCCTGCGATCACATTGCAAGAATCCTTAACAGAAATTGTCCACAAACTTAAAGAACACTAACCTATTTAAAACTAAAGAAGGCGTTGGAAATAAACCTTCTTTATTCGTTTGCCGCTGCTCTCTTCATTGGTGTTCTAAAAAACAGATGATTGGATATCCTTATTTCCAACTTCTATAATAGGTTGCAAGGCAGTTTCTTTAAAATCAGTCTCTGTAATTGATTCACTGACCGTACATTCTAAACTAAGAAAGGAAGAATTCTTTATGAAAAATAAGAAAGTATTTTTGCCTGCATTTATGACCCTGGCTGTGTTAGCAGGATGTTCAATGAATAATAACACTACGGAACAGCAAGCAAGCAGTGCTTCTTCTCAAATAAGTTCGCAAGAAACAACTAGCCAAAGCAGTCAATCAGAAAGCTCTATCGAAGAAAATTCCAGCAGCGAAATGACCAGCCAGTCCAGTGACAGCGCTGCAGAAAATTCGGGCGAACAAGCGGTTGACTTGACTCAACAAGAAGTGCTTGAAGCCATTGGAAATGAACTGTATACTGATGCACCTATTAAATTGCCCAAACAACTTCCAATGAAAGAAGGGAAACATTTGAGTGCAACCGCTTCTTCTAAATCCGGTATGTACGCAATTGTTTTCTATGAAAGCGATGAACCTATTCCAATTAATAACGAACAGTTAACAGATGGAACGAGTTCAGCTGAAGAAATCGCTCGATTGACCGTTCAACAATACCCGTCACAAAAAGAAGCCGATGAGCAAATAGCCCACCAAACATTCAGCGAACAAGGCGGACAAGAAGTTGATCTAGGCTACGATATCAAAGGTTACCAAGATGCAGGGGCCGGTTCTGTTTATACGGGTTGGAATGAAGGGCAGTGGGCGCTAGCTTCTCATGCAAGGACTGAAAATAGCGAACAAGGAGCTGCATTGGCAAAAGAAGCTGTAGAATTTTTAGAAAATAATCTGCTCCCCATTCCTGACCAGCATGGATTTGCCCATCTTGATGCTGAACAAGGAGACAATCGTATCCTTTGGCAAGATAGAATGACCGTTTATACTATTGATCAAGTGGTCAATCCAATAGATGCCCTCATGATTGCTGTCGCATTTGACTAACATAAGTTCCTATCCTTTTCTAAACGAATCAAGGATAGGAGTTTTTTTTATTAACCATCAATTTTATAGGGCTCTTTCACTGACTCTGCATAAGTCTTCCAGTATAAACCGTGTTCCCTTGACCATTCTGCGTATGCAATTTCAGTTACCTGAGATTGGCCTTCTTCTTTTAAAATATCCAGTAACCAATCTTTAGTTTGATGGATACTTAGTAGAGCTTTCTCACTGATTACTCCTTCATCTATTAAAAGGATGGTGAGCACCGCGTCTTCTTCTTCATTTCTCATCACACTAATCGTCCCTCCTGTTTCAAGAATCACGTATTTTGCTTCTTTCAAAGAAAAACAATTTTGTTGCCGCATCATCGTTCTCAACTGTTCCATTTCTACATGGTTGCTATTTAATCCTTTTATATTCAGTTGCCCGTCTTGTACTAACATACACGGTTGGCCTTTGATCCACTTATTGATAGTAGAATTTTTTTGAACAAGAGACTCGATAATATAAATCATCACTCCCCATACTGTCAATGCCAGAAAAAAATGACTTAACTTGATCTTTTCATCATAAATCGTTTCTTCTAAAATGCCGCCTAACACTAGAGTATAAATCAAATCGAATGGTGTAATGTCAGACATACTTTTTTTACCTAATAAACGGGTAAAAAGCAACAGTCCAACTAACCCAAAAGCAACCTTTAACACAATACTCCCATACATAGCAGACAATCCTCTCTTTTAAGCCGGTATTTTTCAAACGGTATTCTCCCTTCTTTATTCTAACCTTTCTACTAGAAAAGTACTATCGAAGCGACTGAGGTGTTTGCTGTCTTATCAGCTCATCAGCTTTATTAAGCAGCGTGCTGCTCTGTTCGAAAAAATAGAGTGAAATAACCCAAGTTTATTTTAAGAATCTGTTAAACTAAAATTAGCTCTACTGTCGCAATCCAGTGTGACTATTGAAGAAACTAAAGGAAAAAAATGAACGAAAGGATGAGCATTATGCCAAAAATCAAGCGTAAAGAAAACGACGTTGAGATTGAAGCTAAACGTTTCAAAATTTATTTCCAGAAAAAATACCAAGTTATTTCCTTAACGAACGATGTTATTACTGGGTTAATGTTTATTGCTGGGAGCTTATTGAACCTTTTTGGAGCTCCTGCTATTTATGGCAATGTTATTTATTTACTGGCCAGTATCTTCTTAACCATACGCCCTCTCCTTAAAATTTTCCGTCATACTTGGATTTCTAAAACAAAGAAATAAGCAAACAAGAGAACGATTTATGGTTTCTTGATTGTTTTCAATTGCTAATTAATGCAGAACAAACTGCTGAATAATGTTACTATGGAAGGAGATGAGACGATAAACAATCAGTTCGATCAGAGCTGATTTAAAAAGGAGACTGGCATGAATTATTTTAAAAAATCATCATTATTATTTTGGACTCTATGGCTATTAGCAGTAGCTGCTATTATTTATATAGCTTCTCAAATCAGTTTTATTTTCCACCCTATCTTTATCTTGTTTTCTACGCTTTTTATACCTATCTTAAGCGCAGGCTTTTTATTTTATTTACTAAATCCCTTAGTCAAACTTATGCAAAAAATGAGAATCAAACGCCCTTACGCCATTGTTTTGATGATGATTTTATTTATTGGCGGAATGATCTCTTTTATCATTAAAATTGCACCTGCCTTAATGGAACAACTGACCGAATTGGTTATTAATATTCCAGTTTTAATTGAAAATATCGAAATTCATGCTGAAGATTTAAAATTGCTTCCAGGACTTACGAACATAAACGTCGATGAAACATTGACTCGTTTGAATCTTTCACTTGATACCATTTCAAAAACGATTTTGTCTAGCTTTACAACAAGCATCAGTTCTATTATTTCTACCGTCACTAGTGTAGCCATTGCCTTGATCACTGTTCCAATCATATTATTCTACATGTTTCATGATGGCGAGAAATTTAAACCTGCTGTTGCAGCGATTTTCCCTAAAAATTTTCAAAAGCATGTGTTTGAATTGCTCCCCCAGATAAACGACGTTATCTCTTCTTATATCAGCGGCAAAGGATTAGCTAGTATTGTAGTGGCTATCTTGATGTATTTCGGTTTTTTAATGGTCGGTATACCCTACACTTTGCTATTGGCTATCATTAATGGCGCAACCAATCTTATCCCTTACATTGGTCCTTTCATTGGTGCAGCCCCTGCTTTTATTATCGGATTAACGATTTCTCCTGGGACCGCTTTTTTTGTTGCTTTAGTCGTTTTTATCGTTCAGCAAGTAGACGCTAACTTTTTAACTCCAAAATTTGTCGGAAAATCTCTAGCGATTCATCCGTTAACCATTATTTTTATTTTATTAGTAGCAGGAAAAATGTTTGGAATCGTTGGAATCATCTTCGGAGTCCCAGCTTTCGCAGTGATTAAAACAATTATCGTCTATATTAAGGACACTCGAACAGCTGCCAAAGAAATAAAAAAACCAAGGTAGAAAAACGACCGCCATGCTAAAAAGCTCTCTTTATTTCCAACTGTTTAATGGAAATTAAAGAGAGCTTTTTTGACAAGTTTTAAAATTCTACCTATTTAGTCATCATTCGCTTAACAAAACGAGCATTCATAAGTTGGTACCCTACGAATAATCCCATATAATTTAAAAATAGGTCACTCACATTAAAAGACCCTAAGCCTACTATGTATTGAACAAGTTCTACTGAGAATAAAGGAACAAATGCTTTTGCCACTATTTTCTTAAGGTTGAATCGCTTCAAATAAGAACCTAAGGGAACAAAACAAGCTAGGTTAAAGAACGGATCCACGCCACTGCCGCTTAACAATTCTCCAACAAAAGCTAAAGGGTTTAACGTCGTTCCTTGACGGCTTGAACTGTTGAAAAACAAAAAGCCGATCAAGGCTATCAAATACACGAGTGAAGAAAGTTTTATGTTCTTTAGACTCTTTGTACGGTAAATGATGCGATAAAGGGTTCTTGCTAAAAGAAAAGCCAAACACAAAGATACCATTAATGAAATAATGAGGCTATCTGGCAAGATGTAAATCGGCTTTAAATATAAGGCCAATTTCTGTTGAATGATGGTTTGGTAAAACCAATTTATCACGAGAAAACTGATGAGCATTAAAAAGATGAACACACGACGTTTATTTTTCTTTCCTTTGAATAGTTGCATAACCTTACTCCTGTCGTTAATTTTGCAGCATAATTTCTTACTCCATAGTAGCATGGGCATTCACAAATGTGAACAAAAAAAACAAACAAACGTTCTCGAAAGTATTCTGATTTTATTTATACTCAGTAATCGCTAGTTCCATTTGGCTATTAGCTTTTAAAGTTTTAAAAAAACAATAAAAAGCTCCTAAATTTAGCAGATGACCGCTTTAGTTTAGGAGCTTTTAGGGTTCTTGTCTTTAATTATTTTTTTCTTCCAATAAACTTATTAATGTTTTAGCATCTTCAAAAAACTGACCGTCATCATCCTCTTGAACGAATTCCAACATGAAATATCGAGCTGGTTGTTTCGCTTCACCGGCAGTGATGCGATTAGCATAATCGACTTGGTCAATTGTTTCAATGTGCTTCTTCCATTCTATTTTCCCTTCGTTTAATGGCAAGCCTTCTAATTCTTCCCACTCTTTTTTTATAGGTTTAAGGTAAACTTGATCAATCATTTTTTTATCCATAACAAATCATCCTTTTACCACTGTCTCACCTCGTTGTTAATTTTAACGTTCATTATTTCTTTATGTTTTTAATAAAAAGCTTAGTAGTTTATTTTAAAAAAACCAACTCTAATTTAAGAGATGGTTTTCCAACTAGCTTAGAGACGATGTAAACTAAGCTAGTCTAATGTTTGTATAAAAATCCTCCCATGCTAATAGCTCCTAGCAAAACAAGGATAGGTAAGGTCAAAGAACTAAAAATAGAAGAACCTTTATCTACTGATTCATTATCCGTTTCTGGATCTGTTTGTTCTATTTGTTCTTCAATGCTGCTTTGAGATGAAAACACAGTTCCCAGCTTATCAGATTCAAGCATCTCATTATCCCCATCAGATTCTTTCACTGGCGCTTTTGGAGTACTCTCCTCGATTTGATTACTCATGAGTTCTGTCGCTGCCTTTGCCCTTAGCGGCTTGTCGATAACTGAGCTGCTACCAACCTCTAAATCTGCTTTTTTTTCTATTTTTGAAGAATCAATGATGGGCTCATTTTCTGATACAATTTCTGGTTCATTCGCCGGTTCTGTTTTCTCAAGTTCAGCAGGTTCTTCTAACAATACAAACTGCTCAAAACTAGCATAACTGCCTTTCACATCTGTTATTGTAAAAAGAATCGTGTCGTTTTCTGTTAGTTTGCCTAAGCTGCTGAAATCAGCTGAAAAATTTCCTTTTTCATCAGACCTAACTTCAAGGATAAAATCTTCAGGCGATTGACGGTTTTCAACAGCAATAAGGGCATTTGAAATGGTTTTTCCAGTATAGGATGTTGTCGTAGAATAAATATCAGGTAAAATTGTTTCTTTTTTTATTTTATCACTTGCGGCTTTCCATTCTTCTGTGGGTTCTGAAACTATCTGATCCAGTATGCTGGTCGTTCCTTTAGATACGATCACAAATTGAATAGATTGCCCAATTTGAAGGGTTTCATCAATAAAAGACCACTGAAATTCTCCGGAAGAGGAAACAGATTTCACAAATGACTCGCTCAACACACCGTCTATCAATAAACGAATGGTGCTGCCCGGAACAGTGCGTCCTGTATATTCTTTTGTATAAGGATAGAGGGCTGGTAACGACGACGCTTCTTGAAGAGCTGTTTCTTCTTCTGAAGCGGTTTGGTTCATGCCCATGACTTCTGAACCGGTTGCTGCTGGCAAAATGCTTTGTTCTAATTCTGTTGTCCAGTCCGTCGACTCATCTAGAATATAAAAACGAATGGTCTCACCAATAGTAAAGTTAATCGTTCCAAAATCGATGGCAAACTTGCCTGTTTCGTTTACAGGCACTGCTGTTCGTGTTTCTTCTCGGTCGCTAATTTGATAATAAACAGTTGTTCCGACTGCACTCTTTCCATTGTAAATTTTAGTATTCTCATGAATAGCGGGAAGGGAGATAGACTCTTCCAATGCTTTTTCAGACTCAGCATTAAACTGAGTAGGTTCTTGGCCCCAAACAACCGGACCAGAAATACCAAAAACAGCTAAAAATATCAGCAAGATGGCCAACCGATTAATTTTTATTTTTCTCATAGTTGTAACGTTGCCCTTTCTTAACTCAGGATAGTGAACGATTTGCTGAAAAAAGGTTATGCTTCTCAGTAAACGCAGTTTATTTTTTTACAGATTCTGACTCTTTTAGTACCTGCGCTAATTTTTGATAAAAATCTCCTGTCGTTTTCACTTCAGAAAATGGTTCTTCGCTTACATTTGCTTTTAAAGCTAATTTTTTTACCATTGGTTTTGAAATAGGATCCGTTACATTAATGGATTCAATATTGGTCCCTTTTCCATCTTTTGTACTCGGTATTTCTATAATTCCTTTGTTAGCTAAGTAAACTACTGCTGAATAGGCAGCTGATTCTGTGTCGATTCCGACTATTCTCCAGTTGGTTTGCAAGTCCGGTTTATACTCGCCTTTTTGGACTTCCTGCAAATAGTGAATGGCTAAATTACGAATGGAACCTTCTGTTGCTCCATAAGCACTTTCATCTTGCGAAGCCCAAATCTTTTTAAATTTTTTCCCTTCAAATAGTTCTCCTTTTGAGCGAAGAAATTCCATTCGATCTGAGTTCATACCTAAGGTTAGCTGATCATCTGATTTAATTGGTGTTCCGTCTAACTTCCGCAAGTGTTTGATCCTGTGTCCAGGTTGTTCTCTTAAGTCAATTTCATATTTAACGTTTCCGAAAATGTCATTTGTCCCTTCTTCAGCTGAACGGCGCGATTTATCGAAACTAATAGTGACATCTCCTGAGCGAGCTGTATTGAAATAACCAGCGGCCCATTCCATATACTCTTTCAATTCTTTACCGGTAACTCGGTAAACCGAAACATCCCCATCTGCAAATTGGTAATTGTACCCAATATCTTTTTTTCTGATTGGGCCTCGATCTAAAGAAGCTTGATCATTATCGATTTGATGGGCAACAACGTCTGCTTCACTATAGTAAAGCATCACTTCATGCAGAAAATCGGTTAAAGGAGTTTCTTGGATCTGTACGGTTGGGATGCCTTTAATCACATCTTTAGGGACTAAATCCGTTCCTTTTAATTCCGCTATGACTTTATTGGATTCTGCACGAGCAATGTCATGATAAGGTTTTAGTAAGGTTTCCAACTCTTTATCCGATTCAGCAATGCTTCCATCCGCAGCTACAACGGGAATCACCGTTGCGTCCTTCGCTTGTAATACCCAGTGATCACCTTGGTGCTGAAACGTTAAATCAATCCGAGAAAGATGTGTCCCGTAGCGGTTAGGCTCGGTCACAAGTACACCGTTCACTTCTTCTTTTTCAATCAGCACATGATCATGTCCTGCGAAGACCGCATCTAATTCAGGGACTGCGTTTGCAATATCTTTGACGCCTGTTTCTGGAACTCCCAATTCATTTTCCAATCCCATATGAACTAAACCGATGATAGCATCCACTTTTCCATCTAATTCTGCAACAGCTTTTTTAGTTTCTTCGATCACATTTTTGATGACTACACCATCCAAATGGTCCGTATCTTTTTCATATTCAGTAACCATTGGTGTGACCATTCCGATGATACCGATTTTGATTCCTTCTCGTTCTATAATGGTGTACGCGGGTAAAAACCGTTCTCCGTTTTCTTTGTAACTATTTCCCGCTAGTTTAGGCCCCTTATATTGGCTAGTAATTTTTTCTAATTCATCCAATCCAAAATTAAATTCATGGTTTCCCAATGCCCAAGCATCGTATCCCATTTCATTCATAGCCACCATCAGAGGTGATAGAGATTGATCATTGAATACTTCAGCGTAATTATCTTGAATCGTATCTCCGGCATCTAATAAAATAGTATGCGGGTTTTCTTCTCGAACTTCTTTGGTTAGTGTTTGTAGTTGCGTTAAACTGCCTTCTAAATTAGGTTCGTCGCTTGCATAGTCCCAAGGCATAAAACGTCCATGAATATCAGAAGTCGCCAACAGTGTGATGTCGATTTCCTTTTCTTCCACATTAACACGGCCTTGTATAAAAAAGAAGCCTATTCCGATACCTAGTATAATAGCTAAAGCCAATGGTGTGATTCTATTAAATACATTTTTTTTCATGATTGTCCTCCTGCATTCGTCAGGTTTTCTTATCTTGTTTTAAAAAAACAGACAGTTCCCATTTTAACATATAAATGTCTATTTTAAATTTTTCTTGCATAAATCTCAGCAGATTTTTTGAAAGAAAAACAAAAAAACCAAAGCCGTTTAAGTTAAACGAAATGGCTTCGGTTTTTGCTGCTTCACTGATATTAAGTAGTTGGGTTAGACTGCATTTAATGGGTTTCCTTTTGACACTAAGCTTTTTTTACAAATTCCGTTTTCAATTGCATGGCTCCAATACCCTCGACTTTACAATCAATATCATGGTCGCCGTCAACCAAACGAATATTCTTTACTTTGGTTCCTTTTTTTACAACGAATGAAGTGCCTTTTGCTTTAAGATCTTTAATAACGATCACTGAATCTCCATCCATTAGTTTGTTTCCATGTGCATCTTTGAACTCTTTTTCACTTTCGTCTGTTTCAACAATTGTATCTAAAGCCCATTCATGGCCGCATTCTGGGCATACTAAAAAGCTGCCGTCTTCATAAGTGTATTCTGAATTGCATTTTGGACAATTTGGCAAATTAAACATGTGTCATTTCCTCCAATTACTATTGCTACTTATATAGTGGCATACCCTTGCTGGATTGGCAACGTTCATTTTACTTTCAACTCCATTAATTGAAGGTAAAGTAAAGCTCCGCCTAAAGAAACAGACTTTGTTTCCTTAAACGGAGCTTATTAACATTTATGAAGATCTTCAAAAATTTAATTAAAAAGCCCAACAATAGCATCCCAGATTTGTTTGAAGAAGTTTCCGATTTTATCGGTTAATCCGCTATCTTCTGCTTGTTGAACGACATTTCCAATTTTATCTTTGACCGTTTCTGACAAATTTTGTAATTGTTCTTTTACTTGTTGTGAATCAATGGCAGAAGTTTTTTGGTATTTTTCGAATAAAGCCATCAACTGATCGATTTGTTGTTGAGTCACTACGTTTTCAAGTTGGTTGTTGGCTAAAGCTTCATCAATAATTTGTTTGATGTCTTCTTTCGTTGCCAATTGACCTTGCTGCTCTTTCAAGTCAGCCAATGCTTGTTTGATTTCAATAATCGCTTTGTCGAGTTTAGCTGAATCAAAATCTGAGTTTTCTGCATTCTCTTGGGCGATTTCATTCGTTGTCTCCAATTCTTCTTGGGCAACTTCCATTCTATCTTGATCCAACTCTTCACCATTGACATCAAAGGCTTTATAAATTCCAGTCAATGCACTTTCACCTGTTACTGGACGCACGCTGGCTACCATGATCTTAGCATCGTTTACCCCAGCAGTGATTGCTGCATTGGCGTATTGTTCTTGAGTGATCTCTGAGATGTTTTCTGGCGTTTCAATGGTTACTTTGACGCCCGTTCCTTCATCTTCTTTCTGCACAAGTACGGATGAAATCATATTAGCGGTATTGCCGGAACCAGTGTTTAAGTAATGTTGCAAATCTTTTCCGGTAACTGCGACACTTGCCACATTATCCAAATCCTTGATATTCAATAATTGTTCGGTTTCTTTGATTTGAGCTTCTGATAACCCGCCGCCGTAGACAAAAGTCGGCTTGCCCCATTTTTCATTGACAACTGTTGTATCGATTCCATTACTGGCTGCATCTACGCTGGCTGAGTTGGTTAAAGTTCCGCTCCCAACTAAACCCACCATCACTACTGCTGCTAACCCGATTTTCTTTAGTTTATTCATATGTCCCTCCGTTGGTACTTTTTTGTATTCTCATCTTATCGTATCTTTTTTATTCTATCATCCTACTTTAGGCTGATTAAGAAATCCATAAGGAAATCCCTATCTATTTATTAGTTTACCATTTTTCCTCGAAAAATGAACCGAAAGGCTTTAAGCGGATTTCATGTCTCCCTACCTATCTCTGTTCCAGTTAAATAAGTATTTTATAAAATTTGATAGAGGTCTTCAATTTTATGAATCTCGTAATTAGGATGGATTCCTGTCTTATTCGCTTTCTTTTCAGGATTGAACCAGCACGTATCGATTCCAGCTAATTGGCCACCCTTGATATCTGACGTTAGAGAATCTCCTATGATCAACGCATTTTCTTTTGAAAAGTTGGGGATGCGGGCAAAAACATAATCAAAATAAGCTTTCATTGGTTTTTGGTAGCCGGTATCCTCCGATACGAAAATATCTTTAAATAGCGGATAAAGACCAGAATCTCGTAACCGCCTGTATTGTGTCTTGGAAACACCATTGGTTACGATGTATAGATTGTAATCGTTTTTCAATTCGTGAATCAAATCAAGTGCTCCTACGATCAAATCGTGTCCTTCATTTAAATAATTGCGGTATTTTTGTTCAAATAAAATTCCATCAACCTCTTTTTCAAATTCTTTAAACAACGTAGAGAATCGAGTATTCACGACTTCATCGCGTTCAATTTTGCCTTCCTCAAAAGATGCCCATAGGCTTTGGTTGATAAGGGTATACCGTTCTTCCATTTCTGCCGTAAACGCTAATTGCTGTTCTTCAAAAAGCAAAGCCAAAGCTTGTTTTTCTGTTGCGCCAAAATCAAGCAGCGTATCGTCTACATCGAATAATAACGTTTGATAATTTGCCATTGTTTCACTCACTCTTTCATATTTTAAATTTAAATTTCTGTTTCGACAGAATATAATAACAGCAGACAGCCCATTGCAGCACCCAGTACTCCAGCTATTAACATCATAGTGACATTCGTATGATCCAACAGCCACCCTCCTAAGCCATTGCCAAATACACTTCCTAAAGTCGTGGCACCGATAACTAACGCTTGTCCTTTCACTTTATCCTCTGTCTGCATCAGCTGGTTAACATAGTAAGCAGAAGCGGGAACGTAAATAGCGAAAGAAAGAGCTTGAAACAGCTGAGCAAAATTGATCATCCAAACTGTACTGGAGCCTAAAAACAACAGACTGCGGATAACAAAGAAAACGCTTGAGATTTTTAGTAATCGACTGCTTTTATATTTAGTGGCTAAATAACTGAACCCTAACATAGCTGGCAGTTCTACTGAAGCCGCTATTGTCAAAGATAAGCCGAAATCACTATCTTTTCCACCAAGACTAGTCATAATTTGAATAAGGTAACTGTTAATAATGGTATGAAAAACAAAAAGAAATACAATAGCCATTAAAAAAAGGATAAAGCGGTCGTATTTTCTGAAAAAATACACAGAACTTTCTTGATGTTTTGCTTCACTTTGTTGAAGAAAAACAGTTTCTTTAGTTAATTGCGCTTCAGTTGTTGGAAAAGTTAATACGAGAAGCAAAAAAAGCGAATATAACACAATGCAAAGTATTGGGATAATAGCTGCACTGTAGTCGTTAAGAGCTCTTCCTAAAAAAAAGGAAATAAATGCAAAAGAAAGAGAACCGATTCCCCGTGCCAACCCATAATTTATTTCTAGCCCCTCGTTGATGTGTTCGAAAATCAGCGAATTAAGCAGCGGTTGCACCGTTAAGGTTAATGACACTACGCCAATGTACAACACTGTGCTTAGCAGAAGGTTACCGGGTTCAGCGATTAAGCCAATCAATAAAATAATGTTGATTACTGCTATAGAAGAAATAACCCTCTTTAGAGTTAAGTTGACGAGCTTATCGATCAGAAACCCAAAAGCCGGCTGTAAAATAACCGAAAAGATATTTACTAATGCTAATATCAGACCGATTTGCTGGTTTTCAAAGTTTTGGGCTAGCAAATACACCGATGCAAATCCATAAACAGCGCAAAAGCTCATCCAATATAGACTCTGTAATCCGGCATATTTTAACGTTAACGAGATTTGTTTAGTCATGTTTTTTCCCTTTCTAAACTACCTTAAAGCTCTTTATTTTTCCTGCATAGCCTGTAGTAGTTGTAGTAGTACATACAACCTTATTCTCTTGTGTCTTAGTGGTGTTCTTGACTCTTGTCAGCCATTTCTTGTTCTATTCCTTCGTCATCATTAATTTCTAGCGAAGCTAGTTTTCCCTTTTCTTGGCTTTCGGCTTGCCCTGTAATAAGAACAATTTTTTCTTCACCGTCATCTGTTATACAAATTAACTGAACATCAAATGTATAATGATGTGGATGATCTTCATCTTGTGTGACATCAATTTTATCGATAATTAATTGGTACTCTGAAGCCTCCGCTCCGATAGAATAGTTGAACGCAAGCTCATCAATAAACTTCTCGTAACCTTGCTCTGTAAAATAATCGCCAAATCTTTCTTCTAACAGAGTATCTAATGTACCCGTTTCTGGTTCTTCCCGTTCATCAGAGGCTGCCTCAGAATTAACCAGGTAATAGTATTCTGCAAGAAGTTCTTCATCTGGAGCATTTAAAGTTTGTTGGAGCACTCTTTCAATCGCTTGGACCGTTTGATCCTGGACTACTGCTTCATCATTTTTTGCACCGCTGGAACACCCTGAGACCAGAATTGAGATTAAGCTGAAAAATCCTATTGCAATAAAGAATTTAGTCTTTTTCATACTGCTACACACTCTCCTTTTGTGCATTGTTCTATAGAGAGACAACTAAAACTGACTGTTGCAACTCTATACTTTTTTCATCTTTTTTTACATTTTCCGTCTTCTTTTCTTCACATTTCATGTTTATACTAAGTTTATACCACAGAAAGAAACTAAACCAACCTTTTTATTTATTCAATTCCCCAAATTGAATTTTTAGCTTCACCCCCTTTTTAGCCTTTGCTTTGATTAGCAGAGGCTTTTTTGTCGTCATTAGCAAATTGGCAACTAAAAAAATACCGCCTCACTTTCCTTAAAGGGGGGCGGTAATTTTTCTGATTTAGTTTTTTAATTCAGTAATCACTTGTTTTAATCGCTGGATTTTCCCATCGGCAAGTCCTTGGTTAAAATTAAATCGGTTATCTTCTTTAGCCAAAACATACATTCCTGCTGCTTTGCCTGCCATAATACCGTAAGTAGAATCTTCGATCACAAGACATTCGTCCGGCTGAACCTCTAGCGCCTCGGCAGTTTTTAAATAAATTTCAGGATTTGGTTTTGATTGTTCAAACATCTCTCCACTTAATACAGAATGAAAATAATGTTTAATGTTGCATTGTTCCAAGACTTCTTGGATATCATCATAAGATGAAGAAGAGGCTAATCCTATTTTATACTTTTCTTTGGTCAACCATTCCAAGACTACTGTAATATCTTGATCGACTATTTCTTTAAAGTCAACCGGCTTATTTTCATGAAACTCGTTGTATTCTTCTTCGTACTGGTTTTTATCCAGTTCTTTGCCCCAGATACGCTGAATGGCATCCCAAGTATCGACAGAACTAGACCCTACGATGTTGTCTAGCTCTTCAATCTCCGGGTGTATATTGTTGTGTTTAAAAAACTCATGGAGCCTTTCATAATAAACCGGCTCTGTGTCTACTATGACACCATCCATATCAAATATTACAGCTTTGATCACAGTTATCCCCCTTTTAAAAATTGTATTTAACTCTTAATGTTATTTTAGCATAAAGAAACTGGAAAGCCCTAAAGGAAAGACACCCACGGCACTAGTCTTCAACAATCGGAAGCCAACCCGGTCTGCTTTCTACGTATTCCCACATAGCATCCGGCAACATTAAATCTGCTCTATCTTGGGGACGAATTTCAGTACGAATAAATTTTTCATTTCCTTCTCTGACTTTTTTGATCCAATCCGGCTCTACAATTGCTTCACGCCCAATGGCGATAAGCGGAATACCTAATGCCAACGCATCAATTGCCTCATCCGGGCTTTGGATCAACCCAACACCAATGATTGGAATATCCTTTCCAACTTTTTCTTGAATGATTTGAATGACCGGTTTCTTATTCTTTTTATCGCGCATGGGTCCTTGCATTACGTTGCCAACTGAAACATGGAAATAGTCCAGCCCTTGCGTTTTAAGTTTTTCCAGCAATTCCAACGTATCCTCAAGCGTAATACCTGGTTCTTCCATTTCTTCTGGGGATATCCGGTACCCTAAAATAAAAGGTTTTTCAGCATAGGTTTTAACAGCTTCTTTTGCTGCTTGTACAACTGCAAGCGGAAAATTCATCCGTTTTTCACGTGTGCCTCCCCAATGGTCGTCTCTGCGGTTCGAATGCGGAGAGAAAAATTGTTGTATGAGATAGGTATTTGCTCCATGAAGTTCAACACCATCAAAACCAGCTTGAATAGCTCTTCTCGTTGCTTCGCCATATGCTTTTATTAGCTCACGGACTTCTTGATCCGATAACGCTCTTGGTGTTTCTGCAAAATCTCTAAGCGCCGGTACCGCACTAGCACTTACCGGTTGTTCGCCTCTAAGTGTGCTGCTTGTGCCCATCCGTCCGACATGGAAAATTTGTAAAATCGCTTTAGCCCCTGTACTCTGTATCGTCTTGGCTAATTTCGAAAGACTTTCAATTCGATTGTCAGAAGCTGCACTAAATGACCCGGCAAATTTCCCGTTTTCCATCACTTGTGCACAAGAAGTGATCACTGCACCTAAGCCAGCTGATCTGCGTTTATAATACAACAATTCATCGGTCGTCACCATACCGTTTTCAAAAGCTGAATTGGTAGTCATCGGCGCCATCATGACACGGTTATCTATAGTTACACCTGATGCAAATGTGAAAGGTTCAAATAATTTATTGTAATTCGAATTCATTGTTAGCCTCCTGATTTTTTATAAGTAACTAGTCTAGTTCATATTACGTCAAAGTAGCTGCTTTTTAAAGAAAAACGAGTTTTTTCTGGTTTTCTGAAAAAACTGAATTATTAATGATTGCAATGGAAGATCAATAGCTGGCACCTTTATTTAAAATAAATATATATTTTTGCGGCAGCTCGTCCCATTTTGACTCTGTTAGGACAAAACCGACATATTTTTGCGATAGTTTGTCTCATTTTCACTTTTTGGGACAAACTTGCCCTGCCCTAAAGACAGAAACAATGCAGAAAAGAACCGTTATCCCAATCCCAAACTAAAATTTAATACTTATCCCCAACATGTGGATAAGTAAGCTGGTTTATCCACATGTTGTTAACAAGTTTCCGTATGATCCAACAAAGTTCAATACAGTTAGTATCTCTAAATCAATTTTTACATTCAAATTCATTAATTAATTGTATCAAGATAATGGTTTAGTTCTTTGGTATTCTTTAAGATCACTATATTATTTTTGTCTTTGCTGTGTTCATTCAAAATAGCCAGCAAATTTTTTCGCCTTTTAGGAAAATTCCAAACATATTTAAAAAAAGAAAAATCGAAACGTTCAAAGCACCCTTCTGCCATATCAGGACGAGTACACCCATAGTATTTAAAAGAACGTTTAATCGCTCTGAACAAATAAAGAGAGCGAGGATAATCAAGAAAAATAACTTGATCACAATGTTGTAACCGTATGGGAAATGTAGAGGAATAATTGCCTTCAATGATCCACTTTTCATTAGTCGAAATAAGATGTGTGACTTTTTCTACTAATTCCTTTTTTTCGATTTCGACCCAACCAGCTTTAAAAAAGAGCGAATCTAAATGTGTGACTGGAATATCTAATTTATCCGACAAGGTTTTACCAAGGGTAGATTTGCCAGATCCTGATGGTCCTACAATAACTATTCTTTGCATTTGAACACCTCTCCTCAATCTTGTTTAATCGGCTGGCTAAAAATCTTGACCATTTTAAATAAAATACTCATAAAAAGATATGGAATCAACAATAAAAACAAATAGTTAATGACCATTATTTGCGGGCTGTGATTAGAGGGCATGATTTGCGTATTTCTTAGACCGGTCAATAGTCCGCCTGTATTGAATTGAATCTCAATAAAAAGCATCACTGAGATCATTTCTAAATAAATAAATTTTATAATGCTTTCTAAAAATATTAATAAGCTGGGGATAACATAGGAAAAAAATAATTTATATTTAGGATATCCCAGTGATTTTGCGAAAATGAAATAATTGGAACGGTAAACATCTTTGATATAGGGAGTCATATATTTGATTAAAAATACAATGGGAAAAATACTCAATATAACTAATGGGACGACTATCGCTGGCTCTCTAGGCGTGCCAACTGTTTTAAATAGATAGATGGAAGTTGCTTTATAGATGATCACACTGAACCAATGGACAAAAAGCACTATGCCAACAACGGGCAAACTCTCAATATCTTCCAAATACCTTATGAGTCTCATAATCGATTTATTCTTCAGCCTCGGAAAATAATAACTATACACAATTAATGAAAATAAGGTTATCCCCAGACTTGCACTGATCAATTTCAATGTGTAGTAGCCATTGACCTGTTGATAACTTGTGGATAACTCGGAAAAATTACGATATGTAAAGATTTGCGCAACGGTTTCTTTAACTGTATCCAGAAATAAACCTGGTTTTCTCATACTGAAAGGCAATGAATAACTCAAACAAACCAGTAAAACAATACCAGCAGGTAGTGTAATAAGTGAAATGGATTGCTTTATAATCTTTCTAAATAGAATGATTTTGCATCCCTCCAATTAAAGCTCGTTTGATTCCATTGAGCAAGAAAATAAGACCACTCTGAACCTCTCATGACTAAAGTCACGAGGTTCTAAGGAGAGACAAACTTCGTTTGACTGACTTCAAGAACTTGCGTTCCCGAAAGCGGACATCAACCACTGGTTTGAAGTTCCTTAGACTTTCATGGACAAGCATACCGCTGTACACATTAGTGTCCTGTGGGCACAGTTCAATACCCGTTGTTTTTTTGTTTCACAATCCGATACTGCTTAATTGTTTTTTATTCAACCCTTTTAGACGATTGATTTCAGCATCATGTAATCTATGAAAGTTCTTCCATGTTTGGTTTACGCGTTCCATATCGATCGATTTCAAATCTTCTGTCGTGTTTAGGACCAAGAAGGCACTGTATAAGTCGCGTTGGATCTGGCCTTCTTCAAAGGAGTTCCATCGTTGTGATAAGTTCTTCTTTGTATACGTTTGGTTAATATGTTCAAATTGACTAGCTTTTACTTTTGCGGTGTCGATTTTCTTTAGAGATAAATCAAGGTAGGATAGCTTTCGATCTACGATTTTGAGAAACAAAGCGGGTGCGCGAGCAGCGAGAGACTTTCCGAACCGTTTCTTGCAGTTGAACTTTCCTGTCTTTTTATTGAGGGTCGTTTCTTTTGCTCTTTTCTGCAAACCGCTCCAATTCATTTGTTCGACTCGAACATCCAGACCTAAGGATAAGATAGCGTTAGCCAGCCGATTGTGCGACTGCTTGCGCTTATCTGCGATTTTTCGTTGAATCTCCGTTAGTTCCCTGCGGGTTTTCTGGTAATTTTTACTGATGACCCATTTGTCTTTGTTGCCTTTCTTGATCGTGCCGTCTTCGTTGAACTTATTTGGGTTGTTGGCGCGTCTTTGCCGATCCAATCGGCGTTGGATCCGTCGTTTTTTCTTTTCTTCTCCTTCAATGCCTTCAGCTAATTCGACCAGTTGAACTTTTGTGTCGCTTACGACAGCCAAAGTAGCTGTTCCAATGTCTAATCCGACACGTGCCGTTTCATCCGTAGAGTGGTTATGGGTTCGTTTTTTCGGCGGGATGCCTTCCAGCACGAGTTGAATAAAGAAGCGGTCTTTCCCGCGAATTTGTTTCTTCATTAAACGGCAATATTTCACTCGATCCAATAGAGCTGTATGAGCATATTCGTCGGTTGTTTTTAATTTGACGGGCATCACCAAGCCGAGCCACTTAACGGTTCGCGTGTCTGAAAAATAACGTAGACCGGTTTGATTTGTTTTTTCTTCTACCGAAAAGAAGTGCCCAGAAGGGACAAAGTGAGCCTGACGGCTCTTTCCGTATAAAACTTTTTCTGCCGCAGCAAAAGCTCGTTCAGCTAAGTTTTGCGCCATTTGGGAACCGATATTCTGCTTGAACAAATGGCCCATCTCTTGAACATACCCGTTTAAAGCATACTTCTCCACGCCGTACTGTTTTTTTAAAGAACGGAAGCCCTGATTTCGTTCTATCCCTTTTGGCATCTTAACGGTTTTTCTGTATGCTGGATCTCTTTTCATATAACGAATCCGTTTTAGAGCTTCTCCCAGACAGGCATTGTAAATGCCGCGAGCAATCTCCAACCGTTTATTCAGTTTATGTTCTTGCCCAAGCTCTGTTTTTAACGGCAAAGTCAATACATATGTTGGGGTTGCCATCTGGAGTCGCTCCTTTCATCCATTCCGTTGTTTTAGATTGATTTCAAGAAGTAATTTTTATTTATAAGATTATACAAACCACGCAAAGAAAACGTATTCATTATAATTGTTAACTCTCAATTTTTTCCTCTTATTTACTGTGTTAGTATACCAGATGTAAGGGAAGGGGTTTAGTGTAGTTGAAAACCAGTCGTTTAACGTTCTTTTCTTTTCTTCTTTTTACCGCTATTGATCTAGAATAAGTTCCGCTTTCCGCAGATACCCATTCATCTCACGAATGTATTCACGAGTGTTCTGGGCAAAAGAATAAACAACTGAGCAGTAAAAAAACCAATACAATTGAACACAATATCCACAATGTTATGTTTTTCTTTTTTAACGCTAGCATATAAAAAATGATCTCCTCCTTGCATTTTTAAAGCGTTCTCACAAATGAAATATACCACTTTTTTTAAGCCTTAACAATCTTATCCAAACAAAGCGCATTGATTTGGATGGCTGTTTTTAAAGACAGAAAAAAACAAACGATTAACCTCCTATTTAATATAGGTTGCCAATCATTTGTTTTTAGATATAGATCATTTTGTTATTGTTGTTTTTCCTGTCTATTATTTTTTAGCATTCACTGTTTTAATTTTAAACAAGTTGATCTTGGAAGTGTTAAAATAGTCGACTTGTTTTACTATTATTGGATACTTTTCTTTAAAGCATTAAGGTTATCTTGCATCACATGAATGTAGTCTATTCCTGCATCTTGTTCTTTTTGCGTAACGCCTTCAATCGGACTTAATACCAGCAACTCGACATCAACTTCATCTGCTAATGTTTCTGCAATTTTAGAGGATGCATTATCTTCAAAATAAATGTAATCAACCTTATTTTCAGTTACAAAATCAGATAGTTCTGCTAATTTGGCTGGACTAGGCTCTGCATCAGAGGATAACCCTGAGACGGAAATCTGAGTTAAGTCGTAGCGTTTTGCTAAGTAAGCAAAAGCTGCATGCTGCGTCACAAAAGAACGTTTTGTCGCATTTTCAAAAGCCGATACAAATTCTTGATTTAAATCTTCTAACTTTTGTTGATAAGTTTCTGCATTAGCTGCATAAACATCGCTATTATCAGGGTCAGCTTCTGCAAGACCCTTTTGGATATTTGTTACTTCTGCTTGTGCTAATACTGGGTCTAACCAGACATGAGGATCGACAGCATGAGAATGTTCTTCTCCTTCATGTTCGTGTTCCTCATCGTGCTCATCGGCATCTGCTTCGTTATGGATCAAATCAATACCTTCGCTTGCATTCACAATAACTGTTTTGCTTGTGTCAATCGATTTCAGTACACTGGGTACCCAAGTTTCCATTTCATCACTGTTGTAAACAAAAACATCAGCATTCTCAATTTGTGCTATCATTTTGGCACTCGGTTCGAAGTCGTGTACTTCTGTTCCTGCTGGAACAAGCAAAGAAACAACTGCATTCTCTTGCGCTACATTTTTTGTGAAATCATACATTGGATAAAAAGTCGTAACGACTTTTAATTTGCCAGAATCTTCTTCATTAGCTGAATTTCCTGATTTCCCGCATCCGGCAATCAATAAGACCGCCCCAAATAAAGTCAAAACTAAATAAGTTAATTTTTTCTTCATGTTCTAATTCCTCCCCATCTTAAACCATTCTATTTTTATGGACCATAATCTATGTAGTGAAACAAGGAAATTCCAAAAACTTGCGTCACAAATCGTAACGATTACGTTTTAAAGCATAACTTAATTTTATTTGCAATGCAACCTTTTTATTTAGTTTAACTTAATTTTCTCTTTTTTAAGATTTAAAACACAACAGTAAAGTACCGTTTAAATCTAAAATAGACTTAAACGGTACTTATTCTTCAACCTGTTTAAAATTCTTAAATAAACGGTTCCTACTGTTTATTTTGCCAAATTTCCATTGGGTTTTCCTGGCCTTCTTCTAATGGTATCTGCTTCATCGAAAGTTTTCGTTCTGATTTTGGTTTTTTAAAATCTGCATAAATTGCTTGAGAGGCGCCTAGGCCAGTTTCAGCAGCTGTCTCAACCGATGCGCAATAATATCCTTGCTTCATACCAGATAAATACATCGCTGCTAAACACATTGGGCACGGCTCTCCGCTGGCATATATCGTATAGTCCGATAAATCATGGGTTTGAAGCTCTGACTGAGCTTTACGAATAGCCAGCATTTCAGCATGTCCACTGATATCATAAGTGTTATGCAGCTCATTCACACCTTCAGCGACGATTTCATTCTCTTTTACCAACACCGCTCCAAACGGCTGGCCTCCATTGCGAACATTTGCTGCTGCAAGTTCTACTGCTCTTTTCATAAATTTATCCATTTGTTCTTCTCCTTCTTAAATGGTTCTTTGGCTGGCACTATCCGTTTGATTAACTGCTCAACCTTTTCCTTCTTCAAATGATGGGTAAAGCGACATTCCACCATCCACAAATAATGTCGTGCCCGTTACGTAACTTGATTCTGCAGAAGCTAACCAAGCAGCGGCCGCAGCTACTTCTTCTGGTTTTCCGATGGTATTCATCGGAATCATCTCTAAAGTACTTTCTTTTTTCTCTGGATCTTCAAATTTTTCAGCATTAATGGGCGTGTTGATAGCCCCTGGTGCAATGCTGTTCACTCGAATGCCTTTATGTGCATATTCTAAAGCGATTGTTTCATTAAACAACTTCACTCCGCCTTTACTTGCTGAATAATGCGCAAATGTCGGCCAAGGAATCCGTTCATGAACAGAAGATAGGTTAATAATGTTGCCCTTTTTATTTTTTTCTAAATAGTGGTTTAAAGCGGCTTTAGAACCTAAGAATACTCCTGTTAAATTGACGTTCAATACTTTGTTCCAATCCTCCAATTTCAATTCATGGGTGGGAGATTGATTCTCCATTCCAGCATTATTGACCCATAAATCTAAACCACCAAAATTTTCCAAAGCTGCTTTCAATAAACTGTCTACTCCTTCTTCAGTTCCCACATCTGCTTGTACCGCAACTGCTTCGCCGCCTAATTTTTTCAAATCAGCAACCGTCTCTTCGGCACCTTCTTTATCGCTGTGGTAATTGATGACAACGGACATTTTTTCTTCTGATAAACGCCTAGCAATGGCATTTCCTATTCCCTTAGAGCCTCCAGTAACGACTGCAACTTTTCCCTCTAAATCTTTGTACATAAAACGTTCCTCCTTTAGAAGTTCTGCTTGTTTTATCTGTTTCTCTTATCTATTTTAATCTAAAGGATTTAGCTTCATTAAGCAAAAATTCAGCTTGTCTGATCATAACGTGAACAGCAAAAAAGCTGACTGAGAAGGGTTCTCTCAATCAACTTTTGTGATTATTTCTTTATCATGAGACAAGTTTTAACCCGATCGTTGCGACTAAAACCATTGCTATAAAAAGAATTCTTTTCCAATCTTTTGATTCGCCATACAGCAACATTCCTAGTATAGCCCCACCGGATGCTCCTATCCCTGTCCAAATAGCGTAAGCTGTTCCCATAGGAATGGTTTTCATCGCATATGAAAGGAAGAAGAAACTTACTCCAAAACCTGCTGCTAATAAAACTAACGATTGCCAATTGCGGTGTTGGTTTAGTCGATTGATCATCATGACACCCACTATTTCAAATAATCCGCCTGCAATTAATGAAAGCCACGCCATTACGAAACCTCTCCTTTTTCAGTTTTTTGTTCGGTCACTAACTTCAATCCTATAACGCCTGCCAGTAAAAGAAAAATCAGCAGTAATTTACTGATATTTAAAGGTTCATTAAAGAAAATAATTTCAGAAAAAACCGTTCCTGCTGTTCCTAAACCAACGAAGACAGCATATACTGTTCCGACTGGAATGTATTGGCTTGCTGCAATAATCAAATAAAAACTAAGTATTATTGCAAGAAGTGTTCCTAGCCATGCCCAAATATTAGCAGCATGGTTTAAACCAATCACCCATAGCACTTCACAAACAGCGCCTAACAATACTTTTCCCCACTGCTTATTCATATTAAAACTTCCCCTTCCTCATTTATTGCAAAATAAAAAGCCCGAAAGTAAACTGGTTACCAGTTACTCCCGGGCTTTTGTCCCTCCGTGACACAGTAAAACTGTGCGTTTTCTCTCGGTCCAGGCCAATCAGTTGATTGCGGAACCCTAGAAAACAATCGATTTGTGCAATTAATTATTAGTATAAAGACTATTTTTAATTAGTCAAGAAGAATAGACGACCTGTATCCATTCCTCCTTACTGCTTCCAATTCTAATAGTTTTTTCTTCATTGGCAGCTTTCCTCTATACCCTGAAATCCCACCATTTTTGTGGATTACTCGATGACAAGGAACAACGATTAAAACAGGGTTTTTCCCAATAGCCGTTCCGACAGCCCGAGAAGAACCAGGCTTATTGATCCTGCTGGCTATTTCTCCATATGAAGTCGTTGCGCCATACGGCAACTCCATTAATGCTGCCCATACTTCTTGTTGAAATGCAGTTCCAGTTGTATCGATCGGCAATTCAAACTGGCTTCTTTCCCCTTTGAAATACTCTTGCAATTGTTTAGCATATACTGCTACCTCGCCTTCGTTCTCTTCTAATAAGGCATAAGGGGTATATTTTTCAGCCCATTTTGTTAACTCGTCAAATCCTTCATCTAAAGAGCCGATAAAACAGAGCCCTTCTGCTGTAGCAGCTAAATAAAGCGGCCAATCAGGGTTGTCTAGCTGCCCATAAAAAATATGCGGTCTTTCTTTGTTTTCCATTATTTCCCGCCTCCTCTTTAGATATATTTGTTTACTTTGTTTCATTATTGATTTTTTTAATCGCTTTTGCTGGTACTCCTGCAACAACCGTATTCTCTGGAACGTCTTTAGCAACAACTGCTCCTGCAGCAATAACTGAGCCGTTTCCAATTGTGACGCCCGGCAGGATGGTTGAGTTGGATCCGATCCAAACATTTTCTCCAATAGCAACTGGAGAAGGATAAGTTGTGTTCCTTGTTTCTAAAGATAAGCCATGGTTAAGTGTAGCAATCGTGACATTCATACCTATCAAGGTGCCATTTCCTATCCTAATTCCGCCTCTATCTTGAAAGGAACAACCTATATTGAAAAATACGTTTTTTCCAATAGTGATATTCTTACCAAAATTCGTGTAAAACGGCGGATTACAGACAAAAGACGAATCGACTTTGCTGCCTGTCAGTTCGCTGAAAATATCTACGATTTCTTTTTGTGAATGATAGGATGTATTCAATGCCATGGTAATTTTTTGAGCTTCATCACTGCATTGAGCTGCTAATTCCTCCAATTCTTCGTCTTTATCTGGAATTGGATAACCGTTCTTGCAAAAAGCTATAAATTCTTTCATGTCCATTAAAAAATCCCCTATCTTTCTTTTTTATTGATCATTTATTATACTTCTTATTTTGGCAGGCAGTTAATCGTATTTAACACGTACTCTTTCAAGTATCTTGATTCCCTAAGGAACTATCTGAATCAACGGGAATGTTTGGAAGAACTAATGAACGTTTTAACAGTATTGCACTATATAATCTCGTTACCCTGCCGCACGAATAGTTGAAGGAAATAGCTGGTATACGTTATTTAACTAAATTTTAGCAGTTTCACATTAATTTTAACATATTGAGTTTGAAAAATAATGGATACTGAGCCAGTTGTTTCGCTGTTTCGTTTAAAAGTATAAAAAACTTCAATTTAATGACTATTAGTCCAACAACAGCTAGAACCCCCTCATTGTTAACCTTATAAAAAATTCGGTTGACAACGCACCCTTTACCTATTACACTTTCATTATAGAAACTACAGAGGTGAATGATATGACAACAAAACAACGCGTATTAGCTTTTTTAGAAAAAAATAAAGGCACCGCTATTTCTGGACAAGAATTAGCGAATACCTTGAAAATTTCCCGGACTTCCATTTGGAAAGCCATCAATTTATTGAAAGAAGAAGGTTATGCAATCGAAGCGATAACGAATAAAGGGTATTGTCTTTCGGCATCTTCTGATCTTTTATCTGCTGAAGCGATACGCCCTTTCTTGCTGCCGGAACTAAAAGATCGCCCTTTTCATATTTTTAAAACCACCGAATCGACTAATAATGAAGCAAAGAAAATAATCGTTGAACAAGCAAATACAGAAGCAATTGTCTTAACCGAAGAGCAGACAAAAGGAAAAGGACGACTAGGAAGATTTTTCTATTCTCCGCCTAAAACAGGCATTTACATGAGTCTTATTCTAAAACCACAGATGACTACGATGGATGCAACTTTGATCACAACTGCTGCGGCCGTCGCCGTTTGTTTGGCGATTGAAAAAATAACCAAAAAGAAACCAAAAATCAAATGGGTGAACGATATTTACTTAGACGGTTATAAAATTTCTGGTATTTTAACTGAAGCCGTCACAAATTTTGAAAATGGAACAATCGAAACGATTATTCTAGGAATCGGTTTAAATTTCAGAATGCCGCTTGAAGGATTCCCAGCTGAATTACAATCTATTGCAGGGAGTTTGTTGTCCACAGAAAACCCGGAAACAACTCGTAATGAATTGATTGCTGAAATCACAAATCAATTTCACCATATTTATCAACAGATTGAAACAAGAGAGTACCTTGAAGCTTACAAAGAACGTTGCTTTGTCTTTGGGAAAAAAATCGACTTTAGACAAGGAAAACAAGAATTTGAGGCTATTCCACTCGATATTGATCAACAAGGCGGCCTAATCGTTAAGATGGAAAATGGCGAGCAGCGTACTTTGTCTTATGGTGAAATAACCATCAAACGTCCGTTTAACAAGGAGAACAAAAAATGAAAATGAGTACAAGGGATCTCACCTATTGCAGCATTATGGCTGCCTTAACCTTTATCAGCGGATTTATCAGTATTCCTCTTGGCCCTATCCCTTTAACGTTGCAAACGTTAGTTGCTTTATTGACTGGATTACTGCTCTCAAAGAGGAATGCTGTTGTCGCACAAGGTTTGCATATTATTTTGATTCTTATCACAAGCGGATTTCAGTCTTTCCTCAGTCCAAGTTTCGGTTTTGTTTTTGGTTTTGCAGCTGGAGCTTACGTCATCGCCTTTATTTTAGAACAGTATCGATTTACTATTAAAACTGTTTCACTAGCTGTTCTGGCAGGCTCATTAATTTTCTATCTCATTGGGCTTCCATACATGGCCCTCATCTTAACAGGATACCTGGGAGTTAATTTATCGGTTTTCCAGATTTTCCAAATGGGAATGTTTGTCTTTATTCCCGGGGATATCATCAAAGCTATCATCGCGGTCACCCTTGGTTTGCGGCTACGCGGAAAAATCGCTCGTTCTCAAACATCCGTTTAAAATATTCGCTAATATATGGTTTTAATTTTAGTTAACGGATTAGACTAGAAGAAAAATTTGAATTTTAAATTACCCTATAATAAAGTGAGCTGCTTATTTTAATCAGCTGTTTCTGGCATGGTAATGCTAGAAGGATCGATGCCAAGCGATTCAGCCGTTTCTTCATTGATAAACAATTCTAAATGATCTGAGGTTTCTACTGGCATTTCAGCTGGGTTTTTCCCATTCTCAATTATTTCCAATGCCATCCGAGCCGTTTGACGTCCTAAATCTTCGTATTTGATACCGTAAGTTGCCAATCCTCCAGATTCTACCATTCCAGCTGAACCTGGAACTACTGGCAAGTCGTATTCTTTTGCGATCTCGCTGACAGTCGGCATCGTGCTGGTCAAAGTGTTGTCTGTTGGAATGTAAACTCCGTCAACTTCTTCAGCAAGCGTGGTCATAACTTGTTGAACATCGTTCGTTGTTGTAACGGTCGATACTTTAACCTTTACTCCAGCAGCTTCAAGAGCTTTCTGTGCTAAATCGGCTTGGATCTTAGAATTGGGTTCACTGGAATTGTAAATAATGCCAATCGTTTGAGCATCAGGTGTGAGAGACAGCAACAAAGAAACTTGGTCTTCAATAGGCACCATGTCGCTTGTTCCTGTAAGGTTCGTACCTGGAACGTCATTGCTTTCCACTAAACCGGCATCGACAGGATCAGTGATAGCCGTAAATAAAATAGGATCTTGACTAGTCAGATTAGCTAATGTTTGAGCCGCTGGGGTTGCGATAGCCAAAATCACGTCATTTTCTCCCGCTAATTGATTGCTCATACTTTGCAGATTCGCTTGGTCTCCTTGGGCATTTTGGTAATCAACCACTAAATTTTCTCCTTCAACGTAACCAGCTTCTGCCAGTTCGCTTAGAAACCCTTCTCGTGCAGATGTTAATGGACCATGTTCCATAAATTGCAATATGCCTACATGTACGACTTCATCTTCTTTGCTGTCTGCTGAATTGCCGCATGCCGCCAAACTCAATGTGGCAATGAGTGCTATAGCTAAACCAGCCAGCTTATTGTTTATTCTTTTTCCATTTTTCATTTCTTCTTCCTCCTATTTTTGTGCTTACCCAAACTAAAAGTCCATCAGCACTTCTTTTTTGGATAAGCAGTTAGTAATAACTTGCTTTTCTAACCAATAAAAAACACCCACTTAGATTTTGTATAAAATCTAGGTGGGTGTTTCGTCTTCGCTTAACAAAAAGACGTTTTAGTATAAAAGTTATGTGATAACCACCTAGATTTTAAATTTCATCTATGTGGCATAATTCATCAAACTCAAAGAGCTCTAGCCATTATAGATACAAACAAAGTTGTTAGTTGTTTGCATCCATGAGTAATCATTTCTACAAACAGCATCTAAGATAGCTAAAGTAATAGTTATTTAATTGTAGTTGATTCTGGATCGCTGATTGCTTTTCCATAATGATCCCTCACAATTTGAATTTGATAAACAAAGCATACTGAATAACGCTGTGGAAGTCAACTTTTTTTACTATGCTGGCGACACTTAGAATGCAAAAATCATCTCAAAAAGCCATAGAAGCGCATATAGTGTACTTGCCTACCTTATCGATAGCAATTTAAAAGACTTAAGGTACTAAAAAGGAGTTTGCCTACCTTATCAATAGACATTTAATAGCTTTAAGGTACTCAAAAGGGTTCAGGCGCCTATATTTTTTATTTTATGCCGATTTCACTCCTATCATTACTAAAAAAAGAGAAACTAAAGGTTAAAATAGATTAAAAAGAAAAACAGCCGCCAATTTAATCAGCAGCTGTTTTTTTTCGTTTTTTCACTACATTAGTTTGCTGTTTCTACAACTTTATATTTCGTGTCAGCCAGTGCTCCTTGAAATACTGGCGCATCAATTTCGTTTTGGCTTTCTACGATAGCCGTTTTACTGTCTAAATCGATCATCACGCGTTCAACACCGTCTACTGCTTGAAACTTTTCAGCAACCGTACTGGCACAGCCTTCACATTTCATGCCTTCAATCGTTAATTCTTTTTTCATTTTATCTGTCTCCTTTAAATTTAGTGGTCTTGCTTTTTTCTATTTACATTGAAGATGGTTTAAATCGTTTCAACCGCAAAGCATTCAATAAAACCGATATGGAACTAAAACTCATCGCTGCTCCGGCAAGCATCGGGTTCAATAAAGGACCACCAAACAGGAACAAGATCCCCATTGCGACAGGAATGCCCAGTGTATTGTAAGCAAATGCCCAAAACAGGTTTTCTTTGATATTTTTGATTGTTGCTTTACTCAATTCAATTGCCGTTGGAACATCCATCAAATCGCTTCTCATTAAAACAATATCCGCTGATTCAATGGCAACATCTGTTCCCGAACCAATAGCAATTCCGATATCAGCTTGTGCTAAAGCCGGTGCATCATTGATCCCGTCTCCTACCATCGCAACTTTTTTGCCCTCTGCTTGCAATTTCTTCACTTCGTTTGCTTTTTCTTCTGGTAAAACTTCGCTTAATACGCGGTCGATTCCGACTTGTTTGGCAATCGCATCAGCAGTTCGGGTATTGTCGCCCGTAATCATCGCTACTTCTAATCCCATGCGATGCAACTTCTCAATGGCCATTCTACTGTTTTCTTTGATCGTATCTGCAACGGCGATGATGCCAGCCAATTGACCGTCAACCGCCACATACATAGGCGTTTTTCCTTGGCCCGCCAATTCATCTGAAACAGTGATCAACGTTCCCAATGAGATAGAGCGTTCCTCCATTAATTTTTTATTTCCTAATAAAACAAACTGATCATTTATCGTTCCTTCGATTCCATGTCCTGGAACTGCACTAAAATCATGCGTCTTCAATAAGGTCATCTTTTGCTCTTCTGCCGCATTGACAATGGCTTCGCCAAGCGGATGTTCTGATCCTTTTTCAGCTGAAGCAGCTAGCAGCAACAAATCATCTTTACGAAATTCATTCGTAGTGATGATGTCCGTTACTTTAGGTTTGCCTTCTGTGATCGTTCCCGTTTTATCAAAGACAACTGTTTGAACTTGATGAGTTGCTTCAAGTGCTACGCCGCTTTTGATCAAGACGCCATGTTCAGCGCCTTTTCCAGTTCCTACCATGATTGCTGTAGGCGTTGCTAGTCCTAGCGCACATGGACAAGCAATCACTAAAACCGAAATAATGATCGTTAAAGCAAAGATGCCAGATTGTCCTGCGACAAACCACGTTAAACCGGAAAGCAATGCTAAGCCAATGACGATTGGAACAAAGTAACCCGAAATCGTGTCAGCTAATTTAGCTATCGGCGCTTTTGAACCTTGTGCATCCTCTACTAATTTGATGATTTGTGCTAAAGCCGTATCTTTCCCAACTTTAGTCGCTTCGTACTGAATCGTCCCATTAGTATTAATGCTGCCTCCAATGATATTGTCGCCTTTATTTTTTTCGACAGGCATGCTTTCTCCCGTCAGCATCGCTTCATCAACCGAAGTTGTTCCTTCAGTGACCGTTCCATCCACCGGCATTTTCTCGCCAGGTTTAACAACGATGCTATCGCCGACTTGGACATCTGCAACCGCCAGTTCAACTTCTTGTCCATTGCGGATAACACGGGCAGTTTTAGGAGCTAGGCCCATTAATTTTTTTATTGCTTCAGAAGTTTTCCCCATCGAAAGTGCTTCAATGTATTTCCCTAAGGTGATTAGCGTTAAAATCACTGCAGCTGATTCGTAATATAGTTCCATCGCGTAATCAGGATGTCCCATAAAAACTCCGACAGTTGCTCCTGCACTATAAATAAATGCTGCACTGGTTCCTAAAGCTACTAATGAATCCATATTCGGGTGGCCTTTAAATAACGCTCTGAAACCAACTGTAAAGAATTTTTTCCCTAAAAAGATAACTGGCAAGGTCAAAATAAGTTGGGCAATGGCAAATACACCAGGATTCATTGCAGGGTTCAGGAATTCAGGAAGAGGTGCTCCCAACATATGTCCCATTGAAATGTACAATAACGGAACTGTAAAAAGAGTAGAAACCCAAAATCTCTTCCAAATGCTTTGAATGTAGACCGCTTTCTTATCTTGGTGCTCATCTGCTTCATTTGCAGAATCAACTTCTTCGACAGCCTCATAACCTGCATCCGCTACTGCTTGGGTAATGCTGGAAGCTGTAACGGTTGCCGGATCATAATGGATCTGCATCTTTTCAGTTGCTAAGTTTACACTGACCGTTGAAACTCCAGACAATTTCCCAACAGCTTTTTCAACCGTCTGTGCACACGAAGCACATGTCATTCCTTCAATATTGAATGTTTTTTGTACATCGAGGCTCATGGCTTGATAGCCAGCATCAGCCACTGCCGCTTGGATATCTTTTTCAGACAGGTTTGCTTGATCATAATCAATGGTCAACTTTTCAGTCGCTAAATTGACATTGGCTTCTTGAACGCCTGGTAATTTTTTAGCAGCTTTTTCAACCGTTTGTGCACACGAAGCACACGTCATGCCTTCAATCGTAAATGTTTTATGAGTCATACTCTCTCCTCCTTATTTTTTTCTTACTACTAGCAATTGCATTGGCCAGGAGCACAATTACATGCTACTTCATCTACAGCTTCCTTCTTTTTCTGAGCTAAAACTTCTTCTAACAACCTCACGTCTTCATGGCTCAAGGTTGCTTCTGCCAATAAATTGGCAAGCGTTGTGCCAACCTTTTTATTGCACATTTGTGAAAACACATCCAGTGTCACGTTTTTAACACTATCTTCTTCACTAACAGTAGGTGTGTAAATAAATTTATTCCCCACTGGTTCAGTGGCCAATAATCCTTTTTCAACCAGTCTTCCTATCAATGTTTTGATCGTAGCTGGTTTCCAATTCATTTTGTCTTTTAATACAGCCACGATTTCTTTGCTCGTAACCGTTTCAGCTGTCCATGCAACCCGCATTACTTCCCATTCAGCTTCAGTAATCGTTGTTTTTACTTTCGTTGTCATTTAAGACCCTCTTTTCGTTTACATTCGTAGTCGTTTAATTCTATACTTAGTTTACGTCTGTAATCGTTAACTGTCAACCCTTTTGTTTTTAACTAATAAAAGGTTCTTTTAAATTTTTTTAAGATGGTGAATCTTTTCGAAATAGAGTAAGCTACATCACGAAACTAATAATCCCTTGTAATACAAAACAAGTTGGTTTAAATAGAATAATTTTTTAATTTTTTTCTATTAGAACTCAGACAACTGAAGTATGGACAAAATGGTTGCGTTCTTAATCATTGGCTAAACAAAAATTTCTCCTAAATCCCTGAACCAATTTTTTAAAACAAGGCATATGCCTTGCCAGTTAAGCTTTCATTTAGTTTTAATTTTTTCAATTTAAAGCTATGTTTTTGGGCAAAGGTTTGCTATACTAACAAACAGACCCGTTGGTATGTTAGGAGAAATACATCAAATATGAATACAAAATCGCTATTAATTGATACTGCTACGTCCCTTTTTCAGCAAAAAGGCTATAAAAATGTCGGTCTTAACGAGATTTTAAAAGCCTGTAATGTTACAAAAGGAGCGCTCTATCATCATTTTCCAAATGGAAAAGAAGAATTATTGATTACTTGTTTGCAAGGTTTGAATGAAGCCATCACCACAGATATCGAAGCTATTTTTAATCGATACCCATCAGCTGAGGACGCTATACTCTCAATGATCGATAAGTTGGTTCACAGCTTTGAACAGAATGGCACTATTATCGGCTATACATTTAGCAGCATTGTTAGTGAAATGGCCACGATGAGTGAACCGGTCCGCACTGCTTGTAATGCTCTATATGAAAATCTTCAACACCTTTACTGCAAGAAGCTGTTAACAAATGGTTATTCAGATGAATCAGCTTCTGCTATGGCACTATTGCTGACAGCTTCAATCGAAGGCGCAATGATGCTTTGTTTAACGCAAAAATCCGCAAAACCTTTAAAAACAGTTGCCGCATTATTGCCAAGTATCTTAAAAGTGAACAATTAAATTAGACAGAGCCCATTTATAGACTTTGTTAATATAAAAATTGGGGCTGCGTAAAAGCAGCCCTTTACTATTGCATTTATTAAACTGGGTACATCTTCAGTACAACTTGCATTTAATGCAGCTTATGGATATGTCTGACATTTATTCGCTCCATAGCGTAATTTATTATTGGCATATTATTCATCGCTGTATTTGCTTATCTATTTAGCGTCGGTCTCAAATATGGATTTCGAAAGGAAGAAAAATAATTATGCAACAAGAAAACAGATTACCAAAAAACGGTAAAGAGGGCTTTTTATATGGCACAATTATCGTAACTTTATCAGTATTAGTAATGGGCTCCATCAACATGATCATTGCAGCTGGAGAATTCAACAAAGATGTTGCAATGACCATGTTAGTCGCACTACCTATTATTTGGGTTATCGTTATGATTATTGAGCCACTAGCAATCGGCCGCTGGGCAGAATTTATATCTTCTAAATTTATTTCACCAACAGACGGCTTTGCTGCTCGTATTATGTTCCGCACGCTTTTTACAGTATTGGGAATGTCCTTTACGATGACGATTATTGGAGATATTTTCGGAAATGGTTTATCAGCCGATAGCTTTACTCACTTTATCAACGCTTGGCCTCGTAATTTCTTGCTCGCTCTATTTTTCGAGAGTGTTATTATTCAGCCATTTGCCCGTTTCGTAATGGTTAAAATGCATGCAGCGCAAGATAAAAAAGCTGCCATTCAAACTAATATAGAAAATGCTTAAAAAAGTGCTCAGGCTTTTGAAAAGTCTGAGCACTTTTTTTATCTCTATTCAGGAAAAAAGAGTAATCAAAACAATACCACATAGAGGAATAATTGAAGCAAACATAAATACCAGCCCTATATAACTTGGTGCAAAACGCTCAACAAAAGACTCTTTTGGCTTATCAGGATTGTAATAAACGTTCATATAACTTCCTAGTGGAAAGGCTTCTTGCATGGTCATATTGATAGAAGCTGCAGAATTATTTCTAATTCTCAATTTCGTGTCTAGTATATCGCCTTTTACCTTTGATTTTATAGGTTTAAAAGTAGATGAAGTTGTTATGACTACTGAATAGCGCAAAGCGGTTTTATAATTTTTACCGTTGACTTCATATTCTACGACCGGTGCCCGTGATTGGTTATATGAGTAATTAACCACTTCCCCTAGTATATGGTTAATGCTATTTTTCTTAATTCTTCGTTCCTTCAAATACAACCAAATTCCTAATGTTAAAAAACTTACTGTTAATACTGCCATTAGAGCTAATACTGCTAATAAAACATAATCCCTAGTCATTTCTACCATAACTCCCGCTTCTTTAAATTTACATTCTCTAAAACTAATTGTAACAATAAAATTGCTGCGAATAGTTGTAACCAAAAAAAGTTGAACCAAATTAATTTGGTCCAGCTTTTTTCATATACGATTTTAGTCCGTATAAAAGTATTGTTGTCATTCCACTATAAATCCAAAAAAACAATTCCTGTTACTTCATCTTTTTTAGAACAAGTCTTGAACTCAAGAACCCGCTTATAAGAGATATACTGATTAATAACAAAGATGGCAGCAATTCATTTATTCCTTCATTATAAAAATAGTTATGAAATAATCGAAAAAGAATAAAGCCAATCACAAAAGAAACTAAAAATCCTATTACATAATACAAAACAGTATAAGTAAGAGAATTATTATCTATTACTCTTTCATCTTTATTGTTCATACTGCCGCCAGTATGAGACATTTTTGCACTATCAAGCTTATTTTTATCCGCATTTTGTCCGACATTTACTCTTGCGTACATCGAACTAGATATATTGTTTTCTCGATTGTATTTTTGTTGTTTTTCGCGATCACTCACACCACTCAGCCCTTTCCTTAGTTAGAAAATGAAGACTTTTATATGTACTTCAATTATATATTATATTGAACGAAATCTATTCTAAAAAAACGGGTTTTGAATTCAATAAAAAACGAGTGAGAAGATCGCAAAATATCACTTATATAGTTATATACACTCAGTAACAGCAATCGCTCTTTTTTATCCATATGGAATTTCTTATGGCTGATACCAGTTATTCGATTCAAGGAAAGCTATGTTGCCCTTTTGCCATTTCGCAGCCGCTATCATTTTATTCGCCTTAAACTTCAGCTTTTTATCTCCTTTAACTTTTAATTCTATTTTATATTGGATCAAGCCTTTTTTTGCTTTAAATAGTTCAATATCCTTCCGGGGAATACGAACATAGGTGTCTGCAAAGTCACCCATCAATGTTAAACCAACCAAAACAATTTCTTCTGGCGAAAAGACCAGTAAAAAGTGACTCATATCCACAAAAGATGCTAATGCTCCATAAGTAAAAGAAGATAGCAATCCTGGTTCTGTATAACCGTATACAAAATTTTGCGATACCTCAACATCTAGTGGTTTCATATATTCTTTAATATTTTCTACTTTCATTGCTTCATTCATTTATAGCAACTCCTTTTTTTCAATTTTAGCGAAAACCGACAAAAAAGGGAAATAATAACCTAAGGTCTAAAGTTATTTCTCTGTTACCAAAGTCGCGAAGTGATGGAAAATTTCATTAAAGTAACGAAGATAAGTATTAAGAATAGCAAACCTTTCATAAGTAGATCTGCTGTTCTTACATCTTAATGCACTGAACAGTTAAGGATAATAAAGGTTCAACTCCCCTTTGTATTACACATGCGCATATAAAAGAACAGACATTCCTGAATGAAGATAGTCTATTAAAGTAGTTTATAATGATTGTATTCCAGAGATAGAATAAGGTAGTATAGGTATGTATATATTATAAATAGGAGAGATTATTTTGAAACTTAGAGCACTAGAAATTAATGATCTACCTGTTGTACACGAGTTAAATAATGAACATTCTATTATGTCTTACTGGTTTGAAGAACCTTATGAATCACTTACTGAATTGCAATACCTTTTCGATAAACATCTATTAGATGAGTCTGAAAGAAGATTTATTGTAGAAGATGATAAAAATATTGTGGGCATAGTTGAATTAGTCGAAATCAATTACATACATCGTAATTGTGAAATTCAAATCATTATCAAACCAGAATTCAGTGGTAAAGGTTATGCTAAATTTGCTTTTGAAAGGGCAACAAATTATGCTTTTGATGTTTTGAATATGCATAAAATATATTTATACGTTGACACTGATAATGAAAAAGCAGTCTACATTTATGAATCTCAAGGTTTTAAAAAAGAAGGCTTGTTGAGAGAACAGTTCTATACTAATGGAAAATATAAAAATGCCTACTTAATGGCTTTGTTAAAAGAGGAGTACATTTCCTAAAAAAAGAAAGTAGAAAAAAGCGTTCAGACTCGAAACACTGGAGCACGTTTAAGAAAAAATAGTTAATAAATGGAAAAGAGGCTGAGACTTTTATCTCAACCTCTAAATTTTAGTTGTATTTTGGAGATAGAATAAAAATTGCTAGTATAAAACCTCTCTGCTTTTTCATAAGGATTCATACCAGTGGCATTCAACAAATTATTTTCCGATAATGATTTTGTTCCATAATTTCCATTTGCTTATTGCATCTATAAGATTGGACTGATTGAGTTTCAGGAACCAATATTGTTTCGCTTATTTATAGCCCAGCGATTAAGGTTCCTACAATAAACCTTCACCATTCCTTATGCTCAGCAGTTTGGAAATATGATTCATTAAAAGAAATCGTTTTTTCAGTTAAATTTACCGTTGTATGTATCCCATAAGGCAACGCACAATGCGGGTAAGCATGTCCAAAATTAACGTTATACAATATGGGCATTGTGTCATCAGAGACAACCTTTTTATAGATTTTTTTGTACTCTTCATAATAAACTTCATCTTGCGGTTTTCCAACCAATATGCCGTTGATAACAGAGAAAATACCGGTTTGTTTTAAAGTCATTAATTCTTTTTCTAATTCCTCCGGAGAAGGTTTTTCCTCACTGGTTTCTAGAAACAGGATTTTTCCTTCCCATTGTTCTATAGAAGGAAACAAATGGTACTTCTGACTTATCTCAACTTCATCTGGATAACGTTCTCCAGCCAGCAAATCATAGAAACTTTCTAAACACCCTCCTAACAAAGGTCCGGAAAAGGAACCTGATCCTTGTAAAACTTCGTACCCTTTTTTTTCAAGGTGCTGGATGCGCTCGGTCCCTACCGCTGTTTGAGAGAAATCAGTGCGTTCTTCATACCAGAACTTACTTGAAAGAATTTCGTGTAGTTCATGTCCTTCTAAATAAGATTGCAATGTGGTTTTCGTATATGGCAACAAATCGTCAGCGAGTTCCGCTACATCATTGATGAAATTAGGGCCATAAAAAGAGACCATTCCCAACTGGTAGAACATTAAGTGATTGATAGTGGTATCGGAAAATCCTGTAAATAACTTGGGATTCGCTTGCACGTTCTGAATGAATTCCTTGTCCTCTAATAAGAATGGCAATAAACGATATGTATCATCGCCTCCAATAGCACAGATTATTCCTTTGATAGCTGGATTTCGAAAGGCATCTTTTAAATCTTGAGCACGCGCTTCAGGATGCTGTTTTAAATAGTCTATCCCTTTTAAAGAATTGCGCATAAAGACAGGCTCCAATCCTAATGTCATTAAACGCTTTTTCCCTAACTCAAGTTGATGGGAACAAAAATCTTCTCCCAAGATACCACTTGAAAGACTGACAATAGCTACTTTATCTCCTTTTTTTAATTCATTCGGTTTCTTCATTGTTTTCTCCCCTTTTTTTAATAGTATACCAATAATCTTCTCTTTTTAATCAAAATATAGGCTTAAAATACCCGGGAACAGCTAAATTATTTTTAGCTGTTCTTTTCTTATTTGATATGAAAACTGGACGTCACTCGTTAGCAAAAAAATATATGTTACAATAGTGGAGATTTGCTTGCTGTGTTTTGTGTAGGAAAATGTCCTTTTTCGTATACATAAAATCAATCAAGTGAGTGGGAATTTGTACAATGGAGGTTTTTCTTTGAAAATCAATTTAGGGAAAAAAGCGTTTTTTTTATATAGCTTTATTTTGCTGTGTCTCATCTCATCGATGGTGTTTGTGCAAAACAATTTTCACTTATATGAACAGCCCATAGCTGAAGTAGTAGAAGCAACGCTTAAAGAAGAACAGGAAGCGATTGATTTACCTAATACTAAAGATCGTTTGTTTTATCAACATTTAGTTGGAAAAATAAAAAATGGAGACCGAAAAGGACAACTGATCTCATTAGAAAATAAATACTCCTCATCGGGGGCATATGACCACAACTATCAAATAGGAGATGAATTATTTGTCTCAATCCAAACTAATAATGGAGAGAGCTTGAGAGGCGTTATTGACGGTCCAAAACGAGATAAGTATGTTGTGGTGGCAGCGTGGTTATTTATCCTAACGGTATTGCTTATTGGCAAAAGAAGCGGATTGTTTTCGCTAATCAGTTTAATTATCAACGTCTTAGTGTTGTCACTCGCATTAAATAACTATGTAAACTCAGAACGTGCCAGTTTACTGCTTATTTGCGGCGGGTTAGTGGTTTTTTTCACGGTTACTTCTTTGTTATTGATCAGCGGAAACAATGAAAAAACGTATGCTGCTATCCTAGCGACATTGGCAGGAACTTTTTCCGCATTGCTTATAGCGTACATAGTCATGGTTCTGACGGCTGAAAAAGGTCTTAGATACGAGGAAATGGCATTTATAACGAGATCGCCGCAAAAAGTGTTTTTAGCCAGCATTCTAGTTGGTTCTTTAGGAGCTGTAATGGATATTGCAATTACCATAACCTCTTCGCTTTATGAACTGTATGATAAAAATAAAGATATTCCGCTAAAAGACTTAAAGGCATCTGGTATGGAAATAGGCAAAGACATCATGGGTACAATGACGAATGTTTTGTTTTTTGCGTATGTTAGCGGAAGTATTCCTATGGTCCTTCTCTATTTAAAAAACGGCTCTGCATTGGGGTACACCTTATCTATGAATTTATCCTTGGAATTGACTAGGGCCCTTGTTGGAAGTATCGGTATTGTCTTAACCATTCCGATCAGCATCTATACAGCGACTTATTTCATTCGCAAAAGGAGTGCAGCAAAATGAGTGTATTAGTGTGTTTAGCGGTCATTTTATTTATCCTAATGAAGTTTGTCGGCGGTGAAAAAGGAACAAGGTCTTTTATTGCTCTTTTTTTAAATTTTGGCGTAACATTTGCGACCATGCTTTTGATGGGCTCCACAAATAATCCCATTATCATCACCTTAATAGCCTGTACGGTCATTAGTTGCATTAATTTGTTTTATATCAATAATGTGTCGATCAAGTCGATTGCCGCATTTATTTCAACAATGATTACTTTAGTTCTTTTAGTATCGGTTATTTTTATATTAGTTGAAATGTCTATGATACAAGGATTTGGAATAGAAGAGATAGAAGAGCTCAATTCTTTTACATTGTATGTAGGGATAGATTTTGCCAAAGTTGCAGTCTGCACGATAATCATGGGAACGATCGGTGCTATTACAGATACGGCTATTTCTATTTCTTCGGCGATGAATGAAATATCTATCCATAACCCACTGATCGATCGATTCGGTTTATTCAAATCAGGTATGAACGTCGGCAGAGATATTCTAGGAACAACGACAAATACGTTGTACTTTGCCTTTATTGGTGGTTATCTGGCTTTAATTTTATGGTTTAAAGATTTGTCTTACTCTCTTGGTGAAGTTGTTAATTCCAAAGTATTTAGTTCAGAAATCATCTCTATATTTTGTATTGGCACAGGTGCAATTCTGATTATCCCCATCACTGCCTGGCTTACAGCTTATATTTTGTCTAAAAACCAAAACATAACTCCTAAAAATAAGCTAACTTCTGAATAAACAACTGAAACAATCCTTTCCACAATAAAAACCCTTCAAATCAAAATATTTGAAGGGTTTTTAGGTTTTATAAATGAAAGTACAGTCGTAAAAGAGCTTTGGCTCCTCTACTCCTTATGCTGCAAATCCTCACTCTATGCACTTATCTAAGAGGTTCGTTCTGCTTTTATATGTTGAGCTCTTTTCATCACTTTAAATACCGTATCGATAGTAAAGATTGCTAAAGCAATCATCCCAGCTATTTGGATAGTGCTTTGCAAATGGCCTTGTGCTAATGCCGTATGACCTTTGATAAATTCGTAAACCGCTAAATACATACCCGATCCTGGAAACAAGGGAAAAAAACCGGGTAAAAAGAAAATCGTTACAGGAACTTTAAAAATCCGCGAGAAAATGTGCGATTGAGTAGAAATCACTAACCCTGAAATATATGTAGCCGAAACAGCTCCTAAGGTTTCAAGACAAAGTAAATAAACTCCCCAACCTAAAGCTCCCACAAAAGCTGTCGCAAAAATATGCTTTTTGGGGGATTCTAAAATAATGGACGCTGCTGCGACTGCTAGAAATGCCCCTATGATTTGACTAATCAAAATACGACACCTCCAATAAGAACCAATCCAATCGCAACTCCTAAAGCAATCGATAGAGCGACCACAAAGGCCTCTAAGGCTTTAGCCCCGCCGGACATGTAATCGCCTTGTAAAGTATCTCGAATCGCATTTGTAATGGCTGTTCCTGGTACTAGCGGCATAATGGTTCCCGTTATGACTAAGTGCATATTAAGCGTGGGAAAAAGAAACGCATGCATCAACCCGGCACCTACCGAAATAACGGCAGAAGATAAGACGTTTCGTACAAAGGACCCCATGTCTAACTTTTTTTCGCCTTTCAATACCAATGCCAACAAACCGCCATTGACTCCAGCAGCCAGAATTTCTAAAATACCGCCGCCTAACAATAAAGCAAAAGAAGCAGCTAAAGCTGATGTCGCAAGATCTTTATAAAGCCGCTTATATTGTACTTTTCCAATATCCTGCAGCGCCGCATACGCTTCTGGAATGGTTATTTCTTCACTGGTCAATTGCCGTGAAATAGTATTTACAACCGCAATTTTATTTAAATTCGTATCCCGCGAATTGATCCGTTTAACAATTGTGATTGGATCATCAATACTAGGATCATCTAATGTGGCAACTAATCCAGTTGCAATTGCCAAGGCTTCAGTCGTTTCAAACTTTGACGTTTTTAGGATATGGTTCATTGTGTCTTCTACACGATATGTTTCAGCATTGCTTTCCAACATAATCTTCCCTGCCAATATGGCGATATCCATTAGTGTTTTGTAATCCATTTTGCGTCCCTCATCCTTTCCCACGCTGGTTATCAGCCGTTTTTTCTAGTTGTAACATCCATTACAGGTTCGAATTTCAATTTAGTATAGCATACTTTCTTTTATCCCCCAGAACCTTTCAATTCTTTCTTATATCTTTTTAACCTTAATTACTACTAAAAATGAAAGGGAGCGGAACAAAGCTAAAGACGATCAAATCAAGACAACAGAAAAATCGATTTGACAGAAAGATATCTTTTAGGGACCCAATTCATCCGTATTTATGAAAAACACTATTCTGAGTTGAACAAACGAAACACTATTCCCCTACTAAAACATGATCACTACCAAAGAAAATCTGGGACAGTGACTAAGGTAAAAAAACTGATAATCGAAGATAATTCTTTGCATTCAAAGACGAAGGCAAATTTTTGCATTCAAAGTGAAGTTGTACTAGACTGAATGTGAGAATCACTAGAAAAGGCAAGCTTCTCTCAACACTTCTATACAGAATGGTGGGCGATAGTTTAGTCCGCATACGCATACCTTCAATAACGTCTCTCATTTTTCTATAAGCATTTGTTTTATTTGTTCGAGCGCTAGAATGGATTTCCATCTAACAAAAACCAACCGACACAAAACCCACATGCAATAGACCTAGACCAGCTGGATGATACAGTTATAGGGAAATAAATTCTTCATAATTGAAAGGATGGATGAGAACATGAATAAGGAAAGAGATTCAAAAGAATTTGAAAGCGCGATGACAAAAAGAAACAACTTGATCAGTATCACCGAAAAAATACCGGTCCAGATAAAGGAATGACGAGTGATACTGGCTTTAAAATTCCTAATGATCGTTGGAGTTTGCGAGCCGGAAAACGCGGTCCTTTAGCTTTTCAAGATATCCACTTTTACAGAAAACAATCCCGTTTCAACCGTGAACGAATCCCGGAAAAAGTAGTTCATGCTAGAGGTTTTGGTGTGTATGGAGATTTCGAATTGACGAAGTCAATGAAAGAGTATACCGTCGCTGACTTTTTGCAAGAACCCGGGACGGTAACTCCTGTTTTTACGCGCTTTTCTAACTTTATCGGAAATAAAGGGTCGAAAGACACAGCTGTAGATATACGCGGATTCGCAGTTAAGTTTTATACTCAAGAAGGAAATTATGACATGCTATCCCTTCAGTTCCCTGTCTTCATCATGTCAGATGCTATCAAGTTTATGGATGTGACCCATGCAGTAAAACCGAATCAGACCACAGATATACCTCAAGCGACGGTCGCCCACGAGCGTTTTTGGGATTACGTAGCAAACAACCAGGAATCTGCTCATATGGTGATGTGGCTGATGTCTCTTAGAGGACGGCCAAGAAGCTGGCGGATGATGGAAGGCTGGCCAATCAATACTTTCCGATTTATCAACAAAGACGGTAAGTCCACTTTTGTAAGATTTGTATGGAAACCTAAACTGGGCGTCCATTCGTTATTGATGGAGGAAGCCAATATGATTGGGGGCATCGATCCCGATTTTCATCGCCGGGATATGATAGAAGCAATCGAAAAAGGCGCCTATCCTGAATATGAGCTGGGCGTACAATTAGTTCCTGATGAAGATGAGTTTAAATATGATTTTGATGTGCTTGATTCTACAAAATTGTGGCCTGAAGAAGTCATTCCTGTTGAAATCATCGGGAAGTTAACTTTAAATCGATTGGTTGATAATTTCTTTGCAGAAGAAGAACAATCATCCTTTGACCCTTCCACGCTTATTCCGGGAATTGGTTTCACGAATGATCCTGTTTTACAAGGAAGGTCGTTTGCCTATCGAGACACAGATTACCATCGACTCGGCACAGGAAACATCAATGAAATCCCTGTAAACAAGCCGATTACCGAAGTAAATACTAACTTTAGAGACAGCTTTTCAAAATATCCGATTGATGAAGATAACGTCACCCATCATGAAAATTCACTTGCAGGAAATACGCCAGCAGAGGTTTCTCCAGAAGAAGGCGGCTATGCACACTACCCAGAAAAAGTAGAAGGGTATTTGACCAGTGAAGCACCTAGCGAATCGTTCCTCGATTACTTTTCCCAAGCAAGACTGTTCTGGAACAGCCTTGCATCTTTTGAAAGAAAAGATCTGATTGATACCTTCACTTATCATCTTCAATATGTAAAGAGTAAATCAGTCAGAGAGCAGAACGTGGAAATGTGGGCTAATGTAGATGAAGAGATGGCTAGCATTCTTGCTGATCGTCTAGGCGTAGAACGGCCTAAAGTTTCTCCTGTAAAAGATTCAAAAAGTTCCCCTGCACTCAGTATGGCTAACACAGCCTATTCTGCTTCTACTCAAAAAGTGGGCGTGTTGATTGGTGATGGATTCGACGGTCCAGCAGTTAAAAAAGTTTTAGAATCGCTGCAGCAACATGGAGCATTCGTGCACATTATCAGTGAAAACTTGGGCACCCTTACGGGAAATGACGGTACGCAATTAGAAGTACAAGAGACTTTTAAAACAAAACATCCTGTTTTGTATGACGCTTTTTATATTGTGGGCGGAAGTGCAGAAAACCAAGAGGAATTTAATCAGTATCTCATGGAATTTTATTACGAAGCATACAAACACTATAAACCAATCGGTATCGCCGAAAATGGTGATTCATATATTGAAATACCGAAACAGAAGAACCCGCTTGGTGTTGTCTTTGCTGCAAACAACCCTGAATTTGGCAATCAATTTATAGATGCCATTACTCAAACACGTTTTTGGGACAGAAAATAATCAGGTGCTTCATATGTAGATGAAGGTAAGTTTTTTTTACCAGATTTCTATCAAAGTGCTTGAAATAAAGGTCTCACCTGAAAAACAAAAAAGCAAATCTACATTTTTGTAGATTTGCTTTTTTGTTTTTAATCTAAACCAATTTCAGCTCTAACCACATCGGCAATGCGTTCAACATAAGAATCAACTTTTTCTTGTGTCGGAGCTTCAGCCATAACACGTAATAACGGCTCTGTTCCACTTGCACGAACTAAAATCCGGCCATCACCGTTCATTTCTTTTTCTACTTCATCGATAATCGCCTTGATAGCTGGAATATCCATTGCGCCATTTTTGTCGCTGACACGGATATTTACCAACCGTTGTGGATACGTTTGAACTTCTTCTGCTAATTCTGATAATTTTTTACCTGTTTGTTTCATTACATTTAATAATTGAATTCCTGATAACATTCCGTCACCAGTCGTATTGTAATCTAAAAAGATCATGTGACCCGATTGTTCGCCACCAAAGTTATATCCGTTTTTACGCATTTCTTCCATGACGTAACGGTCTCCTACTTGTGTTTCCAAAGCAGTCATTCCTGCTGCTTCCACAGCTTTATGGAACCCTAAATTGCTCATGACCGTTGAAACGATCGTATCTTTTTTCAAACGTCCTTTTTCCATTAAATACTTTCCACAAATGTACATGATTTTGTCGCCATCAACGATATTGCCTAATTCATCGACTGCAATAACACGGTCAGCATCTCCATCAAAAGCAAGACCTGCATCTGCTCCTTTTTCGATAACAAATTCAGCTAGTTTTTCAGGATGTGTCGAACCAACACCATCATTGATATTCAAGCCGTTCGGCGAAGCTCCCATCACATCAAACTCTGTTTCTAAATCTGCAAATAAACGGTTAAGCAATGGGCTTGTTGAGCCATTTGCTCCATCTAGACAAACTTGTAATCCGCTTAAATCATCCGGAATCGTTTGTTGTAAGAATTGAGTATATTTTAATGATCCTTCTGGATAATCATCAACCGTGCCTAAACCTTCTGCACTTGGACGAGCCAATGCATCTTCCTCTTGGTCTAACAAAGCTTCAATCTCCAACTCTGTTTCGTCTGATAATTTAAAGCCATCTGAACCAAAGAATTTGATGCCGTTGTCTTCTGCTGGATTATGGGAAGCTGAAATCATGACTCCCGCAGCAGCTCCTTGAATTCGTGTTAAATAAGCCACTCCTGGTGTTGAAATAACGCCTAATTTCATGACTTCGATTCCAACCGATAAAAGTCCGGCAATTAAAGCTGATTCTAACATTTCTCCGGAAATCCGTGTGTCTCTTCCGACCAATACGCGCGGGTGCAATTCTCCTGCTGAATGTTGGCACAATACGTAGCCGCCAAATCTTCCCAATTTAAACGCTAATTCTGGTGTTAGCTCTGAGTTTGCCACTCCTCTAACTCCATCTGTTCCAAAATATTTTCCCATTCTCATAATGCCCCTTTTCAAAGTTAAGAATCTTGTTTTGTTTAGAAAATCTTTTATTGTGTGCTTGAGTCTGAACTAGATTGACTAGCAGATGATTCGCTGCTTTCGCTTGATACATCTGGGTTAATGATTTTATCTTCTGAAGATGCACTCGACTCTAGTGAGGACTCATCTTCACTACTAGAAACTGCTTCTGAGCTGCTGGCAGATCCACTGGTTGAACTACTGCTGGTATCTTTTATTGTGCTGCTCGGCGTTTCCTCTTTTGGTGTCGAATCATCTTCTTTGACGACTGTTACCCTCACATTGACTTTTTCTGGTGTCACAGCTGAAGCACCTTCCACTAAAGCTAATTCCACTTCTTTAGTCGTTGTTTCAGTTATTCCTGTGACATCGACTTCTACAGGAAAACTGCTTAAATCATCTAATAATTCTTGTGACCCGGTTACACTTACCGTTGTATTTTTTTCGTTTTCTATGCCTAATTCATACGTATAATCATCTTCTGGTTCACCTGTTTGAATCAAAGAGACAGGCACTTCTTTGCTTTCAGCGGCTACTGGAATACTAACAGTGACTTCGCTTGGATTGATATTCACATCCAACTGATTGCCATCTGCATCACTGACACTTATCGGGACGGTTTGCTTGATATCTGACTTCGCACCTTTTGTGGCAGTAACGATTGCCTGCACAGAATGAACCTTATCGATCGTGGAAGCAGCTCCGGAAATTTCAACGGTATCATAATTTAAAGTAGGCTGCCCCGCTACATAACCTTTTGCCAAATCGGTTGCCTCAAATACGACGCCAACTTTAAACGTTTCAACGCGTTTTTCTTCAATTTTAATCGTTACTTCTGATGGTGTAACGGTATAATTCAAATCGGAGGAAAGCCCTTCCGGTATCAATCGAATCGTATGAGTACCTACGCCCAATTGATCTAAGTTTTGAGCTACTAGATCAAAACCTTTATTGGCTGTTGTTTGCGCCACGATATTGGTTGGACCAGTAATTTCGACTGAAGCTGTTTCAGGGAAACCGGAAACAAAGTATTGGTCTTGATCAATATCTACTACGATCGGCACATTTGTGATCGTCTTACTCGAGGTAATGCTAACGCCGCCTAGCGGATTAGTCGTTCGTAGTTTGCTAGTATTTTCGTAATTTACATAAGTAAATAACAAGACAGCGAATCCGAAAGCAACCAGTTTTGTAAACCATGGAGAGTTATAAATCTTTTCCATTTTTTACACTCCTTTCTTAAAACTGTCGATAAACTCTTGTAGCGGATTTTTTTTGACAGCTTCTTCTGGGAGAACCAATTCTTTACTTAAAAATTTCACGAAATCTTCGCGGGATAATTCTCTTAACAAGTCACCGCGGTGAGAGATGCTTACTCCACCTGTTTCTTCTGAAACGATAACCGTGATTGCATCCGTTACTTCACTTAATCCGATTGCTGCACGATGCCGTGTTCCTAAATCTTTCGGGATCAAGGAACTTTCGGATAGCGGTAAATATCCTGCCGCGGCTGCTATTTTATGGTTTTTAATGATGACAGCACCGTCATGCAAAGGGGTATTCGGAATAAAAATATTGATTAACAATTCTCCCGATATATCTGCGTCTAAGGCAATCCCGGTCGAAATATATTCTTCCAAACCTGTTTCCATTTGAATCGAAATCAATGCTCCGATTCTTCGTTTAGCCATGTACTGAACGGCCTGATCGATTTGTTGAATCATTTTTTTAGCCGGGTCTATTTTCCTTTGATTGTTTTTGAAAAACGATCCTCGTCCCAAATGTTCTAACCCTCTGCGCAATTCTGGCTGAAAAATAATGATGATCGCCAAAACACTCCATTGAATAACTAAATCCACGATCCAGTCTACTGTTTGCAATTGGAGAAAGAAACTTCCTATTTTGATCAACATGATGACCGCGATCCCTTTTAATAATTGGACAGCTTTTGTGCCTTTCAATATTTTTATCAGCTGGTAAATAAAAAAAGTTACCACCATAATATCGACTGCATTGATAAACGTTCGCCATGTAAATAAGTGTGACCAATCTATGGACATACGTGCACCTCCAATAACTTTTTAAATTGTCACTCGTTTTTTATTATACCATACTTACCCTAAATACTCGTTCATTGTATGAAGGAAAAAACCTGCTTTATTCTGCTGTTTTTTCGAATAATATAAAAAAAACTAGCAACGTTTCCGTCACTAGTCTTTATGAGTCATGCAGGATTCGAACCTGCGACCCTCTGATTAAAAGTCAGATGCTCTACCAACTGAGCTAATGACTCGAAGCTAAACAAGTTGCTAAGCATGGCAACGTCCTACTCTCACAAAGGGAATCCCTTCACTACCATCGGCGCTAAGAAACTTAACTGCTGTGTTCGGAATGGGAACAGGTGTATCCTTCTTGCCAACACCGCCACACTTTGGACGACTTGTTTAGTTATTTTAAATGCATTTACTAAAAATTAAATTAGTAAATTAATGGTGGAGGGGGGCAGATTCGAACTGCCGAACCCGAAGGAGCGGATTTACAGTCCGCCGCGTTTAGCCACTTCGCTACCCCTCCCAAAACATCCTTTTACATCTTATAACATATCATTCACTTTATCAAGTATAATTTGAAAGTTTTTTTGTTTCTAAGCCCTAGGAGTTGCTTCCAGTTCCTAAGCACTTTACACTTTTAGCATAGGCTGTTTTTTTAGTTAACATACACCTATTTGAGATTACGGTATGTCTCTTCGATTTAAATGCTGAAAACCCCAGTAAAAGCCCTTTTTTGATATACTATTATTGAAAACATCCATTTTTTAGAGATACTTTTTTGTCTGTCTTAAAGGAGGAGAATAGATTGGATACACAAACGCAAAAGAAAAAGAAGTTTTCTATGCCGTCGTCTTTTACTGTATTGTTCCTCATTATCGTTGCTATCGCTATTTTAACCTGGTTTATTCCAGCAGGTTCATATGACACTGATGATGCAGGAAATATTATTGCTGGAACTTATCATACTGTCGAATCCCATCCTCAGGGGATCTGGGAGGTTTTCATGTCTCCTGTAAAAGGGATGCTTGGAACCGACACGACACCTGGAGCAATTGAAGTTTCGTTGTTTATTATGGTTGTGGGCGGGTTCTTAGGAGTCGTAACCAAGACTGGAGCTTTAGATGCGGGAATCGCTTCTATCGTCAAAGCTTACAAAGGCAAAGAAAAAAAGCTGATTCCTGTATTGATGCTGATTTTCGCTATTGGAGGAACTACTTTCGGTATGGGAGAAGAAACATTAGCTTTCTATCCCTTAATACTGCCAGTGATGGTCGGTGTCGGTTTTGATACTTTGGTTGCTGTGGCTATTGTATTAGTTGGTTCGCAAATAGGTGTTTTAGCTTCTACGGTCAACCCTTTTGCTACTGGAGTTGCGTCACAAGCACTAGGCATCAGTCCGGGAGAAGGTATTATTTGGCGCCTCATTTTATTTATTGTCTTGTATGCCGCTTCCACTTTTTATGTTTACCGTTACGCTGTCAAAGTAGAAAAAGATCCTGATGCATCATTTGTAGCAGAACAAAAAGAAAAAAATATTGATCATTTTAAAATTCACGAATCGCAAAAAGAGCTAGATGTACGACAAAAAAATGTCATGATTCTGTTTGCATTAACTTTTTTCATTATGATCCTTGGTTTGGTTCCTTGGACCTCTTTAAATCAAAACTGGACTTTTTTTGAACGGTTCAATTCTTTCTTGGTTGATATTCCAGTTGTCGGGTCGTTGCTCGGGGCAGGTATGGTGCCCTTAGGAGAATGGTATTTCCAAGAAATTACTATGTTGTTTTTCTTGATGGCTGTAATCATTGGTTTACTGTATCGTCTACCTGAAGGAGAAATCGTCGACGCTTTTATGGATGGCGCAAAAGATCTATTAAGCGTTGCATTAGTGGTAGCTATCGCTCGTGGTATCCAAGTAGTCATGAACGACGGAATGATCACCGCTACTGTTTTACATTGGGGAGAAGAAGGATTGAGTGGTTTGTCTCCTGTATTTTTTACTATTCTAACGTATATTTTCTATATTCCTATGTCATTCTTGATTCCTTCTACTTCTGGGTTAGCCGCTGCAACCATGGGAATCATGGGCCCTTTGGGAGGCTTCTCAGGTGTACCGCAGCATCTGGTCATTACGGCGTATCAATCCGCTAGCGGTATCATTAATTTGATCACACCTACTTCTGGCGTAGTGATGGGAGCTTTAGCTATCGCCCGAATCGATCTTAGCACCTGGTGGAAATTTATGGCAAAATTAATCGCACTAGTTTTTATTCTTACCTGTGTCATTTTAGGCATTGCGGCAGTCTTTTCCTAAGTCATTTTCATTGTAAATGTACGTAAAAAAGAAAGAGGTCATCCTATGAAAACATTTATCCAAGAACACCATCAACAAGCTTGTCTTGAAACAATCAAAACGCTTATTGCTTATCCTTCCTATTTGAGAGAAGAACCGAAAAACCCTACTCCGTTTGGCCAAGACATTCAAGCCGTTTTGGAAGAGACACTTTCTATCTGCAAAAATTTAGGTATGAAAACTTATCTTGATCCAGAAGGGTATTATGGATATGCAGATTATGGCGGCAGCAAAGAATCGCTAGCTATCCTGTGTCATTTGGATGTTGTGCCGCCGGGTGATTTAAATTTGTGGGCAACAGATCCTTTTGAAGGTGTCGTCAAGAACGGAGCGCTTTATGGCCGAGGCTCACAAGACGATAAAGGACCAGCAATGGCTGCTCTCTATGCCTTTAAAGCTGTCATTGATTCTGGGGCGAAATTCAACAAACGCATTCGCTTTATTTTTGGAACCGATGAAGAAACCCTTTGGAGATGCTTAGATCGCTATAATGAAATGGAAGAAAAATCAACCATGGGCTTTGCGCCAGATGCTGAATTTCCATTAACTTATGCTGAAAAAGGGCTCTTACAAGTGAAACTGCATGGCTCTGGAGATGATCGCTTATCTTTAGATTGCGGCGAAGCTTTAAATGTTGTCCCCGGTTCAGCCAACTACCAAGGTTTTTTGACCAATAACTTGATCAAAGAGCTTCAACTATTAGGCTTTGATTACACAATGAATCAAAACACCTTATCCGTTAAAGGAAAATCTGTGCATTCAAAAGATGCTCCAGAAGGTATTAATGCTATTGCCAGATTGGCAGCGGCTCTTGCTCCGCATACCAAGAATGAGGCCATAGCATTTATAAACGCTATGCTTAAAGAAGAGGCAAATGGACAGTCTCTTTTCGGTACGATCCAAGACGAGGATTCAGGAAAGCTGACGGTCAATTTAGCTACCTTAAAAATCGATCCAAAAGAAACAGTCATTGGATTAGACCTTCGCATTCCTGTTACTGCCGATAAGGAACATCTCGTTAATGTACTCACCAAAACAGCTAATAAATACGATTTAATTTATGAAGAATTTGATTACCTCTCTTCATTATATGTCCCTAAAGACAGCCGTTTAGTAACTACCTTGTTAGATGTGTATCGCGAAAAAACAGGTGATTTATCTGACCCGCTGGTTTCGGGAGGGGCAACTTTTGCTCGAACGATGGATAACTGTGTAGCTTTCGGTGCCGTCTTTCCAGATTCAGAAGTTACCTTTCATATGCCAAATGAAAAGATGGCTTTGGATGATATTTATCGTTCAATGGATATCTATGCAGAAGCTATTTATCGTTTAGCTTGTCAGTGAAAGCAAAAAAACGGATGATTCTCGCTGTTATTACACGAGAGTCATCCGTTTTTTTATTTGGTATTAAAACTGGGCTAGCTGGATTCGAACCAACGCATAAGGGAGTCAAAGTCCCTTGCCTTACCGCTTGGCTATAGCCCAATAATGGTGGAGGGGGGCAGATTCGAACTGCCGAACCCGAAGGAGCGGATTTACAGTCCGCCGCGTTTAGCCACTTCGCTACCCCTCCATATTAAAAATAATACTTTATTAAAACCTTTAAAAGAATTAATGCCGGCTAAAGGAGTTGAACCCTCGACCCTCTGATTACGATTCAGATGCTCTACCAACTGAGCTAAGCCGGCATAGGCCATTCAAGTAAACGTTTGTTGAAAAAAACTGACCCGTACGGGATTCGAACCCGTGATACCGCCGTGAAAGGGCGGTGTCTTAACCACTTGACCAACGGGCCTATAGGCTTTTCATTCTTAAGCACAAGATTGATTATATAAAGAATTTCATAAAATGTAAAGGGAGAACTGCCTTTTCATAGAATTTTTAATCATTTTTTCATTTTTATGCAGTATATTACATATTTCACCTTGCAGCTTACCTTCTTTTTTAAAGAAAAACTACTCTAATATGGTTAATTAGAGTAGTTTCTTAAGGCTGTTATTTCGCTTCTATATCTGCATATTTTTCTGGTTTTCTTTCAAACAAAGTTTTGGCATACGGACAAAGAGGCACGATTTTTTTATTTTCATTGCGCATTTCTTCAACTACACGATCAACCAATTGTGCTGCAATACCTTGTCCTCGTAAAGATGGATCTACAAACGTATGATCTAAAATAACTTTGTCTTCACCTGATGGCACATAAGTTACTTCAGCTAACATTTTTCCTTTTTCGTCATTTTTATAAAAACGATTTCCAGATTTTTCGAATTCCATTTTTTCACTTCCTTCGCCTGACTTATTAGTAGATTACCTTCTCATTATAACATTAATATCTTGCTAGCATTTAGTATATCAAATTATTTTAAAATTGAACAACCTTCAGATACGCAGCGCAATTTTCCCTACTTGTTGTCCCTTTTCCAAATAATCAAATGCTTTTTCATATTCATCCCATTCAAATATACTATCGACGACAGGGTGAATTTGATGTGTTTCAATGAAGTTTAACATTTCTTGATATTCTTCTGCGCTTCCCATCGTTGTGCCTTTTAACGTATATTGTCCATAGAAAAATTCTCTTAAATTAAATTCAATGGTGTCTCCTGTGGAAGAGCCGATCAGCACCATTGTACCACCTTGACGCAGTTGCTTCATCGATTGATGAAACGTAGCTGCTCCCACAGTTTCAATGACCACATCAACTTTTTCGTTATCCAATGCCTCATCCCAATTTGACTCGCTTTGAATACCTTTATCGGCTCCTAGTTTTTCTGCTTGCTTTAATTTTTCCGCCGAACGAGAAGTCACGTAAACCTTCGCACCAGCCGCTTTAGCAAATTGCAGCAAAAATGTCGCTACTCCGCCACCGATACCCGGAACTAAAACAGACGTCCCTTCTGTAACATTTCCTTTTGTAAATAAAGCTCGATAGGCTGTTAATGCAGATAACGATAATGTTCCAGCTTCTTCCCATGATAAAAATTCAGGCTTCAGCGCAATATTTTTAATAGGCAAAATGATTTCTTCAGCGAAGGTGCCATGGACAGGATTGCCAAGTATTTTAAAGTCAGCAGGAGCTGCATCTGTCGCTTCATGCCAGTTTAAGCCTGGATTGATTATTACTTCGTCTCCAACTTTAAACTGCTGTACATCTGCATTTATTTCGCTAATAACTCCTGTTCCGTCAGACCCAATGACTAAAGGAGCTGCTGACGCTTCATGTTGCGCAACTGTAAATAAATCGCGATGATTTAAGCCGACCATTTTCATCTTCACACGAACTTCATTTGATTGTAAAGAACGGCTTTCCCATTCTTCCAAATGCAAACCCGCCATCCCTTTTTGATTTTTATGAACTAATGCTTTCATTTGATCACCTCTCCTTAAGTTTAAACTAAGTATACCGTTAACTTGTTGAAGATACAAAATAACGCTACAGAAGCCCATAGAGGCTTGTCTTTTTGTCCAAGTCTTATAAGTTCAGAAGAGATAATCGTACAGATAAAAAGGTATTTCAAAGAATTCTAACTCATACTTCGTTAGCAAAAGTGTGGATTTAAACATTCTTACGATACTCAAAAAGGGTTTGCGTACCTTATGTACGGAGATTTAAGCTCCTTAAGGTACGTAAAAGAGGTTTGCATACCATATCAATAGAAGTTTAGTGCCCTTAAGGTACTCAAAAGGAGGTTGCATACCATATCGATAGAGATCTAACATCCTTACGGTACTCAAAAGGGATTTAGGTCATATACTTTTATATCATTAACGTATTGAAGACACAAAAAAAGCCACATCCCATTAAGAGATGTGACTTTTATTTAGTGTTTATTTTAAGCCACTTGCCGGAATCGAACCGGCGACCTCTTCCTTACCATGGAAGCGCTCTACCAGCTGAGCTAAAGCGGCAAGAATAGACATCGTTAAACAAAAAAAAAGAACTCCGCAAGCAGGATTCGAACCTGCGACATCATGATTAACAGTCATGCGCTCTACCAGCTGAGCTATTGCGGAATAATGATCAATGCGCGGCAGCGTCCTACTCTCACAAAGGGAAACCCTTCACTACCATCGGCGCTAAGAAGCTTAACTGCTGTGTTCGGCATGGGAACAGGTGTGACCTTCTTGCCGTCACCACCGCACATTGGTTCATCAAGAGAACGGTGTTCTCTCAAAACTGGATAGTGTTTTTCTCTTGCAACGCCGTGTCGAAACCAAGACACCGTTTAAAAAATTGGTTAAGTCCTCGACCGATTAGTATTGGTCCGCTCCATACATCGCTGTACTTCCACTTCCAACCTATCTACCTGATCATCTCTCAGGGGTCTTACTCACTTACGTGATGGGAAATCTCATCTTGAGGGGGGCTTCACGCTTAGATGCTTTCAGCGTTTATCCCGTCCACACATAGCTACCCAGCGATGCTCTTGGCAGAACAACTGGTACACCAGCGGTGTGTCCATCCCGGTCCTCTCGTACTAAGGACAGCTCCTCTCAAATTTCCTGCGCCCGCGACGGATAGGGACCGAACTGTCTCACGACGTTCTGAACCCAGCTCGCGTACCGCTTTAATGGGCGAACAGCCCAACCCTTGGGACCGACTACAGCCCCAGGATGCGATGAGCCGACATCGAGGTGCCAAACCTCCCCGTCGATGTGGACTCTTGGGGGAGATAAGCCTGTTATCCCCAGGGTAGCTTTTATCCGTTGAGCGATGGCCCTTCCATGCGGAACCACCGGATCACTAAGCCCGACTTTCGTCCCTGCTCGACTTGTAGGTCTCGCAGTCAAGCTCCCTTCTGCCTTTACACTCTACGAATGATTTCCAACCATTCTGAGGGAACCTTTGGGCGCCTCCGTTACTCTTTAGGAGGCGACCGCCCCAGTCAAACTGCCCGTCAGACACTGTCTCCCAGCCAGATCATGGCTGTGGGTTAGAGTGGTCATACAGCAAGGGTAGTATCCCACCAACGCCTCCACCAAGACTAGCGTCCTGGTTTCATCGGCTCCTACCTATCCTGTACAAGCTGTACAAACACTCAATATCAAACTGCAGTAAAGCTCCATGGGGTCTTTCCGTCCTGTCGCGGGTAACCTGCATCTTCACAGGTACTATAATTTCACCGAGTCTCTCGTTGAGACAGTGCCCAAATCATTACGCCTTTCGTGCGGGTCGGAACTTACCCGACAAGGAATTTCGCTACCTTAGGACCGTTATAGTTACGGCCGCCGTTTACTGGGGCTTCAATTCTGAGCTTCGCTCGAGAGCTAACCCATCCTCTTAACCTTCCAGCACCGGGCAGGCGTCAGCCCCTATACGTCATCTTTCGATTTAGCAGAGACCTGTGTTTTTGATAAACAGTTGCTTGGGCCTATTCACTGCGGCTGACCAAATGGTCAGCACCCCTTCTCCCGAAGTTACGGGGTCATTTTGCCGAGTTCCTTAACGAGAGTTCACTCGCACACCTTAGGATTCTCTCCTCGACTACCTGTGTCGGTTTGCGGTACGGGCCGTTTGTTTCTCACTAGAAGCTTTTCTTGACAGTGTGACATCAGGAACTTCGGTACTTAATTTCCCTCCCCATCACAACTTGTCCTTAGAGAAGCAAGCATTTGACTCGCTTCAAGACTTGTTGCTTGGACGCACATATCCAACAGTGCGTATTCCTTAGCCTACTGTGTCCCTCCATTGCTCAAACAAAACAAACGGGTACAGGAATCTCAACCTGTTATCCATCGTCTACGCCTATCGGCCTCGACTTAGGTCCCGACTAACCCTGGGAGGACGAGCCTTCCCCAGGAAACCTTAGTCATTCGGTGGACGGGATTCTCACCCGTCTTTCGCTACTCATACCGGCATTCTCACTTCTAAGCGCTCCACCAGTCCTCACGGTCTAGCTTCGACGCCCTTAGAACGCTCTCCTACCATAGAACCTAAGTTCTATCCACAGCTTCGGTGTTATGTTTAGCCCCGGTAAATTTTCGGCGCAGGGTCACTCGACTAGTGAGCTATTACGCACTCTTTAAATGATGGCTGCTTCTGAGCCAACATCCTAGTTGTCTAAGCAACCCCACATCCTTTTCCACTTAACATAAACTTTGGGACCTTAGCTGGTGGTCTGGGCTGTTTCCCTCTCGACTACGGATCTTATCACTCGTAGTCTGACTCCCGGATATAAATCAATGGCATTCGGAGTTTATCTGAATTCGGTAACCCGAGAAGGGCCCCTAGTCCAAACAGTTGCTCTACCTCCATGATTCTTATTCCGAGGCTAGCCCTAAAGCTATTTCGGAGAGAACCAGCTATCTCCAAGTTCGATTGGAATTTCTCCGCTACCCACACCTCATCCCCGCATTTTTCAACATACGTGGGTTCGGTCCTCCAGTGCGTATTACCGCACCTTCAACCTGGACATGGGTAGATCACTTGGTTTCGGGTCTACGACCACATACTCATTCGCCCTATTCAGACTCGCTTTCGCTACGGCTCCGTCTCATCGACTTAACCTCGCATGGGATCGTAACTCGCCGGTTCATTCTACAAAAGGCACGCTATCACCCATTAACGGGCTCTAACTACTTGTAAGCACACGGTTTCAGGTGCTGTTTCACTCCCCTTCCGGGGTTCTTTTCACCTTTCCCTCACGGTACTGGTTCACTATCGGTCACTAGGGAGTATTTAGCCTTGGGAGATGGTCCTCCCGGATTCCGACGGAATTTCTCGTGTTCCGCCGTACTCAGGATACTGATCAGAGTGAACGGGGTTTCAGTTACGGGGCTTTTACCCTCTTTGGCGGACCTTTCCAGGTCGCTTCTCTTACACCGTTCATTTATGACTCTATGTGTTCAGTCCTACAACCCCAGAAAGCAAGCTTTCTGGTTTGGGCTTTTCCCGTTTCGCTCGCCGCTACTCAGGGAATCGAATTTTCTTTCTCTTCCTGCAGGTACTTAGATGTTTCAGTTCTCTGCGTCTACCTCTACGGACCTATGTATTCAGTCAGCAGTAACACCCTATCAAAGGTGCTGGGTTTCCCCATTCGGAAATCTCTGGATCACAGCTTACTTACAGCTCCCCAAAGCATATCGGCGTTAGTCCCGTCCTTCATCGGCTCCTAGTGCCAAGGCATCCACCGTGCGCCCTTATTAACTTAACCTATGGTCGTTGTTAATAGCGATCCAACATCAATTGATGCGAATCGTAAAAAATAAAACGCGGTTTTTACTTGGTTTCTTACTTTGTTACAATTGTTAAACACTATCCAGTTTTCAAAGAACAACATTTTTGATTTTGCGAATTGCTTCGCAATGGAGCCTAGCGGGATCGAACCGCTGACCTCCTGCGTGCAAGGCAGGCGCTCTCCCAGCTGAGCTAAGGCCCCAATTAAGGTGTTAAAGTAAAAAAAGGCCATTGACCTCTCAAAACTGAACAAAGCTAAAACGAATGTGTGAGGTTCCGTAATATTCCTTAGAAAGGAGGTGATCCAGCCGCACCTTCCGATACGGCTACCTTGTTACGACTTCACCCCAATTATCTATCCCACCTTAGGCGGCTGGCTCCTTTGCAGGTTACCTCACCGACTTCGGGTGTTACAAACTCTCGTGGTGTGACGGGCGGTGTGTACAAGACCCGGGAACGTATTCACCGCGGCGTTCTGATCCGCGATTACTAGCGATTCCGGCTTCATGCAGGCGAGTTGCAGCCTGCAATCCGAACTGAGAATGGCTTTAAGAGATTAGCTTGACCTCGCGGTCTTGCGACTCGTTGTACCATCCATTGTAGCACGTGTGTAGCCCAGGTCATAAGGGGCATGATGATTTGACGTCATCCCCACCTTCCTCCGGTTTATCACCGGCAGTCTCACTAGAGTGCCCAACTGAATGCTGGCAACTAGTAATAAGGGTTGCGCTCGTTGCGGGACTTAACCCAACATCTCACGACACGAGCTGACGACAACCATGCACCACCTGTCACTTTGTCCCCGAAGGGAAAGCTCTATCTCTAGAGTGGTCAAAGGATGTCAAGACCTGGTAAGGTTCTTCGCGTTGCTTCGAATTAAACCACATGCTCCACCGCTTGTGCGGGTCCCCGTCAATTCCTTTGAGTTTCAGCCTTGCGGCCGTACTCCCCAGGCGGAGTGCTTAATGCGTTAGCTGCAGCACTGAGGGGCGGAAACCCCCCAACACTTAGCACTCATCGTTTACGGCGTGGACTACCAGGGTATCTAATCCTGTTTGCTCCCCACGCTTTCGAGCCTCAGCGTCAGTTACAGACCAGAGAGTCGCCTTCGCCACTGGTGTTCCTCCACATATCTACGCATTTCACCGCTACACGTGGAATTCCACTCTCCTCTTCTGCACTCAAGTTCCCCAGTTTCCAATGACCTTCCCCAGTTGAGCTGGGGGCTTTCACATCAGACTTAAAGAACCGCCTGCGCTCGCTTTACGCCCAATAAATCCGGACAACGCTTGCCACCTACGTATTACCGCGGCTGCTGGCACGTAGTTAGCCGTGGCTTTCTGGTTAGATACCGTCAGGGGATGAGCAGTTACTCTCATCCTTGTTCTTCTCTAACAACAGAGTTTTACGATCCGAAAACCTTCTTCACTCACGCGGCATTGCTCCGTCAGACTTTCGTCCATTGCGGAAGATTCCCTACTGCTGCCTCCCGTAGGAGTCTGGGCCGTGTCTCAGTCCCAGTGTGGCCGATCACCCTCTCAGGTCGGCTACGTATCATTGCCTTGGTGAGCCATTACCTCACCAACTAGCTAATACGCCGCGGGTCCATCCATAAGCGGTAGCCGAAGCCACCTTTCATCCAACGATCAGGAGATCACTGGAATTATGCGGTATTAGCAGCCGTTTCCGGCTGTTATCCCCCACTTATGGGCAGGTTACCCACGTGTTACTCACCCGTCCGCCACTCTTCTTCTCTGGTGGGTGCAAGCACCCGGTAGAAAAGAAGCGTTCGACTTGCATGTATTAGGCATGCCGCCAGCGTTCGTCCTGAGCCAGGATCAAACTCTCATAAAAGTTGGCTTTGTCCGTTAGGACTTCACCCTTTTAATGATGCTTGAAGCTCATTAATTGACTTGCTAGCGAAATTTCTTTCACTTTGTTTCTGTTGATTTAACCCTTGGTTAAACCACCTTACACATTTGGTTCGTTTTGCTTTGTTCAGTTTTCAAAGGTCATTTCCTTCTGTTTTGACAACTTCTAAATAATAACACTTCTTCAAAAGCTTGTCAACCGTTTATTGAATAATTATTTATTTTAATTGTATAAATATTCAAGTAACCGCTTCATTACTTTTAACGACTCAGTTATAATAACATATCTTTATTTAAACTGTCAACTGTTAAATGAACTTTTTTCAAAAACAGTTTTTTCCGTTCATCGCAATGCAGCAACGTGTTCTAATATATCAGGGATTTGACGATTCGTCAAGCTTTAATAATAGGCTTATTCTATTTATTTAACAGCAAGAGAACATTCCACCTTAAAACACCGATTGTTCTCTTGCTAAACCGTTTCACTCTTTTTCTAATAAATAAGAAAAATCGTATTCTTCTTTCTTTACGATCATTAATAATCCGTCACCTAAAGGAACAATGCTGGATTCCAATGCTGGATGCTTCATTACTACATCAAGAAACAAATTGAGTTTACGATGAATGGCTCTAGATCGTTTGGGTATGTCTTCTTTCGGCAACAAAATCGTTCCGCCTTGTAATACATCATCGACAACCAGCATTCCACCTACTTTTAACAGTCGCATACACTCAGGAAAGAAATCATAATATTTTGATTTCGCGCTGTCCATAAAAATAAAATCATACGGTCCTTTTAAATCTGGGAGAATATCTGCTGCTTGCCCTTCTAAAAGAGTCACTTTATCGGTCAATCCTAATGCTTCGTAGTTTTTTCGGGCTTTTTCAATCATTACATCGAAACGATCGATAGTTGTCACATGTCCTGATTCCCCTACATACTGAGCCATCAAACTAGACGAAAAGCCAATTGCAGCCCCTATCTCCAGGATTTGTTCCGGTTTTATTTGCCCTAGAAGCAAACTTAGAAAAACAACTGTTTCATGGGGAATGATCGGGACACCTTTTTCGTTAGCTTCTCGTTCAATTTCTCCTAACTTACCCGATAAAGGTTTTTGTTCTTTTCTCAAAAAATCTACTATCTCTCTTTTAACTACCGGACGGTCCATCATTTCATTTCTGGCTGTTTTAACTTCTTTATTCTCCATTTCAATCTCTTTTCCCTTCTCATTAACGAACTGCTCGTTCATATTCCTCTTTTAAACTTAAAAGCTCTTTCTATTATAGGACGCCATCTCTTTCCAGACAAGCGTTTGTTCTCGTTACAACTATTTGGTTTATATTTATCGCAGCATTCCTAAAAGCATTGTATCCATTATATTCGATGTGGTACTATCAAAGTATGAAAACTAATTCATCACTTAAAGGAGGATATCGTAATGTTGATTAAATCACTCTGTATTCCTAAAAAGAATCTGACTACTGTTAAAGAAAGTGCCACTCTGCAAGAAGCAATTGATATTCTTGAAAAATCAGGTTATCGTTGCATCCCAATCTTAGACGAAAGCGGCACGATTTTTAGAGGAAATATTTATAAAATGCATATTTACCGACACAAAGCTAATAACGGCGATATGAATTTACCGGTTACGACACTCTTGAAAAATGCCACAAAATTCATTTCTGTTGATTCTTCATTCTTCAAAGTATTTTTTACCATCAAAGAATTGCCTTACATTTCTGTTTTAGATGAAGAAAACCGTTTCTATGGTATTCTGACCCATAGCTCTCTTTTAAACATGTTGCAACAATCATGGAACGTAAATTCCGGCAGCTACGTTTTAACGATTGCTTCTTCTGGACAAAAAGGCGATTTAGCCAACATGACAAAAATCATTAACCGCTATTGTTCGATTTCAAGTTGCATCACCTTAGACGCTGAACGCGAAGAAATCGTCCGTCGTACGATGATGACTTTAGAAGCTGGTGTTACTAAAGAAACCGTCGATCATATTTGCGAACACTTAGACAGAAAAGGTTTCCGTGTTGTAGAGATCGAAGATTTAAAAAATAATTAACGGTATGCCGCCATTATCTCAAAAAAAGCTGAACGTTTAAAACGTTCAGCTTTTTCTATGCACTTGACTATCCTTCAATTCTTTCACTGAAATGAATTTTCGAATCAAGGTACTTCATAACAGGAGCTCCAATAGCCATAACGCTGATTTCCCCTATTCCTACAGTCAAATAACCAAACCAAAACGGTACGCCGAAAGCTAAATTTAATTCCCAAGCAATCAAAGCCGAAACAATTGTAAAGACTGCTGTGTTGATCGCCATTTTACCCCAAATATTGGAAACTTTGCGAATTAAACCACTGGCAATCAAAAGCGACAACAGCGAGTGCCCAACCCCAAAAACTAAATCGTAACCAACCATTGTCGAAAAAAACAAATTCGAAATAAACACTCCGCCGACAATCCCGATGATGTATTTACGATTAAAGACCACTAAATGGTTAAATATTTCGGCTACTCGAAATTGCAAAGCACCAAACGAAATCGGGGCCAAAATCCCTGTTACTGCTACATATAAAGCTGCCACGATTGCATTTGTGACGATATTTTTTGTTTTCATGTGTGAATCCTCCTAGTTTTTTTATGTGGGATGGTTGCGAACCACGTATTCAATAACTCAATTATCATACCACTTCAGAAAATGAAGTTCAATCGAATAACAGCAACCTTTGGCCTCTCCATTGTTTGCCGACAAAAAAACACCCGCAAGCAATTCCACGGATGTTTTTTCGTTTAATTAAATGGAGTTAAATCGTTTTTGAGAGACCGACACTAATTTCTAAAGCTGCATCGATCTTTTTCATCATATGCTGGTCTAATTGCGTTACTTTTTCTCTTAAGCGTTGTTTGTCAATGGTGCGTATTTGCTCCAACAAAACAACTGAGTCCTTTTCTAAATCAAAATTTGCCGCTGACACCTCTACATGGGTAGGCATCTTTGCCTTTTGGATTTTCGCTGTTATCGCAGCCACAATAACTGTTGGGCTGTAGTGGTTTCCTACATTGTTTTGAATAATCAAAACTGGACGCATGCCGCCTTGCTCCGATCCTACAACAGGCGATAAATCAGCGTAATAAATCTCTCCCCGTCTTACCATAGGTATTTCCTCCTTACAATACCTGGTCAGAAATGGGCGCTGGCCTCTTTTTCACAAACTTCAAATTCATTACAAATATCAAGGTTGATACGAGACATTTCCGCATATCCTTTACGCAAGGTATCATATATAGTTAAGTTTTGGTCTGAAAACTGATCTACCACTGCATTCGTTAAATTGTTTTTATTTATTTTTGATTGAATCTCATAGCGTTGACTATCTTCAGTAATATGACGGTTCAATTCTACCTTAAAGAACCGGCCTTTTTCGCTCCCCATGAACCATACCCCCAATGAATAATTCCCTCTTCTTTTATGAAGTAAATCGGTATTAATATATGGGTCAATGGTAACATGAAACACTCGACTTTGGAACCTTCTAAAGAGAGTTCTCATAAAAGTTGATTTTTCTGCCATAGTTTGTTCGAAGATAGCGAACAAATGATTAAATATACTTCCTTGGAATACGGGTGGTTAAACCACATGTAACTTCATAGTGAATGGTATGTAAATAATCCGCAATTTCCTGCATTGAAATAGTTTCGTTTTGACTTTGGCCGACTAAAACCACTTCTGTTTTTTCTGCAACTTCATAAGGCAAACGAATCATGCATTGATCCATACAAACTCGCCCAACTATTTCACATCGGTGCCCTTCAACCAATACGTCGTGCCCTTGTAAATCTCTACGCCAACCGTCACCATAACCAATCGGAATCGTCCCAATCCATTCTCCTTCATGTGCGCGATAAGTTGCGCCGTAACCAATCGTTTCACCTTCTTGCATTTGCTTGATGTGACTAATTTCGCTGCTGATTCTCATAACAGGTTTCAAAGGGTAAGGTTCTGGCAACAGACTTCCAGATGGGTTTAAACCATACATCGCGATACCGAAGCGAATCAGGTTCGAGGAGCATCCTTTATGCCATAATGCTGTCGCACTATTAGCGGTGTGTACGAAAGGTGGTTTTTGATGCAGGTTGCTGATTAAAACGTTGAATTTTTCCATTTGCTGATTGAAATGCGATTCATCTCTACTATCTGCTTTAGCAAAATGGGTAAAGATGCCTTCAAAATAGAGGCTTTCATTTGCTTCAAACCATTTTTCGACAGCTTGAACTTCATCGGCAGTCTTAAATCCGATTCGTCCCATTCCAGTATCTAAAGCAACATGTACAGCTAGCTTTTCCGTTCCGTTACTCTTCTTCAAAATAGCTTGAGCTTGATCAAGCCATTTGATACTGCTTACAGCAACGCTAAGTTTATTCGAAGCCATCAATTCCGTGTAAGCTACGTCCACCAACCCCAATATTAAAATAGGTTCAGTAAAACCAGCTTCCCTTAATTCTAATGCTTCATCTAAAATAGCGACACAAAATCCTGTTGCTCCAGCTTCTCTTGCTGCCTTTGCAACTTCAACGGCTCCATGTCCGTAGCCGTCTGCTTTAACCACTGCATATAAAGCAGTGCCTTTATCCATCCACTGAATCTCCTGTTGAATATTGGAAATAATGGCCTGTGTATCAATATAAGCAATGGTTTTTCGGTGTATTCCTACGACCACTTCTAAACAACTCCCTCCTTCAGAATCTTTTTAGTTTGTTTCTAAGATTACTTGGGCAGCAGCAATCGCATCTGTATGCGTGATTGAAAGAAATACATTCCCATCGAACGGACTTTTCGTCACAATGGGTTTGCCTTTTGCATTTGGCAGTATTTCCAGATCATGAAAACCTAACTTGCCGATGCCCGTTCCATAAGCTTTTGAGAATGCTTCTTTCGCAGCATAACGTCCTGCTAAGAACTCAACTTGACGGGTCCCTTTTAATTTTTCGAAAATCTCTCTCTCAGCTGAAGTCAATACTCGTGCAGCAAATGTCGCTCTTTTTAAAAAGGCATGTTCGATACGCTGAATTTCAGTTATATCTAAACCTATCCCTACAATCATCTTGAATCCCTCTTTTTATGTAACGTATTTAAACTTGTTGAACTCCACTATGTATAATGTAACGATTGTATCTTAATCAGATACATGAGCTTATATTAGCAGATTATGAGATACTTGTCACTTAATAATACCCATCTTGTCCCTAGTATTTTTTACTGCATTTAGTTTAAGATAATAAAAAAGGGAGTGAGACAAAAAGCGTTTAGACCCGAATCTTCTACTTCGCATACCGTATCCCTAAGCAGCTAAAGCTGCAAGGGCTAAGGGAACTGGAACGAATAAGCGCAGTATGGTCACAGACCATCGAGCATTATTCGTGAAGTGGACGTCGGGTCTGCTTTTTGGAACACGTTCTAGAATAAATATTCGGATATGCAAAAGAGGTTGGGACAAAAGTCCCAACCTCTTTTATCTTTTTTCGGTTTAGTCTTTGCTACGGATAGTAAAGTTACGTTCTCCGCCGCCTTGACGACGATCAGAAGAAGGTTTACTACGACGGCTATCGCCACCGGTTCCGCGTTTTTTGTCAGCATTGTAGCTTCCGCCACCACGACGTTCAGCTGGTTTGCCACTGCTGTTGCGGTTACCGCCACGGTATCCGCCGCTCTTGCCTTTAGCAGGTCCACGTGATGAAGAACCGCTGCGACCTTTAGCTCCGCCACCACGACCAGGTAATGGGCGTTCAGGGGTGATTTTAACTGGAACTTCGCTTGGGTCTTTAGAAACACTCTTCAAGAAAGCTGCAGCTAAATCTTCAGCTGTATACGTTTCTAACAATTGAGCAGCTGCTTTAGCGTAACGGTCTAATCCATTAGCGTCAACAATTTTGCCAACGGCATCGATTGTTGCTTGGATTTGTCCTTCAAAAGCTTCCGCATTTGTCGGTGGACGTAGAGCAGTCATTTTTTTCTTCGTCAAGTCTTCAATCACACGCAAGTAACCCATTTCGTTTGGTGTAATGAATGTTACAGAAACTCCTTCGTTCCCTGCACGGCCAGTACGGCCAATACGGTGAACGTAGCTTTCTGGATCTTGAGGAATATCATAGTTGTAAACGTGAGTCACACCTGAAATATCTAATCCACGTGCTGCTACGTCTGTTGCTACTAAGATATCTAGTTTACCTGATTTAAATGCTTTCAAGACACTCATACGTTTTTGTTGAGAAAGGTCACCATGGATTCCTTCAGCACGGTAGCCGCGCATTTCTAATCCTTTAGCTAATTCATCAACACGACGTTTAGTACGACCAAAGACGATCGTCAATTCTGGAGCTTGAACATCTAATAGACGTGTCATGATGTCGAATTTTTCGAAGTCTTTACAACGAACGAAGAATTGTTCGATCAAGCTGTCAGACATTGAAGTAGCTTTGATACTAACGTGTTCAGGGTCTTTCATGAAACGTACACCAATCCGTTTGATTTGGCTTGGCATAGTTGCTGAGAACAACAACGTTTGACGTTCTGCTGGAACTTCATGAATGATTGTTTCGATATCATCAATGAATCCCATATTCAGCATTTCATCTGCTTCATCTAATACTAGTGTTTCTACATGGTTTAATTTCAATGTTTTACGTTTGATATGGTCCAATAGACGACCTGGAGTTCCAACAACAATATGCGGTTGGTCTTTCAAAGCACGAATCTGACGGCTAATATCTGCTCCACCGTAAACTACTTGAACGCGAATTTTTTTATCGCGGCTCAAACGGAATAGTTCTTCTTGTGTTTGGATTGCTAATTCACGTGTTGGTGCAATAACTAATCCTTGAACTGCACGGTTGGTAACATCAATTTTTTGTAACATCGGCAAACCGAATGCTGCTGTTTTACCTGTACCTGTTTGTGCCTGCCCGATAACATCTTTGCCTGCTAATGCCAATGGAATAGTTTGTTCTTGAATCGGAGTTGCTTCCTCAAATCCTAAACGTTCCACTGATTGTAGCAATTCTGGTATTAATCCTAATTCTGAAAATTTCAATATATTTCCTCCCAATTTTAGAAAACCTTAAAGAGAGATTTTTGCGAAATACAGGTACCATCATTGCTTCACATCAGATGCACCTGTTGCTTGTCACTCCATATAAAAACCTAGTGCCCATTCATAATGAATGTTTCACCTGATTTCTCATTTCATATCAAAAGCTTGGATTATTTCCCAAGCTCCTCTGCTTATCTATTTTCACAAAACCCTCATTGGTTTTATCTTTTAATTAAATCTTTCGTTTAATCTAAACAATCTTACCACGTCTATACAGGTTTATCAAACAAATTGCTTATTAGATTTGATGAACACGTTTCCTTTTCTAAATATCGTTCCGATGCGGTTTCCGGTTGCGCTTTCTCGTCCTTCGCCCTCATCACCTTCACAGAATAGACGTCTCAAAAGCAAAAAGCCTCCATTCTAATTTAATTAGAGTGAAGGCTTTTTCTAGTTATTTTAAACAGCTCTTAGCTTCGTCTGTCTCCAAAAATACGCAACAAGCTGATGAAAATGTTAATGAAATCTAAATACAAGTTAAGTGCTCCAGTGATAGCCACCGCACCTAACGGTTGTTGTCCGCCAAAACGGATATAGATTTGTTTTAATTTATGAGTGTCGTAAGCTGTGAAACCAATAAAGATAAAGACTGTAATGATCGACAAGACAAAATCAGCAGGACCGCTGTGCAAGAACAAGCCATTCACAACCATAGCGATGATCAGACCGATCAAAGCTCCTCTTAATTGCCCTCCGAACGACGACATATCGCGCTTTGTAAAAAAGCCAACTAGGCTCATTCCAGCAAATGTACCCGCAGTCATTAAGAATGCTGATCCAATACTGCCTAATTCGTAGATTAAAAAAATACTGGCCAGAGTAACGCCATTCAATAATGCAAAGGCTATGAAGCCGACCAAAGATGCACCGGCTGATTTCAACTTCGCACCATTAGACGCCAATTTCATGACTAAAAACAATTCGGCTATAAATAAACCGATCATTCCAAACGGACTGCCGTAAACTAAATTGAGCATAAACGTACTTTGAGCAGTATAGAAGGCCGTGATTCCTGAAATAGCTAACCCTAAAGTCATATAGCCATAAACGGAAGCGAAAAATTTGGCCATCGTATCTTCATTGACATGATCATTGGTTACATCTCTTCGTTGAACGTTCAAATTTGTTTTCCTCCTTCGACTGAATTATTAACACTAGTATAGCAAATTTTCTTATTCGCTAACTCCGTCTTAAGTCGGATTCTTTCTCGCGAACCCTTTGGTTAAACTTTAAGTTCTTGAACCACCGTTAACAAATCCGTTCCTAAACTGGATTTTATCAAAATATGGTCTTTTGGCTGAATCAATTGTTTCAACTGATGAATCATCGGTTCTTTATCCCCTGTAAAGTAATGAAGGTGTCCTTCAGCAAATATGCCTAACAACGCTGCATACAATACATGCATTTCGTTGCCGTATAAAAATACCTGATCAATACTCTCTGCCGACAGCACCTCTTCGATGCTTTTATGCAGCTCTCGTGACTGTTGGCCCAGTTCCAGCATATCCCCTAAAACCACAATCTTTCGGCCTGTATTCGACAAAGCACTAAAATTAGTTAAAACCAGTTTCATTGCTGTCGGATTCGCATTGTATGCATCGTTCAAAATCATGCTCTCGTGAATTCCAGTCAACCATTCTGTTCGATTTTTCGTCAATTGGAACACAGACAGTTTTGGCGCAGCCTGTTCAATAGAAATGCCTAATACCAGACCAGCAGATAATGCCGCTAAAGCATTCGTCACATTGTACGTTCCCAGAACAGGCAATGTAATAGAAAGATCAGGTTCTGCATTCGTTGTGAAAGTTGTTTCTGTCATCTGTGCATCAATGGTCAAAGGATACAAATCATTTTTTTCAGTTGTCCCAAATGTTTTGAGTTGTTCTTTAACCAGTGAATGGACGCGTTCTTCCAATAAGGGTTCTTCTCCAGGATAAATCAAAACACCATCTGGCTTTAAGCCCGAAATGATTTCCATTTTAGCATCTGCAATGCCGGCACGCGAACCCAAATATTCGATATGAGACTCTCCAATCATCGTGATGATGGCAATGTCCGGCTCAGCCAAGTCGGACAACACTCTAATCTCATTCGCATGGTTCATGCCCATTTCTAAAATAATAACTTCTGTATCTTCGGGCATTTCCAAGATGGTCATCGGCAAACCGATATGGTTGTTAAAGTTTCCTTGGGTCTTGTGCACTCGGTATGCACTGGAAACAACCGCTTCAGTCATGTCTTTAGTTGTTGTTTTTCCATTACTGCCAGTAATACCGATTACTTTCGGATGGATTTTTTTCAAATAATAGTTGGCTAATGCCTGCAGGGCTTTTAATGTATCTTCCACTTGAATGACCGGGATCTCAGTGGGAGCTTCGTCTAAAGGCCGACTCCAAAAAGCAGCTTTTGCTCCATTTTCAATCGCTTTTTCAATAAAGGCATGGCCATCATTATCCCCTATCAATGGAACAAACAATGAACCGCTGAATAATTTTCGAGTATCAAAACCAACTGCAGAAATTTCCACATCAGCCCATTTATCTGTCGCGTTTTGCGCACCGACTGCTGATGCAATTTCTCTTACTGTTAAAGAAAACATCTTCGTTCCTCCGTCTATAACGTAATTTTTTGTGTATAAATGAAAAAAAGGGCTGAGGCAGATGTCTCAGGTCCTTCTTTATTGTGCTTTTTTGATTAAAGGTTCTCTTATACCCGGTCTGTTTGCTCAAAAGCAAGAGATTCATTGAATCGTTTTAGTGCCAATTGGATCAACTCTTCAACTAAATCACCATAGTTCAAACCGGTATTTTGCCATAACAAAGGATACATACTAAATTGAGTAAACCCTGGCATGGTATTTACTTCATTAATAAAAATCTCGTCATTCGATGTTAAAAAGAAATCACAACGACTTAAGCCGCTTCCGTCGATTGCTTGAAAAGCACGCACTGAATAATCGCGAAGCTGACTTTTTACTTCTTCAGATACATGCGCTGGAATTTGGAGAGTCACATCGTTATCGATATACTTTGCATCAAAATCGTAAAAATCAATTTCTTTAACGAGCTCACCTGGTACGGACGTATGGATATCGTCATTTCCTAAAACAGCTACTTCTATTTCACGAGCTTCAATCCCTTGCTCAACCACCACTCGACGGTCGTAGCGCAAAGCCAATTCAATAGCTGCTTTCAATTCTTCACGATTTTCAGTTTTGCTGATGCCGACACTCGAACCAAGATTCGCAGGTTTTACGTACATCGGGTAAATCAATGAGCCTTCGCATCTTTTAAAGACTTCAGGAGCATCGGTCAACCACTCATTTTTGCGAATCGGAACGTAAGGAACTTGAGGCAATCCGGCTAATTGAAACAACTGTTTGCTGATGATTTTATCCATACCGCAAGCACTAGCCAGTACCCCTGCTCCAACATAAGGCATTCCAATGACTTCAAATAAGCCTTGAACAGTACCATCTTCGCCATTTGGACCATGCAATACTGGGAATATAACCGCATTGTCTTCTTTTAATTCTGAGGGACGGATAGCGTTACCTGTGGAAATTTCGCCCTCTTTAACAGCAAAGCTGCGGTTATCAGCTGCAGACAAACGCAATGCTTCAGAAAATGGGACAGTGTCTGCTTGTTTGATCGCTGCTCCCCTGATCCACTCGCCGTCTTTTGTAATATAAATGGGTTCAACTTCATAATAATTATAATATACTTCTTTTATAATGGAGAAAGCAGTTAATATCGAAATATCATGTTCTGCACTCTTTCCTCCATAGATCAGAAAGATTTTCATCTAGTTTGTCCTCCGAGTTGTAACTTATAGGTTCTTTTATTTAACCTAGAGTTCTTTTTAATTCAAAAGTTATTGTATCATATTTTTTTCGATAAAAGTAGCAGGTCTTTTAGATAATGTTCCAGCTGATTTTTACAGATCCCTTCACTAAGGAGTGTTGCGGATCAACAGTCATTTTGCTTTTTTACTATATAAAAATAAAATCAAATAAAAAAAGCCTAGAAACACTTAGTTTCTATAGCCTTTTTTATCTTAATAACGGTTCTAAAACGTCTTCCTCTTTAAGAAACCAATTTTTTTCATGATTATCGTAGCAAACGGTACCCATCAAATCTTTTTCTGAAAATGTATGCTCTACATCTCTCAATCGATCTTCAACTAAGAAGATGGGAATTTCGCAGACCGTATCTTGGTGCTGCATTTGCTTAAATGAGAACAAAGCACCTTCCCTAAGATAAGGAACCAACTCTCGAACTAATTCAACCGGAATGGGTTCGATCGTTTGACTCTTTTGAAAGAATTTTTTCTTCTCATTGATTTTCATTTCTAATGACCTCGTTAAGCTGTCGCCTAAAAAGCCATAAAATTGTTCCAAATAACGAAAATAAATTTTCCTGATGTCATCTGGCATGGTCAAGTAAATGAAATTGTTTTGCAATTTATAATAGAACGGAGAATGCAAATGCGTATAGGCATGAGCAATGTACAAAAGCTCGGATATTTCTACGGGCGTTAATTGTCTCAACAGTTCCATATTTTCAAAATCGATCCATTTGATCGACCCATCGGCCGTTTGCAGATTGTCTTTGAAATAAGCAGCAACATTTTCTGTTCCGCGGATTATCCGAAAGCCAGTATGGGCATCTAATTCCCCTACGCCTTTTGGGGCATTCAGTAACAGAATATTTTTAGGCATTTTTTTAATGATTTTAGCATAATTCACTAATGTAACACCTTTACTCAAGACAGAGTTGGTTACACTATCTAAATGAACATAAATATATTCTGAAGCCACGAGACCCTTCCCCCTTATTTCATACTACTTTATAGTATACTATGAAATCTCCAATTTATCTGTATCAATTAGGTGATATTAAGATTACAAAGACAAGGGTGGAAGCGTTCTATTACGACAGTTCGGTAACAAATGTTCTTACATTGCCTGCAAACGTTCAATCCGGGCTTCAATCGGAGGATGTGTCGCCAATAAAGAATTGCTTTTTTTCTTTTTAAAAGGGTTCTCAATATACAATGCTGCACTTGTAGGGTCTGCTTGCTGCATTGGCGGGCTGTCAGAAATCTTGGTCAATGCCGAAATCAACCCTTGTGGATTACGGGTCAATTCCACAGCAGAAGCATCTGCCAAGTATTCTCTGTTCCGCGATAGCGCCATCTGTACCATGGCAGCAGCAAGCGGTGCTAGAATAATAAACGCCAGCGAAATCAGCATCATGATAGCTCCTCCATTATTATTGTTATTGTTTTTTCGGCGTCCGCCTCCTCCAAACCACAACATCCGGGTTCCAATATTGGCCAGCAACGCGATCACTGCTGCTAAAGCTAGTGCAATCGTCGATAAACGGATATCGTAGTTGCGGATATGTGAAATTTCATGAGCGATAACTCCTTCTAATTCTTCCCGATTCAAGCGCTCCATAATACCTGTCGTAACTGCAACTGCTGCTTTGTCTGGCGAATTTCCCGAAGCAAAAGCATTCGGACTAGGGTCGTTGATAACATAAATTTTAGGCATAGGAACTCTGCCGATCAGCGCCATTTCTTCCACTACGTTCCATAAAAGCGGGTATTGGTCTTTATGTGTGATTTCTTTCCCTTTGTTCAGTCCCATGACTACTTTAGTAGAATTAACAATCATTAGCCCCATATAAATCAGGGCGATCACTGCCGCTAAAATAATACCGCTCAGAGCATTGCTGAAATTCAAGTAACCGACAGCACCGCCAAGAGCCAACACCAAAATAAAAAAACCAATGATCAAAAATACTGTTTTTCGCTTATTTTGTTCGATTTGCTGAAATAACATCCGCTTCTCACCTGCTCTCGTTTTTATATTAGGCACAAAAATCATTAAAAACCCTTACCATTCCGAAGAAGGGCTTTCCTTCTCCTTCCTCAGCAAGGGTTTTTTCGATTCACATTTTCATTAGTAACTTTAAAAAGAAACTTTAGGCACCGCTTTTTCTTCATTCGGCGTTTCCAACATTGCTTCTTCTTTAAATCCATGAATGCCTGCTATTAAATTGCTTGGAAAAGCTTGTAATTTAATATTGTACGTTGCTACGCTTGAATTATACAATTGACGGGCATAAGAAATCTTATTCTCCGTTGAAGTCAGTTCTTCCTGCAATTGAATAAAATTTTGATTTGCTTTTAAGTCAGGGTAGCTTTCACTGAGCGCAAAAATCGTTTTCAAAGAGTCCGTTAATTGATTTGAGACCTGCATTTGTTCTTCGCGGTTTTCAGCAGGAATTTGAGTCAATTGATTTCTCATTTGAATGACTTTAGCGAACGTTTCTTGTTCATGTTTAGCGTATCCTTTAACAGTCTCAACTAAATTCGGAATCAAATCATTGCGCCGCTTCAACTGAACGTCAATTTGACTCCATGCTTCTCTGACCCACATTCTGGTTTTAACTAAATTATTGTATAATCCAACGTATGCGAGTACTAATGCAATAATAATGACCAGGGCAATAATCCAACTCATACTAGCTCACACCTCTCCGATTCTTTTACTCATCGTACCAAAGAAAGGGGTAAAAAGCACGTCATATGACGTACTTCGATAAAATAAAACCAACAAAAAAAGTCCTGGATCTCCAGAACTTTTTTGAAAAATTAGTTTTCTTCTGTTGCGTTTGCATCTGCCAAACCGTATTTTTTGTTGAAACGGTCGACACGTCCATCGGCTTGGGTAAATTTTTGACGCCCAGTGTAGAATGGATGTGAATCAGATGTAATTTCGACACGGATCAATGGGTATGTGTTACCATCTTCCCATTCAACAGTTTCGCTTGAATGTTTAGTAGAACCAGACAAGAATTTGAAACCTGTTGTAGTATCCATGAAAACAACTTGTTTATATTCTGGATGAATTGCTTGTTTCATGTGCTTTCGCTCCTTTGCCCTGATACATTTGCTGAACCAGAGTTTTTTTTATTTTTTAGACAACAGTAGAATATTAACATAATGAACTTGTTAATGCAATATTTTCTTGCTTTTATTCTCTAATTGTTTGGTTTTTATCTGCGCGCATTACGCGTATTTTTAGTTTGGGTAAAGGCTTTTTCTGAAAAACTATTGAAAAACGCTTGATTGTTATCAGAATTACGCAATATTTTGATGAATTGATCCGTGAATTCTAAGGCATCGCCGACCATTGCATGTCGCAATTTCCAAATTTCTTCTAAGCGGCTGCCCGGCAATAACAATTCTTCTTTTCGCGTACCTGATTTTTTGATATCAATAGCAGGAAAAATTCGGCGTTCAGCTAATTCTCTTGACAAGTGCAGCTCTGAATTCCCGGTTCCTTTAAACTCTTCATAAATAATGTCATCCATCCGGCTGCCGGTATCAACTAAAGCTGTAGCTAATATCGTCAAACTGCCGCCTTCTTCAATATTCCGTGCAGCACCGAAGAATCGTTTAGGACGATGCAAAGCCGCTGGATCGATCCCCCCGCTTAATGTCCGGCCGCTAGCAGGGACCACTAAGTTATAGGCACGAGCTAATCGAGTAAGACTGTCCATCAAAATAATCACATCGCGTTTATCTTCTACTAAACGCATCGCTCTTTCTAAAACCAATTCAGTGACCCGTACGTGATTTTGCGGTTGTTGATCAAATGTTGAAGAAACAACTTCGCCTTTTACGCTGCGTTCAATATCCGTCACTTCTTCTGGACGCTCATCGATCAACAAGACGATCAATTCAGCTTCCGGATGATTTTCAGCAATACCGTTTGCGATTTCTTTTAATAGCGTGGTTTTACCAGCTTTAGGCGGAGCAACGATCAACCCACGTTGTCCGAATCCAACAGGAGCCACAATGTCGATCATCCGATTAGAAATCTTCATTTTTTCAGTTTCTAACACCATTTGGCGGTCTGGATAAAGCGGAGTCAATGCCGGAAAATGCGACCGTTCTTTTGCTTCTTCCGGAGCTTTTCCATTTACTTTACTGACGTGCATTAAACCATAATACCGTTCAGATGGTTTGGGCGGTCTGGCTTTACCAGAAACTTTATCGCCGTTTCTCAAACCAAATCGTTTGATTTGTGAAGCAGAAATGTAAATATCTTCTTTACTAGCCGTATAGTTGATCGGACGCAAAAAACCGAAGTCTTGTTGGGCCATGATATCTAAAACGCCTTCTGCCATAAAAAATCCTTGCTTTTCTTCTTGTGCCCGAATCACAGCTAACGATAATTCTTTTTTATTCATTTGGCTGTAATAAGGAATTTTCAATTCTTTGGCGTAGTTGTATATTTCTTTTAAAGTCTTCTCTTCTAATTGCTCTAGGGTTAGTATTTCGCTCATTTTTTTAGCTCCTATATATCGTCATCAGCTTCTATCATTTTGATGTCGGCGCCTAATGCAGTTAGTTTCTCAACAATATGATCATAACCTCGCAAAATGTTCTCAACACCTGTGATCGTTGTAGTGCCTTCTGCCATCAAACCGGCTATCACCAGACAAGCTCCTGCTCTCAAGTCACTGGCTTCAACTTCTACACCTTTTAATTTACTTGGGCCTTCTAATAAAATCAGGTCTCCTTCTACTCTTGCTTTCGCTCCCATTCTGACTAATTCAGGAATGTGTTTCACACGTTTAGCATAAATCGTATCTAAAATAGAAGATTCTCCTACCGCTTTTAACATCAATGGTGTTAACGGTTGTTGCAGATCCGTTGCAAACCCAGGATATGGCAGTGTTTTAACATCCACTGGTTTTAAAGGAGACTGCGCTTCTTTTACACGAACACTGTCTTCTCCGATTTCCATTGGAACGCCCATTTCTTCCATTTTCGCTAACGGACCTTCAAGGTGTTCCACGATCACGTTTTGCACTAAAATATCGGATCCTGCAGCTCCAGCTAACGCTAAGTAAGTACCTGCTTCGATTCTATCCGGAATAACGGTATGGCGACAACCATGCAGCTCTTCAACGCCTTCAATACGAAGAATATCCGTTCCTGCTCCTCGTATTTTTGCACCCATATTGTTCAACAATGTAGCAACGTCGATAATTTCTGGCTCACGTGCAGCATTTTCAATAATGGTTTTTCCCTTGGCCTTAACAGCAGCCAACAACACATTGATGGTTGCTCCAATGGAAACGACGTCCAAATAAATTCGAGTGCCGACCAAGCCTTCTTCAGGTGTTCTTAAATACATTGCACCCAATTCATTTTCAACCGTTGCTCCTAAAGCACGAAAGCCTTTCAAATGCTGGTCTATGGGACGCGGCCCTAAAAAGCAGCCACCAGGCAGCCCGACAACTCCTTGTCCATATTTGGTTAATAACGCACCCATAAAATAATAAGATGCCCGCAAACTTTGGATCTTTCCACTTGGCATTGGAATAGAAACCATTTCGGTTGGATCAATAACTAATGTCGACCCATCAAAATCCGTTTTAACGTTCATCACATTTAAAATCTCAATTAACGAGTGCACATCTTGTATATCTGGCACGCCTTCCAATGTCACTGGAGAATCCGCTAAAATGGAAGCTGGAATTAATGCAACTGCACTATTTTTAGCTCCAGTAATCGTTACGTTACCTGATAATTTTTTGCCTCCGTTAATAATTAATTTTTTCATTTAATACCCTCACTTCATTAAATTAGCAGTCCATCTGGGTTTTTATAATACATAAAACAACCTGACAAACCGCCTTATCTTTAAAATAATAAATCGTTGCCTTATTCTACTTTTTATTTTTTCATACAGTAATTATACAATAATGGGAAAAACATGCCATGTATTAGAATCTATGTCCGTTCCAGCTGCTTTTTCTATTGACTCTTTCAATTTTAAAAAAACTTAAAAAACTTCCTATTAAGCAATCAGAGGAAGAACTTAGGTACATTTGCGCTAGTGAGATTGAAAAATCAGTGAATCCAGAAAATACAAACACCTTGTAAAAAGAACTGGACAGATTGAAATAGAAGATACGAGGAAGCAAGATAACCAGCATAAAATGCGATTTAGGTGAGAGCCATTAAAATAATTTTATTTTTCGTATAAGTATACGTATTAACATATCTGGTTTATATTACTATACTTTAGCCTAACATACAATCCTTATCTATCCCCTCTCATTTAAGTTAACTTTAGATGAGAATACAATGATAAAAAATATAAGAGTCTCAAGAATGAGGTTATCCCTTCACTCTTTAGACTCTTATTTATTCTTGCACAAAATTTAACTATTCTTATGCTTTATTTGAAGAACCAAAACGTTGCATTGTTTCTTTAACTTTTTCAACGATTTTTTCTTTACCAGGAGCGATAACTTTACGAGGATCATAAACTTTATCGTCTGAGTTTAATTTTTCACGAACAGCTGCTGTCCAAACTTGTTGTAATTCAGTGTTCACATTGATTTTAGAATGTCCGTTTTCAATTGCTTTTTTAATTTGGAATTCAGGAATTCCAGATCCACCGTGTAAAACAAGTGGTGCATTTGTCAACTCAGAAATTTCTTTCATTTCGTCAAATCCTAAAACAGGTTCGCCTTCGTAGTCTCCGTGAACAGAACCTAAAGCTGCAGCTAGTGCATCAACGTTCGCTTCTTTGACCATACGTAAACATTCTTGAGCATCAGCGTATGAAACTCCGCCGGTAACACCGTCTTCAGTTCCTCCAACAGTTCCAACTTCTGCTTCAACAGAAGCGCCTTTTGAATGAGCGTATTCTACGACTTTTTTAGTTGCAGAAATGTTTTCATCAATCGGGTATGCTGAATTATCGATCATTACAGAAGAAAATCCTGCATCAATTGCTTCTTTACAGTTATCATATGAAGAACCATGGTCTAAGTGTAAAGCAACAGGAACAGTGATGTTCATTGTTTCCATTAATGCTTCTGTCATTGCAGCAACAACTTTTGTACCACCCATGTATTTTGCTGCGCCTTCAGAAACACCTAAAATAACTGGTGATTTTTCTGCTTCTGCAGCTTCAAGTACAGCTTGTGTCCACTCAAGGTTGTTGATGTTGAATTGCCCAACAGCATATTTACCTTCTAAAGCTTTATTTAACATATCCGTCATACTAACTAAACGACTCATATATATTTTCCTCCTTAAGGAAAAGAATTTGGTTGCCAAGATGATTCTTGACCAACATTTTTATTATACCAAACAAAGTCAAGAATTTCTACTCATAACTGATGATTGTTATAGGAACTATCGATCGTTTTACCCAGCAATTCTTTTTATTTTCCCAATGCTGCTGTTACAAAACCTAAAAATAGTTTTTGCGGGCGATTTGGACGTGAAAGAAATTCTGGATGAAATTGACAAGCTACGTAAAACGGGTGGTCTGACAACTCAACGATCTCAACTAAACGGTTATCAGGTGAAACGCCTGAGAAGACTAAACCTTTCTCTTCCAATAAAGGACGGTACTCGTTGTTGAATTCATAACGGTGACGGTGGCGCTCTTGAACGACTTCTTCATTATCATACCATTTCGCCGCAACTGTCCCAGCTTTCAAGTGACATGGATAAAGACCCAAGCGCAATGTTCCGCCTAAATCGATTACGCCTTTTTGATCGTTCATCAAATCAATGATATTGTATGGCGTTTCTGGATTTGTTTCAGTTGAATGAGCTCCCTCTAAACCAGCTACATTTCGAGCATATTCGACACAAGCCAGTTGCATGCCGAGACAAATACCTAAGAACGGTACGTTATTTTCACGGGCGTACTGAATAGCAACGATTTTGCCTTCCAAACCACGGTCCCCAAATCCGCCCGGAACTAAGATTCCATCAGCATCTTTCAGTTTACTGACAACAGTATCAGCCGTCACTTCGTCAGCATTGACCCAATCTATTTCAATCTCTGAATCAATTGCGTAACCAGCATGATTCAAGGATTCAACCACTGACAAATAAGCATCTGGCAATTCAACATATTTTCCAACTAATGCAATTTTAGTTTTTTTCGATAAATTTAAAACTTTTTCTTCTAATTTGATCCATTCAGTCATATCAGCCTTTGGTGCTTCAATTTTTAAGTGATCGCAAACGATTTGGTCCATATTTTGTTTTTGCAGGTTCAATGGAATGGAATAAAGTGTATCCACATCAAGGGATTCAATGACGGCTTCAGGTTCAACATCACAAAAAGAAGCCAGTTTATCTTTTAGCCCTTGCGGTACAGGTCTTTCAGTCCGGATAACCAATACGTTAGGTTGAATCCCTAAACTGCGTAATTCTTTAACACTGTGTTGCGTAGGTTTAGTTTTCATTTCCCCAGCTGCACCAAGATAAGGAATCAAGGTTGTATGAATGTACATCACATTGTCTGCACCCATATCGCTTTTCATTTGACGTAAAGCTTCTAAGAAAGGCAAGGATTCGATGTCCCCGACAGTTCCTCCAACTTCAGTAATGATGATGTCTGCATCTGTTGTTTGAGCGGCACGCATGATTTTCTCTTTGATTTCATTGGTAATGTGCGGAATCACTTGAACAGTAGCTCCTAAGTATTCGCCTTTACGCTCTTTACGAATAACTTCAGAATAAACTTTTCCGGTTGTTACATTCGAATATTGATTTAAGTTGATATCAATAAACCGTTCATAGTGACCCAAATCCAAATCTGTTTCTGCTCCGTCATCGGTCACAAAAACTTCTCCATGTTGATAAGGACTCATTGTTCCTGGATCAACGTTGATATAAGGATCAAATTTTTGAATCGTCACTTTCAGTCCGCGGTTTTTCAATAACCTTCCCAAAGAAGCTGCCGCAATGCCTTTTCCAATCGAAGAAACTACCCCGCCTGTTACAAAAATATACTTTGTCATTCTACCAAACTCCTTCTATTCGATTTGGGTGGTAAAACAAAAAAATAAAGCTCCCTATTCAACTAAGAATAGGGAGCTAAATAAATACCTTTTAGTCCTTGTCCCTTAAAAAAAAATTTAAGGGAGCCCAATAAAAATGATACAGCCTTAGCTTACCATCGTCAAGGACTTTGTATTATTTTTTGATTGCTTATCTAAAACACAGGTTTCATACTTATTAGTGAGTGCTTAAATTAAAATCGTCATCGTCATCGCCAGGTTCTTCATCCTCGTCAACGACCGTCAAATCGCCTTCTACACCATCCGGCAATTCATCTTCTGCATCTTCATCTGCACCAATTTCAGTTAAATCTTTTTTGTATTTTCCAAGGTCTTCTTTGTCTTCATGCTCAATTACAACGCCATCACTGTCAACGAGAAGTTCTTCTTCTTCTTCCTCTTCTTCATCGTCTTCTGGATCGTCGTTGCTGTAATCAATTTCATCTTCGCTCGAAACAAATGCACTAACTTTTTTACGTTTTTTACGACGTGGAGTTTCATCTTCGTTTCCTTGAGTGACTTCTTCATCAATAAAATCAACTGGATACCATGAGCGTAATCCCCAACGGTTTTCTCCAAGCGAAATAAAGCTGCCGTCAATATTTAAATCTGTATAAAATTGAGGCGTTTCACGTTGCACTACTTCCGCGCTAAGTCCTAGAAACTCTTTGATTTGTTTAAGCAATGTTGCAAATTCTACTACTTCTCCATTTTGTTCTAAAATGGCATGAGCTACTTCAATCAATGATAATTCATTTCTATTTTGTCCATTAAATCTTTCAAATTCCACGAAAGCCACGTCCTTTCAACAGTCTACTCTCTATCATACAATATTTAGACAGTAAAAAGCAATTGTAATTTGTATTCTCCTAATTTTTCTTGTCCTAAATACAAATCATATTCCAGCTGTAATCTTCCAGAAAAAGGTTGTTCTGTATAGCTGATTTGCAATTGGCGGGTGACAGTCTCCATTACGATCAATCCTTGCGGGGTTTGATAGTGTGTTTCATAACGTTCTCCTTTATCAAAACGCAGACGAGTTGTTGTTTCGCCACGGCGAATGATGGTGACGACGCCAGCTGCATCTAATTTAACGGTCACTGGAATCTCCACATTGTCATACGTTTCTTGGTAGCGAACATAATATGCACCATTCATTTGAACCACTTTACCTGTTTCATCAAATACATAATTTTCTGTTGCTCCACCTTGCAAAATAATCATTTCCATTTGTATTCTAGCCGGCATGCCTTTGCTTAAATCTGTTTCCACTATTGACAGTCCCTTCATTGACTTCTCGCCTATTTCCGGCGAATGCACTTCTTTTTATTTTTCATTTGTTTAGTGCTAGTTTAGCACATTTTATCTATTTTTCAGTTTTTTTTCGCTTAGCGATCCATCAAGTGGCGAACAGCTGCCAAAATATCTTCTAGCTGCGGGATAGCATGATACTCCAATTCTTTTTGGTAAGGCATCGGAATAGCTTTCCCTCCTAAACGTTGAATCGGTTTTCGCAAAGCATAAAAAGCTTCACTTTCTGCTACTAGGCTTGCAACCTCGCCGCCAAATCCGCTGCGCTTAACTGCTTCATGGACAATCAACAAGCGTCCAGTTTTTTGAACAGACTGGATAATCGTTTTGGTATCCAACGGAACCAGTGTACGTGGATCGATCACCTCAAGCGAAATGCCTTCTGCTGCTAATTGTTCGGCGGCAGCTAAGCTTTTTTCGACCATGATGCCCGTGGCAACGACTGTAACATGAGTACCTAAGCGTTTGATATCAGCCACTCCTAAAGGAATAACATATTTTCCGGCTGGCACCGTGCCCTTTGTTTTGTAACTTAGCTTATGCTCGTAAAACATGACTGGGTTATTGTCTTCAATGGCAGCATGCAACAGCCCTTTAGCATCATAAGCAGTCGATGGTTGCACCACTTTCAACCCCGGGATATGTGCTGTCCAGTTTTCTAAACTTTGTGAATGCTGAGCCGCATGTCCAGTCCCTGAACCGCCGGCTGTTCGCATCACAAGCGGAACCGTCGCTTTGCCGCCATACATATAATGGATTTTGGCCGCTTGATTGACGAGCTGATCCATTGCAATCGTAATAAAATCTGAAAATTGTATTTCAATGATCGGACGCAGTCCTGTCATTGCCGAACCTACTGCAGCTCCAGCTAAAGCGCTCTCTGAGATCGGCGTATTGCGAATCCTTTCTGCACCATATTTTTCGATCAATCCTTTTGTCGCACCAAAACCACCGCCATAAAGGCCGATATCTTCCCCCATCAAAAAGACACGGTCGTCTTCAGCCAATGCTTCATCCAACGCTTCATTGATCGCTGCTAAATACGTTATCTCGCGCATGCTATTCCTCCTAATCGGCATATACATTTGTTTCTAGATCCGCCAATGTGGCATCTTCCATTTTTTCAGCTGTTGCTATTGCCTGCTGGACTTTTTGATAGGCTGCTTTTTGCCATTTAGCCAAATCTGCAGGAGTCGCCAAATCTGCTGCTAATAATTGTTGTTCTGCCAGTAAAATCGGATCTTTTTCGTACCACTCAGCTTCTTCCTGCGCACTGCGGTATTCCCGCTTGTCTGATTTTGAATGACCTCTAAACCGATAAGTCAACGCCTCGATCAAGGTGGGCCCGCCGCCTTTCCGTGCTTTTTCAATGGCCGCGGCTGTTGCATCGATAACTTCCAGCCAATTATTGCCGTCGATCGTTTTCCCTTCAAAACCATAACTTTCAGCTCGTTTGGATAATTCCGGAATATTGACCATCTGTTCAATAGAACTGCTCATTCCATACTGATTGTTTTCAATAAAGAAGATAACCGGCAATTGCCAAATAGAAGCTAAATTCAACGCTTCATGAAAACTTCCTTCATTAGTAGATCCGTCACCAGTGTAACAAATAACGACATCTTCAGTTTTAGTCATTTGAGCAGTCAAAGCTGCACCTACAGCAATCGGATATCCGCCGCCAACGATTCCATTGGAACCTAAGTTGCCCGTTGCACTGTCGGCGATATGCATGCTGCCGCCTTTCCCGTGGTTGGTTCCGCCTTTTTTACCAAACAATTCTGCCATCATAGCTGCCATATCGGTTCCTTTAGCAATCGTATTGCCATGACCGCGGTGAGTCGTAGTGATGTAATCAGTTGGTTTTAATAAATACCCGCTTCCAGCTGCGGTAGCTTCTTGCCCAATCGACAAATGGGTCGTGCCATGAATTTTCCCAGCAGCGAATAATTCTTCCACTTGCTCATCAAAATAGCGGATCTCCCACATCATCCGGTACAGATTTGAGAAATCTTTCATCGTTAGATTGGCTTGATTTGGCAAGGTTTGTATCATCTCAATCGCCTCTTTTTCTTCCTCTTTCTTTATGTTCTTTAATTGTACCCAGTATAGCCTTATCGATACAAACGGGTCAATGAATCTTGATAACTCTCATTATTTTCTTGCTAAATGCTCGGTTTCATAGGAGTCTATCCTAAAATTTGTTATAATAAGATGAATGAACAGATTTGAACTTTAAATAAAGGAAGTAAACCTATGCCTGAAATTGAAAAAACTGACTTTTTGACCAACCACTCTTATTTACTATTTGATGCGGCAACGATGCCGTTCAATAACCAGCCAGTAGCCCATTTCGCTTTGGCAGACAGCTTGATGACGTACATTGGAAAAAACCAGCAGCAAGCAGCTCTTCATTTTTGGCCAACGAGCGATTTGGTGATTTTGGGTATGATGGATACAAAATTGCCCTACTTCAGGGATGCTTTAGCTAGCCTCAAAGCCAATGATCAGCATTACATTGTGCGTAATTCAGGCGGTTTAGCGGTTGTCGGAGACGAAGGCGTCTTGAACTTTTCTTTGATTTTTCCCGAAGATCCTGAAAACAAGATCAGCATCGATGAAGGCTACGAATTTATGTTGCGTTTGATTCGCGAGGCCTTTGGGGCTTATGCTAAAACGATTGAAGCTTATGAGATTCCAGATTCTTATTGCCCTGGCGATTTCGATCTGAGCATTGATGGCAAAAAATTTGCGGGAATTGCTCAACGCCGCTTGAAAAACGGGGTCGCTGTCATGATTTACTTGAGCGTCAACGGCAACCAGCAAAAACGCGCTCAAATGCTGCATGACTTTTATGCTGCTGGATTAAAAGGCGAAACGGTCAAATGGCACTTCCCAACGATCGATCCTGCGGTAATGGGAACGTTGGAAGAACTATTAGGTGTTTCCCTAACTGTTGCAGATGTGGAGGAAAAGATCCTTCAAGCCTTGCAAAAAAACCATTGTACGATTCAAAACGGCAACTATACACCCGATATTCTAGCCTCTTATGAAGAAGCCAAGCAAAAAATGATTCGACGCAATGTCCAAATGCTGCAAGATGACTTAGAAAAGGAGCTGTTAGACTGATGCCTAGATACGATGCAAATCAACAATTGCCTATGGAACAGGTTTTCCGTGACCCCGTTCACGATTACATTCATGTCCAACATCAAGTGATTTTAGATTTGATTGATTCAAGAGAATTTCAACGGCTGCGTCGTATCAAACAACTGGGAACGTCTTCTTTTACATTCCATGGTGCGGAGCATTCCCGCTTCACTCACTCGTTGGGCGTTTATGAAATCACTCGACGGATCTGTGATAAATTCGCTCGTAATTATGCCACAAAAGTTCCTGGCGACGGCGGTTGGGACGATTCGGAACGTTTAGTCGTTTTATGTGCTGCTTTGCTGCACGATATTGGACACGGCCCTTACTCGCATACATTCGAACGTATTTTCCAGACTGACCATGAAGCCATCACGGTAGAAATCATCACGTCTCCTACAACGGAAGTCCACCAAATCTTAGCTAAAGTCGCTCTTGACTTTCCCGGAAAAGTTGCCAGCGTGATTCAAAAAACCTACTCAAACCCGCAAGTCGTGCAGCTGATTTCCAGCCAAATCGATGCTGATCGAATGGATTACCTGCTGCGTGATGCTTACTTTACCGGCGTAAACTACGGAACGTTTGATTTGACCAGGATCCTGCGCGTGATTCGTCCTTATAAAGACGGCATTGCGTTTCAAATTTCTGGGATGCACGCTGTTGAAGACTACATCGTCAGCCGCTATCAAATGTATATGCAAGTTTATTTCCACCCTGTTTCTCGCAGTATGGAAGTGATTCTCGATCACTTATTGAAACGGGCTAAACGGCTATACGAAGAATCTGATTTGCAAATGAAAAACAAAGCAGACTTATTGGTTCCCTTTTTCGACCAAACATTTACATTGGAAGACTATTTAAAACTAGATGATGGCGTGTTGAGTACGTATTTCACTCTTTGGCGCGATGAACAAGATCCGATTTTAAGCGACTTAGCGACGCGTTTTCTCGATCGTAAACCGTTCAAATCGGTTAATTTCTCGAGTAAATACGATGAGCCCATCTTGCATAAACTGCAAGTTTTGATCCAAGAAGCTGGTTACGACATTGATTACTACACAGCCATTAATAACAGTTACGATTTACCATACGATTTTTACCGTCCGAACCAAATTGCCAACCGGACGCAAATAGAGTTGATGTACCAAGACGGTTCATTCATCGAATTGTCAAAAGTGAGTGAAATCGTTTCTTCGCTTACGGGTAAAGTCCGCGGAGATGAACGGTTTTATTTTCCAAAAGAGTTTTTAAAACCTAAAACGCCTAAAGAAATCACTCTATTCGAACCGATTTACCAAGATTTCAAACGTTACATCAAAAATGATGCAATCATACAACCCACTAACCCATTGGAGGAATAATACTACATGACAATTAAACTAATCGCTATCGATTTAGATGGCACACTACTAACAGATGCAAAAACAATCAGCCCGAAAGTAAAAGCAACCCTTATCAAAGCCAAAGAAAAAGGCATTAAAATCGTTGTTTGTACCGGCCGGCCTTTACCAGGCGTCATCGGCTTCTTGAAAGAATTGAATTTGGAAGAAAAAGGCGACTATGTTATCACTTACAATGGTGCCTTAGTTCAACAAGCTTATGATGGAAAAGCTATCGCTCACCACACGATGACATTTGAAGACTTTTTAGAAGTCGAAGCCATGAGCCGCAAAGTTGGCGTTCACTGCCAAACGATCGATCAAGAAGCTATCTATACGGCGAATAAAGACATCAGCCCTTATACGGTCAGAGAATCTTCGCTGGTGAATATGCCTATCAAATACCGCAGTGTCGAAGAAATGGATCCAAATTTAGAAATCAGCAAAATGATGATGATTGACGAACCTTCCATTTTAGACCGCGGCATTGCTCAATTCCCCGCAGAATTTTATGAAAAATACACCGTTTTAAAAAGCGAAGCATTTTACTTGGAAGTCTTAAATAAATCTGCTAGTAAAGGCCAAGCGTTAAAAGATTTGTCATCTATTTTAGATATCCCTAGAGAACAAATCATGGCGATCGGAGACAATGAGAACGACCGCGATATGCTTGTTTTCGCAGGTATCGGTGTTGCTATGGATAATGCCATCGACAGCATCAAAGACATTAGCGACCACATTACACACTCTAATGAACTAGACGGCGTTGCTACTGCGATCGAAAAACTAGCTTTTAAAGATTAATAGCCTTAGAAAAAACCGCTGAGAAAATAATCTCAGCGGTTTTTTCTAACTTTATTTTTTGCATTTACCCTAGCAGCTCTCCGCCTTTAGCGTAATTGCTTTTTTTCATTTCATTGAGAATGACATGGACACTTTCTTTGGAAGCACCCGTGTTTTTTACTACAGCCTCGGTTACTTCTTTCACTAAATTGGCTTTCTGTTCTGCTGTCCGGCCTTCAACTAATTCGATATGGATAAATGGCATTCTGATTCCTGCTTTCTTTAACGTAAGTATTTTTACTATAGTGTACTACTTTTCAGCCTTACATTCAGTATATTTATACAACCAGCGAATTTTTTACAAATTATAACGCTTAAAAACTTTGTTTATTACTTTTATTACATAAATTTAAAAATTATGTAATTTATGTAACATTCCGAAGTCTAATCGGTTATAATAATAAAAGCAAATTAATTAAACTGGTTTTTTGGATTTACAAATTAAACGTTAGACTAACATTGAAAAGAGGAAATAGAATGTGTGGATTTGTAGGATGCTTATCAAATGATGGAGAAACGTGGTTAGAGGAACAAAAAGCTGTCGTTGAGAAAATGAACAAACAAATTATTCATAGGGGACCAGATGACGAAGGGTACTATTTCGATGATGCCATTGCACTAGGTTTTAGAAGACTTAGCATTATCGATATTGAAAATGGGCACCAGCCTCTCTCTTATGAGGGTGATCGGTACCGAGTTATTTTTAATGGTGAGATTTACAATTACATCGAATTAAGAAATGAACTGATTGAAAAAGGATTCGCTTTTCAAACCGACAGCGATACAGAGGTGATTCTAGCAGCTTATCTATTTTATAAAGAAGAAGTGACTAGTAAGTTAAGAGGAATGTTCGCTTTTGTTATTTGGGATAAGCATGAAAAAACACTTTTTGGAGCACGCGATCAATTTGGAATAAAACCTTTTTATTACGCCGTTGAAAACAACTGTTTATACATAGCTTCAGAGAAAAAATCTATTTTAAGTGTCCTTGATCCTCAACCGCTAAACCAAGCTTCTCTACAGAATTATTTGACTTTCCAATACGTTCCAGGACCAGAAACGATGCATACTGCGATTAAAGCATTAGCTCCTGGGCACTTTATCACAAAAAAAATGAATGAGGATCTGACGATTTCTAAATATTGGCAAGCCGACTTTACTCCTGCAGCCAATTCTGAAGAACACATTACAGCAGAAATAAGAGCTGCCTTATTTGATTCGATCGAAAAACATATGCGTTCAGATGTTCCTGTAGGAGCTTTTTTGTCAGGAGGAATCGACTCTTCCATCGTCGTAGCTATTGCACGTGAATTCAATCCGAAATTAAAAACACTTTCGGTTGGTTTTGAAAGAGAAGGTTACAGCGAAATAAATTTAGCAGAAGAAACCGCTGAAGAGTTAAAAGTAGAAAATTTCAGCTACACGATCACTGCACAGGAATTCATGGATGAATTTCCTCGTTTTGTATGGCATATGGATGATCCTTTAGCAGACCCGGCCGCTGTTCCTCAATTCTTTTTATCAAGATTGGCCCGAAAACATGTAAAGGTTGCTTTGTCTGGCGAAGGTGCTGATGAGTTGTTTGGCGGATATGGCATTTATAATGAGCCAAACTCCTTAAAACTGTTTAAAAACACAGGGAAAATGACGAACCGAGCCCTTAATCGATTGGCTCGGCTGATGCCAGAAGGTGTTAAAGGCAAAAGCTTCCTTATAAGAGGAACGATGGCTTTAGAAGATCGATACGTGGGCAACGCAAAAATTTTTGATGAATTTGAAAAAAAGAAAATCTTAGTAAACTATGATTTGCATTTTCCTTATCAAGCAGTCACAAAACCTTTTTACGAGCAAACCATTAATTATGATCCTATCGATAGAATGCAATTAATTGATATCAATACGTGGTTGAGCGGAGATTTGCTTTTGAATGCAGATCGGACAACGATGGCCTATTCATTGGAATTAAGAACGCCTTTCTTAGACAAAGAAGTATTTGAAGTTGCCCGAAAAATACCGGCAAAACTTCGAATCGCTAACGGAACAACAAAATACATCTTGCGAAAAGCAGTAGAAGGCATTGTTCCAGATAATGTGATTTACCGAAAAAAACTTGGTTTCCCAGTTCCTATCCGCCATTGGTTAAAAGATGAACTGTATGAATGGGCACTTGCCATCATAAAAGAATCTAAAACCGAACACTTATTAGAGAAGCCTTACCTCATCAATTTGCTGGAAAAACATCGAACTGGAAAAATAGATCATTCTCGCAAAATTTGGACAGCTTTAACTTTTATGGTTTGGCACCGCATTTATGTCGAAGAGCCGCAAATGTTTTTAACTGAACCCAAACCTTTGCGTGATAAAATCAAACAGCCATTCCCTAATTAAGTCTTCAGCTGCCTCCTTTTGTAAGGCATTTTGTTAAGGTTTCCTTCTTTTTTGTATATCCTCACGCTTGACAGTAAAAAAACCTGAAATGCCTTTATAACAGTCATTTTAGGTTTTTTTATCGTTCGAAAGTGAGTAAAGGAATTTAAATCTCTATCCACAGGGCACCCAAACCTCTTTTGAGTACCTTAATAAGGTTAAACCTCTATCTTTAAGGTAGGCAAACACATCTTGCGGAACTTAAGGATGCGACAAGCGTAAAGATAAGGCACGCAAACTTCCGACCAAAAATTCAACGAATCCCTTATAAGAACTGCAGCTGCTATGCTTTTTTGTAAAGCGTTTTGTTAGGGTTTTCTTCCGTTCTTTTGTATAATCAATATGTACGATGATATCAGAAAGGAGTTTTTATTAAATGTCAGAATCAAAAGTTATGTACCAAACTACGGCTATCAATACAGGTGGACGTGACGGTGAAAGTCATTTACCAGATAAATCCTTCTCAGTTCGTGTATCAACTCCAAAAGCAATGGGCGGTCCTGGACAAGGCAGCAACCCAGAGCAATTGTTCGCGCTTGGATACAGTGCTTGTTTCAACTCCGCTCTAGAACATATGATGAAAGAAGAAAATGTTACTGGAAAGTCACAAGTAACATTGACCGTCGAATTGCTTTCCGATCCGACAGACAATGGATTTAAATTGGCTGCTAAAATTGAAGTAGCTGTTGAAGGCAAAAACACAGAAGAAACACAAAAATTAGCAGACAAAGCTCACGCTTTTTGTCCTTATTCAAAAGCCACCAAAGGCAATATTGATGCTACGGTGACAGCAGTTGAATACCAAGCAGACAAATAATTTTTAACATTCTTTACCAAAAGACCAGCTGACTATGCCAGCTGGTCTTTTACTATTTTTTTATTTTTTTTGGTTTTTCAGCCATTGTTCAACGGCCCACTGATGGCTGCCGCGCTTCAATTTTTTTAGGGCTTCCGTTACAGTCATCCATTCTAATTCATTAAAATCTTCTAACGGTTCACTCACAGCTTCCCATTTTTTAATGACATAAAAGTATGCTGGATTGTGGTAATACTGTTTGCGATGAGTAGAATAAAAATAATCTTCTGCATCGCCTAAATGGGGTCCTACTTCGATTTGGTAACCTAATTCTTCCAGAGATTCGCGTTGCAAGGTCTCTTCATCTGTTTCCTGATTTTCTTTTTCACCGCCTGGAAGCAAATACGATCCATTAGGCGGAGAAACCAGCAGCAGTTTGTCCTTTTCTGAATCATAGACGATTCCATATACGCCAATACGCAATTGGTAATCTACGTCTGCTTGCCGCTCTCCGAAAGTATAGGGTTTCATTTTTGTTGCCTCCATTTATTTGCTTTGAATTTTTTCACAAAACCATTCCTCATCTTATTCTCATTATTCTAACTTTTTTCTATAGAGGAGTCAATTTTATTCTTTCAAAAAAAGCATATCCTAAAAAGGACATACTTTTTGAACAACTATTAAATGGACAATTTTCACTGGATTCCCGTTGCTTTACGCAAGGTTTTGTTTTGCAACACAAAGTATAATAATGCCACATTGATTGGAGCCAGCACAAGGTTCTGAATCACTCGTGCAGGGAAAATAACATAGGCAGCTTTATCCAATAAAATGGTTAACCACCACGTGTTCAATCCCAAGTTGACGATAACGGCCACTAGAACTACTGCAAGAATCACTCGTCCAAGTGTTTTTGGCTTTTTGTACAAAACCAATCCATAAATCACGCCACCTAAAAAAGCAGATAACGTAAACCCTGGAAAAAAAAGTGCTGTCTTTGGAAAAAGTATAATTCCCATAAAATCAGTGATCGCTGCGGCCACTCCTGCAATCCAAGGGCCATACAACATAGCGATAATCGCTACTGGCAAAAACCCAAAACCAATTCGGACAATGGGAGTTTCTATTGAAACAAAGCGGGTCAATATAATTTCCAACGCCATCAACAAGCCAATAATCGAAATACTTCTTGCATCAAACTTACTTTTGTTCATTTTGAAGATCTCCTTTAAGAGCTCCCCACATAAAAACTATGCAGCGAATGCAGAAATAAAACCGCAAATTGCCAAGACAATTTTTCGTTTGAGGGCAACATCCCATCCCATCAACACTTAACGCTTTATTTCCTACTCTGTTTATTTTGTCATCGGAGATGCCTCTCCTTTAACAAATCCTACTATAGCATGTTTCAAACTCCTCTTCCACAAAACCTGCTATTTCTCCCACTCTTTTCCTCACATATGTTTTTCATCTTATTCTCATTTAATGGTTGACTTTCTCATTTTGTCCCTGTATATTTAAAAGCAAGTCAACTAACCAAACACTATGATAAGAAGAGTACGTTCCGACAGAACTTTTTAGAGAACCCAGTAACTTGCTGCAAATGGGGAAGGATGTCGAGCTGAAGATGGTCTTGGAGTGGAATGATGCAAACAATGATTAGATTCATTTTAGCTTATTCCGGGTGCACCCGTTACAGTGCCTCAGTTACATTAAGATGCAATAATCTTTTTAGACTGAATGAGGTAAAACCAGTGATGGTTTTATAAACTAAGGTGGTAACACGAAAGAGCTAATGGCTTTCGTCCTTAAAAAGAGACAGTTTTTCTGTTTCTTTTTAAGGACGATTTTTTATTTTAATAGTCTTAAACGCAGTGACGAGAAAAGTACTTCTATCGATTGCAACAACAGAGAGCCTGGCAGCTGAAAACAGGTTTGCAAAAGTAGAACGAAAATGGCCTCCGAGCGGGATACCAAGTGTCAGATAAGACCAGACATCAGGCTATCATGGGTGCACCCATTAACGTGCTCGAGTATCAGAACAATCTGTTCTTGTACTTTATAAGGAGTTATTTGCGAAAATAACTTAAACAAAGGTGGTAACACGAATGTTCAAGCGTTCGTCCTTTAATCTATTGCAAAGTAGATTATTGGATGAGCGCTTTTTTATTTCTACAACAACTATTAGGAGGCTATAAAATGATTTCATTAAAAAATGTCAGCGTCACATTTAACAGCAAAGAACAAGATATCCATGCAGTGAACGACGTTACCCTCACCATCCCAAAAGGTGAAGTATTCGGTATCGTGGGCTACAGCGGTGCTGGAAAAAGCACCTTGGTAAGAACGATCAATTTACTACAACGCCCCACAGCAGGTTCAGTTATCGTAGCCGATCAAAATCTGGTCCAGTTAAAATCAAAAGAATTACGGGCTGCACGCAAAAAAATCGGCATGATTTTTCAGCACTTTAACTTGATGGCTTCACGGACCATTGCAGAAAACGTCGCTTATCCATTAAGGAAATCAGGATTGACCAAACCTGAGATCAAAGCACGTGTCGCTGAATTACTGGACTTGGTCGGTTTATCCGATAAAAGCAGTGCTTACCCTTCTCAACTTTCCGGCGGTCAAAAGCAGCGTGTTGCGATTGCTCGTTCACTGGCCAACGACCCTGAAGTTTTGTTATGTGATGAAGCTACCAGCGCATTAGATCCTAAAACGACCCTTTCTATTTTAGAATTGTTAAAAGAATTAAACCAAAAACTTGCTTTAACCATTGTCATTATCACCCATGAAATGCAAGTTGTAAAAGAGATTTGTCATCGAGTCGCAGTCATGGAAAATGGACATGTCGTTGAAGCTGGCGACATTGTTTCCATCTTCACTGAACCAACAGAACAACTTACTAAAGAATTTATCAGTACCGCTACTCACACGGATCGTGCATTAGTAAATCTGCTTAAACACCCGACCTTATTGAACTTGCAATCGGATGATGTCTTAGCCAATATTTCCTATGTCGGTGCAAGTACCAGTGAACCGTTGATTGCGGCTTTATCGACTCGCTTTGGAGTGACCACCAATATTTTGTTTGGAAATGTTGAATTTTTACAAGAAACGCCTGTCGGAAATTTAATCGTTGTCTTTTCTGGAGAAGCCAGCCAGCGCAGCAAAGCTATTGCTTATCTGCAATCAAATCAGGTAAAAGTCAACTTGATCAATCACCAGCAAAAAGTCATTCAATTTAAAAAAGAAACCAAAGCTATTTAATAAGGAGGAAAAATTATGACGAATTTCTTAACAACTTACTTTGAAAATGTTATTCCTTTAAAAGATGAAATCATTGCCAGCACTCTTCAAACGCTTTACATGGTGGGCGTGACTGGCCTGATCGCAGGTGTTTTAGGCATCATTTTAGGTGTGATTCTTGTGGTTACGGATAACAACGGTATCCTGGAAAATACTCCGCTTTACAATATTTTGGATAAATTTGTCAATGTCTTCCGCTCGCTGCCCTTTATTATCTTGTTGGCCTTGGTCGTTCCATTAACACGGTTTCTGGTCCACACTTCTATTGGAACAACTGCCGCTATCGTGCCGTTAGTGATTGGAACAGTGCCTTTCTATGCCCGACAAATTCAAATCGCTTTATTAGAAGTTGACTCCGGCGTCATTGAAGCTGCTCAATCAATGGGCTCTAGTCCGTTAGAAATCATTTTCCGAGTTTATTTAAAAGAAGGCTTGACCGCTATTATTCGCGTTTCTTCTTTGACCATTATCAATTTAATCGGATTGACGGCTATGGCGGGCGCGATTGGCGGCGGCGGATTAGGGAACTTAGCTATTGCACGCGGTTATAACCGATACCAAAATGACGTTACTTTAGTCGCTACGTTAATCATTTTGCTGATTGTTTTCATCAGCCAATTTATTGGAAACCAATTGGTTAAAAGAACCACACATTGATTCGGTTTACAAAAACTAAAAAACAGAAAAAAGGGGAAATCAAAAATGAAAAAACTTAAAAAATTAGCTATTGGAACTATTTTGACAGCAGGAGTTCTGTTGACTGCTGCTTGCGGCAACGGCAATGAAGCCACCGGAGAAGAAACGACTACCGTTAAATTAGGAGTGGTAGGCGAAGTGAATGAACCTTGGGAATATGTCAAAGAACAACTTGCAGCAGATGGCATCAATCTTGAATTGGTCAAATTTTCTGACTACGCTACTCCAAACACTGCTCTGGCAGAAGGCGAATTAGATTTAAATTCTTTCCAAACCAAAATTTTCATGGAAGCTTTTAATGAAGATCACGGCGAAGATTTGACACCCATCGGCGATACGGTTATTGCCCCATTGGGAATTTATTCATCAGATTTAAAAGATATTAGTGAAATCAAAGAAAATGACACTATCGCCATTCCAAATGACGTTTCTAACGAAGGACGTGCTTTATTGTTATTGCAAACAGCAGGTTTGATTGAAGTGGACCCAGCTAAAGGCCAGGTCCCCGTTGTTGAAGACGTGACTTCTAATCCATTGAACCTGACCCTCCAACCGTTAGATTCTTCGCAAACAGCTCGGGCGTTAGAAGATGTTGCGGCTTCAGTGATCAATAGCGGCATGGCCGTCGATGCTGGATTTATCCCAACTGAAGATGCTATTTTCCTTGAACCGGTAACAGAATCTTCTGATCCATATGTGAATGCTATCGTTGTTCGCGGAGAAGACAAAGACAATGAGTTATACAATAAAATTGTTGCGGCTTATCAAACAGATGGTACGAAAGAAGTTATTGAAAAAACATCTAAAGGATCATCGATTCCTGTTTGGAAATAATCATTTACAGTTAAACTAACGCTAAAGGAGCTTGAATTCTACTATGAAAATCACTAAAAAATATTATTTATCTGCTTTACTTGTTTTATCCCTCTTCTTAGCAGCGTGCGGCCGTTCTGCTGCAGATGAAACACCTGTCGTTAAATTAGGTGTGGTCGGTGAAGAACAAGATGTATGGGAATTCGTTGCCGATAAGTTGGCAAAAGAAAACATCACACTAGAACTCGTTAAACTAACGGATTATACACAACCCAATACTGCTCTCGCCGAGGGTGAAATCGATTTGAATTCTTTTCAACATCAAATTTTTCTGGATACTTACAATGCTGAAAGCGGCAATGACTTAGTCACTATTGGGAAAACCTATATTGCTCCCTTAGGCCTTTATTCCAACGACTTAACTTCAATTGATGAAGTCAAAGAAAAAGATGTGGTCGCAATTCCTAATGATGTAACCAATGGCGGACGGGCACTACTGCTTCTGCAAACTGCTGGCTTACTGACCGTCGACCCTGCTGCCGGAACAACGCCAACTGTCAACGATATTACAGAAAATCCATTAGATTTAGAAATCAAAGAATTAGATGCTGCCCAAACCGCTCGTTCTCTGCCCGATGTTGCCATTTCTGTTATTAACAGCGGGATGGCCGTTGATGCTGGCTTTATCCCAACTGAAGATGCAGTTTTCTTAGAACCAGTAGATGAGAAATCTGATCCTTATATCAATATTATTGTCGCCAATTCTGAAGATGCAGAAAATGATATCTATCAAAAAGTTGTCAAAGCTTATCAAGCAGAAGACACCAAAGAAGTCATTGCAGAAACGTCCAAAGGTTCTTCTGTTCCTGCTTGGGATGAAAATTAATTCTATTTCCACTATTCATGACGTACTTGTTCCCCACTACTACAATTTGAAAGGATGATTTTCATGACCACTACATTGACCAGTTCGACCATTAAAGAAGAAGTCCAACAAGGAGCCGAAGACGTGATTGCCTTACGTCGCTACTTTCACCAACACCCTGAACCGAGTTTAAAAGAATATGAAACGATCAAACGCATCAAAGCAGAACTCGACAAGTTAGCGATTCCTTATGAAGCAGTTGGCGAAACGGGTGCTATTGGAACGATCGTCGGCGGAAAAGGTCCGGGAAAAACACTGTTGCTGCGAGCGGATATCGATGCATTAGAATTAGAAGATGCCAAAGATAAATCGTATAAATCCACGCAACCAGGATTGCATCATGCTTGCGGACATGACGGACATACCTCCGCTTTATTAGGCGCAGCCAAAATCTTGAAACAACACGAAGCTGATTTTTACGGAACAATCAAACTAGCTTTTCAACAAGCCGAAGAAATCGGAGCCGGTGCACGTCAATTTGTAGAGGGTGGTTTCGTTGAAGGAGTCGATCAAGTTTTTGGCCTTCATTTAGATTCGTCCGTTGAAACCGGCAAGATCGTAGCAACAGCTGGTCCGACCAACGCTTCTTGCGACATCTTTTCAATCACTGTTCGCGGTGAAAGCGGACATGCCGCTCGTCCTGATTTGGGACGCGACGCTTTACTGACGGCTGCAGCAATCACCGTCGAACTGCAAAGCATCGTCAGTCGTGAAGTTAGCCCATTAGATAACGTCGTTGTAGCTGTTGGTGTCTTAAAAGCTGGAACGCGGTATAACATCATCGCAAACGAAGCCACATTAGAAGGAACGGTTCGTACTTTTAGCCATGAAACACGCAAATTCGTTTTAGAAGCCGTGGAACGTATTGCACAGGATGTTGCAAAAGCACATCGTACAACGATTGAATTTAAAAACTACGATGCTGCTGCTCCGCTGATCAATCATCCAACCGCAACAAACCGTGCAGCTCGCATTGGTGCTGAAATAGTGGGTGAAGAAAATGTCATCAAAGACAACGAAAAAAGTTTAGGAGCCGATGATTTTGCTGACTTTTTAGCGGTTGCTGAAGGAGTCTACGCTCGTGTCGGCACGAAAAACCCTGAAGACCCAGACACATGGTTCGGCCACCATCACGAAAACTTCGATATTGACGAGCGTGGCTTAGCGGTTGCTACTGAATTACATGTCAAATATGCTTTGGGTTATCTAAACGACCTTTAATCCTATTTCAGAAATGACTCGAGAAAACCAAAAATAAACCGTCTCCCTCTCCACAAAGCAGAGGATTGGCGGTTTATTTTTATTTTTTTAAAATTAGATTTCCTTATTTTCTAACATTTGAACTGTTTCTTATTTATATTGCGTCTTCGAATAACTCCATAACTTACTCCTAAAACTGCGAGGATCAGGATGGTAAAAACTAATACCGCGTTTTTCTCTGTTGGGTATGGTGCAAGTGATTGTCCAACTAGCAGATTTGATAAGACTGAAGCTGGTATGAGTGTAATTAACAGAACATTCAACAGAGGACTAACCAAAATGGTAGTTGATTTAGACAACATTTTTCCAATACCATAAAGAATTGCACCAACGATTTGTATGATCATACCGCTTACGATTGCTTCGGAGGTCTGATGATCGTACCATGTGCTGAACGAAATGAGCAAACCTACGATCATAAATGCAGTCGACATCATTAACAATACCGTACTAGATAAAACAGCAGTACTTTTTTTCGACTTGTTTTCAATTTTTTCATTGCCTTCTTGAAAATCATCTCTCAGCAGATAATCTATCGAAGTATCAAAAAAACGGCTTATTTCTATGATGTTTTCTACGTCAGGTAAAGAAGCACCTCCTGTTTTCTATCTTAAGTTTACCATGATGCTTGGTTGCATCCCACCATCCATAGCTGGAAATCCCGCAACTGTTGGTTGCAAAAGTGTTTTCAGCTTCTGTTTCTCTGGCCATGTAAAAATCCGGTGTATATTCGGACTTTTCAAGAATAAACACAGTGAAAGAGGTTGGGACAAAAGTCCCAACCTCTTTTGCATATCCGAATATTTATTCTAGAACGTGTTCCAAAAAGCAGACCCGACGTCCACTTCACGAATAATGCTCGATGGTCTGTGACCATACTGCGCTTATTCGTTCCAGTGATTCGGGTCTAAACGCTTTTTGTCTCACTCCCCTTTTGAAATCCTATTTTTCTTAACTATACCCAACAATAGTATGTGGAGTATAAGGTTCTTCAAGGTAAGCTACTTCCTCATTAGATAATTTCACGCTTAAAGCAGTTACCGCATCTTCTAAATGAGCCATTTTAGTTGCTCCAATAACAGGAGCTGTAACAGCTTCTTTTTGCAGCAGCCACGCCAAAGCAATATGGACGCGTTCTACTTGTTTATGCGTTGCAAGTTCTGCTACTCTGTCTGCAATGACTTTGTCTACAGCTTCTGTGGAACCATATTTGGATTCAGCGATAAAATCGGTTTCGGATCTTTTAGTTACTTCAGTCCAATCCCTTGTCAGCCGACCTGATGCAAGTGGGCTATAAGGCGTTACTGCGATTTTTTGGTCTTCGCAGAAAGGCAGCATTTCTCTTTCTTCTTCTCGATACATCAAATTATAATGATTTTGCATTGAGACAAAAGGTGTCCAACCGTTCTGTTTGGCAACATTATTAGCTTTTTGAAATTGCCAAGCAGCCATCGAAGAAGCACCAATATATCTTGCTTTACCCGATTTAACGACATCGTGTAAAGCTTCCATAGTTTCTTCAATAGGTGTGTCGTAATCCCAACGGTGGATGATGTATAAATCTACATAATCCATATCCAAACGGTTTAAACTATTGTCTATTTCAGACATGATCGCTTTTCTTGATAAGCCTGATCCATTCGGTCTGTCGTTCATTTTCCCATGGACTTTCGTGGCAATGACCACATCTTCCCGGTTAGCATATTTTTTTATAGCTTTCCCAAGAATTTCTTCGCTTTTTCCTAAAGAATAAACGTTAGCGGTATCAAAAAAGTTAATGCCTAATTCAATGGCTTTTTTAATAATCTGAAGGCTTTCTTCTTCTTTTAAAGCCCACTTATGCAGCCATGTATCAGGGTCGCCAAAACTCATGCACCCAAGACAAATCGGTGAAACATCCATTCCAGTATTTCCAAATTTTATATAGTCCATTTATTTCCCTCCTAATTTTGATAAAACGAAAATTATTTTATTCTTCCATTGCCTTTTACAATCCCACTTAATGTTAACTCTAACGATCCTTAGAAAACCAGCTAAACAACTTTCGATTTGAATAATGAATGCTGCAATAGCTACCGCTAATTAAAACAACGCTTTCATTAGCCCGTAGTGTTCTTGTTAATTTCACTTAAATACCTTTTTGGGAGAAATCTTTTCAATTTTTTTATCAAGACCCGTTCCTACCATAAAAATAGATACTGGTATTAGCCATAGGGGAATAGGGAAAAAACCTTTGAAACTGAGGTTGCTTATAAAGTGAATAACTAAAGTAATTATGACTAATTCAATATAGCTTTTCAACATGTTGATTGCTGTTCCTTTAATCTTCATAATAGACACCGTCCCTTTTTTCGCTTCACTACAAGTATAGTTTAACTGATTAAAATAACATAACAATCGAACCCGTTGATTAAACGATAAGTTACAGTTGAATTGCATAAATAAGAATTAAAGCATTAGATATTAGAAACTTCCTAATAGAGTACGATAAAATTGCTATATCGGATTTTTAGAATAATCAGTCTTTTTTCAGTTTGTTTTTTTCCCATATCCTAATAACATTTACAATAATAATTGCCGGAATAAAATACAGGAATAAAGAAGGATAAGGAACTTTCATTAACATCAGACCTACTCCGAAGATTATTGCGATAATCAGTGATGCGTTAGTTAGCTTCATAGTTAAACTCCTTTTTTGTTTGTCATTCCATTATGCCTAAAATAATTTAGAATTAATAGGATATGTTGGTTTACAGTGTTTAATTCAAGCCGCTTCATTAACTTAAGATTACAATACGATGATAAAAAGGGTTGAGTTTTTAACCATAAAGCGTTATGCTATCATTATTAACTTATGAGAGGAAAGATCCCATGACATATTTACTCAACCAAACAGCTATTATTATTAGAACCAGGATTTAAGCACTGTAGGTTTTTTACAGTAGTTTAAGTCCTATTCACGCTTGTTTGGTTGAATGGGATTTAGATCACCCATTCATTTATTGAATAGGTGGTCTTTTTATTTTCTCGAAAGGATGTGGTGATATGGAAAGTGACATTAGTTTTATTAAATATTTAATGAAACTGAACTGTAGATACAAATTTCACCAGCACAAATTGGAACTATTCTTATGAATTTCCTACTGCAGTCTCTTTAGCAAGATAATCTCTTAAATAACAGAAAGAAGGTATTTATTATGCGTTTAAGTCAAGTTGTTCGTCCAGGTCCCGGTCAGTTTTTGTGTGAACCAGGAGCACTAAACTATTTAGATGAAAAGTTATCCTCTTTTGCCACTCCCGTTATCATCACTGGCGAGTTGTCATATAAAGCTTTCCAAAAATATTATAAAGGTTCTTTAGAATTACCTGTTTATCAGTATGATGGCACTGCTTCCCATGAAGATATGGCTCGCCTCTCCAAACTTATAGAAGGTACCGATTGTATAGTCGGAATCGGCGGTGGACGTGCTTTGGATACTGCAAAAGGAACAGCGGATTTATTACAAGTTGAGTATGTCACCATTCCTACTGTATTAGGAACCTGTGCTGCCTATACTCCACTTTCCGCCGTTTATCATCCTGATCACTCATTTAAAGTCGTTGATTATTACGAAAAAGCTGCTCTGTTGTGTTTAATGGATTTAGATTTATTGGTAGAATCTCCTAAAAAATATTTTATGGGCGGCATCGGAGATACGTTGGCTAAATGGTATGAAGCAGAAGGCATCACTCGACATGTAGCTACTGAATTGCCTGCTATGGTACAAGTCGGATTGAAAACTGCAAAAGTTACTCAAGAGCTGCTTCTAAAAGACAGCAAAGAAGCATTAGAAAGTTTGGAACGCGGTGAATTAACACCTGCATTCCAGCGCGTTGCAGAAGCAGTTGTGGCGATTGCTGGAACAGTTGGCGGATTTGCCGGTGAATATGGTCGAATGGCTGGAGCACATGCCATTCATAACGGAATGTCGCTCGTTCACGAAACCCATGCTTTTGAACATGGTGTAAAAGTAGCTTATGGGGTTCTTGTTCAGCTTTGGGCTTCCGGTGACCAAGCAGAAGTCCGAAAATTACTGCCTTTCTTTGTGGAAAACCAATTCCCTCATCGTTTTTCTGATTTTGGCGTAACTGAAGAAGTATTGAAAAAAGCTGAAAAAGTAGCTGCATTCGCTGCATCTGATGCTGAAACCTTTAATTTGGCGGTACCGGGAGTTACAAAAGAAGATGTGTTACAGGCAATGAAAGCTGTGGAATCTTTGACTCAATCGGTTGCAATCTAACCGGATAGACAATTCTTTGTACTAATGAGTCCTCAAACTAGTTGTTTAAGGATCCTTTCCCATCTCACAATCTATTGTTTGATGGGAGAATTTCATGACAAACACAGCTGTATTAAACTAAGTAGATAAAGGAGTAATAATAATGAAATTGTCTTACAAATTAGCGGCTTCAATTGGGGCTGCACTTTTATTAACAGCATGTAGCGGAAATGGAGACTCTTCAAGTTCAACGAGTACTGAATCCGCAAGCAGCACAAGCGTAAATCCCGAGGGGCAGGTTGTTCATTATACTGCACCCACAGAATTAGCTACCATGGATACTACTTTAATTACCGATAACAATAGTGCAAACTATTTAGGCCATGTTATCGAAGGGTTATTGAGGATCGACGAAGAGGGAGACCCCGTACCGGCAATTGCAGCTGAAGAAGGAGTTATCTCGGAAGACGGACTGACTTATACATATAAACTTCGTGAAGATGCTGTATGGTCTAATGGGGATCCTGTTACTGCCCATGATTTCGTGTATGGCATACAAAAATTAGTAAATCCTGACACTGGTGCATCGTATAGTTATTTAGCTGAAACCATTATAAATGCCAACGAAATTATGTCTGGAGAAAAAGATGCAAATGAGTTGGGAGTTACTGCTGATGGCGACTATGAAATTACTTTTAACTTAACGCAACCAACGCCTTATTTTGAATTCTTGTTATCCTTCACGGCTTTCTTTCCCCAAAATCAAGCCTTTGTTGAAGAACAAGGAGAACAATACGGCTCATCTAGTGATGCAATCATCGCTAATGGTCCATTTGTATTGGAAAATTGGGATGGAACTGGATTAACTTGGGACTTAGTAAAGAACGAGGATTACTATGCAGCTGATGACGTTGCTTTAGACACTATCAATGTTCAAGTCATAAAAGAAACAAGTACCGCTGTTAACTTATTTGAAGGTGGCCAAGTTGATAATGCTCATCTAACTGGAGAAATGGTAAAACAGTATACTGGTGATGAAAATGTTGTCGTTCAAAAGAAAGCTCGAACAGCCTATTTGGAATTTAACTGGGATAATGAATACCTGAAAAATGCTAAATTAAGAGAAGCATTAGGTCTAGTTATCAACGCAAATGATTTAGTAAACACCGTTTTAGGTGACGGTTCTACTGAAATCGGCGGATTTTTACCAGCTGACTTTGTAACTAATCCAGCTACCGGTACTGATTTCGCTGAAGAAGCAGGAACGTTCCTATCTTACGACATCCAACGTGCTCAAGAGCTATGGGAAGAAGCAAAAACTGAACTAGGCGTTGATACCCTTACGTTATCTCTAGTTGGTGATGATGATGAGAAAAACAAAAAAATCAGCCAATATGTTCAAGGTCAAGTTCAAAACAACTTACCAGGTATCACCCTTGATTTGCGTAACGTTCCTAAGAAAAACCGTCTTGCTCTAGCTGATTCTCGCGACTTCGATATTCTTCAAACTGGTTGGGGAGCTGACTTCGCTGATGCCATCAACTTCATGGACCTTCTATACAGCGGTTCTTCATACAACGAAGGCGGCTACACAAATACCGATTTTGACGCTCTTATTGATTTAGCAAAAACAACGAATGCCAATGATGACGAAAAACGTTGGAACGATCTTCAACAAGCACATAAAGTCTTGACCGATGACTTTGCCTTCATTCCATTGTATCAAGAAGCAGAAACACAACTTCGTAATCCTGCTGTTAAGGGAATCATTCTCCACCCCGTTGGTGTAGAGTTTGACTTAAGTCGCGCAAGTGTTGAAGATTAAGCCTGGATAGGATAAATTAATTGAAACAGGTCCTCTAACGCTACAGCAAAAGCGTTAGAGGACCTGTTTGGTTACAACATATGATTTTACATAAACTAATTTTTTCGTAAGCTGACAAAAAAAATGGAATTGTCATTTTGCATTTATTTGGCAGTTTTTCAAGAAGATAACTTAATTTTAAATAATGAACCCGCCAGAATATTTCATCAGAACAAGTATTTTTTAAGCAAGGCTACTTGTTCTGATGAAAGAAAATAGAGGTAGAAAATAAGAGAGCCTTCACTTTTGCTAACTATAGAAAATAACTTCTAACCAACAGACGTCTCCAAGCTTGTGGCTTATCTCAATGCACTTCTCCAAAAAAATTCATGTGTTTTATTTTCCTATAGAAATAAGGTACTATTACAGAATATAATATGAGTTGAGTTTTTCATTTTAAAATGCAACGTTCAACTTATCCGTATGAACTAATTAATCTAAGGATTAAAACAAAAGCAGCAGCCAATTAAATTAGCTGCTGCTTTTGTTTATAGATATATGAGTTTAAGCCATTTCATGTGTTTATGAAATAACAGTTGATTTTTATCTGAGTTTACTTTATAAAATTCATAAAATTTTTTGCTGCTTTCATTCCTTTTAAATTTGTTTCCTTTAAATAAATTAAATGAAAAGGGTGTTCAATAGTAAAATCCTTTAATTTAATTTCTTTTAACTTGTTATTTTTAAGTTCTTCTTCAACCGCTCTACGATATAAAAAAGTGATTCCGAGATTCTTTTCCACTAACTTCTTGATGGAACCAATACTTCCAATCGTCATGGTTTTTATAAAACTATCTAAATGAATCCCTTGATTTTTTAAAGCTGTCTCTAAAATTAGACGTGAGCCTGATCCTTGTTCTCGTGTCAACAATTGATATGAAAATAAATCAGTAATGTTCTGTTCTTTTTTCCATAAAAAGCTTTTTTCTGAACATACTGCAATAAACGGTTCTGTAGAAATTTTATGAAACCCAAAAAAGTGCTGGTTAAATTCTCCTTCCACAAAAGCGAAATCAATTTTTCCATGTTTCAACAAATCAACCAATGATTTTGTATTATCTGCAACCATAGAAAGCTCGTGCGTAGGATAAGTCTGCATATAAGATTCAATAAGATCTGGCATCATATATTCGCCGATCGTTAGTGTCGCTCCAAATGTAAAGAAAGGTCTTTCTTCTTTTGGATTTAATTGTTCTTGAATTTGCTGTATTTCTTTTTGCAGCAAGAAAAGGTCTTTTTGCAATTGCTTTCCTTTTTCAGTTATCGTCAACTGTCTGCCTTCATAATGAACCAACTCAACTTCCAATTGATTCTGCAAGTATTGAATGTGCTGCGTAACAGCCGGCTGAGTAATATGCAACTTTTTTGCTGTTCGAGTGTAATTCATTTCTTCCACAAGTGTAAGAAATGTTTGATAGCGATAGTCCAACATGGCTTTCCCTCATTTATAAATCTAATTTATAAATGTATAATAAATGATTATTTTAACTTATGCAAATTAAAGCGTAAACTTTCCCTTATAAAAGAGTTTATACAAAGGAGAGACAAGATGCTAACTCAACTAAAGAAAAAATCAAAACTTATTCTGCCTGGTTTATTTATCAGTATAATTGTTTCTATATTTAGTCAATACCTAGCTGTTTTTCTGCCTACTATGGGTTCGGCATTAATTGCTATTTTTATAGGAATTTTACTAGGAAATACACTATTAAATAAACCTTCTTTAAACAGCGGTACCAAATTCTCTGAAAAGACATTGTTAGAACTGTCCATTGTTTTAAATGGATTGATTCTTAATTTCCAAATCATCAAACAAGTTGGCTCTATCGGTTTTATTTTCATTCTTCTTCAAATGATTGCTACTATTTTTATAACTTATTGGATTGGCCGTGCTATGAAATTTAACAAGAAATTTTCATTATTAATGGGGGCCGGTAACGCCGTTTGCGGTTCTTCTGCAATCGGTACAGTTTCTCCTGTCATTAAAGCAAACGATAAAGACAAAGGCATGTCCATTACGGCTGTCAACATTGTAGGAACATTCTTGATGATTTTATTGCCGCTTATTTCTTCTGTTCTTTACCATAACGAAGCTGTTCAAACCTCAGCTCTAATCGGCGGAACAGTCCAATCAATCGGTCAAGTTATCGCATCTGCTAAATTAGTCAGCGGAGAAGTAACTAATTTAGCCATTGTATTCAAATTGATGAGAGTTCTTCTTATTGTAGCTGTTGCACTTATATACGGTAAATTAAATGTAAATGAAGAAGAGCCGTTGTTTTCTAAAACAACTGTTGTCTCGGCTGCTGATAAAAATCCGGAAAAATCAATTGGCATTCCTTGGTTTATTATTGGTTTCTTTCTTTTATTTATCCTTAGAAGTTTTACTCAGCTGCCTCAATCAGCCCTTCACGGTGCAGAAACCATCAGCAATCAATTTGAGATTGCTGCTTTAGCTGCAATTGGCTTACGTGTAAATTTTTCGGATATTATTAAAGAAGGACCAAAAACTATGCTTTACGGGCTATTGATCGGCCTTTTCCAAGTCATCATTGCCGTTTTATTGATTATCTGGTTGTTTTAGTCTTTCTTCTACTGTTCACTGTATAAGTTCAATACAGCTTCCCACGCTTCATTGAGTGCTTTATTTTTAGCGATACACAGTATTTCTTCAAAAGGACCAGTTCTAGTAATTGAATAGTGTTTTAAAAAGAGCACTAACTGAATGTTTTTTTAATTAAAAATGAAAAAAATAAGACCTGCTGATTTGTTAGGATCAGCGGTCTTATTTTTACTTATAGCACTTAACAAAATGACTTTTTTATAAAAATAACCCTATAAACATTGCAGATAATATCGGAACAATAAAGCCGCCTAACATTCCTCGCAAAGCTAGTTTAGACAAATCATTTTTTCTAGTTGGAGCAAATACTGATAAACCTGTCACACAAATAGCTATACTAGAGAACGCTCCAAAGCTACCCACAGCAACGGATAACATCGCTATGGCTCTCTCAGATAAATCTGTCATCAAAGGCGCTAGATCTGCATAAGCTACGAATTCATTAATCGATAATTTTGTCCCTAAAAGCTGCCCGGCTATCATGGCCTCGGAACCAGCTAAGCCCATTAGCCAACCGATAGGCATAAAGATATAGCCTAAAGCCCCTGTAAAGCTAGTACCGACTAAACCTAACAAACTGTTTAACAGCGCTACAATAGAAATACCTGCAATCAAACTAGCACCGATACCTAAAACCATTTGCAACCCGTTGTTGATTCCCTCAGCCATAGCGGAAAAAACGGATGTGTTAGCGCCTTTGCGGTCTAATGTTACGTCTGATACTTTACTGATTTCTGTCTCTGGCGTTAAGATCTTAGCGACGAGCAATGACCCAAAAGGAACCAAAGCCGTTGTAATCAAAAGCCATTTCATAGGAATACCGAGCAAACTATACCCAACTAAGATAGAAGCGGACATGGATCCCATACCTGAAACCAAAACGGTCATCAATTCTGACTTCGTCATGTTAGGCAGATACTTAGCAACTAAGAAAGGTGCTTCTGTCTGGCCTAACAACATATTAGCTACAGCTACAAAAGACTCCGCTTTCTCGGTGCCTAATAATTTGCCTACAGCCCCTCCGATTACTTTAACTACCCAACCTACTATACCTAAATAGCCTAAAATACCTGTTAAGGCAGATAAGAAAATAATGACGCCTAGTACATCAATAAAGAAATACCCTTTTCCAAATAAATCCCCAAAAACAAAAGCAAGCCCCTCGTTAGCAAAACTAAACAACTTAGTTACAGCTCCTGCTAACTGTTCAATGATCCAGCTGCCCACAGGAACTTTAATTAAGAATAGCGACAAAACTAACTGCGCTCCCAAAGCAGTAGCTACGGTTCTTTTATTGATTGCTTTTTTATTATCTGATAAGAGATATAAAATCCCCAGCATGACTATAATGCCCAAAATTGTTACTAATTTATTCATTCATTCTATTCTCCATCTCTGCTAATTTATCTTTGACCATTGTTACAACAGCATAGGCATCCTCTGGGTTATTGACTACATCAATATCGTCAATGTTAATGATCAGCACATCAGAAGCATTGTAGTGTTTCGTAACCCAATGGTCATATCCTTCCCAAAGCGCTTTATAGTAATCAAGTAAACTTTGGTCTTGCTCAAAGTCTCTGCCTCTCAAACCGATACGGTAAAGAATCGTTTCAAAAGACCCTTGCAAATAGACCATTAGATCCGGGGACTTTTTAGGAAGTTCTTGTAATTCTTCCATCATATTATTGAGCAATTTCTCGTATATATTAAACTCGGTGTCTGAAATGCGCCCTAAATTTGCGTTTACTTTAGCAAAATACCAGTCTTCATAGATGGAACGATCTAAAACATTGTTTTTATTATGTAACGCCTCTTTAATACTTTTAAAACGACTATTTAAAAATTCCAGTTGCAATAAAAACGGATACCTTTTTAAGCTTTGTTCCTCCTCGCTTGCTGTATAAAACAAAGGCAAGATTTCGTTATCCTCTACATTTTCATAAAACACTTCACTATCTAAAGCTCCTCCTAAAAGATTAGCTACACTTGTTTTTCCCGCACCAATCATTCCGCCTATTACTAAAATCGCCATCTACCCCTCTCCTTGTTCTTGTTGATTTTATTTTATAACCTAAGTTTTTGCAGCTTTGATCGTTACTCACTAGGTGAATGAACTATCCAATCTTTTTCCTGTTTTATCTCCTATACGCTTAGCTCTAGTGATATACTACCTCCCGCATGCTTATCGTTTGCTCTTTTAATAGATATTCGCAATTATATATATTAATACATTAGCTATGATACACTGTTTTTTTGTTTTTTCAATAAAAAATCACACCATATGCCGAATAATTTAAAACAAGACACAATATGTTGTGTTTTAACGCATTGGATTAATTCTGCACAAATAGCAGGCCAACTGAAAAAAATACACTAAAGCCAAAAATAATACGATTACTGTGAGGTGAAGTTAACCAACAAGCAAAGGAGTGCTGACAATAAAAGCATTCAAACTCAATTAAAATTTCTTCAAGACCGGAATGATTGATGTCTCAACATTTCACAAATAAAACATAACTTCCTTAGAACTTCAATAGTGATTTAACACTATATATGGTGTACAATAAAAACAGAGCAACACTATATGGTATAAAAAGGTGATTAACCTTACTATACATACTTATTAAGAGCTTAACTAATACAAGGAGTGATTGATATGGTGATGAACGTAACTACCGATGCAACAGTAAATATAAAAAAATTGAATGAGGATATTCAGGCTTTTCCTCAAGTTCATCCGATTACAGCGGAAATGAAGCTGACCCATAAAGGCGTCTCGCGTCTTGTGATGTTGGATCGCTACGCTTTTAAAGATACATCTAAAGTGACTCTATCCGTGGGAGACTTGGTTATTTTAACGGTCAAACCGGATCCCAGCTATCCAACTCGCGGCACTGGCTTCGTGACTCACATCGACCATGAGCAGCATACCGCTCAAGTTTTGGTTGAAGAAGAATACCGCGGCGTTATTGAAGATTCGGCGGCACAAGAAACGGGTATCGTTACATGTAATTTAGACGCTATCGAAAAACCATTAGAAATCTATTACGAGCAAATCGCGAAACGCAATGCAACAGGATTGTCTGCAGTCGAAAAAACGGCTGAACAGCGTGAAGCGTCTTACCAACTCTTTTACAATGAATTAGTGCAGTTAAACTTTATTCCTGCTGGACGCGTTTTATACGGTGCTGGTTCGGATACTGAAGTAACCTATTTCAATTGTTACGTTATGCCTTTTGTTCCTGATTCACGCGGCGGAATTTCAGATCACCGTAAAAAAATTATGGAAATCATGAGTCGCGGCGGCGGAGTCGGCACGAATGGTTCTACCTTACGTCCGCGTAATGCATTGGTTCGCGGTGTGAATGGCAAGTCATCAGGGTCGGTTTCATGGTTAGATGACATTGCTCAATTAACTCATTTAGTTGAACAAGGCGGCAGCCGACGTGGTGCTCAAATGATCATGTTGACTGATTGGCATCCTGATATTATTGAATTCATTATTTCTAAAATGCAAAACCCGCGGATCCTCCGCTATTTGATTGAAAATACAGAAGATGCACAAATTAAAAAAATGGCTTCTGAAAAATTAAAATTCACGCCTTTCACGGAACGTGAAGCAGCGATGTACCAAAACATCTTAAATTACAAACACATCCCGGGTACTGGCGGATTTGACCAAGCTACCTTAAAAGAAGTTGAAGATAAAGTGAGAACCGGCGGAACATATGGAGTTCATCACCCCGATTTCTTGACTGGTGCCAATATTTCGATTTGTTTAACGGATGACTTTATGCAAGCTGTTGAAAATGATGAAGATTACGCTTTGCGTTTCCCAGCTGTTGAATCCTACAATGAAGCTGAAATGGCTTATTACGACGCTCATTGGACAGAAGTTGGCGATGTTCGCGAATGGGAAGCCAGTGGACATGCGGTTCGGACTTATCGAACCATTAAAGCTCGGGAACTCTGGAAACTGATCAATATTTGTGCAACTTATTCTGCTGAACCTGGTATTTTCTTTATCGATAATGCCAATAAAATGACGAATGCAGCTGCTTATGGACAAAAAGTGGTCGCAACAAACCCTTGTGGCGAACAACCCCTTGCTCCTTATTCCGTTTGTAACTTAGCTGCTATCAATTTAGCTGAAATGGTTAATAAAGATAGCGAAACGATCGACTTTGCTAAACTAAAACAAACTGTTAAAACCGGTGTGCGGATGCAAGATAACGTTATTGATGCTACACCTTACTTTTTAGAAGACAACGAAAAGCAAGCATTAGGCGAGCGCCGAGTGGGCCTTGGCATTATGGGATTAGCTGATTTGCTCATCTACGCTGGTAAAGAATACGGTTCTCCTGAGGGGAACGAGTTGGTCGATCAAGTATTTGAAGCTATTGCTGTCACCGCTTATGAAACATCCATTGAATTAGCTAAAGAAAAAGGCAGCTTTCCGTTCTTGATTGGTAAAACAGAGGAAGAAACAGCTCAATTGCGCAAAAACTTCATCAATACTGGATACATGAAGCAAATGCCAGAACACATCCGTCAAGATATTTTGACCTATGGTATTCGCAACTCTCACTTGCTGACGGTTGCTCCAACAGGTTCAACTGGTACGATGGTTGGAGTGTCAACTGGTTTGGAGCCTTACTTCTCTTTCAGTTATTTCAGAAGTGGACGTTTAGGCAAGTTTATTGAAGTCAAAGCGGCTATTGTTCAAGATTACTTAAGCCGTCATCCAGAAGCGGATCCAGACAACCTGCCGAGTCAATTTGTCTCAGCTATGAGTTTGGCACCTGAAGCACACGTCGACGTACAATGTGTTATCCAACGGTGGGTAGACAGTTCGATTTCTAAAACTGTCAATGCACCTCGCGGCTATAGTGTCGAACAAGTCCAAAGTATTTACGAACGTTTATACAAAGGCGGTGCTAAAGGCGGCACAGTTTATGTGGACGGCAGTCGCGACTCGCAAGTATTAACGTTAAAAGCTGAAGAAAACAACTGGGAAGAAGATGCTGTTCAAACTGAAAAAACAGTACACGTCGCTGCACCTACCCAAGAAGCTGTTTTTGGCAATGAAGTTGGCGATACTTGCCCAATCTGCCGGCAAGGAACGGTTGAAGATTTAGGCGGCTGCAACACTTGTACCAATTGCAACGCTCAATTAAAATGTGGTCTATAAGAGAACTGAAAAACCATCGCATTCATTAAACTGAATGCGATGGTTTTTTTCTTATTGTCATTTGATCAAAAGATACTGTTTAAGCTGGATTGATCAATAACATAATACCTAATAGGATAACAACGATAAAGACATAACGCTCAAATTTATAACTTGGGATCCGCCCATGGATAAAGGTTCCCAGCAAGATGGCTAAACCAATCGCCGGCAATGAAAAAACATATAAAACAAATAACTCTTTAGACCAAAATCCTCCCATAAACTGACCGATAATGATCAACGAACTCGAAACCAGAAAATGGGCTTGCAGCGTCCCTCTAAAAACTGCTGGTTTCCAATCGCGCATCGTACCATAAATAACAATGGGTACGCCGTTCATATTATAAGCACTCCCGAACATCCCAGCTGCAAAACCAAATGGCAATGACCAGGCAGGTTTATTTAACCATAAACGTGGTTTTGATTGAAGCAATTTCGGTTTGATCAACGAGTAGATGCCATAAACAATCAGAAAAATTCCTAACCCATAAGTGATCACTGCATTAGGTGCAAACTTGACCAACAGCAAACCAACAGGTATACCGAATAACGTAGAAATGGAAAGCCGGCCTAAGACTGGCCGGTCAACATCTTTCCATCCTGAAAAAACCGTTAATACAGCAACAGTAAATCCGCCTAAACCAATTAATGAAATGGATGTAGCCAAACTGATTGGCAGCAACGCCAGCAAAGGCATACTAATAATGGAATCTCCAAAACCAAAAACTGCCCGCATCAATGCACCGAGGAAAACAATTCCTACTACTAATAAAATAAGCGTGACACTCATTACAAAAATAACCCCTTTTCTATCCAACACCTTTAAACTACTTTTTAATGTTTTTTCTAACTGATTTCATCCTTCTATCTTAACAAATGTGCCGACCATTTGCATTAAAACCTATTGCTTTTATAGCCATAAAAAAAGGAACCTATCATAGTGATAGATTCCTTTTTGTTTTCTCATTAACTCTTATTCATTTGCCGTTTTCAATAATTCAATAACTTCTTCTGGTGTAGCGGCTTCAATCAATTTTTGTACATTTTCGATTTCTGAACAAAAGATAGCAATGGATGACAACAAATCTAAGTGCTCGTCGCCTTTTCCAGCGATTCCAAATAAAACAAAGACTTTGTTTTCATCGCTTGTTTCACTAAAATCAATTCCTTTTGGAAAAGTCGCTACCGAAATCGCTGTTTCATAAATGTCTTTTTTTGAAGCATCGGTACCATGAGGAATAGCGATAAAATTCCCCATATAAGTAGATACGGTCTGTTCTCTTTCCAGCATGCTTTCAACATATTCTGCATTTACTGCTCCGCTTTCAACCAATAAATTACCTACTAAACGAATAGCCTCTTCTTTAGTTTCGGCTGTTGCTCCTAATTCTATCAACTCTTTTGTTAATGTTGCCATTTCGTTCACTCCTCTATCTTTAATGAGACTTTCTTAACACATATGCTTTAAATTCTTTTTCCATCTTCTGTCGAACCGCTTCTTCCGTTCCCTTGTCGAATAAGGCCGTAGTGCTGTCATTTTCTATGATCATACTGCTGACCAAGCCTAACAAATCACGTTCAACTACATTTAATGGGTAAGGCGCAACCATTATCAATAACCGTTTCAAAATCATATCTTTCCTATCAATTCCTACGATCGGAACCTCTTTTTCTAATTGATAGATTCCAAAATAGCTGGAAGCAACATTCGCATTTCTTACATGGAAAAGGCCCATTTGAGACCCCGGTATTCCGACTGGAGCAATGTTTGCTCGTTCGATCAACTTTTGCTGCACGTCACCAGCTTCTGTTAAAATCCCAATTTCTTGAAGCCGACAACAAATCCATAATAGCGTTTCTTCTAAAGACTGGTTCCCATCAACTGACTCAACTGAAAAATAATTTAAAATGCCTAATGCTGTTTTCGATAAATGATGTATTTCCTTCAGCGTTTTTTCTGTAGGCAGTGCTTCATTGCTCTGTTCGTTTATTTCTTTTAGCGAATTGGTCAATGTGTAATGCTTCTTTTGATTGATGCATTCATCAATCAATCCTTTGATTTTCACTACTTCTTCGCTTAAAAGCATCGGCGTGATCAGATGATAGCGGACTGAAAATTGCGGCAAAAAAATGGTTGAAAAGATAAAATCAAAGTCTGTTAGTTTATGTTCATTGACTTCAGAAAGAGAAACCACGGTTATTTCTTTCAATTCAGAAAAGTTTTTGCGCAATCGGTTTTCTAATATCCTTGAGGTTCCGATTCCGCTGGAACAAATGACCATTGCTTTTAAGCCGTATACTTTTTTGGAATTTTCCCAGGAAGAAGCAAAATGAATGATCAGATAAATATAATCATTTTCTGAAAAATAATCATTTGGAAAAACACTTTTTAATCCTAGTACTACGCCTTTATATATTTCCGGATACCGTTCACGAATAGTTCCGTACAGACTGTCTTCTACTTGAAGAACCGGCGGAAATGTTCGATTCAGTAAAGATTCCATATGTGTCAATAGGCCTGAAAACAGCGTATAGTCTTTGTTAAAGTCCCACTGAACTTCTGTTGCAACTAAACGAATAAAGTGCTTAACTTGGTAAGTTAGTTCCACGTTGTAATCTGTCGAAAACAAATCTTGTTTTTGAAAAAAACGCACACCGTTTACAGCTTTTTTTAAAAAAGTTCGTTCTGATATTGAAAATTCCAACGCTGTTTCTTGAGAAATTTCTTTGATCACATAATCCGTTATGTCTTTAGTAAGATCAGAATTTTCTTTTTTTTCAAAGTGGATGTCTTTTAACTGATTATCTTCCGATAAACGCATGATCATCAAGGTTAAAATGACAATGAATTGCATCAACCCGCTATTTGATATATCTTCAAAAAAATGTTGCTTCATACGAAATGTGACCTGCACAGCTATTTTAAAGTCACGATACGTTAGAAAAGATAGAAAAGGCATTCTGGTTTTCTTTACTTTTTCAAAATACTCTTCATTATAATCCTTTTGAAAAAGATTAAGAAATTCATATTCATTCAATTTACTAGTGATGATACCGCTGACGATCAGTCGCAGCGATTCTTCATTACTTTTGATGGAAACAACTTTGCCTTTCCCTCGCTGCAAAGTCATTTGAAATTCTTCAACAATTTCTGCTATTTTAGTTAAATCATTATTAATCGTTCCTAGACTAACATTAAAGTCTTGTGCTAACCCTATTAATTTAACGTTATCTTTTGTCAACAGCAACTGGCAGATCAGGTAACTCTGCCGGTCTTTCGAATCAAAGATCAGGTCCGTGTTCAATAAGTCTTTTTTTAATCGGTTTAATTCTTCTCTTTCACCGCTTAAATAAAAGCCGGCACCTAACTTTTTAGTCAGTGTAACCTGATAAAGAGATAACGTATCTTCAGCTATGGCCAGTTCGCGATAAACGGTTCGGCTGCTCACTTCCAGTTCTCTAGCCAAAACTTCTAGCGAAATCCCTGTTTTATTCAGTAAAAGCAATTCTAAGAGCTGCTTTTCCCTAATTGAAAAATACATTTCTTACCCTCGTTCCTACTCTCTTTTTTCCTTGCTCTTTTATTATATCATCAAGAACGGAGTAAGCTTTCAATAACTTCATCGTATTTAGGGCTGCTTAAAAAATTATCGACGGTTTCATGTATTCCGCTTGGCGTCTTTTGCCGCGCTCTGGCATTTAATTCTATTTGTGTGATAATCAACGTTTCTTTTTCATCTTCCAAATCACTGATGGCCGAATTCGTAACCGGTATATCCAATCCGGCTTTTTTAGCTTTATTTCTTAAAATCGAAGCGCCCATAGCACTGGAACCCATTCCTGCATCACAAGCAAAAATAATTCGTTTAACGGTTGCTGAAGAAATATCTGCTTCAACGGTTGCAGTTTCAGTTGTTGCGCTAGCAGAAGCTTCAGAAACTGAATTCATGACTGTGCCTTTTGACTCAGCTTTCATACCTTGCATTTTAGTTACATTGCTTTCAAAATCTTCATTTTCAGAACGGTCTGCTTTTAAAATAAGCATCGCCACAACAAATGACGCTATAATCGACGCTAAAACACCGGCTAATATTTGCAAATATTCTCCTTTAGGCGTCATAGCAATGACGGAAAGAATAGAACCCGGAGACGCAGTAGCAACTAAACCTGTATCAAATAGTGTAAACGTTAAAGTTCCTGCTACTCCACCAGCCATGACTGCCAAAATCATTAAAGGTTTCATTAATACATACGGGAAGTACAATTCATGTATGCCGCCAATAAATTGGATGATCGCAGCACCAGGTGCAGAAGCTTTGGCTGTTCCTTTACCAAACAACATATACGCTAGTAAAACTCCAAATCCAGGACCAGGGTTTCCGGATAGAATAAACAATACTGACTTTCCTGTTTGAGCTGCCTGTTCAACGCCGAGCGGCCCTAAAATTCCGTGATTGATTGCATTATTTAAAAAAATAACTTTTCCAGGTTCAGTAAAAATATTAACTAATGGCAGTAAATTTGCATCGATCATAAATTCGATACCATTGCCTAAAAAAGCCATTATGATTGATACGATTGGCCCAATTCCTAAAAACCCTATGATTGCTAGTACAAATCCAATAATCCCACTAGAAAAGTTATTGACCAACATTTCAAATCCAGCTTTTATTTTAGGTTGAAAAATAGCGTCAAACTTTTTAATAGCCCAACCGCCGAATGGCCCCATAATCATTGCGCCAATAAACATCGGCACATCGGTTCCAACAATAACACCGATCGAAGCAACTGCTCCTACTACGCCTCCGCGATGTCCTGAAATCATCTTTCCGCCGGAATACCCTATTAACAACGGCAGCAGATAAGTAATCATCGGCGTCACTAACTGAGCAAGCGTCTCACTTGGAAAATACCCGTTTGGAATGAACAATGCAGTGACTATTCCCCAAGCTATAAAGGCACCTATATTCGGAATAACCATATTGCTTAAAAATGTACCCACTTTTTGGGCGCCGACTTTGATGGTCGTTTTATCTTTTATTCTTTCTTTGCTCGTTACAGCTTCCATTTTGTTTTCCTCCCAAAATTCGTTTATTTCTTTGATAGTATTATCTTACAAGCGTTTGTTTCCGCTTTCAATGGTTAGTGAATACAAACTTGTCAAAAGAAAATTGACAAGTTTTAAAAAAACTTATTCTATGTGCTTTTAAAACCAAAAAGAGTCATTATTTCAAAAAGCGAAATAGCGACTCTTTTTGGTTTAGTTTACTTCTTCGTGACCTCATGGCCGCCAAACTCATTTCTAAGAGCTGCAACTACTTTTCCCGTAAACGTATCTTCTTCTAATGATCGGTACCGCATCATTAGAGAGAGTGCAATCACAGGCGTCGGAACTTTTGCTTCCAAGGCCGCTTCTACCGTCCATTTACCTTCACCAGAAGATTGCATAATGCCTTTTATTTCATCAAGATGAGCGTCTTTTTGAAACGCATTTTCGGCCAATTCCATTAACCAGCTTCTAATAACCGATCCATTATTCCAAACTTTTGCCACATCGGCCAAATCATACTCGAATTCACTTTTCTCAACGACTTCAAATCCCTCTGCCATCGCTTGCATCATGCCGTATTCAATCCCATTGTGTACCATTTTCAAGTAATGTCCGCTGCCGGATTTCCCAGTATACAAATACCCGTCTTCCACACAAATGCCTTTTAAAACTGGTTCAATTACCGCAAATGCTTCTGGGTTGCCGCCAACCATTAAACAAGCACCTGCATTCGCTCCGCTCGTGCCGCCTGATGTGCCCATATCTAAGAAATGGATGCCTTTTTCTGCGGATACTTCAGCATGCCGGATAGAATCTTTGTAGTGTGAATTTCCTCCGTCGATGATGATATCATTCGGTTCTAGTAACTCATTGACTTCGCTTAGTACATTTTCTAATGGTTTTCCTGCTGGCACCATGATCCAAATAATTTTAGTTTGTTTGAACCCCGTAACCAGTTCTTTTAAATCCCCCGCGGTTTTGATTCCGTTTTCATCTGCTTGTTTTCTAACCTCTTCTACGCTGTCGTATCCCACAACCTGATGCCCATTTTTTTGTAAGTTTAAAGCTAAGTTGTAACCCATTTTTCCTAATCCGATTAATCCAATATCCAATTTAACCACTCCTTATATATTTATGGTCTCAGTATATGGAATATTTTTTCTTTTTGCAACAACAATAAAAAAATATTTTTTCTTCGGTAGCGATATGCTATACTTATCTCAACTCTTTTAAGCAGGTGAAAACATGAAAAACCAAGATATCAACTTAAAAATCAAATCTATCTATCGTGATTTAAGCAGCAAAGAAAAAAAGATTGCGGATTTTATTCTTTTGCATCCCGAAGAAGTCATGCATGGAACCATCAGCAATATCTCCGATACGATTCAAGTTGCTGATGCTACTTTTTTCCGTTTTTGTAAGCGGTTAGGTTATAAAGGGTTTCAAGATTTCAAAATTGCCTTAGCTTCAGAAAAAGTAAACGGGGCTTTATCTATCCACGAAAATATTTCTAAAGAAGATAATGAACTGCTAATGGCACAAAAAGTCTTTGAATCCAATATAAAATCCTTAAATGACACAAAAAAGTTGTTGGATGAACAAGAACTGATCAAAGCTGTCCAGTTTCTGACTGCTGCCAAAACGGTTGGTTTCTTTGGTGTCGGCGGCTCTAGTATTATTGCCATGGATGCCTACCATAAATTTTTGCGTACGCCACTAAATTGTACGTATACACAAGACACTCATATCCAAATGATGCAAGCCTCTCGGTTAACCGAAAATGATTGTGCCATCATTATTTCTCATTCTGGCATCACCAAAGACACTATACAATTGGCAGAAATCATTAAAGAAAAAAAAGCCAAAGCAATCATTATCACTAGTTACTCGCTTTCTCCCTTAGCGAAATTCGCAGATGCTTTGTTGTTATCGACCGCTGAAGAAACCGACTATCGTTCTGAGGCTCTGACTTCTCGCATCACACAGCTAAGTTTGATAGATGCTTTATTTGTTAGTGTTATGTTTAAAACGGGTGATTTTGCGACGCATTCACTTGAAGAAGTCCGGAAAGTGATTTCTCAGACGAAACTTTGATAGACGGTTATTTGATAGACGGTTAAACATAAAAACCCGTTTCAATAAGAGAAACGGGTTGATCGAGTAAGTTGATCAGCAGTCAGAGATGGTACCTAATCAGACATTTCTGCCTTCATCCGCTTGATATCAGCTGGTTCACTTTTTTTATTCAGTTTGTTCGTAATGAACTTCTACAAATTGGTGGTATTGCTTTACGTCTTTCAATAACAATTTATTTTCATAATCACCAGGTACAAATAACGGAATGCCGTTCCCAATAATAACTGGAGTGAGCTGTATGATAAATTCATCTACCAGTTTCTCTTCAAGAAGAGGCTTCAGCACTTCGCCACCACCCACGATCCAAATCCTTTTACCTGTTTGGCTGGTTAACGATTTAACAAAATTCGCTAAGTCGGAATTTACAAACGTGACAAACTCAGTTGAACCGGTCAACGTTCTTGAAAAAACATAACATTTTTTACCTTTGTAAGGAAATTCTTCCGGCGAAAGCAACAGCATTTGTTCATAGGTTTTTCTGCCCATGATCAGCGTATCAACGGTTTCATAAAATTCTGGATAGCTGGTGTCATTTTCACCTTCAGTCCCTATTAACCAATCCAATAAATGGTTTTTTCTTGCTAAATACCCGTCTAAACTGATCGCCCCATAAAATACTGTTTTTCTTTGTTTGCTCATCGTATAAACCTCCATATGATTTAGTTGTTCCATTAAAAGAATGGCTATCAAATTGTGCCTTTCTTGACTGTTGACTTGTTTGCTAGCAACAAGCGTCATTAGTTGCGTTTTTAAATTATGAGCGGTAAATTTGAAGTAACGAAAACAATTCATTAAAAGGAGTTCATCATTATGACAAAAAATATCGGTGTCTTAGTTGGAAGTCTTCGTAAAGGTTCTTACAGCAAACAAGTTGCAAAAGTATTTTCTACCTTATTTCCTGAAGAATACCATATCTCCTTTATCGATATCAATGGGTTAGATATCTATAATCAGGATTTTGATGATGAAGGAAACGTTCCTGAAAATTGGAAGACCTTCCGTAATGCGATTGGCAAAATGGATGCTATTTTATTCGTAACCCCTGAATACAACCGTTCCGTTCCCGGCGTGTTAAAAAATGCGCTAGATATTGGGTCACGTCCAGCCGGTTCGAGTGTTTGGAATGCTAAACCCGCAGCTATCGTCAGTGTTTCTCCAGGAGCTATCAGCGGATTCGGTGCAAATCATCATTTACGCCAATCCTTAGTGTTCCTAAACATGCCGACTGTCCAACAACCAGAAGCTTATATCGGAAACGTAACAAAGCTGCTTCAAGAAGACGGCTCCATCACTAATCCAAATACTCTGCAGTTTTTCCAATCCATCGTCAATGCTTTTGTTGAATTGATTGAAAAAAACAGTTGAGTTCTCTTTGCTTATCAGTATAAATGAATTCTGTCAGAAACTAAAGCCATGTATGCCCAAGCGGTCCATGACTTTAGCTTTTTTTATGTTGATCTATAACAGGACGTCACTATCCGTCATAAAAAGCTCTTGAAATCGACTCAAATTAACTATCGTTGTAAGATAGTAACTGATATACTTCTTAAGGAGAAACCCATTTAAAACTGTACTTAAATCGTTTCACTGGGCGATCAAACTAGGCAATTCAATGTTAGGAGGCATAAAAAATCATCCTGTGCTTAGTCCGATAAACCATTGTGAACAGAGTCTAACGCGCATAGACTGCCGTTCTTTTTGTACATAAAATGGTTGCCAAATTTACAACTATACTATTACATTAAACCTGTCTGTTACAGGCTTATTTTCAGGAGATGGATACGATCAAAGCTAAATTTAAAGTATTATGGGAACTTGGAGAAATCTACACTTCTCCCTTAAACCTTTTTTTAATTCTATTAGGAGTTTCTTTTTCAACTTACCACTACAACCATACTTGGAACTGGCGGATAATTTTATACGTTTTAACGATTCTTTTTTTCCATGTGGCCGTTAATATTTTTAATAACTATATGGATTATAAAAATGCTTCAGACGCTCATGATTACAAAGTAAAATCAAATATCATCGGAAGAGAAAATCTGAATCTAGCAACGGTAAAGAAAGCTTTTCTATTCTTTTTAGCATTGGCTTCTTTTTTTGGTCTGCTACTAGTCTGGTCTACCAATTTAGTGTTATTGGGATTAGGCGTACTAGGTTTTTATGTTGGTTTATTTTACTCATCAGGGCCAAAACCATTAAATAGTTTGCCCATTGCTGAAACAGTTACCTCTTTGTTCAGCGGTTTTGTCATTCCTTTAATTGGTGCTTATTTGTGTTTGTATGATCAGGTTGATTTTTCTTTCCACACCATAAAATTAGTTTTCTTCATTAGTTTGCCAATGGTGGTCATGATGTTTAACAACTTATTGGCCAATAATACTTGTGACCTAGAAGAAGATATTGTAAATGGGCGAAAAACATTAGTCTATTACTTAGGTAAAAAGAAAGCTGTGCAATTATTTAAAGTCGTATTTGTTTTTAATTTTTTATGGTTGATTTTGCTGGTTTACTTGAAGTTAGCTCCATTCCCTATCTTGTTGCTGGTTCTTTTGTTTCCCAAATATTGGAAAAGCTTATCGCCTTATTTTGAAGTTCAAGATAAACAAAAAACCTTTCCAGTTGCCTTAAAAAATATGGCTGCTATCATGATGCTTTACCCTATTTTGTATACGATTGGAGTAGTGTTCGCTCAATTTTAATCGTTGATTGACAAAACAGCAGAGAAACCTTAAAGTTACACTGATCACTATATATAGAGTTGGAGGGGTGCTTTATCAAAAACGAAACAGACCCGAATAAGAAACAACCATGGAAAATAGTTTTAATCATTGCAGCAATCATAGTCGTATGTATGATTGGATTAACGGCCTACTTAACGATCAGTGGTCCGAATCGTTCTGAAACGCCTATCTCTGAGACCAGCGCTCAAGAAGCTGCTCTTGCTAATCTAAGCCAAAACGATACGACCTATCAATCTCTTTATCCAGAATATGAAATAGCCTATGTGTATCTTATGAGTGCTTTTTCCAAACAAATGGATGGGATAGAAAGCGGAGAAACCACAGAAGAAAGTTTTAATAAAGTCATTGAAGATTTCGAAATATTAGTTAGTGATTTTTTAAAACGAGTTCCTGATACCGCTGATACCTTTAAAGAAAGCAGAGATGCTGCTGTTTCCAGTGCTCAAAAAACACAGGATACCTTAATTCATTTTGAAGACCTTATAAACGAAACAGGAATTACGAATGATGAAATCAGTATTGATCATTTAAGTGATGCACTGGATGATTTTAAAGAAAGTCAGATAACCTTCAAAGAAACAATGGATTCACTAAAATAATCAAAAAAATGAGTTCCTTCATTGTGTTATTAATGAAGGAACTCATTTCTTATTAAACATCTGTATTCAATATTTCTCGTCCAGCATGGTGGTGGATTTTGCGCCAATCTACTAACCCTTCGCCTAATCCACGCAATAAAATTTCACCTGTTCCCATATTCGTTGCTAATGGAATTTCATAGACATCGCTCAAGCGGAGCAATGCAGTGATATCTGGTTCATGAGGCTGAGCTGTTAACGGGTCTCTTAAAAAAATCACCATGTCTATTTTATCATCTGAAATATAGGCTCCAATTTGTTGGTCGCCACCTAATGGCCCTGACTTAAACCGGTGAACGTCTAATCCTGTAGCATCCACGATTCTTTGTCCCGTGGTTCCTGTCGCATAAAGGACATGCTCTTTCAAAATATCTTGATAAGATGAAATTAATTTAACCATTTCATCTTTTTTCTTATCGTGAGCAATCAGTGCAATATTCATTTTTATTCCCCCATCCTTTATCCTTTACTTCTTCTATCCTATATTAATAATAACATGCAAATCGTGGAAACGCATACTTTATTGAAAAACCGGATAGTGACAAGTTTTTTGGGGAAAGAAATAGAAAAGAGAAAATTTATTTTAATTGCAGCTCATCCAGTGTTATAGGATTCCACCCAAAAAAAACGTAGTAAGTTTTACAATGAGTGTTTATTCTTGAGTCTCTTTTTCACTTACGTTACACTTAAATTAATCAAACATAGAAAGAGGGAATAAAAACATGGGAAAAAAAGTTGCAGTAGTTGTTACGAATTTATTTGAAGATGTCGAATTCACCTCCCCAAAAGATGCATTGGAAAAAGCTGGACATGAAGTTACTACTATTGAAGAAAAAGCAGGCAATCAAGTTACGGGAGAAAAAGGCGATGCGACGATCACAATTGATAAAAGTATCGATGATGTTTCTCCAGACGAGTTTGATGCTTTACTCATCCCAGGAGGCTTCTCGCCTGACCAATTACGTGCAGATGAGCGCTTTTTAACATTTGTTAAACAATTTGCGGATGCTAAAAAACCGATTTTTGCTATTTGTCATGGACCACAGCTTCTCATCAACGCTGAAGTAGTCAAAGGCAAAAAAATGACTTCTGTTAAACAAGTCGGTGTTGATTTGAAAAATGCCGGTGCTTTATATGAAGACAGCGAAGTTGTGACTGACGAGAGCGGCTTAATTACCAGCCGTACCCCTAAAGACTTGCCGGCTTTTAATAGAGCCATCTTAGAAGCGTTAGCTTAGAATAGCAACGCGACTGCTTCATTGAAACTATTAAAACCTTTAACCGACTTTCATGTTCTTCTCATCTTTTTCTGATAGAATCAACAAGTCGTTTAAATAAATTCAATTTATTTTTACTCTCTTTTCTCCCCTATGAAAAGAGTCTTATCCCCTAGCTGTCTCACAAATGTGAGGCAGCTTTTTTTATTCCTTAACATAAAAATTAATCTTTAGTCACACTTTCTTCATACTTCATCGTTATAGTAGAAACATACCAATAACAACCAACTTTTTTATATTTTCATTTTTACCTTTTACTCCTCCAAAGTAATAGGTATTACTCCTTTTAGCCACTTGTTTTTACAAGTGGCTTTTTTTGTGTATACGATCTTTTACTTAAATTTAATAAAAATATAACAATTCAAACAAATGTTTCGAGATTATCCCCACCGCAACGATGAAAGCGATTTATTTTTTAAGCGTCACTCAAAATCACCTATTTGTCAAGGTTTCCGTCTTGCATTACCTCTTACTTTTTGTTAGAATTATAGATATAAGGAGCAAACATCTGCTTCCTACTGAATGAAATCAGCAAAAAAACTATATAGGAGGAATGTTATGGATTTCAAAACAAAACAGATCAAGTCCATTATAAAGACATTAAAGAGCGACGAGAAAAACGGGCTTACGTCGCAGCAAGTTGAACAAAAAAAGAAAGAATTTGGTGCTAACCAATTTACAGAAGAGGAACGCGTTTCGCTTTTCAAAAAAATACTGAATCATTTAAAAGAAGTGACAGTTATTATTTTGATTATAGCTGGAATCATTTCCACGTACATCGCCATTACTCAACACCCCTCTGACTTATCAGAACCAATCGTTATTTTCGCTATCATCGCTTTAAATGTTTTCATCGCGATTCGCCAAGAAGGAAATGCAGAAGCCGCTTTAGAATCGTTAAAGAGCTTATCTGCTCCAAAAGCTCGGGTTATCCGTGATAACCAAACAGAAGAAATTGACGCCGTCGATTTAGTACCCGGTGATATTTTACTTCTTGAAGCTGGTGACATGGTTCCAGCAGATGCTCGTATGATCTCTAGCAGCAATTTACAAACGGAAGAATCTGCTTTAACAGGTGAAAGTTTGCCTATTGAAAAAGATGAAAATGCCGTTGTTGACGAAGATGCTCCAGTTGGGGATGTCTTTCATACCGTTTTTTCAGGGTCATTGGTTACCAATGGTCGTGCAAAGACGATAATTACTGCAACTGGAATGGACACTGAAATGGGTGCTGTAGCAAGTCTACTTAATAACACCAAACAAGGAAGAACGCCACTGCAAGACCGGATGAACAAGCTGGGCAAACAATTAAGTATCATTGCTGTATTAGCTGGTGTTTTGATTTTCATTTTGAATTTTTTCCAAGGTGAAGATTTCATTACAACCTTAATGACCGCTGTTACGTTAGCTGTTGCCGCTGTTCCAGAAACTTTGCCAGTGATTGTGACCATTAGTTTAGCTTTCGGGGTACAAAACATGGTCAAACGCAATGCGATCATCCGTACGATTCCTTCGGTTGAGACATTAGGCAGTGCTTCTGTCATTGCTTCAGATAAAACCGGAACATTAACTCAAAATAAAATGACTATTCAAAAATTGTGGACTTTCCCGCATCCGCCTATTGATGCTACTGCTGAATTTGGTGAAGATGAGAAAATGCTCTTGAAGATGATGAGTTTAGCTTCGAATGCCACCATCGAAGATCGTGATGGTGAAGTAGTTATTGCTGGTGACCCAACAGAATCAGCCATCATTCGCTTATTGCAAGAAAAAGGAATGCCTAAAAAAGAATTAGAAAAAGAATACCCACGTGTTCACGAAATTCCGTTTGATTCTGAACGTAAATTAATGACCACTGTTCATAAAACAGAAGATGGGTATATTTCCATTACTAAAGGGGCTTTTGACCGTATACCGGTTCACTTTTCATCTATTACAGATGAAGTTGGAACTAGAGCTCATGAAATACATGATTCATTTGCACAAGATGCTTTACGTGTGATTGGCGTAGGATACAAAAAATACGATGATTTGCCTAAAGATTTATCAGTTGAGGAATTAGAAAAAGATATTCTATTTGCTGGAATCGTCGGCATGATCGATCCTCCTCGTGAAGAAAGTCGTGACGCAGTTAAAGAAGCAAAAGCAGCTGGTATTAAAACGATTATGATTACTGGTGACCACGCTGTTACAGCGACTGCTATCGCTAAACAAATCGGGATTTTTGAACCAGGTGATAAGACCATTACGGGTGCTGAGCTTAGCAAATTATCGGATGAAGAACTAAAAGGAAATGTTAGAGACTTTTCCGTTTATGCACGCGTCTCGCCTGAAGACAAGATTCGAATCGTTAAAGCGTGGCAAGCCAATGATGAAATAGTTGCCATGACCGGTGACGGAGTCAATGATGCGCCAGCTTTAAAAGCAGCAGATGTTGGTACTGCGATGGGAATCGCTGGTACAGAAGTTGCTAAAAATGCAGCAGATATGGTTTTAACAGATGATAACTTTGCTACAATCGTTCATACCGTTGAAGAAGGCCGTCGAGTCTACGAAAACATCAAAAAAACTGTCTATTTCTTATTAGCGTGTAACATTTCAGAAATTTTTATTATGTTGCTTGCTGTTCTCTTTGGTTGGGGCCTTCCAGTTGTTTCTATTCAACTCTTATTTATTAACGTAGTAGCCGATGGAATACCAGGTTTCGGCTTAAGTAGAGAAAAGGCAGATCCAACGCTGATGGAACAAAAACCAACGAAAAAAGGCGAAAGTATTTTCGCTCGTGGTATGACTCGTAACATTGCGATCGTCGCGACTATTTTTACTATTATCACTTTGCTTGGTTTTTATATTGGATCTTCTGTCACGGTTGATGCTACTATCGGCGCAAGTCATGAAGTTGGACAAACGATGGCTTTCCTTATCCTAGGTTGGTCTTCCGTTATTCACATCTTCAATGCCCGAAGTAAAGAATCCATTTTTAAAATTGGTTTCTTATCAAATCCAACTGTTTTCTGGACATCTCTTTTATCCATTTCGATTTTAACAATCGTTGCTTTGGTACCTTTCTTAGCAAACATTTTCTTTCTTGTTCCAATGAGTTTGACCCATTGGATCATTGCGGTTGTTTTGTCGATACTTCCATTAATATTCGTGGAAATACAAAAATTGGTCTTTAAGAAGATTGGAAAAGCATTCTAAAATGAATACTAACAAAAAAGGTTCCAGTAGAAATTATTCTGCTGGAACCTTTTTGTTGTTTAACTGGGTTATTTTTCAGTAAGACTAGCTCCATTGGTTTCGATGACTTGTTTGTACCAATAAAAGCTTTTCTTTTTATAGCGTTCTAATGTACCTGTGCCATCGTCATGACGGTCCACATAGATAAAACCATAGCGTTTTTTCAATTCAGCCGTTGAAGCACTAACAAGGTCAATACAGCCCCAAGTAGTGTACCCCATTACATTGACACCGTCTTTGATTGCTTCTCCTACTTGAACTAGGTGATCGTTTAAATAATCGATTCGGTAATCATCATTAACGGTCTTGTCGCCATTTTCATCAGTGATCAATTCGTCATTAGCACCTAATCCATTTTCGACAATGAAGAGTGGTTTTTGGTATCGATCCCAAAAGTCATTCAATACGATTCGTAGTCCTTTTGGATCAATTTGCCAACCCCATTCAGAGGCTTCTAAGTACGGATTTGGTATGCCGCCTAAAATATTGCCTTTACCAGGCTTACGTTTGCTCTCATCAGCTGTTTCCGTGACACTCATATAATAACTGAATGAAATGAAGTCCACAGTATTTTTAAGGGTTTCTTCGTCGTCTGGACCAAAATCAAGTTCAATATTGTTCTCACGGAAGTAGCGTTTCATATAGCCTGGGTACGCTCCTCGCACGTGGACATCCGAGAAGAAATAGTTTTTGCGTTCAGCTTCCATAACCGCAACCATATCATCAGGATTAGATGTTAGCGGATAAATCGGCATCGCCAATACCATACAACCGATTTGAGCTTCCGGCATGATTTCATGTCCTATTTTTGTTGCTAACGCACTCGCTACTAACTCATGGTGTACTGCTTGATACAAGTCTTTTTGCGTCAGCTCTTCAGGGGCTGTATAAATACCGCCGCTCATAAATGGTGCATGTAAAATAGAGTTGATTTCATTGAATGTCAGCCAATATTTTACTTTTCCTTTATAACGGGTGAAGACTGTCCGTACGTAATTTTCGTAAAAATCAATCATTTTACGGTTTACCCAGCCGTCATATTCTTTAGATAAATGCAGTGGGGTTTCATAGTGAGAAAGAGTCACTAAAGGCTCAATGCCGTATTTCAACAATTCATCAAATAAATCATCATAGAATTTCAAACCAGCTTCATTTGGCTCAGTTTCATCGCCTTTAGGGAAAATACGTGACCAAGCAATTGATGTACGGAATGTTTTGAAACCCATCTCCGCAAATAACTTGATGTCTTCTTTATAACGGTGATAAAAATCGATTCCGACTAACTTCATATTGTCTTCTGTCGGTTCGTCGGTTATCGGACCGAATCCGCCATGAGGCGTAACATCTTGGACAGACCATCCTTTTCCGTCTGCGTTATAAGCACCTTCTAATTGGTTCGCTGCAACCGCTCCACCCCATAAAAAACCATCTGGAAATTGTTCTTGTGTCAAAATGATCCGCTCCTCTTTTATTCATTAGTTTAACTATTTTTAAAAAATAAAAAACCTAAACTCATTCCAAATGCTCTATCCAACTTGCAATAGAACGATTTCGAATCAATTTAGGTTTTGCCTGCCGAACAGTAACAATCCTTCTGCTAAACTCAATATAACACGCTGCACCATGAAATGCAAACGCTTTTCATACTTCCCATTAAGTAATTACCTACATAAAAGGTCGAAGGATAGTCTTTTCAAGTAAAAACTGTTAAAATGGTAGGCAATTGAAGTCATTTGGTGTTCGATTTTAAATGACCGTATCTTGAAAGAATGGATGGGTGTAATGAATAAAACAGCAAGACAAACCTTAGCTTTATGCAAACGAGTCATCATAAAAGTTGGTACCAGCACCATCATGTACCCCAATGGCACGGTTAACTTACAACGGTTAGACAAATTGGCTTTTGTCTTGAGCGATTTGAGAAATCAAGGAAAAGAAGTCATTCTAGTATCTTCCGGCGCAGTCGGCGTTGGTCTTCACCGGTTGAATTTGAAAGAATCGCCTAAAACCATTCCAGAACAACAAGCTGTTGCTTCTGTAGGGCAAAGCGAACTCATGAATTTATACAGCAATTTCTTTTTCAACTATGGTCAAATCATCGGACAAGTGTTGATGACGCGTGATATTGTCGAGTTTCCTGAAAGTCGGTTAAATGCTATCAACACTTTTGAACAATTATTGAAGAAAAATGTTATTCCGATCGTCAATGAAAATGATACGGTCGCAGTCGATGAATTGGACCATTCCACAAAATTCGGCGACAATGATCGTTTGTCTGCTATCGTAGCTGAAATTACACAAGCGGACTTATTGATCATGCTGTCCGATATTGATGGTTTTTACGATCGCAATCCCAACGAAGATGCGAATGCTGAACTATTCCGCGAGATAAATGATGTCACTCCTAGGCTCTTTTCACTTGCCGGCGGAGTAGGATCAGAATTCGGTACTGGCGGCATGGTCACTAAATTAACTGCAGCAGAACACATTTTAAAACAAACTAGTCAAATGGTCTTAGCAAATGGCGAAGATCCGACAATCATTTTTAAAATTATTGCCGGTGAGGATATCGGAACACTTTTCACGACTAAACAGAATCAGTAAACCATAGGGAGGAATTTGAATGGAAACCTTAATAGAATTAGGTGAAAAAGCAAAAAAAGCCAGCCGTTATTTGGCACAAGCTTCTTCTAAAGAAAAAAATGCAGCACTTCAATTAATGAGTGAGGCTCTTTTAGAAAATGCTTCAACTATTCTGGCCGCAAATCAACAAGACCTTGCTGCAGCTAACGAAAACAACATCGCTGAAACGCTGGTAGACCGTTTGATTTTAAATGACGAACGCCTGCAAGCTATGGCTGAGGGCCTAGTACAGATTGCTGAATTGCCAGATCCAATTGGGTTAGTGAGCGGCATGTGGAAAAACGAAGCTGGTTTAACTATCGGCAAGCAAAGTGTACCGCTTGGCGTTATCGGCATTATCTACGAATCACGACCAAATGTGACCACAGATGCTGGTGCCTTATGTTTTAAATCAGGCAATGCCGTCATTTTACGCGGCGGAAAAGAAGCGATTCATTCCAATAAAGCTTTGATCACTGTTTTGCAGCAAGCTTTAGCTAAGACTAGCTTTCCAGAGACAGCTATCCAATTGGTAGAAGATACGACTAGAGAAACTTCTCGAGACATGATGCGGTTAAATCGTTACTTGGATGTTTTGATACCTCGCGGAGGCGCACGTTTGATTCAAACAGTGATGGAAACCGCTACTGTTCCTGTTATTGAAACGGGCACAGGCAATTGCCACATTTATATCGATAAAGAGGCACAATTAAAAATGGCCACCGATATCATCGTCAATGCGAAATGTTCTCGCCCTTCTGTTTGTAACTCAGCCGAAACTTTATTGATTCATGAAGATGTCGCTGATGAATTTCTGCCTGTGATTGAAGCAGCTTTAGCTGAATACCATGTCGAATTGCGTGCAGACGAAAAAGCTCTCCGCATTTTTAAAGACGCGGTGCCGGCTCTTGAAGAAGATTGGGAAACCGAATTCCTAGATTTTATCTTAGCTGTAAAAGTTGTTTCTTCATTAGACGAGGCCGTTACCCATATCAACCAGTACAGCACAGGTCATTCTGAAGCAATCGTAACCGACAATTACTTTGCTGGGCAACAATTCCACCGCGAAGTTGATTCATCAACAGTCTATATTAACGCTTCAACACGGTTTACAGATGGTTTTGAATTTGGTTTTGGAGCTGAAATCGGCATCAGTACTCAAAAACTGCATGCTAGAGGACCAATGGGCCTCGCTGAATTAACTTCTTCCAAATACATCGTCTTTGGAGAAGGTCAAATTCGGTAGTTTCTTTTTGGAATACGTTTTTTTGAGGCATGATTTCGATTTCACTTCGAAATCATGCCTTTTAAACTAATCACTGCCTGTGGATAAGTTGTGGATAACCGCATTTGACAGTCTGCCAAGTTATACACAGGGGATAACTAAGGCGACCAAAATTAACGGGAGGTCAGTATATGGAGTATCAAGCAGTATTAGATTTTTGGTTTGAAGAAGTTACGCCTAAACAATGGTTTGAAAAAGATGAACAGCTTGACGAAGAGATTCGGCAACGTTTTGGAAGTTGTCACCAACAAGCCATCCAAGGAGAGTTAGTGACCTGGCGTAAGACCATTCAAGGCCGTTTAGCAGAAATCATCGTTTTGGATCAGTTTTCCAGAAATATTTTCCGAAACGATCCTCGTTCATTTGCATATGACGGGATGGCATTGGTTTTAGCTCAAGAAGCTATGAACCTAGAAGAGTTGAACCAATTAAGTGTAGCTCAACGCAGTTTTATCTATATGCCTTTAATGCATTCCGAATCCTTAGTGATTCATGAAGAAGCCTTGAAACGCTTTTCAGAAAAAGGAATGGAAACAAACTTAGACTTTGAATTAAAGCATCGAGATATTTTAGTGAAATTTGGTCGCTATCCTCATCGCAATGAAGTTCTGAATCGCAAATCAACACTAGCAGAAATCCAATTTTTGAAAGAACCAAATTCATCTTTTTAATATGCCTTAGACGCAAAAAAGCTCCCTTCGCAGCAGACACTTCTTAGAGTGTCTCCTTTGAAGGGAGCTTTTCGATTTAGTACAGCCTGTACTACTGTGCTTCAATTTTATTGTTTGTCTACAATCCTAAATAAGGAGCTGGGTTGACGCGACTGCCATTCAGGTATACTTCAAAGTGCAAGTGTACACCTGTAGAAGAGCCCGTTGTTCCCATGGTACCGATTTGCTGTCCTTGCGATACTTGTTGCCCAGGTGCTACGGTCAAGCTTCCTGCGACCATGTGGGCATAAAGCGTTTGAACGCCATTGCCATGGTCGATTTTCACATAGTAACCCCAGCCGCCGTCGTAACCAGCAAAGACCACTGTTCCGCTTTTAGCTGCCACGATAGAACCGCCGCCGCCAAAGTCCATTCCGCCATGTAACTTTTTCTTCCCTGTAATCGGGTGAATCCGGTAACCGTATGGCGATGTGGTGTACCCGCCACTAGGACGGATGAATCCTGAACCATTTACGTTAGACGCAGGTGGTTTTATCGGATTCGGTTTAACCGTGCTTGGTTTAGAAGGCGCGGGTGTTGGTGTTGGGTCAGGTTTCGCAACAGATTCATTGGATGATGCTTGACTATTTGGTGCTTCATCAGCTGATGCTTTTGGTGTTTCTACAACACTCGCTTCTTTTTCGACTACTGCTGCAACCGTTTTTTGCTCCGCAGCTTTTGCTTGTGCTTCCTCTGCTTCTGCTTGAGCTAGAGCTTGGGCTTCTGCCTCAGCAATGGCTTCAGCTTGAGCAGCAGCTTCTTCTTCGGCTTTCTTAGCTGCCGCTAGTTTAGCTTGTTCTTCTTCAAAGATACGTTGACGTTCTTTTTGTAAACTTTCAGATAATACACTCGTTTGAGTGGCAATGACTTCTTGTTCTTGAATAAACGTATTTTTTTCTGATTCTGTCATATCGTATTCTGCTGCGATTTGGATGATCTTATCGTCCATTTCAGCTTTTTGTGCCACTAAATTATTTTTGCTCACTGTGATATCATTTTTCAGCGTTTCGATCGCTTCTTTTTCAACTTCGGCTTCTTTTTCAGTCAATTCTAAAGCAATTTGGTCGCTTTCTTGTTTAACAACAATACTCTTATTGGCAGAAACCAATTGGTTGGCTACGCCCATTCGGCCGACTAGATCCGATAAGCTTTCTGCAGAAACAATCAATTCGATCAAATTAGAAGCACTTCCATCCGTTTGAACCGAACGTGCTTGCGTTTCAAGTTTTCCTGTCCGTTGTTCGATCAAGCTTTGTAGTAATTGAATCTCTTTTTGCAACTCTTCTATTCTTAGGTTAGACTCTTCTAATTTTTTCTCTTGCTTATGTAAAGTGATGACGACTTCATCAATTTGAATCTGCAGTTGTTGAATGTCAGTTTCAAAAGCTGCTTTTTTTGATTCTAAGCCCGTTAATGTTTCTTCTTGTTTTTTTATATGACTGTTTAATTCAGACGATTTATTTTCAAGTTCTTGTTTTTGCTGTTCCAGCTCTTCAATAGAATCCGCACTTGCCGTTGCAGGCATAATGAATGGACCTGTGAGCAACATAGTCGTAATAAAACCGACAACTAATTTCTTTTTCATTGAATTCCCCCATACCTTTTCCAAATCTTCTACTTAACTACCCTAGTGTAACATATTTAACCACTTTACTAGATGTTAATTGGCTAACAAAAAAAACCCTTATATTACAGAGGTAACAAAAATCAACTCACTGTTATTTAATATATGTATGCTAAACTAAGAAAGAATCTAAAGAAAAAGGGGACTTATTATGAACAACAAAATGCCCATTGCAGTTGTCGGTGCAGGCATCGTAGGAGCAACGACCGCATTTTATCTTAGTGCTGCCGGCTATGCTGTTACGATTTACGATGAAGGTACAGGACAAGCAACGTCGGCCGCTGCGGGAATTATTTGCCCTTGGCTGTCACAACGCCGCAACAAACAGTGGTATCAATTAGCCGCTGCCGGTGCAGCTTTTTATCCAACGTTGATGCAAGATTTGAATGAGGATATGATGAATTCTGACATTTACCGCCAAGTCGGAACGTTAGTCTTTAAAAAATCTCCTGAATTATTAGCTAAACTTGAAAAAATAGCTTTAAAACGACGAGAAACTGCTCCAGAAATTGGCGAACTGTCTATCCTTTCGCCTGCTGAGATCAAAGCCAAGCTGCCTTTGCTGGAAACGGAACAATCGGCTTTATTTGCTTCTGGCGGAGCACGAGTTGATGGATCCCTGCTGACTAAAAAATTGGTAGAGGCTGCCGTTTCAAATGGAGCAGACTATTTTCCTGAAAAAGCTCAGTTAACAATGTCGACAACCGGCACTTATACTATCGCCACACCTACACACACTAAGCATTTCTCTGCTGTGGTTTTAGCTGCAGGCGCTTGGTTACCTGAAATATTGCAGCCTTTAGGATTTTCTGTCGACATCCGGCCACAAAAAGGCCAATTGATCCATTTAGAAGTAGAGGAAGAAACACAAGACTGGCCAGTGGTGATGCCAGATGGCGAAAAAGATATCATTCCTTTTCCGAACGGACGCATTGTAGTCGGCGCTACTCACGAAAATGATGAAGGATATGATTTAGTGCCGTCTGAAGAAAAACTAGCAGTCATGCTGAATGAAGCAGCCGAACTTGCTCCTAGTTTAGCCAAAGCAACAATCAAAGAAGCACGTGTCGGTACACGGGCTTTCACTTCTGATTTCGCCCCCTTTTTTGGCGAAGTTCCAGAATCTCCCGGCTTATATGTGGCCAGCGGTTTAGGCTCTTCCGGGTTGACTTCAGGACCAATCATTGCCCGTATGTTAACTCAATTGATCATGGATAAACCCACTGATTTGCCAGTATTCGACTACCCTGTAGCACGTTATATTCACAGAACTCATTCATATACAGAGATAAAAGATTAAAACTTAAGTTAAAGCAACATAACAACAATCGTGAACTGGCTAGCGTTCACGATTGTTGTTTAATTATTTGGTCACCTTTTAAAGACTTCTGCGTTTAGTGATTATAAATATTTAGACATGCTTATATCTGTCGTTTTGAATCCCATTTTTTCATATAGTGAGAATGCCGTCGTATTATGCGCAAATACATGCAGCATAACTTTCTTTATTCCCATCTTTTTAGCGATTTCTTCAAGTTCCGACATCGTTTGCGTACCATAACTCAAGCTCCGAAATTCTTCAAATATAATAAAATCATAGATAAAAGCTGCTTTGCCATGCACTGATATGCTCCCAATATAGTAGACAGTAGAAATACACAAAATTTCTAGACTATTATGTGGGGAGTGTCTTTTCAGCTAAGTAGAGTGCTCAGTTTATTTGAATACTAAATGAAAAAACTCTACAACAGTAAAAAATAATTCGTTTTAATAAACTGAATCACTTTCTTGATTTCTTTTTCCATGCAGCATTAATTTTGATGATTAAATTCCAAGTAATCCAAGACCATAGCGATTTGTTCTTCGACTGAATAGTCTCCTTCAATCCTTAGTATTGGACAAGATAACTCTGCCATCCAATGTTCATGCAAGATTTTACTTCTAACTTCCATACCTGCATGCAGGACCTATCTGGACGCCTCTTCAATTAGATAATGGACAATTAGAAGGACATTTCCCTGAGTTTGGCCAAAGCAATCCATTGAAACGGGCTGGACAACCTGTAGAGCTAGCCCCGGTTTACGTTCTCTTGGCTTCAGATGAAGGTAGTTATATCACTGGGCAAATTTATGGTGTAACTGGCGGCAAACCGATTGATTTATAATTGATTGCCCTATTCCAAATTCTATAGCGAACTTGCACCATCAGGTTACAGCCCACGATGGACGAACTCCAACTAAAAGCCAATTTTAGTTGGAGTTTATTTTGTCGCTGTCTTCGTTGCTAGCTGTATTGCCATTGGTTTTGCTATTATAAAATACAATTATTTAGAACAATATAAAAGATTGCTTTCCATAGCTGAAGCTGGAATCTTTTATGGTAAGGATTTATTTGATAAAGAACGATATTGAAGAATTAAAAGAGATAGCATTGAAGTTAATAAATGACGTGGGCAATGAACCGATTGAAAAGTTAGAGAACATAGTTGCTGCTAACGAAGGATACCCTACTCCTAAAATTGACGTTAGAGCTTATATTAAAAAAGATAACAAAATATTGCTCGTAGAAGATTTTCCAACAAAAGAGTGGGCTTTGCCAGGAGGTTATGCCGAAATAGGATTAACTCCTAAAGAAAGCATTATAAAAGAAGTATTAGAAGAAACTGGTTTAACAGTTGATGAGTGTAAGCTAATGGCTGTATTCGATACGAATTTACGAAAAGATATTCCTCAACTGTTTCAATATTATAAATTGGTTTTTTATTGTACTATCGCCGGTGGAACTTTCAAAGAAAACATCGAAACTTCTGATGTAGGCTTTTTGATTTAGAAAACTTACCAAAATTATCAAAAAATAGAACAACTAAAGAGCAATTGATTGAACTGTCTAACAGTAATAGCACAAGTATTTATTGTGAATGATTAGTATTGCACAATCAGCTTTTTTACATAGCTCTTGCTCAGAACGACTATTAAATTACAATATTGCGCTAACTGCATTTACTTAAAAACGAAATTATTGGTTTCAAAGTACTGACAGTCTTTAGTAGTAAAATTCAAAACAAACCTCCACTACTTCTAAAACTGTAGGCATTACTCCTAACACTCCAACCGTCTCTTTAACGACATTAAGCCAATTATCTGCTCTGCCTACTCTACTCTCCTTTCGCTTCTGTTTCTCAAGGTTATTCTTGGTAATAAAAAGTACAACCTTGTATAATAAAAAATAAATGTTTGAAAAATAAAGTGAGGTAAATGGATATGCCAAAAATTAACCGTAAAAAACATGATCTTCACCCTGGTAAAGATGAAGATATTGAAATAAAGAGCGGTCGCTTTCGTTTGTACTTTCAAAATCGCTATTCAATTATATCCTTGATGACTGATCTCCTTACAGGAATATTTTATATTATTGGAAGTATAGCCAGCCTAACTCCTATCCCAGATATTTATGGTACGTATCTTTATTTAACAGGGGCCATTTTTTTAACTGCACGCCCTATTTTAAAAATCTTCCATAATATCTTTATCTACGACGACAAAAAAATAGCAGAACGAGAAGAGCAAAAAGATACAGAAGATGAAGAATACAATGAAGATTATTATGGTGAGGATAACGATGAAGAATATAAGGAAGAGGAAGAAGAGGAGGAAAAAGAAGAACAGGAAAACAATCAAAAGAAAAAATGATCTGATTTGTATAGGTTTTTCGATACAAATGCTAGGCAAATTTTTCATTGCCCATAAAAAAGCTCACCTCTAGCAGCATTTTAATGCATTTAGAGGTGAGCTTTTAGTTTGTACTATTTTATTGGTTTATTTTTTAATCAATCAGAACAACATCTTGTCGCTTCCAAATGTTTCGCCTAACGCTTCTTGTGCGAGAACATTCAAGAAATTCCATGGACGATTGTAACCTGGCTGGAAGAAGAAGTCACCAAGAGCCAACTGTTCCAATGTCCATTCTGCTGAAATGCACACAGACAAAGTATTGATGGCTGCTGTAATATCGTACGTTGACATCAATTGAGCACCAACGATTCGGTGACTGTCTTTTTCAAAATGAATTTTCATCAATACGGAATCTTCATCACCCATAAAGGCAGGGCGAATTTTTTCTTCAACATATTTGCTAGCTACTTCAGCGTCTATTGTATCGCTATCGCAGTCTTTGACTCCAGTAGAAGCAAAGTTATAATCAAATAAAGAAAGACCAGAAGTACCGGAAACAGCTGGCATTTTAACTTTTTTCTCCACAATATTTTTCGCTGCAACAACACCTTGACGGCGAGCATTAGATGCCAATGCGATCAATTTCGATCCGTTATTTGGAGCAAAAGGAACTTTTGTAGCATCTCCGGCTGCAAAAATGTCTTTTTGAGAGGTTTCCATGTATTCATCGATAATGACAGTACCGTCTTGATCCAGTTCAACGATCCCTTGAAGCCATTTTGTATTTGGACGAACGCCAGTTGCCATAATAACTGTATCTACTTCATATTCGTCTTTATCAGTGACTACTTTGGCTACTGCACCATTTTCACCAGTAATTTCTTTCACCATTTCACCGGTACGAACGCTTAGTCCTTTTTGTTCCAAATGGTTTTCTAACACATCTGTAAATTCTTTATCTAGATAAGTGTTCAAAACACGACCTAAAGCATCCACGACCGTTGTTTCTATACCAGCTTTAGCAAATGCTTCTGCTACTTCAATACCAATGTAGCCTCCGCCGACAACAACAGCTTTCTTCGATTTTGCCATACGATTTTTAATTTCCCCAGCCCAATCACGGCCGCGCACATAGAAAACGTTGTTCAAGTCAGTGCCGGGTATCGGCAATTCAATTGGATTAGCTCCAGGAGTAATGATCAGCTTATCGTAGTTTTCTTCCGTTTCTCCGTCTATTGTTTTAACCGTAATAGTTTTTGCATCAGGGTTAATACCTATGACATCGCTATTCATATGAACATTTATTTTTTGTTCTAAGTATGAAGCCTCTGTTGCATAATGCAAGCTGTCAAGCGACTCTGAAATACCTTCCAAATAGCTCTGGATTCCACAAGACAAGAATGAAGCTGTTGAACCTCGTTCATATAAATGCAATTCAGCATCGGGCTGTTCTTTCAATAATGTTTCGATTGCCTCATAACCGGCATGAGATGTTCCTACTACAATAACTTTCAAATTAATGCCTCCTATTAAAAATCATTTCTTACAATGTGCAGTATATCACTTAATTTCTTTTTTTTAAAAGAAAGTGCATTAAAATACTATCTTTTTGTAAAGTTATAATTATCTGAATATTCCTAAATAACCATATAACGAAACAAAACTGTCATTACCAACACAATCATTCGCTTCAAGAAAAACGCAAGCCTTTTCATTGAAACAAGACGAGAAAAAGTTTTACTTCTTGCGTCAGTTGTGAAAACATTGTTTAGGATAAAAAATCACAATCCAGAAAATGGAATACACTCGTTTAGTATGAATTCAGTTATTACATTGTAAAAGACCAGACTGTTTGATACATACACCATTCAGTCGCTAAGGATGCAAATAAAAATTTATTCCTGTTTTTGATTACAATAAAAAGAGCCTACAGAACAGTAAACTGTAGGCTCTGTTTTCTAATTACCAAAAAAATTCTCTTCACTCTATTCTTATAGCTTATCTTTTATCTTATTCACAATACCTTTTACAGGAGTTGTGGCGGGTTCAATATCGATCGATTTTTGAACGAGTTCGTGTCTTTCTCCCAAATTTTCGTCGGACTTTTTATCCCACAATTCTTTTTGTCTTTTTTTAATCATCGCACTCATTGCCTTAGGAACAACATTTCGATAGTCATTCGTTTCGCCAGTGATTACTTTGATGCCCTCTTTGATGAGTTCTTCCGGATCCAATTGTTCATAAGGAAATGCCAGCTGTTCATAGTCGAAAAGCCGTTCTGCTGGATTATCCCGCCAGGTTCTCCATGCTTCAAATTCGCGGTCGTTGAAGCCAGTCAAGTAAGGCCCAGGGTTGATGACTGCTACTTGCACATTGAACTCTTGAAGTTCTTTGCTAAGTGATTCGGCAAATGCTTCTAATGTAAATTTTGATCCGCCATAAGGTCCCGATAATGGATCCGCCATAAGACCAGAAACAGAAGACATAAATACGATTTTTCCTCTTTGCTTTTTAACCATTGCCTTAGCTATTTTTTGAGTCAATAGGATCGGCCCGAATACGTTTACCTCAAATTGATTGCGCAAGCGTTCCTCTGGTATATCTGCTAATGAACCGCCTTCCGAAATTCCAGCGTTATTCAATAATACATCGACATCCCAAGTCCATGCCCTTTCCCTATCTGCTGGATCGGTCACATCTAGTTTCTCAACCTGTATGTCAATTTTCCTTTCTTTTGCTTCATTTTCAAGAGCGGATACTTCTGACATCGTTTCGACTCCTGCGATGACCTTTTCTCCTTGTTCCGCCAAACCTAAAGCAATGCCTTTTCCAAACCCGGTTCCTGCACCCGTAATCAAAAACGTTTCTTGTACCATCTGCTATTCCTCCTAAAAGTTTTAATAGACTGGTTATCCTATAAGAAGTATAACGGTACAGGGAAACCGTTTTCCAATGATATGCACCATTTCTCGTAATTCCCGTCTCTAAATCTTTAAAATGCTTGTGTACAAGCAACCTATCTTTAAAACCCCTCAGTGGACGTTAAAACTAACCGAACACATTCTCAACACAAAAAAACACTTTCTAAAAAGAAAGTATTTTTTTGCTTACTGTTCATAGGTTTCCAATTCACCCGTTTTTTCTTGATATGTTTGTAATTGATACATATCGTGATACGTACCTTTTTGATCAATCAATTCATCATGAGTTCCTTGCTCAACAATTTCACCATTATCTAAAACTAAAATTTTATTTGCGTCTTTAATAGTAGATAATCGGTGAGCGATGATTAAAGAAGTTCGGCCTTTACGCATGTTGGCTAGCCCTTTTTGAATCTTTTCTTCCGTTTCTGTGTCTATATTGGCAGTTGCTTCATCGAGAATTAGAATACGCGGCGAGCGCAGAATCGTTCTAGCAAAACTGATCAATTGCTTTTCTCCTGCAGATAAACTTGCTCCTCGTTCGATTACTTTTGATGCATACCCATTTTCCATTTCTAAGATAAAATCATCTGCATAGACAAACTCAGCAGCTTGCTCAATCTCTGCTTCGGTATAGTTCTCATTGTACATGCGGATATTGTCCGCGATAGTTCCATAGAACAAGAAACTATCCTGTAACACTAGTCCCATTTTAGTCCGAAGTCCTTCTATCGGCATATCTTTCAAAGAATGACCGTCAATAGTGATTTCTCCTTCGTGATAGTCATAGAAACGCATCAGTACATTGATAATGGAACTTTTCCCTGATCCAGTTTGGCCGACTAAAGCCACCGTTTCACCTGGATTGACTTCAAAGTTAATATTACGCAATACTTGCTTTTTGCCATCGTACGAAAAATTGAGATTGCTTACGCGAATGTGGCCTTCTGTGACTAGACTATTTCCCTCTGAATTGGATTGCGGCGCAAGTTCTTCGCTTTGCAGCAGTTCTTGGACTCGGTGCCCAGAAACAATTCCATCTTGTAAAGAACTCAAGCTATTCATCATTTGACTGATCGGTTGAAAGAAAGAGCGAGAATACGCTGTAAAAGCATATACCAGACCGATATCCACTGTATTCTGACTCCAATCTTGATACCCAAAAATGATCAGCACGGCTACTAGTGCGACTGATTCGATCACATTGATGGCTGGTGCTAATAATAATGCATTCATACTGTACATTGAACGACGAGCCGCTACATATTCTTGATTGATATCGTCAAACTCGCCTATCAAGCGCTCCTCTTGGTGGTATTTCTGAACAATGCTCATTCCACTAATGGATTCACTCAATTTGGCGTTCAATTGACTCAATACTCCTCGCATGCGACTGTAAACAAGAGTACTTTTCTTTCGGTAAATTCCTGCAATCCAAACAATGATCGGTGTGAACAGAAGAAATACCAATGCCATCCGCCAATTTAACGCAAACATTGCAATCGTAATTGAAATAACGTTAAATAATCCATTAGAAATATTTAAAAAGACTGTCCAAAATTCTTTAATCGTCTCCGTATCATTTGTCACTCTAGAAACAACTGTACCAGCAGGAGTTTGATCAAAGTACCGCATCCCAAGCAATCCTACCTTTTCATACAATTGATTTCGAATATTCCCTACTGTTCTTTCTGAAGCCGTATTAAAGAGAAAATCTTTTATATAAGAAAATCCGGCTTTAAAGATGGTTAACACACCATAAAAGATGACTACACGTACTGTAATCTCCATAGTTGCTGATCCTTTTGCTAAATAAGTATCAATATAACGCTGAATAATGATAGGTAAATATGCAGCGATCGCTGCACTTAATGCCAGAAATACAAAAGAAAACATAAAAAGGAATTTATAAGGTTTGGCAAAACGTAATAGACTAAGTAAAATATGCCAAGATTCTTTATTCGAAAAAGTTGTTTGTTTTTGTGCAGCCACTATTCTCCCTCCCTATCTAATTTTTTCTCAAGTTGTTGTTTTTGATACATATCGTTATACCAGCCTTCTTCTCCTATTAATTCTTGATGCGTGCCGCGTTCGCTAATGCTTCCTTTTTCGATCACAATGATTTCATCTGCATGCATAATTGAACTGATACGATGAGCAGAAATAATCGTTGTTTTGTGCATTCGCTCTTGTTTTAAAGAACTTAAAATAGCTTCTTCTGTCTGAGCGTCTACGGCTGATAGAGAATCATCGAGAATCAGGCATTCTGGTTCTACCGCTAAAGCACGAGCAATCGCGATCCGTTGTTTTTGCCCGCCCGATAGCGAAACGCCTCGTTCCCCAACTTCCGTATCGTATCCTTCAGGAAATTCCAGGATGTCTTCATGAATGTTGGCTAATTTTGCATATGTTTCAACTTCTTTTTGAGATAATGCTGGATTCCCAAATCGGATATTTTCTCGAATAGTTGTTGAAAACAGAAAGTTTTCTTGCGGAACGATTGCGATCCCTTTTTTTAACGACTCTAAAGCATATTCTTTTATATCGATGCCACCGTATGAAATTTTTCCTTCGTACTGATCATAATCGCGCAGCAACAGTTTATAGATCGTACTTTTTCCAGAACCTGTTCTACCAACAAGTCCCAGCATTTTTCCTTTTTCTAAATGAAAATCAATATTGGTTAACGTAGGTTCCGTATCATCCGGATAAGCAAACGATTGGACATCAAAAGAGATATCGCCATCTAGAGCTCGACGATAGGGATTTTTCTGCTCCACAATAGAAGGAGCGTAATCTAATAGATCTTCTACTCTATCGTAAGCTGCACTTCCGCGTTCCAGTGTATTGATCAGCCCGCCTACAGCTAACAGCGGCCATTGCATCATACCGATATAACTAATGAATGCGACTAGATCTCCGATAGAAATACGCCCGCTTTGGACATAACTCCCGCCAACCAATAAAGCAATCACATACGTTAACCCCATAACGATTTCTATACTGGGGTTTAGTGCCGCTTTTAATTTGTAGACACGCTGATTTTCATCTACAACATGTTGTGTCTCTTTCTTAAAAGCAGACAAATCTTCTTTTTCTTCTCCGAATGTTTTCAGGACTTTCATACCTGTCACACTTTCTTGGACGTGATCATTCATTGAAGAAAAAGCTTGTAACGCACCACGGTAACGTGCGTGAATCATTTTTCCTAAATAAGTCGAAACAACGATTAAAATAGGGAATGGCAAAATCGCTATCAGCGTTAGTTTCCAATCAATGAAAAAGAACATTGAAAAAAGGGTAATGCCGCCCAACGATAAAGCATCTGTTAGAGTTAAAACACCATCAGCTGCAACAAATCGGATGGCTGACAAGTCATTGGTAGCATGAGCCATCAAATCACCTGTACGGTATTTATGAAAAAACTCTGAATCCATCCGAGTAAAAAAAGAAAACAAGCGATTACGCAGTATGGACTCGATTAGTGTTGAGTTGCCAAATAAAGCCATTCTCCATCCGTACCGCAATGCGTACATGACCAGCGAAAAAATAAGAATCAGCGAAGCCCAAAAAAGCAGAATCTTCCAACTTAACGTTCCTCCAATAAAATGGTCAATAATCGTACCGATTATTTTTGGATTCAGAACCTGTAGAATGGCACAGATAATTAAAGCAGAAACACCGAAAGTATAACTTTTCCAGCGCAATTTGAAAAACCAGGTATATTTTTTAAACGTATTAAACATGATTTCGTTCCTCTCTTTTTGGTTTCGTATTTAGATATATGATTGCATCGCTACCCATAAAAAAACAAATAGAAAGAAAAACTTCCTATCTGTTTCTAATAGTAGTTATTTTTAGTGTTTATTTTTTAGACGCATCATTTTCAGATAACTTTGATAGTTTTTATTTCCCCCAGATAAATTGTAAACTTTTTCAAATCCATGGTTCAGCAACACGTTTTGAGCAGCATTGCCTGTAACGCCTTTATTACAATAAGTGATAGTCACAAGAGATTTATCCAACTCTTGGCTTCTTTCTCTTAATTCAGCAAGCGGGATATGAACAGCTCCTTTAACATGAGCTTTTTCAAAGTCTTTTTTTGAACGAGTATCAACAATTTGCAGCAGTTCACCACTGTTTTGACGGTGCACTAAATCAGCTGGCGTCATTAATGGGTTACGGTTTAAAGCATTATCTAACGCCATTCCAGTGTAAAGAACAGGATCTTTAGTTGTGGCAAATGGCGGCGCATAAGCCAAATCAAGATGGAACAAATCTTCCGCTTTGGCTTTAAACGTAATGGCTGTTGCCATCACATCGATCCGTTTATCTACCCCGCCTCGTCCAATAACTTGTGCTCCTAGAATACGGCTCGTTTTTTTGTCAGCTAAAGCTTTAATAATCAACTCTTTTCCACCAAGGTACTCAGCATGGTCCGGTTTAATGTTGTAGAGAACTTCAACTTCATATCCTTCTGCTTTGGCCTCTTTTTCAGTCAAACCTGTTTGCCCAACATGCAAATCAAAGATCCTAAAAATTCCCGTCCCTAACACGCCACGGTGTTCTAAGTTTCCGCCAGTTATCACATCTCCCGCGATCCGGCCCATTTTATTGGCCGTTGAGCCTAGTGGGCGGTAGATAGGTTTGCCTGTAATAACAGAAAAACTTTCAGCAACATCTCCAACGGCATAAACATCCGGAAGATTGGTTTGCATGTTTTTGTTCACAGCAATCGCTCTTGACTCTCCAATTTCCACGCCAATTTCCTTCGCTAATTCAGTATTTGGGCGTATCCCTGCAGATAGGATAACAATATCTGGTTCAATCGTAACCCCTTTTGTAGTTGTTACCTTTTCTACTGAGGTTTCCCCATCAATCGTTTTTACAGTATCGCTTAGGATAAGATTGACTCCTTTTTCACGCATATGCTCTTCCACTCGGAATGTCATGTCCGGATCCATAGGCGGCATCACTTGATCTTCTAGTTGGACGACCGTTACCTCTAATCCTTTGCGGACTAATTGTTCCGTCATCTCCAAACCAATAAACCCAGCACCGATAACTAAAGCTTTTTTAGGTTGGTTCATGGCTGAAAAAGTTTCAATATCTCGTGCATCTTGAATGTTGCGAATTTGGAAGACATTATCATACTGTTTTTGATCAAATGGAGACGGTGTTAATGGTGCAGCACCTGTTGCCAGAACTAAGATATCATAGTAGTCTTCTTTGGTTTTTCCAGAAATTAAATCTTGTACTTCGAGCGTTTTCTTTTCATGGTTTATTTTAGATACTTTATGTTCCGTAAAGATGTCTATTTCATATCTTTTTTTGAACCATGCTGCATCACGTGGGGTTAATTCATCGATATTTTCTACCTCTCCACCAAGTTGATAAGGGATGCCGCATACAGAATATGAGATGTCTTTACCTTGATCATAAACGACGATCTCAGCATCCTCAGTATTTCTTCTCGCTTTAGCAGCTAAAGATGTTCCAGCAGCAACTGATCCAATGACAATAATTTTCATGTTTTTCCTCCTCGTAACCAGCAAATTTTTCTTCTTTTACTCTACTTCTCCACAAATACACCTGTATTGCCAGAAGCTAAATGAATCGTATCGGTTACTAACTGTTTCATCTTATCATCGTTCAATGAATAATAATGCCATGTTCCAGTCTTTTTTACCGTTATTAAATCTGCATTTAGAAGAGCCTTCATATGATGGGATAAAGTGGGTTGGGTAAAGTCAAAATGCTCCAAGATATCGCAAGCACACAATTCGCCACCAGAAAGCAGATCTACTATTTTCACACGTTTAGGATCGGATAAAGCTTTCATTACCTTAGCATAAGCTTCATAGTCCATACCTAGACCTCCTTAACCTTTTTTACTCACTTACCAATATAGATGATATTCTATGTATCAGCAACCTATTTCCCAAAAAAAGTTCGCTTTACACGAATTTATTTAAAATCATTTAGCTCTTTTTCTAGAGAAGAGACCGTTTCATTTTTTTAGACACAATAAAAACATCCCTAAAGTTAGAATTTTTCTAACTTTAGGGATGCAATATATGAATACTCAAGTTCAGCTTTCTTTTTTACAGCTCATCACTGTTTAACAGTTTTTGTTAATGCTGTGACTGTGCTGCCTGGTAGTTCTTCTAAGCCTGGATTACTTGGAGTATCTAGGTTGTCATCATTTTTCATTGCTGAAATTTTTAGTTGAACTTGTTCCATAGCTTTGGCATCAAGTTTATAGGACTTCATGAATACTAACGCAATCGAATCTGTTAACGAGAAAATCGTACCGATAACACCAGTAACATAACCTCTAGATTCACTCGATCACTTAATTTATTATCAGTCGCTAAATTCTCACTTCTTGTTTTCCTTTTAATTTAGCTTTTATTCTAAAACAAGGTTTCTGACTCTTCGATTCGTTTTTGAATGTCTTCTTTGTTGTTTTCAAGTTTACTTTGTAGTTCTTCAATAGCTGTTTCGAGTGTTTCAAGCATGTCAATATTACGTCCAATTTTTGACTTTGTATCCCAGTCAGAGAAAAGATTATCAAAGAAAATATCAAAAGTTTTACTCATGCCGCTAAACTTTTCGTAACTAAGGTAAGTATCTAAAGAAAGATCTTTTAATTCTTGGGTATAATTTTCTAAGAGTTGCTCTAATCGGTTCATCTTAGCCTCTGCTTTATCAATTTTATCGTATTTCATCATGTCGAATAGTAGACTGCTGTTTGTAAACATATCCCATGTTGAAAAAGAATCGGCTGAATCTAAGTCATCTAATGCGAAGTCTATTCCGTCTAATACTTTTTCTCCAGCTGCTAACGCTTCATCAAGTTCTTTCAGTTCTTGTTTAAGTTGAGTACGTTTTGTTTCTTCTACACTGATTTTTTCCCGGAAATTAGTATCTTGTCTGTATAAAAGTTCTTTTAATTGCTTGATTCGAGCAGTAGTTTGATTAATAGCTGTTTGAATAGTGCCTAATTGTTCTCTAGATTCAAGCAATAGAGCTGAAGATAAATCTAATTCCATTTTAGCAGCAAGTTGTTCTTGTATTTCTTTATCGATGTTTTTATCGTAACTTCCCACTAAGCGTTTCAAGAAAGTTGATAAAGATTCAGCTTGTAATTTCTCAACATCTTCACTTTCTTTAGCAAAAGTTTCTTTTGCTGCCTCATACCGTATAGTATTTTCTTCAAATCTTATTTTTGAATTTGCCTCTTTTTTTAACAGTGATTTTATTTCTTCTTGTAAAGCTTGATACTCTTCAATCATCAAATTCACCCCTATGTATGTTTGGTTTAAAACGTTAAAAACTTCTATTGAATCTATTATGACTTAAAGGGCCGTTAATCTCAATAAGTGAATATGCAGTTTGAACTACGGGCGAATACACGAACAATACAATCAGACACCCTATTCATAATTCGTAATTACTGTTGACTTATCAGTTTTATATCCTATATAATAAAAATTGTACAAATAAAACGAACGAAGGAGAGAATTATGGAGAACATTGTTAAGGTTTTAAAAGGGACAGGTTTTTCTAGCATTTCTGCTCATAAGATTGAAATATTAGAACACTATCTCTACTGCCTAGATAATAAAGGAATGATCGCAAAACGTTTGGCTCCGTCGAACTCGTTATATCAATCGACTCTTCAAGAAGCAAAAAAAGAAGGTAAGTTAATTGAATTATCTGAAGGCCAATACCTCTTACCAGGATTTATCGATTTACATATTCATGCTCCTCAATGGGCACAAAGCGGAACAGCACTAGATATTCCTTTGCACCAATGGTTAAATACATATACTTTTCCACTAGAATCAAAATTTGAAGACACCGCCTTTGCTGAAAAAGTCTATTCTCACTTGGTGGATACTTTGCTGGCAAATGGAACAACAACTGGACTTTATTTCGCGACAGTTCATGAAGAAGCTAGCTATAAATTAGCTGAGATCTGCGCAAAAAAAGGTCAGCGCGGATTGGTTGGCAAAGTCGTAATGGATGATCCTGAACAAAATCCTGACTATTATCGTGATCAAGACACACAAACTGCACTGGCAGATACAGAACGTTTCATTCAACGTGTCAAAACTTTGCATTCTGAAACAACACAAGGTGTTTACCCCGTTGTCACTCCTCGATTTGTGCCAAGCTGTACCGATACCGCTTTAGCAGGTTTAGGGCAATTGGCGGAGACTTATGATGTGCATGTGACCAGTCATTGTAGCGAAAGCGATTGGGAACATGGTTACGTCAAGAATCGATTTGGTAAAAATGATGCCCAAGTCCTGAATGACTTTGGTTTATTAAGAGAAAAGTCCGTTATGGCTCATTGCAATTTTTTAAGCGAGGCGGATGCTCTGACATTTGAAGAGAAAGGCACAGCTATTGCCCATTGCCCCGTCTCTAACGCTTATTTTGCGAACAGCGTAATTCCCATCAAACAGTTTCACGATCTTGGGGTTGAAGTCGGATTGGGAACAGACCTTTCTGGAGGATACGACCCAAGTATCTACTCTGCAATACGCCAAGCAGTTATATCCTCTCGCATGCTTGAAGATGGTGTGGACACGAAGAAGGACCCTAAAGAACGTGGAATGAAAAACTCTCGTATCACAGCTAAAGAAGCCTTTTATTTCGCAACAGCTGGTGGCTGAGAAAGTGTCAGCCTGCCAATCGGACGACTTGCAGAAAATTACGCTTTTGATGCCCAAGTGATCGACACGACTGTTCCTCAAGCTTCAATGCCGATTTTCGAAAAAATAGAACCCTTAGATGATATTTTCCAAAAGCTGCTTTACTTAACAAAGCGTGAAAATATCGTCTCTGTATGGGTTCAAGGAAAACAAATCAGCAAATAAAAAGGAGATTGCATACGAAATGGAAACTACTCAAACGATTTTAACAGTGGGCACAGAAGAGCCCATATCTTGGAAACAAAGTTTTTTACTTGGGTTGCAGCACTTGCTGGCGATGGATGTCTATGTTGTTCCATTCATCGTTGCTTTGACTGTTGGCTTCTCTGCTAGTCAGTCAGCAATCTTGATTCAATCGACTTTCATTGCTGCTGGCATCGCTACTATCATCCAATCTGGTTTGCTGATGAAAATGCCGGTTGCACAAGGCGCTTCTTTTATTCCCATTGGCGCTATTGCCGGAATTACGTTGGCCAATGGCGGTGGCATGGAGGGCTGGGGTGCAGCAATGGGCGCGAGTTTTTTAGGTGCGATCGTGGTAACGATCCTAGGTTTCACAGGCTTGTTTCATAAATTTATTGATTCCTTTGTTCCATCTGCGGTAGGTGGTACCATTATTTTTTGTGTCGGCCTGTCCTTGATGCCTGCTGCTGTGAATGACAATATTTACAACAGTGCTGTTGGATCAATCGGGCAAAATATTTTCTTGGCACTTATAACTGGAGCCATTATGATCGGCTGCTCTATTTTAGGAAACCACTCATCTAAAAGCGGCCGTATTTTCCGCATTGCTTCTGTTATTACTGCCCTGTTTGCCGGCAGTATTCTGGCTGGATTTATGGGGATGCTAGACTTAACTTCAGTGGCAGAGGCAAAATGGTTTTCTATGCCGCAATTCATCTTCAAAGATTTCACGTTTTCTTTTGATTTCTCCGCGATCGTGACCATGCTGATCATTTATATCGTCTTAATTGCTGAAACAACTGGCACTTGGCTGGCCGTCAGCAATGTTACAAACACCCCTCTTAATAAAGATTCCATCAACCGCGGGGTTATCGGCGAAGGATTGGGTTGCATGACGGCTGCTCTTTTCGGCACCACACCTGTAACAGGTTATTCTTCCAATGCTGGTATCATTTCTATTACGGGTATTGCTAGCCGGCGAGTCTTTTTAGCTGCTGGCGGATTATTTATTGTTTTTGGCTTATCGGGCAAATTATCCGCTTTGATTTCCTCTGTTCCTTCTGCTGTTATTGGCGGTGTATTTGCACTCGTATGCGGAGTCATTGCGATGAGCGGCTTTCAAGTCCTAAAACAAGAACAAATTGGACAAAAAGAAACCTATGTTGTCTCTATTCCAATTCTATTGGTAGTGGCCTTGACGTTTCTGCCAACTGATTACTTAGATACCTTGCCTACCATGATTCAATACCTTTTTGGCTCTCCAATAGCAATAGCCGCTTTAACCGCTATTATCTTGAACAAAGTCTTGCCTCAAAATTAAATAAGAAATTTTACAAAAATTAAGACCGAGACAAAAACGTCTCGGTCTTTTTTCATATACAAAAGTACATATTTTTTTACGAAAGCAGTTATTGTTGCTTATTTAAAAATTTCAGAATTCTTAACAAGTTTAATCTTTGTCACGTTTCTTATAGTTGCTGTAGGAGAACCAGCATCCCAATAAAACAAAAGCTCCTAAGACTACGTGGTCTACAGTAGCTGAAAAACCAATGCTACTTCTTACTACAAATGCTAATGAAGCTAATACTAAACTAACCATAATTTATGGTTTAGTTCTCATTGGAACCACCTTCTCTTAATAAACGAGGTACCAAAATAAACAACACCTACAACTATCGCTAAATACCCTACTTGAATAAAAAATTCCCCAACAGAAGGGTAAAAATATTTTAAACCATAGACTACCGCAGTATAAATAAAAACAATTGTCCAATAATTTTTCGATTTTATTTTTTTATTCATATGGGCGCTCCTTTTCTCTTTTAGATCTCTATTAAAATAGACGTTTGTCACTAATCTTTTCACTTTAGACAGTAGTTTTTAAAAACACCTTTTTGTTTTTTATGTAAAAAAGCCCTTATAATACTTCAGCAATTTTTTATGAAAACTAAAGTAAAACCGTCTTCTAACTATTGCCTTTAGCGGCGTACATATTATTCCTGTCCAATGCTTCTTATGAAGGGTAACGAATATAACTTTTTTGCTTTTCAATACCCGTTTTCAAATCATTTTTAGCCTTTTCAAGGTTTAGTGCAATCATTTTTTCAACGTCCTCAACGATGATCAAATCCAGCGAACGGATATTATTTTCCAATTCTCCTACAGCCCCGGCTATTTTTTCAACAAATATTTTTTGATTGCGTGAGAGCTTCTTCCATTGTTTCGTCGTTTTCAAATAAGCAGAATAGGCTCGAATATCTTCATTTCGCTTTACTAAAATACTAATGGTTTCAAACTGATATAGATTGACCCAGTTCGCTGTTTCAATGCCTTTTTCGATATCTTCACCCGTTAATTCTCCTCTTATCAATAATTCATCGTAATACCTTTGAAATTCGAGGATCAACCTATTGAATTTCTGTTGCATATTCCATAGGTCTTTGAACGCTTCATGACCTGCCAATACTTTTAAATCCTTCGTATTTACTGGAATTTCTAAAGGTTTTATATAGTAATTGGAATCTATCTTTAAATGATCTCCACCAATACTAAAAATATTGTTGCTAACATCAGAAAACAACGAGAGCGAAGACTGTGCAGCGTAAGCTTCTTCTTTATCCTCTTCTCCTACTGTTGTCAAATAGGCTGTTGCTCTGGGCTTATCGTTTACAGTGAACCCCGCCATGTAGTAAGGCTTATTGTTTACTATTCGGTATATCGGATTAATAAATACTCCTTCATACCATTTTTTGTGTTTCTTCACTTTACGCATCAATGTTTTTTCCGTTTCTTTATCCATAAATTTCTCCTTCTATTTAGCTAAATCTGTGCCGCCCTTAATTTTTAAGGACAGCACAGTATAAAACCCATGTGTTGATCTTTTATGTATTTCCTTAAAAATTTTACCATAGCCTTGTTTGTAAATCCTAACAATAGCCTTTAAACAATCTCAGTTGGACAAATAATATTTTTATAAATAGTAACAGCAGCAATCTCTAAAGGATTGCTGCTGTTACATCTCTTTCTATTGATCGAAAGTGAAGGTATTAAAATATAGAGCAAATAACTGTTCCTATTAAATCAAAAAAAGATTCTAATTGCTTCTTTACCGAATAAGTTAGTTTTTTTCTCATTGTTATTCCCACCTTTTCAGTAAAAATGATAATGAATGTGCTAAGAGCAGTTTATTTTCTATAATCAATTCATCTTAATAATACCTGACTGTCCATGATATGTGTATACTAAGAATTAAGTATATTAAGAGGAGGATTAGATATGGTTAATTTACTTATTTTAGGAAGTTTGGCATTGGGATTAACTGCTTGGATTCTCCCAATTATTAATCTTGTGAGACATAAAAAAAATAACAATAAAAACTGGGTGACTCTTTCTATTATGAGCGTTAGTGCTTGTGCTATTTCACTCTATTTACAGCTTGTCTATAGTTCTCATTTGGTAGAAATTAATGACTTAAGTGCGTTGATGGATACAATTGGTACCATAGCTAAAGCAGCAGCAATTCTTTTAATCGTTACCATTGTATTGAACGGCATAACTTTAGTTGTATATCGGAATAGAATAGAAAAGTAAACTCTCAAATTTGATATGAATGAATAATAAAGAGGTTTTTGAAGGAAGACACTATATTCATACCTTCTTAAATAAAATGACATATACACAAAACTAATTTGGGCTATTATATTACTTTTTTTTATTTCTCAGAATAAAGATAACTATGAATAAAAAACACAATAAAAACAAACTAAATCCCATAGAACCATGCTCCTCTTTTCATAAAATAATGACAACTTTATTTTTACTTTCCATAACTTCAATCAATTTTACAGTAAAAAGAGTTTGCATAACAATTTAATGATGCAAACTCTTTTTTTGTTCGTCCTAAACAATCAATTTATATTTTCTAAAAGCAGATTCTCAACCGTTTGCTTAATATCTTTGCTGTGGCAGATAACTGAAATAACCGACACGCCGTCTGCTCCTGAAGAACGAACAGCACTAGCATTTTCTTCTGTAATTCCTCCTATGCCAACAATTGGGAAATTGCCAGCCTGTTTTCGCATCGCACTTAAAAAAGGCAATCCAGCAGGAGGTTTTGCATCTGTTTTAGATTTTGTTCTATATATCGGACCAATTCCCACGTAATCTGCTCCGTTAAGTATAGCTTGTTTCATTTCTCTAGAATTGTGTACAGAAACGCCCACTATTTTTCCTTTTGCTTGTTCACGAAATGTCGAAAGGGCTAGATCTTCTTGGCCGACATGGATACCATCAGCGTTTAGCTTAAGTGCGAGCTCCACATCATCATTAACGATAAACGGCACTTGGTAACTTTGGCACATTTTTTGGCAAGCACGGGCAAACTCTTCATAAGCTGCGCCTATTAAAGCTCCTTCGCCTTTTTCACGTAATTGGAAACAGGTGATTCCCGCTTGTAAGGCTTCTTCGAGCGTTTTCAGTGGGTCTTTTTTGCAGTTTACAGTGCCCATTATAAAATAAACATTCAATCTATTACAATCCATTCACTTCTACCTCGCAGACTCCTTGCTCGCGTTTATAAGCAAAATGATTCGTTGGTCCATGACCATTCCCAATATGAAGAGGCGTAGAAATAGCTAAGTGAATAAATCTTTTCGCTTCAATAATCGATTCCTGCAGCGGTAGCCCTTTTGCTATATTTGCTGTAAGAGCTGCCGAGAACGTACAACCTGTCCCATGTGTATCTTTTGTTTGGACACGAGGAGTCGTTATCGTAAAAGATTTCTGGTGAGTATACACTCTGTCCGTCGCCTGATCTTCATCTAAATGCCCGCCTTTTATGACCACGCATTGAACCCCCATTTGCAGGATTCGCTCTGCAGCTCTTTCAATATCTTTAGAATCTTTGATGCGTATACCGGTTAGTATTTCTGCTTCTGGAATGTTTGGTGTGCAAATGGTTGTATACGGTAAAAGTTTTTCGATTAATGCCGTTACTGCTGCATCTTGCAATAGACTTGCCCCGCCTTTTGCAATCATGACGGGATCGACGACCAATGGAATTTTTTGTTGATGTACAATTTCAGCTACAACTTCAATAATCTCAGCCGAAAACAACATACCTGTTTTCATTGCTTGTACAGAAAAATCATCTAGTACGTTTTGCAGTTGTTGCTGTACAAAGCTAGGCGTTACTTCAAAAATGCCATGTACACCGAGCGTATTTTGGGCAGTTAAAGCTGTTACTACTGTCGTTCCAAAGACACCAAGTTCTTGAAAAGTTTTTATATCCGCTTGGATCCCAGCGCCGCCGCCTGAATCTGATCCCGCAATCGTTAATGCAATCATCTCTTTACCTCCGCTAACTTTTGTAATGCATTCATCATTTGTACAGCAAATATTCCTACTTCCTCTGTACTTTGTTCAGCAGCTTGTTTGTAGTCTTTTAAAGTCGTAACTAAGCCTTCAAGCGGTTTTGCACTGCTAGCAAGAGAAGCTGCACAGATGGCGCTTAATAAACAACCTGTACCCGTGATGCGTGTAGCGATTTCCCTGCCTCCAGCAATATGAAGTCCTTTGTGCCCATCTGTTACGAAATCAGATTCCCCAGTTACAACAACCAGACACTTGTACTGCAAAGCAACCCGCTTCGCTACCCTAGCGATATCTATTTCGCCTATGCCGCTATCTACACCTTTTGACTGCCAATCTTCACCTGCAATTGCTGCTAATTCACCTGCGTTACATCGAATCAAATCAAACTGAATTTCCTTTAAAAGGTGCTGAACCAATTGTTTCCGATAGCTTGTGGCACCAACGCCTACAGGATCGAGCACAATAGGAATGCCCAACTCGTTTGCTTTTTTGCCAGCAAGCAGCATGGCTTTTGCTGTACGGTCATTCACCGTTCCAATATTAATAAGCACTGATTGGGCAGTCGAGACTATTTCAGAAACTTCGTTTGCTTCATCAGCCATAATAGGCGAAGCGCCGATTGCAAGTAAGCCGTTAGCCGTGAAATTAGCGACAACATAATTTGTCATGCAGTGCACTAAAGGGGCTGCTTTTTTAATTTGTGATAACATACTTGATCCTTCTTTCTTTTAATTTTTTGTTTAACATTTATGCTTATTATTCGTACTGACTCGTCTACGTTTCTTTCAAATCACTTTAAAAAACACTAATCCCAGTCCTCCTTTTTTGAACGTAAGCACAAAAAAAAGCCCCTACAAAAGTTGTAGAGACTAAAAAAGTGTATAAGAAAACCACTAATTGCTCCCTACGTCAGTATTAACTAACAGGTTCAAAGGGTCAGGTTTTAGCCTTCTCAACACAAGCGTGTCCCCCCGCGATTAAAAGTTTTACAAAAGAAAAGCCCCCCATAATAATGGAGAGCTCAGTACGTATCATTCAATACATATGTACATAGTGCTCCCTACGTCAGTGTTAACTGACAGGTTCAAAGGGTCAGGTTTTACCTTCTCAACACAAATGTGTCCCCCTGCAAAACATTTAATTACTGATAAGCTTACTATATCTAAACTAGTTAATCAATCATCTTCAGATAAACCCTGTCTATCAGTCCTCTGTGTATCAACCTTTAAGAATTAAAACCAAAAAATAATGAGAATAACAATAAAAACAAAGACGCCATCATAAAAAGCACTCCAATTACTCTAAGTACAATTCCAGAGCTTTTGCTTTCTTTTTTTATTTTATTCCCAATGAAAATAAAAAATAATCCTATCAAGAAACAAAAAATGAAAAATAATATAAAACCCAGTCTTTCTGGTAAGTTATAAATTATTTCCAATATAAATTCCCCTATTAATTAAAGTATTTTTTTATGCTTTCTTTTATCTCACCAACAGACGTTAACATCATCAAATGGTCACTGTACTTTATAGTTTCAATTTTATAAAACATATGAGCATTTAAGTTCAACTCTTTTTGTAATCTGTTATCACTTTCAATATTATTGTTTTTCGAGTTAGACAATAATAGAATTAATTTATCGTTTTTCAATACCTCTATTTCTTTTGTATTCAAATCGTTAATTAGAGAATTGAACGCACTATCTGAAAGAATATATGAATAGTTATTCTTATTGTTGCAGATATGATATGTGCTCAAAAGCGCATTGTACACATGCTGCAATTCTTTAGTAGTTAATAAAATTCCTTCTTCTTTTAAGCTCTCAACATCTTCTACTATACTTTCGTTTAAGTCGTCTAAAGAACCAAATACCGGAAGTTTTATTGTACCAACGTCACTATTTGAGATGTTATTTACCGGATAATACCCGCTATCTAAAAAAATAACACCTCTTGGATTAATCATTCCTTCTAGATTGGATACTAGCCAACATGATAAAGAACTAGCGACAATATAGTAATCATCTCCTACTCCCAAATGATTTACAAAAGATAAAATATCATCAGAAAAACTGTCCAATGAATATTCACCACCAGACGTTGAGTTGCCATGAGATCTATAGTCTAATGCATAACAATTATAATCATCTATAGAATCAATCAAATTATAATAAAAGTTTTTGTTATTATTTAATCCATGTAAAAAGATGATATTGCTTTGCGAACCACTATTTTTCTCAAAATAACTAAAGGTATGGTTATTCTTTTTGAAATCTTTTAAAATTATCATATTGCCAACTCCTCAAATATAAATAAATGCAGATAAGACGGTATTCATGAAAAAAAACAAACACTACAATGAATAATCAAAAAGTTCAGATACTCAAAATGCCAAAGTAAACATTATTTTTGGAAGATAGTATACCTAAAGTCACGAAAACAGAAAAGATAAGAGTTCCGATCAGAGCTGAGGTGAAATCAATACTTTGTCCTTTAAAATATTGAGTAACTAAATTAGCTGTTAGATACAGTCCTGCAAGTAGAGCAACTCTTTTAATTTTATTCTTATTCATTTTAATCCTTCTTTCCTTTCTTTTTCTGATTTCACTTTAACGCACATTTTTGATTAAACACTACCATGTTATTTTATTTAAGTTTATACTAACTATAGTTGCATAATAACATTTTCGAATAGGGGATTTTTATGAACGCAAAACAAATGTGGGATAATTTTATACAGTTACATCCAAAATATCAAGATTCTGCTTATAGCGCTTGGAGTTACGGAGCGATTCCTGATCAATTGGCAGAGTTAACACTAAAAAACATTAAAACAGCTACCGCTTCTGCTTATGATTTATATGCAATTGATAACGATCCATTGCCACAAATAAATGAGTTTAACATTATATTAGATAGCAAAGACGAGGCTGTTTGTATAACAAAAACAACCAAAGTTTCAGTTATTCCGTTCCTTGAAGTTTCTGAGGAGCATGCCTTTAAAGAAGGAGAAGGCGATAGATCATTAGCAACATGGAGAAAAGATCATACCGAGTTATTTACACAATGGTATAAAGAAGCAAACCTTGAATTTAATGAGAATATCCCAGTTGTTTGTGAAGAGTTTGAAGTGATCTATAAATAACCGCCTTTTTTGTTTATATAAACCTACTTAAAGCAAGGAACATATCGGAATCAATGTAGACAAAATTAGCGAAACATTATTAAACCGATTCTAGTATTTTCAGGTGTGCTTTCTACAAGACAAACTCTCCACACATAAAATGAAACCATTTTAAAGGAGGAATCAACATCTTTATTCGTATATTAAATGAAGACGATGCAGAAATGTATCGGGCATTAAGATTAACCGCGTTAAAAACGAACCCTGAAGCATTTGGATCAACTTATGAAAGAGAAAAACAATTTTCAATTGAACGTATTAAGCAACGAATCTTGCCATCGGAAAAAAGAATCACTTTAGGCGCTTTTAATGAGAGAAATATGTTGATAGGGATAGTTACTTTTCTACGTGAAACCAATACAAAGATGCAGCATAAAGGCCATGTTTTAGGACTTTATGTTATGGCTGATAATCGCGGGCAAGGAGTAGCTAAGCGTTTATTAGTAGAAACGATTGAACTCGTAAAGAAATGGGATGGACTTGAGCAAATTAATTTAACCGTTGTCTCAACTAATCTATCAGCTATTCAAGTATATTCTAAACTTGGTTTTAAAGTATTTGGAACTGAACTGAAAGCTATGAAATACGAGAATCAGTATTTCGATGAACATTTAATGGTTTTATTTTTGTGACTCTACATAAAATAAAAAAGACTGCTAAATTATATATTTACTGATTTAGCAGTCTTTTGTTTGATTTGAAGGAGTGCTTAAAGTTCCTTTTTCATTTCAACAAATTCATATACACTTCCATTTGTTGGTTGGTCATAAATTTTTGTTTGCACAAAACCAGCTTTCTCATAAACTTTTTTTGCTCGTTCGTTAAATGAAGCCACACCTAATCGAACAGTTTTCACTGAAATATTTTTACGAATATAGTCAAGGATTTCTAACAGGAAAGCTTGTCCCAATCCATTCCCTGTTAATTCTGGTTTTATTCCTAGACCTATATCTACAATATCATCACTATCTAAAGCTTTTTCAATAACAAAAAAGCCGAATAACGTATTACCTTTCATAACTTGAAAATAGTTGTCTTTTCTTAAACTTGGAGTCATTAGTTCTTCATAATCTTCTGGATCCGAAGTCATATTATAGAACTCATAAACTCCTTGGTATTTCCATTCATCTGCAATGGCTTCAGCGTTATTCTGGCTAAGTTTCTGGATAACAAAAGACACCATGTTCACTCTCCTTTTTTGTATATAACATTTCTTATAGCAAATATTTTCATTCTGACCGTTAAAAATATAGTTAATCAAAATGCTCTCAATGAGTTGTTTGTGTTTTTTATAGGTTATCTTTTTCTTTTTTTAAAAAAGAAAAAGATAACGAAAATTGTGTATATAGTAACATTTTGAAAGAATAATAAAAATAAGTGTTATGATAAAATCACAACGAATATTTGATAAAAAGAAGTAGATATAATCCTATTTTTTGGAGGTGTTTTTTTGAAAAAGAAATTAATAAATTTAGCTTTGTTAAGTATTATTCCAATTATTTTAGCAACGTTGACACACTTTATCTGGGACGTTCATTTAAGTTTGATAGCTGGCATTCTTTACGTTATTTTGTTCGTATTTAATTTACCTAGCGGAAGTTTCATGAGTACCAATAGCGATTACAATATTAAAAGAGTGAATCCTCATTATAAAGCTGAAAAGCAAGATTTTAATTCTTTAAACAGCCAGCCTTTGATCACATTAGCTGTTTTAGTTTTATTAACTATAGCGAGCTTTCTTATTTATTTTCAACAAATACAAAACTAAGCTTTTAGTTAGCTAATATTTATCATTTTATAAGAACAAGTAAAATCTTTATATTTTCTAGTAATAAAAATTTGAAACTGCTATGCTTAAGTTTATTATATTCCACTAAAAACAGTATTTGGTTATTTCTAATAGGAGGAAAGCATGGACGAGACAAATGAATTAGATAGTAAGAAACAAAGTGCTCAAAATAAAATGATTGAAGGAACATTTTGGTTAACTGCTGGTAATTTTATTTCTAGGCTTCTTGGATTGATCTACATTATTCCCTGGTATTATTGGATGGGAGAACATGGTTTAGTAGCAAATGGATTATATGGAATGGGCTACAACATTTATGCTATGTTTTTGCTGATTTCCACAGCAGGAATTCCTTCTGCTATTACCAAACAAATTTCTTACTATAATTCATTAAATGATCCTGAAATGAGCAATCAAGTTTTTTATAGTGCACTTAAAGCTACTGCTGTAATCGGTGTTGTTGCTAGTTTTCTTATGTACAGCTTCTCATCCGTAATAGCAAAACATTCAGGTGGCAGTGATGATTTGGCTGCTGTCATTAAATCTTTGAGCATTATTGTCATTTTCTTTCCAAGCATGAGTGTGATAAGAGGTTATTTTCAAGGTAATCATAAAATGAAACCTTATGCCATTTCCCAAATCCTTGAACAAGTGGGAAGAGTGCTCTATATGCTGCTCTCAACGTTTATTATCATGAAAGTGCTGAAAGGAAATTACGTTACGGCTGTTGTTCATTCAACTTTTGCAGCTTTTATTGGATTGATTTTTAGTTATGGCTACTTGTTGATCAAATTAAAGCAAGAGACACCTATACATATAAAGTTTAGAAAAAGCAAAGCAAAAACAAACTTTTCTTCTAATGGTTTATTAAAACAAATAGCGCAAGAGTCAATACCTTTTATTATTGTCGGAGCGGGAATTTCATTATTCAAATTGATCGATCAATTTACTTTTTTTAGAATTATGGATCACGTTACGGACTATTCTGATAAACAGCTAACCGAATTGTTTGGAATTTTCAGTGCAAATCCTGATAAATTAACAATGATAGTTATTGCGCTCGCTACTTCTTTATCAAGTGCTGGTCTGCCTCTTTTAACTGAATTTTTTACCAAAAAGGATCAATTTTCTTTATCAAAAATGATTACTAACAACATTCAGCTTTTCCTTTTCATCATGCTTCCTTCTATAATAGGAATGATTGCACTAGCACAGCCGCTTTATACTCTATTCTATGAACCAAGTCATTTAGGCATTATGGTCCTTATCCAAGCCTGTTTAACAGGTTTTATTCTTGGGTTTTACATGTTAAGTTCTAGTATATTGCAAAGCGTCAATCAGAATCGTTATGCTATTGTGGCATTAGCTGTCGGAGCTCTGATAAAATTAGCTGCTCAATATCCCTTAATTTCTTATTTTGAAGTATATGGTCCATTAATGGCTACTTCCATCGCTTTTGCTGTTACCTGTATGCTGAACCTAATGAAAATAATTAAAATCGCTAAACCTAATATTAAACTTCTACTTAAAAGTTTCTTGCTTATTTTCATTATAAGTACCCTAATGCTATTCGTTGTTGCTCTTGCCAGGAACCTTCTCTATTTAGTTTTGTCACCTGAACGAAAAATAGATAGTTTTCTAATCGTTGTCATTGTGGCAGTTGTCGGAATCCTTTTTTATACTTTTATATCATTTAAAACGGGCTTAGCCGATAAATTGCTTGGCAATGATGCTATCAGAATAAAAAATAAATTTAAGATCAATCCTTAGTTCTTTAAGCATTACTTAAATGATTATCTTTAAAGGCTCCTCATCATTCTTTTTTCAGGATAACGAGGAGCTGATTCGAGCATTTGTATAACACATGGTATTCTAATTATGTACATCAAGCTTACTGGAAGGAGATTTCTCTACGTTCAAGTTTATTTTAAGCGTTATAGTTATTTATTTCTTGTTGTTTACCGATCGTTTTTCAAAAATAGTACAAACTATTGAAAAAGAGTTTGCACCAAAACATAACTAAAGTTGCAGATTAAAAAAACAGAAGAGATTCTACTAGTAATAAGGAGATGATCATTGTGCATGACATTCAAAACTCTCATGACTTAGTTCAAGCTTTGAATAAAAAAGAAGATGAAATCGTTGTTACAGGCAGTTATTGTAAAGAATTAAAAACATTGATAGCTGCAAACGTACCAGACTCTGACTATGTTGGAGTAATGCCTGGCCAAGTATTAACACAAGGGTTTTTCATGCCGTTATTTTCTAATTTTGTAAACGATGTCTTGAGTCTGTTTGACTCTTCTAACCTTTCCAAAGAGCAAAAAGAAATCAAGAAAAGACTTCGGCTTTATAACGTTATCAAAAATTCTCCTAATAAAATTAGTTTAAGGTTGAAGCAACTTGATTATTAAAAGTTGTTTAACTCGTTTATTGACCTGCTATGATGAGTTTTTCTAGCACTCATTCTGCTATTTCATAAAAACACAGCAATATAACTAAAAAAGATAGGTAAGCCTGAAAAACAAGGCTCATCTATCTTTTTATTCTGCATAAGTGTAATTACTTAGCATAATTAGAAACATTTAGAACAAGGTTGCAGTCCTCTAGCGTTAGCTTCATCCATAGTTGCTGGATAATAAGTGCCATTGCCGCATTTACGTATATGGTACTTCGAACCAGTAGCAGTAATTAGAATTGGCGTTTCATTACCCGGATTTTCTGCTGTCGTATTTGTCGTTTCTGTGTGAGTAGAATACGATTCAGAATGAGAATAATTGTCTTGTGAAGCAGATGCAGCTACTTCGGCTGCTTTTTCACTAGCAATTCTCTCTTCTTCTGCTTTTTCTGCAGCTATTGCTTTTGCTTCGGCTTCAGCTTTTTCTTTTGCTACAGCTACTTTTTTAGCTTCTTCTTTATTTTTATCAATGGTTCCTTTTACAGAAGCTAGTTCAGTTGTTAGGCGATCATTTTCACGAGGAAGTGCTTTTATAAGCTCAAAAGCGTGATTATAATTATCATCTGTCGGGTTTTCTTCAGCTGTTATAACCGCCTCTTCAGCAACCGCTAGTTGTTCTTCTCTTTCTGTGACTTTGCCTTGTATAGTTTCTAATCTATCTGAAAAAGAATCTTTGTTTAAATTAACTATTTTCACCAAATTTTGCGCATCTTTTAGAGTAGTGGGAGATAATTCTTTTTCAGCCAATGCAACAGCTGTTTCGGCCTTTATGTAAACAGATATATCTTCTAAACGTTTTTCGATGGTATCGTACTCTTTAGTTAATGCGGATACTAATGTTGCGGCTTTATCATAATTTTCTTGAGTAGGCTCGTCTTCAGCTAATGCTAAAGCTGTTTCAACTTTTTTCATTCTTTCTTCTTCTTCTTTTTGTTCATTTAAAAATGCAACATATTCTTCTGAAGCAGTAACTGTAATTATCTTTTCTGTTTGAGAATCTTCAATTTCAGCTACAAAAGTTACTTTATCAGACTTGTGGTCTTCTAATGTTACCTTATAAGAAAATTTTCCATCGTTAATTTTAATCTTGATTCCATCTGCAGTTACTGTAGCATTCGAGTTCGTTGTTCCTTCAATAATTGCGACTCCTTTAGCATTTGTCTCGACTTCAGAAGCCTCCATTCGCAGCATAGCTTCTGCTGGTACGAACATGGCAGCGCCGATGATAACGACCACACTAGCCAAAGTAATCATTGCCGATTTCTTTTTAGGCTTTTTTCTTACAACATTTATTAAAAGCTTTCCTGCACCAAAAATAAAACCTAACAAACCAATCATAACAAACCATATACCCATCTTTTTACCTCCTTAATTTATAATTAAAGTATACCAAATCTATTAGATAACAACAGGTTTATTTTTGAAACGCAGATTTTTTAAGCTTCTGAAGACTTTTTCTAACGCAAAAAATTCCCTAACCAATTAAGGAATAGGGAATTTAATTAATTGTATTAGTTTGTATAAGGAACATACTCGCCATTCAAAGGATCCATTTTCAATAATGTTTCATCTGAAAGGTTGTATTGGAACATTCCTACCATGTTGGAAATCTCTACGCCGTCTACTTCATGAGCATGTCGGATTTCGATTTGGTATGTACCTTCATCGATTTTCGATACATAAAATTGGTTGCCTTCAGCAGAAATCCCGGTCATTGAAACAACTTTGTTCAAGACCTCTGTCCGTTCTTCTTCTGCTGTCATCACGGGTGCTTCACTCGTGCTTGATGCAGCACTGCTAGATGTTGCAGCTTCAGAAGATGCTGCTGTCGAACTAGATTGTTCTGCCGCTGCTTCTTTCTCAGTTAACCATGCTTGGATTTCATCATCGGATACTGTTTTGATATCATGTCCTGTTGCTTCTTTGAATTCTGTTGCTGCTAAATCAGAAGTCCGTTCGGTTTTGTAAGCAGATTGTTCGATCAATGCCGCTGACTCGTCGGCTTTGGCTTTTTCTGCTTGTGCGGAATTGATTTTTGTTTTTAATTCTGTTGCTTTTGCTTCTAATTCGCTGTACTCTGTTAAATCGTTTTGCAATAATGTATCGATACTGCCTGCTGCTTCGTCTAGCTTTCCAGCCTCGAATTGCGCTAAGCTGTCATCATACATTTTTTGATACGTTGCTTCTGCTGTAACTTCTTGACTTGATGAGTCTTCTGATACAGAAACAACTTCGGAACTAGCTGATGATTCTGTCGTTCCATTGTTCTCAGTCCCACAAGCACCTAAGAGAACGATACTGGCAAATGCCATCATAAAAATTTTAGATTTTTTTATCATATTTCTGTTCCTCCTTTAACTATTCCTTTTTTATTTCATCCCCATTATACCTTACTTTACTTTCCTACCCATACATTTACGATTAAATTTATGAGATTCTTTCTGATTGCACAATACCTACATGTATATATGCGTTGCTTATTCAATCGATTTGTTCAAATGAAAGCTCTATTACAGGGTATTCCTTTTAATTGATTCTCTTTTTTATTATACTTGGAACAGTTGAAAAGAAAGGAGCAAACCAAATGAAAAATTTTATAGAAGAATTTAAAGAATTTGCCTTCAAAGGCAATGTGCTCGACTTAGCCGTTGGGGTCGTTATTGGTGCTGCATTTACAGCCATCGTAACTTCACTGGTTGAAGACATCATCATGCCTTTGGTCGGTATAATAGCCGGCGGTACTGACGTTTCTAGTTTGTCGTTAGAAATTGGCACCACTACTTTAGCATACGGCGCTTTTTTACAAGCAGTTATTAATTTCTTACTTATCGCATTTGTAGTCTTTATGTTTATTAAACTGATCAACAGCGCTGCTGCCAAATTCAAAAAAGAAACAGGCGAAATTGGCGAAGAAGTGGAAATACCGGCTGCTGAAGAATATTTAAAAGAAATCCGCGACTTATTGGCAAAAGAACAGGCATCTTCTTCAATAGAAGAATAAATTTTATGTGTCACTAAAACAAAAAATCCCAGAAGAAGGTGCCGAACAAGGCACTTCGCTTCTGAGATTTTTTTCGTTGTTGCTAATTATTCGACAATGTAATCTGGGTTTTGGTAGTTGTCTTTTTTCAAGCCTTTGATGCTCATCATGATCACAAAACTGAATAAGTATAATGCCGATAAGAACAGCATAACCGCAAACAGATTGTAGTGGTCCAGAATAAGACCAATTGCAACGGATGAAAATCCGCCGACTGCACGCCCAACATTTAAAATCACATTATTAGCTGTTGAGCGAATATGCGTCGGATAAAGTCTGCCGACGATTGCTCCATATCCTGCAAACATCCCATTTGCAAAAAAGCCGACGACCGCTCCTCCTATCAGCAATGTCCATTCACTTGTCGCTGTGACAAATAAGAAGACTGACGCTGCTGAAGCGAGCAAGAACAGCGCGTACGCTGTGCGAGCTCCAAGTTTATCTAGAATACGGCCAAACAGCAGCATTCCGATGCTCATGCCGATAATCGTTGAAATCATCCAAATTGATGAACCTGAAACAGACAAGCCTAAACTTTCTTGTAAAATCGATGGCAGCCAGTTCATTAAACCAAAGTAGCCGGCAATTTGAACCGTAGCCATGAGCATCAAAGAAATCGTCAAGCGCGTTAATTTAGGCGTTTTAAACAGTTCTTTGATCGATGTCGAAGGACCGTCCGTTGCTTTTTGTGCTTGTTTCCATTCATCGGTTTCATCTAAGTGTTTGCGCACCAAGACAGCCATCACAACAGGCAGTAAGCCGAATAAGAATAATGCATTCCAACCAAATGTCGGAATGATCAGCGCTGCTAAGATCGCTGCTAAAATGGAACCGAATTGACCGGAAATCGTAACGATCGACGTCATCGCACCCATTTTCTTTCTGGAGAACACTTCAGCAACCAAAGCCATACCGATACCGTATTCGCCGCCCGCTCCCACACCTGCTAAAAAGCGGCAGAAGTAAATTAAGTAGATGTTGTTTGCAAAATACATAGCAGCTGTGGCGAAAGCAAAAATATAAACTGTGTAGCTGAACATTTTGATTCGGCCATGTTTATCGGCCAGCACACCAAAAAAAACGCCCCCTAGTAGCATCCCTATATTTGTCACCGTAGAGATGAGTCCTGCTGCCGCACTATTGAGCTGCAAATCTGCAATAATAGAAGATAACGAGAAAGATAGGAACATAATGTCCATATTTTCTAATCCGTATCCTACTGCTGATGAAGCCAATACTTTCTTTTGGTAGCCTGACATGGTTGGATTACCAGTTGCCGTTTGTTGTTTCATATTTTATTTTCCTCCTAAAACGAATGATCTCTGTCATTCATTATTTTATGGTATTGTCGATAAGTATACGGAACATTTCTTTTTTGAGCAAGTCTTTTTTATCAGATAGGACAAAAAAGCCCATTTTGAAGTAAAAAATGAATCATATGAGGGTCACCACTTTTGGGACAAACTTATCTCCTTTTAGCAGCCATTCGTCTCATGTAGACACAAAAATAGACAAGCCCTCTGATTTAGATGAGAGACTTGCCCAAATAGGAGCAGGCTGACCAACAAAAACAGCAAATCATTGAAAAAATGCCGATTTTTGTCTCACTCCACGCTTCTGCTTTAAAGCTCATGATAAGCAGCATAAACGTCTTGTTTTTTTATACCTCTTAGTTTAGCTACCTCTTTGATCGCTTCTTTACTGGTAAGTGCTTGTTCATCGATCACTGCACCGACATGCTCTGAAAGAGTCATTGAGCTCCATGAGGTATCAGCTTCTGCGATTAAAGAAGCTTCGCTGTTGCCTTCGATGATCAAACAAAATTCACCGCGTACTTCTGAAGTGGTTGCCCATTCCAAAGCTTCCGCTATCGTACCGCGAATAAATTCTTCATAACGTTTGGTTAATTCACGGCAGCAAACGATTCTCCGTTCGGCTCCAAAGACCGTCACCATATTTTTTAACACTTCTTTTAAGCGGTGAGGCGATTCATATAAAATCAAGGTCTCTGGCCGATGATTTAATTCTTCCAACTCTTGGAGTTGTTCTTTTTTCTTGCGCGGCAAAAAACCATAGAAATAAAAGGGCTGCGGAGCAATTCCTGAAGCGATCAAAGCAGTTAGCCCAGCATTTGCACCGGGTAATGGAACAACGGGTATCCCGGCTTCAATACAAGCTACCACTAATTCGTGGCCTGGATCGCTAATGGAAGGCATCCCTGCATCACTGACTTGCGCAATCGTCGATCCTTCATGCATTTTTTCGAGGAGCTGCACGATACGTTCTTGAGTATTGTGTTCATGAAAACTGATTTGCGAAGTTTTGATTTCAAAATGATTTAATAATTTCTGGGTATTCCGGGTATCTTCAGAAGCAATGAGGTCAACTTCTTTCAGTATCCGAATGCCGCGAATCGTCATGTCTTCCAAATTTCCAATAGGAGTTGGCACGAGATACAACATGCCTCTGCTTTCTTTTTCAAAGCTCTTTTGACTCTGCATTTTCTTTCTCCTCCTCTGCTGATAACTGTTCGCTATTTACGATACGCGGTTGGTTTTCATCGATGGGGAACTGAACCCCTTGTGTCCCTAAAAACCGCTCTTTTTTTTGGCGCGTTTGTTTTTTAAAGGCGTACTCTGCTTTAGTGGCTTCGCTGCGTGTATTAAATGCTTCCGCATAAATCAGTTTAACTGGGCGGCGTCCAGCTGGTCTGGTGTACTTTGCGCCAACACCCTCATTGTGTTCTTGTTCTCGGCGGGTCAAATCTGTTGTGTAACCACCGTAAAAACTGCCGTCACGGCAATACAGCACATAAAAATAACTAATCGTTTTTGCCATAGAGCATCTCACTTACTTCAGGCAAATAGCGGTTATCCTCGCCATAGACAAAAAGCGGCGGCAAGACTCGAAAACCGGTGTCTTTGCCATCTTTAATGCCTTCGATCAATAGCGTGTTCGCTTCTTTTCCGACTTTTGGGTAAACCAACCGCATTTTTTTAGGAGCCAAGCGGTGCTTCTTCATCGTGGCCAAAATTTCGATCAGCCGATCTGGACGGTGAACGAAATACGCTTTGCCGTTCATTTTCAGCAACCCGCTGGTCTCTTTCATGACTTCATCTAAATTCGTATGCAATTCATGCCGTGCGATCGCTAAATGTGAATTAGGATTTTTAACGCTGGTACCTTTATTGATAAAATAAGGCGGATTACACGTCACCACATCGACAGAATCTTTTTTGATCCAATTGGTCGCTTGATTTAAGTTGCCGTGGATCATCGTTAATTGGTTTTCTAAACCGTTTAATTGGATGCTGCGCTCAGCCATTCCCGCCAGTCGTTTTTGTAATTCGATACCGATGATAGGGCTTTTCGTCTTCTGGCTCAATAGCAACCCTACAACCCCATTACCCGCACATAAATCCACGATGGTCGCCCGATCATGCCGGGGAACTTGCGCAAAGTCTCCTAGCAATACTGCATCCAATGAAAAAGAAAAGACGGTCGGGCTCTGGATAATTTTTAATTGGTGGCTTAATAAATAATCAATACGTTCGTCTTCTTGTAACCATTGGTCCACTCTGCTGACACTTCCTTTAATGTTAATTCGCTCTCCATTATACCATAAAAAAAAGACCAAAAGCAGTGCTCTTAGCCTCCTATTGTCTTCGTATTCAGTTAGCTTAATGAAAGATTAAGCTCGAACTTTCAAAATGATTTTCCCAATGTTTTTATTGTCTTCCATATACTGATGAGCTTGTACGACCTCTTCCAATTGGAAAGTAGTATCAATAATTGGATGAATAGTCTCCCGTTTAAAGTATGGCAAGACAATCTTGACAAATTCTTGTGTCAGTTTTGCTTTATACTCATCGCTGCGTGGTGTTAACAAGGTGCCTTTTAAGGTCACTCGCTTGGCTAATAATGCTGACAAGTCTACTTCTTTGACTGTCGCACCGCCTAGTGTTCCAATCAATACCCAACGGCCGTCTTTTTTGATGCTTTTCAGATTGTTTTCCCAATAAGATGCTCCGATAAAATCGAGAATCACATCGACGCCGGCTTGATCTGTGTAATCAAGCACTTCTTCAGCAAAGTTTTCCTCTTTGTAATTGATTGTTTTGTCTGCTCCTAATGTTTGGCAAACTGCTAATTTTTCTGCTGATCCGGCCGTTACGATAACACGAGCTTGCGTAAGGTGTTTTGCCATTTGAATAGCGGCTGTTCCTACACCGCTGGCACCTGCATGGATCAAAACCGTTTCAGCTGTTTTTAACTCTCCCAACCAATATAAGGTTTGATAAGCCGTTAAAAAAACTTCTGGAATAGCGGCTCCTTGTTCAAAACTCATACTCTCTGGTAAAAGGATCGCTCGATTTGCTGGCAAAATGGCATATTCTGCATAACCGCCCTGATTGACTAAACCTGCTACTCTGGTTCCAGTCTTATACTTTTCACCATTTCCGCGATTTTCGACGACCACACCAGCAATTTCAACACCCAGAATGGGATACGGTTCAGATAGATTCGGATTCGAACGCGTTACTATATCCGTTCGGTTCAGCGCTGCTGTGCGTACTTCTACTAACAATTCGCCTACTTTTGGAATCGGCTTATCGCGTTCTTGAATCTCCATTTGCTCGGCTTCGCCAGGCTGTTTGATGCTGACTGCTTTCATATTTTCCCTTCCTCCCTTTCTTCTGCTAATAGAATAGCTTAAAAAAACGGCCAAAAGATAAGTGCATCTTTTCACCGTTTTGTCTGTATAAATGTATCATTTTATTTACGATGAACTCAACTCAATAAGCTGCTTAAATCAATTCACTGGCTTCTTTTAATTCAAACGTTTCATCTTTATGCGCCTTAAGGAATTCAAACGCTTTAGGTTCGTTTTTTAAAACGATTTCCTCTTCTGTTTCATCTGCTTTGGTCATCGTGAATGTAAAACTAGTTGTCTCTTTTTGTCGCGTTAAAAACTCTTCTAATTCAACGTTAGACATTTTGTTTAGTTCATGCATCTTAAATCCCACCTTTGTTTTTTTGCAGTATCGTTATAAATCCAATATACCACTCAACGAAGTGAAATTCTAATAATACACTCTTGAGGAAGAATCATCTTAAACAAAAAGGAGGTGAGATAAAAGCCTCACCCCCTTTAAAGATATATAATTTGATTCATTCATTTCAACAAGTTTAACGGTTTTAATCGTTTAAAAATTCAATAAAATTCCCAATCCAAATGTAACGATCAGAAAAATCGGGATAATGGCTGAATTTTGGACAGCGTACATAAATGTTTGAGACTTCACTTGAACAGCCAAAAACTTATCGGTATTCTTTTTCTCTAATGGAATCGATAGCAAAGCTAACAGAACCATTTTTGGATAAACACCGATGAAAACTGAAACGATCAATGAAACGTATGCTAAAATATAAAGCCATTTGAACAAAACTAACGATTTTGGTTTTCCAATATAGTACGGTAAGGTAAAGCGATTGTCTTCAATATCTTCTTCCAAATCGCAAATATTATTCGCTAACATAATGTTCGTCACAACGATGACGGTTGGCAAAGAGGCTAAGAAAATTTTCCCCAGCGTTGGACCATCAAGTGCCATAACATTAAAAGCATTGACAAAAACGGTAATAAAGTAAATTCCAAAGCCCATAGCAATGCCTGAAAAAGCTTCTCCAAATGGTGTGCTTGAAATAGGACGTGGACCAGCAGTATACAAAATTCCAATTAAAAAACAAATAAGTCCCATATAAAGCAAAGCCATACTGGTTTGAGTCACTAAGTAGATTCCTAATAAAGCTGAGATGATTCCTGTAATCGAGTAAACTTTTTTGACCGCTGGCATAGAAAGATTTTCCTTACCGATCGTCATTTCTTGTGCACTTAGGTCTTTTTTATTGCTGGCTATCTCATAGTCTAAGTATTCGTCTCGAGTATTAACTGCCGCATGAAATAAAACTACTGCGATAAATAAAACAAACGAATTTAATATATTTAATTCTTGATAATGGTACCAACTGTATAAAAGTCCGACTAAAACTGGAAAAATACTGGCAGTAGTGGAATACAATTGTGCCAACTTAACGATTGCCTTAAAGTTCATATAACCCTTCCTTTAACTCTTTTTTTAAATAAATTTGAAAACTGTTGAATAGCTAAACAATGAAGCCCTGAACTTGCCGCTCAACAGCAACTTCTCTAATATGCGACGAAGTCTAACTGTTGTCAAGGAAAATAGCTTAATTGCTTTACAAAAGTGGACAGATTGAAAAAGATGACTTCGATAGGACTAATCGAAATCACCTTTGAAGCAGAAACGTTTCAATTTCTGTTGCTCTCGTTTCATTTCAATGTTATCTTCGATCCCCGTAAATGACATCTAAACAGAATGCACAGGGTTCATCATTCACCCGACGTGATCCATAAAAGACGTTACAAACATGGAAACCATCTTCGTATAACTTCTCAAGGTTCAAACGTGACTTACTCATTTCGGGTTCCACAACTTCTTCGTTTGGACGCTGCTGCTTTTCAAGGTCGCTTAACCGATCTCTTAAATGCTGGTTTTCAATTCGAAGAGTGGCATTTTCTTCAACGAGCGCTTCGACTTCACGTTTCAAATCAGATATTTGATGCAAAGTCGCATCTGTATCTTGCTCTAACTTCGTAAAGCTATCATATAAAGTTTTTTTATCCATTCCTTTTTCACCCATTCTTTACTATGATCTTCGCCTAGTTTGGTTGTCTTAGTTATTCAAAAACTTTATATCAGCAATAAAGACAGCTGTTCAAAAACACCTTGTGCATTGACGTTGCTTTCTAATTTTTTTCTGCTCAGTAAAATAGTTTCCAATGCTTCCGTTAAATGTGCTCCATTAAAACGACCAGCTGTCTCTTTTAAAATTTCTTGATGTTGCGGGTAAGCCAAAATGTCAACTGCTTCATAATTAAGCATCAGTGCATCACGATAAGCCAGCAATAGCAAATCAACCACCAACAAATAGTGCTCTCGGTCTTTAAAATGAGGCATGATATCTGTCTGTACGAACACAAAACCTTGTTGTTCTTTTTTCGAAACCAGAACAAACCATTTCCAAATGATTTTTCTCGCTTCATTAAACCATTCATCTTGACTCATTTCGATTGCTGTTTCTAAACTATTCGTAAGATGAACTAAAAGCGAAGCTTGGCTCACCGGCAGTTCTTTTTTTTCTAATTCTGCTAATAAGCGCTTTTTAGAAAGGGGTTGGAAGTGAATCAGCTGACACCGCGACAAAATCGTCGGCAGGAGGCGTTGTTTGGCGGTTGTTAATAAAAAAGCCACGACTTTTCCATCAGGCTCTTCCAAGAATTTTAAGAGGCTGTTTGCTGCTCCGATCGTCATTTTCTCAACGTCTTCTACAATAAAGACTTTTTGCTTTCCTTCCACACCGCTTTTTGAGAATTCAGCTTTTAAATCACGAACTTGTTCTACTTTGATGGAAAGTCCATCCGGTGCGATTTCAATCACATCGGGGTGCTGGTGTTGTAAAACCCGTACACAAGTGGAACACTCTTCACAAGGCAGATGGTCATGCGGATTCTGACAAAAAAGCGACGCTGCTAACCACAGAGCCAAATCTTTTTTGCCCGTTCCGGACACTCCTTCAAAAAGATACGCGTGAGCCAATTGGTTTTGTTTAACTGTTTGCTGCATTTGTTTAAAAACGATTGGTTGAATCCATTTTAATTTCTCTTCTATTTTCATCACAACCTGATCTTAGAATTGCTCGAATTGATCAATTGGCAAGACGAATACTGTCGCTCCGCCTACTTGAACTTCAACTGGATAAGGCATATTGGTTTCCATTGAAACGTCTAAACTAACTGGGGGTGTCATAAATTGTTCCCGCGATTGGCAGTTATCGCGAATCCGGTCCAAGACTTCATCCACACGCTCTTCTTCGATCCCAATAATAAAGGTAGTATTGCCAGCTTTTAAAAAGCCGCCGGTTGTTGATAATTTCGTCGCGCGGATTCCTGCATCAACAAATTCATTCGACAAACGGTTGCTGTCTTTATCTTGAACAATGGCTAAAATTAATTTCATTTTTTTCGACCCCTTTTATTTTTTGAATTTTTGATCAACGTGCTAATCTTTTCAGTAAAATAGCGTAACAATCCTGCACTACTTTCTCCAAGTCTTGACTGGCGTCTATTAAAATCATGCGCTCTTGATTATTTTCAACTAACTCTAAATAGGCTGAACGAACGGTTTCATGAAACGTCAAATTCTCTTGATCCAATCGATCGTATTGCCGATTGCTTTTGTTTTTATGGATGCGTTCAAGCCCGGTTGCTGCTTCTATATCTAAATAAAGCGTTACATTTGGCGAAATATTCTCTGTTGCAAACTGATTGATAGCTGCAACTTGCTCTACTCCGATGCCTCGTGCCACACCTTGGTAAGCCAATGAACTGTCTACAAAACGATCACAAATGACAATTTTTCCATCGGTTAAAGCCGGTATAACTTTCTCGATCAAATGTTGTCTTCTGCCAGCAGCGTATAAAAGCGCTTCTGTGCGGACATCCATTTCAGTGTTTTCCGGATTTAAAATCAATTCACGGATTTCTTCAGCGATCCGACTGCCGCCTGGTTCTCTTGTTGCAATAATTTTCTGGTTTAATGCCTTTTCCAGCTTTGGAAGTAAAGCTTGAATCACGCTCGTCTTTCCTGAGCCATCCGGACCTTCAATCGTAATAAATGTTCCTTTCAATGCACTAAACCCCTTTAATTCTTTCTTTTGATACCTACTTAACATTATACTGTATCTCACGACGACAGTCTAATAGCAATTACGCTTTACCGGTTTCCAATTTTGATTTGCAAACCGCAACCGGTTACAACGGTTTGTAAAAAAGGAAACACTTCCAGATGGTTTATCTGGTCGTATCTCCTTTGATGTCTCGTTTCCGTGCTTCTTTAAACAAATAGAAATACTTTATTTCGGCTAATTTGGTTTGTGCAAAAAGCAAACTGTCTTTTTCAATGACCGATTGCTCAATCTTTTTAGCGTATTCCCAATCATCTTTTGTTTGGGTCATCAGCTTCAATAATGCGGCATCGTATTCTTTTCGTAAGTTTGGCTTCTTTCTAAACAGCATGTATACCGCCTGCTTTCTTGTGAAAAAATACTTGTTTTTCTTGCAAATAGGTTACTCGTTTTTTTGTTTTAGCCTTGATTTCTGACTAGAGTTCTCTCCGGCCTTCAACGGCTTTCAGCAACGTGATTTCATCTGCATATTCAATATCGCTTCCCACAGAAAGCCCATGAGCCAAGCGTGTAACTTTAATGCCGGCTGGCTTGATCAAACGCGACAGGTACATCGCCGTTGCTTCTCCTTCAGCCGTTGCATTGGTTGCAATAATGACTTCTTTCGCTTCTTCAGACTGCAGCCGTTTGATCAAACTTGGAATATTGATATCTTCCGGCCCTGTACCTTCGATTGGAGACAATACACCGTGCAGCACATGGTACAATCCATGGTATTCACGCATCTTTTCTAATGACATCACGTCTTTAGGATCTTCTACCACTAAAATCGTACTACGATCACGTCGTTTGTCTTGGCAAATCGAACAAGGGTCTTCTTCTGTAATGTGCCCGCAAATCGAACAATAGTTTAAGTCTCGTTTAGCACTGATCAACGCCTTGGCAAAATCAGTTACATCGTCTTCTTTCATATTGATCGTGAAAAAAGCTAGCCGTGCAGCTGTTTTAGCGCCAATTCCTGGAAGTTTCATATAACTGTCCATTAATTTTGTTATCGGTTCAGGATACAATTGGCTTCATTTCCTCTCTTAAAAAATACTTTCCATAGACTGAATAGATAAAGATTAAAAAAACGGGACCCATTCCGGCATCCCATTTCTTGCTGTGTTTGATTGAAGTGAGGATTCAAAGAATTGGACTGTGGTCTACATTCCAGGAATATTTTTAGTGTATTTCCCCATTGTTGCTTCCGTTTCAGCTTCTACTTTGGCTAGTGCATCATTCGACGCTAAAACAATTAAGTCTTCTAAGATTTCAACATCTTCTGGATCAACGGCTTCTGGTTTGATCGAAACAGATTTCATTTTCCGGTCACCCGTTAGCGTAACAGTTACTAAATCACCATTCGTTGTTCCTAAAAATTCTTTTTCGTTCAAGGCTTCTTGTGCCTTTACCATTTCTTTTTGCATTTTTTGCATTTGTTTCATCATACCTTGCATATTTCCCATTCCACGCATCTTCTATCTCTTCCTTTCAATTATCAATTAGGATCAATCATTTCTTACTTCAACAATCGTTTTGCCAAATAGATTCATTGCTTCCGTCACCACAGTGTTGTCTTCTTCCTCTGTTGGCGGAATGATGCCTTCTAAACTATCCCACTCAGAAGAGTCAGCTTCTGCCGGCCTTTTTTTCTGATCAGCAGCACCGTTTTCTTGCTGCTGTGTGGTCGATTGAGGTGCTTGACCGGTTGGGTTAGCAGACTGCTGTACCGGCGCTTTTTTAACGGACGGCTGGCCTTTTAATTGTTGAACGTATTGCCCTCTAATGACCGGCCATTGTTCAGCTGGCACACAAATCATTTGCGGTTCATATCCAACTAACCGACGCAAATACTCTGTAACAGCCGCTAATAGTTCCGTATCATTCGTCGCTTTTTGACATAATATATCGTAATCAAACGAAACGATCAAGCCGTTCGGACTAGCGGCAACTGGCGTTGAAGCTTTTAGCATAGCGCGCTGAGTGACGGACAACATATTCAATAAATCCGGCCAGACATCCCGAAGCTGGTTCAGATTTTCTTTAGTGGCTTCTTTTAAGACACCATAAATGGCCGGTGTATTCGGAGTAAATTGATTGCCGGTTGCTTTCGTTGCGGCTCTTTTCGCTTTTTTAACAGGCTGTTGAGCTCCGCCATTAGCTGCTATCGACTGCAATTGTTTTTTCATTTGCATCAATTCATTTTCAAGATTGGCCATCTTTCCTTGATCGGGCGCAGCTTCAACTGGTGTTGCAACTGCTGCTTTAGGTTCTACAACCGAAGCTGCTGGATTTGGATTCAATTGGGTTAGTTTGACTGTTGCAACTTCTAAATAAACATCTGGATGATTGGTAAAACGCAGTTCATTTTGCGTACCATTTAAAATCGTGATCATTTGATACAGCAAATTGGCTGAAATAGTTTCACTTAACCCTTTAAACCCGGTATCAACTGTCGCTCCGTCCAATAAGTCGCTCATTTGAGGAGCTTGTTGGTAGACGAGGATGTCTCGGCTAAATAAAATCAGATCTTCAACAAAACGTGAAGCATCTTTCCCATCTGCCAAAATCTCTTGCAGCAACGATAAGCCTTTTTCTGTATTGCGCGTTACAATGGAATCAAAGTAAGCCAACATCAATTCTTGCGTCAAGCTGCCTGTCACACTCATAGCGTGCTCGATCGTGACCACACTATCGCCATAAGAGATTGCTTGATCTAAAATGCTTAATGCATCACGCATTCCGCCTTCTGCTGCACGCGCAATAACCGGTAAAGCTTCTTCTTCAAAACCGATTTTTTCTTGGTTTAAAATATAGATCATCCGGTCGCAAATGTCCCGCACAGAAATGCGTTTAAAATCAAAGCGCTGGGTCCTCGAAATAATGGTCAACGGAATTTTATGCGGTTCAGTTGTTGCTAAAATAAAGACAACATTTTTAGGTGGTTCTTCCAATGTTTTCAGTAACGCATTAAAAGCTCCCGTTGACAACATATGAACTTCATCAATAATGTAGATTTTATAATCTGCACTAGTGGGTGCGTATTTGGCCTTGTCACGGATATCTCGAATTTCTTCGACCCCATTATTACTGGCCGCATCAATTTCGATCACATCGTTTAACTGTCCTTGAGTAATGGCAACGCACGTTTCACATTCGTTACACGGTTCGCCATCTTTCAAATAATGGCAGTTGATGGCCTTGGCAAATATTTTAGCCCCACTGGTTTTCCCGGTTCCACGAGGGCCTGTAAAGAGATAAGCATGACTTGTCTTCCCTTGGATCAGGGCATTTCTTAATGTCTGTGTAATGGCTTTTTGTCCGGCAATGTCTTGAAAACGTTGAGGCCGCCATACTCGATAAAGTGCTTGATAACTCAATGCATTTCTCCCTTTCTTAACCCTGTAGTTGCTACTCTTTATTATACGTTATTTCACGTTAAATTTAAACCTTGATCCTTGCTTTCTCTTGAGTGAATAGTAAGCAAAATAGGGTTTTGGACAATAAAAAAAAGTTTTCGATTCGGAAATCAAAAACTTTTTTTATTCTTCTATGTACGTACAGCACATGCTGAAACAATCTTAGTGCTGCTTCCTTCCAGATCTGACACGATTCGAAAGATCAACATTGCCATACGGCCTTGCGGCATCTTTAATTATACCGCATTTGTTAAATAAAAGCTAGTGCTTTTTTACTCCTGGTCTAAATCATCGATTAGTCAAAGCTTCACGTGTATAGCCCTAGTACAAACAACAAAATATCAAAAGGCAGTGATAAGCTTTTACACTCCTCAATTCATTCATTAAAAATAGTTCCATGTCTCATCACATTGGCAACCCATCTGCTTGGAAAGGTTGTCTTCCTATAATGACTACTAGTTCTGCCAGTTACAATTTACGGTCCATCCATTAACGATGACCAAATCGACGCGCAAATTCTTCAGCGCCCAGTCTACAGGCTGTTTTGTCTCCAATCATTCGGAACATCTCATAATAATCCATGCTATCAAATGTAGCTGTATCAATTGGTTCAACTCCAACACGCTCTCCAGCCCAACTACCAACATTCTTTTGTTCTGCTTGCGCCAATATAAAGTAAGGCATTAAATTTTTCTTCATTCTAAATAATCGTTGATCCATCGTCATGAATAGATGTGAATCGTAATTAATCAAAACGTATTGATTCACAAATTTTTCCCAGCTCTTCTTCAGTCGATTTGCCTCTACAGGTGGAATTGTAACAACTTTGATCCCCTTCTCTTTACGTGTTCTACGCAGTAATTTTTGTTTGTATTCTCTGTAATATGTGCACCCTTCCTGCTCAATTAAATGTTCTCTTACTTCTTCAGAATCCTCAACTAAAGAAATTCTATCCCCTTTCCACTCGTCCATCAATAAATGGAAAAATTCATACTGGAAAGGATTCCCTAATTGTGGGTGTACAAGAGAAATTTCTTCTACCCTGCTTCCGCCACTCAATATTAATTCTGACGGTTCCATAATTATTTTTTTATCAATATTTACCAATAAATTTTCTTGTTCCATTATTTTCAAAATCAACACCTCCAATATATTTTTGTGGAGTTTTAATCCCCTATATAAAGTACGCAATTTCGGTGAAATTTTTTCAAAATAAAAAATATTTTTCTTAACTTAACTATAGCCTCTTCCTCGTTTTCTTTTGAAAGCTTACTCAGAAACACTAAAAACAGAGCAGAAATTGGAAGATTCCATTTTCTACTCTGTTTTCATTTCATAATTTTTCTTTTTGAATTAGTTTTTCATGCGGATATTTTTCAAAATCATTTCACTATGAGGAATACTCGGCATTTTATCTAGACTATAGCTTAAGTCTTGTTGAGGCACCTCGTATTCCATGCGGTTGGCTAAATAGTCTAAACAAGTATTCATCACTTTGATCGTCAACCACTCTCCGGCGCAACGGTGTCCACCTAAAAAGTCGCCGCCTCCTTGTGGAATAAACGAAAAGGGACTTTCTTTCCAGTCCATAAACCGTTCAGGATCAAATACTTCAGGGTTTTTCCAAAGGACCGGATCATGGTTTGTTCCGTAAATATCAAGAATCGTTAAGGTCCCTTCTTCAAATTCATAGCCTTGCCAAGTAAAATCTTTTTTTACGATCGCTCCTTGGAAAGGAAAAAACGGGTAAAATCGTCGTACCTCTTGAACAAATGCTTGCAGTTGTTTTGGATCACCAGCAGCTAATTTTTCTTTTGCTGCCGGGTATTCATGGACAGCCAATGCCGTAAAGTTAATGTAGATCGCAATCGCGACAATCGGTCTGATAATATTTAATACCTCTACCGCGGCCGTATTGGCATCTAATAGATTTCCTTCCAAATCTTGGTGCCATGAAAAGACCGCTAAAGCTGTACCTTCAGGAGGAGACAATTTTTTATCGCGAACTTGTTCGATCAGGTTTTCCATCCATTTTTCAGTTTGGTTGCGGTCATGCCGTCCTATCCAATGTGCTGGCCCAATTTCAGCAGGTGTTTCGATCATCTTGCCTAGATCTGCTGCTAATTCTGCAACTTCTCTTTCTTCAAAAGGAACACCAGCCCATTCACAAGCTGTGCGAAACAATACTTCTTGAGCTTCATGGTACAGCACGATTTCATCTTGCTCTGCCCACTTTTCTGCCGTTGCTTCCCACTGCTTTTTCAAGATTTTATCCATCTTATCTAATTTTTCGGGAGACATTAAAGACATAAACATTTCTTTGCGGTGCAAATGCTCTTCGCCGTCCAATGTTTGAACGCCTGTTTCGCCAAACAACGTTTTTTGCACTCTTTTTGGTGCGGCGCCTGCTCTTTTAAACTTAGTCGTATCATAAAAGAGTTCAGCTGCTGCTTCTCCACCTATACAGATCGCTTTTTGGCCTAATAAACGGGTTTCGAAAACATCCGATTGAAAACTTTTTCGTCTGTTCAAAATATAGCGATACCCTTCTTTTAAAACATGCACTGTATTATCTAACCCTTTTTCATGAGGCATTGACTGTTCATCCATTCGTTCCACTCCTTCAAGTTCTACTTTTAATTTTATATACTTAAAATTCCTCGTTACAGGGTCAGTATACGAAACCACTCTTGTGGATTCAACTATTACGATTACAAGCAAAACGATTGTCGGCTAAAATAATGCTTGACACACTTCGTGTATTAACACTATAATACACGAGACAACCGTATTAACCCCTTAATACATTTTTTTACAGCGAGTGTATTAAGCGCCTAGTACAATAAAACGATAGGAGAGCTGCTATGAATATAAATCTTAATAAGCGGGATCCGGTCTATTTGCAAGTTGTGCGCTACTTTAAAGAACAGATAGCTATTGGACAGCTGAAACCCGGTCAAGAGATTCTCTCGCGGCGAGAGTTAGCCAATCAACTGAAGATCAACCCCAATACAGCACAACGAGCCTATAAAGAAATGGAGGCCGCTGGATTGATTTATACTGAAGGAAATCTGCCAAGTAAAGTCACAGAAAATACAACCGTTTTAAAAAATGTGCGCAAAGAATTGATTGCAGGCGCTGTTGACACATTTATCACCGCTATCGAACCGATAAATGTGCCTTTGAATGAAATCATCGAATTATTAGAAGATAAATATACTGAAAACAATCATCAAGAATAGGAGGATCCATATGATCGAGGTAAAAGAAATCATAAAAAAATTTGGCCGTACTAAAGTATTGAAAGGTTTGTCTTTCACCGCTAACAAAGGCGAGATCACTTGTTTGATCGGCATCAATGGTGCTGGAAAAACGACGATCATGAATGCCATCATGAATTTAACCCCTCTTAACAGTGGCGAAATTTTAATTGACGGAAAGAAAATCACTAAAGACAGTTATCAAAAAATCACCTTTATTCCTGAGACCATTGCTATGGTCTCTCAAATGACTATTGGGCAAGCGATGCAGTTCATGCGGGATTTTTATGTAACTTGGAATCACTCGCGCGCTATCGAATTGCTGTGCTTTTTTAAACTTCAAGAAAAAGAAAAAATCGCTGACCTTTCTAAAGGAAACACTGCCAAAGTCAACTTGCTACTCGGTTTAGCCTTAGATGTCGATTACCTTTTAATGGATGAACCTTTTTCGGGAATCGATATTTTCAGTCGAGAACAAATTGCAGAGGTTTTTACTAGCCATTTAGTTGAAGACCGCGGTGTGATCATCACGACTCATGAAATTAATGATATCGAACATTTGATTGATAAAGCTATTTTGTTGGATGATGGAGTCGTCGTTAAAGAATTTAATGCTGAAGAAGTCCGTGAGACAGAAGGAAAATCCGTCGTCGACGTGATGCGGGAGGTTTACATTAGATGAAAAATTACTTAAAATTATTGAACTTTGAATTGAATCGATTTATAAATCTTTATCTTGTTTTAATTGGTTTAACGATCGTTTCGCAAATCACAGGTACAATCGTGAGATCAAAAAAATTTGTTAGTCTTGCAAATACAGCTATCCATAAAGACTCGATCCCATTAGATCAATTTTTCGAATACAATCAGCCTATGAGTCTCATGAACTTGGTGTCAAGCGGCTGGTTTTTGATTCCTATTGCTTTAGCTGCGGCGGCTTTGCTGTTTTATAGTTTCTTTATCTGGTACCGTGATTGGTTCGGAAAAAATACATTCATCTATCGGTTATTGATGCTGCCCACTGCACGAATAAATTTATTTTTCTCCAAACTTTCTGCAATTTTTTTGATGGTTTTAGGACTAGTTGCTACTCAGCTGATTTTATTGCCAATTGAAAATACACTGATCAAATGGCTGGTTCCAAGTGAGCTCAGAATAGATTTATCTATCAGAGACAGTATTGCCTTTTCAGAATTTTTAGAGCTAATTCTCCCTAGTTCATTTAGTCAATTTTTGATTAATTATGGATTAGGAGTGCTATTTTTAACAGTAGCTTTTACCATCATTTTATTTGAAAGAAGTTTTCATTTTAAAGGAATTTTCTTAGGCGGCTTATTTGGAATAGCTGCTGTGATTTTTTTCTTTTCGCCTTATTTTATTGAGGCACTTTTGCACCATGATTATCTCTATCCCATTGAGCACTTTACCCTTTCAGTTGTTTTAGGAATCATCCTTATGGGGATTAGCATCTGGATCAGTCATTATTTATTAAACAAGAAAGTCACAGTCTAATGAGGGAGGCTACAAAATGAAACGTTATTGGAAGTTAATGGCAATTAGTTTGATTGCTATCTTAGCCATCGCTGTCTTTTATCTTCAACCAGTCTTTACAAAAGACCAATACCCAGCGTTTACTTTTAAAACGGTTAAAGGCGATCCATCAGAATTGAATGATTTAACCCTTAATGCTGGTTATACACCTGTGCTAATTAAGACTAACGAGAGTACCTTTTCATATACACAAGAACCACTTACACTTACGAACAGAGAAACCCATTACGAGAACCAGCAATCTTACTTTGAAAAATTATCAGCGAATTCTTCAGATCCTCAGCTGCAATCTTTGCAAAAAGAATACAAGCAGTTTATGCGCGGTAAATACTTAGATTCCCATAATTTCTTTGAAGACGATATCTTTTTAGCCTATGTTGCTATCGATGAATCCAGCTTACACACTTCTGCTAAAAAAGCCGTTTTCGATATCCAGATTTTGAACAAAAATTCAAAAGAAACAACGTCTTATGCTATTGATATTCCAGTTACAGGAGCAGAGAATTATTTGTCAATTCAAAAAGTACAAATCATCGACAGTGCATTAAAAATCGTAACTGAAAATAATTTTTTAACAGATAAATTAGAGGAATTTCATATCTATCATTTGGACTTAGGAAACCAAAAAGTAACGAAAGAAGATGTACTTTCATTTGAATCCGAATTATCATCTGGCAATCAAAACAATATGGTTAGGATGCTTACCGATAACTCACAAGCTGCTCACGTTGAAAATGAGTTGGTTTTTGAAGCACATTACAATGCGCCTTTTGATGAAGAAAAGGCAGCAGCAGATCCAGATTATTATCCTGAATACTTAGGTTCTGAATTCTGTATCTATAACCTTAAAACCAATACAACTCATAAACTAGCTGTACCAGCAGAACTCAACCCAGAAAATACAATGGCCTTGATTGATGGGACTACTCTTTACTTGTACGATTTGACGGATGATGCAATAACTGTTTATGCTGTATCCGTTAACGATGTCGCTAAAAACACTGTTTATACATTAGAGTTGCCTGCTGGCAGCAGTTCTAATCGTGAGTGGCTAGACATCGTGGATGCTAAGCTCTATCTAGCAACTCCTACTAAAGGTTCTCAGACCGAAAAAGAGCTGACTGTTTATGACTTAGACAGCAACACTATTTTGTACGAAGGAATAATTGAAAAAGCTAAGGGTTCTACTCAAAAATCAACTGACGGTTTGAACATTTATGACGGTATCATCAACTAAAACTGCATAAAAAAAGGGAGTGAGACAAAAAGCGTTTAGACCCGAATCACTGGAACGAATAAGCGCAGTATGGTCACAGACCATCGAGCATTATTCGTGAAGTGGACGTCGGGTCTGCTTTTTGGAACACGTTCTAGAATAAATATTCGGATATGCAAAAAGAGGTTGGGACTTTTGTCCCAACCTCTTTTTGCATTTTATTAACGGTCGCCATTAAAAATAGAATTTTTAACAATGACATAATCAACTTTACGCAGGGATTCCAGATCATTTCCGCCCGCGTATGAAATAGAAGACTGTAAGTCTTGTTTTATTTCTAGTAACGTCGCTGAGATATCGCCTTTGTGTTCTACCATGATTTTTTTGCCTTCAACATTTTTCCGCTCGCCTTTTTGGAATTCTGAGGCACTGCCATAGTATTCTTTAAACGTTTTCCCATCAATTTCAAGCGTTTCTCCTGGCGATTGTTCATGTCCTGAGAAAATCGAACCCATCATGACCATTGATGCACCAAAACGAATGGATTTAGCAATGTCTCCATGGTCGCGGATACCGCCATCAGCAATAATCGGTTTCCGAGCCGCTTTTGAACACCAGCGAAGCGCAGCCAATTGCCAGCCGCCTGTTCCAAAACCTGTTTTCAATTTTGTGATACAAACTTTTCCAGGTCCGATCCCCACTTTTGTTGCATCGGCACCGGCATTTTCTAATTCACGAACGGCTTCAGGTGTTCCAACGTTTCCAGCTATTAAGAATGTTTCCGGTAAGTGTGTTTTTATGTGACGAATCATCTCAATCACTTGGTTGGAATGTCCATGAGCGATATCGATCGTAATGTATTCCGGTATAAGGCTTTTTTCAGCTAATTCTTTGATAAAAGTGTATTCATCCGCTTTAACGCCGACACTGATCGAGGCATATAAGCCTCTTTTGTGCATATCTTCAATAAACGGCTTCCGTTTTTCTTCTTCGAAACGGTGCATCACATAGAAGTAATCATTCTCTGCAAACCAGATAGCTAAACTTTCATCCATTACTGTTTGCATATTCGCCGGTACAACTGGCAATTTAAATGTTCGGCTGCCGAACACTACGCTAGTGTCACATTCAGATCGGCTTTGGACAATACTTTTATTGGGAATCAATTGGATATCTTCATAATCAAAAACTTTCATGGGCTTTAAAACCTCTTTCTCTTCGTTTTTATCTTATTTTTGCAGTTTTCTCTTTCAACCGCCGCTTACAAACGAACATTAATTCATATTTCCAGTTTTATAGTTCGTCCACTAACCAATTTACCGCAAATGGCGTTATTTGTCAAAAGAATTAAGCATAAAAAGGGATAAAAGGGAACTTTCTGATTAAAAACCGATCGGTCGTTCGATATCTAATGAAAACAGACCTGTTTTTCCCGTTTTTTTAGAACAACAAAAAACAGCCATTTCCCAGAATACTTTTCTGGAAAACAGCTGCTTTTTCACTACCATTCTTAAACAATCAGTCTTTATCAATAATGTCTCCTGTTTTAGCATCAACGTAAACATCAACATCATGATCGCCATTTTCAATATTTTCTACTTCTACTTCATAATAAGTTTTCTCAAGTTTGGTTTCCAATTCCCATTCTTCAACGTAGCCGCTGCCTATTTCCTTAAGCGCCGCAGTCATTGCTTCTTGAGGCGATATCAGATTGGTTAAATCAAGCTCTGTCTTATTCTGAGTGTTTTCAGTTTCTCTTTCTTTTTCTAAAATATCTCCAGACATTGCATCGATATTCAGTTCCATTTCTTCGCTTTGATTGAACCCTTCAACTTCATATTGATAGTAGCCATCATCTAAATCAAAACTAATGGATTTGATCGTAGTATCCGGATATGTTTCATTATAAATATCAATAGCCTGTTCTAAACTGACTTTGTAGTCTTGATTTTCGATTCCTTGAGAAGATGCCTCATCGTTTGTGTTTTGAGATTCATCGGAAGAAACAGCTGAACTGCTCTCACTCGCTTGATCTGCTGATGACTCGCTGCTCACTTCCGGCGTAGTAGTTGATGAAGAAACGGACTCTTCCGGTGCTGGATTCGGCGTCGTTTCGTTTGCCCCACAAGCTGCTAAGACTGTTGCGGATGTTAACGTCACTAATCCGACCAAGAGTTTCTTACTCGTATGTTGTAACATATTATCCTCTTCCTTTCCTTTATTCCTCTATCCTGATCATAAATGAAAGAACAGAGAGATTAAAGCAAAAGGCTTGTTTAGTTTTCCAAAGCAGCAACATACTTTTTACTTCATGTACTCTTCTTTCAAAATGGAATAACAGACATCATCGGAAAACTCGTTTTTCACCAATCGATTTTTGCGCAAGACGCCTTCTCGGGTCATGCCTAAACGTTCCATCACTCTACCGGAAGCTTTATTTTTAGAATCGTACATCGCGTAGATGCGTTCTAACCCAATGATGTTAAACCCTAATTCCAGCAGCAAGTTTGCTGCTTCGGTTATATACCCGTTTCCCCAGAATTTTTTATTTAAGGTATAGCCCAATTCCGCTTTTTTATGTGTCATATCAACACGCAAATCAATCGTTCCAACCATTTTATTGTTTTCTTTCAATACCAATGCGTATTTTCCAATTGGATCTTTGGCGAAATATTCCGCAATCACATTTTTTGTCGCTTCTAAATTTTGATGGGTGTCAAAAACAAACCGTGTTGTCTCTTCATCAGATGCGTATTCGTACATATCTTCAGCATCCTCAATTGAAACCGGCCGCAGAATAATGCGCTCACTTTCTAAACGATTGTGCTTGATCAATAAATAAAGGGTACTTTCCATAGGCTATTCCTCTTTTCCGTCCATTTTTAATGCTGCTTAATTCACGAGTTTAATCGTAACGAACTTAGTGCTAAATTTCAACTGATTTTTTCCAACGGATCGCTGCTTCTCTTTGCGGTTGGAATTAAGGAGTTTTTTTCTCTGCGGTAGGCGAAGCTGGTTCCACGTGTACATCAATGTCGATCACACCATAGTTGTCTTTTAATACACGTTCAACATTTTCGGTAATTTGATGCCCTTCGTGAACAGTCAACGTCGCTTTGACCAAAATCGTTACATCAACATAGGTATTGGCACCATATTTACGTGCTTTGATCGAATCAACGAAAAGAACATTCGGCAATTCGAGGATACTCGTTTTATAAGCTTCCAATTTTTCAGTATCAAATCCGTCAGAAAGAGAAAAAGCACTATCTCGAAAAATTTCGATACCGGTTTTTAATATAATGATCGCAACGATAATAGCCATCAACCCATCTAACCAAACAAAACCCAACATCGATCCAAAAATGGCTACAGCAGTGCCTAAACTAGTCAAAGCATCGCTGAGGTTGTCTTTTGCGACAGCTTTCAATCCTTCGCTGTTGATTCCTCGCGCTAATCTTAAATTATAAATATAAACGCCTAACATGACAAATGCAGCAACTAACCCAGTAATTCCCGCAATCTTATCCGGCGCTATGATCTCTCCTTCAAAAATTCGGCTAAAACTAGAGTAAAATACTTGAATCCCTACTAAAAGCATCACAAAAGAAGTTACCAAGCTGGCAATCGTCTCCGCTTTCCAGTGCCCATAAGGATGGTTGTCATCCGCTGGTCTTCTGGCTAAACGTAAACCAATCAACACCGCTACAGAAGAAACGACATCGGTCATATTGTTCAGTCCATCTGCTTTTAAAGCTGCTGATTGATAGGTCATTCCAATAAAAATTTTAGCTACCGACAAAACAATGTATACGACGATACTTAAAATCGCCCCTTTTTCTGCTCTTTTCAGTTCTTCATAACGCTCTTGCATGATCATTGACCCCTTTAACTGTTATATATTTCTTTATTTTTCATTCCGAATAAAGACCAATTGACTGAACGTCTCAAGTATCTCCCGACTTTTTTCGACCAATTCATGGGCTTTTTTTTGACTTGGAGCAGTAAAACGATCGCGCAAAACAATTTTTTCATACCAAGAAACCAATTTTTCAAATTCATGTTCTTCTTCTTCTAATTCAGCAAAAATAAATTTTTCGTTTTTTATTTCTCTTCTGACTTCTTGTAAATAATTTTCACATTCACGAATCAATTCAAGGTACTCTTCTTCGCGCATTTGATTAAACTGTCCAATAACCGCTTGTTCCTGTTCTTTTCCTAAAAATTCTGAGCTGACTAAAAAGCTTTCGCCTCCATTAGCCTGAATTTCTTGAGATAATTTCTCCAATACGCGATTAGCTTCATTTGTATCTGGTAAAATCCATAGAGATTGTTGTAAATTAACCGCACCATATCGCTTCAACTTGCGCCACGCAGCTACACGGTAACGCGAAGGTTCGCTTGGTAAAGTATAGCTCATCATTAACCACTTCACAGTTCTCATCCTTTTTGTCGTATTTCGATAGATAATTCGTAACAACCGTTACATCTTTTTTTGCAACACGAGCTTCATTCTAACATCTTGTAACAGTCGTTACAAGAGGAAGGTTTATAGGGTAGAACTTATTCATGGGCATTTACCGAAAAAGAACGCCTAGCTTTCGGCTTTCTATTTTATGGTAAAATAAAACTACATCAGTTAAGTGTATCTAAAGAATGGAGTGTTTCGTTATGAAAGTAGGATTTATTGGAATAGGAAATATGGCCAGTGCCATTATCAAAGGGATGATCCAACAAGGACATACAAAAAGTGAAGATATCTATGTCACAAATCGCACCAGTGATAAATTAGCCGCTTTTACTGCTGAAACGCATACGATTGCCTGTGCCTCTAACGAAGAATTGATCAAATCAGTTGATGTGGTCGTTTTGGCTACCAAACCAACCACTCTTCCTGCTATCTTGCCGGCTTTAAGTTCTACGATCCAACAACATGACCCATTGATCGTATCGATTGCTGCCGGCACGACTCTTGAACAGCTGGCAAATCTTCTTGGGGAAAAATCGAAAAACCCGATTATCCGGGCAATGCCGAATCTCAATTCTATGATTGGCGAGGGAATGACAGCGGTGTGCGGCAATGCTGCTGCTTCTGCTGAGCAGGTCACCTTTATTCTTGATATGTTCAAAGCTATCGGTGAAGCCGTTGAATTGGAAGAAAAAGACTTCAGCACATTCACTGCTATTGCCGGCAGCTCACCTGCGTATGCATTCCTCTTTATTGATTCTTTAGCTCGCGGAGCAGTCAAAAATGGAATGCCAAAAGACCTTGCTACGAAAATTGCAGCACAAGCTGTCTTAGGTAGTGCCAAGATGATCTTAGAAAGCGACCAATCTCCTTGGAACTTGATTGACCAAGTTTGTTCACCAGGCGGCACAACAGTCGCCGGCATTGTTGCTTTAGAAGATGAAAAATTTATTTCAACTGTCATTAAAGGGGTTGATGCGACCATCGCAAAAGACCAAGAGCTAATGCAGGGTTAAAAATGAAAAGAAGGATAGACGGCCTCAACTGGCTGTTTACCCTTCTTTTTCCTTGTCTGTTCCATCTGTCGATTCTTGCAAAGCTGCTGCTTTACGTGCAGCTTTTTCGGCTTTTTTACGTTGACGCAAAGCTTTAAAAAAATCTGTCAGTAACGCTCCGCATTCTTGTTCTAAAATAGCTTTTTCAATTTCAACTTGATGATTGAAGCGTTCATCTGCTAATAAATTCATTAATGTACCCGCGGTTCCTCCTTTAGGATCTGGAGCACCGTAATACAATTCTTTGACACGTGATAAAATCATTGCTCCACTGCACATGGGGCAAGGCTCAAGCGTCACGAACAGTTGAGCATCTTCTAAACGCCAATTTTTTACCGTTTGATTAGCTTCTTGAATGGCCAACATCTCAGCGTGAGTTGTTGCATCATGGCTTTCTTCCCGCCGATTGTGCCCCCGACCAATAATTTCTCCATTTAAAACCACAACAGCCCCAATCGGCACTTCTAATTTAGCTCCAGCTTTCTTTGCTTCTTTAATTGCTTCACGCATAAAACATTCTTTTTCTTCTGTCGTTAACATACATTCATTCCTTCATCGTTTCTTGGTCCCATCATATCATAAACTGTCCCAAAATCTGAAAAAGAATGTTAGAATGGAGTTAGAAGAGATCAATAGTCTCTATCTCAAAGAGGTGATTTTTTGAAGTTTGATCAAATTAAACAAATCTATCCAGAAGCTCAATTAGTTCATGAACCTAAAAATACAAATGTAACCGTTTCGTTTCCTTTTAAAGACCAATGGATTCAATTCAATGCCGCTACCAAAACGAACCGAGAACTCGATTTGCTTCAGCTAATGTTTAAACCAGAGCAAGCTCCCCTCCAGCATGCCGCTAAACAATCTGATTGGTATGCTTTTTTACTTGGAGAACGAAATGAGTTGCCAGAGAAAACCGGTGATTTCCGTGTGATTCAATTTGCCCTTTTAAAAAAAGACCAGCAATTTGACCAAAAAACATGGCTTAAAGCTTTTAAAAGTATGTTTGAAAGCGTTGATGAAGCTTTTTTTATTGACGAGACTGCTGGCTTGTTGATCCAAAGCGAATCAGCTGGAAAATTAACAGTCGAAGAATTGTCTGCTATCATTCAGACCCTTGATGATGACTTCTCAATCAAAACGATTTGTTACATCGGACAGTTTTGGCCGTTCAATTCGGATTTCCGCAGCATCATTATGGAAGAACAAATCATTTTCAACAAACAGAAAAACAAGACCTCCGCACTCTTTTCGCTGCCGACTGTTGCTTTAAATTACTATACAGCTGAAGCATTAGAAAAAAGTCCGTTGATGCAAGCGTTGAAGAAAAAATTTATTGGCCAACCAGAGTGGAAAGAATTGGTGTTAGCTATGTGGCATAGTCAAGGGAATATCAGCTTAGCTGCCAAATCTTTGTATGTTCACCGCAATACACTCCAATACCGGATAGACCGCTTTTACGAACTTAGCGGCTTGTCTTTGCGTGATATGAATGACTTATTATTGTGTTATTTGTTACTGTTGTAAGAAAAAACAGACCTGATACGCAGGTCTGTTTTTTGCTGTCTTTTATTTTTTGATTTTATCTTTAATGTCGCCAGCTACATCTTCTGTTTTATCGACTACCATATCTTTTTTATCTGCCAGCATGTCTTTTTTGTCCATCAGCATATCTTTGAATTCACTTGTTGCATCTTTCAAATGATTGCTATACGTGCCCACTTGACCTTTTAAATCAGTGACTTTATCAACCACTTTGAGTAAATTAGTTATTTCGTCATCTGATAATTTTTCAACAACATCTAATGCTTTTTCGTTGCCTTTCAACTTATCTTTAACAAAGGTTTTAGCTTTTTTACGGTTGATGCACGCTTCTAGTTTCGCCATAGTTTTATCGGATGAAGATAGAATGAATGCTCCCACCGCCACAGTTGTGCCTAAGCCAATAAGTAAATTACGTGTTGAATTTTTCATACTACTCACATTCCTTTCAGTTATATCTGTGAACCAATCATAGCAGAAACTGGAAAAAAACACGAACAAAAACGCCTAATGCGATGGAACTGCATTAGGCGTTTTAATCATTATTTATTGGATAAACTCACTAAATCAAGCTTTTTCTTTATCTCCGGAAAGGGCAATTTTTTCTTTTGTTTCAGCGCCTTTGACAGTGATACGGATTTTGCCTTTAGCAGCCCCGATCGTTACATGATCACCAATTTTTACATTGCCGCTTAGCAATTCTTCGCTTAAGCGGTCTTCAATTTCTTTTTGAATTGCACGACGTAATGGACGTGCACCGTATTCAGGATCAAAACCAGCTTTAGCGATAACATCGATGGCAGCTTGAGTAATTTTGACATGAATGTCCATTTCTTCCAAGCGTTTGACAATCACTTGTCCCATCAACTTAACGATTTTATTCAATTCAGGTTTTTCAAGTGAATGGAAGACAATGATTTCATCCAAACGGTTAATAAACTCTGGTTTGAATGTGTTTTTCAATTCTTCTTTGATGCGTTTTTCCATCGTCTTATGATCTTTTCTAGCATCAACAGCACTAAAACCAACCGACTTTTCATCTCGTAAAGCTGTTGCCCCAAGATTGGAAGTCATGATCATAATGGTGTTTTTGAAATCCACTTTACGGCCTTTAGAATCCGTTAAATGCCCATCATCCAACACTTGCAAAAGAATATTGAAAACGTCTGGATGTGCCTTTTCAACTTCATCAAATAAAATGACTGAATAAGGTTTTTGACGAATTTTTTCAGTTAATTGTCCGCCTTCATCGTAACCTACATACCCTGGAGGAGAACCAATCAAGCGGCTGGTGCTGTATTTTTCCATAAATTCAGACATATCGACACGAATCAAGGCATCTTCACTACCAAACATCGCATCTGCTAATGTTTTAGCCAACTCTGTTTTACCTACTCCTGTAGGTCCTAAGAACATAAAGGACCCAATTGGGCGATTTGGATCTTTCAACCCGCTTCTGGCACGTCTAATGGCTCTAGCGACTGCACTGACAGCTTCTTCTTGACCAATCACACGATTGTGCAGCACTTTTTCCAATCTCAATAATCGATCTGTTTCTTTTTGCTCCATTTGTTGGACAGGTATTCCAGTCCAGAGCGACACTACTTCAGCAATGTCGAGCGCCGTCACTTGCAATTGAGAAGCAGCAGTAGATTGTTTTTCTTGTTTGAGCAGCAAGTCTTCAATTTTTTTCCGTTGGCGCATTTCTTTCACTCGAACTTTGGCAGCTTTTTCAAAATCTTGCAATTGGATCGCGGTTTCTTTTTCTTGGACCAATTCATCCAATTCAGTAATCGCAACAGCTAAAAGAGTGGGTTTATCTGAGACATCTAAACGCACTTTAGCTGCTGATTCGTCGATCAAATCCAGAGCTTTATCGGGCAGTTGTCTAGAAGTAATATAACGCGAAGACAATTGAACAGCTGCATGAATCGCTTCTTCTGTTATTTCAACATTGTGGTGTTCTTCATAACGCGAACGCAGACCTAACAATATTTCTTCTGTTTCGTCTGGAGTCGGTTGATCAACACGGATAGGTGAAAAACGACGTTCGAGTGCTGCATCTTTTTCAATATACTTTTGGTATTCGTCTAAAGTAGTCGCACCAATCGTTTGCAGCTCTCCCCGTGCTAAAGCAGGTTTCAGGATATTGGAAGCATCGATTGCTCCCTCAGCTCCGCCAGCACCAATCAACGTATGCAATTCATCAATAAAAAGAATCACTTCTCCATCTTGATAAATTTCATCGATAATTTTTTTCATGCGTTCTTCAAACTCGCCGCGGTATTTAGTGCCCGCAACTAATGAACCCATATCCAGCATCATCAAGCGTTTATTGGCTAACGATTGAGGCACTTCACCGGTAACGATTTTTTGAGCCAATCCTTCTGCAATGGCTGTTTTACCTACACCAGGTTCTCCGATTAAGACAGGATTGTTTTTTGTTCGACGGCTTAAGATTTGAATAATGCGTTGGATTTCTGTCTTACGTCCAACGATAGGATCCATTTTACCAGCACGAGCGTTAGCCGTTAAATCTCTTGCTAATGAATCAAGTGTCGGCGTTCCTGCTACGGGTTTAGAAGCTGCCTTTGGACGTCTGCCTTTGCCATTTGTCACATCTGAGATCCCCATTTTTTTCAAAAGAATTTGACGGGTTTTGTTCAAACTAATATCTAAATTAGTCAAAATTTTAGACGATAAGATATCTTCTTCTCTTAATAGACCTAATAGCAAATGTTCCGTTCCTACTAAAGGAGCTCCCATTCGTCTTGCTTCGTCTGTAGCTAATGTGATTGCTTGTTTAGCTCGAGGCGAATAAGGCAAGACGGCGTTTTTCGAAACATATTTCATGGTTCCATAACCCGTGAAATGTTCTATTTCTTCTCTTACGTCTTTTTCCGTTACAGAAAATTGACGAAGTGTTTGGCCCGCAATTCCTTCTTGTTCAACCATAAGGCCCAACAAGATGTGCTCTGTCCCGACAGAATGATGACGGAATCCTTTAGCTTCTTCCTGTGCTAACATTAGAACCATTTTTGCTTTTTCTGAAAATAATTCATTCATATTTTATTACCTCCGTCTTTTAAGACTGTTCATATTTTAAATTGTTTAAAAATGCTATTAAAATGCGTGCCCGTAATTCATGTTCCAGTTTTGAGTCTAAAGATAAAACCGATTTCTCCATCGCTGATAACATTAAATTGGCTTCTCGTTTAGCTATCATATTGTCTTCGTATAACGTTTCTACGATTGAAAAAGCGTTCCTTTGAGAAATCTTATCTCCAACCACATCAATCAGCATATCCAACATTTCTGCTTCATCTAACAACTTTACTTTTATAATTCGAATATACCCGCCGCCGCCACGTTTGCTCTCAACCAAATAACCTTGTTGAACAGTAAAACGTGTGTTGATGACATAGTTAATTTGAGAAGGAACACAATTAAATCGATTTGCCATTTCACTACGCCTAATTTCGACTTGCTCATCCGTTCCAAGTACTTTCTTCAAATAAGCTTCAATGATATCCGACATATTTTGATTATTCATGTGCTATTCGTTACTGAAACAATGAAGATGTATGGTATGTATATTACCTATTTTTACCACACAATGCAACGGTGTTCTCTCAGTAACACTCCTTTTCTTTTTGTCTTAACACTAGACTTAATCGCTCGTTCCTTTTTTCCTCTAGAACAGCGTCAACCAATCAGACTAATCCTTGACTAATCCTGACTTTCATTATACGAGAAAATAAGCCATTTGAAAAGCCACACAGTCTCATTTGCCTTAAAAACTATTTAATTCTAACCAAATAAAAAAATAACCACTAATGAAATAAGTGATTATTTTTGTATTTTATTCTTTTATCGGGAAGACAGGATTCGAACCTGCGACCCCTTGGTCCCAAACCAAGTGCTCTACCAAGCTGAGCTACTTCCCGTAATGTTCTTCAATGTTAGTTTTGAAAAATGCACCCAAGAGGAGTCGAACCTCTAACCGCCTGATTCGTAGTCAGGTACTCTATCCAATTGAGCTATGGGTGCTGAATAATGGTGCCGAGGGCCGGAATCGAACCGGCACGGTGATCACTCACCGCAGGATTTTAAGTCCTGTGCGTCTACCTGTTCCGCCACCCCGGCATTTAGAACAAGCAATGATTTTTTCAAATCTTGCTTACTAGTTGGTCTAGTAAGCGGAAGACGGGGTTCGAACCCGCGACCTCCACCTTGGCAAGGTGGCGTTCTACCACTGAACTACTTCCGCAAATGGTGCCGGCTAAAGGAGTTGAACCCTCGACCCTCTGATTACAAATCAGATGCTCTACCAACTGAGCTAAGCCGGCTAATACAGTAAAAAGAATAAATGGTGCGGGTGAAGGGACTTGAACCCCCACGTCTCTCGACGCTAGATCCTAAATCTAGTGCGTCTGCCAATTCCGCCACACCCGCTAAGCGTAGCATAACTATCCATCATAGATGTTTAGTTATGAGTCATGCAGGATTCGAACCTGCGACCCTCTGATTAAAAGTCAGATGCTCTACCAACTGAGCTAATGACTCATGGTGGAGGTTAACGGGATCGAACCGCTGACCCTCTGCTTGTAAGGCAGATGCTCTCCCAGCTGAGCTAAACCTCCATGGGATAAATTAAATTTAATGAATCAATGCGCGGCAGCGTCCTACTCTCACAAAGGGAAACCCTTCACTACCATCGGCGCTAAGAAGCTTAACTGCTGTGTTCGGCATGGGAACAGGTGTGACCTTCTTGCCGTCACCACCGCACATTTTTTCATCAAGAGAACGGTGTTCTCTCAAAACTGGATAGTGTTTTTCTCTTGCAACATCGTGTCGAAACCAAGACACCGTTTAAAAAATTGGTTAAGTCCTCGACCGATTAGTATTGGTCCGCTCCATACATCGCTGTACTTCCACTTCCAACCTATCTACCTGATCATCTCTCAGGGGTCTTACTCACTTACGTGATGGGAAATCTCATCTTGAGGGGGGCTTCACGCTTAGATGCTTTCAGCGTTTATCCCGTCCACACATAGCTACCCAGCGATGCTCTTGGCAGAACAACTGGTACACCAGCGGTGTGTCCATCCCGGTCCTCTCGTACTAAGGACAGCTCCTCTCAAATTTCCTGCGCCCGCGACGGATAGGGACCGAACTGTCTCACGACGTTCTGAACCCAGCTCGCGTACCGCTTTAATGGGCGAACAGCCCAACCCTTGGGACCGACTACAGCCCCAGGATGCGATGAGCCGACATCGAGGTGCCAAACCTCCCCGTCGATGTGGACTCTTGGGGGAGATAAGCCTGTTATCCCCAGGGTAGCTTTTATCCGTTGAGCGATGGCCCTTCCATGCGGAACCACCGGATCACTAAGCCCGACTTTCGTCCCTGCTCGACTTGTAGGTCTCGCAGTCAAGCTCCCTTCTGCCTTTACACTCTACGAATGATTTCCAACCATTCTGAGGGAACCTTTGGGCGCCTCCGTTACTCTTTAGGAGGCGACCGCCCCAGTCAAACTGCCCGTCAGACACTGTCTCCCAGCCAGATCATGGCTGTGGGTTAGAGTGGTCATACAGCAAGGGTAGTATCCCACCAACGCCTCCACCAAGACTAGCGTCCTGGTTTCATCGGCTCCTACCTATCCTGTACAAGCTGTACAAACACTCAATATCAAACTGCAGTAAAGCTCCATGGGGTCTTTCCGTCCTGTCGCGGGTAACCTGCATCTTCACAGGTACTATAATTTCACCGAGTCTCTCGTTGAGACAGTGCCCAAATCATTACGCCTTTCGTGCGGGTCGGAACTTACCCGACAAGGAATTTCGCTACCTTAGGACCGTTATAGTTACGGCCGCCGTTTACTGGGGCTTCAATTCTGAGCTTCGCTCGAGAGCTAACCCATCCTCTTAACCTTCCAGCACCGGGCAGGCGTCAGCCCCTATACGTCATCTTTCGATTTAGCAGAGACCTGTGTTTTTGATAAACAGTTGCTTGGGCCTATTCACTGCGGCTGACCAAATGGTCAGCACCCCTTCTCCCGAAGTTACGGGGTCATTTTGCCGAGTTCCTTAACGAGAGTTCACTCGCACACCTTAGGATTCTCTCCTCGACTACCTGTGTCGGTTTGCGGTACGGGCCGTTTGTTTCTCACTAGAAGCTTTTCTTGACAGTGTGACATCAGGAACTTCGGTACTTAATTTCCCTCCCCATCACAACTTGTCCTTAGAGAAGCAAGCATTTGACTCGCTTCAAGACTTGTTGCTTGGACGCACATATCCAACAGTGCGTATTCCTTAGCCTACTGTGTCCCTCCATTGCTCAAACAAAACAAACGGGTACAGGAATCTCAACCTGTTATCCATCGTCTACGCCTATCGGCCTCGACTTAGGTCCCGACTAACCCTGGGAGGACGAGCCTTCCCCAGGAAACCTTAGTCATTCGGTGGACGGGATTCTCACCCGTCTTTCGCTACTCATACCGGCATTCTCACTTCTAAGCGCTCCACCAGTCCTCACGGTCTAGCTTCGACGCCCTTAGAACGCTCTCCTACCATAGAACCTAAGTTCTATCCACAGCTTCGGTGTTATGTTTAGCCCCGGTAAATTTTCGGCGCAGGGTCACTCGACTAGTGAGCTATTACGCACTCTTTAAATGATGGCTGCTTCTGAGCCAACATCCTAGTTGTCTAAGCAACCCCACATCCTTTTCCACTTAACATAAACTTTGGGACCTTAGCTGGTGGTCTGGGCTGTTTCCCTCTCGACTACGGATCTTATCACTCGTAGTCTGACTCCCGGATATAAATCAATGGCATTCGGAGTTTATCTGAATTCGGTAACCCGAGAAGGGCCCCTAGTCCAAACAGTTGCTCTACCTCCATGATTCTTATTCCGAGGCTAGCCCTAAAGCTATTTCGGAGAGAACCAGCTATCTCCAAGTTCGATTGGAATTTCTCCGCTACCCACACCTCATCCCCGCATTTTTCAACATACGTGGGTTCGGTCCTCCAGTGCGTATTACCGCACCTTCAACCTGGACATGGGTAGATCACTTGGTTTCGGGTCTACGACCACATACTCATTCGCCCTATTCAGACTCGCTTTCGCTACGGCTCCGTCTCATCGACTTAACCTCGCATGGGATCGTAACTCGCCGGTTCATTCTACAA